>JBDVBY010000001.1:0-872259 GCA_039942715.1 Paracoccaceae bacterium
AGCTAGACCTGGCGCCGCTGTTAAAGCGGCCATTCATACCGGGCGCAGCATCTTGCACCTTGGGCTCGAAGCGGTCATCCGACGCTTTCTGTCGGGCAAATCCCCCTTAAAATGGTGCCAAGGTCGGCTGTGCGGGACAAACCTGGCCTTCGCTGCGGCCGCCCCAATGTCTGCTATGTACGGCCCGAGATCACTATTTGTCTGCAAACAAAAGTTTCAGGTATGTGCGAAACAGCATGATCTGTTCAGATGCGTTGTTATGCTCGCGAAGGGCGCGTTGCAGGACAAGGCCACCTTCTACAACGCCGGACACCATGTCGCCAAGTGCGTCCATGTTCACATGCTCTCTTGGCTCGTAAACTTTGGCAATATCTTCAAACATGCCTCGGAACCTCTTGCGCCAACCAAGGATGGCCTGTCGGTTCAGCTCTCGCACACCTTCATCAAACAAGCGATCCTGATAGGCTGTTGAGGCGATGACACAGCCCGGATGCCCGGTCGGCATTTCTTCAAGCATTTCGGCCAAAAGTTTAAGGCCTATCAGCATACAATGAAGCGGATCATCGTTAAGTTCCCGAGCCCGCGCAAACAAGTCATCGTATAGCGCGTTTTCGGCGTCGATATAGCGCTCCAGCATCGCTCGCGCCAATGCGTTCTTGTCTTTGAAATGATAAAAGAAGCCGCCACGAGAGATATCGGCTCCGGCCACGATCTCTTCGATTGAAGTCGCTTCAAAGCCTTTTTCCAAAACAGCCGCCTCTGCGATGTCGAGGATTCGGCTGCGCGTATCAACTTTTTGATCCATTGATCCCATCCTGACTGTACTACGAGTCCACTTGACGCACGTTTGCTGGCTGCTCGTCCATCATGGTGTTGCCTTAGCTCAGCAAAATAAGGGCAAAAGCCAATTCAGGCAACTGTACCACGCGGCAACTATTTGTCGGTAGACGCTTTGGGATAGTCCGTTTGCATCAATTGCAAAGGACAGCTTCGATGCGAATTCAAGAATTAACAAATACCAGACGTTTCTATCTCTCCGATGGAGGGCTTGAGACCTACATGATCTTCGACAAAGGATATGACCTCCCGTGTTTTTCAGCAGCAGTATTACTCGATTGCGAACCAGGACGCCGCGACTTAACTGAATACTTCGAACGCTTCATCGGCATTGCCCGCAAGTGCAATCGTGGCTTTATTTTGGATGCACCAACTTGGCGCGCCGGAACAGCCTGGGCGGGCCCGCTGGGGCAAACTGTCTTAGAAGCCATAGAAACGAACAAGCGTGCCGTCGCCTTTGTATCTGACATCAGAGACCAACATGAAGCAAAGAACTTCCCAATCCTGATCAACGGTCTGGTCGGTCCAGCAGGCGATGCTTACGCCCCTGATACCATGCTCGCCCCGCAAGACGCGCTGCTTATCCATGCGCCGCAAATCCACACATTGGGCCGAGCCGGAGTGGACATGATCAGCGCTATGACCCTGACGCATGCAGGCGAGGCTATCGGGATTGTGCAGGCCGCTCAGGAAATCGATATCCCTGTCGTGATTGCCTTCACGCTGGAAACTGATGGCAGTTTGCCATCTGGTCAATCGTTGGGTGATGCCATTGCCGAAGTTGATGCAGAGACCAATCAGGGTCCGATCTACTACATGATTAACTGTGCGCATCCGGATCATTTCCGAGATATCCTCGACACGACTGCGGAGTGGACACTGAGAATTGGCGGGATACGCTCCAACGCCTCGCGGATGAGCCACGCTGAACTCGACGAGGCCGAAGTTTTGGATGCCGGCGATCCGGTCGAGCTTGGCCGCCTCAGCACAGACCTTCTGACTCTTCTGCCGAACATCCGTGTGATTGGTGGCTGCTGTGGCACTGATTATCAGCATGTGGACTGCATTGCCGGGCATGATCATGCGCGGTCTGCGGCCTAGTCTTCCTGAAAGGAAAATCCAATGTTTAAAACACTTATCTCTTCTTCCGCCTTGATCTTATCATTAACCAGCTTCGCACAAGCGGACGCACCGACGGCCTTCGACGTCGCTGAGGATCACACCCGCATCTTCATGGAAGATAACCCCGTTCATGAAAACGGCATGCCTGCGCACGGCAATGCCTTTGTTAGCCAAGGGTACATCTATCCCGCGGGTACGCTTGAAGCCGACACAAAGGGTGTACTCGAAGACGGCAGTCCGGCGTTCCCGGATCTCGTTCTCGGCACTTGGACATGTGATGGCTACTTTGTCGGCGAAGGCGCGAATGCAACCACTGGTGTTTGGGTCATCAGTCGCCAGGTTTTTGCCTTCGAGGATGGTAAAACCATCATCACACAAGGTACCGAGATTGTCGATGCAGGCGTCGAAAACCTACGCTCCATCACTGGTGCGACGGGCGAATACGCTGAAATGTCCGGTGGGATGATACAAACGTTGCTGGGTTTCAGTGAACAGATGACCGTGAACGTTTCGTTTCGGATGGAAACACAAACCTCTGACCACAATTACCTGACACCGGAAGATGCCAACTACGATCATGGGGACGCTCGGCAAGACGATCATCTTGAGTGGGACTCAGGGTTTCCTGTGGGGCCGATCTTAGACGAAAGCGACGTTCCCTCAGTTTAGGCAATTCGCCTTTGGTCGGGCGGTGTGGTCGCCCGATTAATTCAGCCACATGCATTCTGCTAAAAAGAAGGACTTTCCAAATGAACGTGCGATCCCGTTCCATTGTGCGCCGCGCAAATGAAAGCGACGTAACTTGCCTCGCTAAATTGATCGACATTGCGGGTGAAGGCATCCCTAATTGGCTGTGGAGCAATCATTGCACCCAAGACCAAACACCTTTGGATATTGGCATTGAGCGCGCAAAGCGTTCGACTGGAGGTTTTTCTTACACAAACGCCCTGATCGCAGAACAAAATGGAACCTCAATTGGGATGGTGTTGAGCTATCCGATCACTGAAGCCCCGGAAGATGACCCCGATGATCTTCCTGCGCCCATCGCTCCGTTTGTCGCGCTGGAGAAACTTTCCGTGGATACATGGTATGTCAACGCATTGGCTGTTTTTGCGGGATATCGAAGTTTGGGAACCGGAACACTGCTTCTTAATGCTGCCGAAAAAGTCGCTCTGAAAAACGATTCCAAAGCGATGAGTATCCAAGTCTTCGGTCAGAATACTGGTGCAGTTCAGTTGTATAAGCGGCTTGGCTTTGAAGTGACGTCTAAGACACCTGTTCGTTCGCATCCATGCCAGCCGTACTACACCGGCGACGTGCTGTTGCTCATCAAACAGCTTAACCGCTGAGTGCAGCTTAGAAGAGAACACCTCAATAGTTTTGCGGCACGATAGCTTGAGTAAGTGTAATCCAATCCTGAAACGAGCACGAATCCCAAAAGCAGACATTCATGATTAGTGCAGCATCAGTCAATTTGGGCTCGAAGCCGACCTCGGATGCGGCGCGGCATCTGCTCGATCGCGCCGTCCTTCGACGACGAGAGCGGCCCATTGCCGACCTTGGCCAAGTTCACCCACGCTGCAGCGCGGCTTCCCAAAAGCGGACCTTGAACTGTTGGTGAGACTTCTAACTCCCAATCTCTGCAAAGGCGGCACATTGCGGATCAATAATCCAATTCCTGTTGCCTTGTACGAACGAATCTCTGCCAGTGTTTCCAAAGCTCAGATCAGAAACACCGCGGATTTTTTGGCTAATCTTTGAGGCAAGAGCACGATCATCCCCAGCATCAACTGTTACAGCATAATTGTTGGAGATAGTCGTTTTGATCACGTAGATTGGAAGGCCTTCCAATTCGTCCCCAGCAAGCAACCTTGCGAACTCCGGTACATCCTCTGACGCATATTGGCAGCCCTTTGATGTCACATCGTATGACGCAACTAAGGCGTGCCACGTACCAATTTCAGACAGCGAATGATCGTCGTTTGCTTCAATGATCGCGGCCGCCTCTGGCTCTAATGCCGATGAAGCCGGAGAAACAGGCTGGAGAGCCTCAAGCCGAGTTTGGCAACTTGAGCTCCATAGCCCCGCTTCATCAATCTGCTGTACGAAGTCCTCAACGTAGTAGGGCGGTTCGTTCTGTCTCGCGGACTTTTCGGCTCTACTCAAGACCTCAACGAATATGCAACTTGTTGCATCTCGAGTTGGATCGCTATCAATAGTCATCTGGTCAAATACAGCGGATAGCAATTCTATCGTTGTACTGGACTCAAACTTTGTTGTTTCAAGTCGTTGAGCAGCTTGTTTAGCCTCGAAAGCGGTATACGCAGCAAAACATGAAACTCCGAATGTCATCACGCCTAACAAGTCTTTGAAATCCATTGGGCACCTAAAAGCTTGGTTTAATCACTAGCAATAGTGATCAATTAACAAGGCACCGTGTCAAGCGGCCCAGAGCCGACCTTCGACGCTTAACTCGTATGCCACATTCGCAACCTTCATAGCGGTCAATCGAGCAGCGCACCGCGTTTCTCTGTCATTCATATCATGGAATAAAAGAACTCCATGCCTTTACAGCCTCAATCAGAGCCTGGAATTTGCCGGGGTTAAGTAAAAAGTATCCACCGGATGCAGGAATGCTCCACTTGATCGCCGTTTCGACAGCCAAATCAGCCTTCTTTGCCGCCCAGCTAAGGCAGATACTCAAAGCCCTAGTGAGTTTCTCCAACGCTGCAAGAACAATAGACCTTTCCGGTTTCACAGCTTCGGCTTGCTCTGCGATTTCGTCCACCGCTGCCCAAATGATCGTATGGCTTTCCGTGACTTCAAAGGGTATTTCAATTTCTTCCGGAGGATTGTTGCCGCCAATCCCAAGACGGCCTTGAGAAGTTAATTCTAACCTCTGTCTCGACAGTTCTGACAACGATTGCCGTACACGGAAAAGGGCTTCGATTTCCTTGATCTTCAAAGCTACGTGCCCTGGCCCCAACTGCCAGTCCTGAGCAGTTAATTCCAAAGCAATCAATCGGCTCAGTTCCCAAGGCATAGGATTGCCGTCATGAATTGCCTTGAACCACCGCAACCAGAAGCCCCACACCTCCGAATCCCGGTCAAAGAAGTCATCCAGAGCCGAGTAGTCGGCCTCGATATTTGCAGGGCGCCCCCATGTGCCCCACAGTGGCCGCCAGTTTCGTGGAGATAAAGCGTCCGATGTGGCTAGCTTGTTCGCATAGTCTGCCCCAGCCAACCATTCCAACTCCCAATAGCCTCCTCCAAAGTCCGCAGTGGGCTCTGGTTCCCCAATCTGGATCGCCCAAATCAATGCATTTCCGATTGCGTTTTCACCAACTTCGCGTCGGAGAATACCTGGAGGCGGCTGTTCGTCCCCATACAGAACCTTTTTTTGATTTGGCTGCGGAGATGCGAAAAACAATTGATCATTGTATATCTGTTGGGCCGAACCTTTGTAACTGGTGCTACCAAACGCAAATGGCGCGGCTTTTCTAGCCGCGGCCAAATCAAGACTTCCGACAGTCGCAATGAGCAAGTGGTGCCACAACCGCAACGAGCTGACTTCGTCAAAGGGCATTTTGCCAATGGCAGCGGGCAAAGACCTTAGAGCCATACGCGAGACAAACCAAATCCGCGTCTGTCGATCCTGTTTTGACAGCCAAGCTCTCGAACTCTCGTCGTCAATAATCTCTAACACCAGTCATCCTCATTGAATAAGCCGATACCCACACTCTCTACGTCGCTCTAGTCGAAACTGTCAAAGCTCGGATAAGCTGGGTGCAGCCTCTCCGGCTAAGTTGAGGCTATAGAAGCGATGACCGGTGAAGCGATAGGGTCTTCGACATCATACCAAGCGGCAAGCTATGCCAGCTCAGAACGGCCCATAGCGGACATACGCTGTGTGGATGCTCGCGGCAGTGCAGATGTTGCAGATCGAATGCTCGCACGATCAGGTCCAGACAGGAGCCATCTAGCCAAGGCCATCATTTGCTTGCTAACCGTTGAAGGATTCAATTGAAAAAGAAGCTGCGTTCATTAGAATTTAAAAAGGTTGGAAAAAATGATTGCATTCAAAGACAAGTATGGCAGGGCCATCGAAATTGAAGTCTCTGACTGCAGCGCCGAAGGCTACCATGCCGGAAGGCGAATTGGTGATGTTCATACGACAGGCGTACAAGAAGTTGATCATAGATGTGAACCGTTGCCTGCTGAAATCACAGGTTGGGATATTGATCGCGAGTTCAGGAGAGCTGGTGTTGCGACTGAATTAGTTCGACTTCTTTCTGAAGAAATCGGCCCACTGTCTCCCGGTAAGCAAAATGAGGGGCGTGGAGGAGAGAATGCACTTACTGACGAAGGCTTAGCGCTTACTACTCATTGCCAGAGACTGGGTTATGTTCTCCCGTTCCCTAGCGGAAAATGACAAAAAAAGCTTGGCCTCGCCTCCGTTACCTGAAGTCGGCCTTTACCGCCATTCACAGTGTGTTATTTAGGTCTAAAAAAACCTTTTCTTCGAAATTCCTAATTGGAGCCGACAGCACTTTCGCGCCGAAGGCTGACCTCTCGGGAAAACATAATTATTGCAGGAATGTCTTTATCGACCGCGACGGTAGCGCTTCCGAAGTCGTAAGGCTAAACGTGTGGGACGATCGCCACAGAGAGGACATCATCGGTTTTCACTTCTCTAACCAATACGCGGAAGTCCACTACGGCCACCAGCTTGAACAACCTCAGTTCTATGTCGTCGGCAGAGACAATCCTTGGGATTTTGAATACGTCATGCATGATGGAACAACGTTCTTCTTGGAGATATGCCGGGTTGCAGACAAAGACCTCTTAAAGGCAATGAAGATTGAAAATGATGTAACGACTTTGCTTTTGAAATCTGAATTAAAAGGGTTTGAAATCCAGAAAATCGAAAAGCATTTTCCAAACACATTGCCGCGTGATCTTGTCGAGAAAGTTAAAACGAAAGCGGACAGACAACGTACGTTCTCATGGGAAAGAAAGGTGGACACACCCAAAGTGTTCCTCCGTCCACCCATGAACCCACGGCTGGACCTAAAAAAAGAACTCGAAACCGCATTGAAAAAAAAGGCAGCTAAAAAACACGCTGGTAAAGAACGCACGATTGTCGTCTTAGACAACATCACTACACATTCGAAACCGGAAGACTTTTTTGCCGTCGTGGAAGAGTTGGCTCAGTTCATAGAAGAACTGCCGTTCAAGTCTGTTTGGCTCTATACTGGCTACTATAGCGACGACAACGGATACAACTGCGAGTACACGCTGATTCCAATTAAGCTGTCGGATGAAGAGGCAGAGTTTCTGACTGAGCACGGGCCAAAGTGAACCCCAATCCATCTACTAGGGATATGTCGATCTTTCATACACATTCTCATCAAGCGATCCGTACCGCGCTCTTTTTTCTGCTCAAATGTCTGTTTATTGAGGCAGCTGATTTTGTGAGTGCACCTGCAGCGAAAGTCTCCTTCCCGCCCAAACTGACCAACTGTGCTTCCGGCCCGAAGCCGCCCTTCGCGATCCTTGCAGCGAAAGTCCGCATTGAGCCCGAAGTGCTTGATGCTGCAGTAGCCATC
This sequence comes from Paracoccaceae bacterium, assembly GCA_039942715.1. Classification (GTDB taxonomy): domain Bacteria; phylum Pseudomonadota; class Alphaproteobacteria; order Rhodobacterales; family Rhodobacteraceae; genus JABDJX01. Next base: position 7,569 of record JBDVBY010000001.1, read on the forward strand.
AATGTCTGCTTGCATTGCCGCATTCACTGTTATGCCTGCCAATCAGTAGACTCTTTCCTACTTTCCGAATGCAGGTCGAGGAATTTGAGCAGCCTCTGAAAGCGGAAACCATTTCTTGAACCTGCGGCAAACGACGCTGTCGCCAAGAACTGTAATCCGCTCGTTCGACATCGCTTCTGAAAGCGATACGTCGCCCATCCAAATGCCTACGAGTTCGTGCGAGGTGGTGGAAATATAGGCTGACACGTCCTTGCCCGGATCTTCGTAACACAGGTCGCGGGAGTTGCCTTCGCACACGATCCACCATTTCTTATATTCGCTCAGGTCGGAAAATTGAAAACACAACACGGATTCTCCGCCCGGCAGTTCTTCAGACTTGATGTTGCGTTCAACGTCGAACATCAGAAACGCTACATCCATTTCGTCACTGCGCAATTCGTCTCGGGCCCACCGCATGCCCCAGACAACGAGCGATTCAATAACCGGTCCCAGCTCTTTGCCCGCAGGTGTCAGATGGTACTCAAAGCCGCGCTGGCCGTTGATCGGGCGTTTCATGATCACACCGTTAGCCTCGAGTTCTTTTAGGCGCGTGTTCAGAACCGTCGGCGAAATGCGCGGCATACCCTTTTGCAAGCGCGAGAACCGAGTGCTGCCCAACAAAAGCTCTCTGACAATCAGCAATGACCATGTGTTTCCAAGAATCTCAGCGGATTTTGCCACGGGGCAAAACTGACCATATTGCATCGCTAATCTCCTAACTACGCGAAACGTAGTTCAATCCTACGTCTGGCGAAGTATCTCGACAAGGGTCGCGACGGCTACTCCTCCATCATCAAAGCAACCAAAGGAGAAAAGCGATGATGGATTTTGTGACAAACGTACTGAAGGTTTTTGGAATCGTATTCCTGCGGTTCCGTCCCATTCCCCGAATTTGGAATGTGTGGCTGGTTGGGGTGAACCTGCTATGCCTTTACTTCATTGGACATGTCGAAGCGCAGGTTGTTCTAGGAACAACGCTTGTCGCAGTGACGGCGCAGGCGATCATCTATGGCCAGACCGGGTTCACACGCATGCTTGGCGTCGCCCATCTGCTGTGGGTACCAATGTTCGCTTGGATGGCAACACGCGCCGAAGACATCGCGGCGCAATCGGATTTACAGACTTGGATCATCGTTTTGGCAATAACGAACGCTGTGTCGTTTGCCATTGATTTCACTGACGTCGCCCGTTTCGCCAAAGGCGAACGCGCGCCGCACTATCGATGGAGTTGAGAAATGGACATGGTGTTGATTGAAATCTTGGGTTTCTTTGCTGGTGCGACGACCCTCATCAGCTCGCTTCCGCAATTGGTGGCAAACTTGCGAAATCAGGACTTGGCCTTTGGACAAAGCCTTTCCCGCAACTGCCTTCAATCAGCAGGTAACGCATTGTGGTTACTATACGGTGCCTCGGTCGGTTCGACCTCAATGGTTACCTTTGCGGGCTTAGGGTGTTTGATGGCAAGTTGCCTGGCCTTCCAGACCTATCGCGTTCAACGCGGAGGGCTCAGATTGGCAAGTGGCCAACTATCATCACAGTTGGGCGTGCCGGCAACTTAGCCCAAGATACCGATCGCCGGAAAAGATCACCGAAGAATTGTTCAAAGCAGCCGTTTGTTACCAGTTGGCAGACGGCAGCTTTGTCCCGCTGACCAGTCATCTGACGTTCAATTCTAACGGCAGCTTTGCGCAATCGGACTTTACTTCAGTCAATGACTATAGCGGTTACACCGATCTGAGGTTTCGCCACAAATCTTGTTTGTAAGGGGAGAGGAAACTAATTTCCTCCCCCCTTCGTCTTGGTTGACGAAAAGGCATTCCTCGTAGAAGAACACCCTCGAAGTCGTTGATCTGCTACTTATCGCGAATTTTCCGTAGAGCAACGACCAGTCCAGCTATCGATGCCACGGCTCCAACAAAGCCGATGGCGTCGACTAGCAGGGCAACATTTTCAGTTACCATGCAGCTCGGATACCTATCTAACGTATTGGTTGCAAGGGATAATTGCATACCATGGTATGCAGAATCTGCTTACAGTTCCATACCAAAGAGTTCGCGAATTTCATCGGCCTGAATACCGAGGTACGCAAGCGTCTGGGCCTCTATAGAATGGCCAACCACGGCCATAAACAAAGCAACAGGCGTGCCTTTTTGCGTCCGTTGGTGATAGCCTCATCTCTGTCGCAGGCTAAGGAACAGAAGAAATCCGAAAGCTAATCTCTCAGAACGGCATCTCCAAAATACCAAAACCCAACCTGGCCGATGCCGTGTTTAAAAACGCTCGCAACGGTGACGGTGTGCCTGTCAATCATCGGGTGTTTTGGATTTCAGTATCGACAGGAAGTGTGTGGCTGAGCATGCATAGAAAGGGCTGTTCAACGCGTTGCAAGCTATCATTGATGACAAGACTTTTGAGGGTGTTGGTGGTCACGTGCAGGTCATGATCGCAGGAAGTGATGGTGCGCAATTTCCGGTGGCCTTGAATGATGAAGGAGAAGGCCATCTGATTGGAATTGACGTTACTTCCGAGCCTGTTGGCGCGCTACGCGTAGGTGGGTATGATTTTGGTGACATTGACGCCGGTGGGCGCCTATTTTTTTGCGAGCTTTCCTGTTAGTCAAAGTTCGTGGAGTTTGCGATAACTGCCACAGCAAAAATTAGGTGTCTCAGAGTAGTAGGAACAAGCATGGCTGAGGATGACGATAGTGTTTTTGAATTCGATGACGAAGACTTCTCCGAACGGCTTGAAGCCGCAATCTCTGAAAGCGAAGAAGTCATAAAGGTACTCGAAGCGGTATCTAGGGGTGCCGGTAGTCGAACTATAGACCAAATAATTTCTGAAGGAATTTCCGAATACAGACTCATTTTCAAGAGTTTTAAGGGGATTAAAGAACGGGTACTTGATCGAGCACATTTAATCAGGGCGCAACTTAAGTCGATCCCAAAGGATCGTATGGAGCGCATCCGGCAGATTGAACCTCCTGAGGACCCATTACATCGGGCAAGTTCGTATATCCTAATGATGTATGTCGAAACCAATTTCAAAATGACGGGGCAGGTGGTTGAGTTTCTTACCGATGGTCCGTTCAAATTGCTGGAAGCTCAACTTCAAGCAGTAGAGAAGGCGAATGGCATTGTCATTGGGCTTGGCAAGCGTGAGTTTTCCTTCAGCGGTTATGGTAAAGCAGCGGCCATGGACTTAACTGGATATTATGCGCCAGTCGCTGGTCAAATGAACTATCTTCGAGAGACCTTTTTCCAACGTGAAGCGGAAAAGCTTTCCGAAATTGAAAATGAGTCATCGACGCTTGGGAAGGCCGTAAAGTTCTCGGAATACGTGAAGCTGGTAAATTCAACTTCGAATGACTTTGAGAGAGTGGCTAGTTCTGCCACAGAACTGATGGTTGATTTCATTGAGAAGAAGCTTCCTACTACACTTGATGAGCTAGGTGTTTAGATGAATGATCCCCAAGGAAACAGTAAATCCGGCGGTGGAACATTGATCAATGTTCCCGGCGAGGCCATCGATAAGGGGCGTGTGGAATGCCTGCTTCCAGTATGTCAGCGGGACTTGGCTCCACTAAAGTTTTTACCACGCAGTTAGGGCTCAAGTCGTAAGTGGCAGTTCCATATGGTGCTCTTTTCCATTTGGGCCGTCGAAAATGGGCCCGCTGTCGGTCATGCCAAATTGCCGATAGATAGCAATCGCTGGCGTATTTTCGGCGTCAACAGCCAGTCTCAAAGACCGTGCTTCGGGCCATTCTGATTTGAGATATCCTACCGCAAGCCGAAACGCTTGGTGTCCGTAACCGCGCCTTTGCCAAGGAATAGCGATCTTTAACCCGTGAATAGACACCGTGTGATCCTGCGGTGACGGTTTTCTCCGGAAGAGTGTTAAACCAATAGGCTCGCCTTCAATGACGAAACAAATATTGGAGAGCGTTGATGATATTTGTTCATTTAGGCAGGCTGCTCGCATGGGCATTGCTAATTCTCGGCACGATGCGTGCAGCGTCCGGTTTTTATGTAGCGTCGATACCTGACGTAGCCGCTTGGGAAGCCGCTAATCGAAGGTATTTTGGGTCAGGTACATCGGGAGAAGCAATCGACAAAGGGCTAGCGTACGCAGCCATTGGAATTGTCATAGGTGTTCTCGTCCACATTGCGTCTAAGAAAGACGTTTGATTTTTAATGGTCGTGATCTCGGCGTTTTTGCTGAGCTTCGATGGCTCTAATTTTCTGACGTGCTTTGCATCGGCACCGGACAACGGATCGGTGACGTTCTAGAAATGCGTCGCATCGTTGCAACGTGTCGCCTTGATGATGGATAGACGGGGCCGAGTTTACGTGCGCTCCTCGGACGAAGCTGACGTTCCTCCAATGACATGATAGAGTTGTAGTGCGATCGAAAATGGGGAGTGCGAATGCCGGAAGCCTTTGACGGATCATGCTCATGCGGGGATGTAAGATATCGATTGGCCTCCCAACCGCTTGTCACTCACTGTTGTCACTGCAGCTATTGTCAACGTGAAACAGGGACTGCTTTTGCATTGAATGCACTAATCGAGGCCGACCGCGTTGAACTGCTGTCAGGGGATTTGGAAGAAAGCACAATTCCTTCTGCGTCGGGACGGGGGCTGATCATGGTTCGTTGCCAAAGCTGCCATACATTGGTCTGGAGTCACTACTTGCAAGATCGGTATATCTGTTGGGTTCGCGTAGGGACATTGATCAACCCAAGTGCCATCGAGCCAGATGTCCACATTTTCACCGACAGCAAACTGCCTTGGGTAACGATTCCGGAGGCGATGCCGAAGTTTCGCGAGTTTTACGATTGGGACAACCGCGAAGGGATATGGAGCAAGGAGAGCATTAAGCGTGACGACTTAATTATGGCAAAGCTGGAGGCTGACCAACAGCCAACCTAGGTTGTCTGGGACCGTGGTTGTTTTGGGGTCAAAACAGTCATTTCATCTCCAGCGATGTCTAGCGAGTGGTTTAGTTGTCCAAGCGATTTTGATACGCGTGAAGTGCTCTGACCTTTTTTGGTATTGCGACAATCACTCGACGGACAAGCACAGGTATTTCATCTCCATGAACTCGGCCATTCCGTGCCGGCTGCCTTCGCGGCCGAGGCCGGATTGTTTGACGCCGCCGAAAGGCGCGACTTCGGTTGAGATCAGCCCGGTGTTGATGCCGACCATGCCATATTCCAAGGCCTCTGAAACTTGTGTGATGCGGGTAATGTCTTTGGCATAGAAATAGGCGGCCAGCCCGAAAATAGTGTCATTGGCCTTTTCGATGACGTCTTCTACCGTGTCGAATTTAAACAGCGGCGCGAGCGGGCCAAAGGTTTCTTCCTGCGCAAAGGCCATATCTTGCGTCGCGTTTGTGATGATCGTCGGCTCAAAAAAGGTGCCGCCAAGCGCGTGCGCCTTGCCGCCGGTTAAGATGGTTCCACCTTTCGCAACAGCGTCGGCGACGTGCTCGGTAACCTTGTCGACAGCGGCGTCATTGATCAGTGGGCCAAGTTGCGCCGCGTCGCTAAGCCCGTCGCCCACCTGCATCTTCGACACAGCCGCGGCAAGCTTTTCGGCAAAGGCGTCATAGACACCCGCCTGTACATAGATCCGATTGGCACACACACAGGTTTGCCCGTTGTTGCGGTACTTAGAGATCATCGCGCCCTCAACAGCCTTGTCCAAATCGGCGTCGTCAAAGACGATGAAGGGTGCGTTGCCTCCCAGCTCCATCGAGCATTTCATCACTTGGTCGGCGGCTTGTCTCAATAAGATGCGGCCAACTTCCGTGCTGCCAGTAAAAGTTAGTTTGCGCACAGCTGGGTTCTCGCAAAACTCTTTCCCGATGTCTGACGCGCGTGACGACGGGATGATCGACAGGACGCCCTTTGGGATGCCAGCGCGATCCGCTAAGACGCCCAACGCCAATGCGGACAAAGGCGTTTCGGTTGCGGGGCGGGCCACAAAAGCACAACCAGCGGCAAGGGCAGGGGCGACTTTGCGTGTGATCATCGCATTAGGGAAATTCCATGGTGTGATTGAAGCGGCAACACCAATGGGTTGACTGACAACCGTGATACGCTTGTCGCGTTGGTGGCCAGGAACAGTTTCGCCGTAGACACGCTTGGCTTCTTCGGCGAACCACTCGATAAACGAAGCGCCGTAAAGGATCTCGCCTTTGGCCTCGACATGGGGCTTGCCCTGTTCAGCCGTTAGAATGGTGCCAAGATCGTCGGCATTGGCGACCATCAGTTCGAACCACTTGCGCAGAACGCCCGCGCGTTCCTTGCCTGTCCAAGCTGCCCATTCCTTTTGCGCGCGCTCGGCGGCATCAATCGCACGTGCGGTTTCACTGCGCGACAGATCGGCCACTTGAGCGATCACATCGCCACGTGCGGGGTTGGTCACATCAAAGGTCGTCCCGTCGTCTGCATCGCACCAAGCGCCAGCCACATAGGCTTGGGTGACAAGCAATGACGGGTCTTTCAACAGAGCGGCAAGGTTGGTTTGATGATCTAACATGTGGGGAACTTTCTTGGTGTTTTTCGGTGTCCTGCACGCCGGTTCAAGACGTCCTATTGTGCTTCGATATATTGGGCTTCAGTGACCGAACAGTTCAATTCTCCCGCACGGACACGGTTCCAGCAGCATGGATAGCCAAAGTTATCTTCTGCGTCACGCAACAAGTCACATAGGGCGAAAATCAACCGCGGGTTCCATGTGCTTTTTCATAAACAAGAAATTTGACTGACAAAAAGCTTTCTCTCTGGGCTTTGTCTCGCTAGCGTCTGTTCTGGGAGGAACCATAATGACATTAATGAAACCACTTCTATCAAGCGCAGCATTCGTTCTGACGCTGACACTAGCTGGCCCTGCGGCTGCACAGGATTGCCCGCGCGGTGATCTGGACGAGCGTTTTTGCGACGTGAACGGTGATCTGATCGCCGATACGCCGACTGATCCTGCTGATCTGGTTGACCCGGACACGCTTATCTTTGCCTACACACCGGTCGAAGATCCGGCTGTCTACAAGACCGCATGGTCCGATTTTCTGACCCATCTTGAAGCAGAGACCGGCAAAAGCGTTGTCTTTTTCCCCGTTCAGAATAACGCAGCCCAGATCGAAGCCATGCGCTCGGGTCGTTTGCACATTGCTGGCTTTAACACCGGATCGAACCCTTTGGCGGTGAACTGTGCGGGCTTTAACCCATTCACGATCATGGCCTCTGCGGATGGCAATTTCGGCTATGAGATGGAGATCATCACGTTCCCCGGCTCTGGCATTGAATCGGTGGAAGACATCAAGGGCAAACAGCTTGCTTTCACGTCGCCGACGTCAAACTCTGGTTTCAAAGCCCCTTCTGCGATCCTGAAGGGTGATTTTGATCTGCTGCCCGAGCGTGATTTTGAGCCGGTGTACTCCGGCAAGCACGACAACTCGATTTTGGGCGTGGCCAACAAAGACTACATGGCTGCTTCCATTGCGAACTCGGTAAAATCGCGGATGATCAGCCGCGATGTGATTAAAGAAGAAGACGTGAAGGTGATCTACAAATCGCAAACCTTCCCGACGACTGGCTTTGGCACAGCGCACAACCTGACACCAGAGTTGAAAGAGAAGATCCGCAATGCGTTCTTCAACTTTGAATGGGCCGGCACAACGCTTGAGGCCGAGTTCTCAAAGTCGAACGAAGGCCAGTTTCTTGAGATGACTTATCAGGAATTCTGGGAAGTGATCCGCAAGATCGATGCCGCAAACGGCGTTAGCTACGCTTGCGAATAAGTACTGATTTGGCGGGCCTTCGGGCCTGCCTTTTCCAACGATAATAATTGGGGCGGGGAGGGCTTTCATGCTGCGGCTTGAGAAGCTTGTGAAGACTTATAAGACAGGCGATCAGGCGCTGAAAGCCGTCGATCTGGAGATCCCGGAAGGGCAGGTTCTGGCGCTCATTGGGCCGTCTGGCGCAGGCAAGTCCACCCTTATTCGCTGCATCAACAGGCTGGTCGAGCCGACGTCGGGCAATGTCTATTTGGGCGATGTCGAACTAACGGGTTTGGCGTCTGGTGCGCTGCGGCGCGAGCGGCGCCGGATGGGCATGATCTTTCAGGAATACGCGCTGGTCGAACGGCTGACGGTGATGGAGAACGTTCTGTCAGGCCGCCTTGGCTATGTCGGTTTTTGGCGCAGTTTCCTGCGGCGGTTTCCGCAATCGGATGTGGACGAAGCGTTTCGCTTGCTAGACCGCGTAAGCCTTGCGCATATGGCTGACAAACGCGCCGATGAGCTTTCGGGCGGGCAGCGCCAACGTGTTGGCATTTGCCGTGCGCTTATTCAAAACCCCGCGCTGCTTTTGGTCGATGAACCGACAGCCTCGCTTGATCCAAAGACGTCACGCCAGATTATGCGTCTGATTTGCGAGCTGTGCAAAGAGCGCGGATTGGCTGCGATCATCAACATTCATGACGTTGCTTTAGCGCAGATGTTTGTGCAGCGCGTGATTGGCCTGCGGTTTGGTGCGATTGAATTTGACGGATCACCCGAAGGGCTGACGCCAGATGTGTTGACGACGATCTATGGCGAGGAAGACTGGGAAGCGACCATCGAAAAAGTCGACGACGATGAAGACGAGTTGGCAGCGCAATGAGTGATGCGACCTTCGATCTCGAGTCGCGCCTTGGAACGCCGTGGAAAAAGCCGCCCTTTGTGCAGCGCACTTGGCTGCGATGGACGCTTTTGGCAGGCTTCGTCGCCTATCTGATAGCAGCTTTCATGACCATTGATGTGAATTGGGCGCGGGTTTACGAGGGTCTGGAGCGGGGCAAGCAATTTGTGCTGGCCTTCACGTCGCCGGATTTCACCTCGCGCTCGTCCGACATTTACGAGGGCATGATGGAAAGTATCATTATGACCGTCGCCTCGTCGGTCGTTGGCATCGCCATTTCTATCCCCATCGCTTTAGGGGCCGCGCGCAACATCGCGCCTTTGCCAGTCTACTTGGTGTGTCGTGGGATCATCGCGATCAGCCGGGCGTTGCAGGAGATTATCGTTGCTATCCTTTTGGTGGCGATCTTTGGCTTTGGCCCGTTGGCTGGGTTCCTGACGTTGAGTTTCGCGACCATTGGGTTCCTCTCCAAGCTGTTGGCCGAGGACATCGAAAGCATGGATCGCACACAGGCCGAGGCGATCAAAGCGTCGGGTGCGAAATGGACACAATGGATCAATTACGGTGTGCAACCCCAAGTTATGCCACGTCTTATTGGCCTGTCGATCTATCGTGTGGACATTAATTTCCGCGAGAGCGCGATCCTTGGTCTGGTTGGAGCGGGCGGTATCGGCGCGACACTGAACACCGCCTTTGATCGTTATGAGTACGATACGGCAGCGGCGATTTTGTTGCTGATTATCGTTATCGTCATGGCGCTTGAGTATCTGTCGGGCCTTATCCGCGCGAGGGTGCAGTAATGCCAGTAACTGATGCAGGCGGATTGAAGCTTTGGCAGCGGCGTGCGCCGCGCGAAAGCCTGTTTCACTGGGTGCTGTGGCTGATCGGGATCGCGATTTTCGCCTATTGTTGGCAGCAAATTTCCAAATCAACCACGTGGTTCTTTGTTTGGGATGCACCGCGCATTGCTGACGACATCTGGACGCGGGCCACGCCGCCGAAATGGGAATACATCACCCAACTTGGCAAGCCGATCTGGGACACGCTGAACATCGCCACGCTTGGCACGATCTTTGCGCTGATCCTCGCCGTGCCCGTCGCGTTTCTGGCGGCCAGCAACACAACACCGTCGCGGTATATCATTCGACCCGTCGCGCTTTTGATCATCGTCTCAACCCGCTCGATCAACTCACTGATCTGGGCGCTTTTGCTAATCGCCATCATTGGTCCCGGCGTTTTTGCAGGTGTGATCGCAATCGCCATCCGCTCCATCGGGTTCTGTGCCAAGCTGCTTTACGAGGCCATTGAAGAAATCGACGACACGCAGGTCGAGGCGATCAAGGCGACCGGAGCATCGCAATGGCAGGTCATGGCCTATGGGATTGTGCCGCAAATCATGCCCGCCTTTGCCGGGATTGCTGTGTTCCGCTGGGACATCAATATTCGCGAATCCACTGTGCTTGGGTTGGTCGGGGCAGGTGGGATCGGCTTGCAGCTTTCCGCATCGCTGAACGTGCTGGCGTGGCCTCAGGTATCGCTGATCTTGCTGGTCATTCTGGCCGCGGTGGTGATTTCTGAATGGGTGTCGGCCAAAGTGCGCGGTGCGATTATCTGATCTGTGTACCGTTTCGCTTTCATATCTAAAAAATTACGCTAGGCTCGTTTCTGGGTGGAATACGAACCGAGCTTTGAACTTGGTCAAAAGGCCTGCTTGGCAAGCGATCTGTTTGGCAAGGAAGAATAAGCGGGGCCAAAACGGCTCGCACTTGGGAGGACTATCATGAAGAGAATGACCACACTTGCGCTGACATCTGTTGTCGCGCTCACCGCAGGCGTTTCTGCCGCACAAGCCGACAAGCTGACGCTTTATTGTTCCGCGCAGGAAGACTGGTGCCAGTTGATGGCGCGCAGCTTTGAGGATGCGACCGGCATCGATGTGAACATGACGCGCAAATCGTCGGGCGAGACATTCGCACAGATCAAAGCGGAATCCGCCAACCCTAAAGGCGACGTCTGGTGGGGTGGCACGGGTGATCCACACCTGCAGGCTGCCGAGGAAAATCTGACAGCGGCTTATGTCTCTCCGATGCGCGGCGAGTTGCACGACTGGGCGATCTCGCAAGCAACAAGTGCTGGTGATAAGACCATCGGAATTTACTCAGGCGCACTTGGATATGGCTATAACACTGACCTTCTGGCCTCGAACAATCTGCCCGAGCCTGCATGCTGGAAAGACCTGTTGAAGCCCGAATACAAAGGCCACGTTCAGATGGCAAACCCGAACTCTTCGGGCACGGCCTACACGACACTGGCCTCAATGGTGCAGTTGTTTGGCGAAGACGAAGGCTTTGAATTCATGAAAGGTTTGCACGCCAACGTGAACCAATACACCAAGTCTGGTTCGGCCCCGATCAAAGCGGCGGGTCGTGGTGAAAACACCATCGGCATCGTCTTTATGCACGACGCGGTCAAGCAAGCGGTCTCGGGATTCCCGGTGAAGGTTGTGGCTCCGTGCGAGGGTACAGGCTATGAGATCGGCTCGATGTCGATCATCGATGGCGCGCGCAATATGGACGAAGCCAAGGCGTTTTACGACTGGGCGCTTTCGACCGATGCTCAGAACCTTGCACTTGAAGTGAACGCGTTTCAGGTGCCGTCCAACAAGGGGGCTGACACATCGCCATCCGCACCGGACATGTCGACGATCAAACTGATTGATTACGACTTCAAAACCTATGGTTCGTCTGCTGAACGCAAGCGTTTGTTGCAAAAGTGGGATGAAGACGTCTCTACATTGCCGCAGTAACTTTGCGCCAAGACCAAAGCGAAACAACTGCTTCCCCGGCGCTGATCTTTTGGATCGCCGCCGGGTGGGTGGGCCTCCTTCTTCTGCCCTGGTATGGGGTAGAGGACGGCTTCTTCTCGTTTGCATGGCTGTTTGACGGATACCCGTTTGACGAAGATTACGCGCCTGCTGCGTTTCTGATCGGGCAGGGTGAAAAGCTGTGGCTTGCGCCGTTGGTGGCCCCGCTGATCGCCGCCTTGTTTGCGCTCGGCCGCAAGAAAAGCGATCCGCTTTATGCGAAAATACTGATCCTTTCGGGCGCTATCGGCTTTGGTTGGTTGATCGCCCAAGGCTTTGGCATCGGCATTCGCGGGCTGACGTTTGATTGGCTCAAGGCGCTGTTCCCCGACTTTGGCGACCGCCAGTTTGGCATGGGCTATGGCGCGCTTTTGGTGGCCTCGGCCTATCTGTTTCTGTTCACCCAAGGCATCGCGGCGCGCGGTGCGATCAACGGCGATGTCTTTGTCGTCAGCGCGATTGGTGGCGTGATCGTGATCGTCACGACGTTTGTTTTCTTTCCTATCGCTAAGATGTTGCTCGCGGCTTTCATCACCGAAGAGGGTGGCTATTCGGCGTCTGTTTTCGCGTCCAAGTTCTTTGACGACAGGCTATGGGGGCTTGGATGTCTTTCCGGCGGGCGCTGTGGCGCTGCGTGGAATTCGTTGTTTCTTGCGATCCTTGTCGGATTTCTGACCACCGTTTTGGGGCTTGTTTTTGCCCTTGTCGTGACCCGCTCAGGCTTCCGCTACAAACGGGCACTGCGCGCACTCACCGTGCTGCCGATCATCACACCGCCTTTCGTGATTGGTTTGGCGTTGATCCTGCTGTTCGGTCTATCCGGCTCCGTCACACAGTTCTTTGCCGAGCTGTTCGGTGTGCAACCAACGCGCTGGCTTTATGGCATGCCGGGCGTTTTGATTGCGCAAACCTTGGCTTTCACACCCATCGCGTTCCTAGTGCTGATCGGCGTTGTCGAAGGTGTCTCGCCGTCAATGGAAGAGGCCGCGCAAACCCTACGCGCAAACCGTTGGCAGACGTTCCGCACGGTTTCATTGCCTCTTATGCGACCCGGATTGGCAAATGCGTTCCTGCTTGGCTTCATTGAAAGCATGGCGGATTTCGGCAACCCGCTGGTGCTTGGCGGCAATTTCGATGTGCTTTCGACCGAGATTTTCTTTGCGATCGTTGGCGCACAATACGACCAAGGGCGCGCTGCGGTTTTGGCGATGGTGCTGTTGTTCTTCACGCTGTCGGCTTTTTACGCACAACGCATGTGGCTTGGGAAGAAGAGCTACACCACAGTTTCCGGCAAGGGCGATGCGGGCGTGCATCCTTTGATGCCATCGGGTCTTTCAATCCCGGTTTTCATCGCTGCTGGCGTCTGGGGCCTATTCACGATCGTCGTCTATGGCATGATCCTTTACGGCAGCGTCGTTGAGCTTTGGGGCGTGAACAACACGCTAACGTTCAAGCATTACGTCACCGCGTTTTCGGTGCGTATTGAGGACAGCGGTATTCGCTGGACGGGTGCCGCTTGGGATAGTTTCTGGACGACGATTTACATCGCCGCTGCTGCGGCACCGCTCACTGCGATTGTCGGGTTGATCACCGCGTATCTTCTGACACGTCAGAATTTCGCGGGCAAAAACGCGTTTGAATTCGGCACCATGCTGAGCTTTGCCATTCCCGGTACTGTCATTGGCGTCAGCTATATTCTGGCGTTTAATGTGCCGCCAATCGAGATCACCGGCACCGGCATTATCCTGATCGTCAGTTTCATCTTCCGCAACATGCCCGTGGGTGTGCGCGCAGGAATCGCGTCGATGAGCCAGCTTGATAAATCGCTTGATGAATCCTCGCTGACGCTTGGCGCGAACTCTTGGCAGACTTTCCGCAAAATCATTTTGCCGCTGCTGCGCCCCGCGATTTTGGCAGCACTTGTCTACAGTTTCGTGCGTGCAATGACGGCGATTTCAGCGGTGATTTTTCTTGTGTCGGCAGAATACGACATGGCCACCAGCTATATTATTGGTCGCGTTGAGAACAACGACTACGGCCTTGCGATTGCCTATTCCACTACGTTGATCTTTGTGATGCTGACCGCGGTCGGGTTGCTGCAACTACTGGTGGGTCGCACAAAAATCGGACGCCGCACACAATTCGGGGCAGGAGAATAACCATGGTCGAAACACGCATTACCGGCAAAGCTGCGCCCGTTCGGTTTGACAAAGTCTCCAAAAGGTTTGGGCGCGATGTCGTGGCGGTGGACAGTATTGATCTGCACGTTGAGGCTGGAAAACTGGTCACGCTGCTTGGCCCGTCAGGGTGCGGGAAGACGACGACGTTGCGCATGATTGCAGGGTTGGAAATGGCCAGCGAGGGCAAAATCCTGATTGGGGATCGCGATGTCACCACGTTGCCCGCCACAGATCGTGATGTGTCGATGGTGTTTCAATCCTACGCGCTGTTCCCGCATATGAGTGTGCTTGAAAACGTCTCTTATGGCCTCACGTTCTCGGGCTTTTCCAAGGAAGAAACACGCGCCCGCGCAATGGCCGGGCTTGATTTGGTTGGCCTCAAAGGGTTCGATTCACGCCTTCCCAGTGAGCTGTCTGGTGGCCAACAACAGCGTGTCGCGGTGGCGCGCGCTTTGGTTCTGGAGCCACAGGTTTTGCTGTTTGACGAACCGCTTTCAAACCTTGATGCCAAGCTGCGCCGCCAAGTGCGCGAAGACATCCGCGCTATTCAGCAAGACCTCGGACTAACAGTCGTCTACGTCACCCATGATCAGGAAGAGGCGCTCGCCGTTTCTGACGAAATCGTCGTAATGCGCAACGCAGCGATTGCACAGATCGGCACACCGCGCAGCCTTTATGATGCCCCGGTAGATGAGTTTGTCGCCGACTTTATTGGCGAGGCGAACATTTTGCCCTGTAAAATTGAAAGCGTCGAAAACGATGCGGCCACGATCAACATCGAAGGCTATCGCCACGTCCTTCCCTCGCGCGGTTTGAACGCTGGGCCTGCAAAACTGGCGGTGCGTCCCTCGCGTTTGGTCATCGGGGCACAAGATGGATTCAAGGTGAAAATCGCTAAGGCGACCTACGTTGGCGTACGCATGGAATATACGCTGGACGCCAGTTTTGGGCAGATGTTTGCTGTGCAAGACGAGGTCGACGCGCCTCTTGACGTGGGAAGCGAAGTAACCGTTGGCTTTGCGCACAAGGGGCCTGTTTTGTTGCCGGAAGCCTAATGCCACGGCAAAATCGCTTCTGTGGGTGAGGCAAGTCCTAACCCACAACAACCACGTCAACAGCCTGCGCATTCCTTTGCCCGCCCGACGACCGCAAATGCCCGCTGACCGGAGGCAGGTCGCCGTAATCGCGCCCGTAGCCAACAACGATGTGATCGGTGCCGACCAAGGTGGCATTGGTTGGGTCGTACTCGATCCAACCCTGCACAGGCCCACACCACGCGCGCACCCAAGCGTGCATGGCATCAGCTCCTTCAAGCCGAACGCCACCTTCGGGCGGTCGGGTGCGTAAAAAGCCGCTGACATAACCTGCGGGGATATCAACGGCTTGCAGGGCAAGGATCATGATGTGGGTAAAGTCCTGGCACACACCGCGTTTTAGACGAAATGCCTCTGCAGGGTCGGTGTCCACGTTGGTTGCGTCGCCGTCAAAAGTCATGGCATCAAACAAGGCCTGGCCGATCTGGATGACATTTAAGGCGGCGCTGTCGTCGGAGCGATAAATCGCTTTGGCAAATTCAGTGATCGCGCCATTTGAATTCAGCCGCGGGGATGGCCCCAGAAAATGAAGCGGCGAGTCTGCTCCAAGGTCGGTCATCCCGCTCCAAAGGACGCGGAGATCACGTGCGGGAGGAGAGGTATCTTGCCACGGCACCAAGGGCGTCATTTCAACGTGACACGCGAGACTTATCTCCATGTCTTTGTGCGAGCGCGAATGCACGCAGGTGGTAGTCATGTTGCCAAAGAAATCGGTCGTTTCGCTGTGCGCATCCGGCTCGGGGGTGATCTCCAATAGGTGGGTGGTCAGATGCTGGCGCTCTGGGATCATTTTGGGGGAAACACGAATAAGGTGTCTCCCGTTGGTAGCGGTCTGATTATAGTTATGGGTGATTTTCAGGCGGACGCTATAAATCATGATCAGATAAAATAGGCCGCGTTCAGCGCGCTCGAAATGTCCCAGATGTCTTTGCGCAATCGAAGCAGAAAAGCCGGGTCAATCTGTGCTGTCTCGCTTGTGGCAAGGTGGGTTTCAACGCGCAACGTCCGCCGCGCCACATCGCTGAGGGTATGGCTTCCGGTTTCGTGGGGCAGGTGAGAAATATGCTCTTTGGCGCGCGCGATGTGATAGCGGACTGAGCGTGGATTTTGCGGATCAAGTCCTAGCAAATCAAGCACAGACGCGGTGCTGGCCTGCGTCATAAAACGTGCGCGGTGGGACACAACGCTGTCGCCAATATCAAGGGCAAGATCGAAGGCGCCTGTTGGGGCAGACTCTTCAATACAAGCGGCCAGAACGGTGCACATATTGGCTGCGCGTTCTAGCGAAACGCCGAGGCTGAGAAAGCGCCAGCCATCCGAGCGATACATGTTTTCATGTACGAGACCGGAAAAGCCAGTGACCTGTCGCAACAGAGCCGAAATCTCTATTGGGATGTCATCAATCGAAACAGGGCGCCGATCCAATTCGCGCATGTGTTTGACCAAAGCGCGCAGTGCCACCAGCCCGTCGGGAGATAACCGGTCACTGATCCGCGTGGCCGATTGCAATCCCAGATCAAGCGGTTTGCCAAAGCGTTTCGCCATGTCAGAGGCGTCGGGCGCAACCTTGTCCATCAGGGCGGCGCGCATGAATTTTGGCACAGCATCACTGTGTTTCATCCCTTCCGAGATGCGCGCGAAATAGGCGCGGAAAAAGCGCATGTTTTGTTCGGCGCGCTCGACATAGCGCCCGACCCAAAACAGATTGTCCGCCGCCCGGCTTGGCAAGATCGACTGGGTGGCGGTGTGACTGTGCGCCGGAGAGTTTTGCGTCAAAAGGCTGGGCGTTTCGACTTTGGTTTTGCTGGCAACCCAAACGTCAGCCACTTTGCCGCCCTGTTGCATTGCCAAAGCTTTGGCGTCCAAACTGGCGCTGATGCGCGCATAGCCCCCGGGCATCACGGCCCAACCTTCGTTTGTCCGTCCCAGCGAGATGCGGATACACATCGGGCGTGCGACAAGGGCCCCGTCCTCGAAAGCAGGTGCGGTCGACAAGGTCACGGCCTCTTGTCCAACAAGGTTTTGCCCGTCGTTTTGCAGCATCTCTTTAAACGCTGCGGCGCGTGGACTGTTCGGGTCGTGCCCAAGCGAAAGCGTTGTCGGATCAGCCATCAGTGGCGTTGTCGAAAACGCATTGCCCACCATCATCCGATCTCGATTGGCCATCACTTCGTCGCGTTGGCTGTCTTGGCCGCACCACCACGTTGCAATGTTGGGCAGCGACAGGGCGTGACCAAGGCGTGCGCGTGCGATCTTGGGCAGGAACGCCATCAACGCGCGGGTTTCAAGCACACCAGCGCCGACCATGTTCACCGTCTTTAAGGCCCCATCGCGCAAGGCTTGCACCAAACCTGCAGCGCCAAGCATCGAAGAGGCATCAAGCTCTAGAGGGTCAAACATCGTGCTCGGCAAACGGTTCCACAGCAAGCTGATCGGTTTGTTGCCTGCCACCGTGCGCACCATCGCTTTGCCGTCCTGCACGATCAAATCCTCGCCCTCGACCAGCAACAGCCCCAAATAGCGCGCCATATAGGCGTGTTCGGCATAGTTCTGGTTCATCGGTCCGGGTGACAGAAGCGCGATTTCGCCGGCGCTGCGTCCTTTCATGGCAATCAGCGTTTGCTGGAATTGCTGAAAGAAGCCAGCAAGGCGATGGATGTTGGCGTCGTTGAAAAAGTTAGGAAACACGCGGCCCATTGCGATCCGGTTTTCAATCGCAAAGCCAGTTGTCGACGGTGCTTCCACCACATCGCTGATCACCCACCATTTCCCGTCCGGGCCGCGCCCAAGCTCAAAGGACAGCGTGTTCAGCAACGGCGCCGTTGAGTGGAGCGTGCCGACCATCGGGCGCAGCCAAGCTGGATTTTGACTTAAGAGTGTCGCCGGCAACTGGCCGGAGCTGACTAACGTATTGGCCCCGTAGAAGTCGCTCAAAATATCTTCCAGCAGGTTCGCCCGTTCAATCAGGCCCGCTGAAATCGTTTGCCACTCTGCATCATCCAGAATGACCGGAATGTGGCTAAGCGGCCATTCCCGCTCGGTTGACATGCTTTCGTCGTATTGGCGGTACAGCACACCCGCATCTCGCAAATACTGATCGCCACGCGCAAATCGGCGCGCAAGTGCGTCTGGGGTGAGTGTACTTAGATGCTCAAAGAACGGTGTCCAAACGGGTTTCAACTGACCGTCAGACGTGACCATTTCGTCGTTGCGCGGCACGCTCGCATCAAGCTGTGCAACATACCGCGCAAGCAGGTTTGCTGCAGCATCGTTGATCTGAAAAGACGCGGATTGCATCACTCTAGAGCCCCGGTCTACGGCGCAGATCAAGCGTCATGGGGAATTCCGGATGGGTGCGTTCTGGTGTCGGAGTAAAGGTTCCGCCGCTGTGTCCCATGTTTTCAAACCTGCTCAAGCGTCGTGCCTCTGCTTCGTTGCCATTGACCGGGAATGTATCAAAATTGCGCCCGCCGGGATGGGCGACGTGATAGCGACAGCCGCCAAGAGAGCGCTTAGACCAGGTGTCGTAAATATCAAAGATTAACGGTGCGTCGACTTCTAGAACCGGGTGTAGCGAAAGCGCGGGTTTCCAAGCCTTGTAGCGTACGCCGCCGACATGCGTTTCGTTTTGTGCAGTGGGGTGCAGCGGAACGACCCGCTGGTTGGCGGTGACCATATAGCGGCCCGGATTTGCGCCTGTGAGTTGCACCTGCAAACGTTCTGACGAGCTATCGGTATAGCGCACCGTGCCACCAATCGCGCCTGTTTCGCCCAGTACGTGCCACGGCTCCAACGCTTGGCGCAGCTCCAGTGTAACGCCCTCATATGTGACTTCGCCGCAGAACGGAAAGCGGAACTCTGATTGTGCAGTGAACCATGCAGGATCAAGACCCATGCCGTGCTGCGCAAGATCGCCGAGAACGTCTAGGAAGTCTTCCCAGATAAACGCAGGCAGCATAAAGCGATCGTGCAGCGTTGTCCCCCAACGGGTGAGGTTGCCGCTAATCGGATTTTCCCAACATCGCGCAATGATGGCGCGGATCAGAACTTGCTGAGCAAGGCTCATGCGTGGGTTGGGTGGCATTTCAAAGCCGCGAAACTCGACCAAGCCAAGCCGTCCGGTTGGTCCGTCGGGCGAGAAAAGCTTGTCGATACAAATCTCGGTGCGATGCGTGTTGCCTGTGACGTCAATCAGCGCATTGCGCAGCAGCCGGTCGGTCAGCCAAGGTGGTGGCGGCGTGCCTTCTTCGGGCGGCCAAATCTGATCAAGCGCGATCTCAAGTTCGTAAAGCCCGTCGTGGCGCGCTTCGTCGATGCGCGGGGCCTGGCTGGTGGGGCCAACGAAGGTGCCGGAAAAGAGGTAGGACAGGCTGGGGTGGCGCTGCCAAAACAGGATTAGGCTTTTGAGCAGGTCGGGTCGGCGCAGGAATGGGCTATCGTTCGGTGTCGCACCGCCCACGACAACATGGTTGCCACCTCCAGTACCGGTGTGGCGTCCGTCGGTCATAAATTTGTCAGTGCCCAGACGACATTGGCGCGCTTCTTCATACACGATTTCGGTAGTGGCAACGCAGTCCTGCCACGTCGCAGCGGGGTGAATGTTTACCTCCAGAACGCCGGGATCAGGGGCGATGCGCAACACGTCAATGCGCGGATCATGTTTTGGAGCATAACCTTCGATCAGAACTTTGCGGCCAGTTGATTTCGCTGCCGATTCAACAGCTGCGATCAGCTCAAGATAGTCCTCGAGTTTCTCAACCGGGGGCAGGAAAACACACAAACGACCGTCGCGCGCCTCCACCGAAATCGCGGTACGCACGCGCCCGTCAAGATCGCCAAGACTTTGTTCTACTTGCGTTTGTCCGGCTGAGGCGTCTGTGCGGCTTGCCACAGGCTGATCAGGCGTCTTTGCCTCAGGCGGTGTCGACGCCGAAAGTGGTTCGCGCGGCTCGCTTGGGTCTTGCGGGTTGAGAAACGGATAGTCGCTTTCCGGAATGTGGGGCAGGGTGCCAAGAGGCAAACGGTAGCCAACGGGGCTGTCGCCTGCGACCAGATAGACCTTGCCACGGCGCATTTCCCACACCTCGGAGAGCCACCGGCTGCTGGCGCGTGCCTGCCAGCGCTGGACGGGCAGCACATACCCGGCAGGTGTCGTCAGACCACGCTCAAACACCTTTGCAATGCGCGCACGTTCTTCGGGGTCTTTCAGTTTTGAGTTTTCCGGCGTGACATTTGCGGGCAGATTGCCTTCTTTGATGATCCACTCGGCTGGGTCTTCAAACGCGGGCACGACGTTGGCTTGGGGCACTTCAAGACTGGCGGCAATCGACGTCAAAAGCGCTTGGGCTTCGTCAGGCCCGACGTCTTCTTTTGTATCCTCGCGCGCCAGTAAATCGGGATCGTGCCAGATGGGTTGGCCGTCTTTGCGCCAGAACAGCGAGAACGTCCAACGCGGCAGGGTTTCACCGGGATACCATTTGCCCTGACCATAGTGCAGCAAACCACCGCTTGAGAATTTATCCTGAAGGCGGCGGATCAAAGTGTCGGCCAGACCGCGTTTGGTTGGGCCCACAGCGTCAGAATTCCACTCATCACTTTCGAAATCATCAATCGACACAAACGTCGGCTCGCCACCCATGGTCAGACGTACATCGCCCGCTTCTAAACGTTTATCAACGGCATGGCCCAACGTGTTGAGCGCCTCCCAAGCCTCATCCGAAAACGGCTTGGTGATGCGCGGATGTTCGGCCGTGCGGGTGACTTGCATATCGAATGAGAAATCGACTTCAGCCGCACTGGCAGCACCCGAGATAGGGGCAGCGTGGCGATAATGTGGGGTAGCGGCCAGCGGGATATGACTTTCGCCAGCCAAAAGCCCGGAGGTTGGATCAAGGCCGACCCAGCCCGCGCCGGGAAGGTAAACCTCGACCCATGCGTGTAGATCAGTGAAGTCCTTGTCAGTGCCTGCGGGCCCATCAATCGCCACAAGGTCAGGCTTGAGTTGGATCAGATAGCCGGAGACAAAACGCGCAGCCAGCCCGAGACTGCGCAGCACTTGCACCAACAACCAGCTTGTGTCGCGGCACGATCCGGCGGCGCGCCCAAGCGTCTCTTCGGCGGTTTGTACGCCCGGCTCAAGGCGGATTTCGTAGTTGATTTCGTTTGCCAAGCGCGCGTTGAGCATAACCAGAAAATCAATCGTCACCATTGGCGCGCGCGGCACGCTTTTCATAAATGCGTCCAGCAATGGGCCAACAGGATCGGCGCGCAAATAGATCGTCAGATCCTCGGCGATGTCGGCGTCATAGCTGAGCGGAAAGTCTTTAGCACTGTCCTCTACAAAGAAATCGAACGGATTATAGACCGACATGTCGGCCACCAGATCGACCTCGATCTTGAATTCGCGCACAGGCTCGGGAAACACCAAGCGGGCCAACCAATTGCCGTAGGGGTCTTGTTGGTGGTTGATGAAATGAGCTGACGGCGAGACAGTGAGAGAGTGTGAAATTACCCGCGTACGCGAGTGTGGAGCAGGGCGCAGACGGATGGTCTGCGGACCTAAGCTTACGGGCCTGTCATACTTATAGTGTGTCAGGTGGTAGATGCTTGCGGTAATTGACATTTTTGCTCCTTGCTCACCTTGCATCATGGACAAGTCGCTGCGGCGCAGCAACACCAAGATTGCACTCACAGCACAGAGACAGAGTTCAGCCCTGTATGGGGCAAGCAGCGGAAATGGGGAGACGTTTTATCGCAGTGTGAAATGTAATTTTAAATTGACACTTGCGGTGTCACACCAATTGGACATAATGTCGCACATGGACAGAGTCGGTTTTGATTGTGTTCGAGATTTGCGGAGCGGGTCGCTTTCTAGAGTGATTTTGGGTCGTTTCGCGCTGATCATCCTACGAAGAGGAGATGTTGGATGTCTGATGATGCAGATAAAGTGTGGCCCACAGGCCTGAACCTACGAGAGGCTGAAGAAGTACACAGCTATCTCATCGACGGCACGCGCGTCTTTGGCGCACTTGCTTTGGTGGCGCACTTTCTTGTGGCCGTTTCCACGCCGTGGCTTGGATAAAGGAGAAACACAATGAATAACGCAAAAATGTGGCTTGTCGTTTCACCATCCGTAGGTGTGCCAATCTTTCTAGGTGCAGTAGCCGTTGGTAGCTTTGCAGTTCACGTCGCTGTGCTGAGCAATACATCTTGGGTCGCTGACTTCTTGTCAGGCCAAGAGCTGGGCTCTGGTGATATGGCCTCGGCAGCTTTGCTTGAAGCGCCAGAAGCTGACGTAGCAAAAGCATCCTACGTGCGTGAAACCACAGCAGGAGCCCGCGAAATCACAGTTGTAATGCCTGATGGCACAACAGCAAAAGCGATTTTGCAGCCTGACGAGATGGCCTTGGCGAACACGCCAGTTTTACGGCCGTCTGAATAAGACTAGGTTCCCGCGCACCTTTTAGGTTTGCGGGGTTTTCCTCCCGGTAACCTGTGGGCGTTCTGAAAGATGGACGCCCGCAGGACCAATCAGGAAACAACGGGCATGGCATTCAATTTCCGCAGCTTTTCGGTGCAAAAATTGGCAAGTATCGCGCCGCGATATCTTCCGTTTGCCGATGTTGCCAGTGAAGATGTTCCACTGGCACGATTGCTGCGATTGTCTTTGTTCCAAGTCACGGTCGGAATGGCGCTTGTGCTTTTGGTGGGCACGCTCAACCGTGTGATGATCGTTGAACTGGCCGTTCCGGCCACGCTTGTTGCGGGTATGTTGGCGCTGCCTTTGGTATTTGCGCCGTTCCGCACGTTTATTGGATATAAATCTGACACGCATGTTTCCGCCTTGGGCTGGAAACGGGTGCCTTTCATCTGGAAGGGCACGCTTTATCAATTTGGCGGGTTTGCCATCATGCCGTTCGCTTTGCTGGTCTTGTCAGGCTACGGCGAAGCGGTAGATGCACCGCGCTGGATAGGTCTTTCGTCTGCAGCACTTGCATTCTTGCTGGTTGGCGCAGGCGCGCACATCGTTCAAACAACTGGTCTTGCGCTTGCAACGGATCTTGTCGACGAAGAAGACCACCCCAAAGTGGTTGGCTTAATGTATGTCATGCTGCTTTTGGGTATGGTGGTTGCTGCGCTGATTTACGGCGCGCTATTGGAAAATTACACACCCGGGCGCCTCATACAGGTGATCCAAGGGACTGCAGTTGTCACTGTGGGCCTGAACCTTTTTGCCATCTGGAAGCAAGAGTCGCGCAACCGCGCCCGTGCCGCCGAGATGGAAAACGTCATTCAACCAACGTTCCGTCAAGCGTGGACAAGTTTGGTCGCACGTCCCGGCATGATGCGCATACTGGTGATCATTGCGCTTGGAACCTTTGGATTTGGCATGGCGGATGTCTTGCTGGAACCATACGGCGCGCAGGCTTTGGGTCTGAGCGTCGCTGAAACCACGCGTCTGACAGCGCTTTTGGCAGCGGGTACGCTTGTTGGCTTTGGCGTGGCCTCGCATTTGCTTGGGGCAGGTGGCTCGCCTATGCGGTTGGGCCGTGTCGGTGCTTTGATCGGCATTCCAGGCTTTGTCGCGATTGTTCTCTCTCCTGGTCTTGTTGGCACGCCGCTTTTCTTGCTTGGCATCTTTGCCACTGGCATCGGCGCTGGTCTTTTCGGCCACGCAACCCTCACAGCGACCATCCGCGCCGCACCGTCCAATCAAACCGGGCTTTCGCTTGGTGCATGGGGCGCTGTTCAAGCCAGTTGTGCCGGCGTTGGCGTGGCTTTGGCTGGCCTTGTGCGCGATATTCTTGTGGGGATCGAGGCGCTGAATGGAATTCAAGCGCACACGCCCTATAATATAGTATTCATGATTGAAATCGGTTTCCTTGTTCTGGTCGTTCTTGTCGCCACCCCGGTTGCGGTGGCCGTGTCAAAACGCAGAGCAGCATCGAATTTGACAGATACACGTCCAAACCCTCTGGAGGTCTCATGACGAAAATCATCTCGCGGTATTTTGAGAACGCGGAAAGTGCTCGTTCAGCGAAGCATGAATTGATCCACCGTCAGGGGCTGTCCGTGAGGATTGTCGATCTTTACGAAACGGCAGACGGGCTTGCCGATCAACTAACCAAAGGCCAGGTCGCTGCTGACACGGCGCGCGCTTATCAAGATCGCCTTGCCGCATCGGGCGGCGCGGTTCTTCTTGTGCGGGCAGGTTATAAACCCCTGGGTGTGGCCAAGATCACGCGCGATGCTGCCGCAGCATATGGGGCCGCTGATCTCTCAGACCTTGTTGAAGAGCGCAGTGTCAAAGACGAGCGACCACCGCTACAAAGCATCCTGTCCGATCATCCGCACTTTTTAACCAAGGCACGGGACCCGGACAGCACAAGCTACCACATGGCAAATTGGCCAATCCCTCTGATCAGTCGGCGCAAGCCTTCGCCCACGTCGCTTATGTCGCACGATGCGCGGATGGCAGATAAGCCGATCCCACATTTGCTGCCGGGGGATAAACGGTTCGGACGCTTTCCGTTCGATCTGCTGGTTCCGGGTCACAAGTATATGGCGAAGTTCCCTTTCGGGCACATCGTTCCGGGCCACAAGAAAATGGCTGGCTTCCCAATCGGCCACCTTGTTCCCGGCAACAGATTCATGGCGAAATTCCCAATCGCGCATCTTATCCCGGGCCACAAATTTATGGCCAAATTCCCATTTGGGCATTTGGTGCCTGGCGGTCGCAGGATGGCCAACTGGCCTTTCCCGCTGCTTATTAATGGCAAGAAACACACGAACTCGCTTGTTCCGGGCAATAAGTTCATGGCGAAGTTCCCGATCGCGCATCTCGTGCCGGGTCACAAATTTATGGCGAGCTTCCCGATCCGACACATCGTGCCCGGCCATAAGCACATGGCGAAATTTCCAATCGCGCACCTCATTCCGGGCCACAAGTTTATGGCGAAGTTTCCCTTTGCCCACATCGTGCCGGGGCATAAGCACATGGCGAAGTTCCCCATTGGCCACATCGTGCCGGGTCACAAGTACATGGCGAATTGGATTTTCCCGCACACTAAGCCTCAGGACTCCTGAAGCGCTTCGCACGATTTGAATGTTATTTGATAGGGCTGGCCAGAAATGGCTAGCCCTTTTTCTATCGCGATGTCAGTAACTTGCGTGCTGCAGTTGAGAGAGATGTGATCGCTCGTTGCAAAGCCCTAAACGATTGCCCAAAAATGTGTTAACCTATCGTCGCTCAACGGGTCGGAGCGTTGTTCTAATATTTCTTATGCACGGTCGATATTTCTGACCAAACCCACGAATTCCGGCAACCCTAAATGATCTGGTTAGCCTCTGGTCGAGGGTCTGTCGGTATCAGGTGCGTGCCTCCTCATGGTTCGGGGTGGCACGCATTGTTCTTTGAGGCTTGCGTGCAGGCCCACTAGCGCCTAAAGGAAGCGCTGATTTACATGATCCATTCGGCACCGGCCGACAGCGGAGCAAAGAGGAACCCCATGCAGGTAACTGAGACCCTGAACGAAGGCCTAAAACGCGGTTATAACATCGTCGTCACAGCCGATGAGCTTGAAGCCAAAGTGAACGAAAAGCTGTCTGAAGCGGCCCCTGAGATTGAGATGAAGGGTTTCCGAAAAGGCAAAGTGCCGATGGCCCTGCTGAAAAAGCAGTATGGCGACCGTCTGATGGGCGAAGCGATGCAGGAAAGCGTCGATGGCGCGATGTCCAAGCACTTTGAGGACAGCGGTGACCGTCCTGCGATGCAGCCTGACGTCAAAATGACGAATGAAGAGTGGAAAGCTGGCGACGACGTCGAAGTTGCGATGAGCTATGAAGCCCTGCCTGACATCCCCGAGGTCGACTATTCCAAGGTGAAGCTGGAAAAGATGGTCGTGCCTGCGGACGAAAAAGCCGTTCAGGAAGCCCTCGATAATCTGGCGAAGAACGCGCAAAACTTTGAAGATCGCAAGAAAGGCTCGAAAGCCAAGGACGGCGATCAGGTTGTGATTGATTTCCTCGGCAAAGTTGACGGCGAAGCTTTTGATGGTGGTGCTGCCGAAGATTTTCCACTTGCCCTTGGTTCAGGCCAGTTCATTCCCGGCTTTGAAGAGCAGCTGGTGGGTGTGAAGGTAGGTGACGAAAAGCAAGTCGAAGTGACCTTCCCTGAAGAGTACGGCAATGCCGAGCTCGCCGGAAAACCTGCGATTTTTGATGTGACCGTTAAGGGCGTCAAAGAACCTAAAGCTGCCGAGATTGACGACGAGATGGCCAAAAAGTTTGGCGCTGACGATCTGGCCGCTTTGAAGACGCAGATCAGCGAGCAGATTGAAGGCGAATATGGCAATGCGTCGCGCGCGATCATGAAGCGCGCGTTGTTGGATCAGTTGGATGATCTGGTGAAGTTTGAACTGCCGCCGTCGCTGGTAGACGCCGAAGCAGGCCAAATCGCGCATCAGCTGTGGCACGAAGAAAACCCAGACGTTGAAGACCACGACCATGATCCGGTCGAGCCGACGGATGAACACAAAACACTCGCCGAGCGTCGTGTACGTCTTGGCCTTTTGTTGGCCGAGATTGGTCGCAAAGCCGAAGTGGAAGTTTCAGACGCTGAGATGACCCAAGCGGTTATGACCCAAGCACGTCAGTATCCGGGCCAAGAGCGTCAGTTCTTTGAGTTCGTTCAGCAAAACGCACAGATGCGCCAGCAAATCCAAGCTCCGCTGTTTGAAGACAAGGTCGTTGACCACGTGTTTGAACAAGCCGAAGTGAAAGAAAAGAAAGCCACCAAAGCTGCTTTGGAAAAAGCAGTTGAGGCTTTGGAAGACGAGTAACTTTCCCTCGTTAACAGTACCAAAGGCCGTACGTGTGAGCGTGCGGCCTTTTTTGTTGTGAAATTTGTTGGGTGTGCGCTGCGACTAGGTTTTGATGAAACAATCACGCAAACGCAGGCAAACGTCCCCGTGACATCTGACGTTTTGCATATGCGCGCAGCATCATTTTGGCACGGCGCGGCAGGAACGGGTTAGGGGCTCCACGTGCACGCCAGCTTGAGTAGCGGCACAGGCGGACCGCCGTGACCAGATAAAGGACAAACAACAATACTGTCAGGGCCTGTTCGACCAAAGGAAGTGTCATAAACCGTGTCACTAGAAACGCTCCGTATATCTTTAGCACGCCCCATATGTACCTGCCGAGCGTGCCGGAAAAATGTCTAAGCACCCGTTTTTTAGGGTAACTTTGCGGCACGTGTTTCCAATTCGGGGCGTAATCAAAGCCGGAATAGGGGCATTCGTTCACAAAGCGTTGCCAAATGATGGTTTAGCTCAAAGGTTGGCCGTCAAACATCTTGAGCGTAATCCCCGCAGCGATCAGTCCTTGCCTCACAGCGCCGGAGAGCGCCACAGCCTCGGCGCTGTCGCCATGCACGCAAATGGTATCAATACGCGTCTCAAGCCGCTCGCCGCTGCCTGTCAGGATCGCTCCGGCCTGAACCATCGCCACCATGTTTGCCGCCGCTTCGGCGGGATCATGGATCATTGCGCCGGGCAAACGTCGATCCACCAGCGTCCCATCGGCGTTATAGGCGCGATCGGCGAAAATCTCGCCCGCCCAATTGCAGCCCAGATCGCGCGCAACCTCTTCCATCGCGGTCGCCGCCAATCCCATGATGATAATGTCGGGGGCCACTTCTAAGGCCGCCTCGTAACAGGCACGCGCCATATCAGCATCTTTGCATGCCATATTTGACAGCGCCCCGTGCAGTTTCAGGTGCCGAACATCGCCACCGCTTGCGCGCGCCATAGCTTGGGCGGCGCCGACCTGATAGCGCACCATGTTGGCAAGGGTGCCGTGGGGCACCTGCATCTGGCGGCGTCCAAACCCTTGCAGGTCGGGAAAACCCGGATGCGCGCCTATGCCGACGCCGTTTTCCACCGCCAGCGCCATAGTCTGCGCCATCGTATCGGCGTCGCCTGCGTGAAAGCCGCAGGCGACATTGGCCGAGGTCACGATTTGCAAAAGCCCGGCATCATCGCCCATTTGCCAAGGTCCAAAACCTTCGCCCATGTCAGAGTTGAGATCTACGCTGAATGTCATAGAGCCATTCAGACCCAATCTGCTCTGGAAACGCAACCTCGCACACACATGTTAGCTTCTTCTTCCCAAAAAATACTTCGGGGGAGCGTGTGGGGTGCAGCGCCCCCTCGTTTGCTGCGGCGTCAAAGGCGGCGCAAAGCCCATCCTCACAAGAGCGCGCGCCAGTTCGCGCTTTCCAAGCCATGCGGCTTGGCCTACCAAGGACTCACTGCGGACGTGATGTGACAGCCGCAGGGCGTCCCCTTGGTTCAAAAAGGGTGGCTAAGGTACGCTTGATGTTCATATAGCCCGAAAAGAACCAGAGCGGATGGACGCGCCCCGCCAATCTTGGATTAAGCTGAAATCAGACAGCCTTGTTGCGCATTGCAAGAGGGGGTGGAGCGTTCTGGTGAATGACGGACCGGGCGGACTTCAGTTCTGGTTTATCGCGTTGTTCGTCGGAATTGCTGCGGCCGGTGCGGCTGTGCTGTTTCGTTTGGGCATCGAGCGGCTGCAAAAGCTTCTCTATGGCACAGATAACACTCGTCTTTTGCATTCCTTTGCTGAAACTCTGCCGTGGTATTGGATCCTTGTGCTGCCGATTCTTGGGGGGCTGGTCGTCGGGGTCATCTTGGATCGCTTTACCGAAGATGCGCGCGCCAAATCAGTGGCCGAGGTGATCGAAGGTGCTGCACTAAAAGACGGGCGCGTTCAAACCAAAGAAGGTATGGCCTCGGCAGCCGCCTCGATGATCACCCTTAGCACAGGCGGCTCGACAGGCCGGGAAGGTCCGGTGGTGCACCTAGCGGCTGTGATCTCGTCCTGGGTGGCAAACAAGATCAAAGCAGACGGGATTACCGGGCGCGATTTGTTAGGCGTGGCTGTGGCTGCTGCTGTTTCCGCTTCGTTCAATGCTCCCATCGCTGGCGCGCTCTTTGCCCAAGAGGTGATCTTGCGCCACTTTGCAGTACACACGTTCGCCCCCATCGTGATCGCAAGCGTGGCAGGCACCGTGATCAGCCGCCTGACCTTTGGCGATGTCGCCGAGTTTGCGATGATTACTGAAGCTGGCCTGTCATTTTATGTCGAATTGCCTGCCTTTCTGATCCTCGGACTTTTGGCGGGCCTTGTCGCCTTTGCGCTCATGCGCACGATTTTCTTTGCGGATGATCTGGCAACCGAAGTGCAGCGCCGCTCGAGCATGCCACGCTACTTACGCCCGGCTTGTGCCGGGTTTTTTCTTGGCCTGATCGCGCTGTGGTTCCCGCACATCATTGGCGTTGGCTATGAGACGATTTCAGCAGCGATCGGTGGTCAGCTGACGTGGCGAGAAGCGGTGGTGTTCTGTATTATCAAAGTGGTTGCTGTGGCGATTACGATGGCAGGACGCATGGGCGGCGGTGTGTTTTCCCCCTCGCTGATGGTCGGCGCGCTGTTTGGATTGGCCTTCGGATTGATTGCCACGTCCATCTTCCCCGAAGTGTCCGGTTCTGAGACGCTTTATGCGCTGGCTGGTATGGGAGCTGTGGCAGGGGCCGTGTTGGGCGCGCCAATCTCGACTACGTTGATTGTGTTTGAGCTCACCGGCGACTGGCAGGCGGGCTTGGCTGTGATGGTTGCGGTCTCGACCTCGACAGCGTTGGCCTCGAAGATGGTGCATCGCTCGTTTTTCCTCACCCAGCTTGAGCGGCGCAATGTGCATCTCTCGCAAGGCCCGCAAGCTTACCTACTGTCGATGTTCCGCGTCGCCAACGTGATGCGCGCACCTGATGATGCGCGCGCAGCGCCCGAAGATCGGCTTTGGGAGGCGATTGAAGAGGGTGTCTGGATCGAGCCGAACGCCACGCTTGAAACTGCACTACCGCTGTTTGAGAACAACCCGCGCCAGTTTGTGCCAGTGGTGACGCTGGGCGAGGAGGGGGAAGCCCCGCAGATTCACGGCGCGTTGTTCCACGTGGATGCGTTGCGCGCTTATAACAAGGCACTGGCCGCTACGGCTGCAGAAGAACATCGTTAGGCTGAGGGCGGAAACTTTGAAAGTTTCCGGTCCGATTTCTTTTCAAGAAATCGCGCGTTAAAGCTTTTCGACCGCCACAAGATCACCAGTTTCAAAGGCCAGATGTCCCGCAATCGCCTCTGCACCCGCTCCGGGATTTGCAATGCTCCAGGCGGAATCGCGCAGTGTGGTGCTTTTGGTGACGATGGAGAAAAACGCAGCGTCTCCCATGGCCGTCGTCTCAGTCTTGTCTGATTCATCCAAGAATACGGTCGCAATATCGTCCACTGGGAAATAGATTGTTGAATCCCCGCCAGTACGCACTTCCAAAGCGTTCTCGCTTTCGCCAAGTACAGCACCGCCGGCGCGCACAACCCATGTCCCGCTTGCAGGTTTAATCGTGATATCGCCCGTCATCCGCAGATCTCCTTCGCATTCCAAAGCACTACATAGAGCACGGATGCGGCATTGTCATGGCGTGTGGTCAAATTGGTGCGGTTGCTTGCGCCAGCCAGCTTAGAACATCGCCCTCAACACGGTCCTCAAGCTTGGTGCGGACGTTGTCGTGATAGGCGTTGATCCAATCCCGTTCCCATGGTGCGAGCAGGTCCATGGCAATCAGGCGGCGATCAATCGGCACAAAGGTTAGCGTCTCAAAGTCCAGATGATCGCGGTTGTCGCCCATCTCTTGGGCCTTTTGCACCACGATCAGGTTCTCAATGCGGATGCCGAACGCGCCGGCGCGGTAATAGCCCGGCTCATTGGACAAAATCATACCTTCTTGAAACGGCACGTCCGAAACGCGACTGATCCGCTGGGGGCCTTCGTGTACCGACAAGAATGATCCCACACCGTGGCCGGTCCCGTGGTCGTAATCCAAACCTGCCCGCCACAGAGGCGCGCGCGCTAGAGCATCAATGTCGCGCCCAGCTAAGCCACGCGGGAAGCGCGCAGTCGAGATCGCGATCATACCTTGAAGCACGCGGGTGAAGCACTCTTTTTGCTCCTGCGTTGGTTCGCCAACCACCAATGTGCGGGTGATATCAGTGGTGCCATCAAGATACTGACCACCTGAGTCCACCAGATACAACTCGCCATCTTTGATCACGCGGTTGGTGTCTTCGCTCACGCGGTAATGCACGATGGCGCCGTTCGGCCCGGCACCCGAGATCGTCTCAAAAGAGATGTCTTGCAGCGAATTGGTTCCTGCGCGAAAGCCTTCCAAAGCGGTAACCGCGTCAATCTCGGTGAGCGCGCCTTTGGGGGCCTCTGTGTCAAACCACGCAAGGAATTGTACCATCGCGGCGGCATCGCGCAGATGCGCTTCGCGCGCGCCTGCGATCTCGGCTTCGTTTTTACAGGCCTTGGGCAAAATGCAGGGATCGTCGTCCCATGCAACCTCAATATTCGCATCTTTAAGGATCGAGCTAACAGCGACGGGGGCCGTCTTTCGGTCAACGCGCACGGGGCCTTTCAGGGCCGTCAGCGCATCTTCAAACGCCTCCATCGGCGCAAGCGTGATGTTAGGATCAGGGCCAAGAGCGTCGAACTTGGTTGGCTCGGCAAAGAGGTGAACGCTTCCGTCAGCGTGCAGGATCGCGAAGGCGAGAACCACCGGATTGCGGGGAATGTCGCTGCCACGAATGTTGAGCAACCAACAGATGCTGTCGGGCAGGGTGAGGATGGCAGCGCTTTGGCCTACCTCTTGCAGCAGCGCCGCCATGCGTGCGCGTTTCTCACCTGATTTCTCGCCTGCAAATGCGATGTCTTGAGCGCGCGCCGGTGCATTTGGAGGGGTAGGGCGATCTTCCCAAATCGCATCCACCAGATTGTCCACCGCACGCAATTCAAGCGCGTTGCCTGCGGCCTTGCGAAGTGCGGCGATCTCATCAGCCGTGTGCAGCCATGGATCAAAGCCAACGATGCTGCCGCTTGCGAGATGCTCAAGCAACCACGCCCCTAATTTGGTTTCGGGCCAGTGCACCGGGGTGTAATCCTCGGCCACTTGAGCGCCGACGGCCAAACGATAGCGCCCGTCGATGAACACGCCCGCAATGTCCTGTGTGATCGCGGCAAACCCCGCCGATCCAGTGAAGCCGGTCAACCACGCAAGGCGCTCGTCCGAGGAGGGCACATACTCGCCCTGATGGCGGTCGGCGCGGGGTACGACGAAGGCATCAAGCCCGGCTGTGCGCATTTCAGCGCGCAAAGCTTTTAGGCGTGGAGGACCTTGTTCGGGGGCTGTGGGGGCGTCAAAGGTTTGAAACATGTGCGAAGGGAACACGAACTGTGCGGCTTGTGCAAGCCAGCGAATTTACCAGTTGGCGGTCGCGGCTTCGTAGTCAGATTGCGCCTGATCCAAGGGCACCACGTCCAAGCCTCGCGCAACCCAGCCTGCGCCGCGCTCATTGCCCATCATGCCTTCGGACACATCGATGATACCCGCGATACCGTTGCGCTCTAAAACCTGGGTAACGTGTCCAGTGCGCCCTCCAACGGCACAGATCAGGCCGATCTGTTCGGGTGGATAAACGGCCAAGATCGCTTGCAAGCGCGCGCCAAAGTCCTGTGTGTGCATCGAAACGGGCCACGCGCCTTTGGCAACGCCAGTGTCGCGCCATTCTTGTTCGGTGCGGATGTCGAGAAGGATCATCTCGCCGGCATCCATGCGGGTTTTGGCTTCGGGGGCGGAAAGAATGGGCGGCTCAGCCGAGGCGGAAAGGGTCATGGCGATCAGGGCAATGCTTATGAGGATCAGTTTTTTCATGTGAAGCGCTCCCGTCGTGTTGCGCGCAGAGTGCCTTTAAACGCTGCGTAAACAAAGCAACGTTTGCGTTATCGGGTCAGGAGACCTTTTGCATCCGCGCCAGACGTTTGCGCTGTCGCGGATCGGATTCAAACAGCGCGGCGAGTTGCTCGGTCATCGCCCCGGCAAGCTGCTCGACGTCCGTAATCGTGACTGCGCGGTCATAGTAGCGGGTCACATCGTGGCCGATACCAATCGCCAAAAGCTCAACCTGCTTGCGCTTTTCGATCATCGCAATCACGTCGCGCAGGTGCTTTTCAAGGAAATTTGCAGGGTTCACCGACAGCGTTGAATCATCCACCGGCGCGCCGTCAGAGATCACCATCAGGATTTTGCGCGCCTCGCGCCGAGCCGTCATCCGCCGATGCGCCCATTCAAGCGCCTCTCCGTCGATGTTTTCCTTCAGCAGACCTTCTTTCATCATCAGGCCCAGATTATCGCGCGCACGCCGCCAGGGCGCGTCAGCGGATTTATAGATGATATGGCGCAGATCATTTAGACGGCCTGGCAATTGCGGGCGGCTTTCTTGCAACCAAGACTCGCGGGCTTGCCCGCCTTTCCAAGCACGCGTGGTAAAGCCGAGGATTTCAACCTTCACGTTGCAGCGCTCTAGTGTGCGCGCCAGAACATCGGCGCAGATCGCTGCGATGGAAATCGGGCGGCCCCGCATCGAGCCAGAGTTATCCAGCAATAGAGTTACAACGGTGTCGCGAAATTCGGTGTCTTTTTCCTGTTTATACGCCAGCGGTACAGTCGGGTTTGCGATGATCCGCGCAAGGCGGGCAGCATCCAAGTACCCTTCCTCTAGATCGAATTCCCAAGAGCGGTTTTGCTGTGCCTGTAGGCGCCGTTGCAAGCGGTTGGCCAGACGCGCAACCGCACCCTTTAACGGCTCAAGCTGTTGATCAAGATAAGCGCGCAGGCGCTCCAACTCGGCAGCTTCGGCCAAATCTGCGGCGTGTATTTCCTCGTCATGCTCGGACGAGTAGACCGTGTAATTCGGGTCCGCATCGCTGAACGGCATGGGCGGCGGTGGCTCCATGTCGCTGTCGCCCTGAGGAAGCTCGGCCTCGTCGCCCGCTTCCATGTCTGCCATATCGTCCATCGAAACTTGCGCCTGAGAGGCGTCGTCCTGCGCCTCCTGACTTTCCTCGGGCGAGGCATCGGCGGTGTCTTCTTCCTGATCACCGTCTTGCTGCGCATCCGGATTGTCGTCTTGCTCGTCCGAGCTTTCCTCGGCCTCAGGCTCTGAATCTGGGTCTTCGGCGTCTGGATCGTCGCCAATCTGATCGCCGTAGCCAAGATCGGTGATCACTTGGCGGGCAAAGCGCGCGAAAGCGGCCTGATCACCCAGAACATCGTCCAGATTTTCAAGCGTGCCGCCCGCCTTGTCCTCAAAGAAGCCGCGCCACAGATCAACGATGTTGTCTGCTCCGGGCGGTAGATCGCGCCCGCTGGCAAGCTGGCGCACAAGGTAGCCGGCTGCGACAGACAAAGGCGCATCTTTGGCTTCGGAGATCTGCGCATAGCCTTTGCGTTCAGCCTCATGGGCGATCTTTTGGTCGATGTTGCCCGCGGTGCCGGGCATGTCGCGCGCGCCAACGGCTTCGCAACGCGCCCATTCCATCGCCTCGTAGATCTCTTGCGCCAAATTACCTTGAGGCACGTAGCGCGCGTGCATCTCTTCATTGTGAAACTTGCGGCGCAGCGCAAAGCTATCTGCCGTGCCGCGCGCCAGCAAAACCTCTTCGCGCGTCATCCGCCGCGTCACTTGCGGCAAGCGTACCCCGTCAGAAGACATCCCCGGAGGGTCGACCGAAAAGCTGACCGACATCTCTGTGTCATCCGCCAGCGTCTTGGTCGTTTCAGCCAGCGCCTTTTTGAAAGGCTCGGCTATATTTTCCGGCTTGTTGCTCACGCAAGGGCCACTGTTGCCGCACTCTCGGGCAGCTCTTCGTCAAAGCAGCGCTGATAAAACTCGGCGACCGTTTGGCGCTCAAGCTCGTCGCATTTGTTGAGGAACGACAAGCGGAACGCGTACCCAACGCTGCGGAAGACTTCGGCGTTTTGCGCCCAAGAGATCACCGTACGCGGGCTCATCACTGTGGACAGATCGCCGTTCATAAAGGCTGTGCGAGTCATATCGGCGACCTTGACCATCTGGCTGATCACCTGACGGCCTTTTTCAGTATTATAGTGCGGCGCTTTGGACAGAACGATCGCGGATTCCGCGTCGTGGCTGAGATAGTTCAGCGTCGCAACAAGCGACCAACGGTCCATCTGAGCTTGGTTGATCTGCTGTGTGCCGTGATAAAGACCGGTCGTGTCGCCCAAACCGACTGTGTTGGCAGTGGCAAACAGACGGAAGTAAGGGTGCGGATCAAGCACTTCGTTCTGATCGAGGAGCGTCAGCTTACCGTCAACTTCCAGCACACGCTGGATCACAAACATCACATCCGCGCGGCCCGCATCGTATTCATCAAACACAATCGCGGTCGGTGTGCGCAGCGCCCAAGGCAGGATGCCTTCCTGAAATTCGGTGTACTGCACGCCTTTATCCACTTTGATCTGATCTTTGCCGATCAGATCGATCCGCGAGATGTGGCTATCAAGGTTCACACGTACACAAGGCCAGTTCAGACGCGCTGCGACTTGTTCAATGTGGGTCGATTTACCTGTGCCGTGGTAGCCTTGGATCATCACACGACGGTTGTGCTGAAAGCCTGCCAGAATGGCCAAAGTGGTGTCGGGATCGAACTTATAAGTGTGATCGGTCTCAGGAACGCGGTCGGTGACCTCGTTGAACCCTTTGACCTTCATATCGACATCAAGGCCAAAAACTTCGCGGACATCAATGTCCTCGGTCGGCTTTGCATCAAGATCTACGCGGCGATAATCCATTTAAACCCCTTATCGGCTAGGCTTGTCGGCTGTTGGCTCACACGTGCCTTATTCTGGCCTCTCGTGCAAGCCAAAGCGCCGAAATCGCGGGGAAATACCGCGTTTTAGGGCGTGTTTCGTAACAACACCCCGCGGGCTTGTGATTTCCCTGTGATCACGCCTTTTGTTAGGGTGCGCGCAATGAAGGAGACTGTTTTGATGAAGAGACGTGAGTTTTTAGGAACCGCTTTGGCAGGTGCCGCTTTTGTTGCGATCGCCCCGGCAAAGGCGTCTTCCGGTAATTTTGAAGTAACCCGTTCGGACGCAGAATGGCGTTCGCGCTTGTCGAAATTGCAGTACAAAGTGATGCGCAAAGAGGGAACCGAACCAGCCGGGTCGAGCCCTCTGGATAAGAACTACAACGCTGGCACTTACGCGTGCCGTGGCTGCGATTTGCCCGTCTACTCTTCAAAGCACAAGTTTGACAGCAAAACTGGATGGCCGTCGTTCTGGCAGTCGTTGCCGCGCGCCGTCGGCACCAAGCCTGATCGCAAGCTGTTCACCGTGCGCACCGAAGTGCATTGCCGCCGCTGCGGTAGCCACTTGGGACACATTTTTGACGATGGGCCAGCACCGACCGGGAAGCGCCACTGTCTGAACGGTGTAAGCCTTAAGTTTTTAGCCGCTTAATCCCCCTCGTAACAAGTAAGAAACCCAGCAGCGTCAGGCTGCTGGGTTTTTTTGTAAAGGGCGTATGTCTGCTTTGAGCCCAATGTGGAGCTATGCCGCAAATTCGGCGGGGTGGGCGATCTCTTGATGTCGCCCCGGCATGCCAGCCAGCTTTGCCTTAAGAACCTGCCAGAACAAAATTCCCGCCATTAGGCACCCAAGCGCGGAGAAGGTCGTCATCGACACCGAGCCCACGGATATGCCGTAGGCGAGCCACATGCTGTTCGCCGCGCATTGGAGTGCGTTGCGAGACGCGCTTTGCGTCGCTGCGCAATCGGGTTTGCGCAAATTGGCTAGGAGTTGCGGGACCGAACTTACCAAGTTTATCAGCCCTGCGGCAAAACCAAGTAATTCGACAGAGACGGCGTCCATAATCCATTCCTCTTTTAATGCGTCCGGCAACTTTCCTAACGTGAGTGCCGAAACCTAGAACTGCCAACGGTCTGCTGGCTGGTGTGCGGGTCGCCTTGCTCTCTGGGAAGAAGAACGAAAGCGAATGCACATGCTTTAGTCGGAAAAGCGTTTCGGGCGTGTGTCAGAGGACAACCAAATTTCCTTCAATTGTTTCAGTCAGAGAGACCGCCGAAAGGGCGTTGTTTTGGCCGGACAGTTCTATCGTGGTGAAAGGTGCATCTGCGAAACAGGGCTTGGTTCACCCGCAGGTTTATTGCGCCAGAACAGGAAAGCCGCCGACAACATCGCTCAGCCAGACGCGCGCATTTGGGACGACCAATTCAAGCTGGGTCAAATCGTTCACGCAAAGAAATTTCACGTCAGGTCTGCGCGCTCGGTTCAGTAGCGCCCAGGTCTTCTCTGCTGGCTCGCCAATGCCTTGACCGCTTTCAACGTGCAGATGATCTTTGACCGCATTTATAACGGCGGCGTTTTCTGCAAGACAGGTTTGGTTGTGCAATCCCTGCGGCAAAAACTGGCTTAGGTCGCGAAACCGATGTTTGACGTTGGCGCTGAACGCTTCGGCGTGGTGATCAAACAGGCGCGCCATGACAGTGCGGCACATCGGATGAACGACATGGTCGGTGGCAAACATGCGGCGTGCCGTCACCCCGGCCATCTGTGCGGCGTTGATCTGCATGAAGTGGTTGAACTTGGCTGGATCTGCCCGCACGCCGGGCGCGTCGAGCAGGGCGCTGTAATCAACCCAGCTTCCGCGCAAGACGGGCAGGTCGCCCTGGAACACCTCCGCTTGTTGCAGGGGCTCTGTCAGAAAGACATCATCGTTGAAATAAACAAAACGCTCGCTCAATCCGTCAATGCGCCAAAGCAGGCTTTCTATCGCCAAAGAGTTGAACGTGGGTAGGTCGGAGTTGAATTCGCGAAAGATGTCTTTGTGCAGGACAATCTCTGTTTTGGCGCGCAACTCCGCCGACAGCGGCGAAAGATCTGGCACTTCGTGATCGACAACAATCCATAACTTGCGCATCCAAGGCGCAAAATTCTCAATGGATTGCAGGCAATATAGAATCTCACCGCTGCTGGCCCAGCGGTGCGGATTGACCGCGTTTTCATGCAATTCAACGCCGGCTTGCGCCATGTAGTGTTCGCGCGCTCGGCGGTGGCGAAGTGTATTTCCATCGACCCAGGTGATGACAGCATCAATAGGGGCGTCGGTTTCAGGTCTTGGGTGGGTCACTATGTTCGAAGCTGCTTTATGGTCAGTCAGCCGAACCACTTAGCGCAAAAAGTCACTTCTGAAAGTTTCGACTTTCCTTGATCTGGTCCCAAGCCCACACAACTTCGCCCAATTGTTCTTCATGGCCACGGTCGCCACCGTTCATGTCAGGATGAAGAACCTTGATCAGAGCTTTGTAACTCTTGCGGATTTCCGCCTTGGTCCAGTGATCCTTGGATTCCAGAATGTCCAACGCGCGCCGCTCGGTAGGCGGGAGTTTGCGGGTGCCAGTGATGGAACGGCCCGGGTTGCGCGTCGCGTTGCTGCCCAAAATCTGGTGCGGGTCATCCACCCCAAGGCGTGACCATGCGCGGGCCTCGTCGCCTTTTGCGAAGGGTTTTGTTTCACGCTCCCACACGCGGTCTTTGTCGACCTGTTCGGCAAACTCTTCTTCTGTTTGACCTTGGAAGAAGTTCCATTTCAAATTGTATTCGCGCACATGCGTTTTGCAGAACCAATAAAACTCATCCAGATCGTCGGGAGATTTTGGCGCACGGTACTGGCCTGTATCTTCGCACCCCGGATGCTCGCAAACGCGGGTTGATGTTTCAAACGCCCCAGACATGCCGCGCCGTCCGCGCGAGCGCTTCTTTTTGTCTTTCGACACGCTCATATCAAATCCAAAGGGGTCGTTTTTCATGCTCTACCTGCCTTTCCGACTCGGACCCAAGAGTTTACCGTCTTGATGGAAAGAATGAAGAGGGAAGACGCAAAAAAATGGCCGTAACCGAAGAAATGCGTGAAAGGCTGACCAAAGCGCTGGCGCCAAGCCGCCTGGAAATCCGTGATGACAGTGAAAGTCACCGTGGGCATGCGGGGTTTCAAGAGGGCGGCGAAAGCCATTTTCACATTACGATTGCAGCCGATGCGCTTGGCGAGATGAGTCGCATAGCGCGCCACCGCGCCATCCACGACGCTTTGGGCGCCGATCTGATGGGGCGCATTCACGCACTTGAGTTAAAGATCGAGGTTTAGTCGCCGCGCGCCGATCCGAGCGGCGGTGCACTGTTGGTATGCGCGTCATCAAGCGTCACAGGACGCGGCGCAGGGTCGTGCTGTGTTTGTTCAAAGTCGTCTTCAACGGGAACGGCGGATGGAGTAGGGGCTGCTTGCAACGCGAGCGGTTCTGCGCCCGCTTCCAAGCGGCGGAAGATCAGAACGTTCTGATACACCGTCTGTGTGCCGGTCAAACCTTTGCGCTCATCACAGGGCAATGTTTCAGCGCGGACATATTCCCAACCCTCGGCCGCCATCTCGTTGAGCTGATCGGTCATCGACAGGGCAAATCGGTCTTCCGTCGACTTAACGCCCTTGGCTTTTGTGCCTTGATGGGGGGCGGGTATCGCCTTGTACTCAAAATTCCGCATGGGCCCTGTCCTTTGCTCGTTTGGACGTCAATTAGCAGAGGTCTTTGCAAAGCAAAACCCGTGGCGTACGGGATAAGCCAAACTCCACTGCAGCGTCATGTCGCGCAGCAAGTTTTGTTATAATGCTGAAATACAACAGTTTTACACGCAAGGGTTGAGATATTGTCCGGATGAATCGGCTTTTAGGCAGTATTTCACCCATAAACTGGTTTACTTTGTCATAACGATGTTGCAAAAAGCCAGAGACTGCTGGGCAAAGGGTCGTTATCCCAGACGACTTTGAAGGGAAGAGTTAAAATGGTGAGAACAACAAAATTTAAAGCAGCGCTCGCGATTGTCGCGTTCGG
Organism: Paracoccaceae bacterium; assembly: GCA_039942715.1. Taxonomy (GTDB): domain Bacteria; phylum Pseudomonadota; class Alphaproteobacteria; order Rhodobacterales; family Rhodobacteraceae; genus JABDJX01. The sequence continues at coordinate 47,325 of JBDVBY010000001.1, forward strand.
TGTATCTTCGCAAGCGTCTTTCGCTGCGACAGACACGAGCTGTAACCCATTCGCGCGTGGTGCAGACTGCAATGGCGCGGTCGCTTTTGGAAATTCCAACGGCTCGACATTCACACGCTATGGCATCGCATCTTCACGCGGCGCATTCCAGGCACCGGGCTTCACAGCACGCGGTAGCTCTCGCGGCTTTGGTCAGATTCTGCGCAACCTGCCAACACGGGTCAGCGAACAGGCTGTTGCATTGGAAGAAGCAACCGAGGTGGACGACATCACGGATGTGGTAGAGATCATCGACGAAGTGGTTGAGGAAACTTCTGAAGAAACAGATGGCGGCATTTCAGTCGTGCCGGTTCCAGCTTCAGCTGCCCTGCTTCTTGCAGGCCTTGGCGGTCTGGTCGCGATGCGCCGCAAGAAAAGCTAGGGCTTTTCCGTCATAAGATTTGCAAACGCCTGCGACACCGTCGCGGGCGTTTTGCGTTAGGGCAGGTCGTTTATGAGGGCGCTTCGACATGGCCAATGCCATGCGCGTTTTGGATAAGCCTAACCCAACTTCTTCGCCACAATCTCATTCACAGCCTTCGGGTTCGCTTTACCCCCCGTCGCTTTCATCACCTGACCCACGAACCAGCCCGCTAGCTTGGGGTTCTCGCGGGCCTTTTCGACCTGCGCGGGGTTGTCGGCGATGATCTGATCGACGGCGGCTTCGATAGCGCCCGTGTCGGTCACCTGTTTCATGCCGCGGCTTTCGACGATTTCGGCGGGGTCGCCGCCCTCAGTATAGACAATCTCGAATAGGTCTTTGGCGATTTTACCCGAGATCGCGTCAGAGGAAATCAAGCCAATGATCTTACCGAGCTGATCGGGCGAGACCGGGCTTTCGGTGATCTCTTTGTCGTCCTTTTTCAGGCGGCCAAACAGCTCGTTGATCACCCAGTTTGCAGCGAGTTTGCCGTCGTGTCCCTTGGCGACTGCTTCAAAGTAGGTTGCGTCCTCAACGTCTGCCGTCAAAACGCCCGCGTCGTATTCCGTCATGCCATAGTCCGCCACAAAGCGCGCTTTCTTGGCGTCGGGCAGTTCAGGTAGCGCGGCCCCGATGTCATCCACCCAAGCCTGTTCAATTTCAAGTGGCATCAGGTCTGGGCAAGGGAAATAGCGATAGTCGTGCGCTTCTTCCTTAGAGCGCATCGAGCGGGTTTCGTTCTTGTCGGGATCATACAGGCGGGTTTCCTGATCGATGCTGCCACCGTCTTCCAAAATGGCGATCTGACGTCGTGCCTCAATATCAATGGCTTGTTGAATAAAGCGCATCGAGTTCATGTTTTTGATCTCACACCGCGTGCCGAGATGGGCGAAATCCTGGCTTTCTTGATATTTTTCATAGTCACCGGGGCGGCAGACGCTGACGTTCACATCCGCGCGCAGGTTGCCGTTTTGCATGTTGCCATCGCAAGTGCCCAAGTACCGCAGGATCTGGCGCAGTTTCACCACATAAGCCGCCGCTTCTTCGGGGCCGCGGATATCGGGGCGACTGACGATCTCCATCAGGGCCACGCCGGTGCGGTTCAGATCAACAAAGGACATTGCAGGGTCCATGTCGTGGATCGACTTGCCCGCGTCCTGTTCAAGGTGAATGCGCTCAACCCGCACAAGGCGCGCGATCCCCGGGCCCATGTCGACCAAAATTTCGCCTTCGCCGACGATTGGGTGGTAAAGCTGGCTGATCTGATATCCTTGCGGGAGATCAGGGTAAAAGTAGTTCTTGCGATCAAAGGCGCTTGTGAGATTGATCTCGGCCTTAAGACCCAATCCGGTGCGCACCGCCTGCTCGACGCAATACTCGTTGATGACGGGCAGCATGCCGGGCATAGCCGCGTCGACAAAAGCAACGTTCGAGTTCGGTGCCGCTCCAAAGGTGGTCGAAGCGCCAGAAAACAGCTTGGCGTTCGAGGCGACTTGCGCGTGCACTTCCAGACCGATCACAAGTTCCCAATCGCCAGTCGCTCCGGCGATGACTTTGGGTTTCGGGGTTTCGTATGTCAGATCAAGCATGGCGCCGCTCCGTGCGTTCAAAAGGCTCAAATTCTTCTAGGCAAGGCACGGGGGCTGCGCAAGCCAAGCTGCCATTTTCTGGGCAAAATTGCTTGCTAAACCGCTCATATGGAACGTGAAACGCCTCAACGCAGAAGTATTTTCTATCCTATTGGAACGGTCGCTGCCCTGTCAGTCCCGGCATTTGTGCTTGTCCTACTTGGCGGAGCGCAGCTCTTCATGATGCCCCAAGGCAGCGGTTTTCCCGCAGATGAGACGTTTTGGCGTCCGCTGATCCCGTTTGGCCTCTTTGCAATCGTTTGTCTTACAATCGCACTGCTTTCTTGGCGCGCAAAAGGATTGCGCGATGTGTTTTTAGGCGTGGGCATCCTGTTCGCAGGCGGTACGCTTGGAATTGGCATGATGATGTTTGCCCTCGCAGAGCGTCCGGGAGTTGAAGATTATGTGCGCGCCACGCCCGCCACACCGGAAAACAACTATACCTGTACGCGTCAAGCTAATGGAACGATGGCTTGCCTGAATGAGCTTGGTGAGGCGAACCCGAACTTTACCTCTCAGGTCGTCACGCGTTAACCATTGTTGCATTTGAAGCGGATCATTGCCCGTCGCAGTGGTAAACCCTTGGCAGAACGTGCGACTTCATGCATCTCTAATCCTTGGGGCGCTAAACGGTTGGTCTTATGCGAACTCTGATTTTCTCTCTTTTGCTGGGTTTCCCTGCTTTTGCGCAAAACGCAGCACCGTCGCGTCCTGTAGTGGACGACTATTCCGTTGGGCTCGTTCCTGTTGAGCGTCCCGCGGCGCGCAGTGCGGATGTGCCACGTGCCAGATGGGAACATCGAAATGGCGGAATGTTATGGACACGCGTTGCGCTGTCGGCTGTGCAAACCCACGGAGCGCCTTTGACCAAAACCGTGCCAAAAGACATTGCGGAATGGTGTCCGGCCTATCCTGATCACGACACGCCAGAGCGCGCCGCGTTTTGGGCGGCACTCCTTTCAACCCTGTCGCGCTATGAAAGCACGTGGAAACCGACGGCTGTTGGGGGAAATGGGCGCTGGTTCGGCTTGATGCAAATTTATCCTCCGACTGCCGAATTTCGCAACTGTCGCGTGCAAACCGGGACCGGGCTCAAAAGCGCTGCGGCGAACCTGAACTGTGCTGTGCGGATTATGGCGATCACCGTTCCGCGCGATGAGGCTATTTCAGTGAAGGACACGCGCTGGCGTGGTGTTGCGGCAGATTGGGGACCTATCCGTACAGATTGGATGCGCCGCGACATGCAGCGTTACACCAAGCGCCAGCCTTATTGTCGGCTGTTGTCTGAAGTGCGCCCAAGAACGCGCCCTGCGCAGGTTCAGTGAACAAATAGTTTGACGGAAGGTCGAAACGTGGAATCTGTGGCGAAGCGGCGGCTTCGAGACCAAAGCTACGTGGAAGCGAATGCGCTATGGAGTAGATATTCGCCCTGAATAGAGCCAAGCTGGCCTTCGATGTTCTGTACTCGGGAAACCAAATGAGCAAGCTGAGTGATCAGGAAAAAATTGAAGAAATCTACCTCGTCCTTAGTGATCTGAGGAGCCTGTTGCATAGGGAAAGCAACACCTTAGCTGATTTCCAACGGATTGCCCAAGACTACACCAAACGGATTGCAATCGGAGCAAGGTTTGCTGCGGATATGCTTCCAAACGATGTCGTTGCAAAGCACAATGAACCTTAGAAACCCTTGAAAGCTGGGCGAAAGGCTAACGGCGCTTCCCCGAATGCACAGGGCCGCAATTGCGAATAATTCGCTTAAAGCTTTAACGTCTTATGCTGCCGCGGCGTATTTGTTTGAAGACGTGCTAAACCCAGCCTCTGACAACAACTCCGGAAGAACATCGGCTTCGGCGATCAAAGCTTCTACTTCTTCCTGATCAATCGGCCACAGGCGCGGATAGATCACTGAAATGCTGCTTTGGATCAGCATGAACAGTGTATCGCGCAAGACCAGTGCCTGATCTTCGCTGCTTGCTTCCATCTCGGCAGCAAGACGTCCGGCGGCCCAGTTGGCTTCGGCTTGGTTGGCCGAGATCGAGGCCAGATCCATCATCGCACTGCCAAAGAGTTCGATATCAACCAGATCGCGTGCGCCCTCGCGTGTGGTAAGAAGCGGCAGGAAGAATAGGGCGTACCCACCAAAGCCAAGGCTGTCTTCCGTGCGTGCGCTGGCCTCATCGGCAAGGCGCAGAATATCTTCGTCACTCACCGCGTCAGTGTCCGCCAGATACGTGGCATGAGCCTCATAAATTCCGGGGTTTGCCGGATCGAGGTCAATCCAGGCTTCAAACAATTCAGGCAGCTTGTGTGCACCGCCAGGTGAGCCAAGCGCCTGAAGATACTGCGCTTCGGCCAGGAGCGGGGACATTTGAGTAAGCGCGTCGAAATCCGCCAGAATCTCCCCAGCTTTCACAAAGTGATGCGCCATTTTGCGCCAAGCGTCTTTGCGTTCGGCGTCAGGCCAGTGATCGGCGCGCGAAGCTTCGCCAAGCAGTAGATGCGCTCGGGCGGCCAAAAGAGACAACACGTGGTTGTCGCGCGCGCCGTGGTATGTATCCATAAAGTGGGAAAGCTCACCCTCTGCTTCGATCAGATCGGCCAACTTATCGCGGGGTGCTTCATCAATCAGGTTTTGCAAACCAGACAGGGCAACTTTCGCGCCGATGTCGTGGAAACGCTGACCGGCTGGTGTCGTGGCCAGATCGGCCTCCCATTCGACCAACTGATCACCAATCGCTGTCCACTCGTCCGCGACCATCAAACCAGCGATGTATTGCGCTACCGCGCGGCGTTCGGCGCGGTCCGGATCATCGGGTTCAACCGGCAGTGTCGGCTTGGACATCTGTGGCGTGACTTTGCGCACCGAGCGTTTGCTTCCGCCGCCGTTTTTTAACCGTTGCCGGCGCAGTGTCAGCCCACCACTCAGCAAAACAAGACAGGCAACACCCGCAGCAAAAAGCGGTCCGTGCGCCGTTCCGTTTAGAAATTCAAAAGCCGCCATTCATCGTCTCCAACGTGATGGAAGAAGAGAGAGCAATGTTTTTCGGCGGTTTTATGGCGAATTGCGGCAAAAAATGTCTTATTCTCCGACGTTTATCGTCACGCGCGTTTTTTTACCGCGTCCAGCTGGGTTTTCTTGAATTCCCGACAATGGACACCTGCGGTGCGTGCCGCCCGCCAAGCGCCAGAGTCGCGCGGCGCATGATGTCAATTGCTTCATCCGATTTGACCGGAAGCGCGCTGGCAGAAATCGGCTCTCCAACGCTTATTTTAAAAGGTTGGTGGTCTTTGTTGAGCGTTTCGTAAAACAACGTGATGTCGCGCAATGTAGGATGAATGGCGTCCAAGAGATAAAACAGCGCCGAGTTGCGCGCACGGATGTTCAGCGGGATCACAGGCAGATCGTATTTACGCGCGATCATCGCCGCCGATGCCATCCAGGGGCGTTCATAAAGATTTAGACCGCGCCGCTTTGCCAGCCGACCAGCGGGGAAAATCACGCCCAAACGCCCCTGATTTATCGCATTTCGTGTATATTCCATGGTTTCACGCGTTTTCGCGCGGCTGCGCTTATGCTCTTGCCACTCAACGGGAGCAATCATGCTTTCAAACTGCGGCATGATCCGCAGGATATCGGAATTGGCGTAGACAAACAGGTCCGGACGGATGGGCGACAGCGCGTGGTGCAACATGATGCCATCCGCGATGCCAGTCGGATGGTTGGCAACAATCAGGGCAGGGCCTTGGCGGGGGATGTTCTCTAACCCGGTGACGCTTAGGTCGCGTGCCAAAAGGCCCGCAACATGATGCATGATCCGCTCAGTTGGCCAGTTTTGGTACAGCTCGCCCAACTCCACCGTTTCGCGATACCCCAGCAGGCGCATCAGACTGGCGCGGGCCGCCCTTGCGACTGGTGTCTTTTCAAAAAGCCAAGGCGCGCGCTCGGCGATCAGGGGATCAAGACGCTCTTTCATCATCATACCACCGCTAGTAGTCGGCTCATTTAACAATGCTATGACAAGTGTAGCAGGGACGTGCCGTGCGCCCCAAGACAGGCGCGCAGATGCGGCATGTTTTGGCTGAATAACCTAAAGACCGGCCTTCAAGAGGCTGATTTTAATTAGGTTAATGGATTAAAGTCTCTGTGGATAAGCTCATTCAATCGGCAAGAATACGCCCGGCAATCTCTCCTAGATCTCGGCTGACATCGCTTCGATCCCGCATGCTTGCCACGGCATCTCGCATCATTCCCTGACGATCTCCGTCATAGCGCGCCCATGTGTCAAAGGCCGTGGCGAGACGTGCAGCCGTGCGTGGATTGATTGGATCAATGCGGTTTAGCCATTCTGCGACAAAGGCATAACCGGCGCCGTCGGGCGCATGAAACGCGGCTGTATTGCCGATGAACGCCCCAATCACGCTGCGGAAACGGTTCGGCGTCGTGATCGAAAAGCGTTCGTGAGCACTTAGCGCCTTGGCGACGTTCAACGCCTCGTTCGGTTGGCTGCGCCCGATCTGCAGCGCGAACCAGTTGTCGAGCACGATCGCATCGTTTTGCCAGCGGTCGTAGAAAGCGGCCAATTCGGTGTCTGCGGCGCCCTGGTGGGTCAAAACGCCAAGGGCTGCGCGGCTTTCGGTCATATTATCCGCACTCTCAAACAGCGCGCGTGCACGATCAGGGCCTTCAATGCGCGACAGATAGCCAAGCGCGCAAAGCCGCATTTCGCGTTTTCCGGCACTTGTGGCGTCCGGGCTGTAAGGGCCGGGGGTGTCCATCGTTTCGTAGAGCGTTTCGAATTCACCTTTTGCTGACGCGCCGATGGTCTTTAACAAGGATTGCGAGACCTCATAGATTTGGCTTGGATCAGGCGTGCGCCCTGCGTCTGCTAGGGTCTGCGCCATGTCGCCCTCAGACGGGATCCTCAACGCAAGGCCGCGCAATACAGGATCAAGCGCGTCATCGGTCAACACGCGTTTAAGCGCATCAAGATAGGCCTGATCAGGCGTCGCCCCCTCGGTCAGCATCGCCGTCAGTTGTTCTTTGGCCAATTGGCGGCTTGCCTCCCAGCGATTGAACGGGTCGGTATCGTGGGCCAGCAGGTGCAGGCGCTCGTTCTGGGTAGTGTCGTGATTGACGATCACGGGGGCTGAGAAGCTGCGCAGAAGCGAAGGGATCGGTTTGGCTTTACACGGGAAAGACACGGACTGCTCGGCTTGCGTCAGCTCTATCACAGTAGTGGACAGCACCTCTGCGCCGTCCGCATCGATCAGGCCCAAAGCGAAGGGGATATGCATCGGGGCCTTCATATCCTGACCCGGCGTGGGCGGTATGGATTGCTTGAAAGTCAGCGTGTAAGTGCCGTTTTCAAAGCTGTCGCTCACATCAATGCGAGGCGTACCGGCTTGAGAGTACCATAGCTTGAACTGGGTCAAATCGCGCCCGGTGGCGTCGGTGAAAACGGCGAGCCAATCTTCGATCGTGCAGGCCTGCCCATCGTGGCGTTCAAAGTAGAGAGCGATCGCTTTGTAATAGGCGTCATCGCCGACCAGCGTTTTGAGCATACCGATCACCTCGGCACCCTTCTCATAAACGGTCGTGGTGTAGAAGTTGTTGATCTCAATGTAGTTATCCGGGCGCACCGGGTGTGCGAGTGGTCCGTTGTCTTCGCGGAACTGGCGGTTGCGCATGGCTTGCGCGTCATCAATCCGTTTCACCGCTGCACTGCGCATATCGCTGGTGAACTGCTGGTCGCGAAAAACCGTCAGGCCCTCTTTCAACGACAGCTGAAACCAGTCGCGACAGGTGATGCGGTTGCCGGTCCAGTTGTGGAAATACTCATGCGCGACAATGGCTTCGACCCATTCGTAGTCGCTATCGGTCGCCGTCTCAGAGCTTGCCAGCACGTAGGAGGCGTTGAAGATGTTCAGCCCTTTGTTCTCCATCGCGCCAGAATTGAAATCTTCCACCGCGACTAGATTGAACACGTCCAAATCATAGGCGAGACCATACACGTCCTCATCCCAAACCATCGAACGCTTTAACGCATCAAGTGCATAGGCGCAGCGCTCTTCATTGCCCGGATGGCTCCAGATGTTCAGCTCAACATCGCGCCCTTCGCTGGTGCGATGATGACCCGAAATCTTGCCCAGATCACCCGCAACCAGTGCGAAGAGATAGCATGGCTTGGGCCAGGGATCGTGCCACTCCGCCCAGCCGGGACCAGAGGCGACAGGATTGCCGTTGGATAGCATCACGGGCAGGGGCGCATCGCCGGGCACAAGGTTTCCGTTGGAGAGCTTGAACGGCTCGCCCGTTTCGACGCGCACGGTGAACGGCGCCATCACATCGGGACGGTCGGGGTAATAGGTGATGCGGCGAAACCCTTCGGCCTCGCACTGTGTGCAATAAATGCCTTTGGACATATAAAGCCCCTCCAGCACGGTGTTGGCTGAGGGATTTATCACAACCTCGGCTTCCCAGATGAACGGTGCGTCCGGAACACCTGTCCGCAGCACGTTGCCATCGACCTGCGGTTTCCAATCCTGCCCGTCTATGCGCGCCCATCGCAGCGACAGGCCCTCGCCATCGAGCTCAAAAGTACGATCGCTCGTCTCGGAGTTGGGGCGAAAGGCGATGCGGCTTTGCACGATGGTGTGTTCGGGGTGCAGCTTAAAGGTCAGGTGCACATCGTCGATCAGCCAGTTTGGCGGACGGTAGTCTTCAAGGCGAATGGTCTTGGGGGCTGTTTCGCTCATGGCAGGAGTGATCCAATCAGGGGGTTGCTTCGTTTAATCCCATATCTTGGCAAGCTGCAATTGCTGAGCTGACACCGCCTTTGAGGAAAGTCCACATGCCACGCATGACGCGCAAAAGAGAACTGCCAACCAAGACCTGCGCAACCTGCGGACGTCCCTTTGCATGGCGCAAGAAATGGGCGCGCGATTGGGAGCAGGTGCGCTATTGCTCAAAGCGGTGTGCGGGCACCAAACCGAAAGTCGAGACGTGAGGCCGTATAGGTATCTGCGCCCTTGAAACGGGCAGTATACTTTTGTATGCGCAAGCCTGAATTAGAGGACTTTTAAAGATGACGCGCGTTGAAAAACACCGGCTGCAAGTGGCGTCCGAACTTGTGACGTTTATCGAAGACGAAGCCTTGGTTGGCACTGGAATTGAAGCGCCCGCGTTTTGGGAGGCCTTCTCTCGTATCGTACATGAACTGGCCCCGGTAAACCGTGCACATTTGGACAAACGCGCTGTCCTGCAGGGTAAGATCGACGCTTGGCATCGCGACAACAAAGGGCAGGTAACTGACCCAGGAGCTTACAAAGCGTTCTTGGAGGAGATCGGATATCTGGTGCCCGAAGGGCCGGAATTCACGATCGAAACTGCTCATATCGACCCGGAAATCGCCACCATTCCCGGACCGCAGCTTGTCGTGCCGATCACCAATGCGCGTTATGCATTAAACGCCGCTAATGCGCGGTGGGGCTCGCTTTATGATGCGCTTTACGGCACCGACGCTTTGGGCGATTTGGCGGATGCGCCTGGGTATGACGCCGCGCGCGGCGCGCGGGTGATTGCCTGGGCGCGCGCGCATCTGGACAAAGCGCTGCCACTGGCCATCGGCAGTTGGACGGACGTTGATGCGCTTGCAGTAAAAGACGGCGTATTCAGCCCCGCTTTGGCGCATCCAAGCCAGTATGCTGGGCATTCCATTGGCGGGGGTGTCGGCCGCTTCCTGTTTAAGAAAAACGGCCTGGGTATTGTGATTTCGGTCGATCCGACCTCTCGCATCGGGGCACAGGACAAAGCTGATATTTCTGACATCCACCTTGAAGCGGCTGTCAGCGCGATCATGGATTGCGAGGACTCCGTGGCTTGTGTGGATGCCGAGGACAAGATCGTGGCCTATCGCAACTGGTTGGGTCTGATGAAAGGCGATCTGAGCGTGGAGGTCGCCAAAGGGGACGACACGTTTATCCGCGATCTGAATCCTGATTTGATGTTCCATGGACCAGATGACGAGAGCGTCACGCAAAAGGGGCGCGCGCTGATGTTGATCCGCAATGTCGGGCATCTGATGACCAATCCGGCGATCTTGTTGGAGGACGGTTCAGAAATTCCCGAGGGTATCATGGATGCTATGATCACCACGATGATCGCGATGCATGATCTTGCGCGCGACGGTGGCAACTCCGTTGAAGGGTCGGTCTACGTGGTCAAACCCAAGATGCACGGCCCCGACGAGGTTGGCTTTGCTGTTGAGATTTTCGATCAGGTGGAAGAGGCGCTCGGCCTGCCTGCCAACACAGTCAAGCTGGGCATTATGGACGAAGAACGGCGCACCAGTGCCAACCTGAAAGAGTGTATCTTTGCCGCCCGCCATCGAGTGGCGTTTATCAACACGGGCTTCCTGGATCGCACGGGCGATGAAATTCACACTGCGATGGAAGCCGGGCCAATGGTGCGCAAGGGCGAGATGAAAAACGCCGCTTGGATCGCGTCTTATGAAGATCGCAACGTCGATATCGGGTTGGCTTGCGGTCTGTCGGGCAAAGCGCAGATCGGCAAGGGCATGTGGGCAATGCCGGACCTGATGGCCGATATGCTTGAAGCAAAATCGGGACACCCGAAGGCCGGGGCGACCTGTGCTTGGGTGCCATCTCCGACGGCTGCGACGCTGCATGCAACGCATTACCACGATACAGATGTGCTGAAGGTTCAGGCGGATTTGGCGGAAAACGGGCCGCGCGGTTCGTTGGAAGACTTGTTGACCATTCCGCTGGCCGGCAACCCGGACTGGAGCGATGCGGATATCGCACAAGAGATCGAGAACAACGCGCAAGGTATCTTGGGATATGTCGTGCGCTGGATCGATCAGGGTGTGGGATGCTCGAAAGTACCTGACATCAACGACGTCGGCCTGATGGAAGATCGCGCGACCTGTCGGATTTCCAGCCAAGCGCTGGCCAACTGGTTGCACCACGGTGTGGTGTCCAAGGATCAGGTGCGCGCGGCCATGGAAAAGATGGCCGCCAAGGTCGATGCGCAAAACGCAGATGATCCGCTCTATCGCCCAATGGCACCTGGCTTTGATACGATTGCCTTTAAAGCAGCGTGTGATCTGGTATTTGAAGGGCGTGCGCAGCCAAGCGGGTACACCGAACCAGTGCTGCACCGTCGTCGTTTAGAGTTGAAAGCCGCTAGTTAGCGGCACCAAACCAAAGGCGAAGGAACTTAACCCATGCCAGAAATCAACCTCTCCAAAGCGCGCAACATCGTACGTGGTACCATCAAAAAGGGCCGCGAGATGGACCTTAAGCCGCTGTCGGTTGTCGTTCTTGACACTGGCGGGCATGTCAAAGCGTTCGAGCGCGAGGATGGCGCAAGCCCGGGACGGTTCGAGGTTGCGCGCGGCAAAGCTTACGGTGTTGTGATGACCGGATTGCCGGGTTCTGCATTGATGCAGCGAGCTGAGGATCAGGCCTATTTTGTCGCCGCCCTAAACGGAGCGTTTGACGGCAAAGTTGTGCCAGTACCGGGCGGTGTGCTGTTACGGGATGGGCGTGATCGGATCATTGGCGCTGTTGGCGTCTCTGGCGATACTTCTGACAATGATGCCGCCGCGGCGCTGTTCGCGATCGAGGCTGCAGGGCTTAAGGGCGAGGCATGATTCCCGCAAACCCGGCTTTAAGAAATGGATGGTAAGCCAAGGTGTCCTTTTGAAGTCTGCGTGCTAAAAGGCAGGTAAGTAGTCAAACAAAAGTCTAAGGTGACGGCATGAAGCGGCCCGTGGTTGGTGTGATCGGTAGCAACTATCTGATGAACGACGAATACCCCGTCGTCACCGGTAGCGTGATGTGTTGCGAAGCGGTGGCTGAGGTTAGCGGCGCTGTACCGTTGGTGGTGCCGGGACTACCCGACATTATGGATATCGAGGCTCTGCGCGCGTCCTGCGATGGGTTTTTGTTCACTGGCGCGCGCGCGAATGTGCATCCCGAAGAATACGGTGAAGAAGCAACCGAAGCTCACGGTGCTTTTGACCCTGGGCGCGACAAACTTACTTTGAAGCTGATCCAAGAATGTGTCGCAGCAGGACAGCCGATTTTGGCGGTCTGTCGCGGCTTTCAGGAAATGAACGTTGCCATGGGCGGAAGCCTGTACCCGGAAATCCGCGATTTGCCGGGGCGGATGAACCACCGGATGCCGCCCGATGGCACGATCGAAGAAAAGTTCGAGCTGCGCCACGATGTGACCGTAAACGAAGGCGGCGTCTTTCATCAGCTTTTTGGTGCATCCGTTGTGCGCACCAACACGCTTCACGGCCAAGGCATCAAGAAAGAGGGCGCGCGCATTGTTATCGACGGCACTGCGCCTGACGGCACACCGGAGGCGATCTACGTTGATGGCGCGCCCGGATTTGCCCTGGGGGTTCAGTGGCACGCCGAGTATCGCGCCGCGCATGATCCTGTGTCGCGACCGTTGTTCGAAGCCTTTGGAGATGCCACGCGCGCGTGGGCTGCCGGAGAGCGGCCAAGCAAGCTCAAGAGCGCCTAATAGAGTTTTTGCCAAAAATTTAGGCAAATTGTCCTGATTCTGCCGTTTTTCTGTCCACGTTAACCTTTAGCTCTCACCCCAACGTGATGAGTCGTGAGGTACGGTAACGTGAAGAATTCAAAGTTTTCAGCGCATTTGTTTGGCGCATTCGTAATGTCGATCGCTGCCACAATGGCGGGTGCACAATCCGAGACGCAAATTGCCGATGAGAACGTGGTTATCCTTTCGAATTGGTCGGTGAAGCTTCCGTTTACACTAGATGAAAACGATCCTTTGACGGTTGGATCGGCCGTGGACTCGATGTGGGACTGGATTACGCCGGGCACACAGATCACAAGCGTGAACGGGATCGAAATTGGGAATTTGAATGCGGTGCGCGCTGTGCTGCGGATGTCGACAGAGATGGGCGATCAAACCCAGCTTACCGCGCGATTTGGAACGCAATCAGGCGAGGAAATTGCGGTTCTTCCGATCATTCAAGACACTGTTCTCAAGAACGGCATGCACTTTGAAACGATCTTTGACGGCCAAAGCTGGGCCTCAATCCTTGTCTCTATGCCGGATAATGCTGTGACGGACATGCGAATAGGGGATCGACTGATCTCTTATGGCGGGGTTTTCTTTGATGGACGTAAAAGCGTTCAGGACATTCTTCAGAAAGACCGTCGCAAAGGAATGATGGCCTATGATGTGGTATTTGCGCGCGATGGCGAAATCAAAACCGGTATGATCGAACTTGTCGACGACACTGTACGTCCCGAAAACAGAGATCCGGCAAACCTCGTGATACTGTCGCAATGGAACGTTCAGATGCCGATGGAGGCTGACAGTGATGAGCCTGCGCGCGTAAGCCGTGCACGTACCGAAGCAGTTGCTGCAGGTGACCGTATTGTGTCGGTGAACGGCATTGATGTGGGGAATATCAACGCGGTCTCGCCTGTTCTTCGCCTTTCAACCGAGATTGAAGGTCAAACCGGACTTGAGGTCGAGCTTGGCATCGAACAAGCCGGGACGGGTACAGTGATCAGCAAGCGGATGTCGCTACCGATCGTGCAAGATACAGTGCTTGGCAACGGCATGCGGTTTGAAACCAAATACGCCAAACACAGCTGGGAAACCTATGTGGTCGCCGTGCCAGACAGCGCGAATACCGATTTGGAAGTTGGCGATAGAGTTTTGGCCTATGGCACCGGGACGCCGATCAATGCGCGCACAAGCATCAAAGACATCATCGAAGCTTATCGTCGTAAGGGCATGAATGACTACGAAGTGGTGGTCATGCGCGATGGTGATTTCATGAACTGCAAGCTTTACTACTAACCGCGCGTATCTTCAAAAAGCCTGTGGACGAACATAGTTTCGGATGTCACGAATCGTAAATGATGTGATTTCCGAACATGGGGGCTCAGGCGATGAAACGCTCAACGATCAACGATATCATGGGGCAGGCGGATGATCTGATCCGTCACCACGGCTTTACGCTGCCACCTTTCGCTTACTGGAGCCCGGAGGATTTTCGCACGCGCGTTGAGGCCGGCCCCGCGCGGCGCATTGCAACGGCGCGGATGGGATGGGACATCACCGACTACGGCAATGGCGATTTCGCTGCATTGGGGCTGTTTCTTTTCACCCTGCGCAATGGTGCGCTGGCCGACCTGCAAGCGGGGCGGGGCATGGTATACGCCGAAAAGTTGTTGATCAGCCGTCAGGATCAGATCAGCCCGATGCACACACATATCATCAAATCCGAAGACATCATCAATCGCGGCGGTGCCACGTTGATCGTCGAGCTATTTGGCTCGGATGATGCGGGTAACTTTGCCGAAGACAAAGGGGGGATGGTGCGTTGTGATGGGCTTGATCGCCCATTTGCGCCGGGTGAAAAACTGACACTGGCTCCGGGCGAAAGCGTGACACTGAACCCCGGTGACTGGCACGCTTTTTGGGGCGAGGGGGGCGATGTGCTGATCGGCGAAGTCTCAACCGTAAACGATGACGAAACCGACAATCTGTTCCGCGAGAAAATCGGACGTTTCGCCGAAGTTGAAGAAGATGTCGCGCCCAAACACCTATTGGTCAGCGACTATGCAGCGTGGTTTACGCCAGCATCATAGCGCGCGCTTCATGCGGTTTCACGCAAGGGCGAATGGCCGGACCGTAACTGGCCATGTTGCTGCGTAGCTCTGGGAACAGTGTGAACACCTCGGCGCGTGCAGCGTCCTCGATGGCCTCAAGGCCCGTGCCACCGGGATAAAAGCTCTCGCTTTGCGCGCCATTGGCGGTGACGATCTGATGGGTGTCAAAGAGCATATGCACATAGGTGACCATGCCACCGTAATCGACAGTGATGTTGAAATCATCAACCAGCGCCTTGGCCGGGGCTAGTACTTCGGATTCCCCAAAGTGCAACTGTGCGCGGTAGCCAGAACACAGCATCCGGTGCTGTGGCGAAACCAGCAATTCGCGATTGTTTCCAATGACGCCGCGCTGAAACCGGATCGGGGCCAAAGCACCACTTGCGCGTACGGTTTTGCAACCGATCCAGCGAATGGGCTGGGGGCCATTGTCCAGCGTGAGGACCACATCACCTGCTTGCAAAGTTTCAATCCGACGCTCGCCCATTGGTGTGCGGATCAGCGTTCCTTTGGTAAAGCAGATGATGTTTTCAATCTCGCTGAACGTCACCACGCTACCATCCAGCAGCACTGCCGTTCCGGCTTCGGGATCACCGCTTACGAATGTGATGGTGTCCAGCTGACCGTTGAAATTAATCGTGTCGCCGTCGGTTTCTCCGGTTTCGCCACCCACGATGGAAATGGCGCCGCCATCGAGCGCATCGGGGTCGATCAGGAACGTGTCATCGCCACCTTCGCCGGTGGCCACATCGCCGCCGCCAACCCCAAGAAGGTCTTCGCCGCCACCGCCGGACAGAGTGTCCGCGCCAACACCGCCAAAGAGCGTGTCTGCACCTTCACCGGCAAAAATCTGGTCATCTCCGGCGCCGCCAGTGATGCTGTCATTGGCATCCGCATAGATTGGCACGGCGTCGAAATAGACATCCGTGATATTGATCGCTTGCGTGCCGCTTAGCCCATTGGAATAGATGATCTCAATCGACGCAACCGGACCTGCGATTTCAACCAGAACAGACCCTTCGGCCTGAGCAGGGGTTTGTCCGCTATTGTCTGCTGTTATGGTGTTGCCCGAAACAGTGTCACCACCTTCAGGCGTTAAGGTGACAGTGACCGGGTTGTTGTCTGCATCAAACGCGTTAACAGTAACGATGTCGCGGTGATTTCCGGCGGCAAAGTCAATGTCGTTGATGCGAAAGCTGACGTCTTCAACGTTGTCTTGCGCTGTACCTGCTGTTGCTGGGGTGAAATCGATCGTTGCAGTAGATGTTGCCGCATCGCCATTGCCGAACATTTCAAGCGATGAGTTTGCCCCAAAGGGCTCGCCGCCTTCTCTATAGTTAGTGGTCGTGTCGACAACGAACGTCGGGTTGTTGTCGCCATCATCCGAAAAAGAAACCTCAACATCCATGAGGCCTGTATTCTGCGTAAACCCAGCGGCCAGATTAGTGTTGTTCCCGCCTTGAGCGGTCCAGTTCAGGCTTTCGTTCACGGATTCCGGTGGCGCTGTTAAATCGTCGCCGTAAATGGTGTCGTTGCCAGCCCCCCCATCAATCGTGTCGTTGCCAGCGTTGCCAAAAACCTCGTCATCGCCGGCGCCAGATGAAATATCATCGTCGCCCGCACCGCCGAACACCAGATCACCAAGCCCGCCAGGGCCCTGACTGTTACCATCATCAACGGCGTCGCCATCAGCATCGACAAACGTGTCGTCGATAACGTCATCGCCCGCTGTGCCATCGACCTGTGTGAGCGAAAACGGAGGAGCAGAAACGACGCTTGAGGATGAGATGGAATCGACCGGACCGAAAGCAGGTTCGAAATAAACGAACCCATCGGTGGCCAGATAATAGGTGCCGGGCTCGGTAGCTGGGCCAAACGGACTGCCTGCGAAGACCCCGGTAATGGTCCATTCGCCGCCGCCGATGATCGACGCGGTCGTAAACGTAACAAACGGATCGGTGATCGCATCACCAACATCCAGTTTGCCGTCGCCAAGTGTGACGCGATAGCCGTCAGGCATAGCAGACTACTCTCTTCCAACGGTGCAAGACCGCTGACCCCACGTTTCTTCTTTTTTTCTGGCCCGGCGCATTGGCAGCAAAGGGACAGATTCTATTTCTCGCAAAATTGCACATGCCGCGGACGTTAAGCAAGTTTTAAGGATAATCTGAGGCGGAAATAGGCTTGTTTTGACCCTGAGCGGGAAAGTGTTTCGATCTTTCCCCCCTAGGTGGTGAGTTTTGGCCAATTTCACTTGGTCGCCTCTCAGCTTTGGGGCAAAAGGGCTTTATGAAATTTCTTGATTTGCCGCCCTTTTGGCTTTCGGCCTGTGCTTTCATTGCGTGGAACTTCAAAGGTCCGTTGCCCGAGATTTTCTGGCCCGGTCTTATTCTGCTGATCGTCGCGGCTTGGATTATCATTGCGGCTTTGGCGGCGTTTCGGCGTGCAAAAACAACTGTCATCCCGCATCAACAGCCTAACGCGTTGATCACAGATGGCATCTTTCGCTTTAGCCGCAACCCGATCTATCTGGCCGATGTGATGATCATGTTGGGCATCTCGCTAATCTGGGGCAGCGTCGTGGGACTCGCCTTGACCCTGACCCTTGCGCTGGTGCTGGACCGACGCTTTATCCAACCGGAAGAGGCGCGATTGGCCGCCGCGTTTGGTGCTGATTTCGAGTATTATCGCGGCTCTGTGCGCAAGTGGTTTTAGATATCTGTGCGCTTGCGCAAGAACTTACCTTGAGAAACCGACGAACCAGCGCTAGATAACAGCGCTATTGCGTCCATTGGATTACGGGGGAGAACGGCTCAATGAAGATCGGTGCACCAAAAGAAGTGGCATCAGGCGAGGCCCGCGTGGCGATGACGCCGCAAAGTGCCAAAGACCTCCAGAAACTTGGCCACACATGTCTGATCCAGAAGGGCGCGGGCGAGGCCGCAGGGTTTTCGGACGCAGCATATAAAGAGGCCGGGGTTGAAGTGACGTCTGGTGCCTCTGTTTGGTCTGACGCCGAGGTGGTTGTGAAAGTTCAGCCGCCCACCAATGCCGAGGCCTCCAAGCTTTCCGATGATCAGACGCTGATCTCGTTCTTCTATCCCGCCGCCAATGAAGCGCTGATGGAAACCGCCAAATCCAAAGGCGCGTCTGTTATCGCAATGGACATGGTCCCGCGTATTTCGCGCGCTCAGAAGATGGACGCGCTGTCTTCTATGGCGAACATCGCTGGCTACCGCGCTGTTATTGAAGCAGGAAACAACTTTGGTCGTTTCTTTACCGGGCAGGTGACTGCTGCGGGCAAAGTGCCACCTGCGAAGGTTTTAATCGTTGGTGCTGGCGTGGCTGGTTTGGCCGCCGTTGGCACGGCAACTTCGCTTGGCGCGATTACGTATGCGTTCGACGTGCGCCCCGAAGTGGCTGAGCAAATTGAATCGATGGGGGCCGAGTTTGTCTTCCTTGATTTCGATGAGGAGACGACTGACGGCGCCGAGACTGGTGGTTACGCTGCTGTGTCCTCGCCCGAATTTGCCGCAGCCCAGCTTGCCAAGTTCCGCGAGATCGCGCCTGATATCGATATCGTCATCACAACCGCGCTGATCCCAAACCGCGATGCGCCGATCCTTTGGACCAAAGATATGGTCGAGATGATGAAGCCGGGTTCGGTCATTGTTGACCTTGCCGCCGAACGTGGCGGCAACTGTGAGCTGACCGAGAAGGACAAAAAGATCGTAACCGATAATGGCGTGACTATTGTCGGCTACACCGATTTCCCGTCCCGGATGGCGACGCAATCCTCGCTGCTTTACGCCACCAACATCCGTCACATGCTGACTGATCTGACGCCCGAAAAAGACGGTGTTGTGAACCACGACATGGAAGACGATGTGATCCGCGGCGCGACCGTGACCCACAAAGGCGAGATCACATGGCCGCCCCCACCGCCGAAAACCAAGGCGATTGCGGCGCAGCCACGTAAAGAGCCGCCAAAGGAACTGACGCCGGAAGAAAAGCGCGCCGAGGAAGTCGCGGCGTTTAAGAAAGAGACGATGACGCAAGTGGGCCTTTTGGCCGTCGGCGGTGCGCTGATCCTCGCCGTGGGCACAGTTGCTCCGGCAAGCTTTATGCAGCACTTTATCGTCTTTGTTCTGTCGGTTTTCATCGGCTTCCAAGTGATTTGGAACGTCTCGCACAGCTTGCATACGCCGCTGATGGCCGTCACCAACGCAATCTCATCGATCATCATCCTTGGTGCTTTGGTGCAAGTCGGGTCGGGCTCTTGGCTGATCACGATTTTGGCCGCGCTTGGTATTTTCATGGCCTCGGTCAACATCTTTGGTGGCTTCCTTGTCACTCGGCGCATGCTTGCCATGTTCCAGAAATCTTAAGGTAGGGGCAGAGACATGGACTTCGGATTTACCACTGCTGCCTACGTTGTTGCGGCTGTTCTTTTCATCTTCTCGCTTGGTGGCCTTTCGGGGCAGGAAAGCGCGAAACGTGCCGTCTGGTACGGCATCGTCGGGATGGCGATTGCTGTTGTGGCGACGCTTATCGGTCCCGGCACTGGCTTGTCGCTTCTCTCAATTGTTCTGATCGCATTGGGCGGGATCGTTGGCCACCAACTGGCCACACGGGTCGAGATGACCCAGATGCCCGAGCTTGTTGCGATCATGCATTCGCTTGTGGGCTTGGCCGCCGTGTTCGTCGGCTTTAATGCCGACATCGAAATTGCGCGGGTGGGGAACATCTTTGCAGACGCTGGTCTGGCGTTCCCGGCTGTGGCCAAGGATTTGGCGAGCGGTGCGGAAGCGGTTGCCGCTGATCTTGTGGCACGCGGCGCCGTGATGGATGAGCTTGGCGCTTTTGCCTCGTTGATCGCCAAGAAAACAGCGGTCGAGATTACGATCCTGCGGGTTGAGCTTGTGCTTGGCATCTGGATTGGGGCGGTCACTTTCACCGGTTCTGTCATCGCTTACGGCAAGCTGGCTGGGAAGGTCGACAGTGCCGCCAAGCAGATGCAACTGCCGAATGAGGAAAACCCGATTGGGCTGATCTCGGGCCATGCGCTGAACGCCATTGCGGCCGCCCTCTCGGTGATCCTGCTGATCATGTACCTTTCTGGCGCGGGAAGCTGGACGCTTGTTCTGCTGACCATCGCAGCGCTGTTCATCGGCTATCACCTGATCATGGGTATTGGCGGCGCGGACATGCCCGTCGTTGTTTCCATGCTCAACAGCTATTCCGGTTGGGCAGCGGCAGCGATCGGCTTCAGCCTTGGCAATGACCTTCTGATCGTGGTTGGTGCGCTGGTTGGTTCAAGTGGTGCGATCCTGTCTTACATCATGTGTAAGGCAATGAACCGGTCGTTCGTGAGTGTGATCCTTGGCGGTTTTGGCGGCGGTGGCGGCGAGCAGATGGCTGTTGAAGGCGAGCAGATCGCCATTGACGCCGACGGTGTTGCGGCAGCTCTGAACGATGCCGACAGCGTTGTAATCATCCCCGGTTACGGCATGGCGGTGGCGCAGGCTCAGCAGGCGGTCAGTGAAATGACCAAAAAGCTGCGCGCAGCCGGAAAAGAGGTGCGCTTTGCGATCCACCCAGTTGCCGGGCGTTTGCCGGGGCACATGAACGTGCTTCTGGCCGAGGCAAAGGTGCCTTACGACATCGTGCTGGAAATGGATGAAATCAACGACGATTTCCCCGACACAGACGTTGCTATCATCATCGGTTCAAATGATATCGTGAACCCGGCTGCGCAAGACGACCCGAACAGCCCTATTGCCGGCATGCCGGTATTGGAAGTGTGGAAAGCCAAGCAGGTGTTTGTGTCCAAGCGTGGGCAGGGCACTGGCTACTCGGGCATCGAAAATCCGCTGTTTTATAAAGAAAACACGCGGATGTTCTACGGCGATGCCAAGGCTTCGGTCGACTCGCTCTTGCCCAAGCTTGAGTGAAGTCTTTGCGATAAGTTTTCACAAGGCCCGGGTTTTACTCGGGCCTTTTTTCGTTCTAGGGCCTTGAGCCGACAGACAATGCCAAGTGCTATTGTTAAATTTTGAACGTATTTGGTCTATGGTTCATTCACCATTTGGAGAATGAGGAGATGTGGTGTGAGCATAGAACCATGCCTGAGTTGCCGAGACATAAAGACGTCAATCGAGTTTTACACGCAGGTCCTTGATTTTGACGTGGCGGTCGCCCCGCACGCTGACCCTGATCAGTTTAGCTCGCGCTACGCAGCTCTGTCGCGAGACGGAGACATCCTCCATATTAGCAGCCATGCCCGTGAGAATGGCGCCTTCGGCGCAGAGATATATATAAGGGTCAACAACGTTGATGCGCTGTGTGAAAGGTTTGTCGCGAATGGCGTCAAGCTTACAGTTCCAAGCGGTGGAACTACCCCGATTGATCAGACATGGGGGATGCGCGAAATAGGGTTTCGCGACCCAGATGGAAACAAGATTACCGTCGGACAATCTCTGGATTAAGCCTGCGCAATCCGGTTCAGAATGAGCGCCACATCGCAGACGCGTTCACACCTAAGCGCGGCGATGGTTGCGCATCGAATTCCTTGCTTTCGAAACCGCAAAGACCTGTTGTCAATGCACCTCAATATGTTGCGTTCATATGGGGGTTGTCAGGGGGCAGGTGCCATATATAGTCCCCTTAAATCAACTGAGGCGGGATGTGCCGCCTTTGAGCCAAAGCAAAGGTAGACAGGGCGAGGACGAAGTCCAGATGAGTGGTGAGTTTAGAACGAATTTTGTGCGAGAGCCCAACAACCTGCGTCATAACCCGGCGCTGGTGCTGAACGCTGATTACCGTCCGCTAAGCTATTACCCCTTGTCGCTGTGGCCCTGGCAGGATGCTGTCAAAGCCGCTTGGCTGGATCGCGTGCAAATTCTGGCGGAATACGACGAGGTTGTGCGCAGCCCGTCGACGTCGATCCGTATCCCGTCGGTCGTGGTCCTGAAAGAATACGTCCAGCCGCAAAAACGTGTGGCCTTCACCCGCTTTAACCTTTTCTTGCGCGATCAGTTTTGCTGTCAGTATTGCGGAGCCAAGGGCGATCTGACCTTTGATCACGTTGTGCCGCGTGCGCGTGGTGGCGTGACAAGTTGGGAAAACGTGGTTGCAGCTTGCTCTACCTGCAATTTGCGCAAAGGCTCGAAGTCGCTGCGTCAGGTTGCGATGAGCCTGCGTCGCTCACCGCGTCAACCGGCTGCGGAAGAGTTGCGCAATCAGGGCCGCAAGTTCCCGCCGAACCATTTGCACGAAACATGGCTTGATTTCCTTTACTGGGACGCTGAATTGGAGGCCTGATGCCTCATGTCTGATACTTTTTTCACTCCCGTTTCTGGTTTCGATCTTCCGCGCTTTGCAGGCGTGCCGACGTTCATGCGTCTTCCGCATGTGCCGCCTGATCATCCGCGTTTTAGGGATGTGGACATCGGTCTTGTTGGCACGCCGTGGGACGCAGGCACCACTAACCGCCCCGGACCACGACATGGCCCGCGGCAAATGCGCGACGCTTCAAGCATGATCCGCGCCGAACATCCAGTGAGCGGGATCAGGCCATTTGAAGCGGCCAATGTCGCGGATTTGGGCGATGCAGCACCTAATCCGGCGAACCTAGAGGATACGCTTGAGCGCTTCACCGCCTTTTACAACGCTCTGAAAGACAACGGCATTTGCCCTTTGACGGCGGGCGGGGATCATCTGTGTTCACTGCCAATTCTGCGCGGAATCGCAAGCGAAGCGCCTGTTGGCATGATCCACTTTGACAGCCACACAGACCTTTATCACAGCTATTTTGGTGGGCAGATGTACACCCACGGAACGCCATTCAGACGCGCGATCGAAGAGGGGCTTCTGGATCCTAAACGCGTCGTGCAGATTGGTTTGCGCGGATCAATGTATGACCGTGAAGATATTGAATTTGGCCAAAGTGTTGGCGTGCGGATGATCCGGATCGAAGAGTTCATGGCGCGCGGCGTGGAGGACGTAATGAGCGAGGCGCGCGAGATCGTCGGTGATGCGCCCACTTACGTTAGCTATGACATTGACTTCATCGACCCAGCCTTTGCGCCGGGCACCGGAACGCCTGAAGTTGGCGGGCCAAATAGTTTTCAGGCGTTAGAGGTGTGCCGCCATTTAAGCGAGCTCGACATCATCGGCGCGGATGTGGTCGAAGTGTCGCCGCCCTTTGATCCAAGCGGTGCGACGGCTTATCTTGGTGTTTCTATCATGTTTGAGCTTCTCTGCGCTATGGTCTCAGCCCGAACAGCTGGCGCCACCTAACACGCAAAACTGCGAACAATGCGAATGGTTTAGTTTCACCGGTGCTTCGGCCTCTTCCAGCGAGGTGCCCAATTCAAACTGTGGATCGTAGGGCAGAAGCGTGCAGGCGACGACGGCTGGTGCGTCTGCCCCTTTGCGTTTGACCACCATGCGGGACGATGAACACATCACGCTGGTGGGCGCGACGTCCAAGATGCCCCAACAGGCGTCCGTGATTTCAGGCACTTCGACGTCGCCTGTAATCTCGGGGAAAAGGACCGTTTTCGCAGGATGTTGCGGGTCGATATTAAAATCTTCGGCTGCAAAAAGCGCACCATAGCCAAGGCGTGCGGCAGCTTCTGGCTCGTCCCACATTGTGCGCCCGGCCACTGTCATCGTCGCTTGGGCGTCGCGCAACCAGCGCATTCCTTTCAGCGAGATTTCAAAGCTTCCTTTGCCGCGTTCCTTTTCATGGAAATCTGCACTCCAATGATCAAGCGATATGCGGAACGTAAGCTTGTCGCGATACGCTTCGATAAGCTCGGAAAGTCCAGCCAGCACTGACTTGCGCATCATCGGGCGCATCGCATTGGTCAGCACCAACACGTCATACCCGCGCTCTAGAGAGCGGCGCATCATCTCGATCATCTGCGGGTTCATGAACGGCTCGCCACCGGTAAAGGCGATTTCACGCACGCCCCAATTGCGATCCTCAAGCTGATCTAGGTAGTCGCTGACCTCATCAGCTGTCAGGTAGACAAGCGCGTCATTGGTCGGGCTGCTTTCGATGTAGCAACTTTCACAGGCAATGTTGCACAGCGTACCAGTGTTAAACCAAAGCGTTTCAGGATTGCTCAGAGCAACTTCTGCACGTCGCTCGCCCTTCGCTGTCAGGAAGGGGTCCTGAAATTTCTCAGCCGCCAGATGGTCTTTCATGCGTTTTCTTCCGTTGTCCTGCGGTGTTACCTAGTGCCAACGTTGCGTTGGGAAAAGCGAAACAACCCTGTCGTGACAAAGATGTGAAGACTTGCGTGATGTTGGCGATAAGCCGCGCGTGTCTCTGGTCAGTGGATTATGAGTATGTTAGCGGTAACGCGAAGTATCAGACAACATTGAGAACACCTAGGAAACGGCCCATGGTTTCAAGAGTTATTCCGGTAGATCCTTTCGATCTTGTAATCTTTGGCGGCACCGGTGATTTGGCGCGGCGCAAAATTCTGCCCGGTTTGTTTCGTCGTTTCAGCGACGGCCAGATGGAAAACAACAGCCGCATAATTGGCGCGGCGCGCTCTGACTACGATGACAAAGCTTACCGCTCTTTCGTGCGCGATGCGTTGAAAGAGTTCATCAATGCGGATGATCTGAAAAAGGCTGAGGTCGATAAATTCCTTGCCCAGCTTCACTACATAAAAATTGACGCGACGGGCAAAGACGGCTGGGCCGACTTGGCGAAGCTTTTGCGCGACAACGTGATCCGCGCGTTCTACTTCTCGGTCGCACCGTCGCTGTTTGGCGCGCTTGCCGAACGCCTGCATGATCACAACTGCGCCGGGCCAAGCTGTCGGATCGTGGTTGAAAAGCCGTTTGGTCGCGATTTGGAGTCCGCCAAAGAGCTGAACAAAACCCTGCGCGACCATTTTGACGAAAGCCAGATTTACCGGATCGATCATTATCTGGGCAAAGAAACGGTTCAAAACCTGATGGCCGTGCGCTTTGCCAATGTGTTGTTCGAGCCGCTTTGGAATGCGCAGTTTGTGGATCACGTGCAGATCACTGTGACCGAAACTGTCGGCGTGAACGGGCGCGGTGCGTACTACGACAAATCCGGCGCAATGCGCGATATGGTGCAAAACCACCTGATGCAGCTTTTGTGTCTGACGGCGATGGAGCCGCCGAGCCAATTTGCGCCTGATGCGGTGCGCGATGAAAAGCTCAAGGTGATCCGCGCGCTTGATCCGGTCGAGCCGGAAGACATTGTGCGCGGGCAATATGTGTCTGACAAAGACGACGACAGCTTTTTGGATCAGGTCGAGGATAAGAACAGCATCACAGAAAGCTACATCGCCATGAAGTTGGCGGTCTCAAATTGGCGTTGGGCAGGCGTGCCGTTTTACTTGCGCACCGGTAAGCGGATGAAAGCGCGGCACTCTGAGATTGCGATTGTCTTCAAAGAAGCGCCACACGCCATCTTTGGCCAAGACGCCGGACGCCACCAGAACATCCTAGTGATCCGGCTCCAGCCGAACGAGGGCATGGATATGTTGGTGACGATCAAAGAGCCGGGGCAGGGTGGGATGCGTCTTTTGGACGTGCCGCTTGATATGAGCTTTGCCGAAGCTTTGGGCGAAGGTGGTCAGGCGGCTGACGCCTATGAGCGGCTGATCATGGATGTTGTGCGCGGTAACCAAACGCTGTTTATGCGCGGCGATGAAGTTGAGGCGGCGTGGAAATGGACGGACCCTTTGATCGATCGCTGGGTGTCGAACGAGGAAAAGCCAAAGCCCTATGAGGTTGGTTCGACCGGACCGGAAGAGGCGGCGATGTTGCTTCACCGCGAAGGGCGGCGCTGGCGGGACATCAAACAATGAAACTGATCGAATACGCCGACCGCGACATGCTGTTCATCAACCTCGCCCAACAGATCGCAGGCGAAATGGAGAACATCCTGTTTCACGACGAAGCGATCTCGCTCGCCGTGCCCGGTGGCACCACGCCGGGGCCGCTGTTTGATAATCTGTCGGCCGCGGATCTCGATTGGGCGCGCGTATCGGTTTTGCCCACGGATGAACGCTGGGTGCCCGAGGGCAGCGCGCGTTCAAACGCCGGATTGATCCGCGAACGCCTGATCACAAATCGTGCAAACGAGGCGACTTACTTATCGCTCTATGAACCTGCTGATGAACCGGAAACTGGGCTTCCCGCTGTGACAGATCGCATCGCCAATGCGCTGCCACTCTCTATTCTGGTCCTTGGTATGGGCGGCGATATGCACACCGCATCGTTGTTCCCCGGCGCGGATCAGTTGGACGCCGCATTGGACGCAAACGCCCCGCCGCTTATGGCAATGCGCGCACCGGGCGCGCCCGAGCCGCGTGTCACACTGACTGCGCCCGTCTTGCAGGCAGCCATGAACACCCACATTCTCATCACCGGGCCAGAAAAGCGCGACGCCTTGGAGCGCGCACAAAACAACACACCGCAAGACGCGCCCGTTAAAGTCGTTTTGGCCAACGCCACCGTGCACTGGGCCGCTTGAGCACACTCAAAAGAAAGACTTCGCCATGGATTGGTCACGCCTTCAAACCACAGCAAAAAGCGCTGCCAAGACACCAATTTTGGAGCGATTGACGCCCGATCGTGCCGCTGATTTTTCGACTGAGGCGGGAGACCTGTTGTTTGACTACTCCAAAACTGCGCTGGACGAAGAAGGCCGCGCGCTGTTGCTCGCCATGTTCGAAGAGGCCGATGTTGCAGCCAAGCGCGACGCAATGTTCACAGGTGAAAAGATCAACGAAACTGAAGGGCGCGCTGTGTTGCACACCGCGTTGCGCAACATTGATGGCGTGCCTGTCATGGTGGATGGCGCGGACGTCATGCCTCAGGTTCTGGACACGCTTGCGCGCATGGAACGCTTTGCGCGCGATCTGCGCGATGGCACCTTCACCGTTACCGGAGGGCGGGTTGCTGACGTTGTGAACATCGGCATAGGCGGTTCTGATCTTGGCCCGGTGATGGCGACGCTTGCGCTTGCGCCTTATCACGATGGGCCGCGCGTGCATTACGTCTCCAACGTTGACGGAGCGCACATCAATGATGTGCTTTTGGGACTTGATCCAACCAAGACGTTGATCATTGTCGCCTCAAAGACCTTCACCACCATCGAGACGATGACCAACGCCGAAACTGCGCGCCGTTGGATCAGCGAAGCAGTGGGCGAAAGGGCTGCCGGAAACCATTTTGCGGCCCTGTCATCGGCCACCGACAAAACGGCAGCCTTCGGCATTGATGATGCGCGTGTTTTTGGGTTCGAAGATTGGGTTGGCGGGCGCTACTCCATCTGGGGCCCGATCGGTATGCCGCTGATGCTCGCTATGGGCCCAGAGGCGTTCCGCGCGTTTCTCTCAGGCGGCCAAGCGATGGATCGCCATTTTTGCGCCGCCGCCCCGCACGAAAACCTTCCGGTCATGCTCGCACTTGTCGGTATTTGGCATGCCCAAGGGTTAGGCTACGCGACACGCGCTGTTTTGCCTTATGAGCAACGCCTGCTGCGCTTGCCGGCCTATCTCCAACAGCTTGAAATGGAGAGCAATGGTAAGGGTGTGGCTATGGAAGGCACGCCTGTCGGCACAGGCAGTGGCCCGATAGTCTGGGGGGAGCCGGGCACCAACGGGCAGCATGCATTTTATCAGCTGATCCACCAAGGCACACATGTGATCCCTTGCGAGTTTATGATCGGCGCCGAAGGCCACGAGGATGCGCTCGCCCATCAACACCGTTTGCTGATCGCCAATTGCCTTGCGCAATCTGAAGCGCTTATGCGCGGTCGCAGCTTAGATGAGGCGCGCGCCTTGTTGGCTGGTAAATTTGAGGGTGCCGAGCTTGATCGCCAGGCAGCCCACCGCGTCTTCAAAGGCAACCGGCCCTCAACCACGCTAGTCTATCCAAAGTTGACGCCTTTTGTGTTGGGCCAGATTATCGCGATGTACGAACACCGGGTGTTTGTTGAAGGCGTCATGCTTGGTATCAACAGCTTTGATCAATGGGGCGTTGAATTGGGCAAAGAGCTTGCCAAGTCCCTTGAACCCATCGTGTCCGGTGAAGCTTCACCAGATGACAAAGACGGCTCTACTGTTGGTTTGATCGGCTTTATCAAGCGCCATAGCTAGGCCGCAGTTGCGACCATACTTGGAAACAATAACCTAAATGGAATGCTATTGTTTTCGTATGAGCCAGACTCAGCTTGGATATGACCCAAAGAACTTGTTTTTCCCATTAGGAATTAGGTTTTGCGCCCTTTATCTGATTAACCAAGCGCGGGGTGCGCAGAAGTTTGTTAATCAGTGAAAGGATCATCAGATGGTCTTTAAGAATACATGGCTTGCAGCCGCAACTGCAACACTCGTGCTGGCCGCTGGCAGTGCACAAGCTGGAACCGTTAACCTAACAGCATCAGAAGACGGCATCTTTGGTGCTGAAAACTGGTCCATGAGCGGTTTAGGCCGGATCATGGAAGACGGGGCGATCCCAAGTTACAATGGCCGCGCCGGCGCGTTCCACTTTGACGACGGCATGTCGACATTTATCGCCTTTTGCATTGAGCCCGGCGTTTGGCTCGACTTAGGTAGCTCATTTGAGACGGGCACCAATCCATTGGCCGGTTCAGTCATGGCGAATGTGGATAAGCTGTTCAGTGCCGCGTACGATCAAGTCACTGACGCCCTAAGTGCAGCAGCCTTTCAGGTCGCGCTTTGGGAAGTCGTAGCTGAAAACAGCGGCGCATTTGATCTGACAGACGGCAATCACTATCTCGCCACTGGTGGAGACGTGACAGCGCTTGGGAACATCTTTCTTGGCGACATGGCGAACGCTGAAACCGGACGGTATGCCTACACAACATACGTAAACGATGGTCAGGATCAGATTAGCGTCAGCGAAGTGCCTCTGCCAGCCAGTGCGTTGCTTTTGCTTGCAGGTCTGGGCGGAATGACCGCTTTTGGACGCCGCAAGAAGGCCTAAACCAACAACCGCGTGTGTGAGAAGACGAAAGAGGGGGCCGCTTGGTCCCCTTTTTTTTGCATACCGTGGGGTCAGTGTTGGAGCGGGTGAAGGGAATCGAACCCTCGTCTTTAGCTTGGGAAGCTGCTGCTCTACGATTGAGCTACACCCGCTGATGTGCTTGAGCTATGCCACAGTTTGGCATCCGTCAAGGAAAGCAATGACAGAATTTATTGATGGTTTAATGGCGGGGGATCGTGCGTCGGTTTTGACGGCGGCGGCCCTTTATGCCGTCATTATGGGACTGTTTAGCATCTGGTTTTGCTTCAGGGTGCGTGGATGGCCAAGTGTTGTCGCCAAACTGAACCGTGCAGGGCTTGACCGGTTTGGCTGGTCGTCAACGGCATCAGATCAGGACTATCGCGCAGACGTCGCTTACAGTTTTGACGTGGATGGACAGACATACAGCGGCCATCGGCTAAGCCCGACAATCATCATAGCGTCGGCAAATGCGCGGTTCTTGCTGCGCTGGCAAATGCGCGGGATTGAGCGGATTGGCGAGGAAGGGGTGCGGGCTTACTACAAGCCATCAAATCCGGAGAAGTCGTATCTGATTGTGCCATCGCTGCGGACCATTGCAGTCGTGGCAGTGGTCATGTTCGGGAGTGCGGCTTTGATCTACAGCGCCATTTGATCAGCCGCGCCGCCTGCGACGCCGCCCGCCATCTCCACCACCTGTGTTGAAGGACACATCTGGCAGGCTCAGTACTTTGCTCAGCTCAGGGAAGTCTGCCGTTGCATGCGGGATGGCGTTGGCGGCGACAAAGTGTTCCTGAAAGCGCGGTTCGATTGCGGTTTCCACCTTATGGATGTTGCCCACTTCGGCTTCGATCTTGGCGCGCGCCGAGATATCGCACAGGGCGATGCGCGCACCAGTGCCCGCCGCGTTGCCCGCAGAGGTGACGTTTTCCAACACACAATCCGGGATCATGCCCAGAACCATCGCGTGTTTGGGCGAGATATGCGCGCCAAACGCGCCTGCCAGAACGATGCGATCAACGGTATCGGTTTCTAGCTCATCCATCAGCAATCGCGCGCCTGCAAAAAGGGCCGACTTCGCCAGTTGGATCGCGCGGATATCGCCTTGGGTAACGGTGATCAGCGGGCCATTCTCGGCGCGCCCGTCGTGTACCACATAAGCGTGTGTGCGCCCGTCCTCAATGCAGCGCTCTGTGCCGGTTTGGGCCGCCGACCCAATCAAACCCGACGCGTCCATCAAACCTGATATGCGCAATTCTGCCACCGCTTCGATGATGCCTGAGCCGCAAATGCCGGTTACGCCTGTCACCGCAGTTGCCGCGTCAAACCCATCCTCGTTCGACCAAAGATCGCTTCCGATGACTTTGAAGCGCGGTTCTTTGGTGGCGGGATCAATCTCGATCCGCTCAATGGCTCCAGGAGCGGCGCGTTGTCCGCTTGAGATTTGTGCACCTTCAAAGGCCGGGCCGGTTGGAGACGAGCAGGCCAAGACGCGCTCTTTGGTGCCCAGCAGAATTTCAGCGTTGGTCCCGACGTCACAGATCAACACGAGGTCTTCGGAATTATAAGGCTCTTCCGACAACGCAACGGCGGCGCAATCAGCGCCAACGTGACCGGCGATGCAAGGAAGCAGGTAGATGCGCGCGCCTTGGTTGATACTGTCCAAGTCAAGCTCCTGCGCACGCAGAGTCGCCGCTTCGCTGGTCGCAAGAGCAAAGGGCGCCTGGCCAAGTTCGACCGGGTCAATGCCAAGCAGCAGGTGGTGCATCACCGGGTTGCACACGACCGTAGCCTCAACGATTTGCGATGCATCAATCTCGGCTTCACCTGCGAGCTCGATCGCCAAACCATCAAGGGCTTCGCGCACGACTTGCGTCATTTCAACATCGCCGCCGGGGTTCATCATTACGTATGAGACACGGCTCATCAGGTCTTCGCCAAAACGGATCTGCGGGTTCATCACGCCGGCAGAAGCAATCACCTGGCCATTGCGCAGATCGGTCAGATGGGCGGCAATGGTGGTCGAGCCAAGGTCAATAGCCAAGCCAAAGAGACGCTCTTCGAAAAAGCCGGGCCAAATATCGACAAGGGCAGGGCGCTTTGCATTGTGATCGGCCCAAAGCGCAACGGTTACTTTCCAGTCGCCCATGCGGAGTACTTTTTGCAGCTTTTGCATCACCGCCAAAGACGGTGGTGCCAGCCCTTCGATGTCCCAATCGCGCTTAAGTGCGGTGGCCAAGCGTTGCAGGTCACCCGATGGCTCGTGCATGTCCGGCTCTTCAACCTCGATGTAGTACAACCGGGTGGCTGGGTTCATTGTGATGTCGCGGATCGCGGCGGCTTTGCGCACGACCTGCTTGTGCACTTGGCTTTCGGCAGGCACGTCAATGACGATATCGCTTTGAACCGTTGCCTGACAGCCCAAGCGACGACCCTCTTTCAGCCCGCGTTTTTGGTTATAGCGTTCTTCAACCGCGTTCCAATCGCTTAGCGCGGTTGGGGCGACCGTGACGCCATGTTTGGGAAATTCGCCAACACCGGGGGTAATCTGACATTTCGAGCAGATGCCGCGCCCGCCGCAGACACTGTCCAGATCGACCCCCAATTGACGCGCTGCCGTCAGAACGGGCGTTCCAATGGGGAAACGCCCGCGTTTGCCGGATGGTGTGAAGACGACAAGGGGGTCACTCATGAATGTCTGCTCTCTTTACCCGCGCCGCCGACGACGACCTTCGCGCCCACCGCGGCCTCCGCCCCCACTTTGGGCCGCAGCGGTGCTGGCCGTGGCAAAATCTTGGCCCTCGGCAACGGCATCAAGCACGCGACCAAACTTGATCCAGTCACCGCCATTGGCGTCGTGGTTCATCAACAGATTTGCCGCCCGAATGGCTTCCATTTCCACCGCGCGGATCGGGTTCATAATCGCGCTTGTCATACCGGCGCCCGCCGCCATCGACAGGAACGCGGCATTGATCCCGTGGCGATGTGGCATCGCGAAAGAGATGTTCGAGGCACCGCAGGTGGTGTTTACGCCAAGTTCCGTGCGTAGGCGGCCAATCAGTGCAAACACAGACGTGCCCGCGACGGGTTTCGCGCCAATTGGCATCACGAGTGGATCAACGACGATATCATGGGCTGGGATGCCATAATCGGCAGCGCGCTCAACGATCTTTTTAGCGACCTCAAAACGCACATCTGGGTCATCGGAAATACCGGTTTCATCGTTGGAGATTGCCACAACGGGGACGTTATATTTCTTCACCAAAGGCAAAACGCGTTCTAGGCGATCATCCTCACCGGTGACCGAATTGACCAACGGACGCCCTTTGCAAACCTCAAGCCCGGCTTCCAAGGCGGCAGGCACCGAACTGTCGATGCACAAAGGCACATCGACAAGATTCTGCACGGTTTCGATCAGTTGTTTCATCAAAGGGGGTTCGACAAAGTTGTTGTCAGCATAGCGCGGGTCTTCGGCCATTTTGCCCGAGAACACCGCGCCCGAGTTGATATCAAGGACATTGGCACCACAAGCGACCTGTGCCAGCGCATCGGCTTCGACGGTCGAGAAATTTCCGTCCTCAAGTTCTTGATTCAGCTTCTTGCGTCCCGACGGGTTTATGCGTTCGCCGATCACGCAGAACGGTTCGTCAAAACCGATGATTGCAGTTTTGGTCGCGGATTCAAGAACGGTACGGGTCATGGGCGTATTCCTAACGCTGATGTCTTAAGCCTCAGTGTTCGAACAATTCCCTTAAGCGTGGAGGGTGGTTTGCGACCTCTGGAGCGTTGGAAAAGACACCTAGTCCAATTCGGACAGCCGCGCGAGGGCGGAGGGCGTGAAACTTTCTCAAGACCATTATGAACGCGCAGGTCACCGATGGGAGTATTCGTGATCCTCAAAGGGACTGTGTGAGCGGGCCAAGGAGTTCTATTGGCTATTGATCGGCGGGCTTAAATAACCACCGCGTGTCTTTCCAAGTCCTGACTCGCGTATTTGGGATGCGGCGTTCAACCAATTGTGGCAACATGAACGGTACATTAACGCGGAAATGAACCCTGCATTAACAGCATCTGACGAACCCGAAACAATAACCCTTATTCGTGCGCATTGTTCAGAGGCGTCTAATTAAGTACATGATATTGAACAAAAAATAGTTTCTAAAATTTTTCTAAAATTGCCCCTGTTTCCACAGAATGCTGCCGTTTCGACATGTGAAAGTTATCCAATCGCAGGAACAACCTGAAAGAGGATGACATGAAAACGATTTTGAAAAGTGTAGCGACTTTCTTGGAAGACAATGACGGCGCTATCAGCATCGAAAGCGTGTTGTGGCTTCCTGTGTACACGTTCTTTCTTGTAATGATTGTCGACGTTTCGCTGAT
Source organism: Paracoccaceae bacterium (assembly GCA_039942715.1). Lineage (GTDB taxonomy): Bacteria > Pseudomonadota > Alphaproteobacteria > Rhodobacterales > Rhodobacteraceae > JABDJX01. The sequence continues at coordinate 80,523 of JBDVBY010000001.1, forward strand.
GTTCAACGGGCAAGCCCAGGCGCAACGCGTTTTACACGACATAAACCGACTGGCCTCAACCGGCTATTACACCAGTGAAGAAGAGGTCGAAAGTCGCGCCAACGCGCTTCTGTCTCATCTTAGCGCGAATGTGAGCGTTGATGCGACGATCGACACCGCTTCGGGCACCATCACAGCAGTGGCGTCTATGCCCGCAAGTGATCTGATGGCCATCGGCACGATCCCTAATTTTTCTCAGTTCAATGTTACCGTTGGTGCTTGGCACCTGATTGAAAGCTAACAATGGATATGGATATGACACCGAAAACACATTTCAATTTTGCGGCGTTTCGAAAGTTCCAAAACAAGGAAGAAGGTGCAGTAACTGTTGCCGGTGTCCTTTGGGTTCCCTTCTTTGTTTTCCTGATGACCATGGTATTCGATGTCGCCATGATTTTCCACGGACAGGCACGTGCTCATGAGGTTGCCGAAAACGTAAATCGCGCGTTGTCTGTCGGACAAATCTCAACCTATGACGAGGTTAATGACTATGTGCTGACGTCATTGGCAAAGATCAGCCCGAACGCGACGACGCAATCGGCCACGATAGACTCTGTCATCCGCACAGTCATCCGTATGCCAACCAGCGATCTGGCTGGCGTCGGTATTTTCTCTTCTCTGACGGATTTTGAGATTATCGCAGTCGCACACATGGTGCGGGAGTATGGACTATGAGCAATCTGCTTACACGTTTTCTGCGGGTCCAGCATGGTACAATCACCGTGTTGAACCTGTTTTTCGTACTTGTCATCGCCTTGTTCACAGGTGTCGCCATTGATGTTGCAAATGCGATCTCGGCGCGAACACAACTTCAAGCCACTGCGGATGCGGCGGCACATGCAGCGCTGGTGCAGCGTGAATGGCACGAACCTGACGCCGCCAAAGCACGTGCAATCCAAATCGCCACAGGGAATATGCCGTCTGGCTCGTATGGGGACGTGCTGGAAGCGCAAGACATCGTGTTTGGCGACTATGATCGTCAAACCTCGACATTCTCACCAGATCCGAACAGCCGAGAAGCTGTTCTTGTGCGCACCGAGCGCGTTGCTGAACGCGAAAACCCGGTGGGCACGTTCCTTTTGCAACTTGTCGGGCATTGGAACTGGGAAGTGCGCACAGCTGCAGTTTTCGAGACATTCTATCCGACATGTTTGATGGAAGGGTTCGTGGCGCAAGAGGTTGTCGACATCCAGTCGAACAACTCTTATTTCAACGGATTTTGCATTCACTCAAACGCGCATGTGTCGATCAACAACAACAACTATTTTGAGAGCGGCACCAAAGTATCGATGCCTGATACGGATGATCTGGTTGTGTCGGTCACCGGCAATGGTGAAGACAAGAACCTTGGCCTAAGAGAGGCACTGCACGAAGGTAAGTGGTTGATAAAAATACTGAATCGCATTGAGCGGATCAAGGAAGGCGTGCAAGCCGACGGGCATCGCTATGCGCAAGAATTCACAGATTTCTTCAATCCCATAAACATTCATGTGGATATGCGCGATCTCAAGCAGGGCAATAAATACGTTATCGAACCTGCAGATCTTCAAAGCGGTCGGGTGTACAATGTTGAGTGTAACAAAGTCGATCTGAAGAGTGGAACCTATGTGGGTCTTGTTCTGATAACCGACTGTCAGGTCGAACTGTCCAATGGTGTCGTTCTAGAGGACACCGTTCTGATCTCCAGTTATTCAGGTGCAAAGGCATTCTATTCACCCGCCAATATCGTGCTTGGCGTAAACGACAGTTGCTCTGAAGGCGGCGGCGCAAAGCTCGTCACCAACGGCAGCATCGATTTTTCGGCCGGTGTGGAGATTTATGGCAGCCAGATCATTGCCGGAGGCAACGTTGAGTTTTCTTCAAACGCGGATGGGTTACAAGGTGCGTCAATCGTCGCGGGAGGGCGGATCGACTCGACCTCGAACATGAACTTCGCGTTTTGTGGCGATGGGATTGAGCACTTCTTCCTGGCTGACTACTTCCGTCTCGCAGGTTAAATCGTTGTCCCCAATGGTTGCCTGAAATCAAACCTTAGCCGCCTGCGTGTGCAGCTTGAGCCCCGCGCGATTGTGCCCAGGCGGCTGAGGTTTTGATCCCCCCCAGTGGGAAGAGATGCAGGTGCGTTACACCAAAATCAGGATTGGCCGCCTTGTGCGCTGCCAGCTTGCTGACCACATCGTCTGGCTCGTACGGCATAACCAGTTTGGTCACATCCATCGCGCGTTTCTGAAGCACTTTTAGTGACGGACCAACACCGCAGGCAATCGCAAAGCGGATCAGGGTCTGAAGCTTGGCAGGCCCTGCGATGCCGATGTGGATCGGTAGTGTGATGCCAGCAGATTGCAGATCGTTGGCCCATTTGATGATCGGGTCGGCCTCGAAAGCAAATTGCGTGGCGATCGCCATTTGGGCATCCGTGCGGGAAGCAAAGTCGTTTTTCCAGCGCAAGGCTTCGGTGACATTCGCTGTGCCACCATCTGGATCAATGTCGCGGTTTCCTTCCGGATGACCTGCTACGTGGAGATTGGTAAAGCCCGCTTTGTCGAAAAGCCCGCTCTCCGAAAGCTGCATTGAGCTGTCAAAGTCCCCATGCGGTGTCGCTACGCCGCCGGCCAGCAAAAGCGCTTGTTTCACATCCGCCTCGCCCTGATAGCGCGCGATCCAATCTCCCAACGTCGCTGCGTCTTTGATGATCCGCGCCGGGAAATGCGGCATGACGTTGAAGCCATCCGCAGCCAGTCGTTTGGCTGTCGCAACCATGTCTTCGATCGGCGTGCCTTCGATATGGGCGATGTAAACGCGCGTGCTTGGCGGTAGGATGGCGCGGAAATCTTCGACCTTTTCAGCCGTGCGTGGCATCACTTCAATCGAGAAATCGTTTAGAAAAGCCGAGACTTTCGGATCAACCGTTTGGGCCGTCTCTTTACGTTTGAAATTTAAAAGTGCCATCCATAGCCTTTCTAAACGTGTGCTCACGCCCAACCATCTGCCTCAATCAGCGCCTTAAGGCGCTCGGAATCATATTCAGCTTCAAGCGTTTTCGCCTGTGCCTCTGCCAGTGCATCACCGTCGCCGTCTTGTGCGCCCATCGCCACTTTGCGCCACTCAGACAGGTAAGCATCCGCGTCCTTGGCGCCAACCTTCATCGCTGCGCGATCAATGGCTTGCTCAAAGCGTTCTTCAAGCACGCGCTTGGCGGCCCGCCGCCCTTTGCCAACAATGACCTGAGCCGGGATATCGCGCCAATAAACTATCGTCACATCAGGCATAATTTCGTCCTTCTTGCATTTTGATACGCGCTTGCCTGTGTGGAACAAGAGCGTTTTTCGACATCTTTGCATGGCTTCGCGACGTTTAACGCGCCCAAATCGCGCCAAACAGAGGCCCAGTGATGAAAGTTTTTCACAATCTTTGTGAAGCGGGGCGCGCGCGACGCTTGCTTTATTCGCATCTCTGCCCCTAGGGTAAGGTAACCAAGTATCGGAGGGCGAAATGCCGCCCAAGCGTCCACGGGGCGCGCGCCATCTCCCGAAAGCGGTCGAGTCAGGCGCGCCTCAAAATGCCGATCCAGCAGACCTTTATGGCGCGCTGGATCTCGGCACGAATTCGTGCCGCATGCTGATTGCCCAACCAAAGGGCAATCAGTTCCATGTCGTGGACAGCTTTTCGAAATCAGTACAACTTGGTCATGGGCTTGAAGCGTCAGGCCGTTTGTCGCGCGCTTCAATGCAGCGCACGATACAAGCGCTTAAGGTGTGCCGGTCCAAGCTTGACAAGCATGGCGTGAGACGCCGCCGTCTGGTGGCCACGGAGGCCTGCAGACGCGCGATCAACGGGGAAGAGTTTCTAAATAACATTGCCCGTGAAGCAGGCCTGCGCCTTGAAGTGATTGCCCCGGAAGAAGAGGCGCGGCTTGCCGTTGTCTCTTGCGCGCCTCTTGTGTCGACCAAAACCGAACAGGTCATGGTCGTCGATATTGGTGGTGGCTCGACAGAGCTTGTTTGGATTGACCTTTCGCGCGTGCCCAAAGTGGATCGACCCCGCGCGATCATGCGGCTGCACACGGGCTTTACGCCTGATCCGGAATCGCTGTTCCCGGCAGCGCGCGTGGTTGACTGGATCTCTGTGCCTCTTGGCGTGGCAACCTTGCGCGATCAGTTCATCGACGTGGATGATGATGCAGCGCGCTTTGCGCTGATGAGTTGGCATTTCGAGGAGAACTTGACGGAATTCACGCCCTACGAGGAAATTCAGGATAAAAAGGATTTTCAGATCATCGGCACCTCGGGCACCGTCACAACTGTTGCGGCCAGCCATCTTGGATTACGCCGCTATGATCGCAGCAAAGTTGACGGGCTGCGGATGACCTCTGATCAGATCGATAAGGTGATCCGCAAGTATCTGGATATGGGACCGGCAGGGCGGCGCGCCGATCCACAGATTGGCCGGGATCGCCACGCGCTGATTATGTCGGGTTCGGCGATTTTGCAGGCGCTGTTGCGGGTTTGGCCGACCGACAGGCTTTCAGTTGCGGATCGTGGTCTGCGCGAAGGGTTGCTTTACGCGCAGATGTCCGCAGATGGGGTTCTGGAAGACGGGCCGTTTTAGGTTTTTGATTGCGCCGCACTTTCGTGCGCCAAGCGCGGAATTATTTTGAAGTGATCCGCTGCAATGGCGTGTGGCTTAAGAGCCAGACGGGCACTCAATGACAATGTCAAAAGCATCCCCGGACGTAGAAATTGGGAATTTGGGCGCGCCAAATTCGGTATCCACTGCCAGGTACGTTTCTCCATCAATATTCGCGATGAAAGACGCGCCGTTGTTGAACATATTGATTGAAAGGGCGTCTTCTTTGACGCTGTCGATCAGGCTTTGACTAAGCGGGGTGTGTGTGGTGACTGCTGCTGCGTTCTCAAACATCGGATTGGTTTCGCACAGCACATCAAACGCGATCTCTTTTCCGAGAAAGACGCCCGTGACAGTGCCGTTTGGCTCGGAAACAAGGGTTTGTGCAAAGGCGGGGCCTGCAAGAAAAACGGCGGATAAAAAGGCAATGCGGCGCATGGGAAATCCTCTCAAAAAGGGGCAACGGGCAAGAAAGCTTTAGCTTTTCTCAATGAGAGGTGTTTGTCCAGTTTTGTGCGTTGCGTTAGTCTTGCTCGCTCTGCTGCGCGCCATATTCAAGCCAATTGCGCTCGGATTGGGTCAGATGGGCATCCATCATTGCGTCATATGCGTTTAGCTCTTGGTCTGTCAGATTGCCCACCCATTTGCCGCTTGTGCCGCTGTGGAAAAAGTCTTTGTCGGATTTGAAACCCTTGCCACCGGACGGCGTAAAGCGCGTCGCATTAGCGCGCATATTGTCGAACTTCGCGGCCTGCACCAATTGATCCATCACGCTGGACGCATGGGTGATGTTCAGCAAGGCGGCGACTTTCGCGAATGTGCCCGCCAAATCGCGCGTCATATCGGCGTAATGAAACAGCGTCACATTGGGACGCTGCGCAAGGGCGCTGGCGGTTTTGTAATGCCGCAGAATATGCGCAAGCGGCAGGGCATCGCCGTCAAACCCTTCGGGCCCACCATCGAGAAAGCGGCGAAAGGTGATGCCCTCGGGGTCATCCTCGGGATACCACATATCAAACCACGTCATTGGCAGGTTGCGCACCTGCACACGGTTCGAGAAATGCGCATCAAGCGGGTGGCGAAACACGCAAAGATACTGCGCATGATCGTCCAGCGGCAGTCCGTCCATTGGCGTGTGGCTTTTCATGGAGCGCCGGTGCGTCATCGCCTCAAGCCGCGCGGCGACCTCGGGCATCTCTCGCACGCGTATATCAACCCAAGGCATTTTGACCGAAAGCTCAGTTTCGACTTCGGGATCGCCCGAGAAGAGCAGGGCAACAATGGTCTGCATCCATGTGGTGCCGGATTTGGGTGGCGTGACAACAAACACATCGTCGGGGCGAATGGTGACCATATCCCAGCGTCGGCTGTCGGTCAGAGGGCCAAGGTAGAGTTTGCGCTCAGGCATATGTGTCACCCCATTTAATCCGCGATACATTTAGGAAAGGGGCATTTGGTTGTTAAAGCAACGCCTGAGTCAGTCAGGTTGCGGGTTCTTTAGTGTTTTTGAATGAGGGCCGAAAAATGTTGATAATCACCTACGTATTGTAGGCCTATGTTGTGTGATCGGAAAAAGAAAAAGGCCGGCTCTTTCGAACCGGCCCATCCAAAGTCATCGCAAAAGTTGCGTTATTCTTGGTTGCCCATGAACATCAGCAGGAACTGGAACATGTTGATGAAGCTGATGTAGAGCCCCAAAGCGCCGTCAAAGGCGGCTTTGTCCAACCAGTCCTGATCGCCGTGCGCTGCGTGCGCGACGTATGTTGTTTTGATGTTCTGTGTCTCCCAAGCCGTCAGGCCTGCAAAGATCAGGATACCAATCGCCGAGATGGCGTACATCACAACCGGGCTGCCCAGGAAGATGTTGACGATCATCGCCACGATCAGACCAATTACGCCCATGATTAGGAACGATCCCCACGCCGAGATGTCTTTCTTCGTGGTGTAACCCCACATGCTGAGGCCCGCGAAGGCGATTGCCGTGACAAGGAAGGTCTGCACAATCGAGAAATCGGTAAAGATCAGGAAGATCGAGCTGAGCGACAGGCCCATCAGCGCGGAGAACGCGAAGAAAGCGAATTGCACGACAGGTGCGGATGCACGCTTAAGGATTGCGCCCCAGCCAAAGAAGATAAAGGCCAGTGGTGCGAACATGATGACCCATTTAAGCGGTGACAAATAAAGCGCGGCTCCCAGTGCGGTCAGTTGTCCGTCAGCTGTCACTGCCAAACCAGAAATCGACCAAGCGGCCGCTGCGGTGATGAGCATGCCCACGGACATCGTGCCGTAGACCTTGTTCATGTGGGCGCGAAGGCCCGCGTCAATCTCGGCCGTGCGAACACCACCCATTGGTGTACTGCGGACGGTCTCAAAATCAGCCATGGTATTCATACCTCGTGTTCAGGTTGCTGCCCGGGAACTCCGGATTTCCAATACTCAATATGGACTGAAAACCCGGAAATTCAAGCATACAACGTTTAAAAACGAGTGTTTTGCTCAGATATAGTGCGCACCGTATGCGTTACTGGATCCAACGGGCAGGGGCATCCCACACAGGGCGGCTTGCTTCCGCCTTGGCCTGCGCCTCTGAAACGCCGATGTCCTGCAAGAGATGTGGGCTCAATTCGTTCAGTGCATTGCGCTCGCGCCAAATACTCAGAAAGAGAAAGACGCGTGATACCAGTGTTTTACGTCCGCGAAGTTGTGCGTAGGTGGTGAAGTTTTCACTGAGGATCATCATTGTGGTAGCCTTTCTTTTCTGATGAGTTAGTGGGGTCGTATCAATTTGCTTGATATGTTTGACATAGGACGATACATTTTGAAAACGAATGTTTTTGAATTGAAGCATCAAGGAAATTGATATGCCAAGAAATCTTGATTTGACCGCTCTGCGCTCGTTTATCGCCGTGGCGGACACAGGTGGCGTAACAAAAGCCGCTGGCGTTCTGAATTTGACGCAATCGGCGGTGTCGATGCAGCTTAAGCGGCTTGAAGAAAGTCTGGGCCAAACGCTGTTGGATCGCACAGGGCGCACAATTGGGCTGACCACATCGGGCGAACAGCTTTTGAGCTACGGGCGCAAAATGATGCGGCTCAATGACGAGGTGTTCGATCGGATGACGGATCACGCCTATCAAGGGTCGATGGTCTTGGGCGTCCCGCACGATATTGTCTATCCGGCGATCCCTAAAGTGCTTCAGATGTTTCATGCCGAGTATCCGCGTATGCGGCTTCAGTTGGTGTCGGCCTCGACCTTCCGTCTGCAAGAGATGTTTGATGAAGGCCGCTGCGACATGATCCTGACCACCGAAGAGGGATGCGGGCAGGGCGGCGAGACCCTGACAACAAAAGAGCTCCTTTGGTATGGCGCGCCGGGAGGGTCAGCGTGGCAACGTCGTCCCGTACCTTTGGCGTCCGAGCCGATCTGTTCATTCCGCCCGATCATGATGGGAGCGCTGGATAAAGCCGGTATTCCTTGGGACGTGGTGGTGGATTCAGACTCAAGCCGTACTGTCGAGGCAACGGTGTCTGCTGATCTGGCGATCCTGGCACAGCTGGAAGGGACCGCGATTGGCGAGTTGCAACCGATTCAGCATGGTGGCGCACTGCCCGAACTAGGCTCGAATTGCATCAACCTTTACCTCAACGAAGCGAAGTCCTCTGAGGTGCTTGAGGCTTTGGCCAATCTGGTCCGGCGCTCTTACCGGGTCGCGCCAATGGCTTTGTCGGCTTAAGCGTTTGGTGTGATGACGACTTTACCCGTAGCTTTGCGGCTGCGCAGAAGCTCTAAACCGTCTTGTGCCTTTTCAAGCGGTAACACATGGCTGATGTGTGGCGTGATGCGCCCGGTTGCAGCCCAGTCCAGCAACTCTGCCATGCTGTCGCGTAAGGCGTCTTGGTTAAACTTAGCGTAAGCGCCCCAATAAAAGCCGATCACGTCTATGTTCTTCACAAGCGCATGGTTCAGCCGCAGTTTTGGAATGTCGCCGCTTGCAAAGCCAATCGCCAAATAGCGCCCTTCCGGAACAAGAGCCGAAAACGCCGCTTCGCCAAGCGCGCCGCCCACAGCGTCATAAACCACATGCACGGGACCAGCTGCTTTGAGCTGATCTTTTAAATCAGCAGAAGTGGCATCTAGGGTGACGTTCGCCCCGGCTTTGCGCGCGATCTCTAGTTTCTCTGCGCCACGCGCCACAGCGATCACGTTCGCGCCCATGACATGCGCGATCTCGACCGCTGTCAGCCCGACACCGCCTGCCGCGCCCAAAACAACCACCGTTTCGCCCGCCTTCAGCCGTGCGCGTCGCGTCAACGCCAAATGCGAGCTGCCATAGGCAATCTGAAATCCCGCCGCCTGTGCATCGCTCAGTGCATCGGGGACGCGAACACACCTTGCCGCCGGGACAGTGACATGCGTTGCCAGTCCGCCGTGGCCAGGCACACAGGCGACGCGATCCCCGACCTCGAAGATCTCGACGTTTGCGCCTAGGGCGTCGACGACGCCGCACACCTCCATACCAGGCACGAATGGAAAACCGACGCTTTCTTGGTATTCCCCTTTGATTTGGAGCAGATCGGCAAAGTTCAAACCGCATGCAAGGGTGTACAAACGAATCGTATCCGGCCCCGGGGCTTGGAGTGGAGTTGACAGAGCGGTTAGCGGGGCACTGAGAGCGCTAACAGACATCGACTTTCTGTCACTCATGTCAAAATTAACCTAAACATATGATTAAGCATCATCTTTTAATTGCAAAAGTTGTGTCTTGGGTCTATAGAACACGTGTAGCGCGAGTGGCTTATGTATCCGTCAAGGGGGAAAGTGGCACAAAACCGCCCTCTTTGCCTACCGAAAAAGACAGCTATTCAGGCGAGTGCGGGTAACGCATATAAGCTGAGAGTTGAAAAGGAACTGCCAATTGAAACACCCTGTAGACGTTCATGTCGGCAAGCGCATCCGCCATCGCAGATGGTTGGTTGGGATGACTCAACAGCAGCTTGCAGAAAAAGTTGGGATCAAATTCCAGCAAATTCAGAAATATGAAACTGGAATGAACAGAGTTTCGGCGTCCAGACTTTGGGACATCGCCTCTGCGCTCAGCATCACAGTCAGCTTCTTCTTTGAAGGGTTGGACGAGGCCGAAACGTCGGCCGCCTTTGAGTCGGACGTTCCAAACGACATATTAAAAGACAAAGAGGCTCTGGAACTGGTGCGCTCTTACTATGCGATCCCAGAAACACAGCGCCGCCGCTTGTTCGAATTGGCGCGGGTTCTTAGCGACGTTGCATAAGCTTCGCCTTGACCCAGAACCACAGCCTGTCTAGCGATGCGTTAGGCAGGTTTTTTTATGACCAATACATCGACTGATCTTGGAAATGCATGGGCCGTCGCAGAGCGTTTGGCCGATGTCGCACGCGTTGAGACGCTGAAACACTTTCGCAGCGCGCATTTGGATACCCAAAGCAAGGCGGCTGATTTTGATCCTGTTACAATCGCTGACAAAGACTGCGAAGCCGCAATGCGCGCAGTCCTTGCAGACATGCGACCGGATGACGGAATTTTGGGCGAAGAACACGGAACGCTCAAAGGCAGCAGCGGTCTGACTTGGGTGCTTGATCCTATCGACGGCACGCGCGGCTACATCAGCGGAAGCCCGACATGGGGTGTGTTGATTGCACTTTCAGATGAAAACGGCCCGCTGCTTGGAATAATTGATCAACCCTACATTGGCGAACGCTTCATGGGGGGCGCGGGGCGCGCCGAAACCGTCGGGCCGATGGGGCAAGCTGCCTTGAAAACCCGCGAGACCAAACTCCTGTCCGAGGCCACGCTGTTTACAACCTTTCCCGAAATCGGCTCTCCAAGCGAACGCGCGGCGTTTGAGCGGGTTGAGCCAAAGGTCAAACTCACGCGGTATGGCTGTGATTGTTATGCCTACGCGCTTTTGGCAGGCGGCCACATCGATCTGGTGATCGAGGCGACGCTTGCGCCCTATGATATCCAAGCTCCGATTGCTGTGATCGAAGCGGCGGGTGGCATTGTCACCAACTGGCAAGGCGGTCCGGCCCACATGGGAAGTACGGCCCTTGCAGCAGCCACACCGGAATTGCATGCCGCAGCCCTCGCGTTGCTTGCATGAGTGACGTCATGCTCAAAAATGCCTCTGTTGTTCTGACGATGGACGGAAACGAACTTGCAGATACTGACATACACATCAAGAACGGCCAGATCGCAGCAATAGGGCAAGGTCTGCCAGCCCTCGGCAACACGGTTGATGTGCGCGGTTGTTTGGTCACGCCCGGTTTAATCAACACACACCACCACCTGTTTCAAACTCTGACCCGCGCCGTGCCCGGTGCGCAGGACGCGATGCTGTTTGGCTGGTTGCAAAGGCTTTATCCAATCTGGGCGCGCTTTGGACCCGATGAGATGCGGCTGTCTGCAACCCTAGGACTGGCCGAGTTGGCGCTGTCGGGCTGCACGCTTTCCTCTGATCACCTCTATCTGTTTCCAAACGGGTCACGGCTGGATGATACGATTGAGGCGGCCAATGAGATTGGCCTTCGTTTCCTTGCCACGCGCGGCGCAATGTCCATCGGGGAAAGCGACGGTGGCTTGCCGCCTGATGCGTTGGTCGAAAAAGAAGCGGCAATTTTAGAAGACTGCATCCGGCTGGTGGATGCGTTCCACGATCCAAATCCCGGCGCGATGATACAGGTCGGGATTGCACCCTGTTCGCCATTCTCCGTCAGCCGCGAATTGATGCGCGACGCAGCAGTTCTGGCGCGCGACAAAGGCGTGCGGTTGCACACTCATCTGGCGGAGAATGACGAAGACATCGCTTACTCGCTTGAAAATTTTGGCTGTCGTCCGGGGCAGTATGCAGGGGACTTGGGCTGGACAGGTGACGATGTCTGGCATGCCCATTGCGTCAAACTCGACGCGGGTGAGATTGATCTGTTCGCGCGCACTGGCACCGCCGTGGCGCATTGCCCTTGCTCAAATTGCCGCCTTGGATCAGGCATCGCCCCGGTCCGGGCTATGCGCGATGCAGGCGTGACTGTAGGCCTTGGTGTGGATGGGTCTGCCTCCAATGATCAGGCAAACCTAGCCGAAGAAGCGCGCCAAGCCATGTTGCTTCAGCGTGTGGCCTATGGCGCGGATAAAATGAGCGCGCGTGAAGCTCTGGAGATCGCAACCGTTGGCGGCGCAAAGGCTCTGGGGCGCACGGATGTGGGCCGCATTCGCACAGGTTTGCGCGCTGATCTGGCAATCTGGGACATCAACGGGGTCGAGAGCGCTGGCAACTGGGATCCCGCGGCGTTCCTGCTGGCCGGGCCGCGCCGGGTGAAACATTTGTTCGTTGAAGGCCGACACGTTGTCGACGATGGACGTCTTACAACAATTGATCTGCGCAGCGCCGTTGATCAGGCAAAGCATGCGGTCAGAAAACTCTCCTGACGGCACACGGGTTTCTTCTGTCTAAAAATACCTCGGGGAGGTCTGGAGGGGCAGCGCCCTTCCAGTTGAGCGACGGGGCGAAGCCACGGCGCAATAAAACAAAATCAACGCGCCGAATAAATCGCCAGTGCGACCACCGCCAACATTGCCAGCGCCATGGCGATATTGATCGCACGCTGAGTACGTGGCGCAAGGTTCAATGCGCGGATCGAAACTCCAACCCAAAGCCACAGAATGTGCACCAGGATCCAAAGCACATTCCAGATCACCAGCTTTACGGCCATCTCTAAAGCTGCCGATCCAGGCAGGAAGGCAAAGCCGGAAAACAGCACAGTGTTCACGACATAAGCCTTGGGATTGATCGCCTGAAGCAAAACCCCACCGCGAATGCCCGGCGGCGCAGGGCTTTCAATGAAACCAACTTTCGCGCCAGCAAATGCAATCCGATAAGCCAGCCAAAGCAAATACGCCGTCGACAAAACCGAGAACACCAAGCGCAGCCGGGGTTCGGCCAGCATGATCGCTGCCAAACCGGTCAGCACCGCGATGCACACCATGTTATTGCCGATCGCAAGACCAATCAGGTACCGTGCACCGTGCCTGTAACCGTAGGCCGAGCCAACACCCGCAAGCGACAAAACACCAGGGCCGGGAGTGATGATCAGGGCGATCACCGCGAAGACAAAAGCCAGCATGCTAAATCGCCACTTTACCCATCACGCGCACATCGCGGATCGCCCGGTCATCGCCCATCATGATTGTTGGGAACACGGCCTCCCAAATATCGTTCGCGCGCGCGCTGCGTTGTGCAATGGCCGGGGTCGAGGCCAGATCAAGCACCACCAGATCGCCGTCATACCCCGGCTTTAAAGACCCGATCCGCGCGCCCATTCCCAATGTTTCAGCAGACCCCGTCGTGGCCAGCCACAACAGCTCAGCCGGATGACAGGCATACCCACTCAGCTGTGCCACTTCATAGGCTGCGGCCATTGTGCGCAGCATCGAGAAAGATGACCCTCCTCCGGTGTCGGTCGCCAGTCCAATACGATGAGCATCGCCTGCCAACCCCTTGAGATCATAGAGCCCTGAGCCAATGAACATATTCGATGTCGGACAGTGGATTGTTGCAGCTCCGACGTCCTTTAGCCGCGCCCGTTCGCGATCGGTAAGATGGATCGCATGCCCATAAAGCCCGTTTTCCCCAAGCAATCCGGCGGCCTCATAAGTATCAAGATAATCGCGCGCCTCGGGGAAAAGCTCGCCGACCCAAGCGATTTCCTCGCTCTGTTCAGACAGATGCGTCTGCATCAAACAGTCTGGATGCTCACCCCAAAGTGCTCCAAGAGCCTCCAGTTGAGCGTGCGTTGAGGTCGGCGAAAACCGTGGCGTGATCGCATAGTGCAGCCGATCCACGCCGTGCCACTGTTCCAATAACCGCTTGGAATCGTCATATCCCGTCTGCACCGTATCGCGCAGCCCATCTGGCGCATTGCGATCCATGCACGTCTTGCCTGCCACCGCCGCCACACCCCGCGCATGTGCTTCTTCGAAAAACGCCTCAACGCTTTCGGGATGGATGGTGCAGTAACTCGCCACCGTCGTCGTCCCGGCCGCCAATGTCAGATCAAAATACCGCGCTGCAATCTCACGTGCGTATCCCTTGTCGCCAAAGCGCATTTCTTCGGGAAAGGTATACGCATTCAGCCAATCAATCAGCCGCTTGCCCCAACTGGCAATAATCGCCGTTTGGGGATAATGCACATGCGCGTCGACAAACCCCGGCAGGATCAGCGCATCGCCGTAGTCCGTTAGGGCGGCATCCGGATGCTGCGCGCGCAGATCATCGGCATTGCCAACAGCAGCGATGCACCCTTCCTGGAGTAAAACAGCACCGCGCGCGTTGTGCACGACAGTCTCTACCCCTGCCAAAAACGGATTTTCCGGCAAGACAAGCGTTTGCCCAAGCAATATTTCAGAAGCGTTCATTGCTCCTTGTTATGAGAGCCATCTTACGGTTGTCCATCCCTCGTGATCCACTAGGGTGCGGATAACGCACGAGGGAGGCCTTCATGAGTGACAGACCCGATCCAGTCGAGGCGAGTGACGAAAGCACAGGCGACTATGCGTTGGACAACCGCTTTGTCGCGCAGGTGCTGGATACTGTTGCAGAGCAAGATCGCGCGCGTCTAAGCGCACTTTTTGAGCCTCTGCACCCCGCTGACATCGCTGACCTTTTGGAACAGATTGACGGCACGCAACGCCGCGAGATGGTCGCGCTTGCGGGCGATCTGATTGACGGCGAAGTGCTTTCCGAGTTGGAAGAAGACCTGCGCGAAGACGTGGTTGGCGCTTTGCCGCAAAAGGCGTTGGCCGAAGCGGTGCGCGAACTTGAATCAGACGACGTTGTCGATCTGATCGAGGATTTGGACGAGCCGCAACAAGAGGTCATTCTTGACGCTCTGGATCGCACAGATCGCTTGGCGGTGGAGCAGGCGCTTAGCTATCCGGAAACCTCTGCAGGTCGTTTGATGCAGCGCGAGGTCGTCACCGCGCCTGAACACTGGAGCGTCGGGGACAGTATTGATTTTATCCGCTCGCAAGAAAAGCTGCCCGATCAGTTTTACCACATCATTCTGGTCGACCCACTTCATCGCCCCGTGGCCTACGTAACGCTAGGGCGGTTGATGTCGTCGCGCCGCGATGTGATGCTGGCCGATCTGGTTGAGGACAGCTTTCGCACCTTTGACGTGGATGAAGACGAAGGCGACGTGGCCTATGCGTTCAACCAATATCACCTGATTTCCGCGCCGGTCATCGATGCTGAAGGGCGGCTTTCCGGTGTGATTACCATCGATGATGCGATGGCTGTGTTGGACGAAGAGCACGAGGAAGACGTGTTTCGCTTGGCGGGCGTGGGCGATGAAAGCCTGTCAAATTCCACGCTTGAGATCGTCAAACGCCGCTTTCCGTGGTTGGCGATCAACCTTGCCACCGCCATCGCCGCCTCAATCGTCATTTCCCTCTTTGAAGATGTGCTCTCTGCTGTGGTCGCGTTGGCCGTGCTGATGCCCATTGTCGCCTCGATGGGGGGCAACGCTGGCACCCAGTCAATGACCGTTGCCGTGCGCGCGCTGGCGACCCGCGACCTTACCGGCTCCAACGCCTTCCGCGTGATCCGGCGTGAAAGCATTGCAGGGCTTTTGAACGGTGTGATCTTCGCCGTGGTGATGGGCATTGTCGGCTACATCTGGTTTGGTTCCGCAGCGATTGGCTTTGTGATCGCAGCGGCGATGGTGGTGAACCTGCTTGTTGCCGGCCTTTCGGGTGTGATCGTGCCCTTGGTGCTTGATAAGTTCGGGGTCGACCCGGCCTTGGCCTCTGGCACCTTTGTGACAACGGTGACTGATGTGGTCGGGTTCTTTGCCTTTCTTGGGCTAGCAACAATGGTTCTGTTATGAGCGTCGAGAAAAAGGCCCTGCGCCTTGAAATGGCCGATCGGCGCGTCAAGGCACACGGAGTTGTCGATCCGTCCCCGGCACTGGCGGCGCTTATAGAGGCGCTCAAAGGCACAAACGGCCCGATTTCCTTTTACTGGCCGATCCGTAGCGAAATTGACCCACGCCAAGTCATGCGCACGATTGCAAAGATGCGCACCGTTTGCCTGCCTGTCACCGAAGGTCTGGGCCCGCTCACGTTCCGCGAATGGCGCGAGGGCACAATGATGGAGACTGACGGGTTTGGCGTGCAAACACCTGACACAAACGCGTCCGAAATTACCCCAAAGGTGCTTGTCGTCCCATTGCTTGCTTTTGATAGCGCCTGCCACCGCCTTGGCTATGGCGCAGGCCATTACGACCGTACGATAGAAAAGCTCAAAGACACCGCACCGATCCTTACCTTCGGTTTCGCCTACGCCGCCCAAAAGCTGGAAACGTTGCTTCCTATCGAGCCAACAGACCAACCGCTCGACGCGATCATCACCGAGCAAGGCACACAAATCCCAGCGTCTTCTTCTGTCTGAAATTACTTTCGGGGAGTTTGAGGGGATGAAATCCCCTAAAGCGGCCAAAACAACGGGATCAGAAGCGATGCGATGATCCCCACTGACAAGTTCAGTGGAATACCTACCTTAAGAAAATCGCTGAACGAGTAGCCGCCGGGACCATAGACCAGCATGTTGGTTTGGTAGCCAATCGGCGTCGCAAACGCGGCGGAGGCGGCGATCATTACAGCAATCACGAAAGGGCGCGGATCAAAGCCAAGCGTTGTGGCAAGACCGATGGCAATCGGGGTCACGACGACGGCGACCGCGTTGTTGGACACAAGCTCGGTCAAAAGCGAGGTCAGCAGGTAAACAGCCCAGATGATCGCCCAGGGCGGCAGTTGCGACAGGAAGGGTGCCGCAGCCTCGACGATCAGCGCGACAGCCCCGGTCTCTTCCAAAGCCGCCCCAATGGCGAGCATCGAAAAGATCAGCGCCAGTAAGCGTCCGTCTATCACCGAAAACGCCTCATCAGCATCAATGGCGCGGGTGAGGAAAATCAAGGCGACCGCGATGATCGCCAGCGCAAGGATCGGAGCGACGCCCAAAGCGGCCAGCAACACGATCCCCAGCAAGGCCAGAAGCACCAAGGGCGCTTGGCGACGGCGAAACGCGCGCTCGGTCGGTTCGGCGACATTTACCAAACCGGAATCGCTGGCCAATCGCGCAATGTCCTCGGCTGAACCTTCAAGCAACAGGGTATCGCCCACGCGCACCACCAGATCGTCTAGCTTGCGACCGATGTTCTGATTGCGCCGATGCACAGCCAATACATACACACCGTACCGACGGCGCAAGCGCAGCGTCCCAAGCGAGCGGCCCACAAGCGTTGCACCCGGCGTGATCAGAACCTCAACAGTTGTGGTTTCGCGCGATGACAATTTATCGACCAACCGTACATCCGGGTTTTCCTGCAAGCCTAAAAGCTCGTCCATCTGCGTGCGCAGAACCACGCGATCACCCGCCTCCAGCACTACGTCTTTCAACGCGCGTCGCAGCGAGGCATCGCCGCGCAACACGTCCACAACGCGTACACCGTCGCGCGCAAAAATCGCCACATCCGTTACCGTCTGGCCAATCAAGCCGCTGTCTTCGGGCAGGGCGACTTCGGTGAAGAACTTGCGCTTTGAGGTGTCCGACAAAAGCATCGCCATGCTGGCGCGATCCGGCAGCAAACGCGGGGCCACAAAGCGCAAATAGATCGCCCCCCAAGCCACAAGGAAGATTGCAAGCGGTGTAATTTCAAAGATCGAGAAAGGCTCAAGCCCGCGCGCGGTGGCGACACCATCTACCAGCAAGTTGGTCGAGGTGCCGATCAATGTCAGCGTTCCCCCAAGGATCGCCGTGTAAGACAAAGGTATAAGCAGCTTACTGGCGGAAATGCCGAGCTTTTTTGAGAGCTGCACAAACACCGGGATCATCACCAGCACGACGGGCGTGTTGTTCACAAACGCACTCGCCAGTACCACGAACAGCATCAGCCCCCCTACGGCCAGCGCTGGATTGGTGTCCGCCTTGGACTCTGCCATTCGGGTGAACCACGCCAAGCCACCCGTGCGCACCAACGCGCCCATGACGATAAACATCGCCGCAATCGTCCACGGCGCAGGGTTCGAGAGCACGTT
Organism: Paracoccaceae bacterium; assembly: GCA_039942715.1. Lineage (GTDB taxonomy): Bacteria > Pseudomonadota > Alphaproteobacteria > Rhodobacterales > Rhodobacteraceae > JABDJX01. The sequence continues at coordinate 98,314 of JBDVBY010000001.1, forward strand.
AACCGCCACATCATAGGGCAAAACACCCGTAGCGAGCAAAGTGGCTGCGCCTGCAAAAGCGGTGACCTCGGGCGGATAGCTTTCGCGCAGGAACAACACGAACATGATCGCGACCACGCCAAGCGTGAGCAACGCGCGCGCATCCGCGGAAAGGTTCAACAGATCAGCCATCGCTGCCTAGCTTCGCCTCTTTGCCGACGTCCAACAAGGGGGCATCGCTCCCGCGCGGACGGGGCTGGACGAAAAACAGCCCCAGCAACATTAGCGCCAGTGCGCCCCAAAGCCAGCCGGAATAGGTTTCACCCAAGAACAGGATCGACCATAGGACACCAAATCCGGTGACCAGATAGCTGACTTGCCCCGCAAACACCGGCCCGGCGCGGCCCACCATCCAGACATAACAGGTGTAAACAACGATGCTGATGAGCGAGGTGCCAAGCAGCGCTGCGTCAGGTGCGCCCAAGCCGGCGTTGAATGTGATGAACTGACCCGTCGCCAGCGCCAGCCCCATTGAGAACAGCGCACTCAGCAAAGTCGCGCCTAGCAACACCTCAACCGGGTCCATCCCCGCAGTGCCCCAGCGCGCCAGCACATTGCCTTCGCAGGCATAGCAAAACACGGACACCAGCATCAGGGGGACAAAGATAATCGCGGCGCGATCTGGCAAGCTGGCTTCCGGCCCAACGATTAGCGAAACCCCGCACAAGCCCAACGCAAGGCCGATCAGACGGCTCCACTGGAACCGTTCATTCCCCAGCGCAAGCGCGACCGGAAAGGCGATCATCGGGATCATCGCGAGCAAAATTGCCGTCAGGCCAGCGGGAAGGTGGCGCAAGGCCTCATAGCTTGTCGCGTTCGGAATAACGGTGCCGATGAGCGAGACAAAGACAAACACGACCCAAGTTGCACGTGTGAAGCGAAGCGGGCGGCGGCGCGCTATTTGCAAAGCACCTAAAACGATACAGCCAATAACCGATTGCCAGAAGATCAGCCCGAAATGGCGGTATCCCTCGCTGACCGCAACTTTAGAAAGCGGCTGCGTGGCCCCCCAGCCAGCGCCCATCGCGATCAAAACGCCAAACAGAAAGAGCTTTTCTTTGGTCACCGTGATTTCCGTTGAAATGCATTGAGGTCTTTCAAACCTCTTCGCGCCTTTGTCTCAAAGCAGCAAGCCTATTTCTTGCAGGCGGGGGCAAAAGCAGACTACTCCTGCTTAGGCACACTCTTGAAAAGGAACGCCCATGGCTTGGCCCGACATCTTGACCTTCGCCTTCGTCGCCACGTTGCTGGTCATCTCGCCGGGGCCAAACGGTGTGCTGATCGCCAAAACTGTGCCGACGTCCGGACGCAACGCAGGCCTTGCGACTGTAGCCGGGTTCTTGGTGTCATTCTATTTGCACGGCGCGCTGGCGATTCTCGGGATTTCGGTGATCCTGATGCAATCGGCGGTAGCGTTTTCAGTTATTAAATACCTTGGTGCGGCTTATCTTTGCTGGATCGGCGTTAGAGCTTTGATCGCGGCCTTCAAAGGCGAAAAGCCCGAGATGACAGCCGCCCCAGCCAAACGTACCCGCACTCTGCTCAAAGCCTTTGGGGAAGGGTTTTTGACCAATGCACTGAACCCCAAAGTCTCGATGTTTTATCTGGCTGCCTTTCCACAGTTCATCACCGTCGGCGAAACCTCGGCTTGGGCATCGTTCATGCTGGTCGTGATCCACTCGGTGATCAACGCGGTGTGGTTTGCAGCCATGGTCCTTTTGTTGGATCGATTTGTCAGTGTGGCAAAAAACGGCAGTGTGCAGCGCTGGATCAAAGGTGTGACAGGGGTTGTGTTCATCGGGTTTGGGGCCAAACTGGCCAGCTACCGGCCATGACGGTCGAGATCGTTGATCTGAACGCCACTTACCTGAGCGACGTCGCCAAAGTTTGGCACACAGGCTGGCACGAGGCGCATGCTCAGATCACACCGCCTCCATTGACCGCTTTGCGCACCAAAGAAGATTTTGAGCGACGTTTAAGAGAGGCGTCTTTTCCTGTGTTTGTGGCAGTTGAACAGGGCGCTGTCCTTGGGTTTGTCGCGACCATCGAAAACCAGCTTTACCAAATATTCGTCGCAAAGGCAGCGCAAGGAAAAGGTGTGGCCTCAGCTTTGATGGAAGCGGCGGTTGAGCAGATGCAGGCCAGTGAAGCCAAATCAATGTGGTTGTCTTGCGCTGTGGAAAACCACCGCGCCATTGCGTTTTATGAAAAGACTGGCTGGCATAACAAAGGGCAGAACGTGGTGAGCGTTGATACCTCGGACGGGCCGTTTGATCTGAATGTCTTGCGATTTGAAAAAGCGTTTTAGCGTTAAGTTGGACCAGCCTGCGAAAGCCTTCCACCATCGCGTACTGGTTCTGCGCGCACAGCCTTACCGGTGCGATCATCAGTTTCCACAAAGAATCCTGAAAGCGTGGCCTCGCCCATCGCAGGCTGAAACCGTCCTTTGCCCATGCCTGTGAGGAACCGACGCATCGGTTCGGCTTTGTCCATGCCGATGACCGAGTTGTAATCGCCGCACATGCCGGCATCTGTCATAAACGCCGTGCCGCCGGGCAGGATCGTCGCGTCTGCTGTGGGCACATGGGTGTGGGTGCCCACGACCATGCTGGCGCGGCCATCGCAATAGTGACCCATCGCCATCTTCTCGGACGTCGCCTCGCAATGGATATCGACAAGGCTCGCCTGCACCAAACCGCCCATGGGATGGGCGCGCAGCACCTCGTCAATGGCCGAAAACGGATCATCAAAGGCACGCTTCATAAAGACCTGACCCAAGACCTGAGCCACCAGCACCTTACGCCCACCGGGTGCGTCAAACACCCGTGCGCCTTTTCCCGGCGCAGCTTTGGAAAAGTTAAGCGGTCGCAGGATGCGCGGTTCCCGCTCGACCCCTTGCAGCATATCTTTTTGATCAAAGGCATGATCGCCAAGGGTCAGCACATCGGCGCCAGCATCAAGCAGCGCCTTGGCATGATCCACGCTCAGACCCACGCCCGACGTCGCGTTTTCACCGTTCACCACGACAAAATCGGCCTTCCATGCGCTGCGCAGCGCACCGAGGCGCTCGACAATCGCGCGGCGGCCTGAACGGCCCATGACATCACCAAGAAAGAGAAGCTTCATGCCTTTGGGGTAGTCGTCGCGGTTAAGCGACGCAAGCGATTGCATTGCAAAACACTGTTTATTCGCCGAGAACTGCCTGAAACAGACCTTTGGAGCCCAATTCATGAACATCAAACTGCTAAAAACACTCTGCGAAACACCCGGCGTGCCCGGACATGAGGATCGTGTGCGCGCTGTCATTACCAAAGACATCAATGGGCTGTTTGACAGTGTTGAAACCGACGCAATGGGTTCCTTGCACTGTGTGCGCAAAGGGAAGGGTAAAAACCCGGAAAAGATCATGCTGCTGTGTCACATGGACGAGATCGGGTTTTTGGTCAGTCATGTGTCGGACAAGGGGTTTGTCTATCTGCAAACCGTTGGTGGCTTTGATGCGCGCAATCTGTTTTCGCGTCGGGTGTTGGTCTGTACCGAGACTGGCGATCTGAAGGCGGTGATGAACCCCGGTGGACGCCCTGTGCACATTGCCAGCCCTGCGGATCGCAAAAAGGTGCCCGAGCCGCATGAGTTTTACGTCGATACCGGGCTTGGGGCGAAGGCAAAAGAGGTCGTCAATGTCGGTGACATGGTCGTGATGGATGAGCCGTTTTTGGAGATGGGCGATAAGTTTGTCTCTAAAGCGCTGGACAACCGCATTGCCCTTTGGCTGGGGATCGAGGCCATTCGCGGCCTTGGAAAGACAAAAACCAAAGCCGAGATCCACGTTGTGTTTACCACGCAAGAAGAAGTCGGATTGCGTGGTGCGCGTACGGCGGCTTACCGCGTGCAGCCTGACATTGGGATCGGAATTGATGTGACCCTGTCATGCGACACACCCGGCGTGCCCGAGCAAGACCGTACCACGGTGCAGGGCGAAGGCTTTGGTCTGCATATGCGGGATAGTTCGTTTATTGCGGATAAAGCGTTGGTGGCCGAGATTGCAGCTTTGGCCGAGAAGAAGAAAATCCCTTATCAGCGCACGATGTTACGGGCCGGTGGTCAGGATGGGGCGGCAGCCCAACAAGCAGCAGCAGGCGCACGCGCGGTGGGGATTGTTGTAGGCACGCGGTATATTCATACGGTGACCGAGATGATCGAGAAGAGCGATTTGAAAGCGGCGCGTGATATTCTGGTGGCGTTTTTGAAGTCGCATTAGGGTTTGCGCCGCGGCATGTGCCGCGCCGCCAAAACGAGGGGCTCTGCCCCTCGTGCTCCCCGAGGTATTTGTAGACAGAAGAATTTCAGGACGCGTCGATCCACGTCCAGTCTTTCATCCGCGCGCGCAGCCAGCTGCGTTGGCGTTTGGCGTATTGGCGCGTGGCAATGGTGGCGGCCTCGCGGGCGGCCTCTAAGGTCATGTCGCCATTGATATGGGCGATGAGTTCGCGTGCGCCGATGGCTTTGGCGGATGGCAGGTCTTGGTGGAATGTGGGCGCGTTTGCGCGGGCCTCATTCAATGCGCCTTGTTCCAGCATTTGATCAAAGCGGTGTTCGATACGCGGTGTGAGCCAGTCTTTTGGCGCGTTTAGCGCGAAGGCTTGCGCGCTCTTTAAGGGCAGGGCAGCGGGGCCAGTGTCGTCTTGCCAACTGGCAAGGCCGCGTCCGGTTGCGGTGAGCACTTCCCAGGCGCGTTGGATGCGCATTGGGTTTTGAGTGTCGATGCGCGCAGCGGTTTCAGCGTCAAGCTCGTCAAGAAGCGCGTTTGCGCCCTCGGTTTCGATACGGCTCATCGCTTGTGAGCGGATGTCGCCCGGTGTTTGCGGAATATCTGCGAGGCCTTCGGTGAGGGCCGTGAAGTAAAGCCCGGTGCCGCCGACGATGACGGGAGGCGGGCCGCTTAGGAAAGGCGTAACCTCGCGCAGCCATTCGCCAACGGAATAGGGGTAATCGGCGGCGATATGGCCGTAAAGCGCGTGGGGATGGCTAGCCTCGTCTGCCTCTGAGGGGCGTGCCGTCAGAACGCGCCAGTTGCCAAAGACTTGCAGGGCATCGGCGTTGAGGATCGGGCCGCCCAAGTGAGCCGCAATCTCAAGGGCGAGAGAGGATTTGCCGCTTGCCGTGGGCCCGACCAAAAGAACGGGGCGCTCGGTGTCGAGCGTTTTTAGGCCTGCGCGCAAAGATCCTGCATTGAACATAGGGGCGTTTTGCGACATTTAAGCCCGCAACGCAAAGCCCTCCTGTTTGCAAAAAGGAACACCCCATGAGCACCGAGCCTAAAACCGCCTATCGCCGCGTTTTGCTGAAAATCTCGGGAGAGGCCCTGATGGGGGATCAGGGGTTTGGTCTGCACCCGCCAACGGTCGAGCGCATCGCAAATGAAGTGAAAACGGTGCACGATATGGGCGTCGAGATTTGCATGGTGATCGGCGGCGGTAACATCTTTCGCGGCCTGCAAGGCAGCGCGCAGGGGATGGAGCGCACAACGGCGGATTACATGGGGATGCTGGCCACGGTGATGAATGCGCTGGCGATGCAAAGCTCTCTGGAGGGGATCGGCATTCACACGCGGGTGATTTCAGCGATTACGATGAATGAAGTGGCGGAACCTTATATTCGACGTCGTGCGGTACGGCATTTGGAAAAGAAGCGCGTGTGTATCTTTGCGGCGGGCACCGGCAATCCGTATTTTACAACCGATACGGCCGCGACACTGCGCGCCTCTGAGATGTCGTGTGAAGCGATCTTTAAGGGCACCAAGGTGGATGGTGTTTATGACAAGGATCCCGAAAAGCATGCCGATGCGACACGCTATGACAACGTGAGTTATGATGAGGTGCTGGCCAAGCATCTGGGCGTAATGGATGCTAGCGCGATTGCCTTGGCGCGCGATAACAAGCTGCCGATCATCGTGTTTTCGCTGGATGAGCCAGGTGGGTTCCGGGGTATTTTGGCGGGCGAGGGGACGTATACGATCGTTAAGGACTGATCGTGTTCGCGCCTCATTGCGGCCAAAATCTTATAAAATAAGCATCTTTGCAGGCAGAAAGGATGTTCGATGACGCTTCTCTCCAGATTTTTAAAAAAGGACACCCATCCTGGCGGGCCCCAACCGTGGCCCTCAAAGGGACCTCGCATTTTGGAGGGCCGCTTTTGGACGCTGCAGCACATCGCAAGCAAGACGTTCCAAGAAGTCGCCATTATGGATCCGGACGCCGCGCGCGCGTTGCAAAAAGCCCGTGTTGCCCACTATATCGAACGCAGCGACATCGAAGGGATCGAGGAACTCGAAGATATTGGTGACCACCAATACGCCAAAGGTATTGCACTTTCGCGTCTGCCTATCGACCCGGCGCACGTGGAAACCGAAATCATGATGAAGGACCATGCGTTTACCGAAGGGGGCAGTTTCCAGATTGCCGAGGTGATGCTTGGGCATTTTGGGACAATGGTTTCGGAGCGCATTTACGAGTTTCTTGCCCCCATGGTCAGTGATGCGGTGCAGTTCTTTCCCACAGTGCTGACGAACACCTCTGGAACAAAGAAATCGTTGCATTACTCGATCCGAATGCCCGAGGCTGTTTCCGTATTGGCGCGGGTCGAAAGCAAACACCGGCCACGCGTTGAAATTCTCAGAACGCCCAGCGTTGATATACAGGTTTTGCATTGGGGAAAGCCCGGAAGCGGTCCGGATGCGCCCGAGACGTTCCTGAAGGCATCGTCTGTGGCTGGTCAGCATCTGGTTGAATCATCCGATGTTAACCCGCGGTTTGTGTTTTCTGACGAGGTCGTTCAAGTCCTTGAACTCTACAAAGACCCAACGCTTGAAGCAAAGTCCTATCGGGTGGTCGATGCTTGGCCCGAGCCCAGCAAAGAAGAGGTGATTGCAGAGCGCGGCATCTACGAGCGGCCTTGATTGCAAATTGCGGTAATCCTGCACAATGCTGCACAGCATTTCCACAGCTACCCTATACAATTGGCACAAACTCAAGATATAGAACGGGAAATAGCGACAAGCTAAACTTAGAACGAGTGGACGGGCATGGCAGACGATATTGAAATTGATCTTGATGACTTGGAACGTCGGATGGATGGTGCACTTAACGCACTGCGACAGGAATTTCTGACGTTACGCACCGGGCGCGCGTCGGCCTCGATGCTTGACCCGATCAATGTGGATGCTTACGGCACGCTCACCCCGCTTAATCAGGTGGGCACTGTGAATGTGCCGGAACCACGGATGATCACGCTGAATGTCTGGGACAAATCCCTTGTGAACGCAGTGGAAAAAGCCATTCGCGAGAGTGGCTTGGGTATCAATCCGGTGATGGATGGCACGATCATCCGTTTGCCTATCCCAGAATTGAACGAAGAACGCCGTCGCGAATTGACGAAGGTGGCGGGGACATACGCGGAGAATGCGCGTGTGGCTGTGCGCAACGTGCGCCGCGACGGGATGGACCAAATTAAGAAAGCTAAATCTGACGGCATGGGTGAGGACGACCAGAAATTCTGGGAGACCGCTGTTCAGGAACTGACAGACAAAGGCATCGCGAAAGTCGATGAAAGTCTGGAAAGTAAGCAAGAAGAAATAATGCAGGTGTAAAGACACCTTTGAACGCGGCGTGGGGCTAGTGATCAGGAGACCCTTATTTTGGGCAAAGACAATTCGAAGAACGTGCCAGAACACGTAGCGATTATCATGGACGGGAATGGCCGCTGGGCGCAGGCGCGCGGCAAACCCCGGTTGTTTGGCCACCATGCCGGTGCAAAACGCGTTCGCGAAATCCTTGAGGCCTGCCCAGAGCAGGGCGTCAAGTATTTGACAATATTCGCTTTTTCCACCGAGAATTGGAAGCGAACCCAGACCGAAGTGTCCGGTTTGATGAAGCTTTTTAAACGCTATCTTACCCACGAGACCAAGTCTTTGGTCGAGGCGGGTGTGTGCGTGCGCTTTATCGGGGATCGCATTCGGTTGGACGAAAACCTTGTCGCTCTGATGGACGAGCTTGAGCTTTTGACCTGCAACAACACCCGAGTAAATCTGACAGTTGCACTGAATTATGGCGGTCGTGACGAGGTTGCGCGCGCCACAAAGCGGCTGTCCCGCGAGGTTGCGGCCGGAAAAATCGATCCAGAGTCGGTAGATGCGGAAACTTTAGCGCGCTTTTTAGACACTTATGTGCTGCCCGACCCTGATCTGGTGATCCGCACCAGTGGCGAGGCGCGCATTTCCAACTTCTTGCTGTGGCAGTCGGCCTATTCGGAATACGAATTTATCGACACGCTGTGGCCTGACTTTACACGCGAAGAATTTGCACGCGTTCTGCAGGGCTATACAACGCGCAGCCGTCGATTTGGAGCCGTGCCTGGATGACACAAGCCGGGGGGCAATGGAGCGATCTTGCGCAAAGGCTTATTTCTGGTGGGCTTTTTGCGGTTTTAGGGCTGTTCGTGATGTGGATCGGCGGCATTCCGTTTCATATTCTGGTTTCGGTCATCGCGGGCATCATGGTGTGGGAAGTCACGCGAATGATTGGCGGTGGCAACCGCGCAATGCCGCTTGGGGCGCTTACCGGCGTGGCTTTGATGGTGCTGGTCGAATTGCCGCCCGGCTTTGCTTTGCCGCTTTTGTTCGTGCCAGCACTTGTTGGTATTAGCCAGCTTGAAGAGCACAAGACCACTTATGCGCTCTACACATCGGCGGTTTTGTTCGCGAGCTTTGGATTGATTGCGTTGCGCGATGATTTTGGCTTCATCTGGATGGTTTGGCTGGCCCTTATCGTCATTTTTAGTGACATTTTGGGATATTTTGCTGGACGCATTATTGGCGGTCCAAAGTTCTGGCCCAAGGTCAGCCCCAAAAAGACATGGTCCGGGACGATTGCCGGCTGGATTGGTGCCGCGATTATTGGCGTCGTTTACGTGGCTTGGGGCAAGGCGGGCGCGGAAATCATCGGGATATCAATTGCTTTGGCCATTGCAGGTCAGTTGGGCGATGTCGCCGAAAGCGCGTTGAAACGGCGGATGGACGTAAAAGACAGCTCGAACATTCTGCCCGGTCATGGCGGTATGTTTGATCGTTTTGACAGCATGCTAGGCGCGTCGATCCTGTTGCTGCTGATGGGGCAGGTCGTGGGCTTTCCGCCGGTGGCACCGTGAAGCGCGTTTCTATCTTTGGGGCAACAGGCTCTATCGGGCAAAACACCATTGATCTGATCCGCCGCGACCGCGATGCCTATCAGGTGAAGGCCCTGACGGGCGGGCGGAACATTGATCAGCTTGCGCGCGATGCCATTGATCTTAAAGCAGAACTGGCGGTCACAGCTTTTGAGCATGACTATGCCAAATTGAAAGATGCGCTGTCGGGAACCGACATCAAGGTCGCGGCTGGCACAAGTGCATTGATCGAAGCGGCCGAAGTGCCTGCCGATTGGATCATGTCTGCAATTGTGGGCGCGGCCGGGCTGCCACCGGGAATGGCGGCGCTGAAAAAGGGCGCAACACTGGCGCTGGCCAACAAAGAAAGCCTTGTAACGGCGGGGCCGCTCTTGCTGCAAACTGCGCGTGACAATGGCGGTACCGTTTTGCCTGTCGATAGCGAACATTCCGCCGTGTTTCAGGCCCTGACTGGCGAAGATATAGACACGGTCGAGCGTGTTATCATCACAGCTTCTGGCGGGGCTTTTCGTGACTGGCCGATTGAAAAGCTGAAAGATGCAACCGTGGACGAGGCCTCGTCCCATCCCAATTGGGCAATGGGGCAAAGGATCACCATCGACAGCGCCAGTATGTTTAACAAGGCGCTGGAGCTGATTGAAACCAGAGAGTTTTTTGGTGTTCGCCCAGATCAGATCGAAACGGTTATTCACCCCGAAAGCCTGATCCACGCGCTTGTCGGATTCAACGATGGCGCGCTGATGGCCCACGTTGGTCCTCATGATATGCGTCACGCGATTGGCTATGCGCTTAACCACCCAAAACGCACGAAACTCCCTGTTGAAAGACTGGATCTGGCACAGATTGGTGCGCTGACCTTTCGGCCCCCAGACCTAATGCGCTATCCTGCCCTTGGGCTGGCGCGCGACATTATGGACATTGGCGGATTGGCGGGCGCCGCGTTTAATGGCGCCAAGGAAATGGCGCTAGATGCGTTTATCGCCGGCCAAATCCGTTTTACGGAAATGACACCCGTTGTCGCTAAGGTGATCGAAATAATGACAGCGGACCGTCTCGGAAATGCCGCGATTACCCTTGATTCAGTGCGCGAGGCTGACCAAATGGCGCGTGAAACGGCGCAATCGGTCATAGAGCAATAGAGGTAAACCTTTGGATTTCATCCCCACCGTTGGCGGCCTAGCCTTCACCATCGTTGCTTTTATCGCCGCATTGTCGGTGATTATCGCGATTCACGAATACGGCCACTATATCGTTGGTCGCTGGTCGGGCATCAAAGCCGACGTGTTTTCCATCGGGTTTGGGCCTGTATTGGCAAAACGTACGGACAAGCATGGCACACAATGGCAGATTGCTGCTTTACCCTTTGGCGGTTACGTAAAATTTCGGGGTGACGAAAACGCCGCCTCTGCGCCGGAAGAAGGCGCTTTGGAAGGGCTATCGCGCGAAGAACGCCGCGCCACCATGCAAGGAGCGCCGCTTTGGGCGCGCGCAGCAACTGTGGCGGCGGGGCCAATTTTTAACTTTGCGCTATCTTTTATCATTTTTGCTTGTCTGATCATGTTCCGAGGCGTTACCGCCGATCCAATCACGGTGGATGAGGTCGCACCGCTTCCGAATTTTCAAAGTGAGCTTGCCGCAGGTGATGTGATCACCGCGATTAATGGCGCGGCCTTGCCCCAAGCGGATGAATTCCGCGCCTTTACCGATACGTTGGACCCCACGCCGACGCTGACCTACACAGTGATGCGCGACGGGGAAGAAACCAACGTCATCGGCCCTTGGGTGTTCCCACCGCTTGTCAGCGGGACCACGCCGGATTCTGCAGCGGAAGAAGCCGGACTTGTTGAAGGCGAGGTGATTACGTCGGTCGATGGCGTAGCTGTCTTTGAGTTTAACGAATTGCGCGAAGCCGTTGGGAACTCAGACGGAAACGATTTGACGCTTGAGGTTTGGAATGCAACCGAAGGCACGCGCACCGTCACGCTGACGCCTGCACGCCGCGATCTGCCGCTGCAGGATGGCGGTTTTGAAACACGTTGGTTGATTGGCATGAACGGAGCTACGGCCTTTACGCCCGCTGTTACCGCTCCGTCGTTTGGCGAGGCGGCAACATATGGCGTCGATCAAATCCAATTCATCATAAAAAGTTCGCTTTCGGGTCTCTATCATATGGTGATTGGCCAGATTTCGACATGTAACCTGTCTGGCCCGATTGGGATTGCCGAAGTCTCCGGTCAGGCAGCCTCGCAAGGGTGGTTCAGTTTCATCTGGTTCATTGCATTACTGTCGACAGCAGTGGGAATGTTAAATTTGTTCCCAATTCCTGTGCTGGACGGCGGACATTTGCTGTTTCACGCCTATGAGGCTGTGACAGGGCGCCCGCCGAGCGATAAGGCCTTGAAATACCTTATGACTGGCGGTTTGACCCTGATGCTTATGCTTATGGTGTTTTCGCTTGGAAACGATCTGTTGTGCCCATGATATCAAGCGCGCCGCGATCCTGCCCCTGGTCTGCCTAATTCCGGTCATAATGTCATTTTATTCCCAAGGGTGAACGTCATACCTGAGGGATGATCCAATGCAGACGATACAAAAAGGCTATAACGGACTAAAACTATTGGTCACGTTGAACCTAGACCGCGTTTTTGTGCTGACCGCACTGACAGGAGCTTTGTTCCTGGCAGCCTATATTGGATCTCTCTGAGACTGTCTTCACACACACTGCACGCACACTCAGTAACGCACCGTCCCACATTTGGGGCGGTGTCGTTCTTTGACACACCATACTTTGACACCCCTATAGAATCCCATTAGTCATTTTTTAAAGAAAACTATGTGGGGCAGACCGGGTAATGAGACGGGCAATTTCAAGGTTTTTCAGCTCCGCCGCATTGGGGCTATTTGTGGTTTTACTGGCTTTGCCGGTTTCTGCTCAAAACCGTGTGGGTGCGATCAGCGTTGATGGCACACAGCGCGTTCCAGCTTCGACCGTTATAAGCTTTGCCAATCTGACGCCCGGCGCGGTTGTCAGCGATGGTGAAATCAACGACGCGCTTCAGCGGATCATGGGATCGGGCTTGTTTGAAACAGCGGAAATCACGCCGACATCCGGCGGACTGGTGATTTCTGTTGTCGAGCGTCCGACAATCAATCGCATCAGCATCGAGGGCAATCGCCGTCTTGAGGACGAAGAGTTGCTACCGCTGGTCAGCTCAACCCCGCGTCGGGTATTCACACCTACCGCCGCTGCCGCAGACGCCGCTGCACTGACCGAGGCCTATTCCCAGCGCGCGCGTCTTGCCGCCCAAGTGTCGCCAAAGATCATACGTCGCTCAAACAACCGTGTTGATCTGGTGTTTGAAGTGTCCGAAGGCAATGTGGTGGAAAACGAGCGGATCAGCTTTGTCGGCAACCGCGCCTTTTCTGATCGCCGCCTGCGCCGCGTTGTCGATACCAAACAGGCCGGGTTTTTCCGTCAGATTATCCAACGCGACACGTTCATTCCGGAACGCATCGCCTTTGATCGCCAGTTGTTGACGGATTTCTACAGCTCGCGCGGATACGTTGACTTTGAGGTGCTCAACGTCACCACCGAACTTTCACGCGAACGCGACGCGACCTTTGTGACTTTCAATGTGCGCGAAGGGCAGCAGTTCACCGTTGGGCAAGTCTCGGTATCAAGCGAGTTCAACGTCGATATCAACGAATACCGCAACGCACTTAAGATCAAGAGCGGTCAAGTCTGGTCGCCTTCACTTATCGAAGAACAGATTGCGCGCCTTGAGCGGCTGGCAATTCAGCAAGGGCTTGATTTTCTCCGCGTCGATCCGCGCGTGGAGCGTAATGCCCGTGCACTGACGTTGGATGTTGAGTTTGCGCTGGTGCGCGGCCCGCGGGTTTTTGTCGAACGCATTGATATCGAAGGCAACCAAACAACGCTTGATCGTGTGATCCGTCGCCAGTTTGACACTGTTGAAGGCGATCCATTTAATCCGCGCGAGATCAGAAACGCAGCCGAGCGCATCCGCGCGTTGGGCTTTTTCTCGAATGCCGATGTTCAAACGCGCGAGGGTCGCGCTAGCGATCAGGTGATCATTGATGTGGATGTAGAAGAACAGCCCACTGGCAACCTGTCCTTTGGCGGGAGTTATAACGATGACACCGGCGTTGCTTTGGCTATTGGCTTTAGCGAGCGGAACTTTTTGGGGCGCGGGCAATCACTGGCCATTGATGTGGTAACGGGCGATGAAAATTCCCGCGCTATTCTGGCGTTTGCCGAACCAGCATTTCTCGGGCGTGACCTACGCTTTGGGTTTGATGTCGGTTATTCGACCAGCGACTTTGACAACGCGAGCTACGATACACGCGTCATCAGCCTGTCACCAAGTCTTGCCTTTCCTGTTGGCGAAAACTCTCAGCTGTCCGTGTTTTACAAGATCGGGTTGGAAGAGATCGTAAACGTCTCTGCCGATACATCGCCGATCATTCAGGCGGAGGAAGACGAACTCTGGCGCAGTTCAATTGGGTATCGCTATACACTTGATTATCTGCGTGGCGGATTGAACCCAAATCGAGGAGTTCTGTTGAGCTTCGGGCAAGAGCTTTCCGGTCTCGGCGGTGACGTCGAAACGCTCCAGACGACATTGCGCGTTGTCGCTCAGCGCGACGTCTTCAATGAAGAGGTCAACGTTCGCGCAATTTTTGATGCGGGCATCATCAACGCCCTTGGTGACAGCACAACCCGCGTAACGGACAGGTTCTTTTTAGGCGCCAATCAGTTGCGCGGGTTCGCCGCGCGCGAGGTTGGACCGCGTGATACCGGGGCCGTCGATGCAGATGTTCTTGGCGGCAACAAGTTTGTGTCGCTGCGGTTTGAAGCCGATTTCCCGCTTGGTCTGCCAGAAGAATACGGCATCACGGGCGGCGTCTTTTATGACATGGGCTCACTCTGGAGCCTCGACAACACCGCTGGTGCAGCCCTCGTTGATGACGGCTTTGAACTGCGCTCTTCCATTGGCGTGTCGCTGTTTTGGACAACGCCGATTGGCCCGCTGCGGCTGAATTTTGCAAAACCGATCAAAAAGAATGACCTGGATGAAGAGAATACCTTCGCCATCACGCTTTCGACCCAGTTCTGATTTTTTCAGGGCGTGGCTTGTCGCGGTGTCTCTCGCGCTGAGCTGTGCTTTGGCGGGGGCGACCTTTGCACAAACAGCTACGATTGAAGTGCAGCCGCCGATCCTTGTGATTGATCAAGATCGGTTGTTTGCAGAAACGCGTCTGGGGGCTGCATCACTGGCTGGTATCGAGCAGGCTGCAAACGATCTTAAGGTCGAAAACCAAAGCATCGAAGAAACCCTGATCCGCGAAGAACGTGCTCTGACGGAACGGCGGGCCAGTTTGACGGCTGCCGAGTTTCGCGCGCTGGCAGATGCGTTTGATACGCGTGTCCAACGCATCCGGGCCGAGCAGGATGAAAAAGCCCGCGCACTGACACGGTCGCAAGAAGGCGCACGCGCCAATTTCTTTCAGGAGGTCGCAGAGGTCATCTCGGACATTGTACGCGAACAAGGCGCTTTGGTGGTGTTGGATCGCCGCGACGTGTTCTTGTCCGCCGAACAAATCGACATCACAGACGAGGCTATCGCGCGGGTGAATGCTGCGGAAAATACGGTTCAGGAGTAGGGCGGTTTTCTGCGCCCATTCACCGTTGTGCTTATCCCGGCGGCTTGCTACGCCTTATAAAACCTTAAAAAAGGGGAGCAGTCATGGACGCCACAAACAGCGCCGATCTAAAAACCGCCGATATTGATCTGATCATGCGGATCCTGCCGCACCGCTATCCATTCTTGCTGGTCGACCGGGTGGTTGACATCGACGGCACCAAATCTGGCGTCGGCATTAAGAATGTCACCGCCAATGAGCCACAGTTCACCGGCCACTTTCCGCAGACCCCTGTGTTTCCCGGTGTGTTGATGGTCGAAGCCATGGCGCAAACCGCCGCTGTCATCGCTGGCGTGGGCCTTGATTTGGCGGATAAAGAGTTGGGCGTTTACTTCATGGCCATGGACGCGGTCAAATTCCGTCGCAAGGTCGTCCCGGGTGACACGCTCCGTATGGAGGTGACGACGGTGCGCGGCGGCGGTAAAGTTTGGAAATTCACCGGAGTTGCAAGCGTAGAGGGCGAAGTCGCCTGCGAATGCGCCTTCACCGCAATGATGGACATGCCAAAGTGAGCATTGATCCCTCAGCCCACATTCACGCATCTTCCGTGATCGAAGACGGCGCCAGCATCGGGGCGGATGCGATTGTCGGCCCGTTTTGCATCGTAGGCTCGGACGTCGTCTTGGGTCCCCGCGTTGAGTTGAAATCCCATGTCGTCGTCACGGGCCAAACAGAAGTGGGGGAAGAGACGATCATTTTCCCTGGCGCAGTGATCGGAGCAATCCCGCAAGATCTCAAGTTCAACGGCGAGCCCACGCGGCTTGTGGTCGGCAAGCGCAACCGTATCCGCGAAGGTGTCACGATGAACACCGGCACGGAAGGCGGCGGTGGTTTGACATCTGTGGGCGACGATTGCCTGTTTATGACCGGAGCGCATGTAGCCCATGACGCCCACGTGGGGGATCGGGTGATTGTGGCCAATCAGGGCGCGATTGCTGGACATTGCATGATTGCAGATGATGTGATCATCGGCGGGCTCTCTGGCATCCATCAATGGGTGCGCATCGGCAGGGGCGCGATCATCGGAGCGGTGACAATGGTGACCAATGATGTGATCCCTTACGGTCTGGTGCAGGCTCCGCGCGGCGAGCTTCATGGTCTCAACTTGGTAGGGCTCAAGCGCAAAGGTGTGGCGCGTAGCGATATCACCGCTTTGCGCGCGGCTTTTCAGATGCTGGCCCAAGGCGAGGGGGCTTTTGCGGATCGCACGCGGCGTATGGGCGAAGAACACGACAGCGACTATGTGCGCGAAATCGTCGACTTCGTCCTTGGGGCGTCGGATCGTCATTTCCTGACGCCGGAGCGCTAGAGATGTTGGCGTTGATCGCAGGGCAAGGCGCGCTTCCCGCACATCTGATTGCGGCGGCACAAACTCGTCCGTTTGTTGCATCGCTGGAACGTTTTCCGCCGGACACTGTCACCCCGGACCTGACGTTTCGTATCGAGCAGTTGGGTAGCTTTCTGCAAACGCTAAAAGAAAAGGGCGTGCGCGAGGTCTGCTTTGCAGGCTCTTTGCAACGCGTGCCGCTCGAACCGGGAGAGATTGATCCCGCTACCATGCCGCTTGTGCCTCGAATGATGGAGGCGCTGAAGTCTGGCGATGATGCCGCGTTGCGCACAGTGCTGTCGTTCTTTGAAGAGGCAGGTCTGATAATTCGCGCCGCGCACGAGATTGCGCCCGATCTGTTACCCGATGCGGGAACGCTTGGCTCTGTAGCGCCTGACAATGAGGACGAAGAAGAGGCGGTCCGTGCAGCGCAAGTCGTCGCTGCCATGGGTGCCGTTGACATCGGTCAGGCCTGCGTTGTGCATCGTGGGCAAGTTCTGGCAAGCGAAGGCGTCTTTGGCACAGATTGGATGCTGCAAAGCCTTGAGAGCCGCACTGACGCGGGCACCGGAGGTCTGTTCTTCAAAGCCGCCAAACCCGGTCAGGATCGCCGCATTGATCTGCCCACCATCGGGCCCGGTACCGTGGCGGCCGCTGCGCAAGCTGGTTTAAAAGGCATCGCGATAGAGCAGGGCGGCGTGATGGTGCTTGACCGCGCGGGCACGATCAAAGCCGCCGATGCCGCGGGTCTTTTCCTCTGGGTGCGCCCATGAGGCTTCATCTATTTTTAAATACTCAAATCCCACAGCAGTCATGAAGCTCTACCTGCTGGCAGGCGAACCTTCAGGGGACAAGCTAGGAGCGGCCTTAATGGCCGGATTGAAAGAACGCGCTCCAGACATCACCTTTAAGGGCGTCGCAGGGCCACTGATGCAGGCCGAGGGTATGGACAGCCTATTCCCAATGGAGGAACTGTCGGTGATGGGCATCGCCGAAGTGCTGCCGAAATACCCCGAACTGCGCCGCCGTCTGAAGGAAACCGCCCAAGACGTGCTGAACTGGCAACCAGACGCGCTTCTGACCATCGACAGCCCGGATTTCTCACTGCGTCTTGCCAAACTGGTCAAGGCCGACAGCGATATCCGCACCATCCACTATGTCGCGCCGTCTGTCTGGGCATGGCGGCCCGGGCGCGCGGATAAAATGGCAAAGCACATTGATCAGGTGCTGGCGCTCCTACCGTTTGAGCCGCCTTACATGGAGGCCGCGGGCATGCAGTGCGATTTCGTCGGGCATCCCGTGGTGGCCGAGCCTAAGGCGAGCGACGCGGATGTTGCCGCGTTTCGCGCGCGCCACGGAATAGGCGACGCGCCAATCGTGCTTGCCTTGCCGGGATCGCGCCGCTCAGAGGTCGCCCGGCTGGCTCCCATTTTTGGAGAGACCTTGCGCCTTGTGCTCGCAAATAATCCGCAGTCACGCATTGTAGTGCCAGCCGCCGCGGCGGTCGCACCTGCTGTCAAAAACGCGATAGCCAAATGGCCCGGCGCGCCGATTGTCCTCGACCCAATGGACAGCGAAATACCAGAACACGAAAAACGCACCGCCTTTCGCGCTGCAAACGTGGCATTGGCCGCGTCAGGCACCGTGTCGCTAGAACTGGCGCAAGCAGGCACGCCAATGGTGATCGCCTATAATATGAACTGGCTGTCCTGGCAGATCATGAGCCGGATGGCGCGCATTGATACGGTGACGTTGGTGAACTTGGTCACGGGGCGCGAAGCGGTGCCAGAGTTTCTTGGCCCTGCTTGCACGCCCGCAGCGATATCCGAGGCGTTGATCGACCTCCTGAACGATCCGGCGGCCCATGCAACACAGCGCGCTGCCATGGCAGAGACAATGGAAAAGCTTGGCGAAGGTGGGGAAGCACCCGGCCTGCGTGCGGCCCGGGCTGTTCTGGGCAAAGAAAATAGAGTTTTCTTGTGATCCGCGCTTAGTATCCGCGCCAGATCCAGCCGCCACCGAACACACGTGATCCGGTGGGCGCATAAAACACGCAAGCCTGTCCCGGTGACACGCCTTGTTCCGGTGTGATCAAATCCACTTCCGCTTCTGTTTCTGAAATCGGGCGCACCACAGCTTCGACAGGCGGCTTGGTCGAGCGGATTTTTACCGACAATTCCCAGCTGTCTTGCGAAGTGAAGGGCGCGTCACCCAACCAGTTGATCTCGCGCACCGGCACTGTGCGCGTCTCCAAAAGCTCTTTTGGCCCGACAATCACCTGTTTGGCGTCCACATCCAGCTTGATCACATAAAGCGGCTCATCGAGCCCGCCTACGCCAAGCCCGCGACGCTGCCCGATGGTGTAATGGATCACGCCCTTATGGTTGCCAAGCACACGCCCATCTACATGCACGATCTCACCAACCTCTGCAGCACCCGGGCGCAGTTTCTCAATCACAGAGGCATAGTTGCCGTCGGGCACAAAGCAGATGTCCTGACTGTCCGGCTTGTCCGCCAGCGCCAACCCGTGTTTTGTCGCCAGCGCGCGCGTTTCGTCTTTTGAAACCAGATGCCCCAAAGGAAACCGCAGAAACTCAAGCTGTTCGGGCGTGGTCGAGAACAGGAAGTACGACTGATCGCGCACGTGGTCAGCAGCGCGGTGTAGCTGTGGCCCACCGTCGCCAGCAAAGCGCTGAATGTAATGTCCCGTCGCCATGCAATCGGCGTCGAGGTCTTTGGCGGTATGCAACAGGTCTTTGAACTTTACCCGCTCATTACAGCGGATGCAGGGCACGGGCGTGGCTCCTGCCAGATAGCTGTCGGCAAATTCGTCGATCACGGCATCGCGAAAGATGTTCTCGTAATCAAGCACATAGTGCGGAAAGCCCATATCTTCGGCCACGCGCCGCGCATCGTGAATATCAACGCCCGCACAGCACGCGCCCTTCTTCGCCAAAGCCGCGCCATGGTCATAAAGCTGCAGGGTAACGCCAATCACGTCATAGCCTTCGTGTGCGAGCTCTGCCGCCACAACCGAGCTGTCCACGCCACCCGACATCGCCACAACGACCCGTGTCTCAGACGGAGGCTTTGGAAAACCAAGGGAATTTAGCGGCCGGTTGTGATCAAGCGCCATCGGAGAATCCTGCGGGTCGGAGGGTTTGAACTGAAATATAGGAAAATTGTCCACACTCACAAGGCCGGGCTTCACGCATGATTAAGAGAGGTTGCGATATAGCTTTCGGCAGACGCGAACTTTTGGAACGCAAATGTATCTGAAGAAAGTCAATGGACCCCGTGCTGTGACCTTGCCTGATGGTAAGGTGATGACGCGCGCCGATCTTCCTCCGCCTTCAACGCGCCGGTGGGTGGCAAGCCGTAAGGCGGCGGTGGTGCGTGCCATTTCTGCCGAACTGATTTCGCGTGAAGAAGCCTTAAAAGAGTATGCTTTGTCAGAAGAAGAACTAGACGCTTGGCACGTTGCGGTTGAGCTGCATGGCGAAACGGCCCTAAAAGCTACAACTATTCAGCGCTATAGACAACCATAGCGTGTATATGCTATTCTTTAACCTTGGTAACTGACGGTTAACTAATTCGCGGCATCTTAAGACGTCAGTAGGGAATACTTCGGAGAAGTAATATGCGCGTGCTATTGGTTGAAGACGATCCAACGACCTCAAGAAGCATCGAACTGATGCTAACCCATGCAAATCTGAACGTTTATGCGACGGACATGGGAGAAGAGGGGGTCGATCTCGCCAAGCTATATGATTACGACCTGATTCTTCTTGATTTGGATCTGCCCGATATGGACGGCCATGAGGTGCTGCGGCAACTTCGGTTGGCCCGGGTAGAAACGCCGATCCTGATTTTGACCGGCTCGGACGATACAGAAAGCAAGATCAAGGGATTTGGCTTTGGCGCAGATGATTATCTGACCAAACCGTTCCACCGCGAAGAGTTGGTGGCGCGTATTCACGCGATCATCCGTCGCTCTAAGGGGCATGCACAGTCGGTTATTGAAACTGGCAAGGTTTGCGTGAACTTGGATGCGAAGACTGTCGAGGTGGGCGGCAAGACTGTGCATCTGACAGGCAAAGAATATCAGATGCTTGAGCTTTTATCGCTGCGCAAAGGCACCACGCTGACCAAAGAGATGTTTTTAAACCATCTTTACGGCGACATGGACGAGCCTGAGTTGAAAATCATCGACGTCTTTATCTGTAAGCTGCGCAAGAAACTGTCAGTTGCCACCGATGGCGACAATTACATCGAAACGGTTTGGGGCCGCGGATACGTGCTGCGCGATCCACAACCGCTTGAGATGGATCCGGAACCAGTCCCGGTCCGTGTGTCCGCATAAAAAAATCCCCTCCTTGGGTTACGGCAACAAAGGCATCAGAGATTTCTGGTGCCTTTGTTTATGTCTGGAACTGGATTCTTCGAAGGCTTGCTCTGGACCCAACGGGATGAGCGATTTATCCATAAGCCATTAAACGTGGAGCCTTGGATGATCAAAGACGTCGCAACCCTGTCGCTGCAAGAAGCTGAAAAAGAACTGGCGCGGCTGGCACTGGCCCTTGGGGCCGCAAATACAGCGTATCACACCAATGATGCGCCCGATTTGTCGGATTCTGATTACGATGCTTTGAAGCGGCGCAACAAAGAGATCGAGGCGCGCTTTCCTGGCCTGAAGCGCGACGACTCGCCGTCCGATCAGGTAGGCGCGCCCGTGAGCGAGGGCTTTCAAAAGATCAAACATTCGATCCCGATGCTGTCGCTAGGCAATGCGTTTGATGGGGAGGATGTTGACGAATTTGACCGTTCGATCCGCAAATATCTGGGTACGCCGGAAGGCGAGTCGATCCACTATACGGCAGAGCCGAAAATTGATGGCCTGTCGTTAGCGCTGCGTTATGAGGGCGGCGAACTGGTGCACGCGGCCACCCGCGGTGATGGCCAAACCGGCGAGAACGTGACGCAAAATGCGCTGACGATTGCAGATGTCCCGCAATCCATTAGCGGCGCGCCCGACCTTTTGGAGGTGCGCGGCGAAGTTTACATGAGCCACGCAGATTTCGCAGATCTGAACGTGCGCCAGGAAGCGGAAGGCGGCAAAACATTCGCCAATCCGCGCAACGCGGCCGCCGGGTCTTTGCGCCAGTTGGATGCGAAGATCACCGCAAAACGCCCCTTGAGGTTTTTCGCCTATGCTTGGGGAATCCTAAGCGCGCCTTTGGCTGAAACCCAGTTTGGCGCAATCGAGCGCCTTGCGGACTTGGGATTTCAGACCAATCCGCTGACGAAGCTTTGCGCCGGACCAAGGGAGATGGTGGCGCATTATGGCGACATCGAACAACAGCGCGCGTCGCTTGGCTATGACATTGACGGCGTTGTTTACAAAGTGGATGACCTTGCGCTTCAGGGCCGTCTTGGGTTCCGCTCGACCACGCCGCGGTGGGCGATTGCGCATAAATTCCCGGCCGAATTGGCGTGGACGCGGCTTGATGGCATCGACATTCAGGTTGGACGCACGGGCGCTTTGTCGCCCGTGGCGCGTTTGCAGCCCGTGACGGTTGGCGGCGTTGTTGTCTCGAACGCGACGCTTCACAACGAGGACTACATCGCCGGGCGTGACTCGAATGGCGCGCCCATTCGCGGCGGCAAAGACATTCGTGTGGGCGATTTTGTACAGGTCTATCGCGCAGGCGACGTGATCCCGAAGGTTGCAGACGTGGATCTCAGCAAACGTCCCGAAGGGGCTGTGCCGTTCAGGTTTCCGCAAACCTGTCCGGAGTGCGACTCCGAAGCTGTGCGCGAAGAAGGCGACGCGGTGCGCCGTTGTACGGGCGGATTGATTTGCCCAGCACAGGCCGTTGAAAAGCTGAAGCATTTTGTCAGTCGCGCGGCCTTTGACATTGAAGGGCTTGGCGCAAAGCAGGCGGAACAGTTTTTTGCCGATGAGTGGGTGCGCGAGCCTGCTGATATTTTCACGCTGCGCGATCGCTTTGGGAGTGGCGGATTGCAACAGCTGCAAAACCGCGAAGGCTGGGGGCAAAAGTCGGCCGAAAACTTGTTCGATGCGATTGATGACAAACGGGAAATTGAGTTTCGCCGTTTTCTGTTCGGTCTTGGTATTCGCCATTTGGGCGAGGGCTCGTCAAAAGATCTGTCGCGCGCTTTTGGCACATGGGAAGCGTTGAGCGCTGCCGCCGATGCGGCCATCAACGAACCGGCTTTCGCGAACACCTCAAAGGAAACGCTTGCTGCAAGCCCGGCTTGGGATGATTTTTTGAACATCGACGGCGTGGGGCTGACCGTCACGCAATCGCTTTTGGCTGCATTGGCGAACCCAAAAGAACGCGCTTCAATCGACCGTCTGGTCGCACATCTGAACATTTTGGAAGCGGAAGAACAGGCCACCGACAGCCCCGTCGCAGGTAAAACCGTAGTCTTTACCGGTACGCTGGAAAAGATGACACGTGCCGAGGCCAAGGCGCGCGCCGAAAGCTTGGGGGCGAAAGTGTCCGGTTCGGTGTCGGCAAAAACTGATCTGCTGGTTGCTGCGCCGGGGGCGGGATCAAAGGCGAAAAAGGCGGCAGAACTGGGGATTGAAACGCTGGACGAAGACGGCTGGCTGGCCCTGATCGAGGGGGTATGAGCAGCCGTCCGGAAATTCTGTTTCCGCTGTTTGCTGGGATTGAAACGCTACCTGGCGTGGGCCCTAAAATTGCGAAATCGCTTGAGCAGATGGGAATAGTCAGTCCGCGCGATGTGTTGATGACGCTACCTGCCTCTGGGATCGACCGGAAGTTTAGGCCTACGATCAATGGTTTGACCTTTCCCGTTGTTGCCACCACCGAAGTAGCCATCGAGCGTCATCACCCCGCACGTGGCAAAGGGCGTCCCTATCGCATTGATGTGTCGGATGCGGAAACATCGTTCAGCCTGGTGTTTTTTCATGCGCGCGATGATTGGTTGGCACGCCAGTTGCCGGTGGGCGAACGGCGTGTGATTTCTGGGCGGCTCGAGCTTTTTGATGGCGTCGCCCAAATGGTGCACCCCGATCACATTTTGCCTGTTGCCGAGGCCGAAAGTCTGCCGGCGTTTGAGCCTGTGTACCCGCTGACCCAGGGTGTGACGCTAAAAGTGATGACCAAAGCAGCCGCTGCCACGGTCGCGCGCGCGCCTGAATTGGCCGAGTGGATTGATCCGGCTTTGGTTGACCAGCGCAAATGGCCGAGCTGGCACAGCGCAATTACGCTTGCGCACGCCCCGCTTGGATCGGGCGATTTGGCGATTGCTGCGCCCCATCGAGAACGCTTGGCCTATGATGAATTGCTGGCCCATCAGCTGACCTTGGCCTTGGCGCGCGCGACCCGACGCAAGAAAATGGGCCGTGCGAATGTGGCGACTGGCAAGCTGCAATCTAAAGTTCTGAAGGCGCTGCCTTACCGCCCAACAGATGCGCAGACCCGCGCCATTTCTGAAATTTCCGATGATCTTGCAGCGCCTGAGCGAATGAATCGATTGCTCCAAGGTGACGTTGGATCTGGCAAAACCCTGGTTGCTTTGATGAGTTTGCTTGTCGCAGTTGAAGCAGGCGGACAGGGAGTGTTGATGGCCCCGACCGAGATTTTGGCGCGCCAACATCTGATGGCGTTACAGCCTTTGGCCGAAAAAGCGGGCGTCGTGTTAGAGCTTTTGACCGGTCGCGATAAGGGAAGCGAACGGACGGGGAAACTTAAGGCGCTTAAATCCGGTGATATCCAGATTTTGGTGGGTACCCATGCTGTGTTTCAAAAAGACGTTGAATTTGATGATCTTAGGTTGGCGATCGTCGACGAGCAACATCGCTTTGGCGTGGCGCAGCGCATGGAATTGGGGCGCAAAGGCGAACGCGCCGATGTGCTGGTGATGACGGCCACGCCCATTCCACGCTCACTCAGCCTAACGCAATATGGCGACATGGATGTCTCGATCTTGGATGAAAAGCCGCCTGGACGCACGCCTGTGACAACCGCGCTGACGTCGGATGAAAGGATAGACGAGGTTGTCGCACATCTGCGCAAAGCCGTGGACGAGGGGCGCCAAGCCTATTGGGTTTGCCCCTTGGTGGACGAAAGCGAAGTGTCCGATCTGATGGCGGCCGAGCAGAGGTTCAAACGCCTGCGCGCGGCCTTTCCCGAAGGATCGGTCGGCTTGGTACACGGCCAAATGCCACCAAGCGAAAAAGACGCGGCGATGGCCGAGTTCGTGGCGGGCAAAACCAAAGTGTTGGTCGCCACGACGGTGATCGAAGTGGGCGTAGATGTGCCAAACGCCTCAATCATGGTGATCGAACGCGCCGAAACCTTCGGCTTGGCCCAGTTGCACCAATTGCGCGGACGCGTCGGGCGTGGGGCGGCGGCCTCGACCTGTTTGCTGATGTATCAATCACCACTATCGGAAACCGGGCGCAAACGGTTAGAGATCTTGCGCGAAACCGAAGACGGCTTTCGCATCGCCGAGGAAGACTTGCAGATGCGTGGTGCAGGAGATGTGATCGGCACCGCGCAATCGGGCTTGCCGCGTTTTCGCATCGCTGATCTTGAGCGCCAAGCCACGCTGATGGAAATTGCCAACACCGACGCGCGCAAGCTGATTGAAGAGGACCCGACCCTTAAAGGTGCACGTGGCGAAGCGGCGCGTGTTCTTCTTTGGCTCATGGAGCAAGATAAAGCTATTCAAATGATTTCAGTGGGTTAGGGTGTTTTT
This sequence comes from Paracoccaceae bacterium, assembly GCA_039942715.1. Lineage (GTDB taxonomy): Bacteria > Pseudomonadota > Alphaproteobacteria > Rhodobacterales > Rhodobacteraceae > JABDJX01. Next base: position 123,383 of record JBDVBY010000001.1, read on the forward strand.
GAACATTTTGTTCGCGAATGTTCTTAAAAAGTTCTTTACAAGACATCTCAAATTTGAGAACAATCGGGCAACAAAAGCGAGCCCGCCCGCTCGTGCCTGATCCCAGAAAGAGGACACCATTGAGATGCAAGAGCTTAAAGAAACCTTTTCCCGCAACGCCGCGTCCCTGCCTGCAGATTTCGCCTGCGTTGCTGCTTTGGTCGTGATTATCTTCACCGGATTGTCGCTGCCTAGCCTGTTTTAGCCTTTCCGAAACTACCGACACTGCCTGCGGTCTGAAAAACCACTGATCGCGCATCCTGTCCCAAATTTGATGCGCACTCTGTCCCTCATCAGGTCCATGTCCCGGGCCTAACTGGTTTTTTGATCAGACACGCCACTTCCGCCGCCACCTTACAGGTGCGCGGCGGTTTTTTTTGCAATTTCAGAAAACTAGGCGCAGTTTGTCTTCTCGCCTGCCAGCGCCATCGCCTCTGCCGTCGCTTCTAACGCCAGCATAATCGATGCGTGCCGATTGCGAAATTCCCGCGCCGGGATCAACACCTCGTAACCGTCAAAAGGGGCGTCCGGTACCGGCCCGTCTTCAGTCAGCATCATGCGTAACGCATCGCGGGCGGTCTCAATCTCGCGCGCGCTGCGACCAATGACAACGCTGCCCAAAACGGACGCGGCCGCCTGACCCAAAGCGCAGGCTTTCACATCCTGTCCAAACCCGGCGATCACACCGTCTTCAACCGCAACGTCCACCGTCACAGTAGAACCGCACAACGGCGAACGCTTTTTCACAGACGCATCCGCGTGGTCAAGTCGATCCGTCAAAGGGATGTCCGCCGCAAGCTCAAGGATCTTGCCGGAATAAAGCTTTATCAAGTCAGTGTCGGCCATGTCTTTCCTTTGGCGGCTTACGCTTCTATCTAGGGCACTGCTTTGGTTTTGAAAAGGATACAGCCCATGGCCTTTGATCCGGCGACGCTAAAATACGATGAAAACGGCCTGATCCCGGCGATTGCCCAAGACGAGGCAACGGGCGAAGTGCTGATGATGGCGTGGATGAACGCGCAATCGATCACCCGCACCATGGCCACCAAACGCGTCACTTACTGGTCGCGCTCGCGTCAGGCGTTCTGGGCCAAAGGCGAAACATCGGGCAATATCCAAACGCTGGTCGATCTGCGGGTCGACTGCGACCGCGATTGTCTGCTTCTGATCGTGCGCCAAAAAGGCCCGGCCTGTCATACGGATCGACGCAGCTGCTTTTACACATCCGTTCAAAAAGGCGCGGAAGTCGAGCTTATGAAGCCCATGGCATCCTAAGATTTCTTCTGTCCAAAAATACCTCGGGGAGCGCGAGGGGCAGCGCCCCTCGTCACCGCGGCGACGTAGTCGGCGCAATTGAAGTCTTTAGAGTCCCACCATGGCCCGAATGTCCGCAGGTGAAGCACCGTCATCGCGATAAGTCGCAATGCTGCGCGCATCATCACGTTTAGCAAGTCGTTTACCGCTTTCATCCCGGATCAGCGCGTGGTGGTGATAGGTTGGAGACGCCAAACCCAACAGCCGTTGTAACACCACATGGATTTTGGTCGCCTCAAACAGGTCTTCGCCCCGTACCACATCGGTGATCTTTTGTGCTGCGTCATCTAGAACGACGGACAGATGATAGGATGTCCCCATGTCGCGGCGCGCGAGAACCACGTCGCCAATGTCCTGCTGCATCGACTCGGACGTGAATTCGATCAGACCGCTTTCACCCTTAGGGCCAGAACCTTGCTCCGTAAAAGAGCCAAGCCACTGCCAACCGGCCTCTGCACGAGCAATGCGATGATGAAACACACGCTCAGCGGCCATCGACATATCCAGGCGCAGTGCGGTGTCCGTCGGCACGGGCCAGTCGCCACATCCGGTCTTATTGGCACTGGTATTACAGGTGCCGGGATAGATAATGCCATCTGGTCCATAAACAGCTGGTCCGTCCTGAGGAGCCGAAGCCGCTTCCAGTACATCGCGCCGATTACACGTGCAGGCAAACAGTATGTGCTCGTCCCAAAGTGTCTTCAGCGCTCTTGCATAGACCTCCATCCGCTCGGACTGGCGCATCACTGCCGTTTCCCAGCTTAAGCCTAACCACGCCAGATCATCGTAAATCTGCTCTTCCCATTCGGGCCGTGCGCGAGATTGGTCAATGTCTTCAATGCGTAAAAGGAATTCACCACCGGCTGCCAGTGCCATGTCATGGGCGAGGATCGCCGAGTAAGCATGCCCCAAATGCAAAGGCCCGGTGGGCGAAGGGGCAAAGCGGGTCCGCATCGCTTAATGCCGTTTGAAAACGAAAACAGTGGCGTTCTCACCATCCCGGTGCGGGCCGTCGGCCTCAAACACCTGCTCCAGACTTGGATCAAGCACGGCGATGTCGAGCCGTTCATAGTAAGCGCGTGTGTTCAAGGTGGTCTCATCCAAGCTGAGCGCAAGAAACCCACCGGGTGCCAGAACCTCAAGCAAATCGTCCAGCGTTTCAGGTCCTGCAACGCCATCGCGCAGCACATCACAGGCGACAATCACCTGATAGTCGCCGCGCTTCACATGACCCGTTCCATCATCGCCGCGCCAGACCTGACGATAAGCGCCGCTTGCCTGTGCTGCGTCCACGTTGTCTTGTTCAAGGTCGGTGCCATCAACCACATCAAATCCGACGGCCTTAAGCGCCATGCCCGAAAGCCCGGTGCCACAGCCGAAATCGAGCACTGGTTTTTCCACATTCGCGCCCGCTTGGCGCAGCGCGATGGCGATGCGGGCAGGGGTTGCGTAGTCGCTCATTCGGCGGCCTTTGCGGCAGGGCTTGCGGCCAGCCACGCTGTCCAATCCAGCTTGGCACGATCAGTGTAGGCCTTGTAACGATCGCGCCGACCACGCCGTCCGCCTTTTGCGTCGACAGGAGGAAATAGACCAAAGTTCACGTTCATCGGCTGGAACGTCTTGGCCTCGGCCCCGCCGGTGATGTGCGTGACAAGCGCGCCAATTGCTGTCGTTTCGGGCACCGCGGCAAGTGGCGCGCCATGTGCTTCCGCACTTGCAAGTCGCCCGGCCAAAAGCCCCATAGACGCGCTTTCGACATAGCCTTCGACTCCCGTGATCTGGCCTGCAAAGCGGATGTTAGGACGCGATTTAAGACGCATCTGGTCATCTAGCAGAATGGGGGAATTCAAAAACGTGTTGCGATGGATGCCACCCAAACGGGCAAAACTCGCATCGTGCAGACCGGGGATCATGCGAAACACGTCTGCTTGTGCGCCGTACTTCATCTTGGTCTGAAACCCGACGATATTGTAAAGCGTACCCAGCTTGTTATCGCGGCGCAGCTGCACAACGGCGTAAGGTTTGTTCTCTGGATCATGCGGATTGGTCAGCCCGACAGGCTTCATCGGTCCAAAGCGCAACGTCTCGCGTCCACGCTCGGCCATCACCTCAATCGGCAAGCAGCCATCAAAGTACTTTGCCGTTTCGCCTTCGTGAAATTCGGTTTTGTCTGACGCGTTCAGCGCGTCGATAAACGCCTCGTACTGATCTTTGTTCATCGGGCAGTTGATATAGGCGGTGCGCTCTTCTTCTGTCTCGCCTTTGTCATAGCGGGATTGCTCCCAAGCCACTGACATATCGATGCTTTCAGTGTAGACAATCGGGGCGATGGCATCAAAAAATGCCAAGGCTTCTGCGCCGGTTTCGTGCGCAATCGCGGCGGCCAGCGACCCAGATGTCAACGGGCCAGTTGCGATAATCCAGTTGCCGTCGTCGGGCAGGGCGGCGATCTCGCCTTCCAAGACGCTCACGTTTGGATGGGCTTTCAGCCGCGCCGTGATGGCTTCGGCAAAGGCCTCGCGATCCACCGCCAAAGCGCCGCCTGCGGGCAAACGGTGTGCATCGGCCATTTCCATGATCAGGCTTCCAGCGGCGCGCATTTCCCAATGCAGCAGGCCAACGGCGTTTTGCTCGTCATCATCCGAGCGGAACGAGTTTGAACACACCATTTCGGCCAGATTGCCGGTTTTATGCGCGAAAGTTTCGACCTGTGGGCGCATCTCGTGAATGCGCACCTGCAATCCGGCCTCTGCCGCTTGCCATGCCGCTTCCGAGCCTGCGAGCCCACCGCCAATAATGTTGAGGTTTTGTGCCATGGGGCGGATTTAGCCCGGCAGCGCGCCTTTGAAAAGGTCGATCAAACGGAACGCGCGAGATTAAAGTCTTCGCGGTAAGCGCCATCGTCATTCGGCTCGTCGGCTTTTTTCGCATCCGGTGTATAGGTAACGACCTCAACGCGGTGGTGTGTTTCGGTTTCAGCCTGCTCGATTGCGTCTGCTTTTTCGCCATTCGAGGCACTCATTATCAACCCGCCGATCAATGCAAGGTCGCGCCAGAATGCGCTAACGTCGCCGCCTGCAAAAAGGCTGATGTAGGCGGGCCAGAACACGATCAGTGCCAGGATCAAAGCGGCGGGTTTGCGAAAGTAGCCCACAAGGATCATGACACATAGGACAAGCACTAAAGCTCGCATGATCAAAAGGGCTATGTTTTCAGGAAGGAATGGAGTTGCCAAAAGCTTGATGTCAGCGCCTTCGATCAAGCCCAAAGACAGCGCAACAAAGAACGACACGACCAATAAACGCGTGATCGTTGACGCTTCGATCAGGTCTCGCGATTTCGCCGCAGCTTTCTTCGTTTCTAACATCGTGTCCCAACGCCCAACAAAATAGAATTTTTTATACGAATTGTAGTGAAGTTATTAACGGAACTGGGCGTTTGTCTGACGCAAAAGGTGCAATTGTTGTGCTGCTTTTGGACATAACTGTGGCGGCGCTTTCAATCGAAAGCACCGCCTTTGGTTCAAAGTTTAAGGATCAGCTCTTAAAATATATCGCGGCGCAACAGCGGCGCCACCGGATCGGGCGTGCGGAACAGGCGTGTGTCGGTGTCTGCGCCACCAACGCCGCCAAGCGAGAGCGAAATGCCAACACCAAGGCGCATCTCTCCATCTGCATCATCGCGCCCGGTAAGGCCAGAGTAAGCGACGCTCGCGTAAGCTCCCCAAGGCGAGCCTTGCACACTGTATTCTGCCTTTAGCGATACATCATAGGAAGTTGCGCGAAAGGCGGCTTCGTCGAAGTCAGCCAGATCGATGGCTCCTTCTACAGTCCAGCTTGGGCTAAACTCGTGCGCTACGCCCACACCGGCAAAGATGAAGTCCAGACCACTTTCGTCCGCATAGCCAAAGCCGCCCCGCACTTCAGCGATGGTGCCTTCGCCCATAGCCAACATACCCTCGGCTCCGACGGTGCCCCACAACATCGAGCGTCCGTCAACATCGCTAAGCGTTGCGAAAAGTCCGTATTTCTGACCTTTCACCGGCGACATATACACATGCGCGCCGACCGTGCCGATACCGCCACCCACGGTATCGGCAAAGCTCAGGTCGCCCTGAAAGCCATGAACAGATGTCACCGCAACATCTACCACGGCCGCAGCCCCTTCCAACTGATATTCACCAGCTTCATCCTCGGTTGCCCCGAGGCTGAAAGTGGCCCCAGTGATCCCAAGCGAGCCTTGTGCCAACGCTGGACCAGAAACACTTGTTAACAATACCAACAAAAGCGTCCGCATAATCAATTCCCTCTCAGATCACATGGCCCCCACCAGTCCAATATTTGTGACAGATTTGAATGATTATCAAAAGGTTAATGTTATTAATTGGTTAATGGATTATCTTAATCTTTATTGATCGCTGTGTAAGTCGTTGAAACCTTTGCAGATCGCGGAGCCAAGGCGGTTCAAATGCGCGCTTTAGGCGGTCGTTCCATAAAGTTTCACGTCCCCAAACGCCGAACCACAGGTATCATCAAGGTCGCGCTTTACCGCGGCACGTTTGTCGTTCAGGCGATATACATTTCGGGCGGCTTCGATGAACTCGGGCCCAAAATCCTGAACGCGCTCAAAGTCGCGCAGCTGATCTTCAACCATCCAAAGCGCTGTGTTTACCTTTGTCAGATCTTCTAAAGCCTGCGCGATCACCGGATCCTGCGCCATTGGATGCGCTTTTAAGCAGCTTTGATAGGCCGTTTCTTGCATCTGGACCGCTGCCAATGCGTCCGTATTGCTGAGACGGGCAAGTTTAATTTGCAAAATCGACAAGCGATCAATGAAGTCGCCCAGACTGAGCGGGACTTGAATGACTTTGCTGTTGTTGGATGTCACGTTCATGGCTACAACATATACGGGCCATACGGGTGAAGGACCACAGCATTTTGATACGTTTGGCACTTGTTCTTGCATTGTTGGTCTGCGCGAACGCAGGGATTGCTGACGTGACGCGTACAGGGATATCGGGTCTTGCCGGTGCGCCAACCGCCTTACAACCCCCTGATGCACAAACGCGGTTGCGGTTTGGTGGGCAAAAAGACGTTGATACTGTCGCGATTGGCTTTCAGGCCTTGCCGCGCTTAGAGACGGCGATTTTCTTTTCTGACACAGAGAGCGTCGGTAGCCAGACCGCACTTAGTTTCAAATGGCAGATTCTTGAAGAAAGCGGCAGACGACCGGCGCTAAGCCTTGGGGTGAACAACCTATTTCGCAATGGCACGGAAAGTGCGGAATACATCGTTGCAAGCAAACGCTTTGGCAAATTTGACGCCTCGCTTGGTTTGGGTTGGGGGCGGTTCGGTGATTACGCCAGCCCAGCTGCGATGTTTGCGGATCGCCCGGAAATGCCAAATGAGGCATTTGCGGTGTCGCACCTGTTCAAAGGGTCGCCTTCGGTGTTTGGCGGGCTTGGGTGGCAATCGCCAGTGGAAGGACTGCGGTTTTCGCTTGAGGCCAATCCAGATGGGTTTTCCAGCGCGCCTGTGGCGACATTCGGTGTGAGTTACCGCGTTGCCGATGCGTTCATTCTGTCCTCTTTTGCCAGTGACGATGGTGACGTCGGATTTGGGGTGACCTTTTCGGCCAACCCAAAGCGTCCGCTCTTTCCGCCCAATCTGGGTAATGCGCCCCCTATTGCCGAGCCGCGCAGCGATGTAGGGCGTGATGGGGTGTGGGCCAGCAGTGAACAGACGCGCGATCAGTTGACAGGTGTGCTGGCCGAAAGACTGGCCGAGCAGTCCATTTGGCTCAAAAACGCAACGATTGGCGCACGCGAGATCGCGGTGTCCGTCAGGGCTGGGGACAATGCAACAGTGCCGAAACTGGTGGGCCGCACAGCACGGGTTTTGTCAGGGATTGCGCCGGACTCGGTAGATAATTTTGTCATAACGGTGGTGCTCGGACCGTTTGAAACGCTTAGCTACACGGTGCAGCGCGATGCGTTTGTCGCCATGATCAACAAGCCCGGAGGGGCCGCCGAAAGCTGGGTCGCGGTGGGCGCAGAGGGCGAGAGCCGCGAAGAATTGGCCAGTGCATTTAGCCCCGTTTCGAATGAAAAGCTGTCGTGGTCCATCGCCCCGGTTGCCGCAATCAACATCGTGTCTGGAGGTGATTTTGAGGCGATCCTCGCGGTTGTCGGATCAGCGCGCTATCAGGTCACGGATACCTTTTACGTCGGTTCGTCTTTGTCTTACCGCATTGGTGCGTCCGACCCGATAGCCCCACCAGCCGTGCCAACTGCGCGCAGTGACGGCTCGGCTTTTGATCGTACCGAACTCTCGCTTGATCGGCTTTATGGTACGGTATTCAAACGCTTGTCGCCGCAGGTTTATGGCCGTCTCAGCTTTGGTCTGTTCGAGCGGGAATACGGTGGCGTGAGTGCTGAGACCTTATGGGCGCCGGATGGCAAAGCGTGGGCCTTGGGCCTTGAGGTGACAGCAGCGCACAAGCGCGACTATGACGATCCGTTTGGATTTCAGGATTTCGACGCAGTGACGAGTTTTGGTTCACTCTATTGGGAAACTGGGGTGCGCGGAATTTCAGCGCAGTTGGATGTCGGCAAGTACCTGTCGGGTGACTACGGTGCCACGCTGTCGATGTCGCGCAGTTTTGCGAACGGATGGGAGGTGTCGGCCTCGACCACAGTGTCTGAAGACAACCGCGATACGCCTGCTGAAGTCGCAGTGAGCGTGTCTATTCCGCTTAGCGCACTGTCGCCGATCAAGACAAAGGCAGCGCGCAGCTTTAGCCTTGGGGGCACGCAAAGCGATGCGGGCGCGCGGGTCGACACACCTGACGGGCTATACCGCATTGTGCGCGATGTTGCGTCGCAGCGGACCTATGATGCGTGGCAGGAGTTCCGGCAATGACTTGGGCGCGTACAGTTTTAATGAGCAGTGCGTTGGTCGGCATATTGGCGGCCTGTTCATCGAACGGACCAAGCCCGGTTGCGGGCATGATGATTGATCAAATCAGAGGCGAGGGGGCGCAGGCTCCTTCAAAGCCCAGTCCGAAGCTCACCCGCGCGGCCGTTAAGGCCACTGGGGCAGCAATGACGCGGTTCCGCAGTGATGCGCTTGAAATTACGTCGATCGCTGTTGCTGTGCGCAAGAACGGCTCGCAAATCACCTATGCAGCACCGGGCCAGCGGCGTCTGGTGATGTTGGGCGGGTTGATCCAAAGCGCACGAGGGTATGGGTTTGATCTGGAACCGATCGCGGTTCAGACCATTGATCCGGTTGCCTATCCCCGCCCGCCAAAGCTTTGGGGGCGGTCGTTTAAGCGCACCTATGCGCTGGCCGGGCGCGGTCCCGAAGGCGCACAAACAACGTTCACGTGTACGCCGTTCATCAAAGGCAATCATACGGTGCGCATTCTGGGCAAAAATATCGCAACTCAGCGTATTAACGTTTCATGCGAAAGCGATGATTTGGCCTTTGTAAACGTTCATTTTGTCGACCCAAGCGGGGGCATCTGGCAATCGCGCCAGTGGACAGGTCAAGATCTTGGCCACCTAGAGTTCGATGTTCTTGAACCTTTTCAATAGGTTGAAGTTGGTGAAAAGTGTGCGCCTGCGATGGGCAAGGTCGCACGCACAGCCCTTGTTGCGCTCAAAACACACAAAAGACTTTCGCCCATTGCGCCTTGCTGCTGGAAGCCCAATTTGGTTAACAATTGACGTACGGGGACTTTAAGAAAAATAATCCGGAGCAGAACGAATGAAAATTGAACCTCTCTTGGCGAAAAACACGTTGAAAACGATGATCGTCGCGCCTGCGTTGGCAGGTATGGTTGCAACCGGTGCTTATGCCGGCGGACTGGCCACTCCTCAGCTGGAAGACGAAGTGATTTCTGCAGAAGATGACGCAGGCCTTCCTGGCTGGGTTGTCCCGGCGATTGCGATCGTGGTTGTAGGCGCGCTCATTGCATCTTCCAATGACGACGATGACTCGGCGCCAGGCCCATCAATCACATCATTTGGCTCTTTGCCTGACTAAAGCGATGCCGACCGCGCTTGGTCGTCACACACACGCCAATTTTATAGAATGGGCCGACCGTTTTTTTGCGGTCGGCAAATACGATGCGGGCGACAAAGTTTTGCGTCAGGCCTGCAGTCTGCCATCGCAGTCGTTGGATGATACCAACGCATTTGCGCAAAAACTGTTGAGCCGTGGCGGGTACAAAGACCTTTCGCTTTTCCTTGGAAATGTACCCGTCGCGTTGCGCGATGCGGCGTACTGGCGGTTTGCAGGGGAGGCAGCGTTTCAGCATGGCGATGCGCGCACCGCGCATCATGCCTATGACACCGCGATTGAATTAGAGCCTGATGCAGTTGAGGCGCATCTGGGGCGTGGTGTTCTTTATATGGCTGAAGGGAATGGCGCGCAGGCGATTGCGGCGTTACGCGACGCTTTGAACGCCGACCCGACGCATGTGGTTGCAGCGCGCACGCTTGCAAAAGTACGCTTTCTTGTCGGAGAGATCACGAAAGCCCCCGAACTTGATGACGATTGGGCGTTTGCCTTTGAAACTGGTGACTTGGCAAGAGCGTGGCCGCTTTATCGAGAGCGAAAGTTCTTTAACCGTCCTGCCGTGCTGAAAGACAAACCCGAACCTCAGGATTTGAGCGATGTCGCAGGGCGCACCATTTGTCTCTATTCCGAGCAAGGTTTGGGTGACGTGCTTCAGTTTGCCCGGTTTGCCAAAGATGTGGCGAAGGTTGCGGACAAAGTGATCCTGCGCTGCCCAACGCAATTGCACGCTATTTTGGGAACGCTCGATGCGGATATAGCGATCGAGGGTAAGCTTTCTGATCCTGCCGAGATCGAAATGGCATTGCCACTGATGTCGGTCCCCTGCCTTTTGGATGCTGGTGCACAGACCAATCACGCTGGTGAGCCATATCTGAGAGCGCCGCCCAATCCGCGTTTTTCAACTCCGCCGGACGCGTCGGGCCGGTTGCGGGTCGGGATCGTATGGCAGGGGAGCCGCGCTGCCGTTGACATTGGTCGCTCTCTGCCGCATGGACCTTTGTCCAAGCTTTTAAGGCACAAGGCAGCGACGTTTTTTAGTTTGCAGGCAGGCGGTGGACTTGATGACATTCAAGGCACCGAATTGATCAGACATCTGACGATATATCCCGACCTTGATGCAGGCACGTCCGCGTTTTTGGACTCAGCGGCGCTGATGACGCAGTTGGATCTGGTGGTGTGCACGGACACGTCTGTTGCGCATCTTGCCGGAGCGCTTGGGGTGCCGACATTTCTGATGTTAAAACACTGGCCAGACTGGCGTTGGTCGATGGGCAAAAGTTGGAACTGGTACCAATCGATGACGATGGTACACCAACCAAAGCACGGTGATTGGAATTCCGTTGTTTCAAAGGTTGGCGAGATGATCGAACGGAAAGCTAATGAAATGGGAGCGCAGAATTGACCGAGAAAGAACCGGGCGCGCGATACGTCGATCTTATGGCCGGTATTGACGCTGAAATTGCTGCCTTAAGCAAAGAGCTTGAATCCGAATTGACGCGAAAGCGCGGTAAATTAAATGCATTGATCTGGCGTTTGCAAAAGGCGAAGGGCGCATTCGCGCATTATTTTTCAGATTCCGGTCAGGACTATGTCGTTGATAATTTCGTCTTTAAAGGAAAAGAAGCAGGCACCTTTGTCGAAGTGGGGGCTTTTGATGGTGTGCAATCCAGTGCGTGTATGTATTTCGAGATGGTGCGCGGCTGGTCCGGGCTTGTGATCGAAGCCAATCCGCAATTGGTAAAAAAAGCGCAGTTGGCCCGCAAATCGGAAGTGATTGAGGCGGTTGTGTCGGAAGCCGGCGTAGAGACAGAGTTTTTGATGGTCGATACGCAAAGAGAATTCGCTATGTTGGGCGGTATAAAAGACACCTTGCCGAAAGCCACTGTGAAGGCGTTGGCTGATGGTGCTTTGGAGGCTCATTATATGACGGTTAAAACGCGTAGGCTTGGGGATATATTAGAGGCGAAAAAACTCTCGCAGATTGACCTTTTGACTCTTGATATCCAAGGGGCAGAGCTGGGCGTCTTACAGTCAATTCCATTCGATAAGTTTGATATCACAGCGATCTGCGTCAAAAATCAGAACAGTGATGATAGTATCGCCGAGGTACTTTATCCGCAGGGATATGTTCTGGCGGACTATCTTGGGTTCGACGAACTCTATGTAAAAGAAGCCGTGCAAATAGAAAATATGGGCGGCTGATCACGTGGGCACGCCTGTCTTTACTGTGATGGTTTGTACCTACGACAGACCACAGGATTTGGAAAAATGCCTGAGCAGTCTTGAGGGTCAGTTCTTTCGCGATTTCGAAATTGTGGTGGTTCAAGGCCCACCTTACAAACGCGATGTCAGTGAAACGAACGCGGTTCTGGAACGCTACAAAGACAAGATCCGCTGGCTTCACATAGACGAGAATAACATCGCCAAAGCGCGCAATATCGCCCTAGATGCTGCACATGGGCGCTATACGGCGATGATCGACGATGATGCAATTGCGATGCCCAATTGGCTTTTGTCCTATCAACAAGCGTTTGAACGGCGTCCCGATATTTCGGGATTTGGTGGGTTCGCGCGCAACCCTAATGGTACCATTGCCTCGCAAGTTGTTGTCTGTGATCGCCACGCGTCGGTTTATCATTACGCCACCGAGCAAGCCGCCGACATCACACAGCGACCCGGTGTGGCAAGAGGGTTTAGTCTGACCGGTTACAACGCGTGTTTTGTCACCGAAGCGGCGCGCGATGTTGGTGGATTTGATGATGTGTTCGCCTACATGTTCGAGGAAACCGATCTGTGTTTTAGGCTGGTGGATGCTGGGTATCTTCTTGGTTTTCAACCGAATTGCTGGGTCACGCATGCAAGTTCAGAGAGCATCGATCGCTTGGTCAAAGGCGGGCCGCGCACGTACACGCGCATTTTTACCAGCCTTGCCTATTTCTGTCACAAGCATAGTCCGCACGATGCAGACGCCTATTCAGACGCCTTTGCAGATGCCAGGCGTGCGGACATTAAAGCGGCGGTGCAGGGTGGAAAAATCAACAAAGAGCGTGGTGAAAATCTGCTGGCCGATATCGCGTTTGGTTTGCGCGAAGGGCGCGCCAAAGCCGCGACGCTCAACCACGTGAAGCGCTGAATTTTCATGCCGTAATACTGCTGATCTCAAACGTTCCTGATACAAATGTGATTGGGAAGAGATACGCAGAAAGGGCAGGGTTGGGCGCAACTCTTCTTGGTCAAAGAAGGATTGGTCAATTCTGAAAGGCACATCAATGGCATTGGTTCGCAAAAAAATCTTCCACACTCTTGGCGCTGTATGCGTGTGTGCCGCTTCATTGCTTGGCCCAACGATGAGCGCGGCCCAAAGCGGTGAACCGTTGCCTGACTATGTGGTGGAGCAGTTTGGTCAACCGCCGGCAGTGCCCGAAGGTCCACTGTCGCCACAGATGCAATTTGCTGTGCGCGTGGCCTTTGTGGATAGCATTCTTTTGTCTACTTGGGATGAAAACCAAACGCTTGCTTTGGCAGAAATTGCAAAATCCGAAGACCCTCGCTTGGCATGGATTATCAGTGATATGCTACGCTTTGTTCCGTCGCGCGATCTTCATAATATTTTGTCAGACGCCGCGTCACAGCTTTTGAAGAAAGAGTTTAATTTCAACAACAACTGGGGCGCCGTGACGGATCATCTTTTGGCGTGGGATATTCCTGCTCCCCCCGATTATCTAAAAGTGAAACGCACGATTTTTACTGGTGTCGTGCCAGGCTGGGATAAGATTTTTACCGAAGGCACGATTGATTGGCGGCTTGTCTCTTGGGGTGGCGTTCTGATTGATGATCGCCCACTTGATACAACCGACGATGGGTGCAATTGCATTCCTGCCGCTGACAATCCCGAAGTTGCCAGCGCGCAAGACACGACTTGGCTCAAAGACGATGACATTATTTTTGGCATTAGCCTGAACGGAGAGGCCCGTGCATATCCGCGCCGCATTATGGAAGTGCGCGAAATGGTGAATGACACTTTGGGCGGACGCGATTTGGGTATTCCTTACTGTACGCTTTGCGGTGCGGCGCAGGCCTATTTCACCGATGAATTGCCCGAAGGAATTGAGCGTCCAATTCTGCGTACATCAGGGCTTTTAAGTCGCTCCAACAAAGTGATGTATGACCTGAATACTTATTCTGTTTTTGATACGTTCTTGGGCCATGCTGTGACCGGGCCGTTGGCGGAAAAGAAACTTAAGCTGGAGCAGGCGGCGGTGATTACCACGACTTGGGGCGCGTGGAAGGAAGAGCACCCAGAGACAACCGCTTTGCTTGAACGCTACGCATTAGGGAGGGATCCCGATTTTCGCAATGGTCGCGATGCCAACGGACCGATTTTCCCTGTCGGCGATGTCGATCCGCGTCTGTCTGTGCATGAGGATGTGATTGGCGCTGTGACGGGCTCTGGCACTCCGATCGCTTTTCAGCGCAGCACAGCTTTCGTAGCGTTGTCTCGCGGCGATACCGTGGAGTTTGAGGACCTGCGTTTGGTTTTAGAGGCCGGCGGGATCAAGGCTCAGAACAAAGACGGCACCGACGTTGGAAGCCACGAAGCATTTTGGTTCGCCTGGTCGCAGTTTCACCCGGAAACAGAGTTGTGGTCTCAGTAGGGAAGACACGCTTCTAAGGTCAAAGCCGCGCTAGGGTCTTGCACGAAAGAGTTGCTCTTGTACGTGTATTGGGTGACGCTCGGGACAAAAGATTTTGTGCTATTTGATCTGCAATTTTGGGCGTTCGCAAACTAGTGTGTCCTCCGCTTATTGGTACAATTCTGAAGGTATCTCCGCAGGCTTTGCGCCATTTAGTAATTTGCTCTTCATCAATCGTTCCACATTCAGTCTTGAAGAATATTGGGGTGTCTATCGCAATAGGTGTGGGTGCCCATCGCGCCAAACCCGCACGAAAGTGTAATTGCGCAAAACTCTTTCGCTGATTATCTCTTCCGCGCAAACGCCGCGAAATATCTTTTTGCCACTCACACAAGTATTTCACAGGCACCGGCCAACCATTTCCGTCCGATGTTGCATCGGAGTCAATTATGGCAAGGCAACCGATATCAAACCCCCAGTCCTGCAGGAATTTAGCCGTTTCAAATGCAACAACGCCTGCGGCGGAAAAGCCAACAAGATTGATCTTGTTACTGTGTGTTTGATTGCGAATTATTTTAGCAGCCTCATTTGCTAAATCGACAAGGCTTACAGAAGCGTTCCAAGGTTTTGATGAAAGTATGTCAGGTCGTATGCCAACGAGATTAGCCAAACCTTTTAATGCTTCACCTAACGCGACGTAGTCACTCAGATGACCATTCAAGGCTGGTAGCGCAAAAAAAGTTTCGCCGGACATCGGAGTATTGAGTTGAATGCTAAAGGTGTGTCGAGAGCTATTTTGCCACTTAGCAATACAGCGCGTCAAACTCTCGACATTCGCGCCCTCCATGAAAAGAGTTTCAAAAGGTAAATCTACCCCGGTGTCTTTTTCAAGTTGTTGAGACAGCCTCAGAGCCTTGAGTGAGTTGCCTCCCATGTCAAAGAAGTCGCTCTTTCTATCGATCGCTTCTAGGCCCAATATGCGATTAAAAGCCTTATGAACAATTGGTTCAAGCTGCTTTGCCGCTTGTGCATTTCTTACCGTTTCGCCTAAAGTATCGTACGTTTTTGTTTCGGTGATCTGAACTGAACTTGGACCAGCCGCATTTTTTCCAAGGCCGTCCAACACGTATCCTATTTCGTTTTGTAACGCTCTATCGAGCTTAGGAACCGCATGTCCTTCGTCATGCTGCAGAAGGTGGGTCTTGCTGCAATATCGCGCTATCTCCAGTTGCTGCGCAAACGAATGCAGTTCATCTTGTGCGGATACAAATTGGATTGACTGGCAGGGCACTGGCCAATCGGCGTCAGAAAATTGACTGGCAAGGCGCGACACTGGGCTAGGTGACATGCACAACAAAAGTTTCAGTTCTGGACGCCTTGAAGCGACAATTGACGCCACAAGGGCGCCATCACAAATGCCGCCTATTGCGTTTATTGTTCCATGGCCTTCCAAGGTATCTAAAACATTTGAAATGCTTTGCTCTAATAATTCCGGATCCGATACACCCCAGCTTTTATATTCTGATTTTTCGTAAAGTCCGGCATCTAGGGCAGCAGTATGAAATTCTGGCGCGGGCTTACGCGCATGTGGCGCATTGACACAAACAAAGTCCAGTTTGTCTTTTAATCGCCCGGACCACTGCGTTGCTTGCAAACTCATTTCCATTAACTCAGCGTCTGCAGCCTCGCCATGAAGAAAAAGCATGCGGAGTGTGCTGCCATTGGGTTGGGTTATTTTACGAGGCGCACTCATCGTTTTGATGTCGCGCGATACGGAGATTCCGCCAGATTTCGAATTCTCGATCCAAGCGAAAAGAGCCCGTGGCGTGGGATGATCGCTAATGGCCCAAGTTGGCAGATCAACCTGAAAATAGTCATTCAAAGCGTTGGAAAGATGGACCGCCGCAAGTGAATTTACGCCAGCGTCGTCTAAGCGCGTATCGGGTCCAATTTCGGTCTGCGATTTCACTTGGCCTTGGATCACCGCGACAACCTGATCAAGTGTCACACTATGCGTGGTGACTTGGCTTCTTTGGCACTCGGTGGTGTTTTCGGTGCATAATTTTGGGGATGTTTCGTGGGCAAGCCATGAGTAGGTTTGTAGCGTGCCGAGTTTGGTTGCGGAATGATGTGCGTTGAATTGCTCGGCGAACTGCGCGCGTTTGAGTTTGCCCGTTTCTGTTTGCGGAAACTTCGACAAAAGCACAAAACTTACAGGTACCATTGCGGGAGAGAGATGCTTTTCAGCCCACGCATGGACGCGCGTAACGTCCAGGTCTGCGTCTGCTCCGACGATCGCAATCGCGACGCATTCGCCCAGGTCGCTATGGGGGCGTGCAAAGGCCATAATTTGAACGTGCGCCGCTTGATCCGCGAAAACGGGACAATTGCGCAAGACGGCTTCAACATCTGCGGGCGCAATTGTCTCACCGCCAACGTTGATAACATCTTTTATCCGTCCTTTGATGCTTAGCCATTTGGAACCGTCGGCGGCGAATGCGCCGAGATCACCTGTGCGGAAATACCCGCGCGCCGTGAACGTGCTTGACGGCGTGTGCTCGGCTCCATCATAGCTCTCAATAACCGTTGCACCTTTGACGGTGATCTCTCCGACGATGCCATCGGCGACAGATAAGAAAGAGCCGTGGTCGGTGTCGATAATCTCAACCGAAACGTCAGGCAGCACCTGTCCGACACTGCCCGGACATTTAAGGTGATACGTTGAGCAGGGCGATGCGATGGGCATCGCTTCCGTCATCCCATACGTCGGAAGGACTGCGACGGTGTCACCGAACAACGCAGACAACTCCTTTGCTGTGTCGTGCGACAATTCCGAGCCTGCACTTCGCAATAGGCGCAATCGAGGCCATGGCCTTGTCGCTTTCAATTCGGGGTGCGATTTTGCGTACTCGGTCAGCAACGCCCACATTGAGGGGACCAAAAAGCTCCACGTTGCGCCAGTTGGGCCAGAAAGAGCTGTGATATAGAGCTTGGGGTCAAAGCTGCGTTCAAAACGCATGCTGCCCGATGACAAAAGGGGCGCAACTAGATTACACGCGATCCCAGCAATATGGTGAAGTGGGAGCATGGATACTCCTTGATCAGCGGGAGATAGATCGAGTGATTTTGCGATCATTGTTCCTGAGCGCATGAGTCTGGACAGAGTGAATGCCACGCGTTTCGGATCACCCGTTGAGCCAGAGCTCTGCAGCAGTAGAACATCATCATCTAGACCATTCTTTGCAGTCGAGCGCGCGGCAGGTCCAACAGGTGCTTCGGGTGGAAGTTCGGCAAGTGCGAAAAAGCTATTCGGTGCAAGTTCAACGAGTGTTAGGCCACAATTGTCGCGCGCAATGTCTTGCGCCTTCTTTGCCTCGTCGCTTCCCCCAACGACAACCAGCGTCTTAATGGCGCAATTTTCGACTTGGGCCGCAATTAAACTCGCCGGCAGAGTGCTGCCAATTGGGACGGCGATGTACCGGTTCATTGTCGCAAGCAGCAGGGCGCCAAGCTGCGCGCCGTTGGCGACAAGCAAACCAACGCGCTCACCATGCGACGTTCCAAACCGCGCAAGATCGAATCCAGACACATAGGCGTGCAACGCTTTAAACGTCACATTTTCCTCAACGGCCCACAGAGCTTTTGATGTTTTCGGTATAAAGTCTTCTAAATGCGGGGTTTTCGCGCCAACTTCATTTATCAGAACTTCAGCCTGCGCAATAGGATCTGAAATATAAGGACCGGTAACATCTGCGGTCTTAAGGGCGACGCCGTCAGGGTCTTGCCACAGGGATTTCACCAACTTGTTTGCCCATGGTGTGTAAAACGATCGCGGCTGCAGCATGTGTGGGAACGTCGTAATCTCGCCCATAAGGGCGCCGTGGTTTTTGTCGGAGTACCAATCCAAGCGCACAAAAATGTCCATGTCGCTTGCTAGACGGTGCGAGTGGTTAAGGATGTCGGGCAAACATTTAGGCTTGCGGGCATCGATCTCCCTCTGATCGATGCAGACCAGCGCCTTGTGTGTCTGCCAGCATGTGGCAGGATCCCACGCAGGCTCGGGCAAGAGTTTGAAATCCGCATCGACGAAAGCAACCCAATTTACATCGTCTTTTTTGAAATGAAGTTGAAGCCACAAAAAGGTCTTTCCAATCATAAAGACCTTATAGTCCGTGGGGATCGCAAAGCCTTTTTCGTCTAGGACAAGTTCTTCAATGAGGAACGAAGAGAAATTAAATGGAAAGGCATTGCCTGCATGAATGCAATGACCCTGCTCGGCCATGTCATGCAATTTTGCGGCCACGGATTTGGCGTCGAAAGGAATACCATCCTGCGATAAATTTAGGTTGTCTCTGACCAACGTAACGCCAAACGAATGACCGGCTCCTACCGGTTTTATAGCGAAGTGCGGCGGTAACGAAGGGGCAAGCTTAATCAGATTTTTTCTCAAATTCTCCTTTGGAATAACATGGAGCATCTTGGGCAATGGTATTCCGCGCTCCTCCAAAAAGCGCCGTTCTTTGAGTTTATCCAATTGGGTGAATGGAAACGGATTAGCGACGGTTCCGACAAAGCGATTGGAGGCATCGCGGCACAGTTCGTGCTGTGCATTGTGCGCAAACCAGCGTTGTTGGCGTGCAATCAACTTATCGTAGATGAAGGCATCTGCTTTGTATTCATTCGACATCATCGCAGAGGCTTGACGAATTTGATCCACTGCAAAGCGTGCATGCTCAACGATACGCTCAACAGTCTCAAGTATCCGCAGTTCGCCCGCTGTCTGCACTGGTTCCGCCAAAATCGCGTGCAGCACGTCGGCCAGACATTGCGACGCAAGGCCTGCCAGTTCGCGGTCTTCGGCAAATGCACGGATTGTCATTTCTTGGGCGCTGTCGTTGGCGTCCGCATTGCCCTCGCTAAGTGGAAGCGCAACACGCAACAAAAGGCCCCAGCGTGTCTTTTGCACCCGATCAACGCTATGTTCCTGAATATTAAGCGGTGCATTTTCGGATGGGCTGCTTGGCGCAGCGCGAACAATATTGATGTGGGGTACGCGTTCGAAAAGTGTGGCTTCGCTTGCGTCTAACCAACCTCCTCGGGGCAAATCTGCGATGCATCGGTGCGCGGCGACAAAGCTCTTTTGCGTCTTTTTGCACAGCGATGCCAGCGTTTCATCACCGCTCAAGCTGACGGCCACTGGCACAGAAGTATCCATGCATCCAACCAAGTGTTTCAGCGTTGTGTGGCGTTCGCGGTTTGAAACCACTTGGCAAAGCAATAGGTCCTCTTCGCCGCGCAGAGATTTGTCATCGCCGGTAAGTTGCGGCAAAAGGGCCGAATATACGGCATGGATAAAGAGCGGCAGCGTTGTCTCTAGTTCGCTCGCGTGCGCTTCTAACGCCTTTACCTGCGCATATGAAAAGTGGGCTTTCGTTGGGCTGTCTGCGGAACCAGTCGATAAGTTTTCGCAAAGACGCAACTTTTGGCGGTTAGCCGACACATCAGTGCCGCCAAGGAGTGCACGTAAAGCTTGGCAGTGTTGGCCTTCAGCTTGATCCAGTTTATCGGTCTGCCATCTGGCCACATCGGAAAAAGCGACGACTTGCGATTGATCGAACTCAAGCGCGCCCCGCGAAAGTATATCCCTGAATTGCCGCTCTAAGTTTTGCATGCTGATGCGATCCGCAAAGACGTGATGCATCGTAATACAAAGCCAATGTCGCCCATTATTG
The DNA here is from genome assembly GCA_039942715.1 of Paracoccaceae bacterium. GTDB lineage: Bacteria > Pseudomonadota > Alphaproteobacteria > Rhodobacterales > Rhodobacteraceae > JABDJX01. The sequence goes on from JBDVBY010000001.1 coordinate 143,186, forward strand.
TTTGGAGATGAAAGAACAAGAGCACGAGTGGATGGCGAAAACGGCGTGCACTCTTCTCCCTCAAAAGCTTCGATCAGGCGCATCGCGTCCCGTTTCGCGTCCGGAGCATCGCGAACGTGAACTGGAATCTGAAAATCAGGAACGCGGCGTTGTCTGACTTTGGCTCCATCGTCTTGCGATTTGACCAACACCATGCGCATTGCATCGTTGGCATCGCACAAAGATTGGACAATCGCGGGCAGATAGGTGGCGCGAATAACAGACGCCGGTATGGACAAGCACAGACTTATGTTCGCCCAAGACCCCCAGCCTTGATCTTCAAGGCCAGCCCATATTTCTTGTGGTCCTGTTAAGGAGAACGGCGCATACGCCCATTCTTGGGGTGAAAGTCTGGGGCCGTCTTCGACTTTGGCGTGCAAGACTTCCAACAAGCTATCGATGCTGGCTTGGCTGAGCAGGAATTCGTAATCAACGTCCAGTCCGCGTTGGTGCAAAACCTCTAACAATTCCGATGCGCCAAGCGAGTCTAACCCTTGGGAAACGAGCTTTTTCTCTGGATCAACTGGGCTCTGTAAAATCGAAGCGGCAAGCTCAACCAATTCTTCCTTGGTTGGAACCCGGATGCCAATTTCCCTATCCTCAATCACGTTTCGACCCCATGATGAAGCTATTGCCTAGTTCTGGGTGTCGGATTTTTTCTGCTTAGTAAAGGAGGATTCTGCGGGCTATGAAAAACACGCGTTAGTTGGGACCTAGTAATTTGGACAGCCCGTTCCAGATTGGCAGAATGGCGGCGAGCAACAGCATACATTGAACCAGGATCGGGAAGGTCGTTTCTTTCAACCTCTCCGCCAAAACGCCGCCAATCCAAAGCCCACCAAAAGCGGGGATTGTCACAATCAACCCAATGTAAATGGCGGAGTTCTGATAAAGTCCCAATGCGGCCAGCGCTGGCATGTGAAGTGCGGAAAACACGATGAACATCAGGCTATTGGCAAAGATGAATGCAGGGCGCGTGAGGCCGGATGCGTGAAAGAAAGGAGTGCCGACCATGCCAGAAAGACCGGTCGTTCCATGGACAACGCCCGCAAACCCTCCAGCAAAGGGGGCAAGCTGCGTGCTGCGGGTCTGCGACAGATCACCGCCGCCAAGGGTTCTGCGGACAAGGTAACTCAATACCAGGCACCCCAGCATGACTTCGAGATAGGCATTTTCGATATTCTTCAAGAGCACGGTCCCAACCACAAGGCCAATGGCTCCGACTATGATGAACCAACGTAAAAGCGACATATTACGGTGAGCGCGAAATCTCCAAACTTGCCAAATGTTGGTCGCCACAACCGGTGGCACAGCAATAGAGAGGGCCAACGGGAGAGAGCCAAAAGCAGTTAGCAACGGGATCGCAAGTATGGGTAAACCGAAGCCCAAAGCGCCCTTGGCAAGCCCTCCTATGAAGAAGGTTACAGAGGCGAGGAACAGAATGAACGGGTCAATTATCATGACATCACAGACTGACCGCCCAAAAGCATCTTTTCACTTAACTCGCCCTCCAAAGGGTAACCCAGACGGGCCAAGCCAAAGAAGTTCTCTCGCGCAGTTGCATGTCTTGTGCTGCACGTGACCTACGCATTCGCTTCTTTGTTACGCGTTCCAAAAAACAACCGATAAAAAACGGGCGCTGCGATCAGCGTTAGAATGGATGCAAAGGCCAGTCCCCCCATGATCGTAACCGCCATCGAGACAAAGAACGCATCTGACAGCAGCGGGATCATGCCAAGGATTGTCGTTCCGGCCGCCAGCACAACTGGTCGGAGACGAGAGACACAGGCTTGGACAATTGCATCATCCAAAGACGCTATTTCTTTTTTGACCAGATCGATTTCCTCGACCAAGACGATACCGTTTTTGATCAACATGCCAGAGAGGCTAAGAAGTCCGAGCAGGGCTGTGAATGTGAATGGTAGTCCGGTGCCAAGAAGCCCAAGAACCACTCCGTTTACGGACATAGGTACCAGTAGCCAGATGATCAGCGGTTGACGCAGCGCATTAAACAGGACGATCGAAATCAACACCATCACAAGCAGACTAAGCGGCAGTTGTTGCGCAAGGCTTGCATTCGCATTTGCCGAGTTTTCGAATTCTCCGCCCCATTCCATGCGATACCCAATTGGCATTTGCATTGCTTCGACCGCTTCACGGATCTCTGCGTGCACTGTTGCTGCGGTTAATTCTGGAGGAATATCGGCCTGAACCGTCATTGTCGGCAGGCGGTCCCTGCGGTGATACAGTGTATTGGATGTCGTGACATCCAGGCTGTTGATCACTTGCTCAAGTGGCACAAAGCCACCTGACGAGTCAGAATAAACGACCTGATCGATCAAGGCGATATCTGCATCTTCCGCAACGCGTAGCATGATGGGTATTTGCCGTTCCCCTTCGCGGTAGGTGCCACCTCTGATGCCCTCGGATCCAAGACGCAAAGCGGCGGCAACATCATCTCGGCTGATCCCAGCGGCCTGCGCGCGGTTTTCGGCATAGTTAGGTTCGATCACAAGTTCCTGTTCGCGCCAGTTGGTTCTGATGTGCATCAGGTTTTGGGATTGCTCCTGCATCACGACTTGCGCCTGGCTTGCCAGGGCGCGCAACACGGCAGGATCAGAGCCAGAGAACCTGACCTCAATCGGCGCCCCTCCACCGGGACCAAAGACCAGACGCTCGGTTCTGAATTCACCGCCCGGAAAATTATCGCGTCCGATGGCATCCAAGTCGGCGCGTAGGGCAGGGATGTCTTCAATGGTGTTCGTTCGGATAATCAAATGCCCATAGCTCGGGTTTGGCCGCTGCCCTTGGTAGGTGAGCATGAAACGATCAGCGCCTTGGCCAACAAATGTGGTGACGGACACAACGTCTTCGCGCGCTGCCAACCACTCTTCTACTTGCTTAAGATCGCTGCTTACCGCGTTGATCGACGTGCCTTGGGGCATTTTGTAGTGAGCAAAGAAAAGCGGCGTGTTCGAGTTGGGAAAGAACTGCTGTTTGACCTGCGCAAAGCCCATATAGCAGGCGACTGTCACCCCAAGCATAAGCACAACGACAAGCCACCGCAGCTTCAGCGCACCTCTGAGAACCCCGCCATACATGCGGAACATCAGCCCACCATAGGGATCATCGTCGCCACCCGCTGCGCCAACGCGAAATAGGTAGTGGCCAAGTAACGGCGTCACCGTGATGGCCAAAAACCAGCTGAGCAAAAGAGAAATCCCGATCACAGCGAAAAGCGAGAACATAAATTCACCTGTCGAATCCGGTGAAAGACCAATGCCCGCGAAGGCCATGATGCCAATGACAGTGGCGCCCAACAGAGGGATTTGCGTTCGACTTGCGACATCCTCGCTCGCATCGCGAGAGGATTTGCCACGCCGCATTGCGATCTGCATGCCCTCGGCAACGACGATTGCGTTGTCCACCAACATGCCCATGGCGATGATCAATGCGCCCAAGGAAATACGCTCCATCTCAATCGAGAAAAGTGCCATGAAAAAGAGCGTGCCAACCACCGTCAGTAGCAAAGTGCCGCCAACAACAATAGCAGCGCGCCACCCCATAAACAGGGCAAGAACAGCAACGACGATGGAAACAGACATAGCAAGATTGATCAGAAAATCGGTGGAGGATTCATCAACTACCACGTGCTGTTCATAGATCGGCTCAAGCTCAACACCCCAAGGGATATCGCGCTGTAACTCTGCAAACTTGGCCGTCACGCGCGCACCGACTTCCACGATGTTCTCGGTCGCCAAACCCGCCACTCCAAGCGCAAAAGCATCGTTGCCATTGTGCCTGATCAGCATCGACGGTTGGTCCACGCGGCCGCGCGATACCTCGGCCAAGTCGGTCAGGTTGATGACCTCGCCTGCAATCCCGACGTTCAAGGCAGCAATGTCGTCGACAGAGTTCGAGCCTTCGGGATAGGCGATGGTCGTTTGGGTGCCTCCATGATCAATGGCCCCGGCGTCCGAAACTGAGTTGGCCGTCGAAATCGCGTTTAAAAAGATCGTCGGAGATGCGTTGCGGTTCGTGTAAAGCACGGGGTGGCTGTTGATAAATATGGCTTCTTCAGGAAGCCCGGTGACAGCTACGTCTGCCACACCATCAACGGCAAGAATTTCACGCCTTAAGAATGTGGAAAGATCATGGACTTCTGCGTCGCGTAGCCCGTCAATTGTAACCGCGTAGTAAAGCCCGAAGACATCCCCGAACTGATCATCCACAAACGGTTGTTGCACACCATCAGGCAATTGGCGTGCAGTGTCGGAAACACGAGAGCGCAGCTTGTCCCAAATTTGTGGAAGCTCGTCGCCGCCGAATGTATCAACGACTTGGACATCAATGATCGAACGACCGGGCTGATTGATTGAAGATATCGTGTCGATCTCGCCCATGTTTTGAATGGCGGATTCCAATGGTTCCGAGACCTCAATCGCCACTTGCTCGGCCGAAGCACCGGGATAGTTGGTGATGACGACGGCTTGTTTGATCGTGAAGGCCGGGTCTTCAAGTCGACCGAGTGAGAAGAACCCCCAAAGGCCGCCAAAAATACACCCTAGCATAATCAGCCATGTGAAGAGCGAACGATCGATCGCGCCGCGTGCAATCGACATCAGTTGGAAAACCCAAGGAACCGGCGCACAGCCTGACCATCGCTGAGTGAATTTGCCCCAGCGACAACGATCTCAATCCCGTCGCCAAGACCTTCACGCAGGATGAACTCTCCGTCGTTGTTGGTTTCCAGCACAACGGCCTGTTTGCGAACAACACCATTTTCTCCGTCTCCCGGTTCAAAAACCATGAGCGACGTATTTCCAGCATCATCAATGACAACGGCGCTTGCAGGCACAATGGCTTGTTGAGAATCCGTATTTAGCCCGGCAATAACGGTGATCGAACTTCCCGGCAGCACGCCGGGTCCGGGATCTTCCAGCATCGCTAGGGTGATCTTAAAGGTTTGACCGACCGCGCTTGCTTCGGCGGTGAATTCGCGGATCAAGAGCGGGATCGTGCGATCCGACCCCGTAAAGCGCCCGACAAGGCTCAGGTCGGGGTTTTCTCCCGCCGAGCGAAACAGCACTTCGGGTACGTCAATTTCCACGCGCCACTCACTGATATCATGTAGACGCACGACAGGTGTGCCAGCTGAAACGGTTGAGTAATTCGCAAAGTTCCTACTCGCTAAAAGACCATCAAAGGGCGCCGATAACGTTGCATTTTCAAGTGCATACTGTGCGTCGCGCACCGCTAAGGCCGCAAGGTCAGCTGCGGATTGCGCATCATCAACCGACACTTGGCTTACGGCGCTAGAAGAAAGCTGATTGAAACGCTCTAACGCACGGTCGGCTTGGTTTTTCTGTACACGGGCCTGATCCAAAGCGCGCTGAAAGGGTTCAAGATCCAGCTCGGCGATCAAAGCACCTTTGGCGACCTCAGCCCCTTCCAGAACGGGGAAATCCTGGATTTGGCCAGAGACCTGAAAGGCAAGGTCAACAGTTTGTCGTGCCGTGACGCTGCCAAAGAACTGCCGGGTCAGCACGCGATCCGCCGGATCAAGTTTTGCCACTTTTACCGGTCGTGCGGCATCGTCTTGCGCAAACGATCCGAGAGTCATCGACAAAAGAAATACGATTGACGCGAATAGGCACTTTTTCATCCGAAGGTCCTCGCTGACACTTTTAAATTCGTTTCTTGAGAATGCATGATTCCGTACTGATTGAGAACCTCTGCGATTTGAAACTTGAGAAAGATGAGTTCGTGCCTTTTTTCAACACTTGCTCGAGAACAGCGTCTCGCAGGAAAGCCCAGGGTTGAATTTTGTGAGTGCCGTTCATAGATCATCGGCCTGGCACCAAGCTTTTCTTTGGCGCAGCTTAATCCCACATAAACAAAGGGCGAGATATCCCACGAAAGAACACCATGACACATGTTGACCTTCCCAAGTTCGCAACGCGATCCGGGTATATGACTGAGAAAATTCAGAGCAATTACATTCAAGCGGCGATGGCCAAGGACATATTGCCAGCCGAAGCCCATCGTATGGCGGATATCGTTTCTCTGACGGCACCAGGCGATGTGTCAAAGCCGATTCAGTTTTGGCAGTTGTACTCTGTGCTTGGTCAGGACCCTATCGTGGAAATCGTTCAGAGCTTTTATCAACGTGTGTTTGCGCAGGATGACTGGTTCAAATCTGTGTTTGAGCGTGTTGGTGGCATCAACCACCACATCACTACTCAGGCGTCGATGTGGATCGATGTGATGGGCGGTGGGCCGTATTACCACGGGGCCGAATTCCGGCTGAACTTTCATCACACGCACAACGCCATACAGTTGATGAACGACAAGGGAGCGGACCTGTGGGCCAAGCTGATGCTGGAAACGCTGGACGCCTCATCGCATCTTTGGTCTGACGATCCGCGCATTCGGACAAGCATCAATACGTTTCTGTCCTTCTTTATGGATAAATACGCCGACGATTTTGCGTTTGAGAACCGGAGCTTTTTCGGGGAAACAAACCCGCCGTATAAGCGCAAGATCAACTTCATGAAGATGAGCGAACAGGCCATCAACGCGCTGAGCGAGAAAGAGCTTTCCGAGGCCCTGTCTGAGCGCGGGGTCGATGTTGCGCAGTACGAAGGGAAAGCCGCAAAGGTGAACAAGGCGCTGATGATGTAGTCATCAGCGCTGCACTTTGCGCTGTTCGTTTGTTTGCCGCCGAATTCTTACACCTTACAAAACTGTAAGCTGCGAAAGATTTCGCTGTATAGTTGCTCTCCCATATCTGTCTCATCGAAAGGCAAAGAGCCTTAGCAAACTGAACCGAGGAGATGAGATATGGACATGAAGAAAACAACTGGCGGCGCGTTGGCAGGACTGGTTTTGACGGGCGGGATGCTGACAGCTGTATCCGCACAGACAGCGGCAGAACAGACGGGACTGAGTGAAGCGCAGGTGATCGAAATCGCGCTGCTCGAAGTGCCGGGCGAAGTGCAAGAGATCGAGCTGGAAAGTGAGGACGGCATTCAAGTCTTTGAGATCGAAATCCTTGCCAGCGATGGCACAGAGATGGAGGTTGAGATTCACGCGGATACGGGTGAAGTTCTGGAAATTGAAGCCGAAGGCGACGATGATGACGCGGACGACGATTAAACCAGCATTGGGCTTAGCAACGCCCCGCATTCCCTCCACGACGCTGCCTGCAAAGGCGGCGTCACTCTTGTTTTCCGACCGATTTAAGGACGCCAATGCGTATTCTGCTTTTAGAAGATGATAAACAGCTTGGGCCCTGGATTGCAGGCGGGTTGCGCGAGGAAGGGCATGTCGTTGATCATTTCGAGGATGGGAAAGATGCGCTAATGGCGGCCATGGGGCAGGACTATGATCTGCTGATCCTTGATCGTATGGTGCCCGGCCTTGATGGGTTGGCTGTTTTGAAATCCCTGCGCGCCTCCAAGAACACAACACCAGCGCTGTTTCTGACTGCTTTGGGCGAAGTTGATGCACGCGTCGAAGGGTTTGAAGCGGGTGGTGATGATTATCTGACCAAGCCGTTCGCTTTTGTAGAGCTGTCCGCGCGCGTCAATGCTTTGGGCCGTCGCTTGGATCCGGGCGAGGCGGGAGCGGCAGAGAAGACCACGCTTCGTTACGGCGATTTAAGCCTTGATCTGCTCGCACGTCGTTGCGAGCGACGAGGGCAGGGCATTGATCTGATGGCGAAAGAGTTCAAGCTTTTGGAGTACTTTATGCGACGTCCGGGTCGTCTTGTGACCCGCACGATGTTGCTTGAGCAGGTGTGGGACATGAGCTTTGATCCCACCACCAGCGTTGTCGAAACTCACATCAGCCGCCTGCGCTCGAAGATCGACAAGCCGTTTGATGATGCCCTTTTGCGCACGCGGCGCGGCGAGGGATATGTCTTTGGTCGCTAAGCTTTTCCAGAAAATTGCGTGGTTGCGACGCTCATCAATGATGCGGCTTTCGCTGCTTCTGTCAGGCCTCTTTGCACTTGGGATGACAGTTGCGATTTTCATTGCTTTGGCCTTGGGGCAAAACGCCGTTGAGCGCCGCGTTGACACTACGCTTGAGGCTTTGGCTGGAACAGCCGTCCTTGCCGACGCGCAAGGCGAAAGCCCGTCGATGATCTTGCGTTCGCCGGGTGATCTGCGCGATTTGCCAAAACCGTTTCGCCGCGCAGTAGAGCGTGGCGGCGGCTCAATTGAACTTGAAAACGATTTCATGCGCTCGGATATCTGGCGCATTCTTGTCAGCAAAGACAGTCAAGGAGCGGACATTATGGTCGCGGTTCCGCTTGAAGACAGCGAACAGGCGCAAGAATTATTGGCGGGCATTTTATGGACCACCACCGCCCTCGTTATTGCGCTTGCCTTGGCCACAGGGTTTATTGCGGGTCTTCTCGCCCAGCGACGGCTGGCACGGGTGGACAACACGCTGACACGGCTTGCGGCAGGTGATTTGTCAGCGCGTACGGGACACGAACGTTCCAAAGACGATCTGGATGACATTGCACGTCAGTTGGACACGACGGCGTCAGAGCTGGAAAACCTTGTCGCTCAAACGCTCCACCTCAGTGCCAGTCTAGCCCATGATCTGCGCACACCTTTGGCGCGGCTAAGGTCGCGTTTAGAAATGTTGCCCGAGGGGGAAGAACGTGGCGCTGCTCTTGAAGAGGCCGGTCGCTTGTCGGCCATTTTCGACACGATCATGCGTGTTGCACGCATCGAGGCTGCTCAAGGACGTATCGGCTTTGAAGCTGTGGCGTTGGCTCCCCTTGTCGCGGAATTGAAAGATACTTTCGGACCGGTAGTTGAGGACGGGGGAAAGGTACTAAAGACGCAAATCTCAGGTGCGGCTACTGTGCAAGCAGATCGCCAAATGCTGATTCAGGCGATGGCTAACCTTATCCAAAACGCGCTGGTTCACGGCGGGGATGAGATCACGCTGATTGCAGAAGGCCACTCCATTGGCGTGGCTGATAACGGTCCTGGCGTTGATCCGTCGCACTATGACGAGATCGTCAAGCCGATGGTGCGCCTTGATAGTGCGCGCGGCTCAGATGGCAGCGGGCTTGGTCTTGCACTGGTGCGGGCTGTTGCCCAGCGGCACGGCGCAAAACTGACCCTCAACCCGCAACGGGGCGAGGCGCGCGGGCTGTGTGTTTTGCTGAACTTTGCAGATTTGTAAGGTTCGGGTCAGGCGTCTGTAAATCCAGGTGTTCATATCAGTCTCATCGAAACAAAGATGAAACTGGAGACACCAAAATGAATTCCCTAATCAACAAAACCACGTCCACCCTGTCTGGCGTTATCCTGTTTGCCTTTGGCTGCGTGATGGCCGGGCTTGGATTGGCGGCCATCAGCATGCTTGCTCTCTTTGCACTTGCAACGATGGGCATTGCTGTGTTGGCCGCACCCTTTCTGGCGATGTCTCAAGACACTTCTGAGGCTGACGAAGAGCGCGCCGTAGAAGACACGCCCGCCGCCGAAGCACCTGACGCACCTGCGACAGCTTAAAGAATGCCAAGCAGACCGAAAGGATCAGCCATGAATGAGACTGTGCAACCACATGGATTTGTTACCAAGGGCATTCATTGGCTGTCCGCTGGCCTTATCGGCTTTGGGTATCTCAAAGGTCTCGACAGCGTCTCTCAGCTTGCAGACCCGAACGTGCTGCAATTTGAGGTGGTTTATGCAATGGCATTGGGTGCGTTGTTTTTGGTTCGGCTGTTTTGGACAAAGCGGATTGCGGGCGCGACCCGTTTGCCAGAAAGCGCCCCGCATTGGGAGCACATTGCCTCTCGCGCAGTTCACATGGGGCTGTATGCCAGCGTGTTCGGTATCATTGGCACGGGATTGCTGATTGCTCTTGGGTTTACCACGCCTGTTCTAAGCGGTCTGTTCCTGACTTTCGCGCTTGGGGCGCACGAGTTGATGTTGAGCGTAATGCCAATCCTTCTAGCAAGCCATGTAGCTGGTGCGCTGTGGCACAAAGTGGTGCGGCGAGATGGCATTCTGGAAAGCATGACAGGGCGGTTCGTCCCACGCTCAGTGATTTCGGGTAGCGGCGAAAGCGACGTGTGAGCCGATGTCGCGCAGCGCAGGGCCGCCGGCGGGATCGCGCAACTTCACATCGTCCATCTCAGAAATCGGCTTAACTGTTTGAAAGCAAGTACAACGACTCTCGAATTTCGAGAAACGACCATATGGATCGTGTTAATTGGTTTAGGTTTTTCTTGTTGCGCTGCAATCGGATTTCCAGATCAACCGTCCAATCAACATGCCCGGTCTGAACAAGAATACCTCGAGAAAGATCGGGCTCTATAAGGTTCTTCGGCAACCACGCGATGCCGCTTCCATCGCGTGCTCGAATGCGCAAAGCCCCAGCCATCGAGTTTTCGTAGATTGTTTGCAGGCGACCGCCAAGATTGAACTGCTCAATCATCGGGTCAAGGTGCTGCGAGATCGGTGCCGCATCACCAAAACGCAAGAATGGCAACTTCATTGTGTTGTCACCGAATTGGAAAATTGGGCTACCATCCGGATTCGGTTTGCAGACAGGCACAAGCTTGTCTTGTCCTATCACTATGGATTGACCGTCGTCTTTGGCGTCGCCGGGGTGCGCGTAGCAGATGACAAAGTCGACTTCCTTGTTTTCCAGATCCTGCAGACAGTTTGGCAGATCATCGGCACGAAGGCGTGACAGAATTGGACCGTATGCATCTTCAAAGGCTTGAAGCCAGTTTGGATAAAACCGCCAACTGATCGAATGCTGCGCACCAAATGTGACGATGTACTTGTCCGGCGAGGTTTGGGCATCGATGATTTGGCTGCGCTCTTGTTCGATCCGGGCGATTGATTGCAAACCCGCTTCAAGCATTTGCGCCCCAGCTTCCGTCAGTTGGACGGGTTGCCTTGTCCGATCAACCAGCGTTGCCCCGACCCAAGCCTCCAGAGATTTGATACGTCGGCTAAAAGCGGGTTGACTAATATTGCTCAACTCGGCCGCTTGGCTGAAGTTGCCGGTCTTGCCGACCCGGTCGAGATCTTTGAACAGCGAGATATCCATATGCGCAGCATAATGCAAAAAACGCATAATGCTATCGAATCATAACATTGGATCTGCAGTTGGTTCTGGGTCAGCATCCGCGCAAACAAATGAACGGACCCAATCATGGCTACTGCCGAAACCCTTGAACCGACCCGCACCCGGATCGACTTTGACAAATTCGCGCGCGTATCGCTTTGTCACCAGCCGACGCCGATCGAACCGATGCCGCGTCTTAGCGAACTCCTGGGCGGGCCGCGCATCTTTATTAAGCGCGACGATTGCACGGGCCTTGCCACGGGCGGCAATAAAACCCGCAAGCTCGAGTTTCTGGTTGGAGAGGCGCTAAAGGAAAATGCCGACATGCTGGTGACCCAAGGCGCGGTGCAGTCAAACCATGTGCGTCAAACAGCGGCGGCGGCTTGTAAGGTTGGTATGAAGTGCCACGTGCTGTTGGAACGCCGTGTTCCGGGGCGTAACGATGACTATGAAGAAACCGGCAACGTCTTGTTAGACAATATTTTCGGCGCCACGCATGAATTCCGCACCGATGGTCTGGACATGAACGCAGAAGCCGTGACCGTCACTGATCGGTTGCGTGCAGAGGGACATCGCCCCTATTTCATCCCTGGCGGAGGCTCTAACCCAACCGGTGCGCTTGGCTACGCAAATTGCGCTCAAGAGATTGCGGATCAAACCAAAGCAAGCGGCCAACACTTTGACTGGCTTGTTATGGGAACCGGCAGCACAGGCACGCAAGCCGGGTTGGTCGCAGGCTTCCACGCTATCAACCACGATCTGCCAGTGATGGGCGTCAGTGTCCGACAGCCACGCGAACGGCAGATGAACGCAGTCCACGCGTTAACCCAGACGACCTTAGAAAAACTAGGCGCACCTAGTTTGCCGCTGAGTAAGATACTTGTCGACGACGGTTATGTGGGCGAGGGCTATGGCATTCCAGCAGACACGACTTTGGAAGCGATCAAACTTTTGGCACAGTGCGAAGGAATTTTGCTTGATCCAGTTTATTCCGCGAAAGGGATGGCAGGATTGATCGGAATGGTACGCCAAGGCTTTTTCAAGCCAACAGAAAATGTTCTGTTTCTCCACACCGGCGGTGCAACTGCACTATTCGCCTACCAAGATCAGATCATGAACTCATTGAAATAAAATCAGGGCCGAATACGGTCAAATACAAAAGGGCCGAAAACGGCCGGAAACAACAGAGGAGAAGATTATGAAGATCAACATGAAGTCGTTTGTATTGGCGAGCGCAGTCAGCGTTTTGGCGGTGCCTGCTTTTGCTGCCGAAGAGGTCAAGATTGGCGTGCCATCCTGGACTGGTGCACAGGCCATTGCGCATGTTTTGGGCAACATCGTTGAAACCCGCATTGGCGGAACGGTTGAATTTGTGCCCGGCAACAATGCCACGATTTTTCAAGCCATGGATCAGGGCAAGGGCGACATTGATGTGCATCCCGATGTTTGGCTGCCAAACCAGGAAAGCTTTACCAAGAAATATGTGGATGAAGCTGGAACCGTAACGCTGTCGTCAAACCCTTACGAGGGCAACCAAGGGTTCTGCGTGTCCAAAGACTTTGGCGAAGCTAACAATATCACCGATATCGCTGATCTTGGCCGCCCAGACGTTGCGTCGCTTATGGACAGCGACGGAGATGGCAAGGGTGAGATGTGGATCGGTGCACCGGGCTGGGCTTCGGCAAACGTGAACGAAGTAAAGACACGTGACTATGGTCTATTGGACTTTATCGAACCCGTCCGCGCCGAGGAAAGCGTGAAGACCGCACGCATCAAGGACTCGATTGCCAAGGGCGAAGGCTATGCATTCTACTGCTACAAGCCGCACGCTGTCTGGTTCATGTTCGACGTAGAAATGCTGTCTGAACCAACTTATGACCCTGCGAACTATGTGATGGTGCAGCCATCTGATGATGCCGACTGGTACAACAAATCAAAAGTCGCCACCAAAGACGCTTTGAAGAACGTTCAGATCGCTTGGTCCAACTCACTTGAAGGCCGCTCACCTGCGATTGCAGAGTTCTTCCAGAACTTTTCTGTGACGGCGGATGATGTGAGCCAGTTGGCCTTTGAGATCAGCGCCAACGGCCGCGATGCCGCAGAAGTGGCCGCCGAGTGGGTCGACGCCAACTCAGACCGCGTTGATGCGATGCTGGGACTCTAACAAAACAATTGCGACACCGAGGCGCTCGGTGTCGCACACCTCGGACGGCAAACAAAGGTGGTGGGGATGAGCGGCGAAACCGTCATCGAGATCTCGAACGTCTGGAAAATTTTCGGCGACAAATCCGAAGTGGCGCTGAAAGCGATCCGCGAAAAGGGTCTGACTAAGGCCGATGTTTTGGCTGAATACAACGCAGTCGTCGGCGTCGCGGATGTATCGCTCGACGTCAAACGCGGTGAAATCTTCTGCATCATGGGCCTTTCGGGCTCTGGCAAATCCACTCTCGTGCGTCATTTTAATCGTCTTTTGGAACCAACCGCGGGCAAAATCGAAATCGAAGGCACCGATGTGATGGCCCTTGATCCCAAGGCCTTGCAAGAGTTCCGAAACCGCAAGATCGGCATGGTCTTTCAGAACTTTGCCCTGATGCCGCACCGTTCGGTGTTGGACAACGTGGCGATGCCTTTGGAAATTCGGCAGGTGTCAAAGAACGAGCGTATGCGCCAAGCGGCGGCTATTCTAGATATTGTCGAGCTGGGGGCATGGGGCGCCAAATTCGCCCATGAGCTATCGGGCGGTATGCAGCAAAGGGTCGGTCTTGCGCGTGCGCTTGCCGCCAACCCAGATGTTCTTTTGATGGATGAGCCTTTTTCGGCGCTTGATCCTCTGATCCGCCGCCAACTCCAAGATGAATTCATCCGACTTTCCAAAATCCTGAAGAAGACCACCGTCTTTATCACCCATGATCTGGACGAAGCCGTGCGCATTGGGGATCGCATTGCGATCATGCGCGACGGTAAAGTTGTTCAAATCGGCACCTCGGAAGAGATCGTGATGCACCCCGCTGATGATTATGTCGCGGATTTCGTTGCCGGGATTTCGCGCCTTAAGGTCGTGCGTGCTCATGCGGTCATGCAACCGATCGAATCTCACGGTCCGGTTTCCGCCAATGCCCCTCGGGTGAATGAAAGCGAAACGCTTTCGAACCTCATCAATCTAGCCATCGACGATGAACATTCAATTTTGGTGGAAGAAGGCGGCAAGGATGTGGGCGTCATAACGCGGGCTGATCTGTTGCGCACGGTGATCGAAGGGACTGAAGTTTCATGAGCGATCTTGGCATCAACCCCCTCGAAGACACTGAATCCGATGCCGCGCTTGCCTATGCCGAAGAGCGGCGCGAAAACATCCGAACTTTTGTACGCACATCGCCGGACTATTACATCAGGAATTTCGACAAGATCGGTGAATCCAGCAAGTTCACCGCGACGTTTAACGCTATGGCTGGACTATTTGGTCCTGTGTGGTTTGCCGCGCGCGGGCTTTGGTCTTGGGCGCTGCCTTTCCTGATTATCGAGGCGTTGGGCTTTGTCCAAATCGCGCGCGGCCTGTTCGGAGATCTTGCCGCCGACGCGATGGCGCGCATTGCCTCAATTGAAGGCACGCTGGAATTGCGTCGCAAGCAACTCGCTTCGGCGATAGAGAGCGGATCGGATAAGGCCGACGCCTATAAACGCGCAGTGGATTCTTTGGAAGCCAACATCGGCGGCATTCGTGCTGACGCCGAAGCACTTGCGGGGCAGGGTGTCTCTATCGCGTTGACGGGCATTGCTATTTTGATCGTCGCTAAACTTGTCCAAGCCACGGTGGCTAACTGGGCGCTTGAGGCGCGCTTTTCGGAATGGATTTCCGACCGTGCCATTCGATCGGGCATGCCTGTGGCACATATTGTCTTCTCCGCGCTTTTCATGGCTGCAATCACGATTGCTGCCATGGTGCACTACAGCTTTCCAGGGCAAGTCTCGCTTTTGTCTGATTTCCCGACCCACCCCGAGATCCGTGTGACGGGCATTGCCTTGGTAGAAGATTTCATCGCCTGGTGTGTGCGCAACAGCGAAGCCTTCTTTGACGTGCTTACCTTGGGGATAAGAAGCCTTCTTGATGCGCTTGAGATCATATTGGTGCAAACACCATGGGTTGTAATCGCCAGCCTGATCATCCTTCTGACATGGCTGACCGCGGGCGTTCGCACGGCCATCTATTCCGGGGCTTTTCTGGCCTATATGGGCCTATTGGGCTTTTGGGAGGCAGCGATGACCACGCTCGCCTTGCTGGGCACAGCCGCCTGTCTGTCCATTGCCATTGGTATTCCCTTGGGCATGTTCGCTGCACGTCGACCTCGGTTTTACGCGTTCATTCAACCGATTATGGATTTCATGCAAACCATGCCCGCCTTTGTCTTTATGGTTCCGGTTATTGCCTTTTTTGGCGTCGGGAAACCTGCGGCGGTCGTGGTCACGATGATTTTTGGCGGCACGCCAGTTGTGCGCCTGACTGTCCTTGGTCTTCGCGGCGTTCCCGAAAGCGTGCGCGAAGCGGCCATCAGCTTTGGTGCGAACAAATGGTACCTGCTTACCAAGGTCGATTTGCCGCTGGCGAGCCCGTCGATCAGAGCAGGCATCAACCAAACGATTATGCTTTCGCTCGCTATGGTCGTTGTCGCCTCGCTGATCGGCGCAAAAGGTCTCGGTGAAGACGTGCTGGAGGCGCTGCAATACGCCAACGTCGGACAAGGCATCCTTGCCGGGTTCTCGATCCTCTTCTGCGCCATGATCCTTGACCGTATCGTGCAAGGTCAACGCAAGTGATACCGCTTGTCATGGTGCACGGGTTTCTAGGCGGCAGCGACCAGTGGCACCTGCAAGAGGCTTTGGCGAGCAACAGGCCCCTGATACGTGTCGATCTTCCCGGTTTTGGAAAGAACGCCGAGATGGCTCCGATTGACCGGATAGAGGCATTTGCGAAATGGGTGCTGTCAGAGCTATCCACCCAGGGTGTCGAGAGGTTCGATCTTTTGGGGCACTCGATGGGCGGTATGATTGTTCAAGATATGTACCGTCTTGCGTCTGAACGTATCAATCGTTTGGTGCTGTATGGTACGGGCGCAGTCGGCGAACTTCCCGGACGGTTCGAAACCATCTCGACATCTATCGAGCGCGCCAAAGGTGACGGTGCAAAGGCCACCGCACACCGCATTTCGGCGACATGGTTCCGCGACTTTGAACACGCGCCAGAATTCCCCGCATGTGCAAGGATCGCGGAAATGGCGCAGCTGCCAGCGATCGAAGCAGGCTTGCGCGCCATGCAAAACTGGTCCGGAGAAACGGCATTGCCGGGCATTACGAGGCCAACTCTCGTTCTCTGGGGCGATTTGGATCGATCCTACGCCTGGCCGCAGGTTGAGCAGCTTTGGCGCTCAATACCGAACTGCAACCTGGCAGTGGTGCCAAAGTGCGCACACGCCGTTCACAGCGAGCAATCCGAACTCTTCAACGCCTTGATCGATCGTTTTCTGACGCTCAAAAAGTAGGTTCTGCGAAAAGGCGCGCGCCTCATTTCATGGCAGGATGATCAACAGTACCGGACGTTCATCGATTTTTTCAAATGTCGATTTGTTCTGCGATGCTTAGCGCGTCCGCAGTTCGCCCCTGAATGTTGGACGCCGCTATCAACTTTGTGCGGCAGAGCAAAAACTGAACGGCATAAAACAATTGATTGAAACAAATTTCGTATGATGTAATATTTTACAAATCAAGCACGTGAGCCGATTCTTATGTCGAAAGCACTCAATCAGGACACCGAGCTAAGTCTGTCGACGCGCGCAGCGTGGCTGCACTATGGAGGTGGTCTGTCCCAGACCGATGTCGCAAAGCGATTGGGTGTTACGAAGATCAAAGCACATCGTCTGATCAACCGTGCCAACCAGGAAGGCATCGTCAAGATCAGCTTTGATGGTGAAATCGCCGAATGCGCAGCACTTGAAATGAAGCTGAGCGAAACCTTCGGTCTGTCGTACTGCGAAGTTGTCCCGGATCTTGAAGAAGTAGGGCTGCCTGTGCGTGCTCTTGGGCTGGCGGGCGCACGGTTCCTCAGCCGCGAAATTGCGAACGGCAAGAACGATGTCATTGGGGTTGGCAATGGCCGCACACTTGCGGCTTGCGTCCGTCAACTGTCGACACACAATTCAAAAGACATTCGCTTTGTTTCGCTTATGGGAGGGTTGACGCGAAACTTCGCCGCCAATCCCCATGACGTGATGCATCGGTTGGCCGAGAAAACGGGGGCTGAAGCCTATTTCATGCCAGTACCGTTCTTTGCCAACACCTCCGATGATCGCGACGTCATGCTGAAACAGCGCGGTGTGCCTGAAGTCGGCGAGATGGCAGCAGCTTCATCCTTGAAATTTGTCGGCATCGGTACGGCAGAAATGACGGCGCAGACTGTCACTGCAGGTATTGTCGCGGAAAGTGCGATGAAAGACGTCCGCGATTGCGGAGGTGTGGGAGAGTTAATCGGACACTTCTTCGACGAACAAGGCGCGCGAGTGCGCACAGAACTTTCTGATCGCACTTTGTCTGTTGGCATTGAGGCGTTGGAAAATAGCAAAGTTGTCGCCGTAGCGGGCGGCATAGAGAAGGTCCGAGCGATCGGATCGATCCTGATGAGCGGTCTACTTGATGGCCTCATCACCGACGAGCGTTCTGCAAAGGCGCTTATCACCTAACTTATCCAAGGGAGGATAAACATGTATGAAAAAGAGAAAAAATTAGCCAAAGACTATGTCGAAGGGCGGATGAGCAGACGCTCAATGCTGCGCGGCATGGCTTCGATGGGTGTGACGGCTGCAACTGCCGGGGTACTGGTTAACGCCGCTGCCACACAGGCTCTCGCCCAAAATGGTTTTGACTGGAAGAAGCACTCGGGTACGACCGTGAAGCTTCTGTTGAACCAGCACCCCTATGCCGATGCAATGATTGCAAACATTGAGAACTTCAAAGAGCTCACTGGCATGGATGTTGAATACGATATTTTCCCCGAGGATGTCTATTTTGATAAGGTCACTGCCGCACTTTCCTCTGGGTCAAGCGAATATGATGCCTTTATGACAGGCGCCTATATGACTTGGACCTACGGACCTGCCGGTTGGATCGATGATCTGAACGAATACATCGGTGATGCATCCAAGACCAATCCTGACTACAATTGGGAAGATATGCTGGAAGGCGTGCGCAATTCTTGTGCGTGGAATGGTCAGCCCGGCGGAGCTTTGGGGTCTGATGATGCCAAGCAGTGGTGCATTCCGTGGGGCTATGAGCAGAACAACCTGACCTATAACAGTCGGATGTTCAGCGAAGCCGGGCTTTCGGTGCCAACCAACCTTGACGAACTTGTCGGCACAGCGTCCGAAGCCAAATCCAAACTGGACGGCGTTTACGGCATTGGTGTTCGTGGGTCCCGTTCTTGGGCCACGATCCACCCTGGGTTCCTATCTGCCTATGCCAACTTTGGTGAAAAGGACCTGAACGTCAGTGACGACGGCAAGTTGTCTGCGGCGATGAACACCGACGTGTCGCGCTCTATGCACGAAAAATGGGTGTCGATGATCCAAGAAAGTGGTGCGCCCGATTGGTCGACCCACACATGGTATCAGGCAGGCACCGATCTTGGTGCGGGTAAGTCGGCGATGATCTTTGATGCCGATATCCTTGGCTACTTTATGAACGGTGGCGACAATGCCGAAGCAGGCAACCTGTCGTTTGCGCCGTTCGCAGCTAACCCGGATGCAGATGCACCAACGCCAAACATCTGGATCTGGTCTCTTGCGATGGCGAATGCGTCCAAGCAGAAAGACGCAGCCTGGTACTTTATGCAGTGGGCGTCAGGTCCTGAGCACGGATTGTTCGGTGCGACGGAAATGGACTTTGTGAATCCAGTGCGCAAATCGGTCTGGGCAGATGCCGGGTTCCGGTCGCGTTTGGACGAAAGCTACTCGGGCTACGTCGACATGCACGATTTGTCAGCACCTGGTGCCAAGATCCACTTTACAGCGCAGCCTTTGTTCTTCGATCTTACAACAGAGTGGGCCGCGACGCTGCAGAAGATGGTGGCAAGCGAAGTGCCTGTGGATGAAGGCCTAGATCAACTTGCACAAAGTGTGGATCGACAGCTTAAAGAAGCAGGTTTGGGTTAACTCCCTGACCCACGCCGCCCATTCAACTGGTTTGATTGGGCGGCAGTCACTCTTACAATGAACCACCACCACTGACCGGCTGACGAGAGCAGGTTTGGAAGAGATTTGTCATGGCAACCACCGCAGGTGCATCTTCAAAGCGCAAGTTCAAGATCAACAAAAGGTATTTGCCTTACGTGTTGAGCCTGCCTGCATTGCTGGCTTGTATCGGTATCTTGATCCCGTTCTTCACAGCCGTTGCTTATTCCCTGCAACGCTATCGCCTGTCGCAGCCTTGGGCGCGAGAATACAATTGGGGTGCGAATTACCTCAACTTTATGACCGACCCTTCTTTCTGGAACACGCTAAGGGTTTCGATGACTTATGCGCTCGTGACCGTTGGGATAGAGCTTCTATTGGGTCTTGGGATCGCGCTGTTGCTGCAACGACGCACGCGCTTTAACAACTTCGTATCGATCATGTTACTAATGCCTCTGATGACCGCACCAGCCCTTGCTGCGCTGATGTGGAAGTTGATGACCAATCCCGGTTTCGGCGTTTTGAGCTACTTCGCCGAACTTGTCGGTATTGAAGACATGCGGTGGGCCTCTGATCCGTCGACCGCCATGTTGACCGTCGTGATTGTGGATGTTTGGGTCTACACGCCTTTCATCATGATCCTGTTGCTCGCAGGGTTACGGTCCTTGCCCCGACAACCGTTTGAAGCCGCAGAATTAGACGGCGTGCCGCGACTGCTGGTCTTTTGGCGCATTACTCTTCCGATGCTGACGCCATTCCTTTTGACCGCGACATTGTTCCGCGTCATTGAATCGATCCAGCAATTCGACATTATCTATGCCATGACCCAAGGCGGACCCGGCGATACGTTGACCGTTTTTCAGGTCGAGGCTTACCTGAATTTCTTCCAATCCACGAACGTGGGACGTTCGGCAGCCCTTTTGATGATCCTTTGGGCCATCACCTATTTCTTGTCGAACATCTTCATTAAAAACTGGCTCCGCTTGCGCGAAAAAGCGCGCGGCGACGCGTAAAGGACGGACACGATGCGAACGACCAACCCCATTGAAAGCGTCCTGCGTGGAATAGCGATTACCGCGATCATCCTGTTTTTCATGTTCCCGATCTTTTGGATTTTTCTGATGTCGTTCCAGACCAACGACACGATTCTGCGCGTGCCTCCGTCGCCGTTCTTTGAGCCGACATTGACCAATTATGGGTCGCTTATTTCCGGGCGACTGGAAGGTAGTACTGCGACGCTGGAAATCAGATTTATGTCGAACCTTTATAACTCGCTGTTCTTGTCAGTGACCTCAGTGACTGTCGGTCTGATCTTGGGTGTGCCTGCGGCCTATGCCTTTGCGCGACTAAAGTTCAAAGGCTCTGAAGACATTGCCTTCACGCTTTTGTCCTTCAGGTTCGCACCACCTTTGTTGGTGTTGCTGCCGCTGACGATCTACTTCCAACAAATTGGCTTGGCAGACACCTACGTCGGCCTTATCTGGGTCTACCAGCTGATCGTCCTGCCACTGATCCTTTGGATCGTACGTGGGTATTTCGAGGACATACCCGCTGACATTGAATATGCATACCGCATTGCAGGCCACGGATTCTGGGCCACCTTCCGCAAGATCGCGCTGCCCTTGGCAGGACCGGGCATCGCCGCTGCTGGATTGTTAGCGTTCATCTTTGCGTGGAACAACTTCATCTTTGCGCTGGTGCTTGCTTCTGCAGACAAGCAGCCGGTGACTGTTGGAGCGTTGGCGTTCATTACCGCCTCTGGCATCAACTACGGGCAAATTGCAGCGGGGATCATGCTGTCGATTGCGCCCACATTTGCTTTGGCTCTTTATGCGCAACGCTACCTTGTCGAAGGTCTGTCGCTTGGCGCGGTGAAGGGGTAAATTATGTCGCTAGACCTTTCTGACATCCACAAAAGCTTTAAGGACGACAAGGTTCTCAACGGAGTTTCGCTGCAGGTTCCCGAAGGCAAAACACTTGTTCTGTTCGGCCCCTCTGGTGCGGGCAAAACCGTTTTGCTGCGTTTGATTGCCGGTGTGATTGAGCCGGACGAAGGACAGATTAAATTCTCTGGTGTGGATGTTGCAGGCGTTGAACCCGAAGACCGCAACATCGGCATGGCGTTTCAGAATTTCGCTCTGTTCCCGCATATGGACGCGCATGCCAATATCGCCAGTCCGCTGACCGCGCAAAAGCAAGACAAGTCATCGATCCAATCCGGGGTACATGCCATCGCCAAGCTGCTTAAGATTGAGCACGTTTTGGGGCACAAACCAAAAGAGCTTTCGAACGGGCAAAAGCAACGCACTGCACTGGCGCGTGCGCTGGCGGGTAAGCCAAAGATCCTCCTGCTGGATGACCCTTTGCGCAACGTTGACGCAAAACTGCGTTTTGAGATGCGCCTAGAGCTTCCTCGTTTGCTATCAGATCAAAACGCCACAGTCGTCTACGTGACCCAGGATTACAAAGAGGCGATGGCGTTCGGCGATGAGATTGCCGTGATCAACGAAGGCACAATTCAACAGATTGGAACGCCGGAAGAGATTTATCTCCAGCCCGCCAACGTGGATATCGCGCGTCTATTCGGTGATCCGGTGATCAATTTCCTCGACGTGGAATTGCAAAAAGATGATGCGGGCGTGTTTGCTTTGATCTCGGATAAGCGCGTCAATTTGGATGCGGGGTACGGCCACGTCGTCGGCAAGGAATGCAGTCTTGGCATTCGTCCGGAGTCAGTTTTGTTTGTGGAACGCGATCACGAAAGAGCAGTGCCTGTGATCGTCGAAGCCGAAACGCCGCTGAATGAAAAGACCGTGAACCTGTGCCTGACCGCGCGGGGGCGCGAGATCATGGCGTCGCGCCCGTCCGGCACCGAAGGTCCCACCGCGGGACAGGCGTTTGTCACAATCGAGGCTGCCAATGCACTGATCTTTGACCGGGCAACGGGCGCGCTGATCGCACCTGTCAGCCCCTCAGCGGCAGAAGGAAAAGTGGCATGAGCGATGTGATGTTGGACATAAAAGCCGTCGACAAGTTCTACGGGCCAATCGATCAGGGCGTCCACGCGGTCAAGAATATCTCGATGCAGGTTGCGCGCGGCGAAATCATCGCTTTGTTGGGATCATCAGGCTGTGGCAAGACCTCTACCTTGCGGATGGTGGCGGGATTTGAAGAAGCCAGCCGTGGCACAATCAGCATCGGCGGCAGAGAGGTTCACAAGTTACCACCTGTTCAGCGCAATGTAGCGATGGCATTTGAGGGCTACTCTCTTTACCCAACCGTGAGCGTCCGCGACAACATTGCTTTTGCTTTGAAACGTCAGGGGCAATCTGCGGGCGAGGTTTCCCAAAAGGTTGAAGAGATAGCCGAGATGCTGGAAATCTCTGACATCTTGGAAAAGTACTCTTCCTCGATTTCAGGTGGCCAACAGCAACGCGCCTCGCTGGCACGCGCGTTGATCAGAGAGGCTGATCTGTATCTGCTTGATGAGCCGATGGGACAGCTAGAGCCGCAGTTGCGCACTCTTTTGCGTGGTCGGATCAAATCCTACATCAAAGAGCGCGGCCTCACGGCTATTCTTGTGACCCACGATCAAACCGAGGCGAATGCGCTGGCTGATCGTATCGCGGTGATGGAAGATGGCGAGCTGCAACAATTCGCAAGCCCCGACGACATTAAAAAGTCGCCCGCTAACCTGTTCACCGGCACATTCGTTGGAGAACCGCCAATGAACGTATTTCCAGCAATCGCAAAAATCTCCGATACTGAAGTGTCTTTGCAGCTTTCTGACGATGTCACTCTGAGCTACCCGTCAAACGCGTTTTCTGGCGATTTGCGCGCTCGATTGAGTGAACTGAAAGACGTCGTGGTCGGGGTCCGGCCCTATGCTGTGCGACGTCGCGAGGCGGGCTCGCCCGCGACCGTCGTTGCCAACCAGTGGCTCGGGGATCAAAGCCATATCGCGGCCAATTTCGCAGGCGGCTCTTTGGTTCTTGTCGAACATGACCGCACGCATCTTGCTTTAAACGAGGAAATCTCTGTCTATTTAGAACCCTCGGATATCCACATTTTCAATCCACAAACAGGCATGGCGATCAGTCATGGGGCGCGATTTGTAGGATGAGCAAAGATCTGATCATAGGCATCGATGCGGGCACGTCTGTCATCAAAGCAATTGCCTTTGGATTGAGCGGGGAGCAGATTGCTGTTGCAGCCGTACCCAATCGGTACGCGACGGGTGCAGGTGGAGCTGCCACGCAACCGCTTGATCAGACGTGGAATGACTGCGCCCTTTCATTGCAAAAATTGGCCGAGGCGGTACCGGAACTTGCAAGTCGCGCCATTGCTGTCGCGGTAACCGGCCAAGGGGACGGCACATGGCTTATCAACAATGACGGCGCACCAGTCGGAGATGCATGGCTTTGGCTAGATGCGCGCGCGGGGCAGACCGCCGAAACACTGCGTGGACGCGCCGAGGATGATGCGCGGTTTGTTCGAACAGGAACCGGGCTTAATGCGTGCCAACAAGGGGCTCAGCTTGCCCATATGCGTGCGTGCGATGCCGATAGGCTTGATCAGGCAACCACAGCGTTTCACTGCAAAGACTGGCTTTATTTCAATCTTACTGGCGTGCGCGCAACGGACCCGTCCGAAGCCTGTTTTACCTTTGGCGATTTCCAAACGCGCGCATATGCGGACGACGTGATCGCCTTTTACGATCTTGGCAAACATGCATCGCTGCTTCCTCCCATCTGCGATGGCACCAGCACACACCATCCACTGTCCAAATCTGCGGCGATGCAAACCGGGTTATTAGAGGGAACGCCAATTGTTTTGGGCTTTGTCGATGTCGTGTCATCAGCACTGGGTGCCGGAGCGTATGAACCCAAGGCTTCTGTCGGTTGCACGATTGTCGGCACAACTGGCGTGCATATCCGCGCGGCGCACGCTTCGGACATCGTGCTGAACACTGATTTGAAATCGGGCTATGTGATGTTGATGCCGATCCCCGGTGTGGCCGCACAGTTGCAATCGAACATGGCCGGAACGCTGAACCTAGATTGGGTACTTGGGCTTGCACATCAGGTTGCGACCAGCCTGGAAACAGACGTTGAAAAGGACCAACTGCTGTCTCTGGTTGATGAGTGGATTGCAAGCACACCGCCTGCTTCACTTTTGTATCATCCTTATATTTCGGATGCAGGCGAGCGCGGGCCGTTTATTGATCACACCGCACGAGCCAGTCTTGTCGGTCTGAACGCCAACCACGGCTTTGGTGACCTCGTGCGTGCCACCATGGAAGGCTTGGGGTTTGCCGCGCGCGATTGCTACGGCGCGATGGGGCAATTGCCCGGCGAGGTTCGCCTGACTGGCGGTGCCGCGCGCTCGAAAGGGTTGCGCGACATACACGGTGCCACGCTCGGTGCGCCGGTGCGCCAATCCATGCGCGAAGAAGCCGGGGCGGCAGGAGCGGCAATGGTCGCCGCTGTGTCGCTAGGCGTTTACGACACAATGGAAAGCTGTCTGACCGACTGGGTAACTCCACTTTTGTGCGCGCCAGAAACACCTGATCCGCAGCTCGTCGAAACCTATACCTCATTGTTTTCAAATTACGTAGCAACGCGCGAAGCTCTCCAGCCTATTTGGCACGCACTTGCAAGTCGAAAGGACATTTGATCATGGCGCACAATATCGCAATCATTGGCGATTACTTTATTCTTCCCGAAGTATTCGAGGCAGAGTTGCGCAAAGCCTGTCCCGAGCAAGAACTTAGCTGTCGTCTAAGGCAAGAAGACTGGCCAAACAGCCCAGTGGTCCATGGGTATGGTGATAAGAGTGTTCCAATCAAAGAGTTCATCGGTGATTTTGATGATGTCGCTGCGTTTATCGGCGATGCCGAAATTCTGATTATGCACCAATCGCCTCTGACCGACGGCATGCTGGAGAAACTGCCAAAACTAAAATTTGTCGCCTGCTCGCGCGGCGGACCTGTGAACGTCGATGTGAGGGCCGCTCAAAAACGCGGGGTGCAGGTTGTTCGCGCACCGGGTCGTAACGCATCTGCCGTGGCAGAATTTACCATCGGAGCGATCCTGACCGAAACCCGCAAGATCCGTGCAGGCCACGAGGCGTTGCGCAATGGCGAATGGCGCGGCGATCTTTACCGTGCGGACACAACCGGGCGAGAGCTGAGTGAAATGACTGTCGGGGTCGTCGGTTACGGTAAGATCGGTACGCGCGTAGTGAAGATTTTACAAGCTTTCGGGTGCCGCATTCTTGTCAGTGATCCCTATGTTCAGCTTGATCCAACAGATGTCGCGGCGGGCGTTGAACAGGTTTCCCTTGAAACGCTGCTTACGCAAAGCGATGTGGTGACGTTGCACGCGCGGGTGAGCGAAGAGACCACCCAGATGATCAACAAAGATGCGCTGAATAAAATGAAAAGCGACGCGCTTCTTGTGAATACGGCAAGGGGACCATTGTGCAATTACGATGATCTTTATGAAGCGTTGAGCAATGGGACAATTGGATCAGCCATGTTGGAAACTTTTTCGGTCGAGCCAACACCATCAGACTGGCCACTGTTAAAACTTGATAACGTCACGCTTACCCCGCATATCGCCGGCGCGTCTGTAAAAACAGCGCAATACGCTGCACAGGTCTTGGCCGAGGATGTCCGAAATTACATGACCGGTGCGCCGCTGAAAAATCTCTGTGGAGCCGCTTAGGAGCAAAAATGTCAGATCAGGTTGATCTCTTCATTATTGGCGGTGGTGTAAACGGAGCAGGCATTGCCCGCGATGCCGCGGGGCGTGGTTTGTCGGTGGTCTTGTGTGAAAAAGACGATTTGGCTGAAGGCACATCTTCGCGCTCCGGTAAGCTTGTGCACGGCGGATTGCGATACCTGGAGTATTATGAATTCCGCCTTGTGCGCGAAGCACTGATCGAGCGCGAAGTCCTCCTAAACGCAGCGCCGCACATCATCTGGCCGATGCGTTTTGTCTTACCACATAGCCCAACCGACCGACCTGCGTGGTTGGTCCGCCTTGGACTGTTTCTTTATGATAATCTGGGGGGGCGAAAAAAGCTTCCCGGAACGCGCGCACTGAACCTCAAGCACGCGCCAGAAGGTACACCGATAAAACCGGACTATTCCAAGGGTTTTGAATACTCCGACTGCTGGGTCGATGATGCCCGTTTGGTTGTGCTGAATGCGATTGCTGCTCGTGAAAGCGGTGCTGAAATTCTGACGCGAACGGCCTGTACATCGCTTCGCCAACAGGATGGCCACTGGGTTGCACGCGTAGAAAACAAGCACAGCGGCCAAACCCGCGACATCCACGCAAGAGCAGTCGTCAATGCTGCCGGTCCTTGGGTAAATGATGTAATCGGGCGCGTGGCCGGATCAAATTCAAGCCGATCTGTGAAGCTTGTCAAAGGTAGCCATATCATCGTTCCAAAGTTCTGGGAGGGTGCGCAGGCCTATCTTGTTCAAAATACGGACAAACGCGTAATCTTCATCAACCCGTACGAGGGCGACAAAGCCCTGATTGGGACCACGGATATCGCCTACGAGGGCGATCCCAACGATGTCAGCGTCGATCAAAGCGAAGTCACTTACCTGATGGATGCGGTGAACCGCTACTTTACTACGCCGTTGACCGAAAAGGATGTGATTGAAACTTTCTCGGGCGTGCGGCCGCTTTTTGACGACGGTAACGGCAACCCAAGTGCGGTGACGCGCGACTACGTGCTCGATCTGGACCGCACACAGGGCGCACCTTTGCTCAATGTTTTTGGTGGCAAGATCACGACTTATCGAAAGCTTGCTGAACACGCGGTGCGAGACTTGGAGCCCATCTTTCCAGAAATGGGTGTCGCTTGGACCGCAACGAAACCTCTGCCCGGTGGCGACATGAAGGATGCAGACTTTGACGCGTTCTTCGATCAATTGCGTGGCACTTATCCTTGGTTGCCGACAGACCTAGCGCATCACTACGCTCGCCTTTACGGCACCCGCATGACGCATATCGTGAGCAATGCGACCTCCGTAGATGATCTTGGCACCAAATTCGGCCCACTGCTTTATGAGGCAGAGCTCATTTATCTGTCACAGCATGAATGGGCGCAATGCGCTGACGATGTATTGAAGCGGCGGACAAAGCACGGGCTGAATGTCAGCGCCGATGAGATTTTCCGCATTGAAGATTGGTTTAAGAATGGATTTGCAAAACAAGCTTGACCAAAGGCCTAGCGATTTCGCAGACCTGCGGAATCTGTCGGCAGAGTTTGGGCAAAACAGCCTGCATATCCAAGGGGCCGGAGGAAACGCATCGGTCAAAGACGGTGATGTCATGTGGATCAAGGCGTCAGGCACAATGCTTGGGGATGCCCTTGAACAGGATGTGTTTGTTCCGGTGGATTTACCCCGCATGGTAACGGCGGTTTTGTCGGATCAACCAAATGCCGACAGCCCCGCTGAGTTTCTTGTGCCCGGTGCATCAGACTTGCGCCCGTCTATCGAAACCAGTTTGCACGCGGTTTTCAAGCAGCGGGTGGTCTTGCACACGCATTGCATCCACACCATTGCGCACGCCATCCAGAACAATGCGAGAGATCTTCTGAAGAAGCGTTTGTCGGCGTTCAACTGGGCCTTCGTGCCTTACGCCAAACCGGGTGCCAATCTTGCCCGATCCGTGTTGAACGTGCTGACCCCGGAAACCGACGTGATCGTTCTTGGCAATCACGGATTGATCGTTGCCGGCGAGACGGTTGACGCTGTGCAATCTTTGCAATTGACCGTTCATGAGGCACTGGCGCTTGAGCCTTTGCATCTGGACGGCATTGATGAAAGCGCGCTGAGCACTCACATAGACGGTGCTTATGAATTGCCCGATGATCGGATGCTTCATCAATTGGCATTGTCTGATGCTCGTGTCGCTCACGTATCGCAGGGCAGTCTTTACCCGGACCATGTCATCTTCTGCGGGATCGCGGTGACACGCCTTGCTCCGGGGAAAACGACAAGCGACGCGGAAGATGCGGCCCGTCAAGCAGGCGCGCCAGCACCAGTTTGTCTATTGGTGCCCGGCGCAGGATTGCTTTTGCGAACAGATGCCAACAGCGGCGCAAAAACTATGCTGCGTTGCCTAAGCGATGTGATCATGCGCCTGCCCGAGACGGCAAAACTGAACTATTTGACGACTGCAGAGAATTTCGAATTGCTGGATTGGGATGCGGAAAAATACCGGCAGGTGCTGAATGCCGAATAGCTGCTTTATTGGGATCGACCTTGGGACAACTGGCGCACGCGCCATTGCGATAAACGACGCCTGCGATGTTGTGGCAGAGGGCAAGTCGGCGCTTTCGGACCATGGAAAGGATCACCGCGATCCCACGGTCTGGATGTCTGCCGTGCGCACGGCACTTGCGCAAGTTACAGACGCGCTCAAAGACACGTCCGTCAAAGCGATTTCGGTCGATGGCACATCGGGCTCCATGCTTGCGATTGACCAAGACGGGCGCCCGCTGGCGAAGGCAAAGATGTACAACGATGCGTGTGAAGACCCCGAAGTGCTCGCAAAAATTTCTGAACATGCGCCTGCAACAAGCGCGGCCCATGGTGCGACAAGCGGCGCTGCCAAAGTGCTGATGTTTCAGGCCTTAACCCCATCTGCGCATCTGATTGTTCATCAGGCAGACTGGATCACCGGTCAACTGTGTGGCGTCTTCGCTTCGGACGACAACAACGCTTTGAAAACCGGATACGATTCAATCACCCAATGTTGGCCAGACTGGATGGAGGAAGCCGGGATTGATCGCAATATCCTGCCAACTGTTCAGGAGCCGGGTTCGATTATTGGACATGTTCTGCCAGCCGTTGCCGCAGAATACGGAGTGCCGCCAAATGTCCAGTTTGTGTCTGGCACCACCGATGGGTGCGCTGCATTTCTTGCAACCGGGGCGTCACAACCCGGAGATGGCGTTACCTCTATTGGTACAACACTGATCCTGAAAATCCTGTCGGAAAAGCCGATTTTTGATCCAACCAGCGGGATTTACAGCCATAGACTTCTGGGAAACTGGTTGGCAGGAGGAGCGTCAAATTCAGGAGGCGGCGTGCTACTGAAATACTTCTCGCCTGACGAGATTGCCGAGCTTTCCAGCCAGATTGACCCAACAATTCTTTTAAACCTTGGATACTATCCTCTTAGCCAACCCGGAGAACGCTTCCCGATCGCTGACCCCGAATTGCAGCCCAAAGTGTCGCCGCGCCCTGACAATGACGTTGACTTTCTCCAGGCGCTTTTCGAAGGGATCGCCAGTGTCGAGACCCTCGGCTATTCTAAACTAAGTGACCTTGGAGCGCCTGCTTTGAAATCGGTGCGAACCGTTGGCGGGGCTGCGAAGAATGACGCGTTAACGGAGCTGCGTTTGTCTCTTTTGGGTGTTTCAGGTCGTCCCGCCGCGCACGTTGAAGCCGCTTATGGTTCTGCTCTTTTGGCGAAGTACGGCATTGAAAAGAGCAACCATGAAGCTTGAGGCCTTGGCAGACATCGCGCCCCAGTATGACGCGTTCCTGATCGATCAGTTTGGCGTTTTGATTGATGGACAAGCCGCCTATCCTGGCGCGATTGCGGCCTTGGCGCACATCGCTGACTTAGGCAAACCCGTCGTGATCCTGTCGAATTCGGGCAAACGTGCGCAAGCCAATTGCGACCGTGTCGTTTCGTTCGGGTTTCAACGTGACCACTTCCAAACCGTCGTGACCTCTGGTGAAATCGCGTATCAAAACATCAAAGCGGAATTGGGCAAAACGATTGGCCCCAATTCGATCGTCATGGTGTTGTCCCGAAAGGGCGATGTCTCTCCTATCGCTGATCTTGGGCTTCCGGAAACCGATGATCCAAGAGCGGCTGATCTGTTGTTGATTGTCAGTCGAGACCTTGGGATGACGCAGGATGACTACGCTTCACTTCTCCAGAAGTTTTATGCAGGCGGGGGGCAGTGTCTTTGTTTGAATCCAGACCTTAACATGCTGACACCCACTGGCATTCAGTTCGCCGCTGGGACAATCGCCAGACTTTATGAACAGCTTGGCGGACATGTGGAATGGTTTGGCAAACCGCATCCTCAAATTTATGACGTGGCGCTAAAACTGCTGCCAAAGGTTCAAACACGCCGCGTATTGTGTGTCGGCGACAGTATCCACCATGATATTTTAGGTGGCCACAACGCTGGCTTTGCTACTGCACTTGTACGTGTTGGTTTGCACAGCGAGTTGTCCGATATGGAAGTCATCGATACGCTTGAAAAACAGAACCTGCGGCCCGACCATTTCTTGAAGTCTTTTGAAGTGACGTGACAGCAATAGCCGCAATCGCAAAAGTCCAGTTTTTTCATACAGCTGACTTTGCATCTTCGTCCGCCCAAGGACTGCTCTGCAAATTTTTTCGTCATTGGCCCCGTCCGATCAAATACACGGTTTGGGTGTGTTTTTCGACTTAAGACGCGCGTGCAAGATGATGTTTGGGTGAACATCCGAATTTGCGGGAATAGTCCCGGCTGAACTGCGTCGGGCTTTCATAACCTACTTCGAACCCCGCAAAGGAAACGGACGGAACACCGCGCTCTAAAAGGCTGCGCGCTTCAATCATCCGCAAGTCCTTTTGGAATTGAAGCGGCGTGGTGCCCGTCACGGATTTGAAGTGCTCGTGGAACGATGACTGGCTCATTCCGGCGACCTGTGCCAAGTCGCCGACGACCAGGGGTTCGCGAAATCTGGACCTGATCTGTTGGATGGACTTGGCAACACGGCTGGCATGGCTGTCTACTGATAAAAGACTCCGCAACATGCCACCAATCGGTGACAGGAGGAGGCGGTAGTGGATTTCCTTCAAGATCATCGGGCCGAGGACCTGCGCGTCCATGGGTGCATTCATCAACTCCAGATATCGCACCATCGGCTCTGTCCACGCAGGATCGGCTTTGCTGGCAGACAAAGATGTCGCGTGATCCTTGTTGGACACAGCCTCGCCAACCTGTTCGTACAAGCCTCGCAGGATGCTCAAGTCCAATGAGAATATGAGTGCCTGATAGGGGCGTTCCGCGCTGGCCTGGGTAATCGTGGAGGCCACCGGTAGATCATGACTGACCAATAGCACGTCGCCTTCGTCAAGCTCGATGAACTGTTGTCCGACACTCATTTCCTTCCGCCCTTGCAGGATCAGACAAATAACAGGGTTGTAGACAACAGCTTCAAACACAGTGACTTCTTCGCGTTGAAAGACATGGGCGGACGGCAGAATTCTGCCAGAAGCCTCTGTTTCTCTGGCTACTAGCTCTGTTGCAAGGTGTTTAAGTCGTTCCAGTGACATCCGGGCCTCCTTCCTTTGAACGCTAGCAAGTGAATGAACCAAAATCACGCATTAACGGCGGCATTTGGAGGAATTGGCAAAAATGCCGGAGAATTTGGCAGGACGCCGCAAGTTGGTGCCCCTAGCGTCGGATCAACCACGCATCTGAACGGAGCATCCCATGTCTGAAGTACAAACCACCTTCACCCTGAATAAAGAAACCGCCATCCCCGCAGTTGGATTTGGCACCTACTTAATCTCCAACGATGATGCCGAAGATGCCATCCAATCTGCGATTACAACGGGGTATCGGCATATCGACACCGCTTCGGGATATCACAACGAAGAAACTGTCGGTGCCGGTATTCAAAAGGGCCTTAAGACCGAAGGCCTGTCCCGCGCTGATCTTTTTGTGACGGCCAAATTGTGGCCCGGCAACCCTGCGTGGGGCGATGCGCCTAAAACCGGGGCGCAAACAATCGTGGAATGCGATGCAAGCCTGTCGCGTTTGGGTTTAGATTACGTTGACCTGTATCTGATCCACGCCCCTTACGGCGGCGACATGCGTCTTGAACAGTGGCAAGCGCTGCTCGATTTGCAGGCCAAAGGCAAAGCTCGCTCAATTGGGGTGAGCAACTTTAATGAAAGCCATTTGAACGAGATCGCCTCGGCAGGGTTGCCCATGCCCGATGCCAACCAGATCGAATTGCACCCATGGTCTCAGAAACCGGACCTGCTGACGCACATGGCAAAACACGACATCACGCCAATTGCCTATAGCAGCCTCGTCCCTCTGTCGACGTGGCGGAGCGAGCCCGGTCAGGACAGTGCAAAGACTGACGAGATGAAGGCAGATGGTGCGGTCTTTAAGGGCATTGCAGAGAAATACGGAGTTTCAGAAGCCCAACTGCTGCTGCGGTGGGGCGTCCAGAATGGTTATGCCGTCCTGCCCAAAAGCCTGAACCTGAACCGGATGCGCCAGAACATCGACCTTTTCTCGTTCGCTATCGACGACGCTGACATGGCGCAAATGGCAATCATGGACCGTGGCGACGGCGTGGCTTGGGCATCGGGCGACCCTAGCAAATGATCGCTGTCGTGTTTTCTCATTCAAATAATTCAATCCCAAAATCCATGGAATGATCATGAAGCTTTCTATGTTCATAGCTGCAAGCGTTCTTACCGCTGTAATCTATACACCGCTATCAGCCGAAACCGCATGCGATGCGACCCTGATGCAAGGCAGCATCGCCCAACTCACTGACACCCATGCAACAGTGCAAACATCCGTGCTGATCGACGCCACCCCAGCGGCGGTTTGGGCCACTCTGACCGATTTTGATGCTATGGTCCGTTGGAGCTCTGGCACCTTTCAAGGCATGACCGGCGAGATCAAAGATGGAGGAAGCGTGACGGTCACCTTCATCTTTGGAACCACGGAGGATGGCGAGCTTAACGTCATGACAATCCCCCACACGCTGATTTACGAAGAGGGTAGCGTTATCGGTTGGTCAGACCCATTCCCCGAAGACATCGGTGGGGGCCATGATAATCATCTTTATCGGGTTGAGGCCTGTGGCGAACAGACCCTCTTTGTCCAATCGGACGAAGTCGTCGGTAATCCCTATGCGGCGAACTTCGTGTCTCAACTGCTTCCAATGTACCAAACCTTCAACGCCGAACTAAAGGCTGAGGTAGAAGGCCAATCGTAAGAAATCAGTGGCGAGCGGCTGGTTGCACAGCTGTTCGCCATAACTTGCCGAAGCAGACATTCACGGCGTCGCAGTCCAATGGTATGCGGGCACTATTCGCAGATATTTTCCGCTATGAAGCAATTTGAACCAATACAACCATCCCAACCTTCTTGCTTTATAGACTGAGACTTTTCACTGAAATCTCCTTCTGTGAGTCTCACGGATTTGATCTTATCAAACCTAAAAATCCGTTCGGACGCATAATCTCGCCCTTTGGTACACCCCCGAGACTGCCAGCCATGCAGGTAGTACTTACCGTTGTTACCTATTGCGACTTGGTGCACGTCTACTAAACGCGGCAGACAACCTTTGCTTACGTCTTTGTCATAGACGATTTCGACAGTCTGGCCAGTCTTCGCTGCTTCGCAGAGCGTTTCGTATTCTGACTGTGCTTGTAGGGGTGATGTAAAGATGGAAACGAACACCAATGCACTTCCAAAGCAACGCATTTCCATAGCAAAGCACCTCCAATCAAAACCGCTTTCGACAACTTTATCTGTGATGATTGCCCATCACAAACACGTTCCTAAAGACAAAAATTGGTTACGACGAACGCCCGATTTTCCCCGAGTGTGACGCGGCGACAGAACTCCATGACAAAGGGCTGCGTACGGCCGCCTGCTCAATGTATTTGACTAAGCTAAGATGCCTGACTGTATCGCACGCCTTCTGGAACATATGCATCAAAAGCACTTGCGATAATGCGGGTTAGGGCATGCCCGTCTGGATGGATCGTCAGTGTGTGTTCCGTAAGTGAAACCAGATCGCCATAGCATTCCGCGATGCCTGCTAGCACTGAGTCTAGCCCATGTGTCAAGGTGCCGAATTCTGACTGCAACTTGGCGCGATCCAACTGAAAGTTACACATAAGCATTTCGATGGCAGAGGCACGCATGTTGTCTTCATTTGAAAGAATGTGGCCGCGCGTGCCAGCGAGATGATCATCGCTGATCCGTTGGGTGTATGCGGGTGTCGCCGCAGCATTTTGCACATACCCCTCCGGCAAGCGCGAAATAGACGATGCTCCCAAACCAATAAGTGTGGAGCAATCGTCGGCTGTGTATCCTTGAAAGTTGCGCCGAAGCCGTCCGTACTTAGCCGCCGTTTGAAGTTCGTCACCCTGCACGGCAAAATGGTCTATGCCGATCCGTGCAAGGCCGGCGCTTTGGAAGTGTGCCGACGCCAATTCGGCGAGTGTGTATCTTGCCAGATCGTCGGGCAAAACCGCCTCATCGATCAGTTTTTGTCTTTTCGCGACCCATGGAACATGCGCATAGCCGAAAAGGGCAACCCGATCAGGGCGAAGGGTTAAAACTTTTTCGATTGTATCGGCCAACCGCGCTTCTGTTTGATGTGGTAGTCCATAAACAAGGTCGGTGTTTAGCGAATTGATGCCAGCCGCGCGCAATTCAGAAACACAGGCTTTGGTCACTTCAAATGGTTGTTCGCGTCCGATTGCAGCCTGCACTTCGGGGTCAAAGTCCTGAATGCCGATACTAGCGCGGTTCATGCCTTGGGATGCCAATGCCTGAATCTTTTCCGCATCAACAAGCGTCGGATCAATCTCGACGGAAAACTCGAAACTATCTGCTGGTGGAATAACGGCTTTGATTGCTTTGGACAGTCTATGGATCAGTCGCGGCGGAAGAATTGTAGGCGTTCCGCCGCCCCAGTGAAGCCGGCCCATACGCAAACCGTCGGGCAAAATGCCCAGTAGAAACTCTAATTCGTGTTCTATGGTTTCGATGTAATTCTCGACAGGGCTGAGGGTCTGCGTGCCTTGTGTGCGACAGGCGCAAAACCAACACAAACGTTCGCAGAACGGGATGTGTATATAGACCGAGACCGGCTTGGTTGGATCAAGCGCGGCGAGGGAGCGGCTCTGAAACTTGTTTCCAACATTTGGGCTGAACACAGGCGCAGTTGGATAGGACGTGTAGCGCGGGACACGCGCGGCAAACAGACCAAGGTCTTTAAGTCGGGAGATATCTTTCATGGACAATGCATGCACCACATCGCATCTAGCATCCTTGATGCAAGTCAAGGTTCTAAAGCCTTCTGACAGAAATTCGCTTGTCTCGCGTTGCTCAAGATTTGTCTGAAGTGGTTTTGATGATGCGCTCTCAGACGACACGGGCACTGGTCTTAAGCGATGTCAGTAGTGATTGCTTTTAGGCAGGCAACAAGGAACCGCTTTTTATAAGCCTATGAGTGACCATTGCCCCAA
Organism: Paracoccaceae bacterium; assembly: GCA_039942715.1. Classification (GTDB taxonomy): domain Bacteria; phylum Pseudomonadota; class Alphaproteobacteria; order Rhodobacterales; family Rhodobacteraceae; genus JABDJX01. The sequence goes on from JBDVBY010000001.1 coordinate 178,884, forward strand.
TCCACATGTTCGCAACAGCAACCCACGCCGTCAGGGAGAATATTGCGCCACCTGATATGCCTGCACCCACGGCACATCCGCCTGCGAGCATACTTCCAAAGCCCATAAACACTGCGCCGATCAGGTAGGTTTCCATTGGCGTGTCTTGTTCGAACCTTTGAATTTTCGCTGTACCAGTCAAAAGAGCCATCGCGCTCGCCCCAAGTAAGACGCCGGGAACAAGACCAAAACCGAATCCGAATTTCAACTGTGGGCTATTGACGAGAACCATCAGCGTATCGGTTGCAGGCCCAGTGAACGTGATCGAAGAAACAGCAACAACTTCAAAAGAGTGCGTTGATATTGAATAGGTTCCCAGCCACCCAAGTGTCACAGCAAGGCCGACAGCAAAGGCGGCGATTGCGTGATTTGTTGGAACACTATTGTGGCGGCTATGAATGAGTGCGGCACACAATGCTGCGACCGAAACAAGCGCTGCACTGCCGGAGGTAAGTCCCAACTGAGCAAGCAGGTTTCTGTCAATGCCACCTTGCACAACCCAAAGCGATGCAAGCACCTCGCGAATTGGCGACAGTGCTCCGCGCAAGGCCGATTGCGCGACCAGCGTGAGCACAAGTCCAGTGATAAGCGCGCGAAGGTTTCCCGTGGCCGTCAAAACCAACAGCCGGCTTGCGCACCCACGTGCAAGAATCATCCCGGTGCCGAACATCAACCCACCTATTATGGCACCGGACATTGTTCCGGTCGCCACCAATTGGCGACTTTCGCTAACGTCGAGCCATCCTAACGCAATTGCCATTTGCGCCGATGACAGGGCTGCGAAAAAAGCGATCAACCAAATTGACAAGCGCGGCCCCAAACGGCCCTCCGCCACTTCGGCTGTCGCTGCGCGCAAGCAAAACTGGGAATGCTGAGCCGATGCGCCAAAGAAAAAACGATTAAAAACAATATGTTATGTGATTTTTTGGCGGTGGATGCAGTCTTGAGCGAACCGGTCTCGACTAAATTTTCCCTGATAGCACGGATTTGGGCGTCTTCCGAGCGTCTCTAGGCCGCGAAATAACACATTATCAAGGGGTTGTGCGCAGTTTACCGTGTCTAGCCAGATGGCAGTTCTGAAGCGCTTGCGAGAGAAAGCACTTAAGGGTGATCAACGGGCGCTGGACCTCCTTTTGAAATTCGCCGAAGAGCGTTCGGATGAAAAAGAGGCACAACAGTCCGAACGGGCGTTGTCGCGGTCTGAGGAAGACATTCTCTCAAGTTTTGCGGACGTGATTAGAAGAGAGGAGCGCATCAGCGATACACCTCAGGAGGGCTCGGGTAAATGAGCGAACTTAGCAATCATGAATATCTCAGGGCAGTCTTGCGCAATGATTTTCCGTCGTTCGTGGCGCGCGTGTTTGCAACAGTGTCGCCAGGAGACATCTACCAGAACAATTGGCACGTGCATGCGATTACGCATCAACTCGAACGCGTTCAAACGGGAGACTGTTCCCGTCTGATCATTACAATGCCACCACGCTGCCTAAAATCGATCGCGGGGTCGGTGGCTTTTCCGGCGTGGTTGCTGGGGCATGACCCCAGCATAAGGGTGCTGGCGGTGTCGTACGCAGAAGGTCTCGCCGAAAAGCTTGCGCTTGACTGCGTCAAAGTCATTGAATCCGCATGGTATCGGGAGTGCTTTCCGGCAACGCGGATCGCAAAGGGCCGGAGTGCACGGGCAGATTTTGAGACGACGCGTGGGGGAGGGCGCTTCTCTACATCGATTGGAGGTACGCTCACCGGGCGCGGTGGAGATATCATTATTATCGATGATCCCCACAAGCCGGACGAAGCGACCTCAGATGCAAAACGAAACAAGGTTATCGATTGGTATCGGACCACGCTGCTAAGTCGCCTGAATGCGCCAAGTACGGATCCAATTGTCCTGATCCAACAGCGAGTCCATGAGGGCGATCTTGCTGGTGAATTGATAGAGCAGGGCGGCTGGGAGCACCTGAACTTGCCAGCAATTGCTGAATTGGACGCAGCCTATGATCTTGGACGTCGAGGAACAAAGCGGGTACATCAAGGTGATCTACTGCATACATCGAGGTTGCCCAAAGCTCTCCTTGATCAGCGCAAAGAAGAACTTGGGTCATATGTCTTTGCGGCTCAATATCAGCAAAGGCCGTCGCCAATTGAGGGCGGCCTGGTAAAGTGGCACTGGTTCCAAACATATGACACGCCACCAAATGTCTATGAGGGTGGGCAAATGGTCCAATCCTGGGACACTGCGATCCGGGCTGAGCAGAATAGCGACTACTCGGTTTGTACCACTTGGCTGGTGCGTCAGAAGCGGGCGTGGCTGCTCGATGTAATCCGACTGAAGTTGGAGTTTCCCGAATTGCAGAAATCCATAGTCTCTGAGGCGAAGAAGTGGAAAGCGACCCGGGTACTAATCGAGCAGGCGGGCTCAGGGCATCAACTCCTGCAGCACTTCAGTAGGACCGGTTATCCGAGAGTCTGGGGGATACAGCCCAAAAACGACAAAGCAACGCGGCTCATGAGCGTCACACCAGCCATTGAAAGTGGTCGGGTTACAATACCTCAGGACGCACCTTGGCTGGAAAGCTTTAGACGTGAGCTTCTTTTATTCCCCAACGGTCGACATGATGACCAGGTTGATAGTTTGTCACAGTTCCTTTTGTGGCTTGAACAAACCTATCATGGGCCGCTGGTGGGTCACTACTAGTCGGTTTGGTTTTGCGCCAATAGTGGCTGACAATCTCGCCATTTCTGCAGAAGCGAATTTGAGAAGGTGCTCCAACTCAGCATCCGTCAAAAGGGGCGGAAAACCGGCCGGAGCCTAGATTGGACGCAGACCGGTCATTCGTACTTCCCGCAGCGAAGGTGTCGAAGGAGCCCATAGTCACTGATGCTGCACCTTGCTCGAATGTCTGATAACCAGTGCCAATCCGTCATTGCCGATTGTGGTCTCTTCGCGGGCAATCGAATTAGGTTTTTACACCGGCATTGAAGCTAACAGATTTTGAGATGCACCAAAATGCGACGCCAAAGTGACCGCAGTGCAGGGCGAACGCATCACCAGTTTGGAAAGCGGTCTCCAAATACCTTAGCGATTTTAAAGGTGAACGCCCCCTTGATAGCAGACTTCGCAGCAATGATCGGCGTAATTTTCGCGGGGCTCCCGTCTTGTGGGCTGTATCCGATAACACGAGCAGTTTCGGAAATATCCCAACGCATCTCCGGGTTGTCGGACATCAGGTTCAGGGCGGCGAATTGAACGTCTTTTGCGTCGATTGCCGCGCGCATGCCGCTTAGGAAATCCCGGTCGCTTAACCACATCTCTTGGCCCCAGCGGCCCATGGCCATGTGGGGGCCTGGTTGATTGTCGTGGGTCCATTGTGTCCAGCCGATGCGCAGGCAAATGACCGACAGGCCATGGTGTTCGGCAAAATAGGCGCCCGTTCGTTCACCAAATAGCTTTGACATCCCATAGGCGTTCACCGGCCCCAAAGGCGTGTCGCTGTTCAGAATGTCCTTCGTGAACCGCTTGTCCCCGTGGACCCAATTTGAACTGGCAAAAACGACGCGCTTTACGCCCATGGCTGCGGCGTGGTGATAAAGCGTCAGAGTAGCGTCCATGTTGTGGGTGATCGCCGAGGGCCATGTTGCGGTAGGATCGCGATCACCAGCGAGATGCACGATCACGTCGACGCCTTTCAACAAGCTGACCCAGCTGGTGTCGCCGGAAAGGTCTGCGGTATGGATGTTCGGATGATCGACGGTACGAATATCAATCCCGGACACGCCACAGTCGGGGTCGGCCTCAAGAGCATCAAAGAGCTTGCGGCCTAGATGGCCGCCAGCGCCGGTGATCAGGACATGCATGAGAAAAGCTCCTTCGGTGCGTCCGGGGCTGGGGGGGCGTCATTCGGCCAAATGCGGAAATCCTGCTGAAACTTGAGAGCCTCCCCTGGTCTTAGATCGGACTTTGGAGAATGCCATTCGGCTTCGCAATAAGGGTAATCGCCGGAGTTAAAGACCTCGACCGGGAATTGGTGGGCGAAATTATCTTGTGGCAACGGCGGGTGTGTGGTGCAGATCAACCATGGGCCGGTATTACCAAACTTGATAAGCGTTGCTCCATTCGGATTGGGAAGCCCGACTTTGAATTCCTGCTGTCGTGCGCAATCGGCAACGACGCAATTTGCGTTCTTTGCAATTGGTGATCCGGCGTTTCCGAAAACCGGATGCACCTGCGGGGTATCCATCGCAACGCCGATCTTGGCGGGGGTGTCGATCATCATGACAGACCAGATGCCCGTTTCGCGGGGCGAGGGGCCGTGGTTGGTGACGGTGTGAGTGATATTCCATGATGTCGCAGACATGAGAGAAATGCGGCGCGATACGGAAAGCTGTGAGAGCGAGCAAACTGGGCTGGTCAGTTCGACGTGGGTCACGTCGTTTGAAATGACCAAATAGGGGCCGCTGTCGAGCGAGGGAAAGGGCGCGCCGTCGGTCCAAAGCTTGTCAGGTGCAATCCATGTTTTCTCACCTCCCCAAAGCGGGAAGCCGAACTGGGGGGAGCGTGTTGGCAGGCTGGCAAGATGGGTTTCGTCAAACGCTTGGCCGACTAGATCGCGATTTTGAAACAGCAGTGAGTGCCCTTGGAAAACCACATCCCACAACCGGCCGCCGATGCCTGGAAGGATCACCAATTCAAGTTCGTGGTTTTGAAGTGAGGAAACGGCCCATCGATCAGACATGAGATGTTGCTCCCTGAACGTGCCCCCAGTGCAGAAACTCCGCGCCGGGGGATTGGATCAGACGTGCTTAAACTGCGCGACGTTCTCGGCCGTGATCGGCATGACGCCGGTTTCGACCCGTTCGGGCAAAGGATTGATCCCGGCGGCTTTCCAATCGGGCAGAACCTTCAGCGCATCCGTGTTTTGCCAATGCATCATGTGGAAGGCGAGGAAGATTTCAAGGTAGGATTTCTGCGCCACAGCGCCGTGAATGGTGCCGTCTTCGATATAGGGCAGCATGTCGTCGTTGCGGTCCATGGCGACGATCTTGATATCCTTGCGCCCCGCTTCGTTGACGGCAATTGCTGCACCCTTGCCGCTGTCGCCATCGGTTCCGCCAATGCCGACGATATCCGGGTTGGCTTGAATGGACTGAAGGTAGGCTGTTGGCGCATAGGACGGATCGGCCTTGTCGTTGACCACATCGACCACTTCGATCCCGGGGTATTTCTCGGCAAAGATCTGTTTGTAGCCTTCAACACGCTCTAGCGTAGAAGGTGCAGGGAAGGTGCCAAGAATGACCTTGCCCTTGCCGCCAATGGCCTGTGCAAGCATCTCGCCGCCAACGCGTCCCGCCTGAACGCCGTTAATGCCAAGGAATGTGGACCGGGGGCTGTTCGGGATGTCGCCAATGCAGCAGGTGACGGGAATGCCCGCTTCGACCGCGCGTTCGACGCCGGGGGCCAGGGTTGCGGGATCGCCAGGGAAGATCATGATGCCGGCGGGGCGACGGGCGATAAGTTCGTCAAGCTGACGCGCTTGGGCGGCGGTGTCGAAATCCAAGGGGCCGGTGAAGGTGGCTTTGATGCCCATCAGTTCTTCCAGGTCTTTCATGGCGTTCCGGTAATCAACCCAGAACGGCACCTGCGTGACGATCGACAAAAAGACATACTCCTTGCCAGCGGCCTGCGCCATGGCTTCCTTGGACAGGATCGGCAGTCCAAATGCGGCGGCGAGCCCTGCTGTGGTGCCTGCGGTCAGAAGTTTGCGCCGGTTTAAATTTGCTTCAGTCATAGTGATCTCCCTGTTGTGGATCGTTGGATGTTGGTTTTATGGAGTGGTCGGGGTCAGCCCCGTTTGCTTCGGATCAGCATATCCAAGGCGACTGCCGACACCAGAACGCCGCCGATGACGATCATTTGCCAATAGATCGACACCGCTTGCATGGTCATCGTGTTGTTGATCAGCGCCACGAAGACGACGCCAAGAAATGCGCCCAGGATCGTGCCCTCGCCGCCCCTGAGCGATGCGCCGCCGATGACCGCTGCGGCCAGAACTTGCAGTTCGATGCCGTTGCCTGCTGTGGGGGTTCCGCTCATCAGGCGCGAGGCCAGAAGCACTCCGGCAAGTGCTGCCAAGACTCCTGTCAGCGCGTAAAGGATGATGCGCACTCGGGTGACGTGGATGCCGGACAGCATCGCCGCCTTTTCGTTCGCGCCGATGAAATAGACCTGTCGGAAAAACCGCGTGTGACGCACGGCCAGGTCGAAGGTGATAACTAGCAAGATTGTCAGCAAGACGATCACCGGAAACCCGCCGATGTCGGCTTTGCCGATCCAAGCGAAGGATTGCGGCAGGCTGGAGACCGAGAACCCTTCGGTCAGCACCAGGGCAATGCCCCGCGCGATCGACATGGTTCCAAGGGTTGCGATCAGGGGATTGATCCCGAGGCTGGTCACCAACACGCCGTTCACGACGCCCACCACTCCGCCAAGGATCAGCCCGCAGATCACCGCAAGGGGGATTGGCATGCCAGTCAACAGCAACATCGCCACAACGGTTGAAGACAGCGCCATGACCGAGCCGACCGACAAATCGAACCCGCCCGAGGCCAAGAGGATCGCCATGCCGATCACGATGATCGCTGTCGGGGCCATGCCCACGGCCACGGCCCGGAAGTTCGAGAAAGTGAAGAAATAGGGATTAATGTTTGCCATCACGATGATGATGGCGGCGATCAGGACGACCAGCGTTAGTTCGCGCACATCGACGAAGGCTTGCAGGATGCGGCGCAAGGGCGGTTGCTTATCGGAGATGTTGGCTTGGGCGACCATGGTCACAACGCGGCTCCTGATTGTTGGGATGGATGTGCGGCTTTGGCGTCGGGGGTTCCCGCCGCCATTTGTAAAAGCACGTCTTCGCTCGCGTCTTCGGCGTCGATGTCTCCCATCAGGCGGCCCTCATGAACCACAAGAATGCGCGTTGACAGTGACACCAGTTCGGGGAAGTCGGAGGATACCACCAAAATGGCCATGCCTTCGGCGGCGCGGCGCAACAATTCGGTGTGGATCTGAAATTTGGCACCCACATCGACACCCTTTGTCGGCTCTTCCACGATAAGAAGATCGGGCGTGCGTTTCAGCCATTTGGCCAGCATGATCTTTTGTTGGTTGCCGCCCGAAAGCGCCCCGACGTCTTCAGCAATGCCACCCGCTTTCACGCTGAAAGCATCAATGGCCGCGGTGCTGGCGTCGCTGATCGAGGCTTTGCGCATGACGCCAAAGGTCGCGTGATCGGAAAGGCTGGCGGCGATCAGATTGTCGCTAACCGATTGTTCCAGAAACAGGCCTTCTGTCTTGCGCTCTTCGGGAACGAAGCCAACTCCAAGTCGCATAGCCTGGCGCAAGGACGAGAATTCGACGGGTTTGCCGTTCAGTTTGACGTCGCCTGCGGCGCCGGGCATCAATCCAACGATGGACCGAACAATCTCGCTGCGGCGCGCGCCCATCAGCCCGGCCATACCGATGATTTCGCCCGCTTTTATGGAAAACGAGATGTCTTCGAACTGGCCGGGATATGACAGATGATTGACCGCAAGAACCACGTCGCCGGTGGCGTCGCCTGACCGGTTGATGTCGTCGGGATGTGCGCCGCCGATCATTTCCGCGACGACCTGTTCTTGCGAAGTTTCCGCGGTCGGCAGTGTGCTGATCTGTCGGCCGTCTCTAAGAACCGTAACGCGATCCGAGATGCGGAAAATCTCGGACATGTGGTGGCTGACATAGACGATGCCGATGCCTAAGCGCGTCAGGCCGCGCAGAACCTCGAACAGTGCGTCTACTTCGTCGGGTGCCAGCGCAGATGTCGGTTCGTCCAGCAAAAGAACGCGCGAGTTGAGAGACAGCGCCTTGGCGATTTCCACGATCTGGCGCGAACTGATCGGCAGGCTGTCAACGGGGCGCGAGACATCAATGTCCAACCCGAATTCCGCCAGAAGCGCTTCGGCACGGCGCCGCAATTCCGGCCAATCCACCACTCCCATGCGTGAAGGGGCCCGTCCGGCATAGATGTTTTCGGCGACGGAAAGCGCGCCTGCGAGGCTCAGTTCTTGAAAGACACAACTGACGCCAAAGGATTGCGCGTGCGACGGGTTTTCGATGCGCTGTTCCTGTCCATCGCAGTGGATTTTCCCGATCGAGGGCTGGTGCAGGCCATAGAGCAACCCAAGGCAGGTAGATTTGCCTGCGCCGTTTTCTCCGCAAAGGGCGTGGATCTCGCCGGGACGAAGTTCGAAGTCGACACCTTCCAGAACGACGTTAGGGCCAAAGCTTTTCCCCACCCCATCCAATTGGATAAGCGGCGGTACGTCCGCCGTATCGAGAATCGAATCTGAAGCCATCAATCGCCCTCCCTGCCTTTAGTTGGCATCTGATATCTCAGATGTCAATTAGAAAGGCGAGTCGCGCTTGAAACGAAAGAGGGCGAACCCAATGGTTCGCCCCAAAAAGTAATCCATATAGCTCGACGAGGTTAGTTTGCTACGGTTCCTTCCATGACAATTGCGGCGCTCTTGTACGCCTGTCTTGTGCGGTCGATGTGTTCTGTGAGAAGTTTCTTGATCTGCGCCATGTCACCTTCGTTCACAGCCACCGCGATACCTTTGTGTTCGTCAAAAGAAAGTTCTGTGTGTTGTGGCAACTTCGCCAAATGAGTTCGAAGAGCTGCAATCTTGCCGTTATAGCGCGAGTAACTTGCGGTGAGGTAGTCATTTCCTGCGTGTTCGAAAATCAAATGATGAAACGTGGTGTCGAGCGCGAGGTAACGCTTTTCGTCTCCGCTTGCTCTAGCTCGCTCCATCTCGCCAACTACGCTATGCATCTCTTTCGCGAGCCCAGCGGGATCGCGCGCAAGCGCCAGTTCGAAAGCTGCCGATTCAATTGCCTGCCTGAAATCACAAATTTGGGAAACTTCAGGTTCAGACAGTGAAAAGACCCGCGCACCTTTTTGCGGCTCAATGCTCACCAATCCCTCGTCTCGCAGTTGCGCCAGGGCCTCGCGCACAGGCGACTTCGATACGCCAAGCTCTTCAGAGATTTTGCGCTCTGAAAGCACTTGCCCCATCTTCAATGATCCATCGACGATACTGTCACGCAGGTGCTCCAGTGCGAGCTCCCGAAGGGACTTTGGTCTTTCCAACGCCATGGGTGCGTACCTCAAAAAAACTGTTGCTTGTTCGAGGATATCTGATACACCAGATTTAGCAAGCTGGTATATCAGATATCAGAATTGTATCTTGGGAGGGACAAACTTTGCGCGCCGAGCTACTTGTCGACTGCAAAAACCAACACGGTGAGGGGATTTTCTGGAACCCTGCCGACGGATTGGTTTGGTGGACTGACATCGAGGGCTGTGCGCTTTGGTCCTTTGATCCGGCAACATCTCAAAGTGCTGCGCACAAAATGTCAGAGCGCGTTTGCTGCTTCGCACCGCGCGACGGCGGCGGTCTGATAATTGCCTACGCAGACAGGGTTGTGCTGTTTGACCCCGCGACCGGCGAAGAGACGATTGTCACGTGGTTCGAGCCAGACAATACCGAGACTCGTCTTAACGACGGTCGCACTGATCGGCAGGGGCGGTTGATCGTCGGGGGCATGAACGAAGTATCGGGCAAAGCTGATTCTTCGGTGATCAGCATCGATACGGACTTGAGTGTTCGCACGATTGTCACCGACGTCGCCTGCGCCAATTCGACGTGCTTTTCGCCCGATGGCACGCGCATGTTCTTTGCCGACACCCCGGATCGCGAGATCGTTGCCTACGACTATGAACCCGGCTCGGGCTCGGTATCCAACCGGCAGTTGCACGCCTCGTTCAAGGATGAGCCCGGACTGCCAGATGGGTCCTGCGTCGACGCTGAAGGCGGTGTCTGGAATGCTGAATGGGAAGGTCATCGCGTTGTGCGGGTGGCGCCGAACGGCACCATTGATCGGGTGATAGAAGTTCCTGTCTGGAAGCCAACGTGCTGCGCCTTCGGCGGACCAGACCTCGACACGCTTTTCATCACGACCTCGCGCCTGATGAGCGACGAACAAGCCTTAACAAAAGAACCGGACTCCGGCGGCCTCTTTGCCGTCAAACCCGGCATTCGCGGCGTGATCGACGCGCCGTTCAACGGATAACCAACGCTACTGGAGGAGAAAACTATGCTACGAACTTTGATGAACACGACACTTGCCGCGGGCTTTGCCGCGCTGGCGTCCATTGCCCAAGCCGAAAACTACCCCACGCCAGTGCCGCTGAACGAAGGCGCGCAGGCCGCCATCGATGCGATTGCCCCAAAAAATGACACGTTCCGCATCGCTTACATGCCGCCCGCGACCGAGTTCAATTATTACATCGCCATCGGCGAAGGCATCAAAGCCGTTGCCGCCGAGAAAGGCGTTGAAGTCTTCATGTTGGCGCCGCAGTCGGGCGCGGACATCAACGGCCAGATGGGCATGATCCAGGATGTTTTGACCCAGGATGTGGACGCGATCATCTTCGGCACCCACGACGAATTTGCCGCGGCACCTTTGCTGAAGCAGGCGGTCGACAAGGGCATGGCCGTTGTAATGATCAATTCGGACATCCCGAACTTCCCGACGCCAATCCATGGTGTGGTCGGATACTCACAGCGCAACGGCACCCACAATATCGCCGATTGGGCCATCGAAACTTACGGCGACAAGCCCCTGAAGGTTGGCATCATCGAGGGCCAGCCCGGCTATCACTCGACCGAGCGTGTGGGTGGTTTTCTTGACGGTATCGAAGGCAACGAGAACTTCGAAGTTGTCGTTTCGATTGACGGCAAATGGAACGTCGAAGGCGGCAATACCGCTGGCATGGACATCCTGCAATCGCACCCCGATCTGGATATGATCTTTGCGGCAAACGACTATATGATCATCGGCGCATCCTTTGCCGCCAAAGCCTTGGGCCGCAGCGACATCGTTTTGTTGGGTAATGATGGGGATACCTCGGGTCTTGAAGAAATCGCCGCAGGCAACATCACCGCAACCGTCAACACCTCGCCCTTCCTGATGGGCAAGGCGGCGATGCACGCGACTGTTGATGCGCTGAACGGCAGTTATCCCGGCGGCTGGATCGAAACGCCAACATCGATCGAGGACAAGGACGGTGCCATCAGCGTGCTGCAGGAGCCTGAAAAGCTCTTCCCGCAGCCGTCTAAAGACTACTAATAACCACTCCCAGTTTCCCGGTGGCGCCTTCGCGTGCTGCCGGGAACGCAATTGCCCCAATTCACACTTGCAAATCGAGGCAACCGCAATGACCATCGCTGCGCCCCTTTGGGAATTTGTCGATATCAGCAAAGCCTATCCCGGCGTTCTGGCGAACGACAAGGTCTGCATCAAACTGTTGCCGGGCTCGATCCATGGGCTTCTGGGCGAAAACGGTTGTGGCAAGTCGACGATGATCAAGACGCTGTCCGGCGTTCAACAGCCCGACAGTGGGCGGATTTTGCACGATGGTCAGCCTGTCACGATCAACGATCCGCAAATGGCGCGCGATCTTGGCATCGCGACTGTCTTTCAGGAATTCTCAATCGTGCCGACGCTTTCGGTCGGCGAAAACATCTTCCTGGGCAACATGCCGCGCTCGCGGTTTGGCGTGATCAACTGGGCCAAAGTGAACGCCGCCGCGGCCCGCGTCTTGGCCGAAATGAACGTTGATGTCTCGCCCAAGGCGATCACCGGCACGTTGTCGGTTGGCGAACAACAGCTTGTGGAAATCGCCAAAGCCATCGCGATGGATGCGCGCATGATTATCCTGGACGAGCCGACCGCCGCTTTGGGCGAAGACGAAATCGAACGCCTGCACCAACTTTTGCGCAGTATGCGCAGTCGTGGCACCGCCATTCTGTACGTGTCGCACCGGTTGGACGAGGTCGAACGGATCGTCGATGAAGTGACGATCCTGCGCAACGGTCGCGTGGTGCGTGCCAGCGGCGAGACCAAGATCAACATCTCGGAGATCGTCAACGCCATGGTTGGCGAGGATATTGGCGAGCATTATCCGAAGGAACAGAACGCAACGGCAGAAGTCGTTCTTGAAGCAAATGGACTTGCGACCAGGTTCGGTGTGAAAGATGCATCTTTCACTCTGCATCGTGGCGAGGTTCTTGGCCTTGGCGGCGTTTTGGGCAGCGGCAGAACCGAGATTGCCCGCGCTCTGTTTGGGACCGATGATCTGACCGCCGGTCAGGTGACATTGAACGGCAAGCCTGTCCGCTTTGGTGGTGAAATCGATGCGATCCGCGCCGGGTTGGCCTTGGTTCCCGAGAACCGCAAATTTGATGGTCTGTTCTTCAACTTTCGCGCGGGCGGTAATATCACCGCGGCGTCTTTGGGTGGGTTGTCTCGCTTTGGCGTCATGAACCTTAAGGTCGAAGAACAAGCGACCAAGGATTTGATCCGCGACCTTGAGATCTCATCCCAAGCCGAGGAAAAGACGGTTAATTTTTTGTCTGGCGGCAATCAGCAGAAGATCGTGATCGCGCGGTGGCTGTTCTCGGATTCGGATATCCTGATCCTGGATGAGCCAACGCAAGGCATCGACATCGGCGCCAAGATCGCCGTTTACAAATTGATCAACAAGCTGACTCACGCGGGCAAATCCATCATCCTGATCAGTTCCGACCATGACGAGCTTTTGGCGATGAGCGACCGGATCGCAATCGTACAGCACGGTGCAATCAAGCGTACCGTCGAGGCCTCGGCGCTGACCCACGACGACCTCGTACGCGCCTCTGCCGACACCCTAGAAACCAAGCCCGAGGAGGTATTCGCATGAAGCGGATATTCGACACTCAACTGATCGGACCGTTTGCCGCCATGGTGATCGTGGCCCTGATCGTCGCTCTGACGACAGAACGGTTTCTCAATCCCGGCAACCTGTCGAACCTGTCGTTGCAGGTTAGCATCGTCGCGCTGATTGCGATCGGGTCGACCATCGTGATCTTCGCGGCCGGTATTGATCTTAGCTCCGGCTCGATGGTCGCGCTTTTGACAATGATCCTGGCTCAGATGCTGAAGTTCATGGGGTTGCCGTTGATGGTGGCGCTGCCGTTGATATTGATCGTGGGTGGGCTGTTGGGCCTGTTGATCGGATTGATCACGGCCTATGGGCGCATCCCGTCCTTCATCACCACGCTGGCCGGGCTGATCGCCTTTCGCGGCCTTGCGCTAACGTTCAACAATGGCTCGCCGATCTTCTCGCTGGACCCGGCGTTAGAGCCGATATTCTATGGCAAGCTGGCCGCGATACCCTTGCCGTTTTTCTATCTGGTGTTCTTTTACGGGCTTGCTGCTTTCGCGATGAACTTCACCAAATTGGGGCGCGAGATTTACGCCGTGGGCGGCAATCCAGCGGCGGCGGTTCTGACCGGCATCAACGTGCGCAAAGTGCAGGCCACGACCTTTGTGATCGCGGGATTCATGACTGCCGTGGGCGCTGTTTTGATGTCGGCGCGCTTGAATTCGGGGTCGCCCAACTATGGCCAAACGCTTGAGTTGCAGGCCATCGCGGCGGCCGTGGTGGGTGGCGCCAGCCTGGCGGGCGGGCGCGGCAATATCTTGGCCACACTGATGGGCGCGATGACCATTGTGATCGTTCAGAACGGTCTGAACCTGAACGCCGCGCCGTCGTCGGTTCAGAATGTCGTGCTTGGTCTGATCATCCTTCTGGCAGTCGGTATCGACATGTGGCGTGCCGAGATTTCGTCGCTAATGGGGCGGCTCTTTGGGCGCGTGCCATCGGGTCAAACCTCCAAAGCAAAAGAAGGGGCCTGACATGGATCTTGGATTGAAGAACAAACGTGTCCTTGTCACCGGGTCGGGGTCTGGCATCGGCAAGGCGACGGCGAAAGCCTACTTGCAAGAAGGCGCGCGATTGATCGTGCATGGTTTGACGGATGCGGAGGTGTCGGCCTGCGTGGATGACCTTTCGTCCTTGGGCGAGGTCAAAGGCATCGCCGCCGATCTGACCAATTTGGTCGATGCGACGGCTCTTGCGAATTTCGCCCAAAAAGAAGGCGAGGTCGATATCCTGATCAACAATGTCGGCATCTTTTCGGTCAAACCCTTCGAAGATCTTACCGACGATGACTGGATGCATTATTTCAATATCAACGTCCTTTCCGCCGTTCGGATGAGCCGGATTTTCCTGCCCGCCATGCTGAAGCGCGGGACAGGGTCGATCATCAACATGGCCAGCGAAGCCGCCGTAAAACCCCTGCCGCAGATGGTGCATTACTCGGTCACCAAGACGGCCATGCTGGGGCTGACCCGTGGCATGGCAGAACTCACCAAGGGCACCAAGGTGCGGGTCAATTCGATCTTGCCGGGGCCGACCTGGACCGAAGGTGTCGAAGCCTATTTCGACGGCCTTGCCGACCAAAAAGGCGAACCGCTTGATGCGATCGTAGACAACTATTTCAAATCGGACGAGCCGACCTCGCTGATCCAGCGTTTTGTCCAACCCGATGAAGTCGCCCGGATGATCATCACGATTTCTGCCAGCACGGCCTCGAATGGTGCAGCACACCGGATCGAAGGCGGCATCGTCCGCAATATTCTCTGATAGTCAAAAAAGGAGCCTCCCATGGCCGCACTTACATTCTCTCACATCGGCATCACGGTTCCGGACCTTGAAAAGGCTGTCGAGTTTTACTCCAAGGCCTTCGGCCTTTACGTCCTGATGGAGCCCACCGAAGTCCTTCACGACGAAAGCGCCATTGGGCAGATGTGCGACGACGTTTTCGGGACTGGCTGGGGCAGTTTCCGCATCGCACATCTGTCGATGGGGGATGGTGTGGGCATCGAGTTGTTCGAGTTCCCGAAAACCGTCGAAGAAGAACGCCCCTTCGAATACTGGCGGCGTGGATTGTTCCATTTCTGCGTACAGGACGAAGACCTGGAAGGGCGCGTCAAGATCATCGAAAGCCTTGGTGGCAAACAGCGCATGGAACAAGTGCGCAAGTACTACCCCGGCGAAAAGCCCTATCGCATGGTTTATATGGAAGACCCATTTGGCAACATTTTCGAGCTTTACAGCCACTCGTACGAATTGACGTATTCGGCGGGCGCTTATGATTGATCAGGCCGACTTCAATCCAAGAACGGACAGTCCGAAGGTCGTGATCACCGATTACGATTTCGGCGATGTTCGCGTCGAAACCGAAATACTGGAAGCCGCCGGTGCCGAGGTAATCGCGCTTCAGGCCAAGCGCGAGGAAGACCTGTTTGATGCCGCGCCCGACTGTGCGGCGATGATCAATCAATATGCCCGCATCGGACAGGCAACGATCTCGCGCATGCAAAAATGCGAAGTCATCGCCCGCTATGGCGTCGGCGTTGACATCGTGGACGTGAAAGCGGCCACTGACAAAGGCATTCTTGTCACCAATGTGCAGAACTATTGCACCGAGGAGGTGGCAGATCACGCCATCGCCCTTTGGTTGACGCTTGCCCGGCGCTTGCCGGATTATGACAGAGCCACGCACGCGGGCGTTTGGAAGTGGCAAAGTGGGCAACCGGTTTATCGTCTGCGAGGGCGCACGATGGGCGTCGTGTCGCTGGGCAAGATCGGTCAGGCCATAGTCGCTCGGGCAAAAGCTTTCGGCGTGGATGTCATCGCATACGATCCCTTTCTGCCATCGGAAGTTGCCGCAAATCTGGGCGTCGAACTGGTGAACAAGTCTGACCTGCTGGCCCGGTCCGACTATATGCTGATGCAAGCGCCCATGACGCCCGACACCCATCACTTCCTGTCGGACGCCGAATTTGCTGCGATGAAACCGGGCGCCATCCTTGTGAACACGGGCCGAGGCCCCACCGTCGACAACAAGGCTCTATTCCGGGCACTTAGCGAAGGCCATCTGGCGGCGGCCGGTCTGGACGACCCGGAAGAAGAGCCCGCAAAGCGCGCCAATTGGTCGCCAGATGACAACCCGCTTTTCACATTGCCGAACGTCCTCGTGACACCCCACGCCGCCTATTACTCCGAGGAATCCATTTGCGCCGCGCGCGTCACGGCCGCCACGCAAGTGGCCAAGGTGCTGACCGGACGCCTCCCAGATTACACAGTCAATGCTGACGCATTGGCCGCAACACCCGCTTGAACAGGAGAAAGACATGCCAGAAGTGAGCACAGACCTCAGGGTCTTCAATGACTTTGAGCGCAACCCAGAGCTTTTGAAGAAGTTCGACAAGGTGCTTGAAGCCCTGTCCGCTGCTGCGATTTTTGCCGATGTGCAATACCGCACGGGCGTGATGGACAGCGCGATCAAACCTGCATTCCGCGCGAAAGTCACCGGACAGGCCGTGACCGTCCAACTTTCAGGTGGCGATCTGGTCGATCCTTTGAAGGCGCTTGAAATGGGTCAGGAGGGCGACGTGATTGTCGTTGACGCAGGCGGCGACCTTAACACCTCGGTCTGTGGCGGATTGATGGGCGGCTTGGCTCTGAACCGTGGTATTCGCGGCATGATCGTCGATGGCGCTGGCCGCGACACCGACGAGTTGGAAGAGATCAACTGGCCCATCTGGACCCGCGCAATTACGCCGCGTGGCACGCACACGATGTTTTCAGAACGCAAGGAAGAGCTTTCGATCAACGTGCCGATCTCATGTGGTGGCGTGGTCGTGAACCCTGGCGATTTTATCGTGGCCGACCTGATGGGCGCGGTGGTGATCCCGCAAGAGATCGCAGAGGAAACCGTTCGCCTGGCGCAAGAGCAGGCCGACCGCGAAGTCGCAACACGGGAATGGGTTGCTCAGGGAAAGACGGTCGAGGACCTCTTGAATGAATTCGGCCGCATCTAAGCCAGCGCTCGTTGGCATCGATTGGGGCACCTCGTCACTGCGCGCTTTTCTGATTGGTGCAGGCGGCGAGGTGCTGGACAGCATCATGTCGGACGAAGGGATCATGCATGTTCCTGATCGTGATTTCGATGCGGTTTTTGACCGGGTTGTCGGATCGCTGCCGGTGGGGCCGGGTCTGCCAGTTCTGATGTCCGGCATGATCACGAGCCGCAATGGCTGGGTCGAAACGCCTTACGCACAATTGCCCCTTGGGGCGGAGCGTCTTGCGGGTTCGATCGTGTCACACGGGACCAAAACCGGTGCCGAAGTTCATTTCGTGACCGGTGCCGCGACCGAACACAAAGGCGGCCCCGATGTGATGCGGGGCGAAGAAACACAGATCGTTGGTGTTGCCGCTTTGGGGTTAACCGACGGACTCTTCGTTATGCCTGGCACCCATAGCAAATGGGTGAACCTTGAGGGTTCCGGGATCGCGAATTTTTCGACCTACATGACCGGCGAAATCTTTGCCGCATTGAAGGATCGCACTATCCTTGGAACTTTGATCGAGGATGGCGACTACAACGGCGCGGGTTTTGAAGCGGGCGTCGCGGCCGGGTTGGAGGACAGTGCAGACCTTTTACACAACCTGTTCCATGTGCGCACCTTGCCGCTTATGGAAATGATCCCGAAGCCCGCCGTCGCGGATTACCTTTCTGGCCTTTTGATCGGAACCGAGATTTCAGCCGCAACCCAAGACGTCGACACCGCTGACCACATCACAATCGTCGGGCGCAGCGACTTGTCTGACCGTTATGAAATCGCTCTGCGTTTGGGAGGCTTCCAAAACCGGCACGCACCAAACGATGTTGTTGCACGGGGCCATTTCGAGATCGCGCGATACGCGGGGCTTATAGGGTGACCGATCTTTCCAGCGCGCTTGAGACGAACCCGCTCATTGCAATCCTTCGGGGCCTTTCCCCCGATAAGGCCGAAGCCGTCTCGGATACATTGGTCGGCGCCGGTTTCCGTATCATTGAGATACCGATGAACTCTCCGCTGCCCCTGGACTCGATTGCCTGCATGGCGGAACGGCACGGGGCGCGGGCCGTCATTGGCGCGGGAACCGTTTTGACCGTAGATGACGTGAGTGCTGTGGCCGAAGCAGGCGGGCGCATTATCGTGTCACCAAACATGAACCCGGCCGTTGGGCGCGCGGCTGTTGCACACGGGCTTTATTGGTGTCCGGGCGTCATGACACCCACTGAGGCTTTCGCAGCCTTGGAGATCGGGGCGAGTGTTCTGAAATTATTCCCGGCAGAAATGGTGCCGCCCGCCGCGATCTCGGCAATGCGTGCCGTACTGCCAAAGAACACCGTCATTGCAGCCGTTGGCGGCATAACACCCGACACCATGGCACGTTATCTTGCCGCTGGTGTAGATGGCTTCGGGTTGGGCTCGGCCCTTTTCAAGCCAGACTATTCGCTTGACGACATAGGTGAACGGGCCAGTGCCTACATCAATGCTTGGAAGGAACTGAAATGAAACACGCCCTTGTCACAGGCGGCACCGGCGGGATTGGATCGGGCGTGGCGCGTGCACTTGCGAGTGCTGGTTGGTCTGTGATTGCCGCTTCGGCCTCTCAATCAGAGATCGACGAATTTGACCCCCAGGACGGCATCGCTACACAGCTTTTGGATGTAACCGATCAGGCGTCCGTTGATGCCTTGTTCGGCGCGCAGCCGCAATTGGACGCGCTAGTGAATTGCGCCGGCATCCTGCGGAGGGGCGACGAATATGATATCGACGTGTTTGCCAAGGTGCTGGACGTCAACCTGACCGGAACAATGCGCTGCTGCCTGGCTGCTAAGCCGCTGCTAGCAAAAACGGGCGGTGCCATTGTCAACACGGCCTCCATGCTCAGCACATTTGGCGGGCCGCTGGTTCCGGCCTATTCCGCATCCAAGGGCGGCGTGGCGCAACTGACTAAAGCCTTGGCCGGGCATTGGGCCGACCAGGGTATCCGCGTCAACGCCATTGCGCCCGGCTGGATCGAAACCGAGATGACCCAAGGCCTGCGCGACAGCCCAGCCCGAACCGAAGGGATTATGGCGCGCACGCCGATGAAGCGATGGGGCAAGACGGAAGAAGTAGGCGCGCTGGTGCGTTGGCTTTTGAGCGATGATGCCAGCTTTGTCACCGGATCGGTTTATCCGGTCGACGGTGGTTATTTAGCGATGTGAGGATAGACCATGACAGATGATGACACAGCCCGGATGCCGTATCAATTGCCGTTCCCCAAGGACGCGCAAAACGAGATCGTGATCCCGAACGCAGCAAGCGAGGACGAAAGGCTTTGGGTGCCCCAGGCCGAAAACGTCTGGTTCCGCCCGCTTTGCCTGAACCGGTCGCAGGGTTATTGGATGAACCTTTTGAAAGTGCGCAAGGCCGGTGTGTTGTCACGTCACCGCCATCCGCAGCCTGTCCATGGATTTGTCCTGAAGGGGCGCTGGCATTATCTGGAACATGACTGGGTCGCCGAAGAAGGCGGCTATGTTTACGAGCCGCCTGGCGAGACGCATACGCTCGTGGTCCCGGATGATGTGGAAGAGATGATCACCTATTTTCAGGTTAACGGAGTGATGTGCTATGTCGATCCCTGGGGCGAGGTGCAGGGCTATGAGGATGTCTTCACCAAAATTGATCTCTGTAGGAAACATTTCACCGAGGTTGGGCTAGGCGAGGACTACGTCGATCAATTCATTAGGTAATATGGTGCATACGATATGAGCGGCCCATCAACCGGGAAGTGTCGCGCTGGTGCTTGTATTGCCGCGCCTTACGGCTGTCGTGGGTGGGAAAGCGGCCATTGGCGCAGTTGCAGCGAATTGGTGCGTTGTCCCGCTCAACGGACCTTCGAACAAACTGCAGCTAAAGACTGGATTGAGCCCAGAGTCACCGATGCTGCACGATGAACGAATGTCGGCTTTTAGTTCGACGGAAAGTCAGGCATCTTTCGTTAAACCCACTCATACAGGCAGACCTGCGCTAATCCTAAAGAAGAAATGGAGCAAAAATGATGCTGACGAAATCACTGCCGATCGCATCCTGCATTCTAGCCTTGGCAAGCCCCGCTCTTGCGGAAAACGTGGAAATCTATCTGGTCGACATGCTCGACAATATTCAAGACGGCTATTGCATTGACATCGCCAAGGGCAAAGGTGATGCAGCGAACCCAGAAGACGGGCTTCAGGCGCATACATGCTATGGCACGCTTGGTGAAGTTCTGGTGGATCAAGCCTTCGACCCCGGTCAGTTCGCTGACGGCGTGCTTTACATGCCCGAGTTTGACGTTTGCATGCAGGCGCCATCAACCGAGTCTGGCGCGGCTGCTGAACTCGCAAGCTGTGACGGCTCGACAGCCCAAAGCTGGGTGTTTGACGGTGAAGGCACAATCGCCCCGGCCTCAGCACCAGAAATGTGCCTCACAGTGAGCGGCGAAACGCGTACCGGCCGCAGCGACGACAACCAGATGATCGCCTTGGCGCTTCTCGCTTGCGATGCTGATCAGGCTGTCAATCAGACTTGGTCCAACCGCACTGCGGAATGACAGTGAACCTGAAGTACGTGTTCCGAGGCAAACGGCAATCATCTAACCATGGCTATGAGCGTTTCGTGGCCATGGTGATGTGTCGTGCTGCGCCCAAATGCTAGGCCGCTTCAAAACCCTTTGGGCGCACCACCGTTTAGCTACGGTGGCCTTTCTCGCGTTGTCTTGTATCGCTTGCTATTTTGCAATCAACGCTATCGCAGCGGCGGTTTACTGGAACGATCCGCGTCATCAGGATCAGCCTCTCGCTGATTGGATGACCCCGCGCTATGTCGCGCAATCCTACGACATTCCGCCGAAAGTTCTTGGCCCTGCGCTATTTATCGACCCTACCGAACCACCGAGACGGCTAAGGCTCGAAGACATTGCCACTGCCAACGGGGTGACGCTCGACATCTTACAACAGCGCGTTACCGAAGCCACAGCCTCATTTCGGTCCAGCCGCGATGACTGAAACGATCCTTGATCTGATGACGAACTATGGGGTGTCGATACTCTTCGTCGTCACATTTCTGTCCTGCCTCTGCGTCCCAATACCCTCTTCGTTGATGATGTTGGCAGGTGGCAGCTTTGCGGCCACTGGTGATCTGAACACAACCGCAACCGTCGCGGCCGCCTACACCGGAGCTGTTGCAGGCGACAATACCGGCTATTTGATCGCCCGGACATTCGGTACACGGCTCACCGGTTGGCTTGATGCAAACCCAAAGCGCGCAAAGCTACGCGACAACGCGAAATCCTACATGGACAAGAAGGGCGCCATAAGCGTCTTTCTCTCTTGCTGGCTCGTTGCCCCACTTGGCCCGTACGTAAATCTCGTCAGTGGCATGACCCGCTTTAATTGGGCAAAATTTGCGCTGTGGGGAGCGCTAGGAGAGGTGTTTTGGGTTGGGATATACATTGGCCTTGGCTACAGCTTTTCGGAACAGATTACGACTTTGGCCAGCATGCTCGGCAATGCCAGTGGCTTTGTCGTCGCCTTGCTGGGTGTAGTCCTACTCGGGCGCTGGCTGTGGAACGCCAGCAAGCCGAAACATCAACCAGTGTGACGGATATCGGCGTCAGATCGAATCCTGAACTGGAAAAAGCAGCCATTTATCTCAATGTTCTTAATGTCTGCTAGGTCCTGCGTTGCCGACCTTCAGGCCACTTTCAGGGCGATTTTACCCAACCGAAATCGTCGGATGACCGCAATGAGCCTAAAGCGGCCCTAATCCGCGCCCTATATTAAACAGCAATGATTTGCGCACGTCGCACTAGACGCCTAGGCTGGCTATACCTGTTAGTGAGGAACCTATCGTCTTGAGCTTTTTTAGAAATCTGACTTTGATCTTACTCCTTACTTTCGTTTGGACCACCGATACAAAAGCGCAGGGTCTGCTGGACGGGAAAGCTTTTTCGGGAATGATCGGTCCGGCAGAAAACCCTGATCTGTCAGACAGCCTGTATTTCGACGATGGCCGTTTCTGGTCTGACATTTGCACCCGCTGTGGGTTTGTCCCCGGAGTATATCTTGCCCAAGAAACTCAAGAAGGCATCACCTTCAGTGGAACGCTTGAGAGCGAAAGCCGTGGCCAGTTTGAGTATGAGGGCACTGTAAAAGACGATGGCTCTATCGTCGTTTCGGTCATCTGGGAACGTCGTCGCTGGTACTGGACATCCAAACGCGAAATCATATTTCTCGGAGAGCTAGTGGAGCATGAGCAGACAGTTTCACTATCAGAGACCCTTCAGAAAATGCAAACTCTAGACCCCGACGGCAATCCCCTTTGCGCGCGGTTTTGAAACGTCTTTGGGCCAAAAGAAAAGTCATACTTCTCTATGGTTTACTTCTACTTGGTGGATGGTTCCTTGGTGATGTTCTGAAAGAATTGACCATTCCCGAGATGCGCCCAATGAACGAACCAATGATCCACCGCATCGTTATGATTGCCTTCGCAGCCTTCATCGTCTTGGCAGCAATCCCATTTGTGCCCGGTGCCGAGATTGGTTTCGCGCTTTTGCTGTTGTTTGGCGGACAAGTCGCCCCATTAGTTTATCTAGGCATGGTGGGCGCATTGGTTTTCTCTTACGTCATCGCTCGGCTGGTGCCATCCACTGCTTTGAGCTGTGCACTTGATTGGCTTGGGCTTGAGAAGGCGTCGAAATTTATCGCCAAACTTGATGCAACACCCCAAAATGATCGCCTTGCCATGCTGTCTGGCGTTATGCCGTCCAAATATGGCCAGAAACTGCTCCATCACAGATTTGTTCTTCTTGCGGTTGCTCTAAATACACCAGGAAACTCGTTGATTGGAGGTGGTGGCGGACTAGCGTTCATTGCAGGCGCATCACGGCTATTTGGCTTCTGGCCTTTCTTAGCGGTTGTGATTTGTGCAGTCGCCCCCGTACCGTTGTTCTTTCTACTGACTTAAGGATGCCAATAACGTCCGCTCTGTCCGCTTAGCAGACCTTGATGCGGTTTTCAGGTCAGATTTGTCCGACTGAAACCATCAGATGTCGGCTTTGAGCCCAAAATGTCCAATGCTGCGCTTTGCGAGAATGTCTGCTATCTTGGGCTGAAAGGAGTGGCACCTTATGGAAGCAAATAGTGCGCAGGCCGATTATTGGGCTTCTCCCGCAGGCCTGAAATGGATTGAACACGAGCATGCACTGGATACCGCGATGTCCGGTATGTTGGAAATGATGCTCGATGTTGCTCAAGTTGCCCAAACTGACCACGTCATCGACATAGGATGTGGAACCGGTGCCAGCACTCTCCGAGCCGCTCAACGGGTTTCCGAAGGTAAGGTACTTGGGGTGGACATATCTGATCCGCTTCTCGCTCGCGCCTCCAATAGAGCAAAAGAGAAAGGTATCCGAAACGCATCTTTCCTGTTAGCCGATGCTCAAACACATGATTTTTCAGACCAGCCCTTTGATCTTCTGGTGTCGCGATTGGGGATGAGTTTTTTTTCCGACACAGTTGCAGCCTTGGGCAGTTTATCCAATGCATTGAACATGCACGGCAAAATGGTCTTCGTTTGCTGGGCTTCGGTGGCGAAAAATCCTTGGTTCGAGATACCTAAAAAGGCGGCGGAGGACAGGCTTGGCGCGCAGCTGGAAGGGGACCCCAACGCACCCAGCCCAACTGCATTTCAGGATTGTGATCGTGTTAAAGCTTTGATGGCTCAAGCGGGTCTAACCAATATTGAAGCACGTCCGGTAGATATCGAATTGACCCCCCCGGATGGTGTCGCAGGAGCAGCCCGTGCAGCCAGTAAGGTCGGACCAGCAGCCCGCATCATGAAAGCCTACAATGGAACAGAAACAGATGGGGCGACAATTGAAAACGCTGTGAATTTGGCCTTTGAGCAATTCGAAGAAAGCGGCTCAGTTCGAGTTCCGGCAGTGGTCAATTTGTTTACTTGCACTCGATGAAGTGAAAACCAAAAGCGGTCCTACAAACGCTATTGGTCAAGGTCGGGAAAGTCCCGCACAGCCGACCTTGGCACCATTTTAAGGGGGATTTGCCCGACAGAAAGCGTCGGATGACCGCTTCGAGCCCAAACCTACAAGTTATCTTTGATGGGGCGAATGTCTGCTTTACCCATCACACCCGTTATGACGACGCCACATTTCTGCATCGTGGCCATCCGGAACGGATTGGCATGGATCAGAACTGTATCCGCGTAATGTCGAGTATTCGGATGTTTGCGCATCACTGAGAAGGTCGATGGCTGCAAGGTGGCGCGAAAGATGGACAAATCTCAATTCAGCCCGCGCTGTTTCTGCATGCTCGATCAATTGCTTTAGCAAGTTTGGTGTTAAGTCACCCGACTTAAAGCCTTGATCAAGTTGTCTTTCTGCCTCGATTAGCTCAGTGCCTTTCGCAATGGCTTCAACCTTCATTGCATCATATATCGCCTGGACATTCTCCCTTTGCTGTTCGGACAAATCCAATTTGTCTGCCAACTCCAAAACATGAGCTGGACCGGGATACCCGTTAAGCTCTGCGGGCAAGGCCAGGCCCCATCCTGTGCCACTTTGCAGTGCTTCTATGTCGGCCTCAGAAAGGCTGCTGATGTTGCGCGTCTCAAATCCTTTATATGGCTGATGCTTTGTCTCGGATGCGACTGGCGTGCCAATGATTAATACCGCCAAAAGGATGTGGTGAAGTTTCATGAATGCTCCTTTGATTTTACTCAGTCTGGCGGAATTGAAGCTACATGCATATGATCACTATCATGTCTTTGCACATCTCGTCACTATTTCTTCAAGCGCCAGATCGCCAAGTCGAGGCAGGCGAGACGATCTTTCACACCGGTGATCCGGTGAAGGATGTATATTTCGTTCGCCAAGGGAACGTCGCACTGGTGCGGCGGCTTCCTTCAGGCGATCAGGCCTACCTGCAGCGCGCCGCAGACAATGAAATGCTTGCAGAGGCGTCAGCATATGCAAACGAATACCATTGCGATTGTGTCGCCTTGAAACGCTCTACGTTGGCTGTGCTGCCACGAGCGAAGTTTCGCGCCGAACTGCGCTCTAACATTGATCTGGCGGAAGCATGGGCAGCTCATTTGTCACACACGGTTCAGCGCACGCGAATGCGTGCAGAAATTCGGTGTTTAAAGACAGTTGCTGATCGTCTGGACGCTTGGCTTGCGGAATATGGCCCGTTGCCGGAAAAAGGCGAGTGGCAATCTGTTGCACACGAACTGTCGGTCAGCCGCGAAGCTCTTTACCGGGAACTGGCGCGCAGACGGAACTAGTTGTGGGGAGGATTTCGCACCGCTTGTATTTCCTGAACGCGTTCAGGCCAGGTTGAGCGGATAAAAGCGAGGATATTCCAAATCTCATCGTCGCTGAGAGCCTCCCCAAACCCTGGCATGCCGCTCTTAAAGTCGCTCATGCCTCGTGCGGCCAACGCCTCTTTGCCGCCAAGCTTGGTATACTGAAAGAGCAACGAATTATCATGATGCCATGTATGCCCGCGCTCATTGTGTGGCGGTGCTGGCAAGACGCCATTCTCATCTGTCGATCGCCAGTTCGGTTGGCCTTCAAGATTGACGCCATGGCAAGATGCGCATTGCTCGGCGTACAGTTCTTTGCCGCTTTCCAGATCGCGGTTATCGAGTTCATGGGCCGCATGTGCGGCCCCGGCTACCATAGTCGCAAGGGCGATCCACAAGTACTTCATAGCACTTCTACCCATGTCTTCATTCCCGATGCTTGATGGCCCAACATGTGACAATGCAAAAGCCATTTACCAGGGTTGTCGAACACCACGGTTATCTTTCGTGATGCACCGCGTTCGACCAGCGAAGTATCTCGCAGGTCGCCAAGCGATCCGTCTTCATTGACTTCGAAGAAATGATGTCCGTGCAAATGAATGCCGTGCGGGAAACTGGTGTCGTTGATCAGATCAAATACAGCTGTTTCGCCGCGGTTGAAGCTGGCAAAAGGAGCGTCCTTCAATCCGGACACACCATTGAACGCCCAAATATCGTCACCGGCATGACGCCCGCCCATAGCGCCACCTTCCATCTTTAAGCTCAAAGATTGGTCAGGCATGTCAGCGGGCTGGGTGATGTTGGCAGGCGGCAGAGCCTCAATTGGTGAAGTCATGGGTGCTTGGTTTTCGCCCTCTATCTTCAAACTTCCCATTTCGTAAATGTCGTCGCGCAGGACAAAGAGGAAGTTGACGAAGCTGGTTACGTCACCAATTAAATCAATCCGTTGCGCCGGAGCAATTTGAAAATCTTTAAGATCACGCGGCTTTGATAAGGGCATGCCGTCGAGAGCTACGACCTGTCCCACTAGCCCTTCAATGCGAATGGGAAACACCCGCGCGGTGGCCGTGTTGATAAGTCGTAACCGTATCCGGTCTCCCAATCGAACGCTGTCTTGCGATAGAAGGATTTTAGCGTAATTTCCCATGCGTCCCGCGTGAGCGAAATCATGCATGTTGCCGAACCCACTCATCAGTGCGCCGGTTTCCTCAATACGCCAATCGTCCAACATGACCGTGATGTCATGATCAACCGCGGGCGGGTTGGTTTCTTCGACAATAAGCGGGCCATAGAGACCTTTGGCAACTTGCTCCCAGGATCGGTTGTGGGAGTGATACCAAAATGTTCCGGCGTCTGGCGTTTGAAACCGATAGTCAAAACTCTCGCCGGGCTCGACCAAAGGCTGGGTCATACCGGGCACGCCGTCCATTGCGTTTTCAAGGCGAATACCGTGCCAGTGAAGCGACGATCCTTCGTCTGTCTGGTTATCGAACCGCAACGCTAAAGTTTCGCCTTGGCGCACCCGCAATTCCGGCCCCGGTGTTGACCCATTGAAGCCAAGCATATCCGTTACGCCATCGCCCTCTGGAAGGATTTGAGCTTTGACATGCTCGGCGCGAAGAACGCTTGGGCTTGCCAAAGCAACGTTTGGCAACGTTAGTGCGGCTCCAGTGCCTAGTAGAAAAGTGCGGCGATCCAGTTTCATTTGTTAGTTCTTTTCCCGGTACGTTTTATGGCAAGCCTGACAACTAGCCCCAAGCGACTTCATCGCCAGACTTACATCAGCTTTGCTGCCGATACTTGCAGAAAGTCCAGTGGCCGTAATCTCCAAAGCACGTGAAAGTTTCACGAAGTCGTCGAAGTTCGTCCAAATCTCTGCCTTTGCTTCAGACTTCGGATCATCTTCGTTTGCTTCGAACAAGGCAGGAGTAACACCGGCTAGTTTAGCAATAGATGCGGCGGCAGCCTGCGCTGCTTTCTGATCAAAAGTTGTAACACCCTTGGCCATCTGTCCAAGGATTTTCATCTCTGCACCAATGCCGCTCATGGCATCCATGCGCGCTTTGACGGCGGCGTTCTTGACACCGGTGTGGGCGAACGCTGCACCAGCAAAAAGCACCGTCGCGCAAAGAAGGATTGTTGATCGCTTCAAAGTGAATTTTCCTAGCCTAGTTGATGCCGTTGGCGCGTTGAAGTTCACGGATGTATGCGACGATCATTTGAACGTCTCCGCGCGTCAAACCGTCAACCGGAGGCATATTGCCAAACGGCCAATGGTGTCCGCGCACCCCGTTAGCGACAGCGCGCTGAAACGCTTCATCCCCGTGATGCGATGGTTCGTAGATGACGTGTACCAACGGCGGAGCGACTTCGAGCTGGCCCGCTGCGTTCACGCCATGGCACGACGCGCAGGCTGCTTCGAATGCTGTTTCTCCGATTTGAGCGTTAGAAGAAAGCGTCTCTGGAACGAAGACAGCGACAATGTCCGAGGTAGGTTCGCTTGATGATTGTGCAACCTGTTCCGCTGGCCCAATAAAAAGCCAGTAGGCTAGTGCTGTAACGCCGATGAGAATGAAGGCGACTTGTACCGCTCGCATCTAGAACTCCTTCTGCTTTTTCCCTCTTGCGGCTTCCAGTAGGTGGAAGGTCAAGCAGTAAGTCCTGACACTTTCGTGAGCATCCAGAATGTCAAAGCCCCCAAAGCAGACCTTGGAACTGGCACCGCCAGCGGCAGCTTCGTCCCGCAAAGCGGACCTCGGATCGTTGCTTGATCAATGACTGCAATGCGGGACAAACTTGCCGTCGAGAAATTTGCAGCGAATGTCTGCAAAGCGGTTTATTCAGCGGCACTCAATGAGGCTGGTGCACGAAACTCGCGTGCGATCTCTGAGACCAGCGCCTTGACTGGAGCGGACCTGCTTTTGGAATTGACCCTTGCAACGAATGTAATGCTAGGAGGTGATGGAAACAGGTTTTCGATCACATCCATGTCTTCCGTCACATGCATTCCGTTCAACAAGGCAATGCCAAGCCCTGAACGAACACCCGATTGAATGCCTGCAGCACTTGGGCACTCAAGGACTTTCTCAAAAGATCGTCCTTCTTGCAGCACCTCCGAAAAACCCCACTTCCGGTAAAAGCAATTGGTGTCGAATGACAGAAACGGAATTGGTCGAGAGAGGTCTAGTTCATAGTCTTTCGATTTGACCCAATGAAGGGTGTCATCAAAGAGAGCCTGATCTTGGGGCTCTATGTCTGTTGTGAACACCTGCATCATCGCAAGATCAAGTTCATCTGCTTGCAGCCAGCCTTGAACATTCAGGCTTTGGCTGGTCCGCGTCCGCACACTTACAGAGGGGTACAACCGCGTAAACCGACCAAGTATTCCAGCGATGTCACTGGTCGTAGCATCTTCGGTCATGCCCAGACGAATGGCTCCATTTAAGTTTTTCTTCCCCAAATCTGAAAGCGCTTCGTCATGCAGATTGATAATGCGTAAGGCATAATCTTGAAGGCGTTTTCCAGCATCCGTGAACAGTGGTCCTCCGGATTGCCGTGCTAAGAGGGTGCATTCCAACGCACTTTCCAATCGTTTGATTTTGTGGCTAACGGCTGATTGCGACACACCCAACTGTCTCGCCGCATTGGTAACACCGCCACTGGTGCCAATGGCGCACAATGCGCGCATTGCATCGATTTCCAGCCGTTCAGCCAAGGTTCTTCTCCACATGACATTTTTAGATTGAAATATGACAATCATTCATTTGTGTCATATCTTAGCTTTGGTTATCCATCTTGCAAAGCCTACAAATTTGCGAGGACACCCCATGACCGATATTAGCCTTCAAAACCCTATAACGCGTGACAATCGCAAGCTCACCTCTCAGTTCGAAGTCATCGGCTCCATTCTGGCGATGGTTTATGCAATGTCGATTGCAATGAACATCGGAGCGGAGATGCTTGGGTTTTCCTTGCTCTTGGTGTCGTCGGCACTGTTCGCAGGTTGGGCAATTCTAGACCGGCGCTGGACGTTCCTTTTGCTCCAGGTGTTCTACGCAGCGTCAGCAATTATTGGGCTGATCCGTTGGGCCTGAGTACAATTCAGCGAACTCGTCCATACCTACAAGAAAGAGAGAAATCATGAAACTGACGGACTTCAAGGTTCTAGCATTCGACGTTTATGGCACGCTGATCGACTGGGAAAGCGGCATGGTCACAGCTCTCAAACCATTGACGGACAAGGTCACTCAAAACCTGACACGCGACGATATTCTTGAAGCGCATGCGTATCATGAATCTACGACACAGCGTTGGACACCGAACAAGATGTACTTTGATCTGCTCGCGGTAGTTTATCGTCGCCTGGCCGAAGAATGGGATGTCAAAGTGACTTGGGAAGAATGCCAAGCTTACGGTTTATCAGTGCGTCAGTGGCCCGCATTCGACGACAGCCGAGTGGCGCTCGCTTATCTTAAGCAGCATTACAAGCTGGTCGTTCTGACCAACACCGACAATGTGAGCTTTTCAGGCTCGAACGCACGGCTCGATGTCCACTTCGACGGTGTTTACACTGCCGAAGATGTGGGCAGCTATAAACCTGCTGATCGCAACTTTGATTACATGCTGGAAACGCTGGCGCGCCGGGGAATTGCCAAAGAGGACATTCTACATACAGCAGAAAGCATGTTCCATGATCACGGACCTGCCAACAAATACGGTCTTTCCAATTGCTGGATTTATCGCCGTCACGAAAGAGAAGGGTTCGGAGCGACAATGAACCCAGGAGAGATGCCCAGCTATGACTTCTGTTTCAACAGCATGGCTGAGCTGGCCGAGGCACATAAGGCCGAACTATCTGGCGTGTAACTCGATTGTAGGATGACTAAGCAGTCATTCGCGTTAATGCAGAAAATCGGTAGGTATGGGCTCTCTCCTGTCCTTCTCTGCGGTTTGCACGAACGGCGGGTCCTGTTCGTTCAGGTCGTTCTGGGGCTGACATTTCGACGGTTTGGGCGGTCGGTTGTTGCTAATGGCCGTGCGTGCATCGGGTTGGCGGTAATTCACGCCAAATAGCTCGATAACGCCAATAAATGACTGGACTACACGGGCATTGCGAGCGTGTGTGGTGGTGTGGCGACGCACTCATGTCGCCAGTCTCCGCCCGGGTTTCCGGGCTTGTTGTGGTACGGGCACCGGAATGAACCGGTACCGAAGACCACAGGAGACACACATGACCTTACCAACAACAAAGACTGCAGCGAGCAATTCGAAGAAGGCCCGCCTGGTGGGGCTTCTCGGGCGCCCAAGAGGCGCGACAATCGGGCAACTTCAAAAGGCGCTGGACTGGCAGCCGCATACCATCAGGGCCGCCATTTCCCGCCTCAGGAAGGACGGAGCTGAGATCACCCTCGACCGCAACGGGAGGGCGCCAACCTATCGGATCGACGCCGTCACATGAGCGGGCGCGGGGCCCGCGATCTCTCGGAGCAACTTTGGGAAGTTGACGGGATGGACCACGGCGCCTGCACCGAGGCGTTGGCCAGGCTACCGGGGATCACGCTGCCATCTCGTTTGCGGGTCCAAACACTAAAGCGGTTGCTGGCCTATGAGATCCAGGCGCGGGCTCTTGGCGGGTTGAGCCCGCAAGAGCAGCGGGCACTCAAAGCCATTGCCGGAGGCCAGAGCGCCAGTGATGTGGGTGCCGCGATCGCGTCACCTGGCACCCATATGGTCCGCGAGTGGAACGGGCGGACTTACCGGGTCGAGGTCACTGATGAAGGCTACGTTCTCGACGGCGCAACCTATCGATCACTCTCTGCGGTTGCCAAACGGATCACCGGCACAGCCTGGTCCGGTCCGCGGTTCTTTGGCCTGACGGGAAAGCGCTCGGCATGACGAAGACGCGCTGCGCAATTTACACCCGAAAGTCGAGCGAAGACGGGCTGGATCAGGATTTCAACTCGCTTGATGCGCAGCGCGAGGCCTGCGAAGCCTACATTGCCAGTCAGCGCCATGAAGGATGGGTGCTGATCAAGGAGCAATACAACGATGGCGGCATCTCGGGCGGTCATCTGGATCGACCGGCACTTCAGCGGTTGATGGACGACGTGGAGGCTGGCCGCGTCAACCGGATTGTCGTCTACAAGATCGACCGGCTGACCCGGTCGCTGACGGACTTTGCCAGGCTGGTGGATCGGCTGGACGGGGCAGGGGCGTCGTTCGTCTCGGTCACCCAGGCGTTCAATACGGCGACCAGCATGGGACGTCTGACGTTGAACGTTCTCTTGTCCTTCGCGCAGTTCGAACGTGAGGTGACCGCAGAACGCATCCGGGACAAAATCGCGGCCTCGAAGAAGAAGGGCTTGTGGATGGGCGGCAATGTCCCGCTTGGGTACGAGTCTGAGAACCGAACGTTGCGTGTTGTTCCGGGTGAGGCAGAGACGGTCCGGATACTCTTCGATCTTTATGAGCGGCTTGGAACTGTGACTGCGGTGACACGCGAAGCCGCGAAGCTCGGATTGAGATCGAAGCGTCGAACGGGCCGGGATGGAACGCCACGCGGTGGATCGCTTATGGGTCGGGGGCAAATCCATCACGCCCTGGCGAACCCGGTTTATGCCGGGCGCATCCGGCACAAGCATAAGTCCTTTGATGGCCAGCATGAGGCGATCATCGATCCGGACCGGTGGGAGGCAGTTCAGGCAAGGCTGATGGATAAGTCAGCCAAGCCGCGAAGCAAGCCCGCCGCGGCGCATCCGTCTCCGCTGGCTGGTAAACTCTTTGACGAGACGGGAGATCGGCTGACGCCGTCGCATGCATCGAAAGGCGGCAAGCGGTATCGGTACTATGTCTCTCGCAGGTTGTTAACAGGAGCGACCGATGACAGCAGTGGCTGGCGTTTGCCAGCGGGCCAACTGGAGCGGAACCTGTCTCGTGCAGTCCAGCAGCATCTGACTGACTGTATCACGCGGGGTCAGATCGGCACCGGCGATGCGCCTTCGATCAAACGTCTCCGTGCGGCTTCAGATGCTCTTGAAGATCTCAGTCTGACTTTCATCCACGAGGCGAAGCTTGGAAATGGCATCATCCAAATTGATCTCGACCCCGACACGCTCGCCGAGACATTGAAAGTGACCAAGGAAAGCATCAGGCCAGAAGCACTCTCGCTGCAATTGCCATACACGCAAAGACGCCGCGGCGTCGAAACCCGTTTGGTCATTGGCGCTGCGCAACCTGCCAGGGATGACATCCTGATTGCCAATATCGCGCGGGCGTCAGGCTGGCGCGAAGCCTTGCGAAAGGGCGACAGCCTCTCGACCATCGCGGCCCGGGACAACATTACCGAACGATATCTCGGTCAGATGTTGGCCTTCGCCTTTCTGTCGCCGAAACTCGTCCGGGCAATCCTCGAAGGGCGTCAGCCATCGGCGCTCACGACAAACTGGATCCGACGCCGCAACCTGCCGGCATCCTGGGCCGATCAAGACCGCATCGTCGCGCAACTCTGAGCATCCCACGTATCGCTAAGTCTACCTTGGAAATGCCTCACTGAGACTATTGGCAAAAAGGGCCTGAAATTGGTTCACACGGGCAATCTCTGGATGCAACACCACCCGCTAGTCCCCGGAAATACGGGACTAATTTGCGCTTCAAGAAAACGCACCGCTGAGACGGGACTGTGTGGCGGAGAGACAGGCCGCCTAAGAGCCGTTGCAGTCAATGCACTCCTGTGTACATCGCTTCAATTTTCTTGAATGATTCCCAACTTTCGCGTTTTAACGTGTTGCATCATGTTGCGCCCAATTGCATATCTTATGGTGGGTACAATGCAGGGTGAGATTGATCAAGCATGCCACGCAAAGCACGAGAAATGACTGCGCTTGAAGTCAAAAGACTAGAGCATCCAGGACGCGGAAGGAACGTCAATATAGCTGTAGGCGGTATAGATGGCTTGGCGATGCAAATTACGCCAACCGGTGCCAAGTCTTGGATTCTGAGATGCAAGGTTGGCGACAGGCGGCGTCATATTGGCCTTGGTGGATATCCTGAAGTTTCCCTGGCTATTGCTCGGGAGTATGCACGCGAGGCTCGAGCATTGGTCAGACAAGGGGTTGACCCAGTTGAGGACCGGCGCGCGAAACGGGCGCATCTCATATCGCAACAAAGAAGAGGCCTGACATTCCGAATGGCCGTTGATCGTTACCTTGATGCCAAGCTTTCAGAATTTAACAATCCGAAGCACCAGAAGCAGTGGCGATCTACGCTCGAAACCTACGCTAATCCGGAATTGGGTGCATTGTTGGTCTCTGGTATCGACGTGATGGACATCCAACGTGTGCTGGTACCAATCTGGGAAAGCAAAACCGAAACCGCGTCGCGAGTTCGTGGACGTATCGAGTCAGTTTTAGCTTGGGCAACGGTTTCTGGACACAGAGAAGGCGACAACCCTGCACGCTGGCGCGGCAATCTGGATGCGATACTGCCTAAGCCGTCGCGCATCGCGAAGGTGGTGCATCATCCCGCACTTTCTTTGGATGAAGTTCAGGACTGGTATGTTGAACTTTCAGAACGAAATGGAGTAGCGTCGCGCGCTCTGGAGTTCCTTGCGTTGACAGCCGCGCGCTCTGGCGAAGTTAGGGGCGCTGAATGGGAGGAGTTCAACCTAGGCGACATGGTGTGGACGATACCCGCTGAACGCATGAAGGCAAAGAAAGAGCACCGAGTTGCCCTGACAGAACGTACAGCACGCATCATTGCAGAACAACCTCGGTTGCAAGGCTCTGCATTTGTGTTTGCGGCACCGCGTGGTGGAATGCTGAGCGATGCATCTATTGGAGCATGCATGAAAAGAATTCATCAGGCTTCCTCACAAAAGTATCTAGACCCGCGCTCCGCTCGCCCGGCGGTGCCACATGGATTACGGAGTACATTCCGCGACTGGGCAGCAGAGCGCACGGATTATCCGCGTGAGATGGTCGAAATCGCTCTTGCTCATTCTGTTGGCAGCGACGTTGAAAGGGCTTATAGGCGCACTGATATGTTGGAGCGACGTCGATCGATGATGTTCGCTTGGGAAGCCTTTCTGCAAGATCCAAAATGGATACCGAATAATTCGAAAACCAAAGGTGAATCTCATGAACAGACCACCTCGTCGCACATATGATGATCCAATTGTTGTTCGCACCTCAAAAAAACTGCTTGAGGTATTCCCGAAGATGTCAAGTGGGCATGCGGCTTTGTGTGCACTCCAGCTTACTGAAGCTCCAGATTGGTCGGAACACTTACGCCACAAGGGCGCTGAAGACCGCGATTATCTTGCAGAACTTGTTCAGGCACTAGATGCCGCGCGAGCGAACCTCGCTAGCCTTTCACCCTGGATTGTAACAGGTTTGGAAACGGCGATGCATAAGAGCTATGTGAATTCAAATAAAGACATGGGCGACATCGAAGTCACCTTGCCCGTCCAGAAAGATGAAATTGACTTAGTTCTGAAAGAAGTAGCACTCGCCTCAATGGAGGCGGATACTATGCGCCAAAGTTGGCGCGGCGATCACGGTAAGAATTGGCGAGCAATTGCTTTGATTGATGAGGCAAGAAAAATCTGGGAGATTGGCGAAGGCCGTCCAGCGCCACCAAAGGCCACCCGGGAAGAACGGAAGTTTGCTCAGTACCTTAAAGACATTTTTGAGTGTGTAGGCGTCTCTGCAGACGTGCGAAATGCATATACAGCTTGGTCTGAAGTCGCTTACGATCCGAGAAGCCCATTGCAAACTCCAGGAGACTAGGAAGATTTGAGCTGAAATCCAGGCAAATCTATGTACTCCAGAAGAAATGAATCCGTGTCACGCAGTGCTTATCAAAAGCAAAGCACGCAGATATGTATCTCTCAGACAAACAAGTTGCCAAGCGTTACTCCGTTTCTCGGACGACACCTTGGAGATGGATCAAATCCGACTCCGGATTCCCAAACCCAGTCGAGCTTTCACCAGGTTGTACAAGATGGAAGCTCAGTGAGCTTGAGGACTGGGAGAAGGCCAGACACGGCAGCAATCGGACCCTGCAAAGCCCATGAGTGTCGCAGCCGAAACACTTTCCGTGGAACGCGCGCTCACAACTATTGAGTACGTGTTCTTTCTTGATGAAGACTGGGCCTGGAACGGCTTGAGTATTGTGCTTAGCGTTCGCCTCTCTGAAAAACATCGGATGGCATTGGCAACATCTGTGCTTGCTTCTCTATCATCTCAACAAATGCACCACGTCAGCGATATGTTCCAACCCGCCTCCCATTGCCCGCTTCCACCTTTTCTTAGCGCAACCACGGAGGCCAAATTTTGGGCCGACTCTGCATTTCAAGAAGAGATTGAGGCCTACCTTGTAGCGTGCTTTCGCAAATTGCCCGATCAAAGAAAAAAGGAGTTTTTGGACTTTGCGACATCAGAGTTTGAAAACCGGCAACCAATAAAACTCCAGCAGAATTCGGAGGCATAGCACATGCATAGTGAAAACTCGCACGCGCTGTTCAATAACTCCAATTGGCGGCATTCTGAGATGCCAGTTGTGAGAGACAAAGAAGGGCGCCCAATATTTTGCTTGGCCACAGTTCTCGCGCTTCTGGAGAACCACGAAGATTGGCGATCTGTGCTTAAATATAATGAGTTCTCCGGAAAATGCGAAATTCACAAGATAATTCCGGGGTCAAAAGTCAGCGAACCATCGCTGCCACGTGAGTTTGAAGATAAAGACGTCACACATGCTGTCATATGGTTCAATCGCAACGGCTTTCCCAATGCTACCAAAGCCATTGTCACGGATGCGCTCTTCGCCTGGGCTTCCAGTCAAATCATCAATCCACCACGGGAATTCCTCCAATCTCTACGTTGGGATGGGATCGAAAGACTACCGTCGTGGCTTCAAACATTTGTTGGCGCAGAGGAGAGCGACTATGTGACAGAGGTTGGGCTGCGCTTCTTCGTTTCATTGGTGGCCCGTGTGCTCCGGCCTGGGTGCAAATCTGACGAGTGCATGGTTCTAGAAGGTGGGCAAGGCGTAGGAAAATCGAGTCTGCTTCGTGCCATCGTTGGCGACGAATACTTTGGAGATGCATTGCCAGACATACGAACAAAAGATGCTTCTATATACATTCGCGGCCGGTGGGTCGTAGAGTTGTCAGAATTAAGCGTGCTTAGACGCGCTGATTTTGAATCAGTAAAATCTTTCATATCCCGCCAGGAAGAACTCTATCGAGCTCCTTACGCCAGGAATGCGAAGTCGGAACCCCGCATGAATGTATTTGCAGGAACGACGAACCGATCAGACTATCTTGGCGATCCCACTGGAAGCAGACGATTTTTGCCTATCACAGTCAGCCGCATTGATCTCCCCGGCATTTGTCTTGCGAGGGAACAACTCTTTGCCGAGGCAGTGGCTGCATTCAATAGTGGGGATCAGTGGTGGGTGAAAAAAGAGCTACTCGAAAATGCCGCCCTCGTCCAATCAGAGCGAGGAGAAGACGATCCTTGGATCGCTAAAGTGATTGAGCATTGTGAAGGCCTCGAGGCTGTTTCCTGCACTTCAATTCTTACCAAGACGATAAAAATGGACATTACCCAAGCTGGCAACAGAGAGACCAAACGAATTGCAAATATACTTATCGCCGAAGGTTGGCAGCGCGACGGCAAATTCACCTTTGGCGTGGACAAAGGCAGGGCACGGTATGTTCGCTTAAAGTGATAGGACCGATGGTAACAGTGAAGACCTAGATTTCCACATGCTGGTGGCCAGTGGATTAGGTAGACGACTCTCTAGATATTGATTTGAGAAGTGCTAAGCGTCTGTTACTCGGCACTTTCGTAGGGAGACGTGCGCAGGAGCTGCGATTGAGACAAATGTTTGTGGAACTGGTCTCCTAGCTCTACCCATGGGTTTACATCAAGGCAAAAACCATCCTTTTGCACTCTCAACCAGAGATGGGAGGGGGGGTATGAAACCCACAAAGCTTGGCTTTCGTTAACCCGCCTCTCTCTCATTCACACATTTTTTTCCTGCTCGCCAGAAAAATTGGCCTTTATGTCTTCTCCAAATGCCAGGCGCAACAAATTAAATGATTAATATCAGTATGTTGAGATTTTCAAATTCGATTCTTGATGCTTTTTTTCCCGAATTAATTTCTTACTTAGACAGAGAGATCAGCGCACTAGGATTTGGCTTAGGTAAGGGTGCGAACAACAGTCCTTGTTACTCCAGCCAGCAATGCAGAGCTCTCGGTTGCAGGAACATCTCAGCCGCAATCGAATTTCAGGTTTGGAGGTTTTCGACAATCAGCGCAATGCCTTGACCGCCCCCGATGCACATCGTTGCGGCACCAAACTTTCCTCCGACACGGTGTAGTTCGAAAATGAGTTTGGTCGCGATTATTGCGCCGCTGGCACCGATTGGATGTCCTATCGCTATGGCTCCGCCATTTGGATTTACTCTGCTAGGGTCTATGCCAAGCTCTGCGTTTACGGCGCATGCTTGCGCTGCGAAGGCTTCGTTCGATTCAACCAAATCCAAGTCTTCAATTTTCAGTCCGGCCCTTTCCAACGCAACGTGCATCGCTGGAACTGGACCAATCCCCATGTATTTTGGGTCGACGCCTGCGTGGCCGTAAGAAACGACACGCGCCAATGATGTCGCGCCTTTTGCTGCCGCAGCATCATCCGTCATTAAAACGAGGGAGGCTGATCCATCATTGATGCCGGAAGCATTCCCAGCGGTGACGGAACCGTCCTTTTTGAAGACCGTCCTGAGCTTCGCCATGTCGCCAACGTGGGCACCTTTGCGGACATGCTCATCAGTCGAAAAGACAGTTTCGCCTTTTCGCGATTTGATCGTAATTGGTACAATTTGTTCATCGAAGTAGCCGTTTTCGATGGCGTTGCTTGCTCGTCGGTGGCTCTCAACAGCGAAGGTGTCCTGATCTTCGCGACTAATGCCGTATTTCTCTGAAACATTTTCAGCGGTAACACCCATGTGCCCGTGCCCAAACGGATCGTGCAATGCGGCGGTCATCATATCGATCGCTTGCACATCTCCCATCTTTTGGCCCCATCGAGCAGACGGGAGGATGTGGGCAGATCGGCTCATGCTCTCGGTTCCGCCTGCAAGCACCACGTCGGCATCACCCATGCCTATGGCCTGGATGCCCGAGACGATGGCCTGAAGGCCCGATCCGCAAAGGCGGTTAACGGTCAAGGCTGGTGAGGCTTCGGGCAAGCCGCTTTCCAAAGCAATAGTGCGCGATACATACATGTCTCGAGGTTCGGTGTGGATCACGTTGCCATAGAAGGCTTGCTGAACATCGGCGGCCTCTATGGATGCGCGTTCCAAAGCTGCTTTCGCCGTTATGACGCCCATTTCCGTTGGGCTGAACCCCTTCAAGGAGCCGCCAAAATCACCGACGGCTGTTCGCGCGGCGGAGGCAATTACGATACTCTTCATTTATGTGTTCCAGTTTGCAAAATTGATCCGAGCCTATTGAGCCAGCCATCCACCATCGACGTTAATGGTCGAGCCACGAATTTCCGTTGCTGCATCCGAGCAAAGGTAGGCGACGGCTTGTCCAATTTGCTTCGGTGTTACGAAGTTCTTTGATGGCTGTTTTTCGCCCAACATGCGGGAGATTGCCTCTTCTTCGGACACATCTTCTCGCTCCGCGAAAGCATCGATCTGCTTTTGAACGAGAGGGGTTCTTACCCAGCCCGGACAGACGGCATTGCATGTGATTGCGGAGTTGGCTGTCTCAAGCGCAACCACTTTCGTAAGGCCAAGGACACCATGCTTAGCGGCTACATAGGCGGCCTTGTTGACTGAGGCGACATGACCGTGGACCGACGACACATTCACGATACGGCCTGCGCCTTGCGATCTCATAATTGGCAATGCGGCTTGAATGGTGTGGAAATTTGACGAAAGATTTATCGCCATAATCCTATCCCAAGCGTCCTTTGGGAAATCTTCGACTGGTGCGGTGTGCTGGATGCCTGCGTTGTTAACTAGAATGTCCACCGATCCAAAGTATTCATGGCAGTCGGCAACCATGGCTTCGATGTCAGCAGGAATGCTCATGTCAGCACTCGAGTATTTCACCTCAACTTTGAACTTATTGCGGATACTGTCGGCAATCGCGTCAATCTCAGATTGATCGCCGAACCCGTTCAGCAAGATGTTGCTTCCGGATGCCGCTAGCGTCTGAGCTATTGCGAGGCCAATGCCGCTGGTGGAACCTGTTACGATTGCTGTCTGTTTGGTCATTCTGCTCTATCCGTTATTCCAAGGGGGCCAACACATCCATCGAGTTGGGCAACCAAAGTGTGATCTCCGGGAAGATCGTCAGAAGGATGATCACAAGTATTTCGACGATCACAAAAGGAATAATGCCCCGATAGATGGTGGCCATTTTCACATCGTACTTCTTGGCCACTCCGTGAATGACGAACACATTGATTCCGATTGGAGGTGTGATTTGCCCCATTTCCATCATGATAACCATGATCACGCCGAACCAGATTGGATCAAATCCCAAGCCAACGACTGTAGGAAACAAAATGGGCAATGTGAGCATCATCATAGGAATAATGTTCATCACCATGCCGAGCACCAGATAGAGCAGTAGGATCAGAACGAAGATGACGTAGCGCGACACATCAAGAGTGCCGAGGAAGTTGGCAAACTCGCGTGGGATGTCGGTCAAGGTGACGAAGTAGCCCAAGAGCCCCACGCCGATTAGGATGGTAAAAATCATCGCGCTGGTCGTGGTCGCATCCAGCAGGGCGTCGAACAGTTTGTGCCGGTTGAAGCCTGGGGCAAACAACGCAATCAAAAGGGCCCCGCTTGCGCCAACGCCACCGGCCTCGGTGGGCGTCAAGATGCCTGAGTAGATGCCTCCAATGACAACAGCAAAGAGAGCGCCAACAGGCCACACGTCAAATATTGAACGCGCGATTTGACCTCTCGTGAACTTCTCGGACTTTGGGCCCAGGTTCGGATTGATCAGGCATTGGACGTATACAGCCAAGCAGAAACCAGTCGTCAAAATAATCCCGGGAATGATCCCTGCCATGAACATCTTGCCAATCGATTGCTCGGTGATGATGCCGTAGACAACGAACCCGATGCTTGGCGGGATTAGAATACCCAGAGTTCCTCCAGCTGCGACCGAACCCGTTGCAAGGGAGTCGTCATAGCCGTATTTCTTCATCTCGGGGATCGAGACCGACCCCATCGTGGCAGCCGCGGCAACGCTTTCACCGCAAATTGCCGCAAAGCCTCCGCACCCGGCAACTGTGCCAATAGCTAAACCACCCGGTAGCCTGCCAAAGACCTTGATCCCCGCATTGTAGAGTTTTGCACCAATCCCGGCGTGCAGGATGAGAAACCCCATCAACAGGAAGAAAGGGATCACCGTGAAAAAGTAATGGGCAACCGAGTCATAGGTGTTGATCTTTGAGACGTTGAAAGCGACGTCGTGTCCGATGAGGAACATAAGACCTGTGAGACCTGCAAAGGCCATCGCAAAACCGACAGGAAACCCCAACAGCAGAATAGTCATCAGGAAGACGGTGTAAAGAATGCCGACCGTGGTCGAACTTAGCTCCCCAAACAACATTTTCAGAAGGTCCGCCGAGTAGATGCCAGCAATGCCAGCGATCACGATACCAAGGACTACGATGACGAATTTCTTCCCGCCCTGATGATGCTGGATCAGTCCAGAAAGGTGCGCGAGCAACGACGTCAAAATTGCCAGGGCCAAAAGCAACGTACCAATCGCTGAGACCGCATACAAAATCCAGTAGGGCATCTGAATGATGTCCGAGAATTCGTCGTTCTCAAAAGCCTCAATGGCGCGCGAGGTACTTAGCCAACTCATCGAGCCAAAAAGAAAAATCCCCCAAATCGAAAACACGCTTTGAAGAACGCTGTTTACCGGCGCTGATAAGGCTGATGTGATCAAGTCGACGGCGACATGCTGATTTTTGAGCATCGTGTAGGCAATGCTAAAGAACGCCATAATGACGAGCATAAACGTCTGAAGCTCGATCATGCCGGACAGCGGGTTGTTGAAAACCAACCGGCTGATCAAATCAACGACCATGAATAGCGACATCAGCAGTGTCACAATTGCTGCCCCATAGCACAAGTATCGCGCTAGGGGATCGAGGCCCCGATGAATGATGCGCCCAAGCTTTGCAAAGATATCATCAGGCAATCCATTTCGGTCTGATCCCTCGCCACCGCCCTGAAAGCCAAGCGGATTTCCGTCAATGTCGTCGGATTGCCCCATCGATCTGCTTCGCCGAAGCGCCTCTCAGTTGTGACTGGATGATCTGCGATTCTTTCAGTTTCTGCTCGCAAGGTGATTGCAGATAGAAAGTAGCTCTTTCAGATCGAAAAGTGACCGAGCGGCGCAACCGCTCGATCGTGCAGTAAAACTCATTCCTGCCAGCTATCGCCCCACCAATCGGCAGCAGTGTAGTCCATGCCTTTGAACTCGGCGGTGTACTCCTGAACCTTGGCCAGGATCGCTTCACCGTCGATGCCCTTTTCGGCCATTGTGGCAAGCCATGTGTCATAAGCAGGTTTTGTCGCTTCGACCCATTCTGCTTTCGATTCACTATCGAACGTAATGATATTATCGCCGCGATCTTCGACTTTCTTGAGCGTAGAGTTGCGACGGTTATCAACGATTGCACCGGTGAAGTTCGTCAGCTCGTCTTCCATCGAGCGGAAAATCTCTTGCTGCTCTGGTGTGAGTTTGTCCCAGGTCTGCTGGCTCATCGTCATCGGGATCATGATGAAGGGACCACCCACCAGCGAGTGGTTGCTGGCAAAGTCGGTCATTTTCCATTTGATGAGCGGTGCAGTTGGAAACCAGACGCCATCAATCGCTTTGCGCTGGAACGTCACATAGATGTCGGCCAATGGCAGGTTGCGCGGTGTTGCCCCCAGCATTTCACTGTAAGTCACAGCCGTTTTGGAGAATCCGCCAATTTCCAGCCCCTGAAGGTCGGCAAGCGTTTCAACTGCTTTAACATCTTTGTGGATGTGAAGGTTGAAAAAGTCCGACACGTGGTAACCAAGTGGCACCAGACCTTCGAACTCTGCCTGCACTTCTGGCACATTGTCGTAGAGTTTCTGGAACACATGGTTCGCTTCAACCGTGCTGTCGAATTGGAACGGCAGTGTCATCACATGGGTTGTGGGGAACTGGCTTTCTTGCGTGAAGATACCAGTGGTCACCACCAAATCAACGAGGCCGGATTTCAATCCGTCAACTGTCTGCGGTGCCTTAACCAACGTCCCGCCATGGAACCACTTGAACGTCAGTTCGCCGTCGGTCCGTTTTTCGATTTCTTTCAGGTACGGAATATAGACGTGTTCGACGAGATAATGGCTCTCGGGTTCAAAGCTTCCCACTTTGATTTCCAAGGCCGATGCAAAAGGGGCGAACAGCGCCGAAGCCGCCGCAGCACCCGCAAGGGTTTTAATCCATTTTGTTAGTTTCATTTCAGTCTCCTCCCTAGTTGACTTTAAAAAGCTGGCGCTTGTTGTTTTTGTCACCAGCGGTCTCGGAGCAGCCGCCTTATTCAAGCGCTGCCAGTTCGGTCTCCAATTTCTCGATTTTCGAAAGAATTTCCTGCCAGCCGGGCTCCCATTCGAGGTGTCCGGTATCCCAACGTCCGTTTGCACCGACAAAGTGGGCAAACGGGATTGCGTCTTGATAGACGTCGATGCCTGCGAAAATCTTGGTGTCCGCGATCATCGCATAGGGTTTATCTTTGACGTTCCGTGCCTCTTCGAAGCTGTCCAAAATGTCTGGGATGCTGTTGCCGTTGATTTGGCGCGTGTGGAATCCAAAAGCCGTCATCTTGTCAGCGACCGGTTCCACGGCCATCACGTCAGAGGTCTTGCCGGTTGCACCTAGATCGTTGTTGTCAATGATAACGACGAAGTTCGACAGCTTGTAATGAGCCGCGAACATGAAGGCTTCCCAAACACTGCCTTCGTGAAGTTCGCCGTCCGACAGCAGGCAAATCACCCGTTTGTCCGATCCTTTTTTGCGTTCACCAAGAGCAATGCCAGCCGCTTGGCTGACGCCCGTTCCCAATGATCCAGAGGTAATTTCAAAGCCTCGGGCACCCTCAATTGGGCTTTGGTCGATGGGCGAACCATCTGCCCCCATCGTCTTCAACTCATCCATCTTATAGATTCCCATTTCAGCCATTGCGGCGAAATTGATGATGGTGTCGTGGCCGTTCGAATTGATGAAGCGGTCATGGTACCAACCATTGCCGTCCTCTCGCATTTCGTCGAAAAAGATACAGGCCCCAACGTCAGCCAGGGCAACGCCTTGGCCCGCATATCCGCCACGTTGCATGCAGATATCAACGACATTGCGGCGTATTTTTGCAGCCCAAAGCTCTAAGGTTTTCAAACGTTTTTCGGAGTTGCTAATCATGATTTGAC
This sequence comes from Paracoccaceae bacterium, assembly GCA_039942715.1. GTDB lineage: Bacteria > Pseudomonadota > Alphaproteobacteria > Rhodobacterales > Rhodobacteraceae > JABDJX01. The sequence continues at coordinate 222,661 of JBDVBY010000001.1, forward strand.
CTCCGCGATGCGCTTGGCCAAACCTTCCGGATCTAATCCAAAGTGTTTGCGGATATGGCCAACCGATCCCCCGGGTGCCCAACTGTCGGGGACACCGATCCGGGTGATACGGGGCGCTCGACCAATCTTCGAGGTTATCTCGCTGACCAACCCACCAAGCCCGGTTGAGATTTGGTGGTTCTCGACCGTGACGATCTCGTCATGTGCAAAGCAGTAATCCACAATCTCTTGCTCGTTTACTGGTTTGATCGTCGGGACATGCAAAAGCGAGTGGTCGACACCTTGCTCTTGCAAGATGTCCGACGCCTCGACGGCCCATTGGGTTGCATGGCCGCATGCAATGACACCGATCCCACTGCCTGTTCGCAATGGATAGGTTTTGCCCAGTTCAAATTTGAAGGTTGCCGGATCAAGCATCTTTGGCGTCGTTCCGCGATGACCGCGCATGTAGACAAGACCTGACGTTTCACAAGCAATGTCCAAAGCCTGCGCGAAATCTGTGACGTCCATCGGATCAATGACAGTTGCATGGGGAACAGCACGTAGCATCCCAAGGTCTTCCGTGCCTTGATGGTGGATCGGGGCAGGGCTTGTGATCCCCGGCGTGAACGCAAGACAAATCCCAGTGTTCTTGCTGGTGCCCATGCAGATGACCATTTGGTCGAAACAGCGGCGGGATGCGTAGCTTCCGAAGGTGGCTGTGATCGGAGTGAACCCAGCCTTGGCGAGACCAGCGGCAACACCAACAAGATTTTGCTCGGCCATGCCCACTTCGACGTATTGCTCGGGAAGGTCCTTGGTCACCTTATAAAGATCGACGTAATGCGCGAGGTCAGCGCTCATCATCAGGACATCATCGCGGCGACGGCACAGATCATAGCTGATGTCGTCAAACGCCGAAGATACCTCTTCGCGATCTTCTTTTCTTAAAAGCATGGCAAGCGACCCTCCCAAGTCGCCAAAGCTGTTAGGCTCCGGCAAACCCGCTCAAGACGGTTTTTCCGATGGCAGCACCACTTGTCTGATGCTCAAGCGCTGCTCGCAGATTGTCGACGCTCATTGGGCCGGCGTTCTTGTTCGCCGTTGAGACGATGTCACCGGCATCGACCAAATCGGCGACACGGCTGAGCAATTGGTGCTGTACGATCATGTCGTCTGCTTTGTGCAAAGATCGAGCAAACATGAACTCCCAGCTGAACGTGAGAGCTTTCATTTTCAAAGGTCCGATGCTCACATTCTGGGGGTCGTCGATCATCGCGATGTGACCACGTGGTTTGATCATCTCGATAATCGCATCAAAATGATCATCAGTGTTGGTCAGCAACGCGGCGTATTTTGGTGCAACGCCAATTGCACTCATTTCCTCCGCCAGATTGTTGCGATGGTTGACGACATGGTCAGCCCCCATCTTTTTGACCCAATCGACAGTTTCCGGGCGTGATGCGGTTGCAACCACAGTCAGATTGGTAAGCTTCTTGGCAAGCTGGATCAGGATCGAACCAACGCCACCTGCGCCACCGACAATAAGAATAGCTTCGCCGTCTCCACCGCCTTCTTCGACGCGAAGGCTTTCAAAAAGCATCTCCCAGGCCGTTATACTTGTCAGTGGAAGGGCTGCCGCATCAGCGAAATCCAAGGACGAGGGTTTGCGACCAACCAAGCGCTCGTCTACGCACTGAAGCTCGGCATTTGTTCCGTCGCGTGTGAATTCGCCAGCATACATGACCTCGTCGCCGACTTTGAATAGCGTCACATCGGCGCCGACAGCTTTAACGATACCAGCGGCATCCCAACCCAGAATTTTCGGATCGCTTTCTGGTGGTGGGCGATTGGCCCGAACTTTGAAATCTACCGGATTGACTGATACGCCGCGCACCTCGACCAGCAGGTCTGTTGGACCTGGCTGCGGATCGGCGGCTTCAAATTCCACAACAGATCCGGTGGCAGTGACCGGCCCTTGCTCTGAATATCCCAAGGCTTTCATGAATGGCTCCCAGTTGACTTGTTTTTTTCAATTTGTGAGGTTACAGAGATTCTGGCAAGTACCTACATTTTTGTAAGTATTGAAATTCTTGCGAAGGATACTGCATGGCGAGGAAGTATAATTGGAAGACGGGTTGCGACGTTGAGGCGACGCTGTCTGTCATTGGCGGTCGCTGGAAGCCAATCCTGATTTGTCGTTTACTTTCAGGACGTAAACGGTTTGGAGAACTGTGCCGATTGGCCCCGAATGCCACGGAACGAATGATCACTTTGCAACTGAGAGAACTTGAGGCAGACGGAATTATTTCGCGCCACGTTCACGCCGAAGTACCTCCACGTGTCGAATACGATGTGACCGAATACGGCAAGTCGCTTCAGCCGATCATCGAGGCGATGCAGGAGTGGGGAAGCGAATTCAAAGTACGGAAGTTTGCCGAAGAAGCCGAAGAATCAGGTGAAGACGACAGTCTGCTAGATGATTCTGAACCCATGCAAAAATCGGTCACAGGCTAGAACAGAATTGATCCTTCGATGTCGAAACCACTAGAAAAAAAAGTAGCAATTGTTGCCGGAGCCACGGGTGGAATTGGCGTGGCGACGGTCAAAAGACTGGTCGATGACGGCGCAATCGTTATTGCCGCTGGAAGGAACCAGGTTCGGCTTGACGAGCTCTCTGCACTAGGTGACGCGGTCTTTGTCCGAAAGTCAGACGTGTCAATTGAGGCCGAAGCCAAAGAGCTGGTCGAGTGGACGGAAAAAGAATTTGGGCGCTTAGACATATTGTTTAACGGGGCGGGCATCGTTGGTGAGAGCAATCTCATTGAAGACCAAACTCTGGAAAACTTTGAGAATGTTATGTCGATCAACGTGACCGGTTCGTTCTTGATGATGAAGTACTCCATTCCTGCAATGCGCCGAAACGGGAGCGGTTCGATTATTAACGTCTCGTCGGCTGCGGGTGTTCAAGGCGGCCGGGCAACCATGCCGGTCTATTGTGCAAGCAAACACGCGGTCATCGGTCTGACGCGCGTTGGCGCCAAGGCACACGCCGGAGAAGGCATTCGGATCAATGTAATTGTTCCCGGCCAGATCGATACAGACATGTTGGCAGCAGTTGAGGCGGATGCCGCGGACGGCGATCCTGTAGAGGCGCGCAACAAAGTCATCGCCGCAATCCCTGCTGGTCGGTACGGTGACACAAGCGAGGTCGCTGCGCTGACTGCATTTCTGTGCCGCGACGACGCCAATTTCATAAATGGCAGTATTTACAGCATCGACGGCGGCTTCACCCCATTCTGAGATAGAAGGTCAAATCAATGTCACTTTTCGAAATTCGCCAGTACCAAGTCTATCCGGGAAAGATGGATGAGTGGGTTGAATTCATGGAAACGCAGGTTGCCCCGTTCATGACGGCCAGAGGCATGGTGATCCCTGCAATGTTTCGCGGCGAAGAGGACGACAACCTGCACATTTGGATCAGGCGTTTCGATGACGAAGCGCACCGCGAAGAACTATACAAGGCAGTTTATGAATCTGACGATTGGCAAACCAATTACAAACCGACAGTTCGCCAATTGGTAGATGTCGAGAAAACCGTCGTTCATCGCATGGTTGGAACGCCGCGCTCGCCAATCCGCTGACGACAACCTCCAACCAAGCCTTCAACAACGGTACAATCAGGGAACTTTGACGATGGACCTCATGCTTCAACGAAAAAACGCGGTTGTCGTAGGTGCAACGCGAGGTATCGGACGGGCCATCGCAGAATTGCTCGTGGATGAAGGGTGCAACGTTTCTATATGCGCTCGCGATCAAGGTGGTGTCGATGCTGCCGTCTCCGAACTCGCAGTTGGTGATGTCAAAGTCATGGGAGCAGCGCTTGATGCCTCCAACCGCGACGCCCAAACTGCATGGATAAATGACACCGCTGACGCATTCGGTGGGCTCGACATCTTCATTGCAAATGCAAGTGCGATGAACCTCGCAAACGACGATGCTGCGTGGAACGAAAGCTTCCAAGTCGACATGATGGCAACTTTTAACGGAGCCGAGGCCGCGATCCCGCATCTGAATAATTCAGACGCTGGGGCCATGGTCTTTATCTCGTCAATTGCGGCGCTGCACACGCCTGGTGGCCCCAAAGCCTATGGCGCGATGAAGGCCGGTGTCATCAACTATGCCAAGGGACTGGCCCGTTCGCTTGCGCCAGACGGTGTTCGGGTCAACTGTGTGTCGCCTGGGAACATTTATTTTGAAGATGGAGTTTGGGGTCGTGTCGAGACGAACAATCGAGAGTTTTTCGAAAAGCAAGTCGCGGCAAACCCTATGGGACGGATGGGCAAACCAGACGAAGTTGCCAAGGCCGCGGCCTTCCTTGCCAGTCCAGCGGCAAGTTTTGTGTCTGGCACGAACTTGATCGTTGATGGCGCACTGACACTTGGTGTTCAGTACTAGATTGCTATTCCCTGCAGGGACCTAAGTTGTTGGTCCCGGAGCATGGATGTGTAACAAAGGATGACGCGTTGCCCGACAGCAAGAATTCCGACAGCTTTCCGAAGCTGAACCGCGCCTACAATATGGTGTTTCGCCCGGATGCTCTTACGCTCGGTTTAGTCTTGCCCCTAGACGCACATCAAAACAGTGCGATCCCCGATATGACGCGTCATATTGAGCGCGCGCAATTGGCGGATAAATTGGGTTTTGCGTCGCTTTGGCTAAGGGACGTGCCATTTAATGTCCCGAGTTTTGGGGATGCAGGACAGGTGTTTGATCCTTTCGTCTACCTTGGGCTTCTTTCTGGCGTGACAGACGACATCGCGCTTGGTGTGGCCAGCATCATTCTGCCGTTGCGCCATCCTGCGCATGTTGCCAAAGCTGCTGCATCTGCAGATCAATTGTCCGGTGGTCGGTTGCTCTTAGGTGTCGCATCAGGTGACCGTCCTGAAGAATACCCTGCACTTGGTATGACGTTCCCTGATCGAGGTGCGCAATTTAGGGACAGCCTTGCCTATATACGTGCCATGGGAACCGACAATCCGAACTACACCGGAAGCCATGGTGCGTTGTCCGGTGGAATGGATATGTTGCCCAAACCCGTAGCGGGCCGGGTGCCGATCCTAATCACCGGCGGGTCTCAACAAAGTCCAGACTGGATTGCGGCGCATGGTGACGGCTGGATGACTTATCCACGAAATGCAGGGGCGCAGGCGCAGCTTGTCCGCGACTACCGCGCAAACTCTATCGCTGCCGGTGAAGCCTCAAAGCCCGTCATGCAATCGCTCTACGTGGATATTCTCCCCGATGCCGACGCAGCACCTAGTCCGATCCATCTGGGTTTTAGCTCAGGTGTTACATTCCTGAAATCCTACCTGAGTGAATTGCAAAGATGTGGGATCAACCACGTCGCCCTCAATCTTCGATTCAATCAGGCCGATATCGAAGATACCCTTAAGCATCTGGCCGACGACCTTTTGCCAGACTTTCCAACGCAAGGAATGCAGTAATGAGCAAGACAATTTTGATCACCGGATCAACCGATGGCATCGGCCTTTTGACGGCTAAGACGCTCTCCGCACAGGGCCACACTATCATTTTGCATGGACGAAGCGCAGCAAAACTGAAGGCCGCGGCGCACGAGCTGGGTGACGGTGGGTCGCAGGCATACGAAGCCGATCTGTCTTCACTGGAAGCGACGGCAGAATTGGCTGACGCAGTTCGCGCCGACCATGACTACATCGATGTACTTATCAACAACGCAGGTGTATTAAGAGTTGCCGATCCTATTCTGCCAAACGGTCTGGATGTCCGGTTCGTCGTTAACACGCTGGCACCCTACGCTCTCACGAAATCTCTTCTGCCGATCATTCCAAAAGATGGTCGCATTATAAATTTGTCCTCCGCTGCGCAAGCCACCGTTGACATAGATTCGCTGAAGGGCGGTTTCAGATTAAACGACATGGATGCTTATGCTCAAAGTAAGCGCGCCATTACGATTTGGTCTCAAGAACTGGCGCGAGAGTTGCCGGAAGGGCCGGTCGTCCTGGCCGTTAATCCCGGATCACTTTTGGCGTCAAAAATGGTTAAAGAGGGCTTCGGTATTGCGGGAAATGATCTGCAGATCGGAGCGGACATACTCTGTCGACTTGCCTTGGATGAAACGTTTTCAAATGCATCTGGCAAGTACTGGGACAACGATGCTGGCGGCTTCGCGCCTGTCTCATCTGCTCATGAGCAAGACCTCATGAACGCCATCGCTGCACTCATTCAATAGTAGACAGGTCTTAGTCGACTCCTATTGCCAGCCGAGTATTGGCGGCAAGGCATTCAACTCTCGAGCCGCAAAGGAACGTTGGCGGAATTTTTGAATTCAACCGTCGTGAAAATCAGGTCTGTATTGCCAATATTCTCTAGACTGTGTGTCATACGTTCACCTTTTTTGAAGGTGAAGTGCTTTGTGTCACCGGTCGCATAGTCCATGTCGAAATGCGTGCCATCGGCCATGTGATTGCGTGCCCGTCCTGGCGCGTGGATCGTCCAAAAGTAATCTAAAACATGGGTATGAACCTTGAGGCGTTCACCCGGTTTGGCGTGAATGTGCCACACCCGAACACGGTTGGTCTCGGATACCAGCGCGTTCCCCACTTCGCCGTTGTCGGCGCGTTCGATAAATTCTTGGCTCAAATCGAGTGGTTGGGTCATTCTTCGACCTCCGCCCAAAAGACCAGAAGCGTCGCACAGTCAATTGGCATGGAAGGGTTCGAAAAGATCATGCGCGAATGCGCCCCTTTTTTTCCAAAGACTGTGTTGATCAAATGCGACGCGCCATTGAGTGCGATCGGCATATCAAAGAAGTCAGACGTTGCACCGCCCGTGCCTTCAAGCCGGTGGATGCGTTTGATGCGGCTCAAATCTCCTGTGATAGATCGGAGCAAAGACAAGCCATTCAGTGCCGAAAGCTGGAAGGCCTGATATCCCTCTTCAACAGAAAGTTCAGCCCCCATCTTGCCGGTGAATTTCAGATCGCCCGCTATCCAGGGAAGCATCCCTGACGTGTAAATGATCGACCCGATTTGAGTGTGGGTGACATAATCCGCAACGGCCTCCGGCACGGGTGGCAGTTCCAGCCCAAGCGCGCTCAACCGTTCCTCTGGTGTGTTACCTGTCACAGGTTTGAGTTGCATTGATTTCCTCCCTTATTCTTGGTTCGCGGTCAATCGAGCCAATATCGCGATATCCAACAGCCTTCATGGCGCACTCAATTTTCCCTTAGCCGACGATGTTCATCTCGTTCAGCGTAAATTCTTCAACGGCACCGTTTGTTGCCTCAATGTAGGCAGTCAGATGAGGCGCCCCCATATGCGTCTGCCACAACTCACGCGTCTCCCAGTTTTCATAGAACATAAAATGTGCTGGGTTTTCATTGTCCTGATGAAGGTCGTAGTTGATGCAACCTTCTTCATTGCGGGTAGTAGCGATCAGTTTGATTAGTTCGCTTTTCACCAGATCAATCTTGTCTGAGTAGGCTTTGATATTGGCAACGATTGTGAGTTTTGACATTTTCTTCCTCAGTTCAGTCCGCCCAGGTTATTCATTCTTGAAACCGTTTTGCCAGTTGTAGCGCCAGAAGTCTTGAATAATAGCGCGCCTGACTGAGGTTGCCGCCAGTGAACCACAAACCCTGTTGGGCGGTTTCAACCCACATGTTGCGCAACTCGCCTATCCAGGGGCCGGGATCACCCTTTGTGTCTGAACCGTATCCCCAACATGGGCCGACACGGTCTGCGGTGTCTTGGTCCATCAGAGCGGCAACCCAATCCGTCATGCCACCATATCCAGTTGCGTAGATAACAGCATCTGCCTGCAGCGCTTCGCCGCTATCGAGGTGCACAGCTGATTCAGAAAGGTGGCTTATGCCTGCTCCTGAGCGAATGGCGATGCGATTTTCCGCAACCATTTCGGCTGCACCAACATCGATGTAATACCCGGAAGCCGTGCGCCGATACTTTGTGCCCAGTCCAGTACCATCTTCTGCAAAGTCCAAGTTAAATCCCGCGTCGGTTAGACGTTGATAATAATCGCGCTTGTCGGCGCGAATCTCGTCCCAAAGAATGCGGTGGTTCTTTTCAAGGAGACGGAACGGCATAGATGCCTGAAGGATGTCGGCCTTTTCAGTTGTGATCCCTTTCGCCACTGCTTCGGCAGAATAAAGCGTACCAAGAATCCGCTCGCAGTAAATCTTTTGCGGAACCACCAGAGATGACGAGCGTTGGAGCATGACGGGGTTTGCACCCTTACTCACGAGGTTAGACGCAATGTCATGGGCGGAATTGTTTGCGCCGACGACAACAACGTTCTTCCCTTCGAAGTCCTGTCCGTCCTTGTATTCGCTGGAATGGAATTGCTGGCCCGCAAAGTTATCTTGTCCTGGAAATTCGGGTACATTAGGAAATCCAGAAAGCCCCAAGGCCATAACAATGTGAGTCGGTTTCAGAGTTAACTCTTCACCTTCGCGTTTTAATTGGGCCGTCCATGTCAGGCTGGCGTCATCAAAAGATGCCTTCTCGAGCTCTGTCCCATTCCAAATAGTGAGTGCAAGGTCCTGGGCATATGTCTCAAGCCAATCGCCCATTTGATCTTTAGGCGTGAACACAGGCCAATCATCGGGGAAGGGCTTGAACGGCATATGGTCGTACCAAACCGGGTCATGCAGAACGAGGCTTTTGTACCTGGAACGCCATTGGTCTCCAACACGGGGGTATTTGTCGACGATCAGGTAAGGGACTTTCAAGTCCGAGAGTTGAGCGCCAAGTGCTAAACCACCCTGACCACCACCCACGATCAGGACAAATGGTTCGGAAGAAATTTCCGGAGATGTACGTGCAACGTCGATCCCTCCAAGCGTGGTAAAGAGGGTTGTACAGCCCCTTTCGCCTAGCCGAATGTAGCCACGCCCCGCGCCGTCGTTGGTTTTGAAACGGAAGAACCCTTCTTGATCCTTCGCATCCCCTTCAAAGATTGGCTTTGCGAAACCAGTTTGCGCGCCGTGTTTAGCGGCAAAGACGGCAATGGCGTCTTGGCCTTCCAGCGTTTGAAGGGTCCATCCAAAGGGGAGATAGTCGCGCCAATAACTCTCCGCTGAGAACATTTCCGCGATGCTCGCGCCGTCTCCATTTTGTGCAAAGCCTGCGAAACGCGTAAGCCAATCAGATGCGTTAGTCATGTCATGCGCTCGCATCGGTAAATTCTTCAAGCGCCTTTGGGTCAGGTGGCACAACAAGCCCGGGGGCGGTCGGTAGATCGATACGTCCGGAGCTAATCTCAATCGCGTCCCCGCAAAGCTCGGTTCTGAGAGCGTTCTCGTTCACATCCACTTCGCAGGATGACGCATCGCCAACTGCAGCAGAGATAGAAAGCGCTGCCATCTGGCCGATTGCGGTGCCCATGAAGTGCGGCCAGATCAGTACATCTTCGGGAACTGCCGCCGCGAGGTCTAAGGCACCCGATACGCCGCCCCATTTGGCGACATCGGGTTGAAGAACACGCATGCCAGCGCGACACATCGCCAAGAACTCTTCGATGCCATAGATGTTTTCGCCGCCTGCAAGCGGGATTTCTGTGGCGCGCGCGAGCGACTCCCAGTCAGACTTTGGCGCATCTGCGCGTAAAGATTCTTCGGCGAAATAGGGAGCATACTCTTCCATCGAGCGAAGCGCTTTTTTAGCGTGATCCAAAGTCCAAGATTGATTGCTGTCGACCATAATGCGCGTGTCTGTTGGGCAGAGCCTTGCTGCGTGTTCGACAATTTCGCTTTGACCGTGTTCGGCAAACCCAATCTTGAGCTTAAAATATGTCTGACCAAGTTTCGCATGAAACGGGATCAAGCGATCAAGATCTTCAGCATTAATTGAAGTGGCATAAGATTTGGCGGAAGGCGCGGACAGATTTGCAAACTCGGTGAAGGATTGGCCTGCGTTTCTGAGCGCAAGGTCCCAAAGGGCAGTGTCTAGCCCTGCGAGAATGTGCTCGAAAACTTGGGACTGTCCTACATGCAAAAAGAAGACCGACAGTTGATTGCGCAACGCTTCCTGCACTTCGCGTGGATCACTAAACGACATTTTTTCCAAATGACTGGCGACCACGTCTTCGATGATATGCGCTTTGTGAAGGTTTGCGCGCGGAGGGAAGTTGGCCCAGACTTCACCCCACCCAAAGCACCCAGATGTATCTTCAATACGCACAAGCAGCGCGGGGCGCGTGGGCATCGTTCCAAGCGCCATTTTTGGTGAGACCCCGCCAGTGGCGCGGATCGGATATACATCGATATGGCTGATCGTTATGGCTTTGCGAAACTGCATGTTACCAGGCCACATAAGCCGCATGTTCGGAGGTGTAGAAATTCACCGCGGTTGGCCCAACAGAATAAGCGCCGACACCGGAGTTCTTGATCCCACCGAAGGGCATATTGTTGTCCGGAACAGTTCCATGATTGACGTGGATCATCCCGTTCTGACTTTCGGCTAGGAAGCGTTGGACCAGGTTATTCCGATTGGAAAACAGTGACGATGTAAGGCCGAACTCGGTGTCGTTAAGCATGTTCATTGCTTGATCGAAAGTGTCGTATTCTAGAACTGATAGAACCGGTCCAAAAATCTCCTGTTGGCCTGCGATCGAGCTGTGAGCGACATCGCCAAGGATCGTCGGGCTATAGAAATAACCATCTTCCGGGGCGCCGGAGGCTTTCCCTCCTGCCAATGGTTTAGCGCCCTCGGCGATGGCCCTTTCGGTAATCTCACAAACGTCACGCCAATGCGGCAAGTTACACAAAGGGCCAATGTCGGTGGTTTCATCCAAACCAGCGCCCATTTTCATCGCGGATGCTTTGGCGGTCAAAATTTCTTTAGTTTCTGCTGCTAGGCTTTTGTGCACGATTACGCGGCTTATGGCGGTGCACCTTTGGCCTGATGTCATGAATGACGCGCCCATTATTTGGGTGAGCGCATTCTCAAGGTCGTCACTGTCGTTCAAGATCGCGCCGTTCTTACCACCGAGCTCTAGTTGAACAGGGATCAGGTTTTGTGCCGCCGCCGCATAGACAAGTTTGCCGGTCGGAACCGAGCCTGTGAAGCTTACGCCATTCACGTCGCCTGACGCGACGACTTCGCTGGCCACACGGCCCGAGACCATGGCAATCTGAATGAGATTGTCAGGGAAAAACTCTTTCGAAATTTCAGCCAGCAAGAAGTTTGCAGCGGGTGTGAATTGCGATGGCTTCATGACCACAGCATTCCCGAATGCGAGTGCGGGGCAAATCTTTCGCATGGGTGTTGAGATTGGGAAGTTCCAAGGCGAGATGCAAAAAATGACGCCTCGCGGTCGGCGCAATATCTGGTTCGAGAAACCCGCGCGGCCTGAGGCAATCGCCATCGCTCCCATGCGCGCAGCTTCTCCGACCGAGAAGCGACCCTCGGCACAGGACTTCATCGTCTCGCCTTTTGATTCACGGAAGAGCTTACCCTGTTCCAGAGTGCCAGCCGTAGCCAATTCATCTGCGCGCGCCTCAACAGCGTCAATAAACGCATTCAATCTTTGCGAGCGTTCAAGCCCCGGAACTTTCGACCAAATAGCTTGCGCTGCGTTGGCCTGTTCGATGACTTTGCCAAGCGCATCGGGGTGCATGATCCCGTAACGGCCAACCTTTTCGGACGGATCGGCGGGGTTTACGGTTTCATAGGCGTCCTCGCCTTTGCCAAATTCGTATCTAAAGCTCATCGCTTAACCCTTCTTTTTCATCACGCCGCGCGCTGCATCGGCAATTGCCGGGGCGTCGAGGCCAAATTTATTCATCAAATACGGTGTAGTTCCGCCTTCGCAAAACCGATCCATAACACCGACCCGTTTGAACGGTAGGCCAACACCTTCGTCCATCAGAACTTCGGCGACTGCAGAGCCGAGTCCACCAATGATACTGTGGTTTTCAGCCGTGACGATTGCGCCAGTTGAAGCTGCCCGTTCAAGGATCAGTTCTGTATCAATCGGTTTCAAAGACGCCATGTCGACCACGCTAGCTTCAATCCCCTCGCGCGCCAAAGCCTCAGCAGCCCTTAAGCTTTCAGCCACGCAAAGCCCGGCAGAGATTATGGTCAAATCGCCCCCCTCGCGCCGGATAACGCCTTTTCCGACTTCGAGGGATTGTGGCTCAAACGGCGCAGGCGCGCTTTCGGGCCGTTTCATCCGCAAATAGGCAGGACCGTCCCAGTCCAAGGCAAGCTTTACCATGGCGGCATGATACTCGGGTCCGGAAGGTTCAAAAATCGCCATATTGGGTATGGGACGCATGATCGCAACGTCTTCAATAGCCTGGTGCGATACACCAAGAAGCGTCGCGACACCGGGCAGGAAACCTATGATTTTTACGGGCAAATTCGGATAGGCAGCTTGCAAGGTGATTTGATCCAACACGCGTTTGGTGGTGAAGGCGCAAAAGCTATGGGTAAAAGGGATTTCCCCTGATCTTGCCATGCCGCCAGCCATACCAATCATATTCGCTTCGGCGATACCGACGTTGTGAAATCGCTCTGGCAGTTCATCACGAAAACGGTCGGTCTCTGTTGGCGGAACAAGATCAGCGCAAAGTGCGACGATGCGTGGATCAGCTTTTGCTGCTTCAACCAAAGCGTCGCCATAAGATCTAGGCAGGGGTTTGAACGAACGGTTGATAAAATCCGCGGCTTCAAGTTGCGTCAGGGTTTCGATCATAGCTGCGCCTCCAATTCGGAGCGCGCGCTATTGGCGACCTCTTCGGGAAAGCGCAATTGGTGGAACATCAGCCCTTCAAGCGAAGCGACTCCTTTGCCCATCAAGGTATTGGCTTTGATAAAACTTGGTTTGCCTTTGGTCGCGCGTGCGTTGTCATATGCGGTCAGAAGCGCACTCATGTCATTGCCGTCAATTTCCTGACAGGCAAATCCAAAGCTCTCCATTTTGTCCATCAATGGTTCGAGCGACATGACTAAATCCATTGGCCCTTCGGATTGGACAAAGTTGTAATCCACGATGAAACACAGGTTATCCAGCCCCTTGGCACCGGCTAGCATGGCTGCCTCCCAGATCTGGCCTTCCTGCATTTCACCATCGCCCACAATGACATAAAATCGGCTTGCACGCCCCTGCCGTTTGGCAGCCATGGCACAGCCAATGGCCACTGAAAGCCCCTGACCCAGCGAACCGCACGTTGCCTCCACGAATGGGCCCATGCGTTCGGATGAATTGATCTCAAGCGTTGAGCCGTCGGTCACATAGGTCTTCAAGTCCTCGACATTAAAGAAACCACGTTCTGCCAGCGTGGCATAGAAGATCGCCGTGTTGTGTGCGGTCGTTAGGAAAATGCGATCACGATCTGGCCATGTTGGATTGACGGGGTCCATAGTTGCTTCTGCAAAGTAGAGAGACGTAAAGATATCGGCCGCTCCAAGCCCTTGCTGAACATATCCTTGCCCTGACGGAGCGACCATGTTCACAACGTGCAGGCGTAAACGTGTTGCGATTGCTTCCAGTTCAGAGAGATTGTGTTTCGCTTTCATGAAGGAACCGTGCTAGCTTAGAAAGGTATGGACCTTTGTACCTATGTCAGAGGGGAGAATGTCAACATGAATCTTCAGGCGATGAAGCGAACAGCGGTTCCTTTGCATGCAGAGGTTGCCGAGGTTTTAAGGCATCAAATTATGTCGGGAGAATTGGCTGCAGGCACCAAGCTGCCTGCGCTTCGCGAGCTGACCGAGCAATTGGGCGTCGCCCGTATGACAGTGGTTCAGGCGATGAATGCGCTTGAAGATGAGGGGCTGATCGAAAAGCACTCTGGTCGCGGTACTTTTGTTAAAGCCGTAAAAATCCCAGCGCGACACACGCTTCACATGAAGGCGGACATTTCGCAAATCTATACGATGGTCGATCAGATGGAGGTGTCGGTTCGTCAGAACGATGCAGTCATCGAAAAAGCGACGGATGGCCGCTATTTCAGGTCAATGAGCCGTATACATGCGCGTTTGGGTAAGCCGTTCTGCCAAGTTGACATTAAGCTCGACGATCAGGTTTTCGAGAGAGCGCCTGACAGGTTTGCGACTGAAATCGTTGTTTCAGTGCTCAAGGATTTGGGAGTAAATGTCCAAAAGGCGAAACAGAACGTGACGATTTCTTACGCCGACTTTACCATGGCAACATCTCTTGGAATCAAAGTGAACTCTGCTGTCTTTCGGGTTTTTCGAGAGTTTTTGGATGACGAGGGTAAGCTGATTTATTCGGCAACGCTTACATATCCAGGAAACCTACTTGAATTCGAAGTCGAGTTCGCAACGGAATAGGTGCGCAATGGAATGGCTTGACTTTCTTGCGCTTCGACCAAAAGGTATGTACATCTAGACCATTAATATCCGCCAAAGATGCGGGGCGAAGCGGGGAGGGCTTCACATGAAACTCAAAACTCTACTTATATCCGGCTTGGCCGCGCTAGGTCTTAGCGCAGGTGCAGCGATGGCCGACTGGCCAGAAAAGCCGATTACTTTGGTGGTGTCTTTTGCCGCTGGGGGTAACGCAGACATTATTCAACGGATGAACGCCGAAGCACTCAGCAAAGAGCTAGGCGTCCCAGTCAATGTCGTCAACAAACCCGGTGGCGCACACATTCCGGCAATGATGAGTGTGCTGGACGCCCCTGCTGATGGATACACATTGGTGAATTGGTCACCGCCCAGCTTTATGATCGTACCTTTGACCCGTGAAGTGCCTTACACACCGCTGGAAGATTTTACGCCACTGTTTGCGGGCATTTCGGCATCAAACGCGCTCTACGTGCGCGCCGACAGCCCTTACAATACCTTTGAGGAGTTCATCGAAGGTGCCAAGGCAAATAAGCTGACGATTGGTGTGAACAACTTGGGTGCTCCGCCAAACCTAAGCGCCGTTCAGATGGCGTCTGAGTTTGGGTTGGAATTCAAAACAATCGCGTTGAAGACCGTTCCTGCTACGATGGCTGGCCTACTAGGCGGGCAAATTGACGTGGCGGTTGGTCAGGTTGCTTCAATCCATAAGTATGGCGACGAAGTGCGTCCTCTGATCATTCTCGATAACAATCGCGCGGATTACTTTGAAAAAGACCTGCCTGGTGTTCGTACCGTTGGTGAGGCCTTTCCGGGCAAAGAGGCTGCCGTTTGGGTTCACGGTGGACTGGCCGTGAAAGCTGGCACACCACAGGAAATCGTCGACAAGCTTTTGGAGGCCTCAAAAGTAATGGGCGAGGATGCGTTCAAGGCGCAAATCCCCAAGAGCGTTTCCTACAAATGGGTGCATGGTACCGAAGCAACCACAGAGTTGATCCAATTCGGTATCGACCTGTATTCGCCAATCTTGGACGGACTCGGGCTGCTTCATAAATAAGCGATTGGATCGCGGTGTCGCCTAGGTTCGACCTGGGCGACACAAGACTAACCCCCTCAAAAAAGACGGCAAACATGCTTTCTCAACGTTTAGCCAACACCGTATTCGCAGCTTTGGTCATCATCGCTTGCATCTACTTTGCGTGGGTTGCGCAAGGGTTTGAGACAGGTGGATTGCTTGCGAGCTCTGGCTTGCCTTCGAAGTTCTTTCCGCAGTTGATGCTTGGGCTTGCAGGGTTGGCGGCGGCCGTGGTGTTTTGCCTTTATGCCGCTAAGTCCGGCGCAAGCGGTGACAAAGGCGAAATGGTCTTTGCAAATGCGGGCGAAGCCCTGCGCGGCATTCTAATGCTTGTTGTCTGTGTTGTTTGCTATTTTATCTGGCGCAACTATGGGTTTGTTGCGATGGCCGTTTTGCTCGGCCCTTTAAGTTTGATCGCCATGGGCATTCGCAAACCGGTTATTTACGCTGTGGTGCTGGGACTGACAGGCTTCGTTTACGTTGTCTTCACCTACGGCCTTGGCGTTCGATTGGTGTGAGCGATGTTCGATAGCGCTGCTCTCATTTCCGCTTTCGGCCTGCTCGCTGATCCACTGACAATGCTATTGCTTGTTGTGGGCATCGTTATTGGCTTGATCATCGGCATTTTACCGGGGCTTGGGCCGCCGATTGCTATCGCCTTGGCGCTGCCGTTTACTTTCTATCTGGACCCTGTGCCCTCAATGGTCTTGCTGCTGGGTATTTATTCTGCCGCCATTTATGGAGGTTCTATTTCTGCCATCGCTGTCGGCATACCCGGCACCGGCGCGGCTATTGCGACCGTTCAGGATGGACACAAGATGTTCAAAAACGGGCGCGGTGGCGAAGCGCTTGGGTTTTCTCTTACAGGGTCGATCATTGGCGGGCTTTTCAGTGCGGTGTGTCTTGCCCTTTTGACGCCGCTTCTGGCCGATCTGGCGGTAAAGTTTGGGCCGCGCGAATACCTCGCCATCTCAGTTTTCGGTTTGATCGTGGTAGTCCGCGTTGCAGGTCAGAGCCTGCCAAAAGGCCTGCTGATGGGGGCTTTGGGCCTGTTTCTAACGACTTGGGGGCTAGATGAGCTTAACGGCACCGAGCGTTATACGTTTGGCAGCTATCACCTTTACGAAGGCTTGCCGCTGGTCCCATTCCTTGTCGGTCTCTTTGCAATGTCTGAGGTGCTGATCGGGGCAGAGCGCGCAGCCCATAAAATAGAATTCAGCGCCGATAGCCTGACGGTCAAATTACCCGGTTTCAAATCGCTGGGCCGAATGAAGGACGTCATTTTGCGGTCCTCCATCATCGGAACCGTCATCGGCATTATTCCCGGCGAGGGTGCTGCAGTAGGCGCTTTCTTTGCGTATTCCGAGGCCAAGCGCCGCTCGAAAACGCCTGCGAAATACGGCACTGGAATTCCAGAAGGGATCGTAGCGCCAGAGACTGCGAACAACGCGACTGTGGGGGGCGCATTGGTGCCAACGCTGACACTTGGCGTGCCTGGTTCTCCTGCGGCAGCAGTCCTTCTCGGCGCGCTTCTCATTCAGGGTCTGACACCAGGGCCTAAGCTCTTCTCGGAAGAGCCAGATCTGATGTATGCGATCTTTCTAGGGCTGTTCTTTATCAATATCCTGATGATGTTCATCGGATTAATAGCCATCCGTTTTGCGGCGCGACTGATTATGGTGCCCACATCTGTAATCGTTCCGACCGTGATGTTGCTAAGCTTTGTCGGCATCTACTCGGTCTCGAACTCATTCTTTAACGTGAGTGTTTTGTTGGGAGCGGGCATATTGGGCTATGTGGTACGTAAACTGGGCTATTCCATTGCGCCTTTGTCTATCGGTTTTGTGTTGGGCCCCATTCTAGAAAATTCCTTACGCCAGTCGCTGACAATTGCAGATGGATCCGTTTTAGAGTTCTTTGCCACGCCCATTGGCCTGACAATTTATGCGGCCCTTGCTCTCACGCTCCTTTGGGGGCCCATCACATCGAGGCTGCGCAAATGACTCATCCCAACATTCTGATCATTTATGCTGACCAGATGCGTTATGATGCCATGGGATGCTCTGGCAATCCGGTAATCAAAACGGCCAACATTGACCGTCTTTCTTCTGAAGGCGTGCATTTCTCTGAAGCCTACACCAGCTATCCAATTTGCTGCCCTTTTCGTGCCTCTGTCATGACGGGCAAATTTGCCCAAGGCCACGGCATGATCCAAAACCATTTCCCTTTGCGCGGAGACCAAGGCTTCTTGGCGGAGTACCTGAAAGACGTAGGCTATCGCACTGGGTACGTGGGCAAATGGCATCTTGAAGGCGGTCCCAAGCCCGGTTTTGTGCCGCCAGATCGACGCTTTGGGTTTGACCATTTTGTAGGCTTCAATCGCGGCCATGATTATCAGTCTTCGATCTACTACGATGACGCCGGGCAAGCCTATCATTCGGCGCGATATGAGCCCGATTATCAGACGGACCAGTTCCTTGATTTCATCGACGCCTCAGCAAAGGGTGACAAGCCGTTCTTTGGGTACCTTAGTTATGGCCCTCCGCATTTCCCGATGGATATGCCGGACCACTTGCGTCGCATTTATGATCCGGGCGAAGTGCCCTTGCCGCCGGGTGTGCCGAATGCGGACCTTCAGACCAAAGTGCAAAAGCATCGCAACGAAGTGCTTTGCGGCGGCGATCCAAAGTCAGGTCACAAAAGCCATGCCGCGCACGAGACCAAGCCTAAGGCAGAGACCGAAACCGAGGCTGAAATTCGCGAATTCATCGCCGAGTATTACGGCATGATCCACAACATCGACTGGAATTTGGG
This sequence comes from Paracoccaceae bacterium, assembly GCA_039942715.1. GTDB lineage: Bacteria > Pseudomonadota > Alphaproteobacteria > Rhodobacterales > Rhodobacteraceae > JABDJX01. Next base: position 240,904 of record JBDVBY010000001.1, read on the forward strand.
GCGTATCCTTAACCAGTTAGATGCGCTTGGAATTGCCGAGGATACGATGGTGATTTTCCTCAGCGATCATGGCGATATGTGCGGCCAGCACGGCTCTTTCTGCGGCATTAAAAACCACGCTCATCGCGCGTCGATGCATGTGCCGCTGATTGTCCGCTATCCCGGCAGATTCACCCCTCAGCGTTCGGACGCCATGATCGACGTCGGCGTTGATATGATGGCCACTTTGTTTGAACTCGTAGGGATCACCATGCCCGCGGGCCGCGACAGCCAAAGCTACTTGGGCGTCTTGGATGGCAAAACGCCAGATCATCGTGATGCGATCTGGTATCAGGTCTTTACGCAAACAGGCGGCAACCCCGGCGAGTACGCCCCGTTTGCCGAGCGCGGCATTCGCACCAAAGACTGGCTCTATATGCGACGCAAGGAACATCGGGCATTGCTGTTTGACGAGCGCGCTGATCCTGGTGAACAGAATAATCTTGTGGATGATCCCGCGCATGCGGCTTTGATGGATGATTTCGATGCCAGGCTAAAAGCCCATATGAAAGCCGCAGGCGACGATTGGGATATGGCGGCTGACTTCCCGCCACCCGATTGGGTAACCCACTCTGAAGCCAAGGAGTTTCTTGAAAAAGAACTCCTCCCAAACGCCATTCATGTTCCATGAGGTTCTCATGCTCTTAAGCGGTCCGCGTAGTTTTGATCCTGCGCCTTTTGACGACATCAGCTTTGATCTGTGTTCACGCCGCAAAGACGTGGTGATCATGTCTGCCGACCTCAGCAAGTATTGTCAGGTCGTGCGAGTGAAGAACGAACTGCCACGGCAACACCTCGATGTTGGTATGGCCGAGCAGAACCTTATGTCTGTCGCGGCAGGCGTTGCCAAAGGTGGCTATGTGCCCATTGCCACCTGCTTTGCCTGTTACATCACGCGTCGTGCTTATGATCAGATGATGATCTGTATGGGCTCGGGCAGCGGGCCCGGCACTAATCAGGAAACCGGGCCAACAAATATCGCGATCGGTTTTACACCGGGCATTTCCAACCCTGCACGTATACACCACCAAGCGGCAGAAGACCTTGGCATGGTCCGCGCAATCCCAAATGCAAATGTAATTGACCCGGTTGATCCGACCGACTTTCGGGCCGCTTTAGATATGGCAGTCGATCTGCCAGGCCTGACGTATATTCGCGGGCACAGGGGCGACACACCGCGCATTTTGGACCCACAGAAATTTACCTTTGAATTGGGCAAAACCTACAAGCTGAAAGACGGCAAAGGCATCGGCATCATTGCGAGCGGTCACGGAACGCAATGGGCATTGGAAGCCTCTGACATTTTGAGTGAACGCGGGGTTGATCATTCAGTTCTGCACGTACCAACGATCAAGCCAGTGAATGAAAACGAGATTGCGGATTTTGCTTTTGCCCACAATCAAATCGTGACGGTCGAGAACCACCAGATCGTCACAGGGCTTGGATCGCTTGTGACCGAGATCGTCTCAGACATAGGGCAAGGGCCGCGCATCACCCGGCTTGGGCTTCCCAATACATGGGCGCCAGGTGGCACGATGGGGTATATCCGCAAGCAGCTTGGACTGGATGCTGATACTCTCGCGACCCGGATCGCGGAGGTCGCAACATGAAACGCAATCAAAGCATTCTAGAGCTTGACATTATCGCCGCAAAAATCCGCCGCAACGTATTGGAAATCTGCAGGCAACGCGGTGGGTATGCATCGCAGGGCGTGGCGCTGGCGGACATAACTGCAGCGCTCTATTTCGATGAGATGCGCCCTGATGGTGAGGGCTGGTTTCACGATCGTTTTGTGCTGTCAAACGGACATGACGCGATCATGACCTATGGCGCACTTGCCGAAACTGGACACTACACGATGGATCAATTGCGCACCTATAACGAAGACGGCACACAGGTCGATCAAAGCCCCATCGAAGGCCAACTTGGCTTTGAGATTACCGCCGGGTCGCTGGGACAAGGCCCAAGCCAAGCCGCTGGCCTTGCATGGGCGCTTCGCCAACAGGGTTCTGACAAGCGGGTTTATTGCCTGCTTTCGGACGGGGAATTGCAGGAAGGTAATGTCTGGGAGGGAGCCATGTTCGCCGCCCACCAAAAGTTGGATAACCTTTGCTTCATCGTCGACAACAATGACATGCAGGCCTCCGGGCATGCCGCCGATGTCATGGGCGTCGAACCGGTCCACGACAAGTTCGAAGCCTTTGGATGCAAAAGCCGTCGGATCAGTGGCACCGATATGGCGGAACTTCTCGATACTTTTGAAGAGGCACGCAATACCAATGGTCAACCCTATGTCATGATTTGCGACACTCGGCTTTGGGACGGTATTGATTGTCTGCAAAAGGCACTGCCCATGGCGCATTACACCGCCAAGGGGGCGGTCGATTGGGATGCAGGTGTGAAAGAGATCAACGAGACTCTAGAGGCATTGGAGGCACGTCGAAATGACTAATCAGCCTTTGAAAGGAAAAGTCGCAGTTGTCACCGGAGCTGGGCGTGGAATCGGAAAATCTACCGCACTGACCTTTGCTAAAGCTGGCGCAGATGTCGCTATCTGTGCGCGTTCTGAAGCAAGCCTCAATGAAGTATCAAGCGCAGTTACCGATCTGGGGCAGCGCTGTTTTGCTATGCCAATTGATCTCGGCGTTGCTGTGCAAGCCAAGGGTTTCTGCAAAAGCGTTTTAAACGAATTTGGAAAAGTTGATATCATCGTCAACAACGCCGGAGCATATCTGGAACGTGGGTCTTTCGAGGACTCGGATCCTGATCTTTGGTGGAAGATGATGAAGATCAATGTGCGCGGCCCTTACTTGATCACGCGGCACTTGATCAAAGATATGAACAATGGCGGTAAAATTATCAACCTTACCTCTGGCAAAGGATACACGGCCGGCGCAAACAGCAGCGCCTACCATGTTTCCAAGGCAGCATTGAATATGATGACAGACGGCCTTGCCAATGAATTGTGGTCGCGTGAAATTGACGTAAACAGCCTTGTTCCCGGACCAACTGCGACTGCAACTTTTCAGAATGTTGATCCAGCCGATGCAAAATCTCCGGAAGAGGTTTTGTCGCAGGGGCCTGACGCGCTTCCGCCAGGATTGCCAGCCTGGGAGCGGGTCAAGCACCCGGACGAGGTAGCAGACTTAGCGCTGCATTTAGCGACGCAACCCAAAGGCGGGCCAACCGGCCAGATTTATTCGCTGGCACGACGTCCAATGTGATGTCACGCGTTTCGGATCATTGACGCGGCTTTTTCAGCGATCATAAAAGTCGCCGCATTGGTATTGGCCGAAGTGATCTTCGGCATGACCGACGCATCCACAACGCGAAGATTTTTGACACCCCGGACGCGCAACTGAGGGTTCACAACGGATGTCTCATCACCACCCATGCGGCACGTCCCAACTGGGTGATAAACTGTGCCCGCATTCTGTCGGATCGCCGCTAGGATTTCATCATCAGATGCATGATGGGCACCGGGCACAACTTCTTTACTCCAGTGATTTTTGAAAGCCGGTTGGCGGTAAATGTCGCGTACCATTTTCAGACCTTCGATCATTACGGACTGATCTTTGGCTGAGCTTAGGTAATTCGTCTCTATAATGGGATCGGCCAACGGATTGGCAGAGTTCAGAGATACACGCCCGCGACTTTCTGGGTGACATTGCCAGTAAGACACCGTGAACCCCGGATACCGATGGAGCGGCGTGCCGGGCTTGTCGACAGAAAGTGGCATGACGAAAAGCTGAAGGTCAGGACGCCCATTTTTAGCGTATGAACTGCACGCTGCCCCACCGACTTGCCCTGCGCCGACGGTGAGTGGGCCGCGCCCATTTATCGCCCAATCCAAACCAAGACCCGCCGCCTTAAGTGGGTTGCGGACTTGCCCGTTCAACGAGTGCTTGCCGCTTTTCAGCTCAACAATTGTGCGCATTTGAAGATGGTCTTGCAGGTTCGCGCCCACCTCAGGGGCATCAACGCGCACGGGTATCTCGTGTTGATGCAATAGGTCCGCAGGACCGATTCCGCTGAGTTGAAGCAATTGTGGAGATTGAATAGCCCCCGCGGCCAAGATCACTTCTTGGGCTGCGTGTACGACTTTATCTTCGCCGTCTTGAACGTAACGTACACCTGTCGCCACGTGGCCGTCGATTACGATTTCAAGAACTGATGCGCCGGTCATCAAAGTCAGATTGGACCGCGCAAGAGCAGGGTGCAGATAGGCCGTTGCGGCACTGTCACGCCATCGGCCTTTTAGCGTCAATTGGTAACGTCCGACACCATAAGTGTCCTCGGCGTTAAAATCGCTGTTGTCTGGCAAACCCGTCTGCCGCGCCGCTTCTAACCACGCCTCGCAAAGTGGATTGTCATTGCGCAAATCAGAAACTCCAAGCGGGCCCGTGCTCCCTCGATATTGGTTCGGCGGCCCCTCATAGGTTTCAATATTTCGAAAATGCTTAAGGACTTCGCGATAACCCCAGCCATTTGCCCCAAGGGCTTCCCAATCGTCAAAGTCCTGATGCTGACCTCGGATATAAATCAACCCATTGATCGAACTTGAGCCGCCTACAACGCGCCCGCGCGGAATGTCCATTTCGCGCCCGGCAATCCCCTGGTCTGCTTGGCCCTTAAAGAGACGCGACACGTCGGAATTGTAAATTGATTTGAAATAACCGACCGGGAGTCGCAGCCAAAACCGTTTGTCAGTACCGCCAGCCTCCAGCACAAGAACGCTTGCATCTTTTTCTTCGCTTAACCGCGCTGCAAGCGTAGACCCTGCGGTTCCAGAGCCTATGATAACATAGTCGTACTCTTCGGTTTGTTTCACCAGCTTAACTGCCTTCTTGTCAGAACTTACTCGCCCTAACATATTGGTTATCATTGACGTGGCATCGGGGCAAAGAATGACAGAAAGTGCGGATGGCGATCACATTATAAAGACGTGTTGCGCGCCGACTCGTCCACGAACGGTGGAGAAAGCGGTAAGCAGATCTCACCGCGCGTCGCAGTCGCACAAGAGTTTTGCGGCAATCGAAGTGCCCGGAGGCAGCGCACTTTTGGGGACGAACGCGCCGCAAATCCCGGACGATGGTGAAAGTCCACTCCGCGAGAAGCGCTTGACGCCCTTTGAGATTGGGGCGGCGACCGTCACCAATCAGGAGTTTTTGGAATTTGTTGACGCCACAGACTATGTGACTGAGGCCGAGACCTTCGGCTGGTCTTTCGTCTTCTGGTCCGACTTGCCCGAAGACGCGCAAGCCACTCTCGGCGTCGAAGGTGTGGAATGGTGGCGCAAAGTAGACGGCGCAAATTGGAAAGACATATGCGGCCCTGAGAGCCAAGCTGATGCATGGTTTCCTGACCACCCTGTTGTGCACGTGTCTTGGAACGACGCTCAAGCATATGCACGATGGGCCGGTGGCAGGCTTCCGACCGAGACGGAATGGGAACATGCCGCGCGAGGCGGTCAGGGCGATGTGCGGTTCCCATGGGGAGACCTAGAACCGGATGATAGCGAAGTACTTCCCTGTAATATTTGGCAAGGCAGGTTCCCGCATCAGAACACTATTGCAGATGGTTGGAAATCGACGGCACCGTCCCGATCATACGACCCAAATGAGTTGGGCTTGTACAACATGGTCGGAAACGTTTGGGAATGGACGTCGGACGCTTACAAAGTGAAGTCACTTAAGAAATCGGTTCGCAGCCGACTTGAGGGCATGCGTGGATTCAAAGTGCTCAAGGGTGGTTCATTTCTCTGCCATCGCAGCTACTGCTACCGCTATAGGATCGCTGCAAGAAGCGGAAATTCACCCGATAGCACGACAACGCACCAAGGGTTTCGGATTGTTTGGGATGTGTAGCCGCTTAGAAGTCGCTCGGTCGTCTTTGAGCGATGATTGGTAGATTCCATTCTCAGTAGGCGCTTAGCAGAAGCGGAATGCGAGTTACCGCAACACATACTCTTGATTTGCGTGAGATTTCCAGTCCCAGTTTTAAACAGCGCGGTGGAAGGGGGCGGAAAGCAGACATTTGCTGCGGGTGCGAGCCTGCAAAGGAGCTACCGTGAAAGCAGACATTCAGAATCCTGAGGTAAGGCTTTTTGCTGCGACGCATCCGTGGTCCGCTCTGAGCCCAAATCGGCCATACGGACATTTCAAAGCAACCCCTCAAAGGGTTTTGTATTACTTTCGCCCGTGGCTTCTGTGTATTCCCAGAAGCGTTTTGCGACAGACGACCAGGCCTTCTTCACTTTTGTAGTCGGAGCGTCGGCTGGAGAATCCTCCTTGGTTAGAGGTGCGTTTGAGTTGGCTTCAGAAATCGTTAGTGTCATGTTGACCTCACTTGTTTGCGTTGAAACCAATGTAGATCGGGCCATCGAAGGCCACTTGAACGGGAGATATCCATTGCCTTGCCGGACCATGAATTGTTCTAGCCGCGAGCTTGCCGGTCTGTGAAATACGGTTTTGGCGCATACACCGTCGACACAGAACGGCTGGAATTGTCCGAGGAAGGAACCGCTATTTCCCTTCAGCCGCAGGCCTTCTCACTTTTGGTCTTTCTAATTGAGAACGCGGAAAGGGTGGTATCAAAAGACGAGATCATTGACTCAGTTTGGCAAGGCCGAATTGTTGGCGACGGAACATTGAACGCGCGCATAAACGCATTGCGCCGTGCCTTGGGCGACGACGGTGTGACGCAATCAATGATAAAGACATTTCCGCGGAAAGGATTTCGATTTGTGGGCAAGCTTTCGAACGTTGTCGCGGTGTCCAGCCCGGAGTCTAAAAATATCGCTCCTCAAGGATCGATCGCGGTGCTTCCCTTTGTGAACATCAGTGCAGATCAAGAGCAACTGTATTTCGCCGACGGTTTGACGGAGGATTTGATTACAGACCTGAGCAAAAACCGTGACCTCTTTGTCATCGCGCGGAACTCATCCTTTGCCTACCGAAACTCGCCAAAAAACGTCACCGAGATTGGCAGTGAACTGGGCGTTGATCACGTACTCGAAGGCAGTGTGCGTAAGGCAGGCAATCGCATTCGTATCAACGCACAACTGATCGATACAGCGACAGGTGGTCATGTATGGGCGGAGCGGTACGACAGCGACGTAGAAGATATTTTCGCGCTTCAAGACGAAATCACAGCCAAAATCGCGACTGCACTTCAGGTTAATTTGGTGAGAGCGCAAATCGCTCGACCCACCCACAGTGTCGAAGCTTACGAGCTTTGTCTCAAAGGGCGGGCTAAGTTCTTCATGTTTTCTCCAGAGACAAACCGCGAGTGCATCAACCTATTCGAACAGGCTGTCGCGATTGATCCGAATTATTCCGATGCCTGGGCGGGCCAGGTGTTCCCTTTTCAAAGCGGGTGGTCGTTTGCTTGGCCTGGCTACGACAAGGGCCTCGACATAGCTGCGGAAAAGGCCAGACGTGCCGTTGAGCTGGCGCCAAACTCATCCTTGGCGCAAAGTAGGCTTGGATGGGTGCAAACCTTTCTTCGCCAGCCGGAGGCTTCGATAAATAGCTTCGAACGCGCCATCGTCATCGATCCGAACAACGCTGATACCTATATCTGGTTCAGCGAGGCATTGAACTACGCCGGTCAGCCAGAAAGAGCCGTGGAAGCGGGTGAAACGGCACTTCGGTTCGATCCCGTTGCGCCACCAAATGCGCTCCACCATATCGCGCATGGCTACTTCCTGTCGGGTGATCTGGAGAAGGCCGAGCAGTATGAACGGCGTGCGATCCGCATGGCACCCTCTTTTCCTCCAGCGCGGTTGGTCATGTCCGCTATTATGGTGGCCGCAGGCCGTCCGGGTGAAGCAAAGGAACAAATGGCCGATATGCTGGCCATTGACTCAAAATACAGCTTTCAACGCTACCACGAGCGCTACCCGTACCACGATCCCGAGCATCGCGACCGTATGGCTGCCGCCGTCAAAGCAGCAGGCCTCACCTAAACGTCGGGAAAAACCGGAACGTCCACTTCGTCCCGCTTTGCTGACCACCAACCCTTTTCTCGGATTGCATGCGCGGCGAATGCCCGGAATGCGTGATGCAAGCGCAGCATCCAGACCGACCGGTGAAAGGCAGCTTTGGGCCGCAATGGCAGTGGCCGATGGATCAGTCGGGCCAAATGCTGCGATCGATCTAATGACGGCAATGAGCCCAAAATTCCACATGCTGCGCCCTGCGCCAAGGTCCGCTCACGGGTTCATAGCCGGGTATGGATACAATTGCGTCAGATCACTTTGCACTTTCGCAAACCAAGTCGGCGGGTCAATTTCGCGGCACGTAAGGCATCCACAAGATCGCCACTCATAAAAATTGCTTTCCACATAGTCTCCTCAAACCACAAATCAGCGCCAACAAGCGCGCCGTGATCAACAGCCACGTCGCCATTCTTAACAAGTGGGCCAATTCCCCACGGAATTGTTGGGTCGAGCTTTCTAACGTTTTCCGAGTTTTCTGGCAGAAGTGTATCTTTCCGCGTATCAAAATTGATGAAAAAATATTTTCCTCTAATTTCTGTCTTGCGATTGAATTGGAATAGCTTGGTGGGGTGGAACGTGGTTTTACCAAGATCGAATTGCTTCAATACCGTCGCAAGCTCTTCATTCACCACCCAAAAGGACGCGCACTCGAAAATAGGCGGCAAATTGCGGACCTTTTTCATCATGTCATTCACAAAACACTCTGAGGGAAATAAATTGGAGGGAATTGGATGGCCTAGCCTGAATCTTTTTAGGGCCTTACCAGCAGCATCGGCCTTCTCATCGTCGTCCCAAATGTCTGCCGTCAAGAACGGCTTCACCAACGTCGAGTCCTGCATCGCCCGACTGACCCAAACGTCTCCACTATTCATCAATCTCTGTCTTTTCCGCCTGAAATACCCACGGCAGCCCCCATCAATGGTTCAAGAACCCGCCTCGTCTTGATCGCCCTAAAATAGGATTTCTCAAGCCACCCTTAGGTAGAGTCGGCCCAACTCTCGCAGGTTAGTCAACAGCGTATGCGTAGAAGTTCCGACATGCGACAGAATTTTTCAACCAACGCCACTCATCCTACAAAACACAGCATTTGGATCGCGCGAGACTACCCAGACTTGTGGCGAAAGCTGAAGCCAAAGCAGACCTTAGGTCTATTACAACCAAAGCCCGCTTCGTCCGCAGACTGCAAGTTCGTCCAACCCGAGAATTCGCACATGCGGCGTATGGCGGCAAAGCGGGCTGCCACCGCAGCATCTGGGTTGGCCGCTGGACGTCGGCTTTGGGCCGTTACCGAAACCTATCACCTTCTGCCTTAGGTATTGTTACTTTTGATTTTGAAATGCGTGGAAACCATTCCTGCAGAAGGCACTAGGTCGCCTCGCGCGCCCACGTGTAGCGTTGAGATGATGAAAGGCATAGATTGTTCAAAGACCGAAGCAGCAGTTCGCCGATCCCTAACATTTGGAAATTTCAAAGTGACTATTTATCTCATTCGACACGCGCAATCGGCCTTCAATGCAGTTTACGATCCAAACAAGCCGGACCCGATGATATTTGATGCACCGATCACGGCACTTGGCGAAACCCAAGCTTTGGAAGCGCGCGCCAAGGTCAAGCGCCTTGATCTTGCAAACGTCATCGTTTCGCCGCTTACCAGAACCCTGCAAACGGCCCATCTGATATTTGGTGACACATTGCCGTTTCAAATTGATGCAATCGTGCGAGAGCAACTTTGTAACAGCTGCGACGTCGGGCGACCGCCTCAGGAACTTGCCCAAGTCTATCCGCATCTTGATTTTGATCATTTGGACGAATGCTGGTGGCATGACGGAAAAAAAGACCATCGGGGATTTTCGGTGGAACCTGACGAAACCGTGCAGGAGCGCGCGAAATCGTTCGCCGAATTTCTAAAGCGCGAGCGGACACACTCCACAGCGATTGTCACGCATGGCAACTTCATCAAAGCGCTGACCGGAATACAGCCCAACAACTGCGATGTGATAAAGTACGAACCTGACTAACGCATTTGGCAAGGCGCGCGTTGGGCGACGGTTTAGAGAACCTGCAATTTTTACCGTCATCTAAATCTTCCAGACCGTTCGAGTGCAACAGTTTGTACAGGAGTCTGTTTTTTAGCACTGTTGTGACCGCGTGTCTTTTAAGCTGCGAGCAGGGCGTTTTGCGAATACAACACGATGGTGAGATGCGACCCGTGTTGCTGCGTGGGCGGTGAATAGTGGTAAGAACTCAGTCTTCCAAGCTAATGTCTCTGTCTACAAATTACCTACAAAGTGGCGGCACAGTTCGCGCACTCCGCACCATTTGGAAATTCGCGTCCGTTTCTATTGGTAAGCTAGATGGTGGGTTCTTACGACGCATTTAGCAATTATTACTTAAAAACAAGTAGTTATATTAATTGTTGGCGGAGAGACAGGGATTCGAACCCTGGGTAGGCTTGCACCCACAACGGTTTTCGAGACCGCCCCGTTCGACCACTCCGGCACCTCTCCGTGATCTGAGAGCGCGGGATAAGCGATGGGGTAGGGCTGTGCAAGCTTTTTTGCCCAATGCTCTTTGGATCCGGGCCGCAGTGTCCTAAGTGTGGGGGATATAGGAGTATATCTGATGGGCTTTTTCCGTATTCTTTTGGTGTCTTTGCTGACCCTGCCACAGTTGGCGCTTGCTGCGACGCCCGGCGAACTTGATCGTCTTTACACGGCGTTGCGCGGCACCGATCTGATGGAGATCCTAAGCGAAGAGGGACGTGTGCAGTCTGAAGAGCTACAGGCGGATATGTTTCCCGGACGCAGCAACGCGTCTTGGGTGGCGACGTCTTCGGCCATTTACGACGTGGAAAAAATGCGCGTCACTTTCCGCGCCCGGTTTAACGCAGAACTGACGGATACGGATGTAAGTGAAATTCTGGACTATCTCGAAAGCGATGAAGGCAAACGCGTCGTCAATCTCGAGGTGGATGCGCGGCGTGCATTGATGGATGACGCTGTTGAAGAAGCTGCGCGCGAAGCTTTTGGAGAGTTGAAGATTGCGGACGAAGCGCGTCTTGATCGTCTTGAAGCCTTTGTGGATGCCAACAACCTGATCGACCTTAACGTTTCGGGCGCGCTTAACTCTAATCTGTCTTTTTACAACGGATTGGCTGCGGGCGGTGGGTTTGAACTGCCACAAGACGAGATTCTGGCAGATATCTGGGAAAGTGCGGATGAAATTCGCGCGGATGCGACAGAATGGATGTTCGGCTATCTGACAATGGCTTACGAGCCACTCGAGGATCAAGCACTTGATACCTATATATCTTTGTCTGAAACGCCGTCTGGGAAGGCTCTGAACCGCGCGCTGTTTGCTGCTTTTGATGATCTTTTCCGCGGCATTTCTTTTGATCTTGGCAAAGCGGCCTCGCGGTTCACCCAGGGCGATGACATCTAGGCAAAATGCGCGCGTTTGAACACGCAAACGCCCTAATCTCGCCGCAAGCTGTCCGCAGTTTTGCTTCACTCGTTACGCTAAATGCCCAAGAAATTCGGGCAAACAGTAAAGTTTCAGGAGCAAACATGTCGGACGCAATGCAGGTCGCACAAACACGTCGCGCAGGATATCAAAAAGCCATCGCACAAAAAGAAACAGAGATCGCTGAACTAAGAGAGCATCTCGAAGACTTGGACAATTTTCTAGAATTCGGTGAATCGCTGATGGGCAACGACCCGGCAGCAGCGGCCACAACGGGTGCACGCACCGTTGTGTCGCGCCCAGCAACATCGCGACCCGTTGAGCCTGTTAAGGCCGACGAAAAGGCCGAGGCCAAGTCAGACGATAGCGATGAGTGGGGCTCGGATGACGATGCGCCAAAAGAGAGCATCGCACGTGTTCTGGCGTCTCGCGCAGGATAAGTATTAAACCTTACGGTTTCGAAGAGGGCTGCGCTATTTGCGCGGCCCTTTTTAGTATGAGCGATCGCTTGACTTGAAAGCGCGCTTCGGCAATAAGCCGGGCATCGGCGGGCAAATGCTCGCCTTTCATATTTTTAACGACGTCCAATCCGGGGCGCGCAGTTCGAGGCGGCTTTGCCTTTCCAATGTGGAAAGAGGGCCAAAAACACCGGGAAACCGGGGCCACAGGACGCGACAGAGAAAAGGAACGACCCTATGTTTGCGGTCATGAAGACAGGCGGGAAGCAATACCGCGTTCAAGCGGGCGATGTGCTTCGCGTTGAAAAAATTGCCGCCGAAGCTGGCGAAAAAGTTCAATTCAACGACGTTTTGATGGTTGGCACCACAGTGGGTACACCCATGGTTGATGGCGCGGCTGTTCAGGCGGACGTGATCGATCAGATCAAAGGCGACAAGGTGATCAACTTTGTACGTCGTCGTCGTAAGCACTCGTCCAAGCGGACCAAAGGCCACCGTCAGCAGCTAACTTTGCTGCGCGTGACAGACATCCTTGAAAAGGGTGGCGACAAGTCTGGTGTAAAGGCTGCTATTGGTGGCGCTGGTATGGTTGTGGCGGCTGCGGTTGCATCGGCCAAGCCTGCTGCAAAGAAAAAAGCCGCTCCTAAAAAGGAAGCTGCACCTAAGAAAGAAGCGAAAGCTGAAAAGCCAGCTGCCAAGGAAGAGGCTCCTAAAGCCGCTCCAAAGAAAGCCGCCCCTAAAAAGGCAGCTGCCAAAGACGGCGCTGACGATCTAAAGCGCATCAGCGGCGTGGGCCCGGCGCTTGAGAAAAAGCTGCATGGCTTTGGCATCACCACGTTCGCGCAGATCGCTGCATGGACACCCGAAGAAATTGCTGACTTTGACGACAAGCTGTCGTTCAAAGGCCGTATCGAGCGCGATGAGTGGCTGAAGCAAGCCGCTGAATTCGACGCTGAATAAAGGAGTAAGGAAAGATGGCACACAAAAAAGCAGGTGGCTCAAGCCGTAACGGCCGCGACTCAGCCGGTCGTCGCCTTGGTGTGAAAAAGTACGGTGGCGAAAACGTCATTCCGGGCAACATCATCATCCGTCAGCGCGGCACAAAGTGTTGGCCGGGCGAGGGCGTTGGCATGGGCAAAGATCACACGATCTTCGCAAAAGTCGAAGGCAACGTGACGTTCCACAAAGGCCTCAAAGGCCGCACCTTTATTTCCGTACTCCCAGAGGCGAAAGCCGCCGAGTAACCGGACCTTTGAATTAAGATACAAAGGGGTCGGTTGAAAAACCGGCCCCTTAACCGTTTCTGGAACGGGTTGCGCCACATCACTGCCATACCCATGTGTAGAATGCGCGCGAAATCCCACGGACGCTGGAGGAGAGCACCCGTGAAAATAGATACGATTGTAAATCAGCCTGTGGTCGAAACCGACCGCTTGTTACTGCGCCCCGTGCGCCGCTCTGATGCTGGCTTATTGGAGCTTTACGGCGCTGATGAGCGTGTGGCGCGCATGACGCGCTCTATTCCTCATCCTTTGCCCCCGGGCACGACAGAGGCGTTCATCGCCCGCGCGCTCGCCGAGGATCGCAGCGAAGACGTTTGGATCCTTGACGGCTCAGGCGCTGGTCTGGCCGAAGTATTGGGCGCGATTGGGCTGGAGCGAATGGACCGCGAACAGTCAGAGATCGGCTATTGGGTCGCGCCTGCATTCTGGAACAAAGGTTTGGCATCAGAGGCGGTCACAGCCATCGTAGCAGCCAACCCTCTGGGAAATAAAACGATGTTCGCATCGGTGTTTCAGGACAACCCAGTGTCAGCGCGCATTTTGACCAATACGGGCTTTGAATACCTTGGCGATGCCGAGGCGTTTTCTGTCGCGCGCACCGCTCCGGTGCCGACCTGGACCTATTTGAAGCGGTATTAGGCAAATGACACAAGCCGCGCTTCCCACCTTACGGACGCCGCGGCTTGAGCTTCGGCCCCTACAGGAAAATGACGCCGACGCCATTGCGCGCGGCGTTGGCAACTATGACGTCAGCAAATGGCTGGCGGTTGTGCCGTACCCCTATGATGCGGATGACGCGCGCAGTTTCCTTGCGCATGTGGCGGCCCAAGACAAACCCTTTTGGGCGATCTGCAACGCGCACGGTCTGCAAGGGATTATATCGCTTGATGACGAGTTGGCCTATTGGGTCGGGCGCGATGTTTGGGGCAAAGGGTATGGCTTTGAAGCGGCGGTTGCCGTGGTGGCGCATTGGTTCTCCGATGCGGAAAACACCGTGCTGAATTCGGGCTACTTTGATGGCAACATGCGCTCCGGTGCGTTGCTGCGCGCCCTAGGATTCAAGCCCACGCAGCGGATCACACGGTTTGCAAAGTCGTTTCAACAAGATGTCGTGTCCAATCAGATGACCCTGACACGGGATGCTTGGAACGCCCGTATGGACTTTACGCTTTATACACCGCGACTAACGTTGCGTCCGCTGAAGCGTGAGGATGCCAAAGCTTTTGCCGCGCTTACCGTGCCGGAGGTAACCCGCAATCTGGCGCGTGTTTCTACAGGCATGAGCGTTCAGGACGTGATCGCGGATCTGCCCCGGCGGCGGTGGCGGGGGTATGTTGGTTTCACAATCGGAATCGAAAAACAGGGCGAGTTGATCGGCACCATTGGGTTTGGTGGTCAGCCCTCCATCGGTTACTTCATTGGGCCTGAGCATTGGGGCCAGGGGATCATGAGCGAAGCGCTTTCCGCTTTTCTACCCGAGCTGTTTAATCGGTTTCCGATCAATCGCTTACATGCTGATCACTTCGAGGATAACCCTGCATCCGGCACGCTTTTGCGCAAATTCGGCTTCAAAGAGGTGGGACGCGATATACATACCTCAAAGGCAAGGCTTGAGCCTGCGCCCGTGATCACATACGCGTTGGCGCGAGAAAGCCTGAGGGTGCCGGTATGAAGTTTCTAGATCTTGCGCGTGCGCATACGCAGATGATTGCGATTTGAATATGTCGATGAAAACTCTCTCATGCGGACTCTTTTTGGTTGGTAGCGTGATGTCGCTGTTGTTGTTTCTAAGTATGGAGTCGGCAACGTTTCTTGACGGCGAATATGTAGATCGCCATCCAGTGCGCTGGACAGCAATGAAAGTGGCGCTTCTCGCAAGCATTGGGACGGCAATCGCTGGTATCTATCTTATCGGCTTTCAAAGAGTCGCTGACGTTGACGCGAAAAGCCAAAAGACGAGCAAAAAATGCTCTGAGGGAGGCGACGCACAATGAAATTTCTAGATCTTGCGCGCGTGACGATCCGATCTGGGTCGGGCGGAAACGGTTGCATAAGCTTCCGACGCGAAAAGTATATCGAATATGGCGGTCCTGACGGGGGCGATGGCGGCAATGGAGGCGATGTCTGGGTCGAAGCCGTTGATGGGCTGAACACGCTGATCGATTTTCGGTATCAGCAGCATTTCTTCGCCAAGAACGGGCAGGGCGGAATGGGCCGTCAGCGCACCGGTAAAGATGGGGATGACATCGTTTTGCGCGTGCCGATTGGCACTGAAATTCTGGACGAAGACGAAGAGACGGTTTTGGCCGACATCACCGAGCTGGGCCAGCGCTTTAAGCTGGCCTCTGGCGGCAACGGCGGCTTTGGCAACCTGCACTTCAAATCCTCAACCAACCAAGCGCCCCGGCGCGCCAATCCCGGCTTGGCTGGGGTCGAGCGCCAGATTTGGCTGCGCCTAAAGCTGATCGCGGATGCGGGGCTTTTGGGGATGCCTAATGCGGGCAAGTCGACGTTTTTGTCAGCAACTTCAAACGCGCGCCCAAAAATTGCTGATTACCCCTTTACCACGATCCATCCCAATCTTGGCGTGGTTGGTGTGGACGAAGCCGAGTTTGTGATGGCCGATATCCCCGGTTTGATCGAAGGCGCGCATGAAGGCAAAGGCATCGGTGATCGCTTTTTGGGCCATGTCGAACGCTGCGCGGTTCTGCTGCATTTGGTCGATGGTACGTCGGAGGATGTGGCCGAGGATTGGCGCACGATTATTGGCGAGCTTGAAGCGTACGGCGGTGCATTGGCGGACAAACCCCGGATCACCGCTCTGAATAAAATTGACGCGTTGGATGACGAGGAGCGCGCCGAGAAGCGACAAGCGCTCGAGGCTGTGGCCGGCCCAGTGATGATGATGTCAGGCGTGAGCAAAGAAGGGCTTTACGATGTCTTGCGCGCGGTGCGTGCAAAGATTGAAACCGACCGCAAACTTGAGCGCGAGGCAAACGAGGAGCCTGCGCCATGGCGTCCATAGGCCTCGCCAAACGCATCGTTATCAAAGTCGGCTCAGCACTTCTGGTCGATGGCGGTGCGCTGCGCAACGACTGGCTTGCATCACTGGCTGATGACATTGCTCGCCTGCGCGCGCGCGGTCAGGACGTGATCCTTGTCTCCTCCGGTTCCATTGCTTTGGGGCGTGGCGTGCTTGGTTTGGGGCAGGGCGCTTTGTCGCTTGAACAAAGTCAGGCGGCCGCAGCGGTCGGTCAAATCCGCCTTGCGCGCGGGTATGAAGAGGTTCTCGCGCCACACGGCATCACCACAGCGCAGGTATTGCTGACGTTGGAAGACACGGAAAACCGCCGCCGCTATCTGAACAGCCGCGCCACGCTGGAACAGCTTTTGAGCCTAGGTGTTGTGCCGATTGTGAATGAAAACGACACGGTTGCGACGGACGAAATCCGATTTGGCGACAACGACCGACTTGGCGCGCAAATCGCGGTTACGGTTGGCGCGGATGTGCTTGTGTTGCTCTCAGACGTGGATGGATTTTACTCTGGCAACCCCAAAGAGGACGCGACCGCCACGCGCTACGACGAGATAACGGCCATCACGCCTGAGATTGAGGCTATGGCCGGCGACGTGGGCACAGGGCTTTCCAAGGGTGGCATGAAAACCAAGGTCATGGCAGCTAAGACAGCGATGGCGGGTGGCGCGGCAATGGCGATTACTTTGGGCTCTACGCTGAACCCTTTACAGGCGTTGGAAGACGGTGCGCCAGCAACATGGTTTTTCTCGGAAATCGACCCTGCTGCAGCGCGCAAACGCTGGATCGGCGCGATGAAACCGCGCGGAGAGCTTCGCATCGATGCCGGCGCTGCGTCTGCGTTGACGCGTGGCAAATCGCTGTTGCCTGCCGGCGTAACGGGGATAAGCGGCACTTTCGAGCGCGGCGATCCCGTGGCTATCGTTGGGCCCGACGGGCAGATCGCCCTAGGCTTGACGCGCTACACGTCGCATGAGGCGATAGCGATCCAAGGCCAGCGCTCGGAAAAGATCGAAGCGATCCTCGGCTATCCAGGGCGGGCCGCTCTGATCCACCGCGATGATATGGCGGTTTAGGGGATGCATATGTTAAACTATGATGAAAACCGAAGGGCAACGACATGAAAGACGTCGCAGATATCGCTGAAATCATGATGGAAATCGGAGCAAAAGCTAAGGCCGCCGCTGCCGAACTTGCCTTTGCTTCTCCGGACGCGAAACAGCAAGCGCTTGAATCTGCTGCCGATGCCGTGTGGGAAAATCGCGCCGGGATCATCGAAGCCAACGCCGTCGATATGGAGTTTGGCCGCGAAAAAGGCCTGTCAGATGCAATGATGGACCGCCTGATGCTGGATGAGGCTCGCGTTGAAAGCATTTGCACCGGACTGCGTGCTGTTGCTGCACAAGAGGATCCTGTTGGACAAGTGATGGACGATTGGGATCGCCCGACGGGACTTAACATTCGTCGCGTGCGCACGCCTTTGGGTGTGATCGGTGTGATTTATGAAAGCCGTCCAAATGTGACCGCGGACGCTGGCGCGCTTTGTCTTAAGGCGGGCAACGCTGTGATTTTGCGCGGTGGGTCCGAGGGGTTCAATTCTTCGGTCGCGATCCATGCTTGCCTGATGACGGGGTTGCGCGCAGCTGGTCTGCCCGAAAACGCCATTCAACTGGTGCCAACGCGCGATCGCGCGGCGGTGTCCGAAATGCTGACGATGACCGATTTTATCGACGTGATTGTACCCCGTGGCGGCAAAGGTCTTGTTGGTTTGGTGCAGCGCGAAGCCCGTGTACCGGTCTTTGCGCATCTTGAAGGCATCGTGCACATCTATGTTGACGCCGCTGCCGATCCGCAAAAAACACTGGATGTCGTGCTAAATGCCAAAACCCGACGTACGGGCATTTGCGGCTCCGCGGAGTGTCTATTAATCCATGAAGACGTGGCCAACACGATTGGCCAAGGGGTCATTCGCGCACTGATCGATGCAGGCGTGGAAGTGCGCGGTGATCAAAATATTCAGGAAATTGAGGGAGTTACGGCTGCAACTGACGATGATTGGGGGCATGAGTATCTCGATATGATCATTGCCGCCAAAACGGTCAAAAACGTGGATGAGGCCATCGCGCACATCCGCGCACATGGCTCAAACCACACAGACTGTGTCCTCACCGAAGATGACGCCGTTGCGTCCCATTTCTTTGAGCGTCTGGACAGTGCGATCTTGATGCACAACGTCTCGACGCAATTTGCGGACGGAGGCGAATTTGGGATGGGCGCTGAAATTGGGATCGCAACCGGCAAAATGCACGCGCGTGGCCCGGTTGGTGCTGCTCAACTTACCAGCTTTAAGTATTTGGTCAGTGGTGACGGGGTCTTGCGCGATTAACCGGCACTAAAACCCAACCGAGATCGCATTCTGATGATCGTTGTTACACGCCGCTCTATGGCGCGGGCGGCGGGCTGAACAAGGGCGAACTGCACGTCAGAGGCGCTCATCTTGGTGTCATACTGCGGATTTGCGACAACATCC
The DNA here is from genome assembly GCA_039942715.1 of Paracoccaceae bacterium. Taxonomy (GTDB): domain Bacteria; phylum Pseudomonadota; class Alphaproteobacteria; order Rhodobacterales; family Rhodobacteraceae; genus JABDJX01. The sequence goes on from JBDVBY010000001.1 coordinate 259,712, forward strand.
CAGAGCGCCTCGTCAATCTTGAGGCGCTCACCAGATCCCATCAAATTCCAACGTCCACCGGTGCGGGTGACAAGCACTTTGCCGCCCCAGGGCAGCGCGCTTTCAAAGCAAAGAATGATCAAAAAAACGAGTTTGGCCTCGGCGCGCGAAATGTCGTCCGAGACCCGCCAATCCACTGCAACGCGGTTGGTTGCTTTGAACAGGTCCCCAATAATCGAGCAAACCTCGGAATTGCCGATCATTGTCCCTTCAGTGGCCGCGCCAAACGCGACGCGGAAATAGCGGATGCGCGCGTTGGCATTTTCAACCGATTCCGAAATAAGCATAATCTCAGGCGTCGACTCGGCCCCAGTCATCGCGAGCAGTTCAACGCCATTTCCGATCGCCCCAAGAGGTGATATCAGATCGTGGCAAATGCGCGATCCGATCAAAGCGTTCAGTTCGATGTCGTTCGTCATATGCAGCCTTTCCAAACGGGTCTTTCGGAGCAAAGTCAGATGTCAAATTTCAACGCTCTCTTGGAACCCGGGATGTTGGTGCGCCATCCTGACATGCCAGATTGGGGGACGGGTCAGGTGCAATCCAATGTTGGCGGACGCGTGACCGTTAACTTTCCCGACGCAGGCAAGATCGTCATAGACAGCAGTAGAATTGATTTAGTTCCCGTGTATTCACCCTAATAAGGGGTCTTAATTTATCGCTAACACAACCTAAGCGGGTATACAATGCCTTTGATGAACGCATTGCCGTGTTGCCAAGGGATCTTTGCGCGCCTAGACAGTCCCTCTGTCAAAATACAGCGCAGATTATGGAACCGCACAGCCCGTCTTTGAGAGTTGCCTTGGCCGAAAGCGAAGTGGATCGGCGCGCTGCCGAACGGTTGCGCTATCAGGTGTTTGTTGAAGAGCTTGGCGGCAACGGAGCGCAGGTTGATCACGATGGGCGCTTTGAACGTGACCGTTTCGATCCGTTTTTTGACCATCTGATCCTGATAGACGACGCGCGCGATCGCAATGCTTTGGATCATGTTGTCGGTGTTTATCGCGTATTGCCAGGAGATCGCGTCGCACAAGCGGGTCAGTTTTACTCCGAAGACGAGTATGATCTGAGCGTTTTAAAAACCTCGGGGCGCAAATTGCTGGAACTTGGCCGTTCTTGTGTACACCGGGATTTCAGGAACGGTCTGGCGTTGCCGATGCTGTGGGATGGCTTGGCGCGCTATGTGCGTGATCATGAGATAGAGGTGATGTTCGGTGTCGCGAGCCTGCGGGGAACGGATGTTGAGGCGCTAAGAGAACCGCTCGCGCATCTGTTTCATGCGCATCTTGCCCCACCAGAGTTGCGACCACGTGCTTTAGAGCCCGTTTACCAGGACATGGCCTTGATGTCCGTTGATCAGATCGACCGTGTCGCGGCTATGCGACAGGTGCCCGCGCTGATCAAAGCGTATTTGCGCGTGGGCGGATTTGTCGGCGATGGTGCGTTTGTAGATCACGCGTTTAATACAACTGATGTTTGCCTTGTGGTCGATACCGCGCGGATGACGACGGCAGCCAAAGCGCGGTATGGAGAGGCGCTGTGAGCCCGACCTGGACATCGCAAACCCCGCCTGATCCGTGGAAGCTGACCTTCTTGGGCGGACTTTTGGTCGCTTTGCGCGGATTGGTTCTGTTGGTTGTCGTATTTGGCGGGTTGGTGATTTTGCTGTTGCTTCGGCTGATCGAACGGCCGTTGTTTGGCGCATCGCGCCCATGGACACCGCACATCACGGTTGCGGTTTGCCGTCTTGCTTTACGCATCTTGGGTTTGGCGTTGAAAGTCGAAGGAGCGCCGATGGATCATCCCGGCGCGATCGTGGCCAACCACAGTTCCTGGCTGGATATCTTTGTTTTAAACGCCGCGCGGCCACTTTATTTTGTGGCAAAGTCAGAGGTCGCGGGGTGGGCCGGGATTGGTTGGTTGGCGCGCGCCACAGGCACGGTGTTTGTGCGACGTGAACGCCGAGAAGCGCGCGCGCAGAAAAGTGAATTTGAAGCGCGGCTTTTGGCAGGGCACAAGCTTTTATTCTTTCCCGAGGGCACATCGACGGATGGGCAATTGGTGTTGCCGTTCAAGACGACGCTCTTTGCTGCGTTTTTTGCAGAGGCTTTGCGGGATGTATTGTGGGTGCAACCGGTATCGCTGCGCTATGTTGCAGGGGCAGATAGCTTGCCGCGGCACTACGCGTGGTGGGGGGAAATGGAATTTGCAGGACATTTATTGAAAATTCTAGCCACCAGTCGTCAAGGGGCTGTGCATTTGAGCTGGCATGCGCCGCTTCGGGTTGCTGATTTCAATGATCGAAAAGCTTTGGCGCAACGTGCGGAAGCAGCGGTGCAGGACGGCCACAAAGCTTTAGCTGCGCATTAGCCCATCGCCGCGATCAGCTGCCCAAGGGCAGCCGATGGATCGTCGTGGCGCCAAATCTCTTCGCCGATGGCAAAAAAGTCCGTGACAGGGGCAAGCGTGGCGATCACGTCTTCACTTAGGTCACCTTCGGCAACAATGGGCACTTCGATGGCTTCAGACCACCACTCAAACAAAGCGTGCTCGGCGCGGGTTCCATCGCCCAAAGCACTGGTGCCAACCGGGCCGAACGCCACATAATCAGCGCCGGTTTCACCCGCTGTCATCCCGTCGTGTTTAGACGCGGCCGCAAAAGTGCCAACGATTGCATCTGCGCCCAAAGCTTCGCGGGTTTTGCGCACGGATCTGGCGCCATCTGTCAGGTGAATACCATCCAATCCAAGGGTTTCGACCAGCCCTACGTGTTCTTGAATGACCAATGCCACGTCACGAGCATGGGCCAATTCGCGGATCACATCAGCGGCACGTGTAATTTGATCGACATCGCGCGTTGCAAGGTTCAGGCGCAGACAGGCAATATCATGGGTGTCCAGCACCTGCGCCAGCGTGCCGGGGAAATTGGAAAGATCAATCTCGGGCGGCGTCAAAAGATAAATTTGCGGGCGGTCTTCCATAGCCATAGTGTGCAGTTCCCTGTCGGTTGACACAGGCTATAGCGGCTTGCTTACCGGGGGGGAAGGCTTACGACATTCGCCCGCGGCAAAGCCTGCATGGAATGCGGCTATGCAGCGGAATATGTTATGGGCGTTTCTTGCACAAAGTCTGAAACAGTCGCCGAAAGCTCGGCTTTTAGTTGGATTAATTGCTCGGTCAGATCGCTATTGGCCTTTGCCAAAGACAGGTTTGAAAGGACTGAGGTTTCAAGACCGGACATCGTTTCACCAAGATCGGACACACCGCGCGCCTGTTGTTGGCCTGCGCGGGTGATATTCTCTATCATATTCAAGACATCTCCCATTGTTTTGCGAATTTCATCTATCGCATCGCCGGTGTGGCGCACATTGCTCGCGCCGGCTTTGATTTGGTCGACACTTTGCGAAATCAAGCCGCCGATTTGGGCCGAGGCATCCGCGCAACGTCCCGCAAGCGAGCGCACCTCAGAGGCGACCACGGCAAATCCTTTGCCAGCATCTCCCGCACGGGCTGCCTCAACCGACGCGTTCAGAGCCAACAGGTTCGTTTGAAAAGCAATATCGTCGATGGTCGCCACGATGGAACTAATTTCGCTGGATTTTCCTTCGATGTTACTCATCGTTGTGACGGCCTTTTCGGCAACTGTCTGACTCTCGCCCGTTTTTGCATTTAATTGCCCGATCAAAGTCTGGCACTGCTCAAGAAGTTTGGCGTTTTCGCTCAAGGTGCGGGCCAGTTCATCGCGCGACGAAACCGAAGCTCTGACGGCATCTGCCTGAATTTGAGAACTTGCGGAAAGATCTCGGGTACTGGTTTCAAGTTTCGCCACTGCTCCGTCGATTGAATTTGCACCGCCCGAAATCCGAAAAAATGCATCATTCAGCTTTTCCAGCGAGGTATTCGTCGCAACGCTGATATCAGCGAATGTGCCGCTATAGGTATCGCCCATACGCTCACTTAGATTGCCTTGCGTGACCGACGTCATGATCTGGCGGATTTCGCCAAGGGATTTTTCGCACGTCCGCGCGATTTCGTTTACACCCTCGCTGATATCGCGCCAAACGCCACTCAATGAGTCAACATCCATACGTTCGTCGAAGATTCCGTTCGAGCAAGCCGCAACCACTTTATTAAGAGCCTTAACAGCCTGATCTTGCGCTTCCGTCTCGCGTTTTTGGTTTTCAAGCAAAGCATTATCGCGGGCGCGTTGCGCGTCAAATGTTTCTTCTGCCGTTTCCAGAATCTGGTTAATCCCGACGCCAAGAAATTTACTCGGGCCTTTTAGATCGCGTAGGCGCATTCGGCTCGTGAAATCCGCTTCTTTTACATTCTCTACGATCCGCTCAATGCCCTGCACCGAACTTGTTTCCAGGGCAAGTTGAGTGTCTGTGTGAGCGCGCTGCTCCAGTTCAACCGACTGAAATTGGCGTAATGCCGCTGTGATCTTGGCCAAATCTGGTTGTGTTGCCATCACCACTTTGCTGTCAATATCACCAACGGCTAGATTTTCGACAGACCGAGTCACATGTTTGAATGCGCGTAAGGTGGTGATCACCAAAAGTGCGGAAACAACTGCCATTCCCAAAACAATCACCGCGAGTTTCGTAAGGTTTGACCACAATAGCTGATCATTGAAAGCTGCATCCGCTTGCATATAGGTCAGGATTTCAACGTTCCCTGCATCTTCCAGTTCTTTAAAGATCGTGATCAGTTTGGTGATAGTGGAAAACCAACGTTCCGCATCAACACCGCCTACAGCCTGAGGGTCGCCGGAAAGAGCAATCTGGGCAAGTTGAGCGACATTTTTTGCATCCGGCGACGCAAGCGCTGACTCCAGTTGTGCGGACATTTTTTCAGAGGCCAACAAACGATACACCGACAGCTGCGTGTCGCGCTGTGTGTTAAGCGACGTAAAACGTTTGAGAGTTGCCGCTGGAAAGGCAGTCCCGGCTTGGCGGGCTTGGGCAAATCCTGCTGCGCCGATGGCACGCTCAAGGCCCAAAATGTCCTTTGCCGTCATCAACACCGAATGGCGTTGAACCGCGCGCGCGGCCGCGGTCGACGAAATTTCTTCGCCCAAAGTTGCCAATAGGTTGATCGCATTTCTGTTCAGTTTGGTGATCACCGATGCAGCATCTCCGACGCTAATGCGCAACGCGTCGACTCGTTGTCTCAATTGCGGCAATGCCAAAATCAGAGTCTCAATCTCATGGAGTTGTTCTTGTAATTTTGGCGTATGCCTTTGATCCGCAATTGCGGTACGAAACGTTGCAAGCATTTCATCACTTAGCGCGCGTTGCTTGGACAAGATCTCGCGAAAGTCGGTCCCCTCACTGGCAATGAAACCCGCACTTGCCCCACGTTCTTTCTGCAATTCATGGGTCATGCCCCCGACAGCCTTGGCAATATCGACCAGATGGGCGTCGTCGCGCAGACGTTGGGATTCCGCCAAGCTCTGGTTGATATTCACGCTGGCATAGGCAAGGACCGCGCCAAATCCGAGCGCGGAAAGCAAGATCATGGCTTTTGTGATAGACAACTTCCCGATGAGGCCCATGCCAACTCCATTGCATTTCAGTGGGTTCGTCGCCTCTAGCACGCGGTGCGTTAATGCAGGGTTATTGCACACAAATTGCTTCCGCCTTGCCCATGGGGGGCGCGCAGCATAAGTCACGGCCATGAATGATCCTGATTTTGTCCTTGTGCGCCCGCAGATGGGTGAAAACATTGGTGCGGCTGCGCGCGCGATGTGGAATTTCGGACTTGATCGCATGCGCCTTGTGGCGCCGCGCGACGGCTGGCCAAATCCGGCGGCCGTGGCTATGGCCAGCGGGGCAGGGCGGTTGCTGGACGGCGCTCAGGTATTTGACGCGACGGCCGACGCAATAGGTGATGCGTCATACGTTTACGCCACCACTGCGCGCTCGCGTGATTTAACAATGCCAGTATTCACGCCCGAAACGGCGATGAAAGATGCGCGCATGCGACTTGCGGACGGGCAAAAAGTGGCTGTGCTGTTTGGGCCTGAACGCGCAGGTTTGGAAAACGATGATATCGCGCGCGCAAACGCGATTATCTCGGTGCCGGTCAATCCGCAATTTCCCTCACTGAACCTGGCGCAATGCGTGTTGTTGACGGCGTATGAGTGGCGTTTGGCTACGCAAGAAACAGAAGGTTTGGTGTTGGAAATGGCCGGCACAGAACCTGCCACGCAGCTTGAGATCGAAAAGCTTGCAGAGCATTACGAGGATCGCCTTGACGGGGCAGGGTTCTTTTTCCCCGAAACGAAAGCGGCCGGCATGAAAGTGACTTTGCGCAATCTTTGGTCGCGCATGCCGCTGACGCGCGCTGATGTGCAGATGTTGCACGGCATGATGCGACAGATGGTCCGTTGGAAAGAACGCGGTGAGTGACTGGACGCTTATGCATAGGCGGCTTAGATACTAAGCCTAAGAATGGAGCCTAAGCGATGACCACCAAACGCAGCATTTTCGAAGAGGTCTCAGGCGACACAGCTGTGCAAAGCACGCCCACCAAGGGTGTGATTGACAGCGCCAAGCGCGGCGCGCGCGGGCCGATCCGGGCGTGGCTGATGGTGCTGTTTGCGCTTGTGGTGCTGATGATTGCCGTTGGTGGGCTGACGCGGCTGACGGACAGCGGGCTGTCGATCACCGAATGGCGCCCCGTGACGGGTGCCGTGCCGCCGATGAATGCCGAGGCATGGGACGTTGAGTTCGAGAAATACCGCGCAATTCCGGAATATCAGCTGCAAAACAAAGGGATGAGCCTTGAAGAGTTCAAGGTGATCTACTGGTGGGAATGGGGTCATCGCCAGTTGGGCCGTTTTATCGGGCTTATTTGGGCGGTTGGGTTCTTCTTCTTTCTGGCGACCAAACGCATTCCCACGGGCTGGACAACACGCCTGATCATTCCCGGCGCCCTTGGGGGCTTACAAGGCGCGATTGGCTGGTGGATGGTCTCCTCAGGTCTTACAGGCACGATGTTAGACGTCGCATCATATCGCCTCGCGCTGCACCTTGGCCTCGCCTTCGTGATCCTCAGCGTGCTGGCATGGTATATTCTGCTGCTCAACCGTTCGGAAACCGACCTGATGCAAGCCCGGCGCGTGCGAGAACCGCGCCTTGGGCATATGGCCTCTGTCCTAGTAGTGCTGGCCTTCCTGCAAATCCTGATCGGCGCATTGGTCGCGGGCATTGATGCGGGCCGCACGTTTAACGACTGGCCGACCATGGCGGGCACGTTCTTTCCGCCGGACGCCTATTACCTGGAGCCCGGCTGGCGGAACTTCTTTGAAAACCCCGGTCTTGTGCAATTCATGCACCGCATCGTTGGCTATGTCTTGATCATTTACGCGTTGCTGACATGGTTCAAATCGCGCCGCTCGTCCCACGATGCGACACGCACCGCGTTTTCGATGATGTTCGCGATGATGTTCCTGCAAATTGTTTTGGGCATCGTCACTGTGCTCTATATCGCACCGCTTCATTTGGCGTTAATCCACCAATTTGGAGCTGTAGTCCTGATCACACTGATTTTGCGCGCTAGGTTCTTAACGCACTACCCGATTTCCCAATCCGTAAGGGCCTGAACATGTCTGCATTCACCGACCTGATGGCGTTCCAGCGCGAAACCGAAGCATTGGGACAGGTGATGGGCCGCCTTGGTTGGGATCAGGAAACGATGATGCCGCTTGGAGCGGCTGAGCAGCGCGCCGAAGAAATGGCCGCATTGGACGGCGTTTTGCATCGCAGACGCACCGATCCGAGCATTGGCGAATGGCTCGAGACGGCTGAGGCAAGCGACGAAGTGGGCATACGACACCTCGCGCTGATCCGCCGCCGCTTTGAAAAGACAGCGAAAATACCGGAAAAGCTTTCGGCCGCTTTAGCACGATCGACGTCGCTGGCGCACCGTACTTGGGCCGAGGCGCGCGAAACCAACGACTACGATCTTTTCGCGCCCGCGCTGGAAGAGGTGCTTGGGTTGGCGCGTGAAAAGGCGTCGGCACAGGCAAGCGATGGCGCAGGGCTTTATGACGCGCTTTTGGATGATTACGAACCCGGCGCAACCGAAGAAGATCTGATCGCGATGTTCGGTGCGTTGCGCCCGCGTCTCGTGGATTTGCGCGACCGGATCATGGGGTCTGAGCGTTATGTGCCCGGTCTTGATCAAGAGTTTGCCGAAGAGGGCCAGTTGGCTGTGTCCACCGATCTTGCCCGCGCCTTTGGCTATGACGCGCATCACGGGCGGATCGACAAGGCGGTACATCCGTTTTCCTCTGGCTCGGGGCTAGATGTGCGCATCACGACGCGCACAAGCCTGCGCGATCCGTTCAATTGTTTTTACTCAACTGTGCACGAGGTCGGTCACGCGTGTTACGAACAAGGCATTGATGATGCTTACCTTTTAACGCCGTTGGGTCGCGGTGTGTCGATGGGCGTGCATGAAAGCCAAAGCCGCATCTATGAAAACCAACTTGGCCGCGGCCGCGCGTTTTCTGGCTGGCTTTACGAGCGAATGAGCACAGAGTTTGGTGATTTTGGCGTGACTGATGCGGATAGCTTTTTTGCCGTCGTCAACCGCGTGCAGCCCGGCTTTATCCGCACTGAATCCGACGAGGTGCAATATAATCTTCATGTCCTGTTGCGCTTTGATCTCGAGCGCGATCTAGTCGCGGGCCGCTTAGAAGTCAAAGACTTGCCCGAGGCATGGAACACGCGTTTCAAATCAGACTTTGGCGTGGATGTGGACGAGCCTGCCAATGGTGTCTTGCAAGATGTGCACTGGTCCGAGGCGCTCTTCGGGTATTTCCCGACCTACACTCTGGGCAATGTTTATGCGGGCTGTCTGAACGCGGCGATGCGAAGTGATCTGCCGGGGTTGGACGGGTATCTGGCCAAAGGCAATACGTCGCCTGCAACGGATTGGCTCCGCGAAAAAATCCATCAACACGGCGGGCTTTATGAACCTCGTGATTTGATTGAACGCGCGACAGGGCAGGCGCCCTCAGAAGCGCCGTTGTTGGATTACCTCGATGAAAAGTTTGGAGCGATCTACGGTGTCTGATCCGGTTCTGTCAGCGGATGAGGTGCAGGCCTTCATGGTCGCCGAATTCCCACAAATGGCGGATCAGTTCACAATAGAAAACGTCAGCCCGATGTCCGCGCGTGTTTCGATGACGCCAAAAGAGGCCCATCTGCGTCCCGGCGGGACGATCTCGGGGCCAACGATCTTTGCGCTGGCCGATTGTGCTGTTTACTTCACGATCATTGCGATGGTCGGGCCAGAGGCGCTGGCGGTCACGACAAATGCGTCTATTGATTTTATGCGCAAACCGCAGCTTGGCGCGGATTTGGTAGCGGATGTTCAGCTTTTGAAACTGGGACGCGTTCTGGCCGTGGGCGAAGTGCGGGTGCGCAGTCAAGGACGCGACGCGGTGATTGCGCGCGCAACTTTTACCTATTCGCGCCCGCCTAAGAGTTAAGGTTTCATCTCTTTCGAGACGACTGACCGGGGGACTACATCCCCCGGACCGCCTAAGGTATTGTTAAACCGTAAAGAAGGTTTAGGCAGCGCGCTTGGCTTGCTTGGCGCGTCCGCCGGGGCGACGTCTGCGCCGCCCGCCACCATTGCCGCCGCCAGGTTTTCCGCCACCACCGCCGCCAAAACGTTTCTTGGGCTTGCCACCGGCACGTTCCGCCATTTCTTCCCAAGGTTTGCCAGAGGCCACAGGAATGTCCTTCTTCAAAACCTTCTGAATACCACGCAATTCTGAGGTTTCATCCGGTGAGCAAAATGCAATCGCCTCGCCTTCGCGGCCCGCACGCGCGGTGCGGCCAATTCGGTGCACGTAGTTCTCTGACACGTTCGGCAGGTCGAAGTTATATACATAAGCGATATCGTCGATATCAATGCCACGTGCTGCCACATCGGTGGCCACCAGCACATCAATCTGGCCGGCTTTGAACTCGCGGATTGCCCGGTCGCGCTGACCTTGGCTTTTGTTGCCGTGGATGGAGCTGGCGTTAAAACCTGCTTTCACCAAGTTCTTCATCAACCGTTCCGAGCCGTGCTTTGTGCGCGCAAACACAAGGCTGCGCCCGGTGTTTTTGCCCAAAAGCTCGATCAACAGACCTTGTTTTTGGCTTTGCACTACGAAGTGCACCGATTGCGTGATCTTGTCTGCGGCCACACCGGGGCGGGCGACTTCGACGCGCACGGGATCGGTGAGGTACTCTTTTGACAGATCCGCCATCAGCTTTGGCATCGTGGCCGAAAACAGCATGGTTTGACGTTCTTTTGGCAGCAAAGGTGCAATCCGGCGCAGCGCATGGATAAAGCCCATGTCGAGCATCTGATCTGCCTCATCCAACACTAGGTAGCGCGCGGCAGAGAGGTTCACAGCGCGACGATCCAGCAGGTCAATCAAGCGGCCCGGTGTGGCGACCATCAGATCGATGCCGCGTTTGGCCGCTTCGATTTGTTTGTTGATCGACGCCCCACCTGTGACAAGCGACAGTTTCAGGTGCGACCCACGGGTCAGACCCTGCATAGTTTCATAGATTTGGCGCGCAAGTTCGCGGGTCGGGGCCAGAACAAGCCCGTGAATGTGATGTGGCTTTGGTTTTTCGCCTACGCTGTTGAGCCCTTGCAAAAGGGGCAGGCCAAAGGCCAGCGTTTTGCCAGTACCGGTTTGGGCAAGGCCCATCACATCGCGCCCATCAAGCGCATGTGGGATCGCCTGAGTTTGAATTGGCGTGGTCTTGCTAATGCCTTGCTCGGTCAGTTTCGCCACAAGTCGGGGGTTAAGCCCCATGCTTTCGAATTCCATTCGAATATCCTTTGTCGCCGCGCCCAGTTCATGTGTTGGCGCGCGCATATACTTTTGGCCCGACACATGTGCGGGCTTTAACAGGTGCGCCAGCCATCCAAAGAAACCCTTCGGATCCGGCGTCATCCCCTGCGTGATTGTGGGAAGATTTGGTTTGTCGCTTGTGGTGTGGCGGCCTTGTTCGGCAGCGCCGTCTGCTCACGCGGCAGGTCAAAAACGACGATGCACGCCGTATGAGGCGTGCACGTTGGTATGTCAACCACCCGAAACTAAGGGTGGGAATGATCGTGATGTATCAGTCGAAAACCGATGTGCTTTGGCTTGGAATCGGCTTGGTCATTACTCGATTGCGACGAAATTCGCGCAAGGAGTTCAGCTCTTCGTCACCTTCGGGCTGGTTTTCTTTGGAAAGGTGCACATCATTCGCCCGCTTGGCAGGCTTGGCAAAAGTGTTGCGGATGGCTTGCATGGTGTTCATCATATTGAGACCTAAAAAATCGTTAACAATGTCACTAATGCACGCAAAATGTGGCGGAATTAAGGAATACGCCTAAATTTTTCGTCAAAAGCGGTTAGCCGCCGGTGTGACTCATGTGACGCGAAACCTGACCGTCTGCTTTTTGCCTGGAATAGTCAAAGTCATGGCCCTTTGGCTTAAGCGCAATTGCAGCGCGAATGGCCTCTTCTAAAGGCGTATCGCTTTCTGAGGCACGCAACGGCGCGCGCAGGTCGGCGTTGTCTTCTTGCCCAAGACACATGAACAACTCGCCGGTGCAGGTCAGGCGCACGCGGTTGCAACTCTCACAGAAGTTATGTGTCAGCGGTGTGATAAACCCAAGCTGCTGACCCGTTTCAGTTAACTCTACATAGCGCGCAGGGCCGCCGGTGCGGTGATCCAGGTCTTTAAGGGTGTATTCCTGTGCCAATTGGGTGCGCAGGTCTTTTAGCGACCAATATTGGCCAACGCGGTCTTCCTCGCCCATGTCACCCATCGGCATGACTTCGATGAATGTCAGATCGACATCGCGCGCAGCGCACCACTTTGTCAGGGTGAACAACTCATCTTCGTTAAACCCCTTAAGTGCGACACAATTGATCTTTACACAAAGTCCGGCTTTTTGTGCCGCATCAATGCCGTCCAAAACCTTGGAAAGCTTGCCCCAACGGGTCACGCGTGCGAATTTCTCATCATCAAGCGTATCAAGCGAGACATTGATCCGTCGCACGCCCGTAGCATAAAGATCGTCGGCAAAACGCCCCAGTTGTGAGCCATTGGTTGTGAGCGTTAGCTCTTTAAGCGCCCCGCTCTCCAGATGCCGCGTCATCCCTTGGAAAAACGTCATGATATCACGGCGTACAAGCGGCTCACCGCCCGTAATGCGCAGTTTTTCAACGCCCATGCGGATAAAGGTCGAGCACATGCGATCCAGCTCCTCGAGCGTCAAAAGCTCTTTCTTTGGCAGGAAGGTCATGTTCTCCGACATGCAATAGACACAGCGGAAGTCGCAGCGGTCGGTGACGGAAACACGCAGGTAAGAGATCGCGCGCTGAAACGGGTCTATCAAAGGAACTAGGCTCATGTCGTTAAGCTACGTCGCGCAAAGAACCGCTGCAAGGCTTGTGATATATTTCGCCCTGTTGAAGCCAGCGGCGCAAAGCCATACGTTTCGTGCATGAAATACATTCTTCCCCTCGTAACCTTGCCGCTGATGGGCTGTGCTCAGCTTGGGCTGCCTATGCAAAACGAACCAGTAGCGACCGCCCCTGCGCCCGCCGCCACAGATAGCACAGCAGCGCCACCACCGCCGCAAGCCGCGCGCACTGTTGAACAGTTTGACACCACCACTGCCGAACAGCGCGCGGCCGCCGCTGCACCAGCAAGTGGCGGTGCGTCTTTAGGCACAGCCGTTGCGTCTTTAGGGGATCCGTCCCAGCCGGGTTTTTGGGTTGAGACCGATTTGGTCAGTGCTGTGGGCAGCGGACGCATCACGCTGATTGCAAGCGGTCAAAGTGTTGAAGTCGAGCTACGCCCGATTGGGGGCGGTTCGGCGCGCGTGTCGCTGGCGGCGTGGCGATTGCTTGAGGTGCCGCTGACCGATCTGGCCGAGATAGAGATTTTCTTAGGCGACAGCGCTTAGGCGAACCAACCACGTTCGGCGATGCGCAGGGGGTCAAAAGTGCCTTGCGGCGTTGTTAAATGCGCGCGATGGGCGTGAATATCGTTGGCAATCAACGGGTAAACATGCCCCAAATCTTCCAGATGATTCAGCGCTTGATCCTGAAGAGCGGCCTTTTCGGAAGCGTTTTTAGCCGCGCGCATTTGCCAGATCATCGTCTCAAGCTGGGAGTCATGGTGCTGTGCGAGGATTTCGGCCAAGGTCCAGTCGAATGTAGGGCGTAACCGCTGCCGCGCCGCGATCAGATCCGGAGCGTTTGGATCAATGCGCAGAGTGTGTCCTTGTTTTTCGCCCATTTGCGTCACAAGAGACACCATCTCTTGCCCACCTGGAAAGCCATCCTTTGGCGGTGCAAGACGGATCGTTTGCGTCTGCGGGCGCGGGCCTTTGGAAGCGCTACCGCGCGCGTGCCCATGCCCGAGGAGGACCTTGTGCGCCAAATCGCGTCTGTCTGTCATATCGTTCAATGCGCGCCCAATATCAGGCGATGCGGTGTGGCTGCGCGCAAAGCCGTAAAGCGCTGCGGCTTGATTCTCGACCACATTGATTTCGGACGAATGCGCCAAAAGCGCGAACATGCCCGGATCGACGTCTTCAATCAGATCAACTTCGTCGTTTAACAAGGCCGTCAGACGCGCCGCAGGCTTGGGTAGGGGGATCAGATCAACAGCTTCGAAATGCCCGCGCCCAATTTTCCAGGGATCACTGCGTTTGTGTAGACGCGCGTGGGGTGAGCCGGCTTCGGTGCGAGGCAGATAAACGCCTGTTCCAGCGCCGCTCGGCGCGCGTATAGTCAAGGCAGGGTCGCTCAGAACCCAGGCAAAATCAGCGTTGGGGCGGATGAGATCAATCAACACCCGATCCGGGCGTTCGGCGCGTATGGCCTTGATCTGACCGCGCAACCCAGGTGTCTCGGTTGCGTTCAGCGTTGCAATCACGTGGGAGGCGTCAAATGGCGTTCCATCGGCAAACGTCACGTCAGAGCGCAGATCAAACACCCAGCTTTGAGCTGCGCGCGTTGCGGTGAAAGACGCCGCTAACTCGCCAATAAGGGCTCCGTCGGGTGTGACCTCTAACAACGTGTTTCCCGTGGCCAACGCCTGCATATCGGCAAGTCTGTCCGCGCTCGCGACACCGATGCGCAACACGCCGCCTGATTTGGGCTGTGCAGCTTGGGCTTTTTGGGCCAATGACGTGGCCGTTGGCAGGGTCACACCAGTCGCTAAAGCAGACATAATAAAGCGTCGGCGATTGATCTCGCCCCGCTTCAACCGCTCGGTTTGGCGCATGATATGAGTTTTGCCCGTCACAGCGCGCAGTTTGCACATAATTTTAGATGTTCAGCAAGCAATCTGCTTGCGACGTTAGGTTGGTCTTAAGGATGACTGTCGCAAACTTGATGGATGACAGATCTTTCTTGGCTCGATCATGTTCCAACACCTGCGTTTGCCTTTAAGGCGGACGATAAAAACGTGGCGCACATACTGTTTTGGAACTTGGCAATGGAAGGGCATTCTCAAGTGCCTAGTGAAATGGCCACGGATGACAAGCTTGCTGTTTTATCGCAACGTTTACTGCGAGCCAGTAAGCGGCGCGCCAAAAGCGCCAGCTTGGGTTCGCTCGGCAGTTTTGAGTTCAAAGTCATGCCAGACGGCGTTGTGATTGCAACGCTAAGCGGGCGTGTAAAACGTGAAGCCGAAGATGAAAAAGTTATGTTTCTGGCGATGGCCGCGCATGACTTGCGCTCACCTCGGCGCCAAATCCGCAACCTTTTGGACGAAGTGCGCGAAGGCTTTCAGGACATGGGAGATAGTAAGCTTGAGCTCTTGAACATGATCGAAGAGGTGGGGGAACGGGCACGCGTTTTCACCAACGATGTCATTACCTACACGTGGGCAACGCACATCCAGCAGGCGCAAACGGATCGCTTAAACCTGTTAGAGTATGCTTCTGATATTTTTCAAACCGTCGATCCGTCCCATAAACATGACCTTACTTGCCCTGAGATCACCGCTAACACCGACAAGCTGGCGCTTCAGATCGCCTTGCGCAACTTGTTTGACAACGCGGTGCGCCATGGCGGCAAAACTAGGATGATGATCAGTTTGCAGGTGGAAGAGGTGCCTGAGATGAATACGCTTCGGTTTACGGTGGTCGATGACGGCAAAGGTCTCGCTTCGCCTGCTGATTTCTTCATTACCGCCACCGATTTGCGCAAAAGCAGCAGTTTTGGGCTGATGGGCGTTAAGCGTTTGATCGAAGAACGCGGGGGAGAGATTTCCGCGATAGAGCCCCGTGAGGGCTCAGGCAGCGCAATAACGTTCACGCTGCCTGGAAATTTGGTAAACGACGCGGCGGATAAGGCCGCATCAGCGTAACGCCTTAGGACGTCAGCTCGTATGCGCGCTCGCCATGTTGGGCCAGATCAAGCCCGGTTGTTTCGTCTTCTTCTGACACGCGCAGCGGGAAGATCGCCTTAACAATCAGAACAAGAACAACCGTAACAACGACCGTAAACACTCCAACCACAACAAGGCTGCCCAATTGAGCAACAAGGCTGCCGTAGCCAAAGATCGCAATCATGATCGTGCCGAAAATGCCGCCAACGCCGTGCACGGCGAACACGTCCAGCGTGTCATCAATCTTGAGCACCTTGCGCACCACATTGACCGCTTCCTGACAAAGCACACCGGCCACAGCACCAATGATCAGCGCTTCAACCGGACCAACAAAGCCACTTGCGGGCGTGATCGAAGCAAGACCTGCGATCGTGCCGGTGACCAAACCTACCAAGGAAGATTTGCCATACTTTAACTTTTCCCACAGCGCCCAAGTAAGCGAGGCGGTCGCGGCGGAAATATGCGTCACTGTCAGCGCCATTGCAGCACCGCCGTCGGCTGCCAATTGCGAGCCTCCGTTAAAGCCAAACCAGCCGACCCAAAGCATCGCAGCACCAATCATCACATAGCCTGGATTGTGCGGAGGCTTTGACGCATCGCGCCGCGCTCCCAACATCACAGCGATAACAAGCGCCGCGATTCCCGCAGTTTCGTGCACAACGATGCCGCCTGCAAAATCCATCACCGCTTCGCCAAAGAGCGGCGTGTCGCCAGCCAGCATACCGCCACCCCATACCCAGTGCACAACAGGCGCGTAACACAACAGCATCCAAAGTCCCGAAAACAGCATCACAAAGCCAAAGTTGATCCTCTCGACATAGGCCCCGACAATCAGCGCCGGAGTGATAATGGCGAAGGTCATCTGGAAGGCAAAGAATAGAACTTCGGGAATGGTGCCTGACAGGCTGTCAACGGTGACGCCGGCGAGGAACATCTTGTCCAAACCGCCCCAATAGCCGCTTGTCCCACTGCCAAAGGCGATGGAATAGCCCACCGCGAGCCACAAAACACTCATCAGGCACGCGATGCCATAACAGTGCATGAAGACCGACAGCACATTGCGTGCGCGCACAAGTCCGCCGTAAAAAAGTGCCAGTCCCGGCAGTGTCATAAACAGCACCAGCGCTGTTGCGACGATTATCCAAGCTGTGTCAGCCCCAACCATGAGATGTCCCCTCGAAATTATGTTGAGCCTTGAAAACAGCAGTCAGCCTGCAGGGAAAAGTGGCGGTCGGGCTTTGGCTGCGTATTTTTGAGGCAGATTGTTAAATGCGGCAATATCGGGCGGTAAAAATCGGCCCATGCCTAATATCTAAGCGGTTTTTAAAATCGCTTGTGCAACCAATTTAAGCGCATGATCTACGCTCGCCTTGCGGACCAATGCGCGCCCAAGTGCGCCAAATTCGACGGTTTCGCTTTGAGTCGGCCTATCTTTGATCGCAAGACCAAAACAGACGCGGCCCTCGGGTTTGTGGTCCGAACCACCGGGGCCTGCGATCCCAGTGACCGATACGGCGATCTCTGCTTCGCTATGCGTTAAAACGCCTATGGCCATGGCCTGCGCCACCTGTTCGGATACAGCGCCGTGGGCCTTTATCAAAGCTGGCGCAACACCCAACATTTGGGTTTTTGCCGCGTTGGAATAGGTGACAAATCCGCGCTCGAATACATCAGAGGACCCAGCGACTTCCGTGAGGGCCGCTGCGATAAGCCCGCCCGTGCAACTTTCGGCTGTGGCGATGCGGATGTTTTGGGCGCGCGCCAGTTCTAGAAGGGTTTCAGCGTTCATTTCGGACTCACTCACGCCGGTGTCGGGAAGCTGGACAGCACCCAAGCATGCACCAGATAAGCTGTGATCATAACGCCAATGGCGGCAAAAACCCCGGCCCAAACATCATCGAGCATCACGCCAACCGCGTCGCCGCGCGCATCAACCCGCCCTATGATCCAAGGCTTCCAAATATCGAAGAGGCGGAATAGTGCAAAGGCAACGATCACGCCCGGCCAGAGGGCCTCGATGGGTTCACCAACGGCCCAAGCCCCATAAGAGACCGGCAAAATCGCAATCCACTGGCCTACGACCTCGTCAAGCACAATCCATCCGGGGTCATGATCATCACCCGATGCGGTCTCGATCTTTGTCGCTGAGACGCCGGCGAAGTAAAGCACCGCTGCCATAATCGCCAAAAGGATTGGGCCACCCAAAGTATGCACCACCCATGCGGCGGGCAGGGCGGCCAGAGAGCCCCATGTGCCGGGCGCAGGTTTCAAAAAGCCTGTGCCAAAAAAGCTAAGGAGAATCCGTCTCATAGCGCCAAAAGAGCCGCTGTTGCGATGGCTGCAATGCCTTCCTTGCGCCCGGTAAAGCCTAGGCGTTCGGAGGTTGTGGCTTTAACACTGATCCGGTTTGCATCAATCGCAATAATCTCGGCCAACCGCGCCTGCATCGCGCCAGCATGCGGTCCAATCTTGGGGGTTTCGCAGATCAACGTGCAATCGATGTTGGAAATCGTAAAGCCAGCGTCAGCGGCCAACGATACTGCGTGGCGCAAAAAGAGGGTGCTGTCAGCGCCCTTCCACTGCGGATCCGAAGGGGGGAAATGACGTCCGATGTCGCCTTCGGCCAAAGCGCCGTAAATCGCATCGGTGATCGCGTGCATTCCAACGTCAGCATCCGAGTGGCCAGACAAGCGCGCGTCATGAGGAATCGTGATGCCACACAGGATCACGTTATCGCCCGCCTCAAAGCGATGCACATCGAATCCATTGCCAAGTCGGATGTCCATTTTTTCGATTTCTTTCTGTATTTGCGGCGCGCGCAAGGTCTACGGCGTGTAGATAGCGCTGACAATACAACCATTGCTGCTTGTTTTGCACAAAAATTAGGCATATGCCGTTTTGCGGTGCGACTTATGAGCGTTTCGCTTGGCTCCACCTTCTTGATCCCAGCCGTTTAGCTAAAGATTTGTGCATGGCGATAATGCTCTCTGATATTTCTTTGGATCCGCCGGTGTTTCTGGCCCCAATGGCAGGAATCACGGATTTGCCGTTCCGCAAGCTTGTGGCGGCCTTCGGGGCGGGGCTTGTGGTCAGTGAAATGGTGGCCAGTCAGGAAATGGTGCAAGCCAAACCAGGGGTACGCGAACGTGCCGAGCTTGGGTTTGGAGAAAACGCCACATCCGTGCAGTTGGCGGGGCGCGATGCGCATTGGCTGGGCAAAGCGGCCGGGATCGTTGAGGCGAACGGAGCCAAGATTATCGACATCAACATGGGCTGCCCGGCCAAAAAGGTGACGGGCGGGCTATCAGGCTCGGCGTTGATGAAAACACCAGATCACGCACTAACATTGATCGAAGCTGTTGTGGGCGCGGTCAGTGTGCCGGTCACATTGAAGATGCGCCTTGGCTGGGACGACGATTGTCTGAACGCACCAGACATTGCAGCGCGCGCCGAAGCCGCAGGTGTGCAGATGATTACCGTGCACGGACGCACGCGCTGTCAGTTTTACAAAGGTCATGCTGATTGGGCCGCGATCCGCGCTGTAAAAGAGGCTGTTTCGATCCCTGTGATTGCCAATGGCGACATCGTCACGGTGGCCGATGCGCGTGCAGCCCTAAAAGCCTCCGGTGCAGATGGCGTGATGATCGGGCGTGGCATTCAGGGCGCTCCATGGCGGGTGGCCGAGATCGCTGCCGCTTTGGGATGGGGCAAGTCGCCTGACATCCCGCAAGGGCAGGATTTTCTGAATATGGTGCGCGGGCATTATGAGGACACTTTGGCGTTTTATGGCGATGTCCTAGGTGCACGGGTGATCCGCAAACATCTTGGCTGGTATATGGAGCGCGTCGGCACTCCCGGCGATTTACGCCGCTGTATCTTGACCGGTGCCCCTGATGAAGTGCGTAGCGCGTTGCCTGATGCTTTGTTGTTCGAAAAGGCGGCGGCATGACGGCGTTCGAGGAAAACCTATGGCTGTCTTTGCCAGTGCCCGGCTTTGTGATGGACGAGGAAAATAGGATCGCCGAGGTGAACCCGGCGGCTGAGAATTTCTTGAATGCCTCTGTGCGGCAATTGCGCGGCACACCAGTGTTTGACGCAATCGCAATTGATGCGCCCCTTGATGATCAGATCGACCGGGTGCGCTCGAACCAAGCCTCGCTTTATTTGCACAACGTCGATGTGGGCGGGGGCGGCATTCCATCGTCCAATTGCAACATTCAGATCGCTCCCATGGCCCATATGCAAGGCTATGTTCTTATGCTCATCGAGCCGCGCATGTTGGCGGAAAAGCTTGGGCGCTCGCTTTCTGCCAAATCGGCGGCGAAATCCGCGATTGGCATGGCCGAAATGCTGGCCCACGAGATCAAAAATCCGCTGGCTGGCATCATTGGGGCCTCTCAGCTGTTGAGCATGAACCTATCGGTCGAAGATCAAGAGCTGACCGATCTGATCGTCAGTGAAAGTCGCCGCATCGTCGCGCTGCTGGAACAGGTCGAGCAGTTTGGCAATATCCGCTCGCCTGAACGCAAAGCGGTGAACATTCACGACCTGTTGGATCGTGCGCGCAAGTCTGCCGCTGTCGGTTTTGCCGCGCACATGCAGATTGTCGAAGAATACGACCCCTCGCTGCCGCCCACGTGGGTGGATGGGGATCAGATGCTTCAGGTGTTTTTGA
The DNA here is from genome assembly GCA_039942715.1 of Paracoccaceae bacterium. Lineage (GTDB taxonomy): Bacteria > Pseudomonadota > Alphaproteobacteria > Rhodobacterales > Rhodobacteraceae > JABDJX01. Next base: position 279,854 of record JBDVBY010000001.1, read on the forward strand.
ACCTGATCAAGAATGCGGCAGAGGCGAGCAAAGGTGCAAAAGGAACGATCAAGTTGCGCACCTTCTATGACATGTCGATCCGGCTACGGCGTAAGGGGGGCTCTGCCTTCATGCCGTTGAACGTCGAAATCATCGACGATGGTCCCGGATTGCCGGAAGACATCGCGGCTGAAGCGTTCGAGCCATTTGTTTCTGGACGTGAAAACGGGACAGGTCTCGGTCTCGCCCTAGTTTCCAAAATAATCTCTGACCATGACGGTTGGATCAGCGTTGATAGTGCGCCCGGGCGCACTGTTTTTCGAATTTCCCTGCCGATGGTGCCGCAAGCGGCGCAGGCAGACAACGGAGGATAAGCCATGGATGGAACCATTCTGGTGGCAGACGACGACCGTACAATCCGAACGGTTTTGACTCAGGCCTTGGTCAGGGCAGGGTGCAAAGTGCACGCTACATCGTCGCTTGTTACGCTGATGCGTTGGGTAGATGAGGGCAAAGGCGATTTGGTGATCACAGACGTGATGATGCCCGATGGCAATGGTTTGGAAATGCTGCCGAAGATTTCCGAAGTGCGTCCCGGCTTGCCGGTGATTGTGATCTCGGCACAAAATACCATCGTCACGGCCATTCAGGCAACCGAGGCGGAGGCCTATGATTACTTGCCTAAGCCATTTGATCTGCCGGACCTGATGAAACGCTCGGCCCGTGCTTTGGAAGTCAAACGTCACACGCCAAGTCCGCGCGCCGAGGTGTCTGACACGGCTGCTGATGATTTGCCGCTTGTCGGACGTACGCAATCGATGCAGGCGCTTTATCGTCTGATTGCCCGTGTGATGAACGCTGACTTGCCAGTGCTGATCACCGGCGAAAGTGGCACTGGCAAATCGCTCATTGCGCGCGCCATCCATGACCTTTCGGATCGCCGCAATTTGCCGTTTGTGGTCGCCACGGCGGCCGATCTGGCCGCGATGGATGGTCCGGCCACCCTGATCAGTCGTGTGCGAAATGGCACGCTGATGTTTGACGAGGTGGCAGACCTAAGCGAGGACGCCCAGTCGCGTATTGTGCGCATGCTTGACAGTTTTTCGGACGGAGGCCCGCGTGTGATCGCGTCAAGCCAAGCCGATCTGGCCGATAAGCTAGAGGGCGGGACGTTTCGCCAAGACCTGTTTTATCGATTAAGCGGTGTGACGCTTGCGGTGCCGTCGTTGCGCGAACGTGTCGAAGACATTGCTCTTTTGACCGAACACTTCGTCGCCCGCGCCGAGCGCGACGGACTGCCTGTGCGCCACTTTGAAGACGAGGCGATGGATATGATCCGCGCCTATTCCTGGCCCGGCAATGTGCGCCAGCTGGAAAACGCGGTACGCCGTTTGTCGCTTACAGGCGGTGAGGATCGCGTGGGTCAGGGAGAGGTCGAACTGGTGTTGGGCACCCAACCCGCCGTTGAACCTCTTGCGGGCAGTGATGCAGACCGTCTCTCAGGATCAATTTCCAAACATCTGCGCCGCTATTTCGATCTGCACGGAGGCCAGTTGCCTGCCCCCGGTCTTTATCAGCGGATCCTGCGCGAGGTAGAGTTGCCGTTGATTGAAATAGCTTTAGAGGCTACCGGCGGTAATCAAGCAAAGTGCGCCGACCTTTTGGGGATTAATCGGAATACGCTGAGAAAGAAGATCACGGAACTCGATATCCACGTGACACGGCGGCGCAAATTGATGTAAAACCGCAACAGAGTAGTGGCCAATCCGCGACTGTGGGAAAATGGTCATAATAAAAAGGCGGTCGTCGCAGATGCGGCACAATACATTGAAAGCTAATCCGTGATGGGTCGCTCACGGACAGCTACATGGGAAAAGTTCAGTCGTATCAGGCGGCTACGTCGTTTTCAAAATGCGGCAACCCTTGGGTTGGTCATTTTGGGGCCGGTGCTTGCTTTCGTCACTTTCAGTGTTCTTGGACCGCTTGATCGCACCACACCGCCACTCACGCTCCGACTCGTTTTGCTGGCCGACCTTGTTTACATTCTGGTTGTTGCAGCACTCGTTTTGATGCGTATCGCCTCGATGGTGTCCGCGCGGCGCGCAAAGTCGGCAGGTTCTCGCCTGCACCTGCGCCTTTCCGGCGTCTTCGCAATCATCGCTTTGATCCCCACTGTGATCGTCGCCATTTTTGCCGGGATCACGATCAATGTTGGCCTTGAGGGGTGGTTTTCGGATCGTGTGCGCGGCGTTGTGGGCGCATCGCTTTCAGCAGCCGAAGCTTATCAGCAAGATCAGCGCAATGATTTGACCGAAGATGCCGTTGCGCTGGCCGAGTTGCTGAACTCTGCGCGCGAGCGCAACAGCTTTGTCTCTGACGGCGAACTGCGTCAGGTGTTGGGGCAAGGGCAGGGGCTTGTGCAGCGTGGTTTGCGCGAGGCTTACATCATTGATGGAACTTCGCAGATCCGCGCGCGCGGCGAGCGTTCCTACCTGTTTGATTTTGAGCAACCGGATCTGGACGAGATGTCGCGTGCCTCTAGCGGCGAAGTGGTGATCATCGAAGATCTCGAGGTCGATGAGTTTCGCGCTCTTTTACGGCTAAGCGCCTATCCCGACAGGTTTTTGTACGTCTCGCGCACCGTGGATGGCGATATCTTGTTCCTGTTGGACGACGCGGCACAAACCGCCCAGCTTTACCGACAACTAGAAGCCGAGCGCGGACGTTTGGTGTTTGAATTTGGTCTGCTTTACCTCGGGTTCGCGGTGATTTTGATTTTGGCGTCGGTTTGGCTTGGTCTCTGGTTTGCCGAACGCCTTTCAAAACCGGTTGGGCGATTGGCGGGGGCTGCGCAACGAGTCGGCGCCGGAGATTTGGACGTGCAAGTACGCGAAGAACCCGGCGATGATGAAATCGCCATGCTGGGGCGGCTTTTCAACCAAATGACACGCCAATTGAAGGGCCAGCGTGACACGCTGTTAACGACAACCGAGCAGATTGAGAGGCGACGCCGCTTGTTTGATTCGGTGCTCTCCTCGGTCACGGCGGGCGTGATCGGGCTTGATCGGGACGGAATGGTAACCTTTGTGAACCGCGCTGCAGAGCGCATTTTGAAAGTGGACCCGGATGTGTTGGCGGAACCTTTGGATGTTGTTGTGCCGGAGTTCGGACCGCTACTGACGCAATTGCGCTCCTCGAACGCGAGCACTGAACAAGACGAAGTTCGGGTCAGTCGCGCAGGCGTAGCGGAAACGCTTTTGGTTCGGATTGCCACGCGCGGTGAAAACGAAGGCTATGTAATTGCCTTTGATGACGTGACCGATCTTGTAACCGCGCAGCGCATGGCGGCTTGGGGTGACGTGGCCCGCCGCATTGCTCATGAAATCAAAAACCCGCTCACGCCGATCCAGCTTTCGGCCGGACGGATCAAACGCAAATTTCGCGAAGCGGCAGGAGATGAGGCCGAGGCGTTGGATCAGATGACCGACGTGATTGTGCGCAAAACCGAAGACTTGCGGCGCATCGTCGATGAATTCTCGAAATTTGCAAGGATGCCCGAGCCGGACACCAGCGTTCAGGATTTGACGCTTTTGGTTAAGGACGCTGTTACTCTTCAGGAGGCGAGCGCGTCTAACGTTGAATTAACATCAAGCATTCCTGAGGTGCCGGTATGGGTGAATCTTGATACGACGATGATCGGTCAGGCGTTGACGAATTTAGTGAAGAACGCCGGAGAGGCAATTGAAAGTGCGCGAGAAAAGGGGGGGCTACCCGAGGATTATTCGGCGCGTATCGATATTTCACTTACGGCTGATAGTGAAACCGCGCTGATCCTTATTTCCGACAATGGCGTCGGTCTTCCCGAAGATCGATCGCGCCTTTTCGAGCCCTACGTGACGACCCGCTCTGAGGGTACAGGGCTTGGATTGCCAATTGTGAAAAAGATAATCGAAGAACACGGCGGAAGTCTTGTTCTGAAAGACGCCGAACCGCTTGACGGGTCGGGACATATTGGCGCGTGCGCCGAAATCAAAGTGCCGCTTGCGGCGCCAAACGAACTGAGCCGCGACATTAAAGTTGCGGAATAAAAGGAGAATTTCTTCGATGGGCGATATTCTGATTGTGGACGACGAACGCGATATTCGCGAGTTGATTTCCGACATTCTGAAAGACGAAGGCTTCACGACCCGACTGGCGGGTACCTCGGACGAGGCGATGTCAGAGATGAACAACGAACCTCCGTCGTTGATGATTTTGGACATCTGGCTAAAGGACAGCCGCATGGACGGCATCGACATCCTGAAAACCGTCAAACAAGACAATCCAGACGTGCCGGTGATCATCATTTCCGGCCATGGCAACATTGAAATCGCGGTCGCAGCGATCAAACAAGGCGCTTACGACTTTATCGAAAAGCCCTTTAACATTGACCAGTTAATGGTTGTGATCACGCGCGCCATGGAGACTTCGCGTTTGCGGCGCGAAAATTCAGAGTTGCGACGTAAGGATGTTACCACAACCGATATGGTTGGCGGCTCGCCGGCATTTCGCACCTTGAAATCGCAGTTGGACAAAGTGACCAAGTCGAACGGACGGGTTATGTTGACGGGGCCGGCAGGGGCAGGCAAGGAAATCGCTGCACGCTACGTTCATGCAAATTCGGATTTAGCAGAAGGCCCGTTCATCACGGTAAACTCAGCCTCCATCGAGCCCGATCGTATGGAAGAGGTGTTGTTCGGTCGCGAAAGCACAGGGCGTGGTATCGAACCCGGGTTGTTGGAACAGGCGCATGGCGGCCTTTTGTATTTCGACGAAATCGCGGATATGCCACTTGGCACGCAGTCCAAGATTTTGCGTGTTTTGACGGAACAGCAGTTTCAGCGCGTTGGGGGTGCTGACAAAGTGCGCGTCGATATGCGTGTTGTGTCCTCAACAACGCGGGATTTGGATCACGAAGTTGAAGTCGGTAATTTCCGTGAAGAGTTGTTTCATCGACTGAATGTCGTTCCGATTGATGTGCCGCCTTTGTCGGATCGCCGGGAGGATATTCCAGAACTGGCGCAGCACTTTATTGAGACGTTCAACAAATCGCAGGGTTTGCCGCTGCGTACTCTGTCCGAAGAGGCAATCGCCATGTTGCAAACCATGGCATGGCCCGGAAATGTGCGTCAGCTCAAAAACGTTATTGAACGCGTTTTGATCCTTGGAGCCGATAAAGGTGATATTTCGGCGAGCGAAATTCCTGGCGAAGGGCGCAGTGAAGAATCTGATGAAGGCAAAGTTGTTCTTTCAGGAAGCCTTGCAACGTTGCCTTTGCGGGAAGCCAGAGAACTTTTTGAGCGGGAATATCTCTTGACCCAAATCAATCGTTTCGGCGGAAATATCAGCCGGACCGCGAATTTTGTTGGAATGGAGCGTTCGGCTTTGCACCGGAAATTAAAATCACTGAACGTAGTGACATCTTCACGATCTGGCGCGCGCGTTGCAACGGTTGCAGGAGAGGAGGTCTGAAAGGGGGGCTTTCTAAAAAAGCGAGAGCTCGCCTGACGTGACTGCATCCTTAGGGCTCGAATCTTGCGTGTTCAGAAGTTGATCGCGCAAGCTTTGCAGGCGCAGAATTTCGGCAAGCTTCGTATGATCGAATTTTGTTTCTGTCAGACAAGACGCAAGCTCAGGCAAAAAACGCGCAAGATCGTCATGAGTTTGAGTCACCAGATCAATGTGCTGGATATGTACGACTTGCGCGCCATGTGACGACGCGCTTGAGGCAAGTGTAGACACGGCATTTTGCAGAGCAAGGTCCTGCTGATGAAGTTCACGCATTAGGTTTCCCAATGCTGCAAGAACATCGGCAACTTGCTCAGGCGTGCATCCAGGAGATGCAGAATATGCATCCGGAGTGTTCACAGGCGACCAACAATCGCCTCGATTGCAGACTTAAGTTCGGCGGGCTGAAATGGTTTTGGTAGAAAGTTATTCATGCCCAATTGTTTTCCCTTGTTGATAATCGCAGGTTCAGCGCGACCTGTGATAAGAAGAAAACCAATTTTTTGCGTAGCCGGTGAGTTACGCAGGTAATGCAGCAAGTGAAGGCCATCCATTTCAGGCATATTATAATCTGAAATAACCAGATGGACCGGCGACTTTGCGATAGAGGCCAGTGCTGTTTTTCCGTCTCCCGCAGTCGCAATATTTTGAATGCCAATAGAGTCGAGCGCTTGCGTAATAAGCCCGCGGCTTGTTGACATGTCATCGACGACCATCACACGTAATTTCTCTCTCAAGCTCATTTATGCACACTCTTTCTACGTGGTTTTTTGATAAATTGTTGCGCCCATGCTTGCAAAACCTGACGTATCAACGGGGTGAATTCTCTCTGAATGGCCCAGAAATAGGTACCCGGAGGGTGCCAGCGCTTTATGAAATCGTGGCCACAAAGCCCGCTGATGTTGGTCGTCGAAATAGATTAAAACGTTACGACAAAAAATGGCATCAAACGTACCGCTCATTGGCCAGTCGCCGTGCAAATTTAGTTCGCGAAAACGCACGAGTGACTTTAGACGTTCCCCAGCGTGAAACTGATCTCCCTCAATTTGGAAGAATTCATTTTTGCACTCCGGTTGCAAAGCGTCTAATTCTGACATTGGGTAGACGCCGCGTTTTGCTTTCTTCAATATTTCAGAATCAATATCTGTTGCCAATATGAGTGCATTTTTTAGTTCCGATTGGCTGAAGTGTCTCAAGAGTTCAATTGCGATAGTGTATGGTTCTTGGCCACTTGAGCATCCAGCCGACCAAATTCGTAGTTTCTTTCCCGCGGATGCTTTTTCTTTAAGCCTTGGAAACACCTCATTGATTAAAAATTGAAAATGGTGGTTTTCTCTGTAAAAGCTGGACACATTGGTGGTGAGTATTGAAATGAGTTCTTTACGCTCTTGCCAGTTTGACTGATCATGTAGAAGCGCAATGTAATCCTGGATCGAATGGATATTAAGGGTGCGCAATCGTCGGTCGATGCGCGATTGAACAAGCGCTTTTTTAGATTTGGGAATCGCAAGACCCGCATCGGACAATGCGATTTCTGCGATTTTCTCGAACGCCTGATCGGACATTGCTGTATTAAGGTCAGCCAGGGTCATGCAGCCAACTCTTCGTCTGTGAGCAGGACAGCTTCTAAATCGAGAATCCGCACCATAGAATCGTCAAGAACCGTAAGCGATTTCACAAAGCGACTGTTGGGACTTGTTGTGATATCCGGTGGTTGTTGAAGTTGCTCTGGCTCAAACGAAAGAATGTCAGAGACAGCGTCAACCCGCAGGCCCATCACGCGTTCTCCTACGTCGACGACAATGATCACATTTCGATCTTCTGGTTCGGACGTTTCAAATCCAAGTCGCAATGCAAGATCCACGACAGGCAACACTGTACCTCGCAAATTGATGACGCCCCGGACAAAGTGTGGCGAATGCGGAAGAGACGTGGTGCGTGTCCAGCCTCTGATCTCTCTGACAGACGTTATGTCGACCGAATACTCGTTTTCAGCGATGCGAAACGAAAGATATTCAGAAGCTTCATTGGAGGTGCTTTTTTCAGTGTTTGCTGGAAGAGTCATTTTAAGAAACCTTTTTCACCAAAGCTGAAACGTCTTCTACATGGCTGGTTTGAACAAGGTCGGCTGGATCAAGAATAAGCGCGATCTGTCCGTCACCAAGAATTGTGGCGGCCGCAACGCCCGGCACGCGCCCATAGCTGTCTTGGAGGCCTTTGATCACGACTTGGCGTTGATCCTCGATCTGATCTACGAGCAGAGCGACCAAGTGGCCTTCTTCAGGCGAGATCAAAAGTGCGATTGAGCCTTGAATTGTGTCCGCTGGAGCGCGGTATCCAAGCTTGGTGCCCAGATCTATGACCGGCACAAACTTATCTCGCACACGTATAACATGTTGATTTGGCGCGACATAACGGAGATCCTGCTCGGACAGGGAGAGTGTTTCAATGATCGCGTTGATCGGAAGCACCAACGTTTCGTTAGCAACCGAAATGACCATGCCATCAAGCACGGCCAATGTCAGGGGCAGTGAAATTGAAAATTTCGAGCCTTCGCCGTCCTTTGACTCGATCGAGATGCGTCCACCAAGCGCTGAAATCTGCGTTTTGACGACGTCCATTCCAACACCGCGACCAGAAAGGTTTGATACTTCTGCGGCTGTCGAAAACCCTGGAAGAAAAAGAAGCTGATCAATTTCGGATTCCGTGAGGTTGGCGTCTTCCGAGATAAGGCCCTTTTCGACGGCTTTTGCGCGCACGCGCGTTCGGTTGATTCCGCCACCGTCGTCAGAAACTTCTATGATCACGCGTCCAGAACGATGTGCGGCACTTAGTCGGATAATGCCGGTATCCGACTTGCCGTTTGCGACTCTGGTTTCGGTGCTTTCCAACCCATGATCGACCGCATTTCGGATCATGTGGGTCAACGGGTCTGCGAGGCGTTCAATCGCTGTTTTGTCGATCTCGGTGTTCTCGCCTTCGGTGACAAGCTTCACGCGTTTGTCCACAGCCGAAGAAGACTCGCGAACAATCCGCGACATGCGTTGGAAAAGCGATTTGACCGGTTGGGCGCGGATCATCATCACGCTTTCTTGTATGTTGCGCGTCAATTGCATGAACTCATCTAAACCCGAAAACACAGGGGAATTCGGGTGGATGTTTTCTTGTGCAATCGACTGGGACATCATGGCTTGGTTGATGACCAGTTCACCGACAAGATTTACCAAGCGTTCAATCCGCTCTAGATCGACGCGCACAGTCGGAGAGGCCTTCGCGGGAGGCGCCGATGTTTTAGTTTTTTTGGGTTCCGTGGTCGCCACAGGGTCGGTTTGAGGTGCAACATCGACCATAGCAGGCGCGTCTGCTGCGCCTAAATCGGGGGCGAGGTCTTCAATCGCTGTCGTAACGCTCGGCGCCTCAATTTCTTTCAAGCCTACAATCGGTTCTGCGGCCGCTGGGTCCATAATGGCAGATATGCTGCCTTTATTAATGTCCAATTTGCAAAGACCATCTGCAAATTCAAAAACTTCATGCGCAAGGCTTGGCTCTTCGGTTGTCGCAACTTCGACACGCCACGCAAGCCGATTTCCCAGTGTGGCAAGCTCTTCCAGTGTATCCGGTGGAGTAAATTCCGGATTGAACTGACACGGGCCCAAATCGGACAGCGATTGTAAAAGGAAAAGTGGCTCGTTGCCGCTTTCATAAAGTTCGGGGACCGGTTTGAACGAGATAATCAATCCGGTTGTTTCAGATGTCATCGACGCGTCGATGTTGGGCAAGTCGATGTTGGGCGCAGCATCCAAATCAGGCAAATCAAGGTCGGGCAGGCCGATGTCGGGCAACCCCGGTCCATCGCCACCTCCCAAGTCATCCAGATCAAGCACCATCGGTTGAAAATCGATTGGGTCTTCGTCTTCGGCGTCTCCGGGGGGGCAGCATAAACCGCAAGGTCAGCGATCAGTTTGCCGGTTGCGACGTCGTCGATGTCTTCGCCGTCGCGTGAACAGCGCACCAGGTCGGACAACATATCGCTACAGCGGAAAAACAAATCGATCAGTTTGGCGTCGATTTCCAGTGAGCCGTCGCGGCAACGATCCATAACAGTTTCAAATTGGTGTGCAAAACTGACCAGCTCATCAAGGCCAAATGCGCCCGCGCCACCTTTGATCGAGTGCACAGAACGAAATGCGACGTTGATCGTTTCAACATCGCTTTCGCCATCCGCCATTAACTGCAAGGCGTCTAGCAAAGCCTCCAACAATTCTTCGCATTCCACGAAGAACGAGGCCATGATTTCCTGCATGGGATCAGACATATGGCTTACCCCGAAACCAGACGTAACGCGCGCACAAGCTTGTCTTGAGCGAAGGGCTTCACGATCCAGCCCGTTGCCCCGGCTTCGCGCGCGCGGGTTTTCAGATCGTTTGAGCTTTCGGTGGTCAAAACCAAGATCGGGGTGGTGCGGCAATCATCGCGTTCGCGCACCGCGTCGATAAACCCGAATCCGTCCAGCTTGGGCATGTTGATATCTGTGATAATGACGTCCGGTGCGATCCCGTCCAGAACCTCAAGCCCATGTTCACCGTCTTCGGCCAGATGCACTTCAAAACCTTCCGTGGACAAGGCCAGTGAAATCATGTCTCGCATCGTGCGGCTGTCATCGACTGCCAGGACTTCAATTGTCATGCTACGTCTCCCGTCGCGATGTCATCCAGCGAAAGCCCCATCCGGGCGAGATTGTCGATCAACTGCGATGAAGCGTTTTCGATGGTGATTGAGGTGTCGTTTTGCCGCCAAAGGTGGCGCACAGACATCAACACCTCGGCGCAAAGACCGCCGATGTGTTCTACGGCGCTTGCGTCCAAAACCAAGTCCTGACCATGCGCGGCGACCAATTCGTCCCGCAAAGGCACAGCGTTTGAGGTGTCCAGTTTCGCATTCAGGACCAGCCGGTTCGCCATCCAAAGTACCTCTAAAAATTACGCATCAAGACCAAGGCAATCTTCGTCGTGATGTCGCAGCAAGAGCTACCGTGCGGCGCGTTAAGATGCGGTTACTTGGCCAGCACTTTTTAACCGAGTTCTGTCAAATGCGACGCAAGTCCGCTTAGGGCGGCATAGTCGTCGGTAATTACCGAAATTGGAAACGCACCCATAAAGTCGCCAAAGCGGCCTTTGTTGCTAAATTGCTCAATAAATCCGGTTTCTTGGAAGTAAGTTGAAACGGCGCGCGCTACACCGCCAATGAAATAAACGCCGCCAAACGGCAGATAGATAAGCGCCAAATTGCCCGCCACCGTGCCCAGCAGTCGATTAAAAGTCGATACAGTTTCAAGTGCGACAGGATCAGAACGGTTGGCGCAAGCCTCCATGATCTCTGCAGCTGATTTATGCACGGTTTGCCCGGCCTCGCTTGCATGCCAAGCATAGACGCGTTCAAGACCGCGTCCTGACAGGACATCTTCGACGCTTGCAAACCCGCCGTGACGCTCTTCGATATACCGATAAAGGCGCAGTTCGCTTTCGGTGCGCGGAGGCAGATTGATGTGTCCGCTTTCTGATGGGGGCACAATGCGTGTGCCACCTGTTTGGAACACGGGCGCTGCGTTAAATCCGGTGCCAACGCCGATCACAAGGCTGGTGGCTCCCGGCGCGGATGGCTTTCCGGGAGCAATATCAATCAGGTTTTCGCTTGTGATCAGGCCCACACCATAGCCTTGCGCCTGAAGATCGTTCAGCACAGCGACGTTTTCCGCTTTGGTTGCGCGCGCCAAAGTGCCTGCATCTATAGACCAGTCGAGATTGGTGAGCGTGCCTTTGCCGTCTCGCACAGGCCCTGCAATTGCTGCCGCGGCTGCGATGCAATCGACCTCTTTTTCCTGCACATAAAGCTCCAGCACTGTATCCAGTCCGGGATACTCGGCATTGCGAAACTTCTTCACTGTTTCAGGCAAAAGCTGCGTGCCCTTGGCTAAAGCGACGCGGGTGTTTGTACCACCGACATCGGCAACAAGCGACAGGGTGTTTGGCGGATATGCAGACATAAGGTCTCTCATCTTCGGGGCAAAGGCAGGTGTCTTGATGAGGCAGTATCCTGATTGCGCCCAAAGCTTCAAGACAGAGCCCGGCAACGGGTCTTTTCATTCGCGCCCACCCATGAGATAGGGACGTGCCAAATGATATCGCCATAAGAGGAGCAGTTTATGGAGATCAGGCAGGCCCTTACCTTTGATGATGTGCTACTTGTGCCCGCAGCGTCCAGCGTTTTGCCGTCGACCGCTGACACGCGCACACAGGTCACTCAAAGCATCGCAATGAACATCCCGCTATTGTCCTCCGCGATGGACACAGTAACCGAAGCGCGCATGGCAATCGCGATGGCGCAAGCCGGTGGGATGGGCGTTATCCACCGCAATCTGGACGTGGAAGAGCAGGCTCGTCAGGTGCGCCGGGTAAAGCGCTTTGTCAGTGGGATTGTCTACAATCCTATTACGCTTACAGCGGATCAGACCCTCGCGGACGCCAAGGCGCTGCAAGAACGTTACCGTGTCACAGGTTTTCCTGTGGTCGACGGGTCAGGACGTGTTGTGGGGATTGTGACCAACCGCGACATGCGCTTTGCCGAGGATGACAAAACGCCGGTGTCGGTGATGATGACCACCAATGATCTGGCGATCCTGCAAGAACCTGCCGATCTGGACGAAGCACGCAGCCTGATGAAAGCGCGCCGCATCGAAAAGCTGTTGGTCACCGATGGCGCTGGCAAGCTGACCGGGCTTCTGACGCTGAAGGACAGTGAGCAGGCTGTGCTGAACCCGCAGGCGTGTAAGGATGAGCTTGGACGTCTGCGCGTGGCAGCGGCTACGACCGTTGGGGATGCCGGATTTGAGCGTTCTGAAGCCCTAATCGACGCAGGTGTTGATATCGTTGTGATTGATACTGCCCACGGACACTCTGAGAGCGTCGGGCAAGCGGTTGAGCGGGCCAAACGGATATCAAACAATGTCCAAATCATCGCTGGAAACGTGGCAACTGCAGAAGGCGCGAAGGCTTTGATCGGTGCCGGGGCTGATGCGGTTAAGGTTGGTATTGGGCCGGGATCGATCTGCACCACGCGTATGGTAGCAGGTGTCGGCGTGCCACAGCTTACAGCGATCATCGACAGCGCGCGCGGGGCAGGGGATGTGCCTGTGATCGCGGATGGGGGCATCAAATTTTCGGGCGATTTCGCCAAGGCCATTGCCGCAGGCGCATCCTGTGCGATGGTTGGTTCGATGATCGCGGGCACAGACGAGTCTCCGGGTGAGGTGATCCTCTATCAGGGACGTAGCTTTAAGTCCTATCGCGGCATGGGCTCGCTTGGGGCCATGGCGTCGGGCTCAGCGGATCGCTATTTTCAAAAGGACGCGGCGAGCGACAAATTGGTGCCAGAAGGCATCGAAGGGCAGGTTCCGTACAAGGGATCTGCTGCGACTGTTGTGCACCAGTTGATCGGCGGATTACGCGCAGCCATGGGCTACACAGGTTGCCAGACAGTCCAAGAAATGCGAAAAAGATGTGAATTCGTGCGGATTACCGGCGCTGGTTTGAGCGAGAGCCACGTTCACGATGTGCAGATAACGCGCGAAAGCCCCAACTATCGGTTGGGGGTGTAACGAGAAAAAGTACTATGCCACAGGCTCTTATGAGTCTTTGTTAAACAGTAACCATGTGAGGGGACATGGCAGATCGCGCCGTATCAGACGACAACTCTCCCGAGGGTGTAGTCGACCTAATTAATGACGATCGCTGGCAGGCCCGGCTCGAAGAAGCACGCGCGCGACGCGAAATTGCTTTGCGCGAGAAGGAAAAAGACCCGTCCGCCGCTCCAAAACGCAAGCTAATGCCTTGGGAAAAGGAAATGGCTGCCGACGCGGAATTGAGCGTTGAGCCCACCATTCAGGCCCCGGATTCAGACCGCGTCGATTTTGCCGATCGCGTTGAAAAAGTGCGCGAGACCGTCGTCAAAGACGAAGAAGAGCCGGTTCAGCCTCAGACGCCGCGCATCGCGTCCCGGTCTACGACTATTCCACTTCCGACAACTTTCGAAGATCTGCTAACCGACGACGCTTTCGAGGATGATATCCAAGAAGAAGATCTCGATTGGGTGCCGCCTCCGAAAAAGCGCCATTCTGCGATAGATGAAGACGCCCCTGATGTCATTGAGCTAGCGTCCCGTTATGCTTCCACTTTGACGGCTGGTGCAGCTAGTGCCGCTGACGTGTTTGAAGAGGCCGAAGCTGAAAAGGCTCAAAAGCCTGTGGTTGTGCGCAACCACCCACCTGCGTTGTTGATCCTTGGCGTTGTTGCCTTGGCGGCGCTGCCCTTTGCGACGCCCGCACCGCCGCTTGATCGTGGCCCGGCGATGCCTGCCGTGCCAACTTTGCGCCTGCAACCCGCCCTTGGGTTCACGACAGCGATGCTGTGGCGCCCATTTGAGACGTCATCAACACAGTGGCAGCCCGCGACGACGTGGTCGCTGCCACTTTCAACTGTTTATAGTCCCAATGCCCCTGTTGTTTTGACTGGCGAGCCAGCTGTACTGGGCAATCCCGATGTAGGGCAGGGCTCTCCAACATTTGTCGAACCTCTTGCTGAGCTGAATGCGCCGCGTTCTGCGCAACCGCCCGTTTTGGATGGCGCAGCAGTGGATCGACTGCCTGGTGCGTTCTCGCGTCGCCCAGCGCCTCGTCCGCTTCAAGGCGAGCCTGTTGTCAGCACGCGCGTGCCAAGTCGGCTACCGGCGGTCGCAACCGGGAACGAAACATCTCCACGCGTCGCCCCAAGTGAAGACAACGACTCGACTTTGCTTGATCAGGTTACGGCTTTGAAAACCGTGGTCTTTGATCGCGCTCCGGATATTGCCGACGGTGCATTGGACGCGTTGCGCCGCGCTGAGGCCGCCACCGTGACCGCTATGGCGACAGCGGCAGAGACAGCCTCCGGTGAAGCTGCGGCGTTAGAGCCTCTGGCTCCGGAAACAGTATTGAACCTGACAATTTTGATCCCCAGCCGCGCCGATGGGACTGTGGCTGGTCAATTTGCAGATGACGCGGTTGGTCGTGGTCACACAGTCGCATCGATCAAAGGTGTGGATGTCAGCATCAGTTCGCGCAACTTGCGGTATTTCTTTGAAAGCGATCGCGGCGAAGCGGAACGTCTGGCCGCGGCCTATGGTGCCGAGGCCCGCAGCTTTACTTGGTTTTCGCCAAAGCCGGCCCGCGGCACTGTCGAACTTTGGCTAGAGGGTCGCGCCAATCCTCCGGTGCGTGTGGCCCCGGTTGTGCGCCGTGCGGCACCGGCCCCAACGCCGCCTGCTCCGACACCGCAGATTGTTATTGTCCGCAAACCCGAAGGGCTTTTGTCGCGATTGTTTGGAGGGCACCGCGCAGGTACCGCGACCGCAGGTGGAAGCGGAGGCTCATCTGAGCAAGGGTTTGTTGTGACAGCCCCACAAGCACCAACAACTACGGGAACCACTGGAACGGGAACCACCACTGGCGGCACTGATACCGGTACAGGTGGAACAGATACGGGTGCTGGTACAGGCACTGGAACAGACACTGGATCCGGGACTGGAACGGACGCTGGAACTGGAACTGACACTGGGACCGGCACAACGGGAACTGGCGCAGGGACGGGTGGAACGGACACTGGAACTGGTGGAACAGGCACCGGAACTGGCGGGACTGATACCTCTGGCGGAACCGGAACGTCGACTGACACTTCTGGTGGCACGACAGGTACAAGCGGTGGAACAAGCGGGTCGGACACGTCTTCGGACAGTGGATCAGGTTCAAGCGGGGGGGCGAGCGGTGGCGGGTCTACCGATAGCTCAGGATCTTCTGGCTCATCCGGACCCTCTGGTGGCGGTGGCGGATCCTCATCCGACAGCGCAAGCTCCAGCGATCCATAAGCCGACTTCATGACACCACAAGCACGCGTTGCCGCAGCCATTGACGTGCTTGACGTTATCCTTGACGGGCATGCAGCTGAGAAGACTCTCACTACGTGGGCACGCAAGAACCGTTATGCAGGCTCCAAAGACAGGGCAGCGCTGCGCGATTTAGTGTTTGACGCGCTGCGCCAGCAAAGATCCTCGGTTCATATGGGCGGCGCTGCAACGGGGCGCGGAATCATGCTTGGCCAAATGCGTTTGCAAGGCATCGATCTGGCGACGATTTTCTCAGGTGAAGGGTATGGCCCCGCACCGCTTAGCGAGGACGAGGCAGCGCAGGCTTCGGGTCTGGCAAGCGCGAAAAACGCAGTGCGGCTCGACTGTCCGGATTGGCTCTTTCCATTGGTAACAGAGGCTATGGGCCCGGCCACAAATGAAGTGCTGGAGTGCCTGCGCAGCCGCGCTCCGGTGTTTTTGCGCGTGAACTCAGCCAAGACCAATCGAAACGACGCGATTAAAGTGCTGGCAGGCGACGACATTGACACAACACCCCATCCGTTAAGCCCAACCGCCCTTGAGGTGACCCGCAATCCGCGCCGCCTGCGCCAATCAAAGGCCTACCTGACGGGTTTGGTGGAATTTCAGGACGCCGCCTCGCAAGCGGTTACGGATATCTTTGCCAATGCAGCATCAAAAGGCTCTGTGCTGGATTACTGCGCAGGTGGGGGTGGCAAAGCTTTGGCTCTTGCAGCAGCCGGGTTCGAGGTGACAGCACATGATAGCGATGTGGCGCGCATGGGCGGTATCGCGGAACGCGCGGCGCGGGCCGGGACATCGATTGCAACAGATCTTGCGCCAACCGGACCGTTCGATGCTGTGCTCTGTGATGCACCCTGCTCGGGCAGCGGCGCGTGGCGCCGCCAACCCGAAGCCAAATGGCGCCTCACGTCTGGGGGACTTGAGCGTCTGAACGCCACACAAGACAGCATCCTTGAGGCTGCCAGCGCGCTCGTCGCACCGGGTGGGGTTTTGGGCTATGCAACCTGTTCGCTACTTGGGTGCGAAAACGGTGGGCGGATCGGCGCATTTTTGAGCCAACACACAGACTGGAGCGCGGCAAAGCACCAGCAATTTACCCCTTTGGACGGCGGCGACGGGTTTTTTATCGCGATCCTGCGGCGAACTTAACGTACGACAAAGCGCGTTTACCCTTCATTAACCTTTTTGCGACTTCTTAGAGCACCTGAGGATTTGGGTGTCGGAGGCGCATAAATAACCGTGTCACTTTCTGTCCAGTCACACTTTGCGGAACGTCGGCCTTTACTCTTTCTAGGGCTGTCCGGATGCGCGCTGCTTGCAACGCTTTTGGTGCCGTTTCCACAGCTTATGCCCTTGTTGCTGGGGTGTGCAGCGGGACTGTTGGCGCTTGCTTTGATACTGGCACTTCAGGAAGCGTGGCGTTGGCTGCGCCGTTTGCCGGGTATGGCCACCGTGACGCAAGCCTTGCACGCAGCCCCTTTTCCAGCGCTTTTGTCTGATGAATACGGTCACGTCGTTTCAAACAACGCAGCGCTTCAGTCTGATCCCAGTTTCGGCAGTAGAAAAACTGTCACGGCTTGCTTGCGCGATATCGCCGCGAACCCAGATGTGGTGGTCGAGCGTCTCTCCAAATCTGCGCTGGTCAAAGGCGAAGCGAGCGAAGTGATCGGTGTCAGCGATTTGACACGTGTCACTGTGACCCAACTTGCGCCAGGACGGTTGCTTTGGACATTTGCTCCCACAGCAAAAGATGACCTCGCAACCGGTGGCTTAGAAGTGGAGTTGGCAGACAATAATCCATCGATCCTTGGCAAATCAGATTTATTAGAGGCTCTGCCTGTCCCAATGCTTAAGATTGCAAAAGACGGCACGTTGCTTGAAGCAAACGCACAGGCACGGACAATCCTGTCGATCACTGATCCTGTGCTTCCTGCGTTGTTCGAGTTGGTCGAGGGCATGGGGCGTCCCATCGCGGATTGGCTATCGGATGCAGCCGCAGGGCGCGGCTTGCTGAAACCTGAAATTGTGCGCGCCGTGATCCCCGGACAAGAACTCTATTTGCAGATCGCATTGGGCCGGGTGATCGAAGATGGCGAGCCTGTTTTGATCGGCATTCTGAACGATGCAACTGAGTTAAAAACGTTGGAAGCACAGTTTGTGCAAAGTCAGAAAATGCAGGCTATCGGGCAGCTTGCAGGTGGCGTTGCGCATGATTTCAACAACTTGCTGACAGCGATCAGTGGGCACTGTGATCTTTTACTGTTACGCCATGACAAGGGTGATCCGGACTATGCGGATTTGATCCAGATCGCACAGAATTCCAACCGCGCGGCCAGCCTTGTGGGGCAGCTTTTGGCGTTCTCCCGCAAACAAAACCTAAAACCGCAATCAATGGACATCCGCGATACGATGTCAGATCTGGCCCATCTGCTAAACCGTCTGATCGGCGAGAAAATCTCGCTTGAGGTCAATCACGCCCCGGGCGCACAAACCATTCGCGCCGATCGACGCCAGCTTGAGCAGGTGATTGTCAATCTTGTGGTAAACGCGCGCGATGCCATGCCAGAGGGAGGTACCATCACGGTCACTTCTGATTTGCAAAGCCTGAGTGAGGAACTGGTGCGCGACCGTGCCCGTGTGCCGGCCGGAGATTATGTGCGCATCCGTGTTCTGGATTCTGGCATTGGTATTCCGCAAGACGGGATCAGCAAGATATTTGAACCGTTCTATTCCACTAAGAAAACAGGCGAAGGCACCGGACTTGGCCTTTCAACAGCTTACGGTATCGTCAAACAAACCGGCGGCTTTATCTTTGTCGACAGCCGTGTAGATGAAGGCACGCAGTTTTCACTCTACTTCCCATTCTGTGCCCAACCCATTGAAACGCCGCCAATAGAAAAAGACCTAACCCCTGAAGTGCCAAGTGCCGGCGATGGCATCGTATTGCTGGTTGAAGACGAAGCGCCCGTGCGTGCTTTTGCTTCACGCGCCCTGCAATTGCGCGGCTACACGGTGATCGAAGCTGAAGACGCGGAAAGCGCACTGACAATCCTCGAAGATAGTGAACTGCACGTAGATTTGTTTTTGTCGGATGTGGTCATGCCCGGCATGGATGGTCCAACATGGGTGCGCCAAGCTCACAAATCGCGCCCCGACACCCATGTTATCTTTATGTCTGGGTATTCCGAAGAAGGGCGCATCGAAAAGCAATCGCGCATTGCCAACTCAGTCTTTTTGCCCAAGCCATTCTCGTTGCACCAACTGACGACACTTGTGCACGACAAGTTGCAGTGACCGGCACGATTAGCAATAATTTGAAAAATCTGAGCCAGAACTTTCAGTCGCTAACAGATTTTTAACGCAGCACACTCCATACATTTTTTCACAAATCGTTTGCAATGTTCTACTTTTGGTCCCATAACGCCAAATAAGAACAACAGGCGAACATGAGCAACATTGCTGTCTTTGGGCGGCTATGGAATAAGGAACAGGACTTATGGGTGTGGCAGAACTTCTGAGCATGACGGACAAGAAATCAACCGAGAAGCAAAAGGCGCTGGATTCAGCCCTTGCACAGATCGAACGGCAGTTCGGCAAGGGCTCGATCATGAAACTGGGCGGTGAAAACCAGATGCCCGAAATCGAGGCAACGTCGACCGGATCTTTGGGCCTTGATATCGCCCTTGGTATCGGCGGTCTGCCTAAGGGTCGGGTGATCGAGATTTATGGCCCCGAAAGCTCGGGCAAAACAACATTGACGCTGCATACAGTGGCCGAGGAGCAGAAAAAAGGCGGCGTTTGTGCCTTTGTCGATGCCGAGCACGCGCTTGATCCGACCTATGCTAAGAAACTTGGCGTGAACCTGGATGAGCTGTTGATCTCTCAGCCGGACACAGGCGAGCAAGCGCTTGAAATTGTCGATACACTGGTGCGCTCGGGTGCTGTGAACATGGTTGTCGTGGACTCTGTTGCGGCCCTGACGCCAAAGGCAGAACTTGAAGGTGACATGGGCGATGCGTCGGTCGGCGTGCACGCGCGTTTGATGAGCCAGGCCATGCGCAAGCTCACCGGCTCGATCAGCCGCTCGAATTGCATGGTGATCTTCATCAACCAGATTCGGATGAAGATCGGCGTGATGTTTGGCTCGCCCGAGACAACAACGGGTGGCAATGCGCTGAAATTCTACAGCTCAGTACGCTTGGATATTCGCCGTATCGGTGCGATCAAAGACCGCGACGAAGTGGTCGGAAACGCCACCCGCGTCAAAGTCGTGAAGAACAAGGTTGCGCCGCCGTTCAAACAGGTGGAATTCGACATCATGTACGGTGAAGGGATCTCGAAAATGGGCGAGTTAATCGACATGGGCGTGAAAGCCGGGATTGTCGAGAAATCTGGTTCTTGGTTCAGCTATGGCGACGAGCGTATCGGACAGGGGCGTGAGAACGCAAAAACCTTCCTGCGCGAAAACCCGGATATGGCGTGGGACATCGAAGATAAAATCCGCGCCGCGCACGGCCTTGATTTTGACGAGGCACCGGCAGGCGAGGCCGCCGACGAACAGGATGTCCTGGAAAGTTAACCGATAGGCATTAACAGTTTTAAAAAGGGGCCGCCTTACTGGGTGGCCCTTTTTCGTTCATGAAACATGTTTGTTCAGTATTTGCGAGCCTTCGGCTCACACTAGGGGCTTTGCCCCCACGCACGCTTCGCGTGCTCCCCCAAGGTATTTTTAGACAGAAGAACAAGGGTCCACCTCCCGGATACTAGCCGGGAGGTTTCTCCTGTCACGGCCAACGGTGCCTCCACCTGTACCGCGCCTTTAGATATAGCCAACTTTATTAAAACTTGGTTTCTTCTGTCCAAAAATACCTTGGGGTGAATTGGTCGCGAGACCAAGAGGGGCAAAGCCCTTTTCAAGCCTCCCGTTAAGGCGGCTTGGATCGCTTGTCGCAGACAAGAGAATCCAGAACCTTTACCGGGCGCGGTAGACGCTGTATCCCGATGTTTCCTGCCCCAAGAGTGCCAATGTCATGACCAGCCTGAACGATATCCGCGCAACCTTTCTGAGCTCTTTTGAAAAGAATGGCCACACCGTCGTGGACAGCTCTCCATTGGTGCCGCGCAATGATCCAACACTGATGTTCACGAACTCAGGGATGGTGCAGTTCAAGAACCTCTTTACCGGGCTGGAGCGGCGCGATTACGTTCGCGCAACGACCAGCCAGAAATGTGTGCGCGCAGGGGGCAAGCATAATGACCTGGACAACGTGGGGTATACCGCACGTCACCACACGTTTTTCGAAATGCTGGGGAATTTCAGTTTTGGGGACTATTTTAAGCCCGAGGCGATCCCGTTTGCGTGGAACCTACTGACGCAAGATTTTGGCATCGACAAGTCGCGCCTTTTGGTCACGGTCTATCATACCGATGATGAGGCTGCGGACCTTTGGAAGAAGATCGGCGTGCCGGATGATCGCATCATTCGCATCGCAACCAGTGACAACTTTTGGCAAATGGGTCCTACCGGGCCCTGCGGTCCATGCACCGAGATTTTCTACGATCACGGGGATCATATCTGGGGCGGACCTCCGGGGTCGAAAGACGAAGATGGCGATCGGTTCATCGAGATCTGGAACGTTGTTTTCATGCAGAACGAGCAATTCGCTGACGGCAGCATGAAAGCGCTCGACATGCAGTCGATTGACACGGGCATGGGGCTGGAGCGGATCGGCGCATTGCTTCAGGGTAGCCACGACAACTACGACACCGACACCTTCAAAGCGCTGATCGAGGCGTCGGCCCACGCCACGTCTACGGATCCTTATGGCGATAAAAACGTCCACCACCGGGTGATTGCTGACCATCTGCGCTCTACAGCATTTTTGATTGCCGAAGGTGTGCTGCCCTCCAACGAAGGGCGGGGCTATGTGCTGCGTCGGATTATGCGGCGCGCTATGCGTCATGCGCATTTGCTCGGCGCCAAGGATCCTGTGATGCACCAAATGGTGGGTGCGCTTGTTGGGCAAATGGGCGGGCATTACCCCGAACTTCAGCACGGCAAAGCTTTGATTGAAGAGACCCTGAGGGCGGAAGAAACGCGGTTCAAGACGACGCTGGATCGCGGGCTTTCCCTGTTGGACGAGGCAACAAAGGATTTGGGCGAAGGTACTGATTTGCCCGGAGAAACCGCATTTAAACTCTATGATACTTTTGGGTTCCCGCTTGATCTCACGCAAGATGCGCTGCGCGAGCGTGGGCGCGGAGTGGACACCGATGGCTTTGATGCTGCGATGGCCGAACAAAAAGCCAAAGCGCGCGCGGCCTGGTCGGGCTCGGGTGAAACGGCGGATGCTGCGATCTGGTTTGACACCGCAGAGAAGCATGGTGTCACCGAATTTTTGGGCTATGAGACCGAGAAGGCAGAAGGCGAAATTCTCGCACTTGTTGCTGGCTCGCAAGCCACAGCCAAAGCCGACCGCGACACCGAAGTCACAGTGGTTTTGAACCAAACGCCGTTTTATGCAGAATCCGGCGGTCAGGTTGGCGATGAAGGCGTGATCCGCACTGACACAGGGATCGCACATATCAGTGACACCAAGAAAGTGGCGGGCGTTTTTTTGCACATTGCCATGGTGGTTGAGGGGACAATCAAAGCCGGTCAACCAGCCAAGCTTGAGGTGGATCACGCGCGCCGCACAGCGATCCGGGCGAACCATTCGGCAACGCACCTGTTGCACGAAGCTTTGCGCGAGGCCTTGGGTGATCATGTGGCACAGCGTGGCTCGCTGAATGCCGATGATCGGTTGCGCTTTGATTTTTCTCACCAAAAGGCTTTGTCGTTGGAAGAACTGGCCAGCGTTGAGCGGCAAGTGAATGATTTTATCCGCCAAAACACGTCTGTGGAAACGCGGATTATGACACCCGATGACGCGCGCGCAATTGGCGCGCAGGCGCTGTTCGGTGAGAAATATGGTGATGAAGTGCGGGTCGTCTCAATGGGCCATGCAGAGACCGGCAAAGGCGTCGATGGTAACACGTGGTCGCTTGAGCTTTGCGGCGGCACGCATGTGGCGCGCACCGGTGATATCGGCGTGTTTGTCGCGCTTGGCGACAGTGCGTCGGCCTCAGGTGTGCGCCGGATCGAAGCGCTGACCGGCGATGCGGCGTTCCAATATCTTTCCATGCAAGATCATAGGCTTGCCGAGGTTTCCCTGGCTTTGAAAGCGCAACCTGGAGAGGTTGCTGAACGTGTGAAAGCGTTGTTGTCCGAACGCAAACAGCTGAATGCAGAAGTTGCTGATTTGCGCCGCCAATTGGCCATGTCTGGCGGCGGTCAGGGCGAGGCGGAAGCCGAAAGCGTTGGTGGTAAGGCACTCATTGCTCAGGTGCTGACAGGAGTGTCGGGCAAGGATCTTCCGCCGCTGATTGACGAACATAAAGCGCGCATTGGATCGGGCGTTGTGCTGTTGATCGCAGATGCTGGTGGCAAGGCCGCTGTCGCAGCTGGTGTGTCGGACGATTTGAAAGATGCACTTTCTGCGGTAGATATTGTGCGCACAGCTGTTGAACAGCTTGGTGGAAAAGGCGGCGGCGGTCGTGCGGACATGGCCCAAGGTGGCGCTGCTTCAGCTGACAACGCAGATGACGCAATTGCTGCCGTTAAAACTTTGATGGAGACTTAAGATGCCAGCTCTTTGGATTGCCCATGTGACCGTGACTGACCCTGACTCTTACGGCAAATACGCCGAACTCGCGGGGCCGGCCATCGCCAAACACGGCGGGCATTTTATTGCGCGCGGTGGGCGTTTTGTTCAGCTTGAAGGGCAGGAGAGGGCGCGCAATGTCGTGGCCAAGTTCCCGTCGCTTGAGGCGGCAGAAGAGTGTTACAACTCGCCGGAATATCAGACCGCGCTCAATCATGCGCGCGGGGCGTCCGAGCGTGAGTTAATGATCGTCGAGACGACTGAAGACTGACGTGGTCGCGTCGCTCGCTGAAATGATGGCGCGCACAGCACGGGCAGGGCGCGTTGAAGCGATATTTCTGCGTCCCAAGCGGCGAGAAACACCCCGGCAAGTGGAACAGATCACTGTCACTGATGCCGGTTTGGAAGGCGATCACGCACCAATAGGCAAACGCGCGGTAACGTTGATTCAATCGGAACACCTGCCCGTGATTGCAGCGCTTGCCAATCTCGAACAAATCCAGCCTTCGGATTTGCGGCGCAATATCGTCGTCTCTGGCTTCAATCTGCTTGGCTTTCGTAATCATCAGATCACTCTTGGCGCTGTCACTTTAGAGATTACCGGACCATGCCCGCCATGCTCTCGTATGGAAGAGGTGCTGGGTTTTGGCGGCTATACGGCAATGCGCGGGCATGGAGGTGTTTATGCATCTGTG
The DNA here is from genome assembly GCA_039942715.1 of Paracoccaceae bacterium. Taxonomy (GTDB): domain Bacteria; phylum Pseudomonadota; class Alphaproteobacteria; order Rhodobacterales; family Rhodobacteraceae; genus JABDJX01. The sequence continues at coordinate 303,753 of JBDVBY010000001.1, forward strand.
GTGCAGGCTGGAGCGCTGGCCGTTGGCGACAGCGTGACTCGGCGGGATTGATGTAGGCAACGGCGTTTTGCTACTCTGGAGCGATTCCAAAGGAGGCAAACATGCTTGTTGGGGCGGTACTTTATGCCAAAGACCTAAGCACTTTGGTCGCGTTCTATGTCGCTCTTGGAGGCGAAGTTGTGGATGGTGAGGAGGGCGCGTTTTCGACCCTTAGAACAGACAAGACTGATCTAATCGTTCTTCAAGCGCCAAAACATGTCGCAGACGCTATCCAAATCGAAACGCCGCCAAAGTTGCGCAGCGCGACGCCCATCAAACCGATCTTCAAAGTGGCATGTATTGATAGTGTGCTCGAAATGCTTCCTCAGATAGGAGGCATGGTTTTGCCGGGCGCAGCACAATGGGCGTTCAAGGAGCACACCGTGCAAGACATTGTGGACCCGGAAGGGAATGTCATTCAACTTTGGCACAGCTGATTTGAATACGAGGGTGTTTCGTTAAACTTTAGTATCTAAGTCGCATAATCCATATTATGTTAAATACAGATATATGCAAAAATACAAATGCTTAACATTCTACCCCAATGCATACCCCGCACCGCGCACTGTGCGCAGCGGATCATCTCCACCTTCCGCACAAAGCGCTTTGCGCAGCCGTCCGATATGCACATCGACCGTACGCGTATCCACGTAAATGTCACGACCCCACACCCGGTCCAAAAGTTGCTCGCGTGACCAAACACGACCCGGTTTCTCCATGAACGTCGATAGCAGCCGAAACTCTGTCGGTCCTAGCTTGAGTGATTTGCCATCGCGCGTCACACGGTGCGTTTCAGCGTCCAGCGCAATGTCCTCGTAAGAAAGCTGACCGCCAACACTCGCAGGACGCACGCGACGCAACTGAGTACGAACGCGCGCCATCAGCTCGATCACAGAATACGGTTTGACGACGTAATCATCCGCGCCGGTTTCTAAGCCGCGCACACGGTCGGCTTCCTCAGAGCGCGCAGTTAACATAATCACCGGAATAGCGTTTGTCGCTTTGTTCGACTTCAGCCGCCTGCAAATCTCGATCCCGGAGACGCCTGGCAACATCCAATCAAGGATGATCACATCCGGCAGCACTTCTTGCACAAGCACCAAAGCTTCGTCGCCAGTTTCAGCCTTGGCCACCTCAAACCCTTCGGCTTCAAGGTTATAAACAAGCACTTCGCGTTGGGCCGGTTCGTCTTCGACCACCAAGACGCTTGGTTGATCCGCTGACATGGCTATCCTCAGATATCAGTTGAAACGTAAGACGTTTTGTCCTGCTTTGGGCGTGCATCGTCGGGCAAATGACCGGTCACAAGATAAATCACTTGCTCCGCAATCGACGTTACATGATCGCCCATCCGCTCGACGTTCTTGGCGATAAAATGCAAGTGCATACAAGCGGTTATGTTGCTTGGATCTTCCATCATGTGAGTCAAAAGCTGGCGGAACAGCGCGTTATACATCTCGTCGACGTCTTCATCGCGCAAGATGACCTGCTCAGCCAATTCTGCATCGCGCTGAATGTACGCATCCAACGCGCTTTTCAGCATCATCTGCACTTCGCGCGCCATCTTTCGGATCGACACGTAAGAGCTTCCAACAGGTTCGATTTCGGCCAAAACGGTTGTGCGTTTGCCCATATTCTTCGCGTAGTCGCCACAACGCTCAAGGTTCGCGCTGATTTTGATCACTGTCATTACGGTGCGCAGATCACTCGCTGTTGGGGCGCGCAGCGCAATCACGCGCGTGGCTTCCTCGTTGACTTGTTCTTCTAGCGCATCAATCGCTTTGTCGCCGTTGCGTATGGCTTCGGCGAGCTCAAGATCACGGGTTTCCAGTGACTTAGCACCGTCAATGATGGCGTTCTCAACAAGGCCGCCCATTTTCATCAATGTCGCCTGGATCGCTTCAAGGTCGCGGTCAAAGGCTGAGGCAATGTGTTGTGACATGTATGGCTCCCCTACCCGATCCGTCCGGAAATATAGTCTTCCGTACGCTTGTCTTCGGGCGTTGTGAAAATCTTGTCGGTGTCATCAAATTCAACGAGGTCACCTAGATGAAAGAACGCGGTTTTCTGGCTGACGCGCGCGGCTTGTTGCATCGAGTGCGTAACGATCACGACCGAGAAATTCTCGCGCAGTTCGTCGATTAGTTCTTCGACCTGCGCCGTCGCAATCGGGTCAAGAGCTGAGCACGGCTCGTCCATCAGCAACACTTCGGGCGCTGTGGCAACCGCGCGTGCGATGCACAGACGTTGTTGCTGACCACCAGAAAGGCCCGTGCCGGGTTCGTGCAGACGATCCTTGGCTTCGTTCCAAAGAGCTGCGCGGCGCAGAGATTTTTCAACGATCGCGTCCAGCTCCGCTTTGGTTGGCGCAAGCCCGTGAATGCGCGGACCGTAGGCGACATTGTCATAAATTGATTTGGGAAACGGGTTCGGCTTTTGAAACACCATGCCGACCTTGGCGCGCAGCTGCACGGGATCGACCTTTGGGTCATAAATATCCTCGTTTTCCAATGTGATATTGCCAGTGACCCGGCAAATATCGATCGTGTCGTTCATCCGGTTCAGACAGCGCAGAAACGTCGATTTCCCACAGCCAGACGGTCCGATAAAGGCGGTGACCGTCTTGTCGGCAATCTCTACCGAAACGTCTTTGATCGCGTGATTGTCTGCGTAATAGACATCGACGCCTTTGGCTGACATTTTCGATTGCTGCATCTCTATCGTCCGTTTCGATGTGGTCATTACGTTCATGTTAACACTCCTTACCACCGTCGCTCAAAGCGACGGCGCAGGATGATGGCCACTGTATTCATGATCAGCAGGAAGAACAGCAGCACGATGATGGCGCCCGATGCGCGCTCGACAAAAGCGGGGTCTGCGCGTTGGGTCCAGTTGAAGACTTGAACGGGCAAAGCAGAAGCCGGATCAAAGAAGCCTTCGGGTGGTCCGCCGGGGTATTCGCGCACAAAGGCGACCATGCCGATCAGGAGCAGTGGCGCGGTCTCACCCAAGGCTTGAGCCAGGCCGATGATCGTGCCGGTTAGGATGCCGGGCATCGCGAGTGGAAGTACGTGATGCGTGACGGTTTGCATCCTTGAGGCACCGATCCCAAGAGCGGCTTCGCGAATTGAGGGGGGTACAGCCTTCAAAGCGGCGCGCGTTGCGATAATGATTGTCGGCAGGGTCATCAAAGTTAGCACGAGGCCACCAACGATGGGCGCTGATTGCGGCAGGCCAGCAAAATTGATGAAAATCGCAAGGCCTAGGATACCAAAGACAATGGAGGGCACGGCGGCGAGGTTCGAGATGTTCACCTCGATCAAATCGGTAAACCGGTTCTTGGGCGCAAACTCTTCAAGATAGATCGACGCGGCCACCCCAATAGGCAACGCAAGCACTAACACAACGATCATCATGTAAAGCGAGCCAAGGATCGCCACGCCAAGGCCAGAGGCTTCGGGGCGATTTTCCGACGCATCCGGGGCTGTGATGAAGGCCCAGTTGAATTTGGACACCAACGCGCCTTCTTCTTTAAGCGCGTCCGCCAGCTGAAGCTGTTCGGGCGAAATGTTCTTGTCGCGCGATGCCGACTCCATGCTGACGCGGCCCTTATAATAGCCATCGACACGGCCCGAAGCGAGGAACTCAAACTCGCGGCTCGTGTCCAGCACATCGGGGTTGGCGAGCACAAAGTTGCGCAACTGCGCTGCGGCTTCTTTCGAGATCAGCGTCTGTGGCTTTTTCAGCCCGTCAATCTCAATTCCGGCTTCGGCAATTTTGGCTTCCATCGCGGCTTTGATCAGCGGCGCGTAGCCAAAGGTCGATACCTTGGCCATTTCAACGCGATTGCGATTGCCCTTCTTATCCAGCTTATCGGCAGGCAATTCCACGTTAAGCGTTATGTAAGTTTGCTTGAACGCCCCTGCCCCGTTGGAAAAGATCGACACCAGCAAAAACACCAGCGCAACCATCGCCACACCAATCGCAGCGACACCATAAGCGCGGAACCGTTTCTCCGCCGCGTTGCGTTTCTTTGTGCGGGCGTCAATCTCTAGGATCGAGCGTTTGGGTGTATCCACGGCAACGTCACTCATTCGTATTGCTCCCGGAAGCGGCGGACAACCCAAAGGGCGATCACGTTCAGCCCCAGTGTGATTACAAACAACGTCAGACCAAGTGCGAAGGCGACCAGCGTTTCGGGCGAGGCGAAATCTGTATCTCCCGTAAGCTGGCTGACGATTTTAACGGTGATGGTGGTCATCGCTTCAAACGGATTGACCAACTCGCCCAGACCGCGGTTGAACTGTGCCGCCGCCGCCCCTGCCCCAAGCACGACGATCATCGTCTCGCCAATGGCGCGGCTTGCGGCCAACAGAATGGCGCTGACAATACCGGGCAATGCAGCGGGCAGAACGACTTGGCGGATGGTTTCCGATTGCGTTGCGCCTAAACCATAAGAGCCATCGCGCATCGCTTGCGGTACCGCGTTGATGATATCGTCTGACAGCGACGAGACAAACGGAATAAGCATGACGCCCATCACAAGCCCGGCGGTCATGACGGACGAAGCGCTTTGACCAAGCCCAAGCGGCATCGCGAAGTAGTCACGCAACAGCGGCCCAATCGTGATCAGCGCGAACAATCCGTACACAATTGTCGGGATACCCGCGAGGATTTCGATCATCGGCTTGGCCACAGAACGCACGCGGTTTGTGGCGTATTCCGACAGGTAAATCGCTGCGAACAACCCGATGGGAACGGCAACAAGAAGCGCGATGAACGAAATATAGAGCGTTCCCCAAAGTAGCGGCAGGATCGCAAGCTCGCTGTTGCCCCGGAAGTCAGGCGCCCAATTGAGACCAAAGAAGAAATCAGTCCACGGATGATCAGCAAAGAAATTCCGCGTTTCAAACAGCATCGACAGCACGATGCCCAACGTGGTCAGGATCGCTATGGACGCAGCGGCGATCAGCACCATAAGAATGCCGCGCTCTACCGTGTTGCGGGCGCGAAAGTCTTTGTTGGTCACAGCGTAAGAAATACCAAAGCCAATCAGCGCTGCGACCAGAACCGCCACCCACATCAGACGTGTGCCTGAGCGCGACATCTCGCGATAGCTTTGCGCTGCCTCGAAAACAGCCGGTTCCACGTCCGACCCCAAGGCAACGCCCACATCGCCCAACTGCTTGCGCACACCGTCCAGATTATTGCTCAGAGCGGCAATGTCGCTCTCACTCAGCCCGCGCTCGTCGGCCAAAAGGGTCAAGCCGTCCGATACCCGGCGCACATCGCTCATCACCAGATCAAGCGTTGCGCCCTCAGACATAGCGCTTTCGGGGATCATCGAGCCAACGCTGTTTTGGATGAAAAGCGGCTGCGCCAAAAGCCATAGAACCAGCACGCCAAAGGCCGGGGTTATAACGGTAAGAGCGACATTATTGCCGTAATAGGAGGGTAAAGAATGCAGAACGCGGGTGTCACCCCCCGCGGATGCAACAGCACGAGAACGCCCCATCACATAGCCAGCGGCGGCAATGATCAGAACCAGTGCGATGAGCCAAATCAGCGGCATTTATAACTGTCCCACCTTTGGGTTGCGTGTGCCAAAGGGCGCAAGATATGCGCCCTTTGAAATGCTCATTATCGTGTGCGCGCCTTAGTAGCTAGCACCCATCAACTGTTCGTCTTCAATGATCATCTGGGTCTCTTCCAGCGCGGGATCAGACACCAGACCGTACTCAGCGAGCGGACCATCTTCGCCCGCGATTTCGTCCGCGACAAAGAAGGACGCAAACTCTTTCAGGCCCGGAATAACGCCGATATGCGCGCCTTTGATGTAAAAGTAGAGCGGACGCGACACAGGGTATTCGCCCGTCGAGATCGTCTCTGTTGAGGGCTCAACACCTGACATAGTCGCCACTTTCAGCTTGTCGGTGTTGTTTTCATAAAACGCCAAACCAAACACGCCTACGCCATTTGGGTTCGCATCAATGCGCGCCAATGTCTCGGTGTAATCGCCATCAATATCGACCGAACGCCCATCTGTGCGAACGCTCATGCAGGCGTCTTCCGCGCTATCTTCGTCTTTGCCCATGCCAACCATGGCTTCCATGGCGCCGGAATGCTCGCAACCAACCAGCAGCACCTTTTCTTCAAACACTTCGCGCGTGCCGTGCTTGGTGCCAGGAATAAAGGCTTGGATTTCAGCATCTGGCAAAGACGCATCCACATCGGACCACATGGTGTAAGGGTTTGCGACCAACTCACCATCGATTACAACCTCGGCGGCAAGCGCCTGGTACCACTGATCCTCGGTGAAGGCGGTAAATTCGGGGCCATCTGTTTGGCTGGCAAAAACGATACCGTCATAACCGATGCGCACTTCGATGATGTCGGACACACCAGCGCCTGCGCAGGCTGCCACTTCTTTTTCGCGGATTTTGCGCGAGGCGTTTGCGATATCAATCGTGTTTTCGCCAACCCCTTCGCAGAAGCGCTTGAGGCCCGCAGAAGAGCCGCCAGATTCAACAACCGGTGTGGGAAAATCAAAGTTCTCACCAAAGGCTTCGGCCACAATCGAAGCATAAGGCAAAACGGTCGATGATCCGGCAACCTGAACCTGGTCGCGCGCGGACGCGGCCGTTGCAGACACAGCGATGATCGCCAGGGTCGAGGCGGCCAGTTTTGCGTTCAGCATGGGATAGTCTCCTAATGTCCAAAAGGATCGCCCCACGCGATCCATTGCAGCCGTTTTAGGCTTTGCGCGCTATTCTTTTGTGACAGTTGCGTAACAGTTTTATGACATTGGCCCGACGTCAGGCATCAAATATCGATACGTCTGACTTCAGCAGGCAAAATTACACTGAAAACAGAGCCTTGCCCCTTTTCAGAGGTGATGCGCAACCGCCCGCGATGACGGTTCAGGATGTGCTTCACAATCGCCAACCCAAGCCCTGTGCCACCGACTTCGCGCGATCTGTGGTCATCGATTCTGTAAAACCGTTCGGTAAGACGCGGCAAATGGATGGCATCGATTCCCGCGCCTTGGTCATGCACCTCGAGCACAACTGCACTGCCGCGTAGCATCGGGTGATGTTGGTCGCGAGTCAGCTTTAACGTGACATTGGATTTCGCAGGTGCATATTTCACCGCGTTTTCGACAAGGTTGGTCACCACCTGAGCAAGCTGGTCGCCATCGCCGGGCAGAATCATATCGCGCTCTAACCCCTCTTCGACAAACGTCACTTGATGCTCATCAGACAAAGGCGATAGCGTCTTTATCACCGAACGGATGATGGCGGTGAAATCCACGTCTGTTGTTGGGCGGACCCGCGCTTCGGCTTCCACGCGGCCAAGCGACAGCAAATCACCCACGAGCCTATTCATCCGATGCGCTTCGCGCTCCATGATGCCAAGGAACCGATCGCGCGCCTCCGGATCATCGCGCGCCGCCCCGCGCAAGGTTTCCATAAACCCAAGCAGTGCTGTCAAAGGCGTGCGCAACTCGTGACTGACGTTAGCGACGAAATCGCGGCGCATCTGTCCGGCCTCTTCCATCTCTGTGCGGTCTTCAAAGCTTACCAAAATACCGCTGTGGTCGCCACTTGGAGCGCATGTCGCATGCAACGTAATATCACGGCGGGCTTCTGTTGTAAGATACGGGGTTGTCTGGGTTTTCTGCTCGCGGATCGCGCTTTCAATCGCATCAAGCAGTCCGGGTTGGCGCAACACGGTGATATAATGACGCCCAAGCGTTGTCGCTCCAAACAGGCTTGCAGCGCTTGCATTGATTGCCTCAATCCGCCCCGAAGCGCTTACCCAAAGTGCCGGGATCGGCATCGCATTGATAAACACATCTGGCGTCATGACAGGCTAATCTTTCGAAGATCAGTGGATTGAACCTTCAATTACGTGCCGAAACATAAGGTATCAAGCAATGCGTTGCGCTTTTTCAACCTAAGGGTGAAATTTTCGCGAGGGTGGTAACGGAAGCTTGAAACTATGTGAATTGGCTCTAGGTTGAGCAAACGAGGGTTAATCAACTAATACATGTATTGGAGTGACGAGATGTGTAATGAGTCATCCCGATCGGATATTGTTCAATTACGGGGCAGCAACGATCAACGTCGGGCGAAGTCGGTTTTGGCGGTCGGCGATCCGGATGAGTGGCATCGACAGGGACATGTTTTTCCACCAAATAATATGCCGTTTATCACGTTTAAAGAGGTCACAGAGGCGACGCTTGAGCAATATAAGCCCGAGTTGATAATTTCGCCTGTTTTGGCATTAGAATTTGACTGCATTGAGCTGACATTGCTGTTGCGTAACCTTGGATACAAAGGGGAATACCGCGCTGTGGCACAAGACATGCCAAAGCCTGCCCTTATCGAGCGCGAAGTCTCCCAGCTTTATCCAGACCTGAAATTTAAGATCGAAATCCAGAAGTAAACGCGACGCAGAAGCCAAACCTAAGCGAGAGCCTCAAGAAAAGCATCGATCAATTGATCGGCGTTCTCGCAACCCACTGACACGCGGAAAAATCCTTCACTGATCCCCAGATTTTGACGCGCCTGTTCATCCATAGCCCTGTGTGACGAGCTTGGAGGGTGACTAAGCGTCGTGCGAATATCGCCAAGCGTCGGTGCAAACGCGATGTTTTCCAAGCGCTGTACCAATTGATTTGCCTCGCCCCGCCCCCCTGCAATCTCAAAGCTGACCATATTGCCACCTTTGCCCGCCAAAAGCTGTGTGGCCTTGTTGTGATCGGGATGATCTGGGCGCGTGGGGTAAAGTACTTTGCTCACTTTGCCGCTGTCAGCCAAAGCATCAGCAAGACGTTTGGCGGTGGCCGAGGCCCGCTCAAACCGCATATCAAATGAGTAAAGCCCGCGCTCGCCAAGCCAGCAATCAAACGGCGAGGCCGTTACGCCCATGGTCGCCGCCAGATCTGCGAAACGCGCGTTCAATTCAGCGTCTTTGGCAGCCACATAACCAAGGGTGGCGTCCGAGTGACCCGCAAGCAGCTTGGTCACCGAATGGATCGTGATATCCGCACCCATCTCTAGCGGTTTCAGCATCAATGGAGTGGTAAAAGTATTATCCACCGCCACCATCACGCCGCGCTCCCGCAGTGCGAGGATCCCCGTCACATCAGACATCCGCAGTGTCGGATTAGACAGCGTTTCTATCAGGATCAGTTTGGTCGTCGGCTTCAGTGCGGCTTCAACAGCACGCGCATCTGTTGCATCAACCAAAGATGTTTCAATACCAAGGCGCGGCAGTTCCTCGTTCATCATCCGCAAGGAACGCCCATAAAGCTGATCCGCGCCAATCACATGATCGCCGGCTTTCAACACACCCAGCAAAGCAATGGTGATCGCCGCCATACCGGAGCCCACCACAATACCACCGCTTGCACCTTCAAGTTCGTCGATCAGCCCGGCCAAAACTTCCGCATTCGGGTGTGTTTCACGGGCATAGGTGTATCCCGGCTCTCTCCCGTCATAAGACGCGTCCAACGCATCAGGATCGCGCGACGCATAAACAACTGACGGTTGCAGCGGAGTGACGACAGGTGTCGATGAACTGGCGGGCCACTTTGCACGTCGCATCAGACGTCGCCCGCGATTGGTGTCAGGCCACTGCGAAACGCGCGCATCCGTTCCTGATAATGCATAGCGGACTGCACGTTCGCCGCCCGCCCTTCTTCGCCAAGCTCGCGCACAACTTTACCCGGCATGCCCATCACCAGAGAGCCATCGGGGATCTCTTTGCCTTCGGTGACCAAAGCACCCGCTCCGATCAAGCACCCTGCCCCGATCTTAGCGCCGTTCAAGACCGTTGCGCCCATGCCGATCAGTGTCTCATCGCCGATCTCGCAGCCATGGATCATTGCTTTGTGCCCAATCGTGCAATTGCGCCCGATCCGCACCGGGAAGCCCATATCAGAATGCATCACGGTATTTTCCTGCACGTTGGTGCCCTCTCCGATTTCAATCGGTTCATTGTCGCCGCGCAGTGTCGCGCCAAACCAAATCCCGACGCCAGAGTGCAAAATCACAGCGCCAATCACATTGGCATCCGGTGCCACCCAGAAATCTCCGTCTTCGGGTAAAACCGGCGCGCGGTCATTCAAAGCGTAAAGCGTCATGTCCCGTCCTCAAACTCTGACTGCAGCACCCGCACATGATCGAGCAGTCCGGGCTGTTGCGTGCGCCGTAAACGCTCAGCGGTCACGATGGTGCGCAATTGTTCCGCTGTGCGCTCCAAATCATCGTTGACCAGCACGTAGTCATAAGAGTCCCAATGGCTGATTTCGTCCCAACTGCGCGTCATGCGCTTGGCGATCACATCCGCACTATCTTGACCACGCCCCTCAAGGCGGCGGCGCAACTCGGTGATCGACGGAGGAAGCAGAAAGATCGACAGCACGTGCGGAGCCAGCGGCGAATTGGCGATCTGCTGAGCACCTTGCCAGTCAATGTCAAAAAGCACGTCTGCACCTGCCTCGATCGCCTCTTGTACCGGCCCACGCGGAGAACCGTAGAAATGCCCGAAGACATGGGCGTGCTCTAGCATCTGCCCATCATTCACCAGCTTTTTAAACGCAGGTTCCGAGACAAACGCGTAATGCTCGCCGTCAACTTCGCCGTCGCGCGGCGCGCGCGTTGTGGCAGAAACCGAAAACCTGATGTCGGTATCCCATTCGCGCAAATTGCGCGCCAGCGTCGATTTCCCCGCACCTGATGGCGAGGACAAGATGATGAGAAGGCCGCGTCTGGTCATATTATTCCACGTTCTGAACTTGTTCGCGCATCTGATCAATCAGCGCTTTCAGGTCAAGCCCGATGGCCGTCAGATCCGTTGCCTGAGACTTGGAACACAAGGTATTTGCCTCGCGGTTAAACTCTTGCATTAGGAAATCAAACTTGCGCCCCATCGCCACGTCGGAACCGATCAGTTCTTTGGCCGCCTCTACATGTGCCCGAAGCCGGTCGATTTCTTCAGTGATATCCGCTTTGACAGCGATCAACGCAAGTTCTTGTAAAAGCCGCCCTTCATCAGGCACTTCGGTCGCTTTCAACAGCCGCGCAAGTCCGCGATCAATACCTGCGCGGGTTGCCGCTTCGCGCGCGCCTGCGGCTTTGGCCGCAGCCTCTGTCAGTGTTGTCATCTCACCAAGCTGCGCTGTGAGCACCTCTTCCAACGCGGCCCCCTCTCGTGCGCGGTCCGCGTCAAACGCATCCAGGCAATCGGTGATGTCCGCCAAAATAGCGGTGCGTAAAGCCGCAATGTCCCCTTCGACAACATTCTCGCTGAAATCAATCACGCCGCGCATCGCGGCAATATCCGTCGCACGTATCGGCGCAAGCGGCATCCCTTCAAGCGATGCAGCGGTCTCGATCTTTGCCACGGCCGCAAGGGCTGCCTTAAGTCCAGCCTTGTTCACATAGGCCCCTGCGGCCTCTTCTTCGCGCTGTACTTTTAGGTTCAACGTCACATTGCCGCGCGTCAGCTTGGCTTGCATCGCTTTGCGCACCAAGGGCTCGAGCCCTTCGATCCAGTCTGGCATGCGCAGGCGCACATCGAGTCCTTTGCCGTTGACGGATCGGATATCTGCCGTCCAAGTCCACACTTTGTGCGCGCCTTGCACACTAGCAAACCCTGTCATTGACCGCATGGTGCGTGCCCTCCCATGGACCTCTCTCAGACCTCCGTTAACCTTCTATTGAGATTTCAGAAGCCTTCGTGTCAGGTTTGTGGCAGAAAGTAGGCGGTGGTGGAAGAGAGAGGTCGCACGGACGTTGTGCGAAGGTGGAGTGAGATTATGGCTTTAGGTTCCGAGTATGAAGACGCACAGATTGTTCAGCCCTGGCAAGAAACACGTCAGAGCCATGCGGTTGAGAAAATCGAGCGTTATTGGCAAGAGCTACGCGGTACACGTCTTTTGCCCTCGCGCAGTGAGGTCGATCCTCGCCAGCTTGAGGGCGCGCTTGGCAACGCGTTTATTCTGGAACGGATCGCACCGGGTCTTGCACGTTTTCGCATCGCAGGGTCGCACCTGACCGAATTTACCGGGCTTGAACTACGCCAGATGCCTGCCTCTGTGTTGTTTGGCATCCACTCGCGCGGTGTTCTGGCGGACGCGTTGGAAGCCGTCTTTGACGAACCCGCAGCCGTGCACATGGACCTGATTTCTGCAGGCGGTTTGGCACAGTCAGAGCTGCGCGGCGAAATGATCCTGCTGCCCCTGCGCTGTGATAGCGGAGAGGTTAGCCGCGTGATCGGCGCCATTGCAATGAACGGAGATCCGGGCCGCAAACCGCGCCGCTTGGATATCACCCGCCAGTCGCGCAAGACGCTCACCGGATTCGCAGGTGTTGGCAGCAACTTTAACGCACCCAAACCACGCGTGATCAGCCGCACCAGCGCGCCTGTCGAGAGCGAACGCCCTACTGGCGCTCACCTCAAGCTGGTCGTGTCGAACGATTAAGAAAGAAAGAGAGCGTCCCTACCATCTTGTCAGCAAGTAAAAGGCAGGGCCGCGATTTCCGCAGACGTTTCATGCCTTGCTTTCACCCAATCCCAAAAGAGCGAACTCTCGACGTAACGTCGGCTCTGCGGACGAAGCTGCCTTTCGCTGTCAATATTCCAATGACTGCTTTTGCCGCCAGGCTGAAGTCTAGGCCGCTAGCCTACTCAAAATCGGCGCGCGTTCCTTTGTCTTCTCATCGCAACGAACCAGAATCTTCTTAATTGGCTCAAAGCGTGAGTAAGCCCCGCTGGCGCCGTTCTTTGTTGTTGTCCCGGCATTGTTTGCAGCAGCGTCCGTCATATTTCTCTTCCTGATATTCCCATAGTTTCTTGACCCTGAAATGTGCTTAACGGAACCATATTGAACCAAGAGCAAACGAGACGTTAATCTTTGGTTCATCTATGAGCAGAAGGGAATCAGCCGTGCAAAGCCACTGACACAGGCGCTTGAACAGGCTTTTCAAGCATTCGCAGGGTGCAGCACAGCCCGCCCAACTTTTCTGACTTCCCCATTTTGAATTGCCCGCCATAGGCATGGACAAGATCGTTCACAATCGACAGACCAAGGCCAGTTCCGGGCACTGAGGTATCTAGCCGCGCGCCTTCGTCGAGGACAGTTTTGCGCTGCTTTTCAACGATACCGGGCCCATCGTCTTCTATGGAGATGTCGATAGTGTTTTCGACGCGTGAAACAGATAAATGCACCTCATTGCGACACCATTTGAAGGCGTTTTCCAACAAGTTGCCTAGCATTTCCTCAAGGTCTTGTGCATCAATGCTGACTACAGCTTCGATCACGTTTACCCTAAAGACTTTGCCTTCGGCGTCAGGCATGGCTTGGAACAGGCGTTCCATGCGCGCGACAGAGTGGGCAACATCGGTTTGAACGTGAACAGCTTGCGCGGCATTAGATGCGCGCATACGGGCCAGTGATCGGGTGATTTGCGCATCGATGCGGTCAAGTGCTTCGAACAGTGGGGCTGTGCCATTGGTGGTGCGGCTTAGACGCGAAAGCTCGTTGCGCAGTGCCGAAGATGGGGTTTTGAGAGCATGAGCAAGGTCTGCGGCCTGCCGCCTGCCTCGATCGACGATAGCACTGTTGCGTGCAATCAACTCGTTGATATCGCTTACCAAAGGAGCCACTTCGGTGGGGTAGGTCTTAGGATCAAGCGATGTGTCAGAATCCCAACGGTGGGTGACGTCTTCGCGAAGCTGCCGCAATGGGGCGATCAAAACCGTGGTCAGCAGGGCCGCGCCCAAAATGCCCAGTGCGCCCACAAGGCTAAATGCCAGCAAAACATTGCGACGCATTTCCGAGCGTTCGGCGACAAGGCCGCTCAGCGATGAGGCTACAGAGACGGTCCAGACGGTTTTGTCATCAAGTTCGATACGTTCGCTATGTCCGCGCACCATACCGTTCGGGCCTTGGCCTTCCCAAAATTCAGTATCGAGGACCTCGGCAAGCTCAGCATCAAAAAGGGACGGCGACGTGATGCGATCGTTGGATGCACTCGTGATTTGCCAGTACTCACCTGAATAAACACGACCGTAGACCGGGTTGATTAGAATATCTTCGACTTGCTCCGGCGCACCAGCCGTCGCCAAGGCCACCAAAATCTGCGTATGCCGCTCAAGCAAGATCTGATTGAACCGGCGATCCGCCATTTGGTTGAAAATTGCGCTTAGCGCCACAGCGCCAATAATAGTGGCCAGCACCGCCCATAGAGCGCCGCCAAAAATTACGCGTCTTTGAAGCGAGCGCATCAGTCCAGACTAAGCTGATAACCTTGGCCACGTGCACTTGTGATCAGCTCCTTGCCCAGTTTCTTGCGCAACCGATTAACGAAAACGGCGATAGTATTGGAATCGCGATCACCGTCATATTCATAAATGTGTTCGGACAATTCTGTGCGCGAGATCATGCGACCTGCATTGTGGAACATATAGGCCAGCACGGCCAATTCCTGCGCGGTCAGCGATACTGGCATGCCGTTGTTCAGCACTTTGTTTGTGCGGCTGTCAAAGACGATTGGACCCTTTTGAAAGACCGGATTCGCATTGCCCGATTGGCGACGGATCATCGCCCTAATCCGCGCGGAAAGCTCGGGCATGTGGAATGGTTTGGTCATGTAATCATCGGCACCCGCATCTAAACCATCAACGCGTTCAGACCATCCATCGCGCGCCGTTAGAATTAATACAGGGGTCGCGACGTTCTCTTTTCGCCATTTTTTCAAGACAGTGATTCCGTCCCGCTCGGGCAGGCCAATGTCCAAAACAACAAGGTCGTAAGGCTCTGTAGAGCCCAAAAACAAGGCTTCCTCGCCATTTGCTGCGATATCAACGGCGCGGCCTTCTTCGCTCAAAGCGGCTTTGATTTGTTGACTTAAAGTTGCGTCATCTTCGGCGACTAGAATTCTCATGCCAAATGGCTAGCGCGCGCTCGCGGCTATATTGTGGCGTACTTCCGGCTATTATGGCTACTTTTTGCCGCCGCCACCGCCGCCGGAATTGCCACCGCCGCCAGAGTTGCCACTACCAGAATTCCCATTGCCGCCGGAATTGCCGTTGCCGTTCCCGCCGGAGTTTCCGTTCCCATTACCACCGGAGCTTCCCTTGCCTTTGTTCCCAGATGAAGAGTTGTTGGAATTACCCTTCGCCTTGGTGGCAGTCAGTACATCTTTTACGACGGATGATTTGCTGGACATGAACTTGCCGGATCGCGCGTTCACAACAGCAACCGTCAGTTTGCCATCAGGTTTCTTTAGAACAACGTGGTAATAAATCTCGTCTGATTCAAAAGCGCGAACATCCACCAACTGTCCATCGGTTTTAGAGGCCATCACCTTAATCAGACGTGACAGACTCATGCTGTTTCCCAAACGCACGTTTTCGCGCAGTTCACTGCGTGCCAGCTCGCGCACATCCGCAAACGCAGGCGCGCTCAAAATGCCTGAAAGAATCAGAACAGTGGGAAGAAGCATGTGTTTCATCGTTAGAGTTTTACACAATCCAAGTTGAACGCAGGATGAACAATGCGTTGCCGCAGCGTTCATGGTCGACGTGATTATCTATGTGTAACGCGGCATCCAAAAGGCACGGTCGCGACAAAAATTGGAGAAGATACTTATGAAACCGTTCACTGGCTTTTTGAAAATTTCGACCTTGTCTGTCGCTCTTCTTGCAACCACTGCGATTGTTGCATCGGTCGCGATGCCTGACGTTGCTTATGCGGGCAAGGGCAACGGCAATGGAAACGGTGGTGGCAACGGCGGAAATAGCGCTGACAAGGGCAACAGCGGCAAGTCCGGTGCGGACAAAGGCAACAGTGCCAAATCAAAGGCCAAAGGAACTTCGGCAAAGGCCAAGTCAAAGTCAAAGCGCGCGTCTGGCAACCCAATCAAAGCCATTGGCGATTTGTTCAAGAAGAAAAGCGATGCGCCAAAAGTGAAGCGTGCTTCAAAAACAAAGAGCGTTGCAAAGACCAAGCGTGTGGTAAAAACGGCTCCGACCGAAACATCTGCGCCCAAACCACGCGGCAATCCATTAGTACGAACACTGGGTGTGCACCCAAGCGAGCTTGGCGCCTTGAATGCGGCAAACGCGTCGCCCAACGCGCTTGCAAACGCGTCTCCTAACTCGCGCGTTGGAAAACTGGCGATCTATGCCGGCGAAGTTGAAGCGGGTCGGGAGCTTGAAGCTGACCTGCTCGCAGCTCAGGAGGTTTTGGACACGTTGGATGCGCCCGAGCGCGATAGCGCCCAGATCGACGCGGCGATAGCTGATGCAGATGCGATCAGAACAACGCGTATGAACGATCTTGACGGTCTGCTTGTAGATTTGGAAGCGGCCGGTGGCGAAGATGCTGACATTGAAGCTCAGATTGAAACGGCCACAGCAGACATTGGAACTTTGGATGAAGAGATCGCCGCCCTGACGCAAGAACGTGCTGATGGCGAGGCATATGAGTCCGCAGCAGAAGATGTTGCGACCCTCGAAGAAGACTTGGCAACCCAGGCGGACACCCAGCGTGCTGCCCTTGAAGCGGCTGCCAATAAAGAGGTGACGGATGCGGTAGAGGCGGCGGTGCAGTCGCTGCTAGGCATAGATCAGCTTCCCGAAACAGACTCCGGCGATGATGTTGTCGAAGACATTGTGGAAGAAGACGACATCGTGGCTTTGGACTGATCAGGCCTACCGACCCACCGACACTGTCCCGACGCGTGCCCCCAATGCGCGTCGGGACAAAATCAAGGAGGCTGATAAAATGACACAGCATTCACCAGAGTGGTTCAACGCCGTTCTTGAAAACCTTGAGGCGTATTGCTTGGCAAACTCGCCGCCGCAATCAGAAGAAGCTATTGCCCGCGCAGTCCAAAAAGCAAAGTCGGAATCCCGATCAGAAATGCTGGATGCGGCGATGGCTGTAAGTGCGGCAAGAGCTATGAAGGCTGCGTTGATGTAGTCGCAAATGCCAGCGTTTTGTGGGATACAGTAAGAAGTTGCCGGAGTAAGGCCAGCTCATAAACAATCAAAGCTGACATTTGTACTATCCGCAGTATCCAGCACTTCGGGCTCAAAGCCGACCTTCACCGCTGGAGTCATTTCAGTTCGAAGCTTTTACATAAGGACAGCCGCCCTGAACCAATTGGCTCAGGACAGTTTGTCTTATGCCGTCGCAGCGCTCTTGTTCTGCGCGCGACGCGCTGACAGCTCTTCAGCCACCAAAAACGCCAGTTCCAGCGACTGAGATTCGTTCAGGCGGGGATCGCACGCTGTGTGGTACCGACTGGCCAGGTCTTCGTCGGTGACGGCACGTACACCACCGGTGCACTCTGTGACGTCTTGCCCGGTCATCTCGAAATGCACACCACCGGGGATCGTGCCCTCGGCTGCGTGGATCTGGAAGAACTCGCGCACTTCGCGCAGCACACTGTCGAAGGGGCGGGTCTTGTAGCCCGTTGAAGATTTGATCGTATTGCCGTGCATCGGATCGCAAGACCAGACGACCTTTGCGCCCTCTTCCTGAACTGTTTTGATCAAGCGCGGCAGGTGTTCGGCGACTGAACCAGCCCCGAAACGTGCGATCAGCGTCAAACGCCCGGCTTCATTTTCCGGGTTCAGCTTGTTCATCAGCACTCTGAGATCATCGGCCGTCGTTGTCGGACCGCACTTCAGACCAATCGGGTTCTGAACGCCGCGGGCAAATTCAACATGCGCGCCATCAGGCTGACGGGTGCGATCGCCGATCCAGATCATGTGACCCGACCCAGCAACCCACTTGCCCGAAGTGGAATCAACCCGTGTCAGCGCCTCTTCATACTCAAGCAACAGCGACTCGTGGCTGGTGTAGAAATCAACCGTGCTCAAATCTTTGGTCGTCTCTGCCGTCATACCTGCGGCGGTCATGAAATCGAGCGTATCGGAAATCCGGTTCGCCATATCGCGGTATTTCTCAGCCTCGTCCCGTCCGGTGAACCCAAGAGTCCAACCATGCACGTGGTGCACATCGGCGTAACCACCCTTTGAAAAGGCGCGCAGCAAGTTCAGCGTCGCCGCCGCCTGCGTGTACGCCTGCAACATCTTGTTCGGATCGGGAATGCGAGACGCTTCGGTGAAGTCCAGATCGTTAATGATGTCACCACGGTAGCTTGGCAGCTCCACGCCATTTGACACTTCGGTAGGTGCAGAACGCGGCTTGGCGAACTGACCCGCCATGCGGCCCACTTTGACCACCGGCACTTTGGCACCAAAGGTCAAAACCATCGCCATCTGCAACATCACTTTGAAGGTGTCGCGGATGTTATCAGCGGAGAACTCGGCAAAACTCTCGGCGCAATCGCCACCTTGAAGCAGGAACGCTTCGCCCCGGCTGGCATCGCCAAGCTTGGCTTTCAAAGTGCGTGTTTCGCCTGCAAAGACCAGCGGTGGATACTTTCCAAGCTGCGTCTCAACTGCGTTAAGCGCCTCGGTATCCAGATAGTCTGGCATCTGAACCCGCGGTTTTTGTCTCCAACCAGATTTTTGCCATTCGCTCATATCACTGTCCTTGCAGATTTTGCGTTGCGATTTGCGCTTATAGGATAGGCCTGTGCGCTTGAAAACAGCAATTCGTCCACAGGTTGATACATCAACAAGGCTTGCCCCAACCTCAAAATTGGTGTTCGACTTTTTTCACTGGCACGCGAGGGTGCCGGGTTTGGAACAAAACCCATGACACATGGCGCTGAAATCATCGAAGTTGAGGCCGCTGGCGCGCCCAAGCGCTTTGCGTTTGTGCTGCTTAATCAATTTACACTCTTAGGCTATGCCTGCGCGATTGAATGTCTGCGCATCGCCAACCGCATGTCGGATCAAACCTTGTATGAATGGCGTGTGATCGGTGAAGGCGGCGATGGGGTGCGCTGTTCGGCAGATACCAACTTTAAACTTGATGATGACTTGATCGAATTGCGCCGCGATGAAACAGCAATTCTGTGCGGTGGTATGGATATTTCCGGGGCCACCTCCAAGAAACTGCTTAATTGGGTGCGGCGCGAGGCGCGGCGTGGGGTCAAGTTTGGCGGTCTGTGCTCTGCGGCGTATTCGCTTGCTAAGGCCGGGTTGCTTGATGGGAAAAAGGCGACGATCCATTGGGAGAACCACGATAGTTTTGTTGAGGAGTTTGAAGAGGTTAATCTGACGAAATCGGTCTTTGTGGTCGATGGGAACACGTTTACCACAGCCGGCGGTACAGCTTCGATTGATTTGATGCTGAAATTCATCGCTGACGATCACGGCGAAGACCTTGCCGGGGCTGTGGCGGATCAGTTGATCTATACTTCGATCCGTACGGACCAGGACACGCAGCGTCTTTCGATCCCCACACGCATCGGCGTGCGTCATCCAAAGCTATCGACCGCGATCCAGATCATGGAATCTCACATTGAAGAACCGAAAAGCCCGGCGACGCTGGCCAAAGAGATTGGCATGTCGACGCGTCAGCTTGAGCGGCTATTCAGGCGATATTTAGACCGTTCGCCAAAGCGTTACTACATGGAATTAAGGTTACAAAAAGCACGTAATCTGCTGATGCAAACCGATATGAGCGTGATCAACGTTGCCCTTGCCTGCGGCTTTGCCTCGCCCTCGCATTTCTCTAAGTGCTATCGCGCGCAGTACAATACGACACCCTACCGAGAACGAGGAGCCTTGGCGGGCACTCGGGTCTCGCTTTGAGCGCGACCACACAGCACGACAGCGCGTATTCCTGGGTCCGCTTAGGCATCTCTATGGCTGTTGCGATTGTCGGCAGCATTGGGATGTGGGCCTCAATCGTCGTGATGCCCGCGATGCAGGCGGAATTTGGCGTCGAGCGCGCGGTGGCCACCTTTCCATACACATTTTCGATGATCGGCTTTGCGGCGGGCACGATTCTGATGGGCCGTGCTCTGGACAGATGGGGCATTACCCCTGTTTTGATTGTCTCGGCAGGGTTTCTGGCTTTTGGCTTTGGCGGCAGCGCTTTGGCCCCTGAGATCATGCTAGTCGCCGTCCTGCATACGTTTTCTGGCTTTGGCGCCGGGGCAAGCTTTGCGCCGATCATCGCGGACGCCTCGCAGTGGTTCATGCGCCGCCGAGGCATTGCCGTCGCCATCGCGGCGAGTGGCAACTATCTGGCCGGAGCGGTCTGGCCTGCCCCCATTGCGTGGATCATGGCCGATCACGGCTGGCGTGGTGCTTATGGGGCCGTTGCGGTGCTAGTGATCGTCACGGTCATCCCCGGCGCGTTGTTGCTGCGTCGTAAGATCGACGAGGCTTCGACAAACAGCGCCACGGATGCCGCCGCAGCCAAGGTTGAAGCGACGGGCCTTTCCCCGCGTCTTTTGCAATATCTGTTGATGCTAGCCGGGATCGGCTGTTGCGTTGCGATGTCGATGCCGCAAGTTCACATCGTAGCGCTTTGTATAGACAGGGGTTTTGGCGCTCTTGCGGGTGCGCAGATGCTCAGTTTGATGCTGTTTGGCGGTGTTTTCTCGCGCCTTGGCTTTGGCATGCTTGCTGATCACCTTGGTGGGCTCAAAACCTTGCTAATCGGGGCAATGCTTCAATGCCTTGCCCTGTGCCTCTTCCTGATTCAAGGCGATATGGCTTCGCTTTACCTGATTTCCTTAATATTTGGCCTCAGCCAGGGTGGGATCGTCCCAAGCTACGCGATCATCGTGCGAGAGTTCATGCCGCCCCGTGAGGCGGGCAAGCGCGTTGGGCTAGTAATGTCAGCCACAATCATTGGAATGGCCTTTGGCGGATGGTTCTCTGGCTGGCTCTATGATCTGAGCGGGTCATACGCACTGGCGGTTTGGAATGGAGTTGGCTGGAACTTGCTGAACATCGCCATCGTTTTGCTGATCCTTGTGCGTATCGGACCGAAAAGACACCCGAAACCTGTTTCGGTATAGAAGTCGATTCGGCCTTGAAAGCGGCAAAACCTGATGTCGGGAAAAACGGACGATGGCCCCAAAAAAAACGCCCTCACAAGGAGGGCGTTGAGTTATTGAGGCAGGTTTCATACAGGCAAGAAACCTATCGAGCAGTGCGTTGGTTATACGCAACGAATTGCCGGGGGCCAAGCTAAAAGTTTGAAAAGGCTAGAAACGACGCCTAGGGTTGAGACAAAGAACAATAAGCACAGGGATTGTTGCCAACATGTATAACTATCGCACGGGCATGGCTGTTATTGCAGCACTTTTTCTCGGTCTTGGGGCCGCGTCAGCAGAGCCGCGCCATGGCATAGCTATGTATGGCGACCCTGCCTTGCCACCGGATTTTGTGTCTCTGCCCTATGCGAACCCCGATGCGCCCAAAGGCGGGCGGATCGTCCAAGGAGAGGTCGGAAGCTTTGACTCATTAAACCCACACATTCGCAAAGGGCGCGTGCCATGGCAGCTTCGCTTTCTTGCACATGAAAGTCTGATGGGCCGCAACTACGACGAACCCTTCACGCTCTACGGAGTTTTGGCCGAATCAATTGAGGTGCCGGACGACCGCTCTTGGGTTGAGTTTACGCTGCGCCCGGAAGCCGAGTTTTCAGACGGGTCTCCGGTAACAGTTGAAGACGTGATTTGGAGCTATGAAACCCTCGGGACTGAAGGCCATCCGCGCTATGCTGGGTCATGGAAAAAGGTCGAAAAGGCTGAGAAAGTAGGCGAACGCACGGTGCGGTTCACCTTTAACGCTGCAGACAGTGAGCTGGCCTTGATTATGGGCATGCGTCCGATCCTGAAAAAGGCGCAGTGGGAAGGCCAAGACTTTGGCGAAAGTGGTATTGATATCATTCCGATAAGCAGTGCACCTTATGTGATTGATGAGGTTGATGTGGGCCGTCACCTCGTCTTAAAGCGCAATCCAAATTATTGGGGTGACGGTGTGGTGCCGTTTATGCGCGGTCAGGCGAACCTTGGCGAGATCCGCATGGAGTTCTTTGCCGATGGCACGGCGATGTTCGAGGCGTTCAAAGGCGGGCTTCTCAACACATCGCGCGAAACCAGCGTGCAAAAGTGGGATACGCAGTACAACTTCCCTGCCATCACCACGGGCAAGTTTGTCAAATCTGTCATTCCGCATGAGCGCCCGACTGGCATTCGCGGACTTGTGATGAACACACGCCGTCCGGTGTTTGAGGACTGGCGTGTGCGCGAAGCTTTAATCACCACTTTCAACTTTGAATTCATCAACGAGACGATCAACGGCGACCCGCAACCGCGCATCACCTCCTACTTCTCCAACTCGATACTTGGCATGACCCACGAGCCCGCGACGGGGCGCGTCGCAGAGTTCCTCGCCCCCTTTGAGGGCACCCTGCTTCCAGGCACGATCGACGGCTATTCGCTTCCCGAAGGAGATGGCAGTGAACGCAACCGCCGCAACCTCCGCAAAGCGCTTGGCCTGATGGCGGATGCGGGTTGGACGCTTGGCGATGATGGTTTGCTGAAGAACGACGCAGGTGAACCGTTTGCCTTCGATATCCTGCTTTCCTCTGGGGCCACGGAGACACAGCAAATTGTTGATATCTATGTGGCCGCCCTCACCCGCCTTGGAGCGAAAGTCACCGTCACAGTGTCTGACAGCGCCGAGTTGAAGGAACGCACCAACGCCTTCGATTTCGACATGACGTGGTATTCCCGGGGCCTTTCACTCTCACCCGGTAACGAGCAGAACCTCTACTGGGGATCCGAAGCCGCCGACACCGAAGGTAGTCGCAACTGGATGGGTATGAAAAGCCCGGCAGCTGAGGCGATGATCGAACGCCTTCTTACTTTAGAAAGCCAAGACGACTTTCGCGCCGCCGCCAAAGCACTCGATCGCGTGTTGACTGCAGGTCGCTATGTCGTGCCGATCTGGCACTCGCCTGTTGCGCGTATTGCCCATGACGCCAAGCTTCGCTATCCCTCAGAATTGCCAATGTACGGCGACTGGATCGGTTTCCAGCCCGACGTCTGGTGGTATGAGGAATGAGCAAATGAAAAAACTAGCCATACTTGCAGCGCTTTTGACCACGCTTTCGGCGTGCAACACGATCGAAGGCTTTGGAGCGGACGTCTCAGCAAGCGCACGCGCCGTGGATCGCGCGATCTAAGCGCCCCTTACTTCGCAAGATCTGTGTACGGGTTAACGTCGTCCTCAAAGGGCACGTGTCTACGTCGGAATTGCGCCCCTTCAACAACAGCAGGGGCGCTTATGCGATCCATGCGGAAATGGCGAAATCCGTCCCGCGCCGGGTCCCAGGCAACAAGATACCACAAAGGCTGTAAGATCAGCATCGCTTGGGGCTCCACTGTGCGGCTGGTCTTGGTTCCTTTCGCGTCGCGGTAATTGAACTGCATGTGTTGGCGATTCAGGAACGCGGACTCAAACGCAGGAAGCAAAGTTGGATCAATGCGCCCAAGGTCAGACAGGTCCTGAAGCGGTGAAAGCTGACCAATATGCAGACATTCAAGGAACCGGCGCAGATCGCGCACTTTGTCCGATGGCAGTGACTTTTCAATCTTCGACAGTCCCGAATCCGCCAAATCCGAAAACGGCAGGTTCTGCGCCGCCCGCATCGCCGCCACACTGATCAAAAGCGCAAAGACCTCGGCCACAGAAAGCCGTGCGGTGGTTTGCATTGATTGGGGATCAAGCTGAACGCCACCGCCCGGTCCGCTTTCCGAATGGATCACAAAGCCTTCGTCGCGCAGCGCAGAAATGTCGCGCAACAGCGTGCGGCGAGACGCGCCGACCTCATCGGCAAGGGCCGCAATCGTCGAGCTGCCTTCGCGCCGCAGCTTGCGCACGATGGCCTCATGCCGATGTCTTACATTCATTTTGTCAGCCTAGCACATATGGTGACATATTTTGGCACCAATCCGGTTTAAATGATTCTCAGCAAACATCAAACAGGAGACATCACGATGGAACGCACTGCAGTAAACCCTTGGGACTGGTCATTGAAACTGGGCTACAACCAAGGCGAAATCATCGAAAACCAAAACCGCCAGTTGATCTGCGCCGGGCAAACGGCCGTTGACGGTGAAGGCAACCCACAACACCCCGGTGATATGCGCGCTCAGATCACCTTGGCGCTGGACAATCTGGAGGCCGTGCTGCGCGGTGCCGACATGGACTTAAGCAACATCATCAAGCTGGGCATCTACGCCACAGACGTGGACGAAGCTTTGAAGAACTTTGATCTGTTCGGGATGCGGTTTGGTCCCATCCCAAACGCCCCACCGATGACATTGCTGGGTGTCACGCGTCTGGCTATTCCGGGTCTGATGTTTGAGGTTGAGGCTACGGCAGCGGATTAAGATGAAGAACAGAGCCGCCATTCAGCATTTGAAGCGCTGAATGGCGGCTTTCCGCGTTCTCTTTGCGGCAGGCTGGATCGAGTGGCTCATATGGGTAAGATTTCAAAAAGTACCCTCTCGGACATGTCTGGAGACGACGCGATGCTAGAAACCACCGCCCCCATCCTGCCCAGCCGCGATTTTGACGCAACCGCGGCCTTCTACGCCAAGTTCGGCTTTGAGGTCACCGGGCGCTATCCCCAATATCTGATCATTGTGCGTGACAAGGTCGAGCTGCACTTCTTTGAATACCCGAAGCACGTGCCGGAATCCTCATACCACGCAGCCTACATTCGATCTTCAGACATCGACACGTTCAGCGCAGAACTGGTCGCCAGCGACATCCCAACCCACGGCATCCCGCGCTATGGGGCTGCGGAAGACAAAGACTGGGGCATGCGCGAAGCTATTGTTGTTGATCCCGACGGCACGTTGTTGCGGATCGGAAGTTTTTGGAAGACGCGTAGCACTTCGCGTTGAGCTGTCCGTCAAGCGTCCGCCACGCGGGTCGCTTTCGCCGCAAAACATCCTTGCTTCGCATTGTGCAAATGCACGTAGGCCACCGAAGGGTCATCAAACGCCCGTCGCAACGCGGCTCCAACATCTACGCCATCCAGAACATCCGCCTCGATCATCAAGTGCTGCGCATCAAAGTGGCGCACGGAGATCAACCTGCGCGTCAGCACATCAGGCACCTCGCCCGGCTGTGGCATGGCTTGGGCCACGTCCTTGCGCACATAGATCGCATGCGAGGCTTGGTAGGGCGTGTCTTCAGGCAAATACGTGTGGTTCAGCAACAAGACCGTTTCGCCCACATCAGCGTCTTCCAACGAGATGCGGCATGGATAACCGGGGAATTCAGTAACTGATTTGCGAATGATGTGGCGCACAGCAAGGTCTGCGTCGGTGAGATCAAATAATGAGGCAAATGGGGCTGCAGGCAATGCGTGAATCTGAAAGTTCATTGGGAAAATCCTCTTCATGGTGATCCCCCGACACTGCCAGAATCTCCCCCCAGATCGACCCGTTTCCTGCGCAAAGAGGCAATCGCTTACGTCCGTTCCGTCATTCTATGTTCCAGTAAGCACGGCGAATAAATCAATGTCGGCTTTGAGCCCTCTATGACCGATGCAGCAAGACGCACGAATGACCACTTACCGTCAGTGTTTTTTGTCGGCGCGTAGACGGCTCATCGTGACAGGCGTGATCCCTAAAAAGGATGCAATCAACGTATGCGGAAAGATGTCTTCATAGCCCGGGAATGCTTGGCGAAACCAAGTAAGCCGTTCAGCTCCTTTAAGAGCAGCGAGGCACCACTCTCGATCTACCTTCCGACTTAGCGCGTCCCGCAGAACACCATTTGCCCAATTCCGGACGGGCTCAGCTGAAATCATCTGATTTGAAAGCAAATCACTGTCGATCCTGGCCAGCAAGGCATCGGTCGTTGCCGCAATGGACACGAGCGACACACCGTTGCGCGTGCGAGCGATGTTTGGCGTGACGACACATGGAGCCACATAAAACCCGACGCAAACTTCTTTGCCATCTTGGTCACAAATACTGCTCGCCAAGCACCCTTCCAAAAGAACGAATTCGTCTGTTTCGGGTTGTTCCTGCCGGATAAGGTGCGCCCCCTTGCTCAAACGCATTCGTTTCCAATCAGATGCAAAATCGTCCGCGAAAGTCATAGCTGACAGGTCAGGTGACTGCATCAGAAACGTCCGTAAATCCATCTTGGCGTGCCTTATCAAATGATAATGCGGGTGACTTCGTCTGAGGGCATGTGTGGCACAGATCAAGGAGTTTACAAAATGACGAACAGAATTTTGTCAAAGCATATTGGAATAATCGCGGTTGGCTCAGGACTGATAGGTGCATCAATCTATTTGCTGATGATCAATGTCACGCTTGCCCATATCGAAGCGGTCTCGGGGCACGTCCCTTTCGACATGCGTCCGCTAGGCTATGGCTCAACTGAGGCGGCGACGTTTCTTGAAGCGTTAGGAATGGAAGGGCGCGCGTATTATCTCAGTCACCAGATCGCTTTGGATACACTTTATCCAGCTATGCTCGCGTTGACTTTGATCGCCACGATCTGCTGGTTTGGGCAACACATACCAAACAGAAATCTTGTTCGATTTGGCATTGCCCTTTCGGTTGGTAGCGCTCTGTTCGACTATATCGAAAACCTTGGTATCGTGGCCATGATTTGGAATTGGCCAGAGGTTTCCGTTCCACTGGTTTATGCCACTAGCACGGCCACAATTCTTAAATCTGCTTTAACAACCTTAGCTGTGCTGCTGACGCTTCTTGTGGGGTTTAACTGGAAATATCTCTCTGAAGCGGACGTTCGTCCATAAGTGGGAACGACCGTTTCGTCACGCCAAGAGCTGTTGTTATCAGACGCATACCCCTTAAGGGCTACCCCTCACCCACGCCGCCCGTAAAACGTTATCCGCGCGCTTTCTGACAGCGCCACTCCAGGCTCGGAATTATACGCCAGCACAGCGAGTATCCGCGTCGTGTCACTTTCATTTGGCGACACCCGGTGGATCGAATTGCGGCCGCGAAATAGCACCAAAGTGCCCGGCTCCATGTTCAGTTCCTCTGGCTTGACCTTGCCGTTTAATAGCTTGGCCACGCCGGCGTAGTTCATCTCGCCTGCGTCTGCGTCGCGCAGGTCTTTGATGTATTCAAAACGGCTGCCCGCTTCGGGTTTCTGGATCAGCAACGTGATGGCAAAGGACGAGTTATCAAAGTGCCACCCAAGCTCTTGGCCGTTCTCAGCATAGTGCACGTTGATTGACGAAAGCGGATCGGCGTAGGCGTGCACGGCCTTTTGCCCGGTCACACGCGCGATAAAGCGACGAAACTCTGGCGCGTCGTAAAGCCCGCGCAGCGCCGTGCTGTCATCCACCTGATCGTCACAGATGCACCCTTTTGAGGAGGTCACAAGACGATTGGCAGGATGCGTATCGTTAAACTCAGGGTGCGGCGGTGTAAGGTAGACCGAATGGGTCTGCGTGCAGAAATACGCATGATCGCGTTCGGCCTTTGCGTGCGCCAACATGCCTGCCAAAGCGCTCTCTTGGATAAAATCAGGCAAGACCAACACGCCAGTTTCATTCAGAGTCTCAAAGCAATCGACCGTAAAAAGGACATCGGTCAAAGGATGTTTGTCTAAGTTTACTATTTCTTCAAGCAGCATGAATGACCCCGATTCGACCCAGTTTAACTAAAAGCCTGTTTTTTAGGCAAAAGGAAAGCGGGCACCTGTCATAAAACCTTTACTTGCCGTGCCCACCTGTCGCGTTAAACCCAAACAAGACAGGAGAGGTGGCATGGCACGGATTGCACTGAATGGATTGGGTCGTATTGGCAAACTGGCGCTGCGACGCTTGTTTGATGCAGGACTTGGTGACCAGATCGTACTGTTAAACGAACCTACGGGCGACCCAGAACAACACGCGCTCTTGCTTGAGTTTGATACAGTGCACGGGCGCTGGGATGCGCGGATTTCCGCGATAGGCGGCAAGCTGATGGTCGACGATCACGCGATGGCCTTTACACAAAGCGAAACGATTGAGGACATGCCGCTTGCGGCAATGGGCGTTGATCTGGTCATCGATTGTACTGGCGTTTTTAAAACAGAGGCAAAGGTTGCGCCTTACTACGCTGCTGGGGTGAAGAAAGTTGTCGTCTCAGCCCCGGTCAAGGAAACTGGCGCGCTGAACCTTGTCTACGGCGTGAACCACCATCTTTACGATCCAAGCCAGCACGATCTGATCACCGCCGCGTCATGTACCACCAACTGCATCGCGCCGGTGGTGAACGTCCTGCACGAAGAGATCGGCATCAAACACGGCTCGATCACTACGATCCACGATGTGACCAACACGCAAACCATTGTCGACAAAGGTCACAAAGACGCGCGGCGCGCCCGCTCAGCGCTGAACTCGCTTGTGCCAACGTCTACCGGCTCTGCCACGGCGATCACGCTGATTTATCCCGAGCTAAAGGGGCGGTTGAACGGTTTGGCTGTGCGCGTACCATTACTGAATGCCTCGCTAACTGATTGCGTGTTCGAGATGGAGCGCGAAGTGACTGTCGAAGAGATCAACGCGCTGTTCCAGAAATGGGCTGTTGGCAAACTCAAAGGCATTCTGGGCTTGGAAACCCGTCCATTGGTGTCGGCAGATTTCACCAACGACCCGCGCTCCGGCATCGTAGATGGGCCTTCGACTATGGTGATTAACGGCACACAGCTCAAAGTCTATGTGTGGTACGACAACGAGTGGGGCTATACCTGTCGCATGGTCGATATCGTCACCATGGTTACGGATCAGATGTAATGAGCGCGCCCGGCGCAAAGGCTTATATCGCGGTTACGGCGGCGTATTGGGCGTTTATGCTGACCGACGGTGCGCTGCGGATGCTGGTGCTGCTGCACTTTCACACACTTGGCTTTTCACCCGTAGAGCTTGCTTATCTGTTCCTGCTTTATGAGGTGATGGGCATTGTCACCAACCTCTCTGCCGGATGGCTTGCCGCGCGCTTTGGACTGGCCTCCACGCTCTATGCTGGACTGACGCTACAGATCATCGCTTTGCTCGCGCTTTCGGCACTCGATCCGGGGTGGCAAATCACAAACTCTGTTGTCTTCGTTATGTTGGTGCAGGGGCTGTCCGGTGTGGCCAAAGACCTTTCCAAAATGTCCTCAAAAAGTGCGGTGAAAATCCTTGTCCCCGAAGAAGGCCAGTTGTTTCGCTGGGTCGCCCTTCTGACCGGCTCAAAAAACGCTGTCAAAGGCGTCGGTTTTTTCATCGGCGCCGCGCTGCTTGGCACGATCGGTTTTACGCCCGCCGTCTTTGTTATGGCCGCGCTTCTGAGTGTGATCCTGATCGCCATTGTTGCCTTCATGCCTGCCGGGTTGCCTGGCGGCATCAAGGGCACCAAAGCCTCTGCTATTCTTCCCAAAGACCCAAACATCCTGAACCTTTCATTGGCCCGCGTGTTCCTTTTTGGTGCGCGCGATGCTTGGTTCGTGGTCGGCATTCCGGTTTTTTTCTACGCGGTCCTGTCAGATGGCACACCCGAAAGTGCAAGGCGTGCGTTTTTTGCCATCGGCACCTTTATGGCTGCCTGGATACTCTTTTACGGCCTCATCCAAGCCAACGCCTCCAAGTTGCTGGCAGGATCAACAACAAGCCTGCCTGATACCGTCAAAGCAAACCTACGCTGGATCGGATTTTTAACGCTTATTCCAGCGTTTTTGGCCGCGGTACTATTACTCCAGCCTCAGCCCCAATCCACAGGCACCATCGCAATCGTGGTGATCGGCTTGCTGGTTTTTGGCGCGATTTTCGCCCTGAACTCAGCACTCCATTCCTATCTGATCCTTGCCTTTGCCAAATCCGAGCGCGTTACCATGGACGTTGGTTTTTACTATATGGCTAACGCCTCTGGTCGCCTCTTGGGAACGTTCCTTTCCGGGGCAAGCTATCAAATGGGAGGTGTCGCAGCCTGCCTGATCGCCTCGACCATCTTATGTGCCCTCAGCTGGTTCTCTGCCCGGCGTCTTACCTAAAATCGGCGCGCTTTCAAAAAAAATGCACCAAACTTTCCCGGCCTTAATCCTTTGGTCAGAAATGTTGGAGAAGTTTGGAGATACCAAGACGGAGGAACCTGATTTGAACTGGACTGAACTGCAACGAAACTGGACGGGACTTGTCGATCTCATCGTCCTGTACTTCCCCCACACTGACCGCTCTGAGCTTTTGAAAATGGACGGTGATTTGACATCGTTTGCGCGCTACTTGGCGGACGCGCATGAGTTAACATTTAAAGAGGCGGTTGAGGCGGTGGATTTCGTCTTGCTTCTGGATCGCCAATTGCCGGAACGCGACGCGCAGGCTGCTTAAGCAAAGCTCTAAGGGATAGACGTTACCCACAACAGGCTGGCGTCATCATCGCTTGTTGAGATTACGTTGTGACCCATTGCAGCGTCATAATAGGCGCTATCGCCGCGGCGTAGATCGATGGGTTCGTAAAACTCTGTAAACAGGCGCACGGTGCCTGTCAGCACATAGAGAAACTCTTCCCCATCGTGGCGTACCCAGCCTTCGAATTCTTCAATAGCACGGGCGCGCACGCGGGTGTGGTAAGGCAGCATCGACTTTTTGGTAAGTGTATTCGCCAAAAGCATGTGTTCGTACGTGACCGTTGCCAACGGCTGACCTTCGCCGCCCTTGGTCACCGCATAGCGCCCTGTGACCTGATCCTTTGCAGGCGGCGTAAACAGTTGCGGCACCGAAATACCAAGCCCAGTGGCCAGCTTCTTTAGCCCTTCATAAGTCGGCGACATCTGTCCGTTTTCGATCTTGGACAAAGTCGAACGCGCCATGCCCGCTTTTTTGGCTGCCTGCTCCAAGGTCCAATCGCGTTGCTTGCGCAAATCACGCACGCGCGCACCTAAGTCCAAAGGCTGTGGATCGCTGGCTTCGGCGTTAGAAGCGCGGGCAAGACGGATTAAAGCAGGTTCATTTTCCTCAGGCATGGCAGTGCTATAGCCGGAGGCGATCGCATCTTGCAACCAACCGTGGGCCTGCTAGGCCGGACGTCATGCAGGCGATGGATGATCAACGCGGGCAAGATGTGCCCCCTGAGCGGCTCAATTTGGCGCGCCATGCGCTGTGGTCTGCAGACGTGGACGGGGATAAAGCCGCATTGATCGTTATGGGCGAAAGCGACGCCGAGAGTTGGCGCTACGATGCGCTGCGCGCATTGGTCTTAAAAACTGCCGGTGGATTGTTAGAAGCGGGAGTGACGCCAGGACAGCGTTTGTTGATGCGCATTGGCAATACGCCTGACTTTCCAATTGTCTTTCTTGGCGCCATCGCAGCGGGCATCATTCCTGTTCCGACGTCTGCGGCACTTAACCAAGCCGAAGTAATCAAGCTTGCTGAAGTCCTGAAACCCGACGCTGTGATCCACGCCGGAACGGTTTGTTTGCCCAAGACCCACGATCGCCTTTTGACCGCGGCCGACGTCGCCATTGGACCCACACTGGACACCATCGCTGACACCCATGCTGATGATCCAGCGTATATCGTCTTCACCTCCGGCACATCCGGAACGCCCACCGGCGTTGTCCACGCCCACCGCGCGATATGGGCGCGCCGTGCGATGATCCGTGGCTGGACGGGGTGCACGCCGAATGATCGTCTGCTGCACGCAGGCGCATTCAATTGGACCTATACGCTGGGAACAGGCTTGCTAGATCCGTGGTCGCTTGGGGCAACTGCGCTGGTTTTGGCCGACGGCCTTGGCCCAGAGGGGATCCCCGAACTGGCTGCGCGTCACCGCGCCACGATTTTAGCTGGTGCGCCGGGGGTCTTTCGCAAGCTGGTGCGCGCCACCCTGCCCGACCTTCCCCATTTGCGTCACGCTTTGTCCGCAGGAGAAAAGCTGCCTGAAACGCTGCGCGCGCAGTGGAAAGATAAAACCGACACCGATATTCACGAGGCGTTTGGGCAATCTGAATGCTCAACCTTTCTGTCCGGAGGTCCGAACCGCCCTGCCCCGGCGGGCACCGTTGGGTATGTACAGCCCGGACGTGCAGTTGCCATTTTGGATGATGCAAACGACATCACGACATGCGAGACCTTGGGGCGCATCGCAGTTCATCGCAGCGATGCGGGCATGATGCTGGGGTATTTGGGCGAAAAAACCGCGTCGAGCGGGGATTGGGTGCCAACTGGAGACCTTGGAGCCATGCGCGCAGATGGGGCGATCGAATACCACGGACGCGCCGATGATGTCCTAACCGCTGGCGGGTTTCGCGTCTCACCGATTGAGGTGGAAGAGGCCATGCATGGATGCCCAAACCTGCTTGAGGCAGGCGCCGTCGATTTTCAGATCAACGCCGAAACGCGCGTGATTAAGCTTTATTACACGGCCGTTTGCGACATCTCCGAGGAAGAATTGCAACTCCATGCAAGCACCAATCTTGCGCGGCACAAATGCCCGCGGCTCTTTGAGCGCCTTGATCACTTACCACGTAACCCAAACGGAAAGCTCTTGCGCAAAAAGCTTAAGGCTGCGAACCAACACACATGATCAAACTTGATATTATTTCCGACCCGATCTGCCCGTGGTGCTATATTGGCAAAGCCAATCTTGATCGTGCGCTAAGCGCGCATCCTGATCACCCGTTTGATATTGAATGGCACCCGTTTCAGCTTAACCCCGACATGCCTGCGACGGGCATGGACAGGCGCGCCTATCTGGAAACCAAGTTTGGCGGAAAAGAACGCGCGGTTGAGGTTTATTCCCGCATCGAAGAAGCTGCGAACACTGCCGGGCTCAAGATCAATTTTGAGGGCATCAAACGCACGCCCAACACATTGAATGCCCACCGCCTGATCCATTGGGCCGGGCTTGAGGGACGGCAAACAGCTGCTGTGTCGCGTCTGTTCAAAGCGTATTTTGAAGACGGCGATGATATTGGCGATCCAAACATTTTGGCGGACATTGCTGAGAGCATCGAAATGGACCGCGCTATGGCCGAGCGCCTTTTGGCAACCGACTCGGATCTGGACGATATGCGTGCGCGGGACGCGCATGCGCGTGAACGCGGTGTGACCGGCGTGCCGACATTTGTTATCGCCAACCAGCATGTCGCACCGGGCGCACAACCGCCCGAGCTTTGGGCAAACGTCATTGCGGATATCGCGGCTCAAACCGACACGCCGTCCTCTTGAAGCGGCTCTCGTGACACCGCCAACCACCCAGTTGCGTCGCGGCGAACTTGTCGCGCTTTTGGCGATGCTGACCTCGACTGTGGCGCTTTCTATTGATGCCATGCTGCCTGTTCTGCCCGAGATTGGCGCGGCGATAAGTCCAGATGACGTCAACCGAGCCCCCTTGGTTATTGCTGCATTCATCCTTGGGATGGGTATGGGCACGTTTTTCACTGGCCCGCTAAGCGATGCATACGGGCGCAAACCTGTCGCGGCATTTGGGGCTTTGATTTATATCCTCGCCGCTTTGTTTTGTGCCTTTGCCCCCAATTTGGAGGCGATGTTGATCGCCCGCGCGGTGCAAGGATTGGGTGCTGCAGGGCCGCGCGTTGTCTCGCTTGCGATGGTGCGCGATCTCTACAAAGGGCGCGAAATGGCGCGCATCGTCAGCCTTGTGATGACGATTTTCATGCTTGTGCCGATCTTGGCACCTTCTATGGGGGCGGCCATTGCATGGGTCTTTGGATGGCGCGCAATTTTCTATTCCTTCGCGATCTTTGCCGTTATTTCCACAACTTGGCTGATTTTGCGCCAGCCCGAAACGTTGACGCCTGAAAAACGCCGACCGTTTCGCGCCAAACTCTTGGCGCAAGGGATCAAAGAGGTTTTGACCAATCGCCAAGTTCTTTTGGGCATTACCATTCAAACCCTTGTCTTCGCTGTGCTGTTTTCAACGCTGATGCAAAGCCAGTCGATTTTTGATCAGATTTTCGACCTTGGCAGCAGCTTTCCGTTTTGGTTCGGAGCCATCGCGCTGATCTCGGCCCTAGCGCCTGTCCTGAACGCCAGCATCGTGGTGCGTTTGGGCATGCGCGAGGTTCTCAAATGGGCCTTGGTCGTTCAGACTGTTGCTTCAGTCCTGTTCCTGATTTTTGTGCTGGAACGCGCGCCAACGGCACCGGGGATGTTTGTGATGACCTTCGCTTGGCTGACAGTGATCTTCTTTCTCGCCGGCCTTTCAATCGGCAATGCAAGCGCCATCGCACTCGAACCCATGGGGCATATGTCAGGTCTTGCCGCGTCCGTGGTCACCGCCTTGTCGACTTTGCTTAGCGCTCTGCTTGCGGCGCCCGTTGCGCAGGCCTTTGATGGCACGATGCAGCCATTGGTGATCAGCGTCTTGACCTTTGGACTCTTTGGATTGGTCGCAACTTTGGCCGTCAGAAAAGGCGCTTAATCCTTGCCCCACCCGTCGGACTGCATCTCGCGCAGACGGCTGGCTGTGCGCTCAAATTCAAAGCTGCCCTCGCCCTCGATATAAAGCCGCTCTGGCACATCAGCGGCAGAGGCGATGAGCCGGACGCGCGCCTCGTAAAGCGCGTCGATCATCGTTACAAAGCGGCGCGCCTGATTGTAGTTTTCGGAACTCAGCCGCGGGATGTCTTCCAAGATCAGCACACGCAATGCTTCGGCAATTGCCAGATAATCCGCCGGACCCAACGGGTTGCCGCACATCTCATAAAATGTCGCGCGCCCAACACCGCTGCAATAACGCGGCACGTGAATAGACCGCGCGTTCACCGTCAGGACCAGCTCTTCGGTAAAACCGCCGCTTAGATCCTGCCAGATTGCATCAATAGCCGTGCGCGCCTTTGCGTCGGCTGGGTGAAAATAGGTCTGTGCGCCTTGCAGACGATTTTGACGATAGTCGCGCGGAGAGGCCAACTCGTGCACATCCATCTGGGTTTTCAACAGTTCGATGAACGGCAGGAACAGCGCGCGGTTCAACCCGTCTTTGTAAAGGTCATCTGGCACCCTGTTGGACGTCGTCACAATCGCGATCCCGTCGTCCATCAGGGCCTGAAACAGCCGACCGACAATCATCGCATCAGCAATATCGGTGATCTGCATTTCGTCTAGACACAAAAGCCGCACCCCGCGCGACAATTCTTCGGCCACTGGCACCAGCGCGTCTTTCGCTCCGGTTTGGCGCGCTTTGTGCAGGCGGGCCTGAACGTCTTGCATGAAGGCGTGAAAATGCACGCGCCGGGTGCCTTCATCCTTCATGGTGTCGTGAAACAGATCCATCAGCATGGATTTACCACGCCCTACACCGCCCCAGAAATAGAAACCCCGGATTGGCTCTGGTTTGGTCCCAAACAGAATTGCACCGATCCCTTTACGCGACGGCGCTTTGCTTAAGGCCTCAGCCAAGCGGTCGAAATGAGGAAGAGCAGCGCGCTGTGCGTCATCGTCGTGCAGCACACCACTGGCAATCAGGCTGTCATATGCGTCACTTACGCGTCCCATGGAATTGGATAACCACAGGTTTCAAGCAAAAGAAAGGTGAAGTCGTGGCTAGTGTCGCTCTTGCGTGGCGTCAAAACGATAGAGCCAGTCAAAGCGTTGCAGCGGTGCTTTGGGAGCGACACTTCCGGCAACTCGTAGCAAAGTGTGGGCGATAATGCGTTTGACGCCCGACAGATGATAGTTGCGCGCGTTAGCACTCGCAGCGTCAACCACGCGACGGACGCGCATTTGGCGTAAGGTTTGATAGCGTTGCAGATCACCGCCGGTTTTGATTACGCGTGCCAGTACGGCCGTGTCTTCTAACGCCAAATTCGCGCCCTGAGCCAGAAACGGCAGTGTCGGATGTGCGGCATCGCCCAACATCACCTGTTGCGCGGAATGCCAGCGATTGGCGACGGGATGGCGGAATAATCCCCAGATGTTCAGAACTTCAACGGCCTCCAACCAATCTTTCACGCGCGGACTAAACTCAGCAAAAGCTGCCCGCAGATTGGCGGGATCATCGGTATGGCTCCAACCTTCCTCGGCCCATTCGCTGCGCTCTTCAACCGCGACGATGTTGCGCCGCCCATTTGTGAGAGGGTAGCTAACAAGGTGACGTCCCGGCCCCATGTGCACCTCAACAACAGGTGCGGCGTCAGGATCGTCGATCACCGCGCGCCACGCGACTTGCCCGGTAAAGAAAGGCGTGTCCTGATCAAGCAGAACCGCGCGCATCTTCGAACGCAGCCCATCCGCGCCAATTAACAGATCATCACCCGGCAAGGCCGCGCCATCTTCTGGTGGATCAATCTCGCGTCCGGTGTCAATGCGCACTCCAGCGTCACGCGCAGCCGTTAGCAAGACGTCAATCAGATCCGCGCGGTGAACCAAAATCCAATACAGATCAGAGGCATCCCTTTTTAGGTTCAGCGCGGTAACCGCCCGCCCGCTCAGCCCGTCCATCAGTTCCACAGCCTCAGCACGTACAGATTTGGCCGCCAAAGCCTCTTCCAATCCAAGCGCGCGCATCACGGCCATGCCGTTCGGGCTTATCTGAATACCCGCGCCAACTTCGGTGATCTCAGGGGCGCGTTCGCCCACTGTGATCTCGTGCCCGTCTTGTCGCAAGGCGATGGCTGCTGCCAATCCACCAATCCCTGCGCCTGCAATTGTGATCTTCATAGCACCACATGTCTTTGAAATAAGAAACGCCCGCCTTGATCCATATCAAGACGGGCGCCTTTGACCAATCGGTCTGTGCAGAATCGCAGTCAGTCGTTGCGGTGCACTTTTTCTTTGCGCTCGTGACGCTCTTGCGCCTCAAGGCTCAACGTCGCAATCGGGCGCGCATCCAAACGCTTCAGCGAGATCGGATCACCGGTTTCATCACAATAGCCGTATTCGCCTTCATCAATCCGGCGCAGCGCGGCGTCGATCTTGGAAACAAGCTTGCGCTGGCGATCCCGCGTGCGCAGTTCAAGCGCGCGATCGGTTTCTTCGCTCGCACGGTCTGCGTCGTCTGGAATGTTGCGAGAACTATCTTGCAGAACCTCAAGCGTACCTTTGGTGTCGTCTTGAAGCTCGGCTTTCCAGTTGGTCAGTTTGCGACGAAAATACTCAGTTTGCATTTCGTTCATGAACGGTTCGTCTTCGGCAGGTCGGTAATCGTCCGGAAGAAAGACTTCAGCCTTCATTTTATTCCCTTTTTTTACCATTAATCGCTCTCCGGCAGGCAACTGATTAACGCCCACCGGCTCCTCTTTTTCGGGCTGATACCGCATCATTCGGCGCTTGTCACTACACGATCCGCTCTCTTGAATGGGATTATTCGACCCGCTAAGGAGTGGCTCAACACATGGGATAAGGACGCTTTCATGCGCTTTAACGGAACCGACAGCTATATTGCGTCTGACGATCTTGCCGTTGCGGTAAATGCGGCTGTCACGCTTGAGCGCCCGCTTTTGGTCAAAGGCGAACCCGGCACGGGAAAAACCGAGCTTGCCCGACAGGTTGCAGGCGCTTTGGGTTTGAAAATCATCGAGTGGAACGTCAAATCAACCACTCGCGCGCAACAAGGGCTTTATGAATACGACGCCGTTTCGCGTCTGCGCGATAGCCAGTTGGGCGATGCTGTCGATGACATCGGCTCTTACATCAAACGCGGCAAGCTGTGGGAGGCCTTTGCGGCTGACGAACGCGTGGTTCTGCTGATCGACGAGATCGACAAGGCCGACATCGAATTTCCAAATGACCTATTGCAAGAACTCGACCGCATGGAATTTCATGTTTACGAGACCGGAGAGACGATCACAGCGGTGCACCGCCCGATCGTGATCATCACCTCAAACAACGAAAAAGAACTGCCAGATGCGTTTCTGCGCCGCTGTTTCTTCCACTACATTCGGTTTCCCGACGCGGACGTGCTTAAGGCGATCATCGGCGTGCATTTCCCTGACATAAAAGATCATCTTCTGAACACTGCGCTGACCCAGTTTTTCGAGGTGCGCGAAACGCCGGGACTAAAGAAAAAGCCGTCAACGTCAGAGGTTCTGGATTGGCTAAAGCTAATCTTAGCCGAGGATTTGTCACCAGAGGATCTGCAACACGACGGCGTGAACGCCCTGCCCAAGTTGCACGGGGCGTTGCTTAAGAACGAACAAGACGTGGCGCTGTTTGAACGGCTGGCCTTTATGGCGCGGGGTCAGCGTTAAGTTTCGGCTTCGCATCCCCCCATGCTCCATGTCCTGACCCACAACATCCTGCCCGTGTTTGCGATGCTTGCGCTTGGCTTTGTCATGGGGCGGTTTGCGTGGGCATCGCGACAAGAAGCACAGGTGATCAACCGCATTGCCTTTATGGTTCTGCAGCCGCCATTGCTCTTTATGTTACTGACATCGCTGGATTTAACTGCGGTGCGATACGACGCGCTGGCACTCTACTTTGTTGCCGAAGTGATCATGTTCGCGCTTACCTTCACCATTTCACGCCTTCTCTTTCGCTGCGAGACAGGCGAAGCCTTCCTGCTGGGGATGTGCGTGATCTTCGTCAATTCTCTGCTGTATATCAGCCCGATCTCTGTCCTGATTTATGGCGCAGAAGGCGCGATCCCGATCATCGTTATTGTCGCCCTTGATGCGTCGTTTTGGTTTGCGTTTTTCATCATCGGTATGGAATTGATCCAAGGCAAAGGCGGGGCCTTAGCCGCCCTGCCCCGGATCGTCAAAAACCCGGTGTTGGTTACTATCGTCTTGTCGCTCGCGCTTAATCTTTCTGGCCTGCCCATCCCCGAACCGGTCGTTACCGCGTCAGAGTTTGCAGGCGCTGCGACCGCACCCATGGTGCTCTTTGCTCTTGGTGTTGTTTTGTCCTCCCATGCGATCACACCCACTCCCGTCGTTGCCGGCATTTCCGCTCTCAAGCTCTTCGGGCTCCCGCTCTTGGTCTGGGCAGGTTTTCAAACCCTCTCGCCCACAAACCCATGGGCGGATCTATTCACGATGACCGCTTCTGGCCCCGCAGGTGCGATGGCCTTTTCGCTGGCGCTACTTTATGGCGTGCGCACAGATCGCATCGCCGCGATCATCATCTGGACCAGCGTTTTGTCGCTGGTTTCGCTGTCATATCTCGCCTGAACACACGCACACATAACACCTTCGTTGGGGCCTCTGGTCATGTGCGATCAAGCCCTCTAGGGTGCCGCTAATGAGTGTGAACGTGCGCCCCTTGAGAGAAGACGATAAGACCGAGTGGTCCCGCCTTTGGCGCGGGTATCTGGCGTATTATGAAACCGAATTGCCCGATGATATGTACGATCTGCAGTTCGCACGCCTGCTGAGCAATGATCCCTATGACTTCAATGGGTTAATCGCTGAAGTTGATGCAAAACCTGTCGGACTTACCCACTTTGCGTATCAGCGTCATGGCTGGAAAGCGGAAGACGTTTGCTATCTGCAAGACCTTTACGCCGATCCAAGCGTGCGCGGTCAAGGGATTGGGCGCGCTTTGATCGAAGCGGTTTATGCCGCCGCCGATCGTGCTGGAGCCCCGTCAGTCTATTGGAACACACAAGACTTTAACGCGGTCGCGCGCCGCCTCTACGACCGTATCGGCGAAAAAACCCCCTTCATAAAATACACGAGGCCTGTATGAGACCGTTCTTGTTTGTGGCGTTTTGCATGACCCTGTCGGCCTGTGCCACAACAGAGACTGCACGCCGCGTCGCACCGGAAATGACAATGCCGCCGATGGCCACGTTCAAGCGCGTTGCACCTACGCCGCCCAAGGCGTCAAACGCGATCATCGCGCGCGATTTCCTCGATCTGGCCTTTACACTCGAAAACGGCACCAAGCTTCCAGTGCTAACCCGGTTTGAGGGAGCAATTACGGTCAAAGTCGCCGGAGCATCTACACCCACTTTAGGCCCTGATCTCGACCGCTTGCTCAGCCGTCTGCGCAAAGAGGCCGGATTGCCAATTTCACGCATCACCGGAGAGAACACGGCATCTATCACTATCGTCCCCGTCCCTAGCGCTCAAATCCGCAAAGTCGCCCCCACAGCGGCCTGCTTCGTGCGCGCCAATGTTTCAAGCTGGGAAGAATACCGTGCGCGGCGTAAAGACAGCGCCACCTTTTGGACCACGCAGCGCAAACGCACCCGCATGGCAATCTTCGTGCCCACAGACGTCAGCCCGCAGGAAACCCGCGATTGTCTCCACGAGGAAATCGCCCAAGCCTTGGGGCCGGTGAACGACCTTTATCGCCTCAGTGATTCCATCTTTAACGATGACAACTTCCACACCGTTCTGACCGGCTACGACATGCTGGTCCTGCGCACGCACTACGACAAGGCGCTGCAAAACGGCATGAGCAAGGCCGAAGTTGCTGCCCGCCTGCCTGCGATCCTCAACCGTCTGAACCCCCGCGGGCGCAGTGCGAAAGTCGGCGGTGCGCGCGCCACATCGGCCGCTTGGAAAAAAGCGATCAGCACCGCCACCAGCCGCCGCGCGTCCAAACCGCGCCGGATCGCTTCAGCCGAAAAAGCTGTCGCCCTCGCCGCGCTTGAAAACGCCTCTGATGTGAACATGGCCTATTCCTATTACATCCTTGGCCGCCTAAGCCTGTCCACAAACCCGGATAAAGCTCTTGATGCCTTCCTTAAAGCAGGTCGCATCTATCAAAGCCGCCCGGATACGCGCATCCAAGAAGCCCACGTGGCTTTGCAAGTGGCAGCCTTCCAACTGGCCGCGGGGCATGCGGATATCGCGGTCGCCTTAGTCGATCAAAACCTCGCCGTAGTGCGCCAGTCCGAGCACGCAGCCTTGCTGTCGCTGATGCTTTTGGTCAAAGCCGAAGCGCTTCAGCTGCAAGGCGAAAAAGCCAAAGCAAACGCGGCCCAAAAAGAAGCGCTGGCCTGGGCGCGCTATGGCTATGGTAGCGAGGCCGTGATACGCGAGCGCGTCGCCGAGATCCTGTCGATCTCGCCCCGTATCCGCGAAAGTTGATTTATGGTCCTGTTCTTTTCAGCTGTCTTTGGCGCCGTCCTGGGCGGCATTACTGCAAAACGGCGCGGTGGAAATCGCCTTGATATCGCGCAATACGCCGCCGGTTTCGCGATTGCCTTTGCCATCTTGGGTATGTTCGCAACTCTTGCATTCCTGAACACAACTGCCTGATGTTCCTGCCGTTTTTCGACAGCCTTCGAAAATCTGGCGTTCCTGTCTCGCTGCGCGAGTTTCTCTCGTTCCTTGAGGCGATCCAATCCGGCCTTGCCACGTATGACATCGACAGCTTTTACTATCTTGCCCGTCTTACTTTGGTCAAAGACGAGGTCCAGTTCGACCGCTTTGATCGCGCTTTTTCCTTTGCCTTTAAGGGGATCGAGACGATCACGCCAGTCGAGTTGATCAATGCGCATGTGCTGCCCGAAGATTGGTTGCGCAAAATGGCGGAGAGACATCTGAGTGATGAAGAGAGGGCTGAAATCGAGGCCGCAGGAGGTTTCGACAAACTGATGGACACCCTGCGCAAGCGTTTGGAAGAACAGCAAAAACGCCATCAGGGTGGGTCCAAATGGATCGGCACGGCGGGCACGTCCCCTTTTGGCGCCTATGGGTATAATCCAGAAGGCATCCGCATTGGCCAAGACGAAAGCCGCCATAAGCGCGCGGTCAAAGTCTGGGATCGCCGCGAATTCAAAGATCTGGATGACAGTCGCGAGATCGGCACCCGCTCGATCAAAATGGCGCTGAAGCGTTTGCGCCAATGGGCACGGGAAGGTGCGGCCGACGAGCTTGATCTCGACGGCACCATCCGCGCCACGGCAGATCACGGCTATCTTGACGTGCAAACTCGGCCCGAGCGACGCAACGCGGTGCGCGTTTTGCTATTCCTCGATGTGGGTGGGTCGATGGATCCGTATGTGCAAATGGTCGAAGATCTGTTTTCCGCTGCGAAATCAGAGTTCAAACATTTCGAACACTTTTACTTCCACAACTGCCTTTATGAGGGAGTGTGGCGCGAGAACCGCCGCCGCTGGGACGCGCGTACGCCAACGTGGGATATCCTGAACACTTACGGGCCGGGTTGGAAATGCATCTTTGTCGGTGATGCGGCAATGTCACCTTACGAAATCGCCATGCCGGGTGGCGCGAACGAGCATTGGAACGAAGAGGCAGGGGAAGTTTGGCTGCGCCGGGCGGCCGCCCAATGGAATGACCTGCTTTGGATCAATCCAACGCCGCAAGCCCACTGGCAATACACCCAATCCATCCACATGATCCGCGAGATCATCGGGCCCGAACGCATGGTTCCACTCACGCTTGCCGGACTCACGCAGGGCATGAAAACCCTCGGTTAGCGCGAAAAAGCTCTCAAAAGGAAAGCCGTCCCCGGGAAAGGCGCCCGGGAACGGCTCAGGGAGGGGCAATTAAGAGTTATTTTAGCCTTCGGCCAGCAACCCCGCTTCTTGCGCAGCAGCAAGTTCGTCTGCGTCTACCAAGCCATCGGCATTGGCATCGACTTCAAGGTAACGCTCTTCAGTAAGCGCAGGATAGACGGCCACAAGCTCAGCCATCGAGTACATCCCATCGCCATCGGTGTCTTCCACCATGGTTTGCGCTACGGCGGCAGAGGCCGCCCCCATGCCGATCAAAACAGCCAGCATGAACTGCATTTTATTACGTCGTGTCATCTTCAAGGTCTCCCAGTGATGAATTGAGAGGCCGGGCCCGACCACTATGTCGGAAGCTTCATGGAGATAGATGACGGCTCTGACAGCGCGCTTCAACTCCCACCAAGAGAGCGCACCGATCTGCGCTAATCTCCGCAGATCATCCCCAACACACTCTGCAAATCCCCGCCGTCAGCAAACACCCGCGCGCAAGGTGGCCAATCTCCGCAAGTCAAAAACAACAGAACCGGCGAAGCTCCGCCCTCTTGTTCATCTATTTACAAATACTCTGGGGGTTCGGGGGCAAAGCCCCCGTTTTATCGGCGCATCAGCGCGGCGAAATCAATTCACTCGCGCGGTTTGCCCAGATGCTTACGCAACTTAGACGGCCCGGCTTTCTTCTTGTTTTTATACGGATTTTTCTCCGCCTGAGAGCGAAACGCCAACCTTATCGGCGTTCCCGGCATATCAAAATCAATGCGCAACCCATTCACCAGATAGCGCTTGTAGCTTTCGGGCAATTTCTCAGGAAACGACGCCATGACCACAAAGCCCGGTGGGCGCGTCTTAGCCTGCGTTGCATAGCGCAGCTTGATCCGTTTGCCCCCCGGTGCAGGCGGTGGGTGCGCTTCGACCATGCCGGCAAGCCAGCGGTTCAGGCCCGAGGTTGGAATGCGACGGTTCCACACCGTATGCGCTTTCATCACGGCTTCATGCAGGCGATCCATACCACGCCCGGTCTTGGCCGAGACCGTGACCAAAGGCGCGCCGCGCAATTGCGGCAACAGGCGTTCAAACTGTTCGCGCAATTCGCGCAGCTTTTCCTGCTTGTGCGCCTCAACGTCCCATTTGTTCACAGCAACCACCACCGCGCGCCCTTCACGCTCGGCCAAATCCGCGATGCGCAGGTCTTGTTGCTCAAACGGGATCGCCGCATCCAAAAGCACAATCACCACTTCAGCAAACTTCACCGCGCGCAGCCCATCCGCGACCGACAGCTTTTCAAGCTTTTCTTGTACCCGCGCCTTTTTGCGCATGCCTGCCGTGTCAAAGATGCGCACCGGAACACCGTCCCAATCAAGGGGAAGTGATATCGCATCGCGTGTGATCCCCGCCTCTGGCCCGGTTAAAAGACGCTCTTCGCCGATCAACTGGTTGATCAGCGTCGACTTGCCTGCGTTCGGGCGGCCCACAACGGCGATTTGCAGCGGCTTTGCGAGGGTCGGCGCAAAAGAGACCTCGGTAGCCTCCTCATCAACGCTCACATCGGTTTCCGGC
Organism: Paracoccaceae bacterium; assembly: GCA_039942715.1. Lineage (GTDB taxonomy): Bacteria > Pseudomonadota > Alphaproteobacteria > Rhodobacterales > Rhodobacteraceae > JABDJX01. Next base: position 347,669 of record JBDVBY010000001.1, read on the forward strand.
GCATGCGCGGCTATCCTTGCGGCCTCTTCGCCGCGCGCTTCCACAAGCGGGCGTAGGGCTTCAGCCAAATCCGCCATGCCATCTGCGTGCTCGGCAGACATGCCAATCGGATCGCCCAGCCCAAGGGAATAGGCTTCGATCAAACCGCCCTCGCCTGCGCGGCCCTCGGCCTTGTTGGCAGCCAGAATAACATGCGCGGATTTCTTGCGCAGAATGTCGGCAAACACTTCGTCAGCAGGCAAAACACCGGCGCGGGCATCAATCATGAACAGACACGCATCGGCCATCTCAACCGCGCGTTCCGTCAGCTTGCGCATCCGCCCCGGCAAGCTTTCATCGGTGGCTTCCTCAAGCCCTGCGGTATCAATCACCGTAAAACGCAGCTCAGCCAGACGCGCAGCCCCTTCGCGCAAATCGCGCGTCACACCGGGTTGATCATCGACCAAAGCAAGCCGCTTTCCGACCAAGCGGTTGAAAAGCGTAGACTTTCCCACATTGGGGCGTCCGACAATGGCAAGTGTAAAGCTCATCTGAAATGACCTGAAAGGGGGTTCAAGCCGCGTCTCTAGCAGAGGTCGTGTTCAGCGGAAAGCGTGAAGCGTGCCACTTTCGGTGACAAGGTACAGCGTCCCACCTGCAACAACCGGATTGCGCGCGGCTCCCGATGGAAGCGGAAGAGTGTTGATCAAGGTGCCGTCCACGGGATTGAATTCAAACAAAACACCAGTGTCAGAAGCCACGAGCAACCGTCCTCCGGCCAAAACAGGGCCGAAATGCGCAAAAGTGCCTTTGCGCTTTTTGATCCGCTCGCGGGTAAAGAACGGCAAATCACGCGTCCAGACAGTTTCACCTGTCGCCGCATCAAGGCGTACCAACTGGTTCTCGTCCGAAACGAGGAACACGCTGCCGCCGGCAATCCAAAGCGGGCTAAGCGCGCCTTCGCTTGCGCGCCAGATCAACTGTCCAGTTGTAGCATCAAAGGCTGCGGCAGCCCCGGAGTGGTTACCTGCGTATACCACGTTGCCCGCCACTACAGGATCACCGCTTAAATCAGTGTACTTTGAAAACGCGCGTCCCAAACGTTTACCAGCAACGCTGGCGTTCCATGCCGGTTGCCCGCTTTCGCGTACAGCCGACACCATTTGGCCCGATGAAAATGGGAAGACAACCAGTGGCCCGGCGATCGCCGGAGTCGGACCACCTGCAATGCCACTTTCGCTGGTAGAGCCGAAAACCTGCCACAGGATCCGCCCCGTGCGCGCATCAATCGCCCAGCCAAGCGCATCGCGCGTGGTCAGATAAACGATGCCGTCCTGTACCGTCGGTGCGCCACTTGGCGCGGCATCAAGCTTTTGACTCCAGCGCGGAGCACCCGTAGCCGCATCAAGAGCGGTCACAAAACCAAAACCGGAGGTGACATAAAGCGTATCACCCGCTATCGCCAATCCACCGCTGGAGGCGTCATCTTTGCTTTCACTCGCAGGCGTAAGATCACGGTTCCAAACCGTTCCGCCTGACGTTGCGTGCGCAGTAACAAGCGAACGGCTGTCCATTGTATAAACGCGCCCGTTTGCAACCACTGGATCAGCAGTGATACGATGCTTGCGCTCGTTGCCTTCGCCAATCGGCGTCGACCAAACCTGTCGCAACGAGCGGTTCAGCGCCGGGTGCGCCAAAGAATGTGCTGTATTACCGTTTTTATGGGTCCAGGCGGCATTTACAGACGGTGCGGGCAAGGACAAAGGAGCCGAACGGTTGACTGCTTCAACAGTCCCGTTGCCGCGCAGATCAAGGCGTTCGCCAGTCAGCAAAACCTCGTCATTACCGCACGCAACCAACATCGCTATTGCTGCGCCCAAAAGGCCTATCGCACTCGTCTTCACCCTAACTGCCCTCACTATTCGCTTATAAAGGCGTGTCAGCCCTGATCCAGAGCGCCACCCAAGGCCACAATCAACTGCGAGACGCGGCGGCGCAAGTCTTCTGTCACTTCGGCGTCCGCCATAATCCCTGAGAGTGTTTCAAGTGCCGCGTCTGTCTCGCCCAGTTCCACCTCGGCAAAAGCGCGTTGTTCCTGCGCCAAAAGACGGTATGGATTGCCAGGCTGGAGCAGAGGAGCAAGCTTGTCTATCCTAGCCGCAGGCGGTGTTTCGCCAGCACCAATGATCACTGATTTCAGGATCGCCAGATCGCGGTAAAGCGCAGGCGCCTCGCCATCAGCAGCCAAACCATCCAACGCAGCCAAAGCACCAGCGGTGTCCGCAGCCTCGACGGCCCCTGCTGCTTGCAAAAGTGCCAAAACAGCGCGCCCACCCGGAGTATCGTTCACCGGCACCTCGTTCAAAGCCGCTGAGCGTGCTTCAGGCGACTCCTCGCTTAGCGCTGCGACCAGAGCATCGCCTTTGGCCTGTGCCGCGCTGCGCGCTTTGGCCTTTTGCCACTCAAACGCCGCTGCACCGCCAACGATCAGAACAACAGCCGCAATCGCGATCCAGCCATAACGGCGCATGAACCCATAGAGTTTGTCGCGCCGCACTTCTTCGGAGACTTCGTTAATAAAGCTGTCTTCGTTCGCCAAAATGCACCTGTTTCACCACTGTTTCGGCGTTCTCTTAGCCCGTGCATAGCAGGATTGCAAAGATGTCAGACCACAAGTGCGCTTGTAATCTTGCAGCCCGGTCCCAATTTAAGTAATCTGAACTGAACGGTTTAGCGTATAAACGCGAGAAACAACAAAAAACGTCAAGCTCAAGCCTTTGATTTAACAGGCTTTGGGGTGCGAAATACGACAAAGGAATAAGCAATGCGATTGCTTTCAGTCTTAACCGCCATTGTGGTGGTAGCAGCGCTTTATCTGCTGGTTTTTCAACGCGACGCTTTGTGGGAATTTACCGGACGCACTCAAAGCGAGGAAGTGGCGCAAAATGAGGCGCCCGAGGCCGAGATGCCCGAAGAGATGGCAGAAACAAAGGCAGTTCCTGTTGTTGCGATGCGCTCCAGTGCGCGCGCCATTGACGGTGCGGTGATCTTGCGTGGACGCACCGAAGCGATCCGTCAGGTCCAGTTGCGCGCGGAAACCTCTGGTTTGATCGTCAATCAGCCGCTACGTGCGGGCGCGATCGTTCAGGCGGGCGATCTTATCTGTGAGTTGGACCCCGGCACACGCCGCATTGCCTTAGAGGATTCGATTGCCCGGCTGTCAGAGGCCGAGACCCGCCTGCCCGAATCCCAAGCGCGCCTTGCCGAAGCCCAAGCGCGGCTGGTTGAGGCTGAAATCAATGACCGGGCCTCTGCGCGCCTGTCCGAAGGTGGATTTGCCTCTGATACACGCGTTGCCCAAACCACTGCGGCGGTTGAAGCCGCGCGCGCTGGCGTGCAATCGGCCAATTCAGGCGTAGAAGCCGCCCGCGCGGGCATTCAATCTGCGCAAGCCGGCGTTGCTGCGGCCAACAACGAATTGGAGAAACTTATCCTGCGCGCGCCCTTTGATGGATTGCTAGAAACGGATTCGGCTGAAATCGGTTCGCTTCTGCAACCCGGATCGCTGTGCGCGACGATCATTCAACTGGACCGCGTGAAACTGGTGGCCTTTGTGCCCGAAACGCTTGTCGATCGTGTTGAGGTTGGTGCAACAGCAGGTGCACGGCTCGCTTCCGGGCGCGAAGTGTTGGGCAAGGTGACGTTCCTGTCGCGCTCGGCAGATATGAACACGCGCACCTTCCGTGTGGATGTTGAAGTCGACAATCCGGATTTTTCGATCCGCGATGGGCAAACTGCTGAAATTGCGATTCAGTCCGATGGTGAGACCGCGCATCTTTTGCCGCAATCCTCTCTTACGCTGAACGATGAAGGCAGCCTTGGGGTGCGCATCATTGAAAACGACATGGCCGCCTTTGCTCCGGTGGATGTGATCCGCGATAGTGTCGACGGCATCTGGATCTCGGGTCTGGATGATGAAGTTGAAGTCATCGTGGTCGGGCAAGAATTTGTCACCGACGGTGTCGCGGTCGCGGTTTCCTATAAGGAGGTCACCCAATGACCGGTATCGTCGATTGGGCCGCGTCGCGTGCGCGGATGGTCTTGGCCTTTATCATGCTCTCGCTGCTAGCGGGGGCTTTTGCCTATGCGTCGCTTCCCAAGGAGGGCGAGCCGGACATCGAAATCCCGGCGATTTTTGTTTCGGTCCCCTTCCCTGGCATTTCGGCTGAAGATAGCGAGAAGCTGCTCGTAAAGCCGATGGAAACTGAGCTCTCCGATCTGGACGGCTTGAAAGAAATCCAAGGCACTGCGTCCGAGAACTATGCAGGCGTGGCGCTGGAGTTTGAATTTGGTTGGGACAAGACCAAAATCCTCGCTGATATCCGCGATAAGATGAACACGGCCGAGGCGAACTTTCCCACAGGGGCCGAGAAATACTCGATCAACGAGATCAACTTCTCCGAATTCCCCATCGTCATCGTCAACCTGACAGGTGCTGTCCCTGAGCGTACATTGTTACGCTACGCTAAGGACTTGCAGGACCGTCTCGAAAGCCTTGAGCCAGTGCTGGAAGCAGCCCTGACAGGCCACCGTGACGAGATGGTTGAGGTGGTGATCGATCCCCTGCGCCTTGAGGCTTACAACGTCACTGCAGGTGAGCTGATCAGCGTGGTCGTCAACAACAACCAGTTGATCGCCGCTGGTGAAGTTGAAACTGACAGCGGCACCTTTGCCGTCAAGATCCCGTCGTCTTTTGATGAACAGCAAGACATCTATAACCTTCCGGTGAAAACCGACGGTGACCGGGTGATCACGCTTGGCGATATCGCTGATATCCGCCTCACCTTTGAAGACCGCGCAGGTACCGCGCGCTTTAACGCCGAAAATACCGTGGCGTTGCAGGTGGTGAAGCGCAAAGGCTTCAACATCATCGACACAGCAGCCGAGATCCGCGCGGAAGTTGAAGCGGAACGCGCCACATGGCCCGCAGAGCTTCAAAGCGCGATCAGCGTCGGCACCTCAAATGACCAGTCTTTCACAGTTGAAGGCATGGTCAGCCAGCTTGAAGGCTCCGTCCTGACCGCCATCGCTCTGGTGATGATCGTGGTGCTTGCCGCCCTTGGCCCGCGCTCGGCGTTGTTGGTCGGCTTTGCGATCCCAACCTCCTTTTTGCTCTGTTTCGCCATGCTTGCGGTTATGGGTATCTCGATTTCAAACATTGTCATGTTCGGTCTGATTTTGGCCGTTGGCATGCTGGTGGATGGAGCCATTGTGGTAGTCGAATACGCCGACAAGCGCATTCAAGAGGGCTCTGGTCCCATGCACGCCTATGTCGAAGCCGCCAAGCGTATGTTCTGGCCGGTGGTCTCGTCCACGGCGACCACGCTTTGCGCCTTCTTACCGATGCTGTTCTGGCCCGGCGTTCCGGGGCAGTTCATGGGCATGTTGCCGGTCACTTTAATTTTCGTTCTCTCCGCCTCGCTTGTCGTTGCCTTGATTTATCTGCCCGTTGTCGGCGGCGTCGCAGGCCGTTTGAGTCGCAGCTTTGAGCACGCCTCTGACGCATTGGCCCGCACGTTGCCATGGTGGCTGCGCGCGTTGCTCGTCCCACCAGCGCTGTTTTTGATGTACACAATGGCGCTTCAGGTTCTGAACCCGACCACGCTTATGGGCCCTGATGCTGGTGCATTTGGCTCCATCATTGGCGGCATCTTGTTTATCGGCGCGTCGTTCCTTGCCTCTATTATCCTTGGTGCGGCCAAGATTGAGCGCAAAGAAAAGAAGATCGATAGCCGCGATCGCCGCACGCTCTTTGGTCATCTGATCCAGTTCATTGCCGGCAACCCAATCATGCCGCTGGTCACCATCGCAGGCGTGATTTTCTTTGTGGTCTCAGTCTTTGGCTACTTTGGCGCCAACAACAACGGTGTCGAATTCTTCGTTGATACAGAGCCAGAACAGGCCATCGTTTACGTGCGCGCACGCGGCAACTTGTCTGTGACTGAGAAAGACGAACTGGTTCAACAGGTCGAAAAAGTGATCTTAGAGGCACCGGGTATCGACAGCGCCTTTGCCTTTGCCGGAGCCGGTGGTTTGAATTCGAACACAGGCGGTGCGTCGGGACCAAACGACAGCATTGGTCAAGTCCAGATCGAAATGATCCGCTGGGAAAACCGCCCCACTTTTGCGGCTGAAAACGACATTCCACTTGAGGAGCTGGACGGCAACTGGGTGATGGACGATTTGCGTGCCAAGCTGGACCAAATCCCAGGCATCAAGGTCGAGATCTTGAACCTCGCCCAAGGTCCGGCCTCGGCCAAACCTGTGCATTTGCGGATGAAGTCGAACAACTGGGAAGACCTATTGGCAGCGACGGCGATTGCCCGCGCGCGCTTTAATGAAACACCGGGGCTGGTGGACGTTGAAGACAACCTGCCCCTGCCCGGCATTGATTGGCAGATCGACGTTGATGTTGAAAAAGCCGGACGCTATGGCGCGGATGTGGCCACGGTTGGCGGCACGGTTCAGCTTGTGACGCGCGGTATTCTCCTTGACACAATGCGTGTTGATAGCTCTGACGAGGAAATCGAAATCCGCGTGCGCCTGCCTGAAGAAGATCGTGTTCTTTCCACGCTGGATACTCTCAAAGTCCGAACGGCCGACGGGCTGATCCCATTGTCGAACTTCATCACCCGCAAACCGGTGGCGCAATTAGCGCAAATCAACCGCATCGATCAAAAACGGTTTTTTGATGTGAAGGCCGGTGTTGCCCCAAGTCTGATAAAGTTTGAAAACGACAGCAATGTGCCCGTCGCCATCGCCCGCGAAATCGTGTCCGGCGATGAGATCACGTATCAAACCATCACGCTTTTGAACGAGACGACCGAAGCCGATTTCCGCCAGATGCTCGACAATGAGACGTTAAGCCAAGTTCAAGTCAACCCAAACGAGCGCATAGCGGCGATCACCGAGTGGATCGAAGCCGAAACACCTATGCCCGCAAGCGTGGAGTGGGAATGGACGGGTGATACCGAAGACGAAGCAGAGTCTCAGGCCTTCCTGCAAACCGGCTTCTCTGCCGCCTTGGGCCTGATGTTCATCATCCTGCTGGCGCAGTTCAACTCGGTCTATAACGCCGTGCTTGTGCTTTTGGCTGTGGTCCTATCCACCACAGGCGTGCTGATTGGTATGCTGGTCATGGATCAGCCGTTTTCCATCATCATGACAGGCACAGGGATCGTCGCGCTCGCGGGAATTGTGGTGAACAACAACATTGTCTTGATCGACACCTATCAAGAATACTCGCAATACATGCCGCGGATCGAGGCCATTGTGCGCACAGCCGAGGCGCGCATTCGTCCGGTTCTACTCACCACCATCACGACCATGGCAGGCCTTGCGCCAATGATGTTTGGCCTTAGCTTAGACTTTTTCGGCGGCGGCTATACCATCGACAGCCCAACTGCACTTTGGTGGAAGCAACTTGCCACCGCAGTGGTCTTTGGCCTTGGCATCGCAACGGTTCTGACGCTGATCTTCACACCGTCGATGCTGGCCTTACGCGTCTGGTTCTGGACAATCATCGCGTATGTGCTGAACACCGTCAGCGCCCTCACCCGCGGGTCGCGCAGCGCCAAAGGGCGCGACTACGCCCTGCGCCGCGCTGCTGCAAAAGTGAAGGCAACGGACATTGTCTGGGATGTTGATAACGATCCAAGCGCGCGGCCAAAGTCGGTACCAGAATTGAAAGCGGCGGAATAGAAAAAGGGCGGCTTGAATAGCCGCCCTTCCGCATTCATTGGGTTCTTACCCAGATCAGGATTTTTTGCGACGGCTCATAAATCCAAGCGCGCCCAAACCAGCGATCAACAGCGGGAAACCAGCCGGAAGGGGTACTTCCGAAATAGAATCCGCTTCAAACGTCAGAGACCATCCATCAATGTGTCCCCGGTCACCGCGCGCATCATCATAGATGTACAAGCGCCATGCTCCATTTGGATCACGTCCGTTAAAGTACGACAGTGAATTGTCAGGACGGATTGACTGGCTAAAGCCCGGAATCGGATACCCTCTCGATGCTTGGCTATCAAATGTCAGGTCATCATCCGTCCAATTGTAACCACCACCTTCATCCGTCATCAGACGGACGGTTGCACTTGGGTATGGACCACGCAAATACATATCCAGATCTGCCGAATATGTGTGCGTCAAACCAAGGATCGTAAGGTTCACATCCGTCACATTGGCCAAGCCACTGACGTCAAGCGTCAATGGATACGGGTTCGTCGTTCCCGATGTTCCGGTAGCCGGAATGCGTTCATAGCCGTTGCTTGTAAATGTGTAGGTCGCTGCGCTTGCTGAAACTGTTGATAATCCAACAATGGCAAGCGCCCCCATTGTCTTCAAAAAAGTACTCTTCATAACATCACCCCATAGTTTACTACAATAAAAATACACTGGAAAACGTCGCCCCCCAGCCCTTTCATGGTTCGCCTATGCGGGACGTAAATCAAGTTTTTCGATTTTGCCTACGCCTCTGACTTAAAAGCAAAATTGGTTTACCATCAAAATAATTGGCAAGTTCCTAATCAAAATGGATGAAATTTACACGCTTAGGTTGCGAATCAAATCCTTTTCGCACTCGGGCAGCTGCGCCAACAATGTTTCATGACCGCCGTGCGCTCGCGAAAGAACCGCACTTGCACTTACACAACAATCCAAAACGCGCAATTTTGAGGAAAAAAACACCGCCTCAAACCCGCGTTCCACGCGTTGAGTCGTCGTATAGCAAACCAAATGGAACAATGCGCAATGCCGGCATGGATTGCCCGCGCTTTTAGAGGCTTAAGCCGCGTCCTCTTCCGCTGCTTGCATATTCCAAAGCGCTGCGTATCGTGCCTCGCGGGCCAGCAATTCTTCGTGGCTTCCTTCTTCAACAATGACACCTTTTTCCAACACCACGATCCGGTCAGCATGGGCAATCGTGGAAAGGCGATGCGCAATGGTGATCACCGTACGCCCTTCGCCCATCGCTTTAAGCTCGTGCAGGATGTCAGACTCGGTTTCGGTGTCCAAAGCACTCGTCGCCTCATCCAAAAGCAGAATTGGCGGGTTCTTCAAAAGCGTGCGCGCAATGCCCACGCGTTGCTTTTCCCCACCCGACAGCTTCAGCCCGCGCTCACCCACAGTCGTCTGATAGGCATCGGGCAGCGACATAATAAAGTCGTGGATCTTTGCCGCCTTAGCCGCCTCCTCAACATCAGCCCGCGTCGCGTCATGGCGCCCATAAGCGATGTTGTAATAGATCGTGTCGTTGAACAGCACAGTGTCCTGTGGAACCACACCAATTTGAGCGTGCACGCTTTCTTGGGTCACATCGCGCAAGTCCTGCCCATCAATCGAAAGTGTGCCACTGCCCACATCATAAAAGCGAAACAACAACCGACCAATCGTGGACTTGCCCGACCCAGACGAGCCAACAATCGCCACCGTTTGCCCTGCGGGAACCGAAAGTGTGACCCCCTTCAGGATGGGACGCGCCTCGTCATACCCAAAGGCGACGTCGTCGAGCATCACATCGCCGCCATTCACCTTCAGATCTGGCGCACCCGGCTTGTCCTTCACCTCAGCAGGTTGCTCCAATAGATCGAACATCTCGCCCATATCCACCAGCGCTTGACGGATCTCGCGATAAACCGTGCCGAGAAAGTTCAGCGGCATAGTGATCTGGATCATATAAGCGTTGACCATGACGAAATCGCCGACGGTCAACTCCCCGCTTTGCACACCCATTGCGGCCATAACCATCACAACGACCAAACCTGTCGTGATCAAAAACGACTGCCCGAAATTCAGAAATGCCAGCGAATAGGACGTCTTTAGCGCAGCCGCCACATACTGCTGCATCGCCCCGTCATAGCGCTGCGCCTCAATCTTTTCAGCATTGAAATACTTCACCGTTTCAAAGTTCAAAAGACTATCAATCGCCTTCTGATTGGCGTCCGTATCTTGGTCGTTCATCTCTTTGCGAATTTTCACCCGCCACTCGGTCACCTTGAAGGTAAAGGTGACGTAAAACGCAATGCACACCACCACAACGGCCAGATACCAAACATCGAACACCACAGCCAAAACAGCCCCGATCATCACCAATTCAAGGATCAGCGGACCGATGGAAAACAGCAAAAAGCGCAGCAGAAACTCGACGCCTTTCACGCCACGTTCGATAATCCGACTGAGGCCTCCGGTTTTTCGCGTGATGTGATAGCGCAGGCTAAGCGCGTGAATATGCTCGAATGTCTCAAGGGCGAGCATGCGCAAAGCACGCTGCCCCACGGCGGCAAAAATCGCATCCCGCAACTGCTGAAACCCATTGGTCATCAGCCGCGCCACGCCGTAAGCAATCGTTACCCCAATCGCGCCCATCGCCAGCAACCAACCGGGATCAGCGCCCACATCGCCGGACAAAAGATCAACACCTGCTTTGTAGAAAAACGGTGTTGCCACTGCGATCACTTTTGAGAGGATCAACGCCAGCATCGCCAAAATAACCCGGCGCTTCACCCAGGGCTTGTCGTCTGGCCACAGGTAAGGTGCCACCTTACGGATGGTGCGCATCCCGCTTTTGCGTTCAACGGCTTCAATGTCAGGAGAGGTCGTGTCAGTCATTACAAACTCATTTAGGTCGTTGACACAGCAATGACCAGCACTGCCTCTTCATCTATTGAAAAATACTCTGGGGGTCTGGGGGTGAAACCCCCAGTTGCGCGACGCGCAAAACGCGGCGCAATCAACAGGTTGTTCAATCCGGCACGGTGAAAATCTGTCCCGGGTAAATCAAATCTGGATTGCGGATCCTATCTGTGTTGGCGTCAAACACCCGCACAAAAAGTGGCCCATCGCCATATTTTTCCCGAGCAATACCCCAAAGCGTGTTCCCCGGCTGGACCGTGATCAGCGACACAGGCGCAATCGACATCTCGCTCTCTTCTTCGATCGAGCGGATAGCGGCAATAGACTCGCGTCTGAACGGTGTTTCGGCGCGCGATACAACTTCGCCTGCCGCGTTCACCTCATCGACCCGCAATGTGTAAGTGCCTGTATCCACATCCGGCAATTCAGTGCGCCACTGACCGCCAGCCCCAATGTCTGCTTCGATCAGCAACGCATTGTTCAGATAAACCCGCACGAGGGCGGCCCCGGTGGAACGGCCTGCCAACGCGACTTCGCCTTCGGCGTCATAGCTGATGGAGTCAATCGACACATTGGTGAGCGCTTCGGGCAAATCGCCAGCTGATTGTAGTACCCGTATGCCAGTTTCGTCCGCCACCAAAACCGTCGGGGATGCAGGTGCGACGGCGACAATGTCAGGTGCCGCTTCAATCGCAGGTGCCTCATTCGCGTTTGGTGCTTCGATTTGTATTTCAGGGGCTGCAGCAATCACGGGCTCGTCGCTAACAGCTTCAGGCTGTGTTTCACTAACAGCCTCTTGCTCTGCGGCCAGGGCTGTCTCAGATGAAGCAACATCTTCTGTCGGCTCGGATGTGACAACAGCAGGCTGGATTGGCCCTAATATCACCGACGCCTGCGCCTCCAATTCAGTTCCGTCCGCTGCCGTTTCGGACAGAGTCAAAATGCGTGGCCCATTCGAGGGCCCAAGTTCCGAGAACATCACGAAGTTGCCCGTACCGTCGGCAATCGCTGATCCCGCCTCTTTGCCGTCCATCATCAGACGCACAGCAGCACCTGGCGCTGTGCGCCCCGCAATAAGTGTGGACCCACCCGGTTCGACACGCACAATGTCAAATTCTGCCGAACTCCTGCGATCCTCATTGCGCGTGGCACCGGTTTCCTCAGCACTCAGCGAAGCCTCCGGAGCAGCTTCTGAGGTTGGTTCAGAGGCATTTGCAACGGAGTCTTGTGGAGCTTCCTCTTCGGAGGTTTGCTCTGCTGTTTCTTCTGCAGGCTCAGAGGCAATCGGGGCCGCAGTCGCGCTCTCAGCCTCAGACGGCGCGCTCTCACTCGGCATTGGCTGCGGAGTGGCCACGGCCGTTTCGGCTTCCGGCTCAGGTTCAGGTTCAGGTTCAGGTTCAGGTTCAGAATGCTCAACTACCGGCGCTTCACCGGTTTCAATACGCGGTACTGCCGGAGCATCCACGGGCGTTTCAACACCTGCAGTTTCGGGAAGTGCCGCGATCTCGTCCGGCGCGTTGTGGCCAAACAGCCAGTAAATCGCGCCCAGAAAAGCAGCGATCAAAACGGCAATTATGCCTCTCCAAATGGGCGTCACGGCAGTGTTTCTCCCCCCAGAATCCGGGATTATCTTTTTCATTTTACCGCGCATACCCTTGCGCGCTTGAGCGACCTTATCAACAGGGGTATCAGGGGTCAAAACCCCTTTACCTTGAGGCTATTGACGCAATGACGGAAACTCTGCCTTCTCCCCGCTTTTCAATCTGTGTTTATTGTGGTGCGCGCGATGGAAATTCGCCTGCCTATTTGCAAGCTGCGCATGACCTTGGCGCGCTTATCGGCGCACGCGGGTGGCGGTTGGTTTTTGGGGCGGGCGATCACGGGATCATGGGCGCTGTGGCAGACGCGGCGCGACAGAAGGGTGCAGAGACGCTGGGCGTGATCCCGACGCATCTGATTGGCACCGAGATGAATGTGCGTCGGAGCGACCAGATCATCACCGAGACGATGCACGAACGCAAAAAAGTGATGTTGATGAATGCCGATGCGGTCGCCGTGTTGCCGGGTGGTGCAGGCTCGCTTGATGAATTCTTTGAGGTGCTGACATGGGCGCAGCTTGGATTGCACGACAAGCCAATTGTTCTGGTGAATGTCGAAGGCTATTGGGATCCGCTGATTGCGTTGATTGAGAATGTTGTGGATCAAGGGTTTGCAGATAACAGTCTGCGCGGTTTGTTTCAGGTGGCGCGCACAGTTGATGACGTTGGCGATCTCTTACCTTAATTGCGCCGCGCTTGCGCGCGTCGCGGTGCCTCCGGCGGGAGTATTTTCAAATAGATGAAGGCTACAATAGGCGGTCTTTAGCAACCAGTTTTGGCACCATGGGTTCGGTTTCCTCTGGGGCCAGTTCCTCGAAGTCAAAATTATCAAGACGATCCGCGCGCTTGCCTGCACGTTGCGCTGCCGTGATCACGCCAGAGACATCTTCGCCAGCTTGGCGCAGATGCGTTTCCAGTTTGCCTGCTTTCTCGCCGATAATCTCGACGTCGCGGTGTAGATGGCGCAAAGCTTTTCGGATTTCACCGGCCTGTTCGCGCATGCGGGCGTCTTTGAGGATCGCGCGCATCGTATTAAGTGTCGCCATGCAGGTGGTTGGGGAAACGATCCACACCCGCATGTCAAAGCCCTTGCGCACCACGTCAGGCAGGCGCGCGTGCAGCTCTGCGTAAACCGCTTCTGAGGGCAAGAACATCAGCGCACCGTCGGCTGTTTCACCCTCGATGATGTATTTGGCTGCAATATCCTGCAGATGTTTTGTCACATCTTGCTTGAACATGGCGCGAGCGCGGGTTTTGGCCTCTTCGGTGTCGGCACTGACATAGGCCTTATAAGACTCAAGCGGGAACTTGGCGTCTATCACGATCGGGCCCGGCGGGTTTGGTAAGTGGATCAGGCAATCGGCGCGCTTACCGTTGGAGAGTGTTTCCTGCATCGCATAACTGTCCGATGGCAGCGCTTTGGAGACAATGTCATTGAGTTGAATTTCCCCAAAAGCCCCACGCGCTTGTTTATCAGACAGAATGTCCTGCAGGCTCAGCACATCGTCTGAGAGCTTTTCGATGTTGCTTTGAGCTTTGTCGATTGTGGCGAGGCGTTCCTGAAGCTGTGTCAGGCTTTTCGTGGTTTTTTCCGAACTGCCATGCAGAGTTTCTTTCATACGCTCTTGCATCTCGGTCATCGCACGATTGGAGTTCATCGCCGTATCCGCCAGACGATCAGACATCTGCTGTTGCACTTCGGCCAGGCGCGCCTCCATGGTTTGGATCACTTGGTTTTGCGCCACGGCCTGCGTTTCTGACACGGTTTGAATGTTACCCGCCAATTGTTGCTGCCCCGAGCCGAGCGTTTGCACATCCATGTTCAAACGGCCCACTTGGTTCGCGACCTGGCCAACCGCGTTGGCGGAGTGCCCCGCACGGCGCACAACAACAATCAGCAGGATAATGACGAGCGCTGCAATTAGTCCTGCAACCACTGCGGCAAGCTGCAGCGGGTCGTTCAGGTTGATCTGATATGCGCCAATCTGGATCATCGCCGCCCAAACAGCCTTTCAATGTCGTGAAGCTTCAACTCAACATAAGTGGGGCGGCCGTGGTTGCATTGGCCGGAGTGTGGTGTGGCTTCCATTTCACGCAAAAGCGCGTTCATCTCATCAGCGCGCAACCGGCGGCCCGAACGTACAGACCCATGACAGGCTACGCGGCTGATCACGGCTTCCACACGTGCTCCAAGCGTTGTGGTTTCGCCTAAGTCGTCGAGTTCGTCGAGAATATCGCGCAGCATGGCTTGGGCGTTCACTTGTCCCAGCAAAGCGGGCGTGGCGCGCACGGCAATGACGCCTTCGCCAAAAGGTTCGATGTCGAGGCCAAGTTTTGCCAGATCTTCAGCAACTTGAAGGAGTTGGTGTGCCCCTGCTCCAAGCTCAACAATTTCGGGCACCAAGAGCGCTTGTGAGGCGACGCCGTTTTCTGCGATCTGGCGTTTCAGCTTTTCATAGACCAACCGCTCGTGGGCTGCGTGGGCATCGACGATCACAAGGCCATCAGCGGTTTGGGCGATGACAAAGGTTTCGTGTACATGCGCGCGGGCTGCCCCAAGAGGCAGGTCGGTTTCCTCTTGCACTGGGGGCGCTTCAAAAACTTCGGCGGTTTCTGCAAATCCTTCAGGCGCAAAACTTGATTGCGGCGGTGCGGATGGTCGTGGGCCATACGACGGCCCACGTAAGAGACTGTCCATTTGATAGACGCGCGGTTCGGTTTGCGGGGCTTGGAAGGCGCCAAGCGTGTCTTTGGCAACGGTGGTTGAAGCACGGTGACCTGCTTCCGCAAGCGCGTGGCGCAGGCCCGAGACGATCAGGCCACGCGCAAGGCCGGGATCGCGAAAGCGCACTTCGGATTTTGCCGGATGTACGTTGACGTCGACCAGATGCGGATCGCAATCGATGAACAACGCAACAGCAGCGTGGCGGTCGCGCGAGAGGTAATCCATATACGCGCCGCGCAAAGCACCAATCATCAGCTTATCGCGCACAGGGCGGCCATTGACGAAGAAATACTGATGGATCGAAGAGCCGCGCGAATACGTCGGGAGCGCTGCGTAGCCGGTGAGGTGCAGGCCTTCGCGCATCGCATCAATGGCGAGCGCATTTTCAGCGAAGTCTTTGCCGAGGATCGCGCGCAGACGTTGGGCAAGCGCCTCCATCGGTTCGCCGGTTTCGGCCTCGACCCGGAAGGTCGAACGTGGGGTGTCACCGCTTTCGTCGATCAATTCAAAGCGCACATAGGGCTCGGCCATCGCAAGGCGTTTGACCACGTCCGAGACGGCCTGAGACTCCGCACGGTCGGTTTTGAGGAACTTGAGACGCGCGGGTGTCGCAAAAAACAGATCGCGCAATTCGACTTGTGTGCCTTGGGTGCCGGAAACCGGGCGCACCTGCCCCATCACGCCACCAGTCACATCAATGCGCGCGGCGTCCTCACCTGCGGGGCGCGATGTGATCGTCAAACGCCCGACGGCACCCAGCGACGGCAAAGCTTCGCCGCGAAACCCGAAAGTGTGGATGTTGAGCAGGTCTGAGCCGTCAATTTTCGAGGTGGCATGGCGCGAGAGTGCCAGTTCCAGATCCCTCGCCTTGATGCCGCAGCCATCATCGCTCACCCGGATCAGACGTTTGCCACCGTCAGCGATGGCGATCTCGATGCGGGCAGCGCCTGCATCAATGGCGTTCTCGACCAGTTCTTTGACCGCTGATGCGGGCCTTTCCACCACTTCGCCGGCCGCGATCCGGTTGATCGCCGCATCGTCCAACTGGCGAATTTCAGGCGTTTTTTGGCTTATGTTGGGGGCGCTGGATTGCATCCTACTAGGGATAGCAGGCCACAGAGGCGGCGTCCACCGGATTTGCCTTTGAAATCCTCACATTTCGCGCAGCCACACCCCCCTTGCAAAAACCACGTGCGCCAGACTATATCGCCTTTGAAAACCGAGATAAAAACCGAGGAGCATCGCCATGGCTGGCCACTCAAAATGGGCGAATATCCAACACCGCAAAGGGCGTCAGGACAAGCTGCGCTCGAAGCTTTTCTCGAAGCTTTCCAAAGAGATCACAGTGGCTGCAAAGATGGGCGACCCGGACCCGGATAAAAACCCGCGTCTGCGCCTTGCCGTGAAAGAAGCCAAGTCAAACTCGGTGCCTAAGGACGTGATTGATCGCGCGATTAGCAAATCTCAGGCGGGTGATGGGGATGACTATGAAGAGATCCGCTATGAAGGCTACGGGCCAAACGGCGTGGCGGTGATCGTTGAGGCAATGACGGACAATCGCAACCGCACCGCGTCTGTTGTACGTTCGACTTTTACCAAGCACGGCGGGAACCTGGGCGAAACCGGATCGGTGTCGTTCATGTTCGATCGCAAGGGCGAGATTTTGTACCCGGTTGACACGGGCGATGAAGACACTGTGATGATGGCGGCGATTGAAGCGGGCGCTGAAGATGTTGAAAGCTCGGATGACGGGCATGCGATTTACACTGAAGACAGCGATCTGAACGCTGTTTCTACCGCGATTGAGACTGCGTTAGGTGAGGCTGAATCCACCAAGCTGATCTGGAAGCCGACGACGACGACGGAGCTGGATCTAGAAGGCGCTCAAAAGCTGATGAAGTTGATTGAAGTGCTGGAAGATGATGACGACATTCAGCGCGTGACAGCGAATGTTGAGATGTCTGATGAGGTTATGGAACAGCTGTCTGCTGAATAAGGTTTGCGCCGCGCTTGCGCGCGCCGCCTCGCTGGGGGCTCTGCCCCCAGACCCCCGGCATATTTTAAAACCGATGAAGACTAAGGTGTGAGCTTGACCAATGCGTGGCGCTTTTTGCCTGCGCTAAGTTTGATTGGGCTGGCCAGAGCCACCGAGTCGAACATTTTCCCGGCATCGGTGAGCGGTTGATCATCAAGCTTTGCGCCATTCTCCGCAATCAGGCGTTTGGCGTCCTTGCCGGACTTGGCCAACCCTGCCCGCACGATCAGTTGAGCAGCAGAAATGCCGTTCCCAAGGTCTGCCGCGCTAAGTTCCAGTGTTGGAAGGTCATCACCTACTCCGCCTTTTTCAAAGACTTCGCGCGATGTCGTCTCTGCGGCCTGTGCGGCCTCAAGCCCACGGCACAACGCGGTCACTTCATTGGCAAGCAGCACTTTGGCATCGTTGATCTCTGAGCCTCCAAGAGCGCCAAGACGCTCACACTCCTCAATGGGCAGTTCAGTGAACAGTTTCAGGAACTTGCCGACATCCGCGTCCGGCACATTGCGCCACCATTGCCAGAATTCATAGCCCGACATCATGTCATCATTCAGCCAAACCGCGCCATCTGCAGACTTGCCCATCTTTTTACCGTCCGCGCGTGTGACAAGCGGGGTGGTCAGACCATAGGCGTCGCCTTGATCGACGCGCCGGATCAGGTCAGCGCCCGAAACGATATTGCCCCACTGATCCGACCCACCCATTTGCAGGATGCAGCCATAGCGGCGGTGCAGCTCAAGGTAGTCATAAGCTTGCAACAACATGTAGTTGAATTCGATGAACGACAGCGGTTGTTCGCGATCTAGCCGGGATTTCACGCTCTCAAACGCGAGCAGACGATTGATGGTGAAATGCTTGCCGATGTCGCGCAGGAAATCGATGTAACCCAGCTTATCCAGCCACTCGGCGTTGTTGACCAACGGCGAGTCTGTCGGGCCATCGCCGTAAGAGATATAGCGCGCAAACACCTGACGGATGCCATCGGCGTTAGAATTGATCTGATCGACCGAGATGATTTTACGCATCTCATCCTTGCCGCTTGGATCGCCTACCTTGGTTGTCCCGCCGCCCATCAGTGTGATGGGGCGGTGCCCGGTTTTCTGCATCCAGCGCAGCAACATGATCTGCACAAGGTTGCCGATATGCAGCGAGGTCGCAGTCAGATCAAAGCCGATGTAGCCGGTGACGACGCCTTTGTGAAAACGCGCATCCAATTCTGGCAGATCGGTACAATCCTGCATGAACCCACGCGAAATGATGGTAGCGATAAATTCAGATTTCGGGTGGTAGGTCATGGTGATCCGTTTATGGTTCGCGTTACGCTGCGCACCTCATATACGAGTGTCTGGAACAAAGGAAAAGCCATGAGCGACGCTGGAGCCATTTGGGCGCTTGGGGCGATGTCTGGCACATCGCTTGACGGGGTGGATGCGGCGATGATCCGCACCGATGGCACGCGTATCTTTGAGTTTGGAGAGAGCGCCTATCGCCCCTATTCAAGCGAGGAACGCACCGTGTTGCGCCGGGCCTTGGGGCAGATGTCAGGGCCTGACGTGGACGCCGCCGCAGAGGTGGTGGAAGTGGCGCATGCTGAGGTGTTGTCGGGTTTCAAGGACGCTGAACTGGTTGGTTTTCATGGTCAGACGCTATTTCACCGACCCGAATTGCGCGAAACCGTGCAAGCAGGGAACGGTCAGGTTCTGGCCGAGGCGCTTGATCTTGCGGTAGTTTGGGATTTTCGCACAGCGGACGTGAAGCTTGGTGGCGAAGGCGCGCCTCTTGCACCGTTCTATCATTTTGCACTCGCTAAAAAAATTGGGGCGGCAGAGCCAGTGGTTTTTGTGAATATCGGCGGCGTGGCGAACCTTACTTGGGTTGATCCAAAGGCAGACGCGCCTGAGGTGGGCGAAGCGTGTTTGGCGTTTGACACCGGGCCGGGCAATGCGCGGATTGATGATCTGATGCAGGCGCGGCTGTCCCAATCCATGGACAAGGACGGTGCGCTGACCAGCAAAGGTGCTGTGCACGAAGAGGTGCTCGATGCGATGATGCGCGAACGGTATTTGCAACGCATGCCGCCCAAATCATTGGATCGCGACGATTTTGCAGGCTGGGCTAATTTGGTCGCCCCCCTTGAGGATGCCGATGCTGTGGCCACATTGGCTGCTGGCACTGCCGCCACGATTGCCCAAGGGTTAGAGCTTTGCCCGAAACCGCCCGCTCATGTCTATGTCACCGGTGGAGGTCGCAAAAACACCGGTTTGATGCAGATGATTGCCGCCTTGGCCCCCTGCCCGGTTAGCCCGGTTGAGGCGGCTGGATTTGACGGTGACATGTTAGAGGCGCAGGCTTTTGCGTTTCTCGCGGTGCGCGTTTTTGGCGGCTTTCCGACATCTGCGCCAACCACAACGGGCGTCGCAGCCCCGGTTGGAGGCGGTAAAATCAGCACGCCGGGTGTCATGGACGCAATGGCTCAGACAATATCAAAGCCCTTTGGTGCAAGCTCGAACCAGTCAAACTGAAACCCCGGGCTGACGGTGCAGCCGACAAGGCTCCAAGCGCCCGTGGTGTGGGCCGCTTGCCAATGGTCTTTTGGGACGATGACTTGCGGGGACATATCGTTGCCAAGGTCGGGACCGAGGGTGTGAGACACGGTAGGGCCAGCTTTACTTTCCGCAAGCCGCAGGATCAGCGGTGCTCCTGCGTAAAAGTGCCAGATTTCAACAGCATCGACGCGGTGCCAATGGCTGCTTTCTCCTTCTTTGAGCAGGAAATATATCGCCGTGCCTGACGCGCGCGGACCATCATCGGCCTCCCACGTCTGGCGATACCATCCGCCTTCGGGATGGGGTTTCAGGCATAGTGTTTTGATAAGGGTATCAGCGTCTTGCATAAGAACCGGGCCTTAACGCGTTGAAACAAAAAGGGGCACCATAACGATGCCCCTCTTAAACTGTTCTATGCAACCGCTCTAGTGCGCAACCGCACCCGGAGCCGCGGCGGCTTGCGTGGCGCGTTGGGCGGCGGCGGCTTCTTCTGCCGCTTCGTCCCACTCAATCGCCTCAGGCTCGCTGACCAGCGCGTGCTTCAATACCTCTGACACATGCTCGACAGGGATGATTTTCAGCCCGTCTTTCACGTTGTCCGGGATTTCGGCCAGGTCCTTCTCGTTCTCTTTCGGGATAAGCACCGTGGTGATCCCACCGCGCAATGCCGCCAAGAGTTTCTCTTTCAGACCACCGATTGGCATCGCATTACCGCGTAGCGACACCTCGCCCGTCATGGCCAGATCGCGGCGCACCGGAATTTTGGTCAGCACAGACACGATAGAGGTCACCATCGCCAAGCCAGCAGATGGCCCATCCTTTGGAGTCGCGCCATCTGGAACGTGCACGTGGATGTCCATCGTATCAAACTGCGTCGGCTTCACACCAATGCTTGGCGAGATCGACCGCACATAGCTTGAGGCTGCATCGATGCTTTCCTTCATCACATCGCCCAGCTTACCGGTCGTTTTCATCCGCCCCTTACCGGGCAGCTTCAACGCTTCGATCGACAGCAAGTCGCCACCAACAGAGGTCCAGGCCAGACCAGTGACTACGCCGATCTGATCCGTTTGCTCCGCCAAACCATAGCGATGCTTCTTCACACCAAGGAATTCCTCAAGATTATCGACAGTTACGACGACTTTCTCATCCTCTTTCTTGATGATCTTGGTCACAGCTTTCCGGGCCAATTTCGCGATCTCACGCTCAAGGTTCCGCACGCCCGCCTCGCGGGTGTAAACGCGGATCATCTCCTGAAGCGCTTCGTCCGTCAACTCAAACTCATGTGGCTTCAAACCGTGGTTTTTGACCTGTTTGGCAATCAGATGCTGCTTAGCGATCTCGGACTTTTCATCCTCGGTGTAGCCTGCCAGCGGAATAATTTCCATCCGATCCAGCAGTGGGCCGGGCATGTTGTAAGAGTTCGCCGTGGTCAGGAACATCACGTTCGAAAGGTCGTATTCAACCTCCATATAGTGGTCGATGAACGTAGAGTTTTGTTCCGGATCAAGTACTTCCAGCATAGCAGACGCCGGATCTCCGCGGAAATCCTGCCCCATCTTGTCGATCTCATCGAGAAGGATAAGCGGATTGGTCGTCTTTGCCTTTTTCAGCGCCTGAATGATCTTACCGGGCATCGACCCGATGTAGGTCCGGCGGTGACCGCGAATTTCGCTCTCATCACGTACACCACCCAGTGAAATGCGAATAAACTCGCGCCCCGTGGCTTTCGCGACAGACTTCCCAAGCGAGGTTTTCCCCACACCCGGAGGACCTACAAGGCACAAGATCGGCCCCTTCAGCTTTTTAGAGCGTTGCCCAACGGCCAGATACTCAACGATGCGTTCTTTAACCTTTTCAAGGCCATAGTGATCGTCATCAAGAACCTTTTGTGCACGACCAAGGTCTTTCTTAACCCGGCTCTTCGTTCCCCAAGGGATTGAGAGCATCCAGTCAAGATAGTTGCGCACAACGGTCGCTTCGGCAGACATCGGCGACATGTTCTTCAGCTTTTTCAGCTCGCCATCGACCTTTTCACGGGCTTCTTTGGACAGCTTGGTTTCTTCGATCTTGCCTTCAAGCTCGGCAATCTCGTTTGCACCCTCTTCGCCATCACCAAGTTCCTTCTGAATGGCTTTCATCTGCTCATTCAAATAGTACTCGCGCTGTGTGCGCTCCATCTGGGATTTAACGCGGGTTTTGATCTTTTTCTCGACCTGAAGCACCGACATTTCGCCCTGCATCAGGCCGTAAACCGTCTCAAGACGTTCCGCGATAGACAACGTCTCAAGCAGCGCCTGCTTGCGATCGACTTCAATACCCAGATGACCGGCCACAAGGTCGGCTAATTTGGACGCTTCATGCGTGTCGCCAACTTGCGCAAGTGCTTCTTCTGGAACGTTTTTCTTTACTTTGGCATAGCGCTCAAATTCATCACCGACCGAGCGCAACAGCGCTTCAACAGCGGCACTATCACCAAGCTCTTCGCTCAGCGGTTCTGCGTCCGCTTCAAAGAAACGTTCGTTTTCAATGAAATCCGTGATCTTGACGCGGCTGCGCCCCTCAACCAGCACCTTCACAGTGCCATCGGGCAGCTTTAGCAATTGCAGCACATTGGCCAGAACACCAACGCGGAAAATGCCATCCGTGTCGGGATCATCAACAGCCGGATCAATCTGGCTGGAGAGCAAAATTTGTTTGTCGTCCTTCATCACTTCTTCCAAAGCGCGGATAGACTTTTCGCGCCCGACAAAGAGCGGGACGATCATATGTGGGAAAACCACGATATCGCGCAGGGGAAGAACCGGGAATGAGGTATCAAAAGGTTCAGTCATCAGGTGTCCTTGGTTATCAGCAAGAAAGTCTGGTCCCAATCAGGCAACACAGGCTCTCTCCATCCATGTGGCTTCTATATGTGGTATTCTCTGCTCGAGCTTCAACCACTAACGATGTTTGGCGCAATGTGCCTGTCTGCTCCTGCCCAAGCAAGCACCGTTTCGTTTCAATGCAGTTTATTCGCGTTTTGTCGCGACGTTCTGAACAAATAATGCACCAAAGCTGCACCGTATCCATGAACGAAATATTAACTTTGATGCCTAAGTTTAGACAGAATGCAGGGTTAACACTGCTTTAACGGGGTAAATCGAGCGGAGACGACATGGCATCTGGGGCCAAAACAGTCATCTACACTGAACGCAAGCGACTGGGATTTGTGATGGGCATGGCCTTTTTGGCCGGGCTTTTGTTTTACGTGCGCGCAGACATCTACATCGGCGGTGTGCATGTTTCCCTGATTACAGGTGCGCTCTACGCCCTTATTATTGGCGCATGTGCACTGATCGTTTGCATCGCCCTACCCTCGATGCGTTTTATGATCGAAGCGGTCGCGGTTTCTCGCCTGATCCTGTCACTGTTCGTCCTCGTCGCCCCCAGCATCGGCTACCAGATCCTCGCGAATCCTCTGATCACGGCAATCATAACCGTCACTGGCGGGATCGCCGTCAGCCGTCTGATGCACGGACGTTTGCATCGCGATACCATCAAGGGCGCGAAAGGCGTGATCATGCCGACGAACATGTTCAAACGCCTGCCTGTTAGCGTTCAGGGCCGCCCCTGGCAGCAACGCTTTGTGCATTGGCTGGAAGATACCGAGCCTGTGCCCGTTCAAATCGCGCGCTAAAACTTACATAAAGCCCAGTTCAAGCCGCGCCTCGTCTGACATCATATCCATGCCCCAGGGCGGCTCCCAAGTCAGCTCAACATCAACGTGCTTCACACCTGGCAGCGGCTCAATCGCTTCGGCCAGCCAACCCGGCATTTCGCCCGCAACAGGACAGCCAGGCGCCGTCAACGTCATGATCACATTGACCGCATTCTCGTCGTCAATCTCGATGGTATAGACCAAACCAAGATCAAAGATGTTCACCGGAATTTCAGGGTCATAAACGCTTCGGCACGCCTCAACCACGGCTTCATGCAGAGGATGGTCGGTGGAGGACGGCTTGATGAGCGGTGTGCCTTCAAGCGGATCGGTAGAATCAACGTTCATGGATCTGAGCCTTGGGATATATCTTGACTGTTTATATAGGGTTTGAAGATCACAGGTAAACCCAATTGCGACAGTTTGGGGGAACTTGGGTGTTTCTGGTTTTCTCTGCCAAACCCAAAATCGTCATATTTCACCTTCTGGAATGCACGGCTTGGCTGGCAAATGACAACTTCCGGAACAAACCCGTCTTTCTGAACAAGCGTATTACCCGCCAAAATAACGTTGTCCAATTGGCAAGCCCCACCGGGCACAGTAAGACCCAATCTATGACGCAGAAATTCACCTTCACCCTGAACGCCACCGACAATCGCGCTCGCACCGGCGTGATCAGCACGCCGCGCGGCGAGATCCGCACGCCTGCGTTTATGCCCGTGGGCACCGCTGCTACCGTAAAGGCGATGATGCCGGAAAGCGTGCGCAAGACAGGTGCAGATATTCTGCTGGGCAACACGTACCATCTGATGCTGCGCCCGGGTGCCGAGCGGATCGAGCGTCTTGGTGGATTGCACAAATTCATGAACTGGGATCGTCCGATCCTGACCGATAGCGGCGGCTTTCAGGTGATGAGCCTTGCTGCCCTGCGCAAGCTGTCGGAGAATGGGGTGAAATTCTCCAGCCACATCGACGGCTCAAAACACATGCTGTCGCCCGAAACCTCGATGGAAATCCAACGCCAACTGGGCTCAGACATCGTGATGTGTTTCGATGAATGCCCCGCCCTGCCTGCGGATGAAAAACGCGTTCTGGAAAGCATGGAGCTGTCGATGCGGTGGGCCAAACGCTCGCGAGACGCCTTCGGCGACCGCCCCGGCCACGCCCTTTTCGGCATCCAACAAGGTGGTGTAACGCAAGAGCTTCGTGGCCAAAGCGCCGAAGCCCTGCGAGCCATTGAATTTGACGGCTACGCCATTGGCGGCCTCGCAGTGGGCGAAGGCCAAGAGGCGATGTTTGGCGTGCTCGATTACGCGCCCGACATGCTGCCAAATAACAAACCGCGCTATTTGATGGGCGTGGGCAAACCGGATGATATCGTCGGAGCAGTCAAACGCGGTGTGGACATGATGGACTGTGTCCTGCCCTCGCGCTCGGGTCGCACAGGCCAAGCCTTCACCCGCAATGGTGTGGTGAATATCAAAAACGCGCGCCACGCCGATGATCCCCGTCCGCTGGATGAAGACTGCCGCTGCCCGGCTTGCTCAAACTATTCCCGCGCCTATCTCCACCACGTGTTCCGTGCAGGCGAAATGATCTCGGGCATGCTCCTGACGTGGCATAACCTCACATACTACCAAGACATCATGGAGGGTATGCGCCACGCCATTGCCGAAAGCCGCTTTGAAGCGTGGGAAACAGACTTCCACACCACCCGTGCCCAAGGCGACATCCCTCACCTCTAAGCACTCTGCCTGAAATCACCCTTCCTTTCTTCTTGGAAAAAATATCTCGGGGGGAGCGCTGCAAGCGCGGGGGGCAGAGCCCCCAATGGAGCGGCGCGCAAAAGCGCGGCGCAATTCCTTGATCATCGCCTCACAGGCGTGCATCGTCATTTAAAGCGCACCACCAGACGCCACTTAACCCAAACGGGGGAACTCCAAAATGCTGTACCGTGCCCTGCTGACCGCATTCGTCGTCTCAACCGCCCACCCCGCATTCGCCGAAAGTCATTCCTTTGAACCAACGATTGAATATGGGCCCCGCCCGTTCTTTCTGATTGCGCAAATGAAGGACAGCCTGCTCAAGGAACAACTGCTCGCCTGCCAAAATCAGACGCCCACGCGCACCGATTTCTCCATCGGGCACCGGGGCGCACCACTGATGTTTCCTGAACACACCGTCGAAAGCAACATCGCAGCCGCCCGCCAAGGTGCGGGCATTCTCGAGTGCGACGTCACCTTCACATCCGACAATGAACTGGTCTGTCGTCATGCGCAAAACGATCTGCACACCACAACGACCATCCTCACTTCCGATCTGGCCAACAGGTGCGTCACTCCGTTCACTCCGGCTCAAAATGGCAGCCCAGCCAGCGCGGAATGCCGCACGTCCGAGCTGACCTTGTCTGAATTCGAAACCCTCACCCCAAAAATGGACGCCGCCAATCGGGCCGCCACAACGCCCGAAGACTATCTCGGCGGCACCGCGGACTGGCGCACTGACCTCTACGTCGATGGCACATCTGTGATGACACACACGGACTCCATCGCGCTTTTCCGCGCGCTCGGCGCCAAATTCACACCTGAATTGAAAAGCCCCGAAGTCGAGATGCCCTTCAACGGCATGACCCAATCGGATTACGCACAAAAACTGGTCGATGCTTATAAGGAGGCCAGCGTACCCGCCTCTGACGTCTGGTTACAGTCTTTCAACCTTGACGATGTGCTCTATTGGCTCGCCAGTGAGCCGGAGTTCGGCGCACAAGCCGTCTTCCTTGATGCAAGCTACACCATCGACGGGTTTGATCCGATGAACCCGTCCACATTTGCGCGCTCCATGCAAAGCCTCGCGGATCAAGGCGTACGCTATATCGCGCCCCCCCTGTGGATGCTGATCACGCTGGAAAACGGTAAAATCGTCCCGTCGGCCTATGCCAATGAAGCAAAAGCGGCCGGTTTGAACATCATCACATGGACGCTGGAACGCTCTGGGCCGCTAAAATCCGGTGGGGGCTGGTACTTCCGCTCCGTCACAGACGCCATCACAAACGACGGAGACACCTACGAAGTGCTGCACGTTCTGGCACAAGACGTTGGCGTAAAAGGGGTTTTCTCTGATTGGCCCGCAACGGTAACCTATTACGCCAATTGTATGGGGCTCTAAGCGCCCCACGCCACAGCAAGAGTTTTCTTTTCCCCAATGCCTTGGAAACCTAAGCGTTTCCCCCTAATTTATTTGGCAAGTCTTTAGGAGAACAGTCCAATGTTCGGTATTCCCGGCAAACAAGCGGTCAGCATGACACCCGCAGCAGCTGCACAAATTGCAAAGCTGATGGAGAAAGACGGCCATAAGGGCCTACGCATCGGTGTCAAAAAAGGCGGCTGTGCGGGCATGGAATACACCATGGATTACGCCGCCGAGGTTGATCCAATGGATGAAGTTGTTGAGGAAGCCGGGGCGCGCATCATGATTGCCCCAATGGCGCAAATGTTTCTCTTCGGCACCGAGATTGACTACGAAGTCTCGCTTTTGGAAGCCGGTTTCAAATTCAAAAACCCCAACGTCGAAGATGCCTGTGGTTGCGGCGAGTCGATCAAGTTCAAAGATGTCGAAGAATTGGCCGCCGAAGCGAAAGATGCGTAACCGCACTTTGATATGACCAAAGACTTTTACAGCTTTCTGTAATTCCGTTGACAACCCCGGCAATCCGCAAGATCCCTGCATCAAAGATGTAACGGGAGAAAATCATGCGCAAACTGGCAGCCGGAAACTGGAAGATGAATGGCACGGGCGACGCCTTGGTCGAAATCGATGTATTGTCACAAGCCTTTCCCTCCCCAAATTGCGACGTGCTGATCTGCCCGCCGTCCACACTATTGGAACGGCTGTCGCGGCAAGCTCAAGACACGGCCATTAAGACCGGTGGTCAAGATGCACACACCGCAACTTCAGGCGCGCATACCGGCGACATCTCGGCAAGCATGCTGGCAGAGGCTGGCGCAAGCTATGTCATCCTTGGACACTCCGAACGCCGAGCCGATCACGAAGAAAGCAATGCGCTGATCGAAGCAAAGACCAAAGCCGCATGGGACGCCGGCCTGATCGCCGTCGTGTGTGTTGGCGAAACCCTAGAGGAACGCGAATCCAGGCGCACGATTGAGGTTGTTGGCGGCCAGCTTCAGGGCTCGCTGCCCGATGGAGTTACCGCTGAAAATACGGTCGTTGCTTATGAGCCTGTCTGGGCCATCGGCACGGGAAAGGTCCCAACCCTAGAAGAAATCGGCGCGGTCCATGACGACATTCGCGCTCGCCTCCAATCCTGTTTTGGCGAAACTGCCGATGGGATCCGACTGCTTTATGGCGGCTCAGTCAAACCGTCCAACGCTTCAGAAATTTTCGCCGTCTCAAACGTCGACGGCGCGCTTGTTGGTGGCGCGTCTTTAAAGGCCGCAGACTTTGGCGGGATCATCTCGGCCTTAGAAACAGCCTAGATTTCATCTTTTCAGAAATACTCTCTAGGGGTCTGGGGAGTGAAACTCCCCAGTTGATCGGCTTGGCGAAAGCCAAGTCGACACAAATCAATCGACGAAAAGCCGCCCCTGCACTGCTTCAACCACCTGCGCAGGATGTGTCAGCGGCACCATGTGCCCTGCCTCTTTCACCGATGACCATTCCGCGTCGCGGATGCGATCGCCCATCGCTGAAATGATCTCCGGGATCACCGGATGGGTGGTTTCCCCGTCAATAAAGGTCACTGGCACCTCAAGATTTTCCAGCCGCCCCTCGCGCAACAGGTTCTGACGATCATCGACAATCAACGGATTGCACGCCGGGATCAGCCCGATGCGCGTCGTCATATAGGCGCGGACATCGCTTGGGATCTCATCCCATGGTGTGCCATCGCCCCAAAGCTTGTGAAACTCTTTCACCGCTGTCGCATTCTCGCCCGCCTCCACTTTTTTGGTAAAGGCCATCATATCCCGTTCGACTTTATCATAGGCCCACCGCCCTTTGACGGCCGCAAACATCACCGGTTCAATCAACACCAGCGACGAGACGCGATAAGGGCGCTCGATCGCTATACGCAAAGCCACAGCGGCCCCAAAGGAATGGCCAATCAGAGGCACAGGCGTCGAGGGCATTTCCTCTAGCGCGATTTCAACAGCTTGATCCGAATAGTCCCGCGTGGGCTCATAGTCTTCCGCCAACCCGTGACCAGGAAGCTCGATCAAAAGCGGAGAAACATCCCCACCCAAAGCATCCAGAAACGGGCGCCAATTTTTCGCCCGTCCCAGACCGCAATGGATCAATGCCAGCGGAGACTTGGCCATGCTTAAAGCTGCCCTCCAAGATGCATATCCAATTGTGCCAACCGATCCTGTCCCCAGAACCGCGCGTCAGAATCGGTGATAAAGAATGGTGCGCCAAACACGCCGGCGTTCACGGCAGCTTCGGTATTGGCTTCATAAGTCTGCGCGCCGTCCAGCAATCCGCTGTCTGCAAGGCTGGGATCAAATCCCGCACTTTCCAGACAGGATTTGATCACCCCATCATCGGCAATGTCTTTTTCCTCAGCCCAACACGCGCGCCCAATCGCAAAAGCCAAAGCGCCCACATCGCCGCCTCCGGCTTTTTGGGCTGCGATCAGCGCATAAGAAGACGGCGCTGGATTGGTTGGCCAATGTGCGGGCTTGGGATTGATTGGCATGTCCAACTCTTTGGCGCAGCGCGCCAGTTCGATCAACCGATATTCTTGCCGTGACGGATGGCGTTGCCCGGGAGGCACGCCACCAGTGCGCGCGAACAATCCCATGATATCGAGCGGTTTGTAGGTCAATGTGGCCCCATGCTTGGCTGCAATCTCACCCGGCCGCGTGCCTGCCAGATAGCAATTTGGCGATATAGTAGAGAGGTAGTAGTCGATTTGCGCCATTTTGGGACGGCTCCTTTGGGGTCATGTGTTTGCCAGACCCTATGCGCGTGATAAGCGGTGTCAACGCTGCGATTCCTTGCAGGCCCAAGGATACGAAAAGGACTGTGCTGCCAATGCCTCAAGTTGAAGAACCGAAAATCATCTCTGGCAATGCCAACCCACCCTTAGCCAAAGCCGTTGCGCGCCGCATGTCGATGCACCGAGGCGTCAATGTCGGCCTTGTCGATGCGCGGGTTGAACGCTTCAACGATGGCGAAATTTTCGTCGAGGTGTTCGAGAACGTGCGCGGCGAGGATATGTTTATCCTGCAGTCGACCTCGAACCCGGCAAACGACAATCTGATGGAACTGCTGATTATGTCAGACGCGCTGCGCCGCTCATCAGCACAACGCATCACAGCCGTGATCCCTTACTTTGGCTACGCCCGTCAGGATCGCCGCACTAAAGCGCGTACACCGATCACCGCCA
Organism: Paracoccaceae bacterium; assembly: GCA_039942715.1. Classification (GTDB taxonomy): domain Bacteria; phylum Pseudomonadota; class Alphaproteobacteria; order Rhodobacterales; family Rhodobacteraceae; genus JABDJX01. The sequence continues at coordinate 377,347 of JBDVBY010000001.1, forward strand.
AGCTTGTTGCCAACATGATGGTCAGTGCTGGCATCGAGCGTGTGCTGACAATGGATTTGCACGCAGCTCAGATCCAAGGGTTCTTCGATATTCCCGTGGACAACCTTTATGCCTCGCCAATCTTTGCGCTTGATATCAAGAACGCGTTCAAAGACCGGATGAGCGAGATCATGGTCGTCTCGCCAGACGTCGGCGGTGTGGCGCGCGCGCGTGAATTGGCACAGCGCATTGGCGCACCCTTGTCGATTGTCGACAAACGTCGCGAAAAGCCCGGTGAAGTTGCGGAAATGACGGTGATTGGCGATGTGAAAGACCGTGTGTGTATCGTCGTCGATGATATGGTCGATACTGCGGGCACGCTGTGTAAGGCGGCCGAAGTGCTGATGACAGCGGGCGCTAAGGAAGTACATTCTTATATCACGCACGGTGTGCTGTCAGGTCCGGCGATTGAGCGTGTCAGCAAATCGGTGATGAAGAACCTCGTGATCACTGACACGATTGCTCCTTCCGAGGCAGCACTGGCCACCAAGAACATCCGCATTGTGCCGACCGCGCCGATGTTTGCCCAAGCGATCATGAACATCTGGCACGGAACTTCTGTATCCAGCCTGTTTGATCACGAAACGCTAGAGCCGATTTATGACGGGATGTATTCGTCTTAAGCTCACGCATGTGGGGCACCTTTGCCCCCCGCGCTAGTTCTGGCACGGAATCTCGATCGTAATGCGTTCTCCACCGTGCAATTGACGTATTGAACAGCGCATTTCCTGTGCGGGCTTCAATATCGATTTTTCGGACGTTGAGGCCACTTTCAGGCGGTCTTTTGCGTCGCTTTTCAACAGATCGTTCACCACACGTGGATCCGCGATCACCGTAACTTCAAAGCGCGCAGAACCGATTTGCGTCGCAGACACCAATGACACCGCAATGTCTGTGTTCTTTTGATATTTGCCGTTGATAATGATGTACCTTGCGGTTTCGCCAGCGATGCGGTCAAGGTCGTTTATGTCTCGCCGGTCTGTCACGAATTCCGGATCAGCTTTTTTGTGCATCTTATATTTGACCAGACCGATGTTGCGAGCCTTCGCCAAGATGACCGCATTTCTGCTGGAGAGCTCGAAAAGACCACTGCATCGCGGGTTCCCAAAACACTGCCGTGCACCCCCAACGGCTTTGGTATGCCCGCTTGGTTTGTTCCAATAAACTCAACAACTGTGCCCACGGGCAAATGCGGCGCATTCTTTTCCGCCACCAAGGCAGCAGTGAGTTTTCCCATTGACGCAGGCAAGATGTTCTCGGCTGCGACAGACTGCGAGAAGCAGCACAGAAGAACTAGGCCAAAGTGCCGGAATGCGCGTTTGAGTAGTTTCATGACCGCAACCTGGTCAGATTTGCGGGCAGAAATAGGGCGAAGGTTCAGATTTTTCGGTGATACTTTTGGGAGCGATGCCTTTACAGCCCCGCCACTATCGCCAGCATCAGCCCAACCGTGCCAATCAAAGCTAAGACATAGTCGCTCGGCATTGCGTCCTGCGTTCCATAAAAGAACGCGCGAAGTCGTTTCTTACTCATCGAAAAACAGCCCCCCAGCCGTTTGTATTTCCAATATATTAACGTGCCCGCCCGCGGGTACCAGTGGGTTTGAAGAAACACTGCGTTTTTTCAGGCTCAAACTCTACTTTTCCTCTTTCTTTTTCTGCATTCGCAAAGTAATAAAGTTGCGTACATTACATGTACGAGGTTCTAAAGTTGCGAGAGGAAAAGACGATGCTAGACAATCAGCCACGCGGCACCATCGTCATCGAAGACCTTGAAGTGGGCATGATGCGCAGCCTCCAAAAGGAAATCACCGATCTGGATATCGAGCTTTTTGCGCAAATCTCAACAGACCATAACCCTGTGCACCTTGATGACGCCTATGCGATGGACACCATCTTTGAAGGGCGCATTGCTCATGGAATGCTGACCGCCGGGTTGATCTCTGCGGTCATCGGCGAACAGCTTCCCGGTCACGGCACGGTTTATCTGGGCCAGTCGCTCAAGTTTCTCGCCCCCGTACGCCCCGGCGATGTGGTGACAGCCGAAGTTGAGGTGTTGGAGATCGACTATTCCAAGCGCCGCGTTCAGCTGGGCACGCGCTGCCTTGTGGATGGCAAGCCGGTGCTCAAAGGCGAAGCCACCGTTCTGGCCCCATCGGGTAAATTCGACTGACCCTTGCGGGTTCGCGCGCACCGCGCTACCTCCGCGTTCATGCGCATTCACCGTGACACTCCCTATCTAGAAGACGCCGACCGTGGGGCCAGCGTGGCCATCGGTAATTTCGATGGCGTGCATCTTGGCCATCAGGCGATTTTGAAAATCGCGGCAGATGCCACGGACGCTCCCTTAGGTGTTCTTACGTTCGAACCGCATCCGCGCGAGTACTTTGTCGCCGACGCCCCGCCCTTTCGTTTGATGAACGCCGCTGCCAAAGCCCATCGCCTGGAGATGCTAGGTGTGCAGCATCTTTATGAACTGGCGTTCAACGACAAACTCGCCAGCCTGACACCCGAAGCGTTTTGCCGCGACATCATCGTGGATCGGCTGGGATTGAAGCATGTGACCGTTGGCGCTGACTTTTGCTTTGGCAAAGGGCGTTTGGGCACTGCGGCAGATCTACAGAGCTTTGGACGCGACATGGGTTTTGGCGTGACCATCGCCACGCTTGTTGAGGCAGGCGGAGAGCACGTGTCTTCCACCCGCATTCGCGACGCGCTTTCCGAAGGCCGCCCCGAAGACGCCGCCAAAATGCTCGGCCATATGCACCGCATCGAAGGCGAAGTGGTGCGCGGCGATCAGCGGGGGCGCGAGTTGGGTTATCCAACCGCGAATATGATGATCACGGGGCTGCACCCGCCCAAGTTTGGCGTTTATGCCGTGCGCGTTGAAGTGCGCGCGGGCGATCACGCAGGGATCTACGATGGTGTCGCATCGCTTGGGATACGCCCGATGTTTGAAGGTGATGTGCCGAATTTAGAAACGTTTTTGTTCGATTTTTCCGGCGATCTCTATGGCACCGATTTGTCGGTCGCTCTTGTTGCCTATTTGCGTCCAGAGGTGAAATTTGACGGGCTTGATGCATTGATTGTGCAGATGGACAAAGACAGCGCGCAGGCCAAAAGCATACTTGCGCAGGCGCGCTAAAGCCGAAAAGCCACAAATTTGTGGAATATTGAAATGCCCCACCCTCGCCCAGAGATTGCCCAACTGTGTGACTAAGGAATTAGCAGGTGCTTAATATTTGTCTGTTTTTGCGAGTTTTACACATGGATTGGTTCGGTTTTCTGTCGATCGCCCTTTTGGCTTACCTCTTTGGAATGGTGCGGATTGACCGCACGATAACATGGAGCCTAAGTCGCGTTTGCAAAAAATCCTGCGAACGTACGCGGATGTTTACCCTAACATTTTCTAACATTCTCAAAGGCTTCACCGCCATTTACCTTGCTGCCCGATTTGGACCTGAGGCCGCGCATATCGCGACATTCTTTGTGTTCCTCGGCCATATCTACCCAATCAAACAAACCACTGGTGGAAACGGGATGGCCGTTTTGCTGGGCACGATGACGGCTTTACACCCGCTGCTTGGGATCATCGCGTTGTTTTCCTGGCTCTTTGCGTATTTCGTCTTCCGGTATTCAGCATTTTCTGCTGTGGCCTCGGCCGTTGTGACGACCTTTGCATGCGCCTACATCGGGTTGGATGTCTGGACCGAATTGTTGGCCCTGTTGACCGCCCTTGTGATTTGGCGGCAGCGCCACGGGTTGGAGCGCATGATGGCTGGCACCGAAGAAATGGTGGTTTGGGACTAAGCTAAGCCCTTTCCCTTTCACCCCAATTCCGCCAAACCAAACTTATGTCTGATCCCACATCTGATCCTATCGACAGATCCGGGCTGCGCGAGCGGTTTTGGGAGCGCGTGCCGCTCAAGAACCTTGCCCCCAAGGAATGGGAGGCATTGTGCGATGGCTGTGGCAAGTGCTGTCTGAACAAGTTGGAAGACCCCGACACCGCCGAAGTGGCGTTTACCCGTGTTGCCTGCCGATTGCTGGATGGCGAGACCTGCCGCTGTGCGCAATACGACATCCGCAAACAATTCGTACCCGAATGTGTTGTGCTGACCCCGGCCAATATCGCCGATATCGCTTATTGGATGCCCGAAACTTGCGCCTATCGTCTGCTTTTTGATGGCAAGGCGCTTTATGACTGGCATCCGTTGATTTCCGGTACGGCCCAAAGCGTGCATGACGCTGGTGTTTCAGTCAAAGGATGGACGGTCCCCGAGTTCGAGGTGCCAGAAGAAGAGTGGGAAGACCACATAATCGAGGATTTGTAAGCCATGCGATTTGCCTCTGATAATTCCGGCCCGGTGCATCCGGATGTGATGAAAGCGCTGTCCGAGGCGAACGAAGGATTTGCCCTGCCTTATGGCAATGAAGACATCACCGCGCGCGCCGTCGCTGCTGTGCGCGAGACTTTTGAGGCCCCCGAAGCCTCGGTCCATTTCGTCACCACAGGAACAGCCGCAAACGCCTTGGCCCTCGCGACGCTGACCCGGTCTTTTGATGCGATTTTCTGTACACCCGAGGCACACATCGAAGAAGACGAGTGCAATGCGCCCGAGTTTTTCACCGGTGGAGCAAAGCTGACGTTGATTGAAAGTCACAACGCGTTGATGGATGCGCGCGTCTTGGAAGGCGCTATAGCCAAACTCGGCTCTGTGCACGGACCGCAGCGCGGGGCTGTCTCCATCACTCAAGTCACCGAGCGTGGCACGCTTTACAGCCTTGATCAGATTGCCGAGATCGCGCACATCGCCGATCACGCCCACATGCCCCTTCACTTGGACGGAGCGCGGTTCGCTAATGCCTGTAACGTTCTTGGATGCACCGCAGCCGAGATGTCGTGGAAAGCCGGCGTGGATGCCGTGTCTTTCGGAGGCACCAAAAACGGGCTGATGGGGGTTGAGGCAGTTGTGATGTTCAAACCGGAAAAAGCCTGGCAATTCGAGCTGCGCCGCAAACGCGGTGGGCATCTTATGTCGAAAAATCGCTATTTGGCCGCGCAGATGGAGGCCTATCTAAGCGATGGTCTCTGGCTTGATATGGCCGCTCTATCCAATGCGGCGGCGCACAAGCTTGCGACGGGTTTGAAAAAGATCCAACGCGTGCGCTTTGATTATCCGCCCCAAGCCAACATGCTATTCGTCGCCTTTCCCCGCGCCGATCATATGAAGTTGCACCGCGATGGCGCGCAATACGCTTGTTATGGCAGTCTTGAAGGGCCGCCGGACGAGATGATCAGCGCGCGTCTGGTTTGCGACTGGTCCATGCCGGATCACCACATAAAAGCGTTTTTGGACCATTTCGCGGTCTGATATCGCATATCGACGCCTCACCGTTTAAAGTTGGCGACATGAAATACCTTTTGCTGCTTCTTGCCCCGCTTGTCCTTGCCGCCTGCGCAACCTTGTCCGAAGATCAATGCCGCGCGGGCGATTGGGGGGCGATTGGGCAAAACGACGGAGCCAACGGGCGCAAAGCTGACTTCATTCTGCAACACGCCAAAGCCTGCAACAAAATCGGCGTCGTCCCGGTGCGCGCGACTTGGGAAAAGGGCAGACAGGAGGGTCTCAAGCTCTATTGCCGCCCGCGTCGCGCCTATGAGGTTGGTGCAAAGGGCAAAACACTGTCGCCTGTGTGCCCAGTCGAGGGTTTGGCGCAACTGGAACGTGCCAACGCACGTGGGCTACGGTGGTATCGCATCGGCCAAGAGATTTCTGAGGTGCAAAGCGATATTCGCTCGATCAATTCAGAACTGGCGTCCCTTCCGGCAGATGACCCATCACGTGCTGCTTTGTTTGGTGAGCGCGCATCGCTGCGGCTAGATATCCTTACCCTGCGCGCACAGCGCGGGCGGTATCGGTATTAACAAAGAAAGTGGTACGGGCGGCCGGACTTGAACCGGCACGGGCTTTCGCCCCAAGGATTTTAAGTCCCATGCGTCTACCATTCCGCCACGCCCGCGTCGCTTGATGCATAAGGCAAACGCGCCGCCTAGGGCAAGGGTGCCAAAGGGCCTGAGGCTAAGAAATATATGAACAAAATCTTAACTTGAGAGCGCTAGCGATATTTGGCCGCCGTGATGAACTCGCCAAAGGCTTCGCACCAGACCAATACGGTCGTGTAAGCCTCCAGATCGACGCCCGCGGGCAGATCCAGAATAAAACCGTCAAAGGTTTTGACCGAACCCACATTCAACGACGCCGCTTTGACTGCGTTGAAGCCGTCCTCGTCCTCAACAAAATCAGCCACCAAATAGACCATGTAATCCGGCCCCGGTGCCAGCTTGCCCATGTGAACAATTTGCGTCGGCGTCAGACTGATGCTGCCCTCGCCCCAGTGCAGACGATCGCTGCCTTTCAAATCGCGGGTTAGATCAGCCGAAAACATGGCGCTTTCCGCCGAGGCCGACAAAGCCGCTTCGCCCGGCCCTTCTGGCGCTGTCAGGATAGGCAAGAAGTACACGCCAAGGCCAAAGCCGACGACCAGCATGACACCGTGAGAGATCAACAAAAGAAATGCCCGCATGAAAGCCTCAAGTCACTGAATTGAATGTGCGGCAACTCAATCTGAATGTTGCTGCCAAGCCAACCCCTAAAGCTCTTCGCCCAGCGGTTCGGTGAGCAATCCACGCTCTGGGATCCACGGGTTCAGCTTGATCGCCTCGCGCAGCACCTCCTGCGCCTCATCCCCGCGCCCCAAACCCATCAGAGTCAGCGCTTTTCCAGACAAAGCCGCCACGTGGTTTGGATTGCGCGCAAGAGCCAAGTCCAGATCGGTAAGTGCCGGCTCAAAATCCTCGCGCAGGAAATTCACAAAAGCGCGCTGATTGTACCCTTCGGCATAGTCCGGGCAGTACTCCACGAGCCGATCAAACGCCTCAATCGCGCCAAGAAAATCGTAAGACCCCCGCGCCGACATGCCCCGATCCAGCAAAGCCTGCGCGGCTGCATCCGGGGCCGTTGCCCAAAGTTTCCAAAGCGCTTGGCGAATAGGTTGGGCTGCCAGCTCGTTCTTGGCCACCTGCGCTTGGGAGAAAAGCGTGGCCTCCTGTTGAGTAATATCAGGCGCTGCGGGGCACGCGGCCCAAAGCGGCGTAGCGAAGGCGAAGGTCAGCGGGAGGAAGTATAAGCGTTTCATGGGCGCAAGTTGACCCGACGCTTGTGGTTGGGGTCAAGTCACGTTTGAGAGTAGAGCATCAAATGCTATTTAATCATGAGCTTTGCAATCCATTGAACGGAAAAAAATATGGCAGCCAATGAATCAAATCTGGAAGTCGTCTTGGCAGCTCCGGGAGATCGCGATGATTTGGTTGCCGAACTCTACTACAAAGACAAATTCTTGCTTCAAGTCAGCCTCGATGATCATGGTAAACTCATTGTGGAACTGCCAGAAAAGACTGACAACTGGAAATACATTGCAAAGTCGGCCCCCTATGAATTGCTGATTGAAGGACTAGCATTGGCGCGAAAAAGGCTCGAGCAGTGAACCGAAGCTGGATCGTCCAAATCCCAAACCGCACCTTGACCTTCCCCCCTCAAACAGGTTCGCTCCGCACATGTTTCCGTTTCGTGACCACAACCCGTCGAACCGCACGCCTTATGTGACCTGGGCGCTGATTGCCATTAACATCGCCGTTTACGCCAGCTACGCCACCTTTGATGAACGGTCTACGGCGCAGGTGTTTTACAGCTGGGGTCTGGTGCCGATTGTTTCCGCGCCCGAGACGTATTTCTCTTCGATGTTTCTGCACGGCGGGCTGATGCATTTGGCTGGGAACATGCTGTTTCTCTATGTCTATGGCGACAATATCGAGGACCAGATGGGTCATCTTGGGTTTACGCTGTTTTATCTGCTCTGTGGTCTGGCCGCGGGTGCCGCACAGGTGATCTCTGATCCGTCAAGCCAAGTGCCGATGGTCGGTGCGTCCGGTGCGATTGCAGGCGTAATGGGTGGGTATCTGTTGCTTTTCCCTAAGGCGCGCGTGGATGTGCTGATCTTTCTGGTCATCTTTATCCGCGTCATTCCGATCCCGGCCTACATCGTGCTTGGCGCGTGGTTTGGCATTCAACTTGTGCAGGGCTCGATCACCCCGACCGAAGGAGGTGGCGTGGCGTATTGGGCGCACGCTGGTGGGTTCATTGCCGGGCTAATCATGACGATTCCGATTTGGCGCAAGCGTGGTGGACCCACGTTCTGGCGGCGCACACATGGTCATCCCCCGCATCCGGAGGCGGAATATAAGATGGTCAAAACCCATGTGCCTGCGGTGCGGCGGCGATAGGGGTCACAAGACTCCGAAAACCGACGCCTTCAAAAGCCGAACGCGCTTTTCAAACTCGCTCATTTTTACCTGTCCTTCGGCAACAATGGTCGGTTTTTTTACGATGCGCGCAAACAGGACTGGTGCTTGCCAGCCTTCCAAAAAGGCCACTTTCTGGGCCTTTGTTACATGTTGTTTAAGCGCCTGACGCGTCGGCTGAAGGCCCCAAATGCGTTCAGCCAGCATCGCCACGCCCGAAGGTCGACCATCCAGTAACGGTACACGCCCTTGCGCTTCCAACTCCGGCACCGCCGCCATAAACCGCACGAAAGCCGCGACTTGCCCAACGCCGCGCACACACTCTTCGGCGTCCGTTGAACGCGCGCCAAAACAGTGCGCCGCGGCCCACATAAGCGCGCCCCCTGTTGCCGCAAGATACTCCAGCAGATGGTCTGCATCCTCAAACGGATCTTTGTAAAGATCCCAGCGACGCGCCTGCACCAGCTTGTCGAGCGCCTTCGCCGCTTCGAGTGTAAGTGCCTCTGCCAGAGGAGTAGCAACTTCGTGTTTGCGAACAGGGCCACCTTTGGCGATTTCCTCCAACGCATCGCGCCACCACTGCAAGCGCATCTCGCCGATCATTGGTTCGGACGCGATCCATGCCGCTTTAGTCACTTCAGCATTGAATGCATATAGCGGAAACAGGGTTTTTCGCGCTTCAACGGGCGCGGCCATGGTGGCAGCAAAGCGATCCGGATCCGCTTTGGCGACAATGTCCGCACAGGCCTGAACGCTCATGTCGGGCGCACCACAAAAAGCCCATAGGCAATCTCGTCCGAACAGGCCTCCCACTGGGTGATCTCTTCTTCGGCTTCCTCAATGGCGCCGCGCAATGCCGCATCTGCCCCCCCTGCCCGCAACGCCGCAATCCGCGCGCGCATCGGATCATAATACGCCGCCCAAGGTGCGCCAACGATCACACGGTGCCCCAACACATCCCAGCCTGCCACGTTCAGGCTCTCGAGTGTCTTAGGGACATTCAGCGCCTCGTGCGATCCCCAAAAGTCCAACACCGGTTGCGAGATAGGTTCGCTGACAAGAACCGGCTCGCTAAAGGCTATGGCCCCGCCGGGCCGAAGGTGCTTTGTCCACATCTCAAGTGCGTTCAGATAGCCGACGAAATAAGCCGCCCCTGCGCACCAGATCAGATCGTATTGCCCCGGCAGGTTCGCATAATCGCGCTGCTCTACGTTAATGCGATCGCCAAAATGCGCAGTGCGCGCCTTGGCTGCGTCCACAAAATGCGCCTGCAAATCCATCGCATCGATCATCGCATCGGGCCGCGCTTGGGCCAAGGTCAGCGTGTCCGCGCCCGGCCCACAGGCCGCATCACAAAGACAGCAGTCGTCAGGTGTTCCGGCCACATCCAGCGCCCAAAGCACGTCATCAGGCTCGCCCGGCCCTTCGCGCGGCAATTCGGAGTGCACAGTGAAGAACGGCGAAAGCCCCATCACTCCGCAGCTTTCGTTGCCGCCACACTCTCCCGCGTCAGCTTCCAGTTGATCGCATCGACCAGCGCTTGAAACGACGCGTCCACAATGTTCGGCGAAACGCCAACCGTGGCCCAAGCCCGCCCGGTATCATCGGCGAAATCAATGATCACGCGCGTCACCGCTTCGGTGCCACCTTGGGTGATCCGCACTTTAAAGTCGGTCAGGCGCATGCCTTCGATCTGCGCCTGATGCGGCCCAAGATCAGATTTCAGAGCCTGCCACAGCGCGTTCACCGGACCGTCATCCTGAATGTCTTGCGCATGTTCGTTCTTGAAGTAACTCGTGCGGCTCCCATCGCGGGTTTCAACCGTCACAACTGCCTCGGACTCAACGACAATCTCGCCCTTTGCATTGCGACGACGCTCTGAAATCACGCGATAGCGCTCGACTTCAAAAAACTGCTGCAAAGCGCTCAGTTCGCGCCGCGCCAGCAACTCAAAGCTCGCCTGCGCGCTGTCATATGCAAAGCCGGCCGCTTCGCGCTCTTTGACCGCATCCAAAATGCGCATCAACGCAGGATCGCCCTTTTCAACGCTGATCCCCATATCGGTCAGCCGCTCGATAAGGTTGCTCTGCCCGGCTTGATTTGACATCGGCACAATGCGCTCGTTGCCCACGGTTTCCGGTGGGATATGCTCGTAGGTCGTTGGGTCTTTGATGATCGCACTGGCGTGCAGTCCAGCCTTGTGCGCGAAGGCAGACGAACCAACATAGGGTGCCGAGCGCAACGGCACGCGGTTCAGGATATCGTCGAGCATCCGGCTGGTGCGCGTCAGATCAGCCAGTGCATCTTGGCTCACGCCAATTTCAAACTGGCTCGCGTAAGGCTCTTTAAGCAACAGCGTCGGGATCAGCGTGGTCAGGTTCGCATTGCCACAGCGTTCGCCCAACCCATTCAGCGTGCCTTGGATCTGACGCGCGCCCGCGTCAACCGCTGCCAGTGATCCGGCCACAGCGTTGCCCGTGTCATCGTGCGTGTGGATACCCAGATGATCGCCGGGAATACCCGCTTTGATCACCGCTGCCGTGATGGCGCCGATCTCATGAGGCAGCGTGCCGCCGTTGGTGTCACACAGTACAACCCACCGCGCACCCGCCTCGTAAGCGGCCATCAGACACTCGATCGCGTAGGCGGGATTGGCCTTGTAGCCGTCAAAGAAATGCTCGGCGTCATAAAGCGCCTCGCGCCCTTCAGCGACCAGATGTTTGAATGACGCGCTGATATTCTCGACATTTTCGGCAAGCGGAATGTTGAGCGCCGTTTCAACGTGGAACACATGACTTTTGCCCACCAGACACACCGCAGGCGTATTGGCGTTCAACACGGCGGCCAACACATCGTCGTTCTCCGCCGATCGCCCCGACCGCTTGGTCATCCCAAAGGCGGTGAAGGTCGCACGCGTGTCAGGGCGTGTTTCAAAGAACGCAGTATCCGTCGGGTTCGCGCCGGGCCAGCCACCTTCGATATAATCGATGCCAAGCGTGTCGAGCGCCGATGCGATCTGCATCTTCTCGTCGGTCGAGAATTGCACCCCTTGGGTTTGCTGTCCGTCGCGCAAGGTGGTGTCGAAAAGGCTAAGTTTGGTTTTGGTCATGACGACACCTTTGCCAGCAGACCGGGAAGCGGGTTTGCGAGAAAGTGAGTCATTTTAAGGCCTCCAATTTATCTTGATCAAACTCAGGGGCCAGTTCCCACGTTGCTCCATCTGAAGTGTCTTTAACAATCACGCCAGCATCCACAAATCCATCTCTGATGGCATCAGCGCGCGCATAGTCCTTACTAACGCGGGCCATATCGCGTTCTGCTAACAAAACCTCGATCCACGACTTTACCACCTCTGATGCATCCAGATCATTGGCCCACTCAGGCATTCGATCCTCGAAAAGCCCTAGAATTCTAAGAGTACCGCGAAGGCCATCAACATCCTCAGCGGCGGCGAGCTTATGCGCCTCTGCTAGTGCACCATGCGTGTTCAAGTCTTCGCTAAGTGCTTTCACGGCATCTGCATTCGGTTCTGCGTTCTCAGCACCTTGCACGGCGATCTTATACCACTTTCTCAGCGTGGCTTCAGCCTCGCGCGCCTTCTCAGCCGTCCAATCCATCGGCTTCCTGTAATGCGTGCTCAAAAACACAAACCGGATCACCTCACCCGGCACACCCTGATCCAACAAATCCCGCACGGTGAAAAAGTTGCCCAACGACTTGGACATCTTCTTCCCTTCAACCTGCAACATCTCATTGTGCATCCAGACATTGGCAAAGCCGTGACCCATGCATTTCGACTGCGCGATCTCGTTCTCATGGTGCGGGAACGTCAGATCATTGCCGCCCCCATGAATATCAAAAGTCTCGCCCAACAGTTCATACGCCATCGCAGAACATTCAATGTGCCAGCCCGGACGCCCACGCCCCCATGGGCTGTCCCAGCCCGGCGTCTCGGCATCCGACGGCTTCCACAAAACGAAATCCATCGGGTCTTCTTTGTAGGGTGCGACCTCAACCCGCGCGCCCGCGATCATGTCATCGACCGAGCGGCCCGACAAAGCGCCGTACTCTTTGTAGGAGCGTACACGGAACAACACATGCCCTTCGGCCTCATACGCATGGCCCTTTTCGATAAGCGCCTGCGTCATCGCCACCATCGGCGCAATCCATTCGGTTGCGCGCGGCATTTTGGTTGGCGCAAGCGCCCCAACGGCGGCCATATCTTCCAAATACCACTCAATCGTTTCGTCTGAACGCGCGCGGATCAGCTCTTCCAAACTGCCCTCGGCCCCCGCTTCTTGGCGCGCCAAAGCCGTTGCGTTGATCTTGTCATCCACATCCGTGAAATTGCGCACATAGGTGACGTGATCCGCCCCATAGACATGCCGCAACAGGCGAAACAGCGTGTCAAACACGATCACAGGACGCGCATTGCCGATATGCGCGCGATCATAAACCGTCGGCCCACAGACATACATCCGCACGTCGCGCGCATCGATCGGTTCAAACGGCTCTTTGGCGCGTTTGGCGGTGTTATAAAGCGTGATCTCAGTCATCAGCCAAGTCCTTTAGCGGCGCAAACGGGCTCCCCGCGCAGGCTCTACAGTGGTTTTTCATGAGATAAAAGGAACCGAGCCGCGCGACGAGATGTCAGCGGATAATGCAGCAAATAATGCAGACGATACGGTTCATAGAGGCACTTTACACTTAAGCGCTCAAATCCGACAAGAGATAAGTGACCCAAGCCAAAAAGGTGGTGCCAAAATGAGCTTTCGCGATCTTCATGCCCCCGGAAACCCTTTCATCCTCGCCAACGCGTGGGATGCAGGTTCGGCCAAAATGCTTGCAGGCCTTGGCGCGCAAGCCATCGGCACCTCATCCGCCGCGCATGCCTTTACGCTGGGCTTGCCCGATGGCGGTCATGTCAGCCGGGACCTCGCACTTGCCCATGCTCAAGACCTGATGGCCGCCGTCACCGTCCCCGTATCAGGCGATTTTGAAAATGGCTTTGGCCACGACCCAGAAGATTGCGCTGAAACCGTGCGCCTCTCGGCCGAAATAGGCCTTGCAGGTATTTCCATCGAAGACGCCGCCTTGCCCGAAGATCGCGCCTACCCCTTTGACGAAGCGGTTGAGCGCATCAAAGCCGCTGCCGCTGCCGCCCGTGCGCTTTCAAGCGACTTTGTTCTGGTGGCCCGCGCCGATGGCATCATGAACGGCCACTACGATATTGACGAAGCCTTGCGCCGCGTCGTCGCATTTGACGCAGCTGGTGCTGATTGCCTTTATGTCCCTCTGCCCAAAACCCTCGACGATCTGGCCCGCGTGATCAAAGCCACGCAAAAACCCATCAACGTGCTTGCCGCAGGGCCGTACACGCAACACACACTCTCCACTTTCGCCAAAATGGGCGCCGCACGCATATCGCTCGGCTCAGCCTTGGCCCGCGTCACCCACAAAGCCATCAGCGATGCCGCAAATGCCATGTTTAAGGACGGCTCATTCGCAACGCTTACCAACGCAGCCCCCGGCGCAGAAATCGACGCGCTTCTCTCCTAGTTTCATTGGTCTTAAATTTTGCTGGAGGTCTGGGCGTTTATGTATTGCTGTGCGACGCGCTGCCGGCTTCGCGGATCAGCGCACCCGCTTAAGTGTAACCTCAGCCTCGCGGCACGTGAAACGCGGCGCAATCACCCTATATCAAGACAAAGCGTACATTTGCCTCTGGCTATTGCTGCAGCGCCGCGTTAGGCCCGCGCAAACACGAAATAAAGGCTCTTTTCAATGGATCTGCGCAACATCGCGATTATCGCTCACGTTGACCACGGCAAAACCACTCTTGTGGACGAAATGCTCAAACAATCGGGTATTTTCCGCAAAGGCGAGGTCGTGAATGAACGCGCGATGGACAGCAACGACATCGAACGCGAGCGCGGTATCACGATTCTCGCCAAGGCGACCTCGGTCGAGTGGAAAGGCACGCGCATCAATATCGTGGATACCCCCGGTCACGCTGACTTTGGTGGCGAGGTTGAGCGGATTCTGTCGATGGTCGATGGCGTTGTGCTTCTGGTCGATGCTGCTGAAGGACCAATGCCGCAGACAAAATTCGTCACCTCAAAGGCGCTTGCACTTGGTTTGCGCCCGATTGTTGTGCTCAACAAAGTCGACAAGCCGGATGCAGAGTCCGATCGTGCGCTGGACGAGTGCTTTGATCTCTTTGTCGCCCTTGAAGCCGACGACGATCAGCTTGATTTCCCGCACATGTACGCTTCTGGCCGCTCTGGCTGGGCGGACCCAAGCCTTGATGGTCCGCGCAAAGATCTCTCGGCCCTGTTCGAATTGATCGTGAACCACGTGCCTTCACCAAAACAGCAAGCGCACGTTGATGATGATTTCCGCATGTTGGCGACAACTTTGGGCGCTGATCCCTATTTGGGTCGCGTTCTGACGGGTCGCGTCGAAAGCGGCAAACTCTCAGCAGGCGCGACTGTGCAGGCGCTATCGCGCATCGGCGAAAAAGTCGAACAGTTCCGCGTTTCTAAGATCCTCGCCTTCCGCGGCCTTTCACAGCAGCCAATTGAAACAGCCGAAGCCGGCGACATCGTCACGCTCGCAGGTATGAGCAAAGCCACCGTGTCCGACACCATTGGTGCCTTGGCCGTAGAAGAGCCCCTGCCCGCGCAACCGATTGATCCGCCGACTATTTCCGTAACGTTTGGGATCAACGATAGCCCGCTGGCCGGGCGCGATGGTAAAAAGGTGCAAAGCCGCGTCATTCGCGACCGTCTTATGCGCGAAGCTGAGCAGAACGTGGCGATCAAAGTCACCGACACACCCGGTGGTGAAGCCTTTGAAGTGGCCGGGCGCGGTGAACTTCAGATGGGTGTTTTGATCGAGAACATGCGCCGCGAAGGGTTCGAGCTTTCCGTCTCGCGTCCCCGCGTTATTTTCCGTGAAGTTGACGGCGTACGCCACGAGCCCGTCGAAGAAGTCACTATTGATGTAGATGACGAATACACGGGCGCCGTTATTGAAAAGCTGACCGGACCGCGGCGCGGCGAAATGACCGAAATGCGCCCCGCTGGTGCCGGCAAAACGCGCATCATCGCCCAAGTCCCCTCGCGCGGCCTCATTGGCTATCACGGCGAGTTTCTGACCGACACACGCGGCTCGGGCGTGCTTAACCGCGTATTCCACAGCTGGGTACCGCATAAGGGGCCAATCCCCGGGCGGCGCGCTGGCGTGCTGATTTCAATGGAAGCCGGTGTTTCCGTTGCTTACGCGCTGTTCAATCTCGAAGATCGCGGCAAGATGTTCATTGGCGCCCAAGAGCAAATCTATCAGGGCATGATCATTGGCGAGCACAGTCGGGAAAACGATCTGGAAGTGAACCCGCTTAAGGGCAAAAAACTAACCAACGTGCGTGCCTCTGGAACGGACGAAGCGGTACGCCTGACGACTCCAATCACGCTCTCTTTGGAAGAATCCATCGCTTATATCGATGACGACGAGCTTGTTGAGGTGACCCCAAACGCGATCCGCCTGCGCAAACGTCACCTTGATCCACATGAACGCAAACGCGCGGCACGAAGCGCCTAGGGCCATCTGGACCTATCTAAATAGACAGGTTCCCCTAACGTAAATTTTGGGCCATTCGATAAATAGTCCAGCAAAACAGGGGCATTTTTCCCTTGGACAAGTCTTATGGCCCGAATTGTTCTCGGTGCGAATAAGACGCGGGAGACCGTCAGCGGCGTGACGTCAATGTACGGAATTGTCGTTTTGAACGAGTAGTATGCAGGCCACCTTCATCCCGAAAGGCATGCATGACATGTGAGATTTTTTGAGGCGGTGCTGTGGGTCGACAGCACCGCCCTTTTTTATCTCACGGCGGGGGCGTTAGCCACCCGCAGCAGTTTTTGCAACTTCCGCTGCAAAGTCTTCTTCTTTCTTTTCAATGCCTTCGCCCACTTCAAGACGGACAAAGCCAGTAATCGTGACGCCCGCTTCTTCAGCAGCAGCAGCCACTGTCAAATCTGGGTTCACAACGAAAGCCTGATTAAGAAGCGTGGATTCAGCGACGAATTTCTTCATCCGACCGATGATCATCTTTTCGACCACCTGCTCTGGCTTGCCGCTTTCGCGCGCGATGTCCATCTGAATGCTCTTCTCTTTTGCCACAACGTCGGCATCAAGGTCGCTTTCTGAAAGCGCTGCAGGGTTGGCCGCTGCAACGTGCATTGCAACTTGCTTGGCAAACCCATCGTTACCACCAGTATACGCGATCAGAACACCGATTTTGCCCATGTCGTCAGCCACAGCGTTGTGGACATAGGACACGACATTATCGCCAGTGATCTTGGCCATACGACGGATCGACATGTTTTCGCCGATCTTGGCGATCGCATCTGTCAGCACTTCAGAGGCGGCTTTGCCACCCACATCAGCGCTTTTCAAAGCTTCCACGTCGTCGACCAAAAGGGCTGTTTGCGCAAAGCTACCAACCATCGCCTGGAATTCGGCGTTCTTACCGACAAAGTCAGTTTCCGAGTTCACTTCGACGGCCACACCAACGCCCGCATCGGTTTTAACCGCCACAAGACCTTCAGCCGCTGTACGGCCAGATTTCTTGTCTGCTGTCGCCAAACCTTTGGTGCGCAGCCAATCTTGCGCTGCTTCCATGTCGCCGTCTGTTTCAACCAACGCCTTCTTGGCGTCCATCATACCCGCGCCCGATTTCTCGCGGAGCTCTTTCACAAGTGCTGCCGTGATAGCCATATCGGCTCTCCTTCATATCTCTTTGGTGTCGCGGACGCAGATAAAGGCTCTGCGTCCGAATTCAATGTCTGCGCAAAAAAGGCCCAAGCTTACTTGGCTTTTGCATCCTCAGCAGGTGCTTCAGTGGCAGGTTCTGCCGCCGCTTCTTCTGCAACAGCCTCAGCAGGTGCTTCAGCAGCCGGTGCGTCAACAACCTCTTCCACTGCTTCTTCCATCGCACCTACGTCGATACCAGCCGCACCCATCTGAGCGCTCATACCGTCAAGCGCTGCGCGCGATGCAAGATCGCAGTATAGCGCAATCGCTCGTGCCGCATCGTCGTTGCCCGGAATGATGTAGTCCACACCATCAGGTGAGCAGTTGGTATCGACAATTGCCACAACCGGAATACCCAGCTTTTTGGCTTCAGCAATGGCAAGGTCTTCTTTGTTCACGTCGATGACGAAAATCAAGTCAGGTACACCGCCCATTTCGCGAATACCGCCCAAGGAGGCCTGCAGTTTTGACTGCTCGCGTTCCATTCCAAGACGTTCTTTCTTGGTCAGACCTTCCGCACCTTCGGCCATCTTTTCGTCAATCGCCTTCAGACGGTTGATCGACTGTGACACGGTTTTCCAGTTGGTCAGCGTGCCACCAAGCCAGCGGTGGTTCATGTAATACTGTGCGCAACGCTCAGCGGCATCAGCGATCGGCTTTTGTGCCTGACGCTTTGTGCCAACGAACAGAATGCGACCGTTCTTTGCGACGGTCTCACGGATCACGTTCAGCGCTGCGTCCAACATAGGAACAGTCTGTGTGAGATCCATAATGTGGATGCCGTTGCGATCACCGTAGATGAACTCGCCCATACGGGGGTTCCATCGTTGCGTTTGGTGACCAAAGTGAACGCCAGCTTCAAGCAGCTGACGCATAGAAAACTCAGGGAGCGCCATGTCCATATTCCTTTTCCGGTTTGCGCCTCGGCAGAGCCATCAAGGGATTTCTCCCAACCGGCGGATACAACAAGGATTTCTCCCCCATCGACCCAAGCTCTGCCTGTGAAGTAGTGTGCGGTTAAGGGGATGTGGGCCCGATTGCAAGAGGAATTTGCATGCAGTGCTTTCGGGAACCGACCAGACGAGGCTTTGCCAAGGAACGTTGCCCGAAAGCAGTGCACAAAGAGCTCAATAATCTACATCTGCTTGCAATGGCGTTTCGCTCCAGTGTACCGCTGAAAGACACAGGATAACATGTGACGACTTCAGGCATGAAACAAAGGGCAGACATTGGACTGGTTCGAAAAAGACTTTCGCTATGACAAAGACAAAAATGTCTGGTCTTTGAAAGCAGAGGCAGGCGCTTTCACCTATTCAGATGGCGACGACAACGAAAACTATCTGTTGTCGGTCATGCGCAAAGCGCAGAGTTGCGCAGTCATGTCAGAGGATATGACGCGGGGCATGAAAAATTGGCCTTCGACCTATCACTTGCATCATCAGCGATGTAATTTGTTCCGACCCATTGAAGAGGCTATTCGCGGCCCGGTTCTTGAGATTGGCGCAGGATGTGGGGTTTTGACGCGGTTTCTAGGTGAACAAGGCGAAACAGTCGTTGCTCTAGAGGGCAGCCCCCGTCGTGCGGCGATTGTCGGCGAACGTTGCAGGGATTTGCCACAGGTTTCAGTGCTTAACGCTAATTTCCAAGACTTTCGCCCGGGTGAAAAATTCAAAACCATCACTCTGATCGGCGTTCTTGAATATGCGCGCGTCTATTTTGATGACGGAAGCGGCGACGACCCTATTGACCAGCTGCTACGTCAGGTTTCCGAAATGTTGACACCTGACGGCGTGCTGATCATTGCCATCGAGAACCAACTGGGACTTAAATATTTTGCTGGGTTTCCTGAAGACCATCTGAGCATTCCGATGAGTGGTATCGAAGAACACTACACCGACGACTCTGTTGTTACTTTCGGACGCCAGGAGCTTGGCCAGAGGCTGGCGAATGCAGGCCTAAGCGAGCAGCGGTTCGCCTTTCCATTCCCCGACTACAAGTTCCCCGAAGCAGTTTTGTCAGAACAGGCTTTGAGCGGGGCTCATGCAGAAAGTTATGCAGAACTGATTACAGGATGCCTAGTCTCTGATCGTCAACGGCCCAGCCGCCCAAGTTTTCGAATGTCCAAGGTCATCAAACCTGTTGTGCGCAACGGCATAGGGCCGGATCTGGCGAATTCCTTCTTGGTGTTGTGCTCGAAATCACCGGGCGCGCTAAAACAAACGCTAGAAAGCGGGGCAGTCTATTTTGGCAATGGCGACCGCAAGAAACCTTACTTGAAGGCGGTTGCATTCAATGAAAGCGATGACCGGCTCCATGTGACGCGCCGCGCCTTAACAGACATCCCCGCTCCAGAAGATGCTAGCTTTACCCAAGTGCTTGAAGACGAGGTTTTCATCAAAGGCACCCATTGGGGCAGCAATCTTCAGGATGTGATGATTTCAAGACACTGGACGCTTGATGACGTTGAAACATGGGCCCGTGTTTGGTTTGACGCCCTAAAAGAAAAAGCGGACCTCTCGGAGACAGAACATCTGAAGGCCGATGTTCAAATCGATGGGTCGCTGCTGGATGCCATTCCAAAAAACTTTATCGTCGATCCGGCCGGCGTCGGGCACTTTTTTGATCTCGAGTGGCAATCCAAGGCGTCTTTCGATCTGGGGTACATTTTGGTGCGCGGCCTAGCCGACGCTTTGGCAAGCGTTGAATCGGCGAACAGCTCACGAAACTCAGCCGATTTGGCGAGCCTCGTTTTCGCTGTCTGTGAGCGACTTGGCGTTGCAATGACGCGCGCAGATGTGATGACTTACCTCGGCAAAGAGGAAGCGTTCCAAAAAGAAGTTTCGAACACACCGGGAGCGAGCACCAAGCTGCGCATGGTACGGGACCATATCTCGCATCGGGATGTGAACAGGCTCGATAAGGTTCTCAGAAGCGCAAAGCGTGGCGCTTACATGATCCGCCACCCGCTTTTAACTCTGTCCAATTTCCGATCATAAATCGGGAATAAACCAAACACTCCGTTCGACTTACGTCTCGAATCGAGAGCGTTCTTCCTGTAGCTTGCGCAGCTTTTTGACCGGCTTCGCAGCGCCCATGGTTGCGATCTGTGGAAACATAGCAAGCACCTCTTTGCGTTGCAGATCCACTTGCGGCAGCGCCGGAGCATCGTCTGGGTGCAAACAATCCGCCCAAGCGCCATTGGCCATAATCACGGCTTGCGAATTAAACAGCATGTGCAGATAGCTGACCCCGAGTGAGGGCGCAGGCACAATCCGCTGATGATCGATCAAAGCGCGTGCCGGGATCAGCACCTCTTGCCCGCGCACGGCAAATTTGTGTTGCGGGCTGACCAGCATATCGCGTTCCGGACGACCGCGCCCCAACGCGCCCTTTTTGATCAAAACGGGGCGCAGATCATTGTTTGCTGTCAGGTCGTGATAGGAAAAATCACATCGGCCGGTCCAAACCACGCGCTTTAGTCCGTGCGCACGCGTGACCACACGATCCCCTTTGCGCAATAATTCGATTGGACGCTGGCCGCGTTCGGTTGAGATGAAAGTACCTGGCGTGAACAAAACAATAGCCCCAAACATACGAGGGGAATTGTCCGAACGTAGGTAAGAAACGGGGACCGACGCGTTTTTGCCCCATGAAACCTCTCCACCCAGAGATTGTTCACACGGGGCGCGCATCGATCCCCGCCGCCATAAAAGGCAGCACTCGATACCCACCCTTACAGGTTGCCCCTGTAAGTCATGTGCGACACCCCCGATGCCGCATCACATACCCCCCAGCGAGGTGTTCACACATTACTCAACGGCGGATGTCTGCCAAAGGAAAAAAGGCGGAAAGGTGTCAAAGATTTTTACCTGTTAATCAAAAATCAATTGCTTTTACCTTAGGTAAGTCAGGGGAATTGTGCGCCTTTTGGAAACAGCGTTTCGGGGGTGAATCGCCGATGTTGTGGTTGATCAATCAGCTGAACACGCGTGCTGCGCTTTATGGGCACAACTAAGGGCAGAGTGCGTTTCCAAACCGGAACCAATCGAACGGGCAAGTGTTAACCAATTTGGCAAAACAGAGCCGCACTAATGTGCCGCTTGTGCAGACACGTTTGTGTTCAATCCAGCCCAGATCCTTTGATTGACGACGCTATAAGCGGTTTTCTGCCGAATCGGAAATCACCGGACGTGGCAAAACACGCAGGATTGTCAGCCAGATCAAACTGCCAATCGCGTAAGGGCCGGCCTTTGGAAGCACCAGGCTTTGCCCAAAGACATCGACGCCAAGCCCGCCTTCGCTTTGAGTGACTGTTGCAGGCAACGTGGCCAAAGCATCGCTGCGCCCCGGATCTTGTGCCGAGAGTAAAATACTCTCGATCGGCAAGCCCAGCTCTACACGTTCCCCAACACCAGCGATGAGCGGCAAAGCAATCTCGGCCACCTGCCCCGAGTTGGGTTCACCGCTTGCACCATCAATGGCCACTCGCATCACCCCATCGCTGACAGCGGTGACCGTTGCCAGCAATCGCGCCGGCGATGTGCGCCATCCCGTTAATCGCCCACCAGACAGCCCCAAAACCCGATCTGCCAGCGTCGTTACCTCGTCCATCGAGTGCGTGACATAGATCGACGGCACCTGCGCTTCGCCAACGGCACGCGCGATGTAAGGCAACATTTCGGATTTCCGAGCCCCATCCAAGCCCGCCAAAGGTTCGTCCAAAAACAACACGGCAGG
This sequence comes from Paracoccaceae bacterium, assembly GCA_039942715.1. Lineage (GTDB taxonomy): Bacteria > Pseudomonadota > Alphaproteobacteria > Rhodobacterales > Rhodobacteraceae > JABDJX01. The sequence continues at coordinate 399,301 of JBDVBY010000001.1, forward strand.
GTTTGACGCCAAACAACGTGCCAAAGCCACGCGCCGCGCCTCCCCCCCCGAAAGACCAACAACTGACCGGTTCATCAGCGCGCCAAGCTCAAGCGCATCGACAATAGCATCGTAAGAGCGCACCTCGCGCCGCCGCGCACCGTATGAGATGTTGCCCGCCACATCGAGATGCGGAAACAGCGTGTTGTTTTGAAACACATAGCCGATGCGCCGCGCTTCTGGTGGCAAATAGTCGCCCGGCCCGTCCCAGATTTCGCCGCGAAAGCGCACCTCTGCGCTTGGCGTCCGCTCAAGTCCCGCCAGCGCGCGCAACAGCGTGGTTTTCCCTCCACCAGAGGGCCCAACTACCGCTGTGATCCCTGTCAGTGGAATGCTTTCAGCCGCCTCAAGCGAAAACAACTCACCGCGCGACAAAGCTATCGAAAAGTCGAGCGTATCAGCCAATGCGCGCGCCTCCCCGCCGGTTCAGGAAATAAACCAGCGTCAGAACGCACAGCGAGAAGACCAAGAGCCAGAAAGACACCGTATGTGCCGTGCGGTAATCCAACGTCTCGACGGCATTGAAAACTTCAATTGAAATCACCCGCGTTTTGCCGGGAATATTGCCGCCCACCATCAGCACCACGCCAAATTCGCCAATGGTGTGGGCAAAACTTAGCACGGCGGCTGTGATGAACCCACGCCGCGCCATAGGCAGCGAGACTGAGAAAAACGCATCACGCGATGTCGCTCCAAGCGTACGCGCCGCTTCCAGCGTGTTCTTGGGAATCGTGCTGAACGCTGACTGCATCGGTTGCACCGCAAAAGGCAGCGAATAGATCACCGAGGCAATCACCAACCCGGTGAAACTAAACGCCAACGTATCACCTGTGGCACGCAACCACGCCCCGCCTAACGCAGTGTCAGGCGACATTAAAACCAAAAGGTAAAACCCCAAAACAGTCGGCGGCAACACCAATGGCAATGCTGTGATCGCTTCGAACAACGGTTTTGTGCGCGCCTTTGTCGTGGCCAGCCACCAGCCAAGCGGCAGGGCAATGATCAACAAAATTACCGTGGAAATCGCAGCCAACTGCACCGTCAGCCATATGGCAGGCCACACACTCATTGGTTGGGAAGGATGTAACCGGCCTCTTCAATCAGCTTTCGGGCCGCATCAGATGACAACCACGTCCAAAACGCCTGCGCTGCCGGGTTGCCTGCCGCGCGCGCCAACAAGGCCGCATCCTGCGTGATCTCACCATAAAGCCCATCGATCTCAAGCACATGCTCGGGTGCTAAAAGCGGCACTTGGGCGGCCGACACAAAGGCGATCTCTGCGTTGCGCGTGGTAAAAACGATCCCAACCTGGCCGACATTAGACATCAGCACCGGGCGGAACGTGGCTGTGTCCAGCGCCAGCCCTTCCATCGCGCGTGTCGCGGCCAAACCATAAGGCGCGACCGTCGGGTCAGCCAAAGCCACGGTCTTGCCTTGCACCACATCTGAGGCGGTGTCGCGCGTGATTGGAAGGCTTGAAACAACAACCAAACGTCCCAAAGCATAGGTTTTCGTCGCGGACGCGCGGCGGCGTTCGATCAGTTCTGCCGGGCGGTGCGCGTCTGCTGCCAAAAACACATCAAATGGCGCACCTTGGTCGATCTGTGCGAATATCTGCCCGGTTGATCCATGGCTGATCACCACTTCATGACCAGTCTCAGCACTAAAGGCCGCGGCTACTTTTTGAGCTGTCGTCAGGAAATTGGACGCTACCGCCAGAGTTACCTCTTCGGCCAACGCCCCCGCCCCCCACAGGCACAGCACAAGTGTTAGGATGCACTTTTTCATCACAAGCGCTTTCAGGCCATGATCCTGCGGGGATTGCAACAGGTCGAAGGCAAAAACTGACGTTTTTCCAACAAGTGGAAGGCTACGCCGTCTCTCATGACAGGTAAATAAACGGAGTGTTGTCCGCGATATCGCACTCGCAGTCGATTTTTGCATTGCAAAAACCGACGTTGGTGCCCGAGGTGAGACTCGAACTCACACGATGTTGCCATCGGGGGATTTTGAATCCCCTGCGTCTACCATTCCGCCACTCGGGCACGGAAGCTTCTCTTACATAGTCAACAAAGCCCTGTGAAGCAGAAAAACGCTCTCCCCTTCATCTATTTAAAAATACTCTCTGACCTCTCGCGCACCTAAACCGGCTCTGCCAGTTTCGCGATTGTACAAATCGCTTCAGAGCTCTGGAGGGGCCGCGCCCCTCCAGTTGGTCGACGCATCGCAGATGCGGCGAAATCTAAAGGTTATTCGTCCCAAACGTATCGCATTGGGCCATATCGCCCGTTTCATAGCCTTGCGCAAACCAGCGCTGACGCTGCTCGGATGTGCCATGGGTAAACGTATGTGGTTGCGGACGTCGCCCGGCGTTGCGCTGCAGAGTGTCATCGCCAATCTGTTTGGCCGCGTTCATCGCCTCGGCGATGTCCCCTCGTTCAAGTGAGCCGAACTTAGCTTGGGCAGCACGCGCCCAGATACCGGAGAAACAGTCGGCTTGAAGTTCGATGCGGACAGAAATCAGATTAGATTCTTCTTTGCTGACCTGCGCGCGCACACGATTAGCTTGCCCCAAAACGCCAAGTTCGTTTTGCACATGGTGCGCCACCTCGTGTGCCACAACATAGGCGGCCGCAAAATCACCGCCCGCGCCCATACGTTTTTCCATTGTGGTAAAGAAATTCGTGTCCAGATAAACTTTGCGATCCGCCGGGCAATAAAACGGCCCCGTCGCTCCAGAAGCATTGCCGCACGGCGATTGCGTCACGCCCTTGAACAACACAAGCGTCATCGGGTTGTAGGGCTTGCCCACTTGGCTTGGGAATATATCGTTCCACACCTCTTCGGTGTCTGCCAAAGTGACAGAAACAAACTGTCCGGCGCGCTGATCAGCCGGGGTCAATTCGCCGGTGCTTGTTTCAACCTGCCCACCGCCGCCGCCTTGCAAGAAGGGCGTGACATCAATCCCAAAGAAATACCCAACACCCAAAATAATCAGCATCCCAACAATGCCAATCGATCCAGTCGCGCGTCGGGTCATTCCCCGGCGATCCTCGACGTTGCGACTTCCTCTGCGCCCCTGCCACTTCATGCGTGCTCTCCAAAACTCACTTTAACTCTGCGCAGTGTGCACAAGCCACGCCATAACGGCAACGGTCTGCGCGTGGTAAATTGAAGTGTGGTGTACGGGACGCCGGTTTGCTAGGAGAAGCCTCGCAAGCGCGAAGAAAAGGAGGCGCCCGCATGGACGCGCAGTCCCTTGAAGAGATGCCGATTTCGCGTCGGCTTTACACTCTGGCTGAAGACGCCGAGGGCGACACCGTCACGCTTGACTGGATCCTGACCCAGCTGCATGAACGCGCGTTCGGCCTCTTTCTGTTGGTCCTAGCATTGCCTTGCTGCATACCGTTTCTCTACGGCATCCCGCAGATCGTTGCTTTGCCTTTGATGTTTGTCTCGGCACAAATACTTTTGGGCCGCACATCGCCTTGGTTGCCGACACGTCTCGGCGCACGGGAAGTCTCGAAAGCGAGCCTGCACGCCCTCGCGGACCGCGCAAAGCCATGGCTCGAACGGATAGAGGCGCTCAGCCGTCCACGGCTCGGGGTGCTGACGCGCCCGCCTATTGACCGCATAGTCGGGATCGCACTGGTGCTTTTTAGCGCGTCGATCCTTGTGCCTCTACCGGCCACGAACACAGTACCGGGCCTTGCCGTCGTTATTGTTTCGATGGGTTTCCTGCAGCGGGACGGCATACTTGTTTTGGTAGGATCGGTGATCGGCACGCTGTGGATCGCGACATTAATCTTTGCAGGCACAACGCTTGTAACGCTGCTGAAAGGATGGCTGGGCCTATGACCGCCGAAGACCAAGCCCGTCGCACGATGTATCTGGCTGCCGCAGGTTCCGCAGCCCTGTTGATCGGAGCTTTTGTCTTCGAGGCTCTTGGATACGCGCCGTGCAAACTCTGCATTTGGCAGCGATGGCCACACGCCGTCGCTGTCGTGGCGGGTCTATTGGTGGCTGTCAGTGGGCCTAAGTTCATCTGGTCGGTCATCGGCACTTTCGGCGCGCTAATCAGTGGTGGGCTCGGCATCTATCACACCGGCGTCGAAAAAGGCTGGTGGGAAGGTCCCTCGTCTTGTTCCGGCGACGCAGGCGCACTCTCGGGCATGTCCGGCGCGGATCTGCTCTCAACCGCAGGCCCGGTAAACATCGTGATGTGCGACGAGGTCGCGTGGTCTCTGATGGGAATTTCCATGGCGAGTTGGAACGCAGTTTTCTCACTGATTTTGGCGCTGATTTGGGTGCAGGCGAGCAAGGCGCTGAATACGAAAGAAGGTTAAGGTAGCAATTGGCCTAACAATTCAGCAGGACGATGTTCGCAGTCAGTATCCAATGGGTGCAGCCAAAGGCAGGGAACGAGAACCATCAAAAGTATGGCGACAAAGGTGCCAAACGCGGCGTGAAAACAGAAAACACATACACCTACAAAGATGGATACTACTCTCTTGCCGTATAGGTTCCCGGCCAAAATAATTCGTCGTGCTCTAATCCCAAAGAACAGTGGCAAGATCACGCAAAAGAACGCGCCAATAAAGATATAAAGAGCAGTTTCCATGCGCAAAATTAGACCCGCTCCGCCACCACTGCAACACATAGCCATTGCACCTAGGTCTTGGGGTCTGATAGATATGTGTTAACGATATCTAGCTGTTCGGACCATAAGAGAGCAAACCGTGAGCGACACACCCGAACCCCCTGAAAACGAAGAAGAAACGCCGCCCGAAGGCCCCAAGTATGATGGCCCCACGGTCTCTATCGAAGACGAGATGCGCACGTCCTATCTGGACTATGCCATGTCGGTCATCGTTAGCCGTGCCATTCCGGACCTGCGAGACGGCCTAAAACCCGTCCACCGCCGCATTCTTTATGCGATGCACGAGACAGGAAATAGCCACGATAAATCCTACCGCAAATCAGCCCGCCCCGTTGGCGATACAATGGGTAAATACCACCCCCACGGCGATGGCGCGATCTACGACGCGCTGGTGCGCATGGCGCAGCCGTTTTCGATGTCACTGCCCCTGCTCGACGGGCAAGGCAACTTCGGCTCGATGGATGGCGATAACCCCGCCGCGATGCGCTACACCGAAGTGCGGATGGACAAACCCGCCGCTTTCCTTTTGTCGGATATCGAAAAAGACACTGTAAATTTTCAAGACAACTACGACGGCAAAGACCAAGAGCCTTCCGTCCTCCCTGCCCGTTTCCCGAACATGCTGGTCAACGGCGCTGGCGGTATCGCGGTTGGTATGGCCACCAACATTCCGCCCCACAACTTGGGCGAAGTGATTGATGCCACACTTGCGCTGATCGAAGACGGCGACCTCAGTTCTGAAGACCTGATGCAGTACATCCCTGCCCCTGATTTCCCCACCGGCGGGATTATCCTTGGCAGAGGTGGTGCGCGCAAAGCTTACACCGAAGGCCGCGGCAGCGTGATCATGCGCGCCAAGACCCGGATCGAGGAAACCCGCAAAGACCGCTATTCCATCGTTCTGGATGAGATCCCCTATCAGGTGAACAAGGCCTCGATGATCGAAAAGATCGCCGAGCTTGTGCGAGAGAAAAAGATTGAGGGTATTTCCGGTGTTCAAGACGAAAGCGATCGCGTCGGTGTGCGCGTTGTGGTGGAGCTGAAACGCGACGCAACGCCCGATGTGGTGCTGAACCAGCTGTTCCGTTTCACGCCGATGCAGACGTCTTTCCCTTGCAACATGTTGGCTCTGAACGGCGGTCGCCCAGAGCAATTGATGCTGCGCGATTTTCTGTTGTATTTCATTGACTTCCGCGAGGAAGTTGTAGCGCGCCGCACCGCATTCGAGTTGCGCAAAGCCCGCGAACGGTCTCATATCCTATGCGGTCTGGCCGTCGCTGTGTCCAACGTTGACGAGGTTGTCGCCACCATCCGCGCCTCTGCCGATGCACCTGAAGCGCGTAAAAAGCTGATGGAGCGGCGCTGGCCCGCCCATGACATCGTTGATTACATCAAACTGATCGATGATCCGACCCATAAGATCAATGATGATGGCACATATTACCTGTCGGAAACTCAAGCACGCGCGATCCTTGATTTGCGCTTGCAACGCCTCACCCAGATCGGCGTCAAAGAGGTCACCGACGAACTTGAAGAACTTGCCGCCAAGATCAAAGACTACCTCGCCATTCTCGCCTCTCGCGAGCGGATTATGGAGATCATCTCAAACGAACTGAAAGAGGTGAAAGAGCAATTCGCTGTTCCCCGTCGCACCGAGATCGTCGATTGGTCAGGCGATATGGACGACGAAGACCTGATCGAGCGCGAAGACATGGTCGTGACCGTCACCGAAGGTGGTTACATCAAACGCACCGCTCTGGCCGATTTCCGTGCGCAAAAGCGTGGCGGCAAAGGTCTGGCCGGTGGGTCGATGAAAGAAGACGACGTAGTCACCACGCTGTTTGTGGCCAACACCCACACGCAGCTGTTGTTTTTCACAACCGACGGCATGGTTTATAAGCTGAAAACCTGGCGCCTGCCGCTGGGTGGGCGTACCTCGCGCGGCAAAGCCATCGTCAACATTCTGCCGATCCCGCAAGGTGTGTCTATCGCGGCAATCATGCCCGTTGATGCACCAGAGGAAGAGTGGGAAAACCTGCAAATTTTCTTTGCCACGACCCAAGGTGATGTGCGCCGCAACGCGCTTTCCGATTTCACCAATGTCAAATCCAACGGCAAAATCGCAATGAAGCTGCCCGAAGGCGTGGAAATGGTGAACGCGCGCATTTGCGGCGAAGATGACGACGTGATGCTGGTCACCGCTCTGGGACGTGCGATCCGTTTCTCAACCACGGCAGTGCGCGTCTTTAAGGGCCGCGACTCAACCGGCGTGCGCGGGATCAAATTGGCCGACGGCGACACGGTCGTTTCGATGGCAATCATCCGTCACTTTGAAGCCGAACCCTCCGAGCGTGCGGCTTACCTCAAGCAACGCCGCCTTATGGCTGGTGCCCCAGAAGAAGAAGTCGAGCCTGATGAAGACGAGGAAGACGTTGCCGAAGGTCAGCTTTCGCCCGAACGTTACGCAGAGATGTCAGCGTCAGAAAATCTGATCCTAACGATTACGTCCGGCGGTTCGGGCAAGCTCTCGTCTAGCCACGACTACCCCATTCGCGGACGCGGCGGCATGGGCGTTATGGCAATGGACAAAGCGATGCGCGGCGGCCCGTTGGTGGCATCCTTCCCAGCAGAGTTGGGCGATCAAATCATGCTCGCCACCTCGACCGGTCAGTCGATCCGTGTACCTGTGGACGGCATCAGCTTCCGCTCGCGCAGCGCAGGTGGTGTAAAGGTGTTCAACACGGCAAAGGACGAAGAAGTCGTCTCGGTTGCCTGGATCGCCGAGCAGGATGAGGAAGACGTCGAAAGTAACGGTGAAGCGCCAACAGACGAGACGCCTCCCGCAAGCGAAGACTAACCAAATCAAAGGGATCGGCCAATCGCCGGTCCCTAATCATCCACTCAAGTAATCCTTCTTCTGTTCGAAAATACTTCCTTCTGTTCGAAAATACTTCGGGAGAATTGGCCGCAAGGCCAAGAGGCGGAGCCCAACTAAGCGTCACAAACCAAAGATGGACAAACGCACTGTCTTGACCCCTTGCGCGGAAGCCGCCATGAGCGATCCCATGACAAAAACAGCCCTCATTACCGGAGCCTCGCGCGGCCTAGGGCGCGCCCTTGGTCTCGCTCTTGCCCCCACCCATCACGTGATTGCGGTCGCGCGCACTGTGGGTGGGCTCGAAGAACTGGATGACGATATCAAGGCTGCTGGCGGCGCGGCAACTCTTGCCCCAATGGACATCACGACGCCCGAAGCGATGGCCCAACTTTGCCGCAGCATCCACGACCGCTGGGGGACTTTGGACATGTGGCTGCATCCGGCCATTCACGCAGCCCCAATGTCGCCGGCCCCGTTTGTTGACGGCAAAGACTTTGCCAAATCGCTGGCGGTGAATGTCACTGCCACGCAGCTTTTGATCACCTATATCGCGCCGCTTCTGGGCGAGAACGGACGTGCCGTGTTTTTCGATGATCCTTGCGCCGGAGAACAGTTCTTGGGCGCCTACGGTTCCAGCAAAGCCGCGCAGATCGCCTTGGCGCGGTCATGGGCGGCAGAAACCGCCAAGATCGGGCCGCGAATTGACGTTGTAACACCTGCGCCGATGCCCACCGCGACCCGCGCACGGTTTTATCCCGGAGAAAGCCGCGAGGGGCTGCACGCGCCGGAAGATGTAGCGCGTGAGATTTTGGCACAGCTTGGCTAAATCACTTATGAGTGCGCCGCTTTGATTGCGCCGGGCTTTCGCCCGTCGCTCAACTGGAGAGGCGCTGCCCCTCCAGACCTTCCCGGCATATTTTTGAACCAATGAAAGACGGGACACGGCTTGCTCCTGTCGCGCCGCGCGTCTAATCAGGTAGGGGCGGTTTTTGGGGCTTTTATTATGCGCATTCTCATCACTAATGACGACGGGATCAACGCGCCGGGCTTGCGCGTTTTGGAAGACATCGCTGCGGAGTTGGCGGGCAACGAAGGCGAGGTTTGGGTAGTGGCCCCTGCGTTTGAGCAGTCTGGTGTAGGCCATTGCATCAGCTACACGCACCCGACGATGTTGTCGCAGTTTGGACCCAAGCGCTTTGCGGCAGAAGGATCGCCTGCGGACTGTGTTTTGGCGGGTATTCATCAGGTGATGAAGGACAACGCGCCTGATTTGGTATTGTCTGGCGTGAACCGGGGCAACAACGCCGCTGAGAACGTGCTTTATTCCGGTACAATTGGGGCAGCGATGGAGGCGGCCTTGCAAGGTATACCTGCGATTGCGCTTAGCCAGTTTTATGGACCTGACAACCGCAGTCTGGACAATCCTTTTGAGGCCGCTGCCCGCTTTGGGGCAGACACCGTGCGACGGCTGTTGCGCCATGGGGATTGGGAAAGTGATACCTACCGGACGTTTTACAACGTGAATTACCCCCCCATTCCAGCCGCCGAAGTGCAAGGTCACAAGGTGGCCAAAATGGGCTGGCGGGCGGACACAAGTTTTGGCGTAGAGCCGCACATGTCTCCGTCGGGGCGGATGTTTATGTGGGTCAAAGGCGGGCCGCAGCATCACAAAACCGGACCAGAAACAGATGTGACCGCCAATTTGGACGGCTACATTTCTGTCACTCCTTTGCGTGCAGATTTAACAGCGCATGATCAGTTGAGCACGCTTGCGGAGCAGATTGACGACTGATGGATCTCAGCGAACGGAATATGCAATTTGTCTTTGCGCTGCGCCAGAAAGGCGTGCGGGACAAACGCGTGCTGGAAGCGATGGAAAAGATTGATCGCGGGGCCTTTGTGAAAGGGCTTTTCTCGGAACGCGCCTATGAAGACATGCCTTTGCCGATCTCTTGTGGGCAGACGATCAGCCAGCCCTCGGTCGTCGGGCTGATGACCCAAGCTCTGGATGTGCAGCCACGCGACAAGGTTTTGGAGGTCGGCACCGGCTCGGGGTATCAGGCCGCTGTGCTGAGCCAACTGGCGCGACGGGTGTATACCGTGGATCGCCACAAACGTCTGGTGGACGCCGCCCAAGAGGTGTTTGACGCCTTGAACCTTACCAATATCACCGCATTTCCCGCCGACGGTAGCCACGGATTGCCCGAACAAGCGCCCTTTGATCGGATATTAGTGACAGCCGCCGCCGAAGATCCCCCCGGTCCCTTATTGGCAGAGCTGAAAATGGGGGGTATTATGGTTGTACCGGTTGGGCAGTCCGACGCGGTGCAGTCCTTGATCAAAGTGACGCGCACCGAAACTGGGTTCGAGTATGACGAACTGCGCACTGTACGGTTTGTGCCCCTTGTTGAGGGGATGGGTCAGGACTGACCCGAGGTTATTGCGACCGACCCCGAAAAGAGGGCGGCGCCAACGAGGAGTGAGCGATGAGATTGGCATTAGGACAGGCAGGTTTTATCAAGCAATATGTGATAGTTGCCTGCAGCACACTAGCACTAGTAGGGTGCGGCAATATCGGTGATTTCGACCTTGACCTAAGGGGCGCATCTGGTGGGTTAGACACCTCTGATGCGGTTCGAAACGGGCCTCAGTCTCAGCCTTTGCCTGACGAACGCGGCATCATTTCCTACCCCGGATATCAGGTCGTTTTGGCCCAACGCGGTGACACGGTGACCAAGGTTGCAGAGAGAATCGGTGTCTCTTCAACCGAGCTTGCCTCCTACAATGCGCTACCTGAGTCTGTGATTTTACGCCAAGGCGAAGTCATTGCCCTGCCCCGGCGTGTGCCAGAGCCAAGCCCGGCAGCAACCGCTGGCAACTTTGATGTGGCCGCGATTTCGGGCAGTATTGATCGTGCAGACGGCGGCTCACCCGGCCTGCCGAACGGATCAGAGCCATCGCGCCACCGGGTTGCCCCGGGCGAGACAGCCTTCTCGATTGCGCGCACTTATGATGTGCCTGTGGCGAGCCTTGCAGAATGGAATGGTCTGGGCCCAGATTTGGCGATGCGAGTTGGTCAGTACTTGCTGATCCCCACGCCTATGCAAACCGGCAATGTGCAAGTCGCCTCGCTGGATGATCCGATTGAGGTTCAGCCTGCACCGGGTGCTGGAACGCCGACGCCGACACCTCCTTCTGCAGCCGCTCCTTTGCCGACAGAGGATGCCAAGCCGGCGCCACGCGTTGTGGCGAGCGCGGCTCCACCAAAGCCAGTTGAGCCAGCAGCGCCGCAAACAGCAGCGTCTGACACCTCGAAACTGCGCATGCCGGTACAGGGCCGCATTATCCGCACCTATGAAAAGGGTGCAAATGAGGGGATCGGTATCTCTGCCAGTGCGGGTGCATCTGTTGCAGCCGCTGCAGATGGCACAGTGGCCGCGATCACGCGCGACACCGACCAAGTGCCGATCTTGGTGGTGCGCCACGCCGACAACCTCTTGACGGTTTATGCAGGTGTAGATGAAATTGGCGTTGAAAAAGGCGATACCGTCAAACGCGGTCAAAAGCTGGCGGTTGTGCGCTCTGCAACGCCGCCGTTCCTGCACTTTGAGGTGCGCGAAGGCTTTGATAGCGTCGATCCCGAACCGTATTTGAACTGATGCTAAAAAATGTGGAATGAACCGGTTAAGCCGGTTCGTTCCGAACCGTAAAGGAATGGCTTCGCCTCAGGGGTGCGTGTTGCGCTTCTCGGTAAGAACTTAGCCAAGCTCCATTGTCGCTATCGCTTGGTATCGGGTTGGCTCAGCTTCAGGCCGCAATCCTTTGTACATTCTGGCTGTCTCAAAAGTCGGCACGAAGTCCTGTTTCTCCAACAATTGGCTAAACAGTGAACGCGCGTCTTGGACATCGACATAAACTGGTTCGTTAGGCTCTGAAAATGGGTTGGAGGCTATCAAAGAGAGCGCATCGGCCTTGTTGGTCGCTTGAAGTGGACCGACCTTCGTCCCGTGCCCACAGCGCCGAAAAGTTGCAAAGCCGTTCAATTCTGCCCCGTCTGTCAGCACCAGTGTCTTCCGATTCCGCGTTTGGGATAGCCACGCTTCAGAAAACGCTGACCGATTGATGCCTGTCGCTTCGGAGTCGCGGATGATCAAATTGTGCAACTCGGACGGCGTAGCCGGACGGATGCGCGGATCAGGTGCTGCTGTGATCACCCCTTCAAATCGTACCGTGCTGCCGGCCTTCTCAAATCCCGAACGCGCGTAGTTGTCTTGCTGATCAGGGACGCCATCTAACCCGATGGTTCTGGCTCCGGCGTGGGCAATGCCCGCCTGCCAGATATCCATTCCATGACCATGCCCGCGATGTTCCGGCTTGCAGATGTACAAACCGAGAAACGCAAAATCGGAGCTGTGGTTGACGACAGAAATTGCCGCGACAGGTTCGCCGTCTATCTCTTTGACCAAAAAACCTACCGGATCAGCCGCCAAAAAGGCGGGTGCGTCGTCCAGACCGGGGTTCCATCCTTCATCAGCGGCCCAACCAAGGACGGTTTCCAGATCGTTGATGGTCATAACACGGATGGTCATTGCGCAAGTGCATCCTTTAGCGAAAGAACGCGACCGCTGCGCTCTTTCAAATCCAAAGCAGAGTGCAGATCGACCAGATGACTGCGCATCAATTCCTCGGCCTGACTTCCGTTTCCGTCAGCAATGGATTTCACCAATGCATGGTGCGCATGCTTTTCGCACAAAGCACTTTCGCGACGCCAGTAAAGCGCGATGATCAGCGACGAACGCGCGACCAGCGTTTCAATGAAACCGGCAATGGTGCTTTGGTTCGCGATGTGGGCAATGTCATTGTGAAACAGCCCCGAAAGATATAGAGCGCGCCCCGGGTCAGCCGCCGCAAGTGCTGCGTGCTCGTCTTCAATGTGACGCTCTAAGCGCGCTATGTCCTCAGATGTTGCAAGTTGCGCGGCGCTAAATGCGGTGCGTGGTTCCAAAAGCTCTCTGGCCTCAAAAACTTCATGCGCTTCTTTTAAGGACGGAGACGCCACGGACGCCCCCTTATTGCGTCTGATTTCGATCAGCTGGATATGCGACAAGCTGTGCAATGCAGCGCGGATGACCGTGCGAGACACGCCATAAATCTCGGCCAATTCGTCTTCCACCAGCTTGGTGCCCGGCAAAATCCGGTGCTCGTGGATGGCCAGTGAAAGAGCGTGCGCAATGCTGTCGCTTGTCGCGGCCTTTGATCGGTCTGAAAGGTCTGTCTTGGTCATGGATGCTCCTGACATTGACATGGCAGAGCTGTTGGCGCGCCTCAAGAGATTCGATTGTACCCAACCGATACTTGTATTGTATACAATTATGTGTTCAATTTTTGATCAGTGACGGTTCTTAGTGCAATGTTTTTGAGCAGCGTCGCGTAATGCCACCCGAAACTGCCGGAACAAAATTGCATAGCGCACCGTCAAAGGGCTGACTGCCTTTGCGTTCCGGGGGATTCATGAGCGAACACAATACGATACTTGAACTGGTTTCTGTCACCAAACGCTACGGCCCGACCGTGGCAGTCGATGCGATCAGTCACAAATTCAGCCCCGGCGGTTACGCATGTTTGCTTGGACCGTCAGGATGCGGGAAATCCTCGACACTGCGGATGATTGCAGGGCATGAAACCGTCACCGACGGGTCAATCCTACTTGGTGGAACCGATATCTCCGAGCTGGCACCCGCCAAGCGCGGCACGGCGATGATGTTTCAGAATTACGCGCTGTTTCCGCATCTTAGCGTTGCAGACAACGTGGCGTTCAGCCTGAAAATGCGCGGCGATGACAAGCCAAGTCGGTTGAAAAAAGCAGGCGAAATGCTGGAACTGGTGGACCTTAGCGCGTTGAGCGACCGGTTGCCCGATCAGCTTTCCGGCGGGCAGCAACAGCGGGTCGCCTTGGCGCGCGCTTTGATTACGCGGCCTCAGGTGTTGTTGCTGGACGAGCCCCTTTCCGCCCTCGATCCGTTCCTGCGCATACGTATGCGCGGCGAGCTTCGCAAGCTGCAACGCGAGCTTGGCATCAGCTTTGTTCACGTCACCCACGGCCAAGACGAGGCCCTCGCCCTTGCCGACGAAATCGTCGTGATGAACGACGCAGTGATCGAGCAGGCCGGGTCAGCCCGCGATGTGTTTAACGCACCAACAACCGCTTTCGTGGCCCAGTTCATTGGCGGGCACAACGTAATCGCTTTGGCGCAAGGCCATTACGCGATCCGCACAGATGCCGTGGGCATCGCGGCCTCGGGCGACGGCAAAATGCCCGGAAGCATTCTGGGCGTTGAGTATCAGGGCGCACATGTCGCGGTGTCAGCGATGATTGCAGGCGACCAAGAGATCAGCGCGTCAATCCCCGAAGCCGACTTTTTCAACAACCCATTAAACCCAGGCGATCAGGTCGGTCTGATCTGGGATGACGCAAATCTACACAAGCTTACGGCCTAGAAAACCTGACAAGGAGAGAAGATATGACCAAAGTTTCAAGACGTAGCATGCTTAAGGGCGGCGCCGCTTTTGCTGCAGGCACCACACTTGGCGCACCGATGATCTGGGCGCAAAACATAAAAGACGTTACCTTGCGCCAGTTCGGAACAGGCGTTTCAAACCTGAACGACGTGGCCAACAAGGTGAAAGAAGACCTTGGCTTTACGCTTGAGATGACGGCCTTGGATTCCGACAGCGTGACACAACGCGCGGCCACGCAACCCAACAGCTTTGACATTGCCGACATTGAATATTGGATCTGCAAAAAGGTTTGGCCAACTGGCAACCTTCAGGCGATGGATACATCCAAGATCAAGAACTACGACAAGATCGTCGGTATTTTCCGCAACGGTAAACTGAACCCTGACAGTGTCATCGCTCAAGGCACCGCACCGCACAGCGTTGGCTTTACCGAAGGCCCGGACGGCAAAGGCTTTGTCGACAACGAAAGCGGCTGGATGACGTTGATCCCAACGATCTACAACGCCGACACATTGGGCATTCGTCCCGATCTGATTGGCCGTCCGATCAACAACTGGTCCGAGCTGCTGAACCCCGAGTTTAAGGGCAAAGCGTCCATCCTTGATATCTCGTCCATCGGGATCATGGACATGGCGATGGTTGTCGAAAGCATGGGTGAATACACCTATCCCGACAAAGGCAACATGACCCGTGAAGAGATTGATCTGACGATGAAAATCTTCACCGAAGCCAAGAAAAACGGCCAGTTCCGCGCCTTCTGGAAATCGTTTGACGAAAGCGTCAACCTGATGGCATCGGGCGAGGTCGTGATCCAGTCTATGTGGTCCCCTGCGATTACAGCCGTAAAGGCCAAAGGCGTCGAGTGCGTCTATCAACCGCTTGAGGAAGGCTATCGTTCATGGGGCGGCGGCATTGGCTTGTCGGCCTCTCTGACCGGTCTCGAACGCGATGCGGCTTACGAGTACATCAACTGGTATCTCGACGGCTGGGTCGGTGGCTATTTGATGCGTCAGGGCTATTACTCTGCCGTGCCGGAAACCTCCAAGAACTACATGTCCGAAAACGAGTGGGGCTATTGGTTCGAAGGCAAAGCCGCGACCGACACCATCTTGTCTCCGACAGGCGATGCTTTGGCGCAAGCCGGAGAAGTCCGCGACGGCGGATCGTTCCAAGACCGGATGGGCGCTGTCGCCTGCTGGAACGCGGTTATGGACGAAAACCAGTACATGGTCCGCAAGTGGAACGAATTCATCGCGGCCTAAAGACCAAAGGGATGGGGGCCACGGCTCCCGTCCCATCCTCGTTTTGAAAGATCACGCGTGCTGAAAAATAACACCTTTCTGGGATGGCTCATGGCACTGCCGATTATGGCGGTGCTTGTCTTCTTTCTAATCCTGCCCATCATCATGATCGTCACCGTCAGCTTTTGGCAGGCCACCGAATTCTCGATCATCCCAGCCTTTGACTTGGAAAACTACGAGTTCCTTTTCGGCTCAAACGTCACCTACCGCGTCTTCTTCAACACGTTCAAATACGCGTTCATCACATGGGTCTTCACCCTCGGCATAGGGTTCACCGTCGCCTATTTCCTTGCCTTTCACGTGCGCACGCTCACGTGGCAAATCGTGCTGTTTCTGCTTTGCACCATCCCCTTCTGGACCTCGAACATCATCCGCATGATCAGCTGGATCCCATTTCTGGGCCGTAATGGTATCGCCAACTCGACCCTGATCTCATGGGGCGTCATTGACGAACCACTGGACTGGCTGCTGTTCAGCGATTTCGCCGTCATCCTGGCGTTCGTGCATCTTTACACGCTGTTCATGGTGGTCCCGATCTTCAACACCATGATGCGCATCGATAAATCGCTGATCGAGGC
Organism: Paracoccaceae bacterium; assembly: GCA_039942715.1. Classification (GTDB taxonomy): domain Bacteria; phylum Pseudomonadota; class Alphaproteobacteria; order Rhodobacterales; family Rhodobacteraceae; genus JABDJX01. The sequence continues at coordinate 415,276 of JBDVBY010000001.1, forward strand.
AGCGCGTGACGCCGGAGCCTCTGGTGCGCAAATCCTGTGGAACGTCATCATCCCGCTGACCAAGCCGGGTATTATGATTGGCACGATCTTTGTGATCACGCTGGTGATGGGCGATTTCATCACCGTGCGTTTCATGAGCGGGTCTCAATCCGCAAATGTGGGGCGGCTGATTTCAAACGACATTGCGCTTTTGGCCTATCCGTCGGCCTCTGCGACGGCTGTTGTATTGCTGCTGACCGTGTTGATCGTGATCGGCATCATGTTGCGCTTCGTCGACATCAGGAAGGAGTTGTAACATGGAACCACGCTCGCGCTCATTCTATGTCCTAAGCGCCTTTTTCGCGCTATTCCTGTTGTTCCTGTATGGCCCAACGATCACGATCGCCATCCTGTCATTCCAAGGTCCAAATGGCGGGCTGACCTTTCCGATGCGCGGCACGTCGCTGCATTGGTTCCGCGACCTGTTTGAGCAACAGGCCGTTGGTGACATTTGGGGCAGTTTCCGCCGGAGCTTTGCGCTTGGATTGATGGTGATGGTCACCACTGTCGTTCTGTCAGTCATGGGCGGCTTGGCCTTCAGGAAAAGGTTCAAGGGCTCTAGCATCTTGTTTTACCTGATCATCACATCACTGGTGATCCCATCCATCCTGATTTCGCTGGGCGTTGGTTTGATCTTTTCGCAATCCGGTCTCGACGTGCATTGGTCGACGTCAGGGTTTGGCTCACAGCTAACATGGACCCTGCCGTTCGGGCTTTTGATCATGTTCGCGGTCTTCAATCGCTTTGACAAAAGCTATGAAGAAGCCGCGCGCGATCTAGGTGCTTCGTCATGGCAAACCTTGCGCCATGTGGTGCTGCCAATCATCGGCCCATCGTTGATCGGGGTCGCTTTGTTTGGCTTCACGCTCAGCTATGATGAGTTTGCACGCACATTGCTGACGTCCGGTAGCTACAACACGCTGCCACTAGAGATTTTCGGCATGACCACCAACGTGACCACGCCAGTGCTTTATGCGCTTGGCACACTGACGACCGTGTTCTCACTAATTGTTATCGCGGTCTTTCTGTGCCTCGCGCTTTGGAGCACGCGCCGCAAAGCACGCGCCGGATCAGATGCAGGTAAGGGTATGTTGTGATCGTTCTCATCAACCCCAACAGCACAGTATCGATGACGCAATCCATGCTGCGTACTGCGCGTGAAACCGCTCCCTCGGCCCAGTTTGAAGGTTGGACATCGCACGACGGTCCGCCGTCCATTCAAGGCGTTGAAGACGGCAGACTAGCCGAAGCGCCGCTTTTAAAATTGGTCGAGAAAGCCTCCGAGCAAGGCGCGACTGCGATCATTATTGCATGCTTTGACGACACCGCCCTGAACGCGGCTCGCAAGCTGGCGACGTGTCCGGTGATCGGCATAGGACAGGCCGCGTATCATCTGGCCGCTATCGCTGGCGAAAGGTTCTCTGTTGTGACTACGCTGGACGTTTCCGTACCTATTCTTGAAGCCAATATTCAGGCCTACGGGTTGGCTGGCCACCTTGGCAAAGTACGCGCAAGCGGTGTTCCCGTATTGGCTTTGGAAGATGATCCGCACGCAGCCAGATCACAGGTGGTTGCAGAATTGAAAAGCGCGGCAGAGGAAGATCATATCGACTCAGTCGTGCTTGGATGTGGCGGGATGGTCGATATCGATCAAAACCAATCACCCGAGATACGTATTATTGACGGCGTACGCGCTGCAGCTTCGTTTGCTTGCCAGTTTTGACAACGCGACTTTAAGGTTCGGAGAGGCTTCAGGCCGCTTGGGTGAGAGACTTCCAAAAGACGATCTTGTCATCGCCGTCCGCCCAGAAATCTCTGATCCGCGCTTCTTCGACATACCCATTGCTGCGATAAAATGCGCGGGTTTGTTCAAAGGCGTCTGTTCCAGAGGTATCCACGATCAAAACCCGAATGCCGCGTTTGGCTAGTGTGGCCTCTACTTCTTGTACCAAAGCGCGCCCTGCACCTTGTCCTTGATTTTTGGGTGACACAGCAATTGCGGCCATGTTCCACGTGCCCTCGGTCAATTGCTCGGGCAACACGTAGCAAAAGCCAATAACGCCTCCGCTCTCTTCACACGTGATCCAGAGATCGTCGCTCTTTCCCGATAAAAAGCCACCAATCATATCGGGCAGCATCTCGCTTGGGAAAAGCTCGGTTTCATCCAGAACGGCTTGCAGGTCGGGGATATCTGAAGAAATCGACGGGCGTAGGTTCATCGGCGGGCCTCAAGCAGTTCAACTTCGACAAAGGCGCATTCAAAGTCATTGGCGTTGATCACGTCATGTTCGACACCAATTTCACGGTAGTACGGCACACCACTTTGCATGTGCGCAGTGATGTGTTCTCCATTTCCCAGATCAATATCCAACGCACCGTCAAACTGTGGAATCACCACGTAGTCATAGGCATGACGATGCCAGCCCGTGTTGTCGCCACGCTCTTTGAAACGCCACTCGGTTACGCGGACACGGTCGTTATCAATCAAAACAGTGGGAGTGGCGGAACCAGCGCTTGCGCACATTGCTTTAAGCGCGCTCCATGTACTCCATGGTCTCCGTGCTGACGATAATCGCCTCGTCCTGACCCACGAAAGGAGGCACCATCACTTTAACACCGTTGTCCAGCACTGCGGGTTTAAAGCTATTGGCAGCAGTCTGGCCCTTCACCACCGGCTCTGTCTCAACCACCATGCAGGTCACCTTTTGCGGCAGCGATGCGCTAAGAGCTTCAGATTCGTAATATTCAATCTGGATTGTCATCCCATCCTGCAAAAACGGACGGCGATCCCCCAAAATATCTGAAGGCAGCTCAATTTGCTCAAAGGTTTCGTTGTCCATGAACACCAGCATGCCGTCAGATTCGTACAAAAACTGCTGATCTTTTTGCTCTAGGCGAACTTTTTCCACTTTATCCGCAGACCGGAAGCGCTCGTTCAATTTTGACCCATTTCGCAGATTTTTCATCTCGACTTGGGCAAAAGCTCCGCCTTTTCCGGGCTTTACATGGTCTACTTTAACCGCAACCCACAATCCGGAGTTATGTTCAAGCACATTTCCTGGGCGGATTTCGTTTCCGTTTACTTTTGGCATGCGGTCTCCGGAGGTTTTTGTTGAAAAATCAGTCACAAACCCTATATTCCACCTCAAGAAGCCCTGCAAGAAGCAGGGAAAACCCTGGGGAGGAACGGTGAGCCATGCGCCAGACGCATAGCAGCCATTCCTAAATAGAAAAGCTAAACCGCGCTTAATCCGTCATAAAGGATTTCGCGCCAAATACGCGCCCATAATTGCGGTAAGAGCAAAAAGAAGAAGGACGGAAGATGGCAGACTTTGTGGACGGCACAGCGTTTAATCACGAGCAAGGCAACCGCGCACGCAAGCTATTTGCAGCGGTGGTTCTGGCGGCGTTAGATGATGCCATTGCAGACGACAAGAAGTACGGCAACGGGCCAGAGCAGATCGCCCGCTGGGCACGGTCGCGCGATGGCCGCGAAGTGTTGTCCTGCGCAGGCATCGACCCCAACGAACGGGTTGTCAAAGGCTTGATGGAATTTGTCGGCAAAGGTGTGCGCACCTCGGTCGCTCTCAGCCGCGAGGAAAGCGAGCGCCGCCACGCCGCCGAAGCCGCCGCTGCGGAAAAGGTCGCCGCGTAACGTGCCGCGCGACCTCATGTTTATCGAAAGAACGCGTCCCGCCGGGCGCGTTTTTTTATGGCCAAAACACTCTGAAGACGGACCACGCTGATGACCCTGCCCTTTGACGAATCCAACCTTGATAAACTGGCCAAAGTGATCGTGAAAACCGGCTTGAACCTAAGCCCCGGTCAAGACGTGATCATCACCGCCTCTGCCGAAGCCTTGCCTTTGCTGCGCCGTGTAACGGTTGAGGCGTATAAAGCAGGTGCAGGGTTGGTGACCGCCATGCTCGGCGATGAAGAGATGACCCGCGCACGCTATCAGCACGGTTCTGATGCCAGCTTTGATGCAGCCCCCGCTTGGCTTTATGAAGGGATGGCACAAGCCTATGAGGCGAACGCCGCGCGCCTGCATATCGTCGCCGATAATCCGATGGCATTGGCCAATGAAGACCCGGCCAAAGTGGGTCGCGCGGCCAAAGCCAACAGCAAGGCCTATAAACCGGCCCTGTCCAAGATTTCCAACTTTGAAATTAACTGGAACATCGCCGCCTATCCGGGGCGCGCATGGTCACAGCTTGTCTATCCAGACCTGTTGCCTGATGCCGCCCAAGCCGCCCTAGCTGACGCGATCTTTGCTGCATCTCGCGTGACAAATGACGACCCAACAGCCGCTTGGGCATCGCACAACGCCGAGCTTGCCGAGCGGCGCGATTGGCTAAACGAACAGAACTTTGCGCAGCTTCACTTCGTCTCACAACACGCTGATTTAAAAGTCGGATTGGCAGACGGGCATCTGTGGGCCGGAGGCGCCTCAAAGGCAAAGAACGGCATTACGTGCAACCCAAACATCCCCACAGAAGAGGTCTTTACCACACCGCACAAAGACGGCGTAAACGGCACTGTGCGCGCTTCAAAACCGCTCGCACATCAAGGTACGTTGATCGAGGGAATCGAAGTGACTTTCGAGGACGGCAAAATCACCAAAGCACGCGCAGATAAAGGCGAGGAAGTCTTCCTCAAGCTGATCGATACTGACGCAGGCGCGCGCCATCTGGGTGAAGTGGCCTTAGTTCCCTACGCCTCGCCAATCTCGGAATCGGGCATCCTGTTTTACAACACGCTGTTTGACGAAAACGCCGCCTGCCACATCGCCTTGGGCCAGTGCTACAAGGACTGCCTGCGCGATAGTGTAGGATTGTCTGACGAGGACGTCGCTGCGCGCGGTGGCAACGCCAGCCTCATCCACGTAGATTGGATGATCGGTGACGCGGATACGCAGATCGACGGCATCACCCAGAGCGGCGAGCGCGTGCCCGTCTTCCGTCATGGCAACTGGGCCAGTTAGATGGAACCGGATTTTTGGAATGGACGGTATGAAGGCGACGGCTATCTGTTTGGCACCGCGGCTGCAGCTCCACTAGCCGCAATCGCCAACCAACTCCCTACAGCGGGCACAGCGCTTTGTCTGGCCGATGGCGAGGGGCGCAACTCGGTGTTCCTTGCCAAACGCGGCTTCACCGTCACCGCCTTTGATTTCGCCGAGAACGCCTTGGTTAAGGCCCGCAAGCTCGCCAAGGACGCAAAAGCCGACGTCAGTTTCCATCAGGCCGATATCACAAAGTGGGCGTGGCACGCGCAATCCTATGATCTGATCGCGGGCGTGTTCTTCCAGTTTCTACCACCTGAACTGCGCGCCGAAGCCTTCAAGGGCATCACGCAAGCCCTCGCACCCGGCGGCACGCTATACATCCTAGGCTATCGGCCGGAACAAGTCGGGCGCGGCACAGGCGGACCGCCGCACGTTAAAAACACCTATTCCGAAGAATTGCTTGCAAACGCCTTTGACGCACTGGAAATCCAGACCTTGCGCAGTTGGGAGGAAGACCTTGCCGAAGGACGCGGCCACTCAGGCCCCTCGGCCCTGATCGAACTGCTCGCAACAAAACCAATGTAAGAGGGCCCCCGCAGCGTTTTCTGTCCAAAAAGACTTTGGGGAGCGAACGCATGTGAGCCGGGAAAAGCCTCTCTAAAACGGCACGTCCCCCGCGCCATCTGCCGCTGTAACGAACTTGGCCACTACCTTTTTGTCGCCCGCCTTTTCAAAGGCAATATCCAGCTTGTCACCTTCAATGCCAGTGATCACACCGTAGCCGAACTTTTGATGAAACACACGCTCGCCGGTGGTAAAAGCCGAAATCGCACTGGCATCAATCACCATCGTGCGCCCTTCAGCAGGTTGCGACATGCCGCGCTTTTGCGACCGCTCCTGAAGCCGCTTCCAGCCCGGCGAGTTGTAGACATTCGCTTGAGCCGCCTTGTCGTGCATATTGGATGTCACCTCAGGCTCGCTGGCCATGCCCGCTGCGCCGTATCCGCCCCCGTACAAACCCGGCGGCGTCAACACATCCACATGGGCTACCGGAAGTTCATCAATGAACCGCGATGGCAGGGCCGATTGCCATTGTCCAAACACCCGGCGATTGGCGACAAAGCTGATCGTGGCAATTTCTTCAGCCCGAGTGATCCCGACGTAAGCCAAGCGGCGCTCTTCTTCCAAGCCTTTGACACCGCTCTCATCCATCGAGCGTTGTGACGGAAACAGCCCGTCTTCCCAACCGGGTAAAAAGACTGCGGGAAACTCAAGCCCTTTGGCCGCGTGCAGTGTCATAATCGATACTTTCGCATCGCCCGCATCAGACTCGTTGTCCATGATCAGTGAGACGTGTTCGAGGAACCCTTGCAGGTTCTCAAAATTATAAAGCTGATCACGCAGCTCTTTGAGGTTTTCCAAGCGCCCCGGTGCTTCCGGCGTTTTGTCGTTTTGCCACATCTCTGTGTAGCCGGACTCTTCTAAGATAATCTCGGCCAATTCGACATGGTCGTGGGCTTTAGGCGCTGCTGGTTCCAAAGGCTCCAAAACAAGTTCATCGTCAGGCGCGTCTTGCGCGCCTGTCCGCAAGGTTGCATGCCAACGGTCGATTCCCGCGATCAGGACGCCAAGCTCTTTGCCCCCTTTGCCGCCAAGCCCTTTAGCCGCCAGCAACAGACGTGCACCTTCCACCATTGACACACCATTGCTGCGTGCCATGTCGCGGATTTTTTGCTGCGCCTTGTCACCAATTCCGCGTTTAGGGGTATTCACAATGCGCTCGAACGCCAGGTCGTTATCAGGTGAAATCGCCACGCGGAAATAGGCCATCGCGTCGCGTATTTCCAAGCGCTCATAAAAGCGCGGGCCGCCAATGACGCGGTAAGGCAGTCCGATGGTCAAGAACCGATCTTCAAAGGCGCGCATTTGATGACTGGCGCGCACGAGAATGGCCATTTCGTTCAAGCTGAAATCTCTCAGGCCGCGCGTGCCATGCTGCATCGCTTCGATCTCTTCGCCAATCCAACGCGCTTCTTCATCACCGTCCCAATGACCAATCAGCCGGACTTTTTCGCCCTGCTCCCGGTCGGTAAACAGCGTCTTGCCCAACCGGCTTGTATTCGCCTCAATCACACCAGACGCTGCGGCCAGAATATGTGGAGTCGAGCGATAGTTTTGTTCAAGCCGGATCACCGCAGCCCCGGGGAAATCCTTTTCGAAGCGCAAAATATTGCCAACTTCTGCGCCGCGCCACCCATAGATCGACTGATCGTCATCGCCCACGCAACAGATGTTTTTGTGTCCACCCGCCAAAAGCCGCAGCCACATGTACTGCGCGACGTTGGTGTCTTGATACTCATCGACCAGAATGTAGCGGAACCAGCGCTGGTATTGCTGCAGGATGTCGTCGTGGGTTTGCAGGATCGTAACAACGTGCAACAATAGATCGCCAAAATCGACTGCGTTCAGTGACTTAAGCCGGTCCTGATAATCGCTATAAAGGGCGACAGCGCGTTGATCAAAGGCGTTGCTTTCCGCCGTCGGAACTTTGTCGGGTGTCCATGCGCGGTTTTTCCAACCATCAATCACATGGGCAAGTTGGCGCGCAGGCCAGCGCTTTTCATCGATGCCAGAAGCGATGATCAATTGCTTCATCAGCCGGATCTGATCGTCGGTATCCAGAATGGTAAAGTTCGTCTTAAGCCCCACAAGCTCTGCATGACGGCGCAACAGTTTCACACAAACCGCGTGAAACGTCCCAAGCCAGGGCATGCCCTCGACTGTTTGACCCAGCAACGCACCAACGCGATTTTTCATCTCGCGCGCAGCCTTGTTGGTGAATGTCACCGCCAAAATCTCGTTCGGGCGCGCAACGCCTGTGTTCAGCAAATGCGCAATCCGTGTGGTCAACGCTTTGGTCTTGCCCGTCCCTGCCCCGGCCAGCATCAAAACCGGACCATCAATCGTCTCGACGGCCTTGCGTTGTTCGGGGTTCAGACCCTCCAGATACGGCGTAGGGCGCACGGCCATCGCCTGTTGAGACAGCGGAATGCGGTCAGGAAAATCGTCGGGCATATCATCGTCGGCGGGAAAACTGCTCATGCGCAACAGAGTAACGTCTATTGCTAAGGAGTTAAAGCCATGTTCTGCCTCTGTTCTCTGACCAGGCGCGCCGAAGCTTCCCCCTTGAAAAACCGTCAGATTCCAGAGCAAATGCCCCCATGGATCTCGACATCAAATACCCCGCCATCTCTGATCTGCGCGCGCGCGCCAAACGCCGCATCCCGCATTTCGTCTTTGAGTACCTCGACAGCGCGACCGGGCTTGAGGATCAGCATGACCGCAACCAATCCCAACTGCGCGCTATCCAGTTTATGCCCGAAGTGCTGCATGGCACCGTGATCCCTGACGTGAAAACGACGTTTATGGGGCGCGACTACCCGATGCCGGTGGGCTGCGCCCCGGTGGGCATGTCAGGGATCATGTGGCCGGGGGCAGAGAAAATCATCTCGGCGGCTTGTGCACGCATCGGCATCCCCTATTGCATGTCGACAGTTGCAACGGTCGTGCCCGAAACGCTTGCCCCCCACATCGGTGATCAGGGTTGGTTTCAGCTTTACCCGCCGTCTGACAAAGGCATCCGCACCGATATGATGCGGCGTGCGCGCGAAGCCGGGTTTCACACGTTGATTGTCACTGTTGATGTGCCAAATGACTCACGGCGCGAACGCCAGCGCCGCGCCAATCTGACAATCCCGCCGAAGATTAACCTTGCAATGCTAATCTCGATGGCGCTGCACCCCGAATGGACGCTTGGCACCCTGCGCGAGGGCATTCCAAGCCTGAAGTTCTGCGAAGATTATGGCGGCGATGATGCGGCAAGTTCGGTCCAGCACGCCGGCCACGTCATTCGCGGGCAACCGAGTTGGGCCGAGATCGACGAAATCCGCGCTGAATGGGACGGACCATTTCTGGTCAAGGGCATTCAAAAGCCCGAAGACGCCAAGCGGTTGGTTTCTGCAGGGATAGACGGCGTTTGGGTCTCAAACCACACCGGGCGTCAGTTTGATGGCGGGCCTGCCTCGATTGACTGTCTGCCTGCCATCCGCGAGGCAGTGCCAGATACGCCGATTGTTTTCGACAGCGGTGTGCGCGGCGGTTTGGACGTGATGCGTGCACTGGCCAAAGGCGCTGATTTTGTGATGCTGGGGCGTGCGTTTCACTACGCAGTCGCAGCATTGGGTGACAAAGGCCCAGATCATCTGGTGCATATTCTGCGCGACGACATGTTTTGCAACATGAACCAGATCGCAGCCAAAGACCTCTCAGAACTTAAGGCCGCGCTGGTGTAATTCGCGACACCAAAGAGACGTAAACAACAGAGTTTGTTCGCAAACCTGCCCAATTGCTTGCCGCAACGCACTTGGGGCGCTAACAATGCTGCAACTGCACAGTAAGGATATTCGAATGGCTGACTTTAAGAAAATTCTCGTCGCAAACCGAGGCGAGATTGCCATTCGCGTGATGCGCGCTGCCAACGAGTTGGGCAAGAAAACCGTCGCAGTTTATGCCGAAGAAGATAAGCTGTCGCTGCACCGCTTTAAGGCCGATGAAGCCTATCAGATTGGCAAAGGCATGGGGCCGGTCGCCGCTTATCTCTCGATTGAAGAAATCATCCGCGTTGCCCGCGCTTGCGGTGCTGACGCGATCCATCCCGGTTACGGATTGCTGTCTGAAAACCCCGAATTTGTTGACGCCTGTGCAGACAATGGCATCACTTTTATCGGCCCCAAAGCCGACACCATGCGTGCTTTGGGTGACAAAGCCAGTGCGCGGCAGGTGGCGATCAAAGCGGATGTGCCGGTGATCCCAGCGACCGAAGTGCTTGGCGACGATATGGCTAAAATCAAGAAGCAGGCCAAAGAGGTTGGCTACCCGCTTATGCTCAAAGCTTCTTGGGGTGGCGGTGGTCGCGGCATGCGTCCGATCTATTCCGAAGATGAGCTGGAAGAAAAAGTACTTGAAGGCCGCCGCGAAGCTGAAGCCGCTTTTGGCAATGGCGAAGGGTATCTTGAAAAAATGATCATGCGCGCCCGCCACGTCGAAGTGCAGGTGTTGGGCGACAGTCATGGTTCGATTTATCATCTTTGGGAACGCGATTGTTCGGTGCAGCGCCGCAACCAAAAGGTGGTCGAGCGCGCCCCTGCCCCGTATCTGTCGGGTGCGCAGCGCGAGAAAATTTGCGGGCTTGGCAAGCGGATCGCTGAAGAGGTCAACTACGAGTGCGCAGGCACCATCGAGTTCCTTATGGATATGGACAGCGGCGAGTTTTATTTTATTGAAGTAAACCCACGTGTTCAGGTCGAGCACACCGTGACCGAAGAGGTCACAGGCATCGACATCGTTCAAGCCCAGATTAAAATCGCCGAAGGCAAATCGCTGGTCGAAGCCACCGGAACAGCCTCGCAGTACGACGTGCAATTGAACGGCCATGCGATCCAGTGCCGCGTCACGACCGAGGATCCGACCAACAATTTCATCCCCGATTACGGCCGCATCACAGCCTACCGCGGCGCGACGGGCATGGGCATTCGCCTTGATGGCGGTACCGCTTACTCGGGTGCGGTTATCACGCGCTATTACGACTCGCTGCTGGAAAAAGTCACTGCGTGGGCCCCGACGCCCGAGGCAGCGATTGCCCGGATGGACCGGGCCCTGCGTGAGTTTCGTATTCGCGGCGTGTCGACCAACATCGCTTTTGTCGAAAACCTGCTCAAGCACCCGACGTTTTTGAACTATGAATACCACACCAAATTTATCGACGAGACGCCCGAGCTGTTCGATTTCAAAGCGCGCCGGGACCGTGCAACGAAAATCCTCACCTACATCGCCGACATCACAATCAACGGACACCCCGAAACAGCTGGGCGCGCCAAGCCATCTGCCGAAGTGCGCGATCCCGTCGCCCCCAAAGAGCGCACGTCGCCTGTGCCGGGAACGCGAAACATTCTGGAAGAGTTCGGCCCAGAAGCCGTGGCCTCTTGGATGTCTGAGCAAAAACAGCTGCTTATCACCGATACCACCATGCGCGACGGGCATCAGTCCCTGCTTGCAACTCGTATGCGCTCGATTGATATGATCAACGCAGCCCCTGCCTATGCCGCGAACCTGCCACAGCTTTTTTCAGTTGAGTGCTGGGGTGGTGCGACCTTTGATGTGGCTTACCGTTTCCTACAGGAGTGTCCGTGGCAACGTCTGCGCGATTTGCGCGCGCGCATGCCCAACCTGATGACACAGATGCTTTTGCGCGGCGCAAATGGCGTTGGCTACACCAATTATCCCGACAATGTGGTGCAGTATTTTGTCCGCCAGGCCGCCGAGTCTGGTGTTGATGTGTTCCGTGTCTTTGACAGCCTTAACTGGGTAGAAAACATGCGCGTCGCGATGGACGCTGTGATCGCCAATGACAAGGTTTGCGAAGGCACCATTTGTTACACTGGTGACATCCAAAATGCGGATCGCGCCAAATACGACCTGAAATACTATGTCGGTATGGGCCAGGAACTGAAAGCCGCAGGGGCGCATGTGCTTGGCCTCAAAGACATGGCGGGATTGTTAAAGCCAGCCGCCGCGCGCATTTTGGTCAAAGCGTTAAAGGAAGAAGTCGGCTTGCCGATCCACTTCCACACCCACGACACGGCCGGCATTGCATGCGCAACCATATTGGCAGCGTCCGAAGCGGGCGTTGATGCGGTTGATTGCGCGATGGACGCGCTTTCGGGCAACACAAGCCAAGCGACTTTGGGCACAATTGTCGAAGCCTTGGATGGCTCAGAACGCGACACAGGACTTGATATCGACGCGGTGAGAGAGCTTTCCAACTATTGGGAAACTGTGCGCGGGCATTATGCGGCGTTTGAATCTGGGCTTCAGGCGCCGGCGTCCGAGGTTTATTTGCACGAAATGCCGGGGGGGCAGTTTACCAACCTGAAGGCGCAGGCGCGTTCGCTTGGGTTAGAAGAGCGCTGGCACGAAGTGGCAAAGACTTATTCGGACGTGAACCAGATGTTTGGCGACATTGTCAAAGTCACACCATCTTCCAAAGTTGTTGGCGACATGGCCCTGATGATGGTCTCTCAAGGACTAACGCGCGCCGAAGTCGAAGACCCCAAAACGGACGTGGCATTTCCGGATAGCGTGATCGACATGATGCGCGGCAATCTGGGGCAACCCCCCGGTGGCTGGCCTGCGAAATTGCAAAAGAAAATGCTCAAAGGCGAAACGCCGATGCTTGATCGACCGGGCCAGCACGCTGAGGCGGTGGATATCGAAGCAAGCCGCGCCACACTCTCTGAAACGTTAGAAGGCGTACAAATTGATGACGAGGATCTTGGCGGATATCTTATGTATCCGAAGGTTTTTCTCGACTATCGCAATCGTCATGCCACCTATGGGCCCGTGCGGACTTTGCCAACCAAAACTTTCTTTTACGGCATGCAGCCGGGCCAAGAAATCTCGGTCGAAATTGATCCTGGCAAAACGTTGGAAATCCGCTGTCAGGCCATTGCCGAAACCACCGAAGAAGGTGTGGCAAAGGTCTTTTTCGAATTGAACGGGCAACCGCGCACTGTCCGGGTGACTGACAGAAGCAATGCGGCCGCTTCAATCGCCCGCCCCAAAGCCGAAGTGGGCAACGAAAACCATATAGGTGCGCCGATGCCGGGCGTTGTTGCCTCTATCGGAGTGAAGGAAGGGGCGTCTGTCAAAGCGGGTGATCTGATCCTGACAATTGAGGCAATGAAAATGGAAACGGGCATACATGCAGAACGCGATGCCACGGTAAAATCGCTTCATGTCACGCCGGGCGCACAAATTGATGCAAAAGACTTGCTGGTCGAGTTTGAATAAAACCTTCCTCTATCCGCTCGATCTGCCGGAAGATCTGGATCAAGTGTGGGCGCGTGGCTTTTTTTGATTTCACCGCGACACGCGTGGTGATCATCGGGACTGCCCCGGTTGCACTTATCTTGGCGGCTACCAGATCAGAGCCTAAGGAACAGCTTTGACTAAGCCACTCTTTCGGAATGTCGATCTGGCGTTTCGCTCTGAGGGTTCAAGCGAAACCGGGACGTCGCAGCGGACAAATCACCGGCTTCTTGCGCCAGAACATGACTTGACGCCGTAACTTCTTCAAAGGCCGCTGCCTGCTTTTGGGTATTACCATCGATCAGAGAGACAGACGTCGTAATTTCTTTGATACCAGACGATTGCTCTGACACAGCAAGCGTAACATCTTGGATAGTATCAGAAATCTTCACAACGCTGGTTGCAATTTCTTCAAGCGAGGCTTTCGCACTGGCAACATTGCTCACCCCTTTTGTAACCGCGTCATCGCTTTTCTTGATGACTTCGGCAATTTCTTTGGCCGCATCACTGGCGCGATGAGAGAGTTGCCGTACTTCTGATGCAACCACCGAAAATCCCAATCCGGCTTCACCCGCGCGCGCGGCCTCGACGCCAGCATTCAAGGCCAGCAAATTGATCTGGAACGCAATGTCATTGATCACCTCGACAACGCGGGCAATTTCTTTTGACCCGCCCGCAATCCGATCCATCGAAGTGGCCGCCTCGGCAGCGATCTCTTCGCTTGATACGGCAATCTCGCGTGCGGATTGCGCATTTGTACTGACAGCCTCGATATTGCCGGTCACTTGAGAGATGCTGGCATTCAATTGGGCCAGAGCCGCAGAGGTTTCTTCGACAGAGGCCGCGTTTTGCTCGGCTTGGCGCGACAGAGAGTCTGCTGTCTCGCGCAACTCGCTAGAGGAACCCGTTAGCGTCGAACTGCTTGCGGTAATGTCACCGACCAAGGCGGTCAATGCATCCAGCATGTTATTCACATGTCCTTGTAACTCTGCAAACGCGCCATTGAATTCGCCCTCCATTCGTTGGGACAAGTCGCCGTCTGCAATGCTTGACAGAACGCTGCCAGTCCGGCCCAACCCATCATCAACCGTTTCCATCAAATGGTTCATATCACGGGCCAATTGCACAAGAATAGCATCATCAAAGTCCACCGAAATCCGGTTGGAAAATTGACCAGCCTGCGCAGCCGAAACAACCTCGCCAAAAGACGCACCAAGCATTTGCATCATGTCTTCGCGCGCAGCGACTGCCGCGCGATCCGCTTCTTCTCTTTCGTCGGCCAGTTTTTTCTCGCGAAGCGCTGCGGCTTGGCTTTCGCTGTTGAGCCGCGTTAACTCTTCATGGGCCTCACTTTGCTCTTTGCTCAAAGTGTCCATCTCAACTGCGTTGCCTCGAAAAACCTCCGCAGCGCGCGCCAGTTCGCCAATTTCATCACGCCGCGACGTGCCGGGAATCTCTGTTTGTAATTTTCCTGACGCGACGCTGTTGACGGCCTCTGATAAGGCGGCAATTGGCGTAGAAAACCGGCGCGCCAAAATGAACGACCCAAGGATCACGGCCAAGAATATCGCCGCTGAGATCATTATGGTGGACCGCAGTGACTCGCGTGCTCCTGCAAACACGTCGGCGCTGTCCTCTTGCACCAGCAATGCCCAACGTGTTCCAAGAAAATCGATCGGCAACGAATACCCAATGACTTCGCGGCCTAACAAACCCACCGTCGTTGTAACGCCCCGACCGCCGGCCAAAGCAAGCGCAACGGCCTCATTTGAAACCTCTGTGTTTAGCGTATCGTAGGTCTCTGTGTGTATAGAATCCGAGCGCATCAACCCGTCAACGCCTACAAGGAATCCGTCAGCCGTGTTTCCGACCCCCTCCAAACTGCGCACCGTCGCGCTTAGTTTTTCGTTTGGCATTTGATAGGCCAAAACTCCAAGGAGCTTATCCGCTTTGTCAAAAACCGGTCTTGCCAGGAAAGCTGCAGGGCGTTGATTACTGGGCGCGTGGGGTTTGAAGTCTTCAAAGACACTTGCGTCATTCGGACCAAAAGTCATCGCCGCGCGGAACGCATTGGCAAGCCCTGAGTCTTTCCACTTTCCCGAGATCAGATTGCTTGCAAAATCATCCCGTTTCGCCACGCTGTAAACGACATTTCCCGCTGGATCGATCAGCACAATGTCATAGTAGTCCATCTCGGCAAGAACACTGGCAAAATGAGGGTGATAGATCTCGTGGATGAATCCATAGCTCGAGCCAGTGTCGGCCTTTACCAGCTCTTTACGCGCATCTTCGGAAAACTCGTTGTCTGTGATGTAGACCCTTTGCAGAACCTCTTCCCGGTTTTCCAAGGCAGTGTAGCCATCTGTCAGTGCTATCATCGCCTGTTGAGCTGTGGGGGTTTTAGCTTGAAGGCGTAGATCGCGCTCAATCACACCGAGCAGTTGTTCTATGCTGGCGGCCTTCAGGATGGCGACACTTTTGAGCGTTTCTTTCGCCGCTGCGCGAATAATACTGCTGTTTGATGTCGCATTCGCAATCGCCATAATCGCAATCGTCGCCGCAACGATGGCCACAATAACAAGCGGTAGCTTGGTGCTTATATTTAAGCTTGGGAATTTGACTTGCATCACAGGTCCTCACCGGGTTCATCGATTTTCATCGACGAAACAAAATAATTCCGGTGTCCTAGCAGCCATCAGTTACCAATCTCTGAAGGCTAAAATGCAAGACATTTTGACGCTTCAGTCCCTGCGGACGGCCGCATTCGCAAAGCTGCACACGCCGGTGCAAACGCGCCATGCTGGCAGACTGCCCAATATTTAAAGAAGACCTATTGGAGCGGGCGATGAGATTCGAACTCACGACCCTAACCTTGGCAAGGTTATGCTCTACCCCTGAGCTACGCCCGCGTCCTTTAGGTTCGCTGCATGTATAAACTTGCGCGCAATACTGCAAGAGGGAAATGCGCTTAGGCCTCGGTTTTTGGCCAAAGATCGCCCGATGTGGTTTACCAGCCCGGTGGAACGGCCGATGCTGTCAACATGACACCCAAGTTTGCTGCTTCTTCACGGCTTAACAGGGCCATTTCAGCACGTCTTTGGAATTCACCATAGTAGAGCTTATTGCGCCCCTGAAAGGACCAATCGAGAACGTTTTCCTTCTTAAATTCAATCACATCACCTTCCGACCCAGCTGGACCGTCTTCAAACAGTGTTGCGCGGTATGTCCGATCCTTCACTGATGTGGGTTTGGCCCAGAATGTGGTGCCGTTCATTGAGACCTGAACACGGGCGCGTGCACCGCCAAGCGAGGCTGAAGACAACGTAAAGGCATAAAATCGATCCAAATATGCCTGCGCCTGGTTTTGATAGGCCACTGACACCGCTTTGGCATTGCTGACGGCATCTGTCGCAGCGGCCGGGCCCACTGCAAACGGGCTGGTGGTGTTGGCCACAACAAAAGCCACAGCAAGCCAAGCGATCCCTGCCCATCGTCCTATGGTTTTTGCATGCATGCCACGTCCTTTCGTCAAACAGACGTGAGCGGCAAATGTGGCAACTTCACTGCGTGGATGTGTCAAAGGCGGGGAAAACCTCATAGAGGGACATGCGCTGATTTTATCCCATCGTGGCTTTAAGATTGGTTAACGCTCTTGTGCCAGCGTGCGGTTGACACACAGCAACCAACGCGCAAGCTTCTAAAAGAGTTAGAAAAACTGGGGGTGTCATGGACGTTTCGGAACACAGATTTACGCTTGGGATCGAAGAAGAATACCTCCTGGTCGACCAAACCACACTTGATCTCGTTGAAGCACCAGAGCAGCTGATGGCCGACTGCGCCGCCAAGCTAGGGGATCAGGTCAGTCCAGAGTTTCTGAAGTGTCAGATCGAAGTGGGCACAGGTGTGTGCGCGACAGTCAAAGATGCGCGCGCTGATCTCGCGGCGTTACGCAAATCCATCCATCAGATCGCCGATGGATATGGGCTTGCCCCTTTGGCGGTGTCGACCCATCCGTTTGCCAAGTGGCAACAGCAAAAGTTCACTGACCGCGAACGCTACCGCGCGCTGGAAAAAGACCTCGCCGGCGTTGCGCGCCGCATGTTGATCGGGGGCATGCATGTGCATGTGGGGATCAGCGACGATGACCTGCGCTGCGATATGATGAACCAATTCACCTATTTCCTGCCCCATCTCCTTGCGCTGTCGACTTCATCGCCGTTTTGGGAGGGGGAAGAAACCGGTCTGCGCTCTTACCGCCTTACAGTGTTCGACAACCTGCCCCGCACCGGCCTTCCACCGCATTTTCAAAGCTTCGGAGAATACAAACGCTCGATTCAGGCGATCATCGACACCAAGGTGATCGAGGATGCGACGAAGATCTGGTGGGACCTGCGCCCGTCGGACCGTTTTCCAACGCTCGAGACGCGGATTTGCGATGTCACCCCTCTGCTCGATGATGCGATGGCGATTGCCGCGTTGATCCAGTCGCTGATGCGGATGCTGTTTTCGCTGCGATGTTCCAATCAACGCTGGCGGATCTATGACCGGTTTCTGGTCGCTGAAAACCGCTGGCGTGCTGTGCGTTATGGAGCCTCTCAAGGGTTGATTGATTTTGGCGTGGGCCAGATCAAGCCCTTCACGGAATTGATGGACGAGTTGATCGACATGGTCGCCCCTCACGCTGAAGCGTTGGGATGTTCAACCGAGCTTCAGGGCGTCAAAACCATCCTAAAGCGCGGCACCAGTGCTGAGCGGCAAATGGCGACCTACCACAGCGCGAAAGACGCAGGCGACGATCATGACGCAGCCTTAAGGGCCGTTGTGCGCCAACTGGCGGAGGAGTTCACCCAAGGCCTCTAACGCTCAGAACGGAAACGGCTTTTCTGGCCCCGGATCAAGACGCGTGATGTGTGAATCCGGTCCTGCGGGAAACAGGTCGCGCACCAAAGGGTCATGCCCCGGCACAATCAACGCCCGAGAACTGGCCAGCCGCTCAAGCGTGTCGAACCCATCCAGCATGTTTTGCAAATCCACCACGATGGGAAAGGGCTTGCGCGCAAAAACATTCTCATAATAATGCGCCGCATCCGAAGCCAGAACCATCCAGCCCGCCTTCGTCCGCACCCGCACACATTGCAAACCGCGCGAATGCCCCCCGATACAGTGCACTGTCACCCCTTCGGCCACCTGCGCCTCGCCGTCATAAAACACCACCTTGCCCGCATATAACCGCTTGATTGCCTCACAGACATGATCCGCTGTAAACGGCATTTTCAGCGTGTCGTGACACATGCACGGCCCCGTCGCATAAGCCATTTCCGCCTCTTGCAGATGCAGTGTGGCGTTGGGGAAAAGATGAAGACCCCCGGCGTGGTCATAATGAAGATGGGTGACGATAAGCTGAGTAATGTCCTCAGGTCTCACCCCAAGGGGCGCCAAAGCCGCCACCGGATCAAGCCGGATCGGACGATCACGGCTCAGGGCCTCCTCGGCGTCATACCCGGTGTCGACCAAAATAAGCTCATCGCCGCGCCGCAACAGCCACATAAAGTAATCCATCGGATGCGGCGCGTCATGATTGTCATCAAAGATAAAACTGTCGGCGCGCATTCGCGCGTTGCGATCTGCATATTTTACGGCAAAAACTTCCCAATCGCTCATTGCGCACCCTCTCCATTCGCTTTGTTGTCACCAGAGCGACGCAATGTATGCGTTGTCAAGTCGCGCAACGTACGCGGTGTCTTGCAAAAGCGCGGAACTTCGGGCCATGTTACCACTGATGTTAAAAAAGGCAGGCGCGTTGAACGGCATGCAAGGGCAGATATCAAAAGAGCTTTCAAATTCGCAACGCGCGTTAAAGGAGCTTCGAAACCTGATTTTCAGCGGCGAATTGCCTGCCGGGTCAGACCATTTGGAATCTGAGTTGGCCGAGCGTTTGGGCATGTCACGCACTCCGGTGCGCGAAGCTGCGCTCACGCTGGAAAGTCAGGGGTTGTTACAACTGCGCCCGCGCAAAGGTGTGCGCATATTGCCAGTTTCTGCAGATGACATGCGCGAAATCTACGATGTACTGACAGCGCTTGAAAGTCTGGCAGCTGAGCGCGCGGCACAATCAGGATATAGCGAAGACGACTTGGCCCCGTTGGCAAAGACCATTGCCGACATGAGCGATGCCATCAACTCCGAGGACCTCAAAGTTTGGGCAGAGGCGGATGAAGCTTTTCACCGCGAATTGGTCAGGCTGGGCAAAAACACACGCGTGATTGCGATTTTTGAGATGCTCAGCGATCAGGTCCGCCGCGCACGCGCCACCACGCTGTTTGCACGTCCGCTTCCGACAAAATCGAATGAAGACCACCTTGCCGTATTTGAAGCGATCCTCGCTGGCGATGCAGAAGCCGCCAAGACGCGCCACTGTGCACACCGCAAACACGCAAAAACGGTTTTGGTCGATCTGCTTGAAAAACTGGGGCTTAGCCGAGTTTAACCTCGTCACAAGAACCTCTCAAAGCGCTGTTCAAGCGCGCGTTATGCAAATGAGTAAACTCATGAACAAACACAGCCCACTGATCCGCAACGACGAAGGCATCGAAACTGCCCTGGGGATCTTAAAACAACGCTTTGGTGATCGCTGCCAGACGGGACAAGCGATCCGCGAACAGCACGGGCACACCACAACCATCATCGAAAACCAACCGCCAGATTGCGTGATCTTTGCCACCTCCACCGAAGAAGTGAGTGAGATCGTGCGCATCGCGTCAGACCACAATGTGCCGATCATCCCCTTCGGCACTGGCACCTCGCTTGAAGGGCACGTGAACGCTCCCTTGGGCGGTATTTCGGTAGATGTCAGTCAGATGGACAAGGTGATTGAGGTCTATCCGGAAGACCTCTGCGTCGTCGTTCAGCCCGGCGTAACCCGCAAAGCGCTAAATGAGGAATTGCGCGCCACGGGCCTGTTCTTTCCCATCGATCCCGGCGCGGACGCCAGCCTTGGCGGGATGGCCGCAACGCGCGCCTCTGGCACCAATGCCGTGCGCTATGGCACTATGAAAGAGAACGTCATGGGGCTTGAGTGCGTTTTGGCTGATGGCAAAACCATCCGCACCGGTGGTCGGGTCAAGAAATCCTCTGTCGGCTATGATCTGACCCGGCTGATGGTCGGCTCTGAAGGGACGTTAGGGCTGATCACCGAATTGACGCTGAAACTTTACGGCGTGCCAGACGCCATGGCCTCGGCCCGGTGCACGTTCCCCAGCATCGAAGCCGCCTGCGATGCAACGATTGCCACCATTCAAATGGGAATCCCTGTCGCGCGTATCGAGCTGCTGGATGCGCTAAATGTCGAGGCGATCAACGCCTACTCCGGCCTCGATTTGCCTGTCGCTCCGCTGTTGCTGCTGGAATTTCACGGCTCTGAAACGAGCGTGGCCGAACAGTCGCAGATGTTTGGCGAGATTGCCGAAGACGTGGGCGGCACCGGATTTGAATGGACGACCAAACCCGAAGACCGCACCAAGCTTTGGCAAGCGCGTCACGATGCATACTGGGCGCAACGCCAATTCATGCCCAACAAAAGCGCACTTGCCACGGATGTGTGCGTGCCAATCTCGAAACTGGCCGAAGCCGTGACAGGCTCGCAAAGCCGTGCCAAAGAACTCGAGCTTATCGCCCCCATTCTTGGCCATGTAGGCGACGGAAATTTTCACGCCACAGTCTTTGTCGACCCAGACAATCCTGATGAAGTGGCCCGCAGCCGAGAATTTCTTGGCTGGTTGAATGACCAAGCGATTGCCTTGGGCGGGACGATTTCAGGCGAGCACGGGATTGGTCAGGGTAAAATGAAATATCTTGAGGCCGAAATTGGCACTACCGCTGATGTCATGCGCACAATCAAAGCAGCGCTTGATCCACACAACATCATGAACCCCGGCAAGATTTTTGACCCCAAAGCCGCAAGCTAAGCCAAGGGTGTTTCCGAGGCTGTCAAAACAGCCAGCGTCGTTCCATCGGTCAATTCCATTTCCTCGCCACTGCGCAGCGCAAGGTGCTTAGCAAGCGCTGTGCGGCCCCGATTGACCCGGCTTTTGATCGTACCCAATGCCACGCCGCACATCTCAGCTGCTTCTTCATAGGAAAAGCCAGATGCACCCACCAATACCAAGGCCTCGCGCTGCTGGGGTGGTAACGTGTCAAACGCCACCAGGAAATCGCGCAACTGCAGACGACCGTCATGCGCAGGCTTGGTGGCAAGCTTACTGGCGTGCAGCCCGTCAGCATCAGACACCTCGCGTTTGATCTTGCGACGGTGCGAGTAAAACGTGTTGCGCAAAATAGTGAAGAGCCACGCGCGCATATTCGTCTCTAAGTCAAATTTTTCGAAGTTAATCCATGCCTTTACAACGGTATCTTGAACCAGATCATCCGCCAAAGCCGGGTTGCGCACCAAAGACATCGCGAACGCACGCAGATCAGGCAAGTAATCGACAATTGCCTCTCTCGGATCAGCTTGTTTGGCCTGCGATTTTTTGTCTGAGACACGAGGCTTTGACGCCTTTGTCTCCGGTGCCTGTTCTTCACGCAGCTGAGCTAATAGCTCGTTAACTCTTTTCGATAGCGGTTCATTTAAGAAATTTTCATAAGCTTTGCGCAGAGTTATCTCGATCATGCACAAGAGCGTTTGCTCGGCCCGGACTTCGATCATTGTTGCACCATTTGGGCATCTCACAGCATTGCGCTGAAACCCCTCAATAGCGCACGCCCCTATCCAAGATGTTATGTGCGCGCACTCCTGCGTTAATGCGAGATGGGTTTTGATCTCATCGCCCCTTCAGCTGCGGCACCAGCGAGACCGAACCAACCAGTTCCTCTTCATCGGTTACATGTCGGCTCCCAAACACCTCAAGCGCGCTCCGCTTGGTGACTCATTCATTAACCTTTTCATCAGCCTTGACGCATACCACGGACAATATGGATCTTTTCCTCCATATCGGCCCCCATAAAACCGGTACAACCGCCATTCAAACCGCATGCGCTGAGAATGCCAGCAGCTTACGGCGACGCGGTGTGCTCTATCCCAAGTGCAATTGGAGCTATCCGGCACAGCATCGCTTGGCGTTCGCGATGAAAGACAAGGTTAATCCCGCGGATGGAAGCGCACCCGATTTCACAGCCGAACTAGAGGCGCTCTGCCGAGCGTTGGAAAAGTCTCGCCTCCCGCAGACCTTCGTATCCAGTGAGGAGTTCTTTGCCGCCCCACCCAAACGCATCAATGCCCTTAAAACCGCCCTGCCCGTTGCCCGCACAACCATCCTCGCCTATCCTCGCCGCCCGGATAGCTTCCTTATCTCGTGCCACAATCAAAAAACCAAACAAGCCGGCAATGGCTACTGTTTACCCATCCGTTGTTTTGTGTCCGAGCCGCGCAAAATCACACCCGAGATCGACTATTTAACCTGCCTCTCAAATTGGGCAGACGCCTTTGGTGACGAAAACATCAAACTGCGCGCTTATGAAAACGGATCTCCTGCAGAGCACATCACCCAGCTTTTGGATATCTCAGACATCGCACCAACCAAGCTTCAAAACAAAAGCGTGCCGGGCGTGGTGGCAGAAACGATGCGCATTGCTAAGATGCAAGACATGCCGGTGCCGCAACAACGCAAGCTCTTCGCCAAAGCCAGCGAAGTGTTCGCCGACCGCCCCGCCTTCGCAATGAGTGATGCGGATCGTTTACGCATTATCGAAACCTTTGAGGCCGACAACGACACACTCTTCGCGCGCTTTGGACAAGAAAACCCCTACCGCGTCGCAAACTTCACTGCTCAAAAAGATGTCCCGACGCAAAACGTCAACGTCGCCGACCTGATGACGCTGATCACCACCATGCTCTAAAGCGCATCAACAACTTTCATCGGTTCAAAAATATGCCGGGGAGGTCTGGAGGGGCAGCGCCCCTCCAGTTGATCGACGGGGGCAAAGCCCACGGCGAAATAGAAATCTCTACCGCAACAACGCTGCCGCCTCATCCGGCCCCAAAGCATCCGGGCGCTCACAAGAGGTGGTCATTTCCATCACCTGACTGCTTTCGCCAGACTCTAGAAACGCGCCCATCACTTCAACCGCATGCAATGCCATTTCCATCGAGCAACGATGCGCGCGACCCTCTTGGATCGCAACGGCCATATCGGCCAAACCGGCGGTGCGATAGTTCGCGCGGCCCTCGTCATTGTTCACCCCAAACGGATGATCCCAAGGTGCCACGACGGCAGCGTCTTCATTCGCGCGCGTTAACGTCAGATCACCGCCAAAGAAGTTCGGATCCGGCACATCAAGCGAGGCTTTGGTGCCATAAAGCTCCATCGGCGTGTGCCCGTGCCCCCATACATCCCAGCTTGCAACCACGGTCACCACAGCGCCGTTTTCAAATTCGAGAACCCCATGGATTGTTGTCGGCGTTTTTACTGGAATTTCCTCGCCTCGGCGCGGCTCTGACAGGATGGTGCGGGTCTTTGACGGCGTCGCAGTAAAGGCGGCAACCTTTTTCACTGGCCCGATCAACTGGATCAGATTGGTCACATAATATGGGCCGATATCAAGGATCGGTCCCGCACCGGGAAGGAAGAAGAAGTCAGGATTTGGATGCCAGTCTTCCATCCCATGGCTCATCACAAAGGCCGTGCCGCTGGTCACATCGCCCAACGTGCCATCGTCAATCATCGCGCGCGCCTGCTGGTGCGCACCGCCCATAAACGTATCAGGCGTCGAACCAACACGCAGCCCCTTGGCATCTGCCAGAGCCTTGATTTTCGAACCTTCTTCAAGGGTCAGAACAAAGGGTTTTTCCGAATACACATGCTTGCCCGCCTCCAATATTTTAGAGGACACTTCGAAGTGTGCTGCAGGGATCGTCAGGTTCACAACGATGTCGATATCGTCCGCTGCCAACAGCCCCTCGACCGTCTCAGCGCGCACGCCAAATTCAGAGGCACGCATTTGGGCCGCCTCCATATTAATGTCGGCCACGGCGCGCATCTCAATCCCCTTAAACAAGGGCGCAAGACGCAGGTAAGCCGTTGAAATATTGCCGCATCCAATGATGCCAATGCCAAGATCGCTCATGGGGGACGTTCCTTAAAGAGTGTTCAGATAGGCGATAGAGCGGCTCGCAAAGCGCGACCCATCGCTTGGATTATCGTGTTCGGCCACATAGTACTTGCACTTGGTTTTCGCCAGCGCATCAAAGGTTGCGCGCCAATCAATCACCCCGTCACCAACATCGGCCCAGCCGTCTTCATCCGCCTTTTCGCCCACCGGCGCGATGTCCTTGATGTGGGCGGCCAACAGGCGATCGCCATGGCGTTCAATAAAGCCAAGATGGTCAACACCCGCGCGCAGACACCACGCCAAATCAAACTCAAACGCCAAATCGGGAGCACCTTCAAAAATCCAATCCATCGGGTGAATTTCCGAGCCTTGGGTGAATTCAAAATCGTGGTTGTGCCAACCAAACCGAATGCCCGCATCTTCCAATGGCTTTCCCGCTTCGGCAAGGCGCGCACCAAAGGCACGCCACCCCGCCGCGTCGCCGCCGCGCTGGTCTTCACCGATGTGGGGCGCATAAATTTGAGCAATGCCAAGGGTTTTTGCGATCCCTATGACCGTATCGCTATCGTCTTCGATCATGTCCAAGCCAATGTGCGCCGTCGGCATGGTCAAACCATTGCTTTCCAAGTTCGCCTGAAGCGCAGCTACGTCGCTCAATCCCTGAAAAAGACCGCCATACCCTTCGACATGGGCATACCCTAGCGTGCCCAATTCTTTCAGAACATTAGAGAGCGGCGGGAAATTGCGGGAGCTATAAAGCTGATAGGAAAAATTCATCACGGGTGTCTTTCTAATGTGCGTCACAGACGCTCTTCAGTGTTTGCATCAAACAGCGATGCGTCTTTGGCAGAAATACCAATGCGCAACGTTTCGCCGGGTTTAATCTTTGATTGTCCATCAAGGCGCAACCAGAATTTGTCCTGACCGATCCGAGTTAAAACAAGCGTGTCAGACCCCAATGGATCAACTACCTCAACAGTGATCTCAAGCGACGTATCGCTCGCGTCTGCTGCGTCACCAATTGCTATATGTTCGGGGCGGATACCAAACCAAACATCGCCTTCGGTTTTGTTGGTGAACGCGTAGCCATCAAGATTGATCGACAGCCCTTCACTGGCAAAGGTATTGGCTTCGCACCGCCCTTTGATGAGGTTCATGGACGGTGAGCCGATGAAATCAGCAACATAGAGATTGGCAGGCTTGGAATAGATCTCTTCGGGCGAGGCAAGCTGTTGAATAATGCCGTCTTTCATAATGGCAATTCGATCTGCCAGCGTCATCGCTTCCACCTGATCGTGGGTGACATAGATCATCGTATTTTCCAGCCGGTGGTGCAGCTGTTTCAATTCCACGCGCAGGTCAGCACGCAACTTGGCGTCCAGATTTGAGAGCGGTTCGTCAAACAAAAATACATCGACATCGCGGACCAAAGCGCGCCCAATCGCAACACGCTGACGCTGCCCCCCTGACAAGGCGGCGGGCTTGCGTTTCATCAATGGTTCAATTTGCAAAACCTCGGCCGCACGATCCACGCGTTGCTTAATTTCAGCTTTTGGAACTTTGGCGTTTTTCAAACCGAACGACATATTCCCTTCAACTGTCATCTGCGGATAAAGCGCGTAGGACTGAAACACCATGCCAATCCCGCGCTCAGACGGCTCAGCCCAAGTGACATTCTTGCCTTTGATAAATATCTGCCCGTCTGTTATTTCCAACAGCCCAGCGATACAATTAAGCAATGTTGATTTTCCGCACCCAGAAGAGCCGAGCAAAACCAGAAACTCGCCGCTATAAATGTCAATATTCAAGTTCTTTAGAACGCCAAGCGATCCAAAATAGAGATCAAGATCCTTGATCGAAACTGATACGTTTTGCTCGTTCATTCCATCTATCCTTTGACCGCGCCTGCAGCGATACCGCGCACGAATAATCGCCCTGAAACGAAATAGATCGTCAGTGGCACTAAGCCGGTCAGCAGTGTGGCGGCCATATTAACGTTGTATTCTTTGACACCCTGAACAGAGTTGACGATGTTGTTTAGCTGCACCGTCATTGGATAAAGATCAGGCTTGGTATAGACCACGCCGAACAGGAAATCGTTCCAGATACCAGTGACTTGCAAGATCATGGCAACGACGAAGATCGGCAGTGACATCGGCAACATGATCTGAAAATAGATACCCCAAAACCCGGCCCCATCAACCCGCGCCGCCTTAAACAGCTCTTCAGGAAGCGAGGTGAAATAGTTGCGGAACAAAAGTGTCAGGATTGGCATCCCAAATATCGAATGCACAACGATCAACCCCGTCAGCGTGCCATAGATGCCCATCTCGCGTAGCAGGATCACCAAAGGGTAGAGCATAACCTGATAAGGAATGAAGGCGCCAAAAATCAAAATGGTGAAAAAGGTGTCGGCCCCTTTAAACCGCCAATTCGCCAGCGCGTATCCATTCACTGATGCAATTGCGATTGAGACAATGACCGAAGGAATGGTAATCCGCACCGAATTCCAAAATCCACGACTAAGTCCATCACAGTTCAAACCCGTACACGCCTCAGACCACGCCTTGACCCAAGGCTCAAAGGTGATCTCAACTGGGGGCGCAAAGATGTTGCCCAACCGGATCTCCGGCATGCCCTTAAGCGACGTAACGATCATGACATAAAGCGGCAGCAGGTAATACAGCGACACCATGATCAGCGTACCGTAAAGAAATATGTTGCGGCGCGAGAAGGCGTTCTTGGGCTTGGGACCACGCGCCTCAACGCCTGCGGCTCGCGTGACATCACCCATGTTTCTTGCTCCCGAATTCAAGGTAAGCCCACGGGATAATTACAATCGCCACGGCCAAAAGCATCATTGTCGACGCTGCAAACCCCTGCCCCAGATTTTGACCTTGGAACATATAATCGTAGACGTATTTTGCAGGCACCTCGGACGATATTCCCGGCCCGCCTGACGTCTGAGCAACGATCAGATCATAAAGCCGCACGATGCCGGACGCGATGATCACCAGCGTTGTGATAAACACCGGACGCATCATCGGGATCACGATAAACAGATACGTTTTCCAAGCCGGGATCCCGTCCACGCGGCTGGCTTTCCAAATGTCCTGATCAATCCCGCGCAGACCTGCGAGCATCAGCACCATGACAAATCCCGTGCCCTGCCAAAGCCCGGCAAACAGAACTCCGTAAATCACAATGTCGGAATTATAGAGCGGATTAAAATCAAAGCTCTCCCAACCCAGTGTCTGGATGACGCTTTGAATTCCGAAATCCGGATTTAACAGCCATTGCCAGATCAATCCGGTCACAATGAAGCTAAGCGCAAAGGGATACAAAATGATCGTACGGAACGTGTTTTCAAACCGCACCTTTTGATCCAGCAACGCGGCCAGCAAAAAACCGATGACAAGTGAGAAAACCAGCGAGCACAGCCCGTAAATCATCAGGTTCTCAATCGACACCATCCAGCGCTCGGTGTTCCAAAGCCGCTCGTATTGATCAAAGCCAACGAACTTTGTGCGCGGCAAAAGTTTTGAGTTGGTGAATGAATAGGTGACGGTCCAAAGGGTTCCGCCGACAAAAA
Organism: Paracoccaceae bacterium; assembly: GCA_039942715.1. Classification (GTDB taxonomy): domain Bacteria; phylum Pseudomonadota; class Alphaproteobacteria; order Rhodobacterales; family Rhodobacteraceae; genus JABDJX01. The sequence continues at coordinate 442,947 of JBDVBY010000001.1, forward strand.
CGACCAAGGCCGTAAAGATCATGGGAACCGCTGCAATTTTTGCAGTCAAATTCCGAAACAACCCAAAAGGTTTCCTTGCGGATTCCATGCGCCCCGCCTCCCCGGTAAGTGGCCAGATTGTTAAGACGGCGCCACGATGGGCGCCGTCCTCTATTGGCTCTTAGTCTTTGTTTTTCACAATATCGACGAAACGCGCCTGAGCATCATTGGGTGAAAGTGACGTGTCCTGGAAGAACTGAACAAACAGATCGTTGAGCTGGTTGTTCGTATCTTCTGTGTTCAACATGTTCACATCAGGCATCGTGCTACCCGCTGCCAGAATCTCAAGACCCTTTTTCATGCAATCATTGGCCGCAGACAAATCAATATCGCCACGAATGGGGAGAGAGCCCTTTTTCAGGTTAAAGCTCACCTGTGTCTCTGGCTTGAGCAAAGTCGCTGCCAACGCATCTTGCGCCGCCGTGATTTCCGGATCGTCGTTCACTGGGAAGTAGAACGCATCACCACCTGTTGAGATCACGTCGCGTACACCCAGGCCCGGCAAGCACGTATAGTCAACGCCTGCGGTTTCCTCGGCCACAGCGAATTCGCCCTGCGCCCAGTCACCCATGATCTGACCACCAGCTTTGTCGATGATCACAAGGTTCGTAGCTTGGTTCCAGTCTTGAACGTTCGAGCCTTGCGCCATGTCACGCGCATTAGCAGCGGCTTCAAACACCGCCTTCATCTCATCACCGGCAGCTAGGTCAGCATCAGCTTCACCGTAAATTGTTGTCAGAACGTCAGGCCCCGCAATCGTGGCCATCAACACGTTGAACATACCCGATGACTGCCAGGACTGACCGCCAAGTGCCAAAGGCTGAACGCCAGCGTCACGTAGCTTTGGCCCGGATTCTACAAATTCATCCCAGTTTGCGGGAACAGCAAGACCGGCGTCTTCAAATACTTTGTTGGACAACCACAGCCACTGCCACGAGTGGATATTCACAGGTGCGCAATAAATTCGGCCGTCAACAGTGCAAGCATCCAAAAGCGACGGTGGGTTTACGATGTCTTTCCAGCCTTCAGCTTCGGCAACATCGGTCAGGTCGCGCAAAAGCCCGGCTTCGATAAGCTCTTCTGCTTGGCGTCCGTGATTAAATTGGAAAGCCCCCATTGGGTCGCCACCGATGATCCGGCTGACCATAATAGGACGCGCCGTACCACCGCCGCCAGCAATCGCGCCGTCGACCCAGTTGTGTTCTGTTGAGTTGAACGCTTTGGCAAATTCGGCAACAGCCGCCGCCTCACCACCAGATGTCCACCAGTGCGTGACCTCAAGGTCAGCCGCCGAAGCAGCGCCTGCCGCCACAAGGGCCGAGCCGCATAGAAGTGTCTTCATCGCTTTCATTATTAATCCTCCCTAGATTTTCTAAAACGATTACGTAAAGCATAAAACGTTTTAGTTTTTTTAAGCAAGTGTTAATGTCTACCAACGTATACATTATGTTGGCGCTAACACCATGACGAACCAAGACATACCAGAGATCGTTTTACTCCCCGGAGAGCGCGAGCGTCCGACTCTGAAAACCATTGCCCGAATACTCGATCTCGCAGTGCCGACAGTGTCGCGCGCCCTAAGCGATGCCCCTGATATTGGGGCAAAAACCAAGTCTCGCGTGCGTGCTGTTGCAGACGAACTTGGCTATCGACCAAACCGGGCTGGTTTGCGCTTGCGCACGGGCAAAACAAACGTGATCACTTTGATTCTGTGCACCGATCATGACGTCATGAATCACACCGCCCGATTGATCAATTCTGTCGCCGGTGCGCTGCGCGGAACCCCCTATCACCTGATCGTCACCCCCTACTTTCCCGACGAATCGCCTCTTGATCCGGTGAAATACGTTGTCGAAACCGGTTCGGCCGATGGCGTCATTCTAAACCGCATTCAGCCCAACGATCCGCGTATCGATTACCTGAAAAAGCACAAATTCCCGTTTGCTCTGCATGGGCGCACCGAAGCCTGCGATGACGCGCCCTATCTGGACTTTGACAACACGGTTTTTGCCAGCCGCTGTATCGAAGAATTTCATCAAAACGGCCGACGCGATGTGCTGGTGATTGCACCGCCTCTCGATCAGACCTACGCGCAGCACATTGTGAACGGCTCAAAAGACATGGCCGACGCCTTAGGAATGAAATCAACCATTCTGCCGAATGCGACAAGCGATGATCCAAGCGAACGCATCAACGCGGCTGTGGCAGAGTACCTGATTGCACACCCATCAACCGATGCAATTATTTGCGCCTCGGCCCCTGTCGCTTTGGGGACCACAAAGGTGATCGAAAATCTGGGACGCAAGATTGGTAAAGATATCGATTTGGCGGCGAAAGAGGCCATTCCTTTGCTACAGCTTTTCCGCGAAGGGATCTTAGCCGTCCATGAAGATGTCGGTGAAACCGGAGACTTTTTAGCCAAAGCCTTGATCCGTGCCATCGACGAACCACACCTGCCGCCGATGCAAAAACTGATTGTGCCGGACCCGTTTTAGGCGCCGCTTTTCACACCTCGTTTGCAGGCATGACATCCTCGATCAGCGCCCCCAACTCATCAAAGTTGGAAAACGCTCTGTCATGTGCAAGCTCTGCCACGGGCACTTTGCGATAGCCTTCGGTGAACAGCAAAAACGGCACGCCAAGGGCTGTGGCCGTGGCAGCATCGACATCGCTGTCGCCAACGTAAAGCCGCGCTCCCGTTCCCAGGTCGTCAAACGCCTTCTGTAGATGGGCCAGATCGGGCTTGCGCACCGGTAAGGAGTCGCCACCGAGGATGGTGTCGAAATAGCTCTCAAGGTTTAGATGCCGTACGACAGCCAGAGTCGGCTTGATCGGCTTGTTGGTGCAGATGCCCAGGCGATGACCCTTGGCGCGCAAATCCGTCAGTGCCGCAACAACACCGGGATAGATCTCCGTCAACTCAACGGCAGTTTCATAATGAGTTATGAACTCCGCCAGCAGGGCGTCGTGTTCACTTTGGTCAATCCCACGCACAGCGCGCATCTTGTCGATAAAGACCGACGCACCATTGCCCACAAATGCGCGGGTCTGCGCCATTGTGATCGGCTCAAGCCCACGTGCCTCGAGCGTCTTGTTGGCGACGCCGCCAATGTCATGCTCGCTATCAATCAGCGTGCCGTCGAGATCAAATACAATGCGTGCCAAATACTCACCTCCCTATGCACAAGCCGCAAGCAACTTGCACAAATCCAACCTTAAGCTTCAGCAGACCGTCTTAGAATGTAACTAATTTTCCAAAACTCAACTATTTCGCAATTCCGCTCACATATAGCGATTGACCAGATTTTCCAGCCGCTCTTGTCGGCCTGAGCGTGGCTCTGGGTTGATCCCCTCGGAGACTACGCGCGCTTCAATCGACGCAAGATCAGTGGCCAACAAGTCTTTACCCGCAGCTGTATCCCATCCGGCATAACGCGCATCCCGCGCCGCTTCCAAAGCTCCGTCTTCCAACATCGCCGCCGCCACTTTCAAACCAGCCGCACAAGCATCCATACCGCCCACATGCGCCAAAATCAGGTCTTCAGGGTCAAGCGACTGGCGGCGCAGTTTGGCGTCAAAATTCGTCCCACCAGTCACAAATCCACCGGCACGCAGCACCTCGTAATAGGCCAGCGCCATCTCGGGAACATTGTTCGGAAACTGGTCGGTATCCCAACCGGATTGATAATCATTCCGGTTCATATCAATCGATCCAAAGATGCCCAAAGCGCGCGCAAGCGCCAGTTCATGCTCAAACGTGTGGCCTGCCAAAATCGCATGCCCCTGTTCGATGTTCACCTTCACTTCGCCCTCAAGACCAAAGTCTTTCAGGAAGCCATAGACCGTCGCTACATCGTAATCATACTGATGCTTGGTCGGCTCTTGCGGCTTGGGTTCAATCAGGATCGTTCCTTTGAACCCGGTTTTATATTTGTAGTCCACAACCATCTGAAGCATCCGACCCGCCTGCTCGCGCTCGCGGCCCATGTCGGTGTTCAAAAGCGTCTCATATCCCTCGCGTCCGCCCCACAATACGTAGTTCTCACCACCCAGCTTGATCGTCGCATCCATGCAGGTTTTGATCGTGGCGGCAGAAAACGCGAACACTTCAGGATCAGGGTTCGTCGCAGCACCGCCCATAAATCGACGGTGCGAAAACAGGTTCGCCGTTCCCCAAAGAAGCTTGGTGCCAGAGGCCTCCATCTTCTCACCAAAGTAGTCCACAATGGCCTCAAGGTTGCGCGTGTTCTCGGCAAAATCAGCACCTTCAGGACGCACATCCGCATCGTGAAAACAAAAATACGGCAGACCTAGGATCTCGAACATCTCAAAGGCTACATCCGCCTTCAGCCTGGCCAATTCCATCGTGTCGCCAAACCATGGGCGTTCAAACGTCTGCCCGCCGAACGGATCACCGCCGGGCCATGCAAAGGAATGCCAGTACGCGCCGGAAAACCGTAAATGGTCCTTCATCGCTTTGCCCATCACCATTTCATTGGCGTCATAATGGCGGAAGGCATAGTCGTTGGTGCTGTCTTTGCCCTCAAACGCAATCTTGGGAATGCCGTCGAAAAAATCGCTCATCGCTTAAAGGTCCTTCAAAGTTGTGTAGGCAGTTTTGTAGCGCGCATGAGCAGCGCCCATCGCGTCTTTCAAATCCGGGTTTGGATCAACCGTTTTGGCAATTGGTGGCTGTGTGGCGATCTCGGCGCCAACCCCCGTGGCTGCCATTTGACCAAGACGAGCCGCGCCAAGTGCTGCGCCAAAGTCTCCGTCTTTGGGCACGTCCAGCGAAATGCCCAGCGTGCTGGCCAGCATGGACACCCAATGGTCTGACTTCGCCCCACCGCCAAGCGCAAGCGCGCGGCTCAACGTTGTGCCCGTCGCGGCAAGCGCGTCCTGACAATCCGCAAAAGCAAAGCTGACACCTTGAAGAACCGCACGTGCGGCTTCCTTGGCGTCGGTGGCGTGATCCAGATGCAAGAACTGCCCCCGGATTTGTGCATTGTTGTGCGGTGTACGCTCACCGCCCAGATACGGCAGGAACAGAGTTTTGCCAGGAGCCGTGACTTCGCCCAGATCGCTGGTTAAGGCGGCAGCGGATTGTCCGGTAAGCCGAGATAGCCATTCTAACGCGTCGGTCGCGGCCAATATCACGCCCATCTGATGCCATGTGTCTGGCACCGCATGGCAGAACGTATGAACGGCTGTCTTGGGATCCGGGCGATACCCGTTGTTGGCAGCAAAGAGCACGCCCGATGTGCCCAGCGACAGAAACGCCGTGCCATCGGCGACAACGCCTGCTCCAATCGCGGCTGCCGCGTTATCGCCCGCACCGCCCGCGACAATCGCTTGCGGCAAGCCAAGCTCTGTCGCCAGTTCAGCGCGCAAAACACCCGAGGGCGCCCAACCTTCAACAAGGGTTGGCATCTGCTCACGCGTAAGATCACAAGCCGCCAAAAGATCATTCGACCAATCGCGCGCACCTGTATCCAGCCAAGCGGTCCCGGCTGCATCCGACATTTCCGAGACATGTTCACCCGTCAGAAACAGGCGCAAATAGTCTTTTGGCAGCAGGACTTTCTTGATCTTCTCAAAGACATCCCACTCGTTACGGCGTACCCAATCAACCTTGGGCGCGGTAAACCCGGGAAACACAATATTGCCGGTGACATCGCGGAAGAATGGCGCGTCGTCCATCGCTTCGGCCTCTTCATGGCTGCGCGTGTCATTCCAAAGCATGCAGGGGCGTAAAGGCTGATCATCCGCGCCTATCAACGTGGCGCCATGCATATGGCCAGAAAGTCCGATGCCGACAACGCCGCTGCAATCCGCCTTGGAAGCCAGCGCCTTCAACGCGGTCACTGCCGCGTCGCACCAGGATTTCGGGTCTTGTTCGGACCAGCCATCATGCGGGCGCTGCACCGTGAGCGGCACCGAGGCTTCGGCCAAAAGGTTTTGCGCTTCGTCAATCAAAATGGCTTTGAGAGACGACGTTCCAAGGTCCAAACCGATAGTATTCATGTGACCCTGCCCCGGCTTGATCTTTTGTTACTGCGCGCACGATAGCACCTTGGCGCGCAGCCTCAAGGTGGCAATGCATACGTAGAGCGCAACTGCCTGATCAGGGCTTTTCTTACCTCCACAAACCAGCATAGATTATGCTGCCAATTGTGGGGATGAAAAACATGACACCAGAGCTTCGCCAAACCATCGTGCACGCACGCACGACAGAATATTCGAACATCATGCGCACAACGCTGTTTACGTTCCTTGGGATCGCAGCCGTGCTGCACTTAGGCCCAGATGCCTTTTCCTTGCCGCTGTTGCTTTTGACGGTCACGATCACCGCTTTTGGTACATTGGCCGGAGGGACGGCACTTGATGACATCAACAATTTAAAAGACGACATTACGCCGGAATTTGGCGAAACCGTCTATGGCGCAGGCGTCGCGAGCCGCGACATACCCAAGCTGAAACTGATCTCTGGGATCATGATCTGCCTCACGGGAGTTGCTTTGATTCTGGCAATTCTTCTCTGAAGACTGTGTTTTTAACCAAAGGCTGCTTTTCTTCGCCCCCGAATCCCCTAAATTGGGGAGAGTGACGTTGGAGACCGGGATGACCAACACGATTGATTACGGCAACCTGATGCACGGCGCGATGCGCGGGCTGATCCAAGAGGTATTGACCGAAATCTCGAAAACCGGTCTGCCCGGCAATCACCACTTTTTCATTACCTTTGACACCATGCATCCGGATGTCGAGATGGCCGATTGGCTCTCCGACCGTTACCCCGAGGAAATGACTGTGGTGATGCAGCATTGGTTTGACGCCCTTGTGGTAACCGACGAAGGGTTTTCTGTAACGCTGAACTTTGGTGATCAACCTGAACCGCTTTACATCCCTTATGATGCGATCCGCACATTTGTAGATCCGTCGGTGGAATTTGGACTGCGCTTTGAAACACAAGGCGACGAAGACGACGATGATGCGCCAAAATCAGCGCCGCATGAAATGACCGAAGCGGAAGTGGCGAAGGAAAAATCTGACGCCGAAGTTGTCAGCCTCGACAGTTTCCGCAAGTAGGTTTTTCATTTGCGCCGCGCTTGCGCGCGTCGCGGTGCCTCCGGCGGGAGTATTTCCAAATAGATGAAGGATCAGGGCTTGCGATAAGCCTTGTGGCAAGCGCTACAGGTTGCACCGATGTCGCGCATCGCCGTCTGAAGCTGCTCTTGCGTCGTGATGGTTTGGGCGCTTTCGGCGGCGATCTGCAACGTTTGCGCCTTGGCTGTGAAATCGGGGAATGTGTCCCACACCACCGGTAGCGCCTCCGATTTCGGATCGTCTTCACGTGCTTCAAAGAGTCCTTTGATCCGCTCAGCCTCTTGCGCCAGCGTCGTAGCGGCTGCTTGGGCGCGGGCCGCTTCAAAGACTGTCGTTCCTTTGGCCATCTCGCCGAGCACTTTGGCTTGCGCGCCGATCGTCTTCATACCATGCATCCGCGCCATCACACTTGGGTTCTTCACCCCTTCATGCGCCAATGCGGCTGTAGTCGTCAGGGCCAGAGCTAAGGCAGGGATGCGCCTCACAGCGACACCCCTTTGCGACCTGCCAAATCGGTAAAATACTGCCACGCCACGCGCCCCGAACGCGAGCCACGCGTGGCTTGCCATTCAATCGCTTCGGCATAAAGCGTTTCCTCGTCGATCTCGACACCATGCGCCGTGCAATAACCGCGGATCATCTCAAGATACTCATCCTGCGTGCAGGGATGGAACCCAAGCCAGAGGCCAAAGCGATCCGACAGCGACACCTTTTCTTCCACGGCTTCGCTGGGATTAATCGCCGAAGAGCGCTCGTTTTCGATCATATCGCGCGGCATCAGATGGCGGCGATTTGACGTTGCATAGAACAGCACATTGTCAGGGCGCCCTTCGATACCGCCATCAAGCACGGCCTTGAGCGACTTGTAATGTTCATCATCGTGGCTGAACGACAGGTCATCGCAAAACAGCAAGAAGCGTGCATCGCTGTCGCGCAACAGGTTCAGCAGCCGCGCAACAGAAGGCAGGTCTTCGCGCTGTATCTCGACGATCTTGATCGACTGGCCCTGCTTCAAAACCTCGGCGTGGATCGCTTTGACAAGGCTCGATTTGCCCATGCCACGCGATCCCCATAGCAGCGCATTATTGGCGGGCATGCCGCGCGCGAACTGCAACGTGTTTTCCAACAGCGTGTCGCGCGAACGGTCAATCCCAACCAGCAAGCCAACGTCGATCCGGTTCACCTTTGCCACGGGATCCAGTCGATCCGGGCTTGTGTGCCAAACAAAGGCGTCAGCAGCTTCAAAATCAGGCGCTGCCAAAGGGGCTGGCGACATCCTCTCTAGCGCTGCCGCAATCCGCTCCATCGGATCGCTCACGGCTTATCTTCTTCGGGCTCTAGCCCTTCGTCTTCGTCGTCAAATTCGGAGTAAAGATCTTCGTCTTCGCCCAACACACCCTCTTCGCGCAATTGTTGAACCTTTTTGTTTTCGACCAGTTTCACGAGGAAAATCGACACCTCGTAAAGACCATAAACAGCCGTGAACAAGATCAACTGCGTGATCGGATCGGGCGGAGTGACCAAAGCGGCGAGCACAAGAATACCAACAACGGCGTATTTGCGCACGTTTGACAGACCGCGTGCAGAGACCAAGCCCGCCTTGCCCATCAGCGTGAGCAGCACGGGCAGTTGGAAGCAAAGCCCAAAGGCCATGATGAATTTCAGCGTAATATCGAGGCTTTCGTTCACTTTACCAAAGAAGGTGATTTTGATGCCTTCGTCCGTTTCGGGAACGATTGCCGCGTCATTAGGCAGATCAGCCGCCGTTGTGCTGAGCAGGTTAGCGAAGATCGAGCTAACATCAGCAAATCCAAGGAAGAACGACATCGCAAGTGGGACAACGATGAAATGCGCGAAGGATGCGCCAAGAAAGAACATCACTGGGGACGCAAAGATGAACGGCAAAAAAGCGTTCTTTTCGGTGCGATAAAGCCCCGGTGCTACAAAGCGCCAAAGCTGGAAGGCGATGACCGGAAAGGCGATCGCAAAGCCAAACACCATCGAGATGCGGAACAGCGTGAACAGGTATTCTTGCGGCGAAGTGAACTGAAGCGTTGGCGACGGGTCACCAAGCTCGCGCAAGGTCGCTTCAATCGGGCCGAGTAAAAACTGTAAAATCGGCTCGGCTACGGTAAACGCCAATACGATGCCCACCACCAAAGCCAGTACAGAACGGATTAACCGCGTGCGCAGCTCGGCCAGATGTTCGATCAGTGGCGCGGCGCTGTCTTCGATCTCTTCGGGGGCGGCCTCGCTCATGCCTTGTCCTCAGGCTTGGCGTCTTCCGCTGCTTTTGCGGCCTCTTCCGCCGCGCGATTCTCAGCCGTTTTCTTTGCCGAGTATTCGTGGATTTTCTTGGCTGCCTCGGCGCGCTCTTCGCTTAAAGCTGGCTTGTCACCATCCTCGGCGGCCGCCGCCGCAGCAGCACCTTTGCCCTTGCCGTAATCCTTGGACACAGACGTCGGGTCCCAATCGTCGAACTTCTTGGCCGCCTCATTGAGCTTGCTCAGCCCCATGTTAGAGGGGTTCGTCGCACCCTTCATCATGTCGCCCGCTTCTTTAATGCCGGCCTCATCCGCTGCATCGTCCATCGCGCGTTGGAAATCACGCGCCATGCGCTTCACTTTGCCCGTGAAACGGCCAAGTGTGCGGAACATGCCCGGCAAATCCTTTGGCCCCACGACGATCAACGCCACAACGCCAATGATCAGAAGTTCACCCCAACCAAGGTCAAACATGGATCAAATGTCCTGTGAAAAGGGCTTACGCTTTGTCTTTTTCATCTTCGGGCGTCACATCGCGCGCCACTTCAGCTGAGCCATCTTCAAGCTCGTTCTTGCTGTCATCCACGCCCTTCTTAAAGGCAGTGATGCCTTTGCCAACTTCGCCCATCAGCGACGAAATCTTGCCGCGTCCAAACAGAACCAAAACCACAACGGCGATCAGCAGAAGGCCCGGAAGGCCAATATTGTTCAACATGGGATATCCTTATCCATGACCAGTGTTGCGTCTTATGTAAGTGCCCGCGCCCCCTTCGAAAAGCACCAACTGCACACCAGCCGCGATAAACCCCTGATTTTGCGGGTGCATAAACACAACTGACAGGTTATTGTCAGTTGGAGTATCGTAAGCCTTGGGCCTGAACGGGTCGAATCAACGGCTCTCCAACCAAGGACACTGAAAATGAACACCCAAATGCCCGCAGATGCCCCACAGCACGTAATGGAAATCGTTTCGTTTCGCCTCAACCCCGACGCTGATCCAAGCGCTTTTGAGGCCGCCGCCCGTGCCATCGACACGCTTTTGCACAAACGCGGCACCGTGGCGTCGCGCTCGCTCGTCGTCGATGAAGAGGGCCTGTGGACCGACATCGTCGAATGGACCTCAATGGAGGAAGCCAAGGCTGCCGCCGAGGAATTGGTCAAAGATCCGCTGTTTGCGCCGCTTGGCGCGATGATCGACGACAAAACCATTTCAATGCGCCACGCCCCAATCCAGCATCAGATGGAGTAACCCTTGCGCCGCACCGACCGCCTTTTCGAACTGATCCAGCTCCTGCGCGACGGGCAATTGCACCGTGGCCGCGACTTGGCTGAAACGTTGGAGGTCTCGCTGCGAACGCTTTACCGCGACATGGACACGCTGATCGCTTCGGGCATCCCGGTAGAGGGTGAGCGGGGGTTGGGCTATATGATGACCGCCCCCATCACCCTGCCCCCGCTGAACCTGACACTTGAAGAGCTTGAAGCGCTTCACCTTGGCTTGGCGGTCGTCACCAAAGCCACCGATCCAGAGATGCAAAAGGCCGCCACCAGCCTAAGCGCCAAAATCGACGCCGTCCTGCCCGAGGATCGCTCCGCTCCTGCCTCCGGCTGGGGGTTCGCCGTCTACCCGTTTGAAGAGGCTGCGCGCGGTTTCATGCACATGGCCCCGTTGCGCGCCGCCATCCGCTCGCGCCGCAAAGTCGAGATCACCTACAAATCGCGCGACGAAACCGAAACAAACCGCACCATCCGCCCGCTTCAAATGGAATACTGGGGCCGCGTGTGGACCCTCACTGCGTGGTGCGAAGCCCGCCAAGCTTTCCGCGTCTTCCGCGTTGATCGCATAGCCACGCTCGACGTGAGTTTCGACAGCTTCGAAGAAGAAGCTGGCAAAACGTTGGCCGACTACTTCGCCAGCCTCGAAAAACCAGACGCCTAAGCCCTTTTCCTCCCCCCATTCCCCCGCTAAACGTCCCCCCAAGCAAAGGACGATGAGCCATGGAAAAGACATTCAACGCCGCCGAAGCAGAAGCCCGCATTTACAAAGCGTGGGAAGAGGCAGGCGCTTTCAAAGCCGGTGCCAATGCAAGCTCGGACGAAACCTTCTCCATCATGATCCCGCCGCCCAATGTGACCGGCGTCCTTCACATGGGCCACGCGTTCAACAACACGCTGCAAGACATCCTGACCCGCTGGCACCGGATGCAAGGGCACGACACGCTCTGGCAACCCGGTCAGGATCATGCAGGCATCGCCACGCAAATGGTCGTTGAGCGCGAGTTGGCCAAAGACGGCAGCAACGCCACCCGCCGCGACATGGGACGCGAAGCATTCACGGCCAAGGTCTGGGAGTGGAAAAAGCAATCCGGCGGCACCATCATCGACCAGCTCAAGCGCATCGGCGCAAGCTGCGACTGGTCCCGCAACGCTTTCACCATGTCCGGCGCGCCAAACGCTCCGGAAGGCGAAGAGGGCAACTTCCACGACGCCGTCATCAAGGTTTTCGTCAAAATGTACGAAGACGGGCTGATCTATCGCGGCAAGCGCCTCGTGAACTGGGACCCGCACTTTGAAACCGCCATCTCTGATCTCGAGGTCGAAAACATCGACGTCGACGGCTTTATGTGGAACTTCAAATACCCGCTCGCCGATGGTCAAACCTACGAATACGTCGAGAAAGACGAAGACGGCAACGTCACCCTGCGCGAGACCCGTGATTATATCTCTATCGCCACAACGCGCCCCGAAACCATGCTCGGCGATGGCGCGGTTGCCGTCCACCCGTCAGATGAGCGTTACGCGCCAATCGTCGGAAAGCTCTGTGAAATTCCCGTTGGGCCAAAAGAGCATCGCCGCCTGATCCCGATCATCACCGATGAGTACCCCGACCCCGATTTCGGCTCGGGCGCGGTCAAAATCACCGGCGCGCATGACTTCAACGACTACCAAGTCGCCAAGCGCGGCGGCATCCCAATGTATCGCCTGATGGACACTAAAGGTGCGATGCGCGACGACGGCGCGCCTTACGCAGAAATGGCCGCCACCGCGATGGCTGTTGCCAAAGGTGAAAAGACGCTAAGCGAGGCTGAAGCCGACACCATCAACCTGATCCCGGATGAGTTGCGCGGACTAGACCGCTTTGACGCCCGCAAACTGGTGGTCGAGCAAATCACCAATGAAGGTCTTGCCGTCACCATCCCGAACCCGGCCTACGAAGCCGCATTCGAAGCCGAAGGCGATCAAACCGTCGAGCCGGAAACGATCCCATACGTCGAAGCCAAAAAGATCATGCAGCCCTTCGGCGACCGCTCAAAGGTTGTCATCGAGCCAATGCTCACCGACCAATGGTTCGTCGACACCGACAAAATCGTCGGCCCCGCGCTGGGGGCTGTGCGGAACGGCACCACCGAGATCCTGCCCGAGCAGCACAAGAAGGTCTACTTCAACTGGCTGGAAAACATCGAACCCTGGTGCATCTCGCGCCAACTCTGGTGGGGCCACCAGATCCCGGTTTGGTATGGGCCGGGTCTAGGAGCGCCAGATGCCAAAGGGCAAAAAACCACAGCAATGATCTGCGCGGCTTCTTTCGAAGAAGCTGCTGAAAAAGTGAAAAATGAATTTGGGTTTTCCGAGGTCACCGAATACTCGAGCACCTACGGCGATCCGAATTTCGTGAACTCCATGGATGCTCAAATGAGCAATGCCAGTGGGCACCCCGGCAAAGCCTTCCTCTACCGCGACCCCGACGTCCTCGACACCTGGTTCTCCTCCGGCCTCTGGCCCATCGGCACGCTCGGCTGGCCCGAAGAAACCGAAGAGCTGAAGAAATACTTCCCCACCTCCGTCCTGATCACCGGGTTCGATATCATCTTCTTCTGGGTCGCCCGCATGATGATGATGCAATACGCCACCGTGAACGACCGGCCGTTCGACACCGTCTATGTCCACGCACTGGTGCGCGACGAGAAGGGCAAGAAAATGTCGAAGTCCCTCGGCAACGTCATGGACCCGCTCGACATCATCGACGAGTTCGGCGCCGATGCCATGCGCTTCACCCTTACCTCGATGGCCGCCATGGGCCGCGATCTGAAACTCAGCACGCAGCGCATCCAAGGTTACCGAAACTTTACCACCAAGCTCTGGAACGCCGCGCGTTTCGCAGAGATGAACGGGGCGCTCGGGGGCACCGACGTAATACCGACGTTACACCGACGTGATACCGACGCGGCACATACGGTCAATAAATGGATTGTCGGAGAGGTCGCAAAGACGCGTATCGCCGTCGATAAAGCATTGGAAAAATTCCGCTTCAACGACGCCGCCTCCACGCTTTACGCCTTCACCTACACCTATTGCGATTGGTATCTGGAGTTCTCAAAACCGCTGTTTGACACCGTCAAAGCAGACGAAACGCGCCAGACAATGGCATGGGCCTTGGATCAACTTTTGATCATGATGCACCCCGTTATGCCCTTCATAACAGAGGAAATCTGGGCCTTGGGCGGCAAACGTGACGAGATGCTCGTCACCACCAACTGGCCCACCTATGGCACTGAATTGATTGACGAAGCTGCCACAGCCGAACTCAACTGGGTCCGCGATCTGATCGAGAAAACCCGCTCGATCCGCGGCGAAATGAACGTGCCGAAAAAGCAAAAAGCCCCGCTGCTCAAAGTCTCGCTAGACGAAAGCGGCGAGCAAGCCTGGGCCAACAACGAAGCCATCATCCTGCGCGACCGCGAAGCCGGCATCGAAAGCCTGCAAACCGTTGAAGCAGCACCAAAAGGGGCGGCGACAATCGCCGTCGCCGGAGGCACTTTCGCTCTTCCACTCGAAGGCCTCATCGACGTCGACGCCGAAAAAGCCCGCCTCGAAAAGTCCGCGCAAAAACTACAAAAAGACATCAACGGACTACAAGGTCGCCTCAAGAACCCAAAGTTCATAGAAAGCGCTCCAGAGGACGTGATCGCCGAGACCAAAGAGCTCGCAGAGCAAAAGCAAGAAGAGGCAACCCGCTTGCAAACCGCGCTGGATCTGCTTGCAGATCTTTAGTTTTCATCGGTTCAAAAATATGCCGGGGGTCTGGGGGCAGAGCCCCCAGTTGATCGGCGCATCGCAGATGCGGCGAAGGTGAACCTATCTTACAACCCGATCAATCGCGCGCATCGCGCCAATTGATTTATCGTAAACCAGCGTCAGGATGCGTCGTCCGCTCGGCGCGCTTGCGATCCTGGGCATTCCCTTGACCACGCTCGCCGAAGCGGCGGCGATCAAAAAACCGCGTCTGTTTAGATTGGCCATACCTGCCCTCTCGTTTCACACCCGATACATGGGCACCAAACAAAGAGCGATCAAGATGAGCTCCATCCAACGCACTGAATACGCTCATAATTTTCATCGCGCTCACCCTGGACCAACAGCAGTGCAAGACACGTTTTGCGCTGTCAATCGACGACACGCCATATCCGCGCGATCTTCCGTCAGGCCGACGAAATTCGCCTCCCACCCTTTGGGCGAGCGCACGACTTTGCGCAGGGCAGATTCAAGCGTCGACATCTCGACAAGAGCGGTCTGCAGCAGAACCCGTTCCGCTTGATCGCGCGTGTTGTACCGCCCGATATTGATACCCCAATGGCGCCCACCTGAGGTAGACAACCGCGTCACGACCACGGGTTTTGGCGTCGGGCGCGCCGTCGTCTCAGGCGTGCCTTCGGCCACAACCACAGGCGCTTCCACAGCATCTGGAACTTTGACGGGGCGTGGCGAAGGACGGATAAACGCGCCCGCCAGGCTTGCTGCCAAAACAGGCGCAGGTGCGGCTGTGGGCACTTTGGTGTCTTCAACAGCCGCTTCAGCCAATGCGTTTTCAATCTCGTCAGCCATGGCGACCAATACGGTTTGCGACGGCGATGCAGAAGGGCGTCCAATGGGACGTGGAGAGCGATTGATCAGGCCTGTGGTCTTGATCACCTTGCCTGATCCACCTTCTGCCATCATCACCGGCTTGCGCGGCGCTTTCACTGCCACGCGGGTCGGCGCACGCTTAAATCCCATATCCAAAAGCTCTTTGATCCGCGCTGTGCGCCACGTTACCGAGCGCCCACCAAACACCGTTGCGATCACTCGTTCGCCATTTCTTTCAGCGGAAGACACGAGGTTGTACCCAGCTGCACGCGTGAAACCGGTCTTGATCCCATCAGCACCGCGATAGCCATTCAACAGGCGGCGGTTGGTGTTTGAGACATTCTTGATGCCTGCATTAGTCGAGCGGCGCGAGAACAGGTTATAATATTGCGGGAAATCATAAAAAACGTGGCGACCCAAAAGCGTCATATCGCGCGCCGTTGACATGTGCCCGTTCTCGGTCAGCCCGTGCGCGTTACGAAAAGTCGAGCGTGTCATGCCCATTGCCTTGGCCATACGGTTCATGCGGCGTGCGAAAGCCGCTTCTGAGCCAGAGATCGCTTCAGCAATCGCGGTTGCGGCATCATTAGCTGATTTGACAGCCGCTGCACGGATCAAATAGCGCAGCGCCACTTTCTGACCGGCCTTAAGACCTAGCTTTGAGGGAGGCTCAGAGGCCGCTTTGCGCGAGATCTTGATTTTTGTATCCAGGCTGATCTCGCCCTTTTCGATAGCGTCAAACGCCACATATAGTGTCATCATCTTGGTAAGCGACGCGGGGTGCAATCGCGTATCGGCGTTGCGTGCGTGCAAAACTTCGCCCGTGCGCGCATCTACGACCATTGCCGCATAAGGGGCCGCCGAAAGGCTGACCGGAAGTGAAAGAAGCGATATGAAAAAAAACGCGCGCAAAACCGCGCAAAGCGTGCCAGCTTTCGTCAAAACTCTGCCCTTTATGCCTCTGCAGTCCAGCTCTCTTTCGGCCCGATCTGCTTATTAATTATCCACAGACTAACATGTTTGAAACAATCAGAAAATAATGAATTTTTGGTAATTTGATCACAGGCGAGAAGTTGCCACCAAATGACGTGGAAACAAGACTTGACCCCCACTACATCTTGAAGAATCGCCCCAAAATAAGTTGCGCTCGCACGCTTAGACATAGCGCACAGTGCGTCGCTAAGCTCTATTATGGCGTGAAACCACGTCCGGCGCACGTACCGTCCTTCGCAAATAAACTTCTCAATTTCTCTGCCCAAAGCCCTTTTCTAACCCAGCATATCCCCTATATTCACCAGTTCAGGCAACTGCCCAAACCCCGTGGATTTCCGTGACGCTTTCTCCTTTCCAAATGATGGCAGATGACGACGATCAGGGTTCTGACGGCGATACCAGCCTGCTGACCAAAACCAAGCCAAAGACGGATAAACCTCCGCTTTACAAGGTTATGCTTCTGAACGATGACTACACCCCGATGGAGTTTGTGGTCCACGTGCTGGAACGGTTCTTTGGCCTAAGCCACGCGCAGTCGTTTGAGATTATGTTGACCGTGCACAAGAAAGGCCTCGCCGTTGTTGGCGTCTTTTCCCATGAGGTGGCCGAGACGAAAGTGGCCCAAGTGATGGATTTTGCCCGCCGCCACCAGCACCCGCTTCAGTGCACAATGGAGAAAGAGTAAGGGCGCAGCCCTGCTCGCCGCATATGCTTTCCACCAGATTATCCCTCGCGCTTGAGAACGGCGTCTTCGAATTGCCCACCGAGGGGCGCATTGCCGTTGTTGGCGCACGCAGAACCGACGATTTGACGATGCTTCCCAAAGAGCGCACCACCGTCATTTCGCGGTTTTACCCCGATTATCACGCGTTTGAGACCCAGGGATTCGCGGTGGACGTGACCCCTTCAAACGACACTTATGCCGCCACCGTCATTGCCCTGCCCCGCGCGCGCCGTGCCGGACAAGAAATGATCGCATCCGCAGCATCCGCAACCAAAGGCCCACTTGTGATCGATGGTCAAAAGACCGACGGCATCGCTTCGCACCTGAAAGCCCTGAAATCGAGAGCGGACATCGGCGAGGTGATCTCCAAGGCGCACGGCAAGCTTTTCGTCGCCACAGGCGGTGATTATAGCGACTGGCTGTTTAAGCCCACAAAGGTCGAGGGCTTTGTCACGGCCCCCGGTGTTTTTTCGGCGGACGGTATTGATCCGGGCTCCAAAGCATTGGTGCAGGCGCTTCCGAAAGTGATGAAAGGCCATGTGATCGATCTCGGCGCCGGTTGGGGCTATCTCAGCGATGCCGTCCTAAAGCGCGATGGTGCTGTAAGCGTCACCTTGGTTGAGGCAGACATCGTCGCCCTGAACGCCGCCAAACAAAACATCACCGATGAGCGCGCAACCTTCTTATGGGACGATGCCACAACGCATTCGGGTGCGCCTGCCGATCACATCGTGATGAACCCGCCGTTCCACACCGATCGCGCTGCAAACCCCGATTTGGGACGCGCGTTTATTCGACAAGCCGCCAAGCTGCTGAAACCAAAAGGCACGCTGTGGCTTGTCGCAAACCGCCATTTGCCCTATGAAACCACTCTGGAAGAGAGTTTTCACACCGTCCAACCGCTGGACCAAAGCGCGTCGTACAAAATCTACTCGGCCACGCGCCCCAAAAAACCCCGCTAAAGGATCCCCCACATGTCATTTTCCATCGCAGGAAAGACCGCCGTTGTGACCGGCGCTGCCAACGGCGTTGGTCTGTCGGTTGCACGCCACTTTGTGCAGGCAGGCGCGAATGTGATGTTTGCCGATATGGACGAGGATCGATTGGCCGAAGAAATCGGCGACAACAACGACGAAAACGGCACATCCGCGTATTTTGCCGGAGATCTGCGCGAAAAGCTGAATGTAGCAAACCTGCTCTCTGCCACGATAGACCGTTTTGATCGCGTAGATATTTTGATAAACGCCTCGCGCCAAATGCTTACCTCTGATCCGCTGAACGCGGATGATGATGGCGTCATTGAATTGATGAACCAAAACCTGATGACGTCGCTGCGGGTCTCTCAGGTGTTTGCCAAGCGGATGATCAAACAGGCGGACAAAGCCGAAGACATAGATGCACCTGCTGGATCCATCGTAAACCTGTCGTGTATTGCCGCGACCCGCACCCAGCCCGAGCTTTTGGCCTATTCGATCAGTTCGGCTGCCGTCGATCAGATGACGCGCTCAATGGCTGTGGCTCTGGCACCAAACCGCATTCGTGTGAACGCCGTCGCTTTGGGGTCTGTGATGAGTGCGTCGCTCAAAAGCCAGATCAAAGAACATGAAGAATTTCGCGAAACTATTCTCGATGCAACGCCCCTGTCGCGTATCGCAAGTCCGACAGAATTGGCGGATGTCGCACAATTTCTGGCCTCTGACGGATCAGGGTTCATGACTGGACAAATTCTGACAGTAGATGGCGGGCGATCTTTGCTTGATGCCGCCGAAGTGCCTGCGCACTAACCGCTAGTCTTTAGCGCGCCGACCAAAATCAACGGTGATCAAGCGATCCGCGCCCCAACTGATAAGTCCGGCCATGATCAATCCCCAAACCGCCCAGATGCCAAACAGCACCATGAACACCAGCACACCTGCTGCCACTAAAAACGCATCTGTATAATCTTCGACCATTCGGATCTCCGGCAGTGGCTTTTGCCCCATCGCTGGAAGCTAACAATGATTCCTATGCGCCGAGCAATAAAATTTCGTAACGAATGCGTTTACGCGTTTCGTGCATCCTGAAGCGCATCGCCCAAGACCGCCTCAAACCGATCTAAATCTTCGTCTTTTCCGGCACTTACGCGAATGCAGCGATTTCCGGGAACAGCAAACGGCATGCGCACAAATACATCACGCGCAACCAGCGCTTCCAAAACTGCCCGCGCAAAAGCCCCATCGCTGCCACAATCAAGGGTGACGAAGTTCGTTGCCGACGCCAGTGGAGTCAGCCCGTGCGCCTGTGCGATCTCCGAAATCCGCGCCCGTGCACGCTCAACTTCGCCCAGGACGTGAGCGACCCAATCGTTGTCTTTGAGTGCCGCCAAAGCCGCTGCTTGGCTGATGCGGTTCATCCCAAAGTGGTTCCTGATTTTCTCAAACGCTTTGACAAGCTCAACATGCCCAAAGGCATAGCCAACCCGCATCCCTGCCATTCCGTGCGCTTTGGAAAAGGTCCGCATACGGATCACGCGCGGATCGCTTGTGTCAATTGGCAGCACCGCGTCAGCGGCGGCAAACTCAACATAGGCCTCATCCAAAAGAAGCAAACACCCCTCAGGCAGACCTTCGATCATTGCCGAAATTGTTTCCGCGCTGTGCCAAGATCCCATGGGATTGTCGGGGTTAGACAGGTAAATCATCTTGGCATTCGCGGTCTGCGCCGCCGCCAAAAGGCCGTCGATGTCTTCTTTGTCATCGCGGTAAGGAATGCTGATCAGATTGCCGCCAAATCCGGCAACATGATAATTGAACGTCGGATAAGCCCCGTCAGAGGTGACCACTGCATCCCCCTGCCCAATGAAAATCCGCACCACATAGCCCAAAAGTGCATCAATCCCCTCGCCCACAACCACCTCGTTCGGCGCGATTTCCAAATGTTCGGCCAAAGCGGCGCGCAACTCAAAGCTCTCGGGGTCGCCGTACATCCACGCCTCAGCGGTGGCCGCCTTGATCGCCTCAAGCACGCTCGGTGCTGGGCCAAATACGCTTTCGTTCGCTCCAAGGCGCGCGCTAAACGTCGTGCCACGTGCGCGCTCAATCGCTTCTGGGCCGACGAAAGGCACCGAGGCCGGCAAAGTTTCGACAAGGGGATTTTGTTTGGGCTGTTTCATGGGCGCAATCCAAACAGGTTCGCGCTCTATCAGCAAGACACTGGTGATCACCGCGCGCGCAGGCTAGCACAGGGCCCATGACACGCGTGATCCTGTTCAACAAACCTATGGGCGTTCTCAGCCAGTTCACGGACGTAAAATCCCCAACGAAACGCCCCACCCTTTCAGGATTTGGCCTGCCCAAAGAGGTCTACGCCGCCGGACGGTTGGACCGCGACAGCGAGGGGTTGTTGGTGCTTACGGACGACGGCAAGCTGCAAGCGCGCATAGCCAACCCAAAGGCAAAGACCGAAAAGACATACCTTGTGCAGATTGAAGGTGCGCCCACTGAAGATGATCTTGCTCCGTTGCGCAGCGGTGTGACTTTGAAAGACGGACTTACCCGCCCGGCCAAGGCGCGCCTGATCCCACCGCCCGACATATGGGAGCGCGACCCGCCCGTGCGGGTGCGCAAATCCGTCCCAGACCAATGGATCGAACTCAAAATCACAGAAGGTCGTAACCGACAGGTGCGACGCATGACGGCCGCCATAGGATTTCCGACGCTAAGGCTCATTCGCTGGCAGATTGGGGATTGGAATTTGGATGGGCTAGCGCCGGGAGCTAGTCGAGACGCAACTTAACTACCGCATAAAATAGCAAGGCTGCACAGGCTCCGCCGGCACACAAGAACGCGGCGCGCAGAGCGATTTCGCGCCCGAAGTCCTGCTCCAGAAACGCGACCAAAGCGCCGCCCGATATGGCCCCAAGCGGCATCGAGCCCCATCCAAAGAAGCGGTAAATGCTGTTCACGCGACCCAAGAGCTCTGCGGGGATACGTCTTTGCCGCCAAGAGACCGTGATAACATTCCAAATCATGGCGGCCGCCATCACGCAGAATAACGCAAGCGCCATGGTCGCGCCTGACTGAGAAATGCCGATAGCTGCATATCCAAGGCCCCAAGTTGCGATGGAGAGATACAAACACATCTGCGTCCCAAGTTTGGCAATAAACCAAGGCGCTGTCAGACTTCCCGTGATTGCACCAACGGCGGCTACTGACAAAATAAGCCCGTAAGAGTATGAAGATGTTTCCAGTACATCTTGGGCAAATAGAACCTGAATGGTGATCGTCGCCGTTGCAATAAAGTTCGCAACGCCAAGGACAATGGCCAAACGCAACAGCAACGGATCACGCCGCATAAAAGAGATGCCTTCCACAAGCGCTTTTCGAAAGCTGCTTTTCACCTTTGCTCGCTGCTTGAGCGATATCATCCAGACCAAACCAGCGGCAAGAACAAGCAAGGCGGCATCAAGGCCGAAAGGAATGCCGATACCCGCTGCAATCAGCAGGCCTGCCAAAGGAGGCCCGATGAACTGGCCGGTCAATTGCTCGCTGCTCCAAAGCTGACCATTGGCAACTTCGAGATCTTTTGACTCAACAATTGAAGGGAGCATTGTTTGCGCCGCATTGTCGCGCAAAACTTCGGCAGACCCCAACAAAAATGCAAGTCCCGCAAGCACCCAAACCGCGCCTTCGACTTGCTGGTTCATAGCAAGCATCATGATTGCCAGAACAACAAAGGCGCGCAAAAGATCAGCGCGGGCAATCAGCTTTCTTAGGTCTGCGCTGTCGATAATCACGCCTGCGGGAATGGCGAACAGCAACCACGGCAAACGTCCCGCAGCAGCAACGGCCCCAATGGCCAACGGGTCTTGTGACATCAGGGTGGCAAGCCACGGCAAAGCAAGAACGACCAAACCATCCCCAAGATTGGTCATGGTCCCGGCCCCGAACAAAAGACGGTAATTGCGGTTTCTGACGAGAAGCGGCGTGGTCATTTTAGTCTAGCCTTTCCAAGTCTTGTCTTTTGTAGGGCGATAACTGGCGTCTCTACTTTTCCCGCTCGCCGTCCAGCACTTCACGGATAAACGCAAGTGCAACTGACAGGCCGTCAGGTGCAATCCCATGCGCGGTGCCTTCCATGACATGGGCGAACACTTGGAAATCGGCCCCCTGAAGTGCCTCGCCAGCCATCTGCATTTCCTCAAATGGCACCACATCGTCTTGGTTACCATGCACCAAAAGGATCGGAGGTGAGGACAACATTTCGGACTGCAATTTCTCAGGCATCATCAAGCGACCAGAAAAGCCCACAACGCCCGCCACCGGATCAGCGCGGCGCGGCGCAACGTGCAGGCTCATCATTGTGCCTTGGCTAAAGCCGAACAGAACAAGGCGGTCAGGCGAAAGTCCTTCGTCGGCCAGCACTTTGTCGATGAAGGCATCAAGCTCTTTGGCGGCACGCAACATGCCCTCGGCAGCGGCGGCATCGGTTGATCCATCAATCCACGGAATTGGAAACCATTGGAATCCTTGAGGATTGGCCATCGAGCGTTCGGGCGCGTTGCAGGCCACAAACACCGTGTCAGGCAAATGCGGCGCAAGCGGATCAGCAAGCCCCAACAGGTCTTTGCCGTCTGCGCCGTAACCGTGGAGGAATAATACAATGGAACTATCCGCGCCAGAGGTGGAGCCTCGGCGTTCAAAATCTAAGGAACTCATCTAATGCCTTCTCTGTCTTTCGCAATATGGTAGTAGGCCCACAAAAGCCGGGCCGCAACGCCTCGCCATGGCGCCCAGTCTTCGGAGAGTGTGCGCAGTTCTTTTTCACTGGGCCGGTCTTCTAAATCAAACAAAACGCGGGCGGCTTCTTGAAGCGCCAGATCACCGGGCGCGAATATGTCAGCGCGTCCAAGTGAAAACATCGCATAAATTTCGGCCGTCCATTTACCGATACCGGGAACTTCGATCAACGTGTCGATCACCTCATCGGTCGGTGTATCCCGCAGGCTGGGAAAATTGATCTTTGCATCGGCCAACGCGCGGGCATAGCGGATTTTCTGGCGCGACATGCCACAAGCGCGCAAATCTTCATCTGTGGCCCACATGATTTTGCGCGGGCCCGTCAGACCCGCTTTTTTCAAACGCCCCCAGATTGCATCAGCGGCAGCAACCGAAACTTGCTGGCTCACAATTGCATCCAAAAGCGCTGCAAATCCATCCTTGCGCAGGCGCAGCGGCAGTTTTCCGGTTTGTGCATAGGCGGACGCAAAGCGCGGCTCTAGTTCCGCCAAATAGGCGGCTCCTTCAGCGACGCATGCGTCAGAAACTATGATCCGGCCCACAGACATGAACCGACCCTAGGGTGCGGAACACAAAAGCGAAACCCCGGTTGTGACGCCTGCGCTTTGGGTCTACTCAAACCCCATGACAACAGACATGGATGACAGACTAGCCAGACGGAATGTGGGGTTTCTGGTCGCCGCCCAAAGCACTTTGGGCGCGCAAATGCCGATGGTGTTTATTGTCGCGGGATTGGCCGGCCAAGCGCTTTCCCCCAATCCCTGTCTCGCCACGCTGCCAATCTCACTGATCGTGCTTGGATCAATGCTCACCGCGACGCCGATCTCGGCAACCATGCAACGCTTTGGCCGCCGCACTGGCTTTTTCATTGGTGCTCTTGGTGGGGCCATCGGGGCTGCTCTTTGTGCATGGGCTTTGCTGGTCACCAGCTTTCCGATCTTCCTGTTAGGATCGCTCTTTACCGGTATTTACATGTCCGCAGGCGGGTTTTACCGCTTTGCCGCGGCTGACACTGCGTCCGAGACCTTCCGTCCCAAAGCGATCAGCTATGTAATGGCGGGCGGGCTGGGTGCTGCGATCATCGGTCCGCAACTGGTCAAAGCCACGGCGGATGCGATGGTGGTGCCCTTCCTTGGTACATACCTTGCAATCATTGCGCTAAACCTGTTCGGCTCGGTTGTCTTTTTGGGCCTGCGTATTCCAAAGCCCCCTGCGCCGACGCCGGAAAACTCAGGCGGACGTTCGCGGCGCGAATTGTTACGCGATCCACGCGTTGTCGTGGCGATCATCTGTGCGATGGTATCCTACGCGCTGATGAATTTAGTCATGACCTCGACCCCGCTAGCAGTGATTGGCTGTGGCTTTACCAAGGACAACGCCGCTGACATCGTGTCGGGCCACGTTTTAGCAATGTTCATTCCGTCATTCTTCACCGGCCATCTCATTGCACGCTTTGGCGCAGAAAAGATCGTCGCCCTTGGATTGGTTATCCTAGGTGCGGCAGGCGTTGTCGCTCTCGCAGGGATCGAGCTGTCGAACTTCTTCATCGCTTTGATCCTGCTCGGTATCGGCTGGAACTTTGGCTTTATCGGTGCGACCGCGATGCTGGCGGGAACGCACAAACCCGAAGAACGTGGCCGTGCTCAAGGGCTCAACGACATGGTGGTATTTGGGTTCGTGACGATGGCTTCGCTCGCCTCAGGCGGCCTGATGAATTGCTCGGGCGGTTCTCCGGTCGAGGGCTGGGCCGCGGTGAATTACGCGATGGTGCCGTTTTTGGCGCTGGCTGGTGGTGCGCTGATCTGGCTGGCGCTCAACAACCGCAAGGCGGCGACCTAAAGCGGTAGCGCCGTCGTTTCTTTGATCTCTTCCATTACGAAAGACGCCGAGACGTCCGACAACGCAACTTTGCGAATGAGCCGTTGATAAAGCGCATCATAGGCCGCCATATCCGCCACCCGCGCACGCAGCATGTAATCCAGATCTCCGCTCATGCGGTACACGCCTTGGATTTCCGACATGGAAGCGGTGGCTTTGGCGAAACCCTCTAACCATTTCGGGTCATGACTGTTGGTGCGGATCATCATCACCACACTAAGCCCCACACCCAGCTTTTCAGCATCCAAAAGCGCCACACGCCCTTTGATCACACCCACCTCGTCAAGCGCCTTGATGCGCCGCCAAATGGCATTGCGCGACAAACCAACCCGTTCGGCCAGTCCTTCAAGGTTTTGCGCCACATCGCGTTGCAGTTCACTCAGGATACGTCGATCTATATCATCAAATGTTACCATAGATTGCATTTTATGTGATACTTTCCCAATAATCTCAAGTTTAAAGCAAAGAACGGGACAATTTCTCAACACACCTGAGATAGTGTGCTTCCAACAACCGGAGCACCATCAATGATCACACAAATTTTCCTTAATCATCCCGCTAGCGTCGATGAAACCTATGGCCAGCACGCGCGTTTTGCCGGAGGCTTTGCGCTCAAGCTTTTCGTTGCAGCGGGAGCCGCCGCTGTACACGCCGTGATCCCCTGCTTGTTTGAGAAGACAGCAAGCCGGATGGTTAGCGACCTTTATGACCGGACACACGACCGGAGCTCGTAAAAAAATGTGCCGCTGGAGCGCTTGGATCGGTGACCCCATTTTCCTAAAGACCCTTATCTATGATCCTGAGCACTCGCTCGTGGATCAAAGCCAAGCAGCAGAAGAATGCAAAGCGGCGATAAACGCCGATGGGTTTGGCGTTGCCTGGTATGATGCATTGCCAGAACCAGGGCTGTACCGCGACGTATTTCCCGCGTGGTCCGATCCCAACTTAAGGTCGATAACTGAGCAGATCAGCGCAAGGATCTTTCTTGCGCATGTGCGCGCATCAACCGGCACCGCGACGTCTCGCAACAACTGTCATCCGTTTAGGGCCGGCAAATGGGCGTTCATGCACAATGGACAAGTGGGAGGATTTGAAGGTTTTCGCCGAGAAGCTGATATGGCCATTCCGGCCAAGCTCTATCCTCATCGCTTGGGAGCAACCGACAGCGAAGTGCTTTTCCTTCTGGCCCTTGCCGAAAACTTGGCGGCCGATCCCAACCGTGCGGTGGCACGCGCGACTGAGCGTCTTGAAGAGAATTCCAGACGGCAGGGATGTGGACCACATATGCGGATGAGCGCCGCTTTTTCAGATGGGACCAGTCTTTATGCGGTGCGCTATGCCTCCGATAACAAAGCACCATCGCTATATTATCGGCAATCCGAGGCGGGTTTCGCTGTTGTATCTGAACCATATGATGCCGAGTCCGGATGGACCAAAGTGGCACAGGGACAGTTTTGCAGGTTCACAAAAACAAGCGTAACGCTGGAGCCGTTTGAATTGCCTAGCCTTGTTTGCGCGCCTTAACAGCCAAGTCCCGCGCTACAGCAAACGCGCCCTGAATGCGGTCTTTCGTTTTGGCCCAATCGCGGCGCACGACGATTTTGTTGTCTTTGACCTTGGCCAACCCGCGTTGGTCTTCGATGAAGGACACCAGCCCTTCGGGATTAGTATATTTGTCGCGGTGGAATTGGATCGTGGCCCCCTTTGGCCCGGTGTCGAGCCGCGCAATTCCGGCCTTTTTGCATTCACCTTTGATTCGCACAACCAACAGCAAGGTATTGACCTCGCGTGGTAATTTTCCAAAGCGATCAATCAGTTCGGCGGCAAAACCTTCCAACTCAACCTTCGAAGACAGGCCCGAAAGACGTCTATAAAGTCCAAGGCGCACATCCAGATCGGGCACATATGTTTCCGGGATCAGAACCGGCACGCCGAGATTGATCTGCGGTGCCCATTGCTCGTCAGCGTCACTTAGGCCTTCCATCTCGCCAGCTTTGATCTTGGCGATCGCCTCTTCCAGCATGGCTTGATAAAGCTCGTAACCCACTTCGCGAATGTGGCCCGATTGCTCGTCTCCAAGCAGGTTGCCCGCGCCGCGAATGTCGAGGTCTTGGGAAGCAAGCGTGAACCCTGCCCCCAAACTGTCGAGCGAACCCAAGACACGCAGTCGTTTCTCGGCCTGAGGCGTCAATTTCTGGCGTGGTTTGGTTGTCAGGTATGCATAGGCGCGCGCTTTAGAGCGACCCACCCGCCCACGGATCTGATAAAGCTGGGCAAGGCCAAACATATCCGCGCGGTGCACAATCATCGTGTTGGCCGATGGGATATCAAGACCGCTTTCCACAATCGTGGTCGCAAGCAACACATCGTATTTGCCGTCATAAAAGGCATTCATCCGATCATCCAACTCGCCCGCGGCCATCTGACCGTTGGCCACGACGTAACTGACTTCGGGCACTTGGGCTTTGAGCCAATCTTCCATCTCAGGCAGGTCAGAAATGCGTGGCACAACGAAAAAGCTCTGCCCACCGCGGTAGTGTTCGCGCAGTAGAGCCTCGCGCAGAGTGACCGTATCAAACTCACTGACGTAGGTACGGATCGCCAGACGATCGACAGGCGGCGTGCCGATGATTGACAGATCGCGCACGCCAGTGAGGCTGAGTTGCAAGGTGCGCGGGATCGGCGTGGCGGTGAGCGTCAGGACGTGAATGTCAGAGCGCATCTGCTTTAAACGCTCTTTGTGAGTGACGCCAAAGTGCTGTTCTTCGTCGACAATCAACAGGCCAAGGCTTTGAAACCGCACTGCTTTTGCAAGCACAGCGTGGGTGCCGATCACGATATCCACTGTGCCGCGCGCCAGCCCTTCGCGGGTGTCGTTGGCGTCTTTGGCCGAAACAAAGCGCGACAGTTGTCGCACCTCCACAGGAAAACCACGAAACCGTTCTTTGAAACCGGCCGCGTGCTGACGCGCGAGCAGCGTGGTTGGCGCGATCACGGCGACCTGTTTGCCCGACATGGCGGCGACGAAAGCGGCACGCATCGCCACTTCGGTTTTGCCAAAGCCAACGTCGCCGCAGACAAGACGATCCATTGGCGTGCCAGAGGCCAGATCGTCCAGCGTGTCATTGATTGCGCGCAGCTGATCGTCAGTTTCCTGATACGGAAACCGCGCCGAAAAGGCGTCCCACATCCCATCGGGTGGCGTGAGGATCGCGCCTTTGCGCAATTGGCGTTCGGCGGCGATGCGGATAAGGCGGTCCGCGATCAGGCGAATGCGCTCTTTCAGCTTGGCCTTCTTGCTCTGCCACGCGCCGCCGCCAAGTCGATCTAGCAGCCCTTCTTCATGGCCATAGCGCGACAGCAATTCGATGTTTTCCACCGGCAGAAACAGCCGATCACCGCCCGCATATTCCAGATGGATACACTCGTGCGGCGCACCAAGCGCCTCGACCACCTCAAGCCCCATATAACGGCCAACACCGTGATCAACGTGCACAATCAAATCGTTCGGGGACAGCGTTTGGGTCTCGGTCAGGAAGTTATCGGCGCGGCGCTTTTTCTTGGTCTGGCGGATCAGGCGGTCGCCCAAAACATCTTGCTCGGAAATAACCGTCAGACCGTCGCGGCCCTCAAAGCCGTGCTCAAGCGCCCAGACCGACAGGAACAACCCACCTTTGCCCTCGGGCACATCCCGGAAGTCCCTGATTTCCGTGGCGCCCGCCACATCCTCGTCGTCGAGCAAGCCTTTGAGACGTTCGCGCGCGCCTTCTGAATAAGAGGCGATCAGCACATGTCCATCGCGCCTCTTGGCTTTAATATGGTCCGCCAAGGCTCCGAAAAGGCTCACTGATTCTTGCTGTCGCTCAGGGGCAAAGTCACGCCCAACGCGCGCCTCGGCATCAAGCGCGCCTGGACCCGTAGGTTGCGGCAGCACCGAAAACTGCACCATGCGCGCCTTGGCCGAGGCCGTTTTCCATGCCTCGTCATCAAGATAAAACTGCCCCGGAGGCGCGGGTTTATAGACACTGTCCATGCGCCCCTTGGCCATCATCGCTTCGCGGCGCGCATCGTACTGATCGTCAATCGACTCCCAACGCGACAAGCGCATCGCTTCGTTTTGATCGTCCAAAAGCCAGCTTGCGTCCGGCAGGTAATCAAACAGCGTCTCGAGCTTTTCGTGGAAGAACGGCAACCAATGTTCAATGCCTGAATGCTTGCGCCCTGCACTCACCGCCTCGTAAAGCGGATCATCCGTGCCCGCTGCGCCAAATTCCAAGCGATAGTTCTGGCGGAACCGCGTGATCGCCGCATCGTCCAGAATAATCTCGCTGACCGGAGCCAAATCGACGACCTCAAGTTTTTCCGTCGTGCGCTGTGTAGCAGGATCAAAGCGACGCGCGCCATCGAGCACATCGCCGAAAAAATCCAAGCGCACCGGGCCACCATCGCCGGGTGGGAAAATGTCGATGATACCGCCGCGAATGGCGTAGTCGCCGGGTTCTGCTACCGTTGGCGCTTGGACAAATCCCATGCGCACCAAAAACGCGCGCAACGCAGCTTCGTCCACACGATCTCCGACGGTTGCTGAAAAGGCCGCTTCGCGCAAAACCTCGCGCGCCGGCACGCGTTGTGTGACCGCGTTCAATGTCGTGAGGATCACAAAACGTTTGGGCAAACCACCATGCACCACAGCCGCCAGCATCGACATACGCGCAGCGGATATATCTGCGTTGGGCGATATACGATCATAGGGCAAACAGTCCCAGCCGGGGAACGAGATCACCGGCAAATCGGGTGCAAAGAACGCCAAAGCCTCACGCATCGCCAGCATGCGTTTGTCGTCGCGCGCCACATGCACTGCACATATGCCGTTTTTTTCCAGCTCGGACAAAACAAGCGTGGCATCAAACCCTTCGGGTGCGCCGCTTAATGTAACTTTGGTTCCCATATGCGCCGAGGTAAACGCTCTCGCGCTGCTGTCAACGCGTCACAGCCAAATTGAGCGCTTAAAAACCGCCAAACGGACCAGTGTAGAGGTTTTTGTACATGCCAAACATCGCAGTGACGAAGATCGCGATCACACCCAGGAACTGGGTGGCAAAGCGGTGGCGCAGCAAAACGCGGATCAGGTCATCGCCCAGCGAGTTTTTGTCCCGAATTTTGCGCGCTGTGCGCACCGACAGCGCTCCCAAAATCGCCATTGGCATCGCTAACAAGAACACGGCCTGGGCGAATTCAACCTGATAAAAGAACGCCGTAATCCCCAAAGCTGTTAGGAACATGCCGCCAAAGAGGCCGATCCATGCTCCGGACACATCCGCGATGTAAAGGATGCGGTTGATGTTGATTTGTGTGAGTTCTTCCAGATCGGTGACGGAATTTTCTGCCGAATTGCGCCGCGCGCGCAAAATCGAGTCATATGGCACACCTAGCACCCAATGACTGACCGAAGACCACAGAACCGCCAAAACGATCCAATACCACAGGTTTGAGAAGGACCGCATGTCGATCACTTCAAAAACAGTCGAATACCAATCCAAATGAAACCCCAAACGTCAAAACTGCGCTGCACCCTAGAAAAACTGCCGGGACTTGACCACCCCGGCCAGCAAAGCTAGCCCAGATGGTGTCAAACGCGTGCACAAAGGCTTCACTTCATGACAACAGGTCCATTTCCGTCAACACGGATGCGCCGCACAAAGCGCACCGATGCGCTGCGTCGATTGGTGCGTGAAAACACGCTGTCTGTCGATGATCTGATCTGGCCAATCTTTTTACGCGATGGAGACGATGACGAAACGTCAATTGCGTCGATGCCCGACGTCTCTCGTTTGACCGTGGATCGCGCGGTTTTGGCCGCCAAAGAAGCCGCCGCCTTGGGTATCCCGGTCGTCTGCCTGTTTCCATACATCGACACGTCGTTCAAAACTGAAGGCTGTGAAGAAGCTTGGAACCCTGACAACCTGTCAAACCGTGCCACGCGTGCCATCAAAGACGCGGTGCCGGATATCGCCGTGATGACCGACGTGGCGCTCGACCCTTACAACGTTAATGGTCACGACGGCATCGTGCGCGATGGGATCATTGTGAACGACGAATCTGTCGAGGCTTTGGTCAAAATGGCCGTTGCCCAAGCTGGGGCTGGCGCCGATATTCTTGGCCCCTCTGATATGATGGACGGCCGCATCGGTGCAATGCGCGGTGGCTTGGAAACGGCAGGCCATCAGGACACCTTGATCCTGTCTTATGCTGCAAAATATGCTTCGGCGTTTTATGGCCCCTTTCGCGATGCAGTTGGCGCTTCTGGCCTGCTAAAGGGCGACAAGAAGACCTATCAGATGGATCCGGGCAACTCGGATGAGGCGTTGCGGCTGGTCGAACGCGATCTGTTGGAAGGTGCAGACATGGTAATGGTCAAGCCCGGCATGCCGTATTTGGATATCTGCCGCCGAGTGTCCGAGCGGTTTGAAGCCCCGCTCTATGCGTATCAAGTCTCGGGTGAGTACGCGATGATTTCAGGCGCTGCCGAGCGTGGTTGGATCGACGGAGAAAAGGCGATGCTTGAAAGCCTGATGGCCTTTAAACGCGCGGGATGTGATGGAATTTTGACCTATTTCGCGCCCGCTGTGGCCAAGCTGTTGCAACGTTGATGGACATCCGCAAGATAGGGAGCGACCAGCTACAGGTCGAGATCAGCCCACTGGGCGCACGACTGAATGCGGTTACTTATGATGGCATTGCTGGATTGCTTGACGGGCCTAAAACCCGCGAAGACGCGCTTGGGGACAAGAAGTTCAACGGCCCCATTTGTGGACCTGTCGCCAATCGGATTGACGGCGGTTTGGCCTCCATCGATGGGCAAGAGTATAGCTTTGAGCGCAACGAAGGCGGGATCACGACGCTTCACTCTGGCACTAGCGGCGTTCACGCCAAAGATTGGAGCGTTGAGGCGCACGACAATAGCTTTGTTGCGCTAAGTCTTGCCTTGCGCGATGGCGAGGGCGGCTTTCCCGGCAACCGCGTTTTGACAGCCAAGTTCGAAGTGATCGAAAACACTCTGCGCGTCGGCTTTGAGGCTGAAACCGATGCGCCGACGTGGATGAACCTGGCGCTGCACCCCTATTGGACGCTGGCACGCGCAGGCCGCGAGGGCCAAAAAATGCAGGTGTTTTCCGACCGCTATTTGCCACTGACTCCAGAAAAGATCCCGACAGGCGAAATTGCTGACGTTGCAGGCACGTATTTCGATCTGCGCGAAATGGCTGTTCCGTCGACGAAGATCGACAGCAACTTTTGCCGCGAGCCAGTATTCGGGCCAGCCGCAGTGGTCGAGACCGACGATCTGCGCATGGAGGTCGAAACCGACGCGCCGGGCTTGCAGGTTTTCACGCAAAAAGCCCAAGGCATCGCGATTGAGCCGCAACACTGGCCTGACGCAATGCACCACGATCATTTCCCAAGTATTCGCCTTGATCCCGGTGCACGCTACACCCAGAATTCGAGCTATCGCTTCACCCGCCTCTAGGCTAAGACGCACCTCATGTTAAAAACCCGCATCATTCCCTGTTTGGACGTGGCCGATGGCCGTGTGGTCAAAGGAGTGAACTTTGTGGATTTGATCGACGCTGGCGATCCGGTCGAAGCCGCAATTGCCTATGATGCGGCTGGTGCGGACGAGCTTTGTTTTCTCGACATCAAAGCCACGCACGAAAACCGCGGGACGATGTTTGACCTCGCGCGCCGCACAGCAGAGCATTGCTTTATGCCGCTTACCATAGGTGGCGGGGTGCGCACGCCTGAAGATGTGCGCGCGTTGCTGCTTGCCGGAGCCGACAAGGTTTCGTTCAATTCCGCTGCTGTGGCTGACCCTGATGTGGTGGCGCGTGCGGCGGATAAATTCGGCTCGCAATGCATAGTCGTGGCGATTGACGCAAAGACGGTCAGCCCCGGTAAGTGGGAGATTTTCACCCATGGAGGGCGGCGTGAGACAGGCATTGATGCGGTTGAGTTTGCGTTGACGGTTGCGGCCAAAGGGGCGGGAGAGATCCTGCTGACTTCGATGGATCGCGACGGCACACGCGCTGGCTTTAACCTGCCGCTGACGCGCGCGATTTCCGATGCAGTGCGCATCCCGGTCATTGCATCGGGCGGTGTTGGCACGCTGGATCATCTGGTCGAAGGTGTGACCAAAGGGGGGGCCAGCGCTGTTCTGGCGGCCTCGATCTTTCACTTTGGTGATTTCACAATTGGACAGGCGAAAAAACACATGGCCGCTGCTGGCATTCCGATGAGGCTTTCATGAGTGACATTTTAAACCGACTGGCCGGCACCATTGAGGCCCGCAAATCGGCGGACCCAACCTCGTCTTGGACAGCCAAACTCCTTGCTCAAGGGCCTGAAAAAGCCGCGGAAAAATTTGGCGAAGAGGCCGTTGAAGCCGTGATCGAAGCGGTGCGCGGAGATCAAGAGCGCCTCACAGCCGAGGCCGCCGATGTACTTTACCATTTGTTGGTTATGCTTGCGTCGCGCGATGTGTCACTGGGCGATGTGTTGGCCGAACTGGAAAATCGCGAAGGCACATCAGGTGTCGACGAAAAAGCCAGTCGTTAAGCCGACCAGAAAAGCTCCACATCGTTCGCGGCTTCTTTCTTAGCAGGTGCCAACGCTGGTGCCTGTTCTACCAGCTTCATTTGCACCACCCCGGTAGCCGGGAAAAAGCGTAGTTTGCGCGCCTTACTGCCACCGACATTAACCACATCACAGGGGATGCCTTCAGCTTTGAGATAGGTTTGACCAAACTGCGCGTTGCGCGCGCCGATATCCGTGCGCCCTTGTAGCATCGAGCTTCCGCCGAAAAGTTTGGCGCGCAAGCGCGGACGCTGAGCCCCCAAATGCACCATCTCGTTGACAAGCCGATCCATCGCAACAGCTCCGGCGGTGTTCATTGGATCCCCCTTTGCACGCATACTGGGAAGCAACAGATGGTTCATGCCACCAACCCCAGCCACGCTGTCCCAAAGGCAGATCGAAATACACGATCCAAGTATCGTTGTGATAACCATATCAGGGTCAGCCCCGACAGCATCTTCGCCTTGTGTGATGTAAATCGGCGATGTCACGTTGCACCTGCCTGTGCAGACCGCTCCGCATCCGCGCGTTCAACAGAGGTTGCTCTTAGGATGCTCGCTCCAATTTTCTCAAGCGCCACAACTTCAACAGCAGCGCCAATTTTGCGCGCCGCTTTGGGCATGCCGTCGACAACGCACGTCGCCCCCGATTGAACAATCGTATGCGCGCCTGCATTGCGCATCTTTAGCATCCCTTGTGCTCCATCGCGCCCCATACCGGTCAGCATGACGCCGACAACCTTTGAGGCATGTTGCTCGCCCGAATGCATCAATACATCAACCGAGGGGACGTATGGCTCGTCTACCTTGGGGACGACATTGAGACTTGGGGGGAACTTGCGCGACAAAGCCACATGCCCTTCACCGCCTGCAGCCAGATAAATGTGCCCCGGTTCAACCGTTTGCCCCGCTTGGGCCAGTGATACGTGTGGCGCAATATTGCGGTTCAGACGATCTGCGAAACTCACCAGAAATGCAGCAGGCATGTGCTGTGCAACAACGGTTGGCGGTCCGTTGGGTGGGTACGCAGACAGCACCGTCATCAGCGCATCAACACCCCCTGTTGAGCTTCCGATCAAAACCGTGCGCCCGTTCCAACGATACCCGTTGACCACGCCAGCCTCAGTGCGGTTGTTTTGTGAAAAATGAAACGTGTTGCTTTTGGCCGCCATCAACACAGTGCTGGCCAGATCAACGCGCGAAGTTCCATTGCGCAGCGAGCTTAAATCAATGCAATCCACAGCTCCAAGGGAAAGAGCGCGCACCGCGTCGTGGCTTTTTTCGGTTGTGCGGGTCGACACCATAACCACCGGCATCGGGCGCAGGCGCATTAATTTTTCTAGAAATGACAAACCGTCCATTCGCGGCATGACAACATCAAGAGTGATCACATCTGGGTTCAAGGCGCGGATCAATTCACGCGCCTCGTAAGGATCGCCCGCCTCGCCCACCACTTCGATACGATCAGAGCTTGCCAATAATGTACGGATCATCGCCCGGATCGAGCGGGTGTCATCTACAATGACGACGCGAACCTTTTTAGCTGCCATATCCCACCCGCAAATTTACCTACGCGGGATTTGACAAAGGGGATTTAACGAAAGGTGAAAATAGGGCGACCATAATCGCCCCAATTGTCTTTAATGGGCTTCAGGCTTCCATCGGGAAAAGCATATAAAGCCCTTCGCAATAGACTTCGGCATCCTCGCCAAGATGGAACATCGTATAGCTCAACTCGGTTTCCATCAGACGACGCACACCTGGCTTTGACATCAGCATGGCCGCCTCGCGCGGTGCCGACAGGCTTGAGCGCTCGTCCGCACACACAATCTGGCGCGGCGATACCATAATCTCATTTTGCGGCGCAGATGGGCCCAAGGCGCCAGCTGCCAACACGACAGGGTTGCTGTCAGGTTTTAGTTTTAGAACATGTCCGTCCAGCTTGATGCGGTTGATCCACTGGATCGCGCGGTACTCACCAGAACGCAGCAACACCTGATCACCTTTGCGCAGCGCAATGGCATGCACATCTCCAAACGATGTGCGTACACGCGTCATTGGCGCAAGACCCGGAAGCGGCCACTGTTCTACACCATCGAACGCAGGGCGTTCAGAGACCGCCTGCTTAGGCGCGGCAACCGAAGCTTCTTCTTCGTTCAGAATGTCTTGTTTTTGATCAGGGCTGACAGGCTCGCCCAACTCTTCATCCGCCAACAATTGATCGCTACCAGACGTCGACGGTCTGAACCGTCCAATGGCTTTCATCAATCCAAACGGAGGACCTTCAGATTTTAATCCAGCACTCATAACAACCTCACACACACAATCCGAAAATTCGGAACACTTTTACACTTTTAAAACGGGTTGATCAGCAGCCACTCTCTGATCAACCCAAAACATATTCCGGCACGCAACCGGCTCACACACACACACAACCAAGAGAGAGGAGTGATCTCTTTGACCGCTTACACATTCAAGTTCGCATATCGTTTGGGCGATAATTTGACGATAAATTTAGCAAAAAAGGCAGCTGTGTTGAAACCGTGTCGGGCCGAAATCTAAAATTTGTGTTGTTAGGTTTCCGAGCGCGCGACAATAACGACACTTCCGCGCAGCAACCACTAAATTTCAGAGACTTACCCGGATTAAGTTTCCTCAGGCGGGACAATCACTGTAACGAATTTGGCACTGGTAAGGCAGGAATACCTTCGTTTTGATCACCCTTGGAGAGTGGAAACAAACCGTTTCTTACCTTGGGTAAACTTTGCGCCCCCAAACCAGTCTTTGTCAGGGCTCTCAAAGTGACTATGTTGCGCATATGGTAACTGATACATTGATCGCCTGCCCGCATTGCGATGCGCTATACGACATCCCCAATGAGCCAACAAAGCGGACCGTGTGCCAGCGCTGTCACGCAGTTCTTATTGCGCCGCGCCGCTCAGCCGGACTTAAGATAATCGCCTTGGCTTTGATCTCGGTTGGCTTGGTCGTCGGAGCATTGCTAACGCCTTTTCTGACGATCGACCGCTTTTGGTTGTCCAACGAAGCCACATTGCTTGATACGCTCATGGCCTTTGAAGGACCGCTTTTTGCAGTGGCCATCGCGATGCTGGCTGTGGTGATCATCGTGCCGACCTTGCGGTTCCTCCTGACGCTTTATGTGCTCACACCGCTGGTGGCAGGTCGCCCACCCTGGCCGCGCGCAAAGGCGGCTTTCACCTGGGCTGAGAAATTAAAGCCATGGTCGATGGTGGAAATTTTTGTGCTGGGCTGTGCGGTTGCGCTGTTTAAAATCGTTGATCTGGCCAATGTCGAGCTGGGCCCCGCATTCTGGATGTTTGTCGCTCTGGTTATTTTGATGACGGTGCAAAACACCTTTATGTGCAGATGGAGTGTGTGGAAGGACCTTGATCAATGAGCGGGGAAAACGCCGTATCACTGAGCAATGAGGCAAGCCCATCTATGAATGGCGAAACCACCGCGCGCGCCCAAGGGTTGGTCGGATGCCGCCGTTGCGCCAAGGTGTGGACGATAGGCACGCCAACGTGCGCGCGCTGTGGAGCCAAGCTTCAAAGCCGAGATGGAAACTCCCTTAAAAAGGTTTGGACGTGGTGGTTCCTTGGGCTGCTCGCCTATATTCCTGCCAATCTTTACCCAATGCTGGAAACGCGAACGTTGTTGGCGCGCAGCGACGACACGATTATCGCAGGCGCCATTAAGCTTGGCCAACATGGCGCCTTTGCAATTGCCGCAATAATCCTGATTGCCTCGGTAGTGATCCCGGTCGCCAAGTTTCTTGCCGTGGCCTATCTTGCTCTCTCGGTGCAATACGGCGGTCACATGTCGCGCAAATCCCGCCACTGGATTTACGAGTTTGTCGAATTTATTGGCCGATGGTCGATGATTGATGTTTTCGTCGTCGCCGTTCTTGCGTCACTTGTGCAACTCAACGTCGTCGCCTCTGTCACCGCAGGCCCTGCAGCCTTGTCCTTTGCACTGTCGGTGATTTTCACGATGATCGCCGCGCAAAGTTTGGACACACGGCTGGTGTGGGATCAGGATGACGCCGAGGCATAAGGCCCATCTTGCCCGCTATTGATTACAAAAGTGATGATCATTTATATTTTTTAGCTTTTTAAAGTGGTTTTGCGCGGCTACGCTCCTTTTATTCGGACAGTGTTTGGAGGATCGACTTGAATATTCTCAAAGTGATCACGACCAGTGCAATCGTTGGGATTGCTTCTGTAGCTAATGCGCAAGAAAAAGAATTCAGTGAAGTAGACGTTACAATTCAGTTGGGAGACGCGGGCGGATCAAACGCGCTTAACTTTTGGCCGGAGGTGGAAACCGACATGGAGGCCGTCATCCGCCAGCGCGTCAGCACGCTTTATAATCCCAACGGATTGAATGTGTCTTTGAATGTCACAGAGATCAGTCTTGATGGATCAAAGGACCTGCCGGGCGATGGCGCCTTCAACACATTGCGCGGTGTCGCAATGATCCGCGAAGACGCCAACGGCCCTGTTGTTGCGTTCGAAGAATTCGGATTGCGCGCGCAGCCTTGGGAAACAAGCATTAAAGACGGAATGTTTCTATTGGCGGACAAAGCCGATTTCTACAACGCGATGCTAAATAACTTTGCCAACGAATTGGTCACGGTGATCAACGAAGAATAGTTGCGCGCGCACTGTTCATTTAAAGTCATCATGTTAATGCCTGCGCATTTCGTATTTAGATCACTTGCTCTTCCTGCAAGTGCTCGAAACTGTCGCGATTTCTTTCGCTTTGTAGATTTCGGACTAAAAACAGGTGGCGGTGTCTCCCAATTTTGCGCGCCCAAAGTCATAGCGGCTATCCATTTTTGCAACCCGCACGCACCGTCTGTCTAAAGGTGCCAGGGATTGCGCAAGACCGGTACTGGCAAGGTGGCGGGATCAAACCCCAACATACTGCTGAATAAGCGCAGCATTTCCTTTCAACTCATCCGGCGTCAGCGTCTCGCCCATGCGCCCGTTTTCTAAAAACGCCACACGGTCCGCCAAACTCATCACCGCATCAAGGCGCTGTTCGACCAGCAACACACCCACATTCTCGGCCCGCATTTTGCGCACCACATCGCGGATCGCTTCGATCATCGAGGGTTGCAACCCTTCGGTTGGCTCATCCAAAAGCAAAACCTTAGGGCGCAAACACAGCGCGCGCGCGGTCGCCAACATTTGTTGTTCGCCTCCTGACAGCGTTTCTGCACGCTGTTTCAGGCGCTCGCGCAGGCGTGGAAATAATTCTAACACCCACTCCTTAGTCTCGGCCTTTCCCTTTGCATCCGATGTGCGCGCCAACAAGCCAACCTCGATATTCTCGCCCACCGACAAGTCCGCAAACAATCGCCGCCCTTGCGGCACATAGCCGATCCCGCGCTTTGGCACCTCATGCGTGTCCAAGCGAGAGACGTCTTCACCGTCCAGCCGGATCACCCCGCTTTCCAGAGGAAGCAGCCCCATGATCGTCTTCAGCGTGGTCGTCTTGCCCGCCCCATTGCGCCCAAACAGGCACATGATTTCACCGGGGCGCACGTTAAGTGAAACGTCGCGCAAAACCTGCGCCTTACCATACCCCGAGGAAATGCCGTCCAGCTCAAGCATCAGCCATCCCCCAAATAAGCAGACTGCACATCTTTGTTGGCGCGCACTTCTTCAGGCGTGCCTTCCGCCAGTATCTCGCCAAAGTTCAACACGGTGATATCGTCAGCGAGCTCCATCACCACGCTCATGTTGTGCTCGATCAGCAGAACGGTGGCTTGCTGCGCAACATCGCGCACAAGCGCTTTGAACCCGACGATCTCGGCGTCCGACAACCCTTGGGTTGGCTCATCCATGATCAGCAGCTTGGGTTCTTGCACGACTCCCATCGC
This sequence comes from Paracoccaceae bacterium, assembly GCA_039942715.1. GTDB lineage: Bacteria > Pseudomonadota > Alphaproteobacteria > Rhodobacterales > Rhodobacteraceae > JABDJX01. The sequence continues at coordinate 482,171 of JBDVBY010000001.1, forward strand.
AACCTCTAACAAGCGCTGATGCCCGTAGGATAACTCGCCCGCAGGCGTATCCGGCGCATCGGGCAAACCGACACGCTCAATCGCTTGGTCTACGCGCGCCTGCGTGCCATCCACCCATTTGCGACGTGCAGCAAGAGCGACATTTTCCGCCACCGACAGCTCTGCAAAAACAGAGGTGATCTGAAACGTATAGGCCATCCCCGCCTGTATCCGTTTGTGCGCTGGCAAGGCCGTGATATCGCGCCCTTTAAACGTCACGCTGCCCTCTGTAGGCTCAATCCGCCCGCATAGCAGACTGACCAGCGTAGTTTTGCCCGCGCCATTGGGCCCGATGAGACCGCGAATGCGACCTTCTTCAAGATGGAAGTCCACATCGCTCACCGCAGTGAGCCCGGCAAACCGCTTGGTCAGCCCCTTTGTTGCAAGCAAACTCATGGCAACCACCCAAACAAACGTCGCCGCAACTCGCCAACAATACCTTGCGGTGCGAACAACGTTAGCAACACCAAAACCACGCCTGCGATCAACATATACGCGGTCGTAATTTCAGAGCTGAAATCAATAAGGTAGAACATGAACAACGTGCCCACAAACGGCCCCAACACAGTGCCAGCTCCGCCAAGCAGAACCCAAAGCAACGGAAAAATCGAATACTGCACCGTCGCAAACGATGCCCCGACATAGCCAAAGAGCATGCCATACGTCGCTCCTGCCAAACCTGACAAAGCGCCAGATATCACCACCGCCTGCCATTTGTAGCGAAACGTGTCATAGCCGATCATGCGCGCGCGCTCTTCATTCTCGCGGATCGCCACAAGGGTCTTGCCGAATGGGCGACGCACAAGCCAGTAGGTCGTCAGAAACGCAAGCGAAAAGAGCGCCCAAGCCGTCAAGTATCGCACATTGGGATTGGTCAGATCAAAACCTGCCAAGACACGCACAGCAGGCTGAAGCACAAACCCCTCATCGCCGCCTGTGGTCTCGCCGAAGTAGAGGATCGTGAGATAAACCGTTTGAGCAAACATCAGCGTGACGATCATGAACCCCACGCCCTTGGCTCGCAGGAACAGCACGCCAAGGATCGCCGCCAAAAGCGCCCCAGCAAGCCCCCCCAAAGGCAGCGCCAACACCATCGGTGTGCCCCAATGCAAGCTCGCCAACCCCGTGCCATACATGCCGGCTGCAAAGAACATCGCATGGCCCAACGACAGCAACCCGGTATAGCCAAACAGCACGTTGTAGCCCATCGCGTAGATCGCAAGCACCATGACGCGGGCAAAGTTACCCTGATGATAAGCAGGCAGGATCGCACAGAGCACAAACAACAGCGCAATCAGGCCAAGATGAACACTCAGAGACTTCACGCCGCCCGCGCTCCGAACAGGCCTTGGGGTCTAAACACCAGGACCAGAGCGACCAAAAGCGTCGCCAGGATCTTGGCCAGCGTCGGTGAGAAGAACACCGAGATTATCCCGTCAGACATCCCAATCAAAAGAGCTGCCAAAACTGCGCCGGGCAATGAGCCAAGCCCGCCAATGATCACCACAATGAAACTGAGCAGCAGCGGATCTCCCCCCATCAGGTAATGCGCCTGAGAGATCGGCACAATCAGTACAGCTGCCAAGGCTGCCAATCCTGCGCCTAGCCCGAACACAAAGGCATAGACCCGCTCCACGGGAATGCCAAAAGCTTGCGCCATCTCGCCATCCATCTGCGTGGCGCGCATCACCAATCCGATTTTGGTGCGCGACAAGAACAGCCACACGCCTAGAAGGATTACCACGGCTGCCGCAATCACAAAAAGCTTGTAACTTGTAGTGGATAGCCCCCAGGGCCAGTACATCGCCAGCCCCTCTTCGCCCCACTCCCACCAAGGAATTGCCAGACGGTGATTAAACGGTGGCTCGACCGCACGCGCATCCGGCCCATATGTCATCAGGGTCAGCTGCTGAATAATATACAACAGCCCAATGGTCGCGACGATCGTGCGCTCGGGATCATAGTTGATCCGCTTCAAAATCGTCATGTCCGCCACGGCAGCAATCCCGCCGACGATCACCGGAGCCAGCACTAAAGCCGCCAAGAACCCAAACGCCGGATGGCCGCCCAACGTCGACGCAATCCACCACGCCAAAACAGCGCCCAGCATGAAAAACTCGCCGTGCGCGACGTTCACCACGCGCATAACTCCAAAAACCAATCCTAAACCCACAGCTGTCAGCGCCAGAACCGACGCCCCGACAGCGCCTTCCAGAATCGCAAGCAAAAGATGCGGCCCAAATTCCATTTCAAAGAAATCCTGCGTTTTTCATCGGTTCACAAATATGCCGGGGAGGTCTGGAGGGGCAGCGCCCCTCCAGTCTCGCGACGCGCACCAGCGCGGCGCAAATGAAAGATCAAAGCGGCTGCGTCGTGTAATCCACTTCGTCCTCGTAAAGCGTGTCCTCAATTGAGGTCGTGTGCGCCAGAACAAGACGCCCATCCTCGACCTTGGAAATATACTGATGCCCAAAGACCTGATGCGTTTTGCCGTTAAACAGCTTCGCCCCTTGTGGATGATCAAAGCCTTCCGGCATCTCGCTCATCGCTTCAACTGCCTCGATCAGCTTGCCCCGGTCATCCGGGCCCGCATATCCCGCAGACTCCATACCGGCCTTAAGAACATGTAACGTCTCCCAGCAACCAAACATATGCGCATAGGTCGACACATCCTTAGCATCGCTCAATGACGCACCATTCGCATCCACACCAACGGCAGCGCGATAGGCTGCGTCATACTCGGTTTGCTCGGCTTGCGCATAACGCGGATTGCCTTCCCAGAAATACGTCCCCTCAAGGAACTCCAATCCGGGCGAGCTGATGTCCACGGCTTCCAGGCTGTCGATAAAGCCGAATATTTCGGGCCGCGACGGGCCAAAGAATTCGCCAAGCTCTTTTACGAAGGTCAACACAGCCGGGCCGACCATCACGTGATAAAGCACCTCGGTCTCACGCGGGATTTTTGGGAAGTACTTAGTAAAGCTTGTCTCGCTGGGCGGGATTGCGATGTGCTCCAGCACTTCGCCGCCCTGGGCTTCAATCGCGGCGGTAAAGAAATCGCGGTGATCATGGCCGAAGGCAAAGTCCGGGAACACCATGGTAACTTTCTTGCCCAGGTTCTCGGCCACAAACGGTGCCATCGCCTGCACCTGAGATTTCACGTCCGTGATACCGGGTTGCAGTGTGTAGCGGTTAAGCATGCCAGAGGCCACGTGGTGCCCTTCAGAGACCACAAAATACGGCAGCTTCATCTCGCCTGCACTTGGGGCCGAACCGATAACAACGTGAGAAAACAATGTCCCGAACGCCACATCGCAATTGTGCTGAGTGGCGAATTTCTCAACCACTTCTGCGCCGCGCTTCGGATCGGTACCATCGTCTTCGGCGACGACCTCAATCATCCGCCCGTTAATGCCACCTTCGCCGTTGATCTTGGCAACGGCCGCTTGAGTCGTGCGGTCATACCAGCGCCCGTAAGCCGCCCCAATACCAGTGCGGTGCACCTGAAAACCGACCTTCACCGGGGCTGCAGTTTGAGCATTTGTGTAGCGTGCCCAAAGCGGCAGCGTCGCGGCGGCCCCCAGCGTTTTCAAAGCGGTGCGGCGTGTTTGCGTTGACTTAGTCATCGATCTTCCCCTGTCTGTTAGCTCTTTTGTCGCCATCTTGCGCGCGGCAATCCCTGCTTGTCCATGGCTTTTGTCGCACTCTCCCTTAGCGCAAGGTCACGCGCCGCGCGGCGAGGCCAATAGCCAAAGCCCAAAGAGCGTATAAAGGATCATGAAAAGCGCGAGCGGCAGTTGGCTAAGTGTGGCGGCTTTACGATCCCCATAAAGCTTTAGCGCCAAGGCGTGTGCCACCAAGAGGGCCGCCACATGGCCCAAAACGACAGCGCCTGCTTGGCTGAGCCAAATGATGCGCACAGTCGCCAGCGTGTTGAAAAAACCCGTGGTGACGGCGATCTGCTCACCACCGAATGTTGTTGAAACAAGGCTTTTAACATACTGAGCATCCACAAGAAAACTCGTCAGATAGTGTGCTACATGATAGGCGATCGCGATTGGCAATAAGCTTGGCGCGAACACTCGAAAGCTGATCGCAAAGTTTCCACCAGCCAAACGCACGCCAGCCCAAATGAACGCCGCATAGAACACGATCAGCGCTATATTGGCGATCAAAAGTCCTGCAACAGTTTCATTAATCACTGCAGAGCGACCCGGGAACTCCAACGGGTTCACGCCGATTTGGCCCAGCCACCAAAAGGTTTCGTTTAGTCCATCAAAGCTGCCCAATCCCAGCAGCGCCAAAATCAGCAGAGCCAGTGCCAAACCGGGCGTCGCGGCACGCACACAGCGCCAGCCCCAAACCCCTAAACGCCCTCCGCTGACAAGCGCTGATTGGCGATAGGTGCGCATTAAAACGGTCATCACCTCGACACGCACCAACCAACGCGGCCCAAAAAGCGCACACCCAATCACACTAAAGCCGAGATATCCCAAGGCGAATTTGGCCAACCGTCTGGGGTCTGAGGGAGCCGGGTCCGCAAGCAGGAACGCGGCAAAGGCAATGAACAGCACCAGCGCAGGCCAATGGCTGTACGTTGGTAATCTGAACGGTGCGCGCCATCCAGCATCTGCTCCAAGACGGGCCGCCCCAGCAAAGGGGTTTATCCAGCGCCAAATGTCAAAGAATGCGCCCTGAATGCACACCAACCCGATCCAGAACACTGTCCAGACCAATAGCGTCAGAGGATTGCGCAGCGGATCAGATGCGCCGATAAACCCGAAGCCAATACAAAGAAGAAACACAATCAGCGCAAAAAGTTGTGCGCCAAACCTTATCCCAATCGCGCGCAACACGGGCAGGCGAAAGGTCTTGAACAGCGCCTCAACCTTGGCTTTCGGCGCAAACGCCAATGCCAGCACGGTCAGCGCCACGGTTGCTGCCCCACCAAGAATGTACCCCCCGGTTGGGAGGAGCAACACAAAGCCTTGTTCTGAGACATGCGCAAGCGCGCTGCCCGGACTCAAAAGTGCTATAAGATAAACCCAAACCCGCATGGGGGCACATTAACGCGCGTGCAAAGCAGGGAAAGTGCGATTAGCGTCTAAGACGTGAAAGATAATCAGCCTGAGAATGTCAAAGCGGCCTTTGAAGCGATCCCTGCCCCTTCACGCAAGGTTTTGATCGCAGCCCGCGCACGCCTATTTGATTTGGCTGAAGAAGAAGGCGTGGGGCCGCTGACAGAAACATTGAAGTGGGGGCAACCATCATATTTGACCGAAGTCACCAAAGCAGGCAGCACAGTTCGACTTGCGCTCAGCGGAGATACACCAGCGGCGTTTTTCACCTGCAGCTCATCATTGGTCGATGGATTTCGTGCGGATTTTGGCGACGCACTGACCTATCAAGGCAACCGTGCGGTCATGCTGAAGGAACCGTTTCCTGACGTCCTTGATTTCTGTTTTGTCCGTGCGCTTACGTATCACCGCGCCAAATTGCTCGCCAAACAACAGAATTAGCCGTGCAGTGCCATCACCTTGCCGCTGTCGAGCAATCCACTCCAGCGTAGCGGCGAGATGGGATAGCTGTCATCGCTGGCCATCCGCTCAAACGAGAAATCCGGTTCCAGCTTTTGCAGACGTTGGCCCATGCGGTGCGCGTCATCCGGGCGATCAGCGGCAGCATAAAGCGCTGTGAGATAGCGCAGTGGTGGGCGGAACTCAGGAGAGAACGCGTGGGCGGCTTCGGCCAACTGGATCGCCTCGTCACGGCGACCTGTTAAGGCCGCAGTCAGGCAGCGACCGAAATCCCACCAATGACCGAAGGGAGAACCAGAACTGATCTTTTGTGCGCGCACGGCCAATGCGTGCGCTTCGCCGATGTCGCCGGCATATAGCTTGGCTGTCGCAAGGCTGTTCCAGGCCAGCGGATTAGCCGGGTTCAGCGAGACACTGCGGCGAGAAAGCTCAAGGCACGCGGTCACATCGTTGTCCAAAACGAGCCGTGTATTGGCGACAGCGGCAAGAACCATCGAGTTCATTGGCTCGCGCTCCATCGCATCAATGCACAAACGCCGCGCCACCTCGGGAAGGTCCTCGTTGATATTCTCGTGGCGCTCAACATGCTGGATCAGGCGCAACTGGGCACGCCATGCGGATGACAGTGCACCTGCCCCAAGGTTCTGAGCGCGCGCCAGCATTTCATCAGCTTCGGCCAAGGCCTCCGGGCGCAGGCAAAAGATACGGCGGATCGCAAGTCGGGTTAACAAGTTGGCGTCGCGAATTTCTTTCGATTCGGAAATCGTGACCGTCATCGCTTCGGCCAGCGCGTCAATCAACTGGTTGCCCAGCGAGACGATCTCAAGGTCTTCCACAGGCGGTGCACCGTGCAATTGGGTGGAGGTCATGCCCGACCACACCAACGTGCCGCTTTTGCCGTGGCCAACGCGCGCTCGAATACCAACGGTAGAGGCGTCCGTGCGATACGCCTGCACTTCGACGCGGAAGGAATTGTCGTTGTTGTCCTCAATCGAGTGGCTTGTACGCACCTCGGCAGAAAGGGTTTCACGCATAGACCGCGCCACGCTGTCGACGAAAATATCCTCGATCAGACCCAGATCGCTGCTCTGGTCGCCTTTGGTATGAAACTGAATAACAGGACGGCGTTGCGTCGCCTCGATCTGCACAGCAGCTTCGGCAATCGTTGTGGCAGGCGCGCGGTGACGGGCGAGCCAGTCAGCGACACTATGATCGCCATCAATCAGCGCGACCCCTTCCATGAACTCAGCGCCGGAATCTGTTTGCACAAGAAGGATATCACAAAGCGCTAAATTCACGGAACGACGATCCGCTGTAAGCAAATCCCGCGCATCCCCAAGCGATCTGCGGATTTCACTTAAGGCTTGGCGTAAACTAACCGAGGCTTTTTCAGCATCCGATCGCGGCCACAGGCGCTTTTGCAGCCACAAGCGCCCTCGCCCTCCCGTTTCACTGGTCGCCAAAAGAGCCACAAGTGTCTGAGCTTTCGCGCTTTTTGGCGCAATATCACGACCCTCAGCGTCCTCAAAACGAAAGCGTCCATAAAGTGTTAATCGGGCTTTATCAGACATGGTTTCGACCCCTGCGTTTCAATTTGCGCTCCCACGTGCACGGGGCGAGTTAGCCACGCGGGCCGCAGAATTTCAAGGAATTGCATTGCGATACGCCGAATTCACGAGAAACCGTGAATGGGCCGTGAAAATCGCGAAACAGTCTGAACGATGGCTTGAAAAGCGAATTCCTCTTCTGCGTAGTTGGCTCGAGGGTACCATTTAGAAGGGTGAACAAAATGCCAGAATTTGGGCAAGGTCAGGGTCAAGGCCAAGGACAGGGGCAAGGTCAGGGCCAAGGACAAGGTCAGGGGCAAGGCCAGGGCCAAGGTCAAGGACAGGGGCAAGGCCAAGGACAGGGACAAGGTCAGGGACAGGGCCAAGGAATGGCGCACGCTGGTGGTCCGGGATCGGGTGCTTTGAGTGCCGGGTTAATCACAACCCACGACGGTACCGTTGGATACTGGGACGGCAAACCAGTGCGCTCTCCGGCGATGATTGGCAAAAACGATGTAGACCTTAGCTATCTGTCGACCGGTGTGCGCTCCAAGTTGCTGGACTCAATGGTCATGCCAGAGTTCACAGTGACCGGTGAAGATGGTCACGCAACATTTCATGCCGGTGGTAAGCCGCTGGTGAAACTGAACCGCCCAACACGGGCCGTGTTTGAACAACAGCTGCCGATGGTACGCGCTTATGGGGATCTGCGCGGTGATCGACTGACCGAGATCCTTTTGCAGACTGAAGACCTTGTTTCGTTCTTCGGCGCACAGGGATATCTAAGTGCGAACCGTAATCGCCACACGATGGCAGCGCTTTACACTGCTTTGCGCGCGGCGGTGCATATCGAGATGCCGATCAAGCATTTCTGTCGCTCGGCACGCCCGATTGATTTCGCTCCTATGGTGCAGCCAATGATCCAGACGCCGGATCACTCCAGCTTTCCTTCCGGTCACGCGATCGAGGTTTTTGCAGCTGCCACTGTCTTTGCGCGTCTGGTGACGGGCTTGGGACCGAAAGAGGCGATGACGAATGCAGACAACAATGGCCGCATGGGCACTCTGGCCTTCAAGCTTGCGCTGCGGATTGCTTCAAACCGCTCTGTCGCAGGCGTGCATTTCCCGATTGATAGCGCCTCTGGCGCGATCATTGGGTGTTCCCTTGGCGAAGCGCTTTATCGCATTGCATGTGGTAATGATGACTTCCCGCCCTTGGTGAATGTTGAATTTGATCTGGTACCCGAAGCGGCAGCACCCTTTGATCTGACACTGCCTTGGCTGAAATCCAAGCTGCCCGACGATGCGCCGGGTCATCTCTCAGCGGCGGACGACACGATCTTTGGCAAGCTTTGGGACGAAGCTGACAACGAGTGGAACGAGATATGACCCTGACGTGGAGTGACTGGGTTGAAGATCCGTGCACGACCCAGTGCGTTCCGCCCTATATCGACTGGCTAAAAACGGTCACGTTTCAGGGGGCGGAAGAAAAGGACGGCATTTCCATTGCCCCGCTACCGCTTTCAAAGATCGCGGCCGAGATCGAAGGCGTGGACGTGCGCCCTGCCCCAATGCCGCCCTTCTCGCGGATGCCCGAGGGGGCCGAGATGCTGCCCAAGCCGGTGATCGAACTGGATTGGACGCCTTCAGAAGATTGCGCGATTGTGGCCGTGATCGACAGCGCGATTGCCCTTTCACACGCCCGATTTCGCCGACTTGATGGCGGCTCGCGGTTTCTATCCGCTTGGTTGATGAACGGCACGTGGCGCAAGTCTGCGGTTCCGTTTGGTCGCGAGATGTTTCAGCGCGAGATTGACCGCCTGCTGTTTGGCGCCACGCTGGCCGGATCGGTGAACGAATTGGTCTTTGATCGCTCAGCCGGTCTGACGCAGTTTGGGTATGGACGTGGGGATCGACGGCTCGAGAACAACGCAACGCACGGTACGATGGTCGCGGATCTGGCCGCTGGTTTCGATTTGCGCCGCTCCGAAGATGACGAGCCGCGCCGCCGCTTGCCGATGATCGCGGTTGGCTTGCCGCCACGCACCTCGATGGGATCTTCGGGTAGCTTCCTTGAGTTTTACGCCATGCACGCGCTGGAATATATCGTCGAGCGCGCCGATGCGATCTGGGCGGCGGTTGAGGGCGACAAAAAGGGTGGTTATCCGATTGTGATCAACCTCTCTTATGGTCTTCAGGCCGGTCCTAAAGACGGCGAGATGCTGATTGAAAAGCTGATGCGCACCCTTTTGAAACGCGCCGAAGCGATGGGCCGACCGGTACGGATCATCCTGCCTGTGGGCAACGACTTGCTCTCAGAAGGAACTGCGCATTTTGATCTTGCCGACGGAGGTTCGGACGACGTCGAGTGGCGGGTCAAGCCAGAGGATCACACACCGAACTATGCCGAGGTGTGGTCTGACGTAATCCAAGGCGATGGCGGCAAAGATCCACAGCATCCGCTTTCATTGAGGCTGGCTCCACCGTCCGGTCCGGTTTGTCCTCCGACACCGGGTCGCGCGGGGCAAATGGCAACATTGAGCGATGAAGACGGTCGTCCGATTGCGCGAGTTTATTGCCGCAAACACGACGACGCTGAAAAGGCGGGCGACACAGCGAGCTGGCATCGTGTCGGATATATCCTGTGCACAGCGCCAACCTCGCCAGACAGCCACCATATGCAACGCGCGCCCGCTGGGTCGTGGCGCTTGGGCGTCTCTGCTACCAAGGCGAGCAAGGGATATGCCTATGTGCAGTCAGATCAAAGCCTGACATTCGGCAGCAACACCGGACTTGTTTCAACCTTTGCACATCCGGACTTTTATCCCGTCGATGACACGGGCCGCTTGATCGACATCGCGAGCTATCCAACAGACGGCACCGCGCCGGTGGATACCGATGTAAAGCCGCCCATGCGTCGCCACGACACGATGAACACCATCGCGCATCTCAAAGAATCCCGCGTAATCGGCAGTTACCGTGTCACCGACGGCAAACCGGCTATCTATTCCAGCGCCTCTTCCGATGCAGTTGGAAATAGCCGTGCCGCACCGACCGCGCTCCTCCCGGGCGAAGACGGTGCGGCACGGTTCGGATTAATGGGGGCAGGATCAAAAAGCGGTTCGGTCACCGTAATGTCGGGCACCAGCTTTTCGACAGGATTGGCCACGCGCGCTGTCGCGCTCGCGATGCTGGATTGGATCCATACCCCCACGACACCCATTCCGGGCGATGAGGCATGGTTCGCAGCAGAGGCGGCAAAAACGATCGGTACATTCCCCGGTGACGTGGTGCAGGACAAAGCGGGCGAGGGTCGGATGTTTGCCCCTTCAACAGGGCGGATCGCGCGGTAAAGGAATTCCGATGCGTCCAATTACGGCGCGCCGGATGCAAGATTTTAGAACGAAAGCCTTTTTAAAACGAATGGGCCGGTGCACTGTGAGGCACCGGTCCAATTTTTTTCACGCACCCCCTTTTTGGCGGAGGAACCCATGTCAGATGACAAAATCGAAGTTGAAAACATCAATGTCCCCGGTCGGGTAGAACGGGTAAACCGCGCCAAGTACGACGCCATGCGCCCCGCTCTGATCGCCGTTTTGCCCAGCGACGCTCCCGGGATAACGGTGAAAGACGCGTTGGCTGCTTTGAAGCCTGCATTGCCAGAAGAATTGTTTCCCGGCGGCGCAACATCCGGGTGGTGGCAAAAATGCGTCCAGTTGGATTTAGAAGCCAAAGGCGTGATCAAGCGATCCGACACGAAACCTTTGCGGATTTATTTGGCATCAGAGTAAAGCGCATCCGCGCGACGTTCGAACGCGCGCACGACACGTTGCATTGCGTCGTTGAAAAAGATCGTCGCGGTGGTTTGCAGGATGCGGCTGCGGAATTCAAAGTCGACGTGAAACTTGATGTCGGACCCGCCGCTGTCATTGTCTGAAAAAGCCCAGTTCGAGATCATGTGTTTGAACGGACCGTCCAGATATTCCGTATCAATCCGCTGTTCGACCGGCCACAAAGTCACCCGGCTCCCAAAGGTTTCACGGAACACTTTGAACGAAATCACAAGGTCAGCCAGCATGATGGTGTGATCGCCGTGATCAACCTCGCTGCGGATGCGCGCTGCGGCCGTCCAAGGCAAAAATTCCGGGTATTTTGGCACATCAGCGACCAGATTATACATCTGAGTGGCGGTGTAGGGCACGTGGCGGATCTCAGAATGGGTCGGCATCTGGCTCAAGCACTTGTTTCTACGCGCCTTACGTGATGAAAACGCGGGGCGAGGTCAAGGGGGAGCGCGCAGGTGACGCAGCCATATGTGATCGACGAGTTGATCTCGGCCAAGGCAATTGCTGCCCGGATTGAAGAGTTGGCAGGTGATATACGCACGCGCTTTGCGGACACCGACAAGCTGATTGTTGTCGGGCTGTTGCGCGGCTCGTTCGTATTTATCGCCGATCTTGTGCGCGAATTGGACATGAATGTTGAGGTCGATTTCCTTGAAGCCTCGTCTTACGGCAACGCGACGGAATCAAGCCGCGAGGTGCGAATCTTCAAAGATATTCGTGGTGAAATTGAGGGCCGCGACGTCCTTGTGGTCGAAGATATCGTCGATACCGGGCACACTTTGGCGCATGTGATGAAGATATTGGAAGCGCGCGGCCCGAAAAATCTGGAAACAATTGCGCTTTTAGACAAACCGTCACGACGTGAAGCTGATGTTCGAGCGACATGGACCGGATTTGAGATTCCTGACGAGTTTGTAGTGGGTTACGGGATCGACTACGCGCAGCGAAACCGCAATTTACCCTACATTGGCTGTGTCCGTTTCACTAACGAAACGTAAACGACTGAGACAGTTCGGCCACAAGCGCTGTCTCGCGAAACGAAATCTTCATCTGAGACATGCACCCTGTCAGCCGACTGATTATGGTCCGACATGGGTGGGGCGTCTAAGTGGAAATATCTTTGCGCCTGCCGTTTGCTTCATTTTTCGTCCTTGCGACTGCCGTGCCTGTTTGGGGTGACGGGCATGATATGTCCGAGTTCAGTACGCGCGCGGTGGCACCAGCGGCTGATTACGCACTTGGCGGATCGGTTGAACGCGCTGCACGTGTTCCAGATCCATTGCCCTCGCCTCCGCGCGCGGCTTTGTCTTTGCCACTCTCGCCAGTGAATTCTACCCACCGAGAAACAAACCTGTTCGGCGTGATGATTTTTTCGGACGAAGGCTGGGACGATGGGCGCGATGCATTCCGGCTTGGAACAGCCTATTCTCAGGGGGCTGCGACTGCAGGCGTCAGCGTGACCTATCTGGATGAAGGCACAGAAATCGCGCGCTCAGAACTCTTCATAGATTATGCGATCAACCAGAACATCACAGTTGGTCTTGCCGGCATTCTGGATCGTGACTTTGCCGAGGACGATGCGCCGATTCCGCAACTTGGCCTCAGCGCTGCCTATTCCACAGGCAATGGTGCCTTTTTTGAAGGCGGTATTTCAGACGCGAAATCATCTGTTCCGCTGTTTGGTCTGTCGATTGGCTTGCGGTTTTAGTGAAATCATCGGATTTTCACTGAAAACCTATGTGAATTTGGCTGTGCAAAAATATGTGATCGCCCCTGCGTTTTTTTTGCACAGACGCATGCGACATTTTGGATTAGGCTTTTAGCATAACGCCATTTCAGAAGGTTTGCCGTCATGCTTAAAAAATCCATTCTCCTTGCCACATCGCTGATGATTGCGACCAGCGGCATCGCTATTTCAGGCGGTCACGGTGGAAATCCTGCGGTCAAAGCGCGTCAGGCACACATGCAGCTTTATGCACACAATCTTGGCATTCTCGGCGGTATGGCCAAAGGCGAAGTCGAATACGACGCTGCTGCGGCCAGTGCTGCGGCCAACAACCTTGCGTCGTTGTCAACGTTAGATCAGCGCACATATTGGGCGCCAGGAACATCTACTGCTGAATTGGGCGAAGAGACACGCGCCTTGCCAGCCATCTGGGAAGAAGGGTCAAAAGCCGCAGAGATCGGTGGGCAATTGGCTGAATCAGCGGCTGCTTTGGCCGCGGTTGCAGGCGATGGTCAAGCAGCACTCGGCCCTGCAATGGGCGGCGTTGGACAGTCTTGTGGGTCTTGCCACAAAGCGTACCAACAGCCTAACTGATCAAGGACGGCCCCGAACGCCGGTTTGGGGCCAACCATCTGATGAAACGCATCTTTTTGACGCTCTGTATCTTGGCAGTGCTTGGGGTTGGGATTGGTCTTTGGATCACCCGACCTGTCACAGTTGATCCGGAACGTTTCGCTTCATTGACCGGAAATGCAGAGAGCGGAGAAACCGTCTATTGGGCCGCAGGATGCGCATCCTGCCATGCAGGCGAAAACTCCCAAGACAAATTGACCCTGCCCGGCGGCAAACGGTTTGCGTCGGATTTTGGCACGTTTATCGCGCCCAACATCTCAAGCGATCCGACACACGGCATTGGCGCGTGGACCCTACCGCAGTTTGCAAGTGCAGTTCTTGAGGGCACTTCGCCTGATGGCGCGCATTACTACCCTGCCTTCCCCTACACCACTTATGGCCGGATGAGTGACAGCGACGTGGCCGATCTGTTTGCCTTCATGCAGACCTTGCCCGCCGATCCGAGCGAGAGTGAGCCGCATGAAGTGGGCTTTCCGTTCAACATTCGCCTGACACTTGGCGGCTGGAAGCTCTTGTTTTTGAATAAAGACTACATTGCAGAGGCCCCAACGCCCGAGTTGGAGCGTGGGCGTTATCTGGTCGAAGCTTTGGGACACTGCGCTGAGTGCCACACGCCGCGCAACGCGCTTGGCGGATGGGACGTGGCGCGTTGGATGGACGGCGCACCGATCCCTGGTGACGGCAAGGGCAAAACCCCCGGCATCACGCCTGCGCACCTGGATTGGGTCGCATCCGACATCGCATATTATTTGGAAACCGGGTTCACGCCCGACTTTGACAGTGCAGGTGGCGAGATGGCCGAGGTGGTGATCAACACCGGCAAGTTAAGCGCAGAAGATCGCGCAGCGATTGCTGCCTACGTTAAGGCGCTGCCTTAAGCGCCTAACTTCTTCAACCGTGCATCGCGCAGACGCGCAAAATCATCGCCCGCGTGATAGGATGAACGCGTGAGCGGCGTGGCCGAAACCATCAAAAAGCCTTTGCCGTAAGCCGCCTTTTCATAGCTCGCAAACTCGTCAGGTGTCACAAAGCGATCCACATGGTGGTGCTTTGGCGTCGGCTGAAGGTACTGGCCAATCGTCAAGAAATCGATGTCCGCTGCGCGCATGTCATCCATCACCGCGTGCACCGCTTGGCGATCTTCGCCCAGGCCAACCATGATACCCGATTTGGTGAACATCGTGGGATCAAGCTCTTTCACCCGCTGAAGCAGACGCAAGCTATGAAAATACCGCGCACCGGGACGTACTTCGGGATAAAGGCCAGGCACAGTCTCAAGGTTGTGGTTGAACACATCCGGACGCGCTTCGACGACGACCTCCAAAACGCTGGGATCGCATTTCAGGAAATCTGGCGTGAGGATTTCGATCGTTGTGTTAGGCGCCTGTTTGCGAATGGCGCGGATGGTCTGGGCGAAGTGTGCCGCTCCGCCGTCCTCAACATCATCCCGATCAACAGAAGTGATGACAACATGGTTCAGACCCAGTTTTTTGACCGCATCGGCAACACGACCGGGCTCGAACACATCGAGTTCTTCGGGCGGCTTTCCAGTTGCAATATTACAGAAGGTACAGGCGCGTGTGCACACTTCGCCCATGATCATCATTGTGGCGTGCCCCTGAGACCAGCACTCACCAACATTTGGGCAACCCGCTTCTTCGCAAACGGTGACCAATTTATTCTCGCGCAGAATGTTGCGGGTTTTCTTATAGCCCTCAGACGTCGGTGCTTTGACGCGAATCCAATCCGGCTTTTTCGGCTGAACGTTGTCCGGGCGCTTGGCCTTTTCAGGGTGGCGCTGTTCGGGGATTTTCAGGTCTCTGGTGGTCATGTCTGCTCCACTGGTCATTGCAGGATATTTAACCCCGTGGGCTGAAAAAGTCCAACAAAGACAAGGGGGCACATGGCGGCTATGCGCCCTGTGCAATCCGCTTTGTATGTGACGCGTTAGGTCTCGACCGTGACTGGCGGCTCTTTGGCCTCTTCAACAGGCTCTTCATGCACCACTTCAATGCGCAGTTTCACCGCAAAGGCGGCCAGCGTACCCAGAATCGCCAATACAGGCGCGGCAATCGCCACAGCGCCGCCCGCAATTGCGCCGTAAGTCAGCGGAATTTCCAGCGCGATGTCGCCATCAGGTTCGACCACACGGATGCGTTTTACTTTATTGTCGGCGGCCAATTGTTTGACGCGCGCGACCAATTCTTCGCCTTTGACCTCGATCTCGTCGATCCAACTACGTGTGTTTTCAGTGCCTTGGCTCTCACTCATGCCGCTCACCCTTTCGTTGTGCGTTTGAGCTTATATGGGGACGGATTTGCAGATTTGAATTGGTGGCGGCAAAAAACTGGTGCGACGCTAGGACACTCGCCAAATTCTAGCTGCGCCGTATGTAAGACGCATGGCGCATGATAAACCCATTTTGGTCGTTGGCGGCAGCGGCGTTTTCGGCTCTCGGCTGGCTGCTGGTCTGGTGCGCGATGGTTTCGGCGATGTGATCATTGCCGGGCGCGACTTGGCGCGGGCAGAGAAGACGGCAAAGCCTCTTGGATGTCGCGCAATTGCTTTGGATATCTCAGACAAACGGCTAACAGCGCAGCTACAAGAGCTTAGCCCGTGGTTGGTGATTGATGCCGCAGGGCCATTTCAGGCCTACGGCAACTATCATTTGGCCGAAGCGGCGATTGCCGTGGGCGCGCATTGTTTTGATCTTTCCGATGATGGGGCTTTTACCGCCGGCATCAGCGCCTTGGATGAAAGGGCAAAGGCAGCGGGCGTTGTGGTGCGCAGCGGTGTGTCCAGCGTTCCGGCGCTTTCAGCAGCGGCGGTGCGGGCGTTGTCGCAAGACCTCAGCGATATCGCGTTGATTGAGACGATGATTCTGCCGGGCAACCGTGCCCCGCGCGGTGTGTCGGTGATGAAGGCGATATTGGCACAAGCCGGCAAACCGATGATCAATGGGGATGTGGGTTGGACTGGCGCGCGTCGCGCCCGTGTTGGCACGCTCACTCGGCTGGCCAGTCCGATTGGCGCGCCCGATCTGCAGCTGATGCGCGACGCCTTTGGTACGCGCGACGTGCGATTCTTTGCAGGGCTTGAGCTTTGGGTGATGCACCGTGGATTGGGCGCGCTGGCTTGGGCAGTGAAACGAGGGCTGTTAAGCGATGCAACAGCGCTTGCGCGCCCGCTGCGATGGGCAGCCGCACCGCTTTATTACTTCGGCAGCGATAAAGGAGCGATGCGGGTGCGCGTTGTGGGAACTGACCCGGATGGGCGATTGAGCGCGCGACAGTGGGCACTCACCGCGATTGGCGGCGACGGTCCACATGTGCCTGCATTGCCCGCACGCGTGTTGACGAAAATGCTCGCCGACAATCGGCTTTCACCCGGCGCAGAGGCCGAGCTTCACAGCATCGTTTTGGAAGAGACCGAGGCGCACGCGGCCCCATTGCGCCTGAGTTTTGCGCGCACCGAAACCGCGTTTATCCCGCGTTTTCAGACCGTTTTGGGCGATAAGTTCGATGTCCTTCCACCCCAGATCAAAGCGCTGCACGGCGTTATCGGGCGCGCCACATGGACAGGCAAAGCGGATGTCACGCGCGGCGTGGGGCTGGCGGCGCGCGTGGTTGCATGGGCATTCCGCTTTCCCAAAGCCGCCCGCGACATTCCCGTGACCGTACAGATGGAGCGCACGGATACCTCCGAAGTCTGGACCCGCAGTTTTGGGGCGCAATCGTTTCGCTCAGAACTGACGCCAGATGGTAAAACGCCCGGGCGCATGTGGGAGCGGTTTGGACTGTTTACCTTTGCCATCGACTTGGAAGTGGATGCGAACGGACTTGCATTTCCAGTCACCAAAGGGCGTTTTCTTGGCTTTCCGATCCCACACGTGATCCTGCCAAAAAGCGATACATTAGAGGCCGTTAGCGAAACAGGCGCTGCCACATTCAGCGTACGCCTGTCCCTGCCCATTATCGGCGATGTTGTGCATTACCAAGGCTGGCTCACCCCCGAGCCGACACCAGAGAATACGGTCTAGCCAATCATCGGCGACCAATCTTCCTGATTGCTATCGTAGTGACACTTCAACCGCATCAGCGCGATGCGCAAAACGATCTTACCCGAACGTGCAGACCACCCCATGCGCTGTTCAACAGCCTCCATGCCTTCCAGAAAACAACAGCACCGCAGCACCACATCCCCAAGACCAGGCCCCAAATCAGCCAACGCTTTTGCCACCCGCTCACCTGCTTGGCCAGAGGCGCACGCGGCACTACTTTGCTTGTCGATATTCACTATGCCTGCCACAATGACCTCCCAATTTCGGCGTCCTTCTGGGCTGAGTTGGGCAAGTTCATAATCTTCGCGCAGGCGCTCGCCTGCGGCGACAAATTCGGTGCGCAAAAACGGCGTGCCGTCTTTGTCTTTGCGACGTGACAGCGCCAGCATCGGGCTTTCAGCAGCACTATACCTGATGCCGCGACGGGTGTTTGTATCGGCACCTGTGTTGCGCTTGGCCCAGTCGCGCTGTTGCTCGTCATTTGGATCGGCGTTTTCGCCCATACCAACGCGCGCGGCCTCCTCTTCTGCCATGAAATGCTTTAGCGCCACGCGGCCTGCTGAATTGATCTTGTAACGCGCGATTCGCCCGTCAGAGGCCAGCGTGATCCACTCTTGTAACGCCATCGCTTCGGCCAGCTTGCGATCCAGTTTCGCCGTCTTCAGCGTTTGACCGTCCGCATTGTCGCGCACCACCACAGCCGTATCCATATCCTTGGCAATCGCAAGGCAGGCGCCTTGCTCGTTGAGGCGGCGCAAAATGCGCGGTGCCAAGCGTCTGAGTTCGCTATCATTTGGAAGTGCAGCAGCCGTGAATCTCGCCACCTCTTCTTTTACTTTATCTATCAGCATGTCATTGCCCCTCGTTTGAAAAAACGGGCCCGCCTTTTGGGCACGCCCTAAACGTTTAAGCGCCAGATCGACCAACAGGTCATCACGGCGCGTTTCTGTGCGACGTACTTGGCGGAGAATCGTAGACGCATGACATCCGGTCTCACGCGCAATCGAGCGGATCGAACGCCCCAACTCCACATGCGCCAAATATCGTCTTACCGCTTCGGGCACCCATTCTGGCAGGGAAATTCCCGGCATTCCGGCAAAACTTTTCATTGCGTCTCTCTCTACCTAAGATTGCATAGAAACAATCTACATAAATTGATAATAATTGTTACCAGTTCGTTAACAGCACGCCGCAAAGCTCATATTTTCAGAGGTTTCTGAATATTGAGAAACTTGGCCGTACGGTGCCCCGCCGACAACGTAACACACGTCTAGGTTGTATATCTTGAATGAAACGTCAACAACGGAGATCGCCATGACATCGCCACAGCAGCTTTTGCAGTCCCTCAACCGTCCAAAGCTTTTGGTGCGCGCCGCTCGCGTTTGGGTGCCAGAATACAATCGCGAGCGCAGCATGCGCCGGATATTCCCCGGAATCGTTCCCCCAACACCGGGTCGCGGGTTCGATGCGTTGATGGAACAAGAAAACGCCATCGACCAATTGCGCCGCGAGGGCGCTGCGGCTTACTCATCGGCGCGGCACATCGAGATTTTGGTCGCACTTATCGTCGAAGCACGCCTTGCGCCTGAACTGAAGATGGCCGCTTAAGCAAACGCGTCAGGTTCGGCCGCCTTCTTGGTGGCGACATAAGCCGCCAACGCTTCGGCGATGGCGGGATCAAGCGCGGGCTGCTGATACTCGGCCAATAGCTTTTCTGCGCGCGTTGCAGCTAACGCCACGGTGTCACGCTCGCCTTCTTCGCTCCACTGCTCAAACGGTTTGTAGTCAAGCAAGTCCGAGCGCCAAAACGCAGTCTGAAAATTGGCTTGTGTATGCACGCAGCCTAAATAGTGCCCGCCCGGCCCAACTTCGGTGACCGCGTCAAAGGCAACTGCATCTGCGGAAACATCAACGCCCGCTGCCAACTTGTGAAGCGCACCAAGCTGATCGGCGTCCATCACGAATTTCTCTATCGAACTCACCAACCCGCCTTCGAGCCAACCTGCGGCGTGCAGCATAAAGTTCACACCAGCTAAAAGCCCCATGTTCAGACTATTTGACGTCTCATAGGCCGCTTGCGCATCAGGCAGCTTTGAGCCGCAGAACGAACCTGCCGAGCGATACGGCAGTCCAAGACGGCGCACCAACTGGCCCATGCCATATGTCACTTGCGCGGCTTCGGGTGTGCCAAAGGTCGGCGCGCCAGAGTTCATGTCAATCGAGGCCACAAAGGTGCCCGCAATAACCGGAGCGCCTTTGCGCACCAGTTGCGAATAAGCGACGCCTGCCATCACTTCGGCCAGCACTTGGGTCAACGTTCCGGCCACACTGACAGGCGCCATCGCACCGCCAACAATAAATGGCGAGACGATCGACGCTTGGTTGGCACGGGCATAAACTTCCAATGCACCAATCATTGTGGCGTCAAACGTCAGCGGCGAGTTGATGTTGATCAACGAGGTCATCACGGTATTTTCGGCAACAAATTCTTTGCCAAAAAGAATTTCGCTCATCTCAACCGAATGCTGTGCACGGATCGGTTCAGTCACCGACCCCATGTAAGGCTTGTCGCTCAGCGTCATATGCGCGTGAAGCATATCCAAATGGCGCTTGTTCACGGCGACATCTGTTGGCTCACACACCGTGCCGCCCGAGTGGTGCAGCCACTTGGACATATAGGTAAGCTTCACGATCTTTTGGAAATCATCCATCGTTGCATAGCGTCGTCCACCAGCTACATCGCGCACGAAAGGCGGGCCATAAACCGGGGCCAAGACCAGATTGTTGCCTCCCATAACGACAGAGCGTTCCGGGTTGCGCGCATGTTGCGTGTAGGTTGAGGGGGCTGTTTCACACAGTTTGCGTGCAAGACCCTCGGGCAAGCGGACGCGGTCGCCCTCCAATTCGGCCCCCGCTTCTTTCCACAACGCCAAAGCATCCGGGTTGTCAGAAAAGACGACACCGACTTCAGACAGGATACGTTCGGCCCCTGCTTCAATGATCTGCAAAGCCTCTTCGTTCAAAATCTCAAGGTTGGGGATTTGGCGCTCAATAAATTTCGCCGCCTCAATCCGCACCGCTGTGCGTTCAGCGCGCCGTGCAGCGCCGCCTCCGCCTCTTCTTCTTTCGCCCATCACAAAGCTCTCCGCGATCCTCACTTTGCTTACAATAGAACCGCGCGCGCGTCAGAAACCGCCAATTGCGCCCCATTCATCGCGAATGCGACACGCCGTGTCGCGTTCAGCCAATTGCACGCAGGCGCGCGGGCGCGTAAAGCGTCCCCTATGGATACATCTCACGACCGTCTTTTGATCATCGATTTTGGCAGCCAGGTCACGCAGCTTATTGCGCGCAGGCTTCGCGAGCTGAATGTTTACTGTGAAATTCATCCGTTTCAGAACGTCACCGACGGCTTTTTGATCGACTTCGCCCCAAAGGCGGTGATCCTGTCAGGCGGCCCGTCAAGCGTTGTGCACGCAGATTCGCCGCGTCCGCCTGCGCATGTGTTTGAAATGGGCGTGCCCGTGCTTGGGATTTGCTATGGCCAGCAGGTAATGATGCAAATGCTGGGCGGTCGCGTTGAAGGTGGCAAGATTTCTGGCGGCGGTGGAACGGCCGAGTTTGGGCGCGCCTTTGTTGACCCGACTGAAGATCGCCTGCCACTGCTTGAGGGCTGGTTTACCACCGACAAAGAACAAGTCTGGATGAGCCATGGCGATCACGTGGCAGAGATTGCGCCGGGTTTTGAGGTGTTTGGAACCTCGCCCAATGCGCCTTTTGCGATCACAGCAGACACCGCGCGCAACTTTTACGCCGTTCAGTTCCACCCAGAAGTGCATCACACGCCCAACGGCGCGCGTTTGTACGAGAATTTCGTGCGCCTCGCCGGGTTTGAAGGCGATTGGACCATGGGCGCTTACCGCGACACGATGGTCGAGAAAATCCGCGAACAAGTTGGCGACGGCCACGTAATTTGTGCGCTTTCTGGCGGCGTTGATAGCTCGGTGGCAGCGCTTTTGCTGCACGAAGCGATTGGTGATCAACTGACCTGTGTTTTTGTCGACCACGGCCTGTTGCGGATGGACGAGGCGGAAGAAGTCGTCGGGATGTTCCGCGAACATTATAACCTCAAGCTGATCCACGCCGATGAGTCGGAATTGTTTCTTGGCGAGTTGGACGGCCAGTCTGATCCAGAAACCAAGCGCAAGATTATCGGTAAGCTATTCATCGATGTCTTCCAGAAATATGCCGATCAAGTCGAGGGTGCGGAATTCCTTGCCCAAGGCACGCTTTACCCGGACGTGATCGAAAGCGTCAGCTTTTCCGGTGGTCCATCGGCAACAATCAAGTCGCATCACAACGTTGGTGGGCTGCCCGAGAAAATGGGGCTGAAGCTGGTCGAGCCTTTGCGCGAACTCTTTAAGGACGAAGTGCGCGCCTTGGGCCGCGAACTTGGCCTGCCTGCCAGTTTCATCGGACGCCACCCGTTCCCCGGCCCAGGACTTGCAATCCGCTGCCCTGGCGAGATCACCCGGCCCAAGCTTGAGATCCTGCGCAAAGCGGACGCGGTTTATATCGACCAGATCCGCCGCCATGGGCTTTACGACGAGATTTGGCAGGCTTTTGTGGCGATCCTGCCCGTGCGCACCGTGGGCGTAATGGGCGACGGGCGCACGTATGATTACGCCTGTGCGTTGCGCGCAGTGACCTCCGTGGATGGGATGACGGCGGATTACTATCCTTTCACTCACGAGTTTCTGGGCGAAACGGCGACGCGGATCATAAACGAGGTGCCCGGCATCAATCGGGTGACTTATGACATCACCTCAAAGCCTCCGGGCACGATTGAGTGGGAATAGAGCGCAAGATGTATGTCTCTGTCACTGGGTTGAAGGCAAAAGGTATTGCCGGTCTTGCGCGCTTTGCAGTACTGGCCCCTGCGGCGTTTAAAGAAGCGCAGAACGCGAATGGCATTTTGTTTTGCGAAACCAAAACACGCGCCGGATGGCATCATACATTGACGGTTTGGGAAACAAAGGCCGACATGATGGCCTATCGAAAGTCGCCAAAGCACCTGAAATCCATGAGAGCATTTTCGCAAATCGCGACAGGCAAAGTCTATGGTTACGAAGCGGAAGAAAAGCCGGGCTGGATGGCAGCGCTGAAAGCATACGACGCACACGCCCGCGACGTCTGACGCCACTCAAACACAGCCGCATCTGCCCCATGGAATTGTTCGCAAAATTAACGCCCATTTCATTCTTCTCGCGATCATGGCACTTACAGGCTACAGAAGCAGCGCTGGTATGCCAGTGCTAAGATATACTAGGGATGGATTATGGGTTTTATTCGCTGGATTTTCGCGCTGACAGTCTTGTCGGGATGGTGCGCTCTGATTGGAACGGCGCTTTACATCGCGCTTTATAAGCCCGCAGAAGAACCCGTCACTGGGGATATCATCATTGTTCTGGGCGGCGATGGGGCAAGCACCGGCACGTTAAACGCGCAAACCGCAGAGCGCGTTTCCACTGGTGTTGCCTTGTTTGAAGCCGAAGCGGGCACACAGCTTGTCATGACCGGTGGCGAGGGCGTGGCTGAGGCGATGCGGGACATGGCCGTCCAAGCCGGTGTGCCAAGCGAAGCGATTTTGGTGGAAGGTGCGTCCAAGTCCACCTTGCAGAACGCGTTATTCACCGCAGATCTCGACGGTATCGATACAGAGGCTTCCGTGCTGCTGGTCACTCAGAAATACCATTTACCACGCGCTCATGCGTCTTTCCGATGGGCTGGCTTTGGCAACGTCACCAATGTGCCCGCCAACCCTGACGCTGCTCTGGCGTTTAACAAAGACTTGCTTTGGGAAGCCGTGAAATGGCCTCTCAACGCCTTACGCGCCGCAGCCGCGAGTGCGGCCAACGCCGGCGGAGTGCCGCGCGAGAACTACATTCAGTATCTTGAGTAATGCCTGAACCCCGGCCTCTTCTGGCCGCAGCATGGATGGTGGGGGCGATTGTTGCCTTTTCGTCCATGGCTGTTGGTGGGCGCGCCGTTGCGAGCGAACTCGATAGCTTTGAGCTGATGATGTACCGCTCCTATATTGGGTTTGTGGTGATTGTGATCATTGGCGCCGTGTTCGGCAAATTCAACGAAATCCGCTTTGATAATCTGGCCTTGCATGGGTTGCGCAATATGGGGCACTTCATCGGTCAGAACCTGTGGTTCACCGCCCTTCCTTTGATTACGTTGGCGCAGCTTTTCGCCCTTGAGTTTACCTCGCCGATTTGGGTGGTGATATTTGCTGTGCTTTTTGCAGGCGAAAAGGTCACTCAATCGCGGGTTCTTGCGGTGTTTCTTGGCTTTGTTGGTGCGCTTGTTGTCGCCCGCCCCGGCTTTGGCGGCGACACTTTGGGGCTGAGCCTAGCAGCAGCGTCGGCCATTGGATTTGCCGTTTCAATCGTCTCAACCCGGGTGCTGACGCGCAGCGAAACGATCTTTGGCATTCTGTTCTGGCTGACCGCGATGCAGGCCATCTTTGGAACGATCACCACCCTTTGGGACGACGACATTGCCTGGCCCAGTCTTGTGATCTGGCCTTGGGTTGTGCTGGTCGGATTTGCCGGGTTGATCGCGCATACCTGCCTGACCAACGCGCTGGCCGTGGCGCCCGCGACTATCGTGACACCGATGGATTTCGCCCGCCTGCCCGCAATCGCCATCGTTGGGATGCTGCTTTACAACGAGGCGATTGATATCTGGGTCTTTGTCGGCGCGCTGATCATCTTTGGCGGAAATTATCTCAACATCTGGTCGCAAACCAAACGCACCTGACTTTAGGCGCCCTGATTTGAGGCCATTGTGACGCAGCGGCACAGATTTCTTCTGACGCACCGTCAATAATTGACGCAAAGCCACCCAGAACGGCATAGAGTGAAGGAAAATTAGGTTCGGGAGGGGACCCAAAATGAAAAAGTTTTTATTGGCTTCAACGGCACTAGCCGTGACGGCATCGACCGCCTTCGCAGGTGGTTTGGAGCGCACTACGCAATCCATGAATATCCTGTTTGAAGAAGGCAGATACTTCGAATTGAGTTTCGGTCTCGCCTCACCAGACGTGAGCGGAGTTCTAGGTGCTCCATCCGGTGACATCAGTCCAACGTTCTTCAATCTTGGAGCAGCATACAAAGCCGACATCAATGAAACTCTTTCCTACGCTGTGATCTTTGATCAACCGTATGGTGCAGATGTCGCCTATCCCGGCACGTTTGGCGTCGACCCTTATCCGTTCGCAGGCTCAACAGCTGAAGTGAACAGCAACGCCATTTCCGGCATTCTGCAATATAACTTTGACAATGGTGGAAGCGTTTACGGTGGTTTGCGCGCACAGACATTGCAGGCCGAAGCGAACCTCCCTGTCCTTGGCGGGTATACAATTGACAGCAATACCGACTTTGCTCTTGGCTACCTTGTAGGTGTTGCCTACGAAAAGCCCGAAATCGCATTGCGCGTGGCATTGACCTATCACTCAGAGACAAGCCACGACTTGGATCTGACTGAAAACGTTGTTCTGCCAGCTGCAACAACACTTACGACGACCCAAGAGGTTAAGTTGCCTCAGGCGCTGAACCTTGAGTTTCAATCCGGTGTGGCAGAGGACACGCTGGTGTTTGGTTCGGTCAGATGGGTGGAATGGAGCGTGACCGAAATCAACCCACCGATTTATGACGCGGCTCCGCCAACACGTCCGCTTGTCTTCTTTGATGATGATCGCATTACTTACACACTTGGTGTTGGTCGCCGACTAAATGACACGTGGTCCGTGCTCGGCTCGCTCAGTTATGAAGAAAACATGGGCAGTGAAACGGGCAACCTTGGGCCTGTCGACGGATTTACGTCGATTTCACTTGGCGCGATCTATCGCAAGGACAACATGAAGATTACTGGCGGGGTTCGTTATGCCGAAATTGGCGACGCAACCAGTTTCTCGGGTGCTGTTTTTGAAGACAACTCAGCAATTGCCGCCGGTGTGCGCGTCGGCTGGCAGTTCTAAGCCACCCCGCACCACCACAACCAAAGAAAACCCCGCTCCTTCCGGCGGGGTTTTTCTTTTGCCGCAACTTCCGGGTCGCACCATGCCCCAATCCCGGTTAGCCAATCCCCATGACCGATCAACGCATGTCACTCTTCGTCTGGGGCGAACTCGCGCTACTTGCCCTGATCTGGGGCGGTTCCTTCTTGGCGATCCGCACAGCGCTGGATGAAATCCCCGTGCTTGCCAGTGTCACTCACCGCGTTTTCTGGGCCGCGCTGATCCTTTGGGGCGTTGTCGCGCTGCGCCGCCTGCCGATCCCGCGCAATCCGCGCATTTGGGGCGCATTCCTTGTGATGGGGTGTCTCAACAACGTGATCCCCTTCTCGCTCATGGCATGGGGGCAGCTCACGATTGAAACCGGCCTCACCGCCATCCTGAACGCCGCCACAGCCATTTGGGGCGTTCTGGTCGCCGCAGCCGTGTTCAAAGACGAGCGTTTGTCATGGATGCGCACCAGTGGCGTGCTGGTCGGCTTTGCAGGCGTGGCCATCGCGGTTGGCGTCAAGAACCTGTTGAGCTTTGATCCGCGATCACTAGCGCAAATCGCCGTCATTGCCGGTACCCTTAGCTACGCCTTTGCCGGCAGCTGGGCACGCGCCACACTGTCCAGCCAACCGCCTCTTGTGGCAGCCGCAGGCATGCTCACTGGCTCTACGTTCGTGATGATCCCACTGACGCTGTTTGTGGAAGGCTCGATCCCTGTGAATCTTGCCCCGGTCACGTGGGTGGCTATCGCCTATTACGCCATCGCAGCAACCGCCCTCGCCTATTTGCTCTACTACCGCATTCTCGCATCCTCTGGTGCTGGCAACCTGCTGCTTGTCACCCTGCTCATACCACCGGTCGCCATTATCTTAGGCCGCGCTGTACTGAACGAGGCGATCCCGGTCGAGGCCTACCTCGGCTTTGCCCTCCTCGCCCTCGGTCTTGCCCTGATCGACGGGCGCCTGTTTGCACGCCTCAAGCGAAACGATTGACCAAATCACGCTGGCCGCTTACCTCAGGGGCCACTAAGTGAGCCAAAGGTCAGATATGCTGTACGAAAACGCCGATGCGTGGCGCGCTGCGCCTCAGAAAAAAATCATGTTGTTTGGCATGTCTGGTTTGGGCAAAACCCATGTCTCCTCTCTTTTGCGCGACACAGGAAACTGGTTTCACTACTCCGTCGATTACCGCATCGGCACACGCTATATGGGCGAGCATATCGCCGACAATTTCAAAGCCGAGGCGATGAAAGTGCCGCTGCTGGCCGATCTGTTGAAATCTGACTCAGTGCATATCGGATCCAACATCACTTTTGATAATCTAGAGCCGCTTTCCACCTACCTTGGCAAACCGGGTGATCCGGCCAAAGGCGGGCTTCCGATTGAGGCCTATGAGCGACGCCAAGAACAGCACCACAAAGCCGAAGCCGCTGCGATGCTAGACACCGCACATTTCATCGAGCGCGCCAAAACGCTTTATGGCTACGACAACTTTATCTGCGACACCTCCGGCTCGATCTGCGAAGTGGTGAACGCCGAGGATGCAGACGATCCTGTTCTCTCAGCGCTGTCTGATCACGTTCTTATGGTCTGGATCAAAGGCGACGATGCACACACCAAAGAACTCATCCGCCGCTTTGATGCCGCTCCAAAGCCCATGTGCTACCGCCTGGATTTCCTGCGCGCGGCCTGGTCAGATTACCTTAACGACACCGGAGCAGCCCCCGACAAAGTAGACCCTGACGCCTTCATCCGCTGGGCCTTTGAACGCGCTTTGAACCACCGCGCGCCGCGTTATGCCGCTATGGCTGAAAATTGGGGTATCACGGTTTCAGCCAATGACGTGGCGCACATCAAATCCGAAGCAGATATGATCGACGTTATTGCAAAAGCGCTGCCGTCCTGACTTCTTCTGTCTAAAATTACTTCCAGGGGGTCTGTCTCCCGCGCATCTGCAATGCGCTGCCGATTCCGCGACAAAGTCGCTCTAGGGGAGTGCCCCCAGTTGATCGGCTTAGCGCAGCCAAGACGAAACCTTGAGAAACCACCGCGCCCGCGCTATCTCCAAACACTCACATCAACCGGATCAAACCCATGCCCATCAAACTGCCCACCACCCTGCCCGCCTATAACGTGCTCAAGCACGAAGGCGTCATGGTGATGCCAGAGGATGCGGCCGCCCAACAAGATATCCGGCCGATGAAAATCGCGCTGCTCAATTTGATGCCGAAGAAAATCCAGACCGAGAACCAGTTTGCCCGCCTGATCGGGGCAACGCCGCTGCAAATCGATCTGCACCTTATTCGGATGTCCGAACATCAGACGCGCAACACAGCTTCCGAACATATGGCCGAATTCTATCGCCCCTTCAGCGAAGTGCGCGATGAAAAGTTCGACGGTGTGATCATCACCGGCGCCCCGATCGAACACCTCGCCTTTGAAGACGTCACCTATTGGGACGAACTCAAAGAGGTGATGGAGTGGACGCAAACCAACGTGCATTCGACCTTTGGCGTGTGCTGGGGTGGAATGGCGATGATCAATTATTTCCACGGTGTGAAAAAGCACATGCTGCCTGCAAAAAGTTTTGGCTGTTTCCGCCAACAGGTGCTGGAACCCGCCTCGCCATACCTGAATGGCTTCTCGGATGAATGCTTCACCCCCGTCAGTCGCTGGACAGAGATGCGCGAAGGCGAAATCCAAAGCGCTGGCCTGACAACTTTGCTTGGCAGCCCGGACACCGGGCCATGCCTAGTAGAAGACCCAAAGCACCGCGCGCTCTATATTTTCAACCACTTCGAATACGACAGTGGTACGCTGAAAGAAGAATACGACCGGGACGTAGAAGCCGGGACGCCAATCAACGTGCCGATCAACTACTATCCGGATGACGACCCCACAAAGACACCGCTCAACCGTTGGCGCAGCCACGCGCATTTGCTCTATGGCAACTGGATTTCTGAGATTTACCTGACGACGCCATATGACATGTCGCAGATCGGCCAGTCCAGCACGGATCTGCGGCGGTGAGATGCGCAAGGTCGTGAGTACGCTTCTGCTCCTCCTGACTGCGCTAGCTGTTGCCGGTGTCGCTTTCGCCCTCAAACGGGCCGACATCCGCGAGGCGCAAATCGAGGCGCGCCATTTCCCCGAAGGACAGTTCGTCAAAGTCGCGGGGCGCGATGTGCATGTGGTGGTCAAGGGAGAGGGCCCCGATCTGGTGTTGATCCATGGTGCCGGTGGCTCGACACGCGATTTCACGATGGAATTTGTTGACCGTCTGAGTGATCGCTATCGCGTATTTGTCTTTGACCGTCCGGGCCACGGCTGGACGCAGCAAATCGATCCGGCTCTTGATAGCGCGTGGACGTCCCAATCTGACAGCCCGCGCGCCCAAGCCCGCCATTTAGCCGAGGCGACGCGTCAGTTGGGCGCTGAAAACCCGCTGGTGCTTGGCCATTCCTACGGTGGGGCTGTTGCGATGGCGTGGGCGCTGGAAGCAGACGCGGCGGGCATCCTTACGCTTGCGGGTGCCACCATGCCTTGGCCCGGTGCGATTGATTGGCAATATCGCCTGCTGGGCTCGGCCATTGGTGGCACGCTCATTCCGCCCATCGCCCCAGCATTCATTTCGCAGGAATATGTCGACACGACGCTTGTTGGCGTTTTCAAACCTGATCCCGTGCCAGACGACTACTTGAACCGCGCTGCTGTGATGATGGCGATCCGCGCAAACACGCTGCGCGCCAATCACCGCCAGGTCAATGCGCTGCGCCCCAATGTGGTCGAAATGTCCGCAGAGTACCCATCGCTCACTCTGCCCATCGAAATCCTGCATGGCACAGCCGACAAAACGGTCTACGCCGAAATCCACGCTGAACCAATGGCCGCCCTTGTCGGCGATGCCAAAGTCACGCTTTTAGACGGTGTTGGACACATGCCACAGCATGTTGTTCCAGAGCAAATCGTTGAGGCAATCGAGCGTCTCGCAGCACGTGCCGGATTGCGCTAAGCCTCTGCAGTGCCTAGGTTACTAAAAAGTAAAGGCGCATAACATGACACTTCCTTTTGACGGTGCAATCTCTGCATTCCACGATGACGACGCCCCAAAAGAGGTGCGCGCCGCGATCAAAGATGCGGGTAAGAAAGACATCCTGTCAGACGACTATCCTTATGACAAAGAGATGAGCACATCGGATTACGAAGAGGAAATCGAGGCGCTTCAACTTGAGTTGGTGAAGTTCCAAGCCGATGTCAAAGAGACTGGCAAGCGCGTTGTAATCGTCTTTGAAGGGCGTGACGCAGCGGGAAAAGGTGGCACAATCAAACGCTTCCGCGAGAACCTTAATCCACGCGTTGCGCGCACAGTAGCCCTCTCAAAGCCGTCTGATCGAGAGGCCGGAGAGTGGTATTTCCAACGCTATGTAAACCAGCTTCCAACGGAAGGCGAAATCGTTCTGTTCGACCGCAGCTGGTACAATCGCGGTGTTGTCGAGCATGTGTTCGGGTTTTGTGAACCTCAGGAACGCGACCACTTTTTCCGCCAAGTGCCCGAATTCGAGAATATGCTCGTGGATGAAGGGATCATCCTTAAAAAGCTTTGGCTGAATGTGGGCCGCGCCGAACAACTGCGCCGCTTTCTCAAACGTGAAAAAGACCCGCTAAAGCAATGGAAACTCAGTTGGATTGACGTTGAAGGCCTGAAGAAATGGGATGCCTATAGCGACGCAATTGCGGAGACGTTCGACAAATCTCACAGCGATCACGCCCCTTGGACCATTGTGCGCTCAGACGATAAAAAACGCGCGCGACTTGCGGCAATTCGTTCGGTGCTTGCCGATATCGACTATGCTGGGAAAGGCAAAATCGCGAAACCAGACGCCAAAATCTGTGGCGGACCGGACGTCTGGAATGCCTAAACGCGGCTATCATCACGGCAATTTGCGTCAGGCTTTGGTCGATGCAGCGCTTGAGCTGATCGAACAAAAGGGACCTACCGGGTTTACTCTGTCGGAGGCTGCAAAACAGGCCGGCGTGACGCCCGCAGCCGTTTACCGTCACTTTGAAGGCCGAGATGATCTGATCGCTGAAGCAGCGTTTCAAGGGTACGAGATCTTTGCCGATTTGATGGAATTCGCCTATGAATCCGGCCAGCCTTCCGCTTTGGCGTCGTTTGAAGCGACAGGACGCGCCTATTTGGCCTTCGCACGCAAGTATCCCGGGCATTATGTTGCGATGTTTGAAAGCGGCATTTCAATCAACCGTACATCTGAGTTAGCACAGGTTGCCGGGCGCGCATTCGGGGTTCTGGAGCGTGCTGCCGAACAGCTTTCCGAGCATATTCCGCCTGAAAAACGCCCGCCACCGCAGATGTTTTCCGCCCATATCTGGGCCATGTCGCACGGCGTGGTCGAGCTGTTTACGCGCGGCGCACCGGGCACCAAGTCGCCGTTTCCGCCCGAAGATCTGCTAGAGACAGGCATTGGGATATATTTGCGTGGACTAGGCCTTGTTCCGGGTGACCATTAACCATTCTTCACACAAGCTGCTCATTTGCGTCCAAATTTAATCAAGTTGTTCAAGTATACAAAAGTTTCACTACTTTAGGCGGTTGTTATGGTTGAATTTTTATTACCTTGGGGCGTTTTTGCTCCCGCCGCTTGCGCGGCTTTTGCATATTTCAAACTTGGGCCCATGAGGCGCAAGCAAATATTGCGGCGACATGGTGGCCCCAAAGATTTAGGGGTTTAGAAACTCCGCTTGGGTTCCTATGTGACACCTATGGACGACCTCGCGCAGTTTCTTCTGATCCTTGTTTTAGGCACCGCCGTTGCGGGCTGGCTTTTCACTGACACCCGCAATTTTGGGAAGGTGATGAAGATGTCGATCTCGTGGGGGCTGATTTTTTTGGCCACGATCGCAGCTATAGGCCTTTGGGAAGACACTAGCCGCAGTTTCTCACCGCAGCAATCGATCCTAGAGGATGGCGCGCGCATCGAGGTGCCGCGCGACCCCTCAGGCCATTTTACCCTTGTCGTTGACGTAAACGGTGTACCCGTCGAGTTTCTGGTCGATACTGGCGCGACGGATGTTGTGCTAACGCGTGCAGATGCTGAACGGGTTGGCTTGGACCCTGATAACCTTGCCTTTATCGGCCGCGCGCGGACCGCCAATGGCACCGTCAACACTGCCTCAGCCACCGTTGGAAGCCTAAGTTTGGGTGCAATTAGATTTGAGAGGGCGCGTGTGTCGGTCAATGGGGGCGAGATGGATCAATCGCTGTTGGGGATGAGCTTTTTAGGCCGTGTCGGGCGCCTAGAGATTGCCGACAACATACTGATTATCGAGCCTTAAGCAGCGTCTGAAGACGCCTTTTTGACCCAAGAGCCGTTTTCTTCCGCCCAATACTCGGCCGCCAACCCCGCTTCGGTGACAGTACGCCACTGACCGCGCGCATGCTCGACCGCGCTTTCATCCGCGCCGTCAAACAAAATGCATACGCGTGCAAGGGCTTTGATCTCGTCTGGCGGTATCTCTGCGCCATCTACGCTCATGACGCAGGTTGCGCCGTTGGTCGTTTCGCCCGTTGTCAGCAAAACAGGCTGCTCTGCATCATGCAGCCCACCCGCCATGCCGTGAGGCAAGAAACCGTCGCCTTGCCAAAGATGTTGATCAAGCCGCTCCAGCGTTTGTGCATTGGTGCCGCGCACTGCAACGCGCCAGCCAGCCCCAAGGGCCTTGCCCAGCAACACCGGAAGTGTCGCCTCTAGCGGGCGATCCTTTAGGTGATAGAAGAACGCTGCCCCCATGGCTCAAGCCTCGTAAACATCTGCAATCAAACGGTTTAACGCACGAACACCCCACCCTGTCGCACCTTTGGGCGCAAGATCGGTTTCGCCCGAATGACTGGCAACCCCAGCGATATCAAGGTGAATCCATGGGGTTTCATCTTTGACAAACCGTTGCAGGAATTGCGCCGCTGATACCGAGCCCGCTGGGCGGCCACCGATGTTTTTCATGTCCGCAATTCGGCTTTTCAAGAGCTTATCATATGCTGGAGCCAAAGGCATGCGCCACGCGCCTTCACCTTCGGCATCCGCTGCGTTCAAAAAGGCCTTCGTTAGCGCATCATCGTTGGAGAAAACGCCTGCGTTTTCATGGCCCAAGGCGATCACAATGGCTCCGGTTAGTGTCGCAAGATCAATCATCGCAACCGGCGCAAAACGTTCTTGCGCATACCACATCACATCGCACAGAACGAGGCGACCTTCCGCGTCTGTGTTGATCACTTCGACCGTGTCACCTTTCATAGAAATCACCACGTCGCCCGGACGCTGCGCGCGTCCATCGGGCATGTTCTCTACCAGTCCAACCAGACCGACGACATTGGCCCGCGCTTTGCGTTTTGCAAGCGTATGCATGGCGCCCGCAACAGTGCCGGCACCGCCCATGTCCATGGTCATTTCTTCCATGCCCACAGCGGGTTTCAAAGAAATCCCACCGGTATCAAAGACAACGCCTTTGCCAACCAAAGCAACCGGCGCCTCATCACCTCCACCGTTCCACTGCATCACGACGACCTTTGAGGGGCTTTCGCTGCCCTCGCCCACAGCCAGCAACGTGCGCATTCCAAGGGTCTCCAGCTCGGCTTCGTCCAGCACTTCAACTGTGACGCCAAGCGCCTCAAGCCCTTGAAGACGCTCAGCAAATTCCGACGTGGTCAGAACGTTAGATGGCTCATTGACCAGATCACGGGTCCACCAAACACCTTCAGTGACAGCAGAAATTCCACCTGTTTCAATGTCGTCAGTTGTCATGACGGTGATATTGCCCGTTTTCGTTTTCGCCTCTGTTTTATGGTCATTGAATGCGTATGCACGCAAAGACGCGCCCTGCAGAATATCGCCTAACCCCTTCAAAGGCCCCGCTAAAACCAGTGCGTCGCCCTTTAACAAAACCTTGCCAATCGCTGACCCTGCTTTGCGCGCCAAGCTGCCTTTTGCGCGCCGCTCAAGCCGGATCACCACAACACCGTCCGCCGCAAGGCCCGTCGGATAAGACAACACCTGACCATCGGCCTCTTTCATTTCTGCAAAGCTATCGCTTTCGACAAAGCGCGCCAAAGCGCCCTTCATCAACCGGTTTACTCGTCGTCCCATCTTATCAAGCTTGCCGTCGCCGGTCACAAAGACGGCGATATGCCCGGTTGCGGTTGCGATGGCATCAAGATCAGGCTCGATCACGGTAATTGTCGGGGCATTTTGCATCAAAAAGCGCTTTCGTTAGAGGCAAGTCTCCCAACACCTAATCCGGCGGCAAGCGGCT
This sequence comes from Paracoccaceae bacterium, assembly GCA_039942715.1. Classification (GTDB taxonomy): domain Bacteria; phylum Pseudomonadota; class Alphaproteobacteria; order Rhodobacterales; family Rhodobacteraceae; genus JABDJX01. The sequence continues at coordinate 515,955 of JBDVBY010000001.1, forward strand.
GACCAGTACTCAAACCGCGTCTTGGGTGTTTAACGCCAAGGAACTATGGGCTAGCGTGCATTAAAGGCAATCGCGCAAGACGGTTATGACAGGCAAGTTCGACAGATATATCCTCGCCCAGCTTTTGACCCTGTTTGGGTTCTTCGCGCTGGTGCTGGTGCTGGTTTACTGGGTCAATCGCGCGGTGGTGCTGTTTGATCAGTTGATCGCCAACGGGCAATCGGCTGCGGTGTTTCTTGAATTCACCGCCCTCACGTTGCCAAACGTCATCCGCATCGTTTTGCCCATCGCAGCCTTCGCAGGCACGGTCTATGTGACCAACCGGCTGACGTCGGAAAGCGAGCTGGTTGTCGTACAAGCAACGGGATACTCGCCCTGGCGGTTGGCACGCCCGGTTTTGATGTTTGGCGTGATCGTGTTCATCTTTTCATCGATACTTGCACACCTTCTGGTGCCGATCAGCATTTCGCGTCTGACGGATCGCACTGCCGAAATTTCCGAAAACATGACCGCGCGCCTTCTTTCTGAAGGGCGCTTTTTGCATCCTGCCGATGGGGTCACCTTTTACATTCGCGAGATTTCCCCGCGCGGTGAGCTGAAAAATATCTTCCTTTCGGACGCGCGCGACACAGACCGCCGCATTACCTACACTGCGCGCGAGGCGCTTCTGATCCGTGGAGAAAATGCACCCACGCTCCTCATGCTGGACGGAATGGCGCAGGCTTATAGCGCGCAAAGCAAGCGGCTGTCGATCACACGATTTGACGATTTTGCCTTTGATCTGAACGGGCTTGTCGATGTGCTTTCCGCCGGCAGACGCCGACCGAACGAGCTTGGCACGCCTGCACTTTTGCGCGCAAGCCAAGAGACGCAGGATTTGACCGGAGCCTCGCGCGCGGTGCTGATCGCCGAAGGGCACGAGCGGTTTTCAAATGCGCTCAATGGTCTTGTTGCGCCCTTGATTGGGTTTGCGGCATTGCTTGTGGGCGGCTTTTCACGCTTTGGCATCTGGCGGCAAATTCTTGGGGCGATTGGTGCGCTGATCGTGGTGCAAATGATCACCCAAGCCGGGCAAGGCGCCGTCCAATCTGACGCCAGCCTTTGGGTGATGGCCTATGCGGGGCCGTTTTTTGGACTGTGTTTAGCGTTTCTATTGTTGCTGATCGCCGCACGTCCTGCTTTGTTCAAACGCCGCCAGCGACACAGGAGCGGCGCGCTATGACGCTTCATTTTTACTTTGCCCGTCGGTTCCTGCGCAGCTTTTTCGCGGTCCTTTTGATCTTTTTCGCCGTCCTCATGCTGGTCGGGCTGATCGAGCAAATTCGAAGATATGGCGGGGGCGATGCTGGGTTTGGCACGCTAGTGATTTTGGCCATCCTGAGCGTACCCGAGAGCCTGTATCGGATTTTGCCGCTGATCATGATCCTTGCCACGCTTGCGCTTTTTCTTGGGCTGGCGCGCTCGTCTGAGCTGGTTGTTGCGCGCGCGGCCGGGCGCTCTGCCTTGCGCTCGCTGATCTCTCCACTAATTTTGGCGATGCTGATCGGCGTTTTTGCCGTGGCCCTTGGCAATCCGATCGTGGCGGGCACGCAAAAGCAATATGAGACAATGACCGCGCGCATTTCCGGCATTGCATCTACGCTTTCTGTCAGCGCCGAGGGGCTGTGGTTGCGCCAGGGCACCCGGCAAGGGCAAACCGTTATTCGTGCAAGCCAAGCCAATCTGGACGGCACGGTTTTGTTTGATGTCACTTTCTTGGGGTATGACAGCGACGGGCGCCCCACGTACCGCATCGAAGCCGAGAAAGCCGCGCTTGTTGTTGGCGCATGGACGATCACCAACGCCAAGGAATGGCGCTTTGACACCGGCACGCAAATCCCCGAAGTCGATAGCTTTGAAACCCCGCAGATGAGCCTGGCCTCAAACCTGACAGCCAACCAAATCCGCGACAGTTTTGGCACGCCAAGCGCGATCCCGATCTGGGAATTGCCAGGGTTTATCAATCGTCTTGAGGCGGCAGGGTTCTCCGCGCGCGTGCACCGCACGTTCCTGCACATGGAACTGGCGCTGCCGATCCTTTTGGCGGCGATGGTGCTGGTGGGGGCTGGTTTTACCATGCGCCACACGCGTTTTGGGCGCACCGGCTCGATGGTGCTAATGGCGCTTGGGCTAGGGTTTGCGCTTTACTTTATTCGCAATTTCGCGGCCATTTTAGGTGAGAACGGGCAAATCCCGATCTTGTTGGCCGCGTGGGGCCCACCGATTGCCGCGGTGCTGCTCCCGGCGGGATTGTTACTGCATTTGGAAGACGGTTAGATGGTAAGACGGTTTCTTTTCGCGCTGATTTTGGCTTTTGCCCCTGTTGCGGCAGCGGCGCAGGAATTGGCCACTCTGGTGGCTGACAACATCACAGTTGATCCCGCAGGCGTGGTGACGGCGACAGGCAATGTCGAGGTGTTTTATCTGGGCCGCCAATTGCGCGCGCAATCGGTCAGCTACACACGCGACGGCGATCAGCTTACCTTTCAGGGCCCGATTTTGGTGACTGACGCAAACGGCTCTGTGTTTACTGCAGATTCCGCGCAACTGGATCGAGATCTGCGCAACGGAGTTCTGACCTCCGCTCGGCTTGTGCTGGATCAACAGCTTCAAATCGCCGCCAGTGAGATTGCGCGTGTTGGCAATCGCTACACGCGGCTTGATCGCGCGGTCGCCTCGGCCTGTCAGGTTTGTGCGTCAAACCCCACGCCGCTTTGGGAAATTCGAGCATCGCGTGTGATCCATGATGCGCAAGGTCAGCAGCTCTATTTTGAGAACGCCCAAGTGCGCGTTGCCGGTGTGCCGATCTTTTATGTGCCGCGCCTGCGCCTGCCCGACCCCAGCCTCAGCCGCGCCACAGGCGTTCTTATTCCGAGGTTTCAGCAATCAACTGAGCTTGGGACCGGGGTCAAGCTGCCCTACTTTATCGCGCTTGGGGATCATGCCGATTTGACGGTGACGCCTTATGTCTCGTCGGCAACCCGCACCGTTGAATATCAGTACCGCCAGTTGCTGCGCCGGGGCGAGATCACCTTTGACGGCGCTGTGACAGACGACAATCTTGAGGGGGGGCGTGGGTATTTCTTTGGCAACGCGCGCTACGATTTACCGCGCGGGTTTGTGGCCCATGCACAGTTAGAGTTTGTCTCTGATCCGGGGTATTTGTTCACCTATGACTATTCCGACAAAGACCGTCTGACCAACGAGCTTTCCTTTACCCGTGTGCGCCGGAAGGATGTGTTTCGCGCCGGGGTTACCGAGTACCGCACATTGCGCGCGTCCGAAATTCCGATCCGCGACACCTTGCCCGACCGCTTTGTCGAAGTGTCCTATACCCGCGACATACCGCAACTGTCGTTTGGTGGTCGTACCGATCTGTCGCTGGATGCGATCTCGATCATTCGCCCTTCATCAGTAGACATAGACGGGCGCGATGTCAGCCGGATTGGGGCTTCGCTGGATTGGCAACGCACATGGGTCCTGCCAGAAGGGATCGTCGCAAATGCCGAACTTGGCGCGCAAATGGATGCCTACAACATCGAACAGGACAGCACGTTTCGCACAACGCTTACGCGCTTTGTGCCACGCGCAGCGGTCGAGCTACGTTGGCCGTTTTCGCGCCGCACCTCTGATGGCTCTACAGAAGTGATCGAGCCGATCCTGCGTATTGATGTGGCCAATGCAGGTGGCGACGACGTGCCCCTTGCTGACAGCACCGTGGTTGAGTTTGACGAAGCCAACCTCTTTGCCGCCACGCGCTATCCCGGCAAGGACGGTGTCGAAGATGGAACGCGCATTGCAGCGGGTCTGGTTTGGAAGCGTTCGGGCCCGCGCGGGTGGCAGGGCGATCTGGCGTTTGGGCGTGTGGTCAATCTGGACGGCGATCTAGGTTTTGCGGATGGCACCGGACTGACCGGCGATCAATCCGAGTGGTTGGTGGCTGCGCGTCTTAGCTTTGGCAATGATCTGTCGCTGGTCAGCCGGCTCTTGTTTGATGAGTCTGTGAAATTCACCCTGACCGAAACCCGCGTGGATTGGCAGGCCGAGCGCTTTGGTCTGTCATCAAGCTATATCTTTGCAGAACCCGAGCCAGCCGAAGGGCGTGATGTGCGCCTTTCAGAATGGTCCTTTGACGGGAGTTTTGATGTTACCCAGTCTTGGACTGCGAAAACCAATTGGCGCTATGACTTCGAAGCCGACAAAGCCACGCGTGCAGGGATCGGTTTAGGGTATCAAAACGAGTGTATTGACGTTGAACTTTCGCTCTCGCGCCGCTTCGCGACCTCGACTAGTATTGACCCAACAACAGATTTCGGGTTTCGCGTCTCTCTCAACGGTGTTGGCGGGCGCACAGGCCCGGCGCGCAACAAGTGCAGAGGATAACGACGTGTTTGAACGATTGATCACCCGGTGGGCTGCTATCGCAGTAATTGCCTTGGTGGGTTTCAGCGAAACTTCCCACGCGCAGTCGCGCTTTTCGCCTGAACTTCAGGTCGGCGACAGCATCATTACGCGATATCAGATTGATCAGCGCACGCGGTTTTTAGGTCTATTGGGCGCGCCCGGCGATCCTCGACTTTTGGCGCGCGAGCAGTTGATTAACGAAGCGGTGCAATTTTCTGCTGCGCGCGAGGCGGGCATTGAGCTGTCGGACGAAGAAGTGGCTGCGGGTACCGAAGAATTTGCTGCGCGGGCCAATCTAACGGCCGAACAGTTCATCACCGCTTTGGGCCAGAACGGGGTTGAGGCAGAAACGTTCCGCGACTTTGTCAGCGCAGGCGTGGCATGGCGTAACTTTGTGCGGGCAGAATACGGCGAAGCCTCCCGCAACACGGTGACCCAAGCGCAAACGTCTCGCGTGCTGGCCCGTACCGGTACTGAAGGTGGCACGCGTGTACTTATTTCAGAGATCCTGCTCCCAAAAAACACACCGGAAACTGCAGCGGCTTCGCGCGCGCGCGCCGCACAGATCTCGCAAGTGCAAGACGAGGCTGCTTTTTCCGCCGCGGCCCGGCGGTTTTCGGTCTCGGGGTCGTCACAAGGTGGTGGCGAGTTAAACTGGATCGACCAACGCAATCTGCCCGATGAGGTCGGCGCAGTCGTCTCTCGACTATCGCCCGGTCAGATCAGTCGCCCCGTTGAGTTAGAAACTTCAATTGCTGTGTTCTTGATGCGTGACCGCGAGATCGTTGCCGCCGGCACGCCCGAAACACTGTTGATCGACTATGCCATTTACACCGCCGCCAACGCTCAGGACGCTGCCAGTGTACAGGCGCGCGTTGACACCTGTGATGATTTTTATGGGATTGCCAAAGGGTTGCCCGAAAGCCGACTGATCCGTGAGGCGCAACCTTCAAACCAAATACCTGCTGCGGTGCGCGCTGAAATCGGAGCACTGGATGCGGGCGAAACAACGGTGATCTCGCGCGGCGGTTTGGCCGCCGTTTTGATGCTGTGTGCACGTACGCCATCGCAGGAAAGCACCGTCGATCTTGAGATTATCGGCAACCGATTGCTGAATGCACGTCTTGGCTCGACGGCGGCGAACGAGCTGGCCAACTTGCGCGTAAACACGATCATCATTGATCTGACCCAGTAAGGGGCGAACCTTATGACCACTGGTGTCGCTCCTATTGCCCTGACCTGTGGCGACCCATCGGGGATCGGTCCTGAATTGGCGCACAAGGCGTTCCGGGACCTGCGTGGCAGCGTACCATTCTTTTTGATTGGCGATCCAAACCATTTTGAGGGCGCTGCAATTACAACGATCGACACGCCCGCAGAAGCAGAGCGCGCGCAAACACTGCCTGTTCTGGCGCACCCCTTCGCCGCTCCAGCCATGCCGGGTTCGCCTGCGCCCGCCAATGCCAAAGGCGTTGTCGAAGTGATAGAACGCGCGGTTGGTTTGGTTCTTGACGGACAAGCATCTGCCATCTGCACCGCGCCGATTTCAAAAAAAGAATTGGTGGATCACGCAGCGTTTGCCTTTCCCGGCCATACTGAATTTCTCGCCCATCTAGGCGGCGTTGAGAATGTGGTGATGATGCTGGCCGCCGACGAATTAAAAGTCGTGCCCGCAACCATTCACATTCCCCTTACAGACGTCCCACGCGCTCTTACAAAAGCAGGCTTGGAGACAACGATACGCATCACAGCCGCGGCCTTGACGCGCGACTTCGGCGTCAAAAAGCCCCGCATCGCTATCGCTGGATTGAACCCACACGCGGGCGAAGGTGGTATGTTGGGCAGTGAAGAACTGGCGTTAATTGCACCGCTTTGTGATCGTCTGCGCGCCGAGGGCTTTGACATAGCGGGCCCTCTTCCTGCTGATACGATGTTTCACGCGGGCGCGCGCCAAGCCTATGACGTCGCGATTGCGATGTACCACGACCAAGCGCTGATCCCGATCAAAACACTGGCCTTTGACCGCGGTGTGAACGTGACCCTTGGGTTGCCATTCGTGCGCACCTCGCCCGACCACGGAACGGCGTTTGATATCGCAGGCAAAGGCACTGCAGACGCAACATCGCTGATCGAAGCGTTGAAGTTGGCGCAAAAGATGGCGCAAGCCCGCGCGAACACCCCATGAGCGCGAATGATACGCTCCCGCCTCTGCGCGATGTGATCAACACCCATGGGCTGTCGGCGCGAAAATCTTTGGGGCAGAATTTTCTGTTGGACCTAAACCTAACGGCAAAAATCGCGAGATCTTCAGGCGACCTAAGCGGCTGCGATGTGCTTGAAATTGGTCCTGGTCCCGGAGGGCTAACACGAGGGCTTTTGGCCGAAGGTGCGCGGCGTGTCTTTTCGATAGAAAAAGACGCGCGGTGTTTGCCTGCTTTGGAACAGATCCGTGCGGCCTACCCCGACCGGCTTGAGATCGTCGAAGGCGATGCGCTTGAGTTTGATGCGACCACGCGTCTGACCCCACCGATCCGCATCATCGCCAACCTGCCCTATAACGTCGGCACCGAGCTTTTGACCCGCTGGCTTGATCCGCCCGAGTGGCCGCCGTTCTGGGAAAGCCTGACACTGATGTTCCAAAAAGAAGTGGCCGAGCGGATCGTGGCGAAACCGGGTTCCAAAGCCTATGGGCGTCTTGCGATCTTGGCCGCTTGGCGCTCGGATGCGCGCATTGTAATGGATCTGTCGCCGCAAGCCTTCACTCCGCCGCCAAAGGTGCATTCTGCTGTGGTCCATCTCACCGCCCTGCCCGCGCCGCGCTTTCCAGCGGATGGAAAAACGCTTTTGTCACTCGTTGCGCGCGCCTTTGGCCAACGTCGCAAAATGCTGCGCGCCTCACTTAAAGGACTGGCTCCTGACATCGAAGACCGGTTGCTGGCCGCAGGAATTCAGCCGACGGATCGGGCAGAAACGGTGGATTTGGAAAGATTTTGCGCGCTTGCGCGTAATTTGAAAGCCTAAGCTTATTCAGCCGCGTCTGGAGGCGCCGTGTCCATCGGAGGTGCTTCAACCTCGGCCACAGGCGCCTTTTTGCGCGTGCGCTTTGGCTTTTGTGGCTTATTCTCGGGTGTTTCCACCAATCCGTTGTCAGCACTTGCACTCATATCAATGACGTCTTCGGTCTTGGTCTCAACTGCGGCCTCTACCTTGGCCTCAACCGGAGCATCAGATTTCTGCTCGGGAGCCGGAGCACCACCACGATCATTGCGGTCGTTGTTGCGATCATTACGCCGCTGATTGTTTTGGCCACCTTGAGTGTTCTGATTGTTGTTGTTGGGCTGGCCGCCGTGATTATTTTGATTGTTGTTCTGCTGATTATTATTGTGGTTGTTCTGCTGATTTTGCTGCTGCTGAGCCTGACGTTCCGCCTGCTCTTTCATCGCTTCAGCCAACATCCGCAAATAATGCTCTGCGTGTTGCTGGAAATTTTCAACGGCGACCCGGTCACCGGAAAGTTGCGCATCGCGCGCCAGCTGGTTGTATTTGTCGATGATCTGCTGCGGCGTGCCGCGCACTTTCCCCTCAGGGCCCGAACTATCAAACACACGGTTGACGATATTGCCAACCTGACGATTGTTATTGCGGTTCGACTTACGCGAACGTGACTTAGATGATCTCATGGATGGTCCGTTCCAGCCTTTGGTCTGGTGCTGCGCGATTTAGTTTCATGCAAGCTCAGTGTTTGAGCGAAAAACCGTGCAGGGGATGGCAGATGACGGGGGGAGCATTAAGGCGCTCCCTCAGCCCGTGGTCAAAGTTTTAGCTATCGAGGGGGCCAAGGGCAAGAGTATTTTACACATTGGCCCAACGATTTAGCGCAAATTGTGCAGATATGGTGTGATTCAGGCGGTTTTTCGCGCCGAGACCACACGATCTCGCCCATCAAGGTCGGGATGGATGGTGATATTTTCAAGACCTGCTTCCTTAAAGAGCGCCGAAACGGCGCGCGCTTGGGTCGGACCGATTTCAACAAGGATACGGCCCTGATCGCTCAAATGTTCCAACGCACCCGCAGCAATCGTGCGATAGTGCGTCAATCCATCGCCATCGTCGGTAAGCGCGCCGTGCGGCTCGAAATTGCGCACTTCTGGTGACACCTCTGCCATTTCATGTGCCGAGATATAAGGCGGGTTCGAAACGATCAGATCAAAGCGGCCTTCGACATTTTTAAACCAGTCAGACGCAATCAACGTCAGCCGCTGTGTCACATCTGGCCCGTGAACGCGTTCAACTTCGCCAGCATTTTTGCGCGCCACTTCAAGCGCTTTTTCGGAGACGTCGGTGCCAACACCATGCGCCTCTTGGCGATCCGTCAAAAGAGAGACAATGATGCACCCTGACCCCGTGCCAAGATCAAGCACGCGTTCAAACGGATATTGCAACGCCAACTCCACAAGAGTCTCGGTATCGGGACGTGGATCAAGAACATCGGGAGTGACAGCGAACACATACTTCCAAAAGTGGCGAAACCCGCAAATATGCGCATAAGGTTCACGATTGGCGCGCCGCTCTATGTAACCCCTAAACCGCTCAAGCGCTGAGCCATCGCTTATTTCCGGTTCGTCGACATAGCGGCGCGGAAAGGCCAAACCATAGAGTTTGCGCGCCTCGCCTTTCGGGTCGTCCAGCCCGGCTGCCTTCAGTTTTGAAACAGCGGCCGCAAACGACTCGTCGTCGATCACAGCCCCTGCTCTGCCATTTTCTCAGCCTGATCCGCCGCCGTCAGCGCGTCAATAATCTCATCCAGATCGCCCGCCATGACCTCGTTCAAACGATACAGCGTGAGGTTAATGCGGTGATCGCTCATCCGCCCTTGTGGGAAGTTATAGGTGCGAATGCGTTCCGAGCGATCGCCTGAGCCGACCTGAGCCTTGCGATCCGCCGAGCGTTCGTCGTCGATCTTCTGACGCTCCATATCAAACAGTTTCGCGCGCAAATGCGCCATCGCAATCGCGCGGTTCTGGTGTTGCGATTTCTCCGAGCTGGTCACCACAATCCCGCTGGGCAAATGCGTGATGCGCACGGCGGAATCAGTCTTGTTCACATGCTGACCACCCGCACCAGAGGCGCGGTAGGTATCAAGGCGAATATCAGTCGCAGGAATATCAATGTCGACCTCTTCCGCCTCGGGCAGTACCGCCACGGTCGCTGCGGAGGTGTGAATACGCCCGCCGGATTCCGTTTCAGGAACACGTTGTACGCGGTGCACACCGGACTCATACTTGAGCCGCGCAAACACATTGTCGCCGGTGATCTTGGCCGTTACTTCTTTGACGCCACCAAGTTCGCTTTCGGAAAACTCGATAATCGTCAGCTTCCAGCCTTTGTTTTCGGCATACCGCGTGTACATCCGCAGCAAATCGCCCGCAAAAAGCGCGGCCTCATCGCCACCAGTTCCGGGCCGGATTTCAACAATCGCAGGCTTAGCATCGGCGGCATCTTTAGGGATCAACGCAAGACGCAGGTTTTGCTCGGCTTCTGGCAATCTCTCTTTCAAGCCCGCTAATTCTTCCTCTGCCAAGTCCTTCATTTCCGGGTCTTCCAGCATCGCTTGCGCTTCGCTGCGCGCATCCAGCATCCCACGATACGCCTCAATTTCCGCCACAACAGGCTTCAATTCAGCATATTCGCGCGCCAGATCAGCGATTTCGCTGGCCTCAGCCCCACCTGACATCTTAGCTTCAAGAAACTGAAAACGTTCGGTGATCTGTTGAAGGGTCTCTAAGGGAACCATGATGTCGTGTCCCTGATTGCACCTGCGGCGTCAAGTCTGCTCAAAAACTTTGGAACGCGCAGTTTTCCGTGTTATTATCGCTTTCATGTTTAGAACAGCATTGATCTTAAGTCTCTCAGCTGTCCCCGCATTTGCCGATGTCACATCGCCAAGCGGTAAAACGGTCGAGTGTTACTGTACAGACAGCCAAGGCAGCCGCGTTGAACTTGGAGAGAGTATTTGCCTTCAGGTCGATGGGCGCGCGTTTATGGCACAATGCGATATGTCGCTAAACGTACCGATTTGGCGCGATACCGGCTCTGGGTGTCTGTCTTCCGAACTTGCCCCGCGCGATCCTTCACCCCGGGAACGTCTGCTCCAACTCCTTTAACCAGCGATCAATTCTGGCGGCGTTCACCCCCCAGTCGTGTCCCACAGGCGAGCGCGTGCGCGAGGCGATTGCCAATTTGCTCATTCCGCCAGCCTCGGCCACAGCTTTCACCGTGATATAGTCCCGAAATCCAACGACGGAATAGGCCACGAAGGTGATCATCCCTTCGTCTGTGTCGCCTTCCAGAACCTTTGTACGCGGTTCTGAGCGTGCAATCTCAAGCACCTTTTCCAACAGCGTATCGACATCGGTGGGAAAGCGCGGCGCGTCCAGACCGATCAAGCGCACTTGCGCCCGCTTGCTTTCATCCGCATCACCCGGATCAACGTGCCAAGCGTCTACATCATGGGGCCCAAAGCGCAACCAAAGGACGGCGATAATCAGGACAAAGGCAAGGATATAAAATATAGTTTTCAACAGCCTATCCACCACAACAGGGTCTAACCTAAACTTAGTTTAGCCAACACCGTTGTCCAGAGCAAAGGTGTAGACAATGGAAACCGTTTCTGGACATCCTTGGCCCATTGCCACAAAGGACCGAGCATGGACCCGATCTACAATACCCCCGATGGCCTTCCCCGTCTGATCGAAGTTATGCGACGTTTACGTGATCCCGATGCGGGTTGTCCTTGGGATATCGAGCAGGATTTTAAAACCATCGCGCCCTACACCATCGAAGAGGCCTACGAGGTCGCCGACGCCATTGAGCAAAGCGATATGCCCGCCCTTGAAGGCGAGTTGGGCGATCTGCTGTTGCAGGTAGTGTATCACGGGCAAATGGGGTCTGAGGCCGGGCAGTTCGATGTAGACAGTATTGCGCGGCGCTCTGCCGCCAAGATGATCGACCGTCACCCGCATGTTTTTGGCGATGAAAAGGGTGAGAAAACCGCCGAACAACAAACACGTGACTGGGAGGCCGCCAAAGCCCGCGAACGCGGCACCGGTGGAGAGACGCGCACACTGGACGGTGTCGCGCTTGGCCTGCCCGCGCTTTTGCGTGCGCTCAAACTGCAAAAACGCCTTTCACGTGTTGGCTTTGATTGGGGGGCAACGGGTCCGGTTCTGGACAAGCTCGTTGAAGAAGTCCGCGAGCTGGAAGCTGCGAAAAACGCAGATGAAAAAGAAGACGAGTTTGGTGATTTGCTGTTTGTGATGGTCAACCTTGCGCGTCATTGGGGGATCGATCCCGAAGCGGCGTTGCGGCGCACCAATGCCAAGGTGGAACGCCGCTTTGCGGGAGTTGAGGATCGCCTGAGCGCTGACGGGCGCAGTCCATCTGAGGCCTCTTTAGAAGAAATGGATGCGCTTTGGGAGGCTGTGAAAATCAGCGAAGATAAGTAACCCAGGTCGCACACCCTATCGTCTTTGATCTTTCATCGGTTCAAATTATGCCGGGGAGCGCGAGGGGCAGAGCCTCTCGTTTTGGCGACGCCAAATAGGCGACGCAAAACCTCACTTGGTCCCGTCGCTTCTGGACAAGCCTTCCGTTGACGGGCAAGGTCGCCGCGTCACCTCAAGAGGCCCTCATGACACCGCGCAAAATCATTATCGACACTGATCCTGGCCAAGACGATGCCGTCGCTATTCTCTTGGCTCTGGCCTCTCCCGAAGAACTCGACGTGCTCGCCATCACCGCCGTTGCGGGTAACGTTCCTTTGGCGCTGACCGAAAAGAATGCCCGCATTGTTTGCGAACTTGCGGGAAAGACAGACGTTCCAGTGTTTGCCGGGTGCAGCGAACCGCTGACGCGCACGTTGGTCACCGCAGAACATGTGCACGGCAAAACCGGTCTGGATGGACCGCAACTGGCCGATCCGACTATGGCGCTGCAAGAAATGCACGCGGTGGATTACCTGATCGAAACATTGCGAGCCGAACCCGCGGGCAGCGTGACGTTGGTGCCTATTGGCCCGCTGACAAACATCGCTGCGGCCTTTGAACGCGCACCTGACATCAAAGAACGTGTGCAAGAGATCGTGCTGATGGGCGGCGCATACTTTGAGGTGGGCAACATCACCCCAGCAGCAGAATTTAACATTTACGTTGATCCGGAAGCCGCTGATATTGTTTTCAAATCAGGCGCTCCGATAGTTGCGATGCCACTGGATGTCACGCACAAGGCGCTGGTCACTCAAACACGTGTGGATGCTTTTGCCGCTCTTGGAAACGAGGTCGGACGGATGGCAGCAGAGTGGACGAATTTCTTTGAGCGTTTTGACAAAGAAAAATACGGATCGGAAGGCGCACCGCTGCATGATCCCTGTACGATCGCCTATCTGCTGCAGCCTGATCTGTTCAGCGGACGCCACATCAACGTTGAAATCGAACTCACCTCCGAGCTTACGCGCGGAATGACCGTTGCGGATTGGTGGCGCGTCACAGACCGCAAAGCCAACGCTACGTTTGTCGGCGATGTTGACGCTGACGGTTTTTTTGCGCTTTTGACCGAGCGTCTTGCCCGCCTGTGAGCCTATTGGTCGCCCCTGACCCCGCATGGCCAAAGCGCGCGGTAACAGAAATCGAACGTTGGCTTGAAGCGGTGGACGGCCTAACGACTGTGCACCACATCGGCTCAACCTCTATCTTAGGGATGCCTGCCAAGCCGATTATTGATCTTTTGCCTGTTTTTGAAAACGAACCCGCACAGCACGCCGCCCAAACTGCTGTTGAAGCGATGGGGTATGAGTGGCTTGGCGCATATGGGCTTGAGGGGCGCTCTTATGCGCGCATGGATGACGCAGATACTGGTGTTCGGCAGGTTCAAGCGCATTGCTATGCTCTCGGTCATGCGGACATTGCACGCCATCTGGCGTTTCGCGATGCTTTGCGCGACAACGCGGCCCTGCGGGCCGGGTATGCGTCGATCAAAGGCGCTTGTGCCGCGCGCCATCCCGAAGGTGGTGCGGCCTATGGTGCCTGCAAATCTGACTGGATTGATAAAGCCGAGGCGCGCGCCTTGGCCCGAAGAGAAGAGACATCGACATGAGCCAGATATTGCACCTTGCAGGCGCCGATGAGGTTGAGAAACTTCTGCCGATGGTCGCGCGGTATCACGCCAATGAAGGCATCGAGCTAACTGATGAAGAGCGCGCCGCGGCTGTTGCCCCCTTGCTGGAAGGCTCGCCGCTTGGCGCTGTTTGGTTTATCGGCCCGAAAATGGCGCCTGTTGGATATGTCGCGGTCTCGTTTGGCTGGTCGATTGAAATGGGCGGAATGGATGCCTTTATCGACGAACTTTGGGTGCGCGAAAAAGTACGCGGGCGCGGCATGGGCTCTGAAGCACTTGCAGCACTGATCCCTGCGTTGACGCAAGCAGGTGTCAAAGCGCTTCATCTGGAGGTTGCCGACGGCAATCCGGCAGAGCGGATTTACAAGCGTGCCGGGTTCAAACGCCGCACCTTCACTTTGATGACGCGGATCACGTGATGCTAAACATCGACTTTGATAATTCTTATGCACGCCTGCCCGCGCAGTTGTTTTCTAAACAGGCGCCGACACCCGTTGCCGACCCTGCGCTGATCGCGCTGAATGAGGCTTTGGCGGGCGATCTTGGTTTGGATGCAGGCGCACTAAGCAAGCCGGACGGCATCGCCGCTCTTGCTGGCAACGCAATTCCTGATGGCGCTGACCCGCTTGCACAGGCCTACGGTGGTCATCAGTTTGGCAACTGGGCCGGGCGGCTAGGAGACGGACGCGCCATTCTTTTGGGAGAGGTTGTTGCACCGAGCGGCAATCGCTTTGACATCCAGCTCAAAGGTGCTGGCCCCACGCCCTATTCCCGCAGTGGCGATGGGCGCGCTTGGTTGGGTCCGGTCTTGCGAGAGTACCTGATTTCGGAAGCCATGCATGCGCTTGGCGTACCGACGACGCGTGCTTTAGCGGCTGTCTCCACGGGCGAGCGCGTGCAGCGCGAACAGGGTTATCCCGGCGCTGTGCTGACCCGCGTTGCATCCAGCCACATGCGCGTTGGCACGTTTCAATACATGGCCGCCACGAACGACGCTGAAGGATTGGCAGCACTGGTTGCCCACGCGCTTGAGCGGCATTACCCGGAGCGTGAAGGGCCGCTTGGTCTGCTGGACGGAGTTGTGGGGGCCCAGGCGACGTTGATCGCCAAATGGATGGGACTGGGCTTTGTCCACGGCGTGATGAACACCGACAACATGACCATTTCCGGCGAAACGATTGATTACGGCCCCTGCGCCTTTATCGACACCTATCATCCGCTCTCCGTCTATTCCTCGATCGATCGCGCGGGGCGCTATGCCTTTGCCCGCCAGCCCGATGTGGCGATGTGGAACCTTGCGCAACTGGCGACGTCGTTATTGCCGATGATCGACGATCAAGAAGCGGTGCAGGCAAGTCTGGACCGTTTTCCCGATCTGTTTCGCGCTGCTTGGATGGATGTGTTCCGGCATAAAATTGGCCTGCAGACCGAGGCTGAAGGCGACGTCGAGTTGATCCATGACCTGATGAACAAAATGGCTGAGGGTCAGGCCGATTTCACCAACACGTTCCGTGCCTTGGGCACGGATACGGCGCGCGATCAGTTTCTTGACCCAGCTGCCTATGACGCATGGCAAGCCGCATGGGCGGCGCGTTTGGAAGATGAGGGTGCGACGATTGAGGACCGCCTTGAAACGCTTGAACACCACAACCCGGCCGTGATCCCGCGCACGCATCGCATTGAACAGGCGATCCAAGCAGGGGTTGGCGGGGACTTCGCACCGTTCAACCGGTTGCTGAACGCCCTGCTCTCGCCTTATGCGCTGTCTGCGGATGACACTGAACTTGCCCGGCCACCTGCCGAAGACGAGATCGTCCCGCGCACATTTTGCGGGACGTGAGGTTTCATTCGTCTCCCTCGGAGCCGATCAACTGGGGGCTTTGCCCCAGACCCAGAGGATATTTATGAGCCAATAGTGGGCCCAAGTTGAGCCGTGCGCAAAATATGGGCGACCTGGCGAAATCAGCGTGCTAGCAGGCGGTCATGGATCTTTTACAACTCACATCGCTGTTGATCGTGTTGGCCGGGCTTTTCGGCGCGGTTAACTATCTTTTCCTCAAGCTTCCCACCGCGATTGGCATCCTTGTGGTGTCGCTTCTTGCGTCAATCGCCATTCTGCTGCTCGATCTGTTTGTGGCGGGCATTTCGATTGATGATCAGGTGCGCGGCATTGTCGGCAGCATCGATTTTTCGGACGCCCTGTTAGAAGGCATGTTGGGGCTGTTGCTTTTCGCCGGCGCACTGCACGTGAAACTATCAGATTTGCGCGAGCAGTGGCACGTTGTGGCGCTTATGGCGACGATTGGCATAGCGCTTTCGACCGTGATTGTTGGCGTTGGGTTTTCTTGGCTGACGGGCATGCCTTTTATCATTGCTTTGGTATTCGGAGCGCTGATTTCGCCCACTGATCCAGTCGCCGTTTTGGGTGTGTTGCGCGAAGCTTCGCTGCCAAAGACGTTAGAAACCAAGATCGCGGGCGAAAGTCTGTTTAACGACGGCGTCGGTTATGTGGTCTTTTTGGTGCTGGTCGGCATCGCCTTTCCACATGGGGACGAGCACGGATCGGGTCTCTCTGGAGCAGCGACGTTATTTTTCCAAGAAGCCATAGGCGGGGCATTACTTGGTATTGTACTGGGCTGGCTGACGTTCCGGTTGATGAAGCGGATTGATGATTATTCGCTTGAAGTCCTGCTGACCCTTGCGTTGGCCTTTGGTGGCTATCAACTGGCCGTGTGGTTGCATGTCTCGGCCCCAATCATGGCCGTTTGCGCTGGGCTTTTGATTGGCGATGTCGGGGCTGCCAAGGGCATGTCTGAAGAGACGCGGCAATATGTCGATGCGTTTTGGAAGCTTATCGATGAGATTTTAAACGCAGTGTTGTTCCTGCTGATCGGCATAGAAGTGTTCGCGATCACCTTTGATATGGACGCTTTCCAAACCGGATTGGCCGCAATCGTTCTGGCCCTTGTCGCGCGCCTTGCCGCTGTCGCTGTGCCTGTTTTGATGCTGCGCCCGTTCCGTACGTTTTCACCCGGCGTGATCCCGATGATGACATGGGGCGGGTTGAAGGGCGGCATTTCGGTGGCCCTTGCGCTCAGCCTGCCAGACAGCGAGTGGAAACCTCTTATCTTGACGGCGACTTATATGGTGGTGATCTTTTCGATCATCGTCCAGGGGCTCACGATCAAGGGGTTGGCCAACAAGCTTGGGCGTGAACCTGATTTGGTTTGAGGGGATTAGGCAATGGACTATGCTGTTTACGATGTGTTCACCGATACGGCCTTTGGAGGAAACCCGCTGGCGGTGGTGTTTGACGGCTCCGGGCTGACCACAGAACAGATGTTCCAAATCACGCGCGAATTTAACTTTTCAGAAACCACGTTTGTGCTGCCGCCTGAAGACGCGATGCATACTGCCAAAGTGCGAATTTTCACGCCCGGCGTCGAATTGGCGTTTGCGGGCCACCCCACCGTTGGCACCGCGATCGCTTTGGCAGAGCGCAACGGTGCAGGCCCTGAGATGATGCTTGAACTGGGCGTTGGTCCGATCCCGGTCAGCGTAGCTGACGGCGCTGCGCGTTTTGTGACGACCGTACCGCTGTCCACGAGCCCTGCTCCCGATCTCGCCGCGCTGGCGTCTTGCCTGAGCATTGAGGCGGCAGACATTCGCACCGACCGTCATGCGCCGATCACCGCTGGTCTCGGCAACGATTTTGTGCTGGTCGAGTTGATGGATACGCAAGCCCTTTGCCGCGCCTCAGCCAACGTGCAGGCCTTTCGCGACACGGCTGGTGCAGACGCGGACCGTTTGGCGATCTTTATCTACTGCCGAGGCGGCGCAAACATCGACGCGCGCATGTTCCAACCGCTTGGCGGCATCCCCGAAGATCCAGCCACAGGGAGCGCGGCGGTCGCACTGGCGGGCTACCTTGGACAGTTGGACGCGACATCGCAGAGCTTTGAAATCACCCAAGGCGTGGACATGGGGCGCCCAAGCCTAATCAACGCCGAGGTCACAGTGGATGGTGGCACGCCCACGTCCGTTGCGATCAAAGGACAGGCCGTGAAGGTGATGGAGGGGAGGCTTTCCCTTGGCGACGGCTTGGCCTAAAAGTTGGGCATGCGGGGACCTTTAAAATGAACGAGACAATCATAGAGCGGTGCGAAGCGCGCGGTTTGCGCATGACGGATCAGCGGCGCACGATTGCTTCGGTTCTGGAAGACGCCGAAGACCACCCGGATGTAGAAGAGCTTTATGCGCGCGCCAGTGCTCTGGACGCGGGCATTTCGCTGGCAACGGTGTATCGCACCGTGAAGCTGTTCGAAGAGGCGGGCATTCTGGAAAAGCTGGAGTTTGGCGACGGACGCGCGCGCTATGAAGATGCCACGCGCGAGCATCACGACCACCTGATCGACATGAATTCAGGTGAAGTGATCGAGTTTATCAGCGCCGAGATCGAAGCGCTTCAAGACAAGATCGCGCGGGAATATGGCTATGAGCTTAAGGGGCATCGCCTTGAGCTTTATGGGGTTAAGATCAAGCGCTAAGACTTTTTTGGGACGGTAATGACACATAGTTTAAACACCCGTCTTCCCGATCCAAGACTACGCAACCCTTTGGTGTTCCCAAACGGAACGCCCGATCCAGCGACCGTTTTCTTGTCAGAAGTCATCCAGCATCCAAACATCAACGTTGGCGATTGGACATATTATAACGATCAGACTTTACCCGATAATTATGCCGCAACACTGGCGCCCTATCTGTTTGAAGGTGCGCCAGAGCGTTTGTCGATCGGGCGGTTTTGTCAAATCGCTCAAGGCGTTCAGTTCATTACAGCCACCGCAAACCACGCCATGCAGGGCATTTCGACCTTTCCTTTCGCGATTTTTGACCCAAAACGCCTGCCAACGTACCGTGCCTCGTTGCCTCGCGGGCGCGACACGGTTGTTGGCCATGATAGCTGGATTGGCCGCGAGGCTGTTTTACTTCCCGGCGCAGAATTGGGGTGCGGCGCAAAGATACTCCAGCTTTTAGACATTGCTTGGTGGGACTGGGACAAGGATAAGATTGAAGCACATTTGCATCTGATCGAAGCAAGCGATGCAAGCGCTTTGGCCAATGTCTGAAGCAGCGGTTCAGCGTCGTCTAAGGCGCACCGGTTAGAGACCGCTCCTTGCTCAATTGGCGCAAATGGCACATGGTCGCGCGGCACTACCTGAAAGGCCCACCTTTTATGAAACTGGCTGCTTTTATCCTTGTCGCGCTTATTTCGCTTTTGCATTTCTACATCGCGTGGTTCGAGATTTTCGCGTGGACCACCCGAGGTCCGAAAGTATTCACCGTTTATCCACCCGAGCACTTTGTCCAAACGGTGAGTATGGCCGCCAATCAGGGCATTTATAACGCGTTTCTTGCCGCCGGGCTGGTTTGGGCCCTACTGATCCGAGACGCAAAATGGCAAGTAAATGTGGCGATGTGTTTTTTGATCTTTGTCGCGGTTGCAGGGGTATTTGGCGCGATCACAGTGACGATCAAGACCATGTTTATTCAGACAGTTCCGGCTGTGATCGCACTTGCGTTGCTTTGGTTGCATCGCCGTTCGCAGCACGAAGGCCAAGACTAGCGACGCATTATCGCGCCATGTCTGCCCAAAGGGAATCAATCTGTTTGGGCATGTCTGGAGCCTCGATCGTCAATCGCTCAAGGTCTGGAGAGCGCAGCCATACGCGGGCAAAAACATCCGGTGCGACACGGTGTTGGCCCTGACAGTTCATGCCATTTACGGTCTCCTGACAAAAAATAGAAAACCCGTCTTGCGTGGTCGTCAGCTTGCGCCAACTCTCGCCTAGTGGTCGCTCTGCTTTCCCTTTGAAACGCACTTGGAAGTCGAGCGGTGCCGAACACCAAACACGCGTGGCAAGATCAGGCCGGCGCACGCACCAGGGCGCGATGTCGCGTATCGTCGGCTCTATCAGAATTTCCTCAAACACCGGCGGATCACTTAACCCTTCGCGATATCGCAGCCCAACCGCGCGCCAAAACATTGTCCGGCAATTCCTGACACGTCCGTCACGGTTAAGACAGTCGTGGGAAGCTGAAATCTGTGGACTGGCTGGAAAGCTGATTGAAATGCCGGATATCGTGCCTTCGATATCTGTAAGTTGAAAGGCAGCGTGTTGTTTCGACGCTTTCGCCTGCAGGGCCTCAAAGCGCTGGTTGCGCTGATGCATGTAAAGGCTGAGCATCACAACAGGTGCAAGCACCAGTGCGGCTTTGAGAAGACGCCACAAATGCCCCGTCGGTAAAAACGATGCAACTGATCCCAATACCTTGCCCAGACCAAAGGAAAACAGCGGGACAGCGACGCCAAATAGAACGAGCACTTGCAGTGCAGCAGTAGCGTACTGTGTGGTACGCGTCGGTGAAAAAACTGCAAGAATAAGGAGTGCGCCAAGGGCAAGCGAGATAAGCCCACGCACCCAGCGCCCATGCCGTTTGGCAGCGTTAATCGCAATCGCCACGCCGACAACGTAGACGATAAATGCGAATATAAGGAACTTTTGCTCCACGAGACCAGTCTCCTGAAGAAGCACACTGCTGGTTTATTTAGGCGTCAATAGGGCGATCTTGTGCGCTAGCTTGCGCGCCAATCAGGATAAATCGGGGGTGTTTGACGTGGCGTCGCTTACCCCTTCTTGAGAGCGAGTACCGCATTCAGTCCGCCGAAGGCAAAGGCATTCGAGAGTGCATAGGTCACATCCGCCTCGCGCGCCTCATTGGGAACCACATCAAGCGCGCATTCCGGGTCGGGTTCTTCGTAGCCGATCGTGGGCGCAACGATTCCGTCTTTCAAAGCCATGACGCAGGCGAGCAATTCCACCGCACCAGTGCCGCCAATCAAATGGCCGTGCATGGATTTGGTCGACGAAATCATCACATCGTTGGCGTGATGACCCAAAACATTGGCGACAGCGGCACATTCGGTTTTGTCGTTAGCCGCTGTGCCCGTACCGTGGGCGTTGATGTAGCCGATCTGTTCGGGGTTGATCTTTGCATCGCTTAGCGCGCCTTGTATCGCGCGGGCGGCCCCTTGTTGCGAGGGCATAACGATGTCAGAGGCGTCAGAACTCATTGAAAAACCGACGATTTCAGCCAGTATCTCGGCCCCGCGCGCCTTGGCGTGCGCGTAGTCCTCAAAAACGAACACCCCTGCCCCTTCGCCCTGCACCATGCCGTTGCGATTGGCGGAAAAGGGACGACACGCATCACGGCTCATTACGCGAAGACCTTCCCAAGCCTTCACGCCGCCAAAACACAGCATGCTTTCGGACCCGCCCGTGATCATTGCTTTGGCCGCGCCCATGCGGATCATCCAAAAGGCCTGGCCCATTGCGTGGTTAGACGAAGCACAGGCGGTGGCCACGGTAAATGAAGGCCCTTTGAGGTTGTAGGTCATCGAGACATGAGAGGCGGCGGCGTTGTTCATCAGCTTTGGCACGATGAACGGATGCACGCGGTTTTTGCCCTCTTCATAGACTGCTCGGTAGTTTTCGTCCTGCGTGTTCAGCCCGCCGCCAGAGGTGCCCAGCACAACGCCGGATTCAGCGGCCAAACGACCTTCAAACTCCAACCCGGATTGCGCGATAGCCTCGTCAGCCGCAATCAACGTGAACTGCGTGAAACGATCATAAAGCGCTTGTTGCTGGCGGTTAAAACGCACGTTTGGATCATAGTCGCGCACTTGGCCCGCGATCTTGATCGACAGGCGGTCCACGTCGCGAATGTCCAGCGGCCCTATCCCGCAGCGTCCTTCGCGCATCGCTTCAAAGGTCTGCGCAACCGAATTGCCCAGCGGATTGATCGTGCCCGCGCCGGTGATGACCACGCGGTTCATGTTCAGGCTTTCTGCTCTGCGATCAGACGCTCGACAGTGGCCACAACAGCCGACACCGACGAGATATCAAACTCGGACTTTTCAGGCTCGTTGGCGTTAAATGGCACCGAGATATCAAAGCTTTCTTCAATCGCGAAAATCGCCTCGACGAGTCCCATAGAATCCACGCCTAGATCCTCCAGCGACTGGTCCATCGCAATATCGCTGGTTTCCAGTACCGCCTGTTCTGCGATGATTTCCACAATCCTGTCTTTGACGTTTGTCATTGCTCTGCCTGCATCAGGGTTGGGAGGTACTTAGTCATCCTCGCCATCCTTTAAAACCGCTTTCTTTAACGTCTCTATGTCATCCATCATGCGTGGAAGGCGTCGCCAATTGCGCGCTGCCGTCACGTAAGTGTCCATTTTCATAGCAGGATAGCCCAAAATCACCCGCCCCGCCGGGGTTTTCGTCATGATCTTGGTCGCCCCACCTGCCACCACGTCATCTCCGACGAAAATATTGTCAGAAACGCCGCATTGCCCGCCTAGAACCACGCGATTGCCGATCCGTGTAGAGCCTGCAATGCCAACTTGGCCACAAAGCAACGTGTCTTCGCCAACTTCGACGTTGTGTGCGACATGAACCAGGTTGTCGAGCTTGGTGCGGTTGCCGATACGCGTTGCACGGATCGTCCCGCGATCAATGGTGGTGTTCGCGCCGATCTCGACATCATCGCCGATCACTACGGACCCAAGCGAGTGGATGCGCGTCCATTCCGCATTAACCGCCTCGGTTTCAGTACCAAGCGACTTGCGGGCCTCTTCAACGCGAGACTTTTCGGGGGTCACAAAGCTAAAGCCGTCTGCCCCGACCACAGCACCGGGTTGGCAGATGAAACGGCTCCCAATGGTAACACGCGCGCCAATACGGGTGCCCGCGTGGATCAGGGCTTTCTCAGCGATCACCGTATCCTCAGCAATGCTGACGTGGGGCGCGATGCGTGCGCCTTCGCCGATCACCACACGCGCGCCGATCACGACCATCGGCCCAATTGCAGCCCCGTCGCCAATCTGCGCCGTTGGGTCCACAAAGGCCGAAGGGTGAATGCCGGCAGCAATCTCTGGCCCTGTGTCCATCAGCGTCGTGATACCCGACATCGCATAACGCGGGCGCGGCACGACGATGGCGGCCTCAAGGCCCAAAGCTTCCCAATCTGCCCCATCCCAAAGAACGGCAGCGCGCGCGCCTCCTTGCGAAAGCCCATCTGCGAACTTGGGGTTCATTGCCAAGGCCAGATCACTCGGACCAGCATCAGCAGGCTCAGCGGCACCGGTGACAGACACATCTGCGGCGCCAAAGACCTGAGCCCCAAGCGCCGCTGCGATTTGTTTAACTGTAAAGCTCATCTCGGCCCCTTTGCTTGGGCCAAAGATTTACCCGCGAACCGCGCGAAGCGAAACCCCGGCGTTTTCCAGAGCGCGCCAAATCTTGGCATCGCGGCCATAGACGTCGCGTCGGAACTGCACGTTGCCTTTGGCTTGTGTGAAGGCTGTGCGGTACACAAGATGCACAGGCACCTGCTTTTCCAGAGGGACAACTTGTTCACGGCCCGTGGCGAGGATCTGCTGAAAATACGCCTCGGGGTTCTTTTGCTGCACTTTCAAAAGCGCGTAGGCAAAATCAAACGGATCGGCAAGGCGCACGCAGCCATGGCTGAAAGCACGGGTTTCGCGCCCAAACAGCTTTTTCGCAGGCGTATCGTGCAGATAGATGTTGTAGCGGTTCGGGAACATGAATTTCACCAAACCAAGCGCGTTGCGACGGCTTGGCGGCTGCTTGATGTCAAACGGGAAGGTGCGTTCGTTGAACTGTCTAAAATCCAGACCCTGACGCGAAACGGTTTGCCCACGGCTGTTCACTAGACGCATATGACCGGCTGCATTCGGGTTCTGCTGCAGCAGCGGCAGATACTCTTTAACAGCAATCGAGCGTGGCACGTTCCACGTTGGATTGATCACCATGTGTTCCATTACGTCTGAGAACTCTGGCGTGCGGCGATCAAGATCGCGGTGACCGACAACCGAGCGGGTCTCAAACGTCACCTTGTTGTTGTCCATGATACGCGCGCTGAAATCGGTGATGTTCACCCAAACGTGGCGCTTACCTTTGGGCATATTTGTCCAACGCTCGCGCTCCATTGCGACAACGATCTGACTGAGGCGCGTTTGCGGTTGGATATTGATCATCGCCATCGTGCCTTGACCAGCAGCACCATCCATGACCAACCCGTGGTCACGCTGGAACTTGGCAACGCCCTGACGCATCTTTTCATCATAGGTTTGGCTAGACGAACGACGCATGTAGCCCATCGCAATCAGACGATTACGCAACTGCACAACAGCGCCGCCGGATTGACCGGGTTTGAGCGATTTCGCCTGCACTTGGTTGCCCCAGCCGCCCTTGCCGATCAGCTTTTCAAAGCGCACCTTTTCTTTCATCAGGCGCGCGTATTCGGGGCTTTGCGGTGGAAGCTGTTTGATAAACCCTTTGGGCGAAGACTTGGAAAACGCCTCAAGCAGTTTCGTACGGCTGCGATACGGCACTTCGCGGACGATGCCGTTATCGATCTGTTTGGGGATCAAAACGCCGGTTTGAATGTCGCGGGCATAGCGCAGGAATAGCTTGCTCATCTCGACTTCAAGACGTCCCAACTCGCGCTCAGAGCTGACTTTGCGCAGGTTCGTCTTTAGTGTCTCGGGGCTGTAACGGGAAGCAGGCAAACCGTGCATGTCAGCATCGCCGACTGCGCGCAGGAAAGCTTCGCGGCGTTTTTTGTCGCGCTTTCCGGTCCAGATCGGCTTATAACCGTTGGCTTTATAGAAAGCCGCAATTTCGCGATCAGACGCGGCAGCTTCCGCGACCGACTGCACAAAGGCAGTGACCTGCGCACGCGCCGGCAAGGTCCAGCTGACAAGCGCTAAGATCGCAGTCAGCAAAATTACATGAAGTGTCTTTACAGAAGATGTGGCAGTCATCTTGGTTCCCGTCTTACTTATTCCCCGTAACTACTTTAGACGCTGTCATAGGCCAACGGGGAAACGCCATTCACTTTTGTGGCAAATCACCACGCCTGTCTCTGCATTGCAACTATCACGCGATATTCTCGTAGCGCTCTTGCATCACTGTAAGACACTGGCAAGAAACCGCCTACTTCGCGCTAAGGTTGCAAAAATTGTAACTCCAGTGTTTTTTATGTTAACCATTGCTGTCATACAACAGTCGCACCTGGGGGTAGGTGAACTCCACTGCTGGACATACCGGCAGGGATCAAAGACGGGACAATGTAGGCATGACGACTTTTTCGAAGGGCGTAACGAGGCGCGGTGTATTAGGTGCATTTGCGGCAACAACACTTGTAGCGGCACCGACTTTTTCTAAAGCTTTTGGCATTTCACGCGGCGCAGGCGATATTCGCCGTCTTCGCATGCACTCCGGTCGCACTGGCGAGCACATTGATATGATCTACTGGATCGAGGGCGAGTACATCCCCGAAGGTCTTGCAGAGATTAGCCGTTTCATGCGCGACTGGCGCACTGATGGCGTGATCAACTACGACACACGGACCATCGACATTCTGGCTGCCTCTCACCGTTTGCTGGACACAACACAGCCCTACCTCCTGTTGTCTGGATACCGCTCGCCCCAAACCAATCAGATGCTGCGCTCTAAGTCTCGCAACGTGGCACGCAATTCTTTGCACATGAAAGGCCAAGCGGCCGATATCCGTCTGCCAAGCCGGAGCGTCGCTCAGATATCCAAAGCGGCGATTTCCTGTTCTGCTGGTGGTGTTGGACGTTACTCGCGCTCGAACTTCGTGCACATGGATTGTGGTCCGGTGCGCGTTTGGGGACGTTGAGTTACATCAACAACGTGTAAGAAACAAAGCGCCTATCGGCGCCTTTTTCTTTGAAAATCAGATGATTACACATCGCTGCTCACGTCCGCGCAGCCTCAAATTCAGCCCAAGCCTTTTCAAACGCCTCGAAATCAAAGCCATCTGTTTGCGCAGGATCCAACACCAGACGTTCAGTCTTTATTAGCTTTTCGATCGCCGCTTCGAGCCCGTCGATAACTTCGGGCGGCACAACCAAAGCACCATGACGATCTGCGTGGACCAGATCGCCGTCGTTCACACCCATCCCGAAAATGGTCACTGGCGTGCCCACTTCGCGCACGTGCACAAATCCATGGCTTGGACCGACAGAGCCCGCGACCACTGGGAACCCGTCGGGCAGATCGCCAAGATCGCGCATGACGCCATTGGTCAAAGCGCCCGACATCCCAAAACCCTTGTGCACGCTGGTGTTGATCTCGCCCCAATAGGCACCAATGCAGTCGGGATAATCGACGTCTTCAACCACAGCAATCGAGGGCTTTGGCCCCGCGGCCATGTGGTGATAGTACGTCATGCGGCGCGCGCGGATGGTATCAGCTGGTTCCTCAGATGGTGCGAGCGCTGCTATCTTGGCAGTGCGCGCAAAGCCGACCATCGCACCGTTCTGCGGATCAGAGGCCAACATCGTGCCACGGGTAAAGCCGTTAAAGCCACGCTGCCCCTGAGCCACTTCGATGGCGTTGCACACGGTTGGCGTATCCACGTTTTGCAAAACAGCAAGCAGGCTTTGGGAAAGTATCATGTTTGGTCCTTCAAGCGCCGAGCCATGCAGCCAACGCCGCAGATGTGGCCTCGGGTTGTTCCAGTGTTGGCAGATGCCCTGCCCCACTGATCAGTTTGAGTTTCGAATGCGCGATTGCCGCATTCATCGCGCGGTGCCGCTCTGGTGGGCACAGCCTGTCTTGCGCACCACACAGTACGAGGGTCGGCACCGTGATTGTTGGCAGCACGTCTTCAAGCCCCAGACGGTCGCGCAACGCGAGCGATTGTTGTTCAAACACATCTGGCCCCAAAGTGCGCGCCATCTCCATGCAGGTTTCCAGAATCGCAGGTTTGCCTGGACCATCCACCAGATAAGCGGGCTTTAATTCGTCGCGCATAACCGTGTCCAAACGTCCTTTGTGCACGTCCTCAATCTGGCGGTTTCGGATATCGCGGTTGGCAGGAGCGTCCGCCATCGGTGTTGTGTCCATCAGAGCAAGCCGGGTTACGCGGCTTGGCGCGCGCGCCATGATCTCAAGGGCGATGATCCCGCCCATCGACAGGCCTGCCAGTGCGAAACGTTCGGGCGCCGTGGCCAGAACCGCGTCGGCCATTTGCCCAATCGTCGACTTGGCCACGATCTTGGTGATGCATTCTACATCTTCGCCAAAGTGCGCGATTTGCGGCGCAAAAAGGCGGCGGTCGCACATAAAGCCCGGCAAAAAGACCAGCGTTTGGCTCATGACACCAAAGCGGCTCCTTCCGCTAGCGAGGCCAGCTTCGCATAGGCGATGTCCGGGTCAACCGCGCCAAAGCCTGCGAATGTGCCAAAGCCGCAATCTGATCCGGCAATCACACGCTCGGACCCCACGATGCCCGCAAAACGTTCGATCCGCTGACGCACAAGTTCGGGGTGTTCGACAAAGTTGGTGGTGGTATCGACCACGCCGGGTATCAGGATTTTGTCGTCCGGAATCTCGGATTTACGGTTCTGGAATACTTCCCATTCATGGGCATGGCGCGGATTTGAGGTTTCAAACAACAGATGCCGCGCCTTGGTGGCCATCAGGGTCGAAAACACCGTGTCCATCGGGATATCGCAGCAATGCGGCCCTTCATAATTGCCCCAACAAATGTGCACGCGCACCTTGTCAGACGGCACGTTTTCAAGCGCATGGTTCAAAGCAGCGACGTGCATGTCGGCGATTTTAACGAACTCTTCGTCGCTCAAGTCGGCAAACAGCATGTGTCGGGACAACGCGAGGTCCGGGCAATCAAGTTGCAGGTGCAACCCTGCGCCAACAATGGTTTCGTACTCGTCGCGCATCGCGTCAGCGAGTGCTTCAAGATACGCCTCGCGGTTCGGATAAAAATCATTCTGTAAGAACAGCGAGATCACACCGGGAGAGGCCGCGTTCATAAAGCCTTGGGATGCGCCATGTTTGTCCATCGCCGCTTTTAGGTTGGCGATGTCTTTTTCCAACTCGCCCTGCCCTTTGGAGGTCACCTCGCCGGTGCACATAGGGCGCGCATATTTCGGGGTGCCGCCATCGTCGGCCAAACGTTTCAGAAAACCGGGAAACATTTTTAGATCCGCGGGCGCATTTCGCGGGCTGTCACCGGAAAACCCGGTGTAGCGGTCTTTGACATACGTGGCGTAGCTGATCTTTGAGGTTTCGCCGTCGCTCACAATATCAACGCCCGCCTCTACCTGTTTGCGCACCGTTTCATCGACCGCAGCCGTCATGGCCGCGTCAAAAGCGGCTTGGTCGTAGGGCTGTTCATTCTCTCGTGCGAAAATGAAATCGACGACCTCTTGGGTGCGAGGTAGCGAGCCGACGTGAGTGGTTTTGATGCGTGTCATTGCAAAGTCTTTCTTTGGAAATTCAAGCGCCGGTCCATGTGGCACCAGCGGGATCATCGGTGGCGGTGATGTGATAAAGGGCAGCGTCGCCGGTCATTGACGGGTACACCGCATGATCAAGATCGGCGGGCACGAGCATTGTATCACCGGGGGCAAGCGTGTCTTCGCCCCCGTCCCAGACCACGCGCCAGTGGCCCGTAACGGGCATCAGAACCGAAGCACGATCATGGCGGTGCAAATCACTTGTAGCCGAGCGGCGTGTCACTAGTGCAACCTCAAATCCCGGCTTGTCGGGCAAAACACCCGTCTCACCGATCACGACGACAGGTTCGCGATCCGCCATGGCGCACAGATCATTGTAGCGGGCAACGTGGCGCGGCAAGACTTCGCGTGTTGTCGGCTCAGGATAATCCTTAAGCTCTTCTTCACTCAAAAGCGGCATCGGGCCTACACCATCAGGCGGTGTGACGCCCTGTTTACTGTCGTAAAGTTTGCCGTCTTCGCCCAGGACCAGCCCATGGGCACGCGCATCTTCGATCACATGCGGTGCCCAGATCACGCCGCCACCTGCATCATCGCCCCCAAGGATGGCCATGATCATCCCGTAATCCGTGCCGACGTTTTGAAAGCCACGAAAAATGCCGGTTGGGATGTTGAAGATGTCGCCCTCTTCCAAGATTACTTCGCCCGCGTCCCCGTGCAGGCCCCAGTAAAACCGCCAACGCCCACTTAAAACAAAAAACACCTCAGCCGTGCGATGGGAATGCAGCGAGTTGCGGCACTCGGGCACCTGCCCCGCCGCGCCGATGTTAAAGCCGATGGCTTCGGCAATATGCACGTGCTGGTCCGCGCTTTCCGACACACCTCCGCCAATGATGGTGAAGTTTTCCTTTTGATCTGAGCCGGGCGTGTGCGCGTCAATAAAGGCCGTACGGCAGGGTTGAAGTTCGCCATAACGCACGATTTGCGGTGCTGCACTCATGGGTTTTTGTCCTGTGCTAAAAGGGCTTTGGGGTCTTCGCCTAGCGCTGCAAGCCGGGCAGAGAGTGTTTCTATCGCTTGATCGCGCGAGGCCAAATGCGGGGCGACAAGCGCGCTGACTTCATCGCGGTTAAAGCGTTGTTCGATGTATTTTGGGCAGTTCCAGTCGACCGCTATGACACGAATGCGGGCGACACGCTCAACCGGGCCTTGGCCGTCTTGGGCCACTTTTTCAGTTAAGTCCGCATCTTCAGACGCCGCGACCATCGTCATGTGTCCCACAATTTTCAGCCGCGTTTGGCGTGCGTAGTCCATCAAGATCAGCGAAACACGATCATCAGCCACAAGGTTGCCACCGGTGATTTCCTGCTGGTTGCCGTGATAGTCGGCAAAACCAATCTCGTCCCCACCGATCATTTTCAGAAAGCCAGCCGGGCCACCGCGATGTTGCACGTACGGAAAGCCCGACGTCGAGTTTGAGGCGATGTAGAACGTTGTGCGCGTTTCTGTAAAGTCGCGCATCGACTCGTCCAGCGGGCCGGTGAAGCGGTTGCGATAAACGTGCTGAAACTTGTCGCGCACGCCAGTTTTCACCTGCTTGGCTTGCACATCCTCGGTAAAGAATATCTCGCCGAAATTCTTCATCCCGAGGCCAGTTCGATCTGTTTCCAAATCGCCGTTTCATCAAACAAAGTGTATTCGCGCCGCAACCCCCATGGGCCAAACTCGGCGTGGCTGATCCCCATCACATAGACGTCCGCACCGGTCGGCGCCCCAAACGCGCCCCATCCATCGTGCTTGCCCCAAAGCGACCAGCGGATCGCGGCGCGCGGCGGCATCAGCGGATCGTCGCGCCCAATTGTGTGGTGAATGGTGAATTGCGCAGAGGGGAAACTGGCGCGCAAACCCATCCAGAACTTATCCGCGCCCTCATGTGAAATTGTCGTGACACCGCCGGGATATTCAAGGTTCACTGCGCGATCATAGGCCGTGGGGATCACCGAGAAACCAGCGCTCATAATCTGGCTCAGGATACCAGCGTATTTCGCGCCCCATTCGTTGTCATTACCTTGCGACGTATACGGACCCGCCACGTCGTTGTTCGGCGTCATTGGGCGCACGCAAACCTCTGGTCCGCCTTCGCGCGCAATCAGATCGCGCGCGTAATCGCGCGGATCAATGCCAAGTTGGCGCACGATCCCGCCTTGGTCGCGGATCAGCCATTCATCGTTGATTTGATTGTCGATCGCATGACAATCCGCGATGATCCGATAGCTTAGCTTCTTACTTGTCGGAGCACCATAAACGCCCGGATTGGCGTGCGTGGCGGTAGAATGCAAACGGTGCGAACTGAGCATGCCCGTCTCAGGCGTACCCGACCAGATCACGTCCTCACCATAAAGCGTGCGGTCTGGAAATTCAGCCAGCGTCGCCATAGTCGCCGCAATAACTCCTTGATTTCCCTGCACAACAGAAGATGGCGAGCGCACGATAATGTCGGGCGCATAATAGGCGTGCAGCGTATCGATGCCGCGTTCTTCCCAGATTTCCTTGGTGATCTTGATGATGTAATCGGGGAAATCGGTGAACTTGGGATCAAATCCCTTCATGTGGTCCATCCTTTTGGAATCCGCGCCGAGTGGCGCACTATGAGAGGGGCATCAATCGCGACGCCGCGCTTTGGCGCTTCTGGCGTTTCGATCTGCTCAAGCAAGATTTCGACGGTCTCATCGACCATAGCATTCGCACGTTGGCGCACAGTTGTAAGCTTGTAGCCGCCATACGAGGCCGCGGGCACGTCATCATAGCCAACGACCGAAACATCCATCGGCACCATCAGGCCCAACTCGTCGCGCAGGACGTCGATGACCGCAAACGCCATGTGATCGTTGCAGACAAAAACGGCATCGGGGCGATCGGGACGGTCAAACATCCGCCGCGCCGCCTGAGCTGCCACGTCGCGGTTAAAATCACCCACTTCGCGGATATCCACATCGCGCCCTGCCGCATGAAGCCCGCAGAGAAAGCCATGCTCGCGATCGCGCTGGGTCGACGCACCTTCCCATCCCGCGATATAGCCAATGCGTTTGTGCTTGCCTGCCAGCAGAAATTCAGCCACGCGCTTGCCGCCGGTGATGTTATCAGAGGTAACAGCGGGGAACCCTGTCGCATCTTGGGTCCGGTTGAAAAACACAATCGGAACGCCAGCGTCCCGGCATCTTTGTGCTAGGTCCGACGACATGGAAATTGACGCAGTGATGATTCCGTCGACTTGATAGTCGAGCAATTCATCAATCACGTTGTCAACGTCAGCTTCCATATTGGCCGCCATGAAAATCAAGACGTGGTAGCCTTTTTCCTGCAACGCTTTGGACAGTTTCTCCAGGGCTTCGGGGTAAAAGTGGTTCTCCAAATACGCCACAACAAGCCCGATGATCCGGCTTTTGCCAGACACCATCGCGCGCGCCAAAACATTGGGACGATAGCCAAGCTCGGCGGCGGCCTCGCGCACCTTAGTCACGGTTTTCGACGACGCAGAAGCACCGGGCGTAAAGACACGGCTCACAGCAGACTGGCTGACACCAGCTTTAAGCGCGACCTCGGCAGAGGTGACTTTCAAGCTTGGTTTCGCGCCTATCTGTGCTACTGGCTTGCTCATTCTGCGGTCCAGCCTCCGTCCACCATCAAGGCAGATCCCGTGATCAATGCGCTTGCGTCAGAGGCGAGGAAAACGACCGGCCCCATCATGTCTTCGACTTCCCCGGTACGACCCAATTTGATTTTGTCTTCAATCCACGCGATGCGTTCGGGGTTGGCGAATGTGCCTTCTGTCAGCGGCGTTTTGATGAACGTTGGACAAAGCGTGTTGATCCGGATGCCCGAACGCCCCCATTCAATCGCCATTGATTTGGTAAAGCCTTCGACTGCGTGCTTTGTCGCGGCATAAACCGCGCGATCCACGCCGCCAACGTGGCCCATCTGGCTTGAGATGTTGATCAGGGAGCCGGGCTTGCCCGCTTCGATCAGACCTTCTGCCACGGCTTTGGTCAGAAAGTAGGCGCCTTTGATATTCAGGTCTGCCACCCTGTCGTAGTCGGCCACTTGCGTTTCGACCGCGGGGCTATGAATGGCCAACCCGGCCGAATTCACCAGCACATCAAACGGGCCATTCGCCGAAACACTTGCGGTGGTCGCATCGACATCGCTGACGTCCATTGCCAACGTTTTCGTGGTCATACCGGCCGACGTCATCTTGGCGGCCAAAGCCTCCAATACATCAACGCGGCGTGCAGCCAAAGTTACTTCGGCGCCAGCTTCGCCCAAAGCCACAGCGCACGCCTCGCCAATACCCGAACTGGCACCTGCGACCAACGCGCGTTTGCCGTCCAACCTGAGCGATGGAGTTTTGGGCAGGGTCATGAGGCCCTCCTGTGATGGGTGATTTCGCGCAGTCGTTCAAAGACGTCGACGCCGATTTGCGCGTATAGATCAATTAGATCGACCAGCACCCAGTTTTCGCGGATCAGACCGTCTTCGATGCGCCAAAAATCAAGCGAGCGCAGCAGAACCTCTTGTCCCGCAGGGGCAATCCCCATCCAACCATCGCCGGTGATAGACAGCCGCATATTGGGCCAGCCGGTTTCGCAGGCATAGTCTCCCTCACCGATCCAATGCGACATCAGATCGCCCATGGCGTCCAATTTGCGGTCCGGCATGGCGCGCAGAAACGGAATCTGGTGCCAGTTGCGAAAGCCCTTGATCCCACGCCCTGTGCCGATGCCCGCAGGTCCGTACCAGTTGAATTTGGGATGCCAGTATTTCTCAAGGTTCATTACCTCAGGCCCACCCTCGGCAGGATGACGACACAGATCAGTAAGCATGGCGATAACATGATCCATCGCCGCCTGACCGTCGCCTGACACGCTTAACCCATCCTGCGTCATCGGCGCAGGCGTGCACAGGAATTTGCCAAGCTGCGGCGCCATCGGCCATGCACCGGCCTGCATCATCAGTTCGGGAATATCCCAGATGATCTGCGCCTCAACGATCTGGCCATCAACGAGCCGGAAGAACTCATGATAGCGCATGTGTGCAAGATGCCCGGTGGGCGGAATGTCCAAAAACGGTTTCTCAAACGTCCCAATGTAGTTGCCCATGCACCCGACCCAATCCTGCCCTTCAGGTGTGGTGCCCGCCATCACGATCATATCGCGGCGTTCGAGATCCGGCATCGCCGCATAAAGAGAGTCATAAGTGTTGAACAAATGATCCCGGCTCTGATCGCCGAAAGGCGCACACATATGCACCGTACACTCGCGGGTAAATGTTTGCTCCAAGGCGTCCCGTATGGCGCGCGGTGACGCGTCGGCCATAACCGCGCGCCATTCTGCTATCTGCGCCTTGAGCTCGGCAGGCGTGCTCACTCGGCAGCCTCCCGATAAGGGGCGGCCTCTCCGTAAGGGACGTTCAAACCACCATAGCGGCGGACGCGGATGTTGCACTGTTCGGCGTGGCCGACAAAGCCTTCCAACATGCAAAGCCGCGAGCCGTATTCCCCAACAAGCGTGGCTGCCTCATCCGTCACGATCTTCTGATAGCTGTGTGTTTTCAGGAACTTGCCGACCCAAAGACCGCCCGTGTAGCGTCCGGCTTTCTTTGTTGGCAGCGTGTGGTTGGTGCCGATGACCTTGTCGCCATTGGCCACATTGGTGCGCGGCCCCAGGAACAGCGCGCCGTAGGAATGCATGTTTTCAAGATACCAATCATCGCGCTCGGTCATGATCTGAACGTGCTCATAGGCCATATCATTGGCGACGCGCAGCATCTCGTCGTGATCCGCACAAAGGATCACATCGCCGTAGTCCTCCCAAGAGGTGCGCGCGGTATCGGCGGTGGGCAAAATGCCCAAAATGCGCTCGATCTCGGCCATTGTGTCTTCGGCCAACTTGCGACTGTTGGTGATCAGAGCCGCGGGCGAGTTATACCCGTGCTCGGCCTGCCCCAAAAGATCGGTAGCGCAAAGCTCTGCGTCGACAGTTTCATCGGCGATAACCATGGTCTCGGTTGGTCCGGCAAACAGATCAATGCCCACACGCCCGTATAGCTGACGTTTGGCTTCAGCGACAAAGGCGTTGCCCGGGCCAACCAGCATGTGCACCGGGTCAATCGTTTCGGTACCTAACGCCATTGCGCCTACCGCCTGAATGCCGCCCATAACGTAAATCTCGTGCGCACCGCCCATATGCATCGCAGCCACAATTGCCGGATGCGGGCCACCGTCGACAGGCGGAGCCGAGGCGATAATGCGCGGAACACCTGCGACCGAGGCCGTCAACACCGACATATGCGCAGACGCCACCATCGGGAATTTGCCGCCCGGCACGTAACAACCGACGGATTGAACGGGGATGTTTTTATGCCCCAAAATGACGCCCGGTAGAGTCTCAACCTCGACATCGGTCATCGAGGCGCGCTGTGCCTGAGCAAAGCTGCGGATCTGATCTTGAGCAAACCTGATATCGGCCATATCCCGATCCGACACCTTCGACATGGCCGCCTCAACCTCGGAAGCAGTCAGGCGAAAATGATCAGGCTCATAGTTGTCAAACTTGGCTGACAGATCGCGAACGGCCGCATCGCCACGCGCTTCTATGTCTGCCAAAGTGCTCTCGACAACAGCGCGCGTCTTGGCATCATCTTCGGCAATCTCGGCGGCGGATTTGCTGCGCTTTAGATAGTCGGCCATCTTAACTCGTCCTTTTGTTCTCAGGTGCAAAGACATCGAACCCCATCTGTAAAAGCACATGAGGAATGTCGACAAACACCCAGTTTTCCATCAATTTATCACCGTCACGCCGCCACCAATCACAGACGCGCATGTACAGGCGTTTGTCTGTCACAGGCTGCCCTAGAAATGGCTTGGCCTGAATCATGTTGAGCGAAGGCCAACCGCCAGATGCGATGTAATCTCCATCGGCGAACCGGGCGAAGTGCTTTGTTTCGCTTCCCTGAACAGAACCGCCAATCCACTCGCTGAACGCACCTT
This sequence comes from Paracoccaceae bacterium, assembly GCA_039942715.1. GTDB lineage: Bacteria > Pseudomonadota > Alphaproteobacteria > Rhodobacterales > Rhodobacteraceae > JABDJX01. The sequence goes on from JBDVBY010000001.1 coordinate 550,993, forward strand.
CGAACGGCACTTGAAAACCGGCAAAATTATCTATCCCCACAAAACTGCCAAAAGCAGCAGGTCCGTACCAAAGCATATTGTCATGCCAATATGGTCGCCAAGCTTCATCCGGGGTGGCGAGACTGCGAAGCATCTCTGTCACCATGGCATATGACGAAGCGCTGCGCTTAGAGTCGCTATCGCGCCACTGCAAACCGTTCTGAGGGATTGGGCCAGCCAGATAGCCGGTGTAACCGCGATCTTTGCCCGGACTTTCTTTGATCGGCCATTGTCCGACGGCGATCATTAATTCTGGGATATCAAGATAGATATAGCTCTCAACCGCCTGACCGTCTTTCATCCGGTGAAATTCACCAAAGCGCAGATGCGCCAGCGCACCGCTAGGTGCTATGCCGAACCACGGCGCAGTGAAATGCCCGGTGTAATAGCCAGTCGAAGTCACCCATGTGCCGTCTTCAAAGGCCCCACCGAAGGCAATGTAATCCGTGCGGGTCAGATGGGCGAACGCGGCTTGCAACGGCTCTAGAAAATCTGTTGCAAAGCCTTCCGGGTTCATCTCATTAAACGGGTGCACGACGTTAATCGTCGCATCTTCAGCGTAAAAGGCATCATACGCTTGCCTGTTCGGCGCGCGAGACGCCTCAACGTATGCGCGAAACGCCTCCTTTGCCCGTGCAATGCTGGCAGCGTCACTCACCCCTTCACCGCCCCTGCGGTCAGGCCACTGACAATCTGGCGCTGGAAGAACATCACCAGCACGAACAGCGGTGCGGTTGCAGAAACCACGGCTGCCACGGCGAACATTACGTTGCCCTCGGTCTGGGTTGTTCCAAGGAAGGCCGCGATGGCGGGTACCATGGTGCGGTTGGATTCCGACAACAGCATCGTGGTCACCGCAAAGTCATTGTAGGCCAGCAAGAAGCTGAAGAGACCAGTGGTGATCACACCGGGCCACATGACCGGCACAATGACGTGACGAAACGCCTGAAACTGCGTGCAACCATCTACCTTGGCAGACTCGTCCAGTTCTTTCGGAATATTCTGAAAGAACGAGTGCAGCATCCACAGTGTGAACGGCTGATTGATCGCCACAAGAACAATGATCGCGGTAGGTAGAATGCCCCAAACGTTCCATTCAAAGAACGGCAGCAAGTAGCCAGAGACCAATGTGATTGGAGGGATTGCACGGAAGATCAGTGCGATGATCAGCAACCAGAACGTGTAGCGAAAGCCAGAGCGCGATAAAGCGTAACCGCCCAGCGTGCCAATGGTCAGCGACGTACACACAACGAAGAAACACACGATAAAGGTGTTGAATACATTGCGCCAAAACTCTTCTTGTACCCACGCGCCGTCGTAGCCTGCACCGGTAAAGGCTGAGCCATAGGTGTTTTCGGTCGCAGGCCCATAAAGCGCGTTGGTCCAGTCGGTGATCGAGAAGAAATCCAGCTCAACCTTAAAGCTGCCCCAGAGCGTCCAAAAGAACGGGAAAGCCGCCATAATCAGCCAAATCACGACAAATCCGGTGGTCGCGATCCGCAGCCCTGTGGGCATCTGTTGCGCTTTGCTGGCCATCAGGTTTTCCCCTTAAAGTCGCGCCATGTGCGCACAAGCACCGGTGAAAGCAGGATTGCCACGCCAATGATCGTCAAAACGGATGTGGCCGACGCCGCCGAGAGTTGCCACGTCTCGCCGCTGAGATCGTTGAAGATGATCCACGACAGCGAGGTCGCATGCGCCTCGGCACTGAAGCCGACGATTTCCTCGAAGACGCGGAAATTATCCATCAGTTTGATCAAGGCCACGAAGGTAAGCAGTGGCATCAGGTGCGGCACGATCACATAGCGCACTTGCTGATACCGCGAAGCGCCGTCGATTTGCGCCGCCTCAAGCTGATCCTGCGGCAAGGTTTGCAGTCCTGCATAAAAGACAACGAATGCGAATGGTGCGGAGTGCCAGACCCCGTAGACCATAAGCGAAATCCACATCAGCGGTGTTGACGCTTTCAACGACAGGTCCGGGTCGTCCGCCATATAAGAGATAAACTGTCCAAGGATGCCGCGGCTGTCGATCATCCAAAACAGGATCAGCGCCCCTATCAGGGGAGTCACGATCATTGGAAGCAAAGAAAAGAATATGACCAGGCCTTTAAGGCGCTTGTGGAGCGAATTCACGGCCAGCGCCACGACCAGCCCCAGAATGATCAGCAAAGGCGTTACAACAAATGTGTAGGTAAGCGTAAAAGCCAGCGCACGATATAGCGGCAGGTTGCCGAGTTTTCCAAAGAAGTCTCCCCAGCTTTGCGTGCTGGACCAAGCCTCGCCCACTTCGGCCACTGCGATATGGCCGCGATCAAGATAAACATCAAAGCCCACAAACCGACCCAGCGGCTTTTCTTCACGCAAAGCACGGGTGGCTTCCTGATTGATCACCGTTTCTTCTTTGCACCCGAATGGGCCACAGTTTTCAACGGTTTCAAAGACGCTCTCATGCGGGGCGAAAATGGATTGGGTGACGATCGAGACAAGTGGCAGTGCGATAAACAAGATCATCGCAAGGCCAGTTGGCAGGAAGAACCAGAAGAAGGTGCGGTGTTTCATGCGCGTTTCGTCTCGGTGAATAAAACGGTGAAGGTATCAGGGGCAGACCTATTGCCTGCCCCTGATGGGCGTCCTCTTAGAGGAAGCCTTTTTCTTTTGCGGCTGCGATGTAGGCCGCCTCGACGTCTTTCAACGCTTGCTCAGCACTTTCTTTGCCTTGCATAAAGTCCGCCAGTTCGGCGCCCAAAGCGGTATGCATCAGGCCCATGAATGGAAGCATTGGGTAAGGAATTGTGCTGGCATTCGCCGCATCAAACACACCAACTGCCGCAGGCGTCGGCTCATAGCCATCGATCAGCCATACCGCTTGCTTGGCCACTTCGGCATCCGACAGGATCGACGGATCAATGGCGCTTGTCAGAGCGATGAATGTCGCTTCGGCTTCAGCATCAGAGATGTTTTTGGCCACTGTCCAGCCATCCCACCACAAAGTGGATGCAGGCGTATCACCACCGCCAACAGTCATCGGACCAGCAATTGCAAAGCCGTCGATCACTTCTTGTGGTACACCTTCGGCTTCAGTCAACGTTGCCGCCCGACTGCCCCACATGTTCATGATCGCTACGTTGCCAGCGCGGAATTCGCCATTGGTCACGTTTGAATCATGCGTCAGGAAGTCTGGGTTCATGTACTCTGACAAAGCCTTCATCATCTCAAGCGCCTGGACGCCCGCTTCTGAATTGATGGTTGGGTTGGCTGTGCCTGCTTCAAAGTGCGACCCACCATAGCCCAAGAACATGTTGTTGAATTCTTGCGCTAGGTTCCAACCCGCTTTGTAAGCGCCGCCAACCGGGTTTTCCATAAGACCCTTTTCGCGGATCATCTGCGCGGCTGTCAGCATGTCTTCGTATGTTTTTGGTGGCTCGAGACCTGCCTGCTCAAGAATGTCCGAGCGGTACACAAGGTGCTGCGCATTGGCCATGAAAGCCACGGCCATGACTTTGCCGTCTATGGTGATCAGCTGGTTTTTCTTAAGATCAGCGCCGTGCTTGGCAACCAGATCGTCCAGCGGGCGGATCACGTCTTCATTCATCAAGGCCACAATCGAAGAGTTGGCGATGATCGCACTTGTGTATTCCGCTGGATTGCCCTGCATGCCCGCAAGGTTAATCTTTTGGTGATCAGCGGTCAGGTTCGTTGTGACTTCGGCGCCCGAACAAGCCTGCGCGCCTGCGCCAACAGTTTGGATGGCGGGGAATTCGTTGCCCACGATGGACACGCGCGCCTCGATTGAACAACCGTGGCCGTCGGCCAGTGCTGTGGTGCTTGCAAGAACCGTCATGGCCCCAGCAAGTGCGAATTTCTTCAAGATCATTACAATCTCCCTGGTTTATGGATGCGTCTTGCAATCACGCACCCTTTTCGTTCGCCCAGTTTTGGGCCGTTTTTAAAGGGATTACCCCTTAATTCGCGCACCGCTTGAACCATCAAACAGGTGGCAAATCTCTTTTGGAACGTTGATCGAAACGGACTGCCCGATCTCGGCTCTGAAATTTTTGTCCGCACGCACAGAGACCAGCGCGCCTGCGATGCGCACTGACACCATTGTCGCATCACCCAGCAGCTCTAGCGTGTAGATTGGCGCGGTGATTTCGCCGCCGCTCTCAACGACCGAAGCATCTTCGGCGCGGAAGCCAAGCGTTGCAGCACCCTCTGGCGCATCAACCGGGATAGCCGTGTTGTCGGACTTGAAAACCCCGCCCTCGACGCGTCCTTCCATCAGGTTCATCGCCGGGTTGCCGATGAAGCTTGCGACAAAGGCGTTGGCCGGTTCTTCGTAGATTTCTGTCGGCGAACCGACCTGCTGCACGACACCCTGTTTCATCACCACAACGCGATCTGCCAATGTCATCGCTTCAATCTGATCATGGGTCACGTAGATGGTGGTCACTGCCAATTCGTGGCTGAGGTTTTTGATCTGTGCCCGCGTCGAAACGCGTAGTTTTGCATCCAGGTTTGAAAGCGGTTCGTCCATCAAAAAGACATTGGGCTCGCGCACGATGGCGCGGGCCAAGGCGACGCGCTGACGCTGCCCCCCCGAGAGCGCGGCGGGCCTGCGATCCATAAAATCTTCCAGCTCAACCATGGCAGCGGCGCGGCTGATCTTTTCTTCAGCATTGTCTAATTCACCGCGTACCTTGAGGGGGAAGCGGATGTTCTCTTTCACACTCATGTTCGGATAAAGCGCATAGCTTTGGAACACCATCGCCACATCGCGGTCTTTGGGTTCCAGATCGTTCACACGTTTGCCATCGATCAGAATATCGCCTTCGGTGGCGTCTTCCAATCCGGCGATCATGCGCATTGTTGTGGTCTTGCCGCAGCCCGAGGGACCAAGTAGAACCAAAAATTCTTTATCAGCGATTGTCAGGTCGAAATTTTCGACGCCTACAAAGCTGCCCCAGCGTTTGCTCAAATTACGGAGCTGAATTTCAGCCATTGTTGGCAATCCCCCAAAAAGACGCCCATTGCATACGTATGCAAAAGGCTAGACTTTGCAGCACAGAGTTGGCAAGCTCTTTTTGCCTACTCAGGCCAAAAGAGCACCGTGCACGCAATCAAGTAGTTGAAAAAAAATCAAAAAAATGTCAGACCTTCAAGAGGCAAAACATATTGCCAGCGCCTTTCACCGCGCACTCGATGACCATTCCCAACCTTTAAAGACGGTTTTGACACAGCATCTTTCGCCCAACCATCTTTGGCGAGGATTCCATCCCTTTAATGAACTGACCGGCCCAGATGCATTGGGCGACACATTCTGGGCGCCCCTGCGCGCAAGCCTCACGCGATTGCAGCGCCGCCAAGACGTATTTTTCGCAGGTCGCAACCACAACAGAGAGGACGGCGCCATCTGGGTCGCCTCGATGGGGCATTTAATGGGGCTGTTTGATGCACCGTTTCTTGGCATCCCTGCGACCGGCAAATTGGCTTTCCTACGATTTGGCGAGTTCTTGAAAATTGAAGGCGGGCGCATTTCTGAAACTGCGATGTTCTTTGATCTACCACATCTTGCTGCCCAAGCTGGTGTGACCATTTTTGCGGCTCAACGTGGGGCAGAATTGGTGCAACCTGGCCCAGCGACACATACGGGGCTTTTGCTTGAATCCAGTGATCCGAAAATGGGCGCGCAGACATTGACCCTGTTAAATCAGATGATCACTAACCTTGGGCAATGGCAAAGTGGCCTGCCGCTGGAAGACGAGCTGCGTCAAACTTGGTCTGAAGATATGCTATGGTGGGGGCCCACAGGTATTGGCGCGACATACACGATCGAGCGATATGCCAAACAACACGCCGGACCATTTCGCGCCGCGTTTTCTGACCGCTCCGGCACTGGGCATATCGCGCGCATTGCCGAAGGGACCTACGCCGGATTTTTTGGGTGGCCAAATTTCACTGCGCGCCTAAGCGGCGACTATTTGGGACTACCACCAAGCGACAAAACTGCAGAATTTCGCGTCATAGATTTTTATCGCCGCGAGGCAGGCAAACTGGTCGAAAACTGGATCTTCATCGACCTGCTTCATTTTTGCAAAACCCAAGATCGCGACATGCTCACAGAAGCGATTGAAAGATGTGGATAAGATGAAGTCGCAGCCATAGATATCTGACAATACTTATGTTTTAGCAAATTCGATCCATTGCGAGACATCCAATATCTGACCGACAACACCTAAATCTTCGGAAAGTTGTTCCGGCGTCGCTGTGGCCAAATCTGCAAGTGAATTGATCCCGCATTTTTGAAGCATCCAGACAAGTCCGGGCCCTGCACCAGGCAGCGTCTCCAGATCTGAGGGCGCGACATCGGACATGTCGGCTGACACCTGTTCATGAATCGCCTCGTCAATTGTTTCATCGACCAAGGAAGATGAGATCGCTGATTCTTGGCCGTCTGACGGTGCTTCAAGGTCCGCAGAAACTGGCTCTCCCGCCCGCACCTCAGGTCCTTGAGATGCTTCATCGCACGACGCCACTTCTGTCGGTTCAGCATCAGCGGTGAAGCCGGTTTGCAATGTCACATCTTGCTCCATTTCAGACATCGCAGCGTTCTCAACAGCAAAGTCATCCATCGCCTCATGCTCTGGCGCACTAAATTCGTCAGAGAATGAAGAAGTGGGCGTTTTTTGAACCTCAGAATCGTGCGTCTCGCTCAACGCCGCTTCGTTAGTCACCGCATCAATCGCACATGGCTGTCCTGCAGACACCGCTGCCTTGCGCCGATTGATCCGCTGTTGACGTAGCTCTTTGAGGTGTGCGCGTGCGCTGCTTCTCACCTGAACGGTTCGGTTCTTGTAGCTTTGGGGTTCGCTCATCACTGCTCCTGCTCTGTAGAAATGGACTGCCAATCGTTCAACACATCCGCGCAAAGGCGCTCAAATTGCTGACCAAACCACAGATGTAAATGCACGTGTGCCCAAGGCAGCGTGGGCTCTTCGCCCACCTCAAAAGACACGCTAAAATTGGCACAAATATCTTCAAGATATGCACAGGCAGCGGTCAGATCAGACTGTTGAACAGCGTTGCTCGCAATCTGGCCGCTTGCAGGCGAACTATGCGCCACCACAACCTGTTTTTTAGCGCGTTCCCAGAGCTTTACCTCAATAAGTGTTTCAGGTGTTACGCGCATCCAATGATGGGTCAGCAATTGACCTTTAAAGCGCAACGGCGGGTTGCCCAATCGTGTGCACACCACCATTTCAGGCGCACCGCGCAGCAACGTCGCGCCAACGCGCGCGCAATCAGGCCTATCAAACGGCAAGCCCGCAACGGGTTCAGCTGCAGCGTGCGCATCAGACTGTGCAGAGGGCGTCATAGGGTGGCTCCGTATCGAACGCCTCAGCGCTACACAACGATCGTTAGCCGCCGGTTAATCCATCTGAAAAAACTTCCCAGAACGCTAGCACCAATCTTGCATTGGGTCTTTATCGCCTCTCCCTGCCCTATCTTAATGGCGGAGAGGTTGAATAAGAAATGTCGCCGATGGGAAAAAATCTTTTAAAAACGCCAGCATTTCCGACGCTTCGCTCAACGAGCTGAAAGTGTATTCCAACTCAACTTCACCTGCATCTTCCACTCGCATCTGAACCATTCCGGCCATACCCACACACCCCCTAAAAACACTCGAAAACTTAGCTCCTATTTTACGAATATCATAGGCATCGAGCTGCGAAAAGTTTCCTTTCTGTTCATGTTTAACAGCGATCCATCGGTCATCCGCAAAAATCGCGGCATGGGGTCCTCGTGTCGCGCCGCAAGGAGCAAAAAATGAACGAAATTGGACAACTGAGTGAGTCCGACGGGCAGTACGAGTTTCGCGATCCAACGCGCTCTCTTATTGTACGCGGCGATCACCCGGAGTGGGTGTTGCAAGCAGCAGCCGAAGTGATTGGCAATACTGCCAAACTGGAAGCCGAAAGCGTGGTGGAAGAGCTGACCGCAATGGTCGAGTTCGAAGCTGCAGAACCCATCGAAGTGGATTCCGCCAAATACGCGCTCAAAGAGCGGTTCGAGTTGGTGCCCCAGTGCATCGTTTCGCTTGGCAAGATGGATTACAAATGGGCCGCCGCCGAAGGGCGCAACCAAAAGCCAGAGGAATTTGGCACACAGCCCATGAAACGTGTGCACGACATGTCGATGACTCGTTCGGATACGTTCCTTAAGAACGAACCCGGCGTGGAAATGGACGACTGACCAAACAATAATTCAAGGACTTCACTATGGAAAATGCGATCAAATCACATCTAAACCAAAGCAACGAAGCGAGCTTGGAAATAAGCCACAAAGCCGAAGCTTTGACGCAATCAACCACAGACACCAAACAAAGTACTGCGGACAGCAATAAGCAGCTTAGCGATACAATCGATATTTAACTCCGTATCAGAAGAGGTTTCGCAATTGAACGAGGTGGTCGAGGTTATCAGCGAGATCGCCGTTCAAACGAACTTGTTGGCTTTCAATGCGGCTATTGAGGCGGCACGCGCCGGAGAGCACGGAGTCGGATTTTCTATCGTCGCAGACGAGGTGCGCAAGCTTGCCGAACGCAATAGTCAAGCGGCTCGCGGCATTGGCCAAAATATCCAGAAAGCCACTGGCCAGATTGAACAAGGTGTCACCAATGCGCGGGGCGTTCTAGACATACTAACCACTCAAGGCGACATGTTTACCGCAAACCAAAGCGCACTTGACCTGATCTCGTCTTTGACAAACGAGCAAACCGGCGCAATTAAGATGGCAGATGACATCATCACTTGCCTTCAAAGCTCGGTCTCCAAGGCGTGACGAAAGAAAAAACAGATAGTATCTACGGAATTGTGCGCGTTGGCGACAGCGTGATTGGGATTCAAATTCATCATCTGTCCGAGGTTTGTCATGTGGAACAGCTCGCAACGCTACCAGTTAAAAGCGAAAATCTGATGGGCGGCTTTGACCTGCGTGAGACAATCGTGCCGGTCTTGGATTTCCAAAAAGTGTGCGGTTTTGCTTCAACCGAGCACACCTTCAAATTGATGGTTGTTCTCAAACTCGAAAAGTACTTTCTGGCATTTTGTATTGATGAAGTTCTGGGGATTGCAAAAGCCTCATCGGCGGACATCCAAAAGTTGAAAACCAGCAACCCAGATGTCAAATCCTACTATAAGGGCATTCTTGCCCAAAACGGCCAATTCATTTCGGTGTTGGACATCGAAACGCTTTTTGCTTTGCCGGATGTCTATGCGATCACGCGCCCACAAGTGACGGATACCCGAACACAAGAAGCAAAACGAACGCCGATGCTGGTATTTGAAGCGGGAAGCGCATTGTTTTCCGTACCCGCCGTCGAGGTATATGCAGCCGTGCCGCGCCAGGACATCAAACAAACAGCAATCACCGGCGGGAAGTGTTTGGGCGAAATTTCCTACTACAATCGCCGGATCCCGATCATTTGCCCAATCGAAACCTTTGGCGTTGGCGATGCGCACAAACACGCGCAGTCCCAAATCGTTGTTCTGAACTTTCCGGACAACAAGTTGCTAGGGCTCGCAGTAGACTCTGTTCAAACCATCGAAGGGTTCTCACGCACGCAAAGCTCGGAGTTGCCCATTTGGCTAAAAGACGACTGCTACATTCAGAGCGTGACAATCCGATCCGATCATAATCAAGTTTTCGAATTAGATATTGAAGCACTGCGCGAAAGCAAATCCGCCCTAACGCTGGCGTCACTTTCAGACCCTGCACAGCAGAAAAAAGCTCAAGATCAACAAACATCAGGCGATGTCAGTGCGAATGATGTGGTGCATGAGCGCGAGAAGTACCTTGTTGTGAAAGCGGGAGAACAATTGGCGATCCCGCTTGAGGATGTTTCCTACATTCTTGAACCTCCAGACACGATCACGCCCGCGCCGATGGAGTCGCTGGGGTTTGATGGGTACTTTTCGCGATTTGGGCAGACGGTTGCTTTATTCGATCTGCGCTCGATGATGGGCGGTTCAAACGACGAAGACCTGACACGCATTTTGCTGACCGGTGAAAAAGACAAGCAGGTTGCGTTTTGGGTTGAAAAAGTGGTTGGGATTGAAACATCTCAATGGCGCGAAACCAAAGCCGAAGGCAGTAACACCAACGCCTTGGTCAAGATGGTTTCAAAAGAAGAACGATCCGTCATGCCCTATCTTAGTCTTCAGACAATCTTGCCTGATCCCGTGGCCACGCCGCCCACGCATTAAAGCGTGAAACGTTTTAGAGCAGTATCTGGCGTCACAGGCTTTGTGCCAATCACTCAAATTCCATTTGTTCATAAACACGGCCAGCATTACGCGTTGCGAGTTCTTCAAAAGTGTGAAGATGCGCAAAGGGGCTTTGATCAACGTAATAGGCATCGGCCAAATCCCCACCGTCTTCCAGATGCTTGGCAATCTCTCCTCGCAGGTAGACCAAATAGTCGTGAGTATAGCGGCGCACCTGATCCATGTTGGTCGGATGACCGTGGCCCGGAATAACGTAAGTCGCATTCAACGCCTCAAATTCGGTTTCCCACGTTTCGATCCAGTCAGCGGTCATTGTGTCGTCAAAAATAGGCAAAAGCCGCTCGTGAAAAGCCATGTCGCCTGCGATCACCAGGCTTTGCTCGGGCAACCAAACTTGAATATCACCGGGGCTATGGGCGGGACCAAGATGGAGAACTTCAATGGTAAAATCACCCATTTCGACAACATATTTGTCTTCGAAAACCTCAGTTGGAAGCGCAATAAAACTCCCCTCCGCCTTGTCACGATTATAGCGTTTCATGCCCTCGAGGATTTGCGCGCCACGGTCCTCAACCTCGTGCACTGCATCCACATGCGCAAGGATCGCAACGCCTTGTTCGGACCAATAAGAATTGCCGAGCATCGCATGGCCCTGCCCGTTCTCGTTGATCACCAACTTTACCGGCTGGTCTGTAATCGCCTTAATCTCTTTGTGCAAAGCCTGCGCTAAAATATACGCCGCGCCGCCGTTCACCACGACAACGCCATCACCGGTAATGATAAACGACAGATTGTTGTTGTGCCCGCTGTTTTCATAGGTCGGAGGTGCCGTCGCCCCTATCGCAGACCAAACATGCGGGATCACTTCGACCGGTTTAGAATAAAGCGGCGAGCCGGGATATTGATCAGCAATATTTTCATCAGCCAACATAGGCGTAGAAATAACAGCAAAAGCGGCAGCGAGAACAAAGCGCATCACGGCTCCTTTGGGACAAATTGAAATCCGGTTTCAGCCGCTTCGACACGCCCCAAACCACCATCCGGAAGATGAAAACCTATGACGTGCAAATCATCTGCAACGATACGATCAAACAGCATTTTACGTGTCGCCACGCCCATCTCGGCGTCTTGGTCCGCCCCGCTGTGCCAGTCAGGTCTGGCGAAAGCGACGTGATGATTGCCAATGGCATCGCCAAGAATAAGTGCGGCTTCAGATCCGCTACGCACCTCGAAGCTCATGTGCCCCGGCGTGTGACCGGGTGTGCTCACCGCCAGAATTCCCGGCAATATCTCTTGATTGTCGTCAAAGAGTTCGACTTCATCTTCGATCGCTTCCATCCGCCGCTTGGCTCCAACAGCAAAGATAGCGCGCGCTTCACCAATGGTGTCGACCGTCTCGGGGTTCCACCAATAATCCCATTCGGCGCGCCCCATCATATAGGTCGCTTCGGTGAACAACGGGTCGTCAAAGTCGTCCAAAAGCCCCCAAATATGATCTGGATGCGCGTGAGTGAAGACCACGTGAGTGATGTCTTCAGGCGTCAGATCAAGCGCATCCAGACTGTCCACAAGCGCACCAGCACTCGGCATAAAATCCGGGCCAGAACCAACGTCAAATAGCACGGTATTCGTTCCATCACGGAACAGTGCAAGATTGCACTCAGGGGAAAGTTGGTCCGTCGACAGACCAAGCTTTGCCAAAATGGGGGCGGCTTTGGTGCGTTGTTGCTCGTCGAAAACAAAGGTGCCGGGCAGCACCAGATTGCCATCACTAACTGTGCTGAGCGTGCTGCTGCCGATGGTCATTTCAGAGATAGCCATTTGCGGCAATGCACTGATCAACGGAACGGCAGCACTACCTGCCAGAAAATGACGACGATTGATCACTGCGCGATCCTCCTCAGACCCGTGTTGTTCATTGCGTAACAGCCTCTTGCACAATCTCGGCCAAAAGCGCTTCGACTTTTTGCATCACACCTGCCGGATAGCTGCGATAACCAACCATCACCGCGCCATCGCGCTCGGCCACGAAAATTCCATAGGGACAATGGGCGATGTTCATCGGATCGGCCTCCATCATTTCGCGCGACAAAACGGCCGAGCAAAAGACAAAGATATCAGCGGCGTCAAAAATCATTTCATCGCTGCCCACATCTACACCAGTACGGTTCAACATGTCACCCACGTGGCTGACAAGATCAATCACCAAGCCTTTGTCTACGATGGCGCTTTCAACCGCGAAAGTTGCATCCTCAAAGCTTCCCTCAAATGGCACGACGATTTGCGTTTCAGCCCAAGCTGGTGAAGCCAGTCCAAGCAAGGCGGTAAATAGAATGTGTTTCATGACGCTCCTCCTTTTGTCGTGCTTAGCTTGGCCGAAAAACGCGCCCCGGTCCTTGATGTATCGCAAACCGGGGCGATTTATTTTTTAGCCGAACATGTCAGCCGTAATGCCCGCGTACCACCCTTCAGATTCTTCATAGGTCGCTTTACGCACATCAGCGGTTTCACCCGTGGCCGAGATAAAGCCATCAACCTTGGCGATTTTCTCATCCGTCGCTTCATATGTTGCGCCGACTTTGACGCCGTCGTTGGTGTCAATCAGCGACCAGCAGGTGTTTGAGAACTTGGCAGGGAAGACGCGCGATCCGGTCAGCGCACCACGCACCGCGTTCGCACAAACCTTGGCCTGAGAGTTGGCCGAAAAGCCCGATTTTGGCATATCGCCCTGGCTTGAAGCATCGCCCAGCACGTAAACATCAGCGTCCGCTTTGGTCGACATATCAATCGCGTTCACTGGGGCCCAGTTGCCGTCCGTCACCCCTGCAAGTTCTGCGATCCGGCCCGCTTTCATCGCCGGGATCACATTGCAGACATCCACGTTCGTAACTTCGCCATCAATCGTAACGGTCATCGCGCCGGGATCAACGGCCACGTCACCGCCTCCAAAATCAGAGCCGATCCAGTCGATCATGCCTTCATAGTGGTTGGCCCAACCTTCTTGGAACAAACCCTGTTTCGAGAATTTCTCCTTAGGGTCTGCGACGATAATTTTGGCCGTTGGGTTGTTGGCCTTAAGATAGTGCGCCACCATCGACACCCGCTCGTAAGGTCCCGGAGGGCAACGATATGGGTTTGGCGGGGCAACCATCGCGAATGTTCCGCCTTCGGGCATCGCCATCAGTTGCGCTTTGAGCAATTCAGATTGTGAGCCAGCCTTATAGGCATGTGGCATCGCGTTTTGCGCAGATACGTCCCAGCCTTCAACAGCGCCTTCAACAAAATCGATACCCGGTGACAGGATCAGCTTGTCGTATGGCACTGACCCACCGCCTGCGAGCGCTACGGTTTTGGCATCGCGATCAACGCCTACTGCCCAATCATGCACGACGTTCACGCCGCTTGCTGCCAATGTGCCGTAGCTGTGGCCAATATCTTCGATTTCTTTGAAGCCACCGATGTAAAGGTTGGAAAAGAAACAGGTGTAATAGGTGCGCGTTGGTTCGATCAACATCACGTCGATCTCGCCCTTGCTGTCTTTGGCAATGTAGCGCGCAGCCGTTGCGCCCCCTGCACCCCCGCCGACAACCACTACCCGTGACTTGCCATGGCCAGCTGCATTGACCATTGGCGCGGCCAGTGTTGCCGTGGCCGTTCCTAGAAATACGCGTCTATTCAATTTCATGTCTGTCTCCCTTTTATTGAGTTCGCCCAGTTTCAGTTTTCAAAGGTAGCGAAATACGCCGCGAGCGCCGCGATCTCTTCATCGCCAAGTCTTCCAGCGATCATTTGCATGACCGGATGGATGCGTGTTTTTGATTTGTAAGCGTGCATGGCAAGAACGAAGTCTTCTTCGGGCCACAGCACAATCGACGGAATGCCCGCATCGCCGCCTGTCGCCTGATGGCAGGTCGTGCACTCGCCCGCGAGGTAGGCGCCGTATTCGGGATCACCAACAAGCGCGAGGACTGCCGGATCAAGATCGTGCGAAAGTGCCGCGTCGGCCGTTGGATCGGCTTCAGGAATATCAGCAGGACTATCTGAAAAGAGGCGTAGATAAGTGATCAGATTCCGACGGTCCGTGGCGTCGCTGAGGCCGCGATAATTCATCCGCGTCCCGCTGATGGCTTTCTTTGGGTTTTCCAGAAACCTGTCCAGCGTGTCCGCGTGCCATTCCAATCCATCAATGCCCGCACTCTGCATTGCTTTGGAGTAGCGAAACCCGTCAAGCGTTCCTGCCACGCGCCCAAAAAGTCCATTAAGGTTCGGTCCAATGCGGTTGTTCGCCCCTTCGCCAACCTGATGGCAGGCCTTGCAGCGCGCGAAAAGTTTCTCGCCCACAGCCGCATCACCCGTTTCTGCCAGCGCCGCACCAGCCCAAAAAACAATCAGCGAAAGGGTCAACCAAACGCTCATCTATTCACCAAAGGATTTCAAGTAAGCAATTACGGCGGTGATATCGTCCGGCTTTTTCAGTCCGGCAAATCCCATTTTGGTGCCCTTGAGATAGGCGCGCGGCTTGGTGAGGAACTCAGTCATCGCCGCATCGTCCCAGATGCGCCCCTCAGCCGCGGCATCCTGAAACACCTTTGAGTATTTGAACCCATCTACGGCGGCAAAACTGCGCCCGACCACACCGTTCAACTGTGGGCCAGAGCGGTTTTTCGCACCTTCGCCCACCTGATGGCAGGCTTTGCACTTCTTGAAGACCGCTTCGCCGCTTTTGACGAGCTCTGGATCAAGCGTTGCAACAACTGCCGCCTCTTCTGGCTCAACTGCTGCGTGGTCTTCGCTTGTCATTTCAGCATCGCCCCCCTCATCTGGGGTCACATCGATAACCGACGCACGCATGGTAATTTCGACGCTGTCCTTACAGTTGCTCATGCACGGGGCTGCGCGCCATTTCGAATATTCAGCGGCACCACGATCATCCACAATGAAGCCTTCGGTATTGTACATAGCGAAATCATTGAAATTTTCGTGGGTTAGCTCAAACTCTTCATCCACCATATCGTTGGAATAAAGGATGTAAGCGACGATCGCATAGACCTCATCGTCGCTCAGAGTTTGCGCGCTGCCAAAGGGCATCGAGCGATGCACGTAATCCCAGACAGTTGACAGATGCGGCCAGTACGACCCGACGGTTTTAACCGGGTCTTTGTCAGCAAGCGTATCAAAGCCCCCCGCCAGAACCGGCCAGTTGTCGACGCCTTCGGCAAAATCCCCATGGCACGACGCACAGACTTCGGCGAAAATCTCTTCGCCATCAAGCGCGTTGCCGCCGCCTTCCGGCAAGCCGCGCCCATCTGGCATCACATCGACATCCCAAGCGGCGATCTCTTCGGGAAGCGCGGGGCGACCAAGACCAAACCCGTCGGCAAATACCGGAGACGCCAGAAGAACTGTCGCCGCAGTCAGTTTAAGAAACTTCAACATTTTCAGCCTCGCCATTCGCTTTGACATGCCATGTTTGAATGCAGTTGTTGTGGTAAACCGAGTTTTCGCCACGCACCTCGCGCAGGGCCGCTTTGGTCGGTTGCACATAACCCGTTTCATCCATCGCGCGGGCCTGAAGCAGCATCTCGCTGCCATCCCACTGAGTGTCTAGGTAAAATCGGGTCAGCGCTTTGGCGTCACCCTGTTTGCCAAGCCGCGCGGTTTCCCATGTGATACCACCATCCTTTGAGACATCGACGCGGGTGATTTGGCCGTGGCCCGACCAGGCCAGCCCCGAGATCACCAGTGGGCCGGGGGCGTGGCTGATTGGCGATTGCGGACTTGGACTTGTGATGACTGATTTGGCGTCCATCACCCATGTCCATTTGCGCGCGGTACCATCGGCCAGAACGTCGGTATATTTCGACGTCTCCTCGCGGCTTTCTACAGCCATATCAGCAACTTCGATCCGCCGGATCCATTTGACCCACATGTTGCCTTCCCAACCGGGAACAACCAATCGCACCGGATAGCCATGTTCCATACGCAGCGCTTCACCGTTGGCTTTGAAAGCGACCAGCACATCATCAAGCGCTTTTTCCATCGGGATCGAGCGCCCGTTTGAAGAGGCATCCGCCCCTTCGACATAGACCCACTTGTCCTTCAGATCGCCTGCTGCGCCCAAGCCAGCCTCTTCCAGCAACGTGCGTAACGGCACGCCAGTGTATTCCATGTTGTGGATCATACCGTGGGTGAATTGCACGCCATTCAGCTGTGCACCGGCCCATTCCATTCCGGTGTTGGCAGCGCATTCGCAGAAGTAAACGTGGTTCTCGCGCGGAAAGCGTTCGAGATCGGCGTAAGTAAAGACAAGCGGCGTATCGACAAGCCCGTTGATCATCAGGCGGTAGTCTTCCTTACGCAACTCGATCGCGCCAGAGTGGTGACGTTCAAACGCGCATCCCTGGGGCGTGATCGTGCCTTCAAGAGCGTGAATCGGCGTAAAGTTGATCGAAGAAATTGGATCAGCTGTCAGCCAAGGCACGTTGCGACGGATCACATCGCCTTCAAACTCGATCGGCATCCCGTAAGGCGTGGCATCCACACCGTCACCCGTTGCACTTGCCCAGTCCTGTACTTCGGTAATCAGCGGGTCACCCGCCGCCGACGCTTGCCCTGCGACAACTGTGCCTGCAACTGTTGCAGCACTCGCTTTTAGAAAGCCCCGTCTGGAGGGTGCTTTTGGCAATTTAGCCATATCTCTTTTCTCCGAATACTTAGGGACGTACGTAGGCGTAACCGCCTTCCTGAAGTTCGATAAGCCGAACAACGCCCGACTGAACCATCCCAACTTCCTCGAGAAGCGGCACTGTCGTGCCTGCTTTCTCGCTCATGACACGGTGCGTGTTTCCACAGGCGGCAAAGGAAAGGTTTTCCATTTCTAGTGCCATGACAGAAATACGATCTGCGACCGGGCTTTTACCATCAACAAACATATTCAGACCGGGGCCGTAGGCAACAAGTTCGACAACCACGGTGTCGCCAATGCTCTCATAGTATTTCGTTACATTCGCAACGTTGTTCAGCGCCATGTTCATAACTTGCGGGTCATTCTCATCGACGTGGATCGCAACGCGATGCGTCTCGCCTTCGGCGAGCGCGCTGGTGGCGAAAGTAAAGGCTAATAGTGCCAATGCAGCAATATGTGTCATCTTTCCAGACTCCCTGAAATTAAGCGCCGATCACCTCGACGCTGTCATTTTCGGCCACCGTCACGGTGCCCAATTTACTGATGTGGCTTTCCACTACGTCCCAGATCTGCGGTCCTTCGGTGTCTTCATTGACCGAAGCCCAGCCTGCGACGACGTAACTGCGCGTAGGATCAATTGCTTCACCTGTGTTGAGCAACGTCATGTTGCTGATCCGGCTGCCTTGGGGCTGTCCGACATCAATGCGATAGCCAAGCCCGCCGGTGCGCACCATGTCCCCTCCCTGTTGGTAATAGGGGTCGGGGTTAAAGATGTTGTCGGCGACATCTTCCAGTACAATTTTCAGAAATTCACCTGTCATTTCCGTGCGATACGCCTCGCCGTAGCTCATTGACGTCACGTTGAAGATGTCCTCGCGGGTGATGTCCTGACCGGGGATCAGCGATGGCCCCCAACGCACGCCGGGGCTAAGCGCAATCTCGGCATCGCGCTCGGAAATAAGCGCGTCGCATATCAGATCGTCCCACGTGCCGTTAAAGTTACCGCGCCGATACAGCAAGCTGTCGGTCTTGCCGATCACTTCGTTCAGCTGACTTTCAAAAGGAGCGCGCTGTTCGTCGATCAACGCAGACATCTCGGCATCCGGCTCGATCACATCCGAGAAAATCGGGATCAGCTTATGCCGGAATCCCAACATCCGACCATCGCGGATATCAAGATCAACGCGGCTGACGAATTTGCCGTTCGATCCAGACGGGATGATGATCGTATCCCCCGCAATCACAGGCTCGGGCAGTGCGTCGTGTGTGTGACCAGAGAGGATCACATCGATGCCACTGACCACGCTCGCCATTTTCTTATCCACATCAAAGCCGTTGTGGCTAAGGACGACAACGCATTCAGCGCCCGCCGCACGGACTTCATCGATCATGGCTTGCATGTTTTCATCGCGGATACCGAAAGAGTATTCAGGGAACATCCAGCCCGGATTGGCGATCGGCATATACGGGAAAGCCTGCCCGATCACAGCGATCATCGTACCGCCACGCTCGAACATTTTGTAAGGCGGAAATAACTCGGTCGGCTCATCCCATTCGACGTCAAAGATGTTCTGCCCCAAAGCGGCAAAAGGCAGGTTCTCGACAATCTCTGCCACACGCTCACTGCCCAGCGTGAACTCCCAATGGAAGGTCATCGCCTCGGGGCCAAGCAGGTTCATTACATTAACCATGTCCTGACCTTGGGTGTGATGGCAGGTGTAAGAGCCATGCCACGTATCCCCACCATCAAGCAAAATCGCATCGGGGCGATCCGCGCGGATCGCTTTGATCACGGTCGCCACACGGTCCATGCCGCCAACCCGGCCATAGCCTTGAGCCAGTGCTGAAAAATCACCGGAGCTGAGCGCGTAATGGCTGCGGCTGCCATCGTCGATGCCGTAAAGCTTGCGGAAATCAGCGCCCGTCACATGCGGCACAGCGCCCTTGTTGCCGCCAACGCCAATGTTGACGGAAGGCTCGCGAAAATAAATCGGTTTGAGCTGACCATGAATGTCCGTGACGTGGATCAGCGAGACATTCCCGAAGGTGTCGAACTGTAAAAGTTGGTCTTGGGTCAGCGTCTGTTGCGCGGCCAGCTTTGCCCAATTACCAAAGCCTGAGGCCCCGTAAATGGCGGACGCCGCCATGCCTACTTGAAGAAAATCACGCCGAGAGATCATATTGCTTCCAACTCATATTCGCATATTTGAATGCTACGAATGAAATTTAGGCCCTGCAACGCGCGTCACAGGGCCCAAAGTTTAGTTACGGACGGACGGGGATTCGACCGAAAGGCCGTTTCCGCGTGACGCGAGATAAAGCTCAAGCGCTTTAAACTCATCGCCGCCTTCCTTGAATGGGGTCGCACGAATGTTGCTCATGCAGCCTTTAAAACGCCCATGCATCGAGTTCAGCTTGGCGTTCTTCAAACGGTACGTTGGAAAACCGTTGGTCTGCCCTTGGCTCAAATGGTCAGCCCGGATCATCACACCGTAGTTGTCCTCGTGGCAGTTCGAGCAAGCCATATCAAGCTGGCCGACGCGGGTGTAGTAAAGCTCTTTGCCTTTTTCCCAAAAGTCAGAAGCCTCACCATCAATCGCCACGTTCATTGGCAAGCCACGCGATTGCAGGCTAATCAAAGCGGTCATTCCAGTCATTTGCGTGCCGGAATACTTCCACTTCTCAGCGCCCATACGATCAGTACGACATTCGTTGATCAGGTTTTCCATAGTGACCAACTGACCGTCTTCCACGCGCGGAAGCTGCGTGCGCAGCCCTTCAAACGCAGCAACGTCTTCGTGACACGACGAACACGCCTTGCCTTCAGACCCGTCCACGACATCCCATTCATCAATCGCCTGATCGACAAAGATCATGCCGGGATTGTCAAAGTCATCTGTTTGCAACGCTTGCGTTTCGGATGAGCGGAAATGCCAGCCTGAATAAATCGTGCTCACGTTCTCCATATGCGATGGTGCTTCAGCCGTACTGACCATCGCCTCGCCTTCAACACTCAAGGTGTTGTCGTCCTGCGCCGAGACCGAGCCCGCCGCAAGGATTGTAGCTATCATCAAACCGGATGTGATCCGCATGATACGTCCTCCCTTTTTCGCGCGTTCTTTAAGACACGCTGATTTTCTTGGCGGTCTCGTAGACAGAGCCGTCGTCATCGTACCACGTGAACTGGAACTCGCCCTCTTCAGGAACAACCGCCTCAAACTGAAAGTAAGGGTTGGTCGAAATTGCGGGTTCAAGCTGAACATCAATCACGTTTTCGCCGTTAAAATCAGCTGTGAACCGGTTGATGATCGACCGTGGGATAACGTTGCCATCGCCGTCTTTGCGCTGACCGCTTTCCATTTTGTGGCTGATCAGCGTTTTGATCGTGATCGTGTCGCCAGCAGCCGCTTTCTTTGGGACTTTGACGCGGGGTTTTACACCAGATGCCATGATAATTCTCCTCGTCTCTCGCTTAGCCGCCGCAGCCGCCGATTGTTACTTTCACGTTTGCCGATGCTTTCTGGAACGAACCATCCGCCATTTGGGCAATCGCGATTACATCTTGGGTGCCTGCCAGCCGCATGCGGGTAGACGCGCTTTGCGATGGGTTGAGCGCGCCAAATTTGAAAGTCGCCACATTTGGCACAGGGTTACCATCCGCGAAAACCGCGATCATGGTGGCGCCCGGCGCGCTGACTTCGATTGGCACTGTATTGCCATTTTCCGCAATCTCTGGCGCGGTCAACGTGATGCCGCCTTCGCCCATCTCTGCGCCGCCTGTGATTTTGGCGATCTCATCATCGGTCATCGATGCAAACGCAGGTACCGCGCCAAAAGCGGTGACGGCAAAGCCTGCTGAACCCATGACCATTAAGTCTCGACGTGTCAGTTTCATAGTGTCTCTCCTCACCCTTCTTTGAGTGTCATCAGATAGGCGATGACGTCCTCGACCTGCTGTGCGGTCAGAACGGATTTGCCTGCGAATTTTTCAAGCGGACGCTCGTAGCCGCTGTCGATGTAGAAAGCGGGCATGATCGTGCCCTCAAATACGTTCTTCGAGTTTGTCACGATGGCGCGCAGCTCGCCCTCTTCCCAGCGATCCGCAACACCGTCCATTGTCGGGCCAACTTCGCCATGAAAGCTTTGCTCGGGCATGTCAGAGTTTGTGTGGCACGCCAGACAATTGCCCTGCTTGCGGTTCAAAAACACTTTGCGACCAGCGGCCGGATCACCCGCCTGCCCGGTCAGCGATTGTGTAACCATGCCGTCAACAAACGCGACATCCATGGGTTTCACCTCCTCGGCCGATGCACCAGACGCACTAAGTGCCGCAATCGAGGCTATTACGAATAGCTTTTTCATGTGCCCTCCCTAAAGGCTATTTTGCGTATACTAGCGCACACAAAGTTGATCCGCGCAACAACAAATTCAACAAATTGAATTTCTGGAAAGCTCCGGCTTAGTCCGTCGACCCGTTGTCGCGTTCCTGAATCCGCCGCGCGTGATAGCGCTGAAAGTCCTCTTCGCCATCGAGCTCATAGCGCTTCTCGGCAACCCAGGTGAACATATCCAGCGTTGTACCCCGTCCAAAAGCACCGGGCATCATAGCCACAGCAGCTTGCGGCGCGGTTGCGCCTTCTGCCACCTCTTCGGGCATGAACAACATCGAAGGCGTGAACAAAATGCCCCATTTGCGCGCCATGTCCTTTTCCGACAGCGTTTCGCCATCAAAGTCGGTCACTTCTGTGTCGCCGTGCAAGTTAACCTGCACCACAAAATAATTGTCCTCGATCGCAGCTGTCACGTCAGGATCAGGGAACACCTCCTTGTGCATCTTGGTGCAATAGATACAGCCGCGCTGTTCAAACATGATCAACAGGCGCTTGCCTTCATCGTTGGCCTCTTCAAGGTCTTCGCGCAGGTCTTTGAAGGTGTCGCGCATCCAATCGGTTTTGTGCAAACCATCATCGCCAACCTCGGCCGCTTGTGCGGTAAGGCTGAACGCCAACGCACTTAAAAGAACTAAATATCTCTTCATGATGTTTCCTCCGATAGGTTACCCAATAGCGCTGAACCACGGGATAGTTTCTAGCATCCATTGCGCAATGATGTTGATCGAATTGGTGGCGATCAGCACGCCAAAAAGGACAAGCAACGCGCCCATGAGCTTTTCGATAAGCCCAAGGTGGCGGCGGAATCGGCTCATCCAGCGCATGAATGGACCAATGAACAACGCGGCGACCACAAACGGCAGCGTCATCCCCACGCCATAAACAAACAGCAACCACATGCCCTGCCCTGCGGTTTCCTGACCAGCAGCCGTGAACAAGATCGCCGCCAGAACCGGCCCGACACAGGGCGTCCAGCCAAAGGCAAACGCCAAACCAATGACAAAAGCGCCGACGTAGCTGACGTTCGAGGTTTCTCCGGCGTCAGCGCGAAACTGTCGATAAAGGATACCGATGCGGATGATACCCAAGAAATGTAGGCCCATCGCGATGATGATCGCTGCGGCTACCCAGCGCAGCACATCAAAATACTCGCGTACCATTTGACCAAAGAGCGAAGCGGTCGCGCCGAGCCCCATAAAGACAGTGATCACACCGGCGGCAAAACAGATCGCCGACAACACTGCCCGGCGCCGCACGGCAGGCGTGATGTCTGCTTCGGCAGAAATCTGGTTCATCCCCACACCAGCGAGGTAGCTGAGGTAGAACGGCACGATGGGAAGAATGCAGGGCGACAAAAACGACAAAAGCCCAGCAATCAAGGCGCCCATGGCAGTGATATCGAACACGTGAACCCTGCCCTTCTTGATAAATTCACATATTAGATTATGTTCGCCACACTAAATCGTCAATCGGAGACACGTATGGCACGCATCGCGGCCGTCATTTTGGCCTGCATGATGTTGCCTCTTTCGGCGGCGGCGGACACCTACTTGTTGATGGCCGAAGAAGATGGCTGTGCTTGGTGCGCCCGCTGGAACAAAGAAATCGCTCCAATCTATCCCAAAACAGTCGAAGGCAAGACCGCGCCGCTCATGCGGTACGACCTTCACAGCCAAACGCCCGACGTGGCTTTTGAGCGCGCTGTGCACTACACGCCAACGTTCATCCTGGTTGAGGACGGCGTCGAGGTCGGTCGGATCGAAGGCTATCCCGGCGAAGATTTTTTTTGGGGCCTATTGACGATATTATTCGAGCGCGCGGAAATTCCATTGGATCAGACAGGGTAAACGTGATGTCACAACAGTTGAGTTCGCAACCGGACACGAGCGAGATCGCTTCAAAACTGCCTGTCTTTGACGCCAATATGTGCGCAGAGGATATGGAAAAGATGATGCAAAACGCACAGCTTGCATCAAACTTCCTCAAGGCAATCAGCCATGAGGGGCGCTTGATGATCCTGTGTCATCTGGCTTCGGGCGAAAAGTCCGTTACCGAATTGGAAGACTTGTTGTCGGCGCGCCAAGCAGCAGTGTCTCAACAGCTTTCGCGGCTTCGTCTTGAAGGCTTGGTGAACCCACGGCGCGACGGGAAGACAATCTACTATAGCCTTGCGGATGATCGACCGAAGAAGATCATGGAAGTCGTCTACGAATTGTTCTGCAAATAACTTCGTTCTGCTCATAAACCGGTCCATCTTTGGGCCGTTTCGGAACTTGGGAGGGGTACCGAATGCTGGACGTCCTCGGAGAACCAAATGCAGCGGCATTGTTCGGCCTAATCGGCGGTATTGCCCTTGGTCTGGCTGCCCGCATTGGTCGGTTTTGCACGCTGGGCGCTATCGAAGACCTGCTTTACTCCTCGGATGATCGCCGCGTGCGCATGTGGGGTTTGGCCATTGGCACTTCGATTATTTGCACGCACCTCGCGATGAACTTTGGCGCGCTTAACGGCTCGGAGACAGCCTATCTTAATCGTGTCTGGAACCCTGTTGCGACCGTGCTGGGCGGTTTGATGTTTGGCTATGGTATGGCCCTCAGCGGCAACTGCGGGTATGGCGCGCTCGCCCGGCTTGGCGGCGGTGATCTGCGCTCGTTTGTGATTGTCATAGTCATGGGGCTGTCAGCCTACTTCGTGATGTCCGGCCCGCTCGCAGCCACGCGCGTCTGGTTGTTTCCCGTAGAAGTTGGCGCCTCTGCGCCGCAAGGCTTCAGCCAGTTGTTCAACGTTAGTTTTGGGATAAGTCCCGCCGTTACAGGGCTGGCGATCGGCGGCGTTATTCTTGCGCTTTCGCTGTCTAGCGCAGCGATGCGACATTCTCCCAAACACGTCTTTTGGGGCATCGTTGTGGGGCTTGCGATCACCTTTGGCTGGATTGGCACCGCGTGGATCGCTGCCACCGGATTTGCCGCTGAGCCTATTCAGACGCACACATTCGCCGCTCCCATTGGCGATACGATCCTTTATGCCATGACCGCCTCGGGCACGGCTTTGTCGTTCAGCGTTGGTTCGGTCGTCGGCGTCTTGCTTGGCGCGTGTTTAGGGTCCTTTTCTAAAGGGCACTTTCGCTGGGAAGCCTGTGAAGACCCGCGCGAGTTGCGCCGCCAGATCTTTGGCGCAGCGATCATGGGTGCAGGCGCTGTCCTTGCGGCAGGGTGCAGCATTGGCCAGGGCATATCAGCCTTTTCCGTCCTCGCCTTCAGCGCCCCGCTGACATTCATTGCGATATTCGCCGGTGCGGCTCTTGGGCTTAAACAATTGATCACAGGCTTCGCGCCTTCGGTTTAGCGTGATTGCCGTTTTTCAGGTTTATTGGGTGTTTTGGCTCTCGACGCATCTTCGATGCATCCGCCGCCCACCGACTTTTGCTTCGCAAAATGCCGACGTTGGTGCGGTCGGAGAGACTCGAACTCTCACGGGTGTTACCCCACAGCGACCTCAACGCTGCGCGCCCTACACACTCTACCCTTTTTCCACCCCCCAAGTAATTAAAAACAAACAACTCATAGCTTTCCGCAATAGCTCGAGCTATATAGAGCTAGAAAGTTTTCAGTTACTTTAGGAGTTACTTTTGCCCAAACTGACCTCTTCGTGGATGGACCGAAAGCAACCGCCGGGCCTACATTGGGACGGCCGAGAACATGGCCTTGGCGCTCGGGTCTGGTCCGATGGCTCCAACAAATCTTGGGTTTGGCAGAAATCCGGCGGCAAGCGGCATACCCTTGGGCGGTGGCCCACAATTGATGTGGCTGAGGCTCGCCGACTTACCGCAGAGCTAAACGCGACTGAACCGGAAGCAAGGAACCGACGCACGACACTGCAAGCGGTCCACGAGGCTTGGTCTCGTGACTTCCTGAACCGTGGTGGATCGCCCGTAACAGTAAAAGAAGCTGCCGGCCGCGTCGGCAAGCACGCCCCGGGTTGGTGGTCGCGCGACCCGGCCAACGTCACTGCAACCGACCTGCTCAACCTCCGCAGCGACATCGTCGAGCGCAACGGCGTGCACCCGGCAAGAGACACGGTCAGCCACCTTCGCCGTCTTGTTGAGCAACATACCCAAACGCGCTTTCGTCTGCCGGCTCTGCCCCGCCCCGCCAGCAACCGGGCCGAGCGGGCCGCTGAAATAAGCGAGTGGTGGCCCGAGATTGTTGCGGGGGCCTCCCTCACCATGCTCGATGCGCACCTTGTATGCGCACTCACAGGGCTGCGGCAGGGAGAGGTATTGCAATTCCGCCGATCGAACCTCGAAGACGATCGCGTCTTCATCCCCCAGCCCAAAACAAAGATGGGCAAAGATATTTCCTTCTGGCGACACCTACCCACGCAGGTTCATGACATTCTTGGTCGGCAAATGACAAACGAGGACACCTTCTTTCCGTTCAAGAGTATCCGGCTTAGCACAGGTTCGTACTCCCACCGTCTGCGCCACCACTTCATCGGTGTGGCTGAGAGCGAGACCGCCGTTCCGCGCCGCGTGCTGCGGCGGCTCGTAAACCACACGGGCAAGACGGATGTAACTGATGGGTACGGACATGTCTCGGACGAAGCTTGTGCACTTTGGTCACAAGTAATTGCTGACTTGATCTGGTCTCGACTGAAAGAATGCTTGCCAAAGTGATTGTAATCATGCTATAAAACACTTCTGAAATACGTCAGAACGCCCCCAGACCATAGGGGCTTGGCCGCGTACCTGTAAGTCAAACGTCGCCAAGGCAGTGCGTACCCTCCGGCGGGAGGGCCCGACCGAAAGGTCGCAAGGGAAAGCTGCAGCGACTCCGCAAAGGCCCCTCCGGGAATAGGGCGGCCTACATGGGTTCAAGCGAACCCCATGATAGGAGGCGTGCAAAATGCACTATTCTACTATGGAAGAATGGTCCGCGACATCGTTCGGGCTGAAATCACAGACATTCTGCCCACAATTCTGCAGAATCCCAAAGAGCAGTATCTTTCCACACGCGAAGTCGCTGATCGGACGGGAATGTCGGTTGCCTTTTTTGAGGGGCGACGTTCCGCAGAATCGCCCGACCAACCGAAGTACATTCGGATTGGTAGACGGGTCATCTAAAAATCCACTGACGTCGACAGTTGGCTTAATTCTCGTACACGCGGAGGCGGCCATGAGTAATTCGGTGAAAGAGAACGAAAGCTCGACCGAAACCTGTTCGGAAACCATAAACGAAACACCCAGCACAGCCTTAGTCGGGGACAATTCTGCCAGTGGTGAAGCTTGGTTAGGCTTCACGGACTGTTATTGGAACAACGCCGAGTACGTGAAACCGGAAAAGGCTAATCGGGTTTGGTGCGAGGACTGCGTGCAGTGGCTTGGAGACGAGGACGAAGCCCCAATAGTTGCTGATACAATGAACCCGTCAATCGGCGAAATCGCGGCAGCACTCGAATCCAACAATGGCGACTTCACCCTTGCCCTGGAACAGCTAAACGGTGTGGGAGCAATAGGCTCGCAGTCCCTACTCAAGGAAGTCTACCCATTGCGAAGCATTCAGGTTTTGATGGGCTATCAACAGCGGTACTTTGTTGTGAAGGACTGGGGCGGCCAGCCCCGCGTTTGCCACCGAGACACAGAGGGGCGACTCCGAGTTCGCTCATTCGCGGCTTTTCGTGATGCTGAGGCAAATGTTCAGATCGAAGTTGGTCGCGACAGCAATGACAACCCAATCATAAAGCCTGCCGCACAGTACTGGCTTCATCACCAATGCCGTCACGAATATGACGAAGTTCGCTTCCTGCCGGGTCAGCGAGCTCCAAGTAACGTCTACAACATGTGGCGCGGCTGGCCAACAAAGTGGCAAAATGGCGTAGCTCGAAAGATAAGGCACCATCTGTTGCACCATATGTGCGGCGGAGATTTTGATGTATACCGATGGGTTTTGGGCTGGCTGGCACATACTATCCAAAAAGTGCACGAGACCCCGACAACGGCACTTGTTCTTTCGGGCCCCCAAGGGTCCGGCAAGAACCGCTTCGTTGAACTATTTTCTCAAATTCTGGGACAAGACTACACAATGATGTGCACCTCTTCGGAGCAGTTGGTCGGTAACTTCAATGCCCAACTTCAAGACAAGCTCCTTGTTTTTGCCAACGAAGCCTTTTTCGCCGGCAACAAAAAGGAAGCTAATACCCTGAAGTCTATTGTGACGGACCGCACCATTGTCATCGAGCCCAAGGGGGTGGACCGGTTCACAGCAAAGAAGCATTTCCGATTAATCATCGCCAGCAACGAAGAGCACGTCGTACGTTTGGACATCGACGACAGGCGTTTCTGTGTTCTAAAAGTGGATGCGGAGAAGCACAACAACGACCGCGAATACTTTGCGGACCTTACTGATGCGTGGGAGAACCGAGGCGAACGCGAAATGTTTCTGAAAGAACTCATGGACTACAATCTCAACGAGTGGAACGAAGGCAAGATACCTGAGACAGAAGCTAGGCAAGAACAGCGGCGGCGAACTCTGCCCAATGAAGTGTCGGACATTGAAACGCTTCTCCACGAAGGCGCGCCGAAAATCATCGACATCAACGACAATGACGGAAGTGTTCTAATATTGTCTGAGCGATTTACTCGCGCCCACGGTACAGCACTGCGGGCTGCGGGAGGACGATCCGGTGGAAACAAAAGGACGCCTGAAGGTATAAGGAAAACCTGGTGGCTTCCACATCTGCAGGAAGCACGTCAACGCTTTGCAGAATCCTACCGTATTCGGCCGGATTGGCAAAACAACTATCATATGGCCGAATGGTTCGTTGATGATACGGCATTACCGCCAGTCTAACTCCTGGCACCTTTTAGGGCTCGTAGCGGTTTGGGTCAGTTTCCGCTACGGGCCAACTAGTCTGACTCCAAAGGTTTGTTGCCCATGTTACGGATGTTGCGGCTGCTTTAAATAAGTGGTCTCAAAGCTGGCGGAAATCGTCAAATGATCCGTGTCCTGAACTCCAGCAATCCTTCTATTCGATGCTACAAAGGCAACAAGCGCTACAACTACTAGATTCCAATCACTTGATCGTAGCTGAAGTGTGGCGTTTCCGATCGAACCAAATTCAATCTCTCGCCTGGGCCGCATGTTCCACGCTACTCTTCAAGTAGAATTAGAAGACTTAGAAGGCTCTTACGCGCGCATAGAGGGGCGTAAAAAACTAGGCAACGCAGCGTGCAGAACGCTCCCCGCCTGCACGCAATCACCATTAAATTTCAGCGTATTGCAAGATTGGGTAACTTATCCAGGTAACCTTGTGGCATTCGTATGATCAAATTTTTTTTGGGGACCTATCTCGCAAACGGGAAACACGCGCTTAGAGCGTCCTTCGGATCAAGTGAAAAAAATTGGCAGCTTCCTGAGCTAACTGTCGAATGCTACACAAGGCAATTCGTAACGCTAAGCGCCGAAAGCAAGCATTGCGGCCGATAGGCGCGGCAGTGGAGTTTCATCGACATCTTCGGAGACGAATTCCGCAAGATGTGGTCTGAGATGGAGAGCCTGGGCAGCAATAAAAATCCGACCGAGGCCCACAAAACTCGCCGTGTGCCTGGCCACAAGACATTGCTTTTCAATCAAGTCTCGGTAACGAAAATTGAATTGTTGTCCAAGTCATTTCACCATTCTCAAACTTTATTGGACTTGGAGCCAGGATTGGGTTTTAGTTAATAGTAATTTTAGCGACCAATAATGATATTTTGGACAGATAGTTGGCCATGAACTGCGACGCGCAGGCATTTTTTTTCGAAACAGGCGACGGTCTGTTGCTTCGAATGACGCGCAAAAATGGCTCGGACAACGCAACTAAGGCGCCTATCTTGATGGTTCATGGCGCAGGCGTTCGCAGCAAGATTTTTAGCCCTCCTCGGGCTAATGGCTTGAATCTGGACGATGCACTTTTCATGGCCGGGTTCGATGTTTGGAACCTTGACTGGCGAGCAAGCATTGATGTTCCACCAAACGAATGGACATTGGATAAGGCGGCGGTCTTCGACTACCCCGCCGCGATCGCGAAGATCAAGGAGGTCACAAGCGCAAGCGAAATCAAGGCACTGATTCACTGTCAGGGATCGACGAGTTTCATGGTGTCGCTTCTCGCTGGCCTTTTGCCCGAGGTTTCGACCGTTGTTTCGAACGCGGTGTCCTTGCATCCCAAGGTGCCTGCGCTTGCAAAGCTCAAGGCGCTTTATGCGGTTCCCAGCCTTGGCCGATACTTCAAATTTCTCAACCCGCAATGGGGCGTTAGCGCACCGCCGGGCTGGCCAAAGCTTTTCGATCTATACGTGCGGGCCATTCATCACGAGTGCAACAATCCGGTCTGCAAATGGTCGTCCTTCACCTATGGGTCGGGCTTTCCCACGCTGTGGCGGCACGAGAACCTTGATGAAGCCACGCATGACTGGCTGAGCGGTGAGTTTGCCCATGTACCAATGAGTTTTTTCAGGCAGATCGGCCCATCGATCCGGGAAGGCCATTTGGTCATGACCGGCGAGTTTGACGAATTGCCCGAAAGCGTTGTGAAAGAGGCGCCCAAAACCGATGCCAGGATCGTCTTTCTGGCGGGCGAGCTGAACGACTGCTTCTTCAAGGAAAGCCAGATGGAAAGCTTTGATTTCATGGAGGCATTCTCGCCCGGGCGCCACAGTTTTCACGAATTGCCCGGTTATGGCCATCTTGATGTCTTCCTTGGCAAACTCGCATCGAAAGACATCTTCCCGCTTATTATCGACGAATTCTCAAAGGGGTAGCCATGGCCGCACCACAGCGACAGAAAGATATTGAGGGCCATCATTCCTACGTCGATGGCATTCGCTATGAAATGCCGATCAATTCCTGGGACAGTTCTGCGATGATCGCAGCATTTCCCTGCAATTACGACGCTGCTGCGGCCTTAATACCGGAATGTTATGTCCACCCATTCCGTTTCTTTGACCGTGCACTTCTTGTGGTGACTGTAATTGATTATCGGCAGACGGATATTGGTTCCTATATCGAGTACTCGATCGCCATTGCCTGCACCAAGGGCCGCAAGCCCGCGATCCCGTTGTTGCCAGGCGTGTTCATGAAAAGTTTTGGTACCGGACAGTTCGTCATCGATCTCCCCGTTTCAACTGAGGTGTCCGTGAAAGGTGGGCGCGGAATTTGGGGGATGCCCAAGCACCAGGCGAATCTGGACTTCGTCAAAGGACGGGAATGGATCAGCAGTCAATACGATCTGGAAGGCAAGATGGTCAGCCGTTTTGATGTTCGGAAGCCGAAAAAGTTTCCTATTCCGCTTAACATGGGCGCCGCGAACTATTGCCAGTTTCGCGGAATGATTTTCCGTTCGTTCATCTATTTCAAGGGCAAGGCTGGGCTACATCTGCTTTCGCCAAACTCGGCCCGGTTCACACTTGGCGATCATCCGCGGGCTGACAAGCTCAAGACACTCGAACACAACCCGACGCCCTTGTTCGCAGCGTTTGTCCCAAATGTCACAGGATTGCTGGACGACTATTTCGACTGTTGGTTCATCACCCAAAAAGACCGACCAGAAGACCCGATTGGCGAAGGTTTGGAAGCAACCTATCCGCTGGGATACGGGCAGGAATGGTTGGACCCGCCCAATCGCGACCCTTCATTTGATCTGGACAAGGCCTAAGTCATGCCACGCCTGCTACTGTTGAACAATGCGATCCTGATGCTCTGCTGCTCGATCTATCTGGGCACGGGCATCAGTCTTATCTTTTTTCAATTCCCGATCGAGCCGCATCTGACACCGGATAATTACGCGCTTATCTTCGTTGATCCGGTCCAGCGGGCGACCGAGTTTTTCACCTGGATGACCATCGTGATGCTTGTCACCGGGTTTTTCATGCTAGTGACGGAATGGTTTTCCGGGCTGCGCTGGCCACCGATCATTGTCCTGGCGGCGTTGATAGCATCCACCTTGTTGACGACGGAATTCATTTTCACCTACAATGCCGCTCTTGCCGAAGGCATTTCCGACCCAGTGGAGTTGGCTGAGACATTCAGTAAATGGGCCGACCTTAACCGCATTCGCGTTTCGCTTTGGGTCATCGAGTGGCTTTCGATGATGTATTATTTCTTTGCGCTTGGCCTACGCGCGAGGGCAGATCATGAATGACGCGCTTATCCGATTGGCCCTGATCGTGATTGCCGCGATCACACTGATATCCGGCGCAACCCAGATGTTCGCCGGAGAATTCATTCTCGGTATCATCGCCACTTCTGCCACAGGCCCCGAGGTTCATCTGTTCCAGACTGTAGGCATGTTCATGGTGATCACCGGCGCGATGTTTCTGCAAAGCCTTCTTTTGAGAACCGATGCGCCTGCCATTTCCCTTTGGATCAGCGTCCAGAAATTCGCGGCGGCCATTCTGGTCTTGGTCGCCTACTTGAAGGGTTACTTCATTTGGCTGGCACTGGGCGTCGCGATCTTTGACGCGTTTACTGGCCTTCTTGCATTAATCTTCTGGCAGAGATTACCACGATGATCGGAGCACTCGCCAGCATATTGCAGCTAGTCTACGCGTTGTTTCTAATCGGTGTTGGGACTCTTGGCCTGTTCTATCTCCAATGGGAATTGGAGTTGTTCTATGGGCTGAGCCAGGAGGATTTCACAGGCCCAGACGGTGCGACGCTGCTGAATCAATTTCGTTTCCTCAAGGCCATTGAATTGGCTTTCGGAATATTCTGCCTTGTGTATCGGCGCGATATCCTTTCCGCAGGCCTTCCTTGCACCATTTTCCTGACCGGACTGGCCCTTGGCGCGTTCGCACGCGGAGCGTCCTGGATCTTCGATGGAACGCCGCATACCTCGTTCATCTGGTACTTCATCGCCGAAGTCGTGATCTTCGTGGTCGTGTGGATGAACTCACGACGCGTGCTGTCCGAGCGATGACGGCACCCCCTCATATCGCCTCATTGCGAAAGAACCGTCGCGCATTGATCCTGCCCGGAGGCGGTATGCGCGTTGCCTATCAGGCGGGAGTAATTCAGCGCCTTCACGAAGAAGGTCTGCGCTTTTCGTACGGCGATGGGACGTCTGGCGGGATCATGAATCTTGGCGCTTTGCTTTCGGGAGTCGCGCCCGAAAACCTGGCCCATCATTGGCGCAGCTTGAAGCCAAGCAGGTTCATTTCTCCGCTTTCGCTGCGGGGGTATCTGAAGTTTCCCAATCTCAAGGCATTTGGCGATTTCGACGGAATAACGCGATATATCTTCCCGCATCTTGGAATTGATCCCGACAAGATTAATCGTTCGACCGGAGTGGCGAGCCATTTCAACGTGTGCAGGTTCGACACCAAATCGGTTGTGGCGATTCCCCATTCCAAGGTGACCTTGAATCAAATGCTCGCGGGTATGTCGCTGCCCATGTTTACACCCGCGACACGCGAAAACGGGCAAAGCTGGACCGATGCGGTCTGGATCAAGGATTCCAACCTGTTAAAGGCCGTCGAGAGCGGCGCAAACGAGCTTTGGGTGGTTTGGTGCATCGGTAACACCAGCCAATGGCACGACGGCACTTTGGCGCAATATGTGCATATGATCGAGATGAGCGCGGTCGCTGCACTGAACGCGGAACTTGAAGAGATTGGTCGCTTGAACGCGGCAATTGCCAAGGGCGAGACCCCATTCGGTCACAAGAAACCCATCAGCGTCCACGTGATCCGGCCCGAACTACCCATTCCGCTGGACCCAGACTATGTCGCGGGCAAGGTCAGCGGCAACGCCTTGGTTGACCAGGGGTATATGGACGCCTCGGCTTATCTGGCCTCGAAACCCAAGGGCGGCTCGGCGCTGGGCAACGATGCCACAAGAACCGGGGAGCCCGGGCAAGGCGTGACCTTCCGCGAAACGATGGCCGGGCGTCTTTCCTTCGATACAACTGACCCGGAAGAGGGTGGGAAGGACCGAAACGCCATCCCGCTTCGCCTCAATGCAACGATAAACATCCGCGACATCCGCGCATTTGTTGCCGACCCGAACCACCGCGGGAAAATGGCCGCACATATCTATAGCCCGCGCCTGGGTCGCATCCGGCCCGCGACGCACAGCAACTTCCAGCTCTTCTCACCAACGGACGACCCGGACCTGGTCGAAATGGTCTACGAGATGGGTGTCCTGCTGGACGGCAAGCAGCACTGGATTACGGGCCGGAAACATGTCCGCCGGGGACCGCCCTGGAGGATGTGGAAGGAAACGACCACGCTGTATTCGCGCTTGCATGAAGGAAAGGATGCGAGCGGCAAGGTCGTCGCCGCCGGAGTTCTGCGCCTCGGCCTCTTTGGGTTCATCGCCTTGATGACGACTCTTTCTTCCCGGGATTGTCGCGGGTTCCGTCAAAAATTCAGTGCGGTCGCCTGTTTCGCCGGTTTCTTCGCCAAATCATTGCACGACACCTACCTCAACGTCGGGAGGCGCCGATGACAGGGAAATCACGACCATTCCGACTTGTCAGAAGACCAACAGTTGGCTGGTTCAATCTTCGCATGCTTGTTGGCGTCGCCGTTCAGACAATCATAACGGCGGCTGTCGGAAACCGAACAACCCGACGCGAGGTTCTGGCGGCACTGGATGCGCAAGCGCCAAACCAGGATTTTCAGTTTGCCGCGGGGGCGACCGGGGCGGCGTATTTCGCGGACGAGAATGATGAGATATGGGTCGACTACGTGGCGGATCTGGGTGACGGATTCAATGCCACCCATTCCATCGCTTGGCTGATCGGTCGCGATTATCTTGGCCTTTCGAAGGAAGAGGCGCGAACCGCTCAACCCATTCCGCCAAGTGAAATGGCGGAGGTGCCACGTTCCGAGTTTGCCGATTTTGAACATGTCTTGCCAGGCGGGGCGATTACAATCTTCGGGGGCGACCTCGTGTATCCGCTCGCCTCCGTCCAGAACTACGAAGACCGGACTGTCGGGCCTTACTATGCCGCTCGCCCATGGCAGACCGTTGCGGGTAAGTTGACGGGGCGCGCGCTCTATTCGATCCCGGGCAACCACGATTGGTACGATGGTTTGGCCAGCTATGTGCGCCGTTTCTGTCAAAGGGGCCGTTGGTTGGGCGCATGGCAGATCCAGCAAAGGCGCAGCTATTTCGCTATCGATTTGGAACACGGATGTTCGATCTGGGGGTTGGATCTTGCCATGTCGGACGATTTCGACGCGGCGCAGTTCGACTACTTCTGGGAAAAAGCCCAACAACTTCGCCCGCACGAGCAGGTCATCCTTTGTACGGCCAAACCAGTTTGGAACTATGAGGTGAAGCCGTCTGACGAGGCGACCAACGTGGCCTGGAGCACGATACAACTGGTCAGAAAATGGGTGGAAGCGAACGGCACAGCCCGCGTCGTGGCATTCGTTTCCGGCGATCAGCACCACTACCTGAGGTACCAGGAAGACAACCAGCCCAAGGATGAGGCGGTTCATTTCATCACTTGCGGTGGCGGTGGCGCGTTCATGTCGGGCACGGATGCCGCGCCGGAAAAGCTGTCTTTTGACAGTGGAGAGACGCCCAGGAACCGCAAAAGGTTTCCAAGCGAAGACGAAAGCAAAAGCATGCGCAGTGGTGTGTTCAAGATGTTCTGGCGCCACAAACGGTTCTGCCTCGCGCTTTCGGCAATCATGTTCACACTTGTCTGGCTGCTTCAGTCTGCAAGCCGCGCGTTGCTGGGCAATATCGAGGTGTCTTCGGCCATCGTCGTGCCGGTAGACAAAACGTTTCTAAGCTCGCTTGAATTTGGGCTCTGGGAGTTTGCCAAGACGGTTGCAAAGACGCTAGTCTTTGCGCCGACTCATCTCTTGGTGGTTCTGCTGGTCGCGGGCGGTTTCGTCATGTTCGCCCATTCGTCGCGCGGTCCGAACACTCAAAACTTCGCTAGCTATCTGGCCGGTGTCATCCATTTCCTTGCGCAGTTTAGTACCGCAATTGGTCTTGCCTATCTGGCTCTGTCGATCTTCGATGCGCTTGAAACAGGATTTTGGGTCTTCGTGGTGCTTCTGCCCTTGCTGACGCTTGGGCTGGGCTGGGTTGCGCACGGGCTTGTTCTGTCGGCCTATATCTGGCTGTCGAATCTCATGTTGGGCCTGCACGGGCAGGAGATCTTTTCGGCCCAGTCGATTGAAGGATACAAGTCGTTCCTGCGCATCCGCATCAACAAGGACGGCCTGACGATCTACCCCATCGGCCTAAAGGAGATTGTGCGCGACTGGAAGACCCGGGACGAAGCAGAGACACCCGACAAATTCATGGAAAACGCGTTAATGAGGCTTGGCTTGACCTCCCAGACGTTGGACGTACCCGATGGCGCAACAAACCTCCTGCGTCCCGGTTCGCCTATCGAGCCGCAATTGATCGAGGAACCGATAGAGATCACCCGTAAGCAAGGAAAGATGGCATGACCTTTGATGCAATCATCATTGGCAGCGGTTTTGGCGGGTCTGTTCATGCCTGTCGCCTAGCCTCGGAGGGGATGTCAGTTCTCGTGTTGGAGCGGGGTCGGCGTTGGTCGCCCGATGACTATCCGCGCAGCCCGGATGACTCATGGATCTATGATGTCGATGAGCCGGAGAACCAGAACGGCTGGCTTGATCTGCGGATTTTTGACGACATGTGGGTTGCGACCGGAGCCGGTGTTGGCGGCGGATCGCTGATCTATGCAAATGTGTCCATCGACGCAAAACCCGAGACGCTGAACAGCGGCTGGCCGTCGCAAATAAACTCTCGGGTCCTTGCGCCCTACTACGAGCGGGTCGCCGAGATGCTGAAGCCCGAGCAGTTGCCGGACAACCAGTTGACGCCCCGCTACGAACTCATGCGAGAAGCCGCGCTGAAGACCCAAACCGAAGATAGGTTCCGAAAGGTCGACCTTGCCGTTTCGTTTGACCCAGACGGCCGGTATCCTGGCCAGAGACCAGCGTCGGAACAGGCGACGAAGACATTCACCAACGCCTTCGGTCGCCAGCAGGGATATTGCGTTCATGCAGGGAACTGCGACATTGGGTGCAAGGCGCAGGCAAAGAACACTCTGGATATGAATTATCTGGCCGTTGCGGAAAGCTCTGGCGCTGAAATCCGACCCTTAAGTGTTGTCAGTCATATTGTGCAGGAAGGCAACGGATATGCCGTCGTGTATCACGACGTAAGCAGTGGAGCACAGGTCGAAAGGGTCGTCCGAGCGAAGAGGGTCGTCCTGGCGGCGGGTTCCTTGGGTTCCACTGAAATTCTTTTTCGGTCCCGAGACAAATTTCGTACCCTACCCAATATCAGCAATGCGCTGGGAATGAGTTGGTCCAGCAATGGAGATTTTCTGACACCCGCCTTTTATGATCGTCGCCTTCTTTCGCCTTCCATTGGCCCGACAATTACAGCTGCAATCGACCATTTGGATGGTGACAAAGACGGTGCACAGTACTTTGTGGAAGATGGCGGTTTCCCAGATGTTCTGGGAAATGTCGTCAGGGCCTCCAAGAGACGTGCCCGGCGTCTTAGCCCACGCTCCTGGATACTGTCGCGCCTGGCCAAGGTTTTGTCGGACGGAGACCCGCTGGAAAACATGATGCCCTGGTTCGGCCAGGCGGTCGATGGTGGCGACGGTCAGTTGTATTGGGGCCGGGATTATCTGCGTCCGTGGCGAAGGCGTTTAAAATTAAACTGGAACTCAGCGCGATCCGAACGCGGCGTGGGAGGGTTGATCGAAGCCCACAAACATTTGAGCAGGGCAACGGGCGGCGAAACGACCGTTCCACCCACCTGGAAGATTCTCAGGGTTTTGGTGACGCCACATCCATTGGGTGGCTGTAAAATGGGCGCCACGCCATCGGTCGGTGTCGTTGATCATGCGGGGCGAGTTTTTGGGTATCCGGGGCTATATGTCTCAGATGGTTCGATTTTTCCGAGATCAATCGGATTGAATCCTTCAAAGACGATCGCTGCGTTGGCGGAACGGTCGGCCGACTTGATGTTGTAGGAATTACCAGAGGTTTCAGACAGCCCAACTGGTCCACCACCATCTCTCTTTCAACATCCTCAGTATTCGCCACGCCTAAACGAGCCCCACAAATGTTTTGACAACCGAGCTCACTCTTGTTCAACTTAATCAACACACTCAAAATTTGGATTCAAATGCTTTTTCTCAGAATCATTCTGATTACTTTTTTAGCGGCCACCATATCCTCGCCGGCAAAGGCAGACTTTTTCTCAGACGTTACCGGAATTCTTACCGATCCTTTAAAGAT
Organism: Paracoccaceae bacterium; assembly: GCA_039942715.1. Classification (GTDB taxonomy): domain Bacteria; phylum Pseudomonadota; class Alphaproteobacteria; order Rhodobacterales; family Rhodobacteraceae; genus JABDJX01. Next base: position 588,687 of record JBDVBY010000001.1, read on the forward strand.
AGGAAAGGGAAGCGAAAACTTGCTGCGAGCGGTGGAGCGCGCGTTCATTCACGCCCAGAGGCTCCAAGATGAAGTTGACGACGATATTCGGGATTACATTGACGAAATAGATGGAACAATCTCTGATACCAGAGTTTGGTTCACCGGAGAGAGAGAAGCTACCATTGATCAGATTGATGGTATTATTTCCAATTCGCTGGCGGAGATGTCAAAATTGGAAAAAGCCTTTATCGCGGATACACGGGAGCTAATCAAATGCGGGAGCGAAGTTACTGCCGAATCATTGAGGGATCTCCTTGCTGACGCATTGAACGATCTCGGTGAAAGAAAGCCTCGATTTAAGATTTTCGGAATCACCGTAGGTAGTTTGGAAATTGATGCTGCTGACATTGCTTCACCAATTGAAGGGTTTCGGAGAGCAAAAGCGCTTTACGATAATAGAATTGCAGCGATTACAGAAGCCGACTCTCCGTCCAATCTAACCGATGCATATGCTGAGATTCAACGTTTGTCCGACCTCGCTCGCTGTCACTATAAGAATGACACCGCAGTGTACCAAGAGCTGTATCTGATCGAGCTTGAATACAACCGAAGGGGCCGTGCTTGGCACGGACGTATGCAGCCAATTTGAAAGGGAAAATATGTTTCTAAGAAAGATGATGTATGCGACACCTATTGTCCTAGCGACTACCGCGGCAGCTCAAGAAGAGTGTGCAACAATAGCAGACTGTGCGCAGAAAGCCGTCGAGGCGGCGAACCAGGCAAAACTTGCATTGAGAGTGGGCACTCCGAAGGGGGCCGTCTTGGCCTTCAATCTTGATTCTTGCCCTGATGGTTGGGTCGAGTTTACACCAGCTCGCGGTAGAACAATTATCGGCGCCGGCCAAGGCGATGGTTTGCGAAACCGTGAATTGGGGCAACAAGGCGGCGCAGAAACGCACACGCTTACCGCTGCGCAGATCCCAGCACACACGCATTCATATCAATCTTCGTATGGACCAAATATGCTGGACAACACGAAGAATATAAATGGGGGAGTTGATCGCTATGAGCAAATGAAGGAACAGACTTCAGGATCTGTTGGCGGTGGCAAGGCACACAACATCATGCAACCATTCTATACTCTGATGTACTGCGAACGGGGTTAAAAACGGTTGCGGTTGGAGCAGGTTCCAGGATTTCAAGATAACGATCTTGGTGCCGACCAAAACAACAATCCTGCCTAGGAATTGACTTTTGGAGAATCGCATCACTTGGCTGTCGATATTGTTGATTTTTACGCTTTTCAATGCCTTCGGCTTTTACCAGTGGAATCTTCCCCTCAGCTTCCTGTTCAGCAACCGGCCAAGTGTCCCGTTGTTAGTGCTTAGCTTTGGTCCGGCAATACAGGTCGGTGTCCTTTGGATGGTCGGCCTCCACCTTAAAGAATCCGATCCGAGAGAGAAGTTGTTCCCTAGGGTTGCAGTCACAGAATTCGATTCTCAGGCTACCGCTTTCTTTTGGGAACGCACCTCTGCTGCGTTCGTCCTTGGCCTTCCGATGATCTCATTCACCTGGGCCTGGCACCGTTTTCTGACAAAAGGCGAGGTCTGGGAAGCCGCAAATGGCATGCATACACATCGTTTTGAACTTGTTTCCCCAAGCCTGTTCCTAGGGTCGTGGGACACCTATCGCTATGGCAATATCGCGACAGGCGAAGGTGCTAGTTTTGTGCCTTTTTGGCAGCCGGCATTGATCATGGGTTTGGGAACGGCAATAGCCGTATTCTTGACCGGCGTCATCAGCCTACAGCTTTTCAAGCGATACTCCATACGGAAACGTAAGGTGACGGGTTGGTTGGACTGAAAATCCGAAACGCTTGCTATACTTTTGCCTGGTCCTCCTGAAAAGTCTTCCGTTTGAACTTAACGGATCTGGGCAATAGAGGCATGACGGATGGGGCGGAGTGTGATAAAGCTTATATGGAAAGTTAGCCATGAGCAAAACGATCAATGTTGGAGTGGCGTTTTTCGCCACGTTAGTTTTGTCTGTCGCCTTCGTTTGCCTAAGCACCACCAGCGTATGCTCAACAAATACAGGTCAAGATTACTCAGGCTGGCCAGAACGTGACTGCTTCGGATGGATGGAATGAAAAATGCAACCATTTATTTTTCAATTGATTGTGGCGAAAGTGGCGATTGCATTCGGCTAGGCTGTATCATCATGGGTGTCATTTCCGGCGTTTTGTGGGTGTCATTTCCGGCGTTTTGGAAGTCTGCAGCCGAACGGAAATCGAAGATAAATAGTCGCTTATTTTTGGAGAACTTCGTGCTGATGATGTACGTGAAAGGCTGCTATCGCCGTCAGTGATTCGGCGTCAATAGAGCACAACGCGAACTGTGTTGTCGGATCGTTAGCAGCTAGAAATTTGGGGGGAAACAATGCGGATTATGACGGTAATCGCCGCATCGATAGTATCAATTTTAGTCTTATTGGGGGCAGCACATGAATCTAAGGCGTCACTTTCACGACTTCTTGGAATCAACGAGATCGGCATCGATTCAATTAATAGAATTTCGCAAGTTATCGACCAGACCTTTCGGTCGTTAGAATTTCTTCGAAAGGAATTTGACGCAGACGTGGATGGCTACATTGCAGAGATTGATCGAATTACTGCGGCCAGAATGCAGGAGTTTTCGGGCGAGGTTGCAAACGTTGAGCGCATTGTAGATGAGATCATCGACGAGATCGAAGCCATCAGGTCTCGGGCGTTCTATGATGCAAGACAACTAATCTGGGACGTTGAGTGCATTGCGCCCGTGTATGCAGAGGAGCTGAAGACTACACTCGGTGACCTCATCAAGATTGTCTCCGACTCCGAGGCTGAACTGCGTCTCCCCTTGGGTGCAACCGCGGAAGTCTTTGTTAAACCGGTGAATATTGCCAGCCCAGACATTGCTTACGAAGAAATAAAGGCAGGCTACTTGACGGCACTTGAAAGTGTTGAAGAGGAAACAAGCGTCCTCTTCATACTTTCATCGTACGGAAATATTTCGAGGGTTGCCAGAATTACATCTTGTCATTTTCGAGGTTTAGTATTGAGCAAATATTTCTTCGCCGAAGTTGCATATTACGAAGGTCTTTCGTCGCCATGGGCAATGCTTACTGGGCTTGATCGATTTTAAAGGAAAGGAAGCAAGATGAGAAAGAGACATGCTTTTGCGGTCGCAATTTTTTTTGGTGCCACAAGCGCAAACGCGCAGGCTATTGAGTGCCAAACGGTTCTAGAATGTGCGCAAGTTGCAGCAGACACGGCAGCGGTGATGCAGCAGGTAGTGGGAGAGCTTGAAGCACGGATAGCAACTTTGGAAGGACAAGTTTCCCAACTCCAAACAGATCTGGTTGCTGAGCAAAAAGCTAGGGTCGCGGCGGTTCAGGCTGTTGACGGAAAGCTAGGAGCATACATCCCCTACGGCGCATCTGTAAATTTGCGGAGTCGCGAGGGTTATCTGCTCTCGCACAATTACCATGGAAGAGATGAAAAAGATTTACTTATTTCTGGTGGAAGGAGTGACAATACCGTCTGGGCACTGGAGAAATAGTCAAAGCTCCATGGCACATAAGTCGCGTACTTTTTCGTCCTGAATGTATAGGTACTCAAGCGTCTGAGCTTGCATGGCGTGGCCATAGGCGGCTGTGAGCAGGGGTATGTAGTGGCAGATGGGTGTAGGCCCGCTTATGGTAGCCCCACGTCTTCCGCAGGGTGTACCAGCCGAATTTGCGGCCGCCCACGCCAGCTTCGCGGCACCAATTCTTAACCATTGTGCAGGCCCAAATCCAACGTCTGTTTCAGGACTCCTGATAGGCATAAGTCGCACGCAGCGTACTGAACGCTGCGGCCGAAACCTTTGGACCGGGAGAAATCCCCACTTTTTCCTGACTAAGTAACTCTTGGAGTAACTATTTGCTTGCACAGTCACGCGCGCGCGTGGGAATCTGTAGTTTCTGTGCAGTGCCTTCAATCTCGAGAGAATGGACGCTAGCCTTCGATTTCAGCGTCTTTCGCAAGTCTTTTAGCTTGCCTCTTTCCAAGCTCGAATTTGGGTCCTTCTGGTCCGAATGAAGCCGCCGCCGTATATCCTAGCAAGGCTCGAAGCGCCTTAGTGCCATCGTCATCAAGGTTCGAGGAAGAGTTTCCGTCAAACAAACCTCTGGTGACAGAATTGATCCAAGCCTCGGGCACCTCGCCCTTCTGCTCATGCTGAACTTCGAGCACAGTCTCGATAATCCAACTTGCTCTGGTTAGGTCGTAGTTGAAGCGGTCAATTTCCTGCGCGGCTGCAACCTCGGCATTGTAAAACCCTCTTAACCAAGTGGCAGCGTAAACAAGCGCCCCAAGTGCAGCGAGCGATGACAGTATGCTTCGCGCTATCAAATACCAATTCGCGGGGCCGAATGAAGCTCCGACAACTTTTGAGATTGCGTCGTGATCGGCATTCTCCGGCAGGCCCTCAAGCAATGCAGCAATCGAAGCCTCCGAAACCGTGAGCTGAAGAATGCTTGTGTAAGCAAGCCAACCAGCAAGTGCCGCTATGGCAAGCGCGGCAAAGAAGACCCCCCACCTGGCAGTAACCGCACCGCGCGGAGCCATAGACTTTCGTACGCTAGTGGCTGTTTCGTCCGTCATTGCCTTCAAAAGCTCGCGTCGTTCGGACATATGCGACTGCAGGCTTAACTTCCTTCGCTCCTCTTCAAGATCGTCTAACGCTTCCTGATGGGCATGTGTGCGCGCCTCCTCCTTTGCGACAAAGTCCGCCTCTAATGCGGCTCGTTTCTCTTCTACTTCAGTGATCGCTGAGTTCAGCGAGTCGAGCATGCTTCTATGAGATGCGCCGAATCCGACAAGCATCTCACGAAGAGTCCCTGTCTCTTCACGCAGCACTGCGCCGCCCGAAGTCGTCGGGAGATCGACGCCTCCTACGATCTCGAGGATTTCTGCAACGGTTTGCTCGTTGCCGCGCCAGGCATTTTGGTCAGGCGCAAATGCCAGGTCGAATTCGTCATATTGAGCAGAAGGCACATGGGTGTTTGCTTCTTTGACTGTACGTCTAAAACTAAGCGAGAACGAACCTGCCCCAGCGACGGATGCAGAGAAGTTGGCGGTTTGAAAGGAGAACCTACCGGCTAAACCTTCGTCCGACTCAATTCCGTCTAAAGGGGCCTGCAAACCTGGTATTAGCTGCAGGTTTGCAGCTGGCTCATTTTCGGCGAGCAATCCCGATAGCCGGCGTAGGGTCTCCAAGAGTGTAAGATCGTCAATCTTGTGAACGCGCTTTGGAATATTAATTGCCATCTCAAATGCCCTTATTACGCTCTATTGCGGTGCAAGCTCAAATTACCACAACATATTGAGGTCTTTAGGGTTCATTGTCTAGTGGAACCAAGGTAGCGCGGGCTCGGCCCAGTGCTGTCTCAATTGACGGTGCGTTCGGGAAAAAGCCCACCACAAAAAGTTACACGAAAGTTACCTAAGCGATTTGGACAAGCGACAACAAAGAAATGGAGTGGCTACCAAGTCTTTGTTTTTAAATGGTGCGGTCGGAGAGACTCGAACTCTCACGGGTGTTACCCCACAGCGACCTCAACGCTGCGCGTCTACCATTCCGCCACGACCGCACAGTCAGGCTTGGTGACGCTTCGATAGCGCCGCACGTTTGGCTTGTGAAGAGGAAATCGCAAGAAAATCTGCGGATGGGCACGGCCACGCGGGGCAGCCGTGCCAAAAGTCTTACTTGGTGACGTTGAACGACGGCAAAGCCGACGCCGGTTGCACAGGTGCAGTCATCGTCCCAGTGCCGCCCACACGGCCCGAGGCGGCGGTGCGGATCAGGTCTGTGCGCTCTGGCTGACCGGGCGCAAACACTGCTGGTTGTCCAGCGTCTAGCGCGTCAATCGCCATGGTGTACCACTGCGTGGCAAGGTCTGTGCGCTGCGTTGCGCCAAAGCCTTGGCTTAGGTGATGGCCCATCAACTCGCCATAAACCCGCTCGCCCAAGGCCGTCAGAATCAGGCCAGAGCCGATCGCAACATCCATGTCATCGGTGCGATAGCCGACCGACAGACAAATCTTGGCGGTCGCTGCTAACTGCTGCGGCGCCATGCCCGTGGTCAGGATAAAGCCAGATACTCCCTGCAACACTTCGTTGCTTGGTTTGAGCGACATGGCCGCCACGTGATCTTTCATCACTGGACCAAAGGATTTGCACTGAGCAACGATCTGATCATTGCCGACACCCTGCACGCCTGCAGCAAGCTCTTCACCAGCAGCAATCGCGTACGTGCGCGCAAGACAGAACTGCTCGTTCAGAACAACGTTTGGATCGGTCATGCTGGCCAGTTGCGTGAAACCGCCATTGGTGTTGGTCAAAAGTGAAACCGTATTGCAGTGCGAGGCCAGCGATAGACCCGATCCACCACCAAGGAAGTTTGGCAAAGCAGCAGCGTCACTCTCCGGGAGCAAAGCGGCTGTCGCCAAAGGTGCGGCAGGAGCTGCCGGGACTGGTGTTGCCACAGCAACTGGCGCTTGCGGCGCAACCGCCTGCGGGGCCGGAGCAGCGGCTAGATTGTTCTGTGGGACAACGCCAGCGGCCTGATCTCGGTATTGCAACAGCAATCCGCGTGTACCGACTGCGGCGATTTGCTGATTGGTTGCCGCTCCGCCAACGAGGGCGCGGTTATAAGACGAAAGCAAAAAGCTCTTTTCATATTCTGTCAGATAGCCGGTCGCAGGATAGCCAAGCGTGCCTTGATATTGCGACACAGCTGTGCGCGAGCGGCGGCCTAACACCCCATCTGGCGTGCCTGCGGGATAGCCAAAGTAATTCAGCGCGGTTTGCACTTCGCGGTTTTCAGCGCGCGCAGCGTTATAAACTGGCTCGCGGTACACTTTGCGCGTCACGACTTTGCGTTTGACAGTCGTGCGTTTGTTGCGCTCATTGACAATTGCGCCGCCAATCACACCGCCAATAATGCCGCCCACAAGTGCGTCGCCCGCGTCCGCCTGAACCTGCATTGGGCTGGTCGCCATAAGCATGGCCGACAATGCAGCCGCCGATTTAAAACCCGTTTTCATGAAAAAATCTCCGTACTATCCCTGTTAAACTGCTTTGATTAAACACCCCCAAAGCGATTCTGTCCTCCCCTTAATGGCGCAATTTCACGGTTCTTGGACTTTTCACCACGCCCGCCAGCCTGTAACGCACACCATATGGTGGAGTGGATCACATCTGATGGGCTGACAGATTATGAAAGCGCTGTAGCTTTTATGGAGGCGCGCGCTGCTGATATTCGGGCTGGTTTCGCCGATGAGGCCATTTGGCTGGTCGAGCACCCTGCCCTTTATACTGCCGGGACATCTGCGAAAGCCGATGATCTGACAGATCCCGATCGTTTCCCTGTCTTTGAGGCCAAGCGTGGCGGGCAATACACCTATCACGGCCCCGGCCAACGTGTGGCTTATGTGATGCTGGATGTGGGTGCACGCGGGCACGATGTACGCAAGTTCGTGCACCAAATGGAGGCGTGGATTATCGCGACCTTAGGCGAGTTTAACATCACCGGAGAGCGCCGCGACGGGCGCGTCGGCGTTTGGGTGACCCGGCCCGAAAAGCCGCCCTTGCCCGATGGCAGCCCACGTGAAGACAAGATCGCAGCTTTGGGCATCCGTCTGCGCAAGTGGGTGTCTTTTCACGGGCTGTCGATCAATGTGGACCCAGATCTGTCGCACTTTGAGGGCATCGTGCCATGCGGCATTCGCGACCATGGTGTGACATCATTGGTTGATCTCGGGTTGCCGGTGACAATGGCAGACGTCGATGTGGCCCTGCAGCGCACGTTTGCGGACGTGTTTGGCTAATGCCTCCTGCGCGTGTTTGACACAGGGCCCCACCCTGTAAGACGACGCATTTTTCCCCATATCATACCTGAAGGTGAGGGACACGTTCGCGAGGGGTGACCCAGATGAAAACTGCTTTCAAAGTTGTCGCAACCGACCTGCCACATGAAAGCGCACTGCATGCGCGTGTTGGCGAGGGTGATTTTCTTGATTGCTACGCTGTCACTTCTGATCTTTCGGCGCGCGAAGCTGCTGAAGTGATCACCGATTTTCCCAGCTGGGCAAAGCTATTATTGGTTATCCGCCGAATTGTGACAACGCCATTTGGTCTGTCCAACGATGGTCCCGCGGCAAAGGACAAGGTGGGCATCTTTCCAGTTGAAAGCGACACTCCGGGCGAGTTGATCGCGGGTTTTAACGACAAACACCTGAATTTCCGCGTTTCGGTGATGTCGCAAAATGGGCGGGTGTTCCTTGCCACTTGGGTTCATCCACACAATATCGGCGGGCACCTTTACCTGAAGGCTATCATGCCCTTTCACATCCTGATTTCACGCAATGCCTTGGCCCGCGTCGCACAAGGTCCAGCAAATCAGGTGGCCTAAAGATACGTAATCAAGGCGAAGCCGCCAGCTAACGCCACACGTAAACATCCCCCAAATTCCCCAGCCTCTGACACAATCCTGTCCCATTCATCTGATTGTTTCCAAAGCTGAATCTCACCCGATTTCGGGCCCGAATTTGGAAGTTAGCCTCTTGTAACGGACGCGTGATGACCCCATATCCATTGTATACCACGGAATACAATCGAAAGGCCGAGCCATGTTCGACCTCTATCTAACGGAACCTTTCGTTCCGTTCACAATCGCGCTCGCGCTGCTGTTTGGGCTGCTTGCGCTTGAAGTTTTACTAACGCTGGTTGGCGCAACCCTGTTGGGGTTGGATGCTGATGCGGACGTTGATCTGGACCTTGATATCGAGGGACCGGAGTTGGGCGATATGGACATCGACTTTGGTGATGCCGACGCCTCTTTGTTTGATTTCGCTGAACCCGAAGTCGACATTGAAGCAGACATTGCTGATGCGCCTGCTCCACCGTCTGGTCCGGCCTCGTGGCTTGGGATCGGCAAAGTGCCCACATTGATCTGGATCGCCTCTGTGCTGCTTGGCTTTGGTGTCACAGGCTTTGTCCTGCAAATGCTGGCCACAACACTCTTCGGCACAGCGCTTCCGGCGCTTTTGATCGCCCTGCCTGCTGGCATTGCCGCTATCGGCTTTGCTCGCCGCTTTGGCGCTGTGTTCGCGCGCGCTCTGCCGAAAACCGAGACGAGTGCCATGTCTAACCGCCACTTGGGCCGACGCACGGGTGTTGTCACCCAAGGCACCGCAAAACGCGGATCCCCCGCCGAAGTGCGCATCACGGACCGTCACGGCAACATGCATCACCTGCGCGGTGAGCCGCTGAAAGACGAGGACACCATTGATGCCGGTACCCAAGTGCTGGTGCTGCGCCACCGCTTTAACGAAGGCTACCGGCTGGTCGCCTTGGGGCCTGACAACTAAGGCCCATCACCCGATATTTGACCGAAACGTTTTCAGAGAGGACCACACATGGATTATGTCACCCTAGGAATTATCGTCGCCAGCGTCATTGGCTTCTTGCTTTTCGTTGGCTTTGTTCTGGGCCGCCTTTATCGGCGCTCGACCCGTGAAGTCAGCTTGGTGAAAACCGGTGCTGGCGGTAAAAAAGTTATTCTGGACGGCGGTACAATCGTTGTGCCTCTGTTGCACGAAATCAGCCCTGTGAACATGAAAACCCTGCGTCTTGAAGTGCAGCGCAGTCACGAAGGTGCACTGATCACCAAAGACCGGATGCGGGTTGATGTGGGCGTGGAGTTCTACGTCTCGGTCAATGCCACCGAAGAAGGCATTAGCCGCGCCGCACAAACCCTTGGGGATCGGACATTTTTTGTCGATCAGCTGCGCGAATTGATCGAAGGTAAGCTGGTTGATGGTCTGCGCGCAGTTGCCGCCCAGATGACGATGGACGAGTTGCACGAGAACCGGGCCGAGTTTGTACAAGAGGTGCAAAACGCGGTGTCCGAAGACCTGTTGAAAAACGGTCTGGAACTTGAATCCGTCTCGCTGACAGCGCTTGACCAGACGCCGTTTGAGGCACTTGATGAAAACAACGCGTTTAACGCCGTCGGTATGCGCAAACTGGCCGAGGTGATTGCGACCTCTAAAAAGGAACGTGCTGAAATTGATGCTGACGCCAATGTGTCTGTGCGTCGTTATGCGATGGAAGCCGAGCGTCTGCGCCTGAAGATCGAGCAGGACGAGCAACAGGCAGCTATTGCGCAGCGTCAGGAAATCGCAACGCTGGAAGCCGCGCAGCAGGCCGAAATCTCGCGTCGTCAGGAAGACGCCGAGCGCGAGAAAGAACAGGCGCGGATCAAACGCGAAGAGGCTATCCGTTCGTCGGACATCGCGCGTGAACGTGCGATCCGCGAGGCCGAAATCAGCCGCGACCGCGAATTGGAAGTGGCCGATCAGGAACGCCTGATCATTATCAACAAGAAGTCCGAAGAAGAAAGTCAGGCGCGTGCATCCGCTGACACCGCGCGTGCCGAGGCAATCAAAGCGCAAGAAGCGATTGAAACCGCGCGCTCTGTTGCGACTGCCGAGCGTGACAAGCAGATCGTGCTTATCGAAGCCCAGCGTGAAGCCGAACGCGCCGCAACACGCGTGACCATTGAGGCGACAGCTGAAAAAGACGCAGCGCAAGACCGGGCTGATGCGCTGCGTGAAGAAGCGCGTGCGGACGCCGATGCGCTGACCATTCGCGCCGAGGCAAAGAAGACTGACCTGTTGGCCGAAGCCGAAGGTCGCCGCGCGATTGTCGAGGCGGAGAACGCCATTGCCGAAGAGATCGTCAATATGAAGGTGGCATTGGCACGGCTTGAAAAGCTGCCCGAAGTGGTTGCTCAAATGGTCAAACCTGCCGAGAAGATCGACTCGATCCGTATTCACCACGTGGGTGGCATGAATGGCTTGCCTGGCTCAAACGGAGGCGGCTCGGGTGACGGCAAAGCTCCGGTCAACCAGGCGCTCGATTCCATCATGGGCATGGCGGTACAACTGCCTGCGCTAAAGAAGCTGGGCGAAGAGCTTGGAGTATCGATGGAAAACGGCGTGTCTGGTTTGACGGACAGCCTGATGGAGCCAAGCGCGCCCGAAGCGATCACAGATGAGGCGCCCGACGCGCCAGACAGTGACGTGGTGGAGGAAACACCAGCGCCCGTTCCAGTCGGGTAGATTGCAAAAAAACAATATCAAGGGGCCTTCGGGCCCCTTTTTCATTGGGTCACGGCAAGAGGGTTTGCGCCCGGTTGCGCTTAGGTCGCGCGCCGTCGGGCAGCGGCACCGCCACGGCGCCCCTTTTTAGTCGGCGCGTCCAGCGCTTCTTTTAGAACTGTCGTCATCGGATGATCAGGATTGGTTGGCTCATGACGAGCGACCAGTTCTTTGATCTGTGCGAGAGCTGCTTGCCCATCGGGCGCACTTAAAGCCCAATCAAGAAAGATCGACCGGCATTCACCTGCTTGGATACCCGCAATACGGTAGCTTTCTGCGATCAGCCCGCGCGGATCAATGATATCTGTCTCTTTCATATCCCCGCTCTACCCGCTGTCGCTGCCCGTGCCAATATGCGCATCAATCAAGGCGGCGATCTGTTTTGTCAGATCGCCCACCTCTGTCTCCAACGCCTGCAAAGTCTCAAATCCTGTGGAGCGCGCAAAAAATGCCGTGGCCCCTGCACCAAAGTCGCCCGGATCGCTGGTAGCGCCTGCCGCCAAAAGCCGCATGGCGCATTGGCATTTCCAAAACAGATCGACCGCACGCTCCAGTAAGACCTGGTCCGCGTCGCTGAGATCAAAGGCGGCCGGCGCCTGTGCCATTTGCGTCCCGATATCTCGCGCAGCACTCCCCTTCAGCAACGCCGCGCTTTGCGCAAATAGCTCGATGTCCTGCAATCCACCCGGCCCGGATTTCGGAGCAAGCGTGCTTTCGGAGGCCTTTGCGGCGGCAAGACGAGCGCGCATATCTGCGATGTCGCTGAGAGTTTTTGCGCGCTCTTTATTTCGGCTCAAAAGTTCCTGACGAAAGGCTTCTACATCCTCGCCAATCACACCAGCCCCAGCAATGGGGCGTGCGCGGGTCAGCGCCAGATGCTCCCATGTCCACGCCTCCTCCGACTGATAGGATTTGAACGCCTCCAACGAAGTCGCAACTGGCCCTTGCCGCCCAGAGGGGCGCAGACGCATATCCACTTCATAAAGCCGCCCTTCTGACGTCGGCGCAGAAATGGCGGTGACCAAAGCTTGGGTCAGGCGCGCGTAGTATAGGCGTGTCGAGAGCGGGCGCGGCCCGTCAGAGCCCTCGGCCCCCTGCCCGTCATAAATCACGATCAGGTCCAGATCAGAGCCCGCGTTCAATCGCGCAGCCCCAAGCGAGCCCATAGCAATCACCACAGCGCCACGCCCCGGTGCCGCTCCGTGCTTGAGCGCGAACTGCGCGGCGACAACCGGCCAAAGTGCTGCCACTGCAGCCTCGGCAAGATCCGCGTATTGTGCTCCGGCTGTTTGCGCATCAATCAGCCCGCGCAGGAAGTGAACGCCAGTGCGAAAGTGCCATTCGCGCACCCAGACACGGGCGCGGTCCAGCGCACCTTCGTAGTCATCCTCCTCCGTCAAAGCCTGACTAAGAGATTGACGTAGCGCCCTTTTACCCGGCCATTCGTCAAAGAACGCCCCACCAATGACCGCGTCAAACACGCCTGCGTTGCGCGCCAGATGTGCGCCCAGCGCCGGGGCCGTGTCGACCACATCGACGACCAGATCAAGCAGACTTGGGTTGGCCTCAAACAGCGAAAACATCTGCACGCCAGCCGGCAAACCTTGCAGGAAGCCGTCAAAATGCACCAAAGCCTCGTCCGGGCGCGCCGCGGCTTCAAGGCGTTGCAACAAGGCTGGGCGCATACGTTTGAATATCTCAACCGCGCGCGGCGAGCGCAGCGAAGGATAGCCCGTCCAACGCGAAACGGTCTCGGCGAACGCGTCGGGCACGTGCGCGTCTGGTGTCGGCTCTCCGCTTTGCTCGTAAAGCCCTTCGGTCAGCTTTTTGACGCGATGAAGCGTGTCGGTGATGTGCTTGGCATAGTCTTGCGGCGTTTGCCCGGCGAGTGCTGCAAGCTGAGCAAATGCTTCCTCTGTGTCCGGCAAATCATGGGTCTGTTGATCTGCGATCATCTGCACGCGATGCTCGACCTCGCGCAGCGCCCGATAATCTGTGATGAGCGCGTCCTCGTACTCTGGCGTGATCCAGTTCTTTTCTGCCAGTTTGGTCAGCCCTGGCACCGTGCCTGCGACGCGCAAATCCGGGTCACGCCCGCCGGAAATGATCTGCCGCGTTTGAGTGAAAAACTCGATCTCGCGGATACCACCCGACCCCAGTTTCAGGTTGTGACCAAGATGCGAGATCGGCGCGTAAAGGCCTTTGTGTTCGCGAATGCGCAAACGCATGTCCTGCGCATCTTGGATCGCGGCAAAATCCAGATGCCGCCGCCACACGAACGGACGCAATGCATCCAGGAACCGCGCCCCTGCTCCAAGATCTCCTGCACAAGTGCGCGCTTTGACATAGGCCGCTCGTTCCCATGTGCGCCCGAACGCCTCGTAATATCGCTCGCCCGCTTCCATCGAGATCGCAACAGGCGTCACCGCTGCATCGGGGCGCAAGCGCAGATCGGTGCGAAAGACATAGCCATCAGCCGTACGTTCAGAGAGGGTTTTGCACATCGCGCGCACGGCACGCACAAAACTGGCCCGCGCATCGGCGTATTGATCTGGCTCGAACCGCGTTTCATCATAAAGACAGATCAGGTCGATATCGGACGAGTAATTCAACTCGTACGCCCCCATCTTGCCCATTGCCAAAACCGCCAGACCGCCAGCCGTGGCGATATCATCTTCGTTTTGCCCCGGAAGCTTGCCGCGCTGCACTTCGATACGGATGGCAGCCTTGAGCGCGCGATCTACCGCAAGATCAGCAAAGCGCGTCAATGCGCCCGTAACTTCGCCCAACGCCCAGACACCGCCCAGATCAGCCAGCCCAGTCAGCAACGCCACGCGCCCTTTGGCCACGCGCAGATCGTGCATCAGGTCTTTGTCGGCCCCGGCTGCAACCTCGCCCATCAAGGCGGCAAAGGCATCCTCAGGCGCTTGGTGCAACGCGGGGATCAACCAGGCGGCCTCTTTGGCGATCAAACCAGCCAGATAGGGCGAACTGCCCGCTGTGCCTGCCAACAGATCGGCTATGGGACCGCTAACCCCCGCAATGCCTGCATCTTTTGCACGACTTGCATCAAAAGGAATGGGGGTGCGGGTGATCCGATCGGCAAAACTCATAAAGCCACGCTAACAACAGCGATGCCGGGCGGAAAGGGCTTGTAGGTGTTCCGGCGCGCAATCACACTGTGGCCCATGAGTAAAAGTTTGAAACGCGTCACTCTTGCCTTGCGGGACGCTGACATTGAGCCAGAAATTTTGGAAATGCCCGGCGAGACGCGCACGGCAGCGGATGCCGCGCGCGAAGCTAGCTGTCACATCGATCAAATCGCCAAGTCGATCATCTTTCAGGGGAAGACCACGGGCGATGTGATCCTCTTCATCACCGCGGGCGGTAATCAAGTGGACCCGACGCGCGCTGCAGAGGTCGCAGGCGAGCCTTTGGGTCGTGCGGATGCAGCGGTTGTGCGCAAGGTGACGGGTTTTGCCATTGGTGGTGTGGCCCCCATTGGCCATTTGACCGCGCCAAGGGCATTCTATGACCCAAGGTTACTGGATTTTGATGTGGTTTATGCGGCTGCAGGCACGCCAAGGCACATTTTTCCCATATCCCCAATGCGGCTCCTTGCGATATCGGGCGCGCAATCATCTGCATTTACATAATGACCCGGTGGATTGCCCTGATTGCCATGGCCTTTGCGAACTCAGCACATGCCGATGCCGACCAGATCCTAGATGCGATCCGCAAGGAGGTGAACGAGCTTGCTATGGAGGTTGCAAATGAGGACGTTCCTGACTTGCTTGTCCAAGCCATTGATGCGTCCACCTCACTCGCGCACAGCTCGCTTCGCCGTATCATCTTGCGCGATGCAGGAATTAAGCCGGTTCTGGGTATGAAGGGCATCGCAGATAATATTGCTGCTCACGTGTTGATAAACGAGGTCATGACACCGCACGAAATCACAACCGGCTTTGCGTTGCGCGCCTATTTTGGTCGGGATTGTTATGGGTGGCGCGCCGCAAGCGCGGGTTTGCTTTCGGTTCAAGCGGATCAGGAGGACGACATCTCTCTGGTTACACTCGCGGCGCTGACCATTGCGCCAAGTAGGTATATAAGAGACGAGCGTCATAGAACCGAGCGCGTTGCTCGCATCCTTGAAAACCTCACCAAAGCTCAGACAATCGCACCTGAGCGCTTAGATTCTCTGCGAAACTCTGCAATTCCCGATCCAAACGTTGGCCCTGGATGCTGAATATTATTATTTACTTTCAACGAATTATGTGATTAATGTAAAAACAGTTCACATTTTCTCTTGAACCCCCTCCCGCAATTCCCATATTGGTAATGTGAAAGACATTTACATTACTCAAAACCGAAACCAACGAGGAGACCAAGAGATGACAACCGCGACACTGACTGCCACACCTGCCGATCGGGACAACCTGATGAAGCGTGGTGTTCACTGGCTTGATGCCCGCGGCAAGGGCGCATGGATCGCGGCGATGGTCCTTGGCTTTATCTTATTCTGGCCTGTCGGCCTTGCCCTGCTGGCCTATGCAATCTGGAGCAAACGTATGTTTAACGGATCATGTGCAAAGCGCACACATCACGCCCGCCACGCTTTCAAGACAAGCGGCAATTCGGCCTTTGACGCCTATAAAACCGACACGCTGCGCCGTTTGGAAGAAGAGCAGGACGCGTTCGAGGCTTTCTTGCAGCGTCTGCGCGAAGCCAAAGACAAGGCAGAGTTTGACGAGTTTATGGACGACCGTGCCCGCAAAGGCCCAAAGTCTGACGTAGACGGCGAAACTGTCGACGCCTAAAGCACGCGACGCATGACACCGGTCCAAGCGGTCCTCCCGCCGCTTTGACCACGGCGATCCCACCTTTTTTCCCCAAATATGGTGCGGGTCGCCCAATTCCTCTCACATCTAACCTTTAGGAACACCTGACCCATGGCTTACACTACACATATGGACGGTTTGCCAAACCCAATGAGCCAAAGCGCACTTTATGACGATGTGCCCTCCAAACGCTTTTTCGCATGGGTCATCGACGTGGTCTTGATCGCGATCCTGACGGCGCTTGTCACACCGTTTACCTTTTTCACAGCGCTGTTCTTTCTACCTGTGCTCTATGCGATCCTAAGCTTTCTTTACCGTTGGGTAACGCTTTCCACGGGCTCGGCCACATGGGGCATGCGCATGGTCGCTCTTGAGATGCGCCAAAGCGACGGTCGTCCATTTACTTCTGGCACCGCATTTATGCACACGGCTGGCTATGTTTTCAGCGTTGTTACCTTCCCGCTGCAACTGGTTTCTATCGCTTGCATGCTAATGAGTTCGCGCAAACAGGGTCTGACCGACATGGTCCTTGGCACCGCTGCCATTAACCGTGTGACACGATAACCCGCTCAAACACCTCGCAAAACGCGCTGATCGCCCGAAATGGGGATTGGCGCGTCGTCGATTGCTTGTTAACGTATTGGTTAAGTACTTTTTTGTGACCCCCGACTTGTTAGGTGAGATGCGCCACACACTTCCAATAGCGCCGCAGTTTTATGTGACCGCCCCACAGCCCTGCCCTTATTTAGAGGGACGGATGGAGCGTAAGCTGTTTACGGCGTTGCAGGG
Organism: Paracoccaceae bacterium; assembly: GCA_039942715.1. Classification (GTDB taxonomy): domain Bacteria; phylum Pseudomonadota; class Alphaproteobacteria; order Rhodobacterales; family Rhodobacteraceae; genus JABDJX01. The sequence goes on from JBDVBY010000001.1 coordinate 605,544, forward strand.
GGATTATGCTGAACAGCTGAACAACGCACTGTCCAAGCAAGGCTTTCGACGTTCGCAAAATGTGCTCTATCGCCCGTCCTGTTCGGAATGTTCGGCCTGCCTATCGGCGCGCATCCGCGTCGCTGACTTTGAAGTCTCGCGCAGCCAAAAGCGCACACTGCGGCGCAACGATGCTTTGACGCGCGATGCCACCTCGCCTTGGGCAACAGAAGCGCAATATGCCCTGTTCCGCTCCTACCTCGATGATCGACACGCCGATGGTGGAATGGCGGACATGGACATCTTTGAATTCGCCGCAATGATCGAAGAAACGCCCGTGCGCAGCCGCGTGGTCGAGTATTCGACAACCGAGACTGATGGTAAAACCCTGCGCGCTGTTTGTCTGACAGATGTGCTCGATGATGGCTTGTCGATGGTCTATAGCTTTTTTGACCCTGCTATGCGCGACAAAAGCTTGGGCACCTACGTGATCTTAGACCACATCGAAATCGCGCGCGAAGCCGGGCTACCTTACGTTTATCTTGGGTACTGGGTGCCGGGTTCGGCAAAAATGGGCTACAAAGCCAACTTCTCGGCACTTGAGGTTTATAGTGGCGGTCAGTGGCGCGATATTGGTGACCCCGACAGCCACATTGCCGAAACACACCCGCTTTCAACCGATCCAATCGCGGAGCAGGTTGCGCGGATCAGCCTGCCGGATACACGGCCGACGAAATAGCGCTGCAAACCTGAGCTAAAAACCCATAAGTTCCCAGTTTCGTTAACCTAAAATTTCATTTTAACTTGTGTAAGATTGAACTTAGGAGAATCTATTGCGGCAACGCAGACAGCCATGCACAACGTGGATGCGACGAAACGGACTGTTTGAACATTGGCCATGGCCATTAACACTAGATATAGTGTATTATCCCGATTGTTAACGAGTTATGCGCTATAAAAGCTGGAACGGGGAGACTTAAAGTGAATAATACACGCGCTTATACTGGGACCATCGCGGCAGCAGGGCTTGCTGCCTTCGTCATTTTCAACGCTACGCCAGTTTTGGCGGGCAGCTATGGATCGAGCGCAGTAGCCGATTCAAATGTTTCTAACCAACAAGCGGCGCAAGGTACGGTGTGGTGCGAGCGGCTAGATGCAAGCGTCACAGAGTCGTTGTTTCGTCAAATGGATTGCGGTTCAGGAGAGGTCGGCATTGCCAGACCTGCTGTGGCCGGTGAGCGGGTCACAAACCGCGGGCAATCGATTTTTGATAGATTTCCACACAATCGCAAAGCGCCTGCCGCATCGACAGATAGCGATAGCGATATTGTGACAACCGTGTCGACAACCCCAACTTCGGGCGATCCGGATGGGCCTACCGCAGGCGACCCTGACGAGCCAACCAAGGGTGATCCAGACACGGGCGGACCAGATACGGATGGGCCGGATACGGGCGGGCCAGATAAGAACGTGCCGGACACAGACGGGCCTACCAATGACGGCCCCGATACGGATAATCCGAAAGATGTCACAAAGACGTTCTGACATCGCTTTGTTGACTGAATGTTGAGTTTTAGGCGCGACCAATCAATGGGTCGCGCCTTTCTCTTTACGCGGGCCGACGTGCTCAGTCTGAATAGACTGCCCGAAACGTCTCAACTGCCGTTTAGCGCGCAGAATTCAGGTCGTATTGGTCACCGTTCTCGTCCCAGATATTCCACTTCTTCATGACAGAGCCGATTTTATCTGTCCAAACGAACCCGTCTTCTTCCTTTTGCGCATAACCCGTTGTGACAAGCAGATTTGCCGCCTTGGCCAAAGTTTGAGGAACGGTGAACCTTTCGCGGCCTCCGCTTATGGTCCCCTCATAACTCACGTAGTTTTCGATGAAGGCAGACAGCAGCTCGTCGAACGCCTTTCTTGAGACACTGTTTAGATTGGACATGTGTTGGCGCACTTGGGTTGTTGGGATGAGCGCCTTGTGAATCGTGTAGTGCTTGCCCTGCTGGTAAACGCCCACGAGGTTGAGTGCCATGCAACCAGCCTCATAATTTGACTGCCCCAAATTGTAGACCTCGCCATCGGTGACACCCTCACCAAGATCGCGCCACATCTTATCCGCCACAAGATAAGCCAGCTCATTCGCCAACTGTCGTTCTGGCAGGTTAAGCTGACCCTGATCGCTCAAATTGCGCCCCTTAGTTCGGGATTAGATCCGGCAGGAACGTCACGATGCCCGGGAAGAACCAAAAGAGCGACAGGCCCAACACCTGGATCAGCACGAACGGAATGATGCCGCGATAGATGTGCTGTGTCGTGACGCTTGGCGGTGCGACCCCTCGTAAGTAGAACAACGCAAAGCCGAACGGTGGCGTGAGGAACGAGGTTTGGAGGTTCACCGCGATCATGATCGTCACCCATTTCGGGTCAAACGTACCGCCATAAATGACGGGGCCAACGATGGGCACCACGATGTAAATGATCTCGAGGAAATCGAGCACAAACCCAAGCACAAACAGGACCAGCATCACGATAAGGAAGACTTTGAACTCGTCGTCAAAGCTCTTCAGGAACTGCTGAATATAGTGTTCACCGCCAAAGGAAATGACGACAAGGTTCAGAACCTGCGAACCGATAAGGATCGTAAAGACCATCGATGTGACCTTGGCCGTCTCTCGCACTACAGGTGGCAAAACACCTGTGCGGAACAAAACCCAGCAGCCGTAAAACAAACCGAACATTGCAAAAAGATAGGCCGCCTGTGCGACCAAAAAGGCGATGACGTTTTCGGTGCTGGCACCCTCTTGCTGGATGCGCATATCGAAATTCACGCCGATCAGGATCATGATCACAAGAGAGAAGCTGGCGAAAATGATGACTTTCCCCGTGCGGTCTTCTTCCCTTAGCTTGCGGTAAGACGCGAGCATGATCGCGCCCGCTGCGCCCAAAGCAGCTGCAGGCGTCGGATTGGTGATCCCCCCAAGGATCGAGCCAAGAACCGCAACAATCAGAACAAGCGGCGGAAAGACCACGCGCAGAAGTTCGTTGCGCCCAAGGCGTGCAATCGCAAAGGTCGCAGCCCAGATCATCACGGCAACCGGGATCGCAAGGATCACCACCGTCGCGCCCGGCGTTGTGATCGGCGAGATCAAAACCGCATCTGCAAACAGCACCGCCAATGCAGCGCCAAGCCCAACATAAAGCGGGCGCGGATCGGACGTTGGTGAAACACCCAAAGCAGTGGTGAACACCAGCGCAAAGAACAGCGCAATCAGGGCAACGCCAGTCCCGACAGGGGCAGCATCCGCAATCTTCTGCACAAGAGCAGCGGCTTGTTCTTCTTCGGTCAGTTCAACGGATTGCGTCACACCGCCTGCTGCGTCGATCTCGACCTGTTGGGCGATCGCCGCATCCCACGCCGCTTGGCCGTGCAATTCGATCATCGAGGCCTGACAGTCTTCGCCAACGTTCGTGCGCAAAGTCGCACTTTCGCCCGCGTCACTAAAGCTGTCGACCACAACCGATTGGCTGCCGATAAGCCCTGCAGAGGACAAAACCAACATACCGCCAATCAGCAAAACCGGTGCGCCAAGGAACCATGTCAGCGCTTCGCCTTTGGTAATCGCTTCCGAGTTCGTCGAGCCAAGCGAAACGGCAGGCGCTTTGGACGGGTTAAAGAGCGCAAAGCCAAACGCATAAGCCGCATAAAGAACCGCCAACATTATGCCGGGGATCAGAGCGGCCTGGAAAAGTGTACCGACAGAGATCACCGCAGGCTCTCCAAGGAAGGTCAGCGCATCGGTACACCCGGCCAATTGCGCGCGGTCTTCTTGCGCGGCGGAATAAAGATCGCCCGCCAGAGTGCCGAGTAATACGATCACGATAGACGGCGGGATGATCTGCCCCAGTGTGCCAGACGCAGCAATCACGCCTGTCGCGAGTTCGGGTGAATACCCGTTGCGCAACATCGTCGGCAGCGCGAGCAGCCCCATGGTCACAACTGTCGCGCCAACGATCCCTGTGGAGGCCGCAAGAAACGCGCCAACAACAACGATAGACACAGCCAAACCACCCGGTAGAGGGCCAAAGACGCGCGCCATGGTCAACAACAGATCATTTGCGATCTTTGAGCGTTCCAGTGTGATGCCCATCATCACGAACATCAAAACCGCCAGCAGCGTTTCAATCGACTGGCCCGCAATGACGCGTTCGTTCATCCGGTTCACAACAAACGACAGGTTGCGATCCATCGCCGTTTCCCACCCTTGCGGGAAAACAGGCGCATCAAAGCGCGGCAGTTCGGGATGCGTGAATACCGATATCGTCTCGGCTTTTATCCCCTCGGCAACGACGGCGGCAAACTCAGCCGTGCTGGTGTCAATCGCCTGATGGATCAGCCAGCCCATGCTGTCTAAGCCTGCGATAATTGCGAATGATATAACGGCCGAGCCGCCGATGGCGAAAGCCACCGGAAAGCCAGAGAGGATGCCGCTAAAGAGGCAAAGGAAGGTGATCAACAGGCCAATTTCGACGCCATCAAGTCCAAACAACATAAATCAGCGTCCCTTAGTGGATATCTGCAGCAAGCTGGGCGTCGTCATCGCCAAGCGCGTCTTTATCAAGGTATTTACCGTCGCTTTCCGGCCCCTCTTTCCACTCAAGATACGAGCGGTAGAAAAAGGCGATGCCTTGGATAAAGACCAAGGCAGCGAAAAGGACGAGCAGGATTTTAAACAGGAAGTAGCCGTTAAACCCGTTCGGCGAAAAGCCAACTGTTTCCACGTTCCAGCGGAACGCGCGCGACTTGGCAAGCAAGCGATCCAACTGATCAGAGGCCGAAGGTTTTGGCACCACCAAGTGTCGCCATAAGAAGAACCAACCGTACATCCAGATCAGTACAGCGGCAGGCATCATAAAGAGCAGGCTTCCAAGCATATCGATCACCCGCCGGGCACGATAGCTTACAGCTGAGTAGACCAGATCGACCCGCACATGTCCGCCTTGGATAAAGGTGTAGGACACGCAAAGACAAACGATCATCGCGTTATAAAGCTTAAGCTCTTCGCCCCACCAAGACACATCTTTGGTAAACGGAAGCCCAAAGCCGATTGAGATTTGCGCCGAAGAGAAAATGCGCTGCACAAAGATGATCAGCACCTGTTGCAGCACCATCAAAAGCCCAGCCCACGCCGCGATCCGCCCGACGGTATTACCGATACCCTCAAGGACGCGCACATAGCCCCACATCACGTTGTTCTTCCAGATACCAACGGCTGTGAGGATAAAAAATGCTGTTAAAATGACAAAGAAGAATTCGGCTGAACCGCCGTAGTATATGAAGCGCATAATGGCTTCGGGATTAGACCAGTCTAACCACAGACCGGGGTGCGTCACGGCATAGAAAAAGTTGTAAAATGCCAATGCGATGTTCTGGAAAAACCAGAGTATTCCGTCGACCACGCGCGCCTCCCTAAGCGTTTACGAGCGTATGTATCAAAGGGCCCGGACGGGCCCCTTGATCTGTATCAAGCCGTTAAAAGGCTTAGCCACCCATGACGCGATTGCGCTGCTGAAGGTAGAAACCATCAGATTGCTGCAACCAGCTAGAGCTGTTTGCAAGGCTGGCTTCAAAGCTCGCACGTACCTTGGCATAAAGCTCGTCGCCCATAGGCTCGTCGCGAACTTCTTTCGAAGCCGCACCAAAGGCATCCCAAACATCATCGCTAAAGTTCAGAACGGTCACGCCTTGCGCTTTCAAACGCTCAAGCGCTGCACCGTTGCTGGCCATTGTCTGGCTGAACTGGTGAATGGTTGCGGCTTTGGCAGCGTTTGTCAGAACGGCCTGCTGTTGGGAATCAAGGCTTTCCCATACATCAAGGTTGATCGACGAGATCAGACCAGAACCCGGCTCGTGGAAACCAGCGGCATAGTAGAATTTCGCCACTTCTTGGAAACCTGCACGCTCATCGGCAAGTGGGCCAACCCACTCAAGACCGTCCAGCGCGCCAGAGCTAAGCGCCTGGTAAAGTTCGCCGCCCGGGATGTTCTGAACAGATGCGCCCAGCTTACCAAGAACCTGACCGCCCTGGCCCGGCATACGATAACGCAGCCCCTGGAAGTCACTGACCGACTTGATCTCTTCACGGAACCAACCGCCCGACTGCGAACCAGAGTTACCACACTGGAATGATTTCAGACCAAAGATTTGGCCCAATTCATCGTGCAGCTCTTGGCCGCCATCATTGTAGTACCAGTTGAACAGTTCCTGCGCGGTCGCACCAAACGGAACAGCTGTGAAGAAGTTGTATGCAGGGTGCTGGCCACCAAAGTAGTAGTCTGCCGAGTGATACATATCGGCCTGACCGGATGTCACCGCGTCAAACACTTCAAGCGCGCCAACAAGCTGACCTGGGGTCTTTTTGTCGATGGTCAAAGACCCACCAGACATCGAGTTCACAGCATTGGTAAAGTAGCTGGCTGCGTCATCAAGAACGGCAAAACCTTCGGGCCATGATGTGACCATAGTCAAAGTGCGCGCGTGTCCGGCTGCAATCGCTGGCGCTGCCAGTGATGTCGCAACGGCCGCACCGCCACCAATAGCTGAATTTTTCAAAAAAGAACGACGATCCATGTAAGTTTTTCCTCCCATTACATTTGGCCAAGGCCATGCCTTGGTTGATCATGCCCGGCACCCTAGCGACGCAACTCTAAGAGATAAACAGCTGATTTTAGACAAACTTGCGCAAATTTTAGGCTGTTAGCGCTGACACGGTGGCAATGTCGAACAGGTTCAGCGAACTGAGGAATCGCTGATTTTGTCACACGCGGCATTGGGACGTACTTTTGTCAAAATCCGGCATTAGTGTTCAGCGCGCTTAGATCAAAGAGGACACGATGGGCGATTGGATCGAAAATCTGAAAACAACTTGGGGTATTCTGATAAGCAATCCACTTATTCTTATCCTCTCGATTGGCTTCGTCCTTCTCGTCTATCGGCTGCAAGGACGCTTTGAACGGCGCGCCGAAAAGGCCCAAAAGGCTGACCAGCTTGCCGGGTGGACTGCGGATACAACGACTGTCAAACGTCCGCACGAAACCGGAGTTGGCAGTCAGGACGTTCTTGTCCTAAAGCCGACCCGCCACATCCTGAAAGTTGCCTTCTTAACCTTGGCCTTCTTTGGCGGCGGAGCAGTGTTCTTTGCTCTGGTTGTTCTACCCAATCCGGTTGAACGCACGTTCGAAAACATCATGGGTTTTGTTATCATGTGCGCGTTTTCCATCGGCGCGCTGTTTTTGCTCGGAACGTATTTCACGCGGTTTGACGTAACCGAGAATGAAATCGTGCATCGACGCTTGTTGCGCAGACGCCAACGCTATCCCCTCAGCACGCTTGTCGCAGTGAAGCCGGCAGGCAAGAACCCGACCCTTGGCATCAAACTGACTTTTGCTGATGGGCGCGAGCTTGCGCTTTGGGCCAGGTTTCAAGGGTATGCCGCCATGCTCAGCAAACTAAAGCATGTGCATCCTGATTTCCTGCACCAATTGGCACTTGGGCGCATGGCCCAGAAAATGCGCGCACCAAACGCCGTCTAAGCCAATTGCATGGGCAGCGCAATTTTCCAAAAGTTTCGCCAAATCACCCATTTGCGCAACAATCGCGATTTTCACTGTTGACGCTTTTAATTGAGCCACCTAGTGTCTGCCCACTTCGAGAGGAACTGTGTAAATGACCGAACTTGTGGTGATTGTCAGGAAATAGCGCATGGGCCGGTAACGGTACTCCAGAATACTTCCCATGCGCCCTCGAAACTCTCGGGGGTTTTTTTATGCGCAAATCAATGGAAACGGCACGATGACAAAGACGCAAATGACCGGAGCAAAAATGGTAGTTGAGGCCCTGAAGGATCAGGGTGTTGACGTCGTATTTGGATACCCCGGTGGAGCGGTGCTCCCGATCTATGACGAGATTTTTCAGCAAAATGAAATTCGTCACGTCCTCGTCCGTCACGAGCAAGGCGCTGTGCACGCTGCTGAAGGGTATGCGCGTTCAACCGGCAAACCCGGTGTTGTTCTGGTCACCTCTGGTCCGGGCGCGACAAACGCTGTGACTGGTTTGACCGATGCCTTGATGGACTCGATCCCAATCGTTGTGCTGACCGGCCAAGTGCCGACCTTTATGATCGGCACAGATGCGTTCCAAGAGGCCGACACCGTTGGCATCACCCGCCCGTGCACCAAGCACAACTGGCTGGTGAACGAAACCAGCGAGCTGTCTGACACCATTCATCAGGCATTCCACGTCGCGACCTCTGGCCGCCCCGGCCCCGTTTTGGTCGACATTCCTAAGGATGTTCAGTTCGCCAATGGCACCTACGTTGAACCCAAAGCCGCCCGCACCAGCCACTATCAACCGCGTGTCAAAGGCGACCGCGAGATGATCACAGCGCTTGTCGAAGCGATGGAAACAGCCGAACGCCCGCTGTTTTATACAGGCGGCGGTGTGATCAACTCTGGTCCAGCGGCCAGCCAATTGCTGCGTGAACTGGTTGCGGCGACGAACTTCCCGATCACCTCAACGCTGATGGGCTTGGGCTCTTACCCGGCCTCTGGCGATAATTGGTTGGGTATGCTTGGGATGCACGGTCTTTATGAAGCGAACTTGGCCATGCACGGCTGTGATCTGATGATCAATGTCGGTGCGCGCTTTGATGACCGTATTACTGGGCGCATCGCAGACTTCAGCCCGCATTCGGAAAAAGCGCACATCGACATCGACCCAAGCTCGATCAACAAGGTGATCCACGTTGATTTCCCAATCATTGGCGATGTGGGCCATGTGTTAGAAGAAATGCTGAACATCTGGAAAGCCCGCGGTCGCAAGACAAACTCGGGCGCTGTGAAACAGTGGTGGGCGCAGATCGATCAGTGGCGCGCCGTCGATTGCCTGAAGTTCGAGCAAAAAGGCAAAGTCATCCGACCCCAGCACGCTTTGGCGCGCCTTGAAGCGCTGACCAAAGACCACGACCGCTATATTTGTACCGAAGTGGGCCAACACCAGATGTGGGCCGCACAATACCTTGGCTTTGAAGACCCCAACCGTTGGATGACCTCTGGCGGCTTGGGCACCATGGGCTATGGCTTCCCGGCCTCAATCGGTGTGCAAATGGCGCATCCGGACGCGCTTGTGATCAACGTGGCAGGCGAAGCATCCTGGCTGATGAACATGCAGGAAATGGGCACAGCCGTTCAATACCGCCTGCCCGTCAAACAGTTCATCTTAAACAATGAACGCCTCGGCATGGTGCGCCAGTGGCAAGAACTGCTGCACGGCGAACGCTATTCCCACAGTTGGTCCGAAGCCCTGCCCGACTTCGTTAAGTTAGCCGAAGCCTTTGGCGCCAAAGGCATCAAGGTCGATGAAGAAGCCGATCTGGACGATGCGATCATGGAAATGCTGAACCACGATGGTCCGGTAATTTTCGATTGCTTGGTAGAAAAGCACGAAAACTGCTTCCCAATGATCCCCTCAGGTGAGCCGCACAACAAAATGCTGCTCGGTGAGGACTCCACGTCCGATGCGATTAAAGAAGGCGGCGCGGTGCTGGTGTGATCCAGCATCGTCACGCATCCAGAGCTATTATTGGCTCACAAATATCCCGGCGTCCGGGGCAGCGCCCCGGCGCGCCCAGCATCACCAAGATCTAAAGGCACATTCATATGTCCCCACTCAAAATCAAAAAAGGCACATCGCGCCATTCGGCCTATGACCTTAAGGACTATCACGAACAAGGCGTTGAGCGGCACACACTGGCCGTGGTTGTCGACAACGAAGCCGGTGTTCTGGCGCGCGTCATCGGGTTGTTCTCGGGCCGTGGCTATAACATCGAAAGCCTCACGGTCGCAGAAGTCGACCATGAAGGCAAACGCAGCCGAATTACGATTGTCACGGCCGGCACGCCCTCGGTGATCGAGCAGATCAAAGCGCAATTGGGTCGTATCGTACCAGTGCACGAAGTGCATGACCTCACCGTCGAAGGCCCAAGTGTCGAGCGTGAATTGGCGCTTTTCAAAGTGTCGGGCAGCGGTGACAAACGCGTCGAAGCGCTGCGTCTGGCGGATATTTTCCGCGCCAATGTGGTGGATTCAACGCTGGAAAGCTTTGTGTTTGAAATCACCGGCACACCGGAAAAGATCGACGCTTTTGCTGACTTGATGCGCCCCTTGGGCCTGCAAGAAGTCGCGCGCACCGGCGTGGCAGCCTTAAGCCGCGGTGCTGACGCCGTCTAAACCTGAGATATCCTTGAAAAGTCGGGACCAGCCGTGCGCGTTTGCGCGGCTGGCTTAGTCCTCGTCCTCGGCAATCAGACGTAAAACCGTTGAGACGAACTGATCCCGCGACACAGGTTTAACCAATTGCACGTCATCCACATGAATTCCGTCGACGTTGATTGCGGCCTCGTTCAGATAGCCCGAGACAAAAATCACCCGTAGATCGGGCACAAGTTCGCGCGCTGCTTTCGCCAGATCCGGCCCTTGCATTTTTCCCGGCATCACCACGTCAGTCACCATGACATGCGGTTTAAAGCCAGTCATCAAAAGCCCATGGGCCAAGTCGCCCGAAGAGGCTTCCAGCACCTTTAGTCCGCGCGACGTCAATTGCCGCACCATGACTTTGCGCACGTCGGCCTCGTCTTCCACCACCAACACATTGGCCAGCGCAGAGGCCACGGGAGTTTCTTCGCTTATGGATTTTGATGCTCCGTCCTGACCGCGCTCTGCCCCCGCAGCAGGGAAATAGAGCTTGAGCGTCGTGCCATGGGTGACTTCGCTGAAGACCTGCAACATGCCTTCGGACTGTTTTACAAACCCGTGCACCATCGAAAGCCCAAGCCCTGCCCCGCTCCCCGCTGTTTTCGTTGAATAAAACGGATCAAACGCCTTCTCCATCACCTCGGGGGTCATACCTGTGCCGGTGTCGGAGATTGCCAACATAACATATCGCCCTGGCGCGATATCTTCTTTGCGGGCGTCCAGATATTCTTCTGTGATTTGGATATTGGCGGTCTCGATCGTGATCAGACCACCGTCGGGCATCGCATCACGCGCGTTGTTGACGATATTCAGGATCGCAGTGTCCAACTGTGCGCGATCCACCATTGTGCTCCAAAGCCCGCCGGCTGTGACCGTTTCAAACTCGATGTTGGCTGGCATAAGACGGCGCAGCATTCCATCTGCCCCGCGCATCACGGCGTTGATATTGGTTTTCTGCGGCGTAAGCTGCACCTGACGGCCAAACGCCAAAAGCTGCTGCGTTAATGTCGCCCCACGTCGCGCTGCACCATAGGCATCGTGGAGATAGACCTCGCGCATCGGACTTTCGGGCGGCTCTTCGCGCAAAAATTCCAGATTGCCCTGAATGATCGACAGAAGATTGTTGAAATCATGCGCCACACCACTGACAAGCTGGCCAACAGCGTCTGTACGGTGCTTTTGCAGCAGTTCGGCCTTGGCGCGTTTGGCGGCTGAATTATCAAACATGACAGCGAGCGATCTGCGAAAGTTTCCATCCGGATCATTATCAGCAACAGCCGACATCAAGACAGGCAGGACCGAGCCGTCCTTACGCACAAAGTCATACTCAACATTATGGATCCGCCCGGTTTTAAAAAAATCGGGCAACACCTCTTTTGTTATTTCCGTCGCTTAACCAGTTTAAAATTGACGCCAACGTTAGTTAACCGATTGGGACATGTTCCGACGCGCCACGTTTCGCCTTAAAAAGCAGCGTTTTTCGTATTGGGAAAAGAAAAAGGGGGATCCGAAGACCCCCCAGTTTCGCTTGTCAGGCTCACTCTTTATGTACCGCCCGGTTTATTGCCTGCGGCCTGACACGCGTTAAGGGCGAGCGCACCCGCCCCTTGTCTCGTCGACTTTTCAAAGAAAAGACGACTAAGTGGGATGTAGTGAGTTTCTGAAAGAAACTCGCGGGTCCCACCCCGTTTTAAAGAAGCGTTTCCACTCCTTTTCGCAAAGACACGCGACCCAACCGGCCCGCGTGCCCTATCCCATCAACTACACCCGCTCGTCCCACCGCAGGTGTTGCACTTCATGCACGTCCCGTTGCGCACCAGCGTATAATTTCCGCAGTCACCACACGGATCGCCCTCGTAGCCCTGCATCTTGGCTTTGGCGCGTTCGTCCATCGACGTGGTCACCGCCACCGTGGATGTTTCGGTCACCACACTTGTGGTCACCTCTGGCACCAACGTTTGCAGAACAGCGCCCGCATTCTCGGTGTCGGCAAGGGCTGTTGCCCCTGCCCCGACACCACCCTGCACGACCATCAAGCCTTGGGGGGCACGATTGCGCAGGTAACCTGTGGAAACGACCTTTTTCAGCACCTCGACCGGATCTTCGGCTTCAGAGCCTTCGACCTCTTTAAAGTTGCGTTTGCCCTCTTGCTCGCCCCGGCCCAGATCATCAAAGCTGACGCCTTCGGGTTTCACGTGCGCCAGATCAGAGCGATCCAGATAGCTGACGGCCAGTTCGCGGAAGATGTAATCAAGGATCGACGTCGCGTTTTTGATGCTATCGTTGCCTTGCACCATGCCCGCTGGTTCGAACTTGGTGAATGTGAAGGCGTCGACAAACTCTTCAAGCGGCACGCCGTACTGAAGCCCAACCGATACCGCGATGGCAAAGTTGTTCATCATCGCGCGGAAGCCTGCACCTTCCTTGTGCATGTCGATGAAAATTTCGCCCAGCTTGCCGTCTTGGTATTCGCCTGTGCGCAGGTACACTTTGTGACCGCCAACGACGGCTTTTTGTGTGTATCCACGGCGACGCTCTGGCATCCGGTCACGGGCCTGAGCGCGCTCGACTTCCTTGACGATGATCTTTTCGACCACCTTCTCGGCAAGAACAGCGGCTTTTTCCATGGGCGAGCCTGTTTCAAGAACTTCGGCGGCTTCGTCATCGTCTTCGACCAACGCAGCGGCCAGAGGCTGAGACAGTTTCGAGCCATCGCGATAAAGCGCATTGGCTTTGACACCAAGGCTCCAAGACAGCTCATACGCCGCCTTACAGTCTTCGATCGTCGCATCATTCGGCATGTTGATCGTTTTGCTGATCGCGCCTGAGATAAACGATTGCGCAGCAGCCATCATGGTGATGTGGCTATCCACGCTCAGGAAGCGCTTGCCTTTTTTGCCGCATGGGTTGGCACAATCAAAGATGTCGTAGTGCTCTTCCTTCAGATGCGGCGCACCTTCCAAAGTCATCGTGCCGCACACATGATCGTTGGCCGCATCAATGTCTGCCCGGCTAAAGCCCAGCGATTTCAGCAGGTCGAACGACGGATCGACCAGCTTTTCGGCCGGGATGCCCAGCGTCTTGGTGCAGAACTCTTCACCAAGCGTCCACTGGTTGAAGACAAAGCGGATGTCAAAGGCAGACGGCAGCGCGGCTTCGATCTTGTCCAATTCGGCTTGGCCAAAGCCATGTCCGATCAGCGAGGTGTGGTTGATGCCCGGCGCATTGCCGATGGTGCCGTGACCCACCGCGTAAGACACGATTTCTTCGATATGAGCCGAGCCATAGCCCAAACCTTCAAGCGCTGCAGGAACAGAGCGGTTGATGATCTTAAAGTAGCCACCACCTGCAAGCTTTTTGAATTTGACCAAAGCGAAGTCTGGCTCAATGCCTGTGGTGTCACAGTCCATCACCAGACCAATGGTGCCGGTCGGCGCAATCACGGTGGATTGTGCGTTGCGGTAGCCGTGCTTTTCGCCAAGCTTCAGCGCTTCGTCCCAAGCTTGAGCCGCAAGACCGACCAGTTTCTGATCTGGGCAATTCGCGCGATCCAGTGTCACTGGGTTCACGTTCATCGCCTCATAGCCGTCAACTTCGCCATGGGCCGCACGGCGGTGGTTGCGGATAACCCGCAGCATGTGATCCGCGTTCTTCTTGTAGCCCGGGAATGGTCCAAGCTCTTTAGCCATCTCAGCAGACGTTGCATAAGACACGCCCGTCATGATCGCTGTGAGAGCACCAGCCAATGCGCGACCCTCGTCGCTGTCATAGCCGTACCCCATGTTCATCAGCAGACCACCGATGTTGGCATAGCCAAGACCCAGCGTGCGGAAGTCATACGAGCGCTGCGCGATTTCCTTGGACGGGAACTGCGCCATCATCACAGAGATTTCGAGGGTGACAGTCCAAAGACGCGTGGCGTGCATATAGTCGTCGGCCTGTAACTCTCCGTCCTTGTAGAAGGTCAGCAAATTCATCGACGCCAGATTACAAGCCGTGTCGTCAAGGAACATGTACTCAGAACAAGGGTTTGAACCGCGAATCTCACCATCTTCGGGGCATGTGTGCCACGCGTTGACTGTGTCGTGATACTGAATACCCGGATCAGCACAGGCCCATGCCGCGTGCCCTACGTCTTCCCAAAGTTCGCGCGCCGGGATCGTCTTGGCCACAGAACCGTCTTTGCGATTGATCAGTTCCCAGTCCTCGTCGTTCTCGACAGCCTTCAGAAAAGCGTCGGTGACGCGGATAGAGTTGTTTGAGTTCTGCCCGGAAACGCTTGAATAGGCTTCAGAATCCCAGTCAGTGTCATACGTCGGGAACTCGATGCTTGTGTGACCTTGGCGGGCATAATCCAACACGCGTTTGATATACGTCTCGGGGATCGCCACCTTCTTGGCATCGCGGATCGCGGCCTTCAGCGTCTCGTTCGCGCTTGGGTCATAAGCGTCTGCTTCTGCACCATCCCATGTGCGGATCGCGGCAAAGATGCTGTTCAGCTTTTGCTCGTGCATTTTCGAGCCAGCAACGATCGACGCCACTTTCTGCTCTTCCAGCACCTTCCAGTTGATGAACTCCTGGATATCCGGGTGATCCGCATCCACGATCACCATCTTGGCCGCGCGGCGCGTTGTGCCGCCCGACTTGATCGCGCCAGCTGCGCGATCACCGATTTTCAAAAAGCCCATCAGGCCGGAGGATTTACCTCCACCTGACAGGCTTTCCCCCTCACCACGGAGATGGGAGAAATTGGTCCCCGTGCCACTTCCATACTTGAACAGGCGCGCTTCACGCACCCAAAGGTCCATAATGCCGCCTTCATTGACCAGATCATCGGCGCAAGACTGAATGAAACATGCGTGCGGCTGCGGATGCTCGTAAGAGCTTGCCGATTTGGTCAGCTTGCCGGTCTTGTAGTCGACGTAGTGGTGCCCCTGAGATGGCCCGTCGATGCCGTAGGCCCAGTGCAGGCCTGTGTTGAACCACTGCGGGCTGTTGGGCGCTGCACGCTGTGTGGCGAGCATATAGCGCATCTCATCAAAGTAAGCGCGCGCGTCTTTCTCGGTGGTAAAATAACCACCCTTCCAGCCCCAGTAAGCCCAAGCGCCCGCGAGACGGTCAAATACTTGACGCGCGGAAATTTCACCGCCAATACGTTCGTCTTCGGGCAGCTTGGCAAGCGCTTTCTCATCTGCAACAGAGCGCCACAGGAATTCAGGAACGCCTTTTTCTTTTACCTTTTTCAGAACCGCCGGTACGCCTGCTTTGCGGAAATACTTCTGCGCAATAACGTCAGACGCGACCTGGCTCCAGCCTGCCGGAATTTCCACGTCGTCAAGCTTGAACACAATAGTACCGTCGGGATTGCGAATTTCCGACGTGGCTGTTGTGAATTCCAAGCTTGCGTAAGCGTCTTTACCGGCTTTGGTAAAAGTGCGTTCAATTTTCATCGACTTCTGCCCCGTTTTTTCGTCGACCCGTCATTGCAGGCCGCATAAAGTGTTTTTCGTGTCGGACACGAAGCACTTTATGATTTAAAAACTGAGCGAAAACGCGCAAATCCTCCCTGTCCGCTGACACCACGTGCCACCGATCAAGTCCCAGTTCCTCTTTAGTCGAGGGCCATAGGTTTGAGTTTTGTCCCGCCGTTCGCCTGCACTAAATCTAGTGGTGCCGCATCCAACCCGCACAACTTGCAGCAAGTATCACGGCATCGTCAACAGTATTTTTATCGATTTACTCGCTTGACCTCGCCAATTTCGGTAGCCCGCACGCCTTCCCTGATTCCGCCGCGGAACACTGCCCGAAAAAATTCGCTGCAAAGCGAATACGTTGCGGGTTTTTCCTCAGAAACAAGATGAACGCCATCGGCCAAATCCACACCGAAAATTTTTTACATCAGGTGCATTCTACCACCGCTCCTTGTGGTCAGATCGCAACATGGATCAATATCTAGTGGACACAATGCGTCAGAAACCAGAATCGACCCAAGATATGCGCACACTACAAATGGGCTTCTTGGTAAAATATCTCGGTGGGGTATTGGCAAACGGCCAAGGGCGCCCCGAGCCTCTATAAGGCGCTGTCCGTTAATGGATGCGATGCAGCCACTTTGGCGGAGCCTCAACGGCGTCGAGGGACGCATCGCTCAACTGCAACGTCTGATGATTTTTTTCACTGGGATTTGAAAAATGGTCGGGGCGGCGAGATTCGAACTCACGACCCCCTGTACCCAAAACAGGTGCGCTACCAGACTGCGCCACGCCCCGACTCGAAGCACTCTCTACCCGCGCAAAGCTCTACTGGCAATCACCCAAAGCCCGCGCATCATAATTTTTGTTAAAAAAATTTCGCCCCAGCGAAATGCAGCGCGCCACAAACCTAGTCGCAGCTCCAGGCAGCGTCCTCACCGATTGCCGGATGGCGCAATTGAGACCCTGCATCAATGCCCAACTGCCTGGCAAGCCCGCCGTTGATCTCAAGCACAAACTGATTGTTGTCGCCGCCCTCGATCCCGGTCAAATCCAACGGCACCGCATTCTCGTGTACCTTGGTCACAACACCAGCTTCATCCGCAAAAATCATATCCAGCGGGATCAGTGTATTTTTCATCCAAAACGTCGTTCGCTGTGGGCGCTCATAAACAAAAAGCATACCGGCACTTTTGCCCATGCTTTCGCGATTCATTAGACCCAACGAGCGTTCTGCAGGATCGTCGGCCACTTCAACGCTGAACCGGGCAGACCCCCAGTCACCGCGTACATCTATCTGAGTGTCAGAACAGACCGCGAAAGCGGGTGATGCAAAAAACGTTAAAACCGCGGCCGTTTGAGGCGTCACGCGTCGTCTTCGCCATCTTGCACAGCAGATTCCCATGACGTCACCTGTGTGGCCATACGTCCACGCTTGCCATCAACGACACGTAGCGAAACCGCTTCGCCCGGTTGCAAATCAGCAAGTCCCGAGCGGCGTAGAATTTCAATGTGCAAAAACACGTCTTCGTCACGGGCAAAGACATTGGCAAAACCAAACCCTTTGGCTTTGTCGAACCATTTGACCCGTGCAGGCTCAAGCGGCAGGGACAAATCCACTGGCTCGGCAATTTCGCCACCATCATCCAGACCGATATCCATCTCTGGCATCGTGTCTGGGGGTGCAATGTTCAGAACTTCCACAGCTTGTATGCCGCGCGCCGTTTCTTGAACAATAACTTCAATCCCCGCAGCGTCCGCTACAGAAGATTGGCCAAAGTTCCTAAGAACATTAGCATGGAGCAGTATGTCAGGACCGCCATGATCTGATACGACAAAGCCGAAGCCTTTTGACGGATCAAACCACTTTACGGTTCCAGTGACACGCGCCCCATCTTTATCGGCGTCGGTCATCTCTTGCATCATCCCTCGGGTCTTTCGCCCAATAATTGTCTCATCCTCGCGCATGCGTTAACAAAAAGGCAATGTCTAACATGACAAAACCCGACATTATTTGTGCATTTTTTCCCTAAGGGTGCAGGCGTGTGGCTTTCCAACAACCATTTGTGGTGTCTCGACGCCATTGAAACCGGTCATGAAGGCGAAAATCACCGTCTGCCCAGAACTCAATCTCAACGGGAGTGATGCGAAATCCGCCCCAAAACGGCGGACGCTTCGGACTCAACCCATGGGTTATCCCCATTTTCGCGGCTTCAGCTACGAGTGTTTCGCGCGACGCAAGCGGCTTTGATTGCTTTGACGCCCAAGCCCCGATCCGACTTTGAAGTGCGCGCGAGTTATAATAGGCATCCGCTTGCGGCCCCTCTTCACGCGTTACCGCCCCGCGCACCCGGACTTGGCGGCGCAAGCTTTTCCAGTGCATGACAAACGCCGCTTGCGGGTTCGCGGCCAACTCCTGCCCCTTGGTGCCTTCATAGTTTGTGTAAAAGACAAAGGCATCGTCCTCGATCTCTTTGAGCAAAACCATGCGCACATTCGGCAACCCATCTGCATCGCTTGTTGCCAAAGCAATCGCGTTGGGATCATTCGGTTCGCTTTCCTCGGCCTCCCTCAGCCAACGGCGCGCTATTTCAATCGGGTCATCGCCCTGAAAAAGACCACTACGCTGCTTCATCCGAAAACCCCGTCTCAAAAAATTTGCGATATCGCTCACTCTTGAAGCGAAAGAGTTGATGCCATAGACCCGGACTACGGTAAATGGGCAAGGAAATCAAAAAATGAGCGCAGGAATGATGCAAGGCAAACGTGGCCTGATCATGGGGCTGGCCAACGACAAATCAATCGCTTGGGGCATCGCCAAGGCCTGTGCCGAACAGGGCGCTGAGCTGGCGTTTTCCTATCAGGGCGATGCTTTGCTTAAGCGGGTAACACCACTTGCCGCGCAATTGGGGTCTGACATTGTCATTCCGTGTGATGTCGGTTCGGAAGACAGCATGGATGCGCTCTTTGCTGAACTTGAGAAAATCTGGGGCAAACTGGATTTCGTCGTCCATGCCATCGGTTTTTCTGACAAGAACGAGCTGCGCGGACGTTACGTTGATACCAGCCGCGACAACTTCATGATGTCGATGGACATCTCTGTCTATTCCTTCACCGCCATCGCACAGCGCGCCTCAAAGATGATGCCCGACGGCGGCTCGCTTCTGACGCTCAGCTACTACGGTGCTGAAAAAGTTATGCCACATTATAATGTTATGGGTCTGGCCAAAGCCGCCCTTGAAGCCTCGGTGCGCTATATCGCAGAAGATTTGGGACGCGACGGCATCCGCTGCAACGCGATCAGCGCTGGCACGATCAAAACGCTGGCAGCTTCGGGGATTGGCGATTTCCGCTACATTCTGAAGTGGAACGAATACAACTCGCCGATGCGCCGCAACGTCTCGATCGAAGATGTGGGCGGAGCCGCGATGTACCTGCTTTCGGATCTGTCTCGCGGCGTCACCGGCGAGGTGCACCATGTCGATAGTGGGTATCACGTGGTTGGTATGAAGGCGCTCGATGCCCCTGACATGACATATACGCCAAAAGAATGAGCGAACTGCTGCTGACATTTCTGGTTGTGCATACAATCATTACCCTCAGCCCGGGACCTGCCTTGGTGGTCACGATCAAAACCGCTGTAACGCAGGGACGTGGGGCCGGCATTCAGCTGAGCCTTGGTTTGGCAACCGCTGTGACGCTTTGGGCGCTGGCCTCGCTACTTGGCTTATCTCTGTTGTTTGAAGCCGCTCCTTATTTGCAGACCGCCTTTCGCTTTATCGGCGCGCTCTATCTTGTTTGGCTTGGCGTTACCATGTGGCGGCACGCCGGAGCGCCCTTGCCTGCAACGAGACAAGAAACGAAATCAAACAGTTTCAAACTGGGCTTCATCACCGACATGGCGAACCCTAAGGCGGTTGCCTACTTTACCGCCGTCTTTGCAACGCTTTTGCCCGCAAACATTACACTGCTCGAGGCTGCACTGCTCCTAGCCATGATCTTTTTGATTGAGTTCGTCTGGTACAGCCTTGTAACCCTTGGTTTTTCACGTCCAAAGGTGCAGTCTATTTACCTGCGCCTAAAAACTTGGATCGACCGCGCCTTTGGCACTATCCTTGTCGCCCTAGGCATTAAACTTGCCGCTAACTAGGAAACCACGCATATGACCGACCGCTTGCCCCACGAAAAAGGCTTCCACGTCAGCTGGGATCAAATCCACCGCGATGCGCGCGCGCTTGCGTGGCGTTTGGATGGGCACGGGCCCGACGACGGGTCTTGGAAAGCGATTGTTGCAATCACCCGTGGCGGTATGGCGCCGGCAATGATCATCGCACGCGAGCTGGATGTACGCACCGTCGATACCGTCAGCGTCAAAAGCTACGACAATCAGGCACAATCCGAAGCGAAGATCCTCAAAAAACCAGATGACGCTTTGATGGGCGACGGCACCGGCATTCTGATCATTGATGATCTGGTTGATAGCGGCAAAACGCTGGAACTGGTCCGCGAGCTTTATCCCAACGCACACTTTGCTACCGTTTATGCAAAACCTTCAGGCGAACCTCAGGTTGATACGTTTATCACCGGCGTCAGCCAGGACACATGGATTTTCTTCCCTTGGGATATGGCGCTGCAATACGTAGAGCCTTACCGCGGCACGGACTGATTATCCGGCAACGAAGCCTTCCAGTTCTGCCCCCAAAGCCTCCCAGTCGGTGAACTCGTGTTCACTGACCGATGGGTCATAGTCTTTGCCGCGCATGATAATGTGCCGCACCACTTGCAACGCATAATAGTCATACCGACTTGTCCGGATCGCGCCAGCGATCAAAAGCGTCTTATCATGCTGAACCCCGGTGCGCATTTCCATCTCTTCGACATACTCTTGTGCTTCTTCCAACCCTTCTTCAAAAGCCGCGCTTAGACTGACCGACAACAACAATGTAGGTAAATGGGCAAGTTTCTCAGCCCGGGCGGATAAAAACATTTCAAATGGCTTTGGGTGGCGTCGTTCGTGCACGCTAGCTGCAAGAATGATGCGATCAGCACCCTCCATAGAAATATTCAGCGTCCGGTCTCCGACATCGACCAAAGACACCTCGTGGCCCAGTTTGGTCAACTTTTCCTTGGCAAACACGGCAATCTTACCTGTTTGCCCTTCAATTGTTGCGTAAATGATCTTAACACGCATGCTGCTTCTCCATTTCGTCTATGTGACGTTGGCAATCGCAAATGAGTAAACCTCAGTTTTAGGGCGCGGGCCTTGTCTCAGATCAAGACTCCCGAAAATAGGCGACTGTGTCCGCCTTAGGTATTTGCACAAAACTTGGTGAGCCGGTCGATCAACAGATCGCCCGCTCTTGCCCTGCCTATGCCCCTTGGTTAGGAATGCGCGACGCACTCTCAGACGTGAAAAAAAGGGCATTCCAGCAATGGCGAAGAAAAAGGTAATGAACACGGTTTCAACAGGCCTGCTGGTCTTGTTGATGCTGGGACTGGCCGGGTTTGGCCTGACCGACTTCGGCGGCTCGGTGCGCAATGCCGCAACGGTTGGCAATGCCGAAATCACTACCAACGATTTTTCCCGCGCCTATGAAGGGCAGATTAACAATTTCCAACGCCAAACGGGCCAACGCCTGACTCCGCAACAGGCTAGCGCCTTTGGGCTGGAGCGCGCAGCCTTGGCCCAGCTTGTGGCCGACGCCGCCCTTGAGAACGAAGCGATGGAAATTGGCATTTCGGTTGGCGACGAAAACGTTGGTGCTGAGATTCAGCAAAGTCCGGCTTTCCAAGGCCTTTCCGGCGATTTTGATCGATCCACCTATGAACTGGCGCTGCAGCAAAATGGCCTGAGCGTGTCCGACTTTGAAGCCCGCGTGCGCAGCGACATTTCTGAAGGGTTGTTGCGCAGCGCAGTGGCTGGCGGCATCGAAACACCCAGCATCTTTGTCGACACGCTCTTCAACTATGCACGCGAAACCCGCGACGTCACTTGGGCGCGTTTGACGAACGAAAACCTGACCGAAGACGTCCCTGCACCAACTGAGGCGCAACTGGAAGAGCACCACACCGCTAATGAGGCTGAATTCACCCAGCCCGAGACAAAATCAATTCGGTATGCATGGCTCACACCAGAAATGATCGCGGGCGACATTCAGGTGGATGAGACGCAACTGCGCGCGCTTTATGACGAACGCATCAACGAGTTCCAACTTCCCGAACGCCGCCTTGTCGAACGTCTTATCTACACAACCGAAGAGGCCGCAACCGAAGCCAAAGCTCGCCTTGATGCAGGTGACGCGACCTTTGAAGACCTTGTCGCAGAGCGCGGCCTTTCCCTTGAAAACATCGATCTGGGCGATGCCACACTGGCTGATCTTGGCGGTGCTGGCGACGCGATCTTCGCACTCACCGAACCCGGCGTTGCAGGGCCCTTGCCGTCTAACCTTGGCCCTGCCCTTTACCGCATGAACGGCATTCTGGCCGCGCAGGAAACCACCTTTGAAGAGGCCCGCGACGATCTCCAGACCGAAGCCGCCGCCGAGCGCGCCCGCCGCATCATCTTTGACACCGTTCCACAGGTTGAGGATCTTCTGGCAGGTGGCGCTGATCCGGCCTTGCTGGCAGAGCGCACGGACATGCAGGAGGGCAGAATCGAGTGGAACGTCGACGTCTTTGAAGGCATCGCCGCTTACCCCGGCTTCCGCCAATTGGCCGCCACCACAGTGGAGGGCGACTTCGCACAAGTGGTCGAGCTTGACGATGGCGGCATTGTCACGCTGACAGTGGACGGCGTCACCCCGCCAACCCTGCGCGACCTGGCTGACGTGCGCGAAGAGGTCATCGCCTCCTGGACAGTGCAAGCCACCCAAGACGCACTTGAAGCCCAAGCCGAACGCCTTGCCCAAGGGTACCGCGACGGCCGAGAGATGGCGACGCTTGGAAGCGCTTTGTCGTTTGATCGCGCCGCCACCCGCGATCGCTTTATCGAAGGCACACCGCCAAACTTCACCGAGACTCTGTTTGAAATGGAGCCCGGCGAATTGCGCGTGCTGGCCGCCGACGGGGACGCCTGGATCCTTCGCCTTGAAACAATCAACGCCGCTGACGCCTCAGACCCAGAAGCTCAGGTTCTAAAAGACGCCTTTGCTGCACAAATGGCAGGGGAACTTGGCGGCGCAATCTCGGGCGCCTACACCCAAGCACTGGTCGACAACACTGGTGTTGAGATCAACCAAGCCGCAATCAACGCCGTCCTAAGCTATGGCGGCGGTGGCGGACACGGCGGTATGTAATGGCGCTTGCCCCCACCTATGATGCCTTCGCCGAAGGCTTTGATGCTGGCGAAAACCAACTCGTCTATACCCGGCTTGCCGCTGATTTAGACACGCCTGTGTCGTTGATGCTGAAGCTGTCGGGCGCGAGCGCGGATGCCTTTATGCTGGAAAGCGTGACAGGCGGCGAAGTGCGCGGACGTTATTCAATCATTGGCATGAAGCCTGACCTGATCTGGGAATGTCACGGCGAACAGGCGCGCATCAACCGAAACGCCCGATTTGATCGCGCAACGTTCGAAGATCAAAGCGCTGCTCCCTTGGACGCCTTGCGCGCCTTGATTGATGAAAGCCGCATTAAGCTGCCCGTTGATCTGCCAGCCGCCTCTGCCGGACTGTTTGGCTACTTGGGCTACGACATGATACGGCTGGTCGAGAACTTGCCTAACATTAATCCTGACGTGCTCGGCGTGCCCGACGCCATCCTTTTGCGCCCATCGGTCATTGCAGTTCTCGACGGCGTTAAAGGCGAAGTGATCGTCTGCGCTCCGGCATGGACAGGCGGCGGCCTTAGTGCGCGCGCCGCTTATGCCCAAGCCGCCGAACGCGTGATGGACGCCGTGCGCGATCTCGACCGCGCCCTTCCAGCGGCCGACTATACCTTAGGCGAAGAAGCCGAAGCTCCAGAGCCGGTTTCAAACTTCGCCAAGGAAGACTACAAAGCTGCAGTCGAAAAAGCCCGCGAGTACATCAAAGCCGGCGACATCTTTCAGGTCGTCCCCTCGCAACGCTGGGCACAACCGTTCAAACTGCCCCCCTTCGCGCTTTACCGGGCCTTGCGCCGCACCAACCCCTCGCCGTTCATGTTCCACTTTGACTTCGACGGTTTCCAAGTGATCGGAGCGTCCCCCGAAATCCTCGTGCGCGCCTTTGACGGAGAGGTCACGATCCGCCCGATCGCCGGCACGCGCCCTCGCGGCAAAACGCCAGAAGAAGACAAAGCCTACGAAGCTGACCTTCTGGCGGACGAAAAAGAACTCGCCGAACACCTGATGCTGCTTGATCTGGGACGCAACGATGTGGGGCGCGTCGCCAAAATCGGCACCGTGCGCCCGACCGAAGAATTCATCGTCGAGCATTACTCCCACGTGATGCACATTGTCTCCAACGTCGTTGGCGAGCTTGCTGACGAACACGACGCGCTCTCTGCTCTGCTCGCAGGACTGCCCGCAGGTACAGTTTCTGGTGCCCCAAAAGTGCGCGCCATGGAAATCATCGACGAGCTGGAACCAGAAAAACGCGGCGTCTACGGCGGCGGGGTCGGTTACTTCTCGGCAGGCGGAGACATGGACATGTGCATCGCTTTGCGCACAGCTGTTCTCAAAGACGAAACGCTCTATGTCCAAGCCGGAGGTGGCGTCGTCTGGGACAGCGATGCAGAAGCGGAATGGTTGGAAACCGTCAACAAATCCCGCGCCTTAAAGAAAGCCGCCGAAGACGCTGGTCGCTTTGAGCGGCAAGGCAACGCCTAGGCTCTCAGAGACGGCGAAACCGCTCAAAGCCAAACCCGCGCAGCCCGACGTGCATCCCGGAAACGCTGCCGAAACGTCTCGTCCCGGCGCGCCTCTCGCTCGGCTTTCGTTTCTGATCTATGACGCTTTTGAAATCCAAACATCCCGTTCTCCTTTCGAGCTGCACCGGCCCAAGTTGACCGGCGCTTCATTGACGATCAGACTGGCGATAACGCGCACGCCAAGATATCGGACACATGTCCCGGTCTGCGTCGCAACGCACACCACACCCGTGGGACAGATGTCCCGATCCACCAAGGAGTCGCATGCGCCCTGTACAGTTCACCCAAACCCATGACGGCCTTTCATTGGCATGGGCGCGCTCAGGCAATGGCCCCCCGCTGGTCAAAGCCGCCGCTTGGCTTAGCCATCTGCAATACGATGATGAAAGCCCGCTCTGGGCGCATTGGGTGTCCTTCCTTGAAACCCACTTTGACTACCTGCGTTACGATGAACGTGGCTGTGGGATGTCTCAGCGGGCAACCGGCGCGCTTGATCTGGAAAGCTGGACAGACGATCTGACCCGGATCATTACAGCCGCATCTATCCCCAAGCCTTTCGCGCTTCTGGCCATGAGCCAAGGCACAGGTGCCGCCGTGACCTATGCTGCTCGTCATCCTGAACATGTCTCAAATCTGATCTTGATTGGTGGCTATGCGCGCGGCGCTTACCAGCGCGATGACCCGAAACAAGCCACGCTTTACCGTGCCATCGTCGATACCTTTGGTGCAGGTTTTGACGAAACCAACCCGGCTTTTCGCGAAGTGTTCACCAAACGCTTTTTGCCCGATGGCGATCCTGAAAAGATCAAATGGTTCAACGCGCTCTGCCAGCAATCAGTTACTGCCGAAATTGGCGCACAGCTCATCGAGGCGCGTGCCCAAATGGATGCAAGTGCTGTTCTGAGTGACATCAAATGTCCTACGCTGGTTCTCCACGCGCGTGATGACGGCGTAGCCCCGCTGTCTGAGGGGCATTTTCTGGCACAAAACATCCCCGGCGCGGTCCTTCATGTGCTGGACAGCACCAACCATATTCTGCAACCCGACGAACCAGCTTGGGGCGATGCAACAGCAACTATTCTGGAGTTCATCGGCGCAAAAAAAGCCGCCGATAGCTTTGGCCTGACTGCCCGCGAACATACTATTCTTGCGGAAATCTGTGCCGCTAAATCCAACAAAGACATCGCCCGCACGCTAGATGTCAGCGAAAAGACCATCCGAAATCACGCAACGCATATCTTTGCGAAGCTTGGCGTCTCAAACCGCCAGCAAGCCATTTTAAAGATGCAAAAGAACGAGTAACGACGTCATCGTAACGGTGAAACCATCCTACCGCCCACCGGCCACATCAATAATCGAGCCCGTGCAATAAGACGCCTCATCGCTGCACAACCACAGAATAGTTTGCGCCACTTCTTCAGCCGAACCGGGGCGCGCCATTGGAACGTTCGCCCCCAGCCGTTCGGCGCGATCCGGATCGCCACCGCTTGCGTGAATCTCTGTTGAAATCAGCCCCGGACGCACGCCGTTTACGCGAATGCCTGACGGCGCGAGTTCCTTGGACAACCCAAGGGTCAGCGTATCAATCGCGCCCTTGCTTGCTGCATAATCAACGTATTCGAAAGGCGAACCAAGCCGGGCTGCCGCCGAAGAGACAAAGGCAATCGCCGCCCCCTCGCCCGTCGGTTTCGCTAAACACCGCGCCGCCTCGCGCGCGAAAAGCAAGGCACCCAAAACGTTGGTGTCCAAAATCCCGCGCATACGCTCGATAGACATGTCCGCCAGCTTCAGCGCCGGACCAACAATGCCGGCGTTGACCACTACCGCGTCCAGCGTATCAAATCGCTCGAGAGTAGCTTCAAACGCCGCAATCACATCCGCCTCGACGCAGACATCGCATTTGATCGCCAAGGCAGCCCCGCCAGCAGCCTCAATCTCGGCCACAACCTCTTGGGCTGCGTCTGCCGCCGCATGATAAGTAAGCGCGACTTGCCAGCCTTTATCAGCCGCCAAAAGTGCTGTGGCCCTGCCGATGCCCCGTGAACCACCACTAATCAAAATCGTTTGTGTCATTGCACTGCTCCCGCGCGATGTTGTCGCCAAGGCAAGGCGCAATCCTTAGGCCTCATTGGTCAGAAAAATCTATGGAACAGTCAACGGTTAATCCAAACGCGATCTCACCGCCTTCAGAAAAGCATTCTAGGGCCGTGGCAGCATAGCTCGACAAAAGCCAAAGCACGGCAATAATGATCACTACAACAACGTAGTGTTTTTGCTGAATGCTCATCTTACCGCTGCGGCCAAGTCTCATCATCGGGAAACCATTACAGCAAAATCTGCCAATACTATGGCTTCCGCTTAGCGAACCTAAAAATGCCCCACCGCGTCACCGCCTGCTGCGTTGGACAAAAGCCCAAAGACATAATCCGCGACCGAGCGAAATGCGACGACATAGGCCGTGTTCTCATCCTCAAACCAGATCGCTGCGGGCACCTGAGCCAATCGCGTGCGGCGTAATTTTCCGACCTTTAACGTTTTGGGACGCATATCGGCAGGTGTTAGTTTGGCCAATGTCTCGCGCAAAGCTGCTGCCTCACCTGTCAGTTTGACAACGCAGCGCGCGTCCGAGACATCCGTGACCAGCGCGTGGTGATCTTTTATATGCGTCGCAACATGCCCTAAAACCTCCTCGACAGCTGCGTAGTCGCACAGCAGCAAAACCTCATCCGGTGACATCCAAAATGCACCGTCAGACCTGCCCCCGCGTGCATCTCCCGGTTTTGGCATCTCATAGCCGGCCGCGCGTAGCGATGCCGCTGCCGCGTCGTCTTTCGTGTCGATCCGAAGCGCAATCATGCCCTGCAATCCCGCATCTTCAACGCGCACACGTCCTTCAAAAACCGCGCCTGCAAGCGCGCTCACTGCCTCAGACATTTTGCGCCTCCCCGTCCGGATCATGGAACACAGGCGAAACGATCTTGGCCTCAAACACATCCCCCGTCACATCGGGAAAGCGCAAGACCTCTCCCATCCGATCCGGACCATTCAGGACCAAGCCCATCGCAATCCCACGCCTAAGCGTTGGCGAGAAATAGGTTGAGGTCACGCGTCCTTCGACCACTTTTTGACCGTTCGCGTTCACGTCTTCCGTCGCTGCATAAGCACCCTCTGGCAGCACAGAGGCGTCCAGCGTCTCTAAGCCCACCAGTTTCCAACGGTTCTTGTCCGTCATATGGCTACGCTCTTGCGCGCGTTTGCCAATAAAATCCTCTTTCTTCTTGGAGATCGCCCAGTGCAGCCCAAGGTCTTGCGGGATCACTGTGCCGTCAGTTTCATCCCCGATCATGATGAACCCTTTTTCGGCACGCATCACGTGCAAAGCTTCGGTGCCATATGGCGTGATCGCATTTTCGCCAGCTGCGTTGAAAATCGCGTCCCAAAGCGCGCGGGTTTGGCCCGCTTTGACAGCGATCTCAAACGACAACTCGCCCGAGAAAGAAATACGGAACACACGCACAGGGATTCCTGCCAGCGTTCCGTCTTTCCATTGCATGAACCCAAGCGCGTCGGCAGATAGATCCATGCCGCCAAGGTTCTCCAGCACAGCGCGCGCTTTTGGTCCGGCAACGCCGATCTGACCATATTGCTCGGTCACATTGGCGACCCAGACTTTCCAATCCCACCATTCGGTTTGCAGCCATTCTTCCATGTGCGCGTGAATTGAATCAGCTCCGCCCGAAGTCGTGTGACACAGCCACGTATCCTCATCGATGCGCGCAACGACTCCGTCATCCATCAGAAACCCGTTTTCAGAACACATCAGCCCATAACGGCATTTGCCAACCGGCAGAGTGCTCATCATATTGGTATAAAGCATGTCGAGAAAACGCCCCGTATCCGGCCCTTTGACGATCAGCTTGCCTAAGGTAGACGCATCCAGCACCCCGACAGAGCGGCGCGTGGTGTTTATCTCGTGGATCACCGCATCCTCTGCACTGGCATGATCGCCAAGATAGCAATAGGGCCTGCGCCACTGTCCGACCGGCTCCATATGCGGATTGCGCTCCATGTGCGCGTCATAAAGTGGCGTCTTGCGCACGGGTTGGAACAGCTCACCGGCCGCCTCACCACCAATTGCGCCCATGGTCAGCGGTGTGAACGGCGGGCGGAACGTTGTGGTGCCAACGTCTGGGATCGCCTTGCCAAGCGCCCCTGACAACACTGCCAGTCCGTTGATATTGCTCAACTTACCCTGATCTGTCGCCATGCCAAGCGTGGTGTAGCGTTTCGCATGTTCAACGCTTTCAAAGCCTTCGCGCGCCGCCAGTTCGACGTCCGTGACCTTAACGTCGTTTTGGAAGTCAAGGAACGCTTTAGAGCGGAGCGCGTAAGGCGCCTGATCCGGCATCCGCCAAATCGGCTCAATAGGCTGCGTGTCTTCTTGCGCCGCAATCGGCCCTTCGGTGGCCCCGATTTTGCCGACAGCACCCGCCGCAACCAGACCCGCGCCATGGGCATCTTCCAGAACTTCTTTGGTCAACATCATCCCGCTGGCAGCCCCTGCCGTGACGACGAAATCCTCGCCCTTGGCCCCTTTGGGGGCGCGGCTTGGTTCTGGTGCGAAATGCACCGATCTGTCCGACCAGCGCAGCTTACCGCCTGCATGGCTCCACAAATGCACCACGGGCGACCAGCCACCAGACATGGCGACGCAATCGACCTCAATAGTCTCTGTCGTATCCCCAGTCCCGGAGTGCGCGCACACATGAACCGCCTCGACCCGGCCTTTACCGACCACTTTCGAAATCGCGTGCCCAGCCAGAACGCGCAGGCCTGCCGCGCGCGCTGCCTCTGCCAGTGGCCCGTCTGCCGTGGCGCGTGCATCCAAAATCACTGGCACTGACAATCCGGCCTCGTGCAATGTAAGCGCAGTGCGATAGCCATCGTCGTTGTTGGTCACAACAGCCGTCGCCTTACCCGGCGCCACACCATAGTTCACCACGAAATCGCGCACAGCCGAGGCCAACATCACGCCCGGCAAATCGTTGCCCGCGAAAGCAAGCGGACGTTCAATTGCTCCGGTTGCCGTGATGATCTGGCGCGCGCGTACCTTCCACAAACGCTGGCGCGGCGCATCGTCTCGGGGATCATGCTCACTTACACGCTCGTTTAAAAGCGCATAACCGTGGTCATAGACGCCCGCGCCAATCGTGCGCACACGCTTTTTCACGTTGGGCATTGCGTCCAGCCGTTTTAGCGCTTGGGCCACCCAGGTCTGTGCATCCAGCCCGTCAATTTCGGCCCCATCCACAGGCGCGCGTCCGCCCCAATGGGCGTCTTGTTCGACCAGCAACACGTCTGCACCGGATGCCCCGGCCGCAAGGGCCGCCGTCAGCCCAGCGATGCCAGCGCCAATGATCAGCACATCAACATGGGCGTAAAAATGTTCATAGCGATCTGCATCGCGATGCTTTGGCGGTTTGCCAAGCCCCGCGCTTTTGCGGATCACCGGCTCGTAAATGTGCTTCCAAAACGAGCGCGGCCAAAGGAAAGTTTTGTAATAAAATCCCGCAGGCAAAAACCGCGCCAGTCGCGCGTTTATCGCGCCGACATCGTGCTTCAAGCTTGGCCAGTGGTTCTGGCTCGTCGCCTCAAGGCGATCAAATAGCGTGGTTACTGTTGCACGTGCATTCGGTTCAAATCGCTTCTTGCGCCCCACCCCCATCAGTGCATTCGGCTCATCCGACCCAGAGGTCACCACACCGCGCGGACGGTGGTACTTGAACGAGCGCCCCATCATCATCTGATCTTTGCCCAGCAAGGCCGAAGCAAGCGTGTCGCCTTCGAACCCGCGCATATGCGTGCCGTTAAAGGTAAACCGCAACTCGTTCTCGCGATCAATAAACCGACCGCCCGTTGGCAACCTGTGGCTCATGAGAAATGCCCCCACGCAAAGTCTGGACGTTCCGCGCGAATGACGTCGAGCAATTCAGACGGCGGTTCGGTGACCTGTGCCGGGTAGGTTCCAAACACCTCTAGTGTCACTGTGCAGCGTGCCGCATGAAACCACTTGCCGCAGCCAGAGGCGTGCCGCCAGCGTTCAAAATGCACGCCTTTGGGGTTTTCCCGTTTAAACAGATATCCCTCAAACTCGGCGTCGCCCGAGCCCGGACCATACCGCGTCAGATGCGCTTCACCACCGGCGTGCAACTCCGTCTCGTCCGCGTCAATTCCGCAATATGGGCACTTCAACGTCAGCATCGGCTCAAAGCTCCGCCAGGCATTTGTCAGTGGCATCAAGCGCAAGGCGCAAGTCGTTTAGCCCCACATCAACGCTATCAAAGTCGCCAACAGCAATCGTCATCGTCAAACCTGTTTCCACCAGCGCTTCGTGTGCTTCGATTTCTGCTAGCGCTTCAAAAGGCAGCAAGAAATCACCACCGCGGGTCTCTGTCTCGCGGCTCAGCGTTTCAGTGCCGTCGATGGAAACGGTGATGATGCGATTGCCATCCTCGATCTCCATCTCGCTGGCAAAACCGGCCACGCTCCAGCGCTGTCCTTGGCTGGTTTGGTAATAAGAGTAGATCATCGGCTTTTGACCGGCAGAAAGCAGTTCGATCGCAGCAAAGCAGACGTTGTTATCTTCAACTTGCATGATGCGGTAAGGGCCAACTTGGGCCACCGGCACGATTTGGGCTGTCGCCGGAGCTGTGACAAGCGCCAGTGCGGCAGCAGTGATCAGATGAAGCGCTTTCATGGATGCGTCCTTTGGTACGGCCCAAACACGAAAAAGGCGGCGGCCAAATGGCCACCGCCCACGCGTGGAAGGGGAATTGAGTTACTGGTCGATGGCTGTTGCTGGTGCCGTCTCTGTTGCAGTTGCAGCGGGTGCAGCTTCAGGGGTTGCTTCTGCTCCCGTTGTTGTTGCTCCATCGCCACCGCCGCCTGATGCGCCAAGTGCGATAAGCCCGACAAAGGCCACCACCACGACCAAGGCCCAGAACCAGCCTGCGCCGGAGCCGGTATCGTAGTCGAACGATTGATTTTGACCGTGTTTACGGTCGTTTTGAGCGTAATAGTCTGACATGTCACGTTCTCCTTTCGTGTGGAGACAGGTGACCATGCGGTCGCTGGAATGGCACTACATGTGGATGATTGGCGCGAATTTGGGCTAAATCCTGCGGGAATGACGGGGCATTGCAAGCCATTTTTAGCTGAGCGAAAACGTGCTTGGGTGAGGAAGTTGCCGTAACAGACTGTTTCCAAAGCGCTCCTTACTGCCGACGCTTTCAACCCCATATGGTGGAGGTAAGACGTTTTAGCCCAAAAGGACTGTTCATGAGATTTGCCCTGAGTATCGCCCCGCTTCCCTTGCTTGCCATCGGCGCAGGTGTCCTGATCTGGCGCAACATCCAAAAGACGGAAAAAGCGGCTGTGGCTGAGGCCGCCAAGTAATTCAAAGAAACAACTGACCCACACTGACTTATGCCCGGAACCAAAGAGGGACGTGCGTGCCCGCTCAATGGGTGCGTTTCGCGTGCGCGACGTACTGCCGCGCGGCACGGCCGGAAGTGATCTAAAGCGATCGATTTTCCCACTGAGATCGCGTTTTAAAGTGCACATGTATTCCACATGGAACTCATTTCTGTAGCCGCCCCAGTTTTTCTGATCTTCTACTTGCTTTACGTCTACGAGGTGCACCTTGATGCCAAACGGAGTCGCATTCGCATGTCGCGGCGCGCAAAGTTCAGAAACGGCGTCTGGAACTTTATCTACCACTCTCTCAGTGGTCTCTTTGACGCTATTTGAGCACGCGTCCATCAATGCGCCACCCCTGCAGCAACGCTCTCGTCAATGAACCGACCCTCGCGGAACCGCTCTAACCCAAACGCATCCGTCAACGGCGACGCCCCTTTGGCCATCAGTTCCGCAAAACCCCAGCCAGACCCCGGGATCGCTTTAAAGCCCCCGGTGCCCCATCCGCAGTTGATGAAACATCCCTCAAGCGGTGTTTTTGACAGGATCGGCGAGCGGTCCCCTGTCATATCCACGATCCCGCCCCAGTGGCGCAGCATCTTGAGACGCGACAGCATCGGGAAGGTCTCGGTCAGCGAGCGCACGGTTTCCTCGATGTGATGGAACGAGCCGCGTTGTGTATAGTTGTTGAACCCGTCAGCCCCCCCGCCAATCACCATTTCGCCTTTATCAGACTGGCTCATATAACCATGCACCGTGTTGGCCATCACGACGATATCCATGCAGGGTTTGATCGGCTCGGACACCAGCGCCTGCAAAGCCACGCTTTCAATCGGCAGCCGGAACCCCGCCATATCCGCCAGATGACCCGAGTGCCCAGCGACAACGATGCCCAGCTTATCGCAGGCAATCTCGCCCTTAGACGTCGCAACACCGCTGACCTTGCCACCCTCAGAGCGGATGCCCGTCACCTCGCACTGCTGGATCACATGCATGCCCATATCCGCGCAGGCCCGCGCATAGCCCCACGCGACCGCATCGTGACGCGCCGTGCCACCGCGCGCTTGCCACAGGCCGCCCAAAACCGGATAGCGCGGCCCGCGAATGTCCATGATCGGGCAGAGTTCTTTGACACGGCGCGGACCAACCCATTCGGTTTTCACGCCTTGCAGCGCATTGGCTTGGGCGGTGCGCTTGTATCCGCGCACCTCGTGCTCAGTCTGGGCCAGCATCAGTACACCGCGCGGGCTGAACATGACGTTGTAATTCAGGTCTTGGCTCAGGTCCTCATAAAGCGAACGGGATTTCTCATAAATCGCCGCAGACGGGTCTTGCAGGTAATTCGAGCGGATCACGGTCGTGTTGCGCCCGGTATTTCCGCCTCCAAGCCAGCCCTTTTCGATCACCGCCACGTTGGTGATGCCAAAGTTCTTGCCCAGGTAATACGCACTCGCCAGACCGTGCCCGCCTGCCCCAATGATCACCACATCATAACGATCGCGCGGTTCGGGATTGCCCCAAGCACGCTCCCACCCTTTGTGGTTGCGAAACGCCTCTCGGGCGATGGCAAAGGCGGAATATCGGCGCATCAGTCTTCCATGTCACAGCTGCAGGGTCCAAGCCCGGCCATTTGCTTAGAATTTCCTAATTTGGGGGGGGCTTCAAGCGGCACGACAGCGCAGTTTCGCGACATCTGCGCACGGATTGCGCGCTTTGGCCTTTCTAACGCCGCAGTGAGCCCCTAAATCAGGGTTATGACTTTTTGGATCACAGCGTGTTTTATCCTTTTGCTGGTCGCCGCCGGGCTTGTTCTTGCGATGCGCCCTGCGCGTGACGAAGCTTTGTCGGGCGCAGACAGCGATTTGCGCGTCTATCGTGATCAGCTCGACGAAGTGGAGCGCGATCTGGCCCGCGGCACGTTGAGCGAAGCCGAAGCTGAAGCCGTGCGCACCGAAGTCTCGCGTCGTCTGCTTGAGGCTGACAAACGGGCGCAATCCGCCGCACAAAACACCACTGGGCAAACTGGCGTTGCGGCAGGCCTGGTGATTTTGGCCGTCTTTGCCGGTGGGCTTGGGCTTTACAGCGTGATCGGCGCACCCGGCTACGGCGACTTGCCGATCAAAGACCGGATAGCCGCAGTGAGCCGCGCATCGGACGTGCGCCCTAATCAGGAAACCGCCGAAGCCGAAGCCGCCGCTTTCCTGCCTGTCCCTCCAGAGCCGGACACCCAGTTTCTTGAGCTGATGAACCGTCTGCGCGGCGCAGTGTTTGAGCGTCCAGACGATCTTCAGGGGCTGACTTTGTTGGCGCGAAACGAAGCACGGCTGGGCAACTTTGCCGCTGCGCGTTCCGCGCAAGCCCGCATCATTGAGCTTAAGGGCGACGCGGTGACAGACGATGATCTGGTTCAAATGCTGGACATCATGGTCTTTGCCGCTGGCGGGTACATGTCCCCCGAGGCCGAAGCCATCACCGAGCAACTGGTCGAGCTTGCCCCCAACAGTGGTCAGGGGCGCTATTACCAAGGGCTGGTTTACACTCAAACGGGTCGCCCTGATTTGGCCTTTCCGATTTGGAAACGCTTGCTTGAGGTCAGCCCGCCTGATGCCCCATGGGTGCCGGTTGTGCGCGCCGAGATTGAAGCCGTCGCTTTCGCGGCAGGTGCGAACTACACCCTGCCCGATACAGCCCCTGCGCAGACGCGCGGCCCCACACAAGACGACATCGCGAGTGCAGCTGATATGGAAGACGAAGACCGGCGCGCGATGATCGAAGGTATGGTGATCGGCCTTGCCGAACGTCTTGGAAGCGAAGGCGGTACACCTGAAGAATGGGCGCAACTGATCCGCGCGCTTGGCGTTTTGGGCCGCGTAGAAGATGCACGCAACATCGGCATTGAAGCCGAGAACAAGTTTGCCGAAACCGATCCAGCCGCGATGGACCTGATCAACCAAGCCATTGCCACATTGCCCGAATGATCTTTGAGGACATCTCTGAGTTCGCCCCTGCTCTGCCAAAAATGGGCGCCATTGCCGGGCTGGACCTTGGCACGGTGACCATCGGCGTCGCGGTCACGGATGCATTTCGTCGCGTCGCCACCCCATTGGAAACGATAAAGCGCACCAAATTCGGCAAAGATGCCGCCGCCCTTTTAGAGATTCTGGCAGCGCGCGAGATCAAAGGCATCGTTCTTGGTCTGCCGCTGAACATGGATGGCTCGGAAGGTCCGCGCTGTCAGTCAACCCGCGCTTTTGCCCGCAACCTTGTGCCGCTCACCGATCTGCCGATTGCCTATTGGGACGAGCGCCTGTCTACCGTCGCCGCCGAGCGCGCGCTGCTGGAAGCCGACACCTCGCGCAAGCGCCGCTCCGAAGTGATCGATCACGTGGCCGCCTCCTACATCCTGCAAGGCGCACTGGATCGCTTGGCCCATTTGGAGACGCGCGCATGAGCGATCCGGTCTGGAAACGCGACGAGATTGAAAGTCCCTGCATCAACGTCTGTGTGCTGCACCCAGAGGCGAAACTCTGCTTGGGATGCTTTCGCAGCGCCGA
Organism: Paracoccaceae bacterium; assembly: GCA_039942715.1. Classification (GTDB taxonomy): domain Bacteria; phylum Pseudomonadota; class Alphaproteobacteria; order Rhodobacterales; family Rhodobacteraceae; genus JABDJX01. The sequence goes on from JBDVBY010000001.1 coordinate 641,182, forward strand.
CGAGATCACCCAATGGTCACGGATGACACCAGAGGTGCGCCGCGAGGTGATGGATGGGTTGGCGGAGCGCGAGAAAACTATTCCAAAACTGCGACGCGGCGGACGCAAGGCGCGTTTGAAGCTTAGTTGATGGCTGCTTTGTGCCCAATTGCGGCACTCGTATTCTTGAAATTTCAGGGGAACTGTCCAGCTCATTCAAGCAAACACTCTGGCAAACGGAGAGCTAAAGCCCTCCGCCGCTCTCAACCAGTTTTCAACCCATTGCGCGCAGCCGCTTAAACAAGCTCGACGTATCCCAACGCCCACCATCCATCTTTTGCACATCTTTGTAGAACTGATCGACCAGCGCCGTCACTGGCAGGCTCGCTCCGTTCTCATCCGCCGTTTGCAGGCAAATGCCCAAATCTTTGCGCATCCAGTCAACTGCAAACCCGTGCTCGAAGTGATCATCAATCATCGTCTCATAGCGGTTGTTCATCTGCCAAGACCCTGCCGCGCCCTGAGAAATCACCTCAACCACGGCGCGTCCGTCCAAGCCAGACTTTTCAGCAAAATGCAGCGCCTCAGACAAGCCCTGCACAAGCCCGGCAATCGCGATCTGGTTGCACATCTTGGTCATCTGACCTGCACCACTTTCACCGATGCGACGACAGATTTTGTAATAAGCCTCCATCACAGGCTCGGCCTTGGCATACACATCCGCGTCGCCCCCACACATGATCGACAAAGCCGCATTCTCGGCCCCCGCTTGCCCGCCAGAAATCGGTGCATCAATGAACGAAATGCCTTGTTCAGCAGCTGCAGCATAAAGCTCGCGTGTGACAGCCGCCGACACCGTGGTGTGATCCACGAACGTAGACCCCGCGGCCATACCCGCAAACGCGCCATCTTCGCCCAGACAGACTGAGCGCAGATCATCGTCGTTGCCAACGCAGGCCATCACAAACTCGGCTCCTGTTGCGGCTTCGCGCGGCGTGGTTTTAAACGACCCACCATGTTCGCTTGCCCAAGCTTCGGCTTTAGCTGCTGTGCGGTTAAACACCGTCACGTCATGCCCTTTGGCGGCCAAATGCCCTGCCATAGGGTAGCCCATAACACCCAGTCCTAAAAATGCGCATCGTGCCATCGTCTTACTCCTTGCCCTTGGGCTGTGTTTCGCGCTTTACCTATCCCAGTGGCCCCCACAGTCAATAAGGCACCCATGGTTCGTCTCTTTCGCTGGCTTTTGCGCATAGTAACCGGAGCGATAGCGCTCGGGCTTTTGGCGGTGACGCTACTCTACTGGTTTTTCTCGCGCTCGATCCCTGAATATAGCGGCTCCTTCGAGGTGGCAGGCATCGCTCAGCCCGTTGAAATTGTGCGCGATAACGCCAATGTCCCACATGTTTTTGGAAGCAGCGATACAGACGTCTACTTCGGCCTCGGGCTTGCCCACGCGCAAGACCGGCTGTGGCAAATGATGCTGCTGCGGCGCACAGCGCAGGGGCGCTTGTCGGAACTTTTCGGCACGCGGACTTTGCGCATTGATGATCTGATGCGCCGCTTTGATCTTTACCCACTGGCGGTGAAGTCCGTCGCCGTGCAGGACGACTATACCACAGCAGCGCTCGAAGCTTACGCAGCAGGTGTGAACACGTGGCTGGCCGAGGTGAACAGCGGCGCGCGCGGGCGTGGTGCCCCGGAGTACTGGGTGTTCGAGCCTTCAATTGCCCCTTGGCAGCCTGCCGACAGCATCGTGATTGGCAAGCTGATGGCACTGCGCCTAACTGGCCATATGCAAAACGAGGTTTTGCGCGCACGCACAACGTTGATGCTTTCGGACGACCGTGTGGCTGACATTCTGCCTGACACGACCGGCCCCGGTCTTGCAGAGCTGCCCGAATACGCCGCCCTCTTTGACGCACCTTTGCCTCGGATTGCGCAATCCATCCCAATGTTTGGCGACCCACTCTCGCCTTTCCCCAAGCGCGGCTTTGCAGGCGCCTCCAACGCATGGGCCGCCGCCCCAAATCGTGCAGCCGCTGGTGCTACTTTGCTTGCCAACGACCCGCACCTTGGCTTCTCCGCCCCCTCCATCTGGTACCTCGCCCGTCTCGAGCTGCAATCAGGCGGCGTGATCGGCGCGACAATACCCGGTGCACCGGCGGTCCTGATTGGCCGCTCTGAGAGACTGGGCTGGGCGCTCACGTCATCCTATGGCGACGACCAGGATGTATTCATCGAAAAGTTGAACCCTGCCAACCGCGAAGAGGTGCAAACCCCCGATGGTTGGGAACGAATGCGCGCCCGCAACTCGCTGATCAATGTCAAAGACGCAGCCCCCGTTAACGTCACCCTGAGATGGACCGCGAATGGCCCGGTCCTTCCCGGCTCACACTACAACCTTGCCGCCATCACCCCGCCCGGCCATGTCGCCTCTTTGGCGTGGACCGCGCTCAGCACGGAAAACACCTCTGTGTCGGGCATGATGGGCCTGATGCGCGCGCAAAACATTGAAGACGCGATCGCAGCGGGCGAAAACATCGTCGCCCCTACGCAAACCCTCACCGTTGCCGACCCTGAACGGATCGCCATGCAAGTCGTTGGGCACCTGCCGCGTCGAGATTTCAACAACGAAACAAAAGGGCGCATGCCCGCACCCGCATGGCGCGCGCAGAACCTGTGGGACGGCGTCTTCCCTTATTCCACAAACCCAAGCGTGATTGACCCAAAAGGCGGCATTATCGGCAACACCAACAACAAGATCGTCGAGCGGCCCTACCCGCGCCACATGAGCTTTGAGTGGGGCGATACGCAGCGTGTCCAACGTTGGGAGCGGCTGATGCAATCGCGTGAAGTGCACACCCGCGAAAGCTTTATCGAAGCGCAACTTGATACCGTTTCGATCACCGCGCGCACGCTGCTGCCGCTGATCGCCAAAGACCTGTGGTTTACCGGCGAAGCTGCCGTTGCCGGCACCAAAGAACGCGTACGCCGCGATGCGCTTGATTTGCTGGCCGACTGGAACGGCGAGATGAACGAGCATCTGCCCGAGCCGCTGATCTACATGGCATGGATGCGCGCCCTGCAAGAGCGCCTGATCGCTGACGAGCTTGGCACGCTCTCAAACGAGTTCCCCCACGCCGAACCGGTCTTCATCGAACGCGTCTTTCGCGACATCGACGGAGCCGCCGCGTGGTGTGACATTATCCAATCCGCCGCGCAGGAAACCTGCACTGACATCGCACGCCTCGCGCTTGATGATGCGCTTTTATGGATCGACGAAACTTACAACACCACGCTGGAAACCCTGCGGTGGGGCGATGCCCATGAGGCTACCCACGATCACCAAACGCTGGGCGACATCAACTGGTTCAAGTGGGTCGTCAACATCCGCCAGTCCACCAGCGGCGGCGACAACACACTGCAACGCGGCCGCATAGCTGGGTCTGGACCTAACCCGTTCCACAACACCCATGGTGCTGGTTATCGCGGCGTCTATGACTTTGCCGACCCTGACAGCTCGGTCTTTATCATTTCCACAGGCCAGTCTGGCCACCCGCTGAGCCGCCACTACGACGACCTTGGCGAGCTGTGGCGGCGCGGTGAATACATCCCGATGACGCTCGACCCGGATTTGGCGCGCGCAGCAGCCGTGGGGATCACAACGCTCGTGCCCGCACCTTAATTTCTTCTGTCCAAAATTACCTCGGGGGTGCGGGGGCAGAGCCCCCGCTTTGGCGATGCCGATAGGCAGCGCAACAAGCTACATCCGTGAAAAGCGCACCGCTTGCGTCTCAGACCAAGTCACATCAACTTCAGCGCCAGCTTCTGTCTCACGCTCGCCCGTCACAACGCCCTGCTCGTAAAGCCACGCACGCTTCTTGCCCTCGCCGTGTTCCAAAAGCAGCGTGTCCTTGCGCCGCCCCTGATCCAAAGCCGTTTCAATCGCCTCCACGACCGCCACAAGCCCGGCGTCATGCATCGCAGAGCTTGTCACCGTATCCTCAAGACGCGCAGCCGCAGTTTCCAAAGGCTCACGCTCTTCTGCACTCAAAAGATCGATCTTGTTCCAAACCTCTATACTCGCGCGGCCTTCATCAACGCCCAGCACTTCGAGAATGTTCAATACATCTGCCTTTTGCGCCTCAGTCTCCGGGTGTGTGATGTCGCGCACATGCACAACCACATCGGCGGCCAGAACCTCTTCCAACGTCGCACGAAACGCCGCGACCAATTCGGTCGGCAGACTTGAGATAAACCCAACAGTGTCTGATAGGATAACATCGCGCCCTGAAGGCAGTTTCAAAGCGCGCATTGTTGGATCCAGAGTGGCAAACAACATATCCTTGGCCAGCACCTTGGCCCCCGTCAGCCGATTGAAAATCGTCGACTTCCCGGCGTTGGTATACCCAACCAAAGCCACAATCGGAAATGGCACCTTGGCGCGCGCTGCGCGGTGCAAAGCGCGGGTTTTCACCACTTTGTCCAATTGCCGCTTCAGCCGCGTTAGCTGATCATCGATCGCGCGACGGTCAGCCTCAATCTGAGTCTCACCGGGCCCACCGACAAAGCCCAAACCACCACGTTGGCGCTCAAGGTGTGTCCAGGCACGCACAAGGCGCGTGCGTTGATACGACAATGCGGCCATCTCGACCTGAAGCACACCTTCGCGGGTGGCTGCGCGATCCGAGAAGATCTCTAATATAAGTCCGGTGCGATCCAGAAGCTTGACCTTCCACTCGCGTTCCAGATTGCGCTGCTGCACCGGAGAGACGGGGCCATCAACCAAGACAAGCTCAATCTCATCATCGTGGATGCGCGCGCCAATCTCGGCAATCTTGCCTTTGCCAAACAATGTGCCGGGATGCGGTTTCGCAAGGCGCACGATATCAGCATCCACCAACTCTAACCCTGGTAAGGCCGCAGCAAGAGATATAGCCTCTTGGATCGCATAACCTGCGTCACGCGTCTCCCCACCACTGGTTATATCGGGATGTAGCACAAGGGCACGGGTGCCCCTGTTGTCCTCAGGCTCCAAACCTATTCTTCACCTTCGTAAAGCGAGATTGGTTGGGCTGGCATAATCGTTGAAATTGCATGTTTATAAACAAGTTGAGACTGCCCATCGCGGCGCAGCAAAACGCAAAAATTGTCGAACCATGTAATCACGCCCTGCAGCTTAACGCCGTTGATCAAAAAGATCGTTACGGGGACCTTTGTCTTTCTGACATGGTTCAGAAATGCATCCTGCAAATTCTGTCTGTCGGAAGCCATCTGTTGTAGCCTTATTTTTGCGACCGTCCCTCGGTCGGGTGTTTCGTTAATAATACCAATATGTAGCGCGGACGCGGCGGTGACCAGCCCCATTTAACAAGTTTCGTTTAGATTTTGTGCAAGTTTTCCAAGCAGTTCGCGTATTAACGCCAGAATTCGGGGTTCAAAAGCGCGATTATCGCCAATGTTTCTAAACGCCCAAGAATCATCGCCGCACTGATGATTCCCTTCGCAGCGTCGCTCAAAGGGGCCACTTGCACCGGAATATCGCCTGCAATTGTCAGCAATGGGCCTGTGGTCGAAAGCGACGCAATGGTGATGATCATCGTGTCTTCAAAATCCAGACTTCCAGCCAAAGATAGTGCTGCCATCACCCCGGCGATAGAGACAGCAAACAGCATAAAAAACACCCACGCCGCATAAGCCCCTTGGCGGCGAAACTCGCGTCCGGTTTCGCCTGCACTGCCCAAGGACGATGGCATCACAAGCTTGTCCATTTCGCGCATCCCGTGACGGTAAAGCGCATAAACCCGCAGTAGCTTCACCCCGCCGGCCGTTGTTGCCACGCCTCCGCCAAAAACCGCCAGACCAAGCAACAAAACCCCCGTAGACGAGAAATCAGACCATGCGCGCGTTGACGCCCACCCGTCCGAGACAAAGCCGGTGGTGGTCAAAAAAGAAGCGACAGTGAACAAAGCGCCCCACAGGCCTTTGAACGCTTCGATCACACCGATGTTTGCAGCGTTTTCAAGCCCGACGACCCAATGTCGCAGGAACAACAGGGTCGCAACACCAAAGATAATCAGCAGACCCAAACGCAACTCAGGGTCTTTGCCCAAGCTGCGCCATGTGCCAGCGCGGTCGTCCACAAGAAACGTATGGCGCGACAGCGCGAAGAGAAAAAAGATAAAGATGATCAACTCACCGCGCAGCCCCGTCGCACTTTCGCTCACACCGCTCAGCGGAGATATGCCCGAGGTGGAAAGCGTCGACATCGCATGACAAATCGCGACCAGCGGTGTGTCCCCTGCAATAAACAGCGCTGCCCAGAGCGCCAGTGTCAGCCCGATATAGACCGGCAAAAGCCGTGCGGTGTAGCGGCGCAAGCGCATCGCCGGGTCCGCCACACGATCAATCTGGCGCGTCCCTTGGCCGATTTCGCGCGCAGAGGACACCTCAAAGCCACCAAGGTTCAGCGGCGCCATCACGGCAATCGCCGTTACCCAAATAAACAAACCGCCAAGCCAACCGACAATGGCGCGCCACAAATGCACGGTTGGCGGCAATCGGTCGGGGTCAAACAACGTCATACCGGTTGTTGTGAGGGACGAGACCATCTCGACATAGGCGTTCATAAATCGCGTGTCCGGCACAGATTCAGCGAATGGAACAGCAAGCATCAGCGGTAGACCTGCCAAACAAGCGGTGATCGAGATCAAATGACTGCGTCCTTGGCGTCTGATCCGCATGCCCGTCGTCGCAAGTGCGACCATCACAAAGAAAAAACCAAACAGGATCGCCCAGTAAAAGAAGGCCCGCGCAGTTTCAAAGTCGCGTACTGCGGCCCCGTGAATCGCTGGGATCAGCATCGCCGTAGCGCCCATGCCGATCAAAATCACAATGAACGGCAGATCGTAAAAGCGTTGCATCAGAAAAAGTCGATTGTGACCTGAAAGAGCTGCTCGACGGCGGGCACCTCACTGGCCATCACAAAAACAACGATTACATCGCCTTCATCGATTTTTGTCCCCCCCGTGGGGCGCACCACTTCGCCCTTTTTCATCACGGCACCGACCAGCACACCTTCGGGGAAATCGATGTCACGGATCGCTTTGCCCGCAAGCGGCGAAGGCGAGAGGATTTGCGCCTCGATCACTTCGGCCTCGGCGTCCCCGATGGAATACACGCTGCGCACGCGGCCATGACGGATATGACGCAGAATAGAGCTGACCGTGGTCGAGCGGGGGTTGATGTAGGCGTCAATATCCAGCGGTTCCATCAGCGGGATCAGCGTTGGATCGTTGACCAATGTGATCGCCATTTTGCAGCCCGACTGCTTGGCGCGCACCGCCGCCAGAAGGTTGGTTTTATCGTCATCTGTGACCGCCAAAATCGCATCGGCCCTGTCCACTCCGGCTTCGGCCAGCAGTTCCATATTCAAACCATCACCGTTGAGCACAATCGTACGCTCCAGCGTATCCGCGGCGTGCTCCGCACAAGCGCGGTTTTTCTCGATCATCTTGGCGCGCAGACGGTCTGCGCGGCCCTCAAGCGCAGTGGCCACTGCAAGGCCTACATTACCGCCTCCAACGATCACCACCCGCTCTTGACGATCTACGGTTTTGCCAAAGATTTCAAAGGTGCGCGTCATGTCCTCAAAGTGGGTCATGACGTAAATCTGATCATCGCCGTAAAGCTGATCATTTGCCGCTGGTGTGAACAGTTTTTCACCGCGTCGCACGCCCACTACGATGGCGCGCAGGGTTGAAAACAGGTCGGTCAACTGGCGGAGCGGCGTGTTCAGAACCGGGCAATCCTCGTCGAGTTGAATGCCGAGCAGTTGCGCTTTGCCTTCCAAGAAAAGCTCTGTGTCAAAAGCTGCCGGTGCACTCAGACGACGAAGGGCCGCCTCGGCTACTTCACGCTCGGGGCTGATCACCACGTCAATCGGCAGGTGATCGCGCCGATAAAGATCAGAGTAAATCGCCGTCAGATAGCTTTGCGCCCGCAGGCGCGCGATTTTGCGTGGAATTTCAAAAACTGAGTGCGCGACCTGACAGGTGACCATGTTCACCTCATCCGAATGGGTCGCCGCAATGATCATATCAGCATCCGCAGCCCCTGCCCGATCAAGGATATCAGGATAGCTTGCGTGTCCCGCGATACCTTGGACATCCAACGTATCCGTCGCCCGGCGCACCAGATCTGCGTTATTGTCAACGACCGTGACGTCGTTTCTCTCACCTGAGAGATGCCGCGCGATTTGCCAGCCAACCTGACCTGCGCCGCAAATAATGACCTTCATTGGTGCCTCTTGGCATGCCTCTGTCGTGAATTTGTCTGACACGGGCGAGTGCTATGTGCAACTCTTGTGATTTAGGGAATTTCGGCTAGCGTTGCGGGTGAAACACGCCAAAAGGAAGACGCGCATGAAGATTGTACGCAACGGCACCAACCCCTCTGAAACGCCCTCGCCCGACTATTTCACTGGCACTGTGCGCATGGACACACCGTTTAATGCCGAAGCACCGGGGTGCGTTGGCGGGGTTACGGTGACATTCGAACCCGGTGCGCGCACGGCCTGGCATACGCATCCTAAAGGGCAGACACTGATCGTTACGGCGGGCGTCGGCTGGGCGCAACGCGAGGGCGGTGCGCGCGAGGAAATTCACCCCGGCGATGTGGTTTGGTTTCCGGCAGGCGAGCGGCACTGGCATGGCGCGACCTCAACCCATGCGATGACGCATATTGCGATTGCCGAATCGGTGGATGGAAACCGCGTGGATTGGGAAGTGCATGTGACGGACGAAGAGTATCTGGCTGGTTAAGGAAAGACCGCCTGCATTCATCTATTCACAAATACTCCGGGGAGTGCGAGGGGCAGAGCCCCTCGCTTTGGGCGCGCAGCGGTGCTGCGGCGCAAAACCCTAAGCGTCCTCCACCAGCACCACGCCGGGCAGCGATTTTAGCGCACCTTTTATCTGCGGCGACACCGGCCATGCATCGCCAATGTGGATCGCAACATCTTGCGGGGCATCCGGCAGGTGCACATCAAGCGCCGTGATTTTGATCGGCCCCTTGGCTTTGATTGATCCATCATCGCGGAAGCGTTCCAGCACGGATTGGATCATTGGCACCGCCTCAACTTCGTCGATCATCACATTGAGGCCGACACTAACTCCGGCAGAGATTACAGACTCAAGCGGTGCGAGCGAGCGGGCCATGGGGTCGTATTGACCCTCGTTCAGCCGCCCTTCGATCAACATCACGACCTCTGACGTTTCGTCTAAAACCGCGCGGGTTTTTTCGAAGTCTTCGGGGAACAACACCATGCCGCTCAGCTGCCCAGTTGGATCAGAGGCATTCATACGGAAATAGCGCGTGCCACGCCCTGACTTGCGCTCTTGCACGGCGGATACGATAACACCAACGCGGGCGATGGCACCACCTTCACGCTCGGCTTTTTCCTGTAATTCCAACAAGGTAAGCGTGTCTTTGCGGCGTTTGAGTTGAATGGCGTAATCGTCCAACGGGTGGCCGGAGAGGTAAAAGCCGATGGCGAGGTTTTCTTCTGCCAAGCGCTCGTTCGGCAACCAGTCTTCGGCTGGTGAGAGGCGCGGTTCAGGAAGATCGTCACCTGCTTCGCCAAAGAGCGAGACTTGGTTTGAGTTGCGCTGTTCAAAGATCGCAGCCGAGTAATTGGCCAGTGCATCAAGCGATTGGAACACCCGGCGGCGGTTGCCGTCGAGCACATCAAAGGCGCCTGCGCGCGCCAGCATTTCCAAGGGGCGTTTTCCGATGCGTTTGAGGTCAACACGACGGGCGAGATCGAACAGCGTGACAAATGGCGTGTCTTCGCGTGCTTCCACGATCAAGCGCATGGCATCAGCCCCGACGTTTTTCAAAGCGCCCAAGGCATAGACCAGCTTGCCGTCCTTGACCGAGAACGCCGCAAGTGAGCGATTCACGCACGGTGGGATAATCTCGATGTCCAATCCGCGGCGCACCTCTTCGGCGTAAACCGAAAGCTTGTCCGTTTGGTGCAGATCACAGTTCATCACACCGGCCATGAACTCGACCGGGTGGTTCGCCTTCAACCAGGCGGTCTGATAGCTGACGACTGCGTAGGCGGCAGCGTGGGATTTGTTGAACCCGTAGTTGGCAAACTTATCGAGCAAGTTCCAAACCTCGATCGCCTTGTCCTTGTCGACGCCGTTCTTGGCAGCGCCCTCAAGAAACTTGGGTCGCTCAACGTCCATCGCCTCTTGCAGCTTTTTACCCATGGCGCGGCGCAACAGATCAGCGCCGCCAAGCGAGTATCCGGCCATCTCCTGCGCGATCTGCATCACCTGTTCCTGATAGACGATAATGCCTTGGGTCTCGTCGAGAATGTGGTCAATCGTGGGGTGTAGCAAGTCGCGCTCGGCACGCTGGTTTTTTACATCGCAGTACTGCGGGATGTTCTCCATAGGGCCCGGGCGATAAAGCGCCACAAGTGCCACAATGTCCTCAATACAGTTGGGCTTCATGCGCCGCAGCGCGTCCATCATGCCCGAGCTTTCCACTTGGAACACAGCGACAGTGCGTGCTTTGGAATAAAGCTCATAGGTGGCATCATCATCGAGCGGGATTTGCCCAATATCAATCTCTATGCTGCGTTCTTTCAACAAATTCAGAGCGTTCTGGACGACTGTTAAAGTCTTTAGCCCGAGAAAGTCAAACTTAACCAGCCCAGCCTGCTCGACCCATTTCATATTGAACTGCGTCGCAGGCATGTCCGAGCGCGGATCGCGGTAGAGCGGCACCAACTGTTCAAGCGGACGGTCGCCAATCACCACACCAGCGGCGTGGGTTGAGGCGTTTCTAAGCAACCCTTCGACCTGCTGGCCATAGGTCAGCAGACGATCCACAACCTCCTCGGCGCGAGCCTCTTCGCGCAGGCGCGGCTCGTCGATTAGGGCTTGGGCGATGCTGACAGGTTTCACGCCTTCGACCGGGATCAGTTTCGAGAGGCGATCCACTTGCCCATAAGGCATTTGCAGCACGCGGCCCACATCGCGCACGGCGGCTTTGGACAGCAGCGCACCAAAGGTGATGATTTGCCCGACTTTGTCGGACCCGTATTTTTCCTGCACATAGCGGATCACCTCTTCACGGCGGTCCATGCAGAAATCGATGTCGAAATCAGGCATCGAGACGCGTTCGGGGTTAAGGAAGCGTTCAAACAGCAACGAGTAGCGCAGCGGATCAAGGTCGGTGATGGTCAGAGCGTAAGCGACAAGGCTACCCGCTCCCGAGCCACGTCCCGGCCCCACCGGGATCTCTTCATCCTTCGCCCATTTAATGAAATCAGCAACGATCAGAAAGTAGCCGGGAAAGCCCATGCCTTCGATGATGTCTAACTCGAATTTCAGGCGGGCATCGTATTCGGCGCGCTCGGCGGCTGGTTCGATCACGGCAAGGCGCGCATCGAGCCCTTCTTTGGCTTGACGGCGCAGCTCCTCGATTTCGTTATCGGCAAACTTGGGCAAAATCGGATCGTGGCGCTCGACTGCAAAGGCGCAGCGGCGCGCGATCTGAACGGTATTTTCAATGGCTTCCGGCAGATCAGCAAATAGTGCCGCCATCTCAGATGGTGTCTTCAGATAGTGCTGCTGCGTCAGGCGACGGCGTCCGTCTTGCTGATCCACATAAGCGCCCTCAGCGATGCAAATCAGCGCGTCGTGCGCCTCGTACATGTCACTCTTTGGGAAATAGACGTCGTTTGTGGCGACCAGCGGAAGGTCCATCGCATAGGCCATCTCAATCGCGGGTCGCTCGCTCAACTGTTCGGCCATGGGCAACGCGCCGTCCATTTCCGGATGGCGTTGCAGCTCAACATAAAGCCGCCCCGCGAACACCTCGGCCATACGCTTGAGCAGAAGTTCGGCCTTGGCACGATGGCCGTTGCGCGACAGTCGCCCGATGGGGCCATCGGGGCCACCTGTAAGACAGATAAGCCCTTCAGAATTGTCCGCCAACTCGCCCATCGTCACATGTGGAACATCGGCCTCGCGCAAATAGAGCGCCGAATTAAGCCGCATCAGGCTTTCATAACCGCTGCGATTCTGTGCCAGAAGCACGACGGGCGCAGGCCGCACAGGCTTCTCGCCCGGCCCCGCAACCTCGTACAACAAATCAACTTGGCATCCGACAATTGGCTGGATGCCCGCTCCCATAGCCGAGACGGAAAACTCCAATCCTGCGAACATGTTGTTGCTGTCGGTTACGGCGACTGCGGGCATGCCCATCTCGGCACAAATGCCCGGTAATTTCTTGAGCCGCACGGCCCCTTCCAGCAGCGAGTACTCGGTGTGAAGACGAAGGTGAATAAAGGACGGTGCATTGCTCATGGTTGCCATGATTACGGGAACCGAAGCCGGGCGAAAGAGCCTTTTCGCACGCCGTCTTCATTTTCACCCTATCACCGAGCGCATTCCGCCTTAGATTGCCGCTCATGAGATTATCAGTCGAACAAGTCACCAAGCATTTTGACACCTCTGACGGCGCAGTGCGCGTGTTGGATGGAATCTCTTTGGAGGTGGCTGCGGGCGAAGTTGTTGCGTTGACGGGAGAAAGCGGGTCGGGCAAATCAACGTTGCTGCATGTGATTGCGGGGCTTGAACCTGCACAGTCCGGGCGCGTGACGTTGGACAATGTTGAGGTGCTGGGGTTAAGCGACACCGAAAGCGCGCGTCTGCGACGCAACGATATTGGCATTGTGTTTCAACAGTTTAACCTGATCCCGTCGCTGACAGTGGGACAGAACATCACCTTTCAGGCGCGTCTTTCCGAGCAGGCGCCTGATCCAGCGCGCTTAGAAGCTCTGACCGATGCCCTTGGCTTGGGCGCACAAACCACGAAGTATCCCGAACAGCTTTCTGGCGGGCAACAACAGCGTGTGGCAATTGCGCGCGCGATCCTGCATGCCCCCAAGCTGATCTTGGCCGATGAGCCTACGGGGAACTTGGATGAAGAAACCGGCGACGCGGTTTATGCAGCCTTGTTGGATCAGGCGCGCGCCTCCGGGGCCTCGCTTTTGATTGCCACGCATTCGATCCGACTGGCTGAGCGCGCGGATCGCCGTTTGCATTTGTCGCACGGCAAGGTCGCTTAGATGACGCGTACCGCTCTTATGGCGCTGCTGTCGCATTGGCGGCGCAAGCCGTTCCAGATGGTGACGCTGATCCTTGGGCTGGCTTTGGCCACGGCGCTTTGGACCGGGGTGCAGGCGATCAACGCAGAGGCGCGCAAGAATTATTCAGAAGCAGCGGACATTTTGGGCGGTGGCGGCCTCTCTGAATTGGTGCAAGAGACCGGCGCGCCGATTGCACAGGATACCTTCATCGCCCTGCGCAAAGGCGGCTGGCTGGTCAGCCCGGTAATTGACGGCTGGTTGCCTGCAAGCGGCGGTCGCGTGCGTTTGTTGGGCGTTGATCCCTACACAGCTCCGCCCGGCGCGTCAGGCGTACGCGACGCTGTGGCCGCCGTCGCGATCCCGGATTTCGTCGGCGGAAACGGCGTGATCCTGGCGAACGCCGACACGAGCGCGCGGCTTGGCAATGTGGGCCGCCCGGTCACGGTTGTTGAGGGCATCGCGCCGGGATTGGCAATTGCTGATTTGGAAACGGCGCAGGATTTGCTGGACGCAGACGGTTTCACGCGGCTGACGGTCGCGGCCAGTCAACCTTTACGCCAAACACCTCTGGCGGACATCGCCCCTGACCTACGCCTTGAAACGCCCGAAACGGCCGACGATCTTGGTCGCCTTACCGACAGTTTCCATCTGAACCTGACCGCCTTTGGCCTGCTCTCGTTCGCAGTTGGCCTTTTCATCGTTAATGGCGCGGTTGGCCTCGCCTTTGAACAACGCCGCCCGGTCTTTCGTACCCTGCGCGCGCTTGGCGTGCCTGCGCGCAGCCTTGTGGTGTTGCTCACTGTCGAACTGCTGGTCTTTGCGCTGATCGCAGGCGCCATCGGCATTTTGCTGGGATACGCCATCGCCGCCCTTCTCTTGCCAGACGTCGCCGCGACACTCTCCGGCATCTACGGCGCCACCATCGGCGGGACACTGACCCTGTCTCCAGCGTGGTGGCTAAGCGGGTTAGGCATCGCGATTGCAGGCACTGCACTGGCCGCTGTGACTGGCTTGGTACGCGTCGCCCGCATGTCACCACTCGCCCCGGCCAAGCCGCGCGCATGGGCGATGGCCAGCAACACAACGATGCGCTGGCAATTGATCCTCGCCGGCCTCTGTCTGGCCATCGCGACCTTGGCGCTTACCATCGGTGACGGTTTGGTTGCGGGCTTCACCCTGCTCGCCGCCCTTCTCATCGCTGCGGCATTGGTTTTGCCTCCAACGCTCGGCGCGATCATCACGCTGGCCACACGCGGTACCAAAAGCGCGCTAAGCGAATGGTTCTGGGCCGACACGCGCCAACAACTTCCCGGTTTGTCACTCGCGCTGATGGCATTGCTTCTGGCGCTATCGGCCAACATCGGCGTCGGGACGATGGTCGAGAGCTTTCGCCTGACCTTCATTGCTTGGACAGATCAGCGCCTTGTCAGCGATCTTTACGTCAGCGCCGAGGATGAGCGCGACATCGACGCTTTGGTCGCCTTTTTGGAACCCCGCAGCGACAGTGTCCTTCCGATCTGGCACGTGGGTCGCGATGTTTTTGACGCCCCTGCCGAGATTTATGGCGTAGTTGATCACCCGATCTATGCGGGCAACTGGCCGCTACTCGCCACAGCGCCCGATGCGTGGAGCCGCTTGGCCAATGGCGAAGGTGCGCTGATAAACGAGCAAATGGCGCGGCGCGAGGACCTCTCGCCCGGTGATCCGATCACGTTGGATGGTTGGGAGACCGTCATTCTCGGCGTCTATTCTGATTATGGAAACCCGATTGGACAGGTGGTGATTGCGATCGACCAGCTAACCCAGCGCTTTGAAAATATTGACCGTTTGGACTTTGGCGTGATCACTAAGGACACCGCAGCCGTACGCAGCGCGCTCGTTGAAGACTTCGGACTGCCCGAGAACAATATGATCGACCAGACCGCGCTCAAGGCGTTTTCCATCGCGATATTCGAGCGAACATTCGCCGTCGCTGGTGCGCTCAACGTTCTCACCCTTGGCGTCGCGGGTCTTGCGATCTTGACCAGCCTTCTGACGCTCGCCGAGATGCGCCTGCCGCAACTTGCCCCTATCTGGGCGATTGGCCTGACGCGCAAAAAACTTGGTCAGATCGAGTTGCTGCGCGCCCTCTTGCTGGCCGCTCTCACCTTCTTGCTTGCGATCCCTGTGGGGCTTGGCCTTGCCTGGGTCTTGCTGGCGGTGATCAACGTCGAGGCGTTCGGCTGGCGCATCCCGATGACGTTGTTCCCGAAAGACTGGATAACGCTCGGCGCGCTCTCTCTTTTGGCCGCCGCGCTGGCAAGCCTGTGGCCCGCGTGGAAAATGGCGCGTCGATCGCCGTCGGATTTGGTGAGGGTGTTTACCCATGAACGTTAAAGCGCTGATCGTTGCCCTGTTCTGCCTCACACAAAGCGCCTTCGCCCAAGGGTTCGCAGGCTTGGGTCAAACGCCCGAAGGCTTTGCGCTGCCTGATCCGGCCACGCGTTTTAACTATCCGTCGGAACACGGGCCGCATCCGATGTTCCGCATCGAGTGGTGGTACGTCACCGCCAACCTGCAAGGCCTTGATGGCACCGAGTATGGCATCCAATGGACGCTGTTCCGCAACGGTCTGCGCCCCACAGGCGAGGACAGTGACCAAGCCTGGATGGCCCATGCTGCGGTGTCCGCCCCGAGCGGGCATCGCTTTGCCGAACGCTTTGCACGTGGCGGGATAGGTCAAGCCGATGTGATGGCATCTCCGTTCAATGCGTTTATTGACGAATGGGCAATGACTGGACCCGACTTGAACAACGTCAACTTATCGTCGCAAGGCATTGATTTTGCATATGATCTGAGCCTATTTGCGGATCGTCCGTTTGTGGTGCAAGGAACGAAAGGCTTTTCGGTGAAATCCGAAGCCGGGCAAGCAAGTCACTACTACTCTCAGCCGTTCTACCAAATCGAAGGCACCCTAACACTCGACGATCAGGAGATCCCCGTCAGCGGACAAGGCTGGCTCGATCGCGAATGGTCAAGCCAACCGCTTACCAAGACGCAAACCGGATGGGACTGGCTTTCGCTGCATCTCGATGGCGGGAACAAGTTGATGGTGTATCGCCTGCGCGATGCCGCCGGAGCGCCTTACACCGTCGGGACGTGGACCAACGCTGATGGTACACCGCAACCACTTGAGAATGGCGAGATCACGTTGGCGCCTTTGCGCGAAGAAACGGTTGAGGGGCGAGAGGTCCCGATTGAATGGGCAATCACCCTGCCCGCACGCAATCTGGAAATTACCGCAACGGCGCTTTATCCCCAAAGCTGGATGGGCACGTTGATCCCTTATTGGGAGGGTCCTGTTGCGGTCACTGGCACCCATCCCGGGCGCGGGTATTTGGAGATGAGTGGGTATGAGTGAGCCAAGTGATCTTTGGGACGGGCTTTGGATGCGCCTTGGTGATGGGCTGAGCCGTGCGGATGCCCCAGCGCGCTCGCTTGCCCTTGCGACCCAGCGCATTGGCGGTGGCGGAGCTGTACGCATGGTGATCTTGCGCGGCGTTGAGCAGGCAGTGCAAAGCCTGACGTTTTACACCCATGCCGCTTCCGACAAAGTGGCCGAACTTGGCGCAGTGCCCGAAGCCGAGGTCCTGTTGTGGGACGCCGCCACGAGCTTTCAGGCGCGGCTTGCTGTCGAGGTCACAGCGACTGCCGGTTCCCTGGACCTTTGGAACAGCTTCTCGGATGGCGCACGGTTGAACTATGTTCCGACGCTTACGCCGGGCGCCAAGATTGCCGCGCCACATGTGCCAGACCCGGCCGGGCCGGAGGCGTTTACTGTGTTGACGGCCAAAATCATCTCAGCAGACATCCTCGATTTGTCAGCACTGCCCCACAGACGCGCCAATTTCGATACTAAGGACGACTTCACAGGTCAGTGGGTCGCGCCCTGAACCTCTCGCCAAGTCTCGGCACACGCGCTAGGACAGGCACATGAATACAGCGATCCCGATAGTAAAAGACGTGGTGCTTGTGGGCGGCGGACACACTCATGCGCTTTTGTTGCGCAGTTGGGGTATGAACCCGGTGCCGGGCGCGCGTCTGACGGTGATCAACCCTGCCCCAACCGCGCCCTACACAGGCATGTTGCCGGGGTTTGTGGCCGGACACTATGAACGCGATGAGCTTGAGATTGATCTGGTGCGGCTGGCACGGTTTGCGGGCGCGAGGATCATCTTTGGGATGGTCACAGCCTTGGACAAAGATACCAAGACACTCACGGTCGCGGATCGCCCCCCGATCCCGTTTGACATCGCTTCGATTGATATCGGCATCACCTCGAACATGCCTGAAATCCCCGGCTTTGCCGAACACGCCATAGCCGCCAAACCGCTTGGCCCTTTTGCAGCGCGCTGGGATGCTTTTCGCAAGATCGGCGGCCCTGTTGCGGTCATCGGCGGCGGAGTGGCGGGTGTGGAACTGGCCATGGCAATGGCGCACGCTCTTGCCAGTAATGGCAGTGTTGCGATTATTGAGGCAGCCAGTGCTCTATCGGGACTGAGTGAGCCGACGCGTGATAGATTACTGAGCAAACTCAAGGCGCAGAACATCGCTTTAGAGGAAAACGCCCGCGTCGCAACCGTCGCTGCTGACCACGTCACATTGGACGATGGGCGCACGATCCAAGCCGCATTCACAGTCGGAGCTGCAGGCGCGCGCCCCTTCCCCTGGCTGGCGGAAACTGGCCTTGAATTGAGTGACGGTTACCTTACGGTAGATGCTCAACTCCGCTCCCTAACAGATCCATCAATATATGCCGTTGGTGATTGCGCCCACCTCAGCCACGCACCGCGCCCAAAGGCTGGCGTCTTTGCCGTGCGCGCCGCTCCGATCCTAACCCACAACATCCGCGCCGACCTTATCGGCGGGCAACGCAAACGGTTTAACCCGCAGTCGCATTACCTCAAACTCGTCTCGCTCGGCCGCAAGGCCGCACTAGCCGACAAATGGAACCGCTCTTTCACATCCGATTGGGCGTGGGGCTGGAAAGACCGGATTGACCGCAAATTCATGGATCGTCTAAACCACCCGCCCGCTATGACTGTGCCTGCGCTCCCCAAAGGGACTGCCCAAGGCGCGGCTCAAGCGATGGGCCCTAAGCCTCTTTGTGGAGCTTGCGGTGCGAAAGTGGGCGCGTCGCTTTTGGATAGCGCGATTGCAAACCTGCCCGCCGTCCCGCGCGCCGATCTGGAAACAACACCCGGCGATGATGCTGCGATCCTGCGCTTTGGTGACACCCGCCAAGTGCTCTCGACCGACCATTTGCGCGCCTTTTGGAATGATCCTTATGTGATGACCCGTATCACGGCGCAGCACGCTTTGGGCGATGTCTGGGCGATGGGCGCAACGCCGCAAATCGCGCTGGCGCAGATTACTTTGCCGCGAATGAGCGACGACAAACAAGCTCTTTGGTTAAAAGAAATCATGTCCGCCGCAGGTGAAGTCTTCGCCGCCGAGGGGGCGTCTATAGCGGGCGGTCACACCAGCATCGGCGCAGAACTTGTCGTCGGCTTTACCGTAACTGGTACGACCGAACACGCGACCACGCTTGGCGGCGCGAAACAGGGCGATGTGCTGATCCTGACCCGTCCAATTGGCGTTGGCACCTTACTGGCGGGCGAAATGGAAAAGCGCGCAAACGGCGATGACATCTCGGACATGCTCAACACGCTGATGACACCCCAAGGCGATGCCGCACGCCTTCTTGCGCCAAAGGCAAGAGCGATGACCGATGTCACAGGCTTTGGTTTGGCGGGCCACGCCGCGCGCATGGCAGAGTCCGCCAATCTAAGCGCGCAGCTTGACCTAAACGCCGTCCCGCTCTTTGCAGGGGCTGAAACGTTGGCCGCACAAGGCATGCGCTCGACAATCTACGAGGCCAATCGCGCCGCTGTTAAAGCCGACCTTCCCGACACATCACGCGCCGCCTTGATGTTTGATCCGCAAACAGCTGGTGGATTATTGGCTGCCGTTCCCGAGAGCGAAGCAGACACATTGGTCGCGCAACTCTCAGACCTCGGGCATACCGCCGCGCAGATCGGCCAGTTCGTCAGCCCTGAGGAAGTCCGCCTGCGCGCGCTCTGACCACATCCGCAATCTCGCCCGCCAACCGATCAATATCGTCGCTCTCTAACGCATCCGCTGTCACCACCTGCGCCGCGCCCGCGCCGCTGCGCAATCGCGCCTTGCGATACGCCGGATCATAGTGATCACGGATCAACTCCTCCGCCACAGCTTCATACGCGCCCGCGACCGCCATCTCACTCCAACGCGCAACGCGCTCGTGCCCCTGCAAGCGCACCAGTTTTTCTAGCCGCGCCACCATAACCGGCCCATCGTCAATCACATCCTTATAGGCCTGCGTCAGATAGGCCGCTCGCGCTTTGAGCGGCGCCTCAATCGTAATTCGAGGGGCATCGCGCATCGCAACCAGCAATGACGGCGGAATCGACAGTGCACCGATCTTACTGCTTTCCGCCTCAACCACCACCGGTCGGCTTGGATCAAGCGCATCAACTGCCGCCGCAAGCGCCGTTTCAAATGCTTTTTGCGCAGGCTGAACCCCGACTGCCCCTAATGCTGAACCGCGATGATTTGCCAGCCCTTCCAGATCGATCGCCTGCACCCCAAGCGCAGGAAGGCGCGCAATGACCTCGGTCTTGGCCGTGCCGGTGTTGCCATCAAGCAGAATTACCGGAGCAGGAAATGCCGCCTCATACAAACGGTCCACGACCAAACGGCGATAGCTTTGATACCCGCCCGAAATCGTCTCCACCCGCCAGCCAATCTGCGCCAAAATCGCCGCAAACGAGCCAGAGCGCTGCCCACCGCGCCAACAATAAACCAGCGGCTGCCATCCCCCGTCAAAGCCCATCAAATCGTTTTCTATATGTGCCGCTGCATTGCGCGCCACCAACGCGGCGCCAACCTTGCGCGCCTTGAACGGGCTGTCTTGCACATAAAGCGTGCCGACGCGTGCGCGCTCATCATCTGACAATACCGGCAAGTTGATCGCGCCGGGCACATGATCAATGGCAAACTCGGAAGGTGCGCGCACATCAATGATGGTATCGAACGGTGCCGCAGTTAGGTCACGAAGCGATGTTAAGGAAATGGCCATAGATGTGGGGGATACCCGGTTCGCGCCTGCGTGGGAAGCGCGCAACGCAATTCCGCTGACGTAGGGTATTTTGCACCAAACGCTTGATTTATGAGCCTTCGAAGGGCAAATGTGAATGATGTTCAAAGTTTCAACGACTCTGTTGACGCTCGCGCTTGTAACACTCGCCACTACGGCGCGTGCTGATTGCGTGATTTTGCTGCACGGGCTGCTGCGTGGCCCCGCCTCGATGACGGTGATCGAACAAACGCTGCAAGCGCAAGGATATACGACGGTTGCACCTGGTTATCCCTCAAACGAATTGCCTTTTGAGGAACTGGTTGGCATCGCATTGGATGATGCAGTCGAGGAGTGCGGCGCGGCCAAAACTCATTTTGTCACCCACTCGCTGGGCGGCATTCTGGTGCGTGCTTGGCTGTCGAAAAACCGCCCCGAAACCATGGGACACGTGGTGATGATGGGTCCGCCCAACAAAGGCTCTGAATTGGTCGACGAACTAGGAGATCTGGGGGCCTTTGAATGGATCAACGGCCCTACGGGTATGGCCCTTGGCACGGATGCTGAGAGCGCGCCAAACACCGTTGGATTGCCCGCTGTCAGCACAGGCGTCATCGCGGGAGACAAATCCCTCAACCCGGTCTATTCGATGATCATCGACGGGCCAGATGATGGCAAAGTTTCGGTTGAATCCACCAAACTGCCCGGCCTTGCCGATCACATCACACTGCATGTGACACACACCTTTATGATGAACGATCCAATGGTCATTCGCCAAACGCTAGAGTTCCTGCAAAACGGCGCCTTTGATCATGATCTGACCCTACGCGACCTGATCACCGACGTACTTGAGTAATCGTCACGCCAAAATTCCGAACAATTTGAGAATTAGTTTTCATTCTTCTGTCCAAAACTACTTTGGGGGGAATTGGCCGCGTGGCCAAGGGGGGCTAGGCCCCGTCTCTGTCAAAAAACCTCACCATTTGTCTCATTCCAAGAGACGAAATGAAGTGGAATGAGACAACAAATCCCATGCTCTCTTGACCTTGCGCTGCCGCTGTCCTTTGGCATGATGTGTCAACGGGAGGACACAAGATGGTTCGGATTGGAATATTGGGCGCAGGCCGCATCGGACAGGTGCACGCACGCGCAGTTGGGGACACCAAAGGCGCAAAACTGGTTGCGATCTCAGATCCGTTTCCCGAAGCAGCGCAAGCTATTGCCGATGAACACGACTGCGATATTCGCACTGTCGACGAGATCGCAGCGGCCACGGATATTGACGGCGTTTTAATTTGCTCGCCCACGGACCTGCATGCTGACCAGATCGAGCAATTTGCACGCGCAGGCAAGGCCGTGTTCTGCGAAAAACCAATTGATCTGAACATCGCGCGGGTCAATGCGTGCCTATCTGTTGTGAAAGAAACCGACGCAGTTCTAATGCTTGGTTTCAACCGCCGCTATGATGCCGATTTCAAGGCGCTTAAATCTGTGATCGACGAGGGCCGCATTGGCGATGTTGAGATGATTACGATCACTTCACGCGACCCCGGCCCGCCTCCGCTGGAATATATCGCCCGCACAGGCGGCATTTTCCGCGACATGACGATCCATGACTTTGATGTCGCGCGCTGGATGTTGGGCGAAGAGGTCGAAACCGTTGTCGCTCAAGCCAGCGTTCTGACCGACCCGGCCATTGGCGAGGCAGGCGATTTTGACAGCGTCAACATCATCCTGCGGACTGCTTCCGGGAAACAGGCGATTATCACCAACTCGCGCCGCGCAACGTATGGATATGATCAGCGCATTGAAGTGCATGGATCAAAAGGAAAAGCCGAAGCGGGCAACACCCATGAGGCGCGCATCGAAGTCGCTACTGGCGATGGCTTCACGCGCCCGCCATTGCTCGATTTCTTCATGACCCGTTACACCCAAGCCTACGCAGATGAGATCGCCGCTTTCGTGGCCTGCGTTGAAGACGGCGCACAACCGCCAACAACCGGCAACGACGGGCTTCGCGCCTTGATCCTTGCTGAAGCCGCTTTGACGTCCGCCACCAGTGGCCGCGCCGTCAAAACCTCTGAATTCGAATAAGGAAACGCACCAATGGGAACCATTCGATTGACCGCTGCACAAGCGCTTGTGCGTTATCTGACAGCGCAACTGACCGAAGACGGCGAGCCGTTTATCGCAGGCGTCTGGGGCATTTTCGGCCACGGCAATGTGGCGGGGATTGGTGAAGCGCTTTACGCAAGCCGCGACGCGCTGCCCACCTATCGAGGGCAAAACGAGCAGACCATGGCGCACACCGCCATTGCCTATGCCAAGCAGATGAATCGTCGTCGCGCGATGGCCGTGACCTCCTCCATTGGCCCCGGTGCGACCAATATGGTCACCGCAGCCGCTTTGGCGCACGCCAACCGCATCCCCGTGCTGTTTGTGCCCGGTGATGTTTTTGCGACGCGCGGCCCTGACCCGGTGCTTCAGCAGATCGAGGATTTTCAGGACGGCACTGTGTCAGCCAATGACTGCTTTCGCCCGGTCAGTCGTTATTATGACCGGATCACCCGCCCCGAGCAGTTGATGACCGCCCTGCCACGCGCAATGGCAGCGATGACGGACCCGGCAGAATGCGGTCCGGCAACGATCTCGATGTGTCAGGACGTTCAGAGCTTTGCCTATGATTTCCCGGAAGATTTCTTTGCCCCACGCGTCTGGAAACAACGCCGCATTCGCCCGGATGTGGACGAGTTGGCAGCGACAGTGCACGCATTGAAAAGTGCGCAGAACCCGGTGATTGTGGCTGGCGGTGGCGTGCATTTTTCCGGCGCTTGCGACGTACTGAAGACCTTTGTCGAAGCGCACAACATTCCAATCGTGGAAACCCAAGCGGGCAAATCTGCCCTGCCGTGGGATCACCCGCTGAACTTGGGTCCGATCGGCGTGACCGGTGGCGAGCCTGCCAATGATCGCTGCGCTGAGGCGGATGTGATTTTGGCCGTCGGCTCTCGATTGCAGGATTTCACCACGGGGTCGTGGTCGGTGTTTCAGAACCAGAACCACAGACTTTTCTGCCTGAACGTGCAGGCCTATGACGCGATGAAGCACGGCGCTCAGTCTTTGCAAGCCGATGCGCGCGCAGGACTTGAGGCGCTTTCCGATGCGCTTGGCAGCCACGTTTGTCCATCCGTTTCTGATGATGCAAAGGCCGCGTGGTTCGCCAAGGTCGATCCACTGACAGCACCGCCGAGCGACACCAACGCCCTCCCGACGGACATGCAAGTGGTCGGCGCTGTTCAACGCGCAAGCGATGAAAAGACGATCGTCATGGGCGCGGCCGGTACGATGCCCGGCGAGATGCACAAGCTGTTCAAAGCCACCCTGCCCGGCTCGTACCACATGGAGTACGGCTATTCCTGTATGGGCTATGAAATTGCCGGCGCGATTGGCATCAAGATGGCTGATCCGGACCGCGATGTGATCTGTATGGTCGGTGATGGCTCATACATGATGGCGAATTCCGAGTTGGCGACTGCCGCGATGATGGGGATTAAGATCACGTTGGTGATCACAGACAACCGTGGCTTTGGCTGTATCAACCGGCTGCAAATGGGCACCGGCGGCGCTGAGTTTAACAACCTTCTGGACACGGCTTTTCACGTGAACCCATCCAACATCGACTTTGCCGCGCACGCAGGCTCGATGGGAGCAGGCTCTGTGCATGTGGCCTCGATTGCCGAGATGGAAGACGCATTGGCGCGCGCCAAAGAGGCGACGGGTCCATTCGCAATTGTGATCGACACCGACCCTTATCCGACGACCGAAGCCGGAGGAAGCTGGTGGGAAGTCGCGGTGCCTGAGGTGTCTGAGCGCCCAACCGTGAACGAGGCACGTGCCAAATTCGAAGCGGGTCTGAAAGCGCGCAACGAAACATGAAGAAGATCCCGTTCGAGGTCCGTCACCCGATTTTTCTGCCACTTTGGCGGAGGGTTCTGGTGGCGGTCCTTGTGGTGGGCTGGACGATCTTTGAGCTGACGATTGGGTCTGTGTTTTGGGCGATCATCGTTGGCGCGGCTGCGGTGATCATTGTGCGGGCGTTCTTTATCAACTTTGACCCGGAAGAGTTTCAGCACCCGCCAGAATGAGGTTTCGACTTGGCTGCACCAAGCCGATCCGCGGGAGTTTCACCCCCGCCCCCCCAGAGTATTTTTGAATAGATGAACAGCCTTAGATCGAGCCTGATTCGACCATGTAGTTGTTGGCAGAGCACATGGCTGCATCGTCTGAGGCGAGGAAGACCACCATGCGGGCGACGTAGACCGGTTCGATCAGGTCGGGCAGGCATTGGCGGGCGGTTTGTTTTTCCAGTGCTTCGGGGGTGGCCCAAAGCTCTTTCTGGCGCTCGGTCATGATCCAGCCCGGGACGACCGTGTTGACGCGGATGCGGTGGTCGCCAAGGTCGCGCGCCATTGTGCGGGTCAGGCCGTGGGCGGCTGATTTGGCGGTGGCATAGGCTGGAAACCCGCCGCCTGCTTCCCACCAGCTGTTTGAGCCGACGTTGATGATAGAGCCACCGCCTTTGGCGATCATGTCGGGCGCAACTGTTTGGATCGAAAAGAACATGTGGCGCAGGTTGGTGGCCATGCGTTCGTCCCAGTATTCTGGCGTCACGTCTTCCCAGTTGTGGCGATCATCGCGCGCCGCGTTGTTGACCAGAACATCTGCGCCACCGATCTTCGCTTTGAGATTGCCAAGGGCCGTGCGCAGCGCGTCGATGTCGCGCAGGTCGCAGATTTCGAAAGTTACATCGCCGTCAAGTGTATCGACAAGCGCCGCACTTGCAGCCTCGTCAAGGTCCAGAAACCCAACGCGCGCGCCTTGGGTGGCAAAGGCTGTGACGATTTCGGCACCAATGCCCGAAGCCCCTCCGCTGACGATGACGGTTTTGCCTTTGAGGCTGGGATAAATTGCGAAGTCTGGCATGGGTGTGTCCTCGTCGAGTGGTTAGGAGGTTTGTCCTCTCCTAACCACTGAGGTCTTGCGCGGCAAGCGACCCTTAGCCGTCGATCACATTGTGTTCAGGACCGTAGGGGAAGCCGGTGATGTTTTCAGCGGCGTCTTCACCAACAACCAGAATGTCGTGTTCGCGGTACCCGCCTGCTCCGGGGTGGCCCTCTGGGATCCACAGCATCGGTTCGATGGAGACCACCATGCCGGGTTCCAGCACCGTGTCGATATCTTCGCGCAGCTCAAGCCCTGCTTCGCGTCCATAGTAGTGGCTTAGGATGCCGAACGAATGACCATAGCCGAATGAGCGATATTGCAGGAGGTTTTCGCCTTCAAAGAAGCGGTTGATCTCTGCGGTGATGCCGGAACAGGTTGCACCCGGCTTGATCAGGCTTAAACCAAGCTCGTGGGCGGCGACATTGGCATTCCAGATGCGCAACGAGTCCGTGTCGGGTTGGCCGAGGAACAGCGTGCGCTCAAGCGCTGTGTAATAGCCAGAGATCATCGGGAAGGTGTTGAGCGACAGGATATCGCCTTTTTGCAGCGCACGGCTGGTGACAGGGTTGTGCGCGCCGTCGGTGTTCAGACCGGATTGAAACCAGACCCAGGTATCGCGGTACTCAGCCTCTGAGTAGGCGCGTGCGATCTCGATCTCCATTGCGTCGCGGCCTGCCATAGCGATTTCTATTTCGGTGGCTCCTTCGCGGATGGTTGCATGGATGGCTGCGCCGCCGACATCTGCCGTGCGCGCGCCCCCTTTGATCAGCGCGATCTCCTCCGCCGATTTGACCATGCGGGCGGCCATTGTATCGGGAGCTATGTCGATCAACTCGGGGGCATCGAGAATGGAAAGCGCGGTATCACGCGCAGCCAGCGTCATGTGATCGCCCTCTATCCCGATGCGGCGCGCGCCTTTGGCAAGGTCGGCAACTGCGCGCCAGTAATTGTCACGCTTCCAATCGGTGTAGATCACATTGTCTTCCACTGATCGCCGCCAAGGTTGGCTGGCGTCGATATTGGCCGAGACAGTTGTACAGGTCTCTGGCGTGACAACGCAGCCGTAAGCGCGCCCGAAAGAGCAGTAGAGAAAGCCCGAGTAATAGGCGATGTTGTGCATCGAGGTGAGCAGTACGACGGGAATGTCGCGGGCGGCCATGACGGCGCGCAATGCGCTTAGGCGGCGGGCATATTCTGCTTTGCTAAACGGAAGGGGGGCTTTGCCACCGTCTTGGCGGGAGAAAAATTCAGGACGATTTGTGGTATTCATTTTCAGGCTCCATTCACATGCCCCGGCGTTCAGGACAAGCGGCCTCGATATCCGAGTGCCGATGAAGGGCTTTTGAAAGTGCGACGCCATCGCACCTCGCCTGTGGGCGTTATACGATGATTTTAGGAAGATGCGAGAGGTATTGCACAACTGGTGCGGGCATTTTCGCATCCAATGCATACACCATTAAATGCACAGCAAGAAACCACACAAAATTGATGAAATGTCCCCTAGACAAGGCGCCGCCTGCGTTCGAGAAAAGAGTCATGTTATCAAAACGTGCCTTTATGTTTTCAGCCAGTGCGGCTCTTACAGTCCCGCATGTGGCGCACGCGCAGTCCATAAATTTTGACGATGTGTTCGCGCGTTTCCCGCAAATGCGCACGCTTCATATTCAACGCCAAGACGCGCTTATCTTTGAGGGCGCAGCTAAGGGCATTGGACTAGACAGCTTTGCCAATATCAAATCCGTCTCGAAAACCATCGTCGCCCTTTTGTTAGGCAGCGCGATTGATCGCGGCGAAATCGCGTCGGTTGACGCCACCATTGGCGAGATCACCCCACAGCTTCTGCCCGCAAACGCAACGCCCGGAGCGGCGGACATCACGGTACAGGATCTGGTAACTCTGCGCGCCGGATTGGAGCGCACGTCAGGCGCAAATTACGGCGGTTGGGTGAACTCAAGCAACTGGGTGGCCGATGCCTTGTCACGCCCCTTTGTGGGCGCGCCGGGTGGGCCAATGCTTTACTCAAGCGGCTCAACGCATGTGCTTGGGGCTATACTGAGCGAGGTGAGTGGCAAAAGCCTCTTGGAGTTGGCGCGTGAGAGGTTAGGTCAGCCGTTGGGCATCGAAATCCCTCCGTGGACACGCGATCCGCAGGGCTATTACATGGGCGGCAACCAGATGGCGCTGCGCCCTGAGGCTATGTTGAAGGTTGCAAGACTGATCCGCGACATTGGCCGCTTTGGCGATCAACAAGTAATTTCCGGCGACTGGATGATTGCCTCGACACAGCGCTATACCGCTTCGAACTGGTCGGGGCTCGCTTATGGATATGGCCTGTTCCTGTCACCCTCGGGGTTTGCCATCGCACGCGGCTATGGCGGGCAAATCGTGGCAGCCCACCGCGAACGGCGGCTTGCAATTGCGATCAGCTCTGATCCAAATCTTCCTGCGCGCTCGGATGGATATTTTGGGGAGTTGATGGCGTTGTTGGACGGACCGATTTTGGCGGTGTCTTAGACCTTGCTTCTAAAGCAGGCACCTGCAGCGATACTCAAAGCCCAATCCTCGCAAGCTATTCCTCATCCAGATGTCGTGTTTTTCTGTTGATAATGATAACAACGACAAAGCCGACAAAAAAGTATGCCAGCAACAATGCCTTTGCTAAAAGCGGCGGTAATTCCGGACCAAAAGTGAAACCGGAAACAAACACCAGCCCCATGGAAGAACCGATAGATAAGTATCTTATCGCCATTCTGCCAAAACTCGTTGCCGGAATAAGAAAAATAGGGATGCAGGCAAGGCCGAGAGCGAGCACCAGTGAAGCACAAAATAGTGCCAGCATTCCCTGTTCCTCATCCCGGAAATCTAGTGTGCAACTTCTTCCTTAAGCAGGCGTCAGCCCGCGCAACCGCTCAGAGCGACGCCGCAGAATTTCGACCGTTGCCAGCAACAGAACCGAGATCACCACTAGGATCGTCGCAACTGCCAGAATGGTCGGGCTGATCTGTTCGCGCAGGCCGGTGAACATTTGCCATGGCAGGGTTTTCTGACTGGCGGAGCCGACAAAGAGCACGACGACGACTTCATCGAACGATGTGATAAAGGCAAACAACGCGCCCGAGATTACGCCGGGCAGGATCAGTGGCATCTGGATTGAGAAAAAGGTTTTGACCGGCCCTGCCCCCATGTTGGCTGCCGCGCGGGTAAGCGAGCGATCAAAGCCGACGAGCGTTGCGGTCACCGTGATGATCACAAACGGGATGCCAAGCACGGCGTGAGCAAGGACGACTTTGACGTAGCCAACGAAGGTTTTGTTTATGCCCAGCGTGCCTTCAAGGAAACGCCCGATGTCGGAGTAGAAGAAGAACATGCCGGTGGCCGAGATGATCAGTGGCACGATCATTGGCGAGATCAGGATCGCCATAATCGCGCGCCGACCCGGCACATGGGATTGACTGAGACCAATGGCGGCGAGCGTGCCAAGCGTGACCGAGATGATCGTGGCAATAGGCGCAATGATCAGCGAGTTTTTGAAGCTGCGCCGCCACTCGTTGTTGGTGAAAAAATCGCGATAATGCTTGAGCGAATAGCCCTCGGGATCAAGGCGCAGCATCTCAGGTGTGAAGGTAAAGAAGTCTTGCGCGTTGAACGACAGCGGCAGGACAACAAGGATCGGTGTCACTAGGAATGTAAAGATCGCACCGCAAATGACACGAAAAGCGTAGTGACCAAAGACCTGACCGCCTGTCATGTAAGGCAGCAGCTTGCGGCGATACCGTCCCTCGTAAAGCCAGTAGATGAACCAGCCAAAGAACCAACCAATGAGCAAACCGATGATGCCGCCTGCTATACCGCCCAAAGCAAAACAGATCGCTCCCAGCAGCAGGATTGAAATCCAGCGGCCCATTTTTTCGTTGTCGAGCATGGTGATGAACACCCACGCCATGACAGTCACCAGCGCGGCGGTGCCAAGGATGCCAAGCAATCCAGTGCCGGTGCCGGCGCCGATAAAAATACCAGCGAAGGCCCCTGCGGCGGCGACTGTGCCAAGGACAAATCCAAGCGGTTTGCGCGATATTGGAGTAAGTGCTGCCATGTTCCCTACCCCAGCTTCACGTTGTCGATGCCAACGATCTTGTCGTAGGCCCAATAGAGCACCAGTACCACGGCGAGAAGTATCGCCCCAAGTGCCGCGGCCAGTCCCCAATTGAGCGAGGACGAGATGTGATAGGCGATCCGGTTCGAGATAAAGACACCCTTGGTGCCACCCACAATCTCAGGCGTGATGTAATAGCCGATCGACAGGATAAAGACGAGGATCGAGCCCGCGCCAATGCCCGGAATGGATTGCGGGAAGTAGATGCGCCAGAAGGTCGTCCAGTTGGTCGCGCCCATGGATTTGGCGGCGCGGGTGTAGGTGACAGGGATCGTCTGCATTACCGAGTACATCGGCAGGATCATGAACGGCAGCAAGATATGCGTCATCGCAATGATCGTACCGATTTGGTTGTTGATGATGATCAACCTTGAGTCATCGGCCACAAGGCCAAGCCAGACCAGCGTATCGTTGATCACCCCTTGTTGTTGCAACATCACTTTCCACGCGGACGTGCGTACGAGCAACGAGGTCCAGAACGGTAAGAGCACCAAGATCAGCAACATGTTCGAGACCCGCATTGGCAGCGTCGCAAGCAGGTAGGAGATTGGGTAGGCGAGCAGAATACACGACGCGGTGATTACCAGCGACATAAATAGTGTGCGGCCAAACAGTTGGATCAGAATACGCTTGTTTTCCGGCTGTGCCTGCGCGCCCTCGGGCGTGCGCTGCATATCCACCGCGTTGAGGAAATACCCGTTGGTGATCTCGACCGAATGCGTCTTGATCACCTTCCACGTTTGAAGCTCTCCCCAGCCGTCGTGGATATCGATCAGCTTGTCTTTGAACGGGGCGTCCGCAACGGGATCAAGCCGATTGATCGCGCGTCCCGAGCGACGGAACATCGACGACATCCCGGTTTCTTCATAATTCAGGCGAGAGCCAAGACGCGTGTGCGTTTTGGCATCAATCGCAACAACCATGTCTTGAATAAAGGCGTTGTAAACCGTCTCGTCGGGCAGTTCGCCACTGGTTTCGTCCCAGTCCTGCAATGCCTCAACCGTTAAGGGAAGCGTATCCACCACGATGCTGTTTTCCACCGAGCGGAACAGCATGGTTGCGATGGGCAAAACGAACGAGAAAACAACAAAGAGAAGAAGTGGCGCGATCAGGAAAAGCGCGCGCATTTTTTGGCGGCGGAGCGATTTCGCCAGCGACTGTTTCAGTGGCGTTCCATCGGCGGCCAGCATCGGGCCGGATTGGGTTGCGTCAGTCATCTTTGCCCCTTCTTGAAACGAAGGGCCGATACGCTCGGCCCCTCGCAAATCTTAGTCAGACCAAAGTCTTACTGTGCCAACCACGCCTGGAATTTGGCGTCGATGTCGTCACGGTAATCAGCCCAGAACTCGTAGTTATAAAGGAACGTGTTCTTTGCGTTCTCAGGATCGGTTGGCATGTGTGGCGCCATGTCGATGCCCAACTCGGCGTGCTGACCAACCAGCGGTGCAGACGACGCACGTGCAGGACCGTAAGAGATCCACTTGGCTTGGTCGGCCAAGCGCTGTGTGTCGGTTGCGAACATGATGTAGTCAAGTGCACGTGCCTGACGCTCTTCGCTCAGACCAGTTGGAATGATCCAACCGTCAAGGTCAAAGATCTGAGCGTCCCAAAGCATGGCTACTGGCTGCTTTTGCTCTTCGATCACGCTGAACAGACGTCCATTATAGGTCGAACCCATGACAATCTCGCCGTCTGCCAGAAGTTGCGGAGTATCCGCGCCAGCTGACCACCAGATCACGTCGTCCTTGATTGTGCCTAGCTTGGCCAACGCCTGATCCTGGCCTTCATCTGTTTCAAGTACGTCATAGACGTCTTCCTTCGCGACACCGTCACAAAGCAATGCCCATTCCATGTTGTTGATCGCGCGCTTTTCCAGCGAGCGTTTGCCAGGATATGCGTCTGTATCAAAGATCGCGCAGATGTCGGTTGGAGGTGTGTCACCAACCATGTCTGTGCGGTATCCAACAGTGGTCGAATAAACGATCTGTGGGATAAAGCATTCGCTGACCAGCAGGTCGCCAAAGTCTTCCGACGCTGGTGTGCCATCTGGTGCAGCTGCAAGTTGTGTGTCTGGATCGATTTCCAGAGCCAGACCTTCGTCGCACAGGCGGATCGCATCCGCAGCAACAACGTCAACCACATCCCAAGTGACGTTGCCCGCTTCGTTCATCGCGCGCAGTTTCGCAACGGCTTCTGCCGAGCTGTCGTCATTCAGGATCGTTACGCCTGTCTTTTCAGAATATGGCGCGTGATATGCGTTCATTTGTGATTTCGAGTATGCGCCACCCCATGACACGATCGTCATTTCCTGGGCAGCAGCAACACCAGCAACGCTTGTAATAGCGGTTGCCAGCATAAGTGATTTAGTCAGTTTCATTTCGGTTCTCCCTGAGTTCTTAAACCGTTTCGTTTCATGTGCCGATGTCAAACCGGCCTTCCCCAACGCACGACACCCCAAAAGGGCATCGCAACAGTCATCTTCTTATTAAGCATCAAGAGCGCGGCAATCATGCGCCAGCCACCCGATTTCAATGTCCTCACCGGGTTTGAGTTTTACTGCATCCGGCGCATTGCGTGTTTTGACGATAAAGTTGTCATTGCCCGCCACGGACAAACGGAAGCGGAACACGTCGCCCATATAGATGAATTCCTTCACCTGAGCTTTGATCGTATGAGCGTCACCGCTCAAGCGATCCTTGTTAAATTCGACCCGTTCGGGGCGAATGGAAACTGTTGTACGCTCACCGACCGCGCTGACGTTAACCGGTTTGGCGTCAATCTCTGTGCCATCGCTCAGCGTCACAATGCACCGGTCGCCGTCGATTGACTTAACAACACCGTCTAGCGTGTTATTTTCACCAATGAACTGAGCCACGAACGCATTGTCCGGCTCTTCATAAAGTTCGTCTGGCGGGGCCAGCTGCTGAATACGACCATCGTCAAATACGGCAACGCGATCTGACATAGTCAGCGCTTCCGTTTGATCGTGCGTGACGTAAACTGTTGTAATTCCCAACTCGTGAGCAAGGCGTGTGATCTCGAACTGCATATGTTCGCGCAACTGCTTATCAAGCGCGCCAAGGGGTTCATCCATCAGCACCAGCTCAGGTTCAAACACCAAAGCGCGGGCCAAAGCGATGCGCTGTTGTTGCCCACCAGAAAGTTGTGCGGGGCGGCGACTTCCGAAATCGCCCATCTGAACCATATCCAGCGCGCGCTTCACTTTAGCTTCGCGATCGGACTTGCCGATCTTGCGCACTTCCAGTGGGAAAGACAGGTTCTCAGCCACCGTCATGTGCGGAAACAGTGCGTAGTTTTGGAACACCATGCCGATGCCGCGCTTATGCGGAGGTATGTTGTTGATCGGTTGCCCATCCAACATGATCTCGCCGTGCGTTGCGGTTTCAAACCCGGCCAACATCATAAGGCACGTGGTCTTACCGGACCCCGAGGGTCCAAGCATTGTCAGAAACTCACCTTTAGGCATGGCAAGGTTCAAATCTTTCACAACGAGGATCTCGCCGTCGTAAGATTTTTGTACGCGCTGGAACTCAACGAAAGCAGCGTCGTTGTTCAAATTGGCCACATGGGCTCCCTGATTGTCGTCCTGCCCGATTGTTTCGAGCTTTTTAATCATTTCGCGAAGCATTAAACCCCGAGGGCAGCGTTTTGTGCAACCCGAAACATTTAGAATTTTGTCCTACAAAGGGTCGCTTTGGTAGCATTTACGTCGCGTTAAGACGGTTCATATGCCAGGCGAGACTTTGGTTCGACGACAAGACCGGCTTCCCAATCCGCGCGCGAATCTGTGGAATTGCCGCTTGCGTGCGCAAATTCGTACAACTTAGAAATATTGCCTCGACCTGCGGGTCGGCGCCCAGTTTGCACGCCGCCTCAACGATAGATGGCGTTGAGATGCGCACCACATTGGCCTCTTCAGCCTCGCCGAACGTGCCAAAAACGTCTGTTGTGACACCCTCACGCGCAAAGGCTGTGCGCAACGGCTGGTTCACCTCTTCAACGTAAGGCGAAAGCAGCGCAAGCTTGGAGACTGAATGATGCCCCGCGCACGCGATGGCGGCCCGCAGCGGGTTGGTAACATGAGCGGTCTTGCAGCTTTGCTGCACAAGCGTCTCGACCCTCTCAGAGCCAATCACCGAACTTGCCGACGTGCACCCATACCCAACCACGCGGTAGGGCCGTGCTTTTGGCAACAGGTCAGCCGCGGCGGGCAAGAGGGTCTCCATCTCGCCAAGGCTGTCCTTTGAAACCACAGGCGCACTGGCGATGCGCGAGACGTAAAGTGGGTTGGGATCATCGGCAAATCGCGCGGCAAATTCAGGTTCAATCGTTTCGTCGGTTTGCAGCACGATTAGACCCATTGGCACCACGCCCGGATCATCTTGATCAAGCGTGTAAGGCAATGTGCTCATAGCGCACCTATCTGCGGGCCAATGCGCGGGCTGAGGAACTGCGCACCGGTTTGAGTGATCACAATATTCTCTTCGTGCACCAGAATTTTGTCACCCACTGCGATCCCTGGCTCAAGTGTAAGCACCATGCCCGGCTCCAAAACTGTCTGATCTGTCGGAATCAGCGAAGGCCATTCAGTCAGCGACATGCCAAGCCCGTGCCCCAAGCGCCCCGCCCCTGTGTCGCTTCCGCCATCGCTTACGATGTCATTCATGATGTGAAACAGTTCAGCCGCAGTGATGCCCGGACGCGCGGCTTCAAAGGCTGCATCGGACGCCTCGACCAACCGTTTGTGGGCGTCTTGCACATCCGTGCTTGGCGCACCAATCGACCAGTTGCGATCAAAGTCGCTAAAGTACCCGTCCCACACCAACCCTGTGTCGAGCATCAGAACATCGCCTTGCGCAAGCGGCATATCCGATGCCGGAGAGATCACATCGCGATACCCGCCCTGTTCTGCCCCACCAGCAAGATAGGGCACCCAATCCGCACCCTCCTCCAGACACAGCATCTGAAAGCGGCGAAACACTTCAGATAGCGCAACACCTTCCCGCGCGATTTCGGGCACTCTGTCAAAAGCGCGCCCGGCAATGGCACAGGCAGTTTCAATCTTTGCAATCTCAGCATCAGATTTCACCATGCGCAGGCTGCGCAAAATGCCATGATCGGTTGTCAGCTGTGCCTTCGTGCGCAGCGCGTCCAGATCGGCAAGCGGCATGCGCACATAGGTCTCGTGACCATCGGGAAGCCCGACAGCGCCGCCATTGGCAATCTCGGCAAGCGCGTCAGCCAAAAGCTCTACGCCGTCATCGCTCAGGTCTGGCGCACTCCATGTGCGAATATCGTTGATCCAAGTTTGCCCCATTAAGTTTGCACCGATTGATGGGATAACAGCAGTCGGCGTTCCATGGGCAGGCACAATCAAAAACCAAGGCCGCGTCGGGCTTTCCCAAAACCGCGTCAGGTAGCCGGTGAAATACCGCACTTCCGGCTCGGTGGTCAGCAGAAGTGCTGCCAAGCCCTGTTCTTGCATCATGGCTTGCGCGCGCATCGTGCGACGCTGAAACTCGGCTTTGGGAAACCCTCTCACGCAGGAACCTCGGAGAGAATGCAAAGCACCTTTGCGTCTGCCTTAATGCCTAGCGTGCGTTTTGCATCGCCATGTAAAACAGCGGCGATACCGGCGCCACCGGACGCCGATGTGGCTATCCCGGCAGCCTCCAAGGCGGGCAGCACATCTGTCACTTCGTCGTCGCTCAGCGTTACGAAATCATCTGCATCGCGCGCTAAACCATTCAGCGCGATCAGCGAGGGCTCTTTGCAATCAAGCCGGCCCATAATGCTGTCTGGACCTTTTGTAACAACAGCGCGACCGGCCTCAATGCTGGCCTGCAAAGCGGGCGCGGCGTCGGGTTCCACAACAACGATACGCGGCGCATCTCCCCAGATGTGGCGCGCATATGCGGCAACCGCACCAGCCAATCCGCCGACGCCCGCTTGTAAGAGTATATGCGTCGGTACTTCGGGACATTGACGCACCGCTTCGGCGGCCATTTGCAAATACCCTTCCATCAGTGTGTGTGGCAGATCGGTATATCCCTCCCACGAACTGTCCGAAAGCAGTGTCCAACCGTGTTCCTGTGCATCCCTTGCTGCGGCGTCCATACTGGCAGCGTAGTCTGCGCCGCTGCGCACAACACGCGCCCCTTGCTCGCGCAGACGCTCGGCAAAACCTTCCGGCACCGTTTCAGCCAAATGCACCACAGCACTTGCGCCAAAGATACGCGCGCCTGCGGCCACGCTCATTCCATGATTGCCTGCGCTGGCTGTGACATAGGTGCGTCCGTTCAAAGTCTCGCGCGTGGGCTGTGCTTCTATCGCCTCGGCATCCCGCGCAATAACATAGGCCGCACCAAGCGCTTTGAATGAACCAAGGTTCATCCGTGTGCGTTCGTCTTTGACCCAAAGCGACGCTACAGGCGCCAACCCTTGAACATCATGCAATGGCGTTTCGCAGAACGCCGGGCATTGGTTCAACAATTGGGCCACACGGTCCGCTGCGATAGATGGATAAGGCGCACAAGCAGCAAGCTTACCGCTGGCCTTTTGAGGATTTGAAACTGAATGCATGGGCTTCACTTTGGTCAGACGCATGAGCCTGCCAAACGTGATGTGGCACGGCTCAAAGAGATGCTGAGACGTGACCGTATCGTGAGGCATCTGTCAACAAAGAGGATAGCATCCGTGTGCGCAGCAGCACTTTAGTCGAAATACTTTCCGTGAGATTTGTGGATGTCTTCGATCACGGGATCGAGACGGCTGGCATGTCGGCGCAAAAGCCGCGTTGCCTTTCTGATCGACTTGTCGCGTAGCGCGCGTGCGATGTTTTCGTGATCTTCAAGGACAACGGCAACTTCGTTATCCCGCCCAAGACTTAGGACGCACAAACGATCAACCTGCAATTTGCAACGGTGCATCGTTTCAAAGGCGATTGGGTGACCAGCATGCACGCAAATCAAGCGATGGAAATCATAATCCAGCGCATGAAACGCCTCGACACGTTCTTCGACAATGGCGGCGCGTTGATGCACCAGATTTTCTTCCAGCGCCTGTACCGCGTCTGCATCCCATCGCACGCACGCGCTTTTCATCACTTCAAGTTCGATGGTCAAACGCACAAAGCGCGCGTTCTGAATGCGCTCCATCGAAAAGCCGCGCACGAGCGTTGGGCGCTGAGGCGTGATCTGCAAAAGGCCGAGGTCACTTAATCGATTAAACGCATCGCGCACAGGCTGGCGCGACACTCCAAAGCGCGACGCAACGTCTGCTTCTGATAGAGTCGAGAGCGGTTTGATTTCTAATGACAAGAGTTCAGAGAACAACTTATCAAACACAGCATCCGAACTTGTCTGCGATTTCGCAGGTATCTTTTCCATCATCCCTAACTTTACGTCTTCGACGTATTTCTTGTTCTTTTTTTCGCCCCAATCACAACTCTAAGTCGAGGCGACTTTCCGACCCTCCCGGTTTAGTTTCAAATAATCGCAGGTCAATTGGTAATCACCTAAACTGTTTAGGACTGGGATACAGAAATGGCCTTATCGGGCTACCAGTATTCGTTTGCATACAGATAAATGTCAAAGCGCGACAGCACAGCTATACATTTGTTATTAAACATCTTTATCTGCTCCACCGCGACATCCTGCACCACCCACTCTCATTTTGAGCTGAAAATGGCCCCTTTTTCGACACCACTGATCACACTTAAAACATATTCAAATAATACTCATTCACCCAGGGTCGCAGTTGCTTAACCTTCACGTCAATTTATGTGCGTGTGTATTCGGAGTTACGAGTGAAATGAAAAAGTGTGTGTTGAAAAGTATTCAATTTGGGTTGGCTATTGCGATCCTTCCGTTAACAACGATTGATGCCGAAGCAGAGCAATCTGCAAAAGCGCGCTATGCGCAGGAAATCGGCGCAAGCGAGCGGGTCAATTTTTCAGGAAAGCTGCGCATGTTAAGTCAGCGCGTTGTGGCAACCAGCTGTAACTTTGCAGCTGACGTGGATGTTGAAAAAAGTGGTGCGGACATGTTGGCCGCCCAAGCAGAGTTTGTGAAAATCGCTGAAGCTTTAGAAAACGGCAACGCAGAGCTTGGCATTTTTGGGGAAGAGAAACGCCAGAAGACGCGTCTCCATATCAATAACCTGAACGAAAAGTGGCTGACCGTGGCGCATGATATTGACGCCTTGGCTTCCGACCCAACCGAGACAGAAAACCTGACAGCCCTTGGGCAAAATAGTGGTCCGCTTCTTGACGCAGCTAAG
Source organism: Paracoccaceae bacterium (assembly GCA_039942715.1). Taxonomy (GTDB): domain Bacteria; phylum Pseudomonadota; class Alphaproteobacteria; order Rhodobacterales; family Rhodobacteraceae; genus JABDJX01. The sequence goes on from JBDVBY010000001.1 coordinate 678,949, forward strand.
GTGTTGGTCAGCGAACTTTCGGCGCAATATTCTGACCCCGCCGCGATGCTTCAGGCAGACGCAATGCTTGTCGATATTTCAGGGCGTCAGCGGATGCTTGCGCAGCGCATGTCCAAAAACGTGTGCCTTGTGGCCTCGGATATCACGACGGACGCGGCGAAGGACGAACTCACGGCAACGATGCAATTGTTTGAAACATCTCTTCGGGCCTTGCGCAGCGGCATGCCCGAAGCGGGTATCAAATCTCCACCAAACGATGCGATTTCCAAAGGGCTGAACACTGTTTTCGACAATTGGCAGGCCCTAAAGCCGATGGTTGAAACGGTTCTGGCAAGCGGCGCGCTAGAGCCTGCGCAACGCGCAGTCGTCTACAACGGTATGAACGAGATGACGGCAAATATGAACAAAGTCGTCGGTCTTTATGCGCAGTCCTCAAAGCTTGGCGGAATGTAGTAACCCGCCATAATGCGCCGCGACCTGCCTACTTGCTGGGTCGCGGCCACTACGATGCTATTCTCCCAAAGCGATGCCTTCGCGCCTTGTATCCGCGCCGCCGCTCAGCGTGTCTGACACCTGGATCGCGTGTAGGCCCGAGGTCAGCCCACGAATGTTGACCTCGAACCCCATGGCCGTCAGAGCGGCTTCCAGATTGACCGCCTCTGTGCCTTCCTCAAGATCATAGGTTCCAAAGCGGTTGACCAAATGCGGCATGGAAACAGCTTGCTGCACGTCCATACCCCAATCGATATGGGCAATGATAGCTTGTGCGACATAGCCAATAATTCTGCTGCCACCGGGCGAGCCGATCACAAGGCTGGGCGTGCCTTCGCTCAGAACAATGGTCGGTGACATGGACGAACGAGGCCGCTTGCCCGGCTCGATACGGTTCGCGATTGGAAGACCGTCGCGCTGTGTGCGAAAGGAGAAATCGGTCAGCTCATTGTTCAAAAGGAAACCGCGCACCATTAGGCGCGAGCCAAAACCGTTTTCAATGGTTGTCGTCATCGACAGGGCATTTCCATATTGATCCACGATTGAAATATGAGACGTCGATGGCAGTTCCAAAGACTCATCGTTTGCCAGAAGCAATGCGTGATCCCATTCAGGGGACCCTGCAGCGACTTCTGGCAAAGCGTCGTCGCCGCCAAGAAAGGCTGCGCGCTCATCCAGATAGGCAGCGGCCGTCAACCCTTTGGTGGGCATCGGAACGAAATCGCTGTCGGCCATATAGCGCCCGCGATCTGCAAACGCTAAACGTGACGCATCGCCAATCAACCGCCAAGCCTCTGCGCTTTCCGGGCCCAGTGCAGCAAGATCATAGCGGTCCAGCATCCCCAAAATCTGCCCAACGGTCAAAGCGCCCGACGAAGGTGGCCCCATGCCACACACCTCGCTTGACCGATACGCAACACACACCGGATCACGCTCAATAACGCGGTAAATGGCAAGATCACTCGCGCTCAAGACGCCGGGATTACCTGCCGCTGTGCGGACGGTTGCGACAATGTCATCCGCTATCGCGCCAGTGTAAAACGCGTCACTACCGTGCGCTGCAATCAGACGAAGCGTGTTGCCATACTCGGCGTTGATAAGTGTATCCCCTGCTTGCAGGGCCTCACCGCCGGGAAAGAAATAGTCGGCCGTTCTTTTAAACGTTTGAAGCCGTTCAGCCCCGCCAGCGATTGAACTTGCCATGCGTTCGGATACTGTGAACCCTTCTTCAGCCAGCGAAATCGCGGGCGCAAACAGCCCACCCCACTCTGCGCGACCCCAGCGGGCGTGCGCTTCTTCCATCAACATGGGCGTGCCCGGGGTCCCAACCGACCTGCCCCCAACGACCGCATCCCAAAACCCCATGGGTTCTCCGTCATCGGTTTGAAAAAGCGTCGGCGTGACCTCCAGAGGCGCGGTTTCGCGCCCATCCAATGTGGTGACCTTTCCAGAGTTGGCGTCATACCAAACCAAAAACGCCCCGCCACCAAGCCCTGATGACTGTGGTTCCACCAATCCAAGCACGGCTTGCACAGCAACCATTGCATCGGCCGCAGTGCCGCCATCGCGCAAAACAGCCGCGCCCGCTTCCACCGCCAGCGGATTGGCGGCGGCCACCATCCAGTTTTCGGCAGTTGTGGGGTTTCCTGCTTCTTTTTCATCAAGCGCTGCGCGCGCAGCGTCGGACAGTGCATCAAAGGCGGACGCACCGCTTGCCGCTTCAGGAGCGACCGCGTCGGCGGCTTGTTGGGCGAATGCGGGCGTGAACAAACAGGAAGAAATCAAAAGCGACGAAAGGAGCGAGCGTACCATGTGATCATCCTCATATGTTGGAATGCGTCGATGGTGACCTTCTCAGGCCGAATTGCAACCCCCGTACATTATGACGTCATGCTTTTAACGAAGCAATTATCGCGTGCGACCGCGACCGCCTTGGGCCAAGCCGAAATCCAAGATTCAAGATTAGGTGGCGCACCCGACAGGATTCGAACCTGTGGCCTCTGCCTTCGGAGGGCAGCGCTCTATCCAGCTGAGCTACGGGTGCCGCGCCCTTGTCTTACCTGCAGCACGCACCAAGGGCAATTGGATTTCGCCCCAAAGCAAGCCCCATAAAATTATCAGAAAATCTTAGTATTATTGCGCATATCGGCTTTTGTTCTGCCGCATCTGTGCCGCGATTGAGCAGCATCAGTTGCAGACAATTTTAGTAAAGAGTGTGGAGAAGAGTATGTTGAAATTAACTCGCGTAGACTGGCAATGTATCGCTCACGCGCTTTCGCAATTCAGGCACAATCCGCAATACGATGCGACCTACAAAAAGGTCGTCTCCATCATGTCAAAAACTTAAACTGGCGGCCTAGCTGAGCAATTCGTGACATAACTCAAGCGCATCGACCAACACATCCACTTCGCTTTCGGTGTTATACATCCCGAACGATGCGCGCGCCGTCGCACTCACGCCAAGGTGGTCCATCAATGGGCCTGCACAGTGATGACCTGCGCGGATGGCAACGCCCTTTTTGTCCAAAATGGTCGAGATATCATGGGCATGCGCAGCCCCGTCCAGCGTAAAGGAGAAGATTGCCGCTTTGTCAGGCGTCGTTCCTTGCACCTGAAGCCAGTTCAGGCCATCAAGCTTTGAGCGGGTGTAATCGCGCAGCTTGGCCTCGTGGGCAGCTACGTTTTCCATGCCCAACTCCATCAGATACTCAAGCGCAACGCCAAGTCCGATCTGCTGCACGATCCCCGGTGTGCCCGCCTCGAATTTCATCGGCGGATCGTTGTAAATGATGTGATCCTTGTGAACCTCTTTGATCATATCACCGCCGCCCATAAATGGACGCATCTCGGACTGACGATCAGCGCGGATGTAGATCGCGCCTGACCCCGAAGGCCCATAAAGCTTGTGCCCGGTGATAGCGTAAAAATCGCAGCCAAGATCCGCGACATTGACCGGCATGTGCACTGCGCCTTGCGACCCATCGACAAGCACAGCGATGTCACGCGCGTGCGCGGCTTCGCAGATCGTCTTCACATCTACCAGCGTACCAAGAACGTTAGAAAGATGCGTGACAGCCACCAACTTGGTCTTTGGCCCCATCGCATCAATGACCTTTTGCGGATCAAGCGCGCCGGTTTCGTCCACATCGACCCATTTGATGACCACGCCTTGGCGCTCGCGCAGGAAATGCCACGGCACGATGTTGGCATGATGCTCCATCACCGACAGAATGATCTCATCCCCGGCGGACAAGCGCGGCATCGCCCAGCCATAGGCAACCGTGTTGATGCCCTCGGTTGTGCCCGTGTTCATCACAATCTCGTCTTCGGACGCCGCGCCTATAAAGCGCGCAATCGTGCCGCGCACTGCCTCGTATTTCTCTGTCGCAAGGTTCGATAGATAATGCAGCCCACGGTGTACGTTAGAGTATTCGTGGCTATAGGCGTGCGAGACCGCATCAATCACCACCTGCGGCTTTTGCGCAGACGCCCCACTGTCAAGATAGACCAGCGGCTTGCCATTTACCTCACGCGACAGGATCGGAAAATCGCTGCGGACTTTGTCTATATCAAACGTCACCAACCGCCCCTCCGGTAAGGGAAATGCCCAAAAGCGGTGTCACGATCATCAAGAAGATCGCCACCGCAAAGGACGCCAACAGCAACACACCTAGCGCGCGCCCCAAGGTTTCAAACCCATGGAGAGCGGCGATAAAGTTCACGTTGATCCAAAAGCCAAAAATGATGATGGCAAAGGACAAAAGTGCTGCCATTTCAATCGACACCAGCATCAAAGCGACTTGCAACGCCTGCACCGGGATAAAGATCGCCTGAAAGAAAATCGCCAGCAATAGCGAGTCAGGAAACGTGCCAACCCCGCCCAGCATCTTGCCCACTTGCGCGATGGAAAGTGAGAACGCCGTGAAAATGATCATGATCAACAGCGCCATACGGAAATACGACATTTCGACCTGAGGTGGGACGATCATATCTGACGCTGCACTCAGCAGAACGCTCACGACAACGACCAATAACAGCGCGGGTGCCAGCGCCTCTTTCGGGAAGCCCAAAGCAAGCACATCAGCAGCCGTCTGGCGCGGCTCGCGAAAGGCGCGTTTGCCTTGCATGATCAGTGAATCAAATAGTGTCACGCCCTGCCCTCGCTGCGTTGTGCTGCGACGACAGAGAGGCCTGCCATCCAGAAAATCACGAAAGCACCCAAAGCGGCAATTCCCACAATCGTCAACCCCGTGCCTGCGCCTGCAAAGCCAGCGGCCAACCCTGTGAGCAGCCACAAAGGAGTCGAAGCAAGAAGTGCCCAGAACAGCGTCATTCGACAGGCAAATCCCGCGCCCGTCACGCCAAGCGCGCGCACGACAAGTTGCGAAATCAGCGCAAGGGCATAAAACACCAGCGGCATCACCATGATCCAGCCGAACAATGCCCCGGCAAGGCGGGCGTCGAAACCAATGGACGGGTCCAAGAACGCTTCGCGCGACAAACGCGGCCATTGGGCGACAAAGATTAGCACGCAAGCTCCCATCAACACAGCAAGGGCGCGGTCTTCACGCGCGCCTCCGGCGATGCGGGACGCCTGAACCTGCCGCGGGGCGACATAGGTGCGGGCAATATCGGCGATGATGCTCACTTCTCTCGATGCCGGATCAGCCATGTTTCAAGATGGCTCAGGATGTCGGCGGCGATGGCCTCGTCTTCGATTTCCTCGATCGACTCGGCCAGAAACGCCAGCACAAGAAGGTCTTGCGCATCCGCAACAGGGATCCCGCGCGAGCGGAAGTAAAACAGTGCGGTTTCATCAATCGCACCCGTGGTAGATCCGTGCGAGCAGATCACGTCATCGGCGTAAATCTCAAGCTCTGGCTTGGCGAGGAACTGCGCATCATCGTCCAGCAAAAGCGACTGGCTGATCTGATAGCCATCGGTTTTCTGAGCACCTTCTTTGACAAGGATCTTACCCTGAAACGTGCCAACAGCGCCGTTTTTCAGCACCTTCTTAAACACCTGACGGCTTTCGCAATTCACAGCGTCATGGGTGATAAACACCGTGTCGTCATGATGAAAATCGCCGTCCCCAACGGCCGCGCCAGCGATGTGGGCCGTCGCGTTGTCGCCGTTGATCTGAATGAACGCTTCGTTGCGAGTCAACTTGCCGTTTGCCGTCAGCGTGAAGGATTTAAACACACTCTCTTCGCCCAGACGGGCAAACAAATGCGTCACAGCAAGGCGATCGTGATCGCGCCCTTGAGCACGAACGTGATGGAACTGCGCGTTGTCCGCAACATCAATTTCCATGCATTTGTTGAACCGCGCCGCAGCAGGTCCGTTTTCCAACACCGTCAGGCTGGCACCCGCCTCGACCTTGATCACAAAGTGCAGGATCGCATCGCTGTCTGCCTTTTCGTGCAAGTAGGCGAGCGAAACAGGGCGCGACACAGGTTTGCTCGCCCGGATCACAACGCCATCGGTTGCAAAGGCTGTGTTCAACGCGGCAAAGGGGCGCGCTACGGGCGTTTGCCCTGCGGTTTCCAAGGTGCCGTACATGTCTTTTGCCCAGTGGATGTCCGTGTCCATCGCCGTGCTGAGAAGTTCAATTTCAATACCTTCTAACGCCAGATCATCAGACGCTTCGGCATCAAAAACGCCATCACGGAACACGATTTTCAACCGATCTGTATCTTCAAACGGTAACTTGGCTTCTTTATCTGCGAATGCAGTTGAAGCCGCCCCAATCGCGTTCAATGCGGCCGGTTTTGTGAACCGCCAATATTCATCGCGCGGCCCCGGCAGGCCCATCGCGCGAAACCGCGACAACGCATCAGCGCGCGCGGCCTCGGCCCAGGCTGCGCCGCTTGGCATCTGCATCGCTGCCAAACGCGCCTCTGTCAGGTCTTGTTTTTCGGCTGGTAGGCCCATTACGCCACCTCTCCGAGAATGTCCGCATACCCGTTATTTTCAACTTCTAGCGCCAGTTCTGGTCCACCGGATTTGACGATACGCCCGTCGGCCATGATGTGCACGACGTCCGGTTTGATGTGATCCAAAAGCCGTTGGTAGTGCGTGATGACTAGAAACGAGCGCCCCGCATCGCGCAGCGCATTCACGCCTTCCGAGACAAGCTTCATCGCATCGACATCCAGCCCCGAGTCCGTCTCATCCAAGATGCACATCTTCGGCTCTAACATTGCCATCTGCAGGATTTCATTGCGCTTTTTCTCACCACCCGAGAAGCCGACGTTGACCGGGCGTTTCAGCATATCCGCATCAATTTTCAGTGCCTTGGCTTTTTCACGCACGACTTTCAGGAAATCCGCAGCGCTTAGTTCTTCTTCACCGCGCGCCTTGCGTTGTGCGTTCACTGCTGTGCGCAGGAACGTCATGTTGCCTACACCGGGAATTTCGACCGGATATTGAAACGCAAGGAAAAGCCCGGCTGCTGCCCGCTCTTCAGGATCCATGTCCAGAATGTCGATATCGTTCAAAGACGCGGCGCCATCGGTCACCTCGTAGCCATCGCGCCCCGAAAGCACGTAAGACAGCGTCGATTTGCCCGACCCATTCGGCCCCATAATCGCGTGCACAGCCCCGGCTGGCACTTCCAAGTCGACCCCTTTCAGGATCTGCTTTTCTTCTTCCTCAAGTTTCACATGGAGGTTATTGATTTTAAGCATTTTTTCCTCTTGCAACGGCAAAAAGGGCGACGCCATGATGGCGCGCCCAGTTCCGTTTATTCATAATGGTGGCGGGTGTTAAACGGCTGTTAGAACCGCTTCGACGTACTCTTTGGTGAAAAAGCTGGCGTAAAGACCGGGCACTTTTGCGACCAATTCTGTGTGATAGACGAAGACTGCCGCGCAGCCCCCGATCAAAGCTGTAGCACGCATGATCGATGATAGATGGAACGTCCACATGAACAAAAACGCTAGTGTTCCGCCAATCGCGATTGGCGCGTACTGCATGTAAGGTTCCAAAGCCGCTGGAGGTGCGATCGGAACCAAACCGCCTTCTTGAAAGAAGTGGAACGCGGCCGCTTGTCCGACGAACATCGAAAGCCCACCAAAGACCAACGCCAAAAGGATCAGAGTCGACCCGGACCCTTCGCCCAATTTCACCTTTTTGGTGTTCTTGGCCTTCATCCGCACGGTGTTGGACGGCTTGCTTTTGCGCCCCTTCTTGCCCGAACGCACTTCGTCGCGCGGTCCGATATGAACCTCGCCCATGGTGTTCGCGCCACCTTTTTTGATCCGTTTGATGCGATCTTCGAAACCGCTTTGGCCCGCTCGAGACATAGCTGTCGCCCCTCTCAAAATTTTGAGAGGAAAATCGCAACGGATCATGTCCAAAAAAGGGCAATGATGCGTTTAAGCTGCGATTTGGGCCGCACGCCTTGGTTATTTCGGTCCATGCGCGCATTCAGGCGATCACCACCGCTGTCCCGCTGGCCGAGACCATCAGCATGTTGTTGATCACTTCATAGTCCAGATCGACGCCGACAACGGCGTTTCCGCCCGCTTCTTCGGCACGCTGTTGCAGCTCCATAAGAGCCGTTTCACGCGCCTCGCCGAGCGATTTTTCATACGCGCCCGAGCGGCCTCCGACGATGTCTGTGATTGACGCGAAAATATCGCGAAACACATTCGCACCCAAAATTGCCTCTCCGACGACAACGCCGCGGTAATCCTTGATCGACTTGCCCTCAACGGACGGCGTGGTTGTAACGATCATTGTGCGCGCTCCTGCTTCATCTTGGCGATTGCCGCCTCTGTCTCTGCCTCGTGGGCGGCGCGTTCGGCTGCCATCCGTGCGGCTTCTTTGGCAATGAACTGCGCGGTTACTTTGCGGTTGATGATAAAGGCCGTGATGGCCAGGACAGCGACGGCCAAAACAGCTGACGCCTTTACGCCCAACTGTGGTGCCAGATAGGACAGCCCGATAAACACCGCCATGCCCAGCGCACCACCGCCCAATGCCGCAACTTTGCTTGCATCCGTGTGACCGGGGTTGTCGATCTGCAGCAGCACGCCTTCTTCCATCGAATTGCTCATGGATCGCCCCCGTTTGACTTACGCCACCCTGCAAGAACGGACTGCGCAAACATGCTCCCCAGAAACCCGCTGGCAAAGCTGACCATAAGGATTGAGGTGCGGTCTAACATATCGGTCGCCCAATCAATGCCCACAGCAAACGCCCCGCAAAAACTGCCGGTCAGAAACGTCGAAAAGAGCATAGATCGGATCATGGTTTGATGCGGCTCCAGATTGCTTTGATGCCGAAGTACGCAACAGCGCCCCACAGGACGGACGGGATCAAATAGCTTGGCGCACCGGTGTCGAGGAACCGGTCAAGGACGGCGGCAAAGAAAAGGAACAGAAACACGCCAGCGGCGACCAGACCCCCGTAATAAGCCGCGCGTTTTGATCCACCCACAAGGGCTTCGTTCAAGGCGTCTACTTCTTTGTTATGGTTCGTGCTTTGCAAATTACAGCTCCTCAGTTCTCAGGCAAACAGACATATGACCAGACTCGTTCAATGAACAAACCCCAAAGAATCAATGACTTCGAATGGATCGACTAACTTTATCGCAAACAAAACAAAGAACAGGAGCATTCCGACCAAACCAAATGCAAAAATCCGAAAAAATTGGCCGCTTAAAAACCTCATCGCCCAGATAAGTGAAAAGGCCCACATGCTGAAAAGGCCTGCCCATACTCCAAAAACAATCGCATTTCCTTCACCATCGAATTTGACTCCTGTTGATTTTTCAACAGCGTCCAATTGCAAAATGTAGAAAAATAAAAATGCGACCAAAAACCCTTGGATGATACTCAAATAGGAATGCAATCTTCGTCTCGAAAGTTCCGTTGCCGGATCAGCAATCGCTTCAAGTTCACCACTCTTAGACATAGCGAGCAAAACAAGAGCGCACCCAAGCACCAGAACGCCAGCACCGCCAATCAAGCCTAAGGCGGACTCGCCCCCTTCATTGGCAATCTTGACCGACAGAAATCCGTACACAATAAGTCCAGAACCAAGGAACATTGGCAACGGTTTGACACCCTTAACCCGCATGGCTCCAGCGTTGTGGTTTTGAACGCGCGCCCTTTTGGGCAACGCGCGGAACATCACAAAACAGCCCACAATCATCGCCAACAAACCACCGGCAGCAAATATAACAATGGTGCTGCTATCATCTGCCTGAACCGCTTGGTCATAGTTTTGATTGGCAAACTTAATGGCTTGCGAACCAACAAAGATCAGAATGGCACCTAACACCAGAAAGACGACTCGAAAGGGTCTCGCACCGCTGGTCTGCACTGCAGCGCTTTGCGCCCGTGTTTGCCCATCTCTGGGCTGATTGGCCCCGATCCGGTTGAGCCGATCCTGAAAGTCCTGACCAGCCATCGCTATCCCACGCTTCCTTCAAGTGAAATCGCCACCAACTGCTGCGCTTCCATCGCGAATTCCATCGGCAGCGCCTGAAGCACTTCCTTACAGAACCCGTTCACAACCAGTGCCACGGCCTCTTCCTCGTCCATCCCGCGCTGGCGACAATAAAACAGCTGATCGTCATCCACTTTGGATGTCGTCGCCTCATGCTCGACCCGAGACGAGTTATTTTTCACCTCGATATAGGGTACCGTGTGCGCCCCACAGTCCGAGCCAATCAACAGCGAGTCACACTGGGTGTAATTGCGCGAATTCTTGGCGCGCGGGTGCATAGACACCAACCCACGATAAGTGTTCTGCGCCTTACCAGCGCTGATCCCTTTCGAGACGATCCGCGACTTGGTGTTCTTGCCAAGGTGGATCATCTTCGTGCCGGTATCGGCCTGCTGCATGTTGTTGGTGATCGCGATCGAGTAAAACTCGCCCTGACTGTCATCGCCGCGCAAAATACACGACGGATACTTCCACGTCACAGCCGAGCCGGTTTCGACCTGCGTCCACATCACCTTAGAGCGCGCACCACGACAGTCCGCCCGCTTGGTCACAAAGTTGTAAATGCCGCCCTTGCCGTTCTCATCACCTGGGAACCAATTTTGCACGGTAGAATACTTGATCTCGGCATCATCCAGCAAAACAAGCTCAACCACAGCAGCATGAAGCTGAGCCGTATCACGTTGCGGCGCGGTACAGCCCTCTAGGTAGGACACATAAGCCCCCTCATCAGCGATGATCAGCGTGCGCTCAAACTGGCCCGTGTTTTCTGCATTGATGCGGAAGTACGTCGAAAGCTCCATCGGGCAACGCGTGCCCGGCGGAATGTAAACGAAAGAGCCATCCGAAAACACAGCCGAATTCAATGTCGCATAATAGTTGTCTGACTGCGGAACGACAGAGCCGATGTATTTCTTCACCAACTCGGGGTGCTCTTTGATCGCCTCTGAGATCGAGCAGAAGATCACGCCTGCCTTGGCCAGTTCCGCCTGAAACGTTGTGCCAACAGACACAGAGTCGAACACCGCGTCCACAGCAACCTTGCGCCCCTCGGCAGGCGCATTGTCTGCCCCTTCAATACCGGCCAGTATCATCTGCTCTTTCAGAGGAATCCCAAGCTTTTCGTAAGTGGCCAACAATTTCGGGTCCACCTCGTCCAGTGACTTCGGCTTTTCCTCCATGCTTTTCGGCTTGGCGTAATAATACTGATCCTGAAAATCGATCTTCGGATAATCGACCATTGCCCAATCAGGCTCATCCATCTTCAGCCAACGCGCATAAGCCTCAAGACGCCACTCCAGCATCCACTCAGGTTCACCGTTCTTTTCCGAGATCAGGCGCACGATGTCCTCAGACAGACCCTTGGGCGCATATTCCATCTCGATGTCGGTTTCCCAACCGTGCTTATAGGTGCCCGAAAGCGAGCGCACCGCATCGACCGTCTCCTGATCAACGCCGTCTTTGACCTCTGTGGTGTCCAAAGCTGCCATCTAATCGCTTCCTTCCTCACGCCGCCCGGGCGCGAAACTTCTTTTCCTGTGCGAGCCAAGCTTCTGCAAAGCCCAGCACATCATTCTCAGTCGTTGTTGGCCCCAATGAGACGCGCACCGCGCTCTCAGCTGCCTGATCGTCCAACCCCATCGCGCGCAGCACGCGAGGCACCTTTACCTTGCCCGATGAACAGGCCGACCCAGCGGATATCGCGTACCCGGCCAAGTCCATCTGCATCACCTGCGTCTCGCCCTTCCAGCCCGGTGTCGCAAAACACGAGGTGTTGGGCAGGCGTGTCGCGGCTTTCCCGACAAAAATAGTCTCTTTTGCGCCAGCCGCCAGTGCTGTTTCTAGAATATTTCTAAGTTTCTCGACTTCATCCCAGCGTCCATCGGCTAAATCGCGCCCAGCGGCGGCGCACGCAGCGCCGAAACCGGCAATGGCTGCGACGTTTTCGGTGCCAGAGCGACGGCCAAGCTCTTGACCTCCGCCAAGCTGCAACGCGCCAACATCCAAGCCGGTTTTCACAATCAGCGCACCAACACCCTTTGGACCGCCAAGCTTATGCGCCGAGAGTATCGCAAGATCAGCGCCCGACCAGTGAAAGCTCCAAGACACACGCCCCACAGCCTGCACCACATCCAAAAGCAGGACCTCACCCGCAAGCCCGCCGTGCCGCCATTGCTCATCGTCGCCGCGCACAGGCTCGGTGATCAAGCCGGTTTCAGAGTTCGCCAGTCCCAGCGCCAAAACGCGCGCGCCTTCACCGCGCGCACGTTTATGCGCAAACACACAATCATGCGCCGTCTCGTCTACACAAACCTCACCGCTTAAATTGCGCAAAACACCCGCCGCCTCGGTCGCCCCAGAAGTAAACACCACCTCCGCAGTATTACACCCCACAAGCTCCGCCACCTGCGCGCGCGCGCGCTCAACAATCCCGCGCACCGCGCGCCCCTCTGCATGTACAGAAGACGGGTTGCCAGCGTGCTCCATCGCAAGGATCAACGCATCCCGCGCCTGAACCCGCAAAGGCGCGGTCGCGTTCCAATCCAGATACACGCGCCCGCTCATGCCACGTTCTTCTTGGCAAAAATATCCCGGGGGTGTGGGGGCAGAGCCCCCAGTTTGGGCGGCGTCCGCAGGGACGACGCAAAACAAAGACCAAAAACCTCAAACATCATCGACAATCTCAAACAACTCAGGCACCGCCGGACAGGGTGCCAACTCGTTTTGAACGATGTCTGATAGCCGCGTCTGATGCAGGAACACGTAAACATGTGCCGACATCCCCTCCCACAGCCGATTGGTCAACGACTGCGCCTTGGACCCGGACGCAGCCCCAGAAGCCCCTGCTCCGGTGTGCATCGCACTCACCGTTTCATCGACCGCTTCGAGAATGTCACTTACGCGCACATCATTGGGCGCACGCGCCAGGCGATAGCCCCCACCGGGACCACGCACGCTTTCCACCAATCCAGCCCGGCGCAGCTTCACGAACAACTGCTCCAGATAGGGCAGCGATATATCCTGCCGTTTGGAAATCTCGGCCAACGACAAAAGCGCATCGCCCCGCGTCATCGCCAGATCCACCAGCGCAACCATCGCATATCGCCCTTTGGTGCTCAGTTTCATGCAACCCGCCCTAAAAGATTGACCTTTTCGCCCATGCACCTTACCCCTCCCTCGACCCGTGGGATGAGAAGCCGCATTACTTTAGAACGTTTCTAAAGTACCTGACGAAAGTCGTCAAGAAATGCCTGAGGCAACTTCCCTAAGCGGACAAGAATAAAAAGGTAAGTATATGCCCGAAGTCATTTTTCCCGGCCCAGAGGGTCGCCTAGAAGGTCGCTACCACCCGCAGCGCACCAAAGACGCACCGATTGCGATCATCCTGCACCCGCATCCACAGTTTGGCGGTACGATGAACAACCGCGTGGTCTATAATCTGCACTACGCGTTCCATAACATGGGCTTTAACGTATTGCGGTTCAATTTCCGCGGTGTTGGGCGTTCGCAGGGCGAGTACGATCAGGGGATCGGCGAGCTGTCAGATGCAGCCTCCGCGCTGGATTACCTGCAATCGATGAACCAGAACGCCAAGCACTGCTGGGTCGCCGGGTTCTCGTTTGGGGCATGGATCGGCATGCAATTGCTGATGCGCCGTCCCGAGATCACTGGTTTTATCAGCGTCTCGCCCCCGGCCAACATGTACGACTTTTCGTTCCTCGCGCCCTGCCCGTCTTCGGGTCTGGTGATCAACGGCACCGGCGACCGCGTCGCTCCGCCACGCGACACGCACACTCTGGTCGAAAAGCTACACGAGCAAAAAGGCATCACCGTAACCCATACCGAGATTGAAGGCGCCGGGCACTTCTTTGAAGACCCGCACATGGAAGACATGATCGGCAATGTGACCACCTACGTGGAACGCCGCCTGACGGAAACAACACGCTAAACTTGGCGACTATCGAATAAAATAAGGCCCGGATGTCTGATCATCCGGGCCTTTCTTTTTCAAAACTTAGGTTACCGCACCGCGTTGCGCACGGTTTGAATGCGATCCCCGTTGGGCGGGTGCGTGCCAAGGAACTGATCACCGGGGTCAGCCGCGTCTTGGAAGTAAAGCACACCGCGCAATGGGTTATAGCCCGAGCGCTGTGCAATCTGTGCGCCCAGACTGTCCGCTTCAAGCTCAAAGCCTTTGGAGTACCGTCGCGCCCCCACGGTGCCACCAATATTTGTTGCAGTTTCAACTCCTGCCGTATCCAATCCAATGGCCGATCCCAAAATCGCCCCGAGGATTGCGCCGGTCTGTGCTGAACTTTGAGTCTGCTCGATATGCCCGCGAATATGGTGCGCCGCCTCATGGGCAAGTGCGAAGGCCAGCTCATCCCGGTTTTTCATCTCGCGGAACAACGCAGGAGTAAAGGCAATCAGCGGACGCCCAGATTTTTCGTAGGTCTGGTAAGCATTCGGCGGCAATCCACGACGATCATCAATGGTAATGCGGAAATCACAGTTGCGCTGCGGGCTCATCGCGCGGCAGGCGCGCTCCGCCACAGGCTCAACCCGGCGCACAACCGAACGGAAATCAGCGACCGTTTGCGGCCCGCCTGTACGGGTGACGGTTTGCGTCGGTTGCGCGGGCGCAGATGACGGTGAAGACGATGGCTGCTGAACGCTCACATCACAGGATGCGAAGACAAGAAACGATAGAACGGCAATGCTGCGGCGCATGTTGAGGCGACTCCTTGATAGCTTGCGTGAAGCCTAGCAGGTTTGAGGGCGGCATCAATTCTTGACCCGGCAAGCTATCGCCAAGGGTTGCACACACGCCCACATGCCCCCACGTTAGGTCTATGTTTACAATTGAGCACGATTTTGACGCGACTGTTGTCACCTTGATTGATGAGGCCGCGGCACACCGCCAAGAAGACATCACCATCAATGCGTTCGAGGATTGCGTGGTGATCGAACAGATCAACCCGCGCACCGAAGAGATGCAAAAGATCACGCTATCCTTGGCGCAACTGGCCGATCTTACAGCGTCGCTAAACCTGCCCGAGGGCGTTTACACGCGCTCAAAGGAGTAGAGGAGGAGCGACACGGGAGCGTATTGATGCGCTGACGTGTAGAGCGCGCTCTACCCCCTAGGCGCCGCAGCCCGCTTCAACCGATCATTGATCGCGCGCCCCAAACCTTCATCAGGGATCGGCGCAATGGCAAGCCGCGTCACGCCCCGCGCGTCCGCTTGGTGTAAAGCGGCATATAAAGTGGCGGCAGCCTCAATCAGATCGCCGGTCTTTGACAGCGTGATATCGCCGGCAACCTCACCGAATCCAATCAGAAATTCCCCCTTCTTGGCCTCGGTTGCCTCCAAGCGCACCGTCGCCACTGGCGCGTAGTGTGAGGCCAACTGCCCCGGTGCTGTTGGAGCGGTCTCAGACCCGGCCTCAACTTTCAGCGCCAAGTCGGACACATACGCCCCCTCGCGCAGCAGGTTTGGCTGATCCCCTAAAAACCCGATGATTGTTGACTCTATGCCTGCGGGCGTCGCGCCTCCGTCCAATACAGCGTCGATCCGCCCATCCAGTCCGCCCAAGACATGCGCAGCAGTTGTCGGACTGATCCGCCCTGATGGGTTGGCCGATGGCGCAGCGACAGGTCCGCCAAAGGCGCGCAGCACCTTCAAGGCGATCTGCGAGCGTGGAACACGCAAAGCCACACTGTCTTGACCCGCTGTCACAAGTTCTGACAAGCCCGTTTCAATGCGCAACGGCACTACCAGCGTCAGCGCCTCTGGCCAGCCATCTCGAACCAGCGAAAGTGCTGCCTCCGAGAACACCCCAAAGCGCTGCGCCATCTTCAAATCTGACACATGCACAATCAGCGGATTGAACGCAGGTCGCCCCTTGGCCTCGAACACACGCGCAACAGCACGCCCGTCACAGGCATCCGCGCCAAGCCCGTAAACCGTCTCGGTTGGAAAGGCGACCAGCCCACCATTGCGCAAGATTTGGGCAGCCGCGGCCACTCCTTGCGCATCTGCGCTTAGCCGTTTGGTATGACGTGTAGCCATATGCTCGTGACGCTGCGTTTGGCTTGCGGCGTCTGATCTCCGTTGCAAAAGTTGAGGCAACGGTTAGCTGGGGTCGTCCTGCTTGCCAAGTATCAAGTATGAAGAGGAGCGCACCGCATGGCTTATGCATCGCCAATCAACGACATGCAGTTTTTGCTGGATCAAGTGTTGGGCTTCTCCAAGGTGAGCGAAACAGACACTTTCGCCGAAGCCACGCCCGAAACCGTCGAGGCGATCCTGACCGAAGCGGGACGTTTGTGTGACGAAGTGATTGCCCCGCTTAACCGCAACGGCGATCTGCACCCTGCCCGGCTTGAAAACGGCGTTGTGCGCACGTCTCCGGGATTTGCCGATGGTTTCAAAGCTATCGCTGAAGGCGGATGGCTGGGCGTTACAGCAAATCCTGAGTATGGCGGCATGGGCCTGCCCACTGCTTTAGGAACCGCGATCAACGACATGATGTCGGGCGCGTGCATTTCCCTGCAACTGAACCCAACGCTGACTTTGGGTCAGATCGAGGCGCTGGAAGCCCACGGATCAGAGGCTTTAAAAACCCTCTACTTGCCCAAACTCATCTCCGGCGAATGGTCCGGCACAATGAACCTGACCGAACCCCAAGCCGGGAGTGATGTTGGCGCGTTGCGCTCAAAGGCCGAACCTCAGAGTGACGGCACATATAAGATCAGCGGTCAGAAGATTTACATCTCTTGGGCCGACGCAGATTTCATGGACAACATTTGTCATCTGGTGCTGGCGCGCCTGCCCGATGGCGTGCCGGGCACCAAAGGGATCAGCCTGTTCCTTGTGCCAAAGTTCATTCCCGACGAGCAAGGCAATCCGGGCGCGCGCAACGATCTGCGCGTTGTTTCGTTAGAGCACAAGATGGGCCTGCACGGCTCACCCACGGCAGTAATGGAATACGACGGTGCAACGGGTTGGCTTGTGGGCGAAGAACATGCCGGAATGGCTGCAATGTTCACGATGATGAACAACGCACGCCTTGTTGTGGGCGCGCAAGGCATCGGCGTCGCCGAAGCCGCGTTTCAACACGCGCTGGCCTATGCCGTGGATCGCAAGCAAGGCGCTGCACCGCGCAGTGGCGCGATTGTCGAGCATGCCGATGTACGCCGGATGCTGACGCACATGAAGGCCGATATTTTCGCCGCCCGCGCCATTGCGCTGGATTGCGCGATCTCGCTTGATATGGGCAAAGCCACCGAGCACGACGACTGGCACGCGCGCGCCGCCCTACTCACCCCGATTGCCAAAGCATTTGGTACGGACGTGGGCATTCAGGTCGCAGACACGGGCATTCAAGTGCACGGTGGTATGGGTTTCGTCGAAGAAACAGGCGCCGCGCAATTTGCCCGCGATGTGCGGGTCACGGCAATTTATGAAGGCACCAACGGGATTCAGGCGATGGACCTTGTGGCGCGCAAGATGATGGACGGAGGCGATGCGGCCTATCGTTTGCTGGACGAAGTTGAAGCCGAAGCCGAAGAAGCCCGCGCGCGCTTGCCCGAGTTAGCCGAAGCGGTGTGGGGTGCGGCGGAATCCTTGCGCGAAGGGACCGAGTGGCTGGTTTCCCAAGACATGTCCGAACGCTTTAGTGGTGCAACGCCTTACCTGCGCGCCTTTGCCCGCGTGCTTGGGGCGCACTATCATTTGAAGGCAGCAATGTCTGAGACCGAGACAGGTCCGCGCACGGCATTGGCACGCTTCTACATCACCCGGCTTTTGCCCGAACATGCAGCACTGCTCGCAGCGGTGCGCGTTGGCGGCGACGGCCTGTTTGATCTCTCCCCCGACGATCTGGCGGCTTGATGAACGCCAAGGCACAGCGCGCAATACGCGCGCCGTTTGAAACGCCTCCCTCCGAGGGCGACGCCATTGAAGTGGCGCCTGGCGTGCTTTGGATGCGCCTGCCGCTGCCAATGGCGCTGGATCATGTGAACATCTATGCGCTTGACGATGGTGACAGCTGGACGTTGATCGACACTGGCCTTCATTCAAAACGCAGCATCCGTATTTGGGATAAACTGCTGGCCGGGCCGCTGGCGAGCAAACCTGTGAAGCGCGTTGTCGTCACCCACCACCATCCAGATCACATCGGGCTCGCCGGCTGGTTTCAAACGGTTCACGGTGCCGAGCTGATCACCACGCGCACCGCATGGCTGTTTGCGCGCATGCTGCATCTGGATGTGCAAGACACCCCAAGCGGTGAAGTTGTCGCCTATTGGAAAAGCGCAGGCATGCCCGCCGAACTGTTGGCCGCACGAATGAGCGAGCGTCCGTTCAACTTTGCCGACACCGTAGCCCCCATGCCGCTTGGATTTACCCGCATTGGCGAAGGCGACGTATTGCAGATGGGCGGGCGGGCATGGCGCACGCGCATTGGCCATGGCCACGCGCCTGAACAGGCGACATTTTGGTCAGAAGACGATGATCTGGTGCTTGGCGGTGATCAACTTCTGCCCTCGATCTCGCCCAACCTCGGCGTCTACGCGACCGAACCCGAAGCCGATCCGGTGGCAGAATGGCTAGCAAGCTGCGCGCGCTTTCAAACACTGGCGCATGAACGCCACTTTGTGCTGCCCGGGCACAAGCTTCCGTTCATTGGCTTACCCACACGGCTTGATCAACTGATCGAAAACCACAATGGCGCGCTCGAACGCTTAGAAGCCGCTCTTGAAACGCCAAAAACCGCCGTGGAATGTTTCAAACCAGTATTCAAACGCGAAATTACCGGAGACGCCTATGGTCTGGCGTTGGTCGAAGCCATGGCGCACTGCCTGCATCTTTGGCACGCAGGTCGGATCACACGCTCTTTACGTGACGATGGGGCATGGCTCTGGCATAAGATCTGACATGGACGATGATATCAAAACCACCGCTGAAGCGATTGAAGGTAGCGCCCTAAGATTGAGTGGTTCGGTTCATACCGAACCGGGCGCGCCTTGCGTTGAGAAGACGCCTCTGCCAGAGGCCGTTTCCAAGAAGCCGATTGATCAAAAAAGCCCGGCGGAATGGGCTTACGAACGGCTCATACTTTACATCAAGAACTTTGAGGAAACTCTTGATAATGATCATGAAGCTGCCATGGGGTTTACCGATACTGGTGGTGGATTTCTGATGATCGAGGGCTTGGGCTTTTTCGACCCTGATCTGGTGACGTTTTATGGCAAAGATCAAACCGGCGCGCGTGTGCAACTGGTGCAGCATGTGAGCCAATTGAATGTCTTGCTGCGCGCAATGCCAAAGGCCGCTGACGCGCCTGAGCCGCGTCGGATCGGGTTCAAATTGGAACAGGCGCTGTCTGAAACGGAGTGATTGCGTCGCCTGTCGGCGCAAAACCCTTTATTCAGCTGCCGCTTTGCTTCCAGCAGTGAACACCGCGTCTGGAAGTTTTGGATCCGTGATCGCGGTAAAAAGTGTGTGGTAATCAGGGTCTTGCATAAGCACAGCAATGCGCGCGCGGTGCCAGGCAACAGCATCTGAATGCAGCACCGCAAGAGCAGCGTCAGACATTAACGCTGCAAGCTGTTCTTTGGCGCGCGGAATTTGCGCCTGAATGCTGAGGTCAGTTTCGGTCGTGTAGTTGCGCTCAGACCAATAGGCCATGCCTTGATCCTGATCCACGTGGTTGATCCGCCCGCGCTGACGTTTGACCAGATAGCTTTCGGCAGAGCGCAGGATGTAGTGGTTCAGCGTCACAAGATTGTAGCCGATCGAGGCTTTGCGCGAGAACCACGCTGTGTTGTTCACCGTTTTTTCCGGCATGACGCGCCCAGAGCCATTGACCCAGCGCACTTTGCCTTCATCAGACGTGTCGATATCGAGCGGGCGATGCACACCCAGTTTCTCATAAGGCGCACTGCGATGCACAAAGCTTTTGAAGCCCCAGCCAAGACGCGGGCGCGGCAGATAGCGCGGTGCGCATTGGGTGAACCGCTCTGTAATCCAAGTGTCCTCGTAAGCATGCTGATCAGAGGTGCCAAAAAAGCGCCAAGTCATTGAAACGATGTTGGGATCATTCATCTGCTCGAACAGACCCGGCAAGGTGCGATCCCCGTGGTGAATGGTGATGAACTCGTCGACATCAATGACGCCAACCCAATCCGCCCCCTTAACAACCGGGTGTTTGATTGCATCGTTCAGAGCGCCGCGTTGGGGCTTTTGCCCGGCTTCACGATTGAACGGATTGTCGACGCGTGTGACATGTCCCAGCTCTTGCAGACGGTTCAGAATGGCGTTGGTCGGATCATCGCAATCGTTGGTGTAGATCAGAAAATGCGTAACCCCGACCGCCATGTGATGGGCGATCCACTCGAGAATAAAACAGCCTTCGTTTTTCATCGACGACACGACAATGATCTTTTCCGCAGGCAAGCGAGCGGCCAGTGGGCTTAGCATCGGATGACGCGGCTCGACTCTGTCCAAAAGGGCTTTGAAGGCAAACTCGTTCTCATCCCCAAGCAAGATCAGATCGCCAAATGCATTGCGCGGACGGTCCGCATCGCTGTCGTTCATCGTCACTTGCGGATCGCGTTTTTGAGCCTTGGGTTGCAGCGCACGTTGGGGCTCTGGCACGGGTGTGGTCACGGAATGGGCAATGTCGAGAGCGGTTTCGTCCAAATCATGGCTCAGCACATCACGACTTAGGAAGGCGTGCAGTTTGCCGAAATTCTCGTCGGCCTTTAGCGCGGCGATCCGGTCACGGTGCCACGCCACGGCTGCATCATGCGCATGCGCAACCAAAGGATCAGCCGCCAGCATTTTGCGAATAGCGCGCGCGCGGCCAAGCTGGGGAAGGATTGATGTATCGTCCTCATCATTGCGATTGTGCAGGTTCCAGTAACCGACGCCTTGATCACGATTTACGTGGTTTGTGCGTCCCCGGTCTCGCTTGACCAGAAAACTGTCGACCGAGCGCGTGGCATAGTGGTTAAGCGTGACCAGATCGTAGCCCCAGCTTTTGATATTCGAGCGCCAGCCCTGCTCGCGGTAGTCATCTGGCATCGGCTTACCCGATCCATTCACCCATTTCAGGGCCCCTTTGCGCGGCTCAAGCGGGCGATGCACGCCCATTTTGGCGAACGGCGCGTCGCGGCGGACCAGTGTTTTAAAGCCCCAGTTCTGATGTGGCTTGCGCACTTTATGCGGGGCGGCTTTGGTGAATTGCGCGGCGACCGGTTCGTCTTGGTAGTCGACCGCGCCGTTGGCACCAAAGAACCTCCAAGTCATTGAGATCATGTCAGGATCATCGCAAGCCGCAAAGAGATCGTGTAGCGTGCCGTCGCGCGTGTGGATGTTGATATACTCGTCAACGTCCATCACCACATACGCATCGGCCGCCAAAACGCGCGGATGCTCTTGTGCGATCGCGAGGGCAACGCGTTGCGGGCGTTCGCCCTTCTTCACTGGGTTATCAACGCGGGTGACAAGGCCGCGGGCGGCCAATGCGTCAAGCAGTTCATTTGTCGGATCGGTGCAGTCGTTGGTGTAGACCAGAAAATGCGTGATCCCGACGGACAAATGATAGGCGACCCAATCAAGGATGAACGGGCCTTCGTTTTTCATCGTGGTGATGGCGACGACATCTTCCAGCGGACGGATGTCTTTGCCCGCCTCTGTTTTTGGCTTTGTATCTGGCGCAATTTTGGGATCTGGTTCCGGCGTCGCAACAGCATAAACTGCACCATTGGCAGCGGCGCGATAGAGTTTGGCGAACTCCGCGTCTCGATCCGGGTTGGGCCAATCGCGCAAAGGCGCCTCGCAAGGGTCAATCCGGTGCTTTTGAAGCAAAGTACCCATCAGGCTTTCGGGATGCGGCAGGCCAAAGTCACGCTCGGCCATGCGTTTGCGAATGCGGCGGCCATAAAGATGGATGGATTGCGTTTCGTCCGTAATGGCTAGGCTGTGATCAACGTCGGTTAACAGCAATCGGCGGCGCACTTTGAAGCTGTAGGGATAAAGCGCCACCTGCGGCAGTGCGCGCGCCATCTCTCCGGTCTCTCCCAGGAAATGCGTAATCGCGTGCGGTCCCCAAACACCCCACTTCTGCTCGCCTGCGTGCACAGGGTTGCCGGCGTCTTTTGCTTCTTGCATCTCGCGGCGGCGAAACGGTTTTTCCCATGGCGGGATCGCAAATTCGTCGCGCGTGAACTCTAAGAGCGCCTGCAGCGTTAGGCTATCCGGTGGCAAACCAAGCACGCCGCCGTTGACGTGATGTTCGCTTTCCCACCCGTAAAGATGCCCCTCGACAGGGCGAAACGGCTGATGGCAATAGGCATCTGTATCCGCCCAAATCATACGGTCTGCGTTTTCCAACAAACGATAGCGCCATAGATCGGAATGAAGCGCTGGAGAGCCTGTGCGCTCGTGTACCAAAAAGCCCGCTTCTGGCAGGACATCGCCCGCATCGCGCAATTCGACCCCATCCGGCACATTCCCAATCGGCTCATAGGAATAAAGGACAACGTGGTGGCCCGCATCTAGAAACGATTGCACGCAAAGCTGTTCGAGAAAGCTCAGGCTTCCCCGCATCCAAAGCATTGCGATTTGATAGTCCCTGTTCATGCGCGCCTCTTGTCTCGGGGCTGTTTTCTTACTTTTGGTAAGTGTACCGCATGGGGTCGGGCAAGCCAAATGGGTTTCGCACGCCAACGCTGTAAAGCGCTCTCAACTGACCCTGGGCAAAATTGACGATGTCAGAAGGATCAAGAGAAACGCGAAGCGCGACTTAAGGTATTTGGAAATAAGCCACGAAGCAGAAGCATAGTAACAAGCCGATCAAAAGGCGCAGTGGCGTGCTTGAGCCCTTTGAGGGAGCGTGAACGATCAATCCATCTTCGCCGAGGTCCGAAGCCGTAATCGGGGGATGCGATCTATCGGACATCACGCGCTCTTTTGACGTCGCCTCGAAAATCTGGAGCTCTTTTTCCCGCGCACTGCGAATGCGCTCTTGTTTTTCAGCAGCACGTTCGATCCAGTTTGTTTCTGACGCCGTCCGGTCTTGGCCCGGCGGAACGCCGTCGGGGTTAACATCACTTTTCACATCAGAGACACCCGGGCGCGATCGTGACTTTTTCAGTCGTGTCGATGCACGCCCGGCATTGGGTGAAAAGGATTCTTGATTGAATTCCTCCACCCATTCAGGCCGAGAGTTGTTCTCTTTTGGGGCCTCAATCACCTCTGGCTCGACAGGGATCATTTTTGACTTACGAACTTCGTCGTTTGTTTCTGCTACCAATTTGGACAGTTCAAGCTCAAGCTCGATGCTCAGTCCGCTAACCACTTGTCCTTTTGAATTCTTGGCGCTTTCTTCATCGGCATAGCTATCGGCGATCATCGCCTTCCACTTGGCCGCCGACTGAAGCCGGTCCGTTGGATGGATTTGCATCGCCTGATCAATGGCGTTCAAAAACGCGTCGTCATATCCGGGAATACGCCCGACCAATGGGACACAAGGGTCTGGCTTTTGGCCCGCGATTTCAATCACGCGGGTCTGGCTGTTGGTCGGGGGTTGCCCACTCAGCACATGATAAAAGGTTGCGGCTAGCGCATATAGATCGCTGCACGGATACTGTTCGGAGCCTGCGACGTAAAATTCCTGCGGCGAATAGCCGTCCTTAACCACAAGCATCGATGAGACGGCGCGTGTGTGGCGGCTGGCATCTGCTTTGGCAGCGCCGAAATCAATAAGGACAGGCGTGCCGGTTTTTTCGATGATGATGTTGTCGGGCGAAATATCGCGGTGCAGCAAATCAAGCTTGTGCACTTCTTCTATCGCATCCAGCATCTGCATCAAAATGTGTTTGACGCGTGCGGGCGACAGGGCCGCGGCATTGGTTTGCAGAATGTCGAAAAGATCGCGCCCGTCGATCAGGTCAATCGCCATATAGGCGGTGGCGTTCTCTTCAAACGCGCGGTGCACGCCGACGATGTTGGGATGACGCAGCTTGGCAAGACTTCGCGCTTCGCGAATAAACATCCGCACAATGGAGTCGACAGGTTTTTCGTGGGCCTTGGCGCGTGCCACAACATCATTGCCGCGACGGATGCAGAAATCTTCTGGAAAACATTCCTTGATAACGATCGTACGCCCAAGAACGTTGTCCATGGCGCGATACGTGATCCCGAAACCACCCGCGCCCAATTGACCCGTGATGGTGAACTGACCGTCGCACAGCACTGTGCCGATCGGGAGAACCCGATCCGCCATATCAGCGTCTTCCGCGATTTCTTCGTCTGCCATAGACAGCACAGGTCGGCCCCTAACAAAGAGATTCAGTTCTCAAACCTATCGCGTGGAAATGTGTTTCATTTGAGATTTAAATGTGGCAAAGCCGCGGCCCAAAGCGGCAAAATACCTCAAATTGCGCTTTTTGAGACGGCTGCCCCGCGCTTTTGGCGTGCACGATTCGGGTTAAAGCAGGTTTTCAAACGGCTTCATTGTTCTGATTTTAAGGGATAATCGTGTTTGTTCATCTTTAACCCACGACGCACGCGACCAAATACTTAAAGGTGCATTAACCATTGAGACAGTCTTGCGGCATGTATCGACACTGTTTCCGTTAACCAATGCGAAATCGGAATAAATACGGCTCAAACGCCTGAATGCGGCGCACCAATGGCACGGGCGTGCAGGGCTTTACTGCATCGTTTTGACCTAGCCTACCTGTTTGCCTGAACACCAAACAGTGCGCGCCACTGGTGTTTTATCGTGCAGGTGAATGCGCACCATATCGGCCAAACACCCTTCGGCAATGCGCCCGCGATCGCTAAGCCCGGTGGCTTGCGCCGGAGTTGTGCTGACTGTGCGGATGGCACGAGGCAAATCATCCCAAAGCTGCGCCAAACGAAATGCAGACACCATCAAAAGTGCCGGCACATAATCCGACGAGACGATATTAAGCAGCCCGTGTTCGGCCAGTTCCATCGCAGAGACATTGCCAGAATGCGAACTTCCGCGCACAATGTTGGGGGCCCCCATGACGATCTTGATGCCTTGATCTCGGCAGGCTTGGGCAGCCTCAAGCGTGGTTGGAAACTCGGCCAAGGCGATGCCCATTTCGCGCGATTTGGTAACGTGGGCGAGCGTTGTGTCATCGTGACTGGCCAGCGTCGCGCCCAAACGCGCCGCCTCTTTCAGAGTTGTCGCCTCATGTAGGTCGCGCACCTTTTCGCCCTGAGCTTGGCGCAGTGTTACAGCTTCGCGAAACTCGGCGTCGGTGTACCCGTGCCTGCCTGTGTAATAGACCTTGAGCTTATCAAGATCGCGAAACTGCCGCTGGCCCGGTGTGTGATCCATCAAACTGACAAGCCCGATACGATCATCCAAGCCAAACCCGGCGAATTCTTCGACCAGCGTCTCTGAACACACTTCAGCGCGCAAATGGATCAGGTGGCGTATCTTCAAAAGCCCCGCCGCGCGCAGAGACAGGATCTCGGAGGCAACGCGCCGCGCATAAATTTTCGATTGGTTATGCTTCGTGCCAAGCGCACCCACACGCAGCGCATCAAAGACCGTGGTGATGCCAACGCTTGCCAGCTCGGCATCATGGGCCAAAATGGCTGTGTCGTGGGGCAGATGCACGCTCGGACGCGGCTCCATATGGTGTTCCAGATTGTCGGTGTGAAGCTCGACCAATCCGGGCACGAGTGTATCCCCCCCCATATCCAGCGCGCCCGGCGGCACCCCACCGCCTTCGGTAATCCCGGCAATCTTCTCGCCCACTACATGCACGGCGCCGGTCATGACTCGGTCCTCAAGAACAATACGCGCATTCGCAAAGCACTGCTCTTGCTGGTCTGCCAAGGAGGGAGCGTTTAAAGAAGAGGTCATGTCAGAATTCCAACGATACGCAGTGTACTATCTGCCAGACCATGCCAATTTGGCAAGCTTCGGAGCATCCTGGTTAGGTTGGGATGTGGTGACTGGAACCGAATGCGCGCGTCCGGAACTGGAAGGCTTAGCCGAGGCCACAGCCGCGCCGCACAAATATGGGTTTCATGGCACGCTGAAACCGCCGTTCAAATTGGCTGATGGGACGAGTGCTGACGCTTTGGCACACACCGTTGCTGAACTGGCGCAAAGCACGTCCGCCTTTGAACTGGAGCGCCTGCAGCTTGCGTGCATCGGAACGTTTCTGGCCCTTGTGCCTGTCGGGGACACCGCGCAACTTGCAGAGCTAGCTTTGTCTTGCGTCACAAAACTGGATCACTTCCGCCGCCCTGCTGATCAAGCCGAACTACAACGCCGCCGCGCCGCTGGATTAAGCGCGCGGCAAGAGGCAATGCTGACGCGATGGGGCTATCCTTACGTCGCCGAGGAGTTTCGCTTTCACCTTACGCTGAGCGGCAAACTGGATGAAATGGCACGGGAAACGTTCCGGCAATTGCTGAACACGCGCCTGCCACCCCTTCCAGCCCCCTTCCCGATCACATCGATTGCTTTGGTTGGCGAACAGAGCGACGGCACGTTCAAATTGATCCAACGCTCGGCCCTTGGGGCATAAACTCGCGTCATCGATTTGCCCTATTCCAGCGCAATACTTGGCTTCGAAAGGTGACGCCCATGCTGTTTGATGCCCCATGCTCTGACACCGTCAGCATTCTTGAAGCCGTGCTGTTTGGTGCGGGCGAAGCGTGCATTGACGTTGGCATGACGTCGCTTTTGGTTGGTGTGGCGCTGTTTATTGGCTGTGTTTTGGTGTTGCGCCTGATCGCTCTCATCGTGTTACGCCGAATATTTCCGAAACTGCGCCGCCAAAAGCCAGAGCCTCAGACACCTCCAAGTGAGGGGCTACAGAAACTGCCCTACGAAAGCCCGATCCGCTCGCGCTAGGAGCCGCTCAAAGCGGCCAGAACACCAGAATGGCCGGGATCGACACGCAGATTACCAGTACTTCAAGTGGCAGGCCCATGCGCCAGTAATCGCCAAAGGCATACCCGCCGGGTCCAAGGATCAGCGTGTTGTTCTTGTGCCCAATCGGGGTGAGGAACGCACAAGATGCCGCCACCGCGACCGCCATCAAAAACGGGTCCGGGTTCACGCCAAGGGTTTGCGCCATCTGAATGCCAACCGGGGCTGCAACAATCGCTGTGGCTGTGTTGTTGAGCACATCCGACAGCGTCATCGTCACCACCATCAAAACCGTTAGCACCGCCCAAGCCGGCCATCCTTGTGTCAGGGCCACCAGAGCATTGGCGATCAACGCCGTGCCGCCCGCGGCATCTAAAGCAGCCCCAAGCGGGATCATCGAGCCTAACAAGACAATCACCGGCCATTCGATGTGGTTATAGATGTCCGAAAGCGGCAGGATGCCCGACAGCACGTAAGCGATCACCACAACGCCCAGCGCGACAGGCAGGTAAACCCAGCCAAAGGATGCAATCGCAACTGCGGCGGCAAAGATGCCAATGGCGATCCAGACTTTGCTGGTGTCGGTCACGATCAACCCGCGATCTGCCAGAGGCATCGTGCCAAGCCAGTCCGACACCGCCTCTCCCTGTCCCTCGGGTGTGAGAAGCAACAAGATGTCGCCCGGCTTTACGATCGCATCGCGCACCTTCTTTTTGATCTGCTTCCCCTCGCGCGACATCCCCAAAAGCACAGTGCGCTGCCGCCAGGCCAACCCAAGGCTTTTCGCGGACTTGCCGACAATGCGCGCGTTCTCTGGCACCACAACCTCGATCACAGACTGACCCTCGCCTGCGGTATCAAGGTGCTTTTGATCAACCTCACTGGCCAATTCCAATTTCAGCAGCGTGCGGAACTCATCCAACGCCTCGGGCGGTGCCTCGATCACAATCGCATCACCCGTCGCAATCACCGTATTGCGTTGTGTGCCGTATTTGCGTCTCCCGTCGCGGACAAGCCCAAGGATCGCAACGTCGTTCTTTTCGGCCACTTCGATCAGTTCGAACACACGCTGACCAATAATCTCTGACCCGTCCGGCACCCGCAGCTCTGCCGTGTAATCCTTTACCGATTGGCGCGTATCAGCCAGCGCCCCCTCGCCTTCGCGGCTTGGGATCAATCGCCAGCCGATCACAGCGACAAAGATCAGCCCGGCCAAAGCGGTGACAGCGCCCACTGGCGCAAAGTCAAACATCTTGAAGCCTTCGCCCAACTGGTCGCGCCGGATCGTGGCGATGACGATGTTGGGCGGCGTGCCGATCATCGTCACCATCCCGCCAAGGATCGTGCAAAACGACAGCGGCATCAGCGACAGACGTGCCGCCCGCCCGGCTTTCTTGGCCGTTTGAATATCGATAGGCATAAGCAGCGCGAGGGCTGCCACGTTGTTCATAAACGCCGACAGCACGCCGCCGATGGTGCCCATGAAGGTGATGTGCGTGTTCAGCGAGCGATCTGGGTCGACCAGAGTGCGCGCAATCAGCGAGACAGCGCCCGAACGTACAAGGCCTGCCGAGACGACCAGCACCAACGCCACCACAATCGTGGCGGGATGCCCGAATCCGGAAAAGGCGTCATCGGTGGGCACAACGCCAAGGATAACACCCGCAATGAGGGCCGAGAACGCCACAAGGTCATAGCGAAACTTTCCCCACAGAAAGAGGCCAAAGACGGCGGCGAAAAGGGCGAAGAGGATGATCTGTTCGGTGCTCATAAGGGAGAGTTAAGCCATTGTGCGCGTGGTGGCTATATCTGGAATGCAGCTCCGCACGGCTCGCGAGGTGAATGGCCGTTTTGTGCCCATATTGCTATTTTGAGTAATTGCGGCGAATGTCCGCATTGTCTGTTTGTGGAGTTGAGAATGACTCTCCCAGAAAAAATGTACGGTGTCGTCCTAAATGGTCATGGTGGCCCTGAAATGCTGGAGTGGCGCGATGATTTGCCTGTTCCTGCGCTGGGGAAGAATGATGTCATCGTTCGAGTTGGTGCTGCGGGCGTCAATAACACTGATATCAACACGCGAACGGCGTGGTATTCGAAAGGCGGAGCAGAAGCAGACGACGCAACTTGGTCGGGTAAACCTCTAACGTTTCCGCGCATTCAAGGAGCCGATGTCTGCGGCGAGATAGTCGCGGTTGGCACTGCAATCGATGCGGCACGAATTGGCGAACGTATCTTGATCGAACCCTGCATTCGCGAGGCAAATGGGGCCACACTTGCAATGCCATGGTATTTTGGGTCCGAGTGTGACGGCGGATTTGCGCAATATACAAAGGTTGCGGCACGTCATGCGCACGCGATCAAATGCGATTTGACAGATGTCGAACTGGCTTCTTTTCCCTGTTCATATTCAACAGCCGAAAACATGCTAACACGCGCCAATGTAGGGCCAAACGACACAGTGTTGGTCACGGGCGCGTCTGGCGGCGTGGGTTCGGCCACGGTCCAACTTGCACAAGCTCGTGGGGCCAAAGTGGTTGCTGTCACAAGCGCATCTAAAGCAGAAACCCTTTTAGAGCTTGGCGCGATGAAGACACTTGATCGTGGCGATGATCTTGTTGCTGAACTTGGCGCGAACAGCATTGATGTCGTTATCGATCTGGTGGCTGGTCCAAAGTGGCCGTCGCTGCTTGATGTATTGCGGCCCGGTGGGCGCTATGCCGTTGCCGGGGCGATTGGTGGTCCACTTGTAGAGCTCGATGTCCGCACCCTATATCTCAAAGACCTCAGCTTCTTTGGTTGCACCGTGTTAGAGCCACAGGTTTTCAGCAATCTTGTTGAGCGGATCGAACGCAAAGAAATTAAGCCTTTGGTGGCCGAAACCTATCCGTTGCGCGATATTTCGACGGCGCAGCAGGCATTCGGCGAAAAGGGACATATTGGAAAAATCGTGCTGGATTTAGGCTGACCAGATTCGCTTGAACAAACGCGTGAGCGGACGTTCGTCTGAAAACCAAAGAGGGCGGCTCTGTCCACAAAGCAGCCCTTCAAACACAAAGCACGCTTCTCTTGCTTTCCCAATAGTCCTGATGGCATTTACCCGCAAAACGAGGACCCATCATGTCAGAAAACGACACTATCCGCCCAATATCAAAGCAGGTCTTGTCCGACAACTGGGGCACCCTGTCAAAGCACAGCTTTGAGTACCGCCACCGCTCGGGTGCATGGCAGCACCAGACGCGCGAGGTCTATGATCGCGGCAACGGGGCGACCTGTCTGCTCTATAACCCCGACACGGGCTGCGTGCTGTTAACGCGGCAGTTTCGCTTGCCAGTGTTTTTGAACGGTGGTCGAGAGTCTATGATCGAAACGCCTGCCGGGTTGCTTGAAGGGGCGGAACCCGCCACACGGATGCGCGCCGAGTTGATCGAAGAAACCGGTTTTCAGATCGACGCCCTGACGCATCTGTTTGATATCTACATGAGCCCGGGATCGGTGACCGAATATCTGGCGTTTTTTAAAGGGACTTACTCCTTTGACAATCAAACAGGAGATGGCGGCGGTGTCTTTGCCGAAGGTGAAGATATCGAGGTGCTGCATATGCCGTTACGCGAGGCGATGGACATGATTACGCGTGGCGAGATCTGTGATGCCAAGACAGTGATCCTGATCCAAAACCTGATGATCGAAACTCTGCAAACGGCGCAAAAACAGACCGCTTAGCGCGGTTGGCTTTTGTCAAACCAAACTTCTGACTTCTGTTAGCGTTAAACCTGACGAAAACCGTTGCCAGCCCCCAAAATCCAACTACATTCTCTCTTAATGCTAACGTGCGAGAGGTCGGGTCATTCTCGCATTGCGGAGTTTCCGCATACGCGCATAATGGCCCATAACTGGTTGCAGGAGCTCGCGTGTCCCTCTTTCTGATCGTTGCCCTCCCTTTCTTTGGCGCGCTTTTGCCGGGATTGATGAACCAAGCTGGCCGCCAAGCCTGCGCGGGGGTCACCTTTGCCGTCTCCCTTGCCGCCTTTGTCGGATTGCTGACCAACCTGCCTGCGGTTCTCGCCGGAGACGTTGTCACAGCGCGCGTTGATTGGATGCCCCAGTTGGGCATGAACTTTACACTTATGCTGGATGGCTTGTGCTTTTTCTTTGCCATGCTGATCCTTGGCATCGGCTTGCTGATCATTGCTTACGGTCGCTCGTATCTGGCGCGCGATGATAACATGGGCGAGTTTTTCACCTACCTATTGCTGTTCCAAGGCGCGATGGTTGGTATCGTTCTGTCTGATAACATCCTGCTTTTGCTTGTTTTCTGGGAATTAACTTCGCTGTCTTCCTTCCTGTTGATCGGCTATTGGAAGCACTTGCCCGAAGGTCGTCAAGGCGCGCGCATGGCACTCACCGTGACCGGCATGGGCGGGCTTGCGATGATTGGTGGCATGCTGATCCTTGGGAATATCGTCGGAAGTTATGACCTAAGTGTGATCCTTCAAAACCGCGAGATGATCCAAGACTCGCCGCTTTACTTGCCTGCGCTTATCCTGATCCTGCTTGGCTGTTTCACCAAATCGGCACAGTTCCCGTTCCACTTCTGGCTGCCCCACGCGATGGCCGCGCCGACGCCTGTGTCCGCCTATCTGCACTCGGCCACGATGGTAAAGGCGGGCATTTTCCTGATGGCGCGCATGTGGCCAGTTCTTTCTGGCACTACCGAGTGGTTCGTGATCGTCACATCTGCTGGTTTGATCACCATGGTACTTGGCGCATTCATTGCGATCTTTAAACACGACCTGAAGGCCCTGCTCGCCTTTTCCACGGTCAGCCATCTCGGTCTGATCACCATGCTCTTGGGCACCGGCACCGCCTTTGGCGCAATGGCAGCGATGTTCCACATCTTGAACCACGCAACGTTCAAAGCGGCCCTCTTTATGTCAGCAGGCATCGTCGATCACGAGGCGCACACGCGCGATATTCAAAAACTGGGAGGATTGCGCACACTGATGCCGATCACCTTTGTGATTGTCACGGTCGCGGCCCTGTCGATGGCAGGCATTCCGTTCCTGAACGGGTTCCTCTCAAAGGAAATGATGCTGGAAGAGGCCAATCACACGGTCCTGTTCAATTCGCCGTACCTTGTGCCTGTACTGGCGACGATCGGTTCGCTGTTCTCAGCCGCTTACTGCTTCCGCCTGATTGGCCACGTCTTCCTTGGGCCCGTGCGCAACGATTACCCCAGCACACCGCATGATCCCGGCGCAGGTCTTTGGTTGCCGCCTGCGATCCTTGCCGTGATGGTCGTTGTAATCGGTGTTGCGCCTGCTTTGGTTGAGCCCTTCGTCAAAATGGTCACGGCGTCGGTCTTGGGCGAAGCCGCTGAGGTGCCGAAGGCATATTTCAAAATCTGGCACGGATTGGTGCCCGCGCTTTATATGTCGATCGCTGCCGTTGTCGGTGGTCTATTGTTGATGGCGATTTACAAGCCGCTGCAGAAAATGTGGGACGTCGCGCCGCGCCCCGAAGCGAAGACAATCTTCGAAGGCTTGATCGAAGGTATCGTCGCAACCGCCAAAACCTTGACCCACCCGCTGCACAACGGCGCGTTCTCACGCTATGCCTCGATCTTTGCGGTTACTGTTGCGGCCGCAGGATACCACGCTTGGGCCACAGGTTTGGTTGGTCCGCAAACGCGCACATTGCAAGCAGTAACCGTCGTCGAAGTTGTTGGTTGGCTGCTGTTGGTTGCAGCAACGACAGGGCTTGTCTTCCTGCACCGCAACCGATTGCTGGCGCTGGTTCTCATCGGCATCGTTGGGCTCATGGTGTCCATCGGCTTCGTTCTGTTCAGCGCGCCCGATCTGGCGATGACGCAGTTCACAGTTGAAACCGTCACAATCATCTTGTTGCTGCTGGCTCTGAACTTCCTGCCCAATCAAACTCCGATTGAGAGCAGTGTGCTTAAGCGTCTGCGCGATGGCGGCATCGCGGTTGTCGGTGGTTTGATGATGTTTGCGCTGTCCTATCACTACCTGCTGCGTGACGCGGTCACGGCACCTATTTCCGAATTCCACCTCGCCAATTCCTACAAAGGCGGTGGCGGTACAAACGTCGTCAACGTGATCCTCGTCGATTTCCGTGGCTTTGACACTTATGGCGAGATCATCGTTTTGGGGATCGCTGCGCTATTGATCTTTGCGCTGACCGAGACGCTACTGGCTGGCCCCGTGCGTGCGCGCTTGCTCAACCGCCTACCTGATCAGCCGCGTGCAGGCAACGTCCACCCGATGATGATGGTCGTCCTGACCCGTGTCATGATGCCGATGGTGCTGATGGTCGGCTTTTACATCTTCCTGCGTGGCCACAACGAGCCGGGTGGAGGATTTATCGCAGGCCTGATCGTCTCGATTGCGGTGGTCATGCAGTATATGGCCTCCGGGTTTTCTTGGGCCGCGCAACGCCAGCGTTATCCCTATCACGGCATCATTGGCGCAGGCGTGATTATCGCAGGCCTCACAGGCGTTGGCTCTTGGTTTGCGGGTGTTCCGTTTATGTCGACCGCATTCACCTACGTGCGCATCCCGCCGTTCAACGAATTTGAATTGGCCACCGCCGTCCTGTTCGATCTTGGAGTCTTCCTCGCTGTTGTTGGCGCTGTGATGCTGTCGCTTGAAAGCTTCTCGCGGCTTGCGCGCCGCGCCCATGTAAAGGACTCCGAGTTTGCGATGGATATTGATCCGTCGCGCGATGACGGACGCAACGACGGCATGGAAAACATGCCAAGCAAGGAGGGGGCGTAACCATGGAACTGCTTGTCGCCTCTGCCATTGGTATTCTTACTGCGGGTGGTCTTTACCTTGTTCTTCGCTTGCGCACCTTCCCGGTGATTTTGGGCATTTCGCTGCTGACTTATGCCGTGAACGTTTTCCTGTTCGCTTCAGGCCGCTTAACCGTGGGATCGCCGCCCGTATTGCGCGACGGAGTGACAAACTACGCCGACCCTCTGCCACAAGCTTTGGTCCTGACTGCGATTGTGATCTCGTTCGGGATGACTGCGGTGGTCGTGATGGTCGCGCTTGGCGCGTACCTTGGATCAGACGATGATCACGTCGATGATCCGCATGAGCCTGCCCAAGATGGGGACGCGTCATGACCCATTGGATCATTCTGCTCATTATCCTGCCTGCGATCCTAGCGCCATTCATCGTGCTGGCCGCGCGCTATCACATGGGCATACAGCGGGTGTTTTCGATCGCGGGTGTTTCGGCCCTTATCGCGATTGCAGCAAGCCTTGCTTGGCAGGCCTCTGACGGCACTATTATCCTTTATCGCCTTGGCGACTGGGCCGCGCCCTTTGGCATTGTGCTGGTTGGGGATCGGCTCTCAACGATTATGGTTCTGCTGACCAGCGTTCTGGCGCTGTTCGTGCTGCTCTACGCAATCGGATCGAAATGGGACGAGCGCGGGCGGCATTTCCATGCGCTTTTCCAGTTCCAGTTGATGGGCATCATGGGCGCGTTTCTGACGGGTGATTTGTTTAACCTTTTCGTCTTCTTTGAAGTGCTGTTGATCGCCTCTTATGGTCTGATGATCCACGCAGGTGGCGACGCAAGGCTGCGGGCGGGCGTACAATACGTGCTTTATAACCTGCTCGGATCGACGCTGTTTCTCTTCGCACTGGGGGCGATTTACGCTGAAACCGGCACGCTGAATATGGCCGATCTAGCCGACCGTATCGCTCTGTTCGATGGCACAGAAACCGTTGGTATCCGCATCGCCGCCGTGCTGCTTTTGCTTGTCTTTGCAATCAAAGCCGCCATCGCGCCGCTACACTTTTGGCTGCCTTCCAGCTATTCCGAAGCGCCCGCGCCCGTTGCTGCTCTCTTTGCAATCATGACCAAAGTTGGTGCTTATTCGATCATCCGCGTCTACACGCTTGCCTTCCCGCCGGACGTAGACGTCACCGCCGGATTGCACAGTCTTTGGCTGTTGCCCGCGGCCTTGCTGACCATGGTGATCGGCGCTGTTGGCGTGTTGGCGGCGAAGAAATTGGATCGCTTGGTGGCCTTCTCAGTCGTCGGCTCGATGGGCATGGTCATGGTTGCCATCGCGCAGTTCACCCCTGTCAGCATCGCAGCAGCCCTTTATTACATGATGCACTCGACATTGGCGGCAGCCACGCTGTTCCTAATCTCGGACCTTGTGCGGTCCAGCCGCCCGCATTTACGCCTGACAACCGAATTGCCGGTCTCGGGCGCGGCGCTGACCGCTGCTGCCTTTTTCGTCGGAGCTATTGCGATGGCAGGCTTGCCACCGCTGTCGGGTTTCGTAGGCAAACTGCTGATCTTGGACGCAAGCTATACGTCGCCGCTTGTGGTCTGGATTTGGGTCATCGTTCTAAGCGCAAGTTTGGTCACCGTAGTTGGCTTTGCGCGCGCAGGCAGTACGATTTTCTGGAAAGCCGAAAGCGTCGAGAAGCCAGAAGACTATGCACCCGATCCGCGCCCTTCTGCGTTGTCTTATGTTGCCGTTGGCGGCCTTGTCAGTCTGCTGATCGCCCACACCGTTTTCGCCGGGCCCATGCATCGGCTGATGTCCGACACGTCCGCGCAGCTTTTTGCACCTGAACCCTACATCTCTACCGTGCTTGATACGCCAGGGCGGCTAAGCAAGCCAAAAGACGCCTCTGACACCGCAGAAAAGAAGGAGGAGTAAGATGCTATCGCGCGCTATCCGCTGGCTTTTGCCACACCCCCTTCTGACCGTGATCCTCGCTGTCATTTGGATCCTGCTGCAAAACAAATTCTCAGCAGGCATGTTCGTTTTCGGCCTGATCCTTGGCATCATCATCCCGATTCTGACTGCGGCGTACTGGCCCGACCGCCCAAGTGGTATGCGGTTTGGCAAGTTCATGGTGTATTGCTGCGTGGTGATCTGGGATATTGTCGTCGCCAACATTCAGGTGGCGTGGATCGTATTAACCGTACCGAATTCCAAGTTGAAACCAGCGTGGATCTCTATCCCGCTCAACCTGACGCAACCCGAAGCGATTACCCTGTTGGCAGGCACAATCACACTGACGCCGGGCACAGTTTCTGCTGACCTGTCCAACGAAGGACACAGCCTGTTGGTGCATGTGTTGCACACTGATGATCCTGACGGGGTACGTGACGAAATCAAACAACGCTATGAAGCGCGCCTGATGGAGATTTTCGTATGAGTTTCGCCCAAGACTTTATGAACATCGCATTGATCATTGCCTTTGGCGCAGTCTCGCTGGCTCAAATCATGGCGATGATCCGGCTGATAATCGGCCCTTCAACGGGTGATCGCATCCTTGCACTTGATACGATGGTGATTAATGCCATAGCGATCATTATTTTGCTGGGCATCGCCCAAGGCACGCGGATTTATTTTGAAGTGTCGCTGATCATTGCAATGCTTGGCTTTGTTTCTACCGTCGCCTACGCCCGTTTCGTCCTACGCGGGGATATCATCGAATGACCCTGCAAATCATCGCGACATATCTGATCGGAGTTTTCCTACTCATCGGCGCATTCTTCGCCTTAGTCGGTGCCATCGGCTTGTTGAAATTCAACGACTCGATGACCCGCCTGCACGCCCCCACAAAGGTCGGCACGCTGGGCGTCGGATCAATCCTATTTGGCTCGATGATTTACTTTTTCGCCTATGGCTCGGGATCAATTCATGAGCTTTTGATCATGGCGTTCTTGTTTGCGACGGCACCAATTTCGGCAAACTTCATTGCCAAAGTGGTGATCCACAGAGAAAACTGCGACACGCCGCCTGCACCGGACCGTGACAAGACATGGTCAACATTGGATGTCCCAAAAGCTGATCAGGAAATATCCGAGCAACAGTCCTAAAGCGCAGCCTCATGGGGCGCGCGCAGCCAGTCGTTTTCAAAGCTCACCTGTGACACTTCAGCCAGCCGGGCCGAGCGCGCCAGCGCACTCTCTAGCTTGGCCAGCCGCGCTTGGCCAAAGCGCACCCCCCGTTCGGGCCACAGCGCCTTGATATGGAGGCGATCCCTGTCCCGCTCGGCCTTCATGTCCACGCGGCCCACCAGCCGATCCCCTTCCATCAAAGGAAACACATAGTAGCCATAGGTGCGCTTTGGTTCGGGCACAAAAATCTCAATGCGATAGTGAAAACCGAATAAACGCTCAGCACGCTTGCGATCTCTTAGGGCGGGATCAAACGGGCTTAACACCCGCATGCGCGACGTTGCGCGCGGTGGTTCTTCGCCCAACGTGCCCGGCCAGACAAACGACTTACGCGGCGGTCCTGTCTCACCGTGCACCATTGCCTCAACAATCTCGCCACGCGTCAACGCCGCCGAACACCAGTCCTTAGCCTCAGCCGGGGTGATGAGCGCCCAAAAAGCCGCCAACTCACCTGATGTCGCAAAGCCAAGCCGATCCAGCGCACTGCGACACGCCCAATCAATCGTCTCACTCACCTGCGTGCGCGCATTCAGATATTCGGGCGGAATAACATTCTCGGTCAGATCATAAACCTTCCGGAACCCTTCCCGACGCGTCACCGACAAAACGCCCGTGCGCCACAAATACTCAAGCGCAGTTTTTGAAGGATGCCATTCCCACCATCCGCCGGACGAGCGCGTTTCATCCAATCCAACATCCGCCGAACAACACGGCCCTTGATCCGAAATTCGCCGCAACACGTCGTCGATCTTGTTCTGAAATCCCTGCTCGCGCCATTTAACCCATTGCTCGGCCTTGGCCGCCTCGTGACGTGCAAACCGCAATCGCCAATGGGGGAAATGTTGCATCGAAATCAGGCTGGCATCATGGGTCCAATGTTCAAACACGCCGCGGGCTTTCACTTGCACCGGATCAAGATGCTTGGCGCGATACGCCGGCCGGCGCGCATGCAGCGTCATGTGATGAGCGCGCGCCACGGTGTTGATACTGTCAATCTGGACGAAGCCAAGCCCATCGATCACGCCTTGCAGATCATCTCCCTTGCCCGGCCCCGTTGGCGTTGCGGCCAACCCGTGGCGGTCCAGAAAAATTCGGCGCGCACGCGCGTTTTCAATATCCGGCAAAGCAGTCATCCAAAATGGATAGCCCTCTGCCTCACGAAACACTAGGCTGCACCGAACAAAAGGAACACCAGCCTATGGCAAACCGCAAAGACACCGCCGAAACCATCGCACGAAGTGGCGGCGCACTAGCCCTTGAGTATTTCGCAAAGCTCGCCACTTTGGAGATCGAAGACAAAGGCCCGCAGGATTTCGTGACTGCCGCCGACAAAGACGTGGAGACCCACGTGCGCGCGTTAATAGAAGAGGCCTTTCCAGAAGACGGCATCGTCGGCGAAGAACACGCGCCAAAACCCTCAGGCTCGGGCTACACTTGGGTGATCGACCCAATTGATGGCACAGCGAACTTCATCTCAAATATCCCAGCGTGGTGTGTCGTGATCGCGGTCGTCAAAGACGATCAAACCCAAATCGGTGTCACCTACGATCCGATCCATGACGAAATGTTCTCAGCCGAACACACCAAGGGCGCCACCCTTAACGGCACCCCCCTGATCTGCCCAAGCGACACAGCTCTGAACCGCGGCAGCGTCAGCACCGGCTTTTCAAACCGGATCAGCTCAGAAGAAACGCTCGCGGCGATCACCGCCATTATGGACGCAGGTGGCATCTTTCACCGCAACGCATCGGGCGCTTTGTCATTGGCCTATGTCGGCGCTGGCCGCTTGATTGGTTACATCGAATTGCACATGAACGCCTGGGATTGTTTGGCTGGTCAACTTCTGATCGCCGAAGCCGGTGGCAGTGTTGAACAGCAAAGTGCGGATGATATGATCGCATCCGGCGGTCGTGTTGTTGCCTCAAGCAAAGGCGTTTTTGATGACCTGGTCAAAATCGCAAACGCAGCTTTCGACTAGGCGACCACACCTTCATCTATTTCAAAAGACTTCGGGCCTCTCGCGCTACTCTATCGCCTTGGAGGTATGGAGGGGCAGCGCCCCTCCAGTTGATCGACGCGCGCAAGCGCGGCGAACCTTACCTAATAATACCATTCAGCGTCGCGGAAGGACGCATCACCGCATCGGTCTTGGCCTCATCCGTGTGAAAATACCCACCCAGATCATTGGCCGCGCCCTGATTGCCCGAAAGCTCGGCCACAATGGCCGCTTCGTTCTCGCCCAAAGCCGCTGCGATCGGTGCAAAATGCGCAGCAATGGCCGCATCCTGTGATTGTTCGGCCAAAGCTTGCGCCCAGTAGAGCGCGAAATAATAGTGGCTGTGCCGGTTGTCTGGCAGGCCGACTTTGCGCCCCGGCGATTTGTCCTTATCGAGCAATTCCTGCGTTGCCTGCTCAACCGCTAGCCCCATCACACGGGCCTTTGCATTGTTCTTGGCATCGCCCAAAAACTTAAGGCTCTCGCCAAGCGCACAGAACTCGCCCAGTGAATCCCACCGCAGATGGTTTTCCTCTACCAACTGCTGCACGTGCTTAGGCGCCGAGCCACCTGCCCCGGTTTCAAACAAACCACCCCCCTGCATCAGCTTCACAATCGACAGCATCTTGGCCGAAGTGCCGAGTTCTAGAATGGGGAAAAGGTCGGTCAGATAATCGCGCAGCACGTTGCCGGTGATCGCAATGGAATTCTCACCCTTGCGGATCGTCTCAAGCGCCAACCGCGTCGCTGCGCGCGGCGCCAGAATTTGAAACTTATCCGCGACACCTGCGCTGTCCAAAATGGGTCGCACGTAGTTCAGCAATTCTGCGTCATGGGCGCGGGTTTCATCCAGCCAGAACACTGCCTGGCATCCTTCGGCGCGTTGACGGTCAATCGCGAGTTGCACCCAATCGCGGATCGGCGCTTCCTTGGTAGACGCCGCGCGCCAGATGTCGCCTGCTTCAACAGAATGTTCGCGTAGAACATCACCGTTGGCCGCGATCAGCTTCACGACACCATCGCTTGCCATCTCAAAGGTTGTCGGGTGCGAGCCGTATTCTTCGGCCTTTTGTGCCATCAAACCAATGTTTTGCACTGTGCCAGACGATGTTGGATCAAGCGCTCCAGTTTCTTTGAAATACTTAACCGCTTCGTCGTAAACAGGCGCGTAAGAGTTGTCCGGGATCACACAGTTCGTGTCGTCTTCTTCGCCATCCGGTCCCCAGCCCTTGCCGCCCGCGCGGATCACAGCCGGGATCGACGCGTCGATAATCACATCAGACGGAACGTGCAGATTGGTGATACCGCGATCCGAATTCACCATATAAAGCGGCGGGCGATCTGCCATGACTGCGTCGATCTCAGCTTGGATATCCGCGCCATTCGGCATTTCGGCAATCCGCGCCAGAACTTCTCCCAAACCTGAATTGGGGTTCACGCCAGCCGCATCAAACGCTGCGCCGTGTTTGTCAAAAACCGGCTTCAAATATGCCTTCACCGCGTGGCCAAAAATGATCGGGTCCGACACTTTCATCATCGTCGCTTTTAGGTGAAGCGAGAACAGAGTGCCGTCAGCCTTCGTGGCTGCAATCTGCTCGGCGAGAAACGCGTGCAAGGCTTTGACCGACAGGAACGTCGTGTCCACAACTGTGCCAACTGGCAACGCAAAGCCGTCTTTTAACACAGTCGTCGCGCCATCTGTCGCGGTAAACTCAATACGCGCATCGCCTGCTTGCGCCGCTGTGATCGTCGTTGATTTTTCATTTGAGCGGAAGTCGCCACCCGACATAGACGAGACTTTGGTTTTGCTCGACTTCTCCCAAACACCCATCCGGTGCGGGTTGGCCATCGCGTAGTTTTTCACCGCTTTAGCAGCGCGACGATCCGAATTGCCTTCGCGCAAA
This sequence comes from Paracoccaceae bacterium, assembly GCA_039942715.1. Taxonomy (GTDB): domain Bacteria; phylum Pseudomonadota; class Alphaproteobacteria; order Rhodobacterales; family Rhodobacteraceae; genus JABDJX01. The sequence continues at coordinate 719,699 of JBDVBY010000001.1, forward strand.
ACCGGGTTCACGGCAGACCCTTTGATCGCATCATACTTAGAGCGCACGGCCTTTTCAGCATCACTGCTTGGCTCTTCTGGATAATCCGGAAGCGCGTAGCCCTGCGCTTGAAGTTCCTTAACAGCCGCCACCAACTGGGGCACCGAGGCCGAGATGTTGGGAAGCTTGATCACGTTCGCCTCTGCCGTTTTGACCAGTTTGCCAAGCTCTGCCAGATCGTCTGACTGACGCTGCGCCTCGCTGAGATGCTCAGGGAACGTCGCCAAAATGCGTCCTGCCAGTGAAATATCTTTCACACCCACGCTGACGTCAGCCGCGCTGGCGAATTTCTGAATGATCGGCAAAAGCGACGCCGAGGCAAGCTGTGGGGCTTCGTCAACTTTGGTGTATATGATGTCGAAATCTGTTGTCTGGGCCATGGCGCGTCTCCTAAGCGAGAATGATTTGCGCGTGGGATAACTTCATTTGCGCGCCGCGTCGACCACTAATTGCATACCGTTGTATACGGTTGCTACTATTTGCCACTAAGCCGCATTTCAGCTGTCCTGCACATCCTGCATAGACACATGTGTCGAGGTCGAGGCTACATGCGGCAGAGTCGATACGCATTCGCCCAAAACGCGGCGGTAGTCTTCGACATTCCGCGTGCGCACTTTCAGCAGGTAGTCAAACGCGCCCGCAATCAAATGGCACATCTCGATTTCCGGCACTTTGCGCACAGCGTCGTTAAAGGCACGCAACGCAGTCTCGCGAGTGTCGTCCATCTTAACCTCGACAAAGGCGACCATATTCAACCCAAGCTTTCTGCGATCAAGGACCGCCTTGAACCCGGTGATATACCCCGTGGATTGCAACCGTTTCAGCCGCAGATGACAGGGAGTTTTTGAAAGCCCTACACGCTCGGCCAACTCAGTCACTGAAATGCGGCCATCGACCGACAAGACGTCTAAAATGGCGCGGTCAATTTGGTCGATTTGGCTAGTCATTCTGGATTTCCGTTCATAGCGTCTAACACTTTGCCAATTATCTAAAACGATACGCTATAAATGTCCAATAATAAGGAAGTTTCACCAAAACACTTTTGATACCGTATAAGCACGCCATTTGACCCCGGAGACCTGCCCATGTCACGCCTGACATCCCTGCGCACGCACATTCGCGAACAAACCATTAAGAGCGAAGCAACGGTCTTGGACGAACTGACCTCCGACGCCGCCCTGAGCGAGACCTTTCGCGCGGCCGCCAAAGCGCGCGCGGTTACGCTGGTCAATGCCATTCGTCACGACAGCGAACCGGGCATGATGGAAGTATTTCTGGCCGAATACGGGCTGTCGACCGAAGAAGGCGTCGCCCTGATGTGCCTTGCCGAAGCGCTTTTGCGCGTGCCAGACGAGGACACAATCGAAGCGTTGATCGAAGACAAAATCGCCCCTTCCGATTGGGGCGCGCATTTGGGCAAATCAAGTTCGTCGCTGGTGAACGCCTCAACCTGGGCGCTGATGCTGACCGGTAAAGTGCTGAGCGATGGCGACGGGAATGGCATTGCCTCGGTCTTGCGCGGGGCGATCAAACGCGTCGGCGAACCGGTGATCCGCACTGCTGTTTCGCGCGCGATGCGCGAGTTGGGTGCACAGTTTGTGTTGGGCGAAACGATTGAAGAGGCCGTTAAACGCGGTGCTAAACGCAAAAGCCAAGGCTACACCTATTCCTACGATATGCTCGGCGAAGCAGCGATGACCGACCATGACGCCAAAGATTTCTTTGATGCCTATGCCCATGCCATCGCCTATTTGTCTCAATCCAGCACCGCTCCCGATATTCGCGACAATCCCGGCATTTCGATCAAGCTTTCGGCCCTGCACCCCCGCTATGAGGTTGGCCAGCGTGATCGCGTGATGAAAGAACTGGTGCCGCGCACGCTTGTTCTGGCGCGCCGCGCAAAGGCTGGCGGCATGAGCCTCAATATCGATGCAGAAGAGGCCGACCGACTTGATCTGTCGCTTGATGTGATCAAGGCGGTATTGTCCGATCCTGAATTGGCGGGTTGGGATGGCTTTGGCATTGTCGTGCAAGCCTATGGCACCCGCGCAGCCCCGGTGCTCGATTGGATTTACGCGCTTGCCGAAGAGCTGGATCGCAAGGTCATGGTTCGTTTGGTCAAGGGCGCCTATTGGGACACCGAGATCAAACGTGCCCAAGTTGAAGGTCTTGCACACTTTCCGGTGTTCACCCGCAAACCCGCAACGGACGTTTCCTACCTTGCGTGCGCCAAAAAATTGCTGGGATACACTGACCGGATTTATCCACAGTTCGCCACGCACAACGCGCACTCAGTCGCCGCTATTTTAGAAATGGACGCAGACAAAGAGGCCTATGAATTCCAGCGTCTGCACGGGATGGGAGCAGCTTTACACAATACGGTTTTGACATCTGAGGCTACGCGCTGCCGAATCTATGCGCCTGTCGGAGCGCACGAAGATTTGCTTGCCTATCTTGTACGCCGCTTGTTGGAGAACGGGGCGAACAGTTCTTTCGTAAACCAGATTGTCGATGAAGACGTGCCTGCCGAAGACGTGGCCGCTGACCCGTTTGAACAGATTGAAACAGCACGGGCTTATGTGCAGGCGCCAGCCGATTTGTTTGCGCCAGAGCGGGAGAATTCGCGTGGTTGGGATTTGCACGACACGGGTGACATTGCAGAGATCGAATCCGCGCGCGCGCCGTTTGCGATGCACCATTGGGCAATAGGAAATGGTGCCTCTGGTGAGGAAATTGAGGTGAGAAACCCCGCTAATCCCTCTGATATCATTGGTAGTATTCAATTTAATAACGAAGCTGAGACAGAAGCTGCCATCGCGCGCGCCCACCCTTGGGACGCTTCCGCTCAGACACGCGCCACTGTATTGACCAAAGCTGCGGCCCTCTATGAGGAACACTTTGGCGAGCTCTTCGCATTGCTCACACGCGAGGCTGGCAAAACACAGATGGACGCTATTTCCGAACTGCGCGAGGCTGTGGATTTCTTGCGTTTCTATGCGGCGCGCGGCATGGAAGTTGCCGCTCCCCCACGCGGCCTCATCACCTGTATATCCCCGTGGAATTTTCCGCTCGCCATCTTTACCGGCCAAATCGCAGCGGCCTTGGCGGCGGGCAACGGCGTGCTGGCCAAACCAGCCGAGGCCACAAGTCTGATCGCAACCCGCGCCGTCGCGCTTTTGCACCAAGCAGGCGTGCCGAAAGACGCACTCCAGCTCCTACCCGGACGTGGCGATGTGGTGGGCAAAGCGCTGACAAGTGACCCGCGCATTAACGGCGTATGCTTCACCGGCTCGACCGCGACGGCCCAAGCAATCAACCGTGCGATTGCTGCAAACATGGCGCCTGACGCGCCGCTGATTGCAGAAACTGGCGGTCTGAATGCGATGATTGTGGACAGTACCGCTTTGCCCGAACAAGCGGTGCGCGATATCGTCGCCTCTTCCTTTCAATCCGCAGGTCAGCGATGCTCGGCCCTGCGCGTGCTTTACCTGCAAGAAGACATCGAAGGACCTTTTTTGCGCATGCTGTACGGTGTGATGGACGAACTGGTCGTTGGCAATCCATGGAGCATAGCGACCGATCTTGGCCCGGCCATTGATGAAACTGCGCAGTCCAAGATCATGGCGCACATCGCTGCCGCAAAAGCAGACGGACGGCTTTTGAAAACGCTCGACGTTCCCGGCCAAGGTCATTTCGTCCCGCCAAGCGTGATCAGATTAAACGCAATTTCCGAGCTGGAAGAAGAGATTTTCGGCCCCGTCCTGCACATCATCCCCTTTAAAGGCGACGCCATCGACCGGGTTGTCGATGACGTTAATGCGACCGGATATGGCCTGACCTTCGGGCTTCACACGCGCATTGATGACCGAGTCGAACAGGTGACCGAACGGCTGAACGTCGGCAACATTTACGTCAATCGCAATCAGATCGGTGCGGTCGTTGGCTCACAACCCTTTGGCGGCGAAGGGCTTTCGGGCACTGGCCCCAAGGCGGGCGGTGCAGGATATGTTGCGCGCTTTACCAAACCTGCGCAAAGCAGCTTGCCAGCGGACACCGGAAATCAACTTGAATTAAACGCGCTTCAGGCAGTTATCGATGCCATCCCCGAAAACCGCGATGTGTTGAAGACAACCGAATTGCCCGGACCCACAGGCGAGTCAAATCGTATCTGGCATTACGGGCGCGGCGTTGTGCTTTGCTTGGGACCAACAGCAAAGCTTGCGCAGGTACAAAGCGATAAAGCGCGCAATGCAGGCTGCACGCCGATTTGCATCGCACCGGGCTGCGCCGATGGAATTGATGGTGTTTTGGTTCCCGATGTTCTGCAAAAGGTGCAAGGCATCGGCGCCGTGATAACAGCGGGCGATAATGCACGCCTTTACCGCGAAGCCTTGGCTGCCCGCGATGGTGCGATCCTCCCTCTTTTGTGCGAAGACGACCTAGCCGAACGCCTGACCCTAGAGCGGCACATCTGTATCGACACCACCGCTGCCGGAGGGAACGCAAGTTTGTTGGCTCAAGGCTAAGTGGTCACGCGCGAAAGAAGCAGACAGCTTTCTGATTTCAAAACACCCGGCACTTCGCGGATCTCGCGCAGAACAAAGTCGAACCGTACAAGGCTATCGGTTTTGATCTCGACCACCAAATCCCACACACCATTGGTGGAATAGATCGTCGATATCTCGGGGATCTTCAAAAGCGTGCGGATCACTGCGCGCGACATCTTTCCTTGAAGCTCGACCATCGCGATCGCCTTTATCTCGCCTTCAACGTCCACATCGGTTTCAATGGTGAACCGCCTGATCCGCCCGCTGGATTTCAGCGCGTCCAGCCGGGTCTTTGCAGTGGCGCGCGACGTACCTGTCGCTGCAGCCAGTTCGGTGATCGACATGCGGGCATCGGCGCGCAAGGCGGCGAGGATTGCGCGGTCGGTCCTGGACAGAGGCATGCTTTCCATAGTGGTTATATTACTTATCATTTTGTTAAGTATTGACATCATATTGATCACTTTAATCACTCACTTTGCAACGTATTTTGCATCACAGTGGCTTTGAAAGGATCTCTTTGATGACCAAAAGCTGCACATTGATCGGCGCACCGATCCAAACCGGCGCTTCACAGCCCGGTTGCATCATGGGTCCGGATGCACTGCGCACGGCTGGTCTGGAGCACACAATCGCAGCGCTTGATTGGAGCGTGAGCGATCAGGGTAATCTTGCCATTGCAGCACAGCCTCCCCTCGCCCATGCGAACCTCGCGATCCACCATCTGGCCGAAGCAAAAGCCTGGATCGACGTCATTTCAGACGCGGCCTATCAAGCGGCACACTCCCATGATTTGCCGATTTTCATGGGCGGCGATCATTCGCTTTCGCAAGGGAGCGTCAGCGGCATCGCGCGCTTTGCCGATGAAGCCGCACGCCCGCTGTTCGTTCTGTGGCTTGATGCCCATTCGGATTTCCACGACCTGACCACCACCCAAAGCGGCAACATCCACGGAACCCCCGTTGCCTATTTCACTGGCCAGCCCGGCTTTGACGGGCTACCCCCGGCAAGCCATCCGGTCGATCCCAAGAACATCTGCATGATGGGCCTGCGCTCGGTTGATCCAGCAGAACACGACCGCGTCCTGGCCACCGGCATTGATGTCGTTGATATGCGCGCCATTGACGAAGGCGGGATCTTGGCCCCGCTTCAAGCCTTTCTGAAACGCGTCGAGGCGGCGAACGGTTTGCTTCATGTCAGCTTTGATGTCGACTTTCTTGATCCCGAAATCGCCCCCGCTGTTGGGACAACAGTACCAGGTGGCGCAACATTGCGCGAAGCTCATCTGATCATGGAAACGCTCTGCGACAGCGGGTTTGTCAGCTCTCTCGATCTGGTCGAACTCAACCCGTTTTTGGATGATCGCGGACGCACCGCATCGCTTCTTGTTGACCTCACGGCTTCTCTCTTAGGACGGCGCGTTTTTGATCGCCAGACCCGCAGCTTCTCTGCCTAAAAAGGACATCTCCATGACAATCGCCCCCAAAGAGTTAACCCCTGCAAATCTCACCCCTTCTAAATTGGCCTATGTCCCGTTTGTGTCCGTCGAAAACATGATGCGGCTGGTTAATTCGATGGGGGCTGAGGCCTTCATGAAAGACCTTGCCACCTACATCGAGGCTGACTTCAAACGCTGGCCGGAATTCGACAAAACGCCCCGCGTCGGCGCACACTCCCAAGACGGTGTGATCGAACTGATGCCCACTGCGGACTCAGAAAACTATGGCTTCAAATACGTCAACGGCCACCCAGCCAACATGGCACGTGGGTATCAAACGGTGACTGCGTTTGGAGTGCTGGCTTCTGTGGCGACCGGATATCCGATCTTATTTTCGGAAATGACCGTACTAACAGCGCTGCGCACAGCCGCCACATCTGCGCTTGTCGCAACGTATCTTGCCCCAAAAGAGGCCCACACCATGGCCATCATTGGCAATGGCGCACAGAGCGAATTCCAAGCGCTGGCGTTTCGCGCGCTTTGCGGGATCAACACACTGCGCCTCTATGACATCGACAGCCAAGCAACTCAAAAGGCGGCAAAAAACCTGAGATCTCAAGGCTTTGACGCCACCACCTGTGCAGATGCACAGACAGCCGTCGAGGGCGCGCAAATCATCACCACTTGCACAGCCGACAAACAATTCGCAACGATACTAAGCGACAATATGGTCGGCCCCGGCATCCACATCAATGCCATTGGCGGCGATTGTCCGGGCAAGACGGAACTTCACAAAGACATCCTTCTGCGCTCTGACATCTTTGTCGAATACCCCGAGCAAACGTGGATCGAAGGCGAAATTCAACAGCTCCCAAAAGATCACCCGATCACCGAGCTTTGGCAGGTGATGTTGGGGCAAAAGCCGGGACGAGTAGACGGCAAACAAATAACTTTGTTCGATTCCGTTGGATTTGCGATTGAAGACTTTTCGGCACTGCGCTTTGTGCACGACAAAGCGGTTGGCACCGATTTTGCTGAACCGTTGGATTTGCTGGCCGACCCAGACGACCCACGCGATCTGTTCGGAATGCTGATGCGCGCACGCTAGACTTGTCGCGCTCCGCGTGCCCGCCTAGCATGGGTGCCACAAGGGAGAGTGACACATGGGATTAGACCTTAGCGGACAACGCTCCGTTATCACGGGTGGCGCACGCGGTATGGGCTTTGCCATAGCAGCGCGGTTCTTGGACGCTGGGGCGTCGGTCACCCTTTGGGACATTGACCCGGGCACCTTGGAGTCGGCCAAAGAGGCGCTGTCGCCCCGTGGCACGGTGGTCACAAAAATCGTCGATGTCGCTGACTTTGCCGCAGTTGAGACTGGTGCAAAAGAGGCGGTGGAAGCCTTGGGCGGCATCGAACTTCTTGTAAACGCAGCGGGTGTCGCAGGCGCCGACTTCGATCTCTCTGGCGGACGGGCGACATACTGATGGCCGGGCATATCGCAGTTCTTGGCGTTTTTGTCGCCGACACCGCTTACCGCGCAGATCGCGCGCCCAACATCGGCGAGACGATCCTTGGCAACGCTTTCGCACTTGGTCCCGGTGGCAAGGGCTCTAATCAAGCGGTGGCCGCCGCGCGCGCAGGTGGGACGACGCATATGATCACCCGATTGGGGCGCGATACCTTCGCCGACCTTGCGTTTGAAACCTGGAAAGACGCAGGCGTGGTTCCGGCTATCACCCAGCATGACGAGGCCACTGGTGCGGCCTACATCTTTATCGAGGAGGCCACCGGCAACAACGCCATCATCATTTGCCCCGGCGTGGCTGCTGGCATTTCGCCAGACGATATCGACGCCCAAGCCAATCTGATCAGCAGCGCATCAGTCTTTATCACCCAATTGGAACAACCCCTTGAAGCAGCCATGCGCGGACTTCAGGTCGCCAAAGCAGGGGGCGCGATCACAGTTTTAAACCCTGCCCCCGCTGCCGATCTGCCACGCGACATTTACCCCCTGTGCGATGTTATGACTCCAAACGAATCCGAAGCGATGGGCATCACCGGCATCAAAGTCACCGATCTATCCTCAGCCGAAAAGGCCGCACGCGCAATGATGGCCTTGGGGATCGGCACCGGAATCATTACGCTAGGCGAAAACGGTGTTCTCCTTGTGGACCAAGACGGCGCGCACCACCAACCAGTGATCAACGCAGGCCCGGTTGTCGAAACCACAGGCGCGGGCGATGCATTTAACGGCGGCTTTGCGGTGGCGCTTTCAGAAGGAATGAAAATGCGCGACGCCGTCCGCTTTGGATGCGCGACCGCGGGCATTTCCGTCACGCGCCCTGGCACAGCCCCGTCTATGCCCACACGCGCCGAAATCAACGCGCTTTTGGCCAGCCTCTAAGATCCGCCCAGCCCTTTCTTCTTGGCAAAAATATCCTGGGGTCCGGGGTGAAACCCCGGTCGCTAGACATAAGAACCTACCCTTTGGGCAAACGTGGCACCGCAGCCATCAATTCCTGCGTGTAGGCCTCACGCGGCGCATCCATGATCTGCGCTGTTTCTCCCGCTTCAACGATCTTACCCGCCTGCATCACCAGCACACGATCCGCGATCACCTTCACCACGCTCAAATCATGGGTGATAAACAAATAGGTCAGCCCAAAACGTTTTGAGAGGTCCGCTAAAAGGTCCAAAATTTGCGCCCGGATGGACACATCCAAAGCCGACACCGCCTCGTCCAGCACAATCAGCTCAGGGCGAATGATCAGTGCGCGGGCAATCGCGATCCGCTGGCGCTGACCGCCTGAAAATTCGTGGATGAACTTGTGTTTGTCCGATGCAGCAAGCCCAACCGACACCAGTGCATCGTCAATTTCACCCTCGCCCGCGGCGCGATCCAATTGAAAAAACGGCTCACCTACCAACCGGCCCACTTTATGGCGCGGATTAAAAGACCCGTAAGGGTCTTGGAACACCACCTGCATCTTGGCGCGCGCGCTCGGTTCACGATGCACGTCTTGACCGTCGAGCAATATCCGCCCGTTCTGCAATGGCTCCAACCCAAGAATAGCACGCGTCAAAGTCGATTTCCCGCACCCGCTTTCACCGACCAAGCCAAGGCACTCGCCCTTGCGAATTTCCAGACTGACGTGATCAACAGCGCGAAACTTGCGCGCTGCCCCAAACAGCGATTTGCGCGGCAAAGGATAATCCCGCACCACATCTTCGACCACCAAAAGCGGGCGCTCTTCGGGCACCGCTCCGCCGTCTGGTTGATGCGAAGACGCCTCAAAAAGCGCGCGCGTATAAGGGTGCGTCATCGTCTTGTGTAAGGTCGCTGCGGGGCCGCGCTCAACCACTTCGCCATTGCGCATGATCACGATGTGATCGGCGATATTTGTGACCACCGCCAAGTCATGACTGATCAGCATCAATCCCATGCCATCTTCGTCCACCAGTCGTTTGAGCAGCCGCAAAATCTCGGCCTGCGTCGTCACATCCAGCGCCGTAGTCGGCTCATCCGCGATCAACAACTGGGGACGCAGCGCAATCGCCATCGCGATGACAACACGCTGACGTTGACCACCAGAAAGCTCGTGCGGATAGCGCGTCAGTGGGAAGCGATCGTTAGCCAACTCGCAGCGCTCCAGCGTTTCCGCCGCGCGTGCCATCGCGTCCGCCTTGCTTACATCCTCGTGAATCAGAATTGTCTCGGCCACCTGAGCGCCGATGGTTTGCAGCGGGTTCAACGCCGTCATCGGCTCTTGAAACACCATGCCCACGTCGTTACCGCGCATCTTGCAAAGGTCAGCCTCAGATGCGGCCAAAACATCGGCTTTGTCCAAGTGAACCGCTCCAGAGCACTCCGATCCGTCCGGCAGAAGTTGCAAAATGGCAAGCGCTGTCAGCGATTTTCCTGACCCGCTTTCGCCAATAACGCCGCAAACTTCGCCCGGAGCGATGCTGAGCGAGACGTCTTTCAGGATCGGCGTTCCGTGGATCGAGAGCGCCAGATTTTTGATTGTTAGCAAGCTCATCGCCCGGTTCTCCTGATCCGGGGATCGAAGATATCGCGCAGTCCGTCACCTGCCAGATTGAGTCCAAGCACGGTCAGCAGGATCGCAAACCCCGGAAAAAGCGCCGTGTGCGGTGCGATGTAAATCAGCGTTTGGCTGTCAGTCAACATCCGCCCCCAGCTTGGTGTTGGAGGCTGCGCGCCAAGGCCAACGAAACTCAAAGCGGACTCCGCCAAGATGCCAAGCGAGAACTGAATGGTGCCTTGGACAATCAGTAGATTGGTGATGTTGGGCAGGATGTGTTCGAACGAAATCCGCGCCGGGCCTTTGCCTGCGACACGTGCTGAGAGGACATAATCCTTGGTCCAAAGCGAGAGCGCTCCGGCACGCGTGAGGCGGGCAAAAACGGGAATATTAAAGATACCAATCGCGATGATAGCGTTTGTGGCCGAGGGGCCGAAAATCGCTGTGATCATGATCGCGATCAGCAGCGACGGAAAAGCAAAGATCAGATCATTGGTGCGCATGATGATCTCATCAAGAAGTCCACCGCGCCGCGCCGCAGCCGCCAGCCCAAGCGGCACACCAAGCCCCATGCCAATCCCGACGGCGACGAAGGCCACGGCAATAGAGGTGCGCGCGCCAACCATAATCATGCTCAGAATATCGCGTCCCAACTGATCGGTGCCGAACCAGTGTTGCGCAGACGGCGTCTGAAGTTTGTTCGCGATATTATCGGCCAGCGTGTGATCGTAAGGCGTCCAGAGGAATGACACCAACGCTGCCGCGACAGCGATAAACGTCAGCAGCAAGCCGATCACAAGCGAGCGCGAAGTCAGCACCGCACGGATTAAGCCACCCTCTTTCATCGCCCGCGCCTTAACCGAGGGTCGACCCACGCATAGGCCAGATCGACGAGGAAGTTCACAAAGATCACCGCAAAGACAAGGATCATCACAGCGCTTTTGACCACGATAAGATCGCGCTGCGAGATCGATTGCAGGATCAGGCTGCCAAGACCGGGGAGGAAAAACACCTTTTCGATGATGATACCACCGGCAAGCAGGAACGAGAATTGCAACCCAATTATCGTCAGCACAGGGATCAGTGCATTGCGCAACGCGTGGCGCCAAAGCGCTTGGCGGCGCGTCAGTCCCTTCGCGCGCGCGGTACGGATGTAATCTTCGCCCAGAGTATCCAGCAAAGACGAGCGCATGACGCGCGCAAGGATCGAGGCTTGCGGCAGAGCCAGGGCAACCGCCGGCAAGGTCAGCGCCTTCATCGCCGGAAAAAACCCTTCGTCCCAACCTGGAAATCCGCCAGCCGCAAACCATTGTAAGTTGATTGCAAAGGCGATTACGATGAGCACCCCAAACCAAAAGTTGGGGATCGCGATGCCCAGTTGCGTCGCCCCCATGACAGTCACATCCGTCAGCGATCCACGTTTGGTCGCCGCCCAAATGCCAACGGGAAAGGCGATAAGTACGGTGAGGCTCAGGGCATAGAGCGCAAGCGGAAGCGAAATCACAAGACGATCGGCAAACATCCCCTCAACCGGCGTGCGATACGTGTAAGACGTGCCAAAATCGCCGACGGCCATGCCGGAAATCCAACTGGCATAACGCTGTGGCAAAGGCTCATTCAGTCCCAACTCGGCGCGCAATGCCGCAACCGTGTCAGGTTGTGCGTTCAGACCGAGCATAAAAGAAGCTGGATCGCCGGGCACCACTTCTAGAGCGAAGAAAATAACAAGGCTCGCTACGATCAATGAGATCAGCAGCGAGCCCAGTCTTTTGACGACATAGATGCCCATCGATGTCGCCCTTAGCGGATTACTCCGACCAGCTTACGCCAGTGAGATCAACGGCTTGCGTCGGAGCGTTCTCCCAGATGCCGTTCAGCTTGGAGTTCACCACGGTCGTCAGCGCAAGCTGGAACAGATAGCCGTTGACATAATCTTCCGAAATAATCGTCTGTGCTTCTTTCAGCTTTTCGGAACGTGCTGCCGGATCGTTCTCGGTTGAAAGATCAGAGATCAACTGTTGGAACGCGGGGTTCTCGTATTGGAAGTAATACGTCGGATTGGCGTAGATGCCGATATCGGCAGGCTCGGTATGAGAGACGATGGTCAAACCAAAGTCATAGCCGCGGAACACTTCCTCCAGCCACTGCGCCCACTCAAGATTGCTGATCTCGGTTTCGATCCCAACGGCGCGAAGTTGTGCTGCGATAATCTCGCCACCACGGCGCGCATAAGACGGTGGCGGCAGTTTCAGCGTGGTGGTGAAGCCATCGGGATAGCCCGCTTCGGCCAAGAGCGCCTTGGCTTTATCCGGATCGTACTGCGAGTTGCCAAGCAGATCGACATAGTCCGGATTGTGCGGCGCGAAATGCGTGCCAATCGGTGTTCCATAGCCAAACATCGCGCCGTCAATGATTGCTTGGCGGTCAATCGCGTGCGTTACCGCCTGGCGCACCATCTTATTCTCAAACGGTGTCGCCTTATTGTTGATCGCCAGAATCGTCTCGCCCTCGGTCGAACCTGCCAACACAGTAAAGCGCGGATCAGCTTCAAACTGCGTCAGGTTCTCCGGTGCAGGGTAGCTGTAAAACGCATCAATATCTTGCGCCATCATCGCCGCAAACGCCGCTGTAGGTTCAGAGATAAATTTGAACGTCGCCTCAGTCAGCGCAGGCGCATCGCCCCAGTAGGCATCGTTGCGCATCAGCGTAATGCTATCGCCCTGCTTCCATTCGACAAACTTAAACGCGCCGGTCCCAACAGGGTTTGCCTTGATGTCCTCGATGCTTTCGGGTGCGACAATGACCGCGTCGCCCCATGCCATGTTGAACAAAAAGCTGCCCTGAGGTGCCTCAAGCGTGACTTTGACGGTTGTGTCGTCAACGGCTTCAACCATTGCGATGCTGCCAAACAGCGCTTTTTGCGCGTTGGTCGACTCTTCGGCGCGGGCGCGATCAAGCGAGAACACAACGTCGCTTGCATCAAGGGCTGTACCATCGTGGAACGTCACACCTGCGCGCAAAGTGAACGTGTAGGTCATTCCATCTTCTGAAATGTCCCAGCTTTCGGCCAAACCGGGGTTCACAGAGCCATCTGGACCAAAGCGGGTCAGCCCTTCAAAAACGTTTGAGTACAGCACCTGATCAATTGCACCTGCGGCCGCAGAGGTTGGATCAAGATGCGGTGGCTCAAGTTGCAGGCCAATCGTGAGGTCTGTCTTGGCAAGTGCCATACCCGCCGTCAAAGCCGCAAAGGCCGTGGCCATCACTATAGTCTGTTTCATGGTCATTACCCCTTTTCGCACGTTATTTCAGACACTGCCCGGATCCTCCAGCAGCAAGTCCATCAGGCTAAGCCCCATCACTTTGGCCGAGTCTATCATATCATCAATTTCAATGTATTCATCTGGCTTATGCGCCAATTCCAACAAACCTGGCCCATAAGCGATACAGTTCTTTAGCCGCCCAATGCGATCAATGTGCTTTTGGTCGTAAGTCCCTGGAGACACGATATATTCTGGTGGCTTACCTAATACTTTTTCAATCGAATTGGTCACGCTGGTTACCACAGGCGCGTCTTTTTCTGTCATAGTCGGCAAAACATTCCACAACTCGCGGATATCATAGCGAAAATCGGCGCGCTCGGATTTTACCTTCTCCAAAACCGCTTTAACCTCGCCGCGCACCTCGTCTAGCCCCTCTTCAATCAGGAATCGCCGGTCAATCACCATGCGCGCGCTGTCGGGCACGCAAGCCGAGGGAAAACCAGTGAAATTCGCCTCAGGTTCGGTCTGCCCGCCATGCAGCGAGTTGATGTTCATCGTTGACTGACGCGCCCCTTCGGGGACCACGGGCATCTCTGTATGTTTGGCCGCGAGTGCTGGATAAAGCGAGCTTTCCATCTCAGCCAAAACCGCGCCCATGTGGCGAACGGCGCAATCCCCAAGAAACGGCATGGAGCCGTGGGCAATTTCACCGTGGGTTTCAATCTCGGCCCACCAGACGCCGCGGTGGCCCAGACAAATCCGGTCCTTTTGCAGCGGTTCAGGAATGATCACATGATCAACGTGTTTGTAATGTCCCTGCTCGGCCAGATAGGCGACGCCGCCAAACCCGCCGGTTTCCTCGTCTGCTGTGCCGGAGATTTCGATGCTGCCGCAAAAATCAGGGAACGCCTCGATAAAGGCCTCAGCCGCGATGATAGAGGCTGCCAAGCCGCCCTTCATATCGCAGGTGCCACGTCCATATATTTTGCCATCGATGATCTCGGCGCCAAACGGATCGGTGGTCCAGCCTTTGCCAACTTCGACCACATCAATGTGGGAATTAAAGTGCACGCAATCGCCCGAACGCGCACCCTCACGACGCGCCACAACGTTCCAACGCGGATAGCGCTCGCTGTCCCCCGGTGTGCCTTCGCCGCGCACAAGCTGCACCTCGAAACCGGACGCCATCAAACGACGGCGCAGATAATCACAAATTTCAAGATAATTTTCACCCGGCGGGTTCAGCGTTGGAATGCGCACAAGGTCTTGGGTTAGCGCGATCAGATCATCGCGCTTGGCCTCAATCCAGGCAAACAGGTTGTCGGGGTTTTGGGTCGTCATGGCCACTACGATATCGGTTTCGGGCTGGGCGGCAATGACGAATTGCGGGTCGGGCCAAAAGGAGCTTTGGCCCGACCGCGCGTGGCTTAGACGTCGAAACGATCAGCGTCCATCACCTTGGTCCACGCTTTGACGAAATCGCCTACGAACTTCGCCTCTGCATCACCTTGGGCATAGACTTCGGCCAGCGCACGAAGCTGCGAATTCGAGCCGAAAACCAGATCGACACGTGTGCCGGTCCATTTGGGCGCACCACTTGCGCGATCCTTGCCTTCGAACATCTCTTCCGAGCCGCCGATGCCCGTCCATGCCGTGCCCATGTCTACCAGATTGACGAAGAAATCGTTGGTCAACTGTCCCGCACGATCCGTAAAGATCCCGTGTTTGGTATCGGCAAAGTTTGCACCCATTGCGCGCATACCGCCTACCAGCACAGTCATTTCTGGCGCTGTGAGACCCAAAAGTTGAGCTTTGTCGATCAGCAGTTCTTCTGCCGAAATCGCGTAGCTTTCCTTTTGGTAGTTGCGGAAACCGTCTGCAGCAGGCTCAAGCACACCCATCGACTCGGTCTCGGTCATCTCGTCTGTCGCATCGCCACGTCCAGGAGTGAACGGCACAGTGACAGCGTGGCCAGCGGCTTGCGCGGCCTGCTCAACGCCGACGTTGCCCGCCAGAACGATCAGATCAGCTATCGAAACCGGCTTGCCGAATCCGGCCTGCACGCCTTCCAGCACGCTCAACACCTTGGCAAGTTGCGCAGGCTGGTTCACTTCCCAGTCCTTCATCGGCGCAAGACGGATGCGCGCACCATTGGCACCACCGCGCTTGTCAGAGCCGCGGAACGTCGAAGCAGACGACCAAGCAGTGTAAACCAGCTCGGACACGCTTAGATCGGTTGCCGCGATCGCCGCTTTCAGCGTAGCGACATCAGCATCAGACAGTGACGGACCGGCAGGCACCGGATCCTGCCAGATCAGGTCTTCAGCAGGGACTTCCTTGCCCAAATAACGCGCCTTAGGCCCCATATCGCGGTGCGTCAGCTTGAACCACGCACGCGCATATGCATCAGCAAACACATCAGGGTTTGCGTGATAGTGGCGCGAGATTTTCTCGTACGCCGGGTCCATGCGCAGCGCCATATCGGCGGTGGTCATCATCAGTGGAACGGTGTCGCCCGATCCATCGACTTGCGGTGCCTGTGCGGCGTCTGCGTTTGACGGCGTCCATTGGTTTGCACCTGCGGGGCTTTTCGTCAGCTCCCATTCGTAGCCCAAAAGCGCATCAAAATAGCTCATGTCCCACGTGGTTGGCGTGTGGGTCCAAGGACCTTCGATGCCAGAGGTGATCGCGTCTTTGCCCACGCCGGACGCATGCGTACTTGTCCAGCCAAGCCCCATTTCGTTGATCGCAGCGCCTTCAGGTTCTGAACCCACGAGAGCCGCATCGCCAGCGCCGTGCGCTTTACCGAATGTATGACCACCAGCGACCAAAGCGACTGTTTCTTCGTCGTTCATCGCCATGCGTGCAAAGGTGTCGCGGATGTCATGGGCAGAGGCCAGTGGATCGGGGTTTCCGTCTGGTCCTTCTGGGTTCACATAGATCAGGCCCATTTGAACGGCGGCCAGCGGGTTGGCCAGATCGCGTTCGCCTGAATAGCGGGAATGCGGTTTGTCGGATGTGGCAAGCCACTCCTGCTCTTCCCCCCAGTAGACGTCTTCTTCAGGCTCCCACACATCAGCACGGCCACCGGCGAAACCAAAGGTTTTAAAGCCCATGGTTTCCATCGCGACGTTGCCAGTCAGGATAAACAGATCGGCCCAAGAGATTTGGTTGCCGTACTTCTGCTTGACCGGCCACAACAAGCGGCGCGCTTTGTCGAGGTTGCCGTTGTCGGGCCAGCTGTTGAGAGGGGCAAACCTCTGCTGACCCGAACCGCCGCCGCCACGACCATCCGCCGTGCGATAGGTGCCAGCAGAGTGCCATGTCATCCGCACAAAGAATGGACCGTAGTGACCATAATCCGCTGGCCACCAATCCTGGCTGTCGGTCATCAAAGCAGCCAGATCGGCTTTCAAAGCGTCCAGATCAAGCTTGGCAAACTCTTCGGCATAATCAAACGCCTCGCCCATCGGATCAGAGAGATCAGAATTCTGGTGCAAAATGCGCAGGTTCAACTGGTTGGGCCACCAGTCGCGGTTCGAGCGAACGCCCATATTGGTGTGCATCACCGGGCATTTGCCGACTGGGCCGTCGTTTCCGTCCATCATGATCTTCTCTCCTGTAGTTTTTTTTGGGATTCGATTGCGGTCTTTCTACACTCGTTTTAGAATTATTTTAAGTTGCATTTATTGATCTATGTCATAACTTTTGATTATGGATAATTTCACACTTCGCCAACTGCGCTACTTTGAAGCGCTTGCCCAGCAAGGTCATTTTGGGCGCGCAGCAGACACTTGCTCTATCTCGCAACCCGCTTTGTCTGTGCAGATCAAAGAGTTGGAGGAAAGTCTTGGCGTGACCCTGTTTGAGAGGGCGGCGCGCAACATCCGCCTAACGGCCTTTGGTGAAGATTTCGCAGTGCGCGCCCGCGCCATTTTACAATCAGTTGATGAGTTGCGCGATCTTGCGCGCGCCTCACGCAATGCGTTTTCCGGCAAACTGCGCCTTGGGGTGATTCCCACGATTGCGCCCTATCTTTTGCCTCGCTTGCTGCGCGATCTTGGGCAGGCCTTTCCGGATCTGGATATTCACATCCGCGAAACCCTGACGCCACGATTGCTTGAAGAACTCGCCGATGGCCGTCTTGATGCAGCGATCCTTGCGCTGCCAATCTCGATCCCAAGCTTCACTGAAGTTGCGCTGTTTTCCGAAAGCTTCTATCTGGTGCGCCATGAGGACGAAGCCGAACATCCTGTGCCAAGCGTGGACGAGTTGCACAAAGAACGGCTGTTGATGCTGGAAGAAGGGCACTGCTTTCGCGACCAAGCGCTGGCGTTTTGTAACTTGTCAGCGCCGACGCCACGAGAAGGGTTGGACGGAAGTTCACTCTCGACTTTGGTGCAAATGGTGGGCGCCGGTTTGGGAATGACCCTGATCCCCGAGATGGCCGTGTCCGTCGAGGCCAAATCAGCGGCGGTGGCAGTGCAACCTTTGGGCCAGGGCCAGCCGTCGCGTAGTGTCGGGATGATCTGGCGCAGTTCCACGCCCTTGGCCGATCAGTTTGAAGAGGTCGCAAAGCTTGTGAAAGCGGCGGCTATTTCCACTTGATCGAACAGCCCATAGACGGGATCTGATCACGCGGCCCCTGCCCGGTTTCGGCCACGGTGCGCATTGCTTCAAATAAATCACGCCGCGCGTCCGTTGGGCCAGCTGACGCACGCGAGGCATCAAGACGGCCGCGATACTGCAAGCCAAGGTCAGCATTAAAGCCAAAAAAGTCGGGCGTGCACACCGCATCATAGGCGCGCGCCACGCTCTGGTCTTCGTCGTAAAGGTAAGGGAAAGGAAAGCCTTGGGTGTCGGCCATGCGCGCCATGTTTTCAAAGCTGTCTTGCGGGTAATTGGTGGCGTCGTTTGCCGATATCGCAGCGACGCCAACGCCCAAAGCTTTGAGGTCGTTTGCGTCGCGAATGATCCGATCAAGCACCGCCAGCACGTAAGGGCAGTGATTGCAGATGAACATAATCAGCGTTCCGGCCTCACCTTTGACTTCGCTAAGCGACACGGTGGTGCCGTTGGTGGCAGGCAGCGTAAAATCGGGGGCTTTGAAGCCGAAGTCGCAAACAGGAGGAGGTACGGCGGCCATGGTTACTTATCCT
Organism: Paracoccaceae bacterium; assembly: GCA_039942715.1. Lineage (GTDB taxonomy): Bacteria > Pseudomonadota > Alphaproteobacteria > Rhodobacterales > Rhodobacteraceae > JABDJX01. The sequence continues at coordinate 738,188 of JBDVBY010000001.1, forward strand.
TTGGTTGTCTTATCGGTGCGTGCGAGCACGCGCCTGATGCTTTGTTAAAGAAGGGGCTCTGCCCCGGCCATTGCAGGCTCTCCCCTCGGAATATTTCTAAGCCGATAATTCAGGGCTTGGCGTTGAAGGTAAAAAGGGGTTCGTCGTTGATTGTATAGGCATTGATGAGGGCTTTGGCGGTCTCGCTGGCGAGCCATGTTTCAAGTGTGGATGTGGCTTTTGCATTGACGTGGGCGTGGCGTGTGGGATTGACGGGGATATAGGCATATTGATTGAAAAGCACCGGATCACCTTGGAACAAAAGGGCAAGGTCGCCTTTGTTGGCGAAGTTGAGCCAGCTTGCGCGGTCTGCCAGAATATAGGCGTTGAGCGCGGACGCAGTGTTCAGGCTCGCGCCCATGCCAGCGCCGACAGCTTTGTAGTTTTCGCCAATAAGCTCAACGCGCGACACGACGCCAGCCCACAGCGATAGCTCTTTTTTATGGGTTCCACTATCGTCGCCGCGGCTAACAAACGGCGCATTGGCAGACGCGATACGCGAAAGTGCCTCTATGGCTGTTTTAGCGCTAGCGATGTCAGCGGGGTCATCTGAGGGGCCGATCAGCACGAAATCGTTGTACATAATCTCGCGGCGGTGCGTTCCAAAGCCATTTTCAACAAACGCCTCTTCTGCGGCTTTGGAGTGCACAAGGATCGCATCAACGTCACCAGCCTCGCCGAGGCGCAGCGCTTGGCCTGTTCCCACCACCAAAAGCTGCACATCAAGCCCTGTGTCGCCTTTAATTGCAGGCAAGAGTTGATCGGACAGACCCGAGTTGTGAAAGCTGGTGGTTACCGCCATCCGCATGGTTTCAGCAGGTGCCGCACTGCCCCAAACTAGGGCAAAAATCATCAACAGTAGCCTCATTCGACGATGTCTCCTTGCAGGAAGGCTTGGGTTTCAGGCGTACCCGGCGAGGTAAAAAAGGCGGGCGCGTCCCCATGATCATGCAGTTTTCCGTTCAAAAGGAAAAGCACGTCGCTGGCCAGTCGTTTGGCCTGACCGATATCGTGGGTTGTCATAATGATGCGGGTGCCGCTGGTGTGGGCATCGCTCAGAAGCGCTTCGATTTCACGGGTCGAGCGGCCATCAAGATTGGCGCAAGGTTCATCCAGAAACAGCACTTTGGGGCTGCGGATCAGCGCGCGCCCGATGGCGAGCTTTTGCTTTTCGCCACCAGAGAGACGCGGTGCGGGGCGTTCAAGCGCGCCGCTTAGCCCGATGCGCTCGGCCCACTCAGTGACTTTTGCGGCGATTTCGGATTTCGGTGTGCGCGCAAGTTCGAGCGGAAAGGCAAGATTTTGGCGCACCGTGCGGCGCAACATGATCGGTGTTTGAAAAACATAAGCCTGTGCGCTGTGCGCTTCATCTTCTGAGGCATCCCAGCTGAGCACGCCACCAGACGTGCGCTCGACCCCGTGGAGCACTTTCAAAAGCGTGGTTTTGCCAGAGCCGTTTGGCCCCAGTACCATCGTCACACCCGTTGCACCAAACTCAAAGGACACCGGACCAAGGATTGCCTTGCCGCGCCGTTTGACGGTGATGTCAGCGAGAGTTGCTTTCACCAGCGCCCCTCCCGTTCGGTGCGCGATAGCGCGTGGATTGCAAAGTTCACCAAAAGCGCGAGCGCGATCAGAACAAAGCCAAGGCCAAGCGCGAGGGCAAAATCGCCCTTGCCGGTTTCAAGCGCAATGGCGGTGGTGAGCACGCGGGTGGCGTGGTCGATGTTCCCACCTACGATCATGATCGCGCCAACCTCGCCTATGGCGCGCCCAAACCCGGCGAGCGCAGCTGTGAGAAGCGTGCGCCGACCGTCCCAAATTAGAGTAATCACACGTTGGCGGCGCGTGGTGTTTAGCGAAATCAGCAGATCATGGTACTCGGCCCAAAGTTCGCGCATCGCTTGGTGAGTGATCGAAGCGATCAACGGCGTGATGATGATGACCTGTGCGATGATCATCGCCGAGGGGGTGAACAGCAGCCCCAGCACGCCGAAAGGGCCCGAGCGCGACAGCAACAGATAAACGATCAGACCGACAACAACAGGGGGCAGGCCCATCAGCGCATTCAGCGTGGCGATGGCTGCGCGCCGGTATCGAAAGCGGCGCACGGCAAGCCATGTGCCAAGCGGCAGGCCAATGGCGGAGGCGATGACGAGAGCAGTCAGGCTAACTTGCAGCGAGCGCAACGTGATCTCTATCAGATCAGCGTCACCGCGAATGATCAGCCAAAAGGCAGCCTGAAGTCCGGCCCAGATATCGTTCATGGGGTGTTTGGGCCTTTAACCGATCAATCCAGCCGCACAGACGCGCCAGATGTCTGCTCTTGGGCCGAAAAACCTGCGTTATCAAGAACCAAGCTTGAGCCGACGGCGATGACAGCCATGGCGACAAAGGCGGATAGCATTACTTTCACGGGCTCACTCCTTGTTTGTGGCGACACGCAGATAGGCGATCAGATCGTCGCGATCTTGCTTCTCGGCGATGCGCTGCATCGGCATTTTTGTCCCCGGAATATAGTGATCCGGACCTTCGTCAAACAAACCATTGATTGTCTCGGCTGACCAGACAATTTCCGAACCCTCAAGAATATCGGAATAGGCGTAGTCCGGCACAGTGCCAGCGCGCCGCCCAAACAGCTTGTGCAAACTTGGGCCTGCCTTGCGCGCGCTATCGCCAGTGAGGGTATGACAGATCGAGCATTTGCGTTTGAATTGCCGCTCGCCATTGGGCAGGGTTTCGGGGTCTTCTAGGAAACTGCGCGTCTCTCCTGACATTTGGCCATGTTCTGTCAGCGTGGCGAGGGGCCATGAGTAAACGATATCCTCAATCCCGCCAGCATGCAGGTTTTGCCCATTGGGAGAAAACGCCAGCGCCCAGATTGGCCCTTTTGCAGCGGCGCGGAAATCGTGGGTGATGGCCATCTTTTCAGTGTCGATCACCATGATGTAGCCTTGGCCGTCTCCAACCGCGAGGTTCTTTGCCCCATCATAAGCAAGTGAGAGGATCGGGCGGCGATCAAGCGTAAAGTCGGCAATCTGCTCGGCTGTCACCGGATCAATGATGCGCGTTCCGCCATCGGAAGCCCCGTACGCAAGCCAGCCCTTGGCCTCGTTCAAAACCAGCTTGTTGATGCCAAAACCATGTTTGGCGAGGAGTTGTTTTTCCTGCGCCGTCTCAACATCCCAAAGGCGGATCGTGCCGTCGACAGAGGCGGAGTAAAGCGTTTTGCCGTCGCTAGAGAAGACAACCGAATTCACGCCCTGACGATGCCCAGAGAGGTAGGTGCCCTGCCCGTCCTTACTCCAAAGCCCGATGCGCGCATCCCAACTGGCAGAGGCGACATGCGTGTTGGTGGTTGCAAGCTCAACAACCTTGGCCGTGTGCTCGCCCAAGACGCCGCCGTCCGGCCATGTGCGCACAGTGTTGTCATCGCCTGCAGAAATCACCGTATCGCCCCAGAACGTCACAACGTTCACCGCCGCGCGGTGCCCTTCTTGCCAAAGTGGCGTCTCGCCGTCCCACAACCCAACCGAGTTATCAAAGCTCGCCGTAGCGATCTGCCCAGAGGGCGAGACGTCGATATCCATGATCGGCCCGCCATGGCCCTTAAGCGTGAAGAACTCTTGCGCCTGAAGCGGTGCAGCGCACAGCAAAGCTATGACAAGAGCGACGCGCATCTACTCTGCAGGCGTTGCACTTTTCGGGGCGGCGTTTTCTTTCGCCTTCACCTCATCGACCCAGATCGAGTGGTGCTCTCGCGCCCATTGCTCTTCAACCTCACCCGAGCCCATGGCGTCATAAGCGCCTTCCATCCCGACCGAGCCGATATAAATGTGCGCCAGTATGATCGCCATCAGTACAAAGCTGACCATGGCGTGCCACAGCTGCGCGTATTGCATCTCTTCGTGTGGCGCGAGCTGTTCAGGAAACGCAGCCATGCCCACCCATTCGTTAACGCCAAAGTCATTCAGTTTGGCAAAGGTTGCCGCGAACATATTCAGCTCGAACGGGAAGAGCAGCGCGACGCCAGACACCGAGATTGAGGTACCAAGCACGATCACCGACCAAAAGATCAGCTTTTGACCAGCGTTAAACTTCTTCGCTGGTGGATGACCTTTGGTGAAAATACCGCCGCCCTTGAGTAGCCAGTTGATATCGGTGCGATCCGGCAAATTGTGCACGACCCACATCACAAAGATCATGATAAGCGCGAGCATAAACGCCCAGGAGACGTTGTTATGAATCCATTTTGAGCCCACAGCGATAGTTGCAAAGGCTTCATGTCCAAAAGCAGGGATCAGGAACTTGCGCCCAAGCAAACTGACCAGCCCGGTGATGCCAAGCAGGATAAAAGAGCCAGCAAGCAGCCAGTGCCCAAAGCGTTCAATCGCCTTAAAACGGGTGACCGTGCGCCCGGTCTTTTCGCCATCAATGCGGATGCGTCCCCGGATCAGGAAGAACAGCACGAGCAATACCAGCGTGCCCAGCAACAGATAGCTGCCGTATGTCATAAGCGGCCCTTCACGGAACATAAGCCAGCGCATGCCGCCGTCCTGGATCAGAGTTGTGGCGGCTGGCCCCTGACTTGTGGATGTGATGTCGGCCGCCCCAAAGCGCAGCCCCCGCCACAGATCAGGATCAGAGGCACCTCCCAGAGTTCCCAACTGGCCAGCGATCCCGGCGGCATTGTCCGGGTTGCCCGTATTCCCACTTCGAAACGCGTTATCAACGGGTTCACCGCGTTGACGGCGCAGGATGTCTTCTAGCGTTTGCGCTCCACCCGTGGCGGAACGGTCCGGCTCTTCGGTTTGGGTCTCGCCCGCTGGTGCTGCTGCGTCCTGCGCAACAGCGCCCACAGCCCAAAACATACTTAAAAGAAGAACGATCAAAGCCCGCAGCATGTCCCAAACCCTCAAAATTCTAAAAGCCAAAAAGGGCGACCCCCTTTACTCAAAGAGTCGCCCAATTTTTTCGCATCTCACGTCACCAACGGATTAACCGTCTTGGCGACCGTAGGCCGATCCCCAGCCCCAAGCGCCGGAGCCAAAGCCACGGGCCACCACACGTTCGCGGTAAATGCCCGAGACGATGTCACCATCGCCCGCCAAAAGCGCCTTGGTGGCACACATCTCGGCGCAGATTGGCAGTTTGCCTTCTGCGACACGGTTGCGGCCATACTTGGCGAACTCGGCGGTGGAGTGGGTTTCTTCGGGGCCACCAGCGCAGAAGGTACATTTGTCCATCTTGCCGCGTGAACCGAAGTTGCCTGCCTGTGGAAACTGCGGCGCGCCGAATGGGCACGCGTAGAAACAGTATCCACACCCGATGCAGAGGTCTTTGGAGTGGAGAACCACTCCTTCCTCGTTCTGGTAAAAACAGTCCACAGGGCAGACCGCCATACAAGGTGCATCAGAACAGTGCATACATGCCACTGAGATCGACCGTTCCCCGGGCGAGCCGTCATTGATGGTGACGACCTTCCGGCGGTTGATGCCCCAAGGCACTTCATGCTCGTTCTTACAAGCAGTGACACAGGCGTTGCATTCGATGCAGCGTTCAGCGTCTACGAGAAACTTAGCTCTTGCCATTTCTCATTCTCCCTTATGCTGTCCAGATTTTGCAAAGAGTGGCTTTCGTCTCTTGCATCTGGGTCACTGAATCATAGCCATAGGTCTGTGCGGTGTTGGTTGATTCACCAAGCACATAAGGGTCTGCACCGTCGGGATACTTGTCCCTCTGATCCACACCTTCAAAGTGACCGCCGAAGTGGAACGGCATAAATGCCACCCCTTCGCCAACCCGTTCGGTGACCATGGCCATCACTTTGACCTTGCCGCCTTCAGGGCCTTCCACCCAGACTTGCGCGCCGTCACGGACACCAAGGTTGTTGGCATCGCGTGTGTTGATTTCGACGAACATGTCTTGCTGCAGTTCTGCCAACCATGGGTTCGAGCGCGTCTCATCGCCCCCACCCTCGTATTCGACCAAACGACCAGAGGTCAGGATCATCGGATACTCTTTGGAGAAATCCTGTTTTTGGATCGACGCATACATGGTCGGCAAGCGATAGAACTTGCGGTCTTCGTATGTCGGGTAATCCGCAACAAGATCTCGGCGGTTGGAGTAAAGCGGCTCGCGGTGAACCGGCACAGGGTCTGGGAATGTCCAGACGACCGCGCGGGCCTTGGCGTTACCGAACGGTGCCATCTCGTGGGCAATCGCAACCCGCTGGATACCGCCCGAGAGGTCAGTTTTCCAGTTGGTCTTGGGCCCGGCAATACCGTCGATCACTGCACGCTCTTCAGCGGTCAGTTCTCCATCCCATCCAAGGTCCATCAGCATCTGCATCGTGAACTCAGGATAACCGTCCTGAATGTCCGATCCGACACTTGCCACACCTTCGGCCAGCAGATTGTCCCCATCACGTTCCACACCAAAGCGGGCGCGGAATGTCAGGCCACCTTCAGAAACACGCTTTGACATGTCGTAAAGGTTAGGCGTGCCGGGATGGTTCATCTCTGCAGTGCCCCAACTTGGCCACGGAAGACCATAGTAGTCGCCATCCGCAGGCCCACCGTTCGCGCGCAGCGTTGTGCGATCAAACGTATGCTGGTTTGCCATGTGCTTTTTGATCCGGTCTGGATCTTGCCCGGTATAGCCAATGGTCCACATGCCGCGGTTAAACTCACGGGTGATGCTTTCCACAACAGGCGTTTCGTCATCTTCCATTTCGATATTGCGGAAGAAACGATCGCCCCAGCCAAACTTGTTGACGAACTTGGCCATGATGACCTCGTCCGGCAGGCTTTCAAACAGCGGATCAATAACCTTGTCGCGCCACTGGAACGAGCGGTTTGACGCAGTAACAGAGCCGCGGGTTTCAAACTGCGTACAGGCCGGAAGCAGGTAAACGCCATCGGTTCTGTCGTGCAGCACAGCAGACACGGTTGGGAAAGGATCAACGACGACCAGCATATCGAGCTGCTCCATCGCGGTTTTCATTTCCTTCATCCGGGTCTGTGAGTTCGGCGCATGTCCCCAAAGCACCATGGCCCGCACTTTATCCGGGTTGTCCATGTTGTCGGGATCTTCAAGCACACCATCGATCCAGCGCGACACCGGAATACCGGTGAGGTTCTGAAGCGACTTGTCCTTGCCATCCGCGTCTTTGGTCATCGCGAACTGACCTTTCAGCCAATCGCCATCTTCTTCCCAGACACGGGCCCAGTGAGCCCAAGCCCCTGCCGACAGACCATAGTAACCCGGCAGTGTGTGGCTGAGCACGCCAAGGTCGGTTGCACCCTGCACGTTGTCGTGGCCACGGAAGATGTTTGTGCCACCCCCGCTTGTGCCCATGTTGCCCAAGGCAAGCTGCAACACGCAGTAAGCGCGCGTGTTGTTGTTACCGTTGGTGTGCTGTGTGCCACCCATACACCAAATCACGGTGCCAGGGCGGTTGTTGGCCATCGTGCGCGCAACGCGCTTCAGCTGAGAACCCGGAGCGCCGGTGACGCGTTCGACTTCTTCAGGTGTCCATTTGGCCACTTCGTCCTTGATCTGGTCCATGCCCCAAACACGGGTGCGGATGAACTCTTTATCCTCCCAACCGTTTTCGAAGATGTGCCACAGGATACCCCAAACCAGCGCAACGTCTGTGCCTGGACGGAAGCGCACATACTCATCAGCATGTGCTGCCGTGCGGGTAAAGCGAGGATCGCAAACAATCACAGGCGCATTGTTCTGCTCTTTGGCTTTGAGCAGGTGCAACAGCGAAACGGGGTGCGCTTCGGCTGGGTTGCCACCAATGATAAAGATCGCTTTGGAGTTGTGGATGTCGTTGTAGCTGTTGGTCATCGCGCCATAGCCCCAGGTGTTTGCAACACCCGCAACTGTGGTCGAGTGACAAATCCGAGCCTGGTGATCGACGTTGTTTGTGCCCCAATAGGCGGCAAACTTGCGGAACAGATAGGCTTGCTCGTTATTGTGCTTGGCTGATCCCAACCAATACACCGAGTCCGGCCCGCTTTCCTCGCGGATGTTCATCATGCCGTCGCCGATCTCGTCGATCGCCTGCTCCCAGCTGATTTTCTTCCACTCGCCGTTTTCTTTCTTCATTGGGTACTTCAGGCGGCGCTCGCCATGAGCGTGCTCGCGTACCGCGGCCCCTTTGGCGCAATGCGCACCAAGGTTAAACGGGCTATCCCATCCGGGCTCTTGGCCGGTCCAAACACCGCTTGCGACCTCGGCCACAACCGTACAGCCCACCGAACAGTGGGTGCAGACGGTTTTGACAAGATCAACAGCCGCGTTGGCCGCCGTTTGTGCCGAGGCTTGGGTGACCGTGCCACCTGTTGCCGAAATTGCAGCCAAGCCACCAATGGCCAGACCAGAGCCGCGCAAGAACGAGCGGCGGTCGACGGATTTCTCCGCCATATCAGACATAAGGCCAGTCCGCTGGGAGCGTCGCGCAACCCCGTTGGTCTTTTTCCTTAACATGTTAGTACCTCCCCTGAGCATACCCATCCGGGCGTGCAGGATTTCGAAAGAACCTTGGACAGTCGGGCGTCACGCAACCAGTCGCCTAAGGCGTAGCAAAACGGCGCCTCTTAGAATTTGGCGCTGTCAAAGTATGCGCGTGTGTGCGCGGTATCCTGCATCTTTTCAGACGTCAGATCGGCAGGCTCTGCTTCAGCAGTGCTGGTGCCTGTAGCGACGGCAACAGCGGCCAGTGGGGCTGTTGTTCCTGCCATCTTCAAAAAATCCCGCCGACTTGCGGCTTCATTTTTCTTTGTCATGGGATGTCTCCCTCCCTTTCTAGTTTGGCGGGCATCCCCGCCGGTTTTGCCTCGGATAGCTAGCCCGAGGTCATTCTGAACGCTTCGCGCTCAATCTCCATGAATGCTCTGCCGAGCGTTCCAAGTGATGCATAAAGCACTGAGTTCTTCGCAGCTTCTAGGTCTGAAAAGAAATGCGCCGCCCATGGGGCGATGTGCTTGTTAAAGAATGTCTTTTGATCTTCCAGCGTCGCTGGCGCGCCAAAGCGGCCCACGATCATGCCGCCCATCATCTCCATCAGAGAGGCGATGTTGTCTTCCGGTTCGTACACGTTTTGCGCCCGCGTGATTCCGCGTGCAGCCATGTCACCACGCAACGTGGCGAGTGGCTTTTCATTGAGGAACCCGGTGAGGTAATAGCTTGCGTAAGGCAATAGCTCGCCGCGCCCCAACCCGATGAACAGTGCGTTGAATTCGCTTTCGACCTTTTTGGGGTTGGTCGCCTGAGCAACGCGCGACAAAGCACTGATTGCCTTACCGATTTCCGTCTCGTCGCCATTCAAACCTTGGGTTTGGTCCAGCAGCATTTGATCCGGCGGCCCTGCAAGCATCAAGCCCAGATAGTTGTAAAGATCAGCGCGCAGGCGATCTTCATTTGCAACAGAAATGTCTTCAGCCGCCGTCACGCGTGTTCTCCGCTTCTGAACTTCATCCGGCGCGGGGTTGGGGGCACGTATGCCGCCTCTGCCATGTCCTCGGATTCTTCCTCGAAATAGTGCTGCGTCAGCTCCTCCTCCGACGCAGCCGCGAGTTGGATGTCGGTGACATCCTCCTCGACTGTCTCTTCAATCTCTTCACCTTCATTCTCAGCGACAAGATCGCCCTCGGCCTCAGCGGTCTCTTTCTCTGCCGCTTGCCGGGCCATTTCTTCGACGTGCTTCAGCATGCCTTTGCCAACCTGATAAGCCGTCTGCAGGTTCTCAACGGCCAAAGCCTTGTCGGTAAAATCCTCGCCATAGTCGACCAGCATATCCACGTTGGCCAACACCGGATTGGACCGCCACAAAACGCGGAGCGCCCGGCGGCGCAAACGATCGGGAATAGCTTTGGACATAAAGGCGGAGAAGTCATCGCCCTCTTTCAGTGTGTCAGGATCGGGCAAATCGAAATGCGCCAAAAGTTCTTCGTCTGATTTGTCTTCCAGCGCTTCGTGTTCAACTTTGAGTGCTTCGGCTTCAAGCGCGGCTTCTTCTGCCTGCGCTTCGGCCTCAACCCCTGCCCGGCGGCGGGACCAGAAATTCTGCTCACCGCTCAATGAACCGTCTCCTTGCGCGTTGGCGCACGATAAACATCCGCTGTCTGGCGAATACGCGCATCACCGATGCCGTCTTCTTTCAGATCAATGCGCTTCTTGTCGCGACGGCGTTTGATGAAGACCTCGTCCTCGTGGTGCAATTCCACATAGTCGCGGATCCAAGCAACCAAGCCTTCAGGCATTGGAACCTTCTCGACCAGTTCCTCGCCAGTATCCGCATAGTCTTGCGCCTCGTAAGGCGACGCCGTCACCAGCAAAATGTCTAACGGATCGCTGTTCTCACTGGGGCGCATCACCACGTAAATCGCTGGCGTCTCGGCAGACAATCCGTGCAGATAGGCTTCGGTGTCAGTGCGGAAAAGCTCTAGTGGAAGCGTGCTTGCGTGGAACTCAACTGCGTCTCCATCGCGGCGTAACTCTTTCCAATGCACACTGCCAGCACCGGGCAAAACCGCAACTGCTTTCCAGACATGCTTGGCCCACTTGGTAACCCCCGGAACACGACGGATCACCACACCGAGGGGCATATAAATTGAGTTTGGCTTTTGGTTGGTCAAAGCTTCCCTGTTCTTTGAGACCTGTTGGCTAAGATTACTTTGGACAAGCTAAAGCATTTAGAAAAGCACTTTTTGCTTACTTTAGCACACTTTTCGAAGCACTCTGCACCGCAGCATAATCACCCTTTCCGCTGGGTCAGAAAGAGCTCAACAAATCAAAGGTTTTGAGCGTCTCGATAAAACCCAACTAAAACTGTCGGGCTGCAGGTGCGAAAAATCACGATCCCGACATTTGGGTTTACCCCGGACAAGAATCCCGACTAGCTTGCAATTCGCAGTTCCAAAATGCGCCACACGTCCGGGGGAAAAGATGTCAAAGAAACTGGTTTTATGCGACTGCCTTGGCAGCCAGACTTTAGACGCGGATGCCATCGGCGCGTGTTCCGGGCTGAGCTGTTCCAAAGTCTACACAAGCCTGTGCATGGACCAAATTGGCGAGGCCGCAAAAGAGATCGCATCCGGTGATGCAATCATCGCCTGCCAACAAGAGCGCGCGCGTTTCGAAGAGCTTGCCGAAGAACTTGAGATCGATGCGCCCGGCTTTGTTGATCTGCGCGATCGCGCCGGTTGGAGCGATGCCCCCGCTGCGGCTAAAATGGCAGCACTGGCGGCAGAGGCCGCATTACAGTTGCCTATCGGCAAAACGGTCGATGTGATATCCGAAGGCACTTGCCTGATCCTTGGGGGCGAAGCAGCGCTGACAGCCGCTGCCGATCTGTGCGAAACGCTGGCGGTGACGGTGTTGGTTGAGGGCGATGACATCCCCACCGACCGCCGGTTTGACTGCGTGTCTGGAGCGATCAAAAACGCCAATGGTGCCCTTGGTGGATTTCAGGTGACCTTCGATAATTTGCGCCAAGTCGTTGCCGGTGGACGCGGCGCACTTGCATGGAGTGATCCGCTAAACGGAGCAACATCTGAATGCGATATTATCTTGGATTTACGGGGAGATACACCGTTGTTCCCTGCCCCAGAAAAACGTGAAGGCTATCTGCGCGCTGACCCCAGCCATGCCCCGTCAGTCGCCAAGGTCACGCTGGAAGCAGCACAGCTTGTCGGTACATTTGAAAAGCCGCTTTATGTGCGCCTTGAGGCCAGCCTCTGCGCGCATTCCCGCGCTGAAAAACCTGCCTGCTCCAATTGTCTAAATGTCTGCCCCACGGGCGCAATCATTTCTGCCGGAGAGCACGTTGCAATTGATCCGATGATCTGCGCCGGGTGCGGGTCGTGTTCTGCCGTTTGCCCGTCTGGTGCCATCGTCTATGACGCACCGCCCGTAGATGCCGTGTTTCGGCGCATGTCTACGCTGGCCAGCACCTATCGCAAAGCGGGCGGCAAAGACGCGCGGCTTTTGGTGCATGACGAGGCACACGGGCGCGAAATGATCTCGCTTGCCGCGCGGTTTGGGCGCGGATTGCCCGCCGATGTGATCCCGCTTGAGGTCGACGCGCTATCGGGATTTGGACATGCGGAAATGCTTGCGGCTTTGGCCTGTGGCTTTGGACATGTGGACGTTTTGCTTGCACCAAAAACAGAACGCCCCGTGATCGAGGCCCAAGCAGACATGGCCCAAGCGATTGCCGGGAAAGGCACCGTGCATCTGCTGGATTTAAGTGACCCTGACGCTCTGAGCGACGCGCTCTACGGCGAAACGCCCGACCCCGTCAGCTGCGATCCGATCCTGCCGTTGGGCACCCGCCGCCAAGTTGCACGACTTGCGGCCAAAGCGCTCCAACCCAATGCAGACGTTATCGACCTTCCTGCAGGCGCCCCCTATGGTGCGATCCTGATCGACACAGACGCCTGCACTATGTGCCTGTCGTGCACGTCGCTTTGCCCTTCTGGCGCGCTTGGCGACAACCCCGATCTACCGCAGGTGCGCTTTCAGGAAGATGCGTGTTTGCAGTGCGGGCTTTGCAGCAATATTTGTCCTGAAAAAGCAATCACTTTGCAGCCGCAATTCAACCTGACTGACGCCGCCCTGACTCAAACAGTTCTGAACGAAGAAGAGCCTTTTGCCTGCATCGAATGCGGCACGCTTTTCGGTGTGAAATCGACGGTTGAACGGATTATGGAAAAGCTGGCGGGGAGTCATTCGATGTTCGCCACATCAGACCAAGCCAAGATGATCCAGATGTGCGAAGGCTGCCGCATTCAGGCGCAGTATCACTCGACAGACAATCCATTTCAGGGCGGCGAGCGCCCTAAAGTCAGAACGACGGAAGACTATTTCTCAAAGCGCAAAGATCACTGATTGCCCACTTGGATTGGCGCCCCCAAATCGGCAGGCGCAATTGATCCGACATAGCTTGTGATCGCCTCAATCTGATCCATCGTCACTTCAATCGGCGCAATGGGCGACGGTAGATGCGGCGGGAACGGGTCGGTCACACCGTCGACCTGAGTAAACGCCGGGTGGGGTTTCAGCAAAAAGAACGTCTCAAACCGCGATTGCCAGTCCGGGAAACTGCGCATCAAAGCAAAAGAAGGCGATGAGCCGATAGCGTTCATCCGGTTTTTGTCGTTCACAGCATGACAACGTCCGCATTTCAAAAGGCTCTCACTTTCGCCCAACACAAGATCCCCGGTAAGAACCGCAACCTCTTCTTCTTTTTCAATCGCCACATCCGCGCTGAACAGCGCAATACCTTCCGGTTTGAAAGACTCAATCGTGCCTTTCCCAACGTCGCTGAAAAGCCAGTCACCAAACGCCTTGGTGTCTGGGTCATCACCGGAAGCGAAATGCCAGATCGTTTCGTCCTGTCGGAACGCCGGGACGCCCTCCTTGCCAAAGGCTGCATCGCCGGGGCCATCTATGAGTGTGATGCGGATCCCTGTTTTAAGCGAAAAGCGCGGCAAGAGGTGTTTGAGAAATCCGGTTGCGACCAAATCATCTGGCGCCTGAAGCTCGAACGCCTTGTCCTGCGCACCACTTGGGCTCGCCAAAATCAACATCAGCGCAAAAGCCACCCAAAGTCTTGCTGAATTCAACATTGCAATGTCGCTCCCTTATTGCATGTCAGACTAGGGTCGCTAGTGTCGCTGGGTCAATATGGGCGATCAAAAGGGAGGGTTGGGCCATGAGCGATGACTTTAACATGTCGATGCGCAAGTTTCTGAAACAGGTCGGTGTGACGTCGCAGCAGGCGATTGAAGAAGCGATGCGCAATGCGGGCGAAACATCAGGCAAAAGCTTTGAAGCCAAGATGGTACTAAAGATCGACGGGCTTGATCTTGAGCATGTGGTTACTGGAAAGATCGAGGGGTCCTGACGTTGAGTTTGACACGTGAAGAGGCGCTGGCTTGCCTTAAGGGCGTTGAAGCGCCCGGTGGTGCTGATCTGGTTGAAGCTGGATTGGTGCGCGCATTGGCTGTGGATGAGGGCGCGGTACGCTTTGTGATGGAGGTGTCGGATCCGTCCCCTTACATGAAGGCCAAGACTGAAGCCGAAGCCGCATTGAAAGCGGCTGGCGCCGATACAGTGTCCATCGTCATGACTGCGCATTCCACGCCTCAAGCGCCGCCCGATCTGAAACCAAGCCGTGCCGCAGAGCCCGCAGGTCCAGAGAAAATTCCCGGTGTCGATCGCATTATCGCGGTGGCCTCGGGCAAAGGCGGCGTTGGTAAATCAACCGTGGCTGCGAACCTTGCTTGTGCTCTGGCAGCCCAAGGTCGCCGCGTTGGAATGCTGGATGCAGACGTCTATGGCCCCTCACAACCGCGCATGTTGGGTGTTTCTGGTCGCCCGCAAAGCCCGGATGGCAAAACGATCCTGCCAATGCGCAACTTTGGTGTGACGATGATGTCGATTGGTCTGATGACAAACGAGGACCAGGCAGTGGTCTGGCGTGGCCCGATGTTGATGGGCGCGTTGCAGCAGATGATGATGCAGGTGCAATGGGGTGCTTTGGATGTACTGATTGTGGACTTGCCGCCGGGCACTGGTGATGTGCAGATGACGCTAGCGCAAAAGGCGCAGTTGGATGGGGCGATTATCGTCTCCACGCCGCAGGACGTCGCGCTGCTGGATGCGCGCAAAGGCATTGATATGTTCAAACAGATGAACACGCCGATCTTGGGCATGATCGAGAACATGAGTACGCATATTTGTTCGGCCTGTGGGCATGAGGAACATGTATTTGGACATGGTGGCGTCGTTGCAGAAGCTGAAAAACTGGGCGTGCCGCTACTGGCAGAAATTCCGTTGCATCTGGATATTCGTCTGGCCGCTGACGGAGGCGCGCCGATTGTCGTCTCTAAGCCGGATTCGACGCAAGCCGAAGGGTTCGCCCGCGTGGCCAAAGCCCTAATCGAGAGCGGGCACGCATGAGCGAGGCGACCTTCCCACCACTGTTCATTGGCCAACAAGTCACTGGCACAACTGATCCGTTTGACAAAGCCTGCGTGGAGGCGGTGAAAGGCTGTGATGCGGGTTTGGTAGTCTATAACCTTGGGGCGAACACGCTGGAAGCGGCCATTGTTTTTGCACCCGACGTGACCTTACGCGACGCAATGGCGATGCTGCCCGTGTGCGGCGTGGGTTTTCAAAACGCGCTTGGCGCACTGGCCCCGCCCGAGGTTGCTGTGCATCTCGATTGGTCGGGTGGTTTGCGGATCAATGGCGCGTCTTGTGGGGCGATGCGCGTAGCTGCGTCAGATACAGACCCGAACGCCGAACCGCAGTGGCTGGTTGTCGGGCTTGCTTTGCCGCTTTGGCCCGAAAGCGATGATCCCGGCGCGACACCGAATAAAACCACGCTTTATGCGGAAGGGTGCGCTGACGTGAACGCGCGCGACTTGCTGGAATCTTGGGTGAAGCACACGCTTGTCGGGATCAACACATGGGCCGAAGATGGTGCGGGTGCGCTGCACAAAGAGTGGCGCGGTTTGGCACATGGCATAGGAGAAGACATTGAGATGGATGGAAAATCAGGCACCTATCTGGGCGTGGACGAGCATTTCGGCTTATTGGTCCGCGACGCAGAAACGACGCATCTTGTCCCGCTAACCCACCTTTTAGAGGGTACAGCATGAGATTGGCCCGCGCGATCCATTTCGATGAAAGCGATCAAAACGTCTTTCACATGGCCGCCCGCACCGGCGAGTGGTGTGTCTCTGGCGGATTTGAGTTTTCGAACTGGTCAGACGGCGATTTGGCTGGCAAAGCTAAGCAGGCGTTCACCAATGGCTGGCTTGGGCTAGAGACCTTTGGGCGCGTGACGTTTGTGGCAACAACGCAAGTCGAACCCGCCGAAGTCGAAGCGGTGACGCAAAGTCTGGCCGCCCATTTCGTCGCGATGTACGGCGCACCCTCGATTGAGGCCGCCCTGCCCGCTGCGCAAGAAGAAGTGGCGCATATGATGGAGCTTTGCGACGAACATGCGCCCAACACGGTGATCACTGTGGCCCGCGAGTTGACCGAGGCCGGGGTGAAAGAGAGCTACAGGATCATCGAGCAGCAGGAAGCCAGCTTGGATCAGTTTGCTATTCACGGGTCATTGGATGAGTAAAGTATTTGCGCCGCGCTTTGCGCGTCGCGACGCCGGGGGCTTTGCCCCCGGACCCCCAAGGTATTTTGAGACAGAAGAAGCCTTTAACGCAGGATCGATTTACCTGCATATATCGCTGTTTCGTCTAGCATCTCTTCGATACGGATCAACTGGTTGTATTTCGCCAAGCGGTCTGAGCGCGCCAAGGAACCGGTTTTGATCTGACCGCAATTGGTGGCAACCGCAAGATCAGCAATCGTGGCATCTTCGGTTTCGCCCGAACGGTGCGACATCACCGCTGTCATGCGCGCGCGGTGAGCCATATCGACGGCCATCAGCGTTTCAGACAGTGTGCCGATTTGGTTGACCTTCACCAAGAGCGAGTTGGCGGATTTGTCGGTGATCCCGCGTGCAAGGCGTTCAGGGTTGGTCACGAAGAGATCATCGCCAACAAGTTGAACCTTGTCGCCAAGTTCAGCCGTGAGTGCGGCCCAACCGTCCCAGTCATCTTCGTCGCAGCCATCTTCGATGCTTAGAATCGGGTAGTCGGCACAGAGCGCTGCAAGGTAAGCGACGTTTTCGTCTGAGGAGAGCGATTTACCTTCGCCAGAAATTTCGTACTTGCCGTCTTTGAAGTATTCGGTCGCGGCGCAATCGAGCGCCAGCATGATATCGTCGCCCGGTGTGTAGCCCGCCTTTTCGACAGCGCGCAGGATGAAATCGAGCGCGTCGCGGGTGGAGGACAGGTTGGGCGCAAAGCCGCCTTCGTCACCGATCCCTGTGGAGAGGCCCGCCGCCGAGAGCTCTTTTTTCAATGTGTGGAAAATTTCCGAGCCCATGCGCACGGCGTCGCGGATATTGCCCGCGCTTACCGGCATGATCATGAATTCCTGAATATCAATCGGGTTATCCGCGTGCTCGCCACCATTGATGATGTTCATCATTGGCACCGGCAATACGCGCGCCGAGGTGCCGCCAACATAACGATAGAGTGGCTGCGCAGTATAATCAGCCGCGGCCTTGGCAGCAGCCAGCGACACACCGAGGATCGCGTTCGCGCCAAGGCGCGCTTTGTTGGGCGTGCCATCAAGCTCGATCATCGCCGCATCAATTGCCTGCTGTTCGGTGGCATCAAAGCCGATCAGCGCCTCTTCGATCTCGCCATTTACAGCCGCCACAGCCTCAAGCACGCCTTTGCCCATGTAGCGCGCTTTGTCACCATCGCGCTTTTCAACCGCTTCATGCGCACCTGTCGAAGCGCCAGATGGCACGGCCGCGCGTCCCATTGTGCCGTCTTCCAAGGTGACATCGACTTCAACCGTTGGGTTACCTCGGCTGTCGAGAATCTCTCTGGCGTGGATATCAATGATGGTGCTCATGGGGTGCTGATTCCTGCAATGTTAGCGTTCACATGGGTCTATAGCAGGGCCTTTGGCGGAGGGAAACGAGTGCAGTTGGAAGAAAAATCCGACGTTCCCCTTGCGCAATTGGCAGGAATCCGCCCGCTTGTGTTTCGCGTTCTGGCACAATAGCAAGCTGCCGTTTGCTTTGTCGCCGAAATCGCTGGATTTTTTGCCTTAATCAGGGAGTCTTCAAACAGCCCAAAGACTGCCTGTAGATCGTCACAATCCGAGCACATTTCCCCGATTATTTGGTTTCACAGCCGGAGAGCACACACACACACTCCACTGGGGACAACACTCACTCGCACACACCACTTGTTGCGACCCTGGCACCAGCGATTTGCACCAATCGCTTGTGCCGGGGTTGCTACACCCTTTTCTGGTTCTCTCGCCAAAACGCGTATAGACCAGAGCCAACGATCAGTGCCAGCCCAAGCCAGCTGATCACATCCAGCGTTTCTCCAAACACCAACCACGCCAGCGCCAGACCGAAAACGATGCGGGCATAGCGGAACGGCGCAACCGCGCCTATTTCGCCCGCGCGAAAGGACATGGTGATCAGGGCAAGTGCAATCGATACGGTGACGGTGATGCCCACCAGGTAGATCGCAGTGCGTCCATCGATCGGATGCCAACCGCCTTGAAACGGCATCAAGAACAGCCCGAACAGCGTCATCCAGATCAGCGACCAAGAGACGACAAAGGGCGTGGACAGATTGGGCGGCAGTGCGCGGCTTGCCACATCGCGAAAGCTTAGGCCGACGACATAGAGAAGCACCCACAGATGATTGGGATCAAAGGCGCCAAGGCCGGGGCGCATGATGATGATCACTCCGAGCAACCCAAGGGCGACGGCTGTCCAGCGGCGCGCGCCGACCTTTTCCTTCAGAAAAGCGGCGGCCATTAGCGTGACCACAAGTGGCTGGGATTGCGCAATCACTGTGACTTCAGCGAGCGGCACAACAGCAAGCGCCATGATGATGCCAAACGTGCCAGCCGTTTCAGCGGCGGCACGGATTTGCACAAGCGGGTGACGCGCATTGGCGCTTACAAGGCGTTCGCCATTACGCCACAGAATTGCATAGAAAATTGCAAAGCTGCCGATGGATGTCAGGACAAGGATTTGGCCGGGGCTTTGCGTCGCCGTGGCCAGCTTGAAAAACGCATCAACAGAAGCAAAGCCCGCCATCGCTCCGATCATCAGAACGATGGCGCGGGTGTTGTTCACTTAGCGCTCGACAGTCACGGATTGCATCACGTCGGGCTGACCAGCGACGGCTCCGCTTTGGCCTTGGCCACGCTTGATACCATCGACCACGTCCATGCCTTCAATCACACGGCCAACAACGGTGTACTGTCCGTTCAGAAAATAACCTTCTTCGAACATGATAAAGAACTGGCTGTTGGCCGAGTTTGGGCTTTGGCTGCGCGCCATGCCGACGATACCGCGATCATAAGGAATGTCGCTGAATTCGGCTTCAATGTCCGGGCGATCAGAACCGCCGGTGCCAGAGCGGCCCAGATTGTCGGCTTTGCCGAACTGAACATCGCCGGTTTGCGCCATAAAGCCTTCGATCACGCGGTGAAAGACAACGTTATCGTAAGCGCCTTCTTCGGCAAGCTCGGTGATTTGCGTGACATGGAGAGGAGCTGCGTCGTCAAACATGTCGATGACGATACGACCGTTGGCTTCGCCTGTGACTTCGATGATCAGGTTCGGGCCAGCGCCGTCTTCGACGTCTTGCGCGAAGACAGGCGCGGCGATTGGGACAGCGGCCAGCGCTGCGATCAGGGTCAGGTTACGCAACATCGGCGGCCACCTTTACGCTCAGCATCCGGTCGGGGTTCATCGGCGGTTCGCCGCGCGCAATCGCGTCGACATGCTCCATGCCGGAAATCACAGTGCCATAAACAGTGTACTGCCCGTTCAGAAAGGCGTTGTCGGAAAAGTTGATGAAAAACTGGCTGTTGGCCGAATTTGGGTTCTGGCTTCGTGCGGCACCAATCGAACCACGGTCGTGTGGAATTTTGGAAAATTCCGCCGCCAGATCGGGCAGTTTTGAGCCGCCGGTGCCCGCGCGGCGCAGGTTGAAATCATCCTCAAAATCGCCGTGCTCTACATCACCGGTTTGCGCCATGAAGCCGTCGATCACCCGGTGAAACACCACGTTGTCATACTCGCCCGCGCGCGCCAGTTCCTTCATGCGATCGCAATGGCCCGGTGCTACATCCGGCAAAAGTTTGATCGCAACCGTGCCGTCTTTGAGTTCGATTAGGATGGTGTTTTCGGGATCGTCATACTCGGCCATGTGGGCCTCCTCATACGTTTGTCTGGTTCATATTTGGCGCGACCCTAGTGGCTTCGCTTGGCAAGGGAAAGGGTTGACCTTGGCGCAGGGGCGACTAGGCAGAAAGCGACCCTTTAAAGGAGATGCTCTCATGGCTTGGAAATCACTCGACGCTTTGAACATGCACGGCAAAACGGTGCTTGTGCGGGTAGATATCAACGTCCCTGTCGAGGATGGGCGTGTGAGTGATGCAACGCGCATTGAGCGGATAAAGCCGACGGTGGACGCTGTGCTTGATGGCGGCGGCAAGCCGGTTTTGATGGCGCACTTTGGACGGCCAAAGGGGGCGGTCGTTCCAGAGATGTCGCTTGCAACGATCCAAAGTGCCGTGGCCGAGATCTTGGGCGTTCCGGTAGAGTTTGCATCGGATTGCATAGGCAACGTTGCCGCTGAGGCGATAGCCGCCCTGCCCGCTGGGTCTGTATTGCTACTTGAAAACACGCGGTTTCATGCAGGCGAGGAAAAGAACGACGCGGATTTCGCCGCGTCGCTCGCCGCTTTGGGTGACCTTTATGTGAATGACGCCTTCTCCGCTGCGCACCGTGCGCATGCCTCAACCGAAGGAATCGCGCAGCTTTTGCCAAGCGCTGCAGGCCGCTTAATGCAGGCCGAATTAAGCGCTTTGGAAGCCGCGCTGAGCGCACCCAAACGGCCTGTGATGGCTGTCGTGGGCGGCGCGAAAGTGTCAACCAAACTCGACCTGCTCGGAAATTTGGTGCGCAAAGTGGATATGCTGGTAATTGGTGGCGGCATGGCAAACACGTTTCTGGCCGCGCAAGGCATTGATGTCGGCAAATCGCTTGCCGAGCATGATATGACGGACACGGCGCGCGATATTCTGGCGCGTGCCGATGAGGCAGCCTGTGAGATCATCTTGCCTGTCGACGTGGTTTGTGCGCGCGAGTTTAAGGCCAACGCCGAGAATGCGGTCTACGCAGCGGACGCCTGCCCAAGTAATGCAATGATCTTTGATGCAGGTCCAAAATCGGTTGCACGGATCAATGAAGCGATCACATCAGCCAAGACGCTCATCATGAACGGACCGCTTGGCGTCTTTGAGCTGGAACCGTTTCACACGGGTACTTTTGCGATGTTGGAAACAATTGCGGCCCAAACCGATGCAGGCGATCTTACGTCGGTTGCAGGGGGCGGCGATACGGTTGCGGCGATCAATGCAGCAGGTGTGGCCGATAATTTCACTTATATATCAACGGCTGGCGGCGCGTTCTTGGAGTGGATGGAGGGCAAAACCCTTCCGGGTGTTGCAGCGCTAGACCAGAGTTAAACAAATCGTCTCTATGTTAGCGGCACCAGCGTTGACAGGTTGGCGCGGGTCATTAAGCACGTGCACAACGCAGATTAACGAGGGATTGTCCATGTCATACAACCAACAAGCAGACCAAATGCGCTCAGGCCAAGGCTTTGTCGCCGCACTCGATCAATCCGGTGGATCAACGCCCAAGGCGCTGGCGCAGTACGGGATTGAGGCCGATCGCTACGCCAATGACGCCGAGATGTTCGATCTGGTGCACGCCATGCGCGCCCGCATCGTTGGTGCCCCTGCTTTTAACGGCGACAAGATTTTGGGCGCAATCCTGTTTGAAATGACTATGGACCGCGAATTTGAGGGCAAGTCGGTGCCCGCGTATCTTTGGGAAGAGAAAGGCGTTGTGCCGTTTTTGAAGTGCGACAAGGGCCTCGAAGACGAAGTGAATGGCGCGCAGCTGTTGAAAGATATGGGCGATTTGGACGGGCTGTTGAGCCGTGCAAAAGGGCTTGGTGTGTTTGGCACCAAGATGCGCTCGGTTATTCAGGCTGCAAACCCGGTCGGAATTGCGGATAACATTGCACAGCAGTTTGAAATTGGTCGCCAGATTTTGGGCCATGGTCTGATGCCAATTCTAGAGCCCGAAGTGAACATCACGATTGCCGATAAGGCCGAGGCCGAAGACATCGTGCTGGCCGAGATTTTGAAAAATCTTGATGCGATGGATCAAGAGGTGATGCTGAAGCTTTCATTGCCAACTAAGGCGAACCTTTATGCACCGCTGATTGCGCATGATAAGGTGATGCGCGTTGTGGCTTTGTCTGGCGGGTACTCTCGCGCGGAAGCGAACCGTTTGCTGACCGAGAACGTTGGCATGATCGCCTCGTTTAGCCGTGGTTTGGCGGAAGGTCTTTCGGATGCGCAAAGCGATGCCGATTTTAACGCGATGCTCTCAGACTCGATCGATAGCATTTACGCAGCTTCTATTACTTGATGTCGTCCCCTGATGGGGCGGACTGACTTGAAGAGATTTGCCAAGGGGACGCATTAAGCGTCCCCGAAAGCATTCGGACAGAAGACGCCGCAAGCAACGCGCCGCTTGGATTTTCTTTTTCTCTTTTCTCTGACTCCGCTTTCATGCATTGTCTCCTCACGCTCCACTAAAGAGAGCGACCAGAGGCGGACAGATGACGAGCACCCTTCAAAAACCCGGGCTGGGCGTAGTGGCCTATTTTGCGCTGATGTTTTCACTTGGCGTCTATTTCATGTTCGCCAGTGTGCAGGGCGACTTTGGCCTGTTCCGACGCGTACAGATTGAAGCCGAAGCCGCAACGCTTAGCTTTGAGCGCGACAAGTTAGCAGAAGAAGTCGCCGCGCTTGAGAACAAAACACAGCGATTGAGCGACACCTATCTTGATTTGGATTTGCTGGACCAACAGGCGCGCGATGTGCTTGGGCTGGTGCGCAGCGATGAGATTGTGTTGCACTAAGATTGTAAGCCGAAAAGAAAAAGGCGCCCCGAAAGGGACGCCATTTCCGCGAGTGAGTAATTTTCGATCTTACGATTTACGGCGTCGCATAATCAGCAAACCGCCAAGTCCCACGAGCAGTAGAGCTGCAGAGGCTGGAAGTGGGACTTCGGTAACGCCTCGGCCGTATACTGCATAGTTGCTCAGTGCCTGAGCTTGACCTTGGGGACCTGAACCTGCGGTGGTAAAGAAGTACTCTAGGTCTGAAAGACCGCTTGAATAGAGATACGCGCCAAACGTATTCGACGCTTTCAATATAACGACAACTTCAGAGTAAGTATTGGCAATTATGTCGAAACTGCTTGTTGCCCCACCGGAAAACGACCCTGCAGATTGCATCTCTGACCAATCCGTATGCCCGAACAAGCTGCCATCGGCATAGACCGCTCCATTTGCCGTAGCACCGACGAATTCATCTCCGCCGTTCACGTCGATCTGCTGCGCATTAGCGTTTTCAACGGGTAGTCCCCAACAGTCGTCGTATGCAGGATTTGTGGTGGCGGAACCGCAATTGCTATCGGAAGTATAAGTCGCTGCGCTAGCGACAGACGCTCCAACTGCAAAAACAGCGGCCAATCCAACTGTCTTATAAATTTCCATCTCAAAAATTCCCCCACGGAATCGTTACAATTGGATAAAGATTAGGCATCGACCCCTTTTTCTTCAACAATGGGCTTGCACAGTTCTTCGGTATTTAAAGGACAATACGCATGGTTTTTCTCCTTAAGGTTGTTTGCACCCACCGCATAGCACCTTTGCCAAATTGCCCTAGATTTGGGGGGTGCAATTCTTAGTCGCTTCCTGTAAGAAATGGTTTAACGTTGAACTATATTTCAGCCCGATGGGAGTTGCCACACATGGCCGCACGTAAAGCGACGAAGAAGTCGAATGCCTCCAAAGAGGATTTATTGAAGTATTACAAAGAGATGCTTCTGATACGCCGGTTTGAGGAGAAGGCTGGCCAACTTTACGGCATGGGCTTAATTGGCGGGTTTTGTCACCTTTATATCGGACAGGAAGCGGTCGTTGTTGGGCTAGAGGCGACGACGAAAGAGGGCGACAAGCGCATCACCACCTATCGCGATCACGGTCATATGCTGGCCTGTGGTATGGACCCCAAGGGAATCATGGCCGAGTTGACGGGCCGCGAAGGCGGGTTTTCTGCCGGTAAGGGTGGCTCGATGCACATGTTCAGCAAGGAAAAAGACTTTTACGGTGGGCATGGCATTGTGGGCGCAAACGTACCCCTTGGTGCAGGTCTGGCGTTTGCTGACAAGTATAAGGGCAATGACAACGTGACCTTTACCTACTTTGGTGATGGCGCGGCCAACCAGGGTCAGGTTTATGAGACCTATAACATGGCGCAGTTGTGGGAATTGCCGGTGATTTTTGTCATCGAGAACAACCAATACGCCATGGGCACAAGCGTGCAGCGCGCGACCAAGTCGCCGTCCCTGTGGGAACGTGGTGCGGCCTATGGCATTGAAGGCATGGCCGTGGATGGCATGGATGTGCTGGCTGTGAAAGCGGCCGGAGAGAAGGCGGTTGAGTACTGCCGCGCTGGCAAAGGCCCCTACATTCTAGAGGTGAACACTTATCGCTATCGCGGGCACTCAATGTCGGATCCGGCCAAGTACCGCACGCGCGACGAGGTGCAAAAGATGCGCGAAGAGCGTGACGCGATTGAGCAGGTGCGCAAGCGGCTACTTGAGGGCGATGCGACCGAAGATGAGCTGAAGGCCATCGACAAAGACATCAAAGCGATCGTGAATGAGGCGGCGGAGTTCTCTAAGGAAAGCCCCGAGCCTGCGTTGGCCGAGCTTTGGACTGATATATACGTAGACGGCCACGCGCCGCAAAGCGCATGATTGTGTGATCAATGTCGGGTCTCTTCGTCATCCTCATTATACTGTTGGCAGTTGTCGTCAGCTCTTTGATCCCGGCTGTCATCTCGAGATGGTTGATGAGCGCCGTATTCAAACGCCGCGTGTTCTTTGGAATGATCCTGCTGGCGATGGTACTGGGCGTTCTGTTCACAACGGTAGGGTATTTTGGCTTGGTATGGATTTCAAAGGGCACGATCGACATGCAGGCCATGCAAGACCTAGAGTCGTCAATGACCCCTGCGGGCGGCGTCCTTTTGATGCTTTTCAACTTCATGCTGCAAGTCCTGATACTAACGTTTATTGTCCCAGATCAGAACATGGAATTGATTGCTGGCTGGAAGTGGGCGGTGGTCTTGGTGCTGCAATTCGTGGTGATCGCCCTTATCGTCATTGCAGTGGCCTTTCTCCTAGGAAGCATCGGCGCATCCGCACAGACATCACAGATTTTGACTAGAGTGGTATAAGAACATGGCAACCGAAATACTCATGCCCGCCCTTTCGCCAACGATGGAAGAAGGCACGCTGGCCAAATGGCTGGTCAAAGAGGGCGATACCGTCTCTTCAGGCGACATCATGGCGGAAATCGAGACCGACAAAGCCACGATGGAATTTGAAGCCGTCGACGAGGGCATCGTTGGGAAAATCCTGATTGCTGAGGGCACCGAAGGTGTCAAAGTAAACACCGCCATCGCCGTTCTGATCGAAGAGGGCGAAAGCGCGGATGACATCGCGGCACCGGCGGCTGCGTCCGCCGCGGGCGAAGAAGCGGCTCCCGCAGGGAACTCTGATGAGGACGCCCCTGCCCCGGCAGCAGCCAAACCTGTCACGTCTGTGAACCGCGAGCCGGATTATCCCGAAGGCACGGAAATGGTCAGCACCACGGTGCGCGAAGCCTTGCGCGATGCAATGGCCGAAGAGATGCGGCGCGATGACAGCGTTTTCTTGATGGGCGAAGAAGTCGCTGAGTATCAGGGCGCTTATAAGATCAGCCAAGGTTTGCTGGACGAGTTCGGCGCGAAACGCGTAATTGATACGCCGATCACAGAGCATGGCTTTGCTGGCGTTGGCGTTGGTGCGTCATGGGGCGGTTTGCGCCCGATTGTGGAATTCATGACGTGGAACTTTGCCATGCAGGCGATTGACCACATCATCAACTCTGCGGCTAAAACGCTTTACATGTCGGGCGGTCAGATGGGCTCTCCCATCGTTTTCCGTGGTCCCAACGGTGCAGCCGCGCGCGTAGGCGCTCAGCACTCTCAGGATTACGCGGCATGGTATGCAAGCGTTCCCGGTCTATACGTGGTGCAGCCCTATTCGGCGGCTGACGCGAAGGGTCTTTTGAAAACAGCGATCCGTGAGAATAACCCGGTTTGTTTCTTGGAAAACGAGATCATGTACGGGCAATCCTTTGATGTGCCCAAGCTGGATGATTTCACCATTCCGTTCGGCAAGGCACGCATCTGGCGTGAAGGCGAGGATGTGACCATCGTAAGCTGGGGCATCGGGATGAAATACGCTTTGGAGGCCGCTGATGAACTGGCCAAAGAAGGTGTCTCGGCCGAAGTCATCGACATGCGCACCTTGCGTCCGCTGGATATCGAAACTGTTATTCGTTCGGTACAGAAAACCAACCGCTGCGTGACTGTTGAAGAAGCTTGGCCCGTCGCGTCGATGTCTGATCACATCGGCTCGGAAATCATGCGCGAAGCGTTTGATTATCTGGATGCGCCCGTGTTGGCCTGCACCGGGAAAGACGTGCCGATGCCTTACGCCGCGAACCTTGAAAAACTGGCGCTGACCAACACCAAAGAGGTGATCGACGCTGTTAAAGCTGTGACGTATCGGTAGGGGTTGATGCAAGTCTTGGGTCTAGATCGTGCCACTGAAAGTTATCGCGTCGTGATTGATGTGGATGGCAAGGACGTGGTCGCCTGGGTGCCCGAGCGCCTTGCCGTTGACCTCAAGATCGGCGCACGCCCCAGCCATCAGGCGGCTTATGTCTGGATGGCCGGGTATGAGAAGAAGATAGAAAAAGCGATTGCGCAACTGGTCCGGGGATCGGGCAAACCGCGCAAACCATTTGACCAGATTACGCTTGTGAAGGAACACTGACATGCCAACCGAAATCCTGATGCCCGCGCTGTCTCCGACGATGGAGGAAGGCACGCTTGCGAAATGGCTGGTCAAAGAGGGCGACACGGTTGCCTCTGGCGATTTGTTGGCCGAGATCGAAACCGACAAGGCGACGATGGAATTTGAAGCCGTCGATGAAGGCACGGTTGGCAAGCTGCTGATTGCCGAAGGGTCGGAAGGCGTCAAAGTGAACACCGCCATCGCCGTTCTGCTGGAAGACGGCGAAAGTGCGGATGGCATTGGCGAGGCGTCAGCGCCCGCCCCAAAAGAAGAAGCCCCCAAAGCCGAAGCCGAAGCAGCCCCTGCGAGTGGTACTGACAGCGTTGGCGGAAGCCCTGCCCCGGCAGCCCCTGCGCGCGCCGATGGAGATCGCGTTTTTGCTTCCCCTCTTGCGCGCCGCATTGCCGCTGACAAAGGTCTGGATCTGTCCGAGATCAAAGGGTCCGGCCCCAAAGGGCGCATCGTTAAAGCAGACGTTGAGAACGCCACACCGGGCGCTGCGAAGCCAGCTGCTTCTGCGGCGGCGGCACCTGCTGCTGCAAGCGCTCCCGCCGCTGGGCCAAGCACCGCACAGGTTGTTGCGATGTACCAAGACCGCGACTACGAAGAAATTGCACTCGACGGCATGCGCAAAACCATTGCTGCACGTCTGACTGAGGCCAAGCAGACCATCCCGCACTTCTATCTGCGCCGAGACATCCAGCTTGATGCCCTGCTCAAGTTCCGCAGCCAGTTAAACAAACAACTCGAAGCACGCGGCGTGAAACTGAGCGTCAACGACTTCATCATCAAGGCCTGTGCTCTTGCGCTGCAAACCGTACCAGACGCCAACGCTGTTTGGGCAGGCGATCGGATGTTGAAGTTGACGCCCTCCGATGTCGCCGTTGCGGTGGCCATCGAAGGCGGTCTGTTCACGCCTGTTCTGCGCGACGCCGAGATGAAGTCACTCTCCGCGCTCTCCGCCGAAATGAAAGACCTCGCGAGCCGCGCCCGTGACCGCAAGCTTGCGCCGCACGAATACCAGGGCGGCAGCTTTGCCATCTCGAACCTTGGCATGTTCGGCATCGACAACTTTGATGCGGTAATCAACCCGCCACACGGCGCGATTTTGGCCGTGGGTGCCGGTGCGAAGAAACCTGTGGTCGATGCGGACGGCAACGTCGCCGTTGCTACGGTGATGTCCGTAACACTCTCCGTCGATCACCGGGTGATTGATGGCGCGATGGGCGCCGAACTTCTTACGGCGATCAAAGACAACCTCGAAAACCCAATGACGATGCTGGCATGAGGGGTTTGATCGCCTTTTCATTTCTGATGGGACTTGTCGCGTGCAGCACAGGCCCGGAGACGGCGACGTTTTCTTGCACCAGAGGTCCCGAAATTGCGATCGTTTATAGTGACGACACCGCGATCCTCACATTTGCCGACGGGCGCACGGAAGTTCTGCCGAGCGATCCGAACCGCCCGGGCTTTTACGCCAAATCTGGTCTTGTCTGGTCTGAAACGGCCTTTCGCACAGGGCGTCTGACCAATGCCACCAGCAGCTATTCCTGCGATCAAAGTTCTGTCTGAGCCATGAGCAAACATCCCACAATCCTGACAAGCGAAGATATCGCCGCGATGGAAGGCCTTGCAAAAACGCACTTCGCCAATCCAAACGCGCAGCGTATCAACAAATCGCTTGGCGATGCGACCGGGCTGACTGGTTTGGGTATCCACATTATCGAGGTTGAACCGGGGTTTGAGACCACAGAGAAACACGTACACTTTTTCGAAGATGAGGCGGTCTATGTGCTTTCGGGCACGGCCACGGCAGAGATTGGCGATGAACAATTCCCCATCAAGCAGGGCGATTTCATTGGCTATCCCAAGAATGGCGAACCGCACACGATCTACAACACTGGCTCGGAAACGTTTCGCTGTATGGTCATCGGCCAACGTCTGGCGCACGACGTCGCCGATTACACACGGTTGAACAAACGCATCTATCGCAATGAAGGCCGCTCCTATGAAGTGGCGGATATTGACGCGTTGAGCTTTCCAAACGCGGGCGCGAAGACGTAGTCAATTCACAGAGACGCCGTCGGCATCAATCCCGTCAGCCAAGGCCGGGCCAACGAAGGTGACAACGCCTCGACCTGCATCGTCTTGTTGGGCTTCCAATCCGGTTTTATTCCCATCGTCATTGCCACTAGCCATAGAATTGACGACGCTGATGAAAAGATTGCCTGCGTCTTCTTCTTCAAAAACGAACCCCTTGCTGCCGTTGGCCAAAGCCTCGACACCGACCAAGGTCGCGCCAATCCCACCTGCATCTTCTTCCGAAAGCTTGATCCCATCATCGCTGTTTGATGAGTAGCTCCCGCCAATAACCGTCAGGTGGATACTGCCTGAGTCTTCCTCATCAAAATCAATACCTTCGTCGAGATTTCCGATAACATTCACATCCAGAAGCGATGCAACAATCCTACCTGGACCAGTCTCATCGACGTCGAACCCGTCGTCTACATCAATGCTGAATTCGTACGATGCGACCGAGCCGTTGTCGTAAAGATCGACTTCGCGCTCAATGCACGCATCGTCGGGCGACCCGATGACCTTGGCAGGAATGTCGCCCCTTTCACGCGCACCTTGATCAAACGCAGCATAGTCTGGATACGGCAGGTAGGCCTCCAGCACATCGGGGTGACAATAAATGCCGTTGAAATCAAAACTCGTATCGAACGCTTGAACAATAACGCTGCCCTCTTGGCCTTCGTCCAACTCGACGCCGTCGGCGCCAATGCCGGTAAAGCGGGATGACGCAAACCGCGCTGTGATGTCGCCCGGCCCACGTTCATCAACACGCAAACCATCCGCATCCAAGGTTCCATTGCCCACGTCTGTCACAGTGACATCTTGCAGCGCGACAGAAATGCTCGCCGCTGACCCGCTGGTGCCACAGTCATCGGCCAGCACACAATCCGAAACATGGATGCCATGCCCGGCCACACCTTCGACCAACACTGTGTCCAACCGCAAAGATACCGTGCCCGTCTTATCCGCAGGCACCGCGACAAACACGCCTTTGCCCGCCCGGTTTTTATCGCGCGCGGTGATGCTAAAGCCGCCCGGACCTTTGAACCCAAGGCGAGCGACGTCTAAATCAGCACCGTTGATCACCGCCAGCAGCGTGATGTTGCGTTTGGATGTCACCGCCTGATTTTCACCGATGATGGATAGCGGCGCCGCCCCCTCATAAACAAGCGTCTCGCTGATTGCGATATCTCCGGGCGAGTCGATCACAATGAAAGAGGTCCCGCCACTGGCTTCAGCCGCCGCAAGAACCGCGCGCAAGCTGCCTTTCCCTTCATTGGCTGTCGACGTTACGACAAAAGTATCCGCAAAAGCCGGGACTGCAGCGCAAAAAAGTAAGGCTGACAGAAGGGAGGTGCGCAAGATCATGGTTTTTTCCGTTGGTTGAGTTCCGACTGTGTCGATAGCTTTAGCGTGTCACACCGCAATGAGCAGTTCGAGCACATTAACCCGATCATCATGCTTTGTTGATATCGCCATACCGCCAAGGGGAGAACCGGTATGAGCGGCGAAAACTATGTGATCAAATCTGAGGCTATCGCAAAGATTCCAGGCAAGACCAAAACGCATTTCCTGAACGAAAACGCGCGCCGCACAGAAACCTCATTGGCCGAAGCTACGGGTCTTAGCGAGATCGATTTTGCCATCATCGAAGTCGCACCGGGCAATGAAAGTACAGAGCATCACAAACACCACCACGAAGAAGAATGCCTTTACGTGCTTGAAGGAACCGGCGTGGCGCGCATCGGCTCGGAAAGCCATACAGTGACATCCGGGGATTTTATCGGCTATCGCGCAGGCGGGCTTGCCCATTCAATCCAAAACACAGGCCCCAACACCATGCGATGCATTGTTGTGAGCCAACGCAAAGCCCACGACGTGGCAGATTACCCGCGCAAAGGTAAGCGTTTGTTCCGCAACAAAGATTTGACGTGGAACATGGTCGACGTCACGGTTATCGACCGCCCCTTTGGCTCGCGCACTTAAAGCTGATAGTTAGGAGTAGACTTTGACAGTTCCATCTCTTCATCTGACATCTCTTCCGCAATCCCCTCAAAAAGCGGCGTTGAAAGATAGCGCTCGCCCGTATCAGGCAACATGCATAAGATCACTGATCCGGGTGCGGCGGTTTCGGCGATTTTCATCGACACTGCAAAAGTGGACCCTCCAGAAATCCCCGTAAATATCCCCTCTTCGGCAGCGAGGCGTTTTGACCAAGCAATGCCATCAGGGCCCGCAACCGGGATAAGCTCGTCGTGGTAATTGTTGTCCAGCGCCTCTTGCAGAACATGTGGTATGAAATCAGGGGTCCAGCCTTGAATCGGGTGCGGCGCAAAGTTCGGATGGCTTTCGGTCGGCTGATTATCCGCGTTGCGTGTGTTCACGTAGCCTGAAGCGACAAGGGCTGCGTTTGCTGGTTCCGTCAGAATAATCTTGGTCGACGGGCGCTCGGTTTTTAGCACGCGGCCAACGCCCGAGACAGTTCCGCCCGTACCATACCCTGTCACCCAGTAGTCCAACCGCTCGCCTGCGAAATCGGCTAAAATCTCGCGCGCCGTGGTGTTTTCGTGCATGTCCGCATTGGCCGCCGTTTCAAACTGGCTGGCCAAAAACCAGCCGTTCGCATCGCACAGTTCTTTGGCCTTTTGGTACATACCAAAGCCTTTCTCAGCCTTGGGCGTTAGCACAACCTTTGCCCCAAGGAACCGCATCAAACGTCGCCGCTCGATCGAGAAACTGTCGGCCATCGTCACAACCAAAGGATAACCCTTGGCCGCGCAAACCATCGCCAGCCCGATGCCCGTGTTACCGCTTGTCGCCTCAACCACGGTTTGACCTGGTTTTAGACTTCCGTTCGCTTCAGCAGCCTCGATGATGTTCAGCGCCAGACGATCCTTGACCGAACCAGCGGGATTGAACGCTTCGAACTTCACATAAACGGTCACATGATCCGGCGCGATGCGATTGATACGGATCACCGGCGTGTCGCCAACGGTGTCCAAAACACTATCGTAGCGTTTGCCACGGCCTTCAGTTTTACGTGTCATGCTTAAGTCTCCCCCAGAAAAACGGATGTCTTGGACTAAAGCTTAACGAAAAACGGCGCGTTAGCCAGTGTCGCCTCGCAGATGCGTTACTTTAAGGAAATCGGCGTGGCCCAAACAAATGATCAGGACAGGCGTTCTCGGATCAGATTAGTCGACGCTCATTCCGTTCAGGATCTGGTCCATCGACAAGGACGGTTGCGAACATCCCGCCTCGCCCACGATTTTGGCTGGCACACCTGCCACGGTCTTTTTCGCCGGCACATCGTGTAGAACAACAGAACCAGCCGCGATCCGGCTGCAATCGCCGATTTCAATATTGCCCAACACCTTCGCACCAGCGCCGATCAGCACACCATCACCAATCAAAGGATGGCGAATATCGTCTTCCTTGCCCGTACCACCCAGCGTCACGGAATGTAGCATCGAGACATTGTCGCCGACCCGCGCCGTTTCACCGATTACGATGGAGTGCGCATGGTCGATCATCAGACCCTTGCCGATTTTGGCCGCCGGATGAATATCAATGCCAAACACCTCACTGACGCGCGCTTGGATAAAGTAGGCGAGGTCCTTGCGCCCTTCGCGCCACAGATAGTTGCCGATGCGATAAGCTTGTACCGCTTGGAACCCTTTGAAGAAGATCAACGGTTGCATAAGCCGATGGGTCGCCGGGTCACGTTCATAAACGGCGACAAGATCAGCGCGTGCAGACGCCCCCAAAGTGGGATCAGCGGCCAAAGCCTCTTCGGCCAATTCGCGCAACAATTGCTCTGACATTTCGCTTGATGCCAACTTGAAGGCAAAGCGGTAAGCCAATGCATTTTCAAGAGAATTATGGTGCAGCACCGTGGCATGGACCATTCCACCGATTAACGGCTCAGCCACAACGGCTTCGCGTGCATCGTCCTGAATTCGGGTCCAGACCGGATCAACCGACCGGGGCTTAAGCTGCTCTTTTGCCATTGCGCCTTCACCTTCCTTGTTGCTCGCGTTTTAAGTCAGATAAGCATAGCTTTCCAAGTGAAAAGGCCAAGGGGCACAATAATCGTGATCAATGATGCCGAGATAAGCGCGTTTCGCCGGCGGCTTTTGGCCGAGCAGGACGCGTTGTTGGGCGAAGATGATCAGGGCGCGGAGGGGCGCAAGACCGTGATCTTGGATCAAACCTCGGTGGGTCGCCTCAGCCGAATGGATGCACTGCAGCAGCAGGCCATGGCAGACGCCACCCACAGACGGCGCAACGCGCGAAAGGGCCGCATCACAGCGGCTCTGTTACGCATTGAAGCAGGTGAATTCGGCTTTTGTATCGATTGCGGCGACGAAATTGCGAACAAACGGTTGGACCTTGATCCAACCGTGCCAACGTGTCTCACCTGCGCGCGCGGTTAAGCCCGCGGTAGCGTTAACTCGGCCAGATGCACTGCCAAGCGCAGCGTTCCCGAGCCATCAAAATTCCCGCCCGTTGCCGTCAAAACCAGATCAGTATCGCTGTAATAGGCCAGCGGCGAAGACGTCAGCCCGCGCGCCCAAGCCCCGGTGTTTGTGCCGATCCCGGCACCATAACGGTTGGTTGAGCCGGACACACCAATCTCAAACGTGGTCGCCCCGCTTGATGGCGTCGAAGTTGAGAGGGGCTTCTGCTGTAAGCCCGTTTGAAAGGAGGATGTGTCTTTCATACTTATTTACCTCATCAAGCAGTTGAGAGCGCGTGTGCCCAAGCGAAACCCGCGCCCTTGTTAAATCGCCACCAGTAAGGGTTCCCCCCTCAAGGATCTGTCGGCGCATTTCCTCAAAGGCGACCAGAATGTCTTCCAGCGCCCTTTCGCTCTGCCCAAGCATCCAGCGCGCGTGCTTGGTCTCTTGCGAAACCTCAGGGTCGCGGCCATTAGCCAAGCACTCCAAATCAGAGAAAAATGGCAATATAGGCAGCCATAACCCCCGTTCACGGTGGCCTCATGCCGGACGTGTCAGGGATTAGTTCAATTCGAACTGAGCCCAATATAGATTTAAGGTATTGAAAAATGAGCAGCACACCGCACGGTGGATCTCATGAAACGTTAAGCAACGATGTGCCTAGTCAAAGTCATATCCGGTCGCGCGCAGTAAATTTTCGGCCCGTTCCCTATCATTGGCTGCCACCAAAAGATGTTCACCATCAAACGTACACACAACAAAAACGCCCAAACCAGCCAAAGACAGCGGTTCAATTAAACGCAGCACAACACCGCTTTCATCAAACGCAAACGGCCCCACACTGCGCAGGCAAACCCATTCGCGATCCGCTTGAACATCGCCTGGAATACGCGCCGCAAGACACACAACCGTCAGCTCATCATCCGCGCGCGAAATCGAAACAAAGCCCGGCCCATCTGCCCATTCCGGGATCATTGCATCCGCCTCAAGCCGCGCGATTCCGTAAAGCCCCTCGATCCAACGAAGACGCAATCTCATTACCGCTCACCCACAGGTATGTCCTTGATCCGCGCCACATGTGCATCAATATCATCGCGCGTAAATTTTGAATGTACCCGCTCAGAACTACCTGGATGATGCTCCAAACCCAGCTTGTGATCACTTCGAAACGCCGTCTTAGGTCGGATCGGTCGCGTCGCAAACCCACCACCACAAGTTGGGCACACATTCTGCAAAACGCCCTGAACGCAATCCGCACAGTACGTACATTCATACGAACAAATCCGTGCATTCCGCGCATCAGGCGGCAAGTCTTTGTCGCACAATTCACAATTCGGCCGAAGCTCCAGCATCGCGCTCTCCCTCAAAAAATCAGCTTAAAGCCCTCGTGCATCGGCTCAAATCCAAGCGAGGCATAAAACCGATGCGTGTCTTTGCGCGACTTATGCGCCGTCAATTGCACCATCCCGCATTTGCGTGCGCGACACTGCTCAACAGCCCAGCCAATTAACTGTCGCCCCAACCCTTGGCCCCGTAAGTCTTTGGCAATGCGCACGCTTTCAATTTGCCCACGCCAGCGGCCTTGATAAGATAGGCCTGGAATGAATGTGATCTGCAGGCATCCAACAATGTCGCCGTCAAGCTCGGCAACGCACATCATCTGATTTGGATCGCGCGTCATTTCTTCAAAGGCAGACAGATAACCTTGGTTCAATGGCTGCCTCAAATCTTCGCGTTCAGTACCAAGATCATCGTCTGCCAACAAAGAAATGATGTCGGTCAAATCGCCAAACTCAGCGGCGCGTGCTGAAAAGCCCGCCTTTATTGGTTCGCCCTTTCGGCCTCAATCTCGCGCCACTTGGCGACGTTGGCGTTATGCTCATCTAGCGTGACAGCAAAGGCGTGCCCACCAGTGCCATCCGCAACAAAGAAGATGTAGTCAGACGTGGCTGGATTAAGCGCAGCCTCAATTGCTTTCTTGCCCGGGTTCGCAATCGGTGTCGGCGGCAAACCCTCAATCACATAGGTGTTCCAAGGAGTTTCTCGCCGCAATTCACTTTGACGAATACCGCGCCCCAAAACACCCTCACCTTTGGTGATCCCGTAAATCACCGTCGGGTCCGTTTGCAGCTTGATCCCCTGACGCAGTCGGTTGGCAAAGACACTGGCCACCAAAGGTCGCTCATCCGCCACAGCCGTCTCTTTTTCAATGATCGAGGCCAGGATTAACGCCTCCTCAGGCGACTCGACAGGCGCATCATCCGCGCGCGATTCCCACGCCTGGGCCAGAACGATGCTTTGTGAATCTTCCATCGCCCGCAAGAACTCTACCCGATCTGTGCCGTTCTGAATTTCGTAGCTGCGCGGCTCAAGCGAGCCTTCTGCAGGCACCTCGGGTACGTCACCAGTAAACCACTCGGATGAATTCAGCGCCTCGACCACTTGCCAACTCGTGACGCCTTCCGCAAAAACGACACTCAACTCTGTGCCGACTTCTTGCAGCGCCTCAAGATAGCCGCTGGGCGGTTGTTCCACTTTTGGGTCAAACTCGGCAACAACCTCAAATCCCTGCGTCTCAGTGTTCAGAGCACGTACAATTTTTGACTGGCTGTTCACAGACACACGATAGACAATCTGCGTCCCACAGGTCGACACACCGTCGCCCGTGATCTCGTCCAAAATCTGCGCCATCGACGCGCCTTCTTCGATCAGAAAAGAGCCCGCCTTCAGTCGTGGGTTCTTGCCGGAATAATCCGAACCAATCTTGTAAACCGTTTCATTTGAAATCGCGCCAATCTCGGTGAGGTTCGCCGCCACGCGATCCATCGTAGAGCCCGACGGCACCTGCAAACACACCGGATCAGTCAGCGGCCCTTCGGCCACATACTGCTGTTGTCCCCAACCGATCACTCCAGCAATACCAAGCGCTGCAACCACTAAAATGGTCAGCATATTAGAGGCCAAACTTCTCCACATCAGCGATCAATCCGTCCCATAACAAGCGACGCATTCGTGCCGCCAAATCCAAACGAGTTGCTCAAAGCGATGCCAACCTCGCGTTCGCGTTTCGCGTTCGGTGCTAAATCCAGCATCGGTTCCACCGCCGGATTATCAAGGTTGATCGTTGGCGGCACGACCTGATCGCGCAAAGCCAAAATACAAAAGATCGCCTCAACCGATCCCGCCGCCCCAAGCAAATGCCCGATCGACGACTTGGTCGACGACATCGTCGCACCTTTGGCCGCATCGCCCATCACGCGCTCAACAGCGCCAAGCTCAATCGTATCTGCCATCGTCGATGTGCCATGTGCGTTGATATAGTCCACCTCAGAGGCTTCAATCTTCGCGCTGCGGATAGCATTGCGCATCGCACGCTCGCCGCCCTCACCATCCTCGGAAGGCGCGGTGATGTGATATGCATCGCCCGATAGCCCATACCCCAAAATCTCAGCATAAATCTTCGCCCCGCGCGCTTTGGCGTGCTCGTATTCTTCAAGCACAACAACGCCCGCGCCTTCGCCCATCACAAACCCATCGCGATCATTGTCATAGGGACGGCTCGCTTTAGTTGGTTCCTCAGCGCGCTTCGTAGACAGCGCCTTGCAGGCGTTAAACCCAGCAATCCCAATCTCGCAAATCGGGCTCTCAGCACCACCTGCAACCATCACGTCGGCATCGTCCAGCATGATCAGCCGCGCCGCATCACCAATCGCGTGCGCGCCGGTTGAACACGCCGTCACAACAGCATGGTTTGGCCCCTTAAAACCAAAGCGGATCGACACCTGCCCAGAGACAAGGTTGATCAGCGATCCCGGAATAAAGAACGGCGACACCCGCCGCGGCCCGCGCTCTTTGAGCAATACGGCCGTTTCCGCAATCGACTGCAAACCACCGATACCCGAGCCGATCATAACGCCTGTACGCTCGCGGCTTTCGGTATCCGTCGGCTCCCAGCCTGCGTCTTTCACCGCCTGCTCTGCCGCCGCCATGCCATAGACGATAAAGTCATCAATTTTGCGCTGCTCTTTGGGCGCGACCCAATCATCGGGGTTAAACGTTCCGTTCGAACCATCACCGCGCGGCACTTCGCAGGCATACGTCGTCGCTAAGTGGCTGGCGTCAAAGCGCGTGATCGTTCCAGCGCCGGACTCTCCGGCCAAAATGCGCGACCACGTCGCATCAACACCGCTGGCCAGCGGCGACACCATACCCAATCCTGTAACAACGACCCGTCTCATGCTCTTCCCCGGTCTGATTATTGTTTCAAAAACACATACACTTCGCATGCCCCCTGCGCAATTGGCGGCAGCAGGCCTTTGCCGTTAACCAGAATGAAAAACCAGTTGAGGTAAGCAGGGAGCGGTCACCCAATGGGAATTTGCTTCGATTTTAGGGTTCAGCACGCCAAAAGCCGCTCTTGTCGGCCTGTTCATAAGCGTAAGCACATCAGTGTTTGCCAACTGTGTCGCATTGCAGCCTTTGGCTGTTATGCACGACGCCTACCGCGCGCTGCTCTCTGATAACACACCCCATGCCAAAGCGGTCGCCGCCAATCAGTTGCTGAAGTTCACGCCAATTTATACCGCGGATACCTTTGAATCCGCATTCATTGAACTTGGACTTGAGATCGAGACCGCTCGGCTCGAAAAAACACTTGTAGATGCATATTTTTTAGGGCGCAACGCTCTGTCGGGCGGGCTCATTCAAGGTAGTATTTCTGATTACCACTTTACGAACGCAGACTGGCTCAGCGCGACGATCGCGCGCACCGCATGTTTCGACACCGCAGGCGCAGGCCAGTCCGGCAAAGGAGCATTCAAACAAGCGCAACATGTCTCAACGCGGACAAAAGCCCCGCAACCTGCCGCCAAGCGGTCTGTCAGAACCAGCGCGCAAGCAAGCGTCATTTCGGGCGTCTTAATCGTGCTTGGGGCCGCATTGATTTCCTATCTGATTTACCAATCGCGCCCCATGCGTATCAAGCGAGTCGAGCGCTTAACACGTCACGTTGTGGCCTTTACGGCAAATGCCGATTTCGATGGGAAATCACACAAAATTATCGTGTTGGATATCTCAAACGGAGGGGCAAAAATAGAATGTGACCACCCACCGATCGCCAAGGAAAGGATCACGCTTCAATTGACCTGTGGCACAGTTCCCGCAACCATCGTGTGGGCCACGGCGTTTTACGCAGGGATCATGTTTGATGACCAGCTTAGCGAAACTGATTTTCAATCCATTTTGGCCGATGACAAAGTCACGACCAGATCACGCCTCAGCAATGTATTTTAATCTCGTCAAACGCAAAAGCGGCGCCCAGTGTGTGGACGCCGCAATACGATTTAGTTGTTCAAAAAAGGCTGCTTAAGCGGCTTCTTTGATGAATTTCACTGCATCACCGAAGGTTTGAATGGTCTCGGCCGCGTCGTCAGGAATCTCAATTCCAAACTCTTCTTCAAACGCCATAACCAGCTCGACAGTATCAAGGCTGTCTGCGCCCAAATCGTCGATGAACGATGCGTTTTCGGCAACCTTGTCACCTTCTACACCCAGATGCTCGACGACAATTTTGCGCGTACGATCTTCGATGTCGCTCATGAATAAATCCTCACGTGTTTTTCGGGGCTTGCCCGGTTTTCTTAAACTGCCCCTGTGGGACGATACAAACCGAAATCAAACGCGTTCCGGCTTGGTTATGGCGCCGCGTACATGATATTCACCGCTTTGGCAAATATAATTCCGCAGCCCCAACACGGCTATAACATGGCCATTCCACCGTTAATATGCAACGTCGCGCCAGTGATATATCCCGCCTCGCTACTGGCAAGATACCGCACAGCGGCAGCGATATCACCGACCTCACCCATGCGCCCTGCGGGCACTTGGCTCAAAATGCCCGCTTTTTGATCATCCGTAAGCTTGTCGGTCATCGCTGTCGTGATGAACCCAGGCGCAATGCAGTTCACAGTGATCCCACGGCTCGCAACTTCATAGGCCAGTGATTTTGACATCCCGACAAGCCCGGCTTTTGAGGCCGCATAGTTCGCCTGCCCCGGATTGCCTGTCGCGCCGACAATAGACGTGATGTTCACAATCCGCCCCCAGCGCGCCTTCATCATTGGGCGCATCACCCCTTTGGACAGGATCATTGCGCTTTTTAGGTTCACCTGAAGCACCGCGTCCCACTCGTCTTCACTCATCCGCATAAACAAATTGTCGCGCGTGATCCCTGCGTTATTTACCAGAATGTCCACCG
The DNA here is from genome assembly GCA_039942715.1 of Paracoccaceae bacterium. Taxonomy (GTDB): domain Bacteria; phylum Pseudomonadota; class Alphaproteobacteria; order Rhodobacterales; family Rhodobacteraceae; genus JABDJX01. The sequence goes on from JBDVBY010000001.1 coordinate 777,723, forward strand.
CGCCCATCGCCTCTGCTGCCTGCTTTGGCAACTCAGCCACTGCTGAACTATCAGACAGGTTACACGGCAAAACATACGCACGTTCGCCCAACTCGGCGGCCAAGGCTTCAAGCGGCTCAACCCGCGTGCCAGACAAACCAACATTTGCCCCCGCCGCGTGCAAACCACTTGCAATCGCCGCGCCAATCCCACCAGAGGCTCCGGTCACAAGGGCCGACTTTCCCGTTAAATCAAACATCATCTATCCCTTTGTTGCGGCGGCTTCGCGCGCCTGATCGGCTGTGCCAACAGCGCGAGTTTCCGCTTCTTTCGCGATCCGGCGGATCATTCCGCTCAAAGCTTTGCCTGCCCCTAACTCCCAGAACGCGTTCACGCCATTGTCTGCCATCCAAGCAACAGACGTGCTCCAGCGGACGCGCCCGGATACCTGTTTGATCAGTAGATCCCGGATCATATCAGGATCGCTCACTGCCTCGGCCGCGACGTTCGCAACAACCGGCACGCTTGGCGCATTGATCGACACATCATCTAAAGCCGCGCGCATTGCCTCGGCTGCAGGCTCCATTAAAGCACAATGAAAAGGTGCCGACACAGGCAACAACAGTGCGCGTTTCGCGCCCTTCTCTTTGGCCATATCAACCGCGCGCTCGACCGCTGCTTTGCTGCCCGAGATGACCGTTTGCATTGGATCGTTCTCGTTGGCCACCTGACAAACGTCGTCGCCAGCCGCCTCGGCCGCCAGCGCTTCTACGTCCGACACGCCAAGTCCAAGGATCGCGGCCATTGCGCCTTCGCCAACCGGCACCGCCGACTGCATCGCCAAGCCGCGTGTGCGCAATAACTTCGCTGCATCGCTCACCGAAAACGCGCCAGCCGCGCAAAGCGCCGAGTATTCGCCAAGCGAATGCCCCGCCACAAAAGCTGCATCGTTGATCGAAACCCCTTCGGCCTCAAGCGCACGCACAGCCGCCAGCGACGTCGCCATCAAAGCAGGTTGAGCGTTTTGGGTCAGTGTAAGCGTTTCCGCGTCACCTTCCCAAATCAGCGCTGACAGCTTCTCGCCCAACGCGTCGTCAACTTCTTCAAAAACCGCCCGCGCCGTCGGATAGGCCTGCGCCAAATCCGCGCCCATCCCTATTGTTTGCGCACCCTGTCCGGGAAATACAAATGCTAGGTTCATGCTCGCCCCCTTTTTTCAGTCTTCTTTTGACAAAAAGACTAACGCCTCAAAAACAAAAGGGGAAGCGCTCACCACTTCCCCTCAAATCGCTCAGTTGCAAAACAATTCAGGCGCTGATGTCGACAACAACGCGGCCCTTCACCTGCCCCTTCAGAATATCAGCCCCCAATTTCGGCAAATCCTCCAAAGTCGCAGGCTGCACCATCGCTTCAAGTTGCTCCATCGGCAAATCTTTCGCGATCCGATCCCAAGCCCGCACACGATCTTCATAAGGGCGCATCACTGAGTCGATCCCAAGCAGGTTCACGCCACGCAACAGGAACGGAATGACCGTCGCAGGTAATCCTGCACCACCGGCCAAACCAACAGCCGCAACTGACGCCCCATACTTCATCTGGCCCAAAACGCGCGCCAGCATATCGCCACCAACCGCATCAACACAGCCCGCCCATGTTTCGGCCTCCAGCGGCCGTTTCACCGTTTCAGCCAACTCTTTGCGCGCCACAATGCGCGTAGCACCAAGTGACGTCAGATAGTCCGCCGTCTCTGGCCGCCCGGTCACACCCACCACTTGATAGCCGAGGTTCGCCAAGATCGCAGTCGCCACCGACCCAACTCCGCCCGCTGCACCGGTGACCAAAACTTCGCCCTGATCCGGTTTCATTCCATGATCCTCCAGCGCCATCACCGCCAGCATTGCTGTAAATCCCGCAGTACCCACAGCCATCGCTGCGCGCGTGGTCAGCCCATCGGGCAAAGGCACCAACCAGTCCGCTTTGACACGCGCTTTTTCAGCGTAGCCACCCCAATGTGCCTCGCCTACACGCCAACCAGTTAAAACAACCTTGTCACCGGGCGCATAACGCGCATCGTTTGAGGTCTCGACAGTGCCTGCAAAATCAATTCCCGGCACATGCGGATAATTGCGTACCAATCCGCCACCGGGCCCAATGCAAAGACCATCTTTGTAATTCACCGTCGAATATTCGACAGCCACGGTCACATCGCCTTCGGGCAAGCGCGCCTCGTCAATGTCCTGAACACTGGCGCTGGTTTTGCCCGCGTCATCCTTTTCCACGATCAGTGCACGCATCTTTTCGATCCTTTTGAGGTGTGTTTTGCGAGATATGCGCTAAATCTACGGCAGGCACCAGCACCTGAAGGATTTTCCATGACCGACATTCTAAACATCGCGATGGCCTTACTCAGCATCGGTCTAGGTTGTTTCGGCTGGTTGGCCCCACGCTACACAATGGAAGCACTTGATTTGCAAACCAATGGCTCAACCATGGGCCTGAGCGAATTGCGCGCCTCTGCCGGTGCACTTTTCATCGGGCTTGGTCTTGGCGCACTCTATTTCGGCACTCCGCAATCTTACGCGATGGTGGGCTTTGCATGGGGTGGAGCTGCAGTGGGACGTGTAACCTCGATCTTGCGCGATGAGGCCCCGACGCGCAAAACTTATGTTTTTGCTGCCATAGAGATCGCAGTCGCTGCACTTTTGTTAGCCATTAATCTCTGATCCCTTTGCAATGCGGGACCAAAACCCCTATATCTTTGGTGTTCCCTCGGGAACTATGGACATAAACGCGCTCGTAATAAGCGGATCGGACCCGGGGGCGGTACCCGGCGTCTCCACCAAAACTCCTTTATTTGAGGATCATGGGGACGAAATAGGATCGACGGACGTCTAAAGGGGTTTGCTTTGTTTCGGTGAGATACCACCGTTATCGGTTCATTAAAGCTAGTTGCAAATAACAACAAAGCTCCAATGGCGATGGCTGCTTAAGCAGTCGGAACTATTGAAATCTAAGTCCTTTCGCTTTGCAGCGTAAGGCGGGGCCCGCCGGAGCCTGGCAACAGAATCCGGCACCTTCACAAAGTGAGCTCTAAACTTCGATTGTCAGATCAGCCTCGGCAGAATCTGTCAAAACGCGGACAGCATTCGGAATATCATTTTCCAAAGCTTTCGCGCGCGCCTCTTGCGGCGAAAATCCATGATGCACCCAACGCTCAATCAGCCTTTGCTCAAGAGTATCGCGGTCCGCCGTGATCATTGCCGCAAACGTCCAGTAGGCGCGCAGATCGCACCAAGGCGCATCATTCAGGAGCAAATAGTTGCCCTCCACAATGACAGTGCGCATCTGAGGAGTGATTATAGTGCTTGATCCGACCGAGACATCGCGTGTGCGATCAAACGTTGGCGCGATCACCTCTTCTTCGGTTTGTAAACGCTTCAAACAGGCCTGAAAGCTACCAAAATCAAACGTATCCGGTGCACCTTTTTGCGCTCTCTGCCCGCGTGCGTCCAAGATTGTGTTGTCCAGGTGGAAACCGTCCATTGCAAGCAAGCCAGCGCGCGTGTGCGACGCATTCAGCGCCTCAAGCAGCGCATGTGATACTGTCGTCTTGCCAGACGCAGGCGGTCCTGCGATAGCAATCAGCTTGCGTCCCGAGCCCGTGGGCAATTGCCCAATCTGATCGGCAATTTGAGTGGCGATGTATTCAGGGCTTTGCATGGTCGTGTTAGGGCGCACATTTGTTGCGGATGTCTCAAGGTATATGGAATGCCGTTACAGAGTTCGAACGAAAACTCAATCTTTCGATCACACAGCCGTAAAACCACCATCAATGGGCAAAGCCGCCCCGGAAATCATCGCCGCACCGTCGCTAAGCAGAAACACAATCGGTGCTGCAATCTCATCAGCCGTGGCCCAGCGCCCCAAAGGCATGGTTTCCAAAAGCGGTCCGCCAATTTCGGGCTGTCCCCAATACCACTCCGACATCGCCGTCATCACAACGGTCGGATGCACGCTGTTGGCGCGAATATTGTGCGGCCCCAACTCCAGCGCCGAAACTTTTGTGATATTATCGAGTGCACCCTTGGAAGCCCCATACGAAACGTGCCCTTTCAGACCTACCAAAGACGCTTGGCTGGACACGTTCACAATTGAGCCGCCCTTATCGCAACGGATCATCTCGCGCGCTGCGTATTTGGTGACCAGCAAGGCACCACGTGCATTGATCGACATCGTTTCATCAAAGACATCAATATCGGTGTCTATCGGCGTCGCAATCTGCCCGCCAAAGCCGCCGCAATTCACGACGCCCCAAATGTCGCGCCCCTCGATCGCGGCGCGCACGCTGTCTTCAGATGTCAGATCAAAGGCAAGCGGTTCAGCACCCGTTTCTTTGGCCAAAGCCTTAAGCTTTTCCATGTCGCGCCCTGCGGCAATGACATCTGCTCCGGCGCGCGCCAGATGGCGAACGGTGGCGCCACCGATACCGCCGCTTGCACCAGTGACAAGGATTGTTTTATTTGCGAATTCACTCATGGCATCAACGTGTTGTTTGCTTTTGTTCACCAAGCCCTTCGATGCTAAGATGCATCGTCTGACCGCGCTTCAAGAATACCGGAGGCGTTTGCCCCATGCCCACACCCGGAGGCGTCCCAGTGGTGATCACGTCGCCCGGCTGCAGGCTCATGAACTGCGAAATATACGATACCATATGCGGCACATTAAAGATCATCGTCTTGGTCGAACCGTCCTGATAGCGGTGCCCGTCCACCTCAAGCCACATGGCAAGGTTCTGAACATCGGCCACCTCATCTTTGGTTACAAGCCACGGTCCAATCGGACCAAACGTGTCAGCGCTTTTTCCTTTGATCCACTGCCCCGCGTGCTCCAATTGATAGGCCCGCTCAGACACGTCATTCACGATGCAGTAACCCGCAACATGATCCAATGCATCTGCTTCAGACACGTAACGCGCCTCAGCGCCAATCACGATGCCCAGCTCAACCTCCCAATCGGTCTTTTCCGAACCCGGCGGAATAATGACATCATCGTTGGCCCCGACGATGCAAGACGTCGCCTTCGCAAACAGGATTGGCTCTTCGGGAACCGGCATGTTCGCTTCTGCCGCGTGATCAGAATAATTCAGACCAACACAGATGAACTTGCCGACATTACCAACGCAGGGCCCGATACGCGGGGGCCCCTCAACCACCGGATAGGCACTTAGATCAAGCGCGCGCAATGGCGCGGTATCGGCCAACAGTGCCGGTGTCAGATCAGGAAAATCAGCCGAGATGTCGCGATAAGCCCCATCGCTATCAACCGCCGCAAGACGTTCGGTGCCGGGAGTTCCAAGACGGGCAAGCTTCATAGGATCGTTCCTTCTTCTTCCTTGTTTGCCCTAGTCGTGACCGACTTCGCTTGGCTTGCCAAGCCCAGAGCCGTTATGAAGTCGAAACAAACACACACAAAAGGCTCGACAATTATGCACCCCAACAAAGTGATATTCGTCGACGATGATCTGGATGTACGCACCGCCATTGGCCAGTCACTCGAGCTTGCCGGGTATGATGTGATCCTTGCGCGCGCACTGATCGAAGCCACCGATCACATCACGCGTGCTTTTGCTGGCGTTGTCGTCACCGACGTGCGCATGCCCGGCAAAGATGGCTTCGACCTGTTGGAGCGTACATTAAAAATCGACCGCGATCTGCCGGTGATCGTACTAACCGGAGAAGCCGATGTGCCCATGGCCGTGCGCGCGATGGCAGCCGGCGCCTATGATTTTCTAGAAAAGCCCTGTCCGCCCAAAAGCCTGCTGGCCGCGGTGGCGCGCGCACTCGAAATGCGCCGCCTTGTTTTAGAAAACCGCCGTCTGCAAGGCGAGCGCACCACCATCGCACTGGCCCGGCAGCAAGACAGTTTGGCGGCGCAAATGGAAATGGTCGAAAAACTTCTGATTGAAGCTGCCCTGCGCGATAGTGCAGGACGCGTTGTAAACGTAGCCGAAGCCCTCGGACTGCCGCGCAAAACGCTCTACGACAAACTCAAGCGGCACGGCATCGAACCGGCGGATTTCCGTAAAAGTGGCGATTCGTAGCCGCGTGCTCCTGTGCGGTTTCTCGCACACCTTGCAAGCTGCCTCTCGATAAAAAATTCTATATCCCTCTGAAAAATAATAATTTTCATAAAATTCTCGCTGCTCGCTTCCCTCCCCTGACCAAAGCGGGCAAACTTTCTTCACATACTTGTGCACTCCAGGGAGGAACTCATGCGCAAATTTATCCTCGCCGCGACAGCGGCAACAGCGGCATTGGTCGCAGCACCAGCCATCGCGGCCTGCGACGACGGCGAAATCGTCGCCAAATTCAGCCATGTTACAAACACCGACAAACACCCAAAAGGCATCGCAGCAACCCTGCTCGCCGAGCGCGTGAACGCCGAAATGAACGGTGTGATGTGCATGGAAGTGTTCCCGAACTCGACACTTTATAACGATGACAAAGTGCTGGAAGCGATGCTGCAAGGTGACGTTCAACTGGCCGCTCCATCGCTGTCAAAGTTCGAGAAATTCACCAAACAGTTCCGCCTGTTTGACCTGCCGTTCATGTTCAAAGACATCAACGCAGTTGATACTTTCCAAGCCTCTGAAAATGGTCAGGCGATGAAAGACAGCATGCAAAAGCGCGGCCTTCAGGGCATGGCGTTTTGGCACAATGGCATGAAGCAGATGTCAGCAAACGTCCCACTTGTGTCGCCCAGCGATGCAAACGGCCTAAAGTTCCGCGTGCAATCCTCTGACGTTCTTGTCGCACAGATGGAAGCCATCGGCGGTAGCCCGCAGAAAATGGCGTTCTCAGAAGTTTACGGCGCACTCCAGCAGGGCGTTGTCGACGGTCAGGAGAACACATGGTCAAACATCTTTGGACGCAAGTTCTTTGAAGTTCAGGACGGCGTGACGGAAACCAACCATGGCATTATCGACTATCTAGTTGTGGCCTCTGTCGATTGGCTTGACGGTCTGCCCGCGGACGCACGTGACCAGTTCACAACCATCCTTGCCGAAGTGACTGAACTGCGCAACGGCGAAGCTTTTGCTGTGAATGAAAGCGCCAAGCAAGCGATCCTGGATGCAGGCGGCACAATCGTTCAGCTTGACGCTGCACAGCGTCAGGAGTGGGTCGATGTTATGAAGCCAGTTTGGGAAAAGTTCTCAGACGACGTGCCTCAGGAACTGATCGACGCAGCGCAGGAAATCAACGCAGCATCCTGATCTAAAATACTAAAACACAGGGCGATCCGTGATTTTCGGGCCGCCCAACCCACCAGCGCCATGGGAGGGCCGCCGGTCATGCAGACGCAATCGTCGCAACCGTCATCATTCATCGACACCATCGAAGAACAGCTGATCGCCGCAATACTTGGCCTTATGACGCTGATCACCTTCGCCAATGTCGTGGCCCGATACGGGTTCAACTCCAATATCCTCTGGGCACTGGAAGCCACTGTATTTCTCTTTGGATGGCTTGTTCTGCTTGGCGCATCCTACGCTGTCAAAAAGGGCATCCACCTTGGTGTGGATGCGATCATCAATATCGTCTCGCCCGGCACACGTCGCGTCCTAGGGCTGATCTCGGTCGCTGTTTGCCTCGTCTTCTCGTTCCTGCTTCTCAAAGGCTCGTGGGACTACTGGGCCAACTTTGCCAACCTGCCCGCCACCGAAGGCCGCTGGTTCCCTCTTGGATTCGAAGAGAAGTTCCGCGCCAAAGGCTGGTACGAAGTGAACGACACGCCCATGCCCGACTGGCTGCGCTTTATGGAGGCGATGTTCAACGACGGCGACGCTTACGAAAAGATACCGCGGATGATCCCTTACGTGATCCTGCCGTTATCGATGGCGCTGCTTTTCTATCGCTTTGCCCAAGCCGCCATTTGGATGTGGACTGGTAAAATCGACCGCCTCGTCGCCAGCCACGAAGTTGAAGACGACGACATCAAAGAGGCCGCAGCGGCCGTGAAGGACGCCTGACCCATGGATGTATTTCTTCTCTTCGGCATGGTCATCGGCCTGTTGCTCATCGGTGTGCCAATCGCGGTCTCGCTTGGCTTCTCCTCCATCATGTTCCTGCTGTGGTTCTCTGACAGCTCGCTCGCGTCGGTCGCACAAACCTTGTTCGCAGCGTTCGAGGGCCACTTCACTCTGCTCGCCATCCCGTTCTTCATCCTCGCCTCAGCCTTCATGACCACAGGCGGCGTTGCCCGCCGTATCATCCGCTTTTCAATTGCTTGCGTCGGCCACCTTCCCGGCGGCCTAGCAATCGCGGGCGTCTTTGCCTGTATGCTCTTCGCCGCCCTCTCGGGCTCATCCCCCGCCACCGTCGTCGCCATCGGCTCGATCGTGATCGCAGGCATGCGCCAGGTCGGCTACACCAAAGAATTCGCGGCCGGTGTGATCTGTAACGCAGGCACGCTCGGCATCCTGATCCCACCCTCCATCGTGATGGTCGTCTACGCCGCCGCTGTTGAAGTCTCGGTCGGCCGCATGTTCCTTGCTGGCGTGATCCCCGGCCTCATGGCAGGCGGCATGTTGATGATCACCATCTACGTGATGGCCAAAGTCAAAAACCTGCCACAAGGCGAATGGCAAGGTTGGGGCGAAATCTTCTCTGCCGCACGCGATGCAGGTTGGGGTCTTTTCCTGATCGTCATTATTCTCGGCGGTATCTACGGCGGTGTTTTCACTCCTACTGAGGCCGCCGCGGTCGCTGCAATCTATTCCTTCCTGATTGCAAGTTTCGTTTATCGCGACATGGGACCGCTGGTCACCGAAGACGGCGCGCGCAACCTCACACTGCTCGAAAAGCCCTACGCCATCATCACTGCGTTCTTCCACAAAGACACACGACAAACCCTTTTCGACGCAGGCAAACTCACAGTCACGCTTTTGTTCGTGATCGCCAACGCGCTGATTCTCAAACACGTCCTCACAGACGAGCAAGTCCCCCAACACATCGCCGAAGCCATGCTTGGCGCAGGTCTCGGGCCCGTCGCGTTCCTGATCGTGGTCAACGTCATCCTTTTGATCGGCGGTCAGTTCATGGAACCCTCTGGCCTACTCGTGATCGTCGCTCCGCTGGTTTTCCCGATTGCGATTGAACTGGGAATCGACCCGATCCACCTAGGCATCATCATGGTTGTGAACATGGAAATCGGGATGATCACCCCACCCGTCGGGCTTAACCTCTTTGTCACCTCCGGCGTTGCAGGCATGCCAATGATGGCCGTCGTGCGCGCCGCCCTGCCATTCCTCGCGGTGCTTTTTGTTTTCCTGATTATGGTCACCTACATCCCGATCATCTCGACTTGGTTGCCAAACATGATCATGGGGCCAGAACTGATATTAAATTAGGAAGAACCGACAAACTTCTTCTTGGCAAAAATATCCCGGGGGAATTGGCCGAAGGCCAAGGGGGCAGAGCCCCGCTCAGCGACGCGTGTCAGCGCGGCGCAAATTAAAGGTAACGTGCAACCTCAATCAAGGTGCCGTCGGGATCGTTGAAATAAACCGAGGAAATTGGCCCCAAAGCGCCTGATTTTTTAACTGGCCCTTCAACAATCTCAACCCCTTCAGCAGCCAGATGCGCAAGCAGAGTCTCCGTCTCTATTGCCGTGACAAAACACACATCGCCCGACCCAACGCCCGCAAAATTGCGCGTCTCTTGCCCCAAGGTTTGCAGATTGATCTTCTGATCCCCGAAGCGCAGCGCGCGTCGCCCGCCAGCAAACGTTACCGCCTCCATCCGCAAAACGCGGGCATAAAAGGCGACCGAACGCTCGATGTCGCGGACGGTTAATACGATGTGATCAATGCGCTCAATCAAGGTCGTACCGTTCAGCTGTCGAGGTATGTTTGCAACGCCGCCTCAACACCGTCAGACCAAATCAGCGAAAGCCAGCGATCAAAGGTCGCTGCAAACTGCACATCGTCAGCCAAATCGCCATAAATATGCGCCTGCCCTAGCCAGGCCTGGGGCATCTCGCGCGCCGTCTTAGCCGCAATGTTTAAATCGCTCCAAAACGGATCATTGGCCTCAATTTGCGTGCCTTCTTCGCGCGTACCCTCGCACATCCGCGCCCAAAGCGCTTCTGCCAAGGCCAGCCCATCCATCGGCGCGCCTTCAGCCAAAGCCTCGCGCAAAACCGGCAAAATAAACCCTGTGTGACGCGACGAGCCATCAAAGGCTACGCGGCGCACAGTGTCGACGATCTGCGTATTCGAAAATCGACCTGCGATCAGGTCAACATAGGCGCTCGGCGTCATCCCCGGAACATCTGCCACGTGAAGCGCGATTTCACTCTGCGCCACTTTGCGAAAGAACGCCGCAATCTGCGGATGCGCCATCGCACCAGAAATATGCTCAATCGACAATATCTCTGCCGGGTTTGCCAGGATCTGATGTCCACCGTTCAGGATACGGATCTTCATCGCTTCAAAAGAGTGCACATCCTGCGAGAACGTCGCCCCTGCAAGATCCCAATCCGGCCGTCCTGCACAAAAATTGTCTTCAATCACCCACTGGCGAAAATTCTCGTGAGTCACCGGCGCTGCATCTTCAATGCCAAATCCGCGCGCCAAATCAAGCTCGGCTGCACCGGTTGCAGGCACGATGCAATCCACCATCGCATTCGGGAACGTGCAGTTTGCTTCAATCCATTCCGCCAACGCCGGATCAGACAAGCGCGCAAGCGACACAACGGTCTGGCGCAATATCTCACCATTACCTTGCAGATTATCACAGCTTTGCCCGGTGAACGGGCCCGTCCCCGCATCGCGGCGTGCCTTCAAAGCTGCAATCATCGCGCCAAAGGCGGTGCGCGGCGCGTCGGGATGGGCCGCATCATGGCGAATGTCCTCATGCTCGGCGTCAAATTCTTTGGTCACTGGGTCAATATAATATCCGCCCTCTGTGACAGTCAGCGCCACAATACGGATCGCAGGATCACTCATTTGCGCAATCAAAGCGCCGTTGCCCTCTTGCACCGGCACAAAGTCAATCATCGAGCCAATCACTTCGGCAGACTGTCCTGCAGGATCAAGCTCGATCAGAGTTGTCAGATAGTCTTGTGCCGCCAACCGTTTGCGCTGTGCCTCATCTCCGGCACGCACGCCTGCACCGACAATCGCCCAATCATGCGCCAAGCCCTGTTGCATCAAACGATGCAGGTACCAAGCCTGATGTCCACGGTGAAAGTTACCAAGCCCGATATGCACAATTCCGGGAGTCAGAGCCGCGCGATCGTATCGCGGGCGCTCAATTGCCTCGGGCAATTCGCTCAGTGCAGAATTTGACAGCGCAACCATTTTCGACCTCAACCCGTTTTCAACATCAAACACACACCTTCCCCACGCCATACCGTCTTACACACACGCTCAAGCGCGCACTAAGATTGCAGCAAACCCACGCTCTTTGTACCAAAACAAAAAAGATCATCGTAGGTTTGCCGACACGTAACATCATCCGATACGCAAGCCCTGCTCATCGAACTTGTGGATCAGCGCCGCGTCCGGCGTAAGGTAGATCGTATCGCCATACCCCATCGCCACATCGCCCGTTGCACGTACGGTCACTGGCTCATCAAGCCCGTCGACCTTCACGTGAAAAAACGTGTCGCTTCCCAAGTGTTCAGACACGCCAACCGTACCCTTCCACGTCCCGCTCTCGCTTGAAACGGCAATGTGTTCGGGGCGAATGCCAATGGTTTTCGCATTGTGTTTGGCCGCTTCCGCGCCTTCCATCTGGTTCATCTTTGGCGAGCCGATGAAGCCTGCCACGAACTTGTTGCGCGGGCTGTGATAAAGGTCGAGCGGGCTGCCAACCTGCTCGATCACACCGGCCTGAAGCACCACAATTTTATCGGCCATGGTCATCGCCTCTACCTGATCGTGTGTAACGTAGATCATTGTTGTATCGAGCTTTTTATGAAGCTCGCTGATCTCCATCCGCATGCCCACACGCAAGGCTGCGTCCAGATTCGACAGCGGTTCGTCAAACAAAAAAGCTGCTGGTTCACGCACAATCGCACGGCCAATCGCCACCCGCTGACGCTGACCACCTGAAAGCTGGCCGGGCTTGCGATCAAGATAGTCCGTCAGGTTCAACGCCTTGGCGGCCGCCTCGATCCGCTTGTCCTGCTCGGCCTGGCTCATCTTGGCCATACGCATCGGAAAAGCGATATTTTTGCGCACCGACATATGCGGATAAAGCGCATATGACTGGAACACCATCGCAAGTGACCGCTTGGATGGCGGCAGGTCCGTTGCATCTGCACCGTCGATCTCGATGTTGCCCGAGGTTGTGTCCTCAAGCCCCGCGATCAGGCGCAAAAGCGTGGATTTACCGCAGCCCGACGGGCCGACAAACACAACAAACTCGCCTTCGTCAATCGTAAGGTCCAGCGGCGGAATGACTTCTACATCGCCAAATTTCTTCTGGACCTGCTTTAGTTGAATACGTCCCATTGGATGTTCCTTACTTCACAGCGCCGAAGGTCAAGCCTCGGACAAGTTGTTTCTGGCTGAACCAGCCAAGGATCAGAATTGGTGCAATCGCCATCGTTGATGCGGCACTTAGCTTTGCGTAGAACAAGCCTTCTGGGCTGGAGTAGCTGGCAATGAACGCCGTGAGCGGTGCCGCTTTAGCTGCGGTGAGGTTCAGCGTCCAGAATGCCTCGTTCCATGCCAGAATAAAGTTCAGCAACATGGTCGATGCGATCCCCGGAATGGCCATTGGCGTTAGAACATAAAGAATCTCTTCCTTTAGTCCCGCCCCATCCATCCGCGATGCTTCCAAGATCTCGCCCGGGATTTCCTTAAAGTAGGTGTAAAGCATCCAAACGATAATCGGCAGGTTGATCAGCATCAGCACAACGGTCAGACCAATGCGGCTGTCCAAAATGCCCAGTTTGATGAAGATCAGATAGATCGGATACAGAACACCAACAGCTGGCAGCATCTTCGTGGATAACATCCAAAGCAGGATGTCTTTGGTGCGCTTTGAAGGCACAAAGGCCATCGACCACGCTGCCGGTACTGCGACGATCAAACCTAACAGGGTCGACCCACCGGCAATGATCACCGAATTCCACAAGAAGCGCATGTAGTTCGAACGTTCTTGCACCACTGCATAGTTTTCCAGCGTCCAGTCAAAGAACAGGAAGATTGGTGGATCATTGATCGCCTGTGCTTCGGTCTTAAAGCTGGTCAGGATCGTCCACAGGATCGGGAAGAAAATTATCAGCCCGACTGTCCATGCGATGGCTGTATTGAGGGCTTTGCGATTTGTAGTAATGGCTCTTGCCATATCAAGTCCTCCTTATGCGTCCAGGTTCTTGCCAACGATGCGCATCAGGAACAGCGCGACGATATTGGCGAGGATGATTGCATAGACACCGCCAGCCGATCCAAGCCCGATATTTTGGCTTTCCAACACACGTTGGAAGATCAGATAGGTCAGTGTTCGGGTGCCGAACGCACCGCCGGTGGTGACGAAAATCTCTGCGAAGATCGACAACAAGAAAATCGTTTGGATCAACAGCACAATAGTGATCGCGCGCGCCAGATGCGGCAGCACGATAAACCAGAACCGTTTCAGGTAAGGTGCGCCATCCATCTCAGCGGCTTCAAGCTGTTCGCTGTCGAGCGACTGCACGGCCGTGAGAAGAATAAGCGTCGCAAATGGCAACCACTGCCAGCTTACGATCATGACAATAGAAGGGATCGACGCCTGAGACAGCCACTCAACCGGGGTGGCTCCAAAGAACCTCCAAAGATGCGCAAGAATGCCGTTGGTCGGGTCCATAAACATGTTTTTCCAAACCAGTGCAGACACCGTTGGCATCACAAAGAAAGGTGCGATGACCAGAATGCGGACAACCCCTTGGCCCCACATCGGCTGATCCAGCAACAAGGCAAGAACGACGCCCAATGCGATGGTGATAACCAAAACACTGCCAACGATTAACAGTGTGGTAACCACGCTTGGCCAGAATGAACTTGAAGACAGGAAGCGCGAGTAGTTCTCAAGCCCAACCCATCCTTGGTCGCCACCACGAAGTGGTAAATATTTCCGAAACGAAAACCACAGCGTCATTGTGAGGGGAACCAGCATCCATCCTAAAAGCAGGATGACAGCGGGAGCCATCATAAGTCTGGCAGCGGATCGCGATTGCTGAGTAGCCATTACGCACACCTCCTCTGTTGACGGGAAACACCGTCGCAGACGTTAAACTAATTTTTGACTGATATTAAACTGTCGTCGCAGAGCGCAAATACCTGCGCTCTGCGAGCTTGGGAGGAAGCTTAGCGGTAGCCAGCAGCTTCCATCGCGTCGTTTGTAAGCGCCTGAGCTTTTGCCAGAGCTTCTTCAACGGTCTGCTGACCTGCATAAGCTGCTGAGAACTCTTGGCTCACTTCGGTCGCAATACCTGCAAACTCAGGGATCGCTGCGAACTGAATGCCCACGTAAGGCGAAGGCTTAACAGTCGAGTCGTTAGGATCAGCTGACAGGATCGAGTCCAGTGTCATCTGAGCGAACGGAACCTTCTGATACTCTGGGTTTTCGTACAGCGATGTACGTGCGCCCGGAGGAACATTGGCCCAACCTTCGTTGGCAGCAACCTGCTCGATGTAAGCTTTACCAGTTGCCCATTCGATGAACTGCTTGGCTTCAGCTTCTTGCTGTGTACCGGCAGGAATGGCCAGTGCCCAAGCCCAAAGCCAGTTAGAGCGTTTGCCCAAACCGTTGTCTGGTGCCAGTGCGAAACCAACGCTGTCAGCTACAGTTGAGTCGTCGCCAGTTACGAAAGATGCCGCAACAGTCGCGTCGATCCACATGCCACACTTGCCTTGGTTAAACAGCGACAGGTTTTCGTTGAAACCGTTTGTTGCGTAACCAGCAGGACCAGATGCGTCCATTGTGTTTTTGAAGAAGTTGACTGTGTTCGCCCACTCTTCTGTGTCGAACTGAGCGTTCCAGTCTTCGTCAAACCAGCGTGCGCCAAAAGAGTTGGACGTTGCAGTGATGAATGCACCACCTTCACCCCAACCGGCTTTACCGCGCAGGCAGATACCATTGATGTCAGCGTCGCGGTCCGTCATGGCCGCTGCAGCTTCAGCGATAAAGTCCCATGTCGGAGCAGCAGGCATTTCAAGGCCAGCTTTTTCCATCAGGTCCGTGCGATACATAACCATCGAGCTTTCGCCGTAGAAAGGTGCCGCATAAAGCGTACCGTCATGGCTCAGACCGCCGCGCATTGCTGGCAGAAGATCGTCTACATCGTACTCAGCAGACAGATCATCAAGTGGGACCAACCAACCGTTAGCACCCCAGATCGGCGTTTCGTACATGCCGATTGTCATGATGTCGAAAGCACCGCCTTTGGTGGTGATGTCTGTTGTAACGCGTGTGCGAAGAACATTTTCTTCCAGTGTCACCCATTCAACGGCAATGCCGGTCTCTTCGGTGAAAGAGTCAGTGTAACCTTGCATACGGATCATGTCGCCGTTGTTCACAGTGGCGATTGTCAGCGTCTTTGCATGGCTGTCTGCAAATGCGGCGGTCGATGCGACCGACACAAGTGCCGTGGCTGCAATAAGAGCAGTCGTAAGTTTCATCCAGATTTCCTCCCTATTGGATGCCTTGACACACTCTTGCCAATTTTTTACCGCGCGTCAATCAAAATTTTACGCGCGTCAACTTATACATTAATTCAAGCAGATGCGCGCAGAATAAGGCGTGCCGGGAACAGCATTTCAGAGCGCACGTCAGATTCGCCACCCTCAATCACATCGAAAAGCTTCTCGACGCTTTTGTTGGATACAGCGTCATAGTCATGCGCCACCGTCGTCAGCGATGGCCCAGTAAAGCGCGAGAACGGATGATCATCGTGAGATGCCACACGCAGGGTGCAATCGGGCTTCAATCCCACTTTCACACCCTTTTCATAAGCCGCCGCAAGAAACCCAATGGCAAGCCGGTCATTGCTGCAAAGCACCGTGTCCGAGGTAAGCTCGTCGCTCGACAAAAGCCGGATGGCGCCGCGATAGCCAATTTCTTCAAACGCCCATCCCTCGCCTTCCACCTGGATAACGTTTGGCGTCAATCCCAGCTTTTCCATCTTGTCGAGATAAGCGTGGCGTCGTTTGTTCGCGTTCGGATTTGCCGGCGAACGCATCTCAAAGAACGTCGGCGCACTGCCCGATCTGGTCAGGTAATCGATGCTTTGAGAGACGAAACTATAGTTATCAGAGCCAACAAACGCGGCCCCCAAATCCTCCAGGTTACTGTCAAAAAGAACAGTGGGCACATCGCGGCAAAAGGTTTCAATGGCTTTTCGGTCAGACGCACGTCCAAGCGGAGCCAGCAACACACCGGCGGGCTTGAGCGAGCGCAAACCATCCAAAACATCCACCTCTTGGGATGGATCACCGTGCACACTGTAAAGCGCGGGACGATACCCGGATTCAATGCACCTCTGCTCGATATTACGGGCGATTTCAGCGAAGAATGGATCAGACAAAGACGGCACAACAACGCCAATTGTCTTGGTAAGTTTCCGATTCTGATTGATCGCGAAAATGTTCGGACGATAGTCGTAACGCTCTAGCGCTTTCTCGATTTTGCCTCGCGTTGTCTTACGCACACTGCCGGGATCGTTAAAATATTTGGACACGGTCGGGCGCGAAATCCCGCTAACCTCAGCAAACTGCTCCATATTCTTGATTTTGCGTTCACTCATCGCGCGTCCTTTTTCAACTGCGCGGGTCACCCTCTTGAGAGTTCTCGAAAGTTAACGCGCGCAATTTTCAAATTTTACACTAGAGAGCCGCCGCGCAGGACGTCAAGAAGAATCACGACGTCCAATGCACGATAGCGCGATGCCTATCTGCCCGGCATTTTCAACGCCAATCCGCTTGCATCAAAGGCATGCACATCTTTCAATTCAAACGCCAAATCCACAGAATCTCCCGGATTAAGCGACGAGCTTCCATTGACCCGCGTCGTTATTTGCCCGGCCTCTCCACAGGAGACAATCACAAAAGTATCCGCGCCGAGATACTCTAAAACATCTACTGTACCCCCAAGATGCCCCTGCCCTGGTTCCACAATCGAGATATGTTCGGGACGGATACCAAGCGACGCGGCACCTTCCGGCAAATCAACTTTTGGCGCGGCGTTTGCAGCAAACACGTTCATCCGCGGCGAGCCGATAAACTGAGCCACAAACAGATTCGCAGGGTTTTCATAAAGCTCACGCGGACTGCCCACCTGAGCAATCTTGCCAAACTCCAGCACAACAATGCGGTCCGCCAACGTCATCGCTTCGACCTGATCATGCGTGACGTATATCATCGTTGATTTCAGCGTCTGATGTAGCTTGGCAATCTCATAACGCATCTCAACCCGCAAAGCCGCATCAAGGTTCGAGAGCGGTTCATCAAACAGAAACGCTGTTGGGTCGCGCACAATCGAACGCCCAATCGCCACCCGTTGACGCTGCCCACCTGAGAGGTCTTTCGGGCGACGGTCCATGTAGTCATCAAGTTTGAGAACACGCGCCGCCTCGTTCACCTTGGCGTCAATCTCATCCTTAGGCAGCCCGGCAGATTTAAGCGGAAATCCAACGTTGTCGCGCACCGACATGTGCGGATAAAGCGCGTAGGATTGGAACACCATCGCAAGTCCGCGCTTGCTTGGCGGCTCGGCTGTGGCATCGCGTTCGCCGATCATGATTTGCCCACGCGAGGTTTCTTCAAGCCCGGCAATCATCCGCAGCAAGGTCGACTTTCCACAGCCCGAGGGGCCAACGAAAATGACAAACTCGCCCTCTTGGATGTCCAGATCCACGCCTTTGATAACCTGCACATTGCCGAACCATTTCTCGACCGATTTCAATTGTATAGATGACATTACGCAGCCCCCTTTGCACGTTCACGTCCGTCTCCGGCCCAAGTGAGCCAGATCGCGGCAGTCCAGGTAAAATTGCTTCCCCCGCAAGGCGTTGCATCCGTTGGGTCGAAGTATTCAAAAAAGCCATGTTGCTCGATCAGCGTGGCGGTTTCTGCGCGGAGCCGTTGTTCAAGATCAAAGCGCCCCGCATCGCGCAGCC
Organism: Paracoccaceae bacterium; assembly: GCA_039942715.1. Taxonomy (GTDB): domain Bacteria; phylum Pseudomonadota; class Alphaproteobacteria; order Rhodobacterales; family Rhodobacteraceae; genus JABDJX01. Next base: position 795,870 of record JBDVBY010000001.1, read on the forward strand.
CAATCGCAATCAGTGCATTGATGATCGGCCAGCACGGGCCACGCCAATAGCGACGTGCATCAAAAATCTCTGCCTCGGGATCCGCCGACGGAATGCCATACTCCACAGCATCCCAAACTCGCATCAGCTGAGCATCAAGCTCGGGATTGCTGGCATCGGCAAGGTAGGCCAGGAAAGCGCCCGACCCAAGAACCCCCGCAAATGCACCGGTGCGCAGGTTTTTCGCATCATACGCCTGTAGGTCCGGGTTCCAGATCAATGGCAGCGCATTGCGCAGTGCCAAGGCCCAGCCTTCAATCTCGGAAACATCTTCACCCAAAGCGCGGCCAAGCTCGATCAGGTCCTGATGCGCGCGCAGCAAGATAAATGTGATCCCCGGATCAGCCATCAAAAACGGCCCATCATCCACGATGCGTTTGGGGTCCCACCCACTTCGGACGCCAAACTGCACCATCGCGATGTAGCGGTCATAGTCTTCCTTGCCGGGGCGCATCGACGGGTCAACATGCCCTGTATCGCGTCGCACATATTCGCCCACATCCGAGCCATCGACGCCGGCCATGCCAACGTCCCAATCCGGGCAATTGTCGCGCCCGCTTTCCCATGGATGGGTGATCGCAGCCGGTCCAAAGGTGCAGCGAAAGTCATGCCACCAGCGATGCCAGCGCTTGAGTTTCGGAAACAGCGCTTTGATATGCGCGAGCCCCGCGTCCTTGTCTGCCTCCCACATCAGGCGCGCGATAATCGCAGCGATGGGTGGTTGCGAGATACCAGAAGTCTCTGGCGCCTGCCGCGTCGCCCAGACATCGGGACCGGGAAAATACCCCGGATCGGATTGGTGAAAGATGATGTGCGGCACCATCCCGTCGTCCCATTGGGAGGCCATGAGCGTGTGCATTTCCTGCCAAGCACGGTCGGGATCGAAGGTTGAAAATCCCCACGCTGCAAAGACGCTATCCCAGTTCCATTGATAGGGGTAAAGCCCGTTTGTCGGTATGGTGTAGCCGCCGCGATCGTTTTTGCGCAGGATATCGCGCGCTTCATTATCAAGCGATGTCATAGGGTCATCCTTTCACCGAGCCTGCGGTCAGGCCCTTGGTCATGAATTTTTCCAGCCCCAAGAACAGCGCCATGATCGGCACCGTTGCGATGACGCTACCGGCCATCAAATGTTGTCTTGGGATTTCTGAAGAGTTGAGCGAGGCGATGCCGCGCGTGAGCGTAAACTTGGTCGGATCATCTAGAAGCATGAAGGCCAAAAGAAACTCGTTCCAAGCGATCATAAAGACGTAAAGCGACACCGAAGCCAGCGCTGGCAGCGACAGCGGCAGAGTGATTTTCCAGATGACTTTGAGGCGTGAAAGCCCGTCCATCAATCCAGCCTCTTCGATCTCTGCAGGCAAACCTCGGAAGTAGCCTTGCAACATATAGAGTGCGACCGGAATCGTTGTGACCGGATAGATCATCACGATACCCCAGAATGAATTGCGCAGGCCTGTCATCGAAAAGGCAATGTAGATCGGCAACGCAAGAACGATCATTGGCACCATGTAAATGAGCAGGATCGAACGTGAAAACGCCGCTTGGCCGCGAAACCGCAGGCGCGCCACTGCATAGGCACCGGGGATCGCAAAGGCCAGTGTGATGAAGACAGTCAGCACCGAGATGAAGAACGAGTTGAACAGATAGGTGCCGAAATTGAACTGCGTGAACAGCTCATCATAGGAGCGGAAAAGCTCGGCCCCTTTTGAGAGATCAATCGAGAAATCGAGCGGGTTCTGGATCAGCTCTGACTGGTTTTTCAGACTGGTCATCACCATCACGTAAAACGGGATCAATACGATTGCGGTGAAAAAGATATAGCCAAACCCCGTCAGAAACCGGATCACTGCGCCTTCAAATTCGTGTCGGTTTAATGAACCCGGCGTAATTTCGTCCAGGATCGGAATCATCGAGGCGGCAAAGCTTGCCCCCAAGATTAAAGCACCGATCAGCCGCGCGCCAAAGCCAGTTTCAGGCCCGGTAAGAATTGGACCCAAACCGGCCAACATCAACCCCACTATTACAATAAGCAGCCCCAGTTGTACCGCACGTCCCCGCCCTAAAGCGACAACGCCAGCGCCCGCCAAAGCCCCCCAAAGCAGCGCCCACAAAATTCCGGGGCGAAACGCTTGGCCCGTGGCAAACGACATCGCAATCGCCACAGTGATCGCCAAAACCATCATCCAAAGCGCACCCAAGAGCGGGCCGGTGACATATCCGTATCGCAAGGAACTCATAGTCCTTCCTCCTGACTGATGTACTTGAGGAAAAAGATCGAGAAGGTCAGCAGGCAACCAAAGATCACCACCGCGACCGCGGCCCCTGCCCCGATGTTCGAAATTGCAAAGGCCTGCTCATAGACGTTCACCGTCAGTGTGCGCGTGCCCGCATTGCCACCCGTCAAAAGGAAAATGTCGTCAAATTTGTTGAACGTCCAAATGAACCGCAACAGGAACAGCACGCTCAAAATGCCCAGAAGTTGCGGCACGCTCAGATACCAAAACTGCTGGAACGGAGAAGCGCCATCCATATCGGCGGCCTCGTACATATCTGTGTCGATGCTCTGCATCCGCGCCAGAATGAACAGGAAAGACAACGGGAAGTACCGCCAGATTTCAAACACAGTCACCATGATCAACGCCAGCGGGCGCTCTCCGAAAAAGTTGATCGCTTCAGACGTCACACCCATTTGCACCAACAGCGCGTTGGCCGAACCGGAAAACGGGTCGAACAAAATGAGCCATGCGAAAGCGACCGCGATCACCGGGGCGACGTAGGGAAAGAGGTAGAGACCGCGCAGAATGCCCTGGCCTTTGAAAGATTTGTTCAGCAAAAGCGCCGCAAACAGCCCCACCAAGAGCGCGCCGATGGTGCCGAAGACTGTGTAAAACAGCGTGACCCAAAGCACCTCGACAAACTCGTCACCGTTGAAAATGCGGGTGAAGTTGTCAAAGGTAAATGTGCTGTTTGTCAGGACGTTAGACGCCTTACCTGTGGTAACCGCCGGGCTGTCTTGTGGGCGCAAACCGTTGTCGAGATAGGCCTGCTCGATCACGACCGGGATCATCAGCGTTTCGCGCAAGCCCGGCTCCCAATCGCCAAACTCGCACTTCAGCGTGCGCCCCTCTAGCGCACAGCGTTCGTCCAATGCGCCAACACGCAACCCCTCCGGCACAACATCGCTGAGGGACACCCCGGAGATCGGCTGTTCTTGCGATGAATTGCGTAGCCGATAACGGATATTGGCTTCATCGCCGACCGCTTCATCATCGCCGCGAATGTCTTCGCGCAACACAACTTCGGGCGCGCGCAGATCCGCTAGTTCTACCGGTTTGACCGAGATCCAGAAGATCGCGAGCAAGGGCAGCACAACGACCAAGGCCACGGCTGTTATCGTCGGGAACAACAGACCCCATGCCAAACGCGCCTCGCGCTTGGCCAGTGGTCCGGTTCCAACAGGAGGAGTTACTTCCGCCATTTGGACCCCCAAGGGTTTACGAATTTAAGTCTTTAAAGCCGGGACGCACGCAACGCACACGTCCCAGCAGGGAGGTGCGATTACTCTACAGCAGCAATCGCCTCGTTCATCGCAGCCACAGTCGCGGCTGCATCACGTTCACCGTCGATATACTCGCGAACAAGACGGTTGATAACTTGGCTATTGATGATCTTGGAAGCAGCAGACAGCTGTCCATCCGCAACACCCCAACGCTGGGCCACATCAAGTCCACCCACGATCTCTTCGATCATTGAGGCTTCATATAGCTCGCCAAGCGGTGCTTTGCGATCCACACCAACATCCAAAGTCGCCCAAAGCTCGGCAAACTCGGTTGGATTGTCAGCCGTACCACGGCGCACTGGGAATTTGCCCTCAGGCGCAATCGCAAGTGTCGAGCCATAGCCTTCGTTCATCGAGTAAGCGACAAACTCCATCGCAGCATCGGTAGACGCATCCGAGGTGATGCCAAAGTAACGTACGTCACCCCAAGCAGCGCCATCCGGATTAGACGGTCCGGCAAAGTTGGTCACAACACCAGTTGCTGCGGCCAGATCGCTGCTTGTTGGATCGTCGTTGATGGTTGGTGGAGCGCTGTCGCGCAGACCAGCCAGTTCGTCCAGAATAAACGGTGACCAGATGATCATCGCCGCGTTGCCGCTGAAGTAAAGCGTGCGCGACTGATCCCAGTAAAGATCACCCGGAGGCGAAGCTTCTGCGATGGCTTTGTAGAAATCGAGCACTTCGATAGTTGCGGCTTCGTCCAGCGCCTGAACCCCATCCGGGCCAACAGGTGACACACCGTTTGCCAAGAAGACGTGCTCAAGAACCTGACTCATAAAGTTTTCGTCGATCTTGGTTGCAGCCACAAACCCATACATCTCTGGTGGGTTGTGAAGCGCCTCAACGGCGGCCAAAACATTGGCATAGCTGCTGGGGGGCTCAAGACCTTTCTCAGCAAAGAGATCTGCACGGTAAACAAGCATCTGCGTCCAGCCATCAACCGGCACAGAGGCAAACCCACCATCAACAGCAGCCATTTCCAAAGCGCCCGGCGCAAAGGTTCCAGCGCCAAGTTGCTCGACAACATCTGTTGCTGCATCGGTGTCTAGAATACCCGCATCAGCCCAAGGAGCCGCGTATTGCAAAGTGTGGTAAATCACATCCGGCAGGTCGCCCGCAGCAAAGGCAGCTGTGGCGCGCGTGCCAAGATCATTTTCCGAGACCGGAATAACCTGAACCGTGTGGCCAGAAGCCTCGGCAAAGGCCGCAGCCATCGCCTCTTGACGCGCGAGACGCTCGGGCTGTTCTTCGGTTGTCCAGAACCGCAGTTCCTCGGCGTTTGCCGCAAAAGCGGACAAAATCAGCGCAGCGGCCGTTCCTGTTCGCAAGAGTGCTTTCGTTTTCAGTTTCATGGTCTTCCTCCCATTGAAGATTTTAAGTTTCATGTTTGTTCGTATTGTTCGAGGTGTCTGGAACCGGCCCGATAGAGCCGCGCTCGACAAAAGATGCCAAAGCTGTTTCGCGCAAATCCTCCAAAGGTTCTCCGCGTACGCGCCTGATCAGCAAACTGGACAAGCGCTCTCCGGCAGCCTTGTTGTCGACTTGATAGGTCGTCAAAGGCGGCGTCGCGTGCGCCCCTTCCGGAATTCCATCATACCCAATGATTGAAAGATCACGTCCCACACTCAGGTTGCGCGCCGCAGCTGCCTGATAAGCACCAAGCGCCGCAAAATCGACGCCGCAAACAATCGCGGTGGGTGGCTCTGGGTGATCCAGTAATGCAGCCGCAGCCTTGGCTCCATCAGCACTTGTCACGGCATCTTGGATGATCAAGGCATCGTCAACCTCGAGTCCAACGTCTTGCATACCGGCGCGAAACCCATCTTCGCGCAAATGGGCATAGGCGTATTTCGTGCCCCCATTAATATAGCCGATACGTCTGTGGCCCAAGGCATGCAACCGGCGCACCGCATCGCACATCGCCTCTTCGCCCAGAATATCGAACCACGCACAATTCGTCTCATCATCTTGCCGACCAAACAGCACAAAGGGCACGGCAGCGTCGCGCAAAAGCGTTACGCGCGGATCGTATCGGATCGCGCGCGGAAGGATAAATCCATCGGCCTTACCATCGCGTAACAGTGCGCGGAATGTTTCGATCATATCCTCGGTGCTGCTGGACGCGGCAACCGTCAAAGTCCACCCTTCCGCGTGCGCACCTGCTGAGAGCCCGGCCAGAAACTCTGCCAGAAACGGGCGTTGTGCATCGTGATCTGAAAGTTGCAAAACCAAACCAAGCGAGCGTGTGCGTCCAGTCTTGATCGCCTGTGCGTGGCTTAGTGGGCGATAGCTCAACTTCTCGGCCATACGCTTGACGCGGTTTTGAGTAGCCTGCGAAATATCGGGATACCCATTCATCGCCCGCGAGACGGTCGATTTGGTCAGACCAAGCGCATCCGCCATATCGGAAATGGTCACGCGATTGCGCTTATGCCCTTCCGTAATCTTATCTAAGAGTGCAGCCAAAACGTCCTCCCACGACTCAGCCTGAACACCGAAACCGGTTTCGGCAAGGGTTTTTTAAGACCTTGAATTGTTGAGCCAGAAAAAGGTCATCTTTATTTCGCCGCGCTATCGCGCGTCGATCAACTGGGTGAGGCGTTGCCTCCCCCAGACCCCCTCCAGGATATTTTAGCCAAGAAGAAGGCTTAGAACGCTTTGTGCTAAAGGTTGGTCTAGCAACTTCAGTGTGGGCATACTCTGGGCGCTGCATTAGATTTTCGCTGGAAACGAATCTAAGATGTCGCGGTCTTTGAGGCTCAAAAAAGAAGTTGAAATGCCTCTTGCAAAAGGAAGGGTTTTGCCATGGGAAATCTGTTTCGCGAGCGCCGTAAAATCGGCAGAACAGCCTTGGACCTGCCAGTCTTGGGTATGGGCACCGCTCCGGTTGGCGAACTATATGCCAAGGTTGACGAACAAACCGCGCAAGCGATTTTCGAGGCCGCATGGAACACTGGTGTGCGCTATTTTGATACAGCACCTTGGTATGGGCGCGGGCTGGCCGAACATCGTGTTGGCGCGTTTCTGCGAACCAAACCGCGAAGTGATTTCTGTATCTCCACCAAAGTTGGACGCACGCTCTATCGCCCCAATGATCCGACAACGTTTGACCGCTCTCCTTGGGCGGGCGGTTTGAATTTTGATGTGAACTTTGACTATTCCTATGACGGTGTGATGCGCTCTTACGAACAAGCCTTACAGCGTCTTGCATTGGACACGGTCGATGCTTTGGTAATCCATGATCTGGACGCGATGTATCACGATGCCGCCGCTATTGAGAGCCACACGCGCGCCTTGTCTGATGGCGGAATGAAGGCCCTTGATGAACTAAAATCGTCTGGCGACATCAAAGCATTCGGCATGGGGATCAATCTCAAAGAACAGCTCGAAGGGCTGGCGCAAAATGTGGACCTGGACTTTGCGCTGGTTGCGATGCCTTACACGCTGATCGACCAAGACTGCCTTCACACAGGGATGAAAGCCTGCCTTGATCGTGGTGTCAGCGTGATTGTTGGCGCGCCTTTTGCATCCGGCATTTTAGCGACAGGTTCGAAGGGATCGGCCAAGTACAACTACGCCGCGGCAGACCCGACCATTGTGCAAAAGGTGCAAAACATCGAAGCCGTTTGTACGGCGCATAATGTAGACCTCCAAGCCGCCGCATTGCAATTCCCGCTTGCTCACCCGGCCGCTGCATCGATCATTCCAGGCGCAGCCAAACCAAGCGAGATTGAATCCAATGTCGCTTCGCTTGATGTAGACATTCCCGTCGCTTTCTGGGCCGATTTGAAGTCTGAGGGGCTGATCGTGGCAGATGCGCCCGTCCCTACCTAAGGGTCGAACACACCGCAAATGCGATCCATGCCTTTCTTCTGTTCGAAATTGCTTTGGGGAGCGAAGTGAGCGGGGCAAAGCCCCTCTTACTGTTCCGAGTTCTAAAACTAAGACAGGAGTGGTGAAATCTCTTCTTGCCGCGTCTCAACATACCCATCAAGCGCTTCACGGACCGCAATATCCATCGTGGGTGCTTGATACTCCTTTAATACCGCCACCGCTTTATCGCGTGCGCGTGTTTGCATGTTGCGCGACCCATTGGCTTGCCAATGCTCCCAGGCCTCGTAGTCCAGAATTTCAGGCGATGAAAACGCCGTCTGGAAATGCTTGAGCGTAAATGCATCGCCCAAGAAATGCCCGCCGGGGCCAATGCGCTGAACTGCCTCAAGCCCTTCTTGCAACAGATCAAAAGTCACCCCTGCGGCATACTTCGCCATAAGCAGGTTCTGTTCAGCATCGACGACCAGCTTGGATAAACAATGGACCATGCCCGCCTCATCCCAACCACCTGCGTGCAGCATATAGCTACAGTTTGCCGTGATCCCAGCCATGTAAGAGGTAGCGGATTCATATCCCGATTGTGGATCGAAGCTTTTAGCCGCTGATTGCGACGCCGTTGTGCGCCACGGAATATCGTAGCGGCGCGCAAGCTGACCGATCAACCCGTTCAGGAGATTAATTTCGGGCATACCAGACATCGGCGCGCCGGTCTTCATTGACACCGCAACTGAGAATTGACCGTAAATTACGGGCGCTCCTGGCCTGACCAGCTGCGCATAGGCGATGCCTGAAAGCGCTTCGGCGTTAAGCTGGGCGACCGTGGAAACCACATCAGCCGGCGTGTTCGCCGCGCCCAAAACGAAGGGGGAAATAAGCGCGCCCTGCCCGGCTTTTACGAAAGTCCGCAGCCCCGACAGCATGGTTTCGTCCCACACAAGCGGCGAGTTGCCCGACACATGGGTCATCATCACAACGTTGTTCCGCAGAAAGTCGCGGCCATAGACAATCTCGGCCATAGCCACGCTATCGTCAGAGCGCTCTTGCCCCGTGCCCATGCCAAAGGTTGCCAGATCAGCATCCACAAAACTGGAGTGGTTGATGTGCAGGTGCCGCCATGGCACGGGGATATCGGTCGGCTCGCAGGAGAAGCCGGAGGTCATGTGGAAGCCGGGACTCATCTGCACGATTTTGTTGATGTTGCGCAAATCCGCAATCGTCGAAAAACGGCGCACCCCGTCCAGATCGCGGATATTTGGCGGACCATGGGTTGGCGCAAAAGCGACTGTTCCTAGTCCAATCTGAAAACGCGTGTCTTCACCGCGCCCCGTCATTTCAAAGCGTGCAGGCGCTTTGGCAACAAGGCCTTCGATCATCTCGGCTTCAAAACGCACAGTCTCGCCGCGCACATCCGCGCCTGCGGCTTTCCAATCTTCCAAGGCCTGCGGATCACGAAACACCACGCCCACTTCCTTGAGGATCCACATCGAAGCTTGGTGGATGCGTTCCAACTCGTCCGCGCTGACCAACTCGACCGGTTTGATCCCATAATGAATGGTGGACAGGCGCGGCGTAACCTCGGCGGCGCGGGCGGCTTTGCGCGCGCTGCGGCCGCGCCGCTTTGTCATCACCTTTTCAGACATGTCACTCTCCTAGGCTCATAGGTCTTTCACCAAACGCAAAGCGTCATAGATTGCCGCATGGGTGTTGCGTGCGGCCACAGCATCGCCAATGCGGAACAGTTGGAATGCACCGTCTGGATTACGGATGATCGTTTGCGGCTTCCCGGCGATCAGGGCATCTTGGTCCACCGCTCCGCCATTCGTGCTGTGATCGCGCAGCTCGTGATAGAGTTCGTCCATCGGCATTGTGCCGTAGTTCACGACCACCTGATCGTATTCGACCTCGTCAATGCGATCGCTGTAATCCGTACCGATCCGAGCGATCAGCTTGTTACCCTTTTGCGAAACGCCCAGCAGACGGCGAGTGACGGTGAAGGTCGTGTCTTTGTCTTGCAGCGCGCGCATGTAAGGGACCAAGTTCATCGCCATGATCTCGGGTGAAAAACTGCGATCAGGCGTCATCACCTCAACCTTCGCACCAGCATTCGCGGCCACTTCGGCAGCTTGAAGCGCCGGATGATCGCCCGCTTCGTCATAGATCAACACATGCTCGGCGGGCTTTACATCGCCTGCGATCATGTCCCACGCGCTGACGGCGTGCGATGGGTCTTGGCCTTGCTCATAAAGCTCAAGGTTTGGCATGCCACCCGTAGCAACGATTACAACATCAGGTGAAAGTTGCTTAATATCAGAAACTTCCGCCCATGTATTAAACTGAAACGACACATCTCGGGCCGCACACTGCGACATGCGCCAGTCAATGACCGACATCATTTCGCGGCGACGTGGGTTCTGCGCCGTGAGCCGGATTTGCCCACCCGGATCGGCTTGCGCTTCAATCACCGTTACGTCATGCCCACGTTCAGCCGCCACACGCGCGGCTTCCAAACCCGCCGGACCAGCGCCGGCAATCACCACTTTGCGCGAGGCTTTCGCTGGCGTGATCTCATGGGGCATCGACAATTCGCGCCCGGTTGCCGCGTTGTGAATGCAAAGCGCCTCGCCCGCCTGATATATTCGGTCCAAACAATACGTCGCACCGACGCAAGGGCGTATATCCTCTTCACGTCCTTCAACGATTTTCTTCACGATATGCGGATCAGCCATATGCGCGCGGGTCATGCCGACCATATCAAGCTTGCCGCTTTCAATCGCGTGGCGCGCAGTGGCGACGTCGGGAATACGCGCAGCGTGAAAGGTTGGCATCCCGGCGATGCGCTTCACCTCGCCTGCAAAATCAAGATGCGGCGCGCTTGCCATCCCCTGCACCGGGATCACGTCTGTCATCGCTGGATCGGTGTGAATACGGCCTCGGATGACGTTTAGAAAATCGACCTGACCCGTCGCCGCCAGCGCTTTGGAAATCTCGACTCCCTCTTCCGGCGTGATCCCACCCTTTTGCGCCTCGTCCGCCGTGTAACGCACGCCAACGATGAAATCCGGCCCAACGCGCTTGCGCACGGCAGCCAGGACATCCAGCGGAAAGCGCAGACGGTTTTCCATTGTATCCGCGCCATAGGGTCCGACCAGATCGTTGCTCAAAGGCGACCAAAACTGATCAATCAGATGCCCATAGGCCTGCAATTCGATCCCATCCATACCGCCGGCCTGCATCCGCTGGGCGGCATCGGCGAAGTCAGAGATGATACGCTCGATGTCCCAATCTTCGATCAGCTTGGGAAAAGCCCGGTGCGCAGGCTCGCGGTGTTTGGATGACGACACGGAAGGCAGCCAATCCCCTTTGTTCCATCCTGTACGCCGCCCCAAATGCGTCAGCTGAATCATCACCGCACAACCGTGTTCGTGGCACCCGTCAGTAAGGTTCTGGATCCAAGGCACAACCTCATCTTTATAGGCCAACACGTTGTTAAACACCGGCGGGCTGTCCTTTGACACCGCCGCAGACCCGGCTGTCATCGCCAGCGCGACGCCGGCTTTGGCGCGCGTCGCATGATACGCAGCGTAACGCTCTTTCGGCATGCCGTCTTCGGGATAGGCCGGTTCATGCGCCGTCGTCATGATCCGGTTTTTCAATGTCAGGTGCTTAAGCTGGTAGGGTTGCAAAAGCGGGTCTGTGCTTTGGGCGGCCATGGAAAAGACGTCTCCTGCGCGCGTGAATGCGTGGCTTTACACCACATTTGTTGACCAAAACGCCCCAAACACCTAAAGAATTAATGTGCATAACAGTTAAGAAATTCTAATGAATAAACTTCCGCCTCTGAACGCCATGCACGCCTTTGCCCGCGTCGCCGAGACCGGCAGTTTTGCCGAAGCGGCCAAGGTATTGAACGTCACCCCTGCCGCCGTTTCCCAACAGGTACGCAGGCTTGAGCAGTTCTTTGACACGCGACTTTTGCAAAAACACGGACGCGGCGTATTGTTAACTGACGATGGGCAAATCCTAAGCCGGGCCACTTTGAACGGACTTGCGCAAATCGAGCAAGGCGCCGCACAAATTTCAAATCGCACCTCTAGCGCGGCGGTACGCGTGACCACATCGCCTAGTTTTGCCACCCATTGGCTGGTGCCGCGCATTTCGAAATTTCAGATGGATCATCCAGATATCGCCATTCAACTTGATCTAAGTGCCGAGGCACGCACGCCGGAACGGTCCGACTTTGATCTCGCGATCCGTTATTGCAAATGGGAAGACTTGCCCACGGGCGCAGACCTATTGAAGTCCGTCACTTTAAATGTCTTGTGCCCCACAGAATTGCTGCCGCCCAAGCCCATCTCGCCGAAAGCGCTTGCGCAATTGCCTTGGTTACAAGAGCTTGGCGTATCCGAGATCAAAGGCTGGTTTTATCGTCGCGGGTTTGGACAGGACCTCCCGCACCGCATTTCTGAAATGCCGGGGAATCTGATTATGGAAGCGTTGGTGCGCGGCGAAGCGGTGGCCTATGTGGTGTGCGATTGGATGGAAGCCGAAATCAGATCCGGCGCATTGCACGAGCTTTGGCCAAAGCGAGAACGCGGCGCCTATTACATGCAAACGAAGTTGACCGGGCAAAACGAAGCTACTGCCATCTTCTTAAATTGGCTAAAAGCTGAGATCACATAAGGTGTTCAATCACGCGCTTTAAGAAACATGTCGATCAATTGTTCGATCATTTGTTCTAACGAACCGCCAACATTGCGCTCAGAACTTGCGACGCCCCAAATGCCCGTCAAACACGCCCACAAAAGCGCCATGTCGGACGCCTGTTTTTCGCGCTCATCTTCGGTGTAAAAATGCGCAGTTGCGGCTTCCATCAATCCAAACAAGCGCAATATCTGCAGGTGGTAATCTTGCGATGTCTCGTGCTCGTCTTTGTACCGATAGGACATGATCGCGTCCCATTCATTGCGGTGCGCTTGCATAAATTCGGTGAATAAAATGCCAAGTGCTTTTAGTTGAGCCGCCGTCTCGCCGCGCCCCGCCCCCTTTTTGCAATGCGCATACAGCGCCGCGAGGGTCTGCGCGTTCATCCGCTCGACAAGGTCATCCATCCCTTCAAAATGCTGATAGAGCGTGCCGATGGTGTAGCCCATCACCTTGGCCACTTTGCGGGCAGACAGCGCAGTGATTCCCTCGTCCACTACAACCCCACGCGCTGATTCGAGCGCAATTTGCACAATTTGCTCAGCCGTATGATCAGATCTTCTAGCCACAATTCAGAGGCTTACACGATTTTCTAGCAAAACAACAGGAATTTTCTTGAACACCGTTCATATATTTCTTACCTTAATTAAACAGTGTTTATTAAACGAGGAACATGATGTCTGACGCAACTTCATTCAAATGGGCGGGCCAAACCAATCAAACCGCATCAGCGGTGCGCTCGCGTGCCGCAGCCATCGCTTGGTGCTCGATCCTTGGCGGTGCGCTCAGCGGTGCGATCATGGGGCTGTGGTCGTTCGATGGCCCGTTTCCCACGCCTGAATGGATCGGCGATTACGACGCCCTGCCGCGGCGCTTCTTGCGATTGGCGCATGTCGCGATGTTCGCGCTTGGCTTTTTGCACATGCTTGTTGCCCGCCAAATTTCGGAATCGCCCCTAAGTCCATCACTTGATCGTCTTGGCCTGAACACCATGGCCGCAGGCAACATTCTAATGCCAATAATTCTGATCGGCGCCGCCATTTGGGAGCCGCTTAAGTACCTCACCACGATCCCAACACTTGCCCTAACAACCGCCTTCGCGATTGCCGCCCTAAGCGCTATTCGCCGCCATAAAGGAGAAACATCATGACACGTGCAAAGCTGGAAAAAGAAATTCGCTCAATTCTAACGCGCGTTACCGAAACGGATGCTTATGCATTATCGCTAGAAGACGATCTGAGCCTTGAAACGGGATTAGACAGTCTTGGTCGATTGGAATTGCTCTCGGAAATGGAAGAGAAGTTCGATTTCACCATTTACGACCTGAACACCGATAAAATTTCGACAATTGGCGGAATGCTTGACCTTGTCGAGAGCGCCATTTTGGAGGACGCGTGATGCGTATTGGATTAATTGCTATGAGTGGCGTGCGCGTACGCACCGAAGAACTGGCAAAACTGGGTGTAACTCTCCCCGGTTTTGTCAATCGCGGCAAAGTCATCGCCTCATTGCCAAGCCTTGGATTGCTAACGGTGGCAGCCCTAACGCCGCCTGATGTCGAAGTGGAATACATCGAGTATGACACCTTACCTGATGAAGACGAGCCGTTAGAACGCTATGATCTTGTTGGCCTTTCATCATTCACCGCGCGGATCGAAGCGACGTACAAGCTGGCAGACAGGTATCGCGCAATGGGCGTGCCTGTTGTTCTTGGCGGCCTGCACGTGACACTTATGCCTGATGAGGCACAGGCGCATGCAGATGCAATTGTGTTGAACGGCGCAGAGGGTGCCTGGCCGCAATTGGTTGAGGATTTCAAGAATGGACAGATGAAAAGACGTTATGATGGTTTGCGCAAAGACGTCTTTAAACCTGACAATTACGTTGTCCCTCGTTTTGATTTGCTAAAAGAGGGAGCCTATAATCGTGTGACGGTGCAAACCTCTCGTGGGTGCCCGATCAATTGCGAATTTTGCGCCGCCAGTCTACGCATCACATCAAGCTTTCAGCAAAAACCAGTACCATTGGTTATCGAAGAGTTGCGTCAAGCTACCCAAGCGCATGAAAGTCCTTTTGTTGAATTTGCCGACGACAATACGTTTGTGAACAAGAAATGGGGCAAAGAGCTATTGCGTGAAATGGCCCCTCTCAATCTACGTTGGTTTACGGAAACCGATATTTCGGTGGCGGATGACCAAGAGCTTATTGACCTTATGGCAGAGGCGGGTTGCAAACAAATCCTGATCGGATTGGAAAGCCCAAGTCAGGGTGGCTTGATGGAAATTGATCCGCATAACTGGAAAGCCAAACGTTTTGACAAATACCTTGATGCAATCACGCGACTACAGGCGGCTGGCATTACCGTAAACGGCACATTCGTTTTAGGTTTGGATTCACATGATACGTCCGTATTTTCGGAATTGGACGACTTTATCCGCAGCTCAAATCTCTTAGAGGTTCAATTGACCGTGCAGACGCCCTTTCCCGGCACCCCGCTTTATCATCGCCTAAAACGTGACGGGCGGCTCTTGGGGGATCGGTACTGGGATCGGTGCACATTGTTCGACGTCAATTACATCCCTAAAAACATGACTGTAGAAGAACTTGAAGAAGGTTTTGTGTGGTTGTCCGAGAAGGTGTACAGCGAACCAGAATTCAACCGTCGCAAGCGACACTATATGAATTTGAATAAAGCCCGTATGCAAGACATGGCACTAAGCGCGTAAGTCTGCATGCTGATCTCCTAGTACCAAAACCACACTTAATCCCGGCGACAGGCTTTCAAGAACAAGCCGCCCACCGTGTTGTTCGGCGACAGCTTTGGCAATTGCCAAGCCTAGCCCACTTCCGGTGGACGGTTTGACTTGTTTAAAACGTTCAACCGCGTCCGCATGTTTGGCTTCGGGAATTCCAACACCATTGTCCGAAACAGTAATTTGAGCAATGCCACTGCGCACCTCTGCCAGAAGCGTAATGTCCGAAAGTTCTGCGCCGCCATGCAGCAAAGCATTGTCGATCAGATTCAATAAAGCTTCTTTCAACATTGTGGGATCAAGAACCGCCGAAAGTCCCTCTGCTGCGCGCACATCAAGACGGACATTCGCTTCATCACAGGCGTCTTTCATTTCCGCTACAACGTCTTCCAGAAGAGCATTCAGAGAATGCGCTTGAAACGGCTCCACTCTTTCAGCGCGCGCACGTTCATAGGTCAAAAGGTTGTTCGCCAAATCTCGCGCACGAGTCGCCGCCACAACCAATTCGTCGCTACGCTCGCGCACATCTTTCATTGACTTTGCTGATTGCACAGCACCCGACATTGCCAGAATACCCGCGATTGGATTGCGCAGTTGGTGCGATGCGTCCGAGATAAAATCGTCCTTAGTTTTCAAGGTCGATGTCACTTGCGATAACAACCCGTTCAACGTACCCACGATCCCCCTTGCCTCGATTGGAACAGCGCGTTTAATCGGGGTCAGGTCATCGGGCGAGCGTCGTGAAATCGCGTCCTCCAGCGAGACCAGCGGACGCAATCCAAACCGCACGCCGAACCAGACAATCAACGCCACAGCGATCAAAAGTGAGGCCATCACGCGAAACGTACGCCATGATAAATCGCGCGCAATCTCTTGGCGCAGCGCGGTTTCCTGCCAGACGGAGAAGGTAAAGCGCCCCGAAAGCCCATCGATCTGCATTGCGTCAGTAAACTTCAACACGCGCACGTCGCGGCTTTGATGACGGCTGTCGAAATAAAGCTGGTCGTTGGCTTCGACCCCCGGCGGAGTTAAGGGCGGAGTGGCGTAGCCGGTCACAAAAACACCGTCCGGCGCATAGACATGGTAAAAAACCGGACCGCCGGAAGAGCTTCGCAAAAGCGCGTTCGTTTCTGGGCTAAGTGCATCGCCGCCCGAGACCGCAACGTCGCGCGACACCGCCAAAGCAGCAGACAAAAGCGAGCGATCAAATCGATCCCCTGCCCGCTTTTGCGCATCAAAAACCGCCCAGGCCGCTACAAGCCCACAGACAATCAACAACGGGATCAAAATGATCAGCGTAAGTCGCATGCGCAGCGAAAAGGCGTCCGGGATTGCCCGGCTCATGAGTCAACCTGCAACTGGTACCCCAATCCGCGCCGCACCCTGATCGTGACACCAAAAGGTTTCAGACGTTTACGAAGGCGCGATATATAGACCTCGACAACACTGTCTTCGACATCCGTGCCGGTGCCATAAACACTGTCCAGAAGCTGCGCCTTTGACACGGTGCGCCCGCGCATCAACACCAAGGCCTCAAACACCGACATTTCACGGCGCGGCAAATCAAGCTCTCCATTCGGCCCCGCAACCTGCCGACGTTCTGCATCGAAAAGCAGCGGGCCGATTTCAATTGGTTGCGCAACCGGCACCTCGCGCCGCCGTGACAGAGCGCGAATACGCGCTTCAAGCTCCGGCATTTCAAACGGCTTGACCAGATAATCGTCCGCCCCCGCATCCAGCCCGGCAATCCGGTCATCCGTCGAAGACCGCGCCGTCAACAACAGCACCGGCCTGCTGTCACCACGAGCACGCATCCGCTGTAAGACCTCTATCCCTTCCATCCCCGGCAGCGTGATATCCAGCACGACAAGGTCTCCACCGTCGTTTTGCAAAAACGCATCCGCCTCTGCCCCATCATGGATCAGATCAACCGCATGCCCGGTATCTTGCAGCACGTAAGCGATGCCTTTGGCGACGCTTTCGTTATCTTCAACAATGACAATCCGCATTAAAAATTTGCCGTTTGAAAGGTTCATGCAAGTTTGACGGGCAATGTTTGGAACATCAAGCAGGCTGGAAAACCCTGCTGATTCGAATTTCGGACCCCAAATGGGGCCATCCATAGGGAGGACATCATGTCCATTAAGACCACATCGCGCATCGTCGCGTGCAGCATCGCTGCGGCGTCAATGACTTTCGCAACCGACACATCCGCAGGCGGCCACGGCATCAGCCTTGAAGGAAAAACTGTTGAGTGGATCATTCCATTCTCAGAAACCGGCGGTTCGGCAAAATGGGCGAACTTTTACGCGCCGCTTCTTTCAGAAGCGTTGCCAGGTGAGCCAACAGTTGTTGTAACTTTCATGCCAGGCGCAGGCTCGACCAAAGGCGCAAACTTCTTCCAAGAGAAGCAGTATGAAGACGGCACAGTCATCTTCGGCTCGTCGGGGTCTACACAGTTCCCGTACCTACTTGGCGACCCACGCGTGCGCTATGAGTACAGCGACTGGAACGTCGTGCTGGCGTCCGGCACAGGCGGCGTTGCGTATCTTCCACCAGAACTGGCCGCGTCGGTTTCATCCGGTGGTGCAGCCGCAATCGCTGGCGAAGACCTGATTTACGGCAGCCAAGGCGCGACGCGTCTTGATCTTGTGCCGCTTCTGGCTTGGGAAATGCTGGGCCTTAACGTAGAGCCTGTGTTTGGCATCAAGGGTCGCGGTGATGGCCGCCTTATGTTCGAGCGTGGCGAAGCAAACATTGACTACCAGACCTCGTCTTCCTTCCTGTCGGGCGTTGCTCCGTTGGTTGAAGCGGGCACGGCCGTGCCATGGTTTGCCTTTGGTGCACTGGACGACGAAGGCAACATCGTGCGCGACCCAACTTTCCCCGACATGCCGAGCTTTAAGGAAGTTTGCGAAGCCACTGACGGATGCGAAACATCCGGCACACAGTGGGAAGCTTGGAAAGCCTTCTTCGTCGCGGGCTTCCCTGCGCAAAAGATGGTGTTCCTGCCAGCAGGCGCCAGCAACGATGCCATCGTGACTTACACAAAGGCGTTTGAAGAAGTGAAGGCGCGCGCCGATTTCGCTGAAATCTCGTCCAAGCGTCTGGGCAAATACCCACAGATGACAGGTGACGCGGCACAGACCGCTTTGAAAAGCGCAACAGCCGTTCCTGCGGAAGCCAAAGAGTTCGTCGTGAACTGGTTGGCCGAGCGTTACGGTGTTTCGCTGAACTAATCACGCATTGACGAAAACCCCTTCGCCCTTTCTGGGCGGAGGGGCTACAAACAAACCCTAGACATCGGTGGCCGTCATGGACGTTTTTGCAACTGCGCTTCCTGCGTTGAGTGATGCTTTTGGTATGATCCTTCAGGTCCATGTGATGGGCTATCTGGTGCTTGGCGTTTGTATGGGCCTTGCGATTGGGGTCTTCCCGGGCCTTGGCGGCATCGCCGGTCTGTCGCTTTTGCTTCCCTTCATGTTCGGAATGGAGCCGCTGACTGGCCTTGCACTGATGGTGGGCATGGTCGCGGTTGTCCCAACATCAGACACCTTCGCCTCGGTCCTGATGGGCATTCCCGGATCATCCGCATCGCAAGCCACAGTGCTCGACGGCTTCCCAATGGCCAAACGCGGCAAAGCTGCGCGCGCGCTATCCGCTGCCTTTGCCTCATCTCTTTTTGGTGGCCTCGTTGGCGCTGCTTTCCTGACCGTCTTTATCCTCGCCGCCCGCCCGAT
The DNA here is from genome assembly GCA_039942715.1 of Paracoccaceae bacterium. GTDB lineage: Bacteria > Pseudomonadota > Alphaproteobacteria > Rhodobacterales > Rhodobacteraceae > JABDJX01. The sequence goes on from JBDVBY010000001.1 coordinate 814,499, forward strand.
CGTGCTGCTCTTCAAAACGCCCGAACTGTTGATGATCACCATCTTTGGCCTGTCGATGGTCGGCATCCTCGCTGGCCGAGTTGCAATCAAGGGCATCGTCGCCGCCTGCCTTGGACTCCTCGTTGGCACCATCGGCGAAGGCGCAAGTGCGGGCGCGTTGCGCATGTCGACCTATGACATGCCTTACCTCGTCGACGGCCTAAAGCTGGTCATCGTTGGTCTTGGCATTTTTGCGATCCCCGAAATCGTTGCCCTGCTGCGCCAGGACAAAGCCATCTCCGACCGTGCCCAATTGGGCGGTGGTTGGGCCGAGGGCGTGAAGGACTGGTGGGCGAATAAATGGCTGTCGGTGCGCTGTTCGCTGATCGGCGTGATGGTTGGCGTCATCCCCGGCCTTGGTGGCTCGGTCGTGGACTGGATCGCCTATGGCCACACGGTGCAAACCGCCAAGGACAAGTCGCAATTCGGCAGCGGCGATGTGCGCGGCGTGATCGGGCCCGAAAGCTCGAACAACGCCAAAGAAGGCGGCGGGCTGGTCCCGACGTTGCTCTTCGGCATCCCCGGCTCTGGTTCAATGGCGATCTTTATCTCTGCTATTGCCTTGCTTGGCACCGGCTCGATTGAAGTCGGCCCGTCGATGCTCAAAAACAACCTTGATTTCACTTACGCAATCGTCTGGCTGCTGGCCCTCGCCAACGTCGTTGGCACGCTGATCTGCATTGCAGCCTCTGGCGGAATCGCCAAGCTGACGTCGATCCGCTTCGCCCTCCTCGCCCCGTTCCTGTTTATGATCATCAGCTTTGCCGCTTTCCAATCGCGCCAAGACCTGATGGACCTTGTCGCCCTGTTCGCGATCGGTTTTTTGGGCATCATGATGCGCCGCTTTGACTGGTCGCGCCCGGCGTTCCTGATAGGTTTCGTACTCTCAGACCCGGCAGAAACCTACGCCAACCAAGCCGTGCAAATCGCAAGCTCGCGCTTCCGCAAAGGCTTTGGCGAAGGCGTCGACTATATTTTCAGCCCCATCGTCATTATCCTGATCATCATCACACTGCTCTCCGTCGTCATCGGCCTGAAGCAAGCCAAGAACATCATGGCCGAAGGCGATGTCCAGTCAGGCAGCAAACGCGCACCGACGATTTTCTTGCTGGTGGTGTTCGCCTATATCATCGCGACGTTCGTCAATGCTTCGCTGATCCCCGATTTCTCGTCCGCCGACCGCGTCTTCCCACGCTTTGTTGCCGCAATCGGGCTGATCGGCAGCATCATTTTGCTGATCCAAATGCGGTTACGGCCAGAAACGCACCCGCTGTTCTCCGACCGTGAAAAGCAAGAGGCCGAAGACAATGTGCATGGCCTTTGGCCCACACTTGCGTGGTTTGGCGGCTTGTTGATCCTGACGGCTCTCGTCGGCTTCATCATCGCCCTCGCAGTATTCCTCTTCGCTTTCATGATCATCCGCGCAGGCAAAAGCCCCGGCTTTGCGGCCCTTTACACCGCCGCCGGGATCGCGTTCATCTGCTTTATGGCCAGCCTTCTAAACCGCAACTTCCCTCCCGGACTACTTCAGTCCTACGTCGATCTGCCGTGGCCGCTGACATGAGCCAGACAGCAATCCCGTTCCTGTTCATGCGCGGGGGCACCTCTCGCGGACCCTACTTCAACCGAGCAGATCTACCCGAAGATTTGCAGACCTTGGCGCAAGTTCTAGTCGCCGTTGTCGGTTCGGGCCACCCGCTGAACATCGACGGGGTCGGCGGCGGTAACGCGGTGACAACCAAGGTCGCGATGCTCTCGCCCTCGGATGATCCATGGGCGGACGTGGATTACTTCTTTGCACAAGTCAGCGTGGAAGATGGTCAGGTCGACTTTAAACCAACCTGCGGAAATATCCTCTCTGGCGTTGGCTCTGCCGCGATTGAAATGGGCATCGTACCCGCCTCGAGCAACGAAACGGCGGTGAACATTCTGGCCGTCAACACAGGCGCGCGCGTCGCGGCCAAAATCCAAGCCGGAGCGGACGGCGTTGTCTATCAAGGCGATGCCCAGATCGACGGTGTTCCCGGTACAGCAGCGCCAGTCGCGTTGCAATTCATGGACACAATCGGCGGCGCAACCGGAGCGTTTCTGCCCACCGGCAATCTGATCGACAGCTTTGAGGGCATTGACGTCACCTGCATGGATGTCGCAATGCCGCTGGTCATCGCGCGCGCCGACAGTTTTGGTCTGACGGGGAACGAAACTGCCGCCGAACTAGACGAAAACCGCGCGTTCTTTGCCCGCATGGAGGCCGTGCGCATCCAAGCAGGCGAGGCTATGGGCATCAAAGATGTCGCCAATTCCGTGACGCCAAAATTTGGTCTGCTAGCCCCTGCTCGCAATGGCGGCACCATCGCGACACGCTATTTCATGCCTTGGAAAACCCATCCGACGATGGCCGTCACCGGCGCACAGTGTCTCGCGTCGTGTGTCCTCACACCGGGAAGTGTTGCGGACGGCTTGGCCACGACACCTGACAGCGGCCCCGCAACGATCACACTGGAACATGCCTCTGGTCAGATCGACGTTTCGGTCGACTTCTCCATTTCGAACGGCAAGATCGACCTCAAATCAGCGGGCCTGATCCGCACCGCTCGGCTTTTGGCACGCGGCGAAGTGATGGTACCAAGCGCTGTTTGGGCAGGGATTGCATCCTGAGACACTTATGTATACCATGGTATACATATTAGCGAAAGGCACCTCAGATGTCCGAAACATTCTCAAATTGCATTGTCGCCGCGAAAGCCGAACTCCAACAGGCCCGCAGGCTTTTGGCCGATGAAATTCGCGCTTATCCAACGCCCATTTCGGGCTGCGATGCGCAGTTCAACCACATGATCGGCGAGAGACAGAAAATCCTCGACGCGCTTTCGGCCCTTAACAGCGTTGTCTTTGTCCCAACGCCGCGCACGCCGTCGCAATTTTCGGGCGTCGAAAGCCGGTGAAGGTTCATATTTTAGACGACTGGTTTGACACTTTGCGTACCCTGCCCTGTTTCGACAAACTTGGCGCGCACGACATCACGGTCTGGACCGATCACGAGCCCGATCCGGCCAAACTGGCTGCACGTGTTGCCAATGCCGACTGTCTTGTGTTGTTTCGCGAGCGCACCAAAATCGGCGCAGACCTTCTGAACCGTTTGCCCAACCTAAAACTGATCAGCCAACGCAGTGTTTATCCCCACATTGACGTCGATGCTTGCACCGCTAACAACGTCCTTCTCTGTTCGAACATGCATTCCGGCACACCCAGTTACGCCGCCGCCGAACTCACCCTTGGCGTTATCCTCGCCAGCTTTCGTCAAATTCCCCAACAGGCCGCTTCGCTCTCAAACGGCACGTGGCAAATGGGCGTGGGCCGTACGCTGCGCGGGCGCACTTTGGGCCTTTATGGCTATGGTCGGATTGCGGGCGCACTAGCGCAGTATGCCCGTGCAATGGGTTTGAAAATTCAATGGTGGGGGTCTGAAGACGGACGCAAAAAGGCGCGCGCGGACGGGCAAACCGTGCCAGACAGCCGACAAGCGTTTTTTGAAACCAGCGATATCGTCAGCCTGCACGTGCGCCTGAAACCCGACACACGCGGTATCATTACGGGCGATGACCTTGCACATATGCGACCTCGCGCGCTTTTGGTGAACACCTCGCGTTCCGGCCTAATCAACCCCGGCGTACTTGAGGCTGAGATCGCGCGCGGGCGCATTCACGTCGCCGTGGATGTCTTTGATAATGAACCAATGATCGACACCAAAAGTATCTTGGCAACACATCCAAACGTGCTGGCAACTCCGCATATTGGATACGTGACCGAAGACGAGTTCGATCTGCAATTCAGCGACATTTTCGACCAAATCAATGCTTACGCAAACGGCGCGCCGATCCACATGATCAATCCTGAGGTGGCGCCTTAAACACGCGGGCAGCCAAAGGCGCCCCAAGGATCACCGCAAATATCCGCAACACGTGGTGAGCGATCACGAAAGCCATATCCGCGCCCACGATCAAAGCCAGCACAGTCATTTCCGCTTGTCCTCCCGGGGCGAAGGCCAGGATCGTCTCCATTGGTGGAGCGAGGTTTAACAAGTGGATGACTTCGGCAAAAATCACCGTCAGGATCAGCAGGATTACGCAAAACCCGATCGCCGCAGCAACGTCTTTGCGCACCTCTGCCCCAGTGACGCCAGCGTAATGCGCCCCCACGCTTGTGCCGATAAAAAACTGCGCCGCCCAGATCGCTTCCGCCGGGGGACGGTGCTCCAGAATGCCAGTCAAAGCGAACACCGCCGCTAACAACAGCGGGCCAAGAATGGATGCCCCAAACAATCCCACGCGTTTGGCCAGTTGCCATCCGACCAGCGCGCAAAACACCATCAAGGCCATCTGGCTCAGCGGCAAGCTTGACGCTGGTGCGCCCGGTGGATTGCTCAGATCGGCGTCCCAAACCCATTGCAACAAGAACGGCAAAGCGACAACGATAACCATCACCCGCGTTGCATGGATTAGCGAAAGCGCGCGGATATCGCCCCCCGCCTCTTCGCCAAATAACACCATGTCCTGCAAACCACCCGGCATCGCCGAATAATAGCTTGTCGCAAAATCAAAGCCCCAGACCCTCTGAAAATACGGTACGCCAAGCACCCCGATGCACATCACCATCACCGGGATCAGCAAAAGCGTCGGCCACAGGCCAGCCACCGAGATCAACACGGCACTGGTGAATGTGGCACCTACGGCCACGCCCAATACTCCGCGCATTGCGTCATTCAGCAGCTTGATGCCCTTAAGCGGCGCCCCCATCAGTGCGGCGGCCAGACAAGCAAACAAAGGTCCAAGCAACCAAGGCAACGGCAGGTTTACCGCATAAAACGCGGCCACACCAAGAAGGCCGATTGCAAAGGTGAAAAGGACTGCAATCATTGGCGCAGTGTCTTTAGTCGGTGTCGCAGCGAAGTTTGCAAATGCGCTTCGGCAGAGGCACCTGCCGCTTCACCATCACGCGCACGGATCGCCTCAATGATGTCGCTGTGCTGGCGACAAACAATTTTGATCCTATCGCTATCGGCCAATGTTGTGGGGCCCAATAGCATCAATGCATTGTTCAAAGCGCGTGCACTTTCCACAAGAAAACGATTGCGCGCAGCCAGATAAATACAGCGGTGAAAACTTTGATTGATCGACGCGGCCTTTTCCGGATTGTTTTTAGCTTCCGAAATGGCTGCGTTCAGATCTTCCATTTCATCGATTTCTGCCGCAACCGCATGGGCGGCGGCAAGCTCGGCAGCAGTGCGCTCAAGAACAAGACGCATCTCGTACAGCTCGACAACTTCGCTGTGCGACAAGCTTCGGATGACAGCTCCAATACGCGCTTTGTGTTCAACAATACCGTCCGCTTCGAGCTTGCGCAGCGCCTCTCGCACAGGCGTGCGCGACAGATCGAAACGCTCTGCCAAATCGGTTTCGCGCAGACGATCGCCAGGTTGAAACGCACCTTCTTGAATCGCTGAAAGCAGACGGTGATAGGCCAGTTCGCCTTGCGACATGCCTGCGGTTTTGTCGGACATAAAGGGGCTTTCTTAATTGTATCCGTTTGTATACAAAATCTACCAAAGGAGGCGCACTATGTCAAAGCACGTCGTCATTGTCGGATCGGGAAATGCCGCACTTTGTGCCGGAGTCGCAGCTTTGGAAGCAGGCGCGTCAGTGCTAATGCTGGAAAAAGCGGACGACTCATTGGCGGGCGGCAACACCAAATACACCGCTGGCGCGATGCGGTTTTCTTACGACAGCAGCGAAGATTTGATACCCTTGCTGCGTGATCCAAACGATCCGCAATTGGCAACAACCGATTTTGGCAGCTACACGAAAGAACAATTTTCGTCCGATTTACTTGGGTTTAACGGCGGTCGCCCTCTGTCTGATGAACAGCAAATGCTTGTTGGGCGTTCGGGCGAAACGCTCAATTGGCTTGCCAGCCACGGTGTTCTATTCGAACCGATCTATAGCCGCCAAAGCTTTGAGCGTGATGGCCGTCGCGTCTTTTGGGGCGGGCTGACTTTGGCCGCAAACAACGAAGGCGTCGGACTATTCGATATGGAATTGGCTGCGTTCAGAAAGCTTGGCGGCACAATCGAATATGACGCTGCCGTCACTGGGTTGATCCAAGAAGAGGGCCGCATCGCCGGAGTTATGGTCGGCGAGACCGAGATTTTGGCCGATGCTGTTGTGCTGGCCTCTGGTGGATTTGAAGCTAACGACGAGATGCGCATCGCACACTTCGGAGCGAACTGGGCCAAGGCCAAAGTGCGCGGCACGCCGCATAATACAGGCGATGGTCTAAGCATGGCACTGGGCGCAGGTGCCGCCTCCAATGGGCTATTCGACGGTTGCCACGCAACGCCAATGGATTTGCACATGGCAGATTTTGGCGGCCTGCATCTTCCTCCCGGAGAGCGGAAGAATTATCGCAAAATCTGTTACTTCTTGGGCGTCATGCTGAACGCGAACGGCCAGCGTTTTGTTGATGAGGGTGAGAATTTCCGCAATTACACCTACGCTCAATTCGGCCGCGCCATTCTTGATCAACCGGGTCAATTCGCTTGGCAAATATTCGATGCCAAAGTGTTTGATCTGCTTTATGGAGAATACACTTTTCACGATGCGCATTTTGTTGAGGCTGAAACCTTTGATGAACTGCTTCCACAATTAAAGGGCGTCGATACTAATGCAGCCGCCAAAACGCTCGCGGAATACAACGACGCTGTGAATGACACCCCTTTTGATCCAACCATATTGGATGGAAAAGCTGCCGAAGGACTGGACCTGCCAAAGTCGAACTGGGCGCAGCGGATCGACACCGGTCCGTTTCGCGCCTACCCCGTTACGGGAGGCATCACATTCACCTACGGCGGTTTAAAAGTATCGAGTGGCGGCGCTGTGTTGAATGACTCCGGCCAAGCGATAGAAGGGCTGTTTGCGTGTGGCGAACTGGTCGGGGGCGTGTTTTACGAAGGATATCCCGGCGGCTCCGGGTTGACCTCAGGTGCTGTCTTTGGGCGGGCCGCGGGAACCAGCGCCGCCCAATCCTGATCACGTAAAATTTGGGGCGGTTTTTCGCGCGCAGATTTGGTTTTGCGCTCTCAAAACGCTATATCTGTGGAAACTAAGACCGCTCAGGAAGGACATGACATGACGCACTCCCATTTCAATCGGCGCGCCGTTCTTGGATCGGGCAGCGCTTTGATCGCCATTGGGGCTACTGGGCTGGTGACGCCAGCGCGCGCAAATGGCGTTGCACCAACCGCGTCGATGCGGGGGGGCGCGAACAATTATCGCCCCGATGCGCCGATTGTGAAGCGTATCGGTGGTGGCGGTTTTTGGATGTCGGGCACTGTACGGCGTGCAGGCGATGGCGCCCCGCTTCCGGGACAACGCATTCAAATTTGGGCGCACACAACCGAAGGCCACGAGCGAGATCAACGCAGTCATGGCGCGACCCTGACAGACGAAGACGGCGTCTTCCGCCTTGAAATGCCGCAGATTGTACCGGCCTTTGGGCAAGCGCACGGCCATCTTGCCTATGACAGCGGCGACTTTCAGACCGTGTTTTTGCGCCCTGTAATGCCCAACTCAAATGATACCAGTCTAGAAGCGCATTTCGTATTGCAACCGGCCTAAGCAGAGGTGGCGCGTAGCGTTCTGATCTGGGCGGCCTTGGCAATCGCGCTTGTCGCCCCGATTGTGGCAGCCGCCGTTAGCCCGTTGCTCCAATGGCGCGATCCCATTTATATCGTTGCAGGCTTTGCAGGCATTGCCGCACTGTCGCTGTTGCTGCTTCAACCTTTGTTGGCGGCAGGCACCCTACCCGCTCTCACCTTGCGCCAAAGCAGAAGCATGCACAAATGGATCGGTGCAAGCGTAACAGCCTTGGTCATAGTTCACGTTGCAGGTCTGTGGCTTACCAGTCCACCCGATGTGATCGACGCGCTTTTGTTCGCTTCACCAACACCGTTTTCCCATTGGGGTGTGATTGCCATGTGGACGCTCTTGGCCACGGCAACGCTTGCCGCGTTGCGCCGCCCACTACGCCTGTCCCCGCACATTTGGCGAATGTGCCATGGTGTTTTCGCAGCCATCATAGTCTTGGGCAGCGTCCTCCATGCGCTTTTGATCGAAGGCACAATGGAATTTTTCACCAAAGTCGGCATCTCCATATTGCTGGTGCTGATTACGGCAAAGACCTTAAAGAATTTGCGGATATTTAGGGGAACACCTAGACGCTAGAGAGCTCCCTTAGCGTAGGTCTTGCTGAAATCGTTCAGTGCAAGATGGATAAGCCCATGTTTGGGCGCGTTAGCGGGCCATTCGGCGAAGATATCAATCGACGGCAATTGCCAATCCGGCAACACAAATTCCATGACCCCGGCCTTAACGTCGTGTTGCGCCAAGAATTCAGGAACAACCGCCAACCCTGCGCCGGTGCGTGCAAGCCGATAAAGCGATTGCGCATCGTTCGTTGAGAGATGTACGTCTGGCTTCACTCGGACCGCCTGCTTTTTGGTCTGACTAAAGCTCAGTGGCACATGCTGTACCGGTGCCAAAGACAGCCAATCCAAAGAGAGAAGATCGTTCGGGTGATGCACCGCTGGGTTGGCGGCAAGGTATGACGTGGCAGCAACCAAACGGCGGCGCACCGTGAATAACCTGCGCGACGTGGGCGAAGCTTTGAATTTCGGCATCATGCGAATGGCCATATCAAAGTGATCATCAATCAATCCGCGCCGGGTGTCCGAAAAATCGAGCGACAGTTGGATACGCGGATAGCGCGCCGAAAAGTCAGCAATCGCTTCTACAAAGTGCGATTGCGACAGCACAGCCGGCAGCGTGATACGCAATTCGCCACTTGGCTCTGCCGCTGTTGACGACAAGCGCAATAACTCTCCTTCAACAGAAGCCAGCATGTTTTGCGTCGCGGCCAACAGTTTGCTCCCGTCCGCTGTCAGAGACAGCTTTCGCGTCGAGCGATAAATCAACGCAACACCAAGGTGTTCTTCGAGCTGGGAAATGTGATGGCTTACCACCGAAGGAGACAGTTTGAGTTCCCGCGCCGCACCACGAAACGACCCGTGGTCGATGGTTTTGGCGAAGATAGCCATTTGGCGCAGCAGGTCGATCATTATTATACAACTATTCCGAACAATGAAATTTATATAAGCTATCTTATGATATAATGAGGATTTGTCCATATTGCCTCCACGGGAATTGTGCAGATGCACGAAGCACCCATCACATTGGAGGAACGACACATGAAAAAAGCTCAGACACTTCTTGCGGCAACAACCATCGCTGCCGCATCGCTGGCCACCACTGCTTCCGCGGACAACAAAGCCACCGTGCAAGTCTTTTACGATCTGTTGAGCAACCCCGGCTCTGAAAGCCACGCCGCCGCATTTACCGAAGTGACAGCGGAATCTTGGGAAAGCATCGGCGATTACTCGGGCAAAAACAAAACCCGCGATGCGTTTTTGGGCCAGATGGGCGGCTTTGCTCAGTTGATGCCCGATCTGGAATGGGCGGTCCAGGACATGCATGACGCAGGCGACTTCGTTACTGTACGCAGCCGCGCCACTGGCACACCTGTCGCGCCTTTCTTTGGAGTAGATGGCGAGGGACGCGGCTTTGACATCCTGACGATCGACATTCACGAGATTGCCGACGGCAAAATCGTGCGCACCTATCATGTCGAAGACTGGGCTGGCGGATTGCAGCAACTTTCTGGCAAGTAATCTGGCGATCTTACCTTCGCATTGCGCACCAAAGTGCGCGAGAGGTTCGAAGATAGGTTTGCAGCCAGCAAGACGGATCACGGCACATGAGAAAGACGAGATCGGCGCGCGCCGCGCGCCGATCGCAACACTAGCGGTGGATACCGTGCTTTCGTTTAGTCCGCAAAGCCAATCCAGCGGCTTCCATAGGACGAAACGTTAGGTGTCATCTTTGCGGATTTTGAACGATTGAGTACTGCCGTCTTTCGCCTCGCCCAGAAAAATCGTCTGATGCGGAAATGGAATTTCGATGTTGCGTTCATCAAAGACTGTCTTGAGATACCCATTGTAAACGCGACCCACCATAAACTGACGCCCTGGGACCGTCTTTACGCGCGCCCGCACAACAACCGCGCTGTCAGCAAAGGCTTCAACGCCAAACCACTCAAGTGCATCGCGTACATAAATGCCTTGCTCAGGGTCTTTGCGCAAAAGCTCGAACGCATCCAACATGGCCTGTTTCACGTCGGCGATGTCTTCGCGGTAAGCTACACCCATGTCACAAACATAATACGAGAAATCGCGCGAAAAATTCGACACCATGTCCACAGATGAAAACGGAATGATGTGAAACACGCCGTTCACATCGCGCAGACTAACCGAGCGTACCGACAGCTTTTCAACCCCGCCTGAAATGCCGCCGACGGTAATAATATCGCCCACGTTGATCGCATTCTCAAACTGGATGAAGATACCGGTGATGATGTCTTGCACCATCTTTTGAGCACCAAAGCCAATCGCCAGCCCCAACACCCCGGCCGAAGCCAGAAGAGGTCCGATGTTCAGACCCATTTCCGAGAGGCAAAACATCAGCGTCAGAATCAAAAGCGTGATCGTGGCCGCATTTCTGAACAGCGTCAGCAGTGTGGTTTCGCGGGCCGTCGGAACCTCGCCAAAATCTGGATTCAGGCGATAATCAATCCAAGATGTGATCGCCAGCCAGATTGCAAACGCGACAAAGAGGATGCCCAAAAGCGTGATGATGGTGCTGGTGAGCGACAGGCCAACCTGGCTCTCCAGCCATGCACGCAGATCAATCAAACCAACGATGTCGAGAACGAAAAACAAGGTGAAACCCATGATCGTCCAGCGGAGCGCGCCAAAGGCGCTGTGTGCAAAACTATTGATGCGCGGCTCTAACAGCGGCAGTCTTTGGGTGATATCCTGAGGCAGCGAAATGCCTTTGATCACCATACTTGCCAGCCACTTTGACAGCAGCGATGCGATCACCAAAGCGGCGACAATTTTACCCGAGCCAAATACAACACTTGTCACGCGGTCTGCCGGTTGCGTCATCGCCACAAGGAACATTCCCAACAAATACGTCAGCGCAAACCAGTGCCACCGATGCGCAAAGGTAATCATCGCCCCGCGCGCGCCAGTTGGTTTTTGCGCCTTAACAACGTCTTGCAAATCAACATCTTCTGCTGCTTCGCCCGTTTCCGCACCTTCTTCAATCGTTTCGGCTTGATGGTCTTCGGGCACCGTATCCACGCGCGATATCAGCCAATTCGCAACACGCGTGCGACGGCGCACAACGATATAAATCAGATACACCAGCACCAAAGCCGCAAGGGCCGCCGACACGCCTGCCCCGGCAGCATACGATGTGCTTTGATTAACGATCGGCACAATCAATAACTGTCCGTAACCCAAAACGGTCACCACAATACTAAGGCTCTTGGTCAGTGATCGCGCAGCAGTGTCCGACAATGGCACGGGACGTAATCCCGGTGCATTGGGCGACAGGAATATCCGAATGCCAACCTTTAACATCTCGACCATCAAAAACGCGTTCAAATAGAGCGATTGACGGATGTTTATCTGGCCAAACTCGCCCACAACCAACAACGTGACCGCGTATCCAACGGCCCAAGCGACGATCACAATCAGCACATCAAGCGCGTTTGAGCCAACAAACATCAACGTGCGGTCCCACACATTGGCGGTTTTCGCGCTTTCCCCAAGCTTGCGGAACCATGGAACAGCAAAGGTACGCAGACCCAAAAAGACGCCAACTGTCAGGACAATCACCAACAACAGGTTTGGCAAAGCCGCCCAAAGCACGCCAAGTTCATTCCCGCGCAATCCGGAAAACGCACTTTCTGAATTGGTAAAAGTCGTGGTGAGATCGGAGGCCTTTGCAAAGGACGTTTGAACAAGGTCCTGCGTAAAATTAGCAATCCGCCGCCCAAAAGACTCCTGCGGCAGTTCAGGTTGCAAATGGTCTTCAACTGTCGGCTCAAGGTCGAGCGCCTCAAGCTGTTCGATCAACTCGGCCCGTGCTGCATCATCCTTTAAAACATCAAGAAGCTTTGTGACGCTGGTATCGACCGCGCTTTCTGATTGGGCGAAAGCCGGGCCAAACACCATACAGAGTGCAAACAGCGCAGATACGACGAGAGAGCGGATCATGTTGCGTGCGATCATGGGGAAGACTTTCATTCAGGCCTATCGCCTATCGTTGCTGGCGCCTGTCGTAAAGGGTGACCTAAAGCCACTATCCGCGCTGACATCAAATGCGCAAAAGGAACACAATAAGGCATCTGCCCCCCAATCTTTCGTTATGCGCGGCTTTTGTCGATCACAAAGTTCGAAGGGTTTTTTGAACTCATCGAAACGGTATTCGATCCTGCGTTGTCTCCCACGAAGAATCTCAAACTTCCGCAAAGATTTCTGGCATATCTTGCGCCTGTTTAAGGTGCCAAAGCTCTGCTTTTGGATTTATGCCAACCGAGCGCAGATAGGAGTAAAGCGCGCCGCCTTTGGCATCAATGGGGCGCAAATGTTCGGCAACGCAATCATCCAAAATCCCCACGTTTCGATGTCCCAAAGAATTGGCGCGCTGACCAATGGCAAGGTCAAGACCAAAGCCGCTCACGGAACGCCCGAAAAGATCGCGGCAGGCCTCAAAGCAACGCGCCGAAAGAATGGGCATCATGATTTCAACGCCATTTGTATAGCGAACGCCTGCGCCACCGGTCGAAAAGAAAATTGGCCAGACACAGTTTGAGCGCGCCGAAAGGCTCATCTGCGCCGCGTCAAGATTGTGCGTTGCACAGGCTTCAAAAGCGCGTTCAAGGCTTGCCATGTCGACAGTCACATCATCGTCTAGGAACATCACAAAATCATAGCCGCGCAGAATGTGGTTAAGCGTCGAAGCAAACATCGCCATCGCCGTCGCCTTAGTCCCCGATTGCGCGACGATAAACTCGCCCCCCGCCAGTCGCGCATCCGATGCATCATAAAGATTCAGGCACAAGTCCCAATTGCGATCTGCTATTTCGTCGAACCAACGGTGGTGCGTGCCTGACTTTCCGGCCTGAACGATCACAAGGTTTTTGCGGCGATCAAGTGCCAAGGTGTTACGAATTAAACTTGGGCGTACAGCATCGCAAAACTGCTTTTGTTGCCGCTCCAACTCTTCGAAATTGGCGTAAACACCGCAGCCCTTCGGGCTTCGCATTCTCAACACCGCATCGCTGACCGCAACAGGGTCCAACCCCGCTCCAAGACTTTCAATCAAAGCAACCATATCGACAAGTGGCGATGGATCACGCCCCTCGTGGCGGCCAACGTCCAGATAGTGAAAAAAGCAATTGTCGTGAGACACGCGGTGGTCGGGGTTTTGCCAGCCATACCAATCCTGTTCGAAATACGCGCAAGGGCTTAAACCTTTGGCAGCCCCTTTTGACAGGTAGTGGGCAAATGGATCGCTTTGTCCTTCGCCTTTTGTTTGCTTGAGGTAATACGCAGCATCGAAATAGGAACGCGCAACGGCATCGCCGTCACCCCGCATCATGCCGCTTCATCCCTTTTGCGCAATTGCTGCAGCATGCCAAACACAGCGCGCGTCAAAAGATCAATTTCCGCCGCACTTTTCTCTTCGTCGGTTTTCACCACAACGTCCCGCTCGGTTGGCGGATCAAACAAGGGGATATCCGCGGCAATGTCGGGGAAATATTTTTGACGCAATTGTTCATTGCAATCGGCATAGGCGTCCAGGATGTCTTCGCGCTCCTGTAACGTGTAAATGTGCGACCCGCTGGATTTTTTAAAGGCCTGAGCGCCAATCGCGTCGGCCATGACCTCGTAAAACGCATTGTCATGCGGCGAGTCGAAAACGTCCTGCACGCGACACGCCATATCGCCAAGATGTTCTGAAAACGACTTATTCGCCACCAAACTTTGAGTTCCTTCAAGCAAGCCACCAAGTCCGGATGTTGCATAAAAATCGGCAACCACATCTTGTTCAATCAACCTGTTTCTTTGAAATATACGCACGTTGAATTTCGCTGACGTGAATTGTTCTTCCCAAGGGCGCAGCATGTTGGTCCAATTGGCGTCAATCCCAAGTCGCGCGTCCACATAGGCTTGCGGCGATGCATATGTTTTCAGATGCCACTGCTGCCAAGCCGAAACAAAATACTGATCTTGTCGGCGCACATACAAGACGATTTCAACATCAAACTCTGACGCGACAGAGGCAAAAAGCTTTTCGCACCCCCCCAGATTGATCAGGTTCTCAGCACTTACGATCAGCGTCTGAAGTCCGTGCTGCTGCATATATCGCTTAAGCTGACCCATGCGCGATGCAACAATCTTAACGCCGTTTTCTTTGTCCTTGCGCATTTGCTCAAAAAAGAAAATCTGCTCGCCGGTAAATGGGCCTTCCATGCCAAGTGTGGTGTCAGGAACAAGACACCCGTATTGCGACGCAAGTCGGTCGCGATGAGTTGCGTTATAGCGTTGGATCGCCGAGCTGCCGCATTTCGCGCCACCAATGTGAAGGATCAGCTTCAAGCGCATTGCTCCTGTCTCAATTCGTGGCTCATCTGCGCGCGAATGGATGCGTTTTGCGCCTCAAGGTAACCATTGCGCTGTTCCAGCTGCGTCAATCGCTCTTTCTCAATGGCGTGGTTTTGAAGCTGTTCCTCGTTCTGAGCGTTCGTCCATGTCAGCATCGCAAGGCTGGCAAGACGCTGGCTGCAATTCTCAAAGTGGGTCTGCAAAACGCGCTGCATGCCCGCGCCGGACATCGCCTCCACCAATGCGCGCACCCCTGAATTTTTCTCAGACCCCACGTACAGAATGCCAAGCCCGTGGGAATGCATGAATTGTGCAGACGGATAAATCTTGATCAGTTCTTGCCACAACTGCCAAACGCCAAAATCGCGTTCGTGCACGTTGATGTCGTGGAATATCATCAAGCCGTCCTTCGACATCTTTGGAAGCCAGGTTTCAAAATCAAGCTTTACCGCCGCATAAGTATGCAACCCATCAATGTGCAACATATCAATCGAACCGTCTTCAAAATCGTTTACCGCGTCCTCGAAAAACCCACGGATGTATGTGGCGAAATCCTCGTATGGGCGGATCATGTATTTAAAGTCTTCAAACACCTTATTCCCGTAAAAGCCGGCCTGAATATCGCCTTCCCAACAATCGATGGCCACGGCTTCTGCATCGCCGCCCACGCGTTTGGTTGCCTGACAAAATGCCAAAAAACTCGCCCCGTGATGCGTGCCAAGTTCCACAAAACGACGCGGTTGAACGACACTGGAAAGCGCAAACATAAACGGAATGTGCCCACCCCAAGATGTGGGAGTCAGGTTGGTGATTTCCTGATAGGAATCTTTAATCAACGCATAGATGCTGTCTGTCTCGGTCGCGAATTGGTCCCGCAAAGCCGCCTTTTCTGCAGATGTGCGCGGCGCAAGCTTGGGATATACATAGGTGTCCTGTTTGCCAGCCCGGACCAGCGCGCCGTCGCATTGTGTCTTTAACGCCGAGACCACCGGCGCTTCGTCGTGGCCACCGTCCACGGCAAATGAACCGCCAAGTTTTAGCATCAATTGCGCCAGATCAGTTCTCGCATCAAAACCGTCCAAGCCGAGGTTCTGTGACACGGCAATGTCCACGGGTTGTAGGCGATACCCCGATTGCGCCAAAGCCTCAAAGGACACGGCATCATTTGCCGATTCCGGCTCGCCATAAGCAAACGCAACCCCATTAAGCACATCGGGCGCAATACTGCCGCTTTCATTCATCTTCTCAAGAATTTTGAACCAATGTTCGCCCTCATGCGAGCGCACGCACGTGCCTTTCCTCATGTAGCTTAGCACGCCCTGGTTAAGCTTGATCGCCAGCTGATTGGGCGAGCGAATGGGCATGTGAAAGATCACCGCATTGGTCTGTCGCATCGGCAGCGGGTCCATCCCCTTGCGGCACGAAATAGAGTGGTTTCCTTGGTTGATCCAATAGCGCTTGTTACTTAGCTTTTTGGGCTGAAAGGCAATCTTGGTGAACGAGCTTGTTTCAGCCTGAACATAAAATTCCCGACCCTCAAAACCATCCACGGCATACTCCCAATACGTAGAGGGGATAAGGGTTTTCCATCCAAAGGAGATGATCTCGTGCTTCTCATTGGCTGCCAAAAAATGCCGAAGTTCCTTATTGCTTTCGAACGGTAAGAACTCATCAGCGTCCAAAAACATAATCCAATCCATGTCCACCAGCGCCTTGCAATCGCGCGCAACATGATTGGAAACGATCCTGAATGTACCCCGGTTCCTTCAAAACATAGCGCGTGACATTATCCCGCGTCGCGTCAAGCTGTTCGATGATGTCAGAGCTGCCGTCTTCGGACATGTGATCAATCAAAACGATCTCATCAAACAGCTTTAGAATATGACTGGCGAACAGTCGGATAATGTCCGCCTCGTTCTTGATCATCGACACAACGCCAACGCGCGGCAAATCGGATGTCGCAGTGTCTGTCTGCGTCGGACTTTGATCCGCATGTTTTGAATGCTTGCGCGGACGTCCCTGAAACTTGCCCGTGCTAAGGAAGTGAAAGAACGGGTTCAAACCAGACTCAGCAACCTCAGGATTTAGCTCAAGATAGTCCGTCGTCGAAAAAGATGGATTGGGGTCAAGTCCTTGGCGCCATCCATAGGCACAGTAATGTTCCACGGAATTCAACCCCTTGGCGCGCTCTGGGTCTGCCTGATCAAGGTAAAACGCCTCATGTATATGAGAGGTAACGGTCTTTTCAATCTGACCGGGCGCAAGCCCAAGTTGATCCGCCGCCGAAGCCGCACGGCCCTCTGCCCGCCCCCAGCACAAATAGTGGTAGAACGGGTTCACTCCGGATTCGCGTACATCCGCGTTGCTGGCGAGGTAATAGCGGCAATCAAAATGTGCATTCGGGCTAAGTCTGCTTTCGTGCCCAGTCGCTGCAAAATGCGCCAGCAAATCCTGAAAATCCCCCTTTGGCGCTCCTCTTTGATCCGCATAAAACACCGCATCAAAGTGATCCGAAATGGCAGCCATGACAGCCTTTTCCGCGTCCTCCGCCTCATTTGCAGAGCGCCCCTCTTTGCGCCCCCAAGTGACATAGTGATAAAATGGATTAATGCCGGTCTCAGCAACGTCGCGTGACGTAAGCAAATAAAACTGTGAGTCAAAATGGGTATTCGGGTTTAGCATCTCGCTGTAATCAGACTCGATGTAGTGAAGAAGAAGGTCTTTGTCTGAACCTTCAGGCACGCCATGTTGGCTGCGATAAAATCCGGCATCAAAATCCTTGGCAATAACCTGCGCGATGTGATCAACATCCCGCCTCCCAAGCGCCTGTGCGTTTTCCATATCCAATGGTGCATATTTCGCAGCAACCTCGCGCACAGCCTCAAAGTGCTTCAGACCTCTTACCAATGGCATACGGCTTACGCGTCGCGCCGTTTCATGAACAAATGTCATCCCTAAAGAAAATCCCAAGTTGGGTCGAAATCACAGCAGGCCCCCTGCGCAACACCGACTTTGATTTCACTTTCGTGGCGCACCTGAAAAGACCGCCACAGACTGCCTGTGACAGAGTCGATAAAGCGAATTTACTAAGAATTTGTTGCTCTTTGTGGTGATACCCAGCGCACTGCTTGGCGCGTCAAGTCGCGACGTCGCGCAGAACATAAATTGGGCTGGACCAAGCCTGTGTTCCATCTTCCAAAGTCACGCGGACATAGTAAGGGTTGTCCCGGTCTGGCTGCGGGGTCAGTGTGCGTTCAATCTGAACCGACCTGTGGGGATTTTCATCCGGCAGCCGGAAAAGCCGGATTCCGCGCGGCAGGACACCAGAGGCGTCAAGCACCATGTCCTCAAACCCGATGTCGGCCAAAGGAATACTCTCATTCACCAAAGCCGTGCTCAGCCTAATCTCACCAGACCTGCTGTCGTCCAAATTGACGATGAACCCCGCGAAGTTTCCCGTCGTCACCGACTGCCACGACACCTCCGAACGGCCCTTTTGCTCAAGCGTTTTGTCGCGATTGAAGAAACTTACTGGTGCGAGCGCCATCACCCGCGCCTTATCAAAGTTCGCAGAACCGTCCCACGGAACCGCCCGAAAGCGACCGCGATATTCCGCCCCTTCCCAAAGAATACCAATACGATCGCCAAGGTCGTCTTCGCTATATGGGCGATGGCATTCCAAAAGATCCAACCCGTTGAAGATGTCCATCCGCCGCACAGGCGATGCTGCATCCACGCGCGCCTGAAGCTGCACGGAACCGGACGGAAGATGAACAATATCACCCATCATTGCCGTTTCGCATGGCGAAGTTCGACAATCGGAGGTCAGTTTTGGATCATCAAGATACTGCGTCGCCGGGCTATCAAATGTTGCGGTCACCTCCATGCGAATGCGCCCGCTCGGCCCGCCCGTCGTCGCATAATGATGGCGTGCATCGATACAGACGATCAGGCCCTCTCGCGTCAGTTCCGGCATTAGAAAACATGTCAGCCCGCCAACAGCGCCAAACCAACCCGCTCCGGGATAGCTCGCGCCCGGGCGGCCTTTATGACCATCGGAATTACCAATGATGCCAACGCGGTATCCGCTTTTGAAGGCATCCTGCACGATCCACTCGAAGGTGCCCCACGCGGAATGCACTTCGACAGATTTCTCAAACCGACCATCATGCGCCATGGTGATGTCAGCGTAACGCCCGCCACAATGGGCAAAGCAAATGACGTCCCATTCCTCGTTTTCGGCAAAGGCTTGGAACAATTCTCCTGCCGTATGGCAATCAGTGCCAACGTCGCTCTGATCTTCGATCAACGCGTGAGAAGATCGTCGCATTGTGCGCCCCTCAACCGGGAAAAACACATTGCGATCCCCGCCAAGCGCCGTGTTGCCCGACCACTCATAGCCCGGCAGCGTTACAAACGTGCCGTCCTCGTTGAAATGCGCAGTTACGGCGTTGAGGTCTTTCCAAAACGTATCCGTCATCTGGAAATCATTGCCCTGATGCGCGCAGGCATCCAAAAACGCCTTGTCGCGGCCAAACGAAAAATAGTCCGCCGCACTGTTGGTGCCCAAGGTCTCATCTGACTGACCGTGCAAATCCCCCCAATAGCTCATCAGTGGCGGAGCGTCCGCGACATGCGCCGGATTACAAGTCGCCGTGATAGAACCGTCCGGTGCATGCAGCGCGATCTCCAAAGGACCACTCCCATGTGCAACGAGCCCATCGAGCACCGTCGAGAACGTCCCCTCCATCACGTTGATCGTCTCAGGAAGGTTTTCCACGGGCTGATTTGCCTTGGGCGTCAGCATCATAGATGCTTTGTTCGTCGGATTGCCCCACGTGTCTTCAGCCTTGATCTTAAGAGCAAATGGCGCGCCGCTGATAATTGTCGAAGGCGCAACTGCGACCCATGTTTCCGGCGCACCCGACACAAGGGAAATCGCAGGCTGCTCGGGGAGTGTCTGAAAGTTGTAGGTCGCGATCGGATCAACCAACACACGAAACTCGTACCGGTTTTCACAAAAAGTCTGCAAACGCATACCGGGGCCACCGTGATCGGTCACACCAAAGCGAATGGTGATCGTGTCACCTTCTTTCATAAACCCTTTGACGACCTTGATCTGCAGCGTCCTATCCCAAGGGCGAATATTGCCTTTGGGATCAAACCGGGCTTGCAGTTCGGCGTTGTTAGAGGCCGTCACTTCTGTGTACCCCGCAGCCTTTGGGTCATCGAACTGCGGGTTGGTCTGATCCGTGGCAAAGCGCCAGACCACACGGATACTGCCGCTGTCATCCACACCGAACCGCCCCGCCGTATAGGTCAGCGTAAAACTGTGATAGGTGCCAGCCTCAAACGCTCCGGCCTTGTCCAAAACAGCAGTTCCCAAAAGCGAGGGGTCGATTGGTGTGTGCAACGCGCCGCTGTTCATTTCAAGTGGCGTCATCAAAGCGTTCGGATCAGACATGGAGCAAACCTATTTGGTGCGTGGAAGCTCGCGCATCTTTGACGACCAGCGCTATTGGATCAATCACAAAGTCTGTCTTCGCAAATCAATGCACTACGCCCTAGTCTTCACACTTTGCGCTTTGCGCTATTTTGTTCAGGCTGACACAGCCCTTGTTCCGCCAGAAAACGAATAAACAAAAGTGCGAGGCTTTCGCGACGTGACTTGTCTGGCCACACCGCAAAAATGCCAAGCGGTCGCAAAGACCACTCTGGAAGAAGGGCAACGAGCTTGCCTGCTTCTATTCCGCGGTCAGCAAGAAATGACGGCAGGATCGTCGCGCCCATGTTTTGAGTGGCAAAGTGATAGACCGCATCAATGCTATCGACTTCGATCTGCGCGTGCCCCGTCACCTCTTCGGTCTCGCCTGTCGGTGACGTGAAAACGGTTGTATCGGCGCGTTGCTGGTATCTGATCCAATCCCAATCTTCCAAATCCGATGGCCGTTCAGGCGTCTTGCGCTGACTTGCATAGTCTGTGCCCGCGACCAGAACCCGCGTACCATCCGCCAATTTACGCGACATCATTGCACTGTCATCAAGCCAGCCCACACGAATATTCAAATCAAACCCGCCTTCGATCATATCCAATGGATGATCGGTATAGGCCACCGAAAATGCGACATTGGGGTGAAGGCGCGCAAAATCTGCAATGGCCGTAGATAGTGGGCCAGACGTTAGAAACGCAGGAATCGAGACGCGCAATGCTCCGACCGGGTCCAAGGACAAAGCGTTCAATTCGTTCAATCCTGCCTCAGCGCTGCGCATCATTTCAACAACGCGGGCATAGAAAATGCGCCCTTCACTGGTCAGCGTAATTTTGCGGGTTGTGCGGTAAAGAAGCGTGGTCCCAAGGTAGGCTTCCAGCTCTGAAACCGTCTCGCTGATCCGGGAGGGCGCGAGGCCAACGTTCTTGGCCGCAGCCCGGAACGATCCTTCGTCCACCACCCGTGCGAAAATGGCCATCTGTCTGAGGTGATCAATCATTGTTCTGCCTTGCGGATCAATTTCTTCTGAATTCACCCAATAGTCGAATTAAACTGACGCGCCTAGTCTTTCCGCCACGGTGCCGCAGAAAACAAGCGACACCGCCTACGCGAAACCCCAAGGAGGACACTCGATGTTTGAAAGAAACAAGACGATTCTGGCGTCACTGGCCTTGACCGTCAGTCTGGCGACCACCGCATTCGGACAAGATGGGATGCCGGATATCAAGTTCGCAGGTGCGCTTGAGTTTTCAGACACTGGTACGCTGTTTGTTGGCGATAACTACAACGGCGCAATTTACGCATTCGACATGACGGGCGGCACAGCCCCTACTCAAGTTGCGCCAGTCAATATTGGCGACATCGATGTAAAGATCGCGGACGCGCTTGGCGTGCCGAGCAGTGCATTGGCCATCAACGACATGGCCGTGCATCCAGTGACGGCAGAGATTTTCGTATCCGTTTCGCGCATCGGCAATTTCGAGTCCGCTCCCGCGATTATGAAGGTGTCGCAAAACGCAGAGATAAGCTTGCTGGACCTCGCCTCATTGTCCTTCGAAAAACAGGCGTTGGATCATTACCCCGATCAGGAAACCACGTTCCGACCTCGTGGCTTGGGTCAGAATCCCCCGTTGGCACGTGATGTCGCGAAGGGAAACGTCACGCTCAGCTCGCTGGCCATCATGGATATGGAATACCACGAAGGGGAGTTGTTTGTGGCCGGCGTTGCCTTTGAGAACTTCCTCTCAACGCTGCGCCGGATGCCTTATCCTTTCACAGGCGAGCAGTCTGCGGCAAACGTCGAGATGTACCATATCTCGCATGATCAGTTCGAAACGCGCGCGCCAATCCGGGCGATGTCTATTCAAGAAGTGGACGGCAAGACGCAGCTTGTGGCGGCCTACACATGCAGCCCGATTGTTCTGATTGATCTGAATGAGATAGTGGACGGCGCAAAAATCACAGCGCGGACATTGATGGATTACGGAAACGGGCAACCGCTGGATATGATTTCTTATTCGCTGCAAGGCGAAGAAACGTTGTTCTTAACCAGCAACAGCCGATCTCCGCATGTGATCCCTGTGTCTAGTCTCAGTGGAGCTAAGGCCTATACGCCGGATGATTTTGACCGCGGCGGGAAATCCGATCTGTCACCGCTGATGCCTGTGGGAGATACCGGTAAGGCGATCATGTTTGACGGGATGTCACTGCACATGGATGCGTTGGGCGACAACCTCTTCGTCTCGCTCACCCGCGATATGTACACCGGCAGTCTGAACATGGACTCCAACTTTAATGGCTTCCCGAACCGGTTGCACAATCTGATGGCCGAGTTCGACTTCCCGCAATACTGGGAAAATAAGTGATCAAGCATGCTGAGACGTACACTTCTTGTTTGTGTCCTGACAACACCTTGGTCGGCCGCCCTCGCGCAAGGGGGCGGCCTGACCGTTCCGGATCACCCAAGGGATCCCATCGTCATGCAGTTGAAAGAGCCTTTGGGGCAGCGTGATCCATCAAACGTATTGCAGGTTTTTGTTGGACGCACGGACGCCTGTTGCGATGGGAAGACGCCAATTGTCGGACACTATCGCGTTGTTGGGCGCCGCTTGGAATTTGACCCGACCTTTGATTTTGTCTTCGGGCAGAGTTACGCAATTCAGTCGCGCGATATGGCTTCCGGAGACGCCATTGAGTTAACCGAATTTGAGTTGCACGATGATGATCGCAGTTTCCTTTCACAGGTCACCGAGATCTATCCAAGCGGGCCTGAAATACCGGAAAACACGCTTCGATTTTATGTCCATTTCGCTGCACCGATGCAGCCGCACGCGTCTGCGGATTTCATCAAGCTGATGGACAGCTCCGGAACGCCTGACACCGCCGCTTTCATGTCGTTCAAGCAAGAACTTTGGAACGCAGATCGCACGCGGCTGACAGTTTTAATGGACCCGGGGCGCATCAAACGTGGGGTCGTACAAAACCGCGCTCTTGGCCCGGCTCTGCGTGAAGGCGCAAGTTATTCGCTGGTCATTGAGGAGGGTTGGCCGAGTGCCAATGGCGGACAAAAGGCACCGCGTTACGCGCATCCATACACTGTTACATCCGCTCTTCGAACGCTTCCAGATATTCAGCTTTGGCAGTTCGATACACCAGGACTGGGCACCCTGGAACCGCTTAGAATTACCTTTGACCGCCCCTTCGATCACCAGCTTTTGCAAAGCAGTATTCGCGTTTCGGATGAAGGTGGGCAATTGGTTTCAGGCACAATTTCCGTCAGCGATCATGAGAAAAATTGGGCGTTTCGGCCAGATCAACCATGGGCCAGCAAAAGCCTACAGGTCATCGTAGATGCGCGTTTGGAGGATACAGCAGGCAACAATTTTCGCGACCTTCTCGATCACGTCCAGACAGAAAACGCACAAACACCGAGTCTGCTGACCCACACATTACACCTGAAGTCTCTACCAGAATAAAAGCTGATCTTCATAGTTCCGGCTGGCGGAACACTGTTTTCGGAAATGAGCAAATAGGCAATGCAGACGTCCTTCAATACGGTTTCTTTAACGAACTGGAGACTAAGCAATTGAACACCTCATCCACATTCCAAACTGATCGCGCCGCGCGCTACCTTGCATCGCTTTGCCATCACTTTGGCAGGAAGGTCGATGCCGAGTGCGACGAGCAAAGTGGGTGGGTACAGTTCCCGTTTGGGCGCTGCGATATCACCGCGGATGGCACACAATTGGCGCTTGTTGCATCAGCGCAAGACCAACAGAGCCTGGATCAGGTTGTCCAGATCGTAACCAGCCATCTGGAGCGGTTCGCCTTTCGCGAAAACCCCGCGCTTGAATGGAAAACACCCACCAAGTGACACGAAACCCATCTGAACCGGATCCCTCAACATGCAACGCAGAACACTTTTGAAAACCTCGGTCACTGCCGTCTTGGCATTGATCCTCGCGCAAAAAGCAGGAGCTCAGGAAATGGACGAAACAAGCCAAGCCTCATTTGACACCGTTATGGCCTTTATGGCGGCGATGGGCCAAGGGCCCGACGCGATGAACCCACTAATGGCCGACGATATGATCTGGCACAACGAAGGCGATAGCAGTTTGCCATGGATCGGCGAGACGACAGGCAAAGCTGCAATCTTTGATTTCCTCGGTGTTTTTGGTGCCAACCTTCAGACCACGAAATGGGAGAACACTGACGCTTTTGCCTCGGGTGACACGGTCGCTGTGTTCGGCGTCATGAACGGAGTTACTCCGCATTCCGGACAAGAGATCGGTGAGTTTTCTTTCGCTCTGCGCGCCAAGGTGCGCGATGGCCAAATCGTGCTTTGGCACTGGTTCGAAGACAGCTTTGCTGTCTCCCAAGCCTATCACGGGCGTTCTTAGAACACCCAATCTCAAACAAAAAGGAGACCAACATGACGTTTCTCAAACCAATCGCATACACCGCCTTACTTGCAATCACATCCTTTGCCAGCACCGCGTCTGCGCAATCTGTAGCAAGCATTGTGCAGGCCGCGAATTTTTTTGAAAATGGTCAAGCAACCAATGGTGCTATGATGACCGTCGATGTCAAAGGTCCGGTTACGATCAGCGACGCTGTTGAATTGCCCGGCTTTGCCTTTGCCGTCTACGACGTAGATGCGACCCCGAACAGCATCACACTGAAGCTGATCGCACAGCTCGAAAAGCTGCAAATCACGCTCTATGACAGCACTACCTTTGATCGGTACTATTTTGCCTTTGACGAGGCGATCACCTCAGCGGAAATCGCCGACACAACGGACGAAAACTTCAGCGCCACTGTCGAAGTCATCGCTCCGGGCACCACCGTGTCCTCTGCTGGCGCATTTATGGACGGGCTGCCGACGGATTTCACATTCGAAAATGGTGGCATCCTGATCACGGTCGGTGAAGGCACAGATCTGACAAAGATCACCGAAAACGGCGGGGCTTTGACCGTCAACTTTTGACCCCAAGCGCGCGGCGTTTGCGGTCGCGCGCTGCCAATACTGATGCGACGATCCAAGGAAAAACAATGTCTTTCACCAAACAATACCTTCTCCCGCGCGTCCTCATTGGGTTTTTGGCGCTTGTGATGGCGGCGTTCACGCTACCCGCCTACTCAAATCCAACGTCAAACCCCGGCCTTGCCGACCTTACCGGGCCTGCCTTGTCGCTTGGTGCAACGGCTGGAGCATTCCTTGGGCGGCAACTGACACTGATCCTGATCGCTTTGATCGGCGCGGTGGTGGGACAACGCCATCTTGTGATGATCGGCGGCTTTGCCATGATGTTCATGAACGGCCATGATGCGATTTTCATGGGTCTAATGGGTGGCCCTGCTGACGCGGCGATTGCAGGACTGGCATTTGCGGTCATCGCAGCGGGTGCTGTTTTCCTTGTATGGCGCAAACCAGAGGCGACCTAGCCCATGCTCAAGCGCATTTCACCCTACTGGCTTTGGGCCCTGCTCGCACTGCCGGGCCTGGGAATGACCAATTTGCTCTTAACGTCGAACGATCCCCGCATTGTTCATGAGCTGTTGCATCCAACAGGAGAGTTTGCCGCGCGCTTTATGATTATTGCTATGCTGGCTTCGCCTCTCGTGTTGCTGCTGAAAGGATGGCGCGGGCCACAATGGCTCAAGAAAAACCGCCGCTATTTTGGCGTGGCAGCATTTGCATATGCCTTGGCCCACACGGTGCTTTACCTGATCGACCTTGGTACGTTTGCACGCATCATGGCAGACGTGCCAAAGCTCTATATCTGGACAGGCTGGGTGGCGTTCATCATCTTTGTTCCACTTGCTGTCACATCCTCTGGCTATTTCGTTCGCAAACTTGGGGCCAATTGGAAACGCCTGCAACGCTGGACCTACGCGGCGGCCGTCTTAACGCTTTTGCACTGGGCAGCGCTGCACGATTGGGGAGGGATTGGCCCGGCGTTGGTTCATTTTGTACCCCTTGGTTTGCTTGAAACATATCGACTGTGGTACTGGTATCTGCGTCCCCGCCAATCGCGTGAAGCGTGACGTGAATTTTGAAACGTATCCCGACTATTTTGCTCCTAATCTGCGCGACCTGCCTGACGTTGGCGGGGTGTCAAATCGTGCGAAACTCTGGTGACGCCATGGTGAAATCGCCAACACCTGGCGCGCTTCGGATTGCCACCTACAACGTCCACTACATCATAGTGTTCAAAGAAACTGGCCCTTGGTCGGTTGGTGATTGGGAGCGTCGCAAAACGCCTTTGGATCTCGCTTTTAAGGAAATTAATGGAGACGTAATCGCGTTTCAGGAAATGGAAAGCTTTGGTGGGCGCAGCGGCAGTGACGTCAACCTGACGCTGGATTGGCTTTTAGAAAACAACTCCGAGTATGGCGCTGCTGCCGTCGGAGATCCGAAAGAGTTTCCATCCACGCAACCGATCCTTTATCGCCGCGACCGGTTGGAATTGCAGGATCAAGGCTGGTTCTTTTTCTCAGAAACGCCTGATGTCATTTATGCGCGCACCTTCAACGGGTCCTACCCGGCCTATGCGTCTTGGGCGGTTTTTCGGGATCGGGAAAACGGGCAACCCTTCCGTGTGATCAATATTCATACCGACTATGCCAGCCGCTCTAACAAGCTGCGCTCTGTTGAACTTGTGGCCGAACGCATGGCCCCTTGGGCAGCCTCTGGTGAAACGCTGTTTGTCGTCGGCGATTTGAACGCACGGCGCGGCGACAAAGCGTATCGCATCTTGCAAGACGCAGGCGTCAGCTTTGCGCCGGTGCCAGGATCAACTTATCACCTGAACCGCGGGCTTAACCTGTTTGGCGCGATTGATCACATCGGAACCGTTGGGCCAACGCGTGCCGTTGGGGGGCCGGTCGTCATCAGGCGACGGTTCAACGGTGAGTGGCCAACGGATCATTACCCTGTGTTCGCAGATTTCGAACTATCAGACCCATGAACATTGAAAACCCGTTCGCTGCATGAGGCACGAACACTAAGGAGAGCCGCGATATGTCAGAGAAACAAAAGCCCATCATTGCTGCCAAAACACCTGCGATGGCGGAACTGGAAGCAGGCAAAGACTATTACTGGTGCGCGTGTGGGCGGTCCAAGTCCCAGCCCTTTTGCGACGGCTCGCACGTTGGAACAGGTCTCGCCCCGGTGAAATTTACGGCGTCAGAAGACGGGAAAGCGGCCCTGTGCCGTTGTAAAGGGACAGCCAATCAGCCCTTTTGCGATGGCACCCATGCGCAGCTTGGCAACAAGGATGTTGGCGATCCGGCACCCGAGCCTCAATCCGATATCCCGCAGGCGAAACCAACTCCCGAAGAGCCAACTGTCGCGCAAATCCACGCGCTGGCCCGCGATGGTCTTTCCAAGCTGGGTCATCACGGCGAAATGGGCGCCATGGGCGTACCACGCAAAGACCTACCGCACTGGGATGATATCCAGATTTTGGCGGCGCAAATGGCCCGCAAACCATTGCTTGATGACGCAGATGTTGGGACGTCCGTTACTATCGGTCCGCGCGCGACAAAGCCCTTGCAGTTGGACATTCCACTATTCGTCTCTGACATGAGCTTTGGCGCGCTTTCGCTAGAGGCAAAAACCGCCCTTGCGCGCGGTGCTGAGCTTGCGGGTACGGGAATATGTTCTGGCGAAGGCGGTATGCTCGCGGAGGAGCACGCCGAGAACTCTCGCTATTTCTACGAGCTTGCTTCGGCCAAATTCGGCTGGGACTTGGCCAAGGTCGAAAACGTGCAGGCGTTTCACTTCAAGGGTGGTCAAGGCGCCAAAACCGGAACCGGGGGGCATTTGCCGGGCAACAAGGTTGATGCCAAGATTGCAGAGGTGCGCGGGCTGAAAGTTGGAGAGGCGGCGATCTCCCCTGCGACATTCATTGACCTCCACACACCCGCTGATTTTCGCAAAGTTGCGGATCAGGTGCGCGAGCGCTCGGGCGGTATTCCAATCGGCTTCAAACTGTCCGCCAACCATATCGAAGAAGACATAGACTTCGCGCTTGAGGCAAGTGCAGACTACATCATTTTGGATGGACGCGGCGGCGGAACGGGAGCGGCTCCGTTAATCTTCCGCAACAACATCTCTGTGCCAACTATTCCCGCCTTGGCGCGTGCGCGTGCGCACTTGGAGTCAAAGACCGGGCGCGAAGTGACGCTGGTGATCACCGGAGGGCTTCGGGTTGCTGAAGACTTCGTCAAAGCCATGGCTTTGGGAGCAGACGCGATTGCTGTGTCTAATTCGGCAATGCAGGCCGTTGGATGTATCGCCGCGCGCATGTGCAATTCCAACAATTGCCCCGTTGGCGTCGCAACGCAAAAACCAGAGCTACGCAAGCGTCTTGATGTGCAAACCGGGGCGCAACAGCTTGAGCGGTATTTCAATGCATCCGTAGAGTTGATGCAGCTTTTGGCCCGCGCCTGTGGTCATGACGATGTTTCGAAATTCACGCACAGCGATTTGACGACTTGGAAACGGGAAATGGCTGATATTTCTGGCGTGCGCTTTGGCGGAGTCAGCTAACTGATTCATGGGAGCATGTTTGCCATCCGGATTTTGACTTCGGGTAAGTCGGCTGAGGGTTCAACCGGAGGCTCTCACGCGCTTTCTGCGTGGTCTTTCAACTCGGGCACATGGACCCATAGTGCGATGGAAATCGCCACCAGAAGACCAACGAAGTAGACGAAGCCAAACGCCGAAGCCAAGCTGTCCCACGTTTGCGTTTTGAAAAATGCCATCGAGCCAAGCGCCAATGCCGAAAACCAGCAAAGTATAGAACTTGCAGCACTAACCGCCATGGGCAATTTATATGCCAAGGGTATTGCCAACAGCGGGCGATCCTTAAACCGATCCATCACTGGCAAGACATACGTTGAAATAACCACCGCATTGACGCTTAGAAGCGATACCACGACCAGTTTCATGAAGACTTTTGGAGCGAACTCTCCAAGATCAAATCCGGTTCGCAGATAGATCAATGTTAGGCCGGTCACCCACAACCCAAGCAAGGCTGTTATGATCATATGGTGCGACTGAAGCGCATCTGCGAGCATTACTTTGCTCACTTTCGACCAGCGTTTTTGAAAGAAGAGAAAATCTAAGCGAAGAGCCAGTCCAAGCCCCATGGCCACGAACAGCAAGTGGAAATATGCAGCAAAATCTATAAGCAACGATTTCCCCCCAAGGAAAAAGTAGCGTCCCCTCCTCAGCGTTGCACA
Organism: Paracoccaceae bacterium; assembly: GCA_039942715.1. Classification (GTDB taxonomy): domain Bacteria; phylum Pseudomonadota; class Alphaproteobacteria; order Rhodobacterales; family Rhodobacteraceae; genus JABDJX01. The sequence goes on from JBDVBY010000001.1 coordinate 843,908, forward strand.
ATCTCGCTGCCGGATACAACCATGACGTTAAGCAGAAGCTTGCCAAACAATCATCGTGCAGGCTTAACACGACTATAGAATTTTCCTAGTTGGTAGAAATTTATGCTTTTTAATCTGTGCCTTACGACAAGAAACGGCACAATTCATCAATTGCAGAGCTAAGTAATTTGCGGCAAGCAGCACGCGCATAAAAAGACGCGATTGGGCTTAGGATGTGCCTGTCACGCGGCTTCTTGAATGTCTTGTGCGCGGTTGGGTCGTTGCGCGCGCCGGACCGAACTCCTGGTTTGATTCGCCCTGCAATCGCGCTTGATCATAGCTTTTCTTCCAGAAGTCTCTTTCGGAATTAATAGAGCTAATCTCTTGCTTGGCGCTTAGGTACCAAAGCACCCATCCCAAGACGAGGCCCAGCAAAAAAGTTGCAGACAGGAACATCGTAATTTCCACCGTTGGCGTTAACATGACGTGTCCAGTTCTGATATCGCTCTGACGGTGACCTGCGTCATCTTACTTCCCAGTCAAAAACGATCCGCTGGTTGAGCAAGCGACCATCAGCCGTTGTGTTGTCAGCGACCGGATCGCTACTTCCGAAACCAACTGCACGCATCGAGTCCGCCGGAATTCCGCGCTCGACTAAGAATGTCAACACTGCATTGGCGCGACCATTGCTCAGCAAAAGGTTGCTGGCGGCACCGCGCGAATTATCGGTGTGACCTTCAATCTCAAGCACGACATCCTGTTGAACGCATTCAGCGACGACATTCGTCAACTCTTCCAGCAGGCTGATATTCTCGGTAGAAATCGACGTCGTTCCGCCTTCAAAATTGATAGCGCTGGTCAACGCATCTGAGCGTTCTTGACACAAGGCCGTGGGTGAAGTCACAGCGATTTGGCTGGAAGCTTCTAACGCGGCGATTGTAGTTTCGTGCGCTGAGACATCAGACTGAAGGGTGGAAATGCGTTTCTTCATCGCCGCGACGAGATCGGTCATGTTCGCGGTGAAGCGCGTTTGATCTTCTGTCTCTTTTTTCAGCGCCGCTAATTCTGCCAGTGCGGAATCCCGCTCGGCAATCGCAGCGGCCTGCAGTTCTGTTCCCTCAGTTTCGACCGGCTTTTTCAATTCATCTTCAAGTTCGGTAATTCTTGTTGCCGACACATCCCGCGTGCGCTCTAGCTCGGCGATATTGGCTTCGAGAGCCGCAATAGTCTCTTGTGCTTGTGATATCTCAGCGCCTTTGGATTGCGCGTCGTCTTTGATATTATTGTATGCAAGCTCGGTCACTGAAAGCTTGTCCTGTAAGGCAGAAAGACTTTCTGACAACGCGGTGTTGGCATCTGATTCCGACGCAAGTCTCTCAGCGTCTTTTGCTTCCAATGCAGCAAGGGCAATTTCATGCTTTTCAGTTTCGGCGCGAGCGCCTTCAAGTTGTGAAAGCAAGGTAGAATTCTTCTCTTCAAGCTCTGCAACAACGGTTTGCAAGCTCAAGTTCTCTTTTTCGGTTTGGGCAAGCTTTGCCTCCTGGGCAACGTCACCCGTCGAAGCTTGAGCACTTGTCACCTCTGCAGGCAGCGTTTGGATCGCGGCGAAAAATACTCCAGCGGTCAAAGCTAAAACACAAAATATCAGACCAATTCTCATACCTACCACCTTAAAAAAAACAAACGGTTGAGCACTAACTCGCTACTTCAAAACCGGATGGGAAGAGCGGCCCTAAAAAAGAGCCGCTCATAATGCTTTAGGCACCTGTTGCTTCGTTAGCGACAGAGAACTCAATGCGGCGGTTCCGCTGCTTGTTTTCAGCTGAGTTATTGGCAACCACCGGAACTGTTTCGCCAAATCCGATTGCATCAATACGGGCGCCATCAGCACCTGCTTCGACCAAGTAAGCCCGCACAGAGCGTGCCCGCGCTTCGGAAAGCACCTGGTTATTGAACGAAGAGCCATCTGAATCTGTGTGGCCGTCGACACGAATTTTTAACTCTGGACAGCGATTTACCATATCCACAATGCTGTCGAGAATGGCATTGCTGCGGTCTTCAAGACGGGCACTGCCACTTGCGAAGTAGATATTGTCCGTGCGTGACATGATCTCAAAGCGACCTTTGCAGGCCTCAAGCGAGAAGTCGCCGTCCGTTTCCATAGCCGCCGACTTGAAGCCAGCCATTTCGGCCATTTCCGCAGACGCAGTTGCATACTCGGTTGCTGTCCCTGCCCGGTTGAACATGAAATCGAAAGTAACCGTGGCAGACGGGATGATTTCGACTTTCGCCGCTTCCTCAAGCTTGGCAATGCCGCCTTCTAGCGCAAAGTCCGCGACCGGGAGGGAAATTGGCGTGGCTGAGGTGACAGACACTGTATTATTGTCGAGAAGCATAACGGCAATTTCTGCCTCACGCTCGGACGTTACACCGTGCAAATCGATCGTATAGTTCACCATCATGATTTTGCGGCGCACCTGCTCCAGATCGCTCAGCGACTCCGGATCAATCTGCATAGTGATCACGGCTTCTGGGTACTGGAAGGTTTCAAACATCAAGAAACGCATCCGCACGTTGCGCAGATCAACTTTAGTATCGACAGAGTCCATCAAAATGCGAACCGTCGCCAAGCCATCAGCATCGATTGTGCCAGCGTAGGTGCCGAAAGTACTTGATTCGACCTTTGTTTCGTTTTTGACCGACTGGAACCTAAGCGTCGATGCATCGGGGTTCATCGTCCAACCCGGTGAAAAAACCGATTCCTGAGACATGGCTTGCTGTGGACCAAGGCAAATCAAACCAGCCAGAATTGCCGGCTTCCACATGTTGATGGGCGACTTCTTATAGTTCTCAAACATAACTTTCTCCAAACAAAACAACGCGATGGCTGCAGTTCATCCTGCGCGCGAGTCACGCAGACCTCAGTGGGCCGTTTTGAATGCGGGTTCTCGCAACGGCGAATTATCAATTCTCATCTAACTGCTGCATTGTTGCCAAAGTTGGGCAGAACTACGGTATTTTACTAAAAATTACGGAGAATTTTTTGTGCGAATGGTCACAAAATAGGCGGAAATTAATTCCACAGTGGAAACAACGCGAGCTTATTGAGGATCGAAAAATGTTAAAGATTGTTCTGTCTGGAGTGCTAAGCATTTCGCTGGCAACTTCAGCCGCTTACGCACAAGACGCCGATGAAAAAGCTGCATGGGATGCGGCCAAACAAAGTGCGACCTCAGAAGAAGTTTTCGCATTCATCGAGCAATATCCAAACAGCGTTTTCACCAAGGAAGCCAAAGCATACATGATTGATTTGCTATGGCAGGAACTTGATGATGCTGGTCCAGAGACAACGGCGGAAGAAACAGCAGCAGCCGCACCCGCGACAAGTACGACAGTCCTTTTCAGCGAACCGCTGACGGAAGGGTCTGCCGACGTCATTGGCCGCACACTGGAAGAATTGATCTCATCGACTCCGCTTTTCCCGCCAGTCGAAGGCTTGCCCGAAGAGTATTGGAAAGAGCAAAAGTGCTCGAATTGCCACGAATGGAAGCAAGCAAACCTGTGCACTCAGGCGAACACCTACTTGTCTGAAGCTGGTGCGGAAAATTTGATTAAGAAACACCCCTACGGTGGCGCATTCAAACTCAATCTTCGCACATGGGCGCAAGACGGATGTAATTGATTGCGGCGAGCCGCGCCAGCGCTGCAGAGGACTGGCGCGCCTATGAAGCCTGAGACAATAACTTGCATCACGCCATTGCGCGCGCCTTTTGCAGGAACAGTTCTCAACCTGCACTAGATGAGCGGCGTCAACACCAATCTCGGAAAAATGTGGCGCGAAACTTGCCCCTGAAAAAGGGGAATTAGCCGATTGCTTTGTGCTTTGCGATGCATGCTTAACGGCGTTACGAGACGCGGTTAGATTGATTTCGCCGCTTCGCAAAACTAGACTTCCCACAACGCCAATTGAGGAAAGCCACCCATGTCGAGCCATGTCATTCCCACGCCACAAGTGCACGAAATTCCCACCAGCGATGGCGGGAGTTTTCCAGTCCGTCGCGTGTATTGCATCGGTCGCAACTATGCCGCCCACGCGATCGAGATGGGTCATGACCCCGATCGGGAACCGCCGTTCTTCTTTCAAAAGAACGCCAACAATCTCGACCCATCCGGTGAGTTCCCCTACCCGCCGCATAGCTCGGACGTGCACCACGAAGCCGAAATGTTTGTGGCGTTGAAATCCGGTGGGACAAATATTGCCGTCGAAGATGCGCTGGATCATGTCTACGGCTACGGTTTGTCGCTTGATATGACGCGTCGTGATTTGCAGGGCGAGATGAAGAAAATGGGGCGGCCTTGGGAAATTGGCAAAGCCTTTGAGCGATCAGCACCCTGTGGCCCAATCCGCCCAGTGTCAGTCGTTGGCCATCCCACTGAAGGCAAACTGATGCTGACAGTCAATGGCGATACGCGCCAAGAAGGCGATCTCAATCAGATGATCTGGAAAGTACCAGAGATGATTTCATATCTGAGCGAATACTTTGAGTTGGCCGCGGGCGATATCATCCAATCCGGCACACCCTCAGGTGTCGGCCCAGTGGTTAAGGGGGATGTTATGAAAGTTGCCGTGGATGGGCTTGGCAGTCTGTCTGTCACTGTGGTCTGATAACGAGGCTACTTAGGAAGCCACGAACAATACGGTATCGACAGCCTGCTCGAAAACGAGCAGTCGTGTTCGGTTTGACCAATCACCTTGACTTTGATTTTGGCGAGATGTCTCTATGTCCAGACATATTGGCCGAACACCACATCCTTTGAAACGTGAAGCGCTATTTTGAATCAGCAGGATTTGTGGAATCGCAAGTATTCAAAGGTCGAGAATAATCGTCCCACGCTTGGCCCGTGACACGCAAAGGCACATTTGTTTGCCTGAGGTCCTTTGTTTGGCAGACAGGAAACTGTCGCGATGATCTGGGGTGCCTTCGATGACGTCGGTTACGCAAGTCCCACAGACACCTTGTTCGCAAGAAAAAGCGGCATCAATGTCATTGGCTTCCAAAACATCTAAAATCGTCTGGTCTGGACCTACATCCAGCGTCACGCCGCGCCGTGCAAGCTTGATCGAAAAGGGAAACGTCGGCGCGCCTGCAAGCGCCGGGTTGGCCGCAAAGCGTTCCAGTTTCACGGCTTTGGCGGGCCAGCTTTCTGATGCCAGCGCTTCGGCGGTGTCCATGAACGGCGCGGGTCCACACATGTAGACCTGTCCTCCGGACACCGGTTTTGCCAGAATGCCACCTAGCTGCGCGCTGGTTTCGGCAATGTCCAACGTTTCATGAAACGTGACCTGCTTAGCGTAACGGCCCTGCGCAAGGCGGTTTCGAAATGCGGTGTGCTTTGGCCCGCGCGAAAAGTAGTGCAATTCAAAAGACTTGCCTAAAACATGCAGCCGCTCGGCCATCGCGATGAGCGGTGTGATCCCAATTCCACCTGCCAACAACACTGCGTGCGTGGCGTTTTCGTCCAAAGGAAAGGTATTGCGCGGACTGCCGATCTCAAGTTTGTCGCCTTCTTGCACGGTTAAATGCATCAAATCGGAACCACCGCGCGATGGGGTGACCTGCCGGACCGCGATCAACAAATGGCGTCGATCAGCGGGGTCGCCACACAGCGAATACTGTCGGATAATCCCTTCGCCGCAATGCACATCAATATGCGCGCCGGGGCTGTATTCCGGCAATTTGAACAAACCTGACTTGGCCAGCTTGAACGACCGGACGCCCTCTGCCTCTTGGGTGATCTTGGCAACTTTGACGTTGATGAGGGTCATCGCGATTTCCCTACTGATGAACCGGTTGAAGTTTTGCGAGACTTTCCTTCAGCTTTTCCAATTCCGGTTTGGGCATTGCAACTGAGGTCGCTGCATCGGGGAACGATCCATCCATGACCGCCCCGCGATAGCCACCAAGAGCTTTTAGGCGTTCGGCGGCCAATTGCTTGCGGATGGTGCCGACGTCGCCAAAGGCTTTTGCGTGACGCGGTGGATTTTCAGTGTCGCCGCACAAATCGGACATATACGATAGAATGATATCACCCGAAGTGCCTGCGCCAATAGTGACCATGACAAGGTTCGAGTGCTTTTTGATCTCGGCCAAAGCTTCCTCGGCCACGCACTCAACCTCTGCGGAATAAGCCCCCGCCTCTTCAAGACGCCGGAAATCCTGCAATAAGCTCAGTGCTTCTTCTGCCGTTTTCCCAACGGTGCGCAATCCGCCGAACTGTGTGGCGCGCGCAGGGAATAGCCCGGTGTGCCCCTGCACGCTAATTCCTTCGCGCGCGATCCGCTCGATGGTGGAAAGTCCGCGCGGCGAATAGATGGCGTCGGCACCTTTGGCCATCGTATCGATTGCCCCACCTAAGGCCTCGTCCTCGGTGACATATTGGCGCATGTATTGTGCCGCGGTGATAAAGATGTGCGGAGCGGCGGTGCGGATGCTTTCAATCGTGCCGCAATCCACAGTGAGCGTGTCTATTTGCTGTTCAGCTGCAGCAGCGGCTTCTTCGGCATCAAAGGCAGTGACTTGCGTCATGCGCTTGCCCGCTGCCTTGTTCTTGATCAGGCAGCTCACTGTTAGGTGGCGCTGAGCGGGCGTTCCGCCATAAGTATAGATGTGCTTCATCAAGGCGTCTTTCTCAGGTCTACTTACGTGCAAAGATGAGTTTCTTGCGGGCACGGATGCGTTTGGTAGCCGCCTGTGTGCCGTCGTGGAAACTGCCGAACCAACGGTCCATTGGGATTTCTTCCGAACCATAGTTGCACTCGAAATAGCGGTGGTGCAGCTGGTGGTGAAACGAGCCTGCTTTGATCGCCTCTTTGTCGCGGATCAACAGCTTGTCAAAACCCGCGTGGGAAAAGACAGCGCCAAGGTTCAGCGCGAACATGTGAAACAGAACGTGGACTGGGTGAGATGGCAGTACAAAGTGGATCAGGATACCAGAGTAATAGAACGCATGTTCTATGGGATGCATCGACAGGCCAGACCACGGGCCGACATTGACATTGCGGTGATGCAGGTGGTGGACGTTTTTAAACAGCCACGGGAAATGGATCAGTCGGTGTATCCAATAGAAGTGAAAGGACTGCCAAAACCGGATGACAAAGAACATCACAATGAACCAAACGGGGGATGCGCCAAAGCTGTCCAGCGTCGGCACCCATCCATTTGCGGCCACATAGAAATAAAGGATCGTCCACGCCGACCAGATCGGCACACCAGAGGCGAGGCTCCAAAAAACGTTGTCCCAAGTCTGATTGCCAAAGGTGAAACGCGAGCTCTTTTCCATTGGGCGCACATCGAATTTCAGTCGCATTTTTTGGCCTGCAAGGACGTAGAGATAGAGGTGCAGCGCGCCCGCCAAGATCAGCACGGAACCAAAGTTGATAGCGAAAATCTGTGCCATCCAGCTGGCGTTGAAAGATTGCATTGCTTCCATGCTTGGCCATAGGAACGCGTAGGCGATCAAAGCGCACATCAGATGATTAACCGGCGGTGTTAGCCTGAGCCATGTGCCCATGAGCCATGAAAGGGCTGCTTTTGGTTTGGGCGGAAGGTCAAAAACCGGCGACATCGCGATTGGCAGGCTGGGGTGATAGTTCCATTCCTTTGATGGCCCTGCTGGTTCGCTGATAGTGAGTGTTTTCTCTGACATGACGTGCTCTTTCGACCTGTCAGGCCGCGGCGATAACGTAATGTTTCCGCACGTATTTCTCGACGTGCCAGATGGGCTGCAAACCGTTGTCCATGACAAAGGCATCGCCTGCTTTCACGTCACGTGATTCACCGTCAGCGGTTTCGATCCGCGCTTCGCCTTCAAGGATGTGGCAAAATTCGATCTGATCATTCATCGGGCCAGCAAACACGCCAGCGGTGCTGTCCCACATACCAGATTTGAACGCGCCGTCCGCGCTGACAAAATGGCTCCACACCTTTTGCTTTGGATCGCCTTCAATAATGTCTTCCGCAAATTCCTTGTCGAAAGGCTCAATGTGTTGCTCGGCAAAATTTACGAATTGCATCGTTGTCTCCGTTAAGAATGGGTCGCAAAAGCTTTTGAACGCGGCCGTGCCGCCGGATCAAAAAGGCCGAGCCATCTAAAAAAGAAGGACTCGGCCAGTGAGCTAAAACTAGGATGATAGCCCGTTATCGCAGCGAACTTGCGTCCGCTGCAATTCGCTTACTTCATCGACGCGACGTCGCCCATTGGTCCAGCGTTCACCGCGTCAACATAGCTGTCTAGTGCCGAGTCGATGCTGCCTGCTTCAACAAATACGCCTGCAACGCCTTTCATGAATTCGGCAATGCCGCCGCCAAGCCACTTGTCAGAGTTCTGCTCTTCAACACTTGGGAAGCCCATAGTCGCAATCGCTGCCTGTGCATCAGCCAGGTCCATGCCCGCTTCTTTTGCGACAATTGCCAGCATCTCATCGCCGCCAGCGCCCGAGTTCCACTTTTCGTTCGCAGCCGCTGTCACAGCCAGAAATTTTGAAACTACGTCGCCGTTTTCTTCGATGAAGCTGACCGGAGCGGATGTTACGTCAAACACCAGAATGCCCAGTTCTTCTTTTTCGGCCCCTGTCAAAAGCACATTGCCGTGCTCTTTCATGCGGGTCAGACCACCGCCGTAGCCACATGCGAAATCAACGGATTTCTGCGCCAAAGCAGCAGCGCCCTCGGGTGGGGCCATGTTGATAACCTTCAAACCAGCAAGATCGACACCAAAGTGATCCATCTGACGCAGGAAGCCATAATGCGCAGCGGTTCCAAGTGGAACGGCGACAGTTTTGCCTGCCAGTTCGCCAGCATTTGATTTGTCGATTTCAAGGTCGCTGTTGACGACGCAGTTGTCGTTGTCCGAATAGGTCACGGCAACATCAACAATCTGAAGTGCTTGCCCGGCAGAGGCCGCTACAACGAAAGGCGGAAGACCTTGGCTGACCGCAATCTGAACGTCGCCAGAGGCCATTGCGGCTGACATGGCTGTACCAGTTTCAAAGCTGACCCAGTTTACTTTCATGCCAAGCGCTTCGTCGTATGCGCCGCTTGCTTTGGATTCCATCATCGGCATCGGCCACTCAAGGAAGTAGGCCACAGTGATTTCTTCAAGGTGACCGTCAGCCAGAGCAATTGACCCAGAAGTCAAAAGCGCTGTGCTTGCGGCAAGTGCTGTTAGTGTCTTTTTCATTTCTTTCTCCCTGCTGTATGCTATTGCATTACAGAACTTAGTTATTGCAATACGAGACTAAAAGGGAGTCACCGAAAGCGTCAAGCTATTTCGACTCCTTGCCTTTTTTGTAGCGCCCAAGTACTCCTGCATTGCAGTAGTAAGGGTCAGACATGAGTCGAAATTCCGAAAGTTCTATTGTCACAAAATGTGGCCAAGTAATTGATATCCTAAGCGCGTCTCGTCGCCCATTGGCCTTCTCCGAGATTGTACAGCGTACAGGATTTGTCAAAAGTTCTTGTCATCGCATCCTTGCCGTTTTGCAGGGCGAAGAAATGATCGAGTACGACAAAGCTAGCCGCACCTATCGCACCGGCAAGCGGTTGCAGAAATGGGCGCGGGCGACATGGAACCGTGCCGACATTCAGCAAACCGCCAGCCAGCACATGTCGGACCTATGCGAAACCACAAGGATGAATACGGCGCTTTCGGTATTCGATACCGATGCGATTTTATACCTCCGCACTGTTGATTTTCATAGCGTTCGCTTCGCCTCGCACGCCGGAGATCGCGCGCCCCTTCACTCAACAGCCGCAGGAAAGGTCTTTTTGGCAAACATGAACCCGGCCCGCCAACAAGCCACACTCGCACGCATAGACTTCGAGAAATTTACCGAACACACACTCGTTTCGCTTGAGCCTTTGGTCGCACAGTTCGCCGAGATCAGAACGAACGGATACGCAACCGCGCGCGGCGAAGAAACTCTGCCGGTCACCGGTATTGCTGCGCCGATCTGGAACGCCGAAGACAAGTTAGCAGCCTGCCTGTCACTTTGGTCAACCCGCGATCAGCACGCGCCAGAAGAAGTTCTGGATCGCGCGAATAAGCTTGTAGCATTGACCAAACAAATTTCGGCCGAATTGGGGGCCGAACCTGAATAAAGAAGCCCATTGACGGCCAAAGCCATACTACCACATAGTAATAGGTAAGTTCCGCATTGTGAGATCATCATGAACGTTCAGGCATCGCTGCAACCACTTGAGATCGGGTCACTTTGGCAAAAAACAGCCCCCCCTGCACCGGCGAATCCGTCCTTGGTGGAAAACACAACAGCTGACGTCACGATCATTGGCGCCGGCTTTACGGGGCTGCGTGCGGCATTGTATCTGGCCGAAGCTGGCAGCCGCGTTGTAGTTCTTGATGCGGGCGACGTGGCCTATGGTGCGTCTGGCCGCACCGGTGGGCAAGTCAACCCAATGCTGCCGTTCAACACACCAAAGCAGCTGCAAGGTTTGCTGGGCGATACCTATTTCGAACGATTGACAGAAACGGCTCTTGGATCAGCAGATGAGTTGTTTGATCTGATCAAAACTTATCAAATCGAGTGTCAGGCGCGCCAAAATGGCTGGTTGCGTGTGATGCACAATGACCGCGCACTGACCCAAGCAACAGAAGGCGTGAATGCTTGGAATGCTCATGGAGCAGGCATGGAAATTCTTGGTCGTGAAGACATTTTCAAACTGTCCGGTTCGCGCGCCTATGCCTCTGGGGTGGTCACCCCGAAAGGCGGCGCGGTGCAGCCTATGTCGCTGGCCCAAGGTGTGGCGGATGCCGCCCGCCAACGTGGCGTTAAGATACACGGGCGAAGCGCAGTGACCGACCTTGAACAAGCAGGCGACAAATGGATCGCAACGACGGATGGCGGGCGCGTCACGTCGGATTGGGTCGTCGTAGCAACCAACGGCTATACCGACAGCCTGATCCCTGGTCTTGCCAAAAGCGTTTTGCCGCTGACCCCTATTCAAATGGCGACCGATCCTTTGCCTGAGGATGTCATTGGCTCCGTCTTGCCCGGCGGTCACACCATTTCAGATAGCCGCCGCGTGATCATGTACGCACGCCGCGAGCCGGACAATCGCATGGTTTACGGCGGCTTTGGCAAAGTGGCCAAGGACGGAACCGCAACCGGGTTTGACTGGCTTATAAAAGATGCAAATCGCGTTTTCCCACAGCTAAAGGGTGTCGACTGGACATCGCGCTGGTGGGGCCGCGTCGCACTCACCGACGACCATCTACCGCATCTCCATGAACCCAAAAAAGGCCTGCTTGTCGGCATGGGGTACAACGGCCGCGGCGTGGCTATGTCCCACGTGATGGGGCGCGTGTTGGCAGAGCGCGTGCTGGGTGCCGCCCCCGAGACACTTGCTTTCCCAACGTCGCCCGTCCGAGCATTTCCCTATCGCTCCGTAACTATGGCAGGCATGGGAACCGCAGTTTGGTTTATGAGGTTTTTGGACTTCATCGAGTCCAAAGGTAGGTAGTTTACAATCAACCAAACGGAGTTTGCGGGTCGTCAAATACAGCCTGCAACGGAGAGCAGTTGGCCAGTTCCTCCTAATGCTCCAATGTCAGACCTACGGACAAATCTGCCCTTTTCGTGGAACCACCAAATGTCGGTTTTCCTGAAAATTGTAGTCCGCGCGGGTGACAACGCGCCGCTGCTTTCAGTGTTAGCTCATTCCAAGGATCAAAATCTTGGAGTGATACCATGGCAAACTGGGCAAATGTTTCACGCAATGCAAAGACACACGGTGACTTTGCTGGGCGCACACAGGCAGAGCAGGACGCGTATTTCAATTTCTTTGCGGGACGGGAGGCTCATAGTCGAGCGGCCCTTCGCTGGAAAGTTCGCGAATTATTCGCAAAAGCGCAAAACTGGTACGATGCTCACGGTTTGAGATGGTCAATTGTCGGAGTATTGTCTTCGAAATCCTCAACGAGAACCTGAGTATGTCTGAGCACTCGAATACCGAACAAAAGGCACAAGATGCCATCCGGCAAGTGCTTGAAGCTGACATTGCAAGCTACCTGGCACGCGACCGCAACGCATGGCTGAAGTGCTGGAATGACGACGTGCGCTTTCGAAGCATCATGGAATGCGGGACGATGCAAATAGCGCGTTCGTTCGAGGAGTTTCGTCAGAATGTTTTTGAGGCAATGGACGCAGAACCTGAACCCGTCAAAGCCGAGGTGACGTTCGAAGGTCTTGAAATCCAGATCGACAATCATCTCGCATGGGCGACATACGAAGAGATTGTCACCAGCACTTCAAATCCGCTTGCGACACCAAGTCACTCGCACAATTTCCGTCTGCTGGCGTTTGAAGATGGGGCATGGCGTATTCTGTTCCACGGATGCTGGGCAGAGCCTCTCCGAGATACCGAAAACCCTGCAATTGAAGTTGCAAAGGATGGTCGCGTTCTTTGGATCAATTACGCCGCCAAGGCAGAACTCAAGAATTTCAAAGGTCTTGTTGTAAGCAACGGAATACTTCGCGCCTCAAAGCCTTTGTGGAATTCTGAACTGCACAATGCGATTATCGGAGCGCATAATCTGACCGCCTTTGGAGAGTACAATCGGGCAAAGAGTACTGGTGGCGGCGAAGTTAAGTATCCAGTCGTTTTGGGCGAAAGTGGCGACGGTGGCTTGCTAATTTGCTGGGTCAAAGTTGCTGATGCTCGCGTTTACATCCTGTTCGGACCCGGCAGTGATCTGTCAAAACAGATCGACATTGTGCGGAGAATCTTCGCGCTTTCGAAAGCGCAGACAGATATAGTCAGATTGATCGCTGAAGGAATGGAACTGGCAGAGGCAGCCGATGTTTTGGGCGTTACGAAAAACACAGCCCGTACACATCTGAGACGAGTTTACGAAAAGGTCGGCGTGAACAGTCAAATCGAGCTTTTAAGACTGATTGTCAGTTTTTCGACTTAGGCTCGGATCACAAAAACGGCCATTCGCATGCACCAGAACAATACGCACTTTGTGCTCTAATCAGCCATCCGATATTTCAATAAATAAGGCGCTGTCAGGCAAGATACCGGAAACTAGTTCACATTCGTCTGAATGCACCCACTTCCTAAATCATTCCACGGCGATTAATGCAGTGCCAAACTGTTTGGAAGACGATCGACGTTTCTTTTAGAAAAGTCCGGCTCCGAATAAAGTCGATCTCTTGCGCAAATCGTTCTGAGTAGTGCACTTTCCGTTTTCCGTGAATTTGCCATGGCCCTGTTAACCCTGGACGCACGGTCAAACGCTCGAGTTGCCACGGCTCGTACTTCTGTGGGGACAGGCTGTTCGGACGTGGGCCAACAAGCGTCATATCACCCACCAGCATGTTAAAAAGCTGCGGCAGTTCATCGAGGTGCGTTCGTCTTAGAATCGTACCGAACGGCGAAATCCGTGGATCGTTTTCTAGTTTAAAATCTAACTCAGGGGCAAATGAGCGAATGATCTCTTCGCATCTCAAGAGATGGTAGTCATTCCGCATCGTGCGAAACTTCCACATCTTAAAAGGCTTGCCGCCCTTTCCGTACCTCGTAATTCCAAAAAATACACTTTCCTTTGGTTCGCTGCATTTTAAAATAACAGCGACCACAGCAGAAAAAATAAGCACGATTGGTGCAGCTAGAAGCACGATAACCATATCAATTGAGCGTCGCCCCAAGCTGTCGCTCGGCACAGTCAAAATCGAAGAAACCCCTTCGGACGTTTCCTCAAGCACACAATGATCCAACACTCACACCCCCGACCAAACAAACCCACCATTCACAAAGTGCAAAAAAACGCGCCTTTGTCGATAGAAATCCTAACTTGACGTTGTTTTTCTAACGATTCGGACACCTAATGCTAAGAAAATAGAACTTTCCGATACGCAGACAATGCGTTTCCCTTTTGATATGAAGAAAGTGCCTCGCGTCGATCAAACAAAAGCGGCTCATTCAGAGCATTGTTCATTGCTGCTGAAAAAGCTTGCAGATCATTGCAAGGCACAAGGTGACCATAAGCTCCATTGTTTAAAATTTCTGCTGGCCCGGTTGGACAATCCGTACTGACAATTTCTGTTTCAAGTGCCAACGCTTCTATTAGGACATTTGGCAGCCCCTCAAAATCCGAACTTAGAGCCATGATGTTCGCTTCTTTAATCAAGCGATAGGGATTAGAGAGATATCCTGCAAATTCAACATCCTGACCAAGTGAAAGCTCTTCCACAAGCGCTTCCAATTCTGACTTCAAAGGACCATCGCCCGCCAAAACCAACCTGGCCGGGCGAAGATCACGCAACTGTTTGAACGCTTTAAGTAGAAGCGGCAGGTTTTTCTGCCGCGACAGGCGGCCTACAAAAGCAATTACGGGAACTTGGTCGTTTTCGACAGAAAATGCAGAAGGGTCTTCTGCCATATCCCATAGCAGCGCTATGTCGACTGGATTAGGAAGCGCAATGACTTTCGTTGATGTTGCCGGCACCATCTCTTCAATCTCGACTTTAAGTGCCTTTGAAACGGCGATTATCGCGTCTGCCTTTGGATAAAGTCGCTTGATAAGAAACTGTTTTACCACACGTTTTAGCGGTGGCGCGGCAATGAACTCAAAGTGGAGGCTTAGGCGTTCACTGACGACAACCTTTGCGCGAGATCGTGCAAGGCGGCAGGCTGCGATAAGTGCGATGTTGGCATGCGTTAGTGCAGAAAGACACACTGTCGGATCAATCTCTTTCAGAACTTTCATCAAAGCGGGAACGCTCAGGGCCATTCGACGCGCACCCAAGTCAATGACTTCGATCTTTTCGTTTAGCTTGCGTCTATTTGGACCCTCGGCACGGGCCGCAACAACAACCACGTCAATTCCGTTCAAATATAGGTCATTGGCAACACCGAGAAGCACCGCTTCGGCACCGCCCGCCGCAAAAGCGTGAAGGAATATCACTACACGATGATGCACAGAGTCGACTTGTCCGTCTGACATGCCCTACTCGGTCTCAACCCGCTCTCGGCCTGCGATCTCGCGCAGCAAAATGATTGAGGCCGCGAGCATAAGGAAAATCAGCATCGTGATAATCATCAATTCGGTTCTACCCAAACCAACTTTATCTTCGCTCAAGCGTGGTGCCGACAGAACATCAATCCCATTCCCCGTAGCTTCAAAAAAGTCTAGCTTTTGTTCTTGGGCATCGATGGCTGACAGCATGTCGGCGACGGTGCTTTCCCGTAGGGCCAAAAGAGCGCTTTCTGCACTGTTAGCGTTGGATGGTTCCGAGAGTTGCCCTAACTCGGGCTTCGCGGTTTCGCGCTCTAAAAGCTGAATGCGCGTGCGCAGCTCGGCCAATTCTTCTGAAAGCTGTGTCCTTTGGATTTCTAGAGACGCGCGCGTTTCAGATCGCTTAAACAAAGCTGAGCGACGCTCAAGATATGACGCAATCAACTCTTCCAGAAAATTCACCGACCATTGGCCGTTGCCGTCTACAATCCGCAGACCCAGAACAGGAGAGTTTGCGACGTTGAAGACGGATAGCTTTTCCAAGGCTTGTTCAACGCTCGTTCCGTCAGTCGGATGCGGAAGGCGTTCAAGTGTCGCAGCAATGACAGGCCAACTGGTAAGGATTTGGATTTCTGCATTGAGTGCGACAGGGTGATCAACATCGACCTGCAAACGGTCATTGTCTGATAAGGCCGACGGGACAGTGTACTCGTTTCCAAACTTTACAAATATCTCTGCATTTGCTTCGAACGAGTCTTCCGTTTGCGAGGCAATAAAATGCCCAGCCAAAGCCCCTAAAACCCCTGCGACAACAAGGAAGATCCAGTTTTTGGAAACTACTGAAATCAATGCAAGTTCTCGTTTCATCATTCCCGCAAACTCCTACCATTAAACATTTTCTGTTTGCCATTTTTTCTGGCCATCTGATCTTCAAAAACCGCAACCGGGATGAACAGTAAACCGATGAAAAGCCAGAGATAACTAAACTTTGCGTCGTGTAGCAGCCAGTGCGAGACCAAAATGAAGAGGACTGCTACACAAAAGCTTCGAATGTCGCGGAAAAGTCCTTCTTCGCGACTTTTTTGGGCGGCTTGCCCAGCTTTCGCAATGTTCCAAAATCCCAGAGCAAAAACGATAAGTAATCCCACTAAGCCGATTATGCCAGTCTCGGCTGCAACTTCCAGATAAAGACTGTGCGCTCCACGATCTGAGTTTCGCATAAGGATGTTGAACCGCGCCACGTATTCCTGAAAGTGATTTTCGAATTGTCCGTATCCGACGCCGGTCCAAGGATTATCGACGAACATATAGACGGCCGATTTCATTTCGCCCAACCTGCCTGCCAACGCCTGTTCTGGAATTTCAGACTCGTTCAGACGTCCGCTAACCACATCTGTCAGCGCAGAGAAACCGCCAGTAATTCGGTCAACGTATGCGGTCGGCTGCGTCACCAAAAACAGTGACAGAGTGGCAAATATCAACAGGAACGGCCAGATTTTGCGTTCGAAAGCTATGAGAACCAATATTCCGAGACCAAAGGCGATGACCCCGCCGCGTGACGCAGTCGCAAAAATTCCGCCACATACGGTCAAAGCCGCCAAACTATATAGACCTATCCACGGCAAGCGCCGCGCCGCAAACAGTCTTGAAGCAGATATCAAAGCACCCGGAATCAGATAGGTTGCGAAAAAATTTGGGTCGCCCACTGGTCCGCCCGGACGGACCAAGTTCACCTCGCCTGAAATATGCCGGATATCACTGCTTCCAAGCCCTCCAAAGTTCAGATGATCGAGCGCAAAAAGCACCTGAACAATCGCAATAGCAGCCAGAATTACGCTGATCCAGACGAGGACATCGTAAATGCGTGCCAGGCTTCGGGTATCTCCGATAAGCCACAAGATGAGACCGACCAAAAGGATGTTCGGCATAACTCGTCTGAAAGCGACATAAGAGCTTTCAGGTGATTGCGAAAAGATGACCGACGAGAGGCTTGCTGCCAACCAGATCAGTATGGCCGCGGCAAATATCCGTGGAACATAAATCTGACCGATATCAAGATACCGGACGCTTATCAGGAGGGCGATTGCGCTCAAAATGAGCGCGGCAAGGACAAAATCTGCATTGTGAAAAGTCGACAGCACAAATGGGAGATGAAGCAAGAGGCAAGCTGTCAAAACCGATGCTGCGACACTTGGAATGCGCAACAAAGAAGCGAACAGAATGAATGTCGCAATACCAGCTTGGATCATTCTTTAACCTACACCCACAGACGATCTACAGATCGATACACCAAAACCGGCCATAAGCACTGCCCTAAAATCAGATTCTGCCTGGAAATCCGAGCAGCGTGCCTGGGTTAAGGAAAAGTTAAGAGCGAAACCGCACAAAAATAGCTGCGCTTTTTTGCCAACGATGGGCCGACATTCGGCGGAAAGCCCCGCATTACAGTCCGAAATACACACAATGGCAAGAAAAGCGAATGATAAGCCTAGACGGGGCAACAATAGCCGTTTTGTGACCGTTCTCACGTCACATTAGAGCCTTTTTTAAACCTTTGTGTCTCATTGTTTCCAAATGCCCAACCTTGGGCTTCAAAATCTTCGACTGTAGCAGGACGAGCTTTACAATGAACCCATTCCTCTTTCTTCTTGGCATCTTCGGTTTCAGCGCATTCTCCACAAAAGGATCATCGAGCAATTCCGATTCTGACGCGCTCGAAGTTGTACTGCCACCGGCACCAGACCTTGTTCCAATTGCGCCAGCAGATTTGGATGGGGATGTCGTCGATCCCGAGTCGGTTCAGCCCGAGATCGTCGTCCCGGCGATTGTGGTGCCTGAAGATTCTGAACCAGAGATTGCGGAACCAGCCCAGCCGTCGGTTGAAGATGTAGAACCGCCAGCTGAAGATGTTGAGCCGCCAGTTGAGGACGTGGAGCCGCCAGTTGAGGACGTCGAGCCGCCGGTTGAGGATGTCGAGCCGCCGGTTGAGGATGTCGAGCCGCCGGTTGAGGATGTCGAGCCGCCGGTTGAAGATGTCGAGCCGCCGGTTGAGGATGTCGAGCCGCCGGTTGAAGACGATACTGCTGGGCAGCCGTCAAACGACGTTCCGATCGCGTTCGAAGGTGCTGAAGGGTTTGGACAATACACCGTCGGCGGTCGGGGCGGAGAAATCTTGAAAGTAACAAACCTGGACGACAGTGGTGAAGGCAGCTTGAGATGGGCATTGGAAGATGTCACCGGGCCGCGCATTGTTTTGTTCGAAGTCGGCGGTGTGATCGAGTTGCAGTCCGAGATCGAGATCGAAAACCCTTTCGTGACCATCGCGGGGCAAACAGCGTTGGGCGATGGCATCACAATCACCGGCGCGCGCATTCAGATCGATGCTGATGAAGTCATTGTTAGAGGGTTAAAATTTCGACCCGGAGACGATGTAGAAGGACAAGATTTTTCTACGCGGGACGGTTTGTCAGTTGGAAACGGCTCGTCGGGTGACCCGGTGAGCAACATAATTATCGATCACAACTCGTTCACATGGGCAACTGATGAGAACGCGGCAATCTGGGGCAACGTCAGCGACCTTACATTCTCGAATAACATTGTGGCACAAGGGTTGGAGACACCTACCGAGATAGGCCGATCTTCGATGGGAATGATCATCAGCGGCGGCGACATTGACGACATCACCATTACCCAGAATTTCTTTGCGCATAATGACGACCGAAATCCATACTTGCGCGACGTGGACAACGCCGAGATCACCAACAACTATATTTACAACTATGGTGCATCTGGGCTCCGATTGGCGAACTCGGTTACAAGCAATGTCATCGGCAACGTCTTTGAAGCAGGTGTGGATTCACCAGATCGCGCTCCACTTTATCTGTTAGATGGCGACTCCAACAGCAGCCAATATTACCTGGAAGACAACATTTGGCTTAACGATGGAGCGGAAATTAACGGCAATGATGTAGCGCATACCGATGTTGATCATATTCAAGATGGTTTGGTTTTTGCGAGCAATGTCGACGCAATGGATGCAAGCTTGGTCAAGGAATACGTCCTGCAGAATGCAGGCGCGATGCCCATGGACCGAGATAACGTCGATTCCTACCTCATTCAAACCGCGAGAGACGGCACGGGGTCGTCAATTGACACTCTGGACCAGTCGCCCGTTCAGTTGCATCAGAATGACACCTTTGACGCACATCTTGACACCGACGAAGACGGAATGCCGGACTGGTACGAGCAATGGTACGCCCCGCTTGATCCGACAGTGTTCGACGCGCACGGCGACACAGATGATGACGGCTTCACAAACATCGAAGAATACATGAATGGCTTGATCACTGGCTTCGACGAGGCGGATGTTATGGCGTTGATGACGACGACAATAACGTCCGAGCTTCCGACAACTGCCAACGAAGACGCCGAAGAGGGAGAGCTTGAACTGCTCTAGTGGCGCGCGATAGCCCTACCGCTTATCCCGATTTCGATTGAACCGCTGCTTCCAGCGGGGCGGAGTGCTATTTTTGCAGTCAATATTTGTGCGGTTTCACGGGAGGAGCCGTTAAATTTACTGTTTGTGGTGGCCCACTGTTGCTTTGATCCGTTGGACAGGCTAATTTTTGGACCTTAGTTAAGTTCTTGAACGTTTTTGAAGAGTTGCCGATGATTTTTGAAGTCCCAACAGCTGGTATGCTGTCCGCGACCAACCCGGCCCCCCTTTTCAGCGAGCGTGTGTCAAAATCCGGTTTGCGCATTCATGTCCCAGATTGAATTTGTCGAGAAGCTTCGCGCGCCGTCCGGCTTTATAGAAGAAATGAAGCGGATTGGAGGCGTTCGTGTCACGTAGTGATGAACTAACCGAAGTGCCGCTGAACGCGAAGCAGGACTTGAAAGTCGCGTATATGATGTCGCGATTTCCAAAACTTACTGAGACCTTTATTCTTAACGAAATCATTGCCCTGAAGGCGCGAGGCGTTACGGTCGAGATCTTTCCGCTTTGGCGTGTAGAGACTGACAAGGTGCATCCGTCCGCCGAAGCATTGATGGACGAGGTGCACTTCTTACCGCACCTCAACCTGACCATGATCAAAGACAACTTGTATTTTATGCTGAGCAGGCCACGCCGATACTTTAACGCACTTGGTGCATTGATTTCGGGCAATAGAAAATCGTTCCGGTTTTTGTTGGGCGCGCTCGTATATTTTCCAAAACTGGCAACTTTCGCACGCGCGATGGAACAGGCCGGCATTGATCACATCCATGCGCATTTTGCCAATCATCCGGCGGCCGCCGCTTACGGATTGAACTTGCTGACCGGTATCGGCTGGAGCTTTACTGCACATGGTTCCGACCTTCATCGCCGCCAAACCATGTTGCGTCGCAAAATAGAGAAAGCGGATTTTGTAGTTGCGATTTCAGAGTATAATCGGCGGTTCATGCAACCTCATACCGACAAGTCCGAGCTGGACAAGATACATGTTGTGCATTGTGGCGTCGACACGTCCCTGTTTCAAAAGCGAGAAAAACTACCTGGCTTCAACATCATTTGCGTTGGCGCATTGTATGAACTGAAGGGTCAGCGGCACCTTATTGAAGCCTGCGCTAAGTTGAAATGGAAAGGCTGGCACTGCCATATTGTCGGTGGCGGGGTCGATCTAAGTGCGCTGAAAGCGCTTACAAGTAAGCTTGGTCTTGATGATCAGATAACCTTTCATGGTCCTTGTACATCTGAGCGTGTCGCACAACTTTTTTCACAAGTGCAAGTTGCGTGTTCGCCCAGTGCGCCAACCGCTGACGGGCGACGTGAAGGCATACCAGTCGTCTTGATGGAAGCGGCCGCAAGCAGCCTGCCCTTGGTAAGTAGCAATATGTCCGGTATTCCTGAACTTGTGCGGGATGGAGTAAATGGATTTCTGACGGAACCGGGTGATGTAGACGGCATCGCCCATGCGCTGACAACGCTTCATGACGAGCCTGAGGTTGCGGCCCGGATGGGCGCACAAAGTCGAGCTATCGTTGACGCGGAATTCTCGCTTTCAGAAAACACCGCGCGTCTCAACGACCTTTTTGTCGAAGCAAAATCATGCTGATACTCGCGCTGATTTGCCTGGCTGCGATGGCGGTTCCATTTACGATCTATCCGCTCATGCTATGGCTGCACGCGCGCTTAGCTGCTGACACTGCATTAAAGGCAGACATGTTTCCGCACGTGGATTTGATCATTTGCGCTCATAATGAAGCTGATCATATCGCTGCAAAGATGCAAAACGTTGAAGCGCTGAACTATCCCAAAGACAAGCTGAGCGTTTGGGTGGCCTCGGATGGCTCGAGTGATGCCACCGTAGAAATCGCCAGCGCTTCCGCCGCGGACAATGTAACTGTTCTTGATCTTCCTCGCACCGGCAAAGCAGGAGCGCTTGATACTGCAGTCACTAGTGGGACCGCACCTGTGATTGCGTTTTCTGACGCTAATAGTGATTGGGAAGTTGACGCCCTTAAGAATCTAACAGCTTACTTAGCCGATGACGCGACGGGGGGCGTGGCAGGTGACCAACGATATGGCACGGGTAAACATGCTGCGGGCGAACGCAGTTACTGGAGCTTCGATAGAAAGCTAAAAGAGTGGCAAGCCCAAGCAGGAAGTGCGATTTCAGCAACGGGTGCGATTTACTGTATCCGGCGTGAGTTTTACCAACCGCCTCCGGGTGATGCGACAGATGATTTCATGATCTCGACTGGGGTGATTGCCGCTGGCCGGCGATTGCAATTTGCACCGGACGCTGTCGCATGGGAGGCGGCAGCGGAAGACGGAACACATGAATTCGCGCGAAAGGTTCGCATTATCAGCCGCGGGCTTAGAAGTATCTATTATCGACGTCAGCTTCTTAATCCATTCAAAACAGGCATTTACGGACTTGAGTTGCTTGTTCACAAGGTCTGGCGCCGAATGGTTTGGCTTCCATTGTTGTGTTTAGTGATATTGTCCCCTGCACTCTTGTTTAGCTCGCCCGCTGCTGTTGTTATCGCTATTGGAACCATCGGATTTGTTGCACTGGGATTGGCGGGAGCTATTCCAGGTGTCGCGCGTTCGTTTAAACCCGCAGGCATCGCCAACTATGTCTGGATGGTAAATTTCGCATGCGCCAAAGCAACTTTTAACTTCTTTGCAGGACATAGAATTTCGCATTGGAACCTGCCTCGTAGTGATAAGCTAGGGGGCTGATCGAGTGATGACATCGACGCCGCCAAAATTTCTGCGTGATGCTTTTTCCGCAAATTCAGCCGCTAGAAAGTCAGGGGCTGCATCGTGACCCCAAAAGCCGATCAAGAAAACTGGAATGGCGTCGCAAAAAAAACAGTTAACAATTCTGTTTGGTCATTTCTGGGTTTTGCACTTGGCAAACTTGTGGCGTTCGCTGCAACGGTTGTGCTGGCAAACCTGCTTGTCCCGGAACAATTCGGACTGGTTGGCTTTTGTTTAGTAGCCATGCAATTCATCGACATCATCGGACGCTTTGGGTTTGACACCGCATTGGTGTCACGCGGGGACAGTGCCGAAGAAGATGGCAGCACAGTCCTTTTCATGGGTCTTGCCGCCGCCATTCTTGGCTATGCGATCGCCTGGTTTTCCGCACCGACCATAGCCGCATTCTTCAACGCACCTGAAATTGAATTCATGCTCCGGGTGCTGGCGATTGTGGTCATCATTGACGCGTTGACACTGGTTCCGAACGCTTTGCTTAGTTTGCGCCTGCGTTTCCGCCAAAGACTCAAAGCAATTGTTGCCAAAAGCATTGCAAAGGGAACAACCTCTATTGCGTTTGCCTTACAAGGGTTCGGCGTCTGGTCTTTGATCTACGGTCAGATCGCTGGATCGATAGTCGCAGTAATCGCGTTCTGGCTCCTTTGCGACTGGAGGCCGAAACTGCGCTTTAACAAAGATGTAAGTCGTCAGGTCTTGCGGTATGGCGGGAGCATGATTGGCGTTGAGTTGATCGGCGCTGTTCGCTCCAGCATTGATCTTACGTTGGTTGGCCGATTTATTGGTCCTGCTGGACTTGGTCTTTATACATTGGCCTATAAACTGCCGGAGCTTGTCATTCGCAGCCTCAGCGAAGCGGTGGGCAAAGTTTCACACCCGGTGCTGGTTGACTTCAGAAACGACCCGCAAAAGATCAGCGGGTTCTACTTGACTTACATTCGCTACATCGCGCTTTTGACGCTTCCTTTGGGTGTGGGGATGGCAGCGGTTTCAGAGGCATTTGTACTGACGTTTTATGGGCCTAACTGGGAAATGGCTGTCTTTCCAATGCAGGCAATTTCGATTGCGCTTGCGATCACTTCAGTCAGCTTTGCCCCCGGCGTCTTGTACAAGGCGCTCAACCGGCCCGATATCCTACGCAACATTGCGATTGTAAAACTGCCATTTTTGATCGGCGTTACGTGGTACGCTATTCGTTGGGGGATTGATGGGGTTGCTCTGGCCAAGTTGCTCCTTGCGACCGTCTTCGTTTGGTTCGATTGCTACACAGTGAGCCGCTTTACAAAAATTCCAATCAGTTCAGTTTGGACCGCACTTTTCCCCGCGCTGCTCGCCTCCGCTGGTATGGGGATATTGGTTAGCTGGATGACGCAATCAATGACTAACAACGGGATTTGGGAAATAGCGGCGGCAGTTGCCGTTGGCGTTCCTTTGTACGTATTGCTAGTACGCGTTGTGAGCCCCACAGCGTATTCTGAACTGAAAACCTTCCTGATCTCACAGAGAAAAGAACGGAAATCAGACGTGAGATGACGGTGTATTGAATTGGAGCGCTACCGAAATACGTGCATCCTATATGCAATGGTATGACGCATAGAGAATACAAAGGACGACTTGTTTTGTTAGACCAAAATTTCAGACGCATTGCTTGGCGGTCAATAACCTTGCGCCGTTTGCAAACAGTGGCGTGTACATCCCTGTTCATAGGGTTAGCTGCGTGTGCTCCGACGTCTGCAAACAATGGCAGCGGCCAAGGACAGAAAGCGTCGAACAACTCGACGATAAAGACGTTTCTTCCCTGGAACCAAAATCGAAAAAATTTGGGGCGATACGATCTAGGATGGCAAGCTACACCACAGCGCCACCCAGGCAATGGCATTTCACTGGCCGAGATACTTTGGGGCTATACTTATCCGGGTAGGCATTGGGCAAATTACCCCGGATTGGATGCCTTTCATCTAAAAAACTCCTCGCGTAGAACAGAAGACGGCAAGCAAGTTGATCTGAGGATCACAGACCCGAAATTTCCTAATTTTATAGGCGATATTGCCGTTCGTCAGGTCAAGCGGTTTGGCGTAGACGGCGTTTTGCTGGATGGTTGGATCGACGAACCCGCTCGAAGAATCCCGGTCGCGCAGCAAAAAGCGGCGCGTGTGCGGATTGCAAAGGCCATTCGATCAAAAGTTAGCGACGACTTCACGATCATTGGTAACGTTGGGTGGAGGTCCGATACATCAACGCATCGCTATCTGAATGGCGCGTATGTAGAACTCTTTAAGAAGGCAACTCGTCGTTACACTTCATCCCAAATTCGGGAAATTGAAAGCCTTATGATGTTGCACGACAGCAGGCTTCGAGAGCCTCGTATCGTTGCGATTGAAACGTGGCGCGTGAACACCGGCAGCCGCCGCCGGGATGCGGCCACTAATCTTCGTTTTGCGCGCCTTTTTGCGGCAATGACTGCGGTCGTCCCTAGGAATGGCTATTTTATATATGCCGACAACAATTCGGACTCATCCTTGCATGACCACGATCACGTATATTACGATTTTTATGACATTGATTTAGGCGGACCAATTGGCGGTGCAGTGCGTGTCAAAGATGGGGTCAAATACAAACGCTACCGCGATGGATTGATTGCTTTTAATCGCACAAAGCGCAGAGCAAGCATCTCAATTTCTGGACTTCCCAACATCACAATTGAAGGTGAGACCGGGATATTCTGTCGGATAAATCAAAGCCGTGTGGATTGCGACATTTGAGGATATGGTGAGCGCTGTGCCGCTTTAGTCAGCGTTGTCTAATTCTTTGTAGCAGGCGCGCATTTGTTTCATCCAGCGTTCTTCAGAGTGATCCTGTTCGACTTTATTTCTTCCGCTCAACCCAAGTTTGTGACGCTCGGCTTTGTCCTGAACAAGATGAGCAAGCCCAGCAGTCAGCGCTGATGCGTCCCCCGCTGGAACAACGATTCCGCATTCTTCGCCAACGACTGTTCTGATGTCACCAACATCTGGAACAACGACCGGTAACCGTGTTGCCATCGCTTCCAGCATAGAAATCGGCAAGCCTTCGATCCTCGAGGACAAAGCGAAGATGTCGGCAGCAAACAGTAAGTCTTGCACGTCAGTGCGTGCGCCAAGAAGCTTTACTTTGGCGGCCAATCCCAGGTCGTCAATCTGACTTTGAAGGCTTTCCTTGAGTGGCCCGGTTCCAACAATCCAAAGTTCGACATCGCTCTGTGTTTGCGCAAGCTCATGGAAAGCAGAAATCAAGGTAGGCAAATCTTTCTTGGGCAACAAGCTTGCCACTGTGATTACGACGACCGCAGTCTCGGACGTCGCAAGAGTCTCTCTTATATCTCGCCGTTTTTCCCCTGGTGCCGCGTCTGGCAAAGGAACGGTGTTCTCGATCGTTAGAATGTCATGGCGCGGCAGAAATTTGCTCCATGCCTGTGTGACAAGCGGGCCAACCGAAATAACCTTGTCTGCAAAGTTTCGGATCACGCACCGATGCAGACGAAAGCGTAGTCTTTGACGCCAATTGTCGACGGTATCGCTTACGTTATGCAAAGTGACGACTGTCTTGCGGCCAGAAAGCTTTGCAAGGGGCAGAAAAACAATGCCTGAATACTGCATGTGCACGTGAACAATGGGCGACGCCGAAGCCCGCAACGCAGATCTCGCCATTGCCCATGTTTTGGGTGACAAGAGACGAGATGATTTTAGGATCTGAAGTGGAATAGAAGACGCCGCCACGTCAGCTTCCCATGCAGTGTTGCGGCGTGACATAGCTATGACACTGGATTCTTCAGACGAACTGTTTTCAAGAAACCGGATCAGCATGCGTTGCGCGCCGCCAATGTCGAAATTGTCCAGCACATGAGTGATACGTGGTTGTAAAGGCACTGATAAAAGAACTCCGCATGTACTGCCATTGATGTAAATTGTCGACGCAAACTAGCAATCGTTCCAACCGAACACCAGACACCAAGTCTAAACCCTCCCTATCAGGCAACAGTTCGGAAGCGGTACAGATCGTTGCGTACATTTCGGTTGCAGCATTTGCGTGGAGGCTATGTCATGCACGCAAGCATGTAAGGAAATCTCGATGCAAAGAGCGGAACCATGATGCGCTTAGTTGCGCGAACTATGCAGCTGATAAGTGGCCCGCCGCTTAGCATTCTTATGTACCATGCTGTCGTCGACAAGCCACTTTTAATATCGGACTGGTGCTTTATCCCGACAGATCAATTCAATCAGCAAATGTCCTGGCTTGCCGAAAATCGTTTGGATGTCATGCCACTTCATGAAGCGGTCAATGCGATGCAGGAAGGCCGGCTGACAGGCCCGACTGTTGCTGTGACGTTCGACGATGGGTATCGAAACAATGTAGATGTCTCGCTTCCGGTCCTTGAGCGCTATGGCATCCCAGCTTCGATCTTTTTGACAACAGGTCTTATCAATAGTGGGCATACACTGTGGTCAAGCAGACTGAACTTAGCGATTGCGGGAACGGAAAGAACCGAACTTTCCTGGCGCGGAACAACCTATGCTATCGCAGATGATCAAGCGCATACACGCGTGCTGCGACGATTGAAGGAACAGGTTAAGCAAGACGCGGGAGCTGATCCGGAGCTTGCAGTGGCTGAAATCGAACGCTTACTGGATGTACCAGAAAACCCGACGGTTCCGCGCGACTCGCCTTATGCGATGATGGATAAGAGCGATATCGAGCGTGCGATATCAAGCGGGCTTATCAATTTCGGCGCGCACACAATCTCGCATCCAGTGGTTTCAACTTTGGTCGAACCTGAGCTGGCAACCGAGATTAATGGCTCACTGCGCGCCGTGAAGGACTTAGTCGGTCTGAGGCCTCTCAGTTTTGCCTACCCAAACGGACAAAGAGCCGACTATGACGACCGTGCAATGCAACATCTCAAAGCGCAGAAAATAGAGATTGCTTTGACGACGATGCCCGGTGCGAACCGCCAGGGTGCAGACTGTCTGCAACTTTGCCGATTTGGCGTTGGTCTGAATAAGAAGCCATATCGCTTTGCAATGGACGCCTATGGCCTTCCTTTTTCCGCTTTGGCGCAGAGCATTCGTGCGTTTACGTGAAGTAGTAATCTCCCATTTTTAATGGGATCCTTCGACTTGGCCAAGTCCAGAACAATCTTAATCCGTTGTACCAAGCGTCGTGCGGTTTCATATTTTGGGGCCAATTCAAAGAAAAAGGCCGCCCAAGGCGACCCATTCAAACCCACTATAATGCCTAAGTGGCGGAGGAGGTGTCCGCCTCCGTTGCCACACAAACCCCATTCATTAAACGATTATAATCGAAAACTCCAAGCCAATACCACATTATATACCACCCAACGCGGAAGTTCGACAGTAAATCTTCCGTCTTCCCCCAGTGCAGCCAAGCTCTCCAACAATGGTGCTATGGTTGCTGTCCTGGCGCGCACAAAGCGACGAGCGACTTCTTCGAGCGTTGCTTTGCCCATGTTTTCCAAGGCCTGTCGGACAGCGGCGATTTGGTCCGGTAGCGATTTGGGCCATAGAGTCTTTTTGATCTTCGCAACTGCACCAAGGCACTTTGTTGCGATAGGTGAGCCGAGGTGGAACGTGAGTCGATCTGCGTTCTCGCTGACGCTCGACAATATAGTGTCGATGACTGCTAGCGCATCGCACATGGCGGCGCGCGCCTTTGGGTGTGAGCGAGGGTAGCTCTTCGGAGATAGTTAGAATCTCTTGCGAGGCCACCCCGGTGAAAAACGCCAGCGCATTCAGATTGTAACAACCCTTTTACCAGATTTGGCAGATTGCAGAGAAAGGAAAAGGGCGTCTACCCTAATGCTTTGCCCGGTAGGTTTTTCCCCGCCTTCTCTAGTGCATCCTTATCCCAAAACCCGATAAGAATTCCGGGCGGCTCTTTGCCCTTGGCCCTTGCATTTATCTGCTCACCGGTAACCGTAATTCTGGAATGGTGCTGGCGCGTCCAATTGAAATGTGCATCCGCAAGTCGCGCCAGTTCGGATGCGTATTCAGGGTCGCCAGCAAGATCAACC
>JBDVBY010000002.1:0-2890 GCA_039942715.1 Paracoccaceae bacterium
ACGGCTTTCCGCTTCCCAACGGGCGTCACCATTTTTTTGAATTGATGTCTCGCAGCATGGCATTGTCCAACATCTGCTCTGCCAACAGCTTCTTCAGCTTACCGTTCTCGTCCTCCAACGCTCGCAACCGCTTCGCATCAGCAGTCTTCTCACCAGATTCCTGTTCCTTGATCATCGCTATGATCTGTTCGTCCGTAAATCGTGCCTTCATTTGTCCGTCCTTTTGTTGGGCGGACTCTACACAAATCTGGAGGAACTTAAGGGGCGCAGGTCAACAGCGAAAAGCCATGACATTTTTACAAGTTGAATTGCATCCCAACCTTACAGCATATCTCTGCAGGAGTCGGCCACGTTTCAACAGCCTAAACTGCAGCCCGAATAAAGAAATTTATGTAATCGGCGGAGCAATACTCGGCCACGGTAGCGGCGACATTGTGTTGTCGCGGGCGGCGTAAAAGTCGGCCACTTTTGCCCTTTCATTTGATGGGAGGGCTTGGGGATTTTCACCGTGGAATTATATTTGAAGGTTCGTCGCGCCCATTTTCAAGATGGGCTGAGTGGGCGTCGTATCGCTCGGGATTTTGGGATCAGTCGAGACAGCGTTGCGAAGATGTTGGCGTATTCGGAACCGCCGGGGTATCGACGGACAGCGGCAATCAAGCGGCCAAAGCTGGATAGCTATACGGATCAGATTGAACACTGGCTGGCTGAAGACAAAGACCGACCGCGTAAGCAACGTCACACGGCCAAGCGTATTTTTGAACGGCTTCGTGACGAATGCGGGTTCGACGGTGGCTACACCATTGTCAAAGATTATGTGCGCGGCCAAAAGCGCGACTCGCGTGAGATGTTTGTACCTCTGAGCCACCCACCCGGCCATGGGCAAGCAGACTTTGGTGAAGCGCTGGTTGTGATCGGCGGTGTAGAGCAGAAAGCCTATTTCTTTGCACTGGATTTGCCACACAGTGATGCCTGTTACGTCCGTGCGTATCCTGCCGCGAACACTGAGGCTTGGTTGGACGGGCATGTGCATGCGTTTGCGTTCTTCGGTGCAGTGCCGCAGTCAGTGCTTTACGACAATGACCGCTGCTTGGTCGCGAAGATCATGCCGGATGGCACACGCAACCGGACCCAACGGTTCAGTGTAATGCTGTCTCATTATGTGATCCGAGACCGGTATGGCCGCCCCGCCAAGGGGAACGACAAAGGCAAAGTTGAGGGGCTGGTGGGTTACGCGCGCCGCAACTTCATGGTGCCAATGCCGCGCTTTACAAGTTGGAGCGCGTTCAACGATTATCTCGAAGAGCAGTGTATCAAACGGCAAGCGGACATCCTGCGTGGGCATAAGATCAGCATCGGTGAGCGACTGCAGGCTGACCTGGCTGCGATGCAGGATCTACCCACGGCATCCTTCGAGGCCTGCGACCTGCGCAGCGGACAAGTCACATCGACATCTGTGGTGCGCTATCGAGGCAATGACTACTCAGTACCGACGGCATTTGGCCACCGTGAGGTTTGGATTAAGGGCTTTGTGGATCGAGTTGTCATTGGTTGCGCCACAGAGGTGATCGCGACACATGTCCGGTCTTATGACAAGGACGACATCACCTTTGATCCGGTGCGTTATCTGCGGCTGATTGAGCGTAAGATCATGGCGTTTGAACAAGCTGCTCCGTTGCAGGATTGGGATCTACCTGACGCCTTTGCAACGTTGCAAAGGCTGCTGGAAGCGCGGCAAGGTAAGGCTGGAAAGCGCGAGTATGTGCAGGTTCTGCGGTTGCTGGAACGTTTTGAGATGGCGATACTGCATGGCGCTGTCAGAGATGCCTTGCAGATAGGGGCTATCAGCTTTGATGCCATCAAACACCTATTGCTATGTCGCATTGAACGAAGGCCAACCCGGCTGGATTTAGATGTCTATCCGTTCCTGCCAAGCACAAACGTCGCCACGACATCAGCACGATCTTACATGAGCCTGCTTGGCGGAAGTGCAACATGACTGATGCCCCAGAGGTGCTCCTGGCCAACCATCTCAAAACCCTGCGCCTGCCAACCTTCCTGCGCGAACATGATAAGTTGGCTCGGATCTGTGCAGCCGAAGGCATCGATCATGTCCGTTATCTGGCCCGACTGACCGAGCTGGAGTTGATCGACCGGGAACGTCGCATGGTAGAGCGTCGCATCAAAACCGCCAAGTTCCCAGCCGTCAAAAGTTTGGACAGCTTTGACTTCAAGGCAATCCCGTCGCTGAACAAGATGATGGTGCTAGACTTGGCGCGCTGCGACTGGATTGAACGGCGGAAAAACGTCATCGCACTTGGCCCATCTGGCACCGGCAAGACCCATGTCGCCCTTGGTCTTGGATTGGCCGCCTGCCAAAAAGGGATGCCCGTCAGCTTCGTCACTGCCGCGTCTCTCGTGCATGAACTGATGGAGGCCAGAGATGAGAAGCGCTTGCTGCGATTGCAACGCCAACTCACAAAGGTCAGCCTGCTGATTATTGATGAACTGGGCTTCGTCCCACTCAGCAAAACTGGCGCTGAACTGCTGTTCGAACTGATCTCGCAGCGAGACGAACGCGGATCCACACTCATCACAAGTAACCTGCCGTTCGAGGAATGGACGGAAACCTTTGGATCAGAACGACTGACTGGCGCGCTGCTCGATCGATTGACACACGACGTCAACATCCTCGAGGTGAATGGTGAAAGCTATCGGCTCAATCAGAGCAAATCCCGCCGCGCCAAAACCTAAACATCTGAGATTGGCCTAACGGCCAATGCGCCTTGGAACGTGCTTGCTACTTGAGGGCATCACGCCCCAAGGCGCGCCAACAACCGGCCGACTTTTGCTCCGCCACAGTGGAAGGACATTACACCGCCGTTGACAG
>JBDVBY010000003.1:0-191600 GCA_039942715.1 Paracoccaceae bacterium
AGCTAGACCTGGCGCCGCTGTTAAAGCGGCCATTCATACCGGGCGCAGCATCTTGCACCTTGGGCTCGAAGCGGTCATCCGACGCTTTCTGTCGGGCAAATCCCCCTTAAAATGGTGCCAAGGTCGGCTGTGCGGGACAAAGCTTCCCTCTGGCTAATGCATCTGAATGTCAGCTTTGACTGCCGAAAGCTGGTGGACGTGACTAAAGGAACAGAAAAGCGCCCAGGTCAATTGTCCCGGGCGCAAGCTTGTCAGATAGGGCGATTTACTTGATGGCAAGGATGTCAAAGTTGCTGACGTTTGCGACAACCCCTTCATCCCATCCGCCTGCGACCAGCACGGAAGCTTGCTCATTCAGCAACCCTGCAACCTGACCAGCAAAGTGAGCTTCGCGGCCTGAGTTGTCCGCAAAGATGTCGAAGATTGCAAAGTTGTTCTCATCGATTTGCACAGCGGCCCAGAACAATGTCTTCGGCTCAGTTTCGGCAACGATTGGACCCGCTGCAGTCAGCAAAGCTGCCAGCTGTTCGCTTTGACCAGGTGCCGCTTCAAGACGAATGTAAGTTGCGGTCGTTGCCGAGTAGAGATCAACCGGCGCTTTCACGGACAAGACGTTAGAGTTGTTGATGTTGGCAACAACACCCGTGTCCCAACCGCCAGCAACCAAAGTGTCGGCGTTTTGGTTCAACGCACCAGCAACCGCACCAGAGAAGTGGGCGTTGCGGGCTTCTTCGCTTACAAAGATGTCGAAGATCGCCAAAGTGTCGTCCGCTTGCAGCGCGAACCAAAGCTCTGTGCCGGGCTCAGTTTCTTTCACGAGCGGAGCAGCACCGGTGAGAAATTCAGCGAAGGCGTCCGTCTGGCCTTCTGCTGCGGGCATGTCGATAAAGCTTGCTGTGTAATTGTTCATTTCGGCTTCCTGAGCGTTTGCTGTTGTCGAGATGATGGCCAGTGCTGAGAGCATTGAGAGGATTTGAGTTTTCATTTGTTCGTCTCCAGATTTGGGTTTCAGTGTTGTCGTTTTCGATGTCACCTTGTCCCATGCCTGTCCCTTCCAACTCCAATTCCGAGATTCTATTCTTCGATAGGCATTGACTATGCATTGCCAGTTGATGAACTTGGGGCCATCGCAGCTTTGGAGGACGTCGATGGAAATGAACCAAATCCGCTATTTTCTGGCCGTCTGCGAGCATCGCAACTTTACCCATGCCGCAAGCGCTTCCAACGTTTCGCAACCCTCTCTGACGACAGCCATCAAGAAGCTAGAGGCTGAACTTGGCGGTGATCTGTTCATCCGAGACCGGGCCGGATGCCGCTTAACTGCTTTAGGAAAAGTGGTGCAACCAAGGCTGGAAAAGGTGCAGTCCGAAGCAAATGAGGCCAAAGCAGAAGCGGTTCGGCACACCAGATTGGAAAGGGTTCCAATTTGTATAGGTGTCGGCGAGACAATCGGGCAGGGCAAAATCTCGGCGGCGATGGAACGCATACGAAAGAAAGTGCCCCAAGCTGAGATCGAGTTGATTGTTGGACCAAAAGATATCCTCTTGGCAGACCTACGAGAGGGTAAGTTCGACGTCGTGGTGACTGCTGATAAGGTAAGTGATGAACTCTATCGCATAGATGATCTCTATAGTGAGACCTATGAGGTTGTCGTCTCCGACACGCATCCGTTTGCTCAGATGGGTGCGGTTTCCCTCGCAGATCTTGCCAATACAACGATGCTTGATCGGCCAAATTGTGAGATGAGGGACACGTTGCATGGCACTTGCGCTGATCGTGGTCACGACCTCTATGCAGCCTATCGGTCAAATCGCGTCGATTGGTTGATCGAACTCGCCCGGCAAGGATCAGGAGCTGTTATTCTGCCCGTTACTGCAATTCCCGAACAGACCGACCTTGTGTCGATCCCGATCTCAGATGTCGAAATTGTGCGTGAGGTTGTTGCACTACGCTATCGGCACCAAGCCTCAAGATCAGAAACAACCGACCTCATTCGAGAGTTTGCCAGAGCATAGATTTGATGGTTTCTGTCCAAAGCAGCCGTTCGTGCAATTCGCAGCATCAGTCATTCTGGGCTCATTGCCGTCATTAGATCGATCGCAGCATTTGGCCCGACTGATCCATCGGCCACTGCCATTGCGGCCCTAACCGGCCACTCGATCAGGTGCTCGAATGCTGCGGTGCGGCCCGTCGAACCAGCCATTCGCTGCGTTTGCAGCATCGCGAGTTGACCGAACAGACACATCGCGGACCAAGCTGCCGCTCGAAGCGCCACAAACAACGGATGCTCTGTCGTTCGTTGACTCACTTCAATTAGTACGCCCCAGGCTTCTCTTCTTCGCGAAACTCGTTGAGTGACTTCAAACACCAACCGCGACCGCCGCAGACGCCACACATAAGTTCTTTTGGCCAAGCGTCGAAGGTCGGACGATGGACTCCGTCCCAACACCCCGAACCATTGCATCGAATACACTGCTCCATGTCATCTTGTAACTTTGAAGAAGTGCCTTTTGCATTCTTGATATCAGACATCAGTTTTCCTCTGTCCTGTATTGTTGGCGAACGCCCGCCGTTCTTGTACCCACGTAGGTGAACAGCGGGCGAGACTTCAATGAGCGTTAGGGAACAAGCTCCTCGAGCAAATATCCACTATCATAGGGTTTCGTTCCAACACGTGACAGGTTCACGTCGCTACATTTTTTGCCGAATAGGCTAACGCCGTTGCCAAGAATGATGGGGGCGCGTTTCAAGAATACTCGGTCGATCAAACCGTGCTCAAGCAGCCATCCGGCAAACTCTCCCCCGCCACACAAGTAAATAAGTGCTCTTGCCTCTTTTTTCAGTCGGTCGAATTCGCGAACACTTGCACGCGATCGAACAGAAATTTCGGCATTCTCCGGGCACTCCAGTGTTTGGGAAAACACAATCGTTTCCATCTGCGGATATGGATTCTGGCCTCGCTGAAGGCCAAATGCATAACCAAATTCATAGGTTTTTCGGCCCATGATTGCGGTTCCATAGTGCGCCATTCGTGCGTGGTAGTCGTCGACGACCGGACCGTCATGTGCGAACTTCGAGATGTCCTCGGACGGACCAGAGATATAACCGTCAAGAGAAACGGCAACGTCATAGATTATCGGATGCATGTGCTGCTCCTATTCAAATGATTCCATAAAAGCCCTCAGGCTCAAATTTGAGTTGGAATTCACTTGATCATTGGCATAGCACTCACTTTGTTAGGTGGTTTGGATACCACGGCTTGTCTTTCAGAGCAACGCATGCTGTGAGGGTCCCCCGTGTTCCTGTCGAAACTTGCGGGGTGACCGGCTATCAGAAAACGAAATGGCATTACTGGAGATCGACCGTGGAACGCGCGCCAATATTTTTCACAAAAAGACTTTCGGTTCGCGCCTGGCGGGACTCAGATCAAAACAAGTTGCTGGAATTGTACGGTTTGGCGAAGGTGATCAAATGGGTAGACGATGGATCGCCACTTACCGAAGAGGAAGCTGTTGCGTGGATTGCAAAAACGCGCTCAAACTATCTGATCAGGGGCTATGGAATGTTTGCGATCGATGATCGAAAGGAAGGAGAGCTGCTGGGTTTCGGTGGCCTTGTTCATCCGAACGATCAAGTCGACGCTGAAATCAAGTACACATTCTTTCCAAACTTTTGGGGGCGTGGGATTGCGACCGAGTTTGTCTCTGGGATGTTGGGTTATGCCCAGCAAGAGCATAGATTGACCCGCGTGATAGCGACAGTTGCCGACGGCAATTATGCTTCAAAGCGCGTCCTGCTCAAGTCTGGATTTGGACATTGTGAAACTCGAACGGAAATAGATGGAAGTCTTACAGACCTCTTTGCGATCGACATTGGGACGGACGTCAGCCCCGCGTGATTTGAACCACTCCCCGTTCAGCACCACTTAAAATTTCGGTCTTTAGCGCGACGTGCAGTATCGGTGATTTCGGGCTCGTACAAGACGGTAAATCGACCGCAGCATATCGCTCAACTGATCCGTCCGCCCCTGCCATGGAGGGCTCGGATCCGCCATTGGGTCGGTCGCAAGATGTCCGCTGGGTCAGTGTCCCCGTCCCAGCATGGACGGCCCTTACCGGCCATTCGCATTCGGTCGCAGCTTTCCAATCGGCGTCACCAAAAGCTGACATTCGCAAGTCTTGTATTACTCGTATTTAACAGACCAATTCCTGATCAGTCTGCTGTCCATTGAACCTTGAGACTGTCTTTCGGAGGTTTTGTAACTAGAAGTTCCGAAATCTCACCCAAAGAAAGCTTGTGTGAAACCACGCGGTCGATGTCCGCCCCAAGCCCCGCAATAATTTCAAGTGATTTCGGAATATTGTGGTTGAGCGAGTGTGATCCCGCTAGGGTCAACTGTCTACGGAACACTTCGAATGGCGACACTTCAATTCGAGCTTCCGACGGACAGACCCCAAACAACAGCCCTTTGCCGCCGTTTCTCATGTAACCCGTCAGCCCAGAGGCAACAGTAGGAGCGCCGGTCGCTTCAACGGCGAGGTCCGCGCGATGATGCCAGCTTTGCAACTCATCCGATCCAGCGGTAACCGCGCCAAAGCCAAAGCTGGACGCTAGTTCAAGACGGCTCTCCGCAAGATCGACGAACGCAACGTTTGAGATGCCCTCCGCCTTCAATGCCATCCCCATAAGCAAGCCCATCGGCCCTGCTCCAAAGATCAGCGCCTCTTCCATCCAAGGCTCGTGCACCGCATCAACACCATTCAGCACACAGCCCATCGGTTCTGCCAACGCAGCTTGAAGGAAGCTCATTTCGCCGATGGGATGGACCGCAGAAGCTTTCACAACGCTTAGCTCAGCAAAGCCGCCGTGCGTTGTTACGCCATAAGCGCCAAGGTTTTCGCACAGATGCGCCCAGCCGCGCGCGCAGGCGCTGCAGTTTCCGCATTCAAGGTTTGGATCAACCGCAACCCGGTCACCCAACTTGACGTCGCTCACGCCCTCACCAACCTCGACAACAACGCCCGCATATTCGTGACCCGGCACAACCGGGAAAGCGCCCGTTCCGTAGTTGTCCTTCAACACCTCGTAGTCGGTATGACAAATCCCGCTGGCTTTCACCTCAACAACAACCTCGCCAGTCCCGGCTTGTGGATCAGGCAGATCAGTGAAGCAAACTTCGTTTTTGGCCTTAAAAACAATAGCTCTCATGGCAAAGTTATCCTTGGAGGTAAGAGTGGATCGCGGCCTCAAGACCTTTCGAATAGATCATCGGCAGCCAATAATGGAACCGCGCTTTGAACGCTTCATCATCGGCCAAATCGCCATAAAGGTCGCGCTGGTCCAACCACGCTTGCGGATCAGATTTCGCACCTTTCGCAGCTGCGTTCAGGCTGTCCCAAATGGGATCGTTCGGCTCAATGTGTGTGCCGTCTTCCCGCGTACCTTCGCACATGCGCGCCCAAATCGCCTGCAACAAGGCAAGGCCGTCCATCGCTTGCCCTTTGGCCAGCGCATCGCGAAGCGTTGGCAGGATAAACCCTGTTTGACGGGACGAGCCATCAAATGCCACGCGGCGCACAGTGTCGATGATCTCAGGGTTAGTAAAACGGCTGTCAATCAAATTAACATAATCCTCAGGCGTCATGCCGGGAACGGCGTCCACCTGCAGAGAAATTTCATCACGTGCCACCTTGCGGAAGAAATCACCAATCAGCGCGTGATCCATACAGCCAGAGATGTACTCCACCGATAGAACCTCGCCTGCGTCCGCAATCAACTGATGCCCACCGTTCAAAATGCGGATTTTCATCGCTTCAAAGCTGTGCACATCATGTGTGAACGTGGCACCAACCTTGTCCCAGTCAGGGCGACCAGCGCAAAAATTGTCTTCGATCACCCATTGGCGAAAGTTCTCGTGCGTCACAGGGGCTGCGTCTTCGATCCCAAAGCTGCGGGCGAGCTCAAGCTCTTTCGGTCCCGTCGCAGGCACGATGCAATCAACCATCGAATTGGGGAACGTGCAGTTCGTATCAATCCAATCCGCAAGGTCCGCATCAGAAAGTCGCGCCAAAGACACCACGGTCTGGCGCAGGATCGCCCCATTGCCCTGAAGGTTGTCGCAACTTTGGCATGTGAACGGACCAGTGCCGTCAGTGCGGCGCTGCTTAAGCGCTGCGATCATCGCGCCAAATGCTGTCTTCGGGCGCTCGGGGTTGGCCGCATCATGCTGAATATCAGGGTGACTGGCGTCAAAACTCTTCGTCACGGGGTCGATAATATACCCACCCTCAGTGACCGTCAGCGCAACGATGCAAATGGACGGATTAGCCATTTGTGCAATCAGCGCTGCGTTGTCTTCTTCGACCGGGACAAAGCTAATCATCGACCCAACAATTTCCGCTGAACGCCCTTTTGGGTCCAGCTCGATCAAAGTCGTCAAATAGTCTTGCCCTACCAACCTTTGCCGCTGCGCTTCATCCCCTGCCCGCACACCAGCACCTATAATGCCCCAATCCATCGCATCACCAGCTTGCATCAAACGGTGCAGATACCAAGACTGATGCGCGCGATGGAAGTTGCCCAAACCGATGTGGACGATGCCGGGTTTTATCGCGGCACGGTCATAGCTTGGCGTTTTGATGTCGGCGGATAGGTTAGGCAATGCCGCATCCGAAAGTTTCAACAACGTATCAATCATCAGCTCATCCAATTGCCGCCGTCGACATTGAGCGTCTGCGCGGTAATGTAACGGGCTTCGTCGGATGCCAGAAACACGCAAGGATCGGCGACATCTCGTGGATCGCCCATACGGCCCAACGGTACCGCCTCGCCGACTTCGCGCTTCTTTTGGCCCAAAGGCTTGTTTTCGTATTTCGCAAACTGCGCATCGACAACATCCCACATCGGCGTATCGATGACGCCGGGCGCAATGGCGTTCACGCGGATGTTGTCGCCAGCAAGTTCCAGCGCCAGCGATTGGGTCACCGAAATCACCGCTGCTTTGGTTGAACAGTAAAGCGTCACATTCGCTTCGCCGCGACGTCCTGCTTGCGAGGCAAAATTGATGATCGCACCACCACCACGCTTTTTCATCGCAGGAACAACAGCTTGGCAGGCAAAGATTGTACCGCCAACGTTCACATCATACTGGCGGCGGTAGTCATCAGACGTGATCTTATCAAGCGAGGCCATGTTAAAGATGCCCGCGTTGTTCACCAGAATATCGATGCCGCCCAAGGTCTCTTCAACCTGGCGTACTCCATCCGCAATTGCATCGAAGTTGGTCACATCCATCGCAACGGCAATCCCGCCAACGGCACGAGCTGTCTCGCCCGCGTCCTCTTCGTTCAAGTCAGCAACAGCAACCTTCGCACCTGCAGCTGCCATTGCCTCACATATCGCACGGCCAATGCCTCGTGCACCGCCTGTGACAAGCGCTACTTTTCCGTCCAAAGGCGTCATGAAATGCGCAATCCATCTGCGCCGAATTTGTGAATTTGCGACGCATCCGGTGTCAGGTAAACCGTGTCACCGTGCTTGACCGCGACATCACCACTTGCCCGCACAGTCATTGGGTCACAGCCCGCTACGCCGTGGATGTGAATGAAAGTGTCTGACCCAAGGTGTTCGGCCACACCAACAGTTCCCTGCCATTCGCCTGCAGAGGTCGATACCTCAATATGCTCTGGGCGCACTCCGATAGTTGTGGCGTTGTGTTTAGCCGCTTCACTCCCATCCATAAGGTTCATCTTCGGGCTACCAATAAAGCCAGCCACGAAGACGTTCCGAGGCGTATGATACAGCTCTAAGGGGCTGCCAACTTGCTCGATTACGCCTGCCTGTAAAACAACAATTTTGTCGGCCATTGTCATGGCTTCAACTTGGTCGTGGGTCACGTAGACCATGGTTGTATCAAGCTTCTTATGAAGTTCAGAAATCTCCATCCGCATGCCAACACGCAATGCGGCATCAAGGTTAGACAGTGGCTCATCGAACAAGAAGGCCGAAGGTTCGCGCACAATCGCGCGGCCAATGGCAACACGCTGACGCTGACCACCGGAAAGCTGACCGGGTTTGCGATCCAAATAATCGGTGAGGTTCAACGCCTTGGCCGCAGCTTCGATCCGTTTGTCCTGCTCTTCCTTGCTCACCTTTGCCATGCGCATTGGAAAGGCGATATTCTTCCTCACCGACATGTGCGGGTAGAGGGCATAGGATTGGAACACCATCGCCAACCTGCGCTTTGATGGTGGCAGGTCAGTTGCGTCTTTTCCGTCGATTTCGATGTTGCCCGACGTGGTATCCTCAAGCCCCGCGATCAGACGCAAAAGCGTCGATTTACCGCAACCCGATGGGCCAACGAAGACAACAAATTCGCCGTCTTCAATCTCCAAATCCAGCGGTGGAATAACCTCCACATCGCCAAATTTCTTCTGAACCTTTTTGAGCTGTATGCGTCCCATATTTCTATCCCTTACTTCACAGCACCGAAGGTCAGACCCCGGACAAGTTGTTTCTGGCTAAACCAGCCCATGATCAAAATCGGCGCAATGGCCATCACCGAAGCTGCACTCAGCTTGGCATAAAACAGACCTTCCGGGCTGGAATAACTGGTGATGAACGCCGTCAACGGAGCCGCATTCGCAGCCGTCAAGTTGATCGTCCAAAACGCTTCGTTCCACGCCAAAATGATGTTCAGCAAGATGGTAGAGGCGATGCCCGGAATGGCCATCGGCGTCAGCACATACAGAACCTCATCGCGTAAGCTTGCCCCGTCCATACGCGCCGCTTCCAGAATTTCACCCGGAATTTCCCGGAAGTATGTGTAAAGCATCCAAACGATGATCGGCAGGTTGATCAGCGTTAGAACGATGGTCAGGCCAATGCGGGTATCAAGCAACTGGAAATCGCGGAAGATCAGGTAAATCGGAACCAGCACCCCCACAGGCGGCAGCATCTTAGTGGACAGCATCCACATCAAGATGTTCTTCGTGTGCTTTGACGGAACAAACGCCATCGACCACGCCGCAGGGATCGCAATCAGCAGACCCAAGAATGTGGACCCAACCGAGATGATCACCGAGTTGGAAAAGTGTTTGAAATAGTCAGACCTTGCCTGAACCGTGCTAAAGCTTTCCGTCGTCCAGCCCGACCCAAACAGTACCTCAAGCGGTGCCCGGATCGCGTTCTCTTCGGTTTTCAGCGAAAGGATCACAATCCAAAGGATCGGGAAGAACATCAAAAACCCAAGCGTGCCAGCAATAGCTGTGTTGAAGGATTTGGTTTTGGTTGAAACTGCGCGTGCCATGTCCGTTCTCCTCCCTCAAGCGTCCAGGTTTTTGCCGATCATCCGCATCAGGAAGATCGCAACAATGTTGGCAAGGATGATGGCGATCACGCCCCCTGCACTGCCCATGCCCACATCGAATTGCAAAAGCGATGAAACGTAGATCAGGTATGTAAGGTTCGTTGTCGCCGTGCCCGGTCCACCGTTTGTGGTCACCAGAATTTCGGCAAACACCGAAAGCAAGAAAATCGTTTGGATTAGGATCACAACGGTGATTGCACGCGCCAAGTGCGGCAGCATGATGAAAAAGAACCTGTTCCACCAGTTCGCGCCGTCCATCTCAGCGGCTTCCAATTGCTCTTGATCAAGCGATTGCAAGGCTGTCAGCAAGATCAGCGTCGCAAACGGCAACCACATCCAAGAGACAATAAAGATTATCGAGGCCAGCGGGTATTGCCCAAAGAAATCAATCGGCGGGAACCCCATGCCGGTTACGATCCGCCCAAAAATGCCGTTGACCGGATTCATGAACATGTTTTTCCAAACAAGCGCAGACACCGTCGGCATCACAAAGAAGGGCGCGATGACTAGGATACGGATGAACCCTTGGGCGAACATCGGCTTGTCCAACAACAATGCAGCCCCTAGCCCGCCAAACACCGTGATGCACAACACGCCACCCACAAGTGCCAGGGTGTTGTAGATCGAGTCTTTGAAGCTTGGGTCAGTGATGAACCAATAGTAGTTGTCCCACCCAGCAAACGGCGTCGCACCCGGTTGCAGCAAGTTATAATACAGGAACGAGAAATAGATGGTCATGCAGAGCGGCACGAGCATCCAGCCTAGAAGCAGAATAACCGCAGGCGAGATCATCAGTCGTGCAGCAGACCTGGACGCTTTCGTGGCCATGCGTTTTGCCCCCTTAAAAAGTCTTGCGTGTCAGCACTTAAGGAAAAGCCCAAGCGGGCCTTTTCTAAAACAATAACACTAGTGGGTAGAAAATAAATGGGCCGAGGTAATACCCCCTCGGCCCATCAAGGGAGGAAGATTACTTGATGTAACCTGCCTTAGTCATTTCGCGCACTGCGAAGTCTTGGCTGTTTGCCAGTGCTTCTTCGACGGTCGACTGACCGGCCAAAGCTGCTGCAACCTGCTGACCAACGTAGTTACCGATGCCCTGGAATTCAGGGATCGCTACGAACTGAACACCTGTGTAAGGCGTTGGCAGAAGTGTTGCGTCTGCAGGGTCAACCGACAGTATCGCGTCGACAACTGCTGGTGCGAAAGGTGCTGCTTCGATGCGGCGTGCATCTTCTTCAACTGACTGACGTGTGCCCGAAGGAACAGCCACCCAACCTTTGGATTCACCAACGGCTTCGAAGTACTCTTTCGAAGTTGACCACTTCAAGAAGCTCTTGGCAGTGTCCACTTTCTTGGTGCTTGCTGGGATCGCAAGAGCCCATGACCAGAACCAGCCTGTGCCTTTTGCAGTTGCCTGCATTGGTGCTTTTACGAAGTCAGTTTTGTCAGCAACAGTCGAAGTATCTGGGTTACGGACGTCGCCAGCGGCGGATGTCGCGTCAACCCAAGTTGCACACTTGCCGTCTTTGAACAGCGCACGGTTTTCGTTGTGACCGTTTGCAGACGCGCCTGGAGGGCCCGATTCAAGCATCAGATCAACATAGTACGTAACAGCAGCGTTCCACTCTGGGCTATCCAGCTGTGGATTCCACTCTTCGTCGAACCAGCGTGCGCCGAATGCGTTTGCAACGGTACCAACGAATGCCATGTTCTCACCCCAGCCGGCTTTACCGCGCTGACATGTGCCATACATTCCGTTGTCTGGGTCGTGAACGGCTGCAGCCAGTTCAGCAAACTCAGTGTAAGTGATCTGCTCTTGCGGCATTTCAACGCCAGCAGCTTCGAACACGTCTGTGCGGTAGAATGTGAACGATGTCTCTGAATAGAGCGGCAGAGCGTAAAGGTTGCCGTCAGCAGACAGACCGTTGCGCACC
Source organism: Paracoccaceae bacterium (assembly GCA_039942715.1). GTDB lineage: Bacteria > Pseudomonadota > Alphaproteobacteria > Rhodobacterales > Rhodobacteraceae > JABDJX01. The sequence goes on from JBDVBY010000003.1 coordinate 11,302, forward strand.
AGCTGAAAAACATCTTCCAGATCATAGTCAGCATCGTCTGCAAAATCGTTCAGTGGTGTGAGCCAGCCATTAGCGCCCCAGATTGGAGTTTCGTACGCACCGATAAACATGATGTCGAACGAACCACCGTTAGTGGCGATGTCTTGTGTTGTGCGCTGACGAAGCACGTTCTCCTCCAGAACAACCCAGTTGATGGTGTTGCCTGTTGCTTCTTCCCACGCTGGAGCAAGCTCCTGCATGGTGATCATGTCAGCGTTGTTCACTGTCGCAATCGTAATTTCTTCCGCGGACGCGATGCCCGCGACAAGACCGAAACCGACCGTTGTGGTCAGCAGTGTTTTTTTGATAGACATTGCGTCCTCCCATTTGACACGTGCAAAAAGCTATTCTGAACCGAGCCGATGAGTCAAGCGCAGAATTGACGCGCGTTAAGTCTCTAATCCGATACAGAATTCGTCAGACTCACGCCGACTCGCGGATTTTCAGCGCGCCATCTCGAAGCAAGATTTCACCCTCGCCCTCTCGCCCGTCGCGCACACGGCGCGCCAAAAGCTCCACAGTGTCGCGACCAATTTTACCCACATCTTGCGCCACAGTTGTCACCGCAGGAAATATGTATCGACTAAGAGGATGGTCATCGTGTCCCGCAATCCGCAACTCCCCGCGCTTTTCACCGTCACGTGCAAAGAACAGACCGTGCGTGTTCGCCGCCCTGATCGCGCCAATCGCAACGCGGTCATTTGCGCACAGGATCGTGGCATCCACATAGCGCCCATAGCCAAAATGATCATTCATGACTTCAAAGCCATATTTCTCAAAACGCCACGATTCCATGCCATCTGGCGTCTCAACAACTGCAGCTTCAAAGCCCGCCTTTTCCATCCGTTGGAAGTACGCATCCTGACGATCAAGAGCGTTCGTATTGAGCTTTGGCATTCCCAAAAAGACCGGAGGAGCACCAGTGCGGCATAGGTAATCCACCATAACACCAACGCTATTTGCGTTGTTTGTCCCAACAAAATCAGCGTTTGGCAGATCACACCCCGGACGGGAATCCGCAAAAACGATAGGGAAGTCAGCGCTTGCGGCCTGAAACGCGTCAAAGTTTCCGTTCGTGCCCAGCGGTGAGACGATTGCCCCATCCACGTACATAGAACGAAGCTTCTCAATGGCCTGTTCCTCAGACGCCAAATCTCCGTGCGAGCTTTGCGTGATTATCGTAAACCCTGCCGCGCGCGCGGCGATTTCTATTGAATCAAGAAGGCTCGCAAAGAACAAATCCTCGAAATACGGGATCACAACGCCGATAAGCCCCGTAGACTTACGATTCTGTCGCGTCGCCAAAAAATTATAGACGTAGTCGACTTCGCCCAGACCCTTTTTTATCTTCGTCGCCGTCGAAGGCATGACGCTTGCCTCATCCTCAAAATACCGCGCCAAGGTCGGGCGCGACACGGCAATCGCTTCTGAAAGCTCTTTCATCGTATGGATTTTGGGCTTGCTCATAGCATTCAACTCACGTGCTGCTCACTTTGCAGGGTTCTTTACAAACTATGCCATATCTTTTGACATGTGCAAAAAGTTTATTTAGACCTTGATCCCGATGTAAAAGGCCCGGCCTGTAAAGGAGCGTCATGCGCCAAACTCCTACAATTGCGACGGTCGGCGAAATCCTCGTCGAGTTTGTGTCCCACACGAAGAACTGCGGGTTAAGAAAAATCAGCGAGTATTCGGGCCCTTACCCAAGCGGCGCGCCTGCCATTTTCCTTGATCAGGTCGCAAGAATGGGTGCGCCAACCGAAATGATTGGCGGCGTCGGCGACGATGGTTTTGGCCAAACCGTTTTAGGCCGTCTGAACGCAGATGGCGTTGGCACGCGCGGCATCACGGTCAACAAAGATCACAGCACTGGCGTTGCCTTCGTCTCATACTACGACGACGGAAAACGCGACTTTATCTTTCATCTGACCAACACAGCCTCCGATCATTTTGAGGTGCCTCAGACCCTGCTTGACCCCGCAAATACGATTCTGCACGTCTCAGCCTCCTCTCTTGGAAACACGCCTATGCGCGACATGATCATGGCCACGTTGCGCATGATTGATGCCGCTGGCGGCAAGATAAGCTGTGACCCAAACGCCCGCCCAGAACTGATGCGCGACGCTGCGGTGCGCGACGCAATGACCGAGGCAATGGACAAAAGCACCTATCTAATGCCCAGCACCAGCGATTTAGACTTTCTGTTTCCTGACATGTCTGAGGACGCCGCTGTCGAGCATCTGCTCAAGTCAAAAGCCGAAGTCATCGTGATCAAACGCGGCGCTGTAGGTGCAACTGTTGTAAGCGGCAACGAGCGCCATGATTTCACCGGGCACCGTGTTGAGGAAATAGACCCCACCGGCGCAGGCGATTGTTTTGGCGGCACGTTCATCGGCCTCATGGCCCAAGGGGCAAGCCTGCAAGACGCAGGCGCACACGCCAACGCGGCGGGAGCCCTCGCCGTCAAAAAACGCGGGCCAATGGAAGGAAACTCCAGCCCCGCTGAACTGGCCAAATTCCTTGAACACCAAAAAGACGAGACCACCGCATGAGCATTATCCATGATCTGATCGCCCGAAACCGCGCGGGCGAAGCTGTCGGCCTGCCCTGCTTTTGTACAGCCAACGAACACGTGTTGCGTGCCGTTCTGTCTTTTGCCAAGCAAACCGGATTTCCGACGGTGATCGAAGCGACTTGCAATCAGGTCAACCAATTCGGTGGCTACACCGGCATGACGGCGGCTGACTTCATGGCTTGGCTAACCGATATGGCGACCGAGGCTGGCGTGCCGATGGATCAGTTAATCTTGGGCGGCGATCACCTTGGCCCGAATGTCTGGAAAGACGAGCCACTTGAGCAAGCGATGGAAAAATCGCGCGAGTTGGTGAAATCCTACGTTCAAGCCGGGTTCAAGAAAATCCACCTAGACACCAGCATGGCATGTGGTGTCGAGCCTAACCCAACGTTTGCCCAAATCGCCGAACGCGCCGCCGAACTATGCGCGGTCGCCGAGGAGTTTGCGCCAAACCCCGAAGAGCTGTTTTACATTATTGGTACCGAAGTACCCATTCCCGGCGGCGAAACCGAAGAACCCGACGCATTGGATGTCACGTCCGTCGCGCGGTTCAACGACACCATCCAAACCCATCGCGACGCATGGGCCGCACGCGGGCTTGACGCGGTTTGGTCGAAAATCTTCTCAGTCGTTACACAGCCAGGCGTCGATTTTGGGCACTCCTCAATCTATCCGTTCGCACCAGAAAAGGCCCGCCCGCTCAGCGAGGCGATCCTGACTGAAGACGGCTTGACGTTCGAAGCGCACTCGACGGACTACCAATCCACCGATGCTTTGGGCGACTTGGTTAAGAACCACTTCTTCTTCCTCAAAGTAGGCCCCGAACTCACTTTCCGTTTCCGCGAGGCGATTTGGGCCTTGGCCACCATCGAAGACCAGCTTGGCCTTGAACGGCCCTCAAACATCCGCAACGTGATCAAGAACCAGATGAACACCAATCCCGGCAATTGGCAAAGCTACTACAGTGGCACCGAACAAGAGCTGAGCATCCTGAAAACCTTCAGCTACAGTGATCGCATTCGCTACTATTGGACGGACGAGAAAATTACCGCCGCTTTGGAAAGTCTTATCGCTTCATTGAAAGCCAGCTCAATACCTCAGCCCCTAATATCTCAAGCATTCATGGGTTTTGAATTCGGCGAAATTCCAAATTGCCCAACCACTTTGATCGAAGGCCATATCCTCCGTTGTGTTAGCCGCTACTTTGAAGCGGCCGGGCACCTGCGCCACTAAGTCATCTACAGGAATTTTCCGACCCGCGTAAAATGCCTACCTGCGTTTTGGGGCGAGAGAGACGACGGCCCTTTATCGCACTACAATCCCAACTTGGTCCGTCTCAGTTTGGAAACGGGTTCCACAAACCGCGGGAATTGCGTAAGAATTCCGGGTAAATTGGACATGGGAAATGGAGACTGGGGTGGCTGGCGGAGAGACAGGGATTCGAACCCTGGAGACGGTTTCCCGCCTACACACTTTCCAGGCGTGCGCCTTCGACCACTCGGCCACCTCTCCGGTTCCCGCCTCGTATCAGGAAGTGTGTGGCGAATTCAACCCTCGAAGACAGTCGCAATTTCACGTGGCGCGCCATCCAGCCACGGCGGCACCGGCAGACCCTTTTCGCGCAGGAAATCAGGGTTGAACATTTTGGACTGATAGCGCGTGCCGTAGTCGCACAGGATCGTCACAATCGTATGGCCCGGCCCCATTTCTCGCGCCAAGCGGATGGCGCCTGCCACGTTGATCCCCGATGAACCGCCAAGACAAAGACCTTCATTCTGTAACAGATCATAAACAATTGGCATCGCCTCGGCGTCCGCCACTTTATAGACAAAATCAGGTGTGAAGCCATCAAGGTTCGCGGTGATACGCCCCTGCCCGATCCCTTCGGTGATCGAGTTGCCCGCGGGTGGCTCTTGCTCGGTGTAAAGCTTGAAAAGCCCCGAGCCATCAGGATCAGAAAGGCCAACGCGCACACCTTTAGGCTGTAACACCTGGCCTACGCCTGCAAGCGTTCCACCCGAGCCAACAGCACATGTGAACCCGTCAACGCGCCCTTTGGTGTCTCTCCAAATCTCAGGGCCCGTCGTTTCAATATGCGCTTGACGATTGGCGACATTATCAAACTGGTTCGCCCAGATCGCACCGTTCGGCTCGGTTTCGTTCAGCTTGGCGGCAAGACGGGCGGAATACTTCACATAATTATCGGGGTTCTTGTAAGGCACTGCTGGCACCTGCACCAACTCGGCGCCCGCCAGACGGATCATGTCTTTCTTCTCTTGGCTTTGCGTTTCAGGGATCACGATCACCGTACGAAATCCCATCGACGCCCCCACAAGCGCCAGACCAATCCCCGTGTTCCCCGCCGTCCCTTCAACAATCGTGCCACCTGGGCGGAGGTCCCCGCGTGCAATCGCATCTTTGATGATGAATAAGGCCGCGCGGTCTTTGACTGATTGACCGGGGTTCAGAAACTCGGCCTTTCCCAAGATTTCGCAACCCGTTGCTTCAGACGCCGCGCGCAGGCGGATCAGCGGGGTGTTTCCAACAGCATCGGCAAGATCAGAACGAATGGTCATGGGGCAGCATCCTTCAAAGGCGGTCCCACTGTCCTAGTGATGCAAGCGCGAGGTTTCAATCCGGGCGGCACAAGGTTCTTGCCTCAAATGCGTAAATCGCCCACGTTTGACGCAGAACGCACGCGTTCACATAGGGCTGAGGATGTCTTCTGGATCGGCCCGGCGTCGATTGGCGCTTGAAATCCACCTGAAAAATTTAAGCAACAAAAGGTGCGGGATCATGCGTACAGGTGTCATTGGAATTGGAGATATGGGGTCGGGTTTGGCAAAAAACCTGATGGCAAACGGGTTTGAGGTGACAGGTCATGATCTGAAACCCGACCGACTGAGCGCTTTTGGTGAAGCAGGCGGAAAGGTCGCGAAAAACGCCGCCGAAGTTGGCGCAAATGCGGACGCAGTGTTCATCATGGTGATGAACGGAGACGAAGCGAAATCGGTGATCTTTGACGATGACGGTTTGCTGACCACCATGACCAAAGGCGGCACAATCCTAATGTCTGCCACGATTAAACCCCGCGAGGCGCGCGAGATCGGTGCAATGCTTGACGGCTCCGGCATCCATATGATCGACACGCCTGTCTCGGGCGGCTTTCCCGGCGCGCAAAGTGGAACGCTGACCATGATGGCCGCAGCACCTAATGCGCTGCTCGATCAACTCGCCCCTGTCATGACTGCCGTCTCTGCAAACATCCACCGCGTCGGCACCAAACCTGGCGAAGGCCAGACGGTGAAGGCCTGCCTTCAATCCCTAATCGGCGCACAGTTCTCGGCCACGTTTGAGGCCGCCGCTTTGGCCGCCAAGGCAGGCGTACCGGGCCAAGTCATCCTTGACGTCTTTTCCACCTCCTCCGCCGGATGTGGCGTCGTGAACAACGCATTGGAAAAGATCATCGATCGGCAATTTGAAGGCACCGGCAGCCACATCAACACGATGCACAAAGACCTCACAATCTCGCTTGATATGGCCGAAGACCTACTCGTGCCGCTCCACACCGCCGCAGCCGCGATGCAGATATTCCACGCCGGCAAGGTGAAATACCCGAGTGGCGACAATTGGGTCTGTACGCGCGTAATCGAGGAAATCGTCGGCGCAGAGCTTCACCGAGAAAAACAATGAAGCTGGGTGTTATTTGCGACGGGATCAGCCGCGATTTGACGCACGCTGTTGATGTGATGGACGAATACGATCTGACCTGTGCCGAGCTACAGTTCGTCGGCGACACCGAGGTTGGCGATCACACCGTGCAGGAAATCAAAGCCATCGACGCCCTATTGCGCGACCGTGGCAAACCTGTCTCCTGCCTGTCGCGCCACATCTTTGCGGGCATGACCGTCGCCAACAAACCCGGCGATGATCTGCACAGCAAACACATGGACGCGCTGAAACGCGTGATCGATATGGCGCATATCGTCGGCTCGCCTTTGGTGCGCATCATGACCCCGAAAAAGGAGCAAATTCTCTGGGGCGCAAATGGTGCTGAAAAATGGAACGTCGCCCATGGCGCATGGGAGGCCCAGCTCCCTCTTATAGCGCCCGCCGTTGACGTTGCGCGCAACGCTGGCGTGACGCTCGCGGTGGAAACCGGCAACGGCACGATGGTCAATTCCAACTACACTGCCCGAAAACTAATCGATGATCTCGACGCCAAAGACACACTCAAAGTGCTCTGGGATCCCGGCAATAATTGTTGGTCTCACGAACGCGCATTCCCTAACGGCTACGATGAAGTAAAGGACGGCTATCTGGGCCACATCCATATCAAGGACGTTTTCGTCGACACTCCCCGCGCCACGCTAGAAGTACGCGAAATGGGCACAGGCCAACTGGCCGATCAATTCCAACCGATGGCCAACGCCCTACGCGGCGATGCCTATGACGGCGTGGTGTCTTTCGAAAGCGTCTACCATCCGGGCAATGGCGATTTTGAAGCAGGCTTTCGGGCCTGCATAGACAGGTTCAAATCGCACTTCGCATGACTTGACATTCGCGTCTCACAGGTCGAAATAAATGTTCGAACGAACATTTTTGAGTCGCAAATGAAGCCTGATCGAAAAGACGAGATTTTGACTGCCCTGACAAGGCAAGGCAAAGTCGATGTGGATCGGCTAGCGGCAGAGTTTTCCGTTACCCCGCAAACCATCCGTCGCGATCTCAACGCACTTGTCGAAGCAGGCCTGATCGCGCGCACCTATGGCGGCGCTAAACTCGTCGCTTCGACCGGTGCATCGACCTATGAAGCGCGACGGATGAAAAACCTCGCCGCCAAAGCCGCTATCGCTCAGGCCGCGGCAACGATCGTGCCCGATGGCGCTTCTGTCGCGCTCAACATCGGCACCACAACCGAACAGGTCGCCCGCGCGTTGATGCGTCATCAAGACCTGACGGTAATTTCGAACAACACCAACATCATCCAAATTATGCGCCCCGCCCCCCTTCGATCCTTGGTCGCCATCGGCGGCGAAGTACGCCCCGAGGATGGCGCGATTGTCGGCGGTGACGCGGTTGCAGCGCTCGCCAATTACAAGGTCGACATCGCCATCATCGGCACCTCGGCGCTTGATCCAGAGGGGGCCGCGCTCGATTTTGACGTACGCGAGGTTTCTGTCGCCCGCGCCATTCTGGAAAATGCCCGCGAAACGGTTTTGGTCGCCGATATCTCAAAGTTCGACGTCCAAGCCCCCAATCGGATCTGCACGTTAGAAGCGCTCGACACCATCGTGTTGAACGCCCCCCCGCCCCCACAATTCGCCGCCGCCGCAAAGGCCGCTGGCACCACATTGATTATCGCTAAGGACCTCTCATGACCGACGACACTTACGATCTTTTCGTTATTGGTGGTGGCATCAACGGTTGCGGAATCGCCCGCGACGCCGTCGGCCGCGGCTACTCCGTTGCGCTCGCCGAAATGAACGACTTCGCCTCCGCCACCTCCTCGCAATCAACCAAGCTGTTCCACGGTGGCCTACGTTATCTGGAGTTCTTCGAATTCCGCCTAGTGCGCGAAGCCCTGATCGAACGCGAGAACCTTTTAAGCGCCATGCCTCATATTTCATGGCCAATGCGCTTTGTTCTGCCCATGCACGACAGCATGCGGTTCGATAACACAACGCCCACCTCAAAACTGCTCGGAACGGTTATGCCGTGGATGAAAGGACGTCGCCCCAACTGGCTAATCCGGCTTGGTCTTTTCATGTACGACAATCTCGGCGGGCGCGAAATCCTGCCCGGCACGGCCAAGCTTGACCTCAAGCGCAACCCGGTTGGCGCCCCATTGGATGACAAATTTGAGGTGGCTTACGAATACTCCGATTGCTGGATCGAAGACGCGCGTCTCGTCCTTCTCAACGCCCGCGATGCCGCCGCGCGCGGTGCTACGATCATGCCCCGCACCAAGGTTCTGTCGGCGAACTACGACGGCGACCTGTGGACCATTGAAACAGAAAGAGACGGTGAAAAATCCACGCATCAGGCGCGCATGATCGTCAACGCAGGCGGCCCCTGGGTGGAAGATATTATCCGTCAGACAATCCGCATCAACACCCAAGAAGGCGTGCGTCTTGTGCGTGGCAGCCACATCGTCACCAAAAAGCTCTTTGATCACGACAAATGCTATTTCTTCCAAGGCACCGACGGCCGCATCATTTTCGCGATCCCATACGAGCAGGACTTCACGCTCATCGGCACCACCGATCAGGAACACTCCGACGCATCGATCAAACCGGTCTGTAGCGAGGAAGAGGCAGACTATCTGCGCGCCTTTGCCTCTAAATACTTCCGCAAACCGATTGAAAAAGACGACATTGTCTGGACCTATTCCGGCGTGCGGCCGCTTTACGACGACGGCGCCAAAAGCGCGACGGCAGCCACCCGCGAATACGTCCTGACGGTCGACAAATCCACCGGAGGCCCGGTGCTCAATGTCTTTGGCGGCAAGATCACGACCTATCGCAAGTTGGCTGAAGCAGCCCTTGAAAAGATCAATGAAGCAATGAACCGCGAGACCAAAGAGTGGACCAAACGCGTCGCTTTGCCCGGCGGGGATTTCCCCGTGAAAAGCGTCGACAAGCAACGCTCTGAGTTGCAAGCATCGTTCGCGTTTTTCAGCCCCAAAACAACCCACAGACTATTTCGGCAATATGGCACGGAAGCGAAGACTATCTTTGAGGGAGTAACATCGCTGGAGGAGTGCGGCGCGGATTTGGGGCACGGAGTAACAGGCCGCGAGGTTGACTGGGCCATCGCTAACGAATGGGTCCACACCGCCGATGATTTCTTATGGCGGCGCAGCAAGCTTGGCCTGCACTTCTCAACTGAAGAAGCCGCAAGGTTAGAAAGCTACATTGCGGGCAAATTAACCGCTTAACATTAATGTATACGTAGAATACCTTCCCCACGAATGGGAGGACATCGATGAACAAGCGCGTGGCGACTCTTGGCGCTGGCTTTTTCAGCCAGTTTCACCACGCCAGTTGGGTTCGGATCGCGGGCGTTGACCTTGTCGGCGTGGTCGACCGCGAGATTGAGCGCGCCCGCGCCACAGGTTTCCCGGCCTTTGCCTCTCTTGATGAACTGCTTGCGGCAGAAACGCTTGATATTCTGGACATCGCTCTGCCCCCCGTCGCGCATGCGGATGCGATCCGAACGGGGTTGGCCGCCGGCATAAAGCACATCATCTGCCAAAAACCATTTTGCAAATCACTTCAGGAAGCCCGCGAGGTCACGGCGGATGCCGCAGCCGCAGGTGCCACTCTCATCATTCACGAGAATTTCCGCTTTCAACCGTGGTACCGTGCAATCCACGACGCGATCAAAAGCGGTCGCCTCGGCGATGTCCATCAGATGACCTTCCGTCTGCGCCCCGGTGACGGCCAAGGCCCGAACGCCTATCTCGATCGCCAGCCTTATTTTCAAAAGATGGAACGGTTCATGGTGCATGAAACCGGCGTCCACTACATAGACACTTTCCGCTACTTCTTTGGAAACCCCACTGCTGTCTACGCTGACCTACGCCAGATTAACCCTGTGATCGCGGGCGAAGACGCTGGTCTTATCCTGTTTGACCACCCCGGTGGCGTGCGCACGATCCTCGACGGCAATCGCAACATGGATCACGCAGCAGACAACCTACGCCGTACAATGGGCGAAGCCTTGGTCGAAGGCACAAAAGGCACGCTCACACTCACTGGAGACGGCGCTGTGCATCTACGCGCGTTTGGAGAAATGCGGGAAACCGAATTATTAGGAGCTGACCAGCACAAAGGTTTTGGTGGCGATTGCGTGCATGCGTTTCAAATGCATGCGTTCAACGGGTTCGTTAACGGTGAGACGCTAGAAACATTAGCCAAAGACTACCTGCGCGTGATTGAAATCGAAGATGCAATTTACTCCTCGGCGCATAAAGGCTGCAAAGTTACGCTGCCTACTTAAGACGCAAGGCCGCAGACTCGCCTGTGCCTTTGTCAGACGTAAAGCGCACTGTGTTGCCCTTCACTTCAACCAGTTGACAGTTGCCAAGATCAAGCTCGCTGCCGCCCCAATACAAATCGCGGCAGAAAAAACCGTCTCTCCACGCCCATGCACCGGTTACATTTTTCCCGAAAGCGCGCCCTAAAATCTGGCCGCGATCCGTAACCTTTACCCGAATGCCAAGCCGCGTCAGGTCTCGGTCTTGGATCACCGACAAAAAGCTATCGCGTCCATCAACCCTCTGAAAACCATCAGCAAAAGCTGGGGAAACGAAGGCAAGCATGGTTGCGACTAAGACTGCAATGCGCATGTGAAGAACCCGGTGTTTGTGCGTTTGTCCAAGTCTATACGCGCGAACCTTGCAATTGGATTACTTCAGACCAAGAACATCCAGCATATCATAGGATCCGGGTGCCTTATCCTGCCCCCAAAGCGCGGCTTTCAGCGCGCCACGGGCAAAAATCTGCCGATCCGTGGCCATGTGGCGCAACACAATCCGTTCGCCGGCAGCGGCAAAGATCACGTCATGTTCGCCGACAATGTCGCCGCCCCGGATCGCGGTAAAGCCAATGTCGCCACGCTTGCGCGCACCAGTGATCCCGTCGCGCCCGCGATCTGAGACATCACTCAGCGCCACACCGCGTCCCTCAGCCGCCGCTTCGCCCAACATCAAAGCGGTGCCTGACGGCGCATCAACCTTTTGGTTATGATGCGCCTCGATCACCTCGATATCAAAGTCATCATCCAAAGCAGCCGCCACACGTTTGGTCAATTGAACCAACAGGTTAACTCCAAGGCTCATGTTGCCAGCACGCACAATCACCGCATGACGCGCTGCCGCCTCAAGCTTTGCCAAGTCATCATCAGAAAGCCCTGTAGTCCCAATCACGTGCACCGCGCGCGCCTGCGCCGCCAAAGCCGCATGGGCCACCGTCGCCGCAGGAGAGGTAAAATCAATCACCGCTTGAGCACGCGCAAAGGCTTCCAACGGATCGTCTTCCACAATCACTCCCAGCGCAGGCCCGCCCATCGCCTCACCAAGATCACGCCCGATCCAATCGTGACCGGGCCGCTCAACTGCGCCGACAAGACGCAATTTATCCGACCCTGTCAGCTCCTGGATCAAACTTTGGCCCATACGGCCAGATGCGCCTGTGATCACAACGCCCGGTGCGTTAGTCATGAAAGAACCCTCCAACTTTCATTGACGTATGCCCAAGCACAGGGCGCTTGCCAAGGTACGCTTGCGCAACAGCAAGCAAGGGCATACATGAACTCCATGGCAAAATCCCGTTTCAACGATGGGCCCGGTCCCTCTCAGCGCCAGTTGCGCGTCGCCGAATTGATCCGGCGGCGGCTGTCTGATGTGCTGAACCAAGGCGACATCCACGACCCCGATTTGAACCGTATGTCGATTACCGTGGGCGAAGTTGTCTGTTCCCCTGATCTTAAGGTTGCCACTGCCTATGTGCTCCCCTTGGGAGGCGACAACCGCGAAGATGCGATTGAAGCGCTCAAGCGCAATGCGCATGAAATCCGCCGCACGGTTGGCAAAGGGCTGGCCCTGAAATTTACACCTTCGTTCCGTTTTCAGATCGATGAGACCTATGACCGACTAGACGACACCCGCGCCCTGTTTGCAGATGACAATGTACGCCGCGATATCGATAGCGATTAGTCTCGTCCTTTGGGCCAGCAGCGCGCAGGCGGCTTGCGAGCAGATCGTCTTTGAAGACACGCCTTTTACTGTGTGCGCCGCTGATCCCAAAACCGATGACATCCGCCTGTTCCTGAAAGGCGAGGATGGCACGCCGCTTGGAACTTTTGGCAATGTTGAAGAGACGCTTGACGGCGCGGGCTTACGCTTCGCGATGAACGCCGGCATGTATCACTCGGATCGCCGCCCGGTTGGCCTTTACATCGAAAATGGTGTCGAGCTTGCTCCGATTGTCACGCGTGAGGGGCCGGGCAACTTTGGGCTGCTCCCCAATGGCGTGTTCTGCATCACCGACACCAAAGCCGAGGTTATTGAATCGCGCAGCTTCGATGCGGCGCCACCTGCCTGCACCTACGCCACGCAATCCGGCCCGATGCTCGTTATCAACGGCGCGCTCCATCCACGTTTTCTTCCCGATGTCACGTCCGTTAAGACCCGAAACGGCGTTGGTGTGCGCGGTGATGGGTCTATCGTCGCTGTGATTTCTGATAGACCCGTCAACTTCCACCAATTCGCCCGTTTCTTTCGCGACGTACTGGAAACGCCAAACGCGCTATTCCTCGACGGCACAGTTTCTCGCCTGTACGCGCCCGCGCTCAACCGCCACGATCTTGGCCTGCCTATGGGCCCAATCCTTGGTGTGATTGATTGACAACCGCCCCGCCAAAGCGCTAGCAGACGCGCCTTGGTAATGGAGCAAAACACATCATGGGACGGCGGAAAAAAGGGCGCGATATTTCTGGCTGGCTTGTGCTCGACAAAGCGGCAGGCCTGTCGTCAAACGCTTTGGTCAACAAGGTGCGCTGGGCGTTTGACGCCAAAAAAGCCGGGCACGCGGGCACACTTGATCCCGAGGCCACCGGCATCCTTGCCATTGCTTTGGGGGAGGCGACCAAGACCGTTCCCTTCGTCACCGACGCCCTGAAAGCCTACACCTTCACCGTGCGTCTGGGCCAAGCCACCAACACAGACGACGCCGAGGGCGAAGTGACCGACACGTCAGACACCCGCCCGACAGACGCAGAAATCCAAGCTGCCCTGCCCGCCTTTGTGGGCGATATAATGCAAACCCCGCCCGCTTTCTCGGCTGTGAAAATCGACGGCCAGCGTGCGTATGCCAAAGCGCGCGCAGGTGAAGACGTCGAGCTTGCCGCGCGTCCTCTCTTTGTCGAAGAATTAACGATGACAGGCCACCCCGACGCCGATCATGTCACGCTTGAAATGATCTGTGGCAAAGGCGGCTATGTGCGCGCCATTGCCCGCGATCTTGGACAAGCACTAGGGTGCTTTGGCCACGTCACCAGCCTGCGCCGCGTCTGGTCTGGGCCCTTCGAGTTAGAAGACGCCGTCACCATGGAGCAGATCGAAGCGCTCGCCAAATCGCCCGACATCGACGCGCTTTTGCTGCCATTGGAAGTAGGCCTTGCCGATCTGCCTGAACTGCCCGCCACAGCCGAAGGCGCGGCCAAGATGCGCAACGGCAACCCCGGCATGGTCATAGCCTCTGACGCCCAGTTCGGCGACACCGCCTGGGCTTCGCACCAAGGCGTGCCTGTCGCCGTCGGCATCTACAAATCCGGCGAGCTGCACCCCAGCCGCGTTTTCCAGCTGTGAGCCTCATCAGCCGCACGCATGAAGCAGACGGGCGCATCAGCACAGCGGTGTATTCTGATTGCGAAAGATACCGCTACGCTTTGACCCGCACGTGGGACGAAGGCGGCAAGCGGCTTCTCTTCGTGATGCTGAACCCCTCAAAGGCCACAGAGCTTGCCAATGATCCAACAATCGAACGCTGCGAACGCCGGTCGATACTATTGGGATATGGAAGCTTTCGCGTCTGCAACCTGTTCGGATTGCGGGAAACCGATCCCGCTCGACTAAAGCGCGCGCGTCGCCCCGAAGGCTCAGAGAATGTTGATCATATCAAAGAAGCGCTGGAGTGGTGCAACGACGTTCTCTGTTCTTGGGGTGTGCACGGCGCACACCGCGATCAGGCCGCAAAACTGCGCTCTCTTTTTAGCCAATCAAAAAAACCACTGCTTGCGCTTGGCACAACGAAAGAAGGTCACCCAAGGCATCCGCTTTACGTTTCGTACAAAACGCAGCCCACATCGTTTGAAATAAGCAGCTAAGTTCGGCGGGACGGCAACACCCTCGGGCTGCCGTCATTTCCAGTCACAGTATGTGGCTGAACCGCCGCCCCTTCCAAGGTCTCGCGACTCCTTTCTGGAGCGGCCACCCCACGTGGCAATGGAACAGGCTAAACGCAATAAGATTAGGAATCCGTTAACGCGGTTACGGAGCGGCGATGTCGATGACATCGATGTTGCCCAAGGTCACAACGGTGCCAGAAGTTCCAACGGGGATCACAATAACCGGATCACCTTCAAAGCTGACCACAAATGTCACTGATCCCGCCACATCACTAGATGCAAGTGTCACGTTGTCCGCCTCAATGCTGCTGTCCAAGTAGAACTGAAGAACATCCACGTCTGGATCAAAGTCGTGGATCGTAGCCGGTGCTCCGTCGATCCAGCTTCCCGCAATGAACGTATCGGGTGCACTGTCAGCGGGCGTCGTCGCAAACTCGCCGTAGGCTTGATCTCCGCTGCCTAAGACAATTCTGTCCGAACCTGCCCAGCCTTCAAGCGTGTCAGCAGCATTGTCATCGGTAACAGAAAGCGTCCCAAAATCACCCGCAACTCCGAACAAAGTATCATCGCCCGGTCCGCCCTCCAGCGAGTCTTCACCCAGATTGCCGATCAAAAAATCTGCGCCGGGCCCACCGCGCAACGTGTCATTGCCGCCGTCGCCTTCAAGGAAGTCAGCGTTGGATGCTCCTTCCAGAACGTCGTTGTTCGCCCCGCCGCGTAAAGTATCGTTGCCTTCGCCGCCACGCAGAAAATCAAGGCCGGTGCCGCCACCAAGCAGATCATTACCGGCCCCGCCCAAAACAGTGTCGTTGCCAACATCACCAAAGACCTGATCATTGTCAGCATTTCCGTCCAGATAATCGTTACCGACGCCGCCATTGATTGTATCGTCCCCGGCGCGACCATAAATCACATCATCAAAGCCGGTGCCGGGCAAAATGTCCGCGACGCTTGTACCTTGTGCCGCAGCCGTAGGTGGCGGCCCGGCATCACCATCGCCACCACCATCTCCCGAAGCCTCACCAGAACCGCCGCCCAGCAAACCGCCGATAAGTCCAGCACCTAGAATAGCAAGAAGGATCAGTTCCATGTGGTCTCTCAATCCGGCGGAATTTTCGCGTTAACTATCGCGCGAATGTTCGATTTCCTCAAGTCATGTTAACAGCTGTCGAAAAGAGCTTTCCAACGCTGCAGACTTAGCCTATACGCGCCCCTTCACCCTCCAAGGGCCTTGCTGGACGACATCCCGGCCTGCGCCATTCACACTTACCTAGGAGACCCCGATGTCGATTACTGCCGAAGAAAAAGCCAAAGTTATCAAAGAGTTTGGCACAAAAGACGGCGACACAGGTTCGCCAGAAGTTCAAGTTGCTATCCTGTCCAGCCGTATCGCGACGCTGACAGAGCACTTTAAGACTCACAAAAAAGACAACCACGGTCGCCGTGGCCTTTTGAAAATGGTCGCACTGCGCCGTAAGCTTCTTGACTATGTCAAAGGCAAAGACGAAGCGCGCTATCAGGACCTGATCAAGCGTCTTGGCCTGCGTCGCTAAGCGATTCACGCCGGAAGAAACGAGACAAGCCGCGCAATGACGCGGCTTTTTTCTTGTCCAATGCGTGCTTAAACTCGCCGGCATGAGCGTTGATATGTCCCCAAAGCCGAACATTATTTTCACCTATGGCACTCTGCGCCCCGGTCTTGGAGAGCGGCCCGAAGCACATGCGTTTCGCAAAGCAGCGAAACACATCGGTCCTGCGACGTTTCAGGGCAAGCTTTATGCAATCGACTGGTATCCGGGTGTGATCGATAGCACAGACAAAGACGACATCGTGATCGGCGACCTCTTTGAGATCAGCGAAGACACCGGGTTTTTCACTAAACTCGACATCTACGAAATGTGCTCACCTGATTTGCCCCAGCCGCATGAGTACATCCGCACGATCCGCACCGTTCTTGCTGAAGATCGGCGCATTCCTGCATGGATTTACCTGTATAACCGTACAATCACCGACCAGACGCGTATTCCAACAGGCGACTACGCTGATCACGTTGATTAACAAGATCTTACCCGCACGCCGCCCAATTTCCGCCCAATCACATCGCTTTGATGTCAAAAAAGACCAAGGTGAGCAGTATGTTTTTCAAAAAGAAAACGCCAAAGTCCGGGGCGGCCCGACTTGAACAGGAAATGGCCAGCATCACGGATCAGGCAATAGCCTGCGCAAAGGCACTGCGCGATGGGCGCGCCTTGAGCCCTATCACGCATGCTAAAACTGAAACGCTGTTTGCCGAAAAGAACGCAGAAGGTGAAACGGTTTTCAACCATTATCACTTTACCGATGACATGAACAAACTCGACCCGGAAGCGCAGATTCACCTAATGCGTTTGTTTGGCCAGATCATCACCTTTAACGAAATGCTCGAACATCCCGGCGTTGAAAAACGGCTCGATTGGATCGCCGCCAACGCCAGCTTTTTTGAACGTTTCTTTGCCCGCGCTGAACTCAGCACCGATATCTTGATGAACAAAGCCGAGGCTGAAATAGAAAAGAAAATTCAGGCAGCC
Source organism: Paracoccaceae bacterium (assembly GCA_039942715.1). GTDB lineage: Bacteria > Pseudomonadota > Alphaproteobacteria > Rhodobacterales > Rhodobacteraceae > JABDJX01. Next base: position 28,396 of record JBDVBY010000003.1, read on the forward strand.
AAAGCCGGCGACAGAACTCGCATCCAAATCGTCCTTGAAAGCCTGTTCGAGCCTGAAACCATCGCCACTCTTGTGCCGCGCAGCTCTATCCCTTTGATGATCGCGATGGGCAAACCTCATGAAGAGGGCCAAAAGTTCATCAACGGCGTCTATTTCTCGGCCCAAGCGGCCCCTGCGGTGATGGCATGGCTTGCCAGCCTTCAATCGCAAAGCTTGCATGACGGGCAAGACAACAATCCCGCACACGCCTAAAATCGCTCTGTCAGAAGGCTTGCCCACGCGCTAGCTTCGCTGCATGACATCTGCACCTAAAACCATTCTGTTGCTCGGCGCATCTGGCACAATTGGCCGCGCAACGGCTTTGGCCTTGATCGCAGAAGGTCATAAGGTTAGCGCGCCGGTCCGCTCGCTCGCGGACTTACCAAAGGTGCTGACCGGGCACGCTCTGAAGATCGACATTGCCGATCCAAATAAACGCAAATGGATCATCGATACCGGGCGCTTTGATGCGGTGATCTCTTGCCTTGCTTCGCGATCCGGCGAACCTGAAGACGCGCAAGCAGTAGACTATGCGCTCAACGATGCCGTCTTGAAAGATGCACAGACCGCAGGTGTACCGCAGTTCATATTGCTCTCTGCGATATGCGTGCAAAAGCCAAAACTCGCCTTTCAACACGCCAAGCTTGCCTTCGAGGACAAGCTGCAAAGCGCGCCGATCACATGGTCCATCGTACGCCCCACCGCCTACTTCAAATCCTTGTCCGGTCAGGTCGATCGCTTACGCGCAGGCAAGCCATTCCTGCTTTTCGGCAATGGCGCGCTCACCGCCTGCAAACCGATCAGTGACGCCGATCTGGCCCGCTATCTGATCAAATGTCTGAACGATCCCACCCTACAAAACCGTATCCTGCCCATCGGCGGCCCCGGCCCTGCGATCACGCCGCGGCAACAAGGCGAGATGTTGTTTGCCGCCCTTGGCCTCAAACCCCGCTTCCGAAAAGTCCCGGTCGCCATGATGAGCGTGATCATCGCCGGCCTTACGTTTGCCGGAAAATTCTCACCCCGCTTGCGCGCCAAAGCCGAATTGGCCCGCATCGGGCGCTATTACGCAACCGAGTCCATGTTGGTTTGGGATGGAGCGCGCTATAGCGCCAAGACCACACCAGAGTTTGGCACGGACACTTTGGCGGCGCATTACGAAACCCTTGCAACCAATGCCGTTCCAGACGAGCGCGGCGCACACGCCGTGTTCTAAAAGCTCTGCCCTCGGGAACTCGGCAAATCTTCGCCAAATAAGGCGTTTTTAGCCCCAAATGCCGGGTTGCTGGAAAAACAGGTCCCTTTTTCCCCCTAGCTATTCAACTCGCCAGCCCGTTAACCTTTTGACGCTGGGGGCATATCGAGATCTTGTGAGTTGTTTCGGGACATGCCTTCTCAATTAAAAGGAGAGTGATGTCATGAACCTCATGAATATGGCTATGAAATATGTCGGTCCGATGGTTGCGCAACAGATCGCAACAAAGCTTGGGATTGGTGGGCCAATTGCCAACAAGCTAATCGCCGCCGCTTTACCAGCCATCCTTGGCGCGGTTATCGGAAAATCGAAAACATCCAGTGGCCTTGGCTCCTTGATGAGCCTTGTGACTGGCGCAAACACGCCGGAACCAAAGGCGCTCGAGTCTATGTTCGAGTCTGGTGGTGATGTCGACGCGCTTGCGCAATCTGGTGGCGGAATGCTTGAAGGTTTGCTTGGCGGTCAAGGCATGGGCGCTTTGGCCTCTGCCTTGGGCAATCACGCAGGCGTGGATCAATCGCAAGCAGGAAGCCTTTTGGGCATGTTGGCCCCAACAGCGTTGGGAACAATCGGGTCACAAGTGGCCGAAAGCGGCATGGATGGCCCAGCCCTTGCTTCCTTCCTGTCAGATCAGGAAGCAAATGTAGCCCAAGCAATGCCAGCCGGTTTTGCCGATCAGCTTGGCGGCACGGGCTTGTTTGACGGTTTCTCGGCAAACGCAAGCGAAGCTGCCTCTTCGGCGCAAAGCGCGGTTCAAGATACGATCGCAACCGCGCAGGACACGGTCGAGCAATCCGGCAGTAAGATGCCATTGATCATCGGCGCGCTTCTTATTGCGGCGGCCGCGTGGTTCTTCCTTGGGCGCGGCGGTGATGCTCCTGTGGACACCTCTGCTGTAGAAGCAATGCAAGACTTCAAAGTTGGCGACGTTGACGTCGGCGGAGAGTTTACGTCTGTCACCACCGGACTGACCGACGCGTTCTCTGGCATCACCGACGCTGCCTCTGCCGAGGCTGCAGTGCCGCAGTTAACAGAGCTCAGCGGAAAACTCGGCTCGCTTAGCGAAACGGCAGGTCAACTTAGCGGTGGTGCCCAAACCGGGTTCCAAAGCATCGTTGGCACCGCGCTGGCTGCACTGCGTCCGGTTATCGAAAATGCGATCGCGTCTTCGGGTGCGGGAGGCATCCTGCAACCCATCGCTGATCAAATCCTGGCCGCTTTAGAAGGCATGGCAGGCTAAGCCAGTCGCATTCAAAAACGGACCCTTGCGTGTCATGCGCAGGGGCCCATCAATCGCCAATGCGCGATTAATCAAATCATAACCTTCCCTAACGCGCGCACCACATCTTGTGGACGGACTGTTTGCCCTCACCGCACGCACCTACGCGATACCGACGTAATACTGACGCGATACCGACACAGCACTTACGTTCGTTTCTCAGAAAATCAAAGGGTTAAGACGCCACTTGGCGATCGGCAACACCCGTTACCGCGCGTTGCTCAATCAAGGTCGCTCCACGGCCAAGGTTTTACTTCGCTGGCCGCCGTCTGATAGCGCGCTGCCTTGGCGATCCAAATCCCAAGATCGGTGCCAAAGTCAGCCAAACGCTCGTTCGGCTTCTTGTTGTTGATCACCAAAATGATGAACTGAATCAACGTCAAAGCTCCTAAAACCGTCTGCGCAATCGAGATCATGATCGCGATCAGGACCATATAGACAAGCCGCATCAACAGGTTATCTTCTTGCTCTGGCTCGAATTGCTCGCCGTGAATACGGCCTTCGATTTTCGCGTCGTCGTCTGACATCACTTCCTCTTACCCAAAAACTGCGTTGATTGCGCGAATCTTACTCCGCCCAAGGCAGTAAGGAAATGGAGGATTCAGAACGGGCACTTGGACGAGAAGCTCATCCCCTTGCCACCATCAGGATGCCGCAAGCGAAGCTGTTCGGAATGCAGCATCAAGCGGGGAAATTCGCGTGCTGGTCCTGTCGCGTAAAACGGATCGCCCAAAATCGGATGACCAAGCGCGAGCATATGCACCCGCAACTGATGCGAACGACCCGTTTTCGGATAAAGCCGCACCCGTGTCTCGTCGTCCAAACCACGTACAACACGCCAATCCGTCACCGCAGATTTGCCATTGGTATGATCTACCATCTGGCGCGGTCTGTTTGGCCAATCAACGATCAACGGCAGATCCACCGTGCCAGTTTTCTCTTCCAGAACCCCGTAAACGCGCGCTACATAAGTCTTTTTCGTCTGACGCTTTTCAAACTGAAGCCCCAAGTGGCGCTGCGCATGAGGGGAAAGCGCAAAGACCATCACACCAGACGTATCTCGATCCAGCCGGTGCACCAAAAGCGCTTCGGGATAGGCAGATTGCACGCGCGACAACAGGCAATCGGCCAACTCCGGCCCCTTCCCTGGCACCGACAAAAGCCCCGATGGCTTTGAGACAAGCAACAGCTCGTGATCGACATGGATGATGTCTAATGGATCGCTTGGCGGCGCATAACTTGCATCTCCCGTTCCAGTCATCGTCATTTTTGCCCGGTTTGTTTGTCTTTGCTTACTGAATGGTAACCCATTGCGATTAGCGTCGCAGGAGTTCGGGGCCCCTGAGGAGTTTAATCATGCAAATGACCGTGTCGGAAGTCGGTTCAGCCTTAATTGTGACAGTTAATGACCGCCGCATCGATGCCGCAGTGGCCGTACGCTTTAAAGACAAAATGCTGGAATTGACGCAGCATGACTCGACCCGTGTTATTCTGGACCTCGGTCAAGTCGAGTTTCTTGATTCAAGTGGGCTGGGGGCCGTCGTCGGCTCCATGAAACAGCTTGGGCGTTCACGTACCTTGGACCTTGCGGGGCTCACGCCCACAGTGGAGAAAGTTTTTCGCATTACCCGGATGGATCGTGTCTTCCGCATTTTTCCTGACACTGAGACAGCATTACAGGAACCTGAGAATGCCTGAGGATTTTGCGCAAACGCAACCACCGACCGGTCTTGGACCCAAGGCTGGATTGGGTATTATTGTCTCTCATTCGTTTCCATCTGATTTTAGATGGGTCAGACGCATCATCCACCAAACAACAGAGGCGCTAAGCAAAAATGGCCTAAGTGCCGAAGCTGTCGGCTCTGTTGAAATCGTTCTTGCAGAAGCGCTAAACAACATTGTGGAGCATGCCTACGAGGAAGAGGCGCCAGGCGATATCAATCTGGTGATCAAACAGCGACGCTCTAGTTTGTTGTTTGAAATCAGTGATAAAGGCAACGCGATGCCGAATGGCCGCGCGCCCCTTGGCAATCACCCAATGAGTGAATTCAACAATGACCCAATGCCCGAAGGCGGTTACGGTTGGTTCCTAATTAGAGAGCTAGTGCGTGACTTGATCTATGATCGCAGGGATGACCAGAATTTCCTGATCTTTCGAATGGCGATTGAAAGCCCGTCTGAGGAAACGCCCGAGCCAGAAGGTTAACACTTGCGGACTATCGCAAGATTGAAGCTCACACAGAAACACTGCCGCAAAATCGCCATAGTGTTATCGCAATGATGCCTTCGAGCGGAGTCATTCCCAAAAGTAAGCTGTTAAGGCTTCCCTCGGCGTCGCGCATGTTTACAGCCCCCACCCAGCACGTGACGCCGAGGTGCCTTTTCTTTTAAAATTGCTAATGCACATTGGTCAGCTTATGACTTTTCCGACAAATCTTAGGACATGGCATGCGCAATTTTCACTTTCCCGGCAGATCCCCCGTTTACGCAACGAATGGCATGGTTGCGACGTCTCATCCGCTGGCCGCATCAGAAGCGCTCGCTGTCCTCAAAAGTGGCGGTAATGCGGCTGACGCTGCCATAGCAGGCGCCGTTTTGCTCGGTGTTTGCGAACCGCAAATGACCGGCCTTGGGGGTGATTGTTTTGCATTGATCAAACCCGCTGGTAGCACCTCTGACATCGTTGCGCTGAACGGATCAGGCCGCGCGCCAAAAAATTCTGATCCGCAAGCGTTGCGTGATGCGGGTCATTCTAAAATTGAAAACAACCACGCCGCGGCTGTAACTGTACCCGGCGCTGTCGATGCCTTTTGCCAGTTGAGCGAACGCTTTGGAAAACTTGGACTAGACGCCTCTCTTGCACCAGCCATCAAGTATTTTGAGGAAGGCGTGCCCATAGCACCGCGCGTGGCTTCAGATATTGGCCCTGTCACCGCTAGCCTTTCGCCTGCGGCCAAAAAGGTCTTTTCACAAAACGGACACGCGCTTGGAATCGGTGCCCACCTCCGTCTGCCGGGCCAAGCAGAAGTGCTGCGGCGCATCGCAAAAGATGGGCGCGACGCGTTTTATGAGGGCGAGATAGCCGACGATATGCTGAATACTTTGCACACCCTTGGCGGCGTGCACACCACCGAAGATTTCGCGACAACGCGCTCAAGTTGGGGCTCACCCGTGTCTGGTGCGTATCGGACAAAACAATTGATCGAGCATCCACCAAATGGCCAAGGTGCCATCGCGATCCTACTTGCGGGCATCCTGAACCAGTTTGACATCGCATCGCTTGATCCCAACGGCGTTGAGCGCTTCCATCTTGAAGCCGAAGCGACAAAACTTGCTTATGATGCACGCAACCGTTTCTTGGCGGATGGCGATCACATGGACCGGCTGGACCATCTTTTAGCCCCTGAAACCGCCATTGCCCTTTCAGGCTTGATTGATCCTAAACGCGCAATGGCATCGCCCGCAGCGCTTAGCGAAGATGTTCACCGCGATACGATTTTGATCACTGTGGTCGACCGCGACGGAATGGCCGTTAGTTTGATCTATTCGATCTTTTCAACCTTTGGCTCTGGGCAGGCCAGCGACAAGTTCGGAATATTGCTGCACAACCGTGGAGCCGGCTTTAACCTAACGTCTGGCCATCCAAATGAGCTTGGCGGCGGTAAACGCCCGATGCACACAATCATTCCCGCGATGACTTCGACGAATGGCACCGTTGATATGGCTTTCGGTGTCATGGGCGGCCAATATCAGGCGACCGGCCATGCGCATTTGATGTCAAACCTGCTGGATTTTGGTATGGACCCGCAACAAGCCATCGATGCACCCCGCGCTTTCGCTGATCCGCAAAGCGGTAAACTGCACATCGAAGACACGTTAAGCGAGGCTACCTGTGCCGGGCTCACCGCATTGGGCCACGAGTTGCACCGTCCCGACACCGCTATTGGCGGCGCGCAAGCGATCGCAATCGATGCCAGCCGCGGTATGCTGACGGGCGGGTCTGATCCACGTAAGGATGGGTTGGCAATCGGCTACTGAAGAGTCAGTTCATCTGCACTTGCAGGGGATACTGGCCATCGTCGAAATCGCCAAAGAATTCAGCCAAGTCCGGATGGTCAACAGGCTGGCCTGAATAGTCCGCAATCAAATTCTGCTCAGACACATATGCCACGTAGTAGCTTTGGTCATTCTCAGCCAGCAGATGGTAAAACGGCTGTTCCTTGGACGGCCGGCTGTCTTCGGGAATTTTCTGATACCATTCTTCGGTATTGGAAAAGACCGCATCAACATCAAATACAACACCGCGAAATGGATGTTTCTTGTGACGTACAACCTGGCCCAAGGCGTATTTCGCACGCGTCTTGAACATAATAAGTAACCCCCTGCCTTTGTGTACCGCTCTGGCTTACCCCATGTCGATGCATTTTTCTGACGAAATATAGAAACAAACTGTGAACTCTTGCCCGACAGTCGTTAACCTTTCCACATAGCGCGGGCCGTAATTTGCCATCTTTGAAAATCGTGAACACATGACAGTTCCCTATTAACCAAATATTTGCTATGAAGACGCTAATAAGCCAGTAAATAAGGCATATGAGGCATGAGCAAACATATACGCGCGGCAATATTATTGCTGTTTGTTAACGCGTGCGGAAGCACCAATTACGCAGCACCAAAGAACTTGGACAACGCCTGTTCCATTGTTGAGCAGAGGCCCAGTTATTTAACTGCAATGAAACGCACACAAAGCCGTTGGGGTGTTCCCGTGGCGGTGCAAATGGCGACGATTTACCAAGAAAGTAAGTTTATTGGAAACGCTCGGACGCCACAGCAGTATTCGCTGGGCGTCATTCCGATGGGAAGACAAAGCTCGGCCTACGGATATAGCCAAGCTTTGGACGGCACGTGGGAAGAATACCAAGAGGAACAGGGTGGTTTTACCAGCCGGCGCGATAACATCCGCCACGCCACGGATTTCATGGGTTGGTATTTTAACAAAACACAGGATGCTTTAGGCATTCCTCTGGGTGACACCAAAAACCAATACCTTGCCTATCACGAAGGGCGCACCGGGTATAAGCGCGGAAGTTACCTGCGCAAAGGTTGGCTGATGGAGGTATCAGACGAGGTGGCGCTGCGTGCCATTTTGTACGACACGCAGCTTAAGTCTTGTGGGATGATCTAGCAGGGGCGGCGTCTAGTTTTTGACGCCGCGCTGGCCTTCTTCGTAAGAGATATTGAACAGCGTAGAAGGAAGGTTGCTGGCTTTTTGAAGCTGGCCCAAAATCACAGTTGTCTTGGCCCCTTGCCCATCCGTCACAATCCACTGGCGCAGCTCGATCGGGTTGGAAGTGAACTTCAGCTGGATGGTTCCGTACTCGGGGTTCTTTGGATCCTGCGCGGTAACAATCGTTGCCGTACCGTCAAACTCATGGCCAACAACCATATTGCGGGCGGACAGGTTAACGTTTTTCTCCAAAATCAGGTTCAACGGCGTGCGGCGCAACGGATAGCGCTCGGCTTTTTGAACGTTCGACTTTCCATCAAAAATGCCAACGTTGCTGCCGCCTGCCATCACCAAGAGTTTTTCTGGCGGATTGTATTCAAACCGCATGCGACCTGGGCGTTTGATAAAAAACTTACCCGTAGACAAAGACCCATCATCATTGACTTGTGTAAAATCCGACGTCGCCTGCTCGATAGAGTTCAGATACCGCGAAATCGCATTCAGTGAGAGCTGCTGCGCTGCCACTGGTGATGCAGCCAACGCGGCAGCGGTCGATAATAGAAACGTTCTGCGATACATGCTCTTTGCCCTTATCTGCTTGGGTTTAGATATAGGCTTGGCTTAGCAAAAGTGCCAGTGACAGGCGATAACATGCGCGTGCCAACGCCTATCAAGCAGGCCTAAAGCTGATGCGCGCTGGCGGTGGGGGGGTGCCAGCGCGCGCAGGTCTTACTGCTGCTCTGGCACTAGAATTTCGCGTTTGCCAACGTGGTTTGCAGCGCTGACAAGTCCATTGTCTTCCATCTGTTCAACAAGGCGCGCAGCTTTGTTGTAGCCGATCGCCAGTTTGCGCTGGATGTAAGACGTTGAACACTTGCGATCTTTGATCACGATGCCGACGGCCTGATCGTAAAGCGCGTCTTCACCACCGGTGTTGCCACCGAGGCCAAGCACCATGTCGATGTCTGTCTCAGAGTCTTCATCGGGGCCTTCGACAACGCCGGAAAGATACTCTGGTGCACCAAAGCTTTTGAGGTGATTAACCACCTCTTCAACTTCCTCGTCGGACACGAACGGCCCGTGCACACGGGTGATTTTCGCCCCTCCCGCCATATAAAGCATATCGCCTTGCCCGAGCAGCTGTTCAGCACCCATTTCACCAAGGATTGTGCGGCTATCAACCTTTGAAGTCACCTGGAACGAAATCCGCGTTGGGAAGTTGGCCTTGATCGTACCTGTGATGACATCCACCGAGGGCCGCTGCGTGGCCATGATCAGGTGAATACCAGACGCACGCGCCATCTGCGCCAGACGCTGAATGCAAGCTTCGATTTCTTTGCCTGCAACCATCATCAAATCAGCCATCTCATCGACGATCACAACGATGTAAGGCAGTTTCTCGGGCGCAAACTCTTCAGTTTCAAACACGGGCTCGCCAGTCTCGTCGTCGAAACCAGTTTGAACAGTGCGCGAGAACATCTCGCCCTTACTAAGCGCATCTTTTACCTTGGCGTTATATCCTTCGATGTTGCGCACGCCCATTTTCGACATCTTGCGATAGCGCTCTTCCATCTCACCAACGGTCCACTTCAGCGCGACAACCGCCTTCTTGGGATCGGTCACAACAGGCGAAAGCAGATGTGGAATGCCATCATAAACGCTCAGTTCCAGCATCTTGGGATCAATCATGATCAGTCGGCAGTCCGCTGGTGTCAGCTTATAAAGAAGCGACAGGATCATCGTGTTGATCGCCACCGATTTACCAGATCCTGTGGTCCCCGCGATCAGCAAGTGAGGCATCTTAGCAAGGTTAGCGACAACAGGATCACCGCCGATGTTCTTGCCCAAAGCAAGCGGCAAGCGCTGGTTGCCATCGCCATAATCACGGGCCGACAACATCTCGCGCAGAACCACCATCTCGCGGTTCTCATTCGGCAATTCGATGCCAATGACGGAACGACCCGGCACAGTAGACACACGTGCAGAAAGCGCAGACATCGAGCGCGCGATATCATCCGCCAAACCGATCACGCGGCTGGCTTTCAAACCCGGCGCGGGCTCAAGTTCGTACATGGTCACAACGGGGCCGGGGCGCACCGAAACGATCTCGCCTTTGACGCCATAGTCGTCCAGAACATGCTCTAGCATCCGCGCGTTTTCTTCCAACGCCTCGTCCGCCAAGTGGTGGCGTTCGATCTTACCGGGATCTTCCAGCAAGCTGAGCGGCGGAATTTCAAAATCTGAACCGCTGTCAAAAAGCGATGGCTGCGCTTCGGCTTTAGCACGCTTTGACGGGGCCGCTTTGCGCGCCGAATGTTGGACGCGCGCCTTGGGTTCGCCCGCCTCTCTGAAATTGCGCAATACAGACAGACCTGTTGGCGCCTCTTCCGGAGCAAGTTGATCATCAAGCGCTGAAAGCGCAGCAACATCACTGTCCGCATTCAGCATCTCGCCGCCGACAGACTGCAATGGCGGTTCGGCACGGACACCTTCCGGGCGATTTACGCGATTTTGAACAGCATCAGCGATCTTGGCGCTAACACGGTCCGTGCGCGGCCCGCGCGGCTGTGTTTCAACTTCAGGCTCGGCTGATTTACGACGCAAAAGCGATGGCACAAGCGCGCTTAAACCGCCTTTGCGCTCTTCTTCCATGTCGTCGCCATAAAGCGTGGCAACGCTAGGACTGCGTTCCTCATTGCGTTCGGCTGCACGCGCGCGCACGGCACTGGCAGCTTTCAATCCACCGCTGGCTCCGCGGCCCAGACCAACAAGAATGGTATGGTACAACAGGATCAAACCGCCGGTTAAATAGCGTGTGTACGTCCACAGTTCTTCACGATCAAAGCCCAGGACAAACGCAGTCATGGCCAGACCACCACCGAACAGCAAAAGGGCTACAATTTTCAGGCCAATTTCGGGTGACACAGGCAAAACGCCAAGCACTGCCCCAAGAATCGTGTCGCCAAACAAACCGCCCAAACCAAAAGAGTGCGTCCATCCGTGACCCGGCAAGTGGGTCGAGAAATAGACGGAAATCAAAGCCACAGAGATGGGCGCAAAGATTAGGCGCGGTATTGCGCGTTCTTCACCATAGTGCGTTGCAAATCTCGCGCCCCAAACACCCAAGATCAGGGCAATGCCCCAAGCGCCGTATCCCGCGATCACATAAAGCGGCGATGCAAAGGCCGCACCCAAAGGCCCAAGCAGATTTTGCGCGGGCGCATCCGTGGCCGACAACCAGTTCGGATCATCAGGCGAGTAAGACCCAAGAGCCATCGCAACCACAAGGGCGCATCCAAGGAGCACAAAGCCGATAAGCTCTTTGCTGCGGCGCTCGATAATCGCCTGTGTGTCGCTGTCAAATAACGGGTCGCGGTGTCTTGCCTGATACGCCATGTGCCTGATTTACCTCACCTAATAGAGACAGTCGCGGATAGTTTTTAATCCACGCTGCATTTCTTGTTCTTCGACCACCATCGCGACGCGAATGTAGCCTTTACCTGGGTTTTTTCCGTCAACATCGCGCGAGAGATACGCGCCGGGCAGCACCTGTACGCCGCTCTCGCGCCAGATTTTTTTTGCTGCTTCTTCACCATCCTCGACAGGCAACCAAAGGAAGAAGCCCGCAGATGGAGCAGTGTATCCTTCAACTCCGTCAAAGACCTGATTTGCGATGTCATACTTGCCGACATATCGCTGACGACTTGCTTCCACGTGTTCTTCGTCTTGCCAAACAGCCGTCGCGGCGCGTTGCAGTGGCATCGATATCGGAGCACCCGCATAGGCCCGTAACTGACGAATTTCGGCGATGCCCTTAGGGCCACCCGCAACAAAACCAACGCGAAGGCCGGGAAGGTTCGAGCGTTTGGACAGCGAATGGAAAATGAACACCCGTTCGGGATCTGCGCCAATCTCATTGGCGACCTGTAATGCACCTGGTGGCGGCACGTCGCGCCAAACCTCCGAATAGCATTCGTCGCAGAAAATGCGGAAATCGTGCTTTTCCGCCAGAGCCATCAGATTGCTTAAATACTCTTTCGAAGCAACCGCCCCTTGCGGGTTCGACGGTGTGCACAGATAGACAATTGCGGTTTGATCCAAATCCTCTGGAGCGACAGCGTCGAAATCAGGCAGATACCCGCTTTCCTTTGTCGCGGGCAAATAGACGGGTCTTGCTCCTACGGCCAGGGCCGCCACCGAATAGACTTGATAAAACGGGTTTGGCATCAGGACCAAAGGCTGCGCGCCATTTTTTGTTTCAGGACAAAGTGCCATGGCCGCTGCGAACAGCCCCTCGCGCGTGCCGTTTAGCACCATAATCTGATCGTCGTTGATAGCCGCGCTGAAACGACTTTGCACCCAAGCTGCAATCGACTCAAGCAATTCAGGCGCGCCGTCGTTGACAGGATACTGACCAAACTCATGCGCGTGGCGCGCGATGATTTCGCTGACAAAGGCGGGAAAAGCGTGACGCGGCTCGCCAATGGTCATGCGCAGCGCTTCACCACCAGGCGCAACACCGTCCAAAAGGTCCCGCAAACGCGGAAACGCATATACCGGTAGGTTCGAAAACCGCTCGGGAATCACCATATCTGCCTCAAGTCGGGGTCGTATCGCCCCTTTGGGAGGAATCTAACGGCGCAAACCGCATTGGTCTATGCCTTAACGCGCCTTTTTAGGTGTGGATCGCAGAAATTGTGGCTTTTCGACCTCTTGGCCTTAAGACAAAGCCGCTTCAGCTGCCGCCGCAAGACGCAAAAGATGCTCTTCATTGGTCCCTTGAAAGATAATCCCAGTCGACGGAACACCAGTGGGCAAGGTTATTGCAGCCAATCCCATAAGGTTTGCAATACGCGTATTTTGCAGAGCAAACAGGTTCTGTTGCGCAAAATAGTCCGCATCGGCCATCAATTCCTCAATCTTAGGTGGCAGGATCGGGCAACTTGGGACGATCACGGCATCAAAACCAGCAGTTGCTGCAACATACTCTGCGCGAAGCTGATCCAGCCTTTGCCAAGCGGCAACAAAGTCAGCCGCCAAAATCGTTTTGCCTTGCAAAAAACGCTCCCGCACAGGCGGGTACATCAAGTGCCCTTCAGTTTCGATTTTATTGCGCCACGTGCCATACGCTTCGGCAGGGAACAGAATTGGCCCTAATGTCGTTGCCTCCGCCACGATGGGCAGGTCAATGTTTGACAAGACTGCACCTTTGGACGCGAGTTTTTTGCACGCTTCGTCAAATGCGTTGCCCGGCACATCTGTCATGTTCTCAAAAGCCGTCGTTTGCAAAATGCCCAAACGCACGTCTTGCAGAGATGCTGACGAAAGATCAGCCGCTGTTTTGCCTTCCATGGCAGCCAGCATCAAACCTGCGTCTTCGACAGATCGGCAGAGCGGGCCAACAGTATCAAAACGTGCGCAAAGCGGGACCACACCCGTCAGAGGCAACCGCCCAGAGACCGTTTTCAAACCGACCAAATCGTTCCAAAACGCTGGAATGCGCACCGAACCACCCGTGTCTGAGCCAATCCCAACGGCCGCCAATCCATAAGCAACCGAGGCGGCCGCCCCCGAAGATGATCCACCAGACGCGGCACCATGATCATTGACGCAAGGCGGTGACGCCGTGTTGGGGTTCACGCCAAGGCCGGAAAACGCCAATTCGGTTTGTTGGGTTTTCCCCAGACAGACAGTACCCGCAAATGTCGCCTGCTTTAGAACCGCAGCATCTTCGCTTGGCACACGACCTTCCAACATTTTGGTGCCGGACTCTGTCGCCACGCCCGCTGTGTCATACAAGTCTTTCCAAGATATCGGCACACCATCAAGCGGTGAGCGGCGTGTGCCATTCTTTGCCCGCTCTGCGGCGGCTATCGCCTCGGCGCGCGCACGATCTGTGGTTAGGCGCGCATAAATGCGGTCCGCAAATTCGTGTGCGCCAATCGCCTCAAGATGGGCTTCGGTCAACTCTACCGCATCAATCTGGCCCGCTTCGATACCGCGACCCATCTCAGCCGCACTTAGTGTCAAATAATCCTGCATGTTGCGGACGGTAGCGGCACAGAGGCGCATGGACAATGGCTCGCGCGCGCCCATATTGAATAGCATGGAATTTGACACTGATATCGTAATTGCAGGCGGCGGGCTCAACGGCACCACTATGGCGCTGGCATTGGCGTCGGGCGGGTTTCGCGTCACGCTGATCGATCCCCTTGCAAAACGCACTCGCAAAGGCGCGAAGTTCGACGGGCGCAGCTACGCTATGGCCATCGCCTCTATGCGGGTTCTGACGGCGCTTGGTGTGTGGCAAACGCTTGGCGATGTGCAACCGATCCTTGATATTAAAGTGACCGATGGGCGCGCGGGTGAAGGCCCCTCTCCGCTTATGTTAGCTTTTGATCATGCCGAGATCGAAGAAGGCCCGATGGGTTATATGGTGGAAGATCGACGCTTGCGCCCGGCCCTTTTGGCTGCGGTTGCGCAATCGGATATCACAGAAATTCACGGCGAAAGCGTAATTAAGGAAATAACCGACGCATCCGGCGTCACGGTCACGCTTTCGAATGAGACCACCCTGCGGGCGCGTCTTCTGATTGCATGTGATGGCAAGAAAAGCGCTATTGCACAGCGCGCGGGCATCAAGCGGATTGGCTGGGAATACGATCAAAGTGCGCTGGTTGCCGCGATAGCTCATGAACGTCCCCATGGCGGTACCGCGCATCAGTTTTTCATGCCGTCCGGGCCGCTTGCCATCCTGCCGTTGACTGAAGATCGCGCCTCCATTGTTTGGACTGAGAACCGCCATCGTGCAGCACAGATCCAAGCAATGGACGACGACGCATACCTAAACGAACTCCGCCCGCGCTTTGGAGATTTTCTGGGTGACATCAAGCTGGCAGGTGCCCGCTTCTCTTATCCATTAGAGCTTTCCATCGCGGGCAGCTTTGTCGCTCCTCGCACTGCTTTGGTCGGGGATTCAGCCCATGCCGTTCACCCAATTGCCGGTCAGGGATTAAACGCGGGCCTTAAAGATGTAGCAGCGCTTGCTGATGTTCTGGTCGACGCGCACCGTCGCGGCGAAGACATTGGACGCGCGGATGTGTTGGCACGCTATCAGCAATGGCGCCGCTTTGATGCTGCGTCTCTGGCGCTTGCCACAGACACGTTTAACAAGCTGTTTTCGAATGATAATTCTGCACTTCGCCTGATCCGCGACATCGGCTTGGGGGTCACCAACGCAATCCCCGGCTTGCGGCGTGGATTGATCAGAGAAGCCGCTGGTTTGACAGGTGATTTACCCCGTCTGGCGCGCGGCGAGGCGCTTTAATCCAGCTTGCGCGCTTCATCCACCAGCATAACAGGAATGCCATTGCGGATCGGATAGGCCAGATGTGCCGCGCGCGAGACAAGCTCGCCGGCTTTCGCGTCAAAAGTCAGTTGCGCGCGCGTTTCCGGGCACACTAGCGCCTCTAACATGCGACGATCAAAGATGACTTCATCACTCATTGCAGGATGTCTTCCGCGTTGCCGCCGCGCAATGCGAACTGGATCAGCGTGACCAAAGTCTCGCGCCGCGTTTCCAATGACGGCGCCTCAAGCAGCGCTTGCTTGTCTTCTGGTTCAAACGGGCACAGCATCGAAAGCGAATTGATCAGCAATTCGTCGTCCGCTTCTTTCAGCGATTCCCAATCTGTCTTCAGCTCTTCGGTTTCAAAGAATTGCTTGAGCGACGAAAAGAACGAGTCCCGATCAAACGCCGTATCATGTTCCGTGCCCCCAAGATCGCGTTCAAAGCTGTCCCAGTTGACCGCGCAACGACGATAGGGCTGAAACCCTTCCACTTCCTTGACCACGCGAAACCGCGAAATCCCGGCCAAAGTGATCATGTAGCGGCCATCTTCGGTTTCCGAAAACCCAGTCACGCGGCCTGCGCATCCAATGGCGTGTAAGGAAGACTTGCCGCTGGGTGGGCCTTCGCGCGGTTGGATCATGCCGACCAAACGATCCGATGTTTTCAAAGCATCATCCAACATCGACAAATAGCGGGGTTCAAAAATGTGCAACGGCAGCCGCGCGCGCGGCAACAAAAGCGCTCCGGGGAGCGGAAAAATTGGCAACGTGCGCGGCAGATCAGATGCAGAGAACATAAACTGCATCTAGCGCGCCCGGACCATCATGCAAATATCATCGACGATAATTTGCGGCGTCCATTCAAAACAAGCGGATCATTTGGCTTGAGCGCATCAAAGACAGTCATCAGCTGTTCTTTGGCCGCTCCGCCATTCCACTCGCGGTCTCGGCGGAAAAGCTCAAGGAATTGATCAATTGCCTCTTCGCCTTCGCCTGCCGCATAAAGCGCCTGCGCGAGGTCAAAGCGCGCTTGATGATCATCGGCATCTGCCTCAACCGCTGCACGAAGCTCGGCAACAGGACCGGCATCCTCGGCTTGTTTGGCCAAAGCAATCTGAGCGCGCGCAGCCTCGATTTCGGGCGCTTCGGCAATCTCGTCCGGGACACTGGCCAAAACGCCTGTCGCCTGATCGGTCTGATCCAGTTCCAGATATGCTCGCGCCAAGCCACCGTAGGCGGCGGCGTTATTCGCATCTTCTTGCATAACAGCCGCGAATATTTGAGCAGCATCAGAAGCCGCACCTTCGCTTAACATTTGCTCTGCGGTTTCTATCGCCTCTTCCAAACCACCGCCCGCTTCGCCCCCAGACGCTTCGATCGCACGATCAATAAACGCCTTCAATTCAGACGCAGGCACCGCGCCTTGAAACGCATCAATCGGCTGGCCTTTCCAGAAGGCATAGACCGTTGGAATGGATTGCACGCGCAACTGACCGGCAATCGCCTGATTTTCATCGACGTTGACCTTGACCAGTTTCACCGCACCTTTGGCGTCCGTGATGGCGGCCTCTAACGCAGGCGTAAGTTGCTTGCACGGCCCGCACCACGGTGCCCAAAAATCGACGATGATCGGGGTTTCTTGACTGGCTTCGATCACGTCGGCCATAAACGTGGCCTCGGACGTGTCTTTGATCAGATCGCCCGCTGGTGTGGCCGAAGCGTTTGGATTGAGTTCAAGCATCGTCATCCCCAAATTGATATCGCTGCACCTTATATGCGATCATCTGACGAATAACCAAGGGGCATTGAGCGATGGATTTCTTCCGTGCGACCGAACGCAGCATGGCGATGACCGACGCCGTTTGGATGCGCCATGCAAACCCATGGTCGGTCTGGACGCGGTTTACCTGCCTGCCGCTGATCCTACTGGCACTCTGGAGCCGAACTTGGCTGGGGTGGTGGGCTTTGCTGCCGCTAACGCTCGCCTGCCTTTGGACATGGTGGAATCCGCGCGCGTTTCCGCCCCCGGAAAGGACAGACAACTGGGCTTCAAAAGGCACTTTTGGCGAACGGGTTTTTCTGAACCGGCACAACGTCCCGATCCCAGATCACCACCATCGCTGGGCAATTGCGCTTGGCTTTGGCTCAGCGATTGGGCTGATCCCCATGGTTTGGGGAATATGGGCGTATGATCTGACGATGACGTTGTTGGGCGTCGTTCTGGTGGTTTTGCCCAAGGTTTGGTTCGTCGACAGAATGGTTTGGCTTTATGAGGACATGAAAGACGCTGATCCAATCTACAGATCATGGCTCAAAAGCTAAGCCAGAGGCTCCAAATACGTGTCCCAAAACCCGTTCCGAAACGTGCGGTTCGGATCAAGCTCAAGTTTGCGCTCAACAAATTCGCGCGCACGCGGATATCCACGCAGAAACTGACCGGCTGTCGGATGCGGGCGATAAGGCAAATAGTAAGTTCCCCCAAGATCAAACACGCGCTCGATCAGTTCTTGCGTCATGCTCTTATGGTCGGTTTCAGCCCTCTGTGTCATCTCTTGGCTGAACGTCAAAGCACAAGCGATCCGATTGCCCGGTGCATAGGCCAGAACACTTTCGCGATCTGCCTTCACATAGCGCAAAGTGGCGTTCATCAGCTCTTGATAGCTGGCCGGGATCACGGTCTGACAGGCACCGATAAATTCCGCGAACCGATCTGTTGGAACGAAATACTCATGCAAGATATCAGTGCGCTCTGGTCGGCGTCCCTCTCGCGTGCCTACAGGTTGGTTCAACAGGGTGTTTCGAGTTACCTCTCCGGCTCCTACCCAAGGAACAAGGCCTGCCTCAAAACCCCAGCGCAGACCTTTGACGGTCTCGTTCATCACTTGCGCCTGAGATATGCGCTCTGCAGTCTCGCTCATAAAACCCGGCGTGCCCACTGACGGCAGGTCTTCCTGATCCTCGCTCTCGCGGTACGTGATCATCAACGCGTCTTCAAAAAAACTTTCGCGATCCACGTTCAGCTGGCCATACGCCATGTTCACGTCACCAGCCTCAATCGCCCCCACAAAGAACGGTGCGAACTCGCGCGACTGCATTTTTTGAAACGTCGGCTTCAGGCGCACGTTCGCCACCATCTCAACCTCAAGCTCAAGGATCGCGCCAGTCAGGCCAAAGCCGCCCATCGTCAGGGTAAACAGATCGGCAAACTCATCACGCGACACCCGCAAAAGCTCGGCATCCGGGCGCAGCATATAGACCTGACGCACGCTTTGCCCCATCGGCCCCCAAGGCACGGGCCAGCCATGCGCGTTTACACAAAAAGAGGCGGCCACGCCGAAGTCATTGTTTGACTGCATGACTTCCGGGCTCATCCCAAAAAGGTCTAGTTGCGCGATCACATCACGCCAGCGCGCGCCCGCATGCACGCGGTAGATCATGTTTTCCCGGTCGGGTTCGACCAGCCCATTGTCATAGGTTAGCGCCGTGCCTTCACGCGGAATCGCATGCCCACCCATCGAATGCCGTGCCGCGCCGATATTGAAAGGCCGTCCCGCATCGCGCGCCTCGATCACCTCATCGCGCACCTTTTCGATCATCCGCCCACTTGGGTTATCTGGCAGAATAACGTGTTTGGCGACAGGCGTTTCATTCAGCAGACTGGCATCGTTCAACGTCCCCTCTGCACCGGTGGGCTGAAGTGAGTTTGTCGCCACCACGCTTGGGATCTTGCTAGACAGCCTAGCCCCCGCATAAGCCCCAACAGCCGCGCCACCTCCAAAAAGTGCAGCTCGGCGGGTCAGTTGGCTTTTGACAGATCGGTAAGCCATTCGTCTTCTATCTTTCGTTCAGGCGCATATGGTTCAACACGCACCACGCGTTCACCTTTATTCGATTGTCGTCTGGCACGCCTTTCTTTTTCACAACATTCAAAGAGAAGACATCTAGTTTCGCGGGCTCATTCGGGCATTGAAACCAGCCTGTGGGCGCGTACTTTCCGACTTCAAGCAAAGGGTGAAAAACATGAAAATAACCGGAAAAGTGGTCCGCGTTAACATATGCACCTTCAGCCATTTTTTCTAGCCACTCTCTCAAGTCGTCATCTCCCACTCGAACTGACAGGCGCTTAAACTCGCGAAACTCTTCAAGGCCACTTCCGTGAGTTACCACCCGTTTGATCAAAGCTACCGCGCGTTCCGTCTGTTTTCTATCAAGTACTGCTTGCCGCAGACGACGCAGCAGATGTCGTTTCACATACCCCGAGCGGAAGAGCATCACGTCGGCTTCCAGATAGCGCAACGCAAACTCCACCAAATGCGCATGATCCTGTGGCCATCCCGGCTTTGAGGCATCCGTGGAAAAGTTGATCAGCCCAGAGTCCGCATCCGCAAATCGCTCCGTATATGTCTCATCTGGTTGCTCCGGCGCTTGCAGTTCCCCAAGCGCTTTTCTCCAAGGACCATAGTCGCAGGTACGTTTCGGTGTCTCCAACGCAACCAACGGAAGAGCCTGTTCTATAACGTCGATCCATCCGATCGTTGTTTCGGGTGTCAGAATTGCAAGACGTCGTGGCAGATCGGCTTCTTGGGCTTTACGGAATTCATCACCGCCGATCAGTCGACTAAGCAAGCTCATATATCAAATGTAGCAAACACTGGCGCATGATCACTTGGCTTTTCCCACCCGCGCGCATCGCGCAAGACGCGGCTGGAATGCCCGGCACTGGCAATATCACCAGTCGCCCAAACATGATCCAGTCGGCGGCCCTTGTCTGCCTCGTCCCAGTCTCGCGCTCGGTAAGACCACCAGCTGTAAAGCTTGCCCTCAGGAATATCGGCGCGGGTAACGTCGACCCAGCCACCCGCGTCTTGCACCTCGCTAAGATGCTCAACCTCGATCGGTGTGTGGCTGACGACCTTGAGCAGTTTCTTGTGATCCCAAACGTCATCCTCTCGCGGTGCGATGTTCAGATCCCCCACTAAGATCGATCTCTGCGGCTTATCGGCGGTGTAAACGTCGCGCATTTCAGTCAGGAAATCGAGCTTCTGGCCAAACTTCTCATTCACGTCTCGATCCGGCTTGTCGCCCCCTGCAGGGACGTAAAAGTTATGAATCGTTACGCCGTTTTCCAACGTGCCAGCAACGTGCCGCGCATGACCCATGCCAGCCCAGTCACGCGCGCCTGCATCCACCAACGGCAGCTTAGAAAGGATCGCAACACCGTTGTACCCCTTCTGTCCGCGCGCCACGATGTGATGATAGCCCAGCGCTTTGAAGCCCTCTAAGGGGATTTTCTCAACAGGCGACTTGCACTCTTGCAAACAAATCACGTCGGGGGCTTCGGACGACATCAATTGCTGCACGATCGGCTCGCGCAGCCGCACCGAATTGATGTTCCACGTAGCGAGGGTAAAGGGCATTTAAGCCTCCGGTTTCTGAAGTTGGCGCGTCGGCAATTTTGGCTTTGAGGATACGGTTTGATCGAGAAAGAGCAACTGTGTGTCAGCGACTTTCGCGGAATTCCGACGGGCTGCGCCCTGCGCGGGCTTTAAAGGCGCGCGTGAAATAGGCAGGCGACGAAAACCCGCTTTTCTTGGCAATTTCTGAAATCTGCATATTCGTGTCGCGCAACAACCGCCGCGCCTCAAAATGGCGTCGATCCGTCAAGATATCCAACGCCGGTCTGCCAGCAATTTTGCGACACACACGACTTAAATGGGTTGGCGTCACACCCAATAGAGCAGCATAGTGCTGAACACCCTCAGCATGACGAAAATCACGTTCGATAAGCGAAGTATAGGCTTCGGCCAAACGATGCGCTGCCGTGTCCATACGCAAACCGGGTGATGGGTTGGGCGCGTCGGCATGCGCCGCAGCTGTACGCGCAAACCAGATCGATAAAAGTCCAGCGTGATGCACCAGAGCGGTGTCGCTATAGGGACACGCGCTCTCTTGTTCCGTCAGCAACGCGTCGATTGTCGCGGTGAGTTCTCGCTGAAGACGCACATCGTGCAAACGCAAATGTGCAGGCTCATCAGGCCAATCGTATTCTGGACCAACGGGCAAAAAAACGACCGAACCAAGAACCGGCCCCATCGTCGTAAACCCGTGCATGGTCTGAGGCGGCAAGTAAACTAGATTGTGCGGGCTGTATCCGCAATTGCGACCCGAAATTGTCAGCCGACCCTGTCCTCTGGTAAACCAGATTAGAACGGGGCGGTCATAACTGCGCATCGCTTCCGTACGCCAAGCGCCGCCTTGCGCCATCCGGGTCACAGACACGACTTCAACCGGAGCGCGCCCCGGTTGTTCTTTGGTTTCTTCGACAGGTTGCTGCGCCTTCGCCTTAGACACAGGCAAAAGCGTAAAACGTTGCAGCGACATAGTTACTCCACCCCCCCAAGGCAGACATTGTGGCCAAATTGTGGCAAAGCCAACGCGCTACGTCAAACGATTCGGTGGATCGGTCAGAGATTTTCCTTTGAAAGACTGTATCTTAAAGGACTAGCGACACTGCGCAACAGACGCGACCATTTCGCGCAAAACCAGTGAAAACAGGTCGGGACCGGGTTCGAAATTGACCCCCATTTGATCAAGTTCCAATATCTTTGCATCGCTGCCTTCTAGCACCGTTTCAATCAACCCACGATTGACAAAAGGCTCTACAAATACGCACGCAACAGCGTTTTGAGCTATGTCGGCGCGCAGTTCTGCGATTCGCGCAGGACCAGGCTGATGCGCATCGTCCTCTTTAATCACAAAACCTGTCGCCAGACCAAAGCGCGCTTCAAAGTACTGATAGGCATCGTGATGCACACCATATCTGCCAACGCCATCAAGCGCCGCTTGCCACTCTGCCTCTAAGTTTGTCAGTTCCGCGCGAGCGGTCTCTGCGTTCGCAAGATAAAGCGCGCTGTTTGCCGGATCATTTTGCGCCAAAGTATCTGCGATAGAACTCAGCCACACTTTTGCATTTTTCGGATCAAGCCAGGCATGCGGATCGACGTTTTCGTCGTCGTGCCCATGACCGTGGCCATGGTCATGCCCCCCGCGGTACTCTAACAATTCTGTGCCGAGCACCTCTAACAGGATGACCTGCGTTGCCCCATTCGCCAGTGTGGCCAGCGGTTTTTCAAGCCAAGGCGTGAGCGCTGGCCCAATGACAATCACAACATCTGCGTTTTCTAACAACGACGCCTGCGAAGGGCGCATGGCGTAGTTATGCGGATCACTTCCAGCTTCCAGTAAAAGATCGGGCGCACCGACGCCTTCCATAATCTGGGCAACAAGACTGTGCACAGGCAAAATATCTGTAACAACACGCGGCGCATCTTGAGCATTGGCTGATTGAACAACGCTAAACAAAAGGGCGGCGCAAACGACGGCGGTTCTGGGAAAATTCATCATGGGCGGGTTGATAACTGTTATGGTATAACATATCAATACCCTATGACGACAATCGGATTTGAAACACACAACCACCGTGACTGCATCGACAAGGGTGTCCAAGCGGCAGACGCGTTTTGCAAAGACGCAGGGCTGCGACTGACTCCAACGCGCCGTCGCGTTCTAGAGATATTGCTAGAGCAGCATCGCGCCATGGGCGCTTATGAGATTCTGGATATATTACGGGACGAGGGGCTGGGTTCACAGCCGCCAGTAGCCTATCGCGCGCTTGAATTTCTGGTGCAAAATGGTTTTGCGCACCGGATTGAACGACTCAATGCCTTTATTGCCTGTGCCCATCCCGGCCAAGATCATGCACCGGCTTTCCTGATCTGTCGCAGCTGCGATTCAGTCGCCGAAGCTCCGTCAGAAGCCAAAAAAGGCCGTTTGGGCAAAGCTGCGCGCACGGCGGGCTTCCACATTGAAAGCACTTTCGTTGAGGCCATCGGCCTTTGCCCAAAATGCAATGATGAGGTGGCTTAGATGACCTTAGTAAACATCGACGGACTTGGTGTCAGCTTTGGGAAAGACGCAGTCTTAAGCCACGTCGATTTGGCGATCATGCAAGGCGAGATTGTCACTATTGTGGGCCCGAACGGCTCCGGCAAATCAACGCTGCTGCGCGCGATCATCGGTGTCGTCAACCCGACGACAGGGTCCGTAACACTCAAGCCCGGCCTGCGGATCGGCTATGTGCCGCAAAAGCTTTATATCGACAAAACGCTACCACTGACGGCGCGACGCTTCCTTGATCTGCCGCGCACCGTCACGACCAAAGCCAAGACAGAAGCCCTGAAGGCCGCAGGCGCAGAGCACTTCGCCGATCGCCAGCTTTCTGATCTTTCGGGTGGGCAGACCCAACGCGTAATGCTTGCGCGCGCCCTGTTAAACGACCCAGAACTCCTAATCCTCGACGAAGCCACCCAAGGTCTCGACCAACAAGGCTCAGCCGCATTTTATCGCCAGATCGAAGAGGTCCGCACCCGCCTTGGCTGTGCAGTATTGATGGTCAGCCATGAATTACATGTGGTGATGGCCGCCTCGGACAGGGTGATCTGCCTGAACGGCCATGTCTGTTGTCACGGCTCGCCCGAACACGTGGCCTCAGCCCCTGAATACCGCGCTCTTTTTGGATCTGGCACCAAAGGGGCCTTGGCGCTTTACCGGCACCAACATGATCACGGGCATGATCATGACCACCCACATGAACACAATAGGCCACACGCGTGAGCTTGCTTGACGGATTCTTGATCCGCGCCCTTCTCGCTGGCCTTGGCGTCGCTGCGGCCGCTGCTCCATTGGGATGTTTCGTCGTCTGGCGCCGCATGGCCTATTTTGGCGATGCAACCGCGCACGCAACCTTGCTCGGCGTCGCGCTCGCCTTTGCGCTTGATCTGCCAATCTTTGCAGGCGCGTTGATTATCGCCCTTGCGATGGCTCTCGTTGTGACAAAGATGTCAGAAAAGGGCTTTGCCGCCGACACCACGCTGGGGGTTATGGCCCATACAGCTCTTGCACTCGGCCTGGTATCCCTGTCGACCATCGATGGTGTCCGCGTCGATCTGATGGGCTTTCTGTTGGGCGACATTCTGGCCGTCAATCAAAGCGATCTTGCCGTGATCTGGATTGGCGCGCTTCTTGTCATCGCTCTTCTTGTCTGGCGTTGGTCCGCCCTTTTGACCGCCACTTTGAACGAAGACTTGGCCACTGCCGCCGGGATCAATCCCAAACAGGAACAGCTTTTCTTGACGCTCGCACTTGCCGTCGTTGTTGCCGTTGCGATCAAAGTCGTTGGCGTGTTGCTAATCGGCGCAATGCTGATCATCCCCGCTGCGGCCGCACGGTCCCTCGCAAAGACACCCGAGCAAATGGCCATGATTGCGGGCGCCTTAGGCGTTGTGGCAACCATCGCAGGATTGTGGATGGCATGGGAACTCGACACACCGGCAGGCCCATCCATCGTGGTTGCAGCAGCACTCTGCTATGTTGCAACAACCGCGATGCGCCGCTCATGAGACGTGCGCTCGCCCTTGCTTGTGCAATGGCTCTTACCCAAACGGCCCAAGCTGACACAAGCCTTGGCACCATGCGCGCCTTTATCGACGGCACAGAAGGCGTCTGGCACACAATCACCATGCCTCAAGGCGGAAGGGCCGTCGCCACCGCCTCCTTTGAGCAATCAGGCCAACACGCCGATTTCTACTTTCAAGGACACGTCGAGCCGCGCTTTATCAGTAAAGGCATGCTCAGCGTCGAAGTGCGCTACGCCGGTCAGTTTGATCAAGCCGCAGACCCCATCTCGGTCGAAATAATCTACATGCCAAACGGTCTCGGTGGTCAGTTCTTCACCACACGAGGCTCTGATCCAGAACCGTTGTTCCAGATCGTTGACATTTCTGTATGGGGCGAAGCAGGCGAAATCACCGCTGCCTTTTCCGGAAAACTGTGCGCGGCCTGGATGAATCGGCCGCGCGATTTAACAGATTGCAAAACGCTGTCCGGCCAAGTGTCCTCGCGGATGGCAATCGAATGAGCGCTTAGCCCTCCATCGCTTCCAACTCGTCGATAAATCCAGAAATCATCGATAGACCTTTGTCCCAGAACGACGGATCCGATGCATCCAACCCAAACGGCGCAAGCAGTTCTTTGTGATGTTTTGACCCACCAGCTTTCAGCATTTCAAAGTACTTCGCCTGAAACTCCGGATCGCCTTCCTCGTAAACGGCATAAAGCGCGTTCACCAAACCATCGCCAAATGCATAGGCGTAAACGTAAAAAGGCGAATGCACGAAGTGCGGCACATAGGACCAAAACGTCTCGTAGCCGTCCATAAACGTGAACGCGGGCCCAAGGCTTTCGCCCTGCACAGACATCCACAGTTCACCAATCTGATCAGGCGTTAACTCTCCCTGCTGGCGTGCGGCGTGCAGCTTACACTCAAAGTCGTAAAACGCGATCTGGCGCACGACCGTATTGATCATGTCTTCAACTTTACCCGCCAACATCACCTTTTTCTCAGCCGCAGACGGTGCATCTGCAAGCAACTTGCGGAACGTCAGCATCTCGCCAAAGACAGACGCGGTTTCCGCCAGAGTCAGCGGGGTCGAGGCCAAAAGCTCCCCTTGCCCGGCGGCTAACACCTGATGCACCCCGTGCCCCAACTCGTGCGCGAGCGTCATCACATCCCGCGGCTTTCCGAGGTAGTTCAACATAACGTACGGGTGCACATCTGCGACGGTCGGATGCGCAAACGCTCCCGGCGCCTTGCCCGGCTTCACGCCCGCATCAATCCAGCCCTTATCAAAGAAAGGTTCAGCCAATCTCGCCATCTCAGGATCAAATCCGCCATAAGCGTCCAGCACGGTGCTACGCGCCTCATCCCAGCCCACCAAACGATCACTTTCCATCGGCAGAGGCGCATTGCGGTCCCAGACTTCCATCTTGTCCAGCCCAAGCCAGCCGCGCTTAAGCTCGTAATACCGGTGGCTCAACTTTGGATAGGCCGCCACAACCGCATTGCGCAGAGCTTCAACAACTTCAGGTTCCACATGGTTCGAAAGATGGCGCCCGGTCTGTGGCGTCGGCATTCCGCGCCAACGATCCTCAATCTCTTTTTCCTTCGCCAGCGTATTGTGCACCCGCGCGAACAGCTTAACGTTCTCGCCAAATACCCGCGCCAATTCACGCGACGCTGCCTCGCGTTTACTGCGATCTTGTTCCGTCAGATCGTTCAACGTGGCTTCCAGCCCGCGCGTCTCGCCATCAATCGAAAACTCAAGCCCGGCAATCGTTTCATCAAACAACCGGTTCCACGCAGCGGACCCAACAGTCGACTGGTCGTGCAAAAATTTCTCTAGCTCATCCGACAATTGATAAGGCCGCATCGCACGCAAGCGCTCGAAAATTGGCTTGTAACGCGCCAAATCTGCGTTTGAACCGAACCACGCATCAAATACGCTGTCGTCAATCCGGTTCACTTCAAGTGAGAAGAACACCAAAGGCGTGGTAAACGTCGTGATTTTATCCTGCGCATCCGACATTGCTTTGGCGCGATCTGCATCCGTGGTGATTTGATAATACCGCAAGCCAATAAACGACATGATGCGCCCAGCGATCATATCAATCTTCTCATAACGCAAAACGCAATCAAGCATGGCAGGCGCATCAAGCCCGGTCAACTTACCCTCAAAGTCACTGGCAAACGACGCACAGGCCGCCTCAAGCCAATCCATGTCACGCTTGAACTCCGGTGCGTCCGGGCTGGTATAAAGATCGCTAAGATCCCACTCGGGCAAATCGCCCAAATTGTCGGACCCACCAGAAACCACGTCATAGGCAAGCTGAGGTTCAAACGGCATAAATATCATCCTTATATTGTTCACCCAGACCTAGGCCTCAACACGGGTCACTTCAACAGCGTCTTCATCTATTTGAAAATACTCCGGGAGTGTGAGGGGCGGTGCCCCTCACATAACGCGACGCGCGCAAGCGCGGCGCAATCCCTACCCATAAATGTGCAACATCACTTTAAGATCATCCAAAGTGTTGGCCTCGCTCACTGGTTTATCTTTGCGCCAACGGCTCATTCGCGGAAACCGCAGCGCAATCCCTGATTTATGCCGGGGACTTTCCTGAATACCCTCAAAAGCAATCTCGAACACATGCTCCGCCTTGACAGAGCGCACCGGCCCAAAGCGCTCGCGCGTGTTCTTGCGCACCCAGGCCGTGATCTCGCGAAATTCAGCGTCCGTTAGCCCAGAGTAAGCCTTGGCAAAGGGCACCAGATCATTGCCCGACCAAACCGCAAAAGTGAAATCCGTAAACAGGTTCGCGCGCCGCCCATGGCCTGCTTGCGCATAGATCATCACCGCATCGACAACCAGCGGATCAACCTTCCACTTCCACCAATCGCCTTTTTTGCGACCCTGTTGATAAGGGCTATCCAGACGCTTCAACATCACCCCTTCGGCCCCGATAGCGCGCGATCCTTCGCGCAACTTGGCCAGTTCCTCCCAATCGTCAAACGCCAACAGCGGGGACAACCGCAAAGGTGCATCTGACGGCACCGTTTCCATCAATTTGACCAACAAGGCGCGTCTTTCTCGAAAAGCCCGCGCTCGCACATCCTCGCCTTCCCACTCCAAAACATCATAGGCGCGCAGCACGACCGGGGCTTCGGCCAAAAGCCTTTTGGGCACAGTCTTGCGTCCAATCCGCTTTTGCAGCGCGTTAAAGCTCAGCGGCGCATCAGAAATGGCATCCCAAGCCAGCAATTCACCGTCCAAGACCGTACCCGGCGGAACAAAGTCACACAAAGTGGCCAATTCAGGAAATCGCCCAGTCATTAATTCTTCGCCCCGCGACCAGACAAAACGCTGCCCCTCGCGCAGGATCACCTGTCCGCGGATGCCGTCCCACTTGTGCTCTGCGGCCCATTCCGAAGGCGTGCCCAAAGCAGCGGGCGCATCGTCCAATTGATACGCCAAATAGAATGGATACGGCTTTGAAAGGTCCGCCTGCGGATCCGGACTCAAAATCAAAGCGTCAAACGTCACCTTTTCCGGCGACCAATCCCCCATAAGGCGATGCGCAAGCTCCGTTTCTGCCACTCCAGTTGCCTTTGAGAGCGCGCGCGTCATCAGCTTTTGGCTCACACCCACTCGAAAACCACCGGTGATGAGTTTGTTAAACACAAACCGCTCCGTTCGATTCAAAGCGTCCCATGCCGCCAATATCTCTTTTTTGCGGATGTGCTCTTCTTCGCGCCCGAGAGCTTTGATATCTTCAATCCAGCCAGTTAGCGATTTCATCGACCGCGACGAGGGCTCCGGCAAGATCAGCGCAATAGTCTCCGCCAAATCACCAACAATCGGGTAGCTATCCTCGAATAACCACTGCGGAATACCCGCCACCTCCGCCGCCCATTCGCGCAATTTTGAAACCGGCAGCGTGCGTTTTGGGCGGCGGCCTGACAAAAGCGCGATGGTCCAAAGCTTGTCATCTTCCGCCGCCACCTGAAAATAGCTCGCAAGCGCTGCGACCTTGGCATTGGTCTTGGTTGTTTGATCCAGCGCCGTGAACAGCGCCGCAAAATGCTGCATGAAATTGCCCACCCGCGGTGTGCGGTTCGACTGTAATTTAATGCATTACCCCTCCATTGCCACCTTAGGGTTTCAAGCGGTGCTTATGCCGCTCGTCTGACAGGCGCTTAAGTTCAACGGTCGCATCAATGCTCAGCGGCAACGAAAGCACCCAATCAAGATCTTGGCGCAACATACCCATATCATTCAATGCATAGTCCTCATAATCCAATAGCCGTTTCAAAGATCGCCGTTTGCGCAGCTGCTCTATGCGCGCTCCAAGCGTGATGGACAGTTCATAAAGCGGATTGCCCGCTCCACGGATCACTGGTGCGAGGGGTACATGTGTCATCGGGTTTCTCCTTTACTGAATATCCTTGATATGCGGGCTGGACATCTTTCAATCAAACGAATAGATTTCAATTATGCTATCAGATTTTCTGAAAGATGAATTATGAGCACCCCATACACACCAACCTTGCCCCTGTTAGACCTTGATCTGCTGCGCACGCTCGTCGCCATCGCCGAGACTGGCAGCTTTTCTGCCGCAGCCGCCGTTGTCTTGCGCACGCCCTCGGCTGTATCAATGCAGGTGAAAAAGATGGAAGACCTGCTGGGGCGGCCCGTTTTTATCCGAGATAGTCGGTCCGTCACCCTCACCGCAGACGGTGCTTTTTTGCTCGAACACGCGCGGCGCATGTTGGCGATGAACCGCGACGCTGTTGCGCGCTTTGTTCAACCCGAGATCGAAGGTGTCGTGCGCTTAGGTGCCCCCGATGATGTGGCCGAGCGGTTTTTGGTTGATATGCTGCGCCGCTTTGCGGACAGCCACCCAAACGTCAGCGTAAACGTGATCGTCGATGAAAGCGTGCGCATGGTGTCAAAGCTGAAAGAAGGCGCACTCGATTTGGCGATTATCACCTGTAACGCTGGCGCCAAAGACTCCGATGCCGAGGTGTTGCACCGCGAACAACTAATTTGGGCAACGTGCAAAAGCGGTGTTGCCGCTGAACAGACACCCTTGCCCGTCAGTGTTTGGGACGAAGCCTGCACGTGGCGCAAAGTCGCTATTTCTGCCCTTGAAAAAGAAGGGCGCGCGTGGCGGCTAGCGTTTCAAAGCGCGCATCTATCTGGCCAGCGCGCCGCAATTTTGGCTGACCTTGCTGTGGCCCCCATCCCAGAGTCCTCAATTAGCGGAGATGTGGTGGAAGTACCTGCGCGCTTTGACCTACCAAAACTACCGCAATACGCATTGGGACTTTTGTTTGCGGAAAACCCCAATCCGGCGGTCGAAGCCGCTGCAGATCACTTGCGCGCCAGCTTTGCAACACGGCCAAAACCGACCTTGGTGGCATAAAAAAAGCCCGCCAACTGGCGGGCCTTCATCTCGGGATTCGGGTCGGATCAGATGCCGACAAAGCGCTGAGCAAGACGCGGCAAGATGCCTTTAAACCGCAGCGGCGCATCCGTTGCAGCAAGGCAAATACAATCCTGTCCGGCTTCAGCGATCGGAGTATGGTGCAAGTCTTCGTTGGCGACTTCGATGTCGCCGCGTCCAAAACGATCATCCTCGTCCTGAAACGCGCCTTGCAACACGAGTGTCAATTCCAAACCGTTATGCCCGTGGTCTGGCATCGCAGCGCCACCGGGGATTGAAAGAAGTCGCACTTGCGCGCCCCCAACAACGTCCAGCACCGATTGCTTCACACCGCCACCCACTGGTTTCCAGTGCACATCTTCCAAATCTCCACCGATGTAATCACACAGCGGCTGCGGCAAAACATTTCCAGAGGCTTTACGCTCCACTTCAAACTGCGGCGCCGCACTGATCAAAGCCATAGTGGCCTCAAGCGCATCCTCAGTCATCTCGACCGAGTCCACATCCTCAACAAGGCTGCCGCCAACAGCTTCAAAGCTTTCCATCCGCGCCCGGCACTCGTCGCAAAGCGACACGTGCGTTGCCACAACGATGCTAAACCCTTCGTCCAGCGTGCCTGACGCATAGCTCATCAATAGCGCGTCTGTCAGGTGATGGTTAATCGAACTCATCTCACTTACCTCATCTCATGGCGCAGCTTTTCCAACGCCAATCTAATCCTAGATTTAATCGTTCCCAGCGGAAGTCCAGTCTCCTCAGCGATTTCGCTGTGGCTCAGGTCTCCAAAATAGGCCCGCTCAATCAATTCTCTCTGCTTTTCCGGCAAATCGGCAACAGCCTTCGCCAGTTGGTCACTCTCTTGTTGGATCGACATCACGTCTGCCTGATCCGGTTCCGCCTCTGGTCCCCATGCAAGGTCCTCGGGCTCTGGTCTGCGCTGACGCCTTAAAGCATCAATTTTTTTGTTCCGCGCGATCGTGAAGACCCAAGTTGAGACATTCGCCCGCGTGGGGTCGAACAGATGGGCCTTTGTCCACAAGGTCGCCATGACCTCTTGGGCGCATTCTTCCGCCAACGTCATTTCAGCGCCGGACTTCATCAAAAACGCCTTTACCCGCGGGGCAAAATGGCGAAACAGCTCAGCAAACGCTTGTTTGTCCTGATGCTCTTTCACCCGCAAAACATATGCGGCCCAGTCATCATTTCTCTCAGCGTTCATCGTCACTCGCCGTTTGGTATCGCGGGCAGCCGCAGTGGTTTCGCGGGCACCATACATGGCCTCCGAAGGGGTTCCAGCATCAAGTTCAAGCACAATATCATTCGGCATTTGTAAGGAATACGTGGCACACCCACACATGGATCATTTTTTAATGTGTGCGTTGATTGATCTGTACGGCTCTGCCGCACGTAAGTGTTATGTAAATGCGAAAAGACCAAGGTGCGAAGAATGCCATTTGAACATAGACCATCCGCTGCGCGGCGCATTGCTGTTATAGGTGGTGGTATCTCGGGGATGGGTTCCGCCCACTATCTTGCAGACCAAAACAACGTTGTGCTGTTTGAAAGCGAAAAGCGTCTGGGCGGTCATGCCCGCACTATTATTGCTGGCAAGAACAAAGATCAGCCTGTCGATACAGGATTTATCGTTTTTAACTATCACACCTATCCGCACCTGACCGCGCTGTTTGATGCTTTGGACGTGCCTGTCAGCAAAAGCAGCATGAGTTTCGGCGTTTCTGCGCGTGGTGGCGCACTAGAATACGGGCTCGCCAGCATCGATGCTGTGTTTGCACAACGCAAGCATCTTGGTCGCCCAGCGTTTTTGCGGATGATTGGGGACATCCTGAACTTTGGCCGTTTCGCCGAAGACAAAGTGCGTCCCGGCATGACCATCGGACAGTTGATATCAGAGATGAACCTTGGCCCGTGGTTTCGCGACTATTACCTTTTGCCGTTCTCAGGGGCGATCTGGTCTACCCCAAAATCCCGCATTCTCGATTTCCCTGCCGAAGCAATGATCCGTTTCTTCCGCAACCACGGCATTCTAAAGTGGGAAGAGAACCATGAATGGTACACGGTCAAAGGCGGTTCGATCGAATATGTGAACCGCCTTGCGCGCCGCATGCAGGGTGCTGGTGTCGACATTCGTCTTGGCGCTGATGTGCAAGGTGTTCGTCGCACGCAGTTTGGGGCCGATGTACGCTGTGCAAATGGCGAATGGGAAAGCTTTGACGAGGTGGTCTTTGCGACCCACTCCAACGACACGCTGCGGCTTTTGTCTGATGCCACGGGTGTCGAGCAAACCGCACTTTCTGCCGTCCGCTATCAACCAAACCACGCCGTTCTGCACGCCGACACCAATGTGATGCCTCGCAGCCGCAAAGCGTGGTCGTCTTGGTGCCATGTGGAAACCGGCACCGGCGCGGACGCTCCAATTGATCTGTCATACTGGATGAACTCGCTACAAAATATTCCCGAAAGCGATCCGATGTTCGTCACGCTGAACGCCCAAGGCAACATCCGCGAAGAGCTGATCTATGACGAGGCAACCTTTATGCACCCCGTCTTTGACAGCGCCGCTTTGGCCGCCCAAGACACGATCCGCGCGATCCAAGGCAACAACAGCACGTGGTTTGCAGGCGCGTGGCTGCGCAACGGATTTCATGAAGACGGCCTGTCCAGCGCATTTGACGTCGCCCAGCAAATGACTCTGCGCGACACCATTGGACTGGCGGCAGAATAATGACGCGCGTCGATCATATCGACGGGCTGACCTTTCATGGTCGCAAGGGCGCGGTGGAAAACGCGTTCACCTATTCGGTCGACTACGTGTTGATCGATGGCGAGCGCGCGGCGCAAGCGCCAGGACTTTTTGCGCGCAACAAACGCGGACTGTTTTCGCTAAATGATCAGGACCACGGCGGCGCACCGCACGAAGGTAGAGGAGCCGCTTGGGTGCGCGATGTGATCCGTGAGCATGGGCTTGGTCTAAGCATCGGGCAGATCGAGCTTTTGGCGCAACCCCGTGTGCTGGGCCATGTGTTTAACCCTGTGTCGTTCTGGCTGGTGCGCGACCCCAAGGGGGCTTTGCGCGTGGTCATCGCCGAAGTGTCCAACACCTATGGCGACCGCCACTCGTACCTGTGCCATCACGACGATCTGCGCGAAATCACCCGCGAAGACTTTATCGGCGCGCGCAAGATTTTCCACGTCTCACCATTTCAGCCGGTTGAGGGCGATTATACCTTCCGCTTCGACATTTCCGATGAACGCATCGGCATCTGGATTGACTACAAGACTGGCAACGGCAGTCTACTGGCTACGTTGACCGGCAAGCGCAAGCCACTCACCAACGCTGCGATCCTACGCGCCATGTTGCGTCGTCCCTTCGGATCTCGCCGTGTCCTCGGGCTCATACATTGGCAAGCGCTCAAGCTTTGGTGGAAAGGCGCTCCATTTCGTGCGCGCCCCGAACCGCCCAGCCAAGAGGTGTCGCGATGAGCACTGCACCTAACCTCGCCCCGTTCGCGCTTTTCGGAGCCGTGCTGGCCGCCGCTGGCCTGCCAATATATATCCATGCGCCCAAGTTTTACGTCGACACTTACGGCGTGAGCCTTGCGGCTTTGGGTGCTGTTCTCTTTGCCCTGCGCCTAATTGATGTGGTCCAAGACCCGGCACTTGGCTGGCTATCGCGCCGCTTGCGCAATCACCGCGCCTTGGCCGTTGCCGCTGCCGGCGGCATCTTGGCACTCTCGATGATCGGCCTGTTCGGCGTCTCCCCTCCGATTAATCCCGTCGCATGGTTTGCCATCACACTAACGCTGCTCTTCTCATCGTTCAGCTTTCTGACGATCAGCTTTTATGCCCAAGGCGTCGCTACCGCCAAAACGCTTGGCGACAACGGCCACGTCCGCCTCGCTGGCTGGCGCGAGACCGGCGCATTGATTGGCGTGTCACTCGCAGCCGTCGCTCCGGTTGCACTCGCAAGCGTCGGGTCCAGCCCGTTTATGATCTTCTCAGCCATCTTTGCTGTCTGCACATTTGCTGCCGTCCTCGCTATGCGCACCAACTGGTCCGCCTCCCACGAGCCCACTTCGCCCGGTGTCATGCGTTTCCTGCGCGATCCACTTGCACGCCGCTTGCTGCTGATCGCGCTGCTCAACGCCACACCTGTCGCCGTTACCTCAACTTTGTTCCTGTTCTTCGTTGAAAGCCGCCTTGAAGCGCCCGGCTGGGAAGGCCCACTTCTGTTGCTCTTCTTCGTCGCCGCCGCCCTTTGCGCGCCTTTCTGGAGCCGCTTGGCGCAAAACATCGGCGCAAAGCCCGCACTGATGCTCGGGATGAGCTTGTCGATCCTAGCCTTCGGCGGAGCGGCCTTTTTGGGCACAGGCGATCTTGCCCCATTCGTTATCATTTGCCTTGCGTCAGGAGCCGCCCTTGGCGCTGATATGACGCTTTTGCCTGCGCTTTTCGCCACCCGCGCTGCCGAAATCGCCCCCGAGGCTGCCGAGGGGTTCGGCCTTTGGTCTTTCGTTTCAAAACTATCGCTGGCCTTTGCGGCCGCCGTCCTGTTGCCCCTGCTGGATGCGGCCGGTTTGCAATCAGGCGTCGGAGCATCGCCCGAGGCAGCACTCGCCACTCTCACATTTTTCTACGCAATCCTCCCATGTTTTCTAAAGCTTGCGGCCCTCGCCCTCTTGGCCGCGACACCGCTTGAGGAAGACTCAACACAACCCCAACTGAACGAGGTGTAAATATGGACACTCTCTTTGCCTTCAAATTCGGCCTGCTTCTGACTGTTGCCGCCCTTTGGCTGGCCAGTCGCTACTTCAGCTTTCGTGCGCAAGCCCCCGAAGACTACGCCAATCATGGCCCCCACTTTGACATCCGCGAACATCTGAACGGACCACTTCTATGCGAAGGCGTGATCTATGGCCCAACAGGTCGTGTTTCATCGCGTTTTGTGGCCGAATTCTTCGCTGAATGGGATGGCAACACTGGCGTCATGCGCGAAGAGTTCCGCTATGACAGCGGCGAAGTGCAAAGTCGCGAATGGCGTTTGCAGGTCAATGATGCCGGGATTATCACAGCCGATGCCGATGATCTGGTTGGCACTGGAACGGGTCGCCAATCAGGCTCAAGCGTCAAGCTTGAGTACAACATCCGCCTAACCGAAAGCGCGGGTGGCCATGTTCTGAGCGTAGTGGACTGGATGTACCTTTTGGAAAATGGCGTTATCATGAACCGCAGCCAGTTCCGTAAATATGGCATCAAAGTGGGTGAGTTGGTCGCAACAATGCGTCCCGCGCAAGCCACACAAGCAAGACAGGAAGCCGCGTGAGAGATTGGCAAGGAAAACGCTATTGGATTGTTGGTGCATCAAGCGGTTTGGGCCGCGATGTAGCCAAAGAGATATCCAAGACGGGCGCTGAAGTGATTATCAGCGCGCGCAGCGAAGACGCGCTATACAACCTTGCCGAAGAGCTTCCGGGCCGCGCAACAGTCGTGCCAATGGACGTGGCCTCAGGCGAAAGCGTTGCCGAGGCTGCCAAAGCGGCCGGTGATGTCGACGGATTGGTGTTTCTGGCAGGCGTTTACTGGTCGTTTGGGGCGACCGAGTTTGATGGCGAGAAAGCCGCCGCCATGCTGGATGTAAACCTTACCGGGGCCGCGCGTGTTTTGGGCCACGTGCTGCCGCAAATGGTAGAGCGCGACGCGGGCCATATCGTTCTGACAGGTTCGCTTTCTGGTTTTCGCGGCCTGCCAAATGCCTGTGGTTATGGCGCCTCAAAAGCGGGTCTTATGTCGCTGGCCGAAACCATGCACGCCGATCTGATTAACACAGGTGTCGAGGTTCAGTTGATCAACCCCGGTTTCATCAAGACGCAAATGACGGATAAGAACACGTTCAGCATGCCGTTCATTATGGAGCCCGAAATAGCCGCGCGCGAATTTGTTGAGCACATGCACGACGACAGCTTTGCCAAGAACTTTCCACGCCTCTTTGCAACATCCATTCGCGCGATGCAGTTTTTACCCGACTGGCTGTATTATCGGATCGTCGGACAGAAACGTTAGGCTTTCGCCGCCTTTTTGAACCCGGCCCCTTTGTGCGTTCCGTCACAAAATGGCTTGTCTGCTGATGCGCCACAACGGCACAGGAAGGCTTTGGTTTTCTGGGCCACACGCCGCCCATCTGATCCGATAACCTCGACATTCCCTTTCAACGCAATTGGGCCATCCTCGAACACTGTGATCTCCAGCGGCCCACCCGTGCTCTCCAGCGCTTCACTTTCACCAGCAGAAGGCAGACCCGTCGCCTCAAAGCCGTCCTTGTGCGCGCCATCGCAAAATGGCGGATTGCTAGTCTTGCCACACCGACACAGCGTGGCACGCGTGCGAGGGTCTTCGCCAGGCAGACGCAAATCACCACGCAGCTCTATTGGACCGTTCTCCCAAAGCCGCGCCGTGTTCACTTGAGGCGGTGTCTCGGCAGTTCCAAGCCGCTCATACGACAAAGCACCTGACGGGCAGGCATCAATCGTTGCAACAATCTCTTCGGTAGCGGCGCCGTCTGGTTTGATCCAAGGCCGCTGCGCCGGGTCGAATACCTGTGGCAGCCCAAGCCAGCACTTGCGCGCGTGAATACAGGTCTTCATGTCAAAGCTGATTTTCAGATCGTCGGTTTCAACGGGCTTCATGGCATTTCTCCGCTAGTTCACCGCCACGATAGCCGTGTAATTAGCCGTTGTCGCCCGCGGCTTTAAAAAACTGCGCAATATCGCTTGCTGCCGACGCGCTGTCATCCGGCGTTCCCAGACCAGCACCCGCTTCATCTAGTTCTGCCTGTGCGAGAGACCTGCCTCCCGGTCCGTCCATCACAATGCGCACCGCTGCGTCGTCAAACTCTGGATGCGGCTGCATCGTCAGCGCGTTACCTTTGTAGCGGATCATCGCAATCGCGCATTCTTTGCTGCTACCGATCAGAACTGCCTCGGGCGGCGCACTCACAACTTCGTCCTGATGCCACGCCATCAGGTTTTTCGTAGTGCCTTCAAACGCATAGTCATTGCGCCCACAGTTCCATCCCGTTGCCCGCTTGGTCACTTTGCCACCCAAGGCCTGTGCAATAATCTGATGCCCAAAACAAATCCCCACCATAGGCAATTGAGCTGCATAGACGCGTTGAATAAAGCTCTCCAAAGGCGCTATGAACGGGATGTCGTCATAAGCGCCATGTTTTGAACCACTTAGAAGCCATCCGTCGGCGTCGTTCACTGAGCCGGGAAACTCCATATCGACGACGCTCCACGTCTGAAACGCAAAACCGTGGCCTTCCAACAGGCGGCTATATAGGTCTGTGTAATTTGTTTTGGGATGATAGGCAGGCTGTGGGAAATGTCCGCATTGAAGGAGTCCGATCCGCATTGGCTCAGCCTACACTTCTCGCGCGCGGTCCCAATAGAAACCACGCCAAAAATCCAAGCACCGGCATAAGAAGTACAAGCGCCCAGATCAGGCGTCTGATCAGGCTTTCACCCGATTGCAGCACGCAGGTTAGCCCCCACATGTTCAGCGTCATCGCGGCCAAAAGCCAAAGCCCGATATATTCGATCAATGGATGCGCCCTTCTCTTTCTAATCGCCATGCCAGCTTATGCTGATCAACCGACGCTTTGAACTGACCCAACATCTCGAATGTATCCGCCAGAACCAGCGCGGTTTCTTTTCTCATCAAAGGCAAATTCTGTCGCTTGGCGATAGCCGCACCTGCCAAAAGCAGATCGCGCGCCGTTTCGGTTTCGCCCCGCGCCAACTCAAACTGCGCACGGCTTAGATTCAGGTAACACAGGGCCCTCTGGTCCTGATCTTCTTCGGCAAGTTTGGTGCCGTCGTTGAAATGAGAGAGCGCTTCGATGGTGTTTTTCTGACGCGCAAAGCACGACCCGGCAACCGCATGGATATAAGGCTGGATGATTTTATTCTCGGCATCTTTGGCGTGTCCAAGTGCCTGAAGCGCAAATTCCAAAGCGCGCTCAACTTCTTTGTGGCGCAGCAACCAGTTGGCCGTAATCTGCTCGACCAAAGGCAGATCTTCGGCCCCGGCCAGTTCGCGCGCACGGCTAAGCGTCATGCCAGCACGCGCACGTTCTCCACCTTGTTGTTGGATCATAGAGCGCACAACGTAGAGGTTCGTCTGAGCCGCTGTTGTGTGCTCGTCTGATAGATCGCGCACAAGCCACAGCCCACGATCCACTGCCGCCATGCCCAAATCCAAACGGCTCCGCACAAAATGCACCATCCCAAGAGAGGCGTATATCCACGCGCGGGTGACGGGATGCTCTGTCTCAGACAGAAAACTCTCAGCTTTCAGGCTGTATTCTAGGGCGGCGTCAAATTCACCGCGCCAACGGGCATGCCAGGCAAGGGTGCGCATCGCATAGCCCTGTTCTTTCCGGCTGCGGCGACCTTGTCCGTCTTTGGCTGTTTGAAGCGCATTGATTGCGTATTCCGTACTCGCGTCGCGATCAGTCCAACGCCTTGCCCAAGCAATGCGGTTCATCAGGGCCGGATCACCTCCGGGAAGTTCAGATTTTACGCGACCGGTCGCTTTTGTCATGGAACTCACTGATCCATTTATCCACTGCGCAATCGCAAGAATTTCGATCCAACAGCGAACAAATATTTAAGCCAGAAATAATTGTGCAGCAAATGCTTTTCTAAAAGATTTTAGTTTTGAGCACATCCTCGAAAAAAAGGGCCGGGCGCAAGGCCCGGCCAGTCCAACAGGGAGGTACCATGCCATTACCCGGACACGGAAACGGGATCTCTCGTTTAGGCGACCAAACGATAACCGCCCGACTCAGTCACCAGTAAACGTGCATTTGATGGGTCTGGCTCAATTTTTTGGCGAAGTCGGTAAATATGAGTCTCAAGTGTGTGCGTTGTGACACCCGCGTTATAGCCCCAAACTTCGTGCAAAAGCACATCGCGGGCCACCACGCCTTCGGACGCGCGATAGAGGAATTTTAGGATATTCGTCTCTTTCTCAGTCAGACGAATCTTCTTTTCATCCTCTGTTATCAACATCTTCTGGGCAGGTTGGAACGTGTATGGCCCAAGCTGGAAGACCGCGTCTTCGGACTGTTCGTGTTGGCGCAACTGGGCGCGAATGCGGGCCAATAGAACCGGAAACTTGAATGGCTTGGTCACATAGTCATTTGCACCGGCATCTAGGCCCAAAATCGTGTCGGCATCTGAATCGTGGCCGGTCAGCATCAAAACCGGGCATTTCACACCATGTTTGCGCATCACGCGGCATAGCTCGCGACCGTCTGTGTCGGGCAAACCAACGTCGAGGATGACAAGGTCGTAAATCCCTTGCTTTACCTTTTCCATCGCTTCAACGCCGTTACCGGCCTCAAAGACATCAAAGTCTTCAGTCATGATCATCTGCTCTCCCAGCGCTTCGCGCAGGTCATCGTCGTCATCAACGAGCAGGATTTTCTTTAGTGTCTGTGCCATGTCTCTCTCCGTGTCCGGTTGATTAGGAAATGAGCCGACAGGGCGCTTCGTGCAAGCTTTGCTGCAACTCTTCACACGGACGTGTCACAGAACCGCGATTTGTTTCAACTTTCTTTCAATCCGGTTTATGTGGATGACAGGAACGCGAGGAATATGTCATTTTTTCCAACCCCTTTTGAGCAGATCGCTCGCGCGCGCACCGATCTACGGCTCGGTCTAGCGGTGGTTTTGCGCCATGGAATCGGCGGCACGTTGGTTGCGGCAGCCGATGGGTTGCGCTCCCAAGCCCTCAGCGACGTGCGCGCACTTGGCGCGCCGCAGCTTGCGATCACGGCGCAACGCGCCCAAACGTTGCGCGCGCGCGTCTATGACGGCGATCTCGCGCGGCTAAATGTTCCAGCTGATGCAGACGTGTCGTGGATATCGGCAGTGATCGACCCCAAAGACGACCTGAACCATCCAATGAAAGGGCCCTTTCGCGAAGTACGCGATGGCGACGCATCCCTTGCGCGTGCCGCTCTTGGCCTTATGAAATCGGCCCGCTTATTGCCTGCCGCAGTATTGGTGCCGGTGAACGAAGTGCCATCAGGTGTCCTATCCCTTAACCTAGACGCCACGTTAGAGGGCCTGAACGCCCCCATAGAACAGCATCCTATAGTCTCGGGCCGCGTACCACTGTCGGTGGCAGATGCGGGCCGTGTGCACTTGTTCCGCCCTGTTGACGGCGGCGACGAGCATGTGGTGTGCGAAATCGGACGGCCACCACGCGATAAGCCTGCGTTGGTGCGTCTGCATTCTGCCTGCTTCACCGGCGACGTGCTAGGCTCTGTCAAATGCGATTGCGGCCCCCAGCTGCATGCGGCAATGGCCCGTATGGGAGAGACAGGCGCCGGTATTCTCCTTTATCTTAGCCAAGAAGGGCGCGGCATCGGGCTTGCCAACAAATTGCGCGCCTATGCTTTGCAGGATCAGGGCTTTGATACGGTCGAGGCCAATCATCGCCTAGGTTTTGAAGATGATGAGCGCGACTTTCGCGTCGGCGCCGATCTTTTGAAGAAGCTTGGGTTTTCCTCCATTCGGCTGATGACCAATAATCCAGCCAAGGTTGAAATGATGGAAGCACAAGGCATCAAAGTGGTTGAGCGCGTGCCATTGAAAGTCGGACGGGGGCCGCAAAACACCGACTATCTGGATACCAAGGCAACAAAGTCAGGGCATCTATTATGACATCGCCTCAGGGCGGCGTTCGACCTACGGGGATGAAGCCAACTGACATGGTTTTGTCGCCCAAGGGACTGCGCTTTTGTGGGCATCTGTTCCCTTGTGTGATCGGTCGCGGCGGTCTTGTTGCCGACAAGCAAGAAGGCGACGGCGGCACACCAATTGGCGTGCACCGGATCGTAGGTATGCTGTTTAGGCCCGATCGGATCAGCCAACCCGCTCCTTGGGCCATACCCATTCGCCCGGGCGAATTATGGTGCGATGATCCCCACCATGAGGACTATAATCAACTGGTCAAAGCGCCGTTCAAAGGGCGACACGAAACACTCAGGCGTGCTGATCCGCTTTATGATCTTGTGCTATTGACGGACTGGAACTGGCCCAAAGCAAATCCCGGGCGTGGCTCAGCCATTTTCATGCATCGCTGGCGGAGACCGGGATTTCCGACGGAAGGGTGCGTAGGCCTGCGGCCAGATCATCTAATGTGGCTTGCACGCTGCATCACGCCAGAGACTCGATTAATCGTTCCCTGACAGTGCCTTAGGTGTAATCGCGCGCGCCAAATATCGCAGAACCAACCCGCACATGCGTCGCACCTTGTGCAATCGCCTCTTCAAAATCACCACTCATCCCCATCGATAACCCTTGAAGATCATTGCGTGCAGCGATCTTGGCAAGCAATGCAAAGTGCAGGCTTGGCGTCTCATCCGCGGGGGGAATGCACATAAGTCCCTTGATCGGCAGGCTCAGCGAACGGCATTCCGCCACCAGCGCGTCGGCATCATCCACCGAAACGCCAGCCTTTTGAACTTCGTCCCCTGTGTTCACCTGAACAAACAAATCAGGACAAGCGCCAGTTTCATCAGCAATACGCGCAATAGCGTGGGCCAGTTTCGGGCGATCTACGGTGTGGATCGCATCAAAAAGCGCCATGGCAGCGCGGGTTTTGTTTGATTGCAGCGGACCGATTAGGTGCAGGTCTATGTTGTCGAACCGCTCGCGAAAGGCAGGCCATTTTCCTTCAGCTTCTTGCACACGGTTTTCACCAAAAGTCCGATAGCCGTCGTTTAATACCGTCTCCACACGTTCAAGCGGTTGAACTTTTGAAACGGCAAGAAGCGTGATGTCATTTTGATCGCGGCCATATGCGTTTGCAGCGGTCGCTATGCGGGTTTGTATGTCTAAAAGGCTCATACCCTACCCTTAAAAAAGAAAAGAGCGGGCGCAAGGCCCGCTCTTTCCGTCTCCAATCCCAAAGGGGATTAGAATGACATTGTGATACCGAAGTCGTAGCTTGGATCAGCCAGTGCGTCGCCGAATGTAGCGCTTACTGGGTTCACGTCGTCGCCGTCAGCCCAACCAGCTTTCAACGATGCGCCGCCACCAAGGTCGTATGCTACGCCAACGCCGAACACGTCGCCGTCAAGTGCATCAACTTCTACTGTACGGTAGTAAGCTGTCAGTGTTGTTGCGCCAGAAACGTAATCAACCGACAGACCCATCTGTTCGAAATCAGCACCGTTCAGGTCAGCAGAACCGTAAATTGCTTTTACAGTTGCGTCGCCGAATGAACCTGTAACCTGACCGATTGTGTGGTCAGCGCTATAAGCTGCGTCGCTGATGTCTTCGTGACCCAGACCGAACGAGAAGTCGCCAGCTGAGTAAGTTACAGCGATACCGTAAGCGTCAACTTCGCCACTGATCTGGTCAGAAGACACGTGAATGCCAAGGTCGCCAGTTGTGTAGTCCCAACGAGCTGCCTGACGAGCGTT
Organism: Paracoccaceae bacterium; assembly: GCA_039942715.1. Taxonomy (GTDB): domain Bacteria; phylum Pseudomonadota; class Alphaproteobacteria; order Rhodobacterales; family Rhodobacteraceae; genus JABDJX01. The sequence continues at coordinate 70,964 of JBDVBY010000003.1, forward strand.
TTCACCTGTGCCTGCACCAGCAGTATCGATGATTGTTGTCAGACCTGGGTTGTTCGACAGGTAAACGAATTCGTTGAAGTCGCCTGCACCAGTCATGCCAACGCCGGAAAGGTCGCCAACAGCTGCTTCAGGAGCACCAGCAACATCACCCATGGAGATTTTGCCGAATGTGCCTTCTACGAATACAGAACCGTCTGTACCAGCAGCACCGCCACCAGAGTTGTCAGCGCGGATCGAACCGCCGAAAGACAGACCAGCGTCTGTTTCGCCAGAAGCAGAGAAGCTGATACGGATACGGCTTTCGAACTGCAGATCACCGTTTGTGCCGGCATTGCTTTCGAAACCCATGCGGCCGTCACCGCCTACAGAAACTTCAGCTGCAGCAACGCCAGCTGTCATGACCAGAGCGGTCGTTGTAATAAGAACCTTTTTCATCTTTTTTCCCTCGTGTGTAAAAGGTGCGCCTCAAACCGGTACACCGATCTGATTGACACCGTATTTCCCCCCACCGACCCCGGATTGCAAGCAAGGCAGCCTACCGACACGAGACTCCATGGTGGATGGTGCACCAATGCCACAGTAAATTAACCATAAGCAACCTTATCCTGCACTCGAAAGACCTTGTGGCCTTGCGAGGCCTCCGTTAACCATAGAAAAAAGGGCCAAGGAGGACCCAAAATGGGTAATTTTTCACGTAGATTCGGCAGTAAAAGCGCTCTTATTCTTGCCATAGTGCTGACACTTTCCGGCTGCGGACGCCTTGGAAACATTATCAATAGCGATTCCGGTCCCGGGGAAAGCGCGGCTGAACGGAACGTTCGTGAAGACCTCGAATCGACCTCGGCGCAGAACACGCGACAGTCCCTTTTGGGCGATCTTTTCGCAAATACCGACGATCCGAACACAACGCTTGAGGTAAACAAGTACATCTGGAACGCCTCTTTGGACGTTCTGAACTTTCTGCCCATTCAAACTGCTGATCCGTTTTCTGGAGTGATTGTGACCGGCTTTGGCACACCTCCGGGAGGACGTGCAGCATATCGCGCGACAGTTTTTGTGCGTGACCCCGCTCTTGAGGCGCGTTCGCTGAACGTCGCAATCGCAACGCGCTCTGGCCCTGCCAGCACAGAAACCGTCCGCGCTGTTGAGGACGCTATTCTTACCCGCGCTCGGCAACTTCGCATCCGCGATCTCAATCTCTAGACCTTCGCGTCTTGCCCGACTAAACCGACCGCCGGGCAGCATTGCCCGGCGTTTTGCATTTCTGGGAACCGATCATGGCCACATACGACACCAAAACCATTGAACCGAAATGGCAAAAGGCCTGGGAAGACGCAGGTACGTTTCGCGCAACGCGCACCGACGACAAACCCAAGTATTACGTGCTTGAGATGTTTCCTTATCCATCGGGGCGTATCCATATCGGACACGTGCGCAACTATACGATGGGCGATGTGATCGCGCGCTACAAGCTGGCGACAGGTCACAATGTGCTGCATCCCATGGGCTTTGACGCCTTTGGTATGCCTGCCGAAAACGCTGCCATGGCCTCTGGCGGGCACCCCAAAACATGGACCTACGATAATATCGACACGATGGTCGATCAGATGAAGCCATTGGGGTTCGGTCTTGATTGGAGCCGGATGTTCGCGACCTGCGATCCAGAATATTATGGTCAGCAGCAATCCATGTTTCTTGATTTTATGGAAAAGGGGCTGGTTTACCGCAAAAACGCAGTGGTGAACTGGGATCCGGTCGATATGACCGTTTTGGCCAACGAACAGGTGATCGACGGCAAGGGCTGGCGCTCAGGCGCCGAAGTTGAGCGGCGCGAGCTGACCCAGTGGTTTTTTAAGATCAGCGACTATTCAGAAGACCTGCTTGAAGCGATTGACGGCTTGGATAACTGGCCCGCCAAAGTGAAGCTGATGCAGCAAAACTGGATCGGTAAATCTCGCGGTCTGCAGTTTGCGTTTGAACGCACCGATGGTGGCGAGCCCATTGAAGTCTATACAACGCGTCCCGATACCCTGATGGGCGCTTCTTTTGTGGGCATCTCAGCGGACCATCCGATTGCTAAGGACCTGGCTAAGACAAACCCAGAGATTGCAGCCTTCCGCGCTGAGGTCGCCAAAGGCGGCACAACAGCCGAAGCACTGGAAAAGGCCGAGAAGCTTGGCTTTGACACTGGCTTGCGTGTGAAACACCCTTTGAACCCTGAATGGGAACTTCCAGTCTGGATCGCCAACTTTATCATGATGGACTACGGCACAGGCGCGATTTTCGCCTGCCCGGCCCACGATCAGCGTGATCTGGATTTCTGCCGCAAGTACGATTTGCCTGTAATAGACACGTTTTTTGCCGCCGATAATCAAACGCCGGTCGAAAACGAAGCCTTTGTGCCGCCAAAGACCGACACCGTGAAATGGATCAACCATTTTGCTGGTTTGGACGTGGCGACAGGCGATGAAGCCATCAACACGACAATCGATTTCGCAGAGAAGGCGGGTTGGGGCAAAGGTGTCACTAATTATCGCCTGCGCGATTGGGGTCTGAGCCGTCAGCGCTATTGGGGCTGCCCGATCCCGGTGGTGCATTGTGATGACTGCGGCGTGGTGCCCGAAAAGAAAGAAAACCTGCCGATCGAACTGCCTTTTGACGAAGATGGTGCTGCGATTGATTTCTCGATCCCCGGCAACCCACTGGACCGTCACCCAAGCTGGCGCAACTGCACCTGCCCTGCCTGTGGCAAGCCTGCCCAGCGCGAAACCGACACGATGGACACTTTTGTCGATAGCTCATGGTACTTTGCCCGCTTTACAGCGCCGCGCGCTGAGACGCCAACCAACCTCGAAGACGCCGCCTATTGGATGAACGTCGATCAATACATAGGCGGGATCGAACACGCGATTTTGCACCTGCTTTATTCGCGCTTCTTCGCGCGTGCGATGCACATCTGCGGTCATTTGCCAGAGAGCGCTATTGAGCCGTTTGATGCATTGTTTACGCAAGGTATGGTGACGCATGCGATTTATCAGACCAAGGGCCGAGATGGGCGGCCAACTTATCATTATCCCGAGGACGTTGAAGAGATCACCTCGCAAGAAGGAACAAAGCATTATGTACTGAAAGCCGATGCAGGTGATCTCAAAATAGGAGGTAGTGAGGTCGAACTCAGTGTAATTGACTCGCAAGGAAAATCACGTCTCTCGATTGATGTCATCCCCTCCGCCAAAATGTCAAAATCCAAGAACAACGTCGTCGATCCAGTCGCCATCATCGATCAGTACGGCGCGGACACTGCCCGTTGGTTCGTGCTCAGCGATAGTCCGCCTGAGCGTGATGTGGAATGGACAGCGTCAGGGGCAGAAGCAGCGTTCAAACACATGAACCGCGTTTGGAACCTGTGCGGCAACATCGCCCGGATGGACAAAGAAGCGGCTGGCAGCGGTGACGATGATCTGATCCGTGCCATGCACAAGGCGATCCATGACGTGACTATGGGCGTCGAAAGCTTTGGATTTAACGCCGCCATCGCCAAGCTTTACGCCTTTACCGGTGTGCTTTCAAAGTCCAAGGCATCTTACAAAACTCAACGTGAAGCGGTCATGACATTGGCACAGCTTATGTCCCCCATGACACCGCATCTCGCCGAAGACATCTGGGACTATCAGGGCGGTGAAGGTCTGATTGCAAATGCACCTTGGCCGGTCGCTGATGAAAGCCTGCTCGTTGAGGACTCCGTCACCTTGCCGATCCAGATCAACGGCAAGCGGCGTTCGGAAATCACCGTTCCTGCCGATCTGTCAAAAGACGAGGTTGAAAAGCTGGCGCTGGCCGACGAAGCTGTCGTCAAGGCGCTGGCCGGTGGTCAGCCCAAGAAACTGATCGTTGTGCCGGGTCGTATCGTCAATGTCGTTGTCTAACAGACGCCTTTTCTGCCTCTCCTTCGCCGCCCTTGCGGGCTGCGGCTTTACGCCAGTTTACGGCCCCGGTGGATCAGCCGAGGGACTACGAGGACGCATATCGGTCGCAACTCCGGCGGACGAAGAAGGCGCTGCGTTGGTGCGTCGATTGGAAGACCGGTTGGGCCAAGCCACTACGGGTGATTTGATGCTCACCTCTGATATCCGCATCAAAGAGGCCGCGATTGGCTTTTTGCCCGACGGTGAACTCAGCCGTTTTAATGTCGATGGTCAGGTCGATTGGGAGTTGCGCGATCAAACTGGGCGCGCTGTTGCCTCTGGACAAGAACGCAGTTTCACCAGTTATTCAGCCACCTCAACCACGGTCGCCACTACGTTTGCGCAACGCGACGCACGCCGTCGCTTGATGGTGATCTTGGCCGACAGGATGGTCGCCGATCTGATCTCTCGCGATCTGACATGAAGCTTTCGCCCCGCGACGCGCCTGCCTATTTCGCAAAGCCCGATCCTGCCAAAACCGGGTTGTTGATCTACGGCGCTGATGCCATGCGCGTTGCCTTGCGCCGCCAAGAAGTCATCAAAGCGCTGATTGGACCGCAGGGCGAAGAAGAAATGCGACTGACACGCATCCCAGCGGCCGAGCTGCGCAAAGATCCCGCCCTTTTGCTTGATGCGATCAAAGCCCAAGGCTTTTTCCCCGGGCCCCGTGTCGCCTTTGTCGAGGACGCAGGCGACGGGCTGGCCGAGACGATCAAAGCCGGGCTTGCCGACTGGCAAAGCGGTGATGCACAAGTCATCGCCACTGCAGGCCAGCTCGCGGCGCGCTCTAAATTGCGCAAAGCCTTTGAAGAACACACCAGCGCTTTTGCCACCGGCATTTATGATGATCCGCCCTCGCGCGGCGAAATCGAGACATCGCTCAAAGCAGCCGGGTTGAGCAACGTCAGCACTGATGCGATGAGCGCACTAACCGCCCTGTCGCGCGACATCGGCCCGGGAGATTTCCGCCAAACCCTTGAAAAAATCGCGCTTTACAAAACCGGCGACGACACGCCGTTAACCCCCGAAGAGGTTTCGCACTCCGCCCCCGCCTCTATCGAGGCTGACATCGACGATGTGCTCAATATTGCCGCCGAAGGCAAAGCGCATGAAATAAGCCCGGTTCTAAAACGACTTGAGGCCCAAGGTGTCGGCCCCGTTGGTCTGTGCATTGGCGCAACCCGGCACTTTAGAACGCTGCACCGCGTGGCCTCTGATCCGGGCGGCGCTGGTTCTGGCATCGGCAAACTGAAACCACCGGTTTTCGGCCCACGACGCGACCGCATTCAGCGTCAAGCGTCCAATTGGGGCATGCATAAGCTGGAACGCGCATTAGGTATCTTGCTTGATACCGACCTCACGCTGCGCTCCACAGCCCAAGTGCCGCAGATGGCCGTGATGGAACGCTCGCTCTTGAAGATCGCGTGGCTCGGGCGGCGCTAGGTAAACAGCGCTTTGATTTGCGCCCCATGAGAGCGTTCTGCGGCAAGCGTGTCTTTTACCAGATTGCGGGTTGCCTGCAGGGGGTCTTCTTCAAGGCGATCAAACAAGCCAATCTCTTTGGCCTCATCTGCCACCAACACCGCACCCGTCAATAAAATGCGCTTCGCCTGCGATGCCCCGACAATCGCGGCCAAACGCGCCGGATCAGAAGGTTGTGGCAAAAAGCCAAGCTTGATCACCGGATAAAACGCTTTGGCCTTCGGCGTAGCGATCCGCATATCGCAGGCCAGCACCATACCCATCGCCCCACCCGCGACCGTGCCGTTGAGCGCAGCAATCGTAAGCACCGGGCATGCCGCAAGCACCCCCGACAAACGCTCCCACACCGGATCGGTAGACAGGCCAGCACCCACGTCACCAAGATCGGCGCCCGAGGAAAACACCTTGCCAGCACCGGTCAGCGCGATGACCTTTACGCTTTTGTCTGCGGACCCTGCCTCGACATAATCGGCCAGATCATTCAGCATCTGCGATGTCAGCGCATTGGCCTTGTCGGGGCGATCAATGGTCAGCGTTAGCAAACCGTCTTCTTGGTCACGGCGGATCATGAAATTAGCCCGACCCGGCGACGTATCCCCTCATCACGAAGCGAGATTTCCTCGCCAATAAAGCCATCCGCCTCGGCCCCACACATCCACAACAACGCCTTGGCAGGCCACTCGGGTGGAATGTGATCGGACCAGTCCAACTTGCTCACCACGTTGATCCCGCTTGCCTTGATCTCGCGCTGCATTTGCGTCGCAACGGTGCCCGGCGAAAGCCCCATGGCACGCACGCCAGCGTCTCGCGTCTCTTTGTCGATACAACGGGTCAACATCGCCGCTCCAGCCTTTGAAGAGCAGTAATGCGCCCACCCATCCATCGGGCCGTGTGCCGCGCCGGATGACACCGTCAAAATCGAGCCCGCACCACGCGTAATCATGTCGGGCAAAACTGCGCGCGCGCCGTAGTAGACGCCCTTAAGATTGATATCGATCGCCCTGCTCCAGGCGCCCGGATCAGAGGTCGCAATATGGGCCACCGGCTCGATCACCCCGGCATTGTTGATCAAAACATCCACTGCGCCAAAGGCTTTGCCTGCCGCATCCACGGCGTTTTGCACATCCTCAAAGCTGGACACATCGCAGGGAACAGCCAGCGCCTGTTTACCTATCTGATCCGCAATTTCACCGATTTGCGCAGCGCTTCTGGCAGTCAAAACCACATTCGCACCAGCTTGCGCAAAAACATGCGCCGCCGCTTCGCCAATCCCGCGACTGGCCCCCGTGATCATCACTGTTTTGCCATGAACCGTCATTTCTGCCTCCATTTTGCCTTACTGCGTGCTATCAGGGTCACGCATAGCTGCTCTGTTGCCCCAGTGACACCCGAACCTTGACCACACTCAAGACCGATTGAATGGTGGCGGCAAGCAAACCACCCAATTGCACCGGAATGGATAAATGACAGTTTACCGCACACTTACACTCACGTCTGCCATCGCTTTGATCACCGCAGGCCCGGCTCTTGCCGATTTGACGGCTGAACAAGTGCTGGCCGATCAGCTTTCCCAGATGGAATTTTACGGCCTTAGCGTTGAACCAACCGGCCAGTCACGCTCTGGCGATGTGCTAACAGTTGATGGCCTGACGGCGACCGCCACCTTCCCTGAAGGCAATATGTTGATGACACTTGGTGGTGCCACCTTCACCGAACGGAGTGATGGCACAGTGGTTGTCACCTATCCTGACACCATTCCAATGAACCTAAAGATGGATGTCGAAGGCGAAGACGAGCAGGTCGAGATTTCTATGAATCTCGCACAATCGGGCATGGAAATTGTCGTCTCTGGCATCCCCGAAGACATCCGTTACGAATATACTGCTGACAGCTTTTCCATGAACGACCTCACGTTCCTTAGCCCGGAAGAAGCCACAGAAATGGATATGACGACCGACATTTCTGTGACGGGCCTTAGTGGCTTTTTGGAGCTGTCCGGCACAACCGTGCGCGATTATGCCTCGGACTTTACCTTCGAGACTGTCACCGCATTGATTGATGGCGCGGTGCCAGAAGAGGAAGGCTCCTTCAGCCTTGCCCTTAACGCAGTAGATTTGACTGCAAACTATGTCGGCAAAATTGCACGCCAAGAGCTTATGGCCTCTTTTGCACAAGCGGTTCAGAACGGCACTGAAACAAAGGGGACGTTCACCCATGGCGCGCTGCGCTACGGCCTAAAGTTTGATGGCCCAGACGGTGCCTTTGAGGGTGATTTCAACGTTGGCTCCGGCGAGCTTGACTTTAGCCTTGATCAATCCGGTTTGGACTATGGGGGAACCAATTCCGATATGTCGGTGACCTTTGGTGGCTCAATGATCCCGTTCCCACCAATGACACTGACAATGGCTGAATCAGGTGGTCGTTTTGCAATGCCAGTGGTGCCATCCGAAGACGAAGTGCAAGATTTCGCGATGAGCTTCAGCATGGTTGATCTGGTGCTTGATCCGTTCCTTTGGTCGATGATCGATCCGGGCGAAGCCCTGCCACGCGATCCAGCGACCATTGTGCTGGATATGGAAGGTCAGGGTGTTCTGACACAAGATATCTTTGATCCAGCCGTTGCAGAACAAATGATGGGCGCACCGGGTCAGATCGAAGGCGTAAGCCTCAATGAGCTTCGCGTCAGCCTTGCCGGCGCCGAACTCACCGGCGATGGCGAATTTACCTTCAACAACGAAGGCCCGGTTCCGATGCCCGCAGGCGTTGTGAACATGATGCTCACAGGAGGCAACGGCTTGCTTGATACGCTCGTTGGTATGGGCCTTGTGCCCGAAGAACAGGCGATGGGCGCACGCATGATGATGGGCCTTTTTGCCCGTCCAGGCGATGGCGAGGATACGTTGGTCTCGACCATCGAAGTCCAGGAAGACGGCGCGGTTCTGGCAAACGGCCAACGCATCCGCTGATCATCTGTAAAAGTCAGGATCAAGAGGCGGGCCGATGGGTCCGCCTTTTTTCATCCAGCCGCAAATTGCCTTCGACGTTCAAGAACGGCTGCACTTCCTGAAAGGCGATTGGTTTGCCAAAGTGAAAACCTTGCAAGCGGTCAATGCCAAAATTCCTTAGCGTTTGCGCCAATTCCAATGTTTCAACACCCTCTGCCGTCACAGGCAACTCAAGCGCATGAGCAAGCTCAATAATGGACTTCACCATGCGCATTGATCTCTTTGAGTGCTCCATGGCCATCACCAGCCTTCCGTCAATTTTGATTGCATCCGGCTCGACCTGATCGAGGGCGATGATTGATGCATGACCGCTGCCAAAATCGTCAATCTCGATGAGGACGCCTGCCTCTCGCAACATATCAAGCTGCATGGATGCCGCTTCGTCCAGTTCATCCAACAAAATCGATTCAAGCAATTCAAAGGCGATAACGCCATCAAAAACTTGCGCAACTCGCGCAGCATCCCTCAATGACTCGGAAAAAAGCCGGCTGTTGCTCACATTGAAAGACAGCGAATGGTTAAAATCGCGCGGTACACTTCCAAAGTAATCTAACGTTTTTTCGAAGATCATCGTATCAATCTGATCAAGAACGCCCAAGTCCTCTCCCAGCGGCAAAAAGGCATGAGGGGCAAGCACTCCCCTTTTGGGATGATGCCAACGCGCCAACGCCTCAAACCCCATGATGCGCGTCCCGCTCGGATTGACCTGCATCTGGAAATACGGTTCGAATTCTTGGTTTTCGACGGCAAGCAGGATTTCGTCTGACGTGCGCTTGGCTTCTTCCATTGCATCAAAATCAGCGCGTTCAAAACGGCAAGCAAGCCTGCGGCCAAGAGATTTGGCTTTATAGAGTGCAATGTCAGAGTCTGTTGCCAAGTTTTCCTCAGCCGACACTTCGGTTGAGGCAATGCCGATGCTCGCGCCGAATCGTACTTCTTTGCCTTCAAAACTCATCGAGCTAGACACTGCATCGAGCACCGCGTTTGCAAAGGCATCGCGCGTGTCTTCCCCCGTCGGTTCAGGGCGCAAAACCAAAAATTCGTCGCCACCAATGCGCACAAGCGTATCTTTTTCGTTCAGAATGCGTTCCAAGCGCCTTGCCACATCAACCAAAACCGCATCGCCTGCACGGTGCCCCATGGTGTCGTTGATCTGCTTGAAGCGGTCCAAATCAATGTGAAAGGCCACTATGTGACCACCGCTTTCACGTCGCCACGCGCTAAGCTGCGACATTGCTTTTGCAAGTTGGCGGCGATTGCCCAAACCGGTCAGTTCGTCGCGCAGCGCACGAGCGTCGGCCTCTTGTCGTGCCTCTTCTAAAGCGCGGTTCTTTTCTTCCAACTCGCTCTGTTGTTTTAGCAGTTCGGTGATGTCCGTGCGCACAAACACCCTATCACCATTGGGCGCATCAAATTGGCTTAAGCGAAAATCGCGTCCATTGAGCACCTGATGCTTTGGAAAGACATAGCCATTTCTGAATTTCTCTTCCATATTCGCAAGCCATTGCTCTTCAGTGCCCGGTTGTACGGTCACTGCGCCGTTGCGCATCATATCGGTCAAAACACTGCGCAATGGTTCCCCAGGTACGCCGGGTCTGCCCAGAACGATGTCTCCAAACTGCCTATTGCAGCGCACAAGCCTGAGATCTTTGTCCCAGATCACAACATGGTCGTTGATCGCATCGATGGCAGAAACAAGCCGTATACGATCTGCTCGCGCTGTCTCTAAAAGCTCTCTGTTTTCTTCAAGAGCACGGTCCGCCGCCATCTCACGGTTTTTTAACTCAGTTATGTCTCGGCAAATGGCTGTCGAATAACGCCCGTACTTTGACGGCGTTGCGACGATCAAAAGACTGATCCACAGCTTCTCGCCAGACTTTTTAAGCGCATAGCCTTCGCCTTGAACAAAGCGTTCACCCGCTTCAAATTGCGGTGCAAGTATTGAGATCAAATCATCTCGGGTCTCGGGATCAAGAAAGAACGATACGTATTTCCCGATCGTTTCTTCCGCAGCGTATCCAAACATGTCAATTTGTGCATCGTTCACCCAAAGCATTTTGGCTTCAAAGTCTCCGTCAGCGCGATACCCAATGCTCACCGCATCGCCAGTAAGCGACGCAAACGTGGCAATCACATCTTCCAAACTAAGATCCGGCAGGTCAGACATTCTTCGCGCTCTAAAGCGCCGAACTTATGAGCGCGTTAAGGCGCTTGGCTTCGTTACTTAAATATTGAAGTTCTTGCACATACCTTGCAGCACGCTCTCCCTCGGACTAGGTCCAAAGGGAACCTTTCAGGAGCACGCATGCAGGATCTTTCGCAACTAGCCGACGCCCTACTCTCCGCCGCCACGCGCGAGGGCGCCGAGGCCGCTGACGCTATCGCCACCGACGGACGTTCGCTGTCGATTGACGTGCGCGACGGCAAACTTGAGCAAGCCGAGCGCGCTGAGGGTATCGACATTGGCTTGCGCGTGCTGATCGGCAAGCGACAGGCCTGCGTTTCTGCATCTGACACAAGTGCTGATACGATCCAGGCATTGGCCGAACGTGCAGTCGCTATGGCCAAGATCGCCCCGGAAGATCCACACATCGGATTGGCCGAACCGGACCAGCTCGCCGTTGATACGGACGCAGCGCCCCTGGATTTAATCGAAAGTGGACAAGAACCAGTCCCCGGCGACCTCCAAGACATGGCCGCGCGCACCGAAGCCGCAGCTCTGTCGCACAAAGGCATTTCTCAGGTACAGGCCGCAACAGCTGCGTTCAGCAACACAGCGATGCACATGGCCGCGACCAACGGTTTTTCCGCCGGATACGCGCGAAGCTCGCATGGGCTTTATTGCGTTGCGATCACAGGATCGGGCACAGAGATGGAGCGCGATTACTTCGGCGAAAGCCGCATCTATCGTGGTGATCTGCCTACACCCGAAGATATCGGAAACATCGCCGCAGAGCGCACCTTGCAACGTGCTGGCGCACGAAAACCCCCAACGGGCGACTATCCTGTGCTGTTTGACGAACGCATCGCGTCAAGCCTGATCGGCCATCTGCTTGGGGCCAGCAACGGCGCAAGCATCGCACGCGGTTCGTCATGGTTGCGCGACAAAATGGGCGAACAGGTGTTGCCCACGTCGCTATCGATTGTCGAAGACCCAAAGCGCGCGCGTGTTTCAGGCTCCAAGCTGTTTGACGGCGAAGGCCTGCCCACCAAACGGCGCGAAATCGTCAAAGACGGGGTGCTGCAAAGCTGGACCCTTGATCTGGCCAGTGCGCGCAAACTTGGTCTGCAAAGCACTGCAAACGCAGCCCGCGGTACTTCTGCGCCACCATCGCCATCTCTGACAAACATTGCGCTCACGCAATCGGACAAAAGCCGCGACGAGCTACTCGCAGAAATGGGAACAGGTCTGTTGGTCACCTCGCTGATCGGCTCTTCGATCAACGCCACGACCGGGGACTATTCGCGTGGAGCCAGCGGCTTTTGGGTCGAAAATGGCGAAATCACCTATCCCGTAAACGAATGCACCATCGCCGGTAACCTTTTGGACATGCTGCGTACGTTAGAACCTGCCAACGATGCGCGTGGATGGACCTCTCGGGTGATCCCGTCATTGCGCGTAGACGGGCTTACCATCGCCGGCGCCTGATAAAGCCCTTGACGCTTGGGCTTGGTCGGTTGATTGGAAGGCCAACACCCGACCAAAGGCGCCACAGATGCCCGAGAACCGCACAAACGTAAAAGCCGCTCTGCTGGCCCTCGCTGGCTTTGCTGTCTTTGCCACCCATGACGCCGTGATCAAGGCTTTGGGTGGCACCTATTCACCGTTCCAAATCCTGTTCTTCAGCATTCTGTTCAGCTTCCCTCTCGTTGCACTGATGCTGATGCGCGACCGCGAACCGGGCAACTTGCGCCCAGTGAACCCCAAGTGGATCGCAGCGCGCACAGTTGCCGCCGTTATGGTCGGGTTTTCTGCGTTTTATGCGTTTTCCGTCCTACCGTTGGCGCAAGCCTACGCCTTTATGTTTGCTGCTCCGTTGATGATCACCGTTCTGTCGATCCCAATCTTGGGTGAAAAGGTGGGTATCCATCGGTGGGCCGCTGTAGTTTTGGGTTTAACTGGCGTTTTGATTGTTTTGCGTCCCGGCGCAGAAGAACTCACGATTGGCCATCTTGCCGGGCTGACGGCAGCTTTGGGAACCGCATTTGTTTCGGTCATCACCCGTAAGATCGGTCAACAAGAACGCAGCGCTGTTTTGATGCTTTACCCGATGATGGCGAACCTGATCCTGATGGGGGCGTTGTTGCCGTTTGTTTATAAACCCATGCCGATCACAGACCTTGGGTTGCAAATGATCGTGGCGATGGGCGGATTTGGTGGTGGATTGATTATCATCCTCGCCTACCGTGCCGGCGACGCAGCCATCGTCGCTCCGATGCAATACAGTCAGATCATCTGGGGTACTTTGGCAGGGCTGTTTTTCTTCAACGAAACGCCTGATCGGTATACAGCCATTGGCGCAAGCATCGTGATTGCCGCAGGTCTTTACGTAGTCCTTCGCGAAAGCTTTGGTGGTAAGTCGGTCAACACACCTGTGCTGCGCACGCGCTCGCGTTCTGGTGCCGCTTCTTCGATGAACGTTGGTGCTGTCTTGCGTACAACAGATCCACATCGCACAGGACAGACTTCGAAAACCACGAACGATCCATAAAAAAGACCCCTGAAAAGGGGCCTTTCAATTCTTGGGAATGCTCGCTGATTATAGGCTGGCATCCAACTTGGCGATGATCGCATCCCCCATCGCACTGGTCGACACAGGCGTTCCACCATCCGGCCCCATCAGATCAGCGGTGCGCAGACCATCCGCTAAAACAGCCTCAACCGCCGCCTCAAGTCGCGCAGCCTCATCGCCCTGATCAAAGCTGTAGCGCAGCGCCATCGCAAAGCTGAGAACACAAGCAATGGGGTTCGCCTTACCAGTTCCAGCAATGTCAGGCGCCGAGCCATGTACCGGCTCATAAAGCGCTTTTGGACGACCGTTCTCCATCGGGGCACCAAGGCTTGCAGACGGCAACATGCCCAGCGAACCCGTCAGCATCGCCGCCAGATCGGACAGCAGATCGCCAAACAGGTTATCGGTCACGATCACATCAAACTGCTTGGGCCAGCGGGTCAACTGCATGGCACCCGCATCGGCATACATATGCGTCAGCTCAACATCGGAATACTCAGCCTCGTGCACCTCAGTCACAACTTGGCGCCAAAGAACGCCGGATTCCATGACGTTGGCCTTCTCCATCGAACACACCTTATTGCCGCGACGCCGCGCCAATTCAAAGGCAGACCGTGCCGCACGCGCGATTTCGCTTTCGGTGTAGCGCTGAGTGTTTATGCCCACACGCTCGTTGCCTACTTTTTCGATGCCGCGTGGTTCGCCAAAATAGACACCCGATGTCAGCTCGCGCACAATCATAATATCAAGGCCACCAACAACTTCAGGCTTCAGCGACGAGAAATCTGCCAATGCATCAAAACACTGCGCAGGGCGCAGATTGGCATAAAGGTCCATCTCTTTGCGCAAACGCAATAGGCCCTGTTCTGGTTTCAATTTGAATTCCAAAACGTCGTACTGCGGCCCGCCAACAGCGCCAAGCAGAACAGCATCCGCTTCCTGCGCTTTGGCCATTGTCTCATCTGCCAAAGGCTTGCCGTGCTTGTCATAGGCACAGCCGCCCACAAGGTCTTCGGAAACGTCAAACGCCAAGTCGCGCTTGGCGCCGTACCAGTCGATAACCTTGCGCACTTCGGCCATTACCTCGGGGCCGATGCCGTCGCCGGGAAGGATAAGAAGGGATGGGTTTGCCATGGCGCTAATGTCTCCTGAATATGTTGTCAGCGGGGTAGCGTGCGCCTTGCCAAGGGTCAAGCAGTGGGCGGAGCCAAGGACGGATTTGGTCGGTCGCAATAACGCGCCAATCGTGGCGCCAGAACCCGCCAAACAGCATCCACGCGGGGCGTGTGACGCAAGGCCTCGTGCGCCGTGAGCCAAACTTCCAGAGTTGGAATGTCGATTCCCATCTCAACTTCGCGCAACTCTGGATCGGCCAACGCCACCTTCCGCTGCCCAAATCCAAGCCCACAGCCCGCGCGCACCAACTCCCAATATACGGTCTGATTGTCACAGCGCGTTGGGAAGAAATCGCGCGTCACCGGAAAACCAGCGCTGCGAAACCCTCGAATGATCTCTTCATTACGATCGTACCCGACCACAGCACAGGTGCTTAGCACGTCTTCAAGCGTGTTGGTTAAGGTCACATCCTTCAGATATGCAACTGATCCAAAAAGCCCCAGCTCAACGTCCCCCAGATGCAGCGTGACCATATCCAATTGCTCCGGCCGATACATCCGCACGGCAATATCAGCCTCGCGAAACAAAAGGTTTTCCGACGTATCCGTGGCGACAACATCAATATCGATCTCAGGCGCGCTTTGGCGCAGTTCGGCAATGATGGGTGGCAAAATGTAATGCGCCACGAACAAACTGGCCGTGATACGCACGGTGCCGTTCAACTCGCTCGCTTCGCCTGCCGCCGACAAGCTTAGCGCATTGGCCGCATCTTGCATCGCGCGCGCCGGATCAAGCAGTGCCTCGCCTTCCGGGCTCAAACCCATCCCGCGCGCTTGGCGGCGAAAAAGCGTAACACCCAAATCCTGTTCTAACGTTTGAATGTGCCGCCCGATCGTCGGTTGCGTGGCTTTCAAAGCGCGTGCGGCTGCCGACAAAGACCCTGTCTCGGCGACAGCCAAAAACGATTGCACAAGAGACCAGTCCATTTTTTTATTCATACAAAATTGCATACCATATCTTCGAAATCGAGCAATTCCAAAATATTCTGAATACCATCAAGTTCGCTTGTGAAATGGAAACTGGAGTGCATCACATGACCGATACCGTTTTGATCCTTGGCGCAAATGGCCGCTTTGGAAGACACGCGGCCGAAGCCTTTTGGAACGCTGGATGGCACGTACGCCTGTTTGACCGCGCCACAGACGATTTGATGGAGAAGGCGCACGGCGTCGACGTGATCGTCAATGCGTGGAACCCGCCCTACACCAAGTGGGCCACCCAATTGCCCCAGCTTACTCGGGAAGTCATTGCGGCTGCCAAGATTTCCGGCGCGATGGTCCTCATCCCCGGCAATATTTACGGGTATGGCACGGGCATTCCACCAGTGATCACAAACGAAACACCGGTTGAGGCGCAAAACCCATTGGGTCGCATCCGCATAAAAATGGAAGCCGCCTATCGTACCGCTGGCGTGAAAACCATCGTACTTCGCGCAGGTGATTTCATAGACACACAAGCGTCAGGCAACTGGTTCGATGAGGTCATCACAGCGAAACTGGCGAAGGGCAAAGTCGTCTCTCCGGGAGACCCCGATGCGATGCACGCTTGGGCCTACTTGCCTGACCTGACACGCGCTGCGGTCGCGTTGGCTGAGAAACGCGAGAACCTTGAGGCGTTTCAGGAAGTACTCTTTTCCGGCTACACGTTGTCAGTCAGAGAGATAGCAGCACTGGCCGAACAAGCGACCAATCGCTCTTTGAAAGTCTCTAAAATGAATTGGGCGCCGCTTTGGATCGCCGCGCCATTCTGGAGCATGGGCCGTCGATTGCTCGAGATGCGCTATCTTTGGTCGCGCCCGCACAGCATTGATGGCGCACAGGTCGCTGCATTGCTTCCTGACTTCAAACAAACCGATCATCTGACCGCCATCGCTTCAGCGATCGGGCACACGAATGTCGACCCAAACCATGCGGTGACGAGAGGCGGCAACAACCTCGTCACCGAGTAATTGATCAGGCGTGGGCCAGAAAACGCCCGCGTCCGTTACCTGCAGATCAGACGACGGCAAAACATAATCCACACGCAGGTTTCCCGGCCCTTCCGTTGGCCAATCGACCGTATCAAGCTTGGCCAACCCACGATGTGTCGTGTCCACAGCCCCCGCCAAAACCGCGCCCTCACTAGCCGGGCGCGGATCGGTAAGCGCCGGGTGTGCCAAAAGCGCATCCAAAGCCGCGGGTCGTCCATCCCCATCTATCGGATCAAGATTGGCAAACCCTGCAATCACCAAATTTTGCGGCTGCGTGTCTTTGATGCGATGCAACCAAAACGCTGCCTCGTCATGGTTTCTGCGCCCATTGCGATCTTCGGGGCCGTCAAACACCGGGGCCGTTGCGTGCCATGTTAAAAGCGTAACGCGTTGGCCATCTGGCAGCAAAACCGGCACCTCCCAATGGGCCGTGGTGCTGAGCGGATGTTCTGGCGGTGCGTCTGGCAGGACCAACGCATCTTCCTGCGCACGCCATAACGCTGCACTAAAATCAACAACTTCCCCAATCGGGTGTTTCGAAAGAACCGCAAGCCCGCCCTGCCCGGTAAATTCGCCATAGCCCCAAGCATCGCTTGGACGTCCAAATCGATCATCGCCATTCAGATCATATCCGCTTTGAAGTCCACGGTTCGGCGCGCGCGCAAAATGGTGAGGATAGCCGCCAATACGCTTGGCCAAGGCGGAAAGGGCGATAGAACCGTGATCATAGTCAATGTCGCCCAACACCAGAACATCTGCGTCGACATGGGCGATCACCTGCGCGATGGCATCCACCTGTTTGTCTTTTCCAGATGCAATGGCACGCAGCAAAAGTCCCGGACCATCCCGGGACAGTTCGGTGTGATAAACAGCGATGCGTAGCGATGTTTCGGCAAATGCAGGCGCATACAGGGACGCGAGAATTAAACCGGCAACAGCCCAGCGTTGCCTTCGTCTTCGGTGGAAAGCTTGCGCTTTTCGGTAATCATCATCGCGATGCGTCCCATGGCGATACCGCGCATGAAAAGCGAAGCGGGAAGAAAGGCCCATGCCGTTACCGTCCAAATCAACGTTTGCGGGCTATCAAGCGATACGGCGCCAAATAGCGACGTGGCCGATTTGATAACCGCTGGAGTCAAAAATGGCAGCAAAAACCCTAACGCAATGTTAAAACGCGCGTCCCGCTCAAGCCGTTCAACAACGTCTCCACCGGCCGTGGGGTCAAACGTCGGCAGATTAACCCAAACGTTGAAGCTTCCCCGGCGCAACGGCCAACGATGAATGCGCTGCAAAACAAGGAAAACAGCTAAGGTCAAAAGCGAAATCAGATAAGCCAGACCGGCGGCGTCCCGGACAAGGTGCACGTGGCTTACCGACGCTTCCGGCGGAAGCATTAGTACGACAAGGCGTACTGGAGAGTAAGGAAAATCAATGACTTGGCCAATTGTTGCGCCCAACCAGCCTGCAAACTCTGTCATCGCTGTCGGCAGCAAAGAGCCACTGACAAGGAACGACAGCAATAGAACAGTCAGGAAAAGCGAGCCAAAGCGAATGCGGTTGAAAGGTGGAGCGTCGCGAAACTCGACAAGGCCGGGATAAGTAGAGGCATATTCAAAAAAGGTCAGGCCGGCTCCAAACAAGCCGATCAGGGTGACTATCTGGGTGATTTCAGTGGACGTGCCTGGCAAGATCAACGACGGCGTCGCGATCAAAATAATTACCAGAAATGCGCGAATGGCCGCGCCTGCCAGACGTGAAATCACTGCACTTGCCCCTCAACACAAGACGCGAACTTTTGTCCGTCACCCTGCGGTTTTTGTTGGTTCCACCGAATAAGACGGCTTGCCATAGTTTTGCCCCATTTCTGCCGTGTTACAGTCATTTCAGCAATAACCTCTGAAAACTGAATGAATTTCTGGGCAATTTCGTGGTCCGAATGGTGCGACTTTGCATCAATTCAGCAACAAAAAAGGGCCATCCAAGCGGATGACCCAACATTTAGTGGCTTAGAGGGGGCTTAGACCCAAGGGCGTGCGGCAGCAGCTTTTGCTTCGAATGCGTCAATTGCGGGGGCTGCACTCTCAACAGTCAGGCCAATATCGTCCAATCCGTTCAGCAAGCAGTGCTTTTTGAACGCATCCACCTCAAAGGCGAACGTCTCTCCGTCAGATGAGGTGATTGTCTGATCAACCAAGTCCACCGAAATGCGCGCGTTCGCGCCTTTTTCAGCGTCCTTCATCAACACCTCAACCTGCTCAGGCGGCAAAGCGATCGGCAAAATGCCATTCTTGAAGCAGTTGTTATAGAAAATGTCAGCAAAGCTGGTTGAAATCACGCAGCGAATACCGAAGTCCAGCAAAGCCCATGGCGCGTGTTCGCGGCTTGACCCGCAGCCAAAGTTGTCGCCGGCCACCAAAATCTCAGCCTCACGATATGCAGGCTTGTTCAGGACGAAATCCTCAACTTCATTACCGTCGCGATCAAAGCGCATTTCGTCGAAAAGATTGGCGCCAAGGCCAGTGCGCTTAATCGTTTTTAGGAACTGCTTGGGAATGATCATGTCGGTGTCGATATTCACCAAGGGCATTGGTGCTGCTATTCCGGTCAACTTTGTAAACTTTTCCATTCCGCGCGCGTCCTTTCGCATAAAGCCGCTCCGTTTTGCCCCATGCCCCACGCCCTTGCAAGGGCCAAACAGCAAAAGGGGGCCGCAAAGCCCCCTGTTCATCGCGAAAACCGTAAACTTTACTTCCGCCGACGGCGCACCATGGCGATGCCAGCAAGTCCGCCTAGCAACAGCATGCCACTGGCAGGGAGCGGCACCTCTGTTGGCACTACGCGGAAGCTACCCAAAAGATGCGCCTCGTTGGTTGCATTCTCTTCGGTCCAGAAACTGGTCATCAGCTCACCTTCGTGCTGAAAGCCGGTGATGTCCAAAACATAAGTAACACCGTCAATATCAAAGGTCTCTGATTGAGCGTCGTTCAGTGTCGCTGAGACCAGATCAGCGCAGCCGAACGAATTGTTAACGCCCACACGCTGCCCATCGCCATTGGCGCACACAGACGCTTCGTTATGGGTTTCCCAGTGATCGAAGCTGAACACAGTCGTGATCGCGTCGGAAACGCCCTCAATCATAAAGCTCAGCGCCAAATCAACGTTGGTCAATCCAGGAGCCAGAATTGGGAAGTTAAGGTGCGTAAACGTGCCTAGAACAAAAGACGTTTCGTCGAGCACCGTCATATCGCCTGACGGGTCAAAGTCATACCCAGATGGCCCATTGTCATACGCAGGAGCGCCCCAACGTATTTGGTTGGTTCCCTCACCATCAACGCTCGGGGTCGCGTTTTGCCAAACACCATCAATTGAATTTATAGATAAGCTTGCTGCCATTGCCGGCGACGCAAAACCAAGAGCGGCGATAAAGCCAGCGGCTGCGAATTTAAACATCATACCAATTACTCCAATTGCCACGCACAAATGTGGCTTTCCGATCACTTAAAAGACATATAGTTGCCTTATTTGAGAAAAACAAGGATGCCGCAGCGTGACGAAATCACTGTCACCACACTGCAACACTTGTTAACAGTCTGTTAACCTTAATTAATTCCGGGTTTTGTGGCGATTCCGCTGCAACCCAAGCACCCCTAGCCCGCCCAATAGAAGTAACGCGGTTGCTGGAAGCGGCACCTCAGTAGGGTCCACCAAGGTGAAAATCGCGATCAGTTCTGCTGAATTTGCGCGATCTTCTTCCGTCCAGAATGTATCAAACAGACGCTCGTCGTACTGAAACCCCGAGATATCAAGCTGATAGGTCTGCCCATCAATGCTGAACATCTCAGACTTCGCCTCATTGCGCGTTGCACTGACGTTATCCGCACACCCATTTACGTTCACACCCACACCTTGCGCTGCGCCGTTCGCGCAATTTGCAGGCTCGTTGAACGTCTCAAAATGTTCGAAAGAAAACGTTGTGTTGATCACCTGTTCTACACCAGCGATCGCAAATTCAACCGCTAGATCAGCTGCTTCAAGCAAAACGCCGGTGATGGGAAAGTTCAGGTGAGTAAAGGTCCCAAGGACAAAACTGGCCCCGTCCTCAACATCAAATGGTGTCTGAGATGCGTCAAAAGCATATCCGCTTTGGCGCGTTGCACCCCGCGCAGGTGTGCCCCAGCGCAGATCAGTTGTTCCAATGCCGTCAACGACAGGTTGGCTGGTTGACCAGATGCCGTCCACACCGTTGATAGTGAGAGATGCCGCTGTTGCGGGAGCCGCGATACAAAGTGCAGCCGCAACCGCCGACAAATGTCGGATGATTTTCATTGCTCTTCCTTTCTCAATGGCCCCTGCTTTTTTAGCGCAGGTTCACCTTGGAAAGAGCCTTAGCAGCCCGCTGAGCCAGGTTGCAGCAGCCCGCCGCCCACTACACGCGGAGGACTGCCGAAAGTGGCTTCAATGACACTTACAAAAGGTCGCGCACATCCGTCAGCTTGCCTGTAATTGCAGCAGCTGCCGCCATTCCAGGCGAAACAAGGTGCGTGCGTCCCTTATACCCCTGACGTCCTTCAAAATTGCGGTTCGAAGTAGACACACAGCGCTCGCCTTCGCTTAACTGATCAGGGTTCATCGCCAAACACATCGAACAGCCCGCAAGACGCCATTCAAACCCGGCCTCTTTAAAGATATCCGCCAAGCCCTCTTCCTCGGCTTGCGCGCGCACAAGGCCGGAGCCCGGCACAACCATGGCCCGAAGGCCCTCGGCAATCTTCTTGCCCTTCACCAACTCAGCCACAACACGCAAATCCTCGATCCGCCCATTGGTGCACGACCCGATAAAGACCGTATCAATCTTGATATCCGTCAGTTTTTGGCCCGGTGTCAGCCCCATATAGTCAAGCGACCTCTGCGCCGCCTCAACCTTGCCGCCTTCAAAACTGGCCGGATCAGGCACGGCATCCGTGATTGGCAGAACATCCTCAGGCGACGTGCCCCAGGTCACAACAGGTGCGATGTCTTCGCCTTTGAGCGTGATCACCATGTCCCAGTGCGCGTCATCGTCGGAATAAAGCGTTTTCCAATATTCCATCGCCATTTCCCACTCTCCACCCTTTGGCGCATGGGGGCGACCTTTGACGTACTCGTAAGTTTTCTCATCCGGCGCGATCAGCCCGGCGCGTGCGCCACCCTCAATCGCCATGTTGCAAACGGTCATCCGCCCTTCCATCGACAGATCGCGGATCGCCTCGCCGCAGTACTCAATCACATACCCTGTGCCACCTGCGGTCCCAGTCTTCCCAATCACGCTAAGCGTGATGTCTTTCGCCGTCACACCCGGGCGCAGCTTGCCAGTGATCTCGACCTTCATGTTCTTGGATTTCTTCTGGATCAGCGTTTGTGTTGCCAAAACATGCTCGACCTCAGACGTCCCAATCCCATGCGCCAGCGCTCCAAAAGCCCCATGCGTCGCCGTATGGCTATCACCACACACCACAGTCATTCCCGGCAAAGTCCACCCCTGCTCAGGTCCAACAATATGCACGATCCCTTGGCGAATATCGCTCACCGGATAGTAGTGAATGCCAAAATCCTTGGCGTTCTTGTCCAGTGCCGCAACCTGAATGCGACTGTCTTCCGTCATATTCGCCGGATCATTGCGCCCCGGCGTCGTTGGCACATTGTGGTCCGGCACAGCAATCGTCTTTTCCGGCGCGCGTACCTTGCGACCCGCCATCCGCAATCCTTCAAAGGCCTGCGGGCTTGTCACTTCGTGCACAAGATGGCGATCAATATATAGGCGGCAGGTGCCATCCTCAGCGGCGTGGGCCACGTGATCATCCCAGATTTTATCATAAAGCGTGCGAGGTGCGGACATTTGGAGTTTCCTTAGAAAAAAGAAGAAGAGCCCAATGGGGCGGACAAGGATGAAGGGCCACGCGTTAGATGCGGGAAAGCAAACGGGTACAAGCGCCAAAAAAGCGCTCGCGCAGCCGTGCACGGTCATCCATGTCAAAATAAATCATCATCGCACCGTCAGATACAGGCCCAACGCGTGTAAAACAAGAGAGGTGTAAGACGTAAATCGGCCCCGCCATGCGGGTGACGGGGCCGTTTGTTACTCGTGATGTGCACTGCGTGATTTGCAAATCATGACCCTGATACGGCGCAGTTCCTAACGAAGCGTTTACGCTCCCTCAAATTCGCATAAGACATGCACGTCCATTCCCAACGCCTCAATCTTGGCTCGGCCGCCAAGTTCGGGAAGATCAATGATAAACGCACACCCAATAATATCTCCACCCATCTGTTCGATCAGCTTGATTCCTGCCTCGGCAGTCCCACCTGTGGCCAGCAAATCGTCCACCACCAGAATCTTTTCACCCGGTTGGATCGCGTCATCATGCACTTCCATCACCGCCTCGCCGTATTCCAGCGTATATTCCTGGCGCATGGTGTTGCCCGGCAGCTTGCCCGCCTTGCGAATAGGCACAAATCCGACAGAAAGCTGATGCGCAATCGCGCCACCCACAATAAACCCGCGCGCCTCAAGGCCAACAACCTTATCAATCCGCTCACCAGCATAGGGGTGCAACAGCTGATCAATGCAAATTCGAAACCCACGCGGATCGGCAAAAAGTGTCGTCACATCTCGAAACATAATCCCGTCATGGGGAAAATCCGGAATCGTGCGGATGTAGTCTTTGACGGATTTCTTTCGGTCGTTCATCAGGTATCCTATCTTCGCATCAGACGCGTCATACAGACGCCATATGGGTGAAAAGGCAAGCAAGTGGAAACGCGCAAAACAAATCGCCGGAACCTGCTTGCACTTGGCGCAGGTTTGGCTGCCGTCGCCACAGGCTGGCAGTTTTGGCTGGGGCGCGAGACACCGTTGCAGTTTGAGCCCATACCAAACCTGCCCAACTGGCGACGTATCGCTTTTGAGGGCGTAACTGGGTCAGGCGGCAGTGCCACAAACGCCGTCTTTGTCGGGCTCGATGACTCTGAACCATTTGCACCCCTTTCGGCTAACGCGCTTTGCGCCATGCTTTATCCCATCCAAGGCAAAGGCATACCGGCCGCCATTTTCACAGACGTTAACTGTCCGAACTGTGCCAGCCTCGAGGCAAAGCTCAAACGTCGCAACGATCAACTCGATTTGAACTGGCACGACCTTCCTCTTCTCGGACCAACCTCCGAGACCGCCGCGCGCGCAATGGTGGCAGGTGATTTGCAGGCAAATGGCGCTGCCTTTCGTGCGGCCATTCTAAACACCAGCCCTGGGCGACTGATGCCGGCTGTTCTTAGCAATTTGGCCCGGCAAAATGGCCTAGATGGCGATCGCCTATTGGCCGATATGGACAGCGACACCGTCACAACCGCTCTAAAAGAAAACCGCCGCGCTGCCGAAACACTAGGCGTTTGGGGTACCCCCGGCTTTACTATCGGGCGCACCTTCGTTTTGGGCGACATGCATGATGATGTGCTTGATCAATTGATCCTTCAAGAGTCTCAGGGCACCGTCTGCTAACCCTTCATCTATTGACAAATACTCCGGGGGTCTGGGGGTGGAACCCCCAGTTGATCGACGCCAAAGGCGGCGAACCCTAAAGCACGCGCCCCGCCACAGCATCCAACTTTGCCACCAATTCAGGATCTCGATTATCGGGCTGCGTCATCACCGCAAACTCCAGCGCACGATCACATCCATGATTGCAGGCATCGCGCGCCGTCCCCAACCTCTCTGGCAAGCCAGCCGCCAGCCCACGGCCTTTTTCAGCGTTGCCCATGAGCGTCTTGATAATTTCAGTTACATCCACCTCACCATGATCAGGGTGCCAGCTGTCATAATCGGTGATCATCGCCACGGATGCGTAGCAAAGCTCAGCTTCACGTGCCAATTTCGCCTCTGGCATATTGGTCATCCCGATCACATCAGCGCCCCAAACTTCGCGATACATCTTGGATTCCGCCAGTGTCGAAAACTGCGGCCCCTCCATCGCAAGATACGTGCCCCCATCATGCACTTTGGCCCCAGCAGCCCGGGCCGCCGACGCACACTGCGCGCCCAACCGCCCACAGGTTGGATGCGCCACACTCACATGCGCCACGCAGCCTGAGCCGAAAAAGCTTTTCTCGCGCGCAAACGTGCGATCAATAAACTGATCGACAATCACGAAATCCCCTGGAACCATCTCATCGCGAAACGACCCACAGGCCGACACGCTGATCACATCCGTCACACCAATACGCTTTAACGCATCAATATTGGCACGATACGGCACCGTTGTGGGCGTAAGTACATGCCCACGCCCATGACGGGGCAGAAACGCCATCTCAACCCCATTTAGCGATCCGCGCAAAATCTGATCAGAAGGCGCACCCCAGGGGCTTTCAACGCTGACCCATTCGGCCCCGTCCAAGCCGTCAATCTCGTAAATGCCGCTGCCGCCGATCACGCCGATCATGGTGGTATCGCTCATGGATGTGCCCCTTGGTCCAAAATCTCGCAAGACACTGCCAAGTTGCGCGTTAAGACGCAACCAACGCAGCGTACGCTAGGGCAAAAGCGCATACGAAAAAGCCCCTGACAACGCAGAGGCTCATTCGTGGCAACGATAGGGTGGGTTCCCTGATACCGCAGGCTGGGTGGGGGCTGTTGAATCTGCGGCATCAGGGATAGCGTATTGTCGCTACAGGTTCTGAATGACAATCAAGTGCGGCAAGATGAGGAATGGGATCAGCCCCCGCCAAGGTTTTTTTGTGGCGAAGTTGAGGCGAGGCTTGATTAAACCCGCGCGCGCGGGCAGATTTGGATCATGACGGTGCAAACTCCAACGCCTTTTCACAAACCAAGCCCGGTGCCAGAAAAAATTGCCTTTGATCGCCAGGAGCTTGGCGTGATTCTAGGACTTTACGGACGCATGGTTTCGGCCGGTGAATGGCGCGACTATGGGATGTCCTTTCTGAAAGATGTCGCCATTTTCTCCATCTTTCGCCGCGCTGCGGAACACCCGATCTATCGCATCGAAAAGCGCCCCAAATTGCGCGGTCGCCAAGGCATGTATGCGGTTATCGGGATGGATGGCCGAATTCTTAAACGTGGGTCTGATCTGAAAGCTGTTCTGCGCGTTTTAGAGCGAAAGCTCATCCGTTCAGTCGACTGACGGGCGCAATCGCAACGTTACAGGCCCAGTGTCGCTCGCCGCGATCCGCTCGATTGCAGGCATAGTCAGTTCTTCCACCACGGCCATATGATGCGCATTCGCATGGATCATCGCCTCAGGCCCGGTGGCCATCGCAACATGACCTTTCCAGAACAGCAGATCACCGGCTTGCAGGGGCTCGCCTTCATCAAGCGCAACACCCGGCATGTTCATCTGCAAATCGCTGTCGCCCGGGCAAGATACATCACAAGCGCGAAATGCGGATTGCACCAAACCGGAACAGTCTATGCCGCGTCCCGAATTCCCGCCCCAAACATACGGTGCACCTAGCAGTCTGCGGGCTACTGCGACGGGATCGTTGTCAAAATCAGTTACAGGTCGCAAATGCGCCGAGGGCATGTATTGCTCAGGGCCGACACAACTCCAATTGTCGACTGTGTGAAATACACGGACTTCCGAACCAAGATACTTCGGCACATCAAGTGCATCATACTTCAAATCGGGTTCAGGACGCCAAAAACTCTCACGACTCCAAACACGATGCGTGGAAGGTTCAGAGGCAAAAAGCGCCCCATAAACGACCCAACCGCAGTATCCGTCGTACTCCGAAACCCCAAACGCCCACTCGTCTTGCACGTCGAAAACCCTAAAAGACTGACCACTCAGCAATTGACGATCTCTTCGGCCGTGAGGTGCACGACAAAGGTCCGCAATAACATGAGTAACACGTAGGACCTCACCCTCAACAAACCGCTCCGCCTCGACCTGCCCTTTCAGAGACACATGCGCCACGCGACCGTTGAACGGCGTGATCCGCGGATCGCTCACCCCAGCACCGCGTAAAGCGCGCGGATGCCCTGCCCGACACCGCCCTTTGGCCGCCCCGGCGCGGAACTCGGATTCCAACCATACACATCGAAATGCACATAACGCGGCGTGTCCGTGACAAACCGTTTCAAAAACAGCGCTGCCGTGATCGACCCGGCAAATCCACCTTTGGGCGCGTTGTCCAGATCGGCAATTCCCGGCTCGATCATCGGTTCATAAGGCTCCCAAAACGGCATCCGCCACACAGGATCTCGCGCAATTTCGGCCGCCCGTTCCAATGCCTGAGCATCCCCATCATCGCTTGCATAATAAGGCGCAAGATCAGGCCCAACAGCGACCCGCGCCGCGCCAGTCAACGTCGCCATCGAGATGATCAGATCGGGCGTTTCTTCATCTGCCAAAGCAAGCGCATCACCCAAAACCAGCCGCCCTTCAGCATCGGTATTGTTGATCTCAACCGTCAGTCCTTTGCGCGAATTCAGGATGTCACCGGGGCGAAACGCCTCTCCGGCCACGCTGTTTTCAACCGCCGGGATCAGAACGCGCAACTGGCACTCAGCCTCACCCGCCATCAGCATATGCGCAAGGCCAAGAACATTCGCCGCCCCGCCCATATCCTTTTTCATCAGACCCATAGAGGCACCCGGCTTTAGGTTCAGACCGCCGGTGTCAAAACACACACCTTTTCCGACAAGCGTGATCTTCGGCCCCGACGCGCCCCAGCGCATGTCAATCAGGCGCGGCGCACGGTTCGAGGCGCGCCCAACGGTGTGGATCATTGGAAAATTAGCCTCAAGCAAATCGTCGCCAGTGATGACGTCAATTGATGCGCCTTGCGCATTGGCCAAGTCGCGGGCCGCCGCCTCAAGCTCATCCGGGCCCATATCGGACGCAGGCGTGTTGATCAGATCGCGCACTAAAGCCTCGCCCTGCGCGATCCGTTCCAACCGCGCCGCATCAATACCGTCGGGTGCAATCAGATCTGCTTTGGGCTTCGGCGCGCTTGCATAACGATCGAACCGATAGCCTGACAAAAGCCAGCCCAAAGCAGCTTCGTCAAGCGCCTCTCCAGAAAGCGTGGTTTCAAATACCCAGTCCCCTTCAGGAAGCTTTGCGCGCAAACTTGCAGCCACAAACCGTTTACGCCCACGATCCTTTGCTCCCCCCAAACCACCAGCGGCGCCTTGCACACCGCTTGCTCCGGGGATCAACGCCACCTCGCCAGCGCCTGCCTTAAAGCCAGACGCTTCAAGCCACTGCCGGTCCGCTTCCGGCAAAGTTGCCAGCCAATCGGCAAGATCGTCCTTGGCAACCAAATGCAGAGGTTTGGCCTGTTCAACAGCCGCCTCGGAAAACAAGAGCTTTTTCACTTCGCACATGTCCTTATTCGATTTCATCGAACCCTAAGACATTCTTTCCCAAAGGGGAATTCACACGTGGCGATGGCCAATTTCAAGCAATGTCGCGAGAGAGGTTTCGCCAACACGCACCAGTCGCGCGGTGACTGCCGCGATTGCAGTGGGATCACTCCCTTTCAACAGATCAGCCAGCACGCGAGCCACTTTGGCAACATCCTGCAATCCCGTGCGGTCAGCCAGTCCAATGACCTTATGCACACCGATGCACAGGCGGCGAAACTCTCCCGCAGCCCACGCAGCCTCAACCGACGCAAGGCTAACGACCATCTCTTCTACGGCGTCTTCGGCCCAGAATCCCAATGGCTCATCGCCTAAGGCTTCCCGAAAACTCTGAACCGGGCCGACATCAAGTGTAATCACCTCTTGTGGACACAAGACGATAACATCCTCGGACTGCATGCGTTCCCCTTTCCCTCTCACCCAGTCCGGTGTAGGGCGAAGGTGAAAAGATTTGGTTGAAACCAAACGAAAAGTCCGTTGCATTTGCAGCAAATCGACGAGGAATACATGGAACACGCGAGGCCTCTGCCGAAATATCTTGTGCAGCGCTATCATGGTTGGAAAGCGACGACATTCGCTGACAACAAAGTCTGGTACAAACGTCTCGCCGACGAAGGACAGCGCCCGCATTCGATGGTGATCTCTTGTTGTGACAGCCGTATTCACGTCACCTCGATCTTTGGCGCGGACTCAGGCGAGTTCTTTATTCACCGCAATATCGCCAACCTCGTGCCGCCCTATGAGCCGACGGGGGATCGCCATGGCACATCAGCTGCTCTTGAATACGCGATCACCTCGCTGAACATCGCCCACGTCATTATTATGGGTCATTCCAATTGCGGCGGCGTGGCCGGATGTCATGCTATGTGTTCCGGCAATGCGCCCGAGCTGGACAAAGCCTCCAGCTTTGTGGGCCGTTGGATGGATATTCTGCGCCCCGGTTTTGAGCGTCTGGACGAAAAGCACGATCACGATCAACAAATCATGGCCTTGGAAAAAGAGGCGGTCAAAATCTCGCTGGAAAACCTAATGAGCTTCCCTTTTGTCGTTAAGGCGATTGAGGACGACAAGCTGATGCTGCACGGGCTTTGGGCCGATATCAGCGCAGGCGAACTGCACGAGTATATCCCCGAAGAAAACGACTTTAGGCCGATCTAAATGGACACTCTGGCGCTTGCCATCAACAATCTGATCTCGCCGATCATTCTAAGTTTCGTTCTGGGCCTGTGCGCCGCCCTTGCCCGGTCTGATCTGACTATCCCCGAAGCCGTCGCCAAAGGCATGTCGATCTATCTGCTTTTTGCGATCGGCTTTAAAGGTGGAGCTGGCGTTGCCGCACATGGTGTTGATGGCACGCTGATCGCCACGATCTTCGCCGGGATCATCCTGTCTTTTGCCCTGCCGTTCATCGCCTTTGCGCTTTTGCGGGTGATGACTCCATTCGATACAATCAATAGTGCCGCCGTCGCCGCGCACTATGGTTCGATCTCTATCGTTACCTTTGTCGCAGCTACTTCCGTGTTGGAAGGCCAAGGCCTTGATCCCGAGGGGTACATGGTCGCCGTCGCTGCCGTAATGGAAGCGCCCGCAATCTTGTCCGCGCTTTGGCTTGTTTCCCGCTCAGGCGGCACAACAACCGCTAGCAGCGGGCTTTACCGCGAGATTATGCTGAACGGGTCCATCGTGTTGCTGGTCGGTAGTTTCCTGATCGGCATGATCACAGGCGAAAAAGGCCTGAACCAAATAGCGCCCTTTATCATCGCGCCGTTCCAAGGCGTGCTGTGCCTATTTCTGCTGGACATGGGTCTCGTCGCTGGACGCGGTCTGCGCGAAACGCGTGGCGATCTTGGGCTTGGTGCTATCGGCTTTGGCATCCTGATGCCCCTGATCGGCAGTATTATTGGACTCGCCGCTGGCCTCCTTATCGGACTGTCCAGCGGTGGCGTCGCGCTTTTGATGACATTGTCTGCCTCAGCCTCTTACATCGCAGTGCCTGCTGCCATGCGCGTCGCCCTGCCCGAAGCACGTCCGTCCATCTACCTCACACTTTCGCTTGGCGTCACATTCCCTTTCAACCTGACCATCGGCATTCCGCTTTACGCAAGCCTTGCCGCCACATTCACCGGAGGCTAGCAATGGAAACCCATCAAGCCAAACGCGTCGAAATCATCATCGAAGCACCGTTGGAACGACGTCTGACCGAAACGCTGGTGAAAGAAGGCGTGACGGGATTTACTGTTCTGCCCGTTTTGGGAGGCTCTGGAAGATCGGGACAATGGAGCCGCGACGGGCAGGTCTCTCTTGCCTCCGGAATGGTCGCTGTTGTGTGCCTTATCCGGCCAGACCGTCTTGATGCACTTTTAGAATCCGCGTTTGCAGTGGTTGAACGCCATATTGGCGTGGTCTCGATCACAGACGCCGAAGTCCTGCGCGCCGAGCGCTTCTAAGTTCGTTTTTCTAAACGCTTCGAAGCCGCGACACATAGCAAAACACGCCCGAGATCGTGCGCCGCGCACCGTTCTTCTCAACGGTGATCTTGCCTTCCTTCACCGCGGGCCCGGTAAATTTGATGACCTTCGCTGGCGTCGAACGCGCACGCCGAGTGCGACCACGAGACTTTTCACGCGCTGCAATTCCTTGCAGCAATGAATGTACAACATCGTCAGTAATCGGCTTCATCAAGGTTTCTCCTTGCTCGGGCTTATTCTTGTCACGTTTCCGCCAGATTGAGGCAGAATTTTGACCGAATGTGGCAACAACGTGGCGGCGATGGATTCCACAACCTCCAGATGCAATTGCGCCTTAGCTACAAGGAAAACCTTACAAAAAAGAAAAATCGCCTAAAGATTTAGGCGATTTCCCGTTGTTGAACAATGTGGCGGTGGGAAGGCAGATAAGACGCCTTCGCGATACAACCAGAAATGGTCTTAGCCTTTTTTCAGCACCCGATTCCCAAGCAATTCAGCAATCTGCACTGCATTCAAAGCAGCACCCTTGCGCAGGTTATCACTGACACACCAGAAATTCAGACCATTCTCAATCGTGCCATCCTGACGGATACGACTAACAAAGGTGGCATAATCCCCAACGCATTCAATCGGCGTCGTATACCCGCCATCTTCGCGCTTATCGACAACCATGATACCTGGGCTTTCGCGCAGGATGTCGCGCGCTTCGTCTTCATCCAGAAACTCTTCCGTCTCGATATTCACCGATTCCGAATGTCCGACAAAAACAGGTACACGCACACAGGTCGCCGTCACCTTGATCGACTTATCAACGATCTTCTTCGTCTCAACGACCATCTTCCATTCTTCTTTGGTGCTGCCGTCTTCCATAAACACGTCAATCTGCGGGATCACGTTGAACGCAATCTGACGCTGGAACTTGTTCGGCGGCACTTCAGATGTCGGATTATAAATCGACTTGGTCTGCTCCCACAGCTCATCCGCCCCCTCTTTGCCGGAACCAGACACCGACTGATAGGTGCTGACCACAACCCGCTTGATCGTCGCGCGGTCATGCAAAGGCTTTAGAGCCACAACCATCTGTGCGGTTGAACAGTTCGGGTTCGCAATGATGTTCTTGTTGGCATAGCCTTCAATCGCATCCGGGTTCACTTCCGGCACAATCAAAGGGATCTCCGGATCATAGCGGTATAGCGAAGAGTTATCGATCACCACACAGCCCGCCTTGGCCGCAATCGGCGCGTATTTCTTCGTCGGCTCCGAGCCAATCGCAAACAGCGCAATGTCATAACCCGTGAAATCAAACGTATCGAGGTCTTTCGTCTTTAGCGTCGTATCCCCAAACGTGACTTCTGTACCCAGCGAGCGACGGCTCGCCAAAGCAACAACTTCATCTGCAGGGAACTGGCGTTCGGCCAGAATATTCAGCATTTCGCGGCCCACGTTACCGGTGGCACCTGCGATTACGACGCGATAGCCCACTTTGACCTCCTATGTCTTTGGGATGGCGCGCTATAGCGCGGTTAGGAAGTGGGGGGAAGAGGTGTTTGAGGCGTAGGAGTGGGATACTAGATTCCATGCAAGGAAGCCGCGATCAGGACCCAAAATATTGATACGTAGTGGACGCTGGGCCTTCTTTTGAGCTTCTTTTTATGACCACGCCCACTGAAAACACACATACGGTGCCTACCTGTCTTCATTATCGATTTGCATGATTAAGCCCCTCTTCAGCCACACTCTTGCCCAAAAAGTAAACGAAATCCGTGCTCATATATTTAGCAGGAGCTTAAAAAGTGTGCAGTTCAAGTAAGTCCAATCTTTGGACGTTTATGGCGACGTCTTCGTTGAGTGTACTGGCGACATTCGCATCGGCCCAAACCAACAATTCAGTAAAGCTACAGTCTGCTGACATGTCGATTTCAGGACAGCTGATGGGCGTTGTCGGCAATTCATACCAAATCATGACATCAAGTGGCGAGTTAATGGTTCCAATCGCAGGCACCACATGTGAGGGCGCGTCTTGCCCAACACCTGAAATTAGCTTTGAAAAAGGCGCAGAAGTTACGCTGAAATCGCCGGACGGGGCGATCAATTTAACGGGCCAATTGGACAGCGTCACAAGCGATCATTACGTTGTTAATACAACGATGGGCCCGCTAAGGGTGAAAAGTGACCGCGTTGAATGTAGTGGGCCAGGGTGTCCAACGATACAGTCTGTAGCAGTCGAAAATGTGTCAGAAAAGCCAGTCGTTCCAGACGAGGCAAAAATTCGTTTTGCGGGATCAGATACCGTAGGGCTAGGCCTTTTGCCTCACCTGATGAAAGACTACGCCACTTATCTTGAGGCAGATATGGCGTCCACCGACTTGTCAGATACCGAGACTTACAAACGTTATGTCGACGCATCAGGCGCCGAGATCACAAGCATTTTCGCAAATTCAACCGGTTCAGGCGATGCCTTTGACGCTCTCGAAGTGAGCGGCGCAGAATTCGGCATGACATCTCGCCGTGCAAAAGACAAAGAGATTGTTCGGATGGTTGCATCCGGCGCTGGCGATCTACGCGGCACCGAAAACGAGACTGTTATCGCAGTCGACAGTCTTGCTGTTATTACCCACCCAAGCAATCCGGTACGTGATCTGGATATGTCGGACATCGGCGATATCTACTTGGGCAAAATTACGAATTGGTCACAAGTTGGTGGCCCAGATGCGCCAATTACGGTGTTGTCTCGTGAAGACGGGTCAAGCACACGCGGCGTATTCGAAAAGGCTGTCTTTTCGGGCGACGAACCACCTTTGGCTGACCGTGTAACGTATCCAGGTGGCGACAACCCTGAAATGGCTGAAGCTGTCCGTAGCAACCCATTTGCCATTGGTTATGTTGGGTTTGCATACTCCAAAGGACTAAATCGGATTAATCTCACAAGCGAATGCGGCATTACTTCAACTGCCAATTCGTTTTCCGTGAAAACAGAGGAATACCCTCTGGGTCGCCGTCTATACCTTTATAACCGACCAGACGGTTTGAACGATGAGGCTCAAAAGTTTTTGCAGTATGTGTTGTCTCCTGACGCAGACGATGCAATCGCCGAGTCCAGCTTCATCAACTTTGCAGTTGAACGGACAGCTCAGCCGCGTTCTCGGGTCCAAGTCACTGATTTGACCCGTCCGAGTGAACTTCGTCTCGCAAATGAAATGAGCGCCGAGCTTGGCAATTGGGATCGTCTGTCGACGACTGTTCGTTTCCCTACTGGCTCATCAACACTGGGCAATAAGGAACTCAACGATATCAAACGCTTGATTTCGTATCTAGAGGAGCTGCCAGCTGGTACACCTGTTGCAATTGTTGGCTTCGCGGACAGCGTCGGACCGTTTAGCAGTAACGTTCAACTGTCCGAGCGCAGAGCCCAAACCGTAAGCGAAACCATTCGCAGAATGGGTGGCGAACGTTTGTCTGGCATTCAATTCGAAAACCGATCCTACGGCGAACTTGCACCATCAGTGTGCAACACGAATGAAAATGGTCGCAAGATTAACCGTCGTGTTGAACTTTGGGTCGGCGCGAGCGTCGGAAGCTGAGAACGCTCTTAGTTTTCATCAATAGGCGAGGACAACGGTTCCATTGTCCTCGCCCAATTTCTATTCCCGTCTTGAAGTAGACTGATTCTTTACCTGGCTTGTGCTGCGGAAACCAAGTTACCGCATCGTTCACCGCCTAACGCCGCCTGACTCAATCGTACGGTCGCACCTACGTAATACCGACGTCATACCTACGTTGTACCGACGCGGCACCGAAGGCATCAAACGCCGATCTGGCCCCCTGCCGCTTCCCGCGTTATCCAAGGCTAGGCCAAGGAAAACCGCACATGACAAACACACCAAAAACTTCCGTCGAAGAAGACCAAACCGACGCGACATCGCGTCGCGCAAAGGGAGAATTTGTACGTGGAGTCAGTGGCTTCCGCCACACCATCGGTGACGCTGATTTCCCCGCTGAAAGCGGCCGCTATCACTTGTTTGTCGCGCTCAATTGCCCTTGGTGTCACCGCGTCACACTCGCACGCGGCGTGCTCGGCCTGAGCGACGCCATCACCATGGACGTCGCCTTTCCAAACCGCACAAATGAGGATGATCCCGTCGCCCCAAACCTGTGGGAGTTCGCGCCTAATCGCATCGCAACTCTCACTGGCGCACGCCTTTCTGAATGCACCACAGAAACGGGTACCGGAAAATTCTACCGTCTTACCAAAGAGATATATACTGCCGAAGGGTCGGATGAGCAATCCGTTCCGATCCTTTTTGACAAGCAGACCAAGCGTATCGTCAACAATGAAAGCGCTGAAATCATCCGCATGCTTAACCGCCACGCACAGGCTTTGGGCAGCAGTTTTTCAACCGATGACCGGCCCGACCTGTACCCAGACGGCCCACTCAAAGACGACATCGAAACGCTAAATGACCTTATCTACACCACGATCAACAACGGCGCTTACAAAGCCGGGTTTTCATCAGATCAAGCGGTCTATGCAACTGCCTTTAAGGCCTATTTCGATACGCTTTCAAAACTTGAAGCACGCCTCTCGGACGACCGTCCATATTTGACAGGCGACACATTCACAGAAGCCGACCTACGCCTGTTCCCTACGCTTTACCGACACGACCCTGTTTACTATCTGCGCATGAAATTAAGCGGCGCAAAAATATCGGATTACAAATACTTATGGCGCTGGCTCTGTCGCGTTTACGCCCTGCCCGGCGTTGCGCAAAGCGGCTCACTGATCCATTGTCGCCAAGGGTATTTCGGGCGCACAGGAAACGGCGTTGTCCCTCTCGGACCGTTAGAACCGATGCCGTATCCACAAGCTTACAAGCACCCGGAACTGGCGGACTGAAACACCTTACGCTTCTGCCTCAAAACCCTTAGATACGGCTGTATGTCAAATTCTCTACCCTACCGCCCCTGCGTCGGCGTCGTCCTTCAAAACCAAGATGGACTGATCTTCACAGGCGAGCGCATCGACACACCCGGCGCTTGGCAAATGCCCCAAGGTGGCATCGACCAAGGCGAGACTGTCGCGCAAGCAGGCTTACGCGAACTGCGCGAAGAAACCGGTGTTTCCTCCGATTTAGTGACTGAAATTGCTGCATCCAGGGACTGGATCACCTATGAATTGCCCGATCATCTGCGCGGTAAACTGTGGAAAGGGCGCTTTCGCGGTCAAAAGCAGAAATGGGTGTTGTTGGCATTCTCCGGCACGGATGCGGACGTTGAAATCGTTCAACCACACCAGGAATTTGCACGCTGGCGGTGGTCGACACCAAAAGAGGTGTTACGCGACATCGTTCCGTTTAAACGCGATGTTTATGCGAACGTTCTGTCAGAATTTGAGGAGTATTTTTGATGATCCGAAACATATCCTTAGCACTTACATTCTTGACGATTTCAAGCCCGGCATTCGCCTTGTCGTGTATGCGTCCCGATGTGGTATCAATGTTGGAATTCGCCCGCAAAAGCGAAGACGTCTACTATGTGATCAAAGGGCGCGTGACGCCCACCAGCCCGTACACGATCCCCGAACCAAAGAACGGCGCAGACAGTTCCGTGAGTACGCCTGTGGTGATCAGCGGTACGGGTCTTGGCCAGCGCAGTTTTTCCGTTCCGGTTGAGGTTGGCGCGATTGCCAAGTTGAACTGCCTTTCTGTGTGGTGTGCGGGTCCGCCGGCAGAGGGCGAACTTTTGATGATCCTGCGGAAATCGGATGAAGAACTGATTTTGGATGTTGGCCCCTGCGGTGGCACAGCCATTTCTTGGAGTGTGGAGGCAGAAAAACGTTTGTTGGAATGCCACCGTTCAGGCAAATGCGAACGCGGCGAATTCTAAGGAAACTGCGCCGCGAAGCTAAAGGGGCTTAGGGACAAGGGAAGTAGCCCTCTTCAGCTCCGCGTAACGCACACCATTTACCCACCCTCACAAATACCGTTGCGCCCCCGCGCATTGGCAGCATCGTTACCCAACCAGCAAACATACACGCCCAAAATTGGCATCACTGGCTTACACAAAGGTCTCTCAAATGCGTCGCGTCTTGGTTGCGACACCTAGGACTGTGCGGGTGATCTGACCCTGGGTCAACGGCTGCAAGCGCTTACGCGTGATCGCAGCGTGAAAGCGGGCTCGTGTGCGTGATTGATACGTATAGCAAAAAGAACAAAACAAGAATATCATAGCGTGATGTATCAGGAATCAGTGATTATGACAGTTTTTTTGCGACTCGCTTTTGTTAACAGCAAAGCGACCTGATGGGATTCGCCGAGCTTAACATCACCTCGAACTTCACTTTTCTCACCGGGGCCAGCCACGCCGAAGAGTATGTCGATCGCGCCGCCCTTTTGGGTCTAAGTGCGCTTGCAATTGCCGATGAAAATTCCGTCGCAGGCATCGTGCGCGCCCACACCCGCGTGCGAGAAATTGCGCGCCAAGTGAAAGAGCGGCGCGATGCTGATCTGATTGGCCCACCTGCGCCGGTGAGTGCATGGGAAGGAAAACGACAGGTCTTTGAAAGCTATCCCGGCGGGGCCACAAGGGCCAAAGAAGGCACGCTTGCGCCCGAGGAAGTGGAAGATTTCCTTGATGGTCCAAAGGCCGGGTTTGAAACCCGTGTCACACCACCTCCGCTGGATGCCAGTGCCGCGATCATGAACGTGCCCCGACTGATCCCCGGTGCGCGCATCAAACTGGAATGCGGGTTCACAGCTACCACACTGCCCCGCGACCGCTCTGGCTGGGGCGGCCTGTGTCGCATGATCTCGCGCGGACGGCTTAGGGCAGACAAAGGATCCTGCCAGTTGCGCATGGATGACCTGCTGGAGTTTGGCAAAGGACTCGCACTGTTGATCCACCCGCCACAAGCGCAGGGGACGCAAGGCGGCGGCGCATGGCAATCACAGGCGCAGCGCCTGACGCGCCGCTTTCCCGGCTCTTGTCACCTGATGATATCTCCAAAGTACGACGGTCAGGATACCCCCCGCTTTGACTGGCTTGCTAGCCTAGCCCACGACCTGAAGGTCCCCACCATCGCCAGCGCCAGCCCGCTGATGCACCATGGATCCCGCCGTAAACTGGCCGATGTGCTGAGTGCTGTGCGCACGGGTGTTCGCGTTGATGATCTTGGGCGCACCGCCCTCGCTAATGCCGAACAACGCCTGCGCTCGGAGGATGAACTGCGCCGCCTGCTAGGGGATCACGCAGAGGCTGTGGATCGCACAAGCGTGTTGGCCAACAGCCTGAACTTCTCTCTTGATGAGTTGCGCTATGAATACCCTTCCGAAATTGCCAAAAGCGAAACCGCGTCCGAGCGGCTTTCTCGTCTAGCCCATGAAGGGCTACAATGGCGCTATCCTGCGGGTGCGCCCGAGCATGTGAAAACCCTGCTGAACCACGAACTGACGCTGATCGCCAAGCTGAAGTACGAACCCTATTTCCTGACCGTCAACGACGTGGTGGCCTTTGCGCGCTCTCGCAATATCCTCTGCCAAGGGCGCGGCTCGGCTGCCAATTCGGTGGTGTGCTATTGCCTTGGGGTCACCAGTGTTTCCCCCGAAATTGGTACGATGGTCTTTGAGCGCTTTGTCTCAGAGGCCCGCGACGAGCCTCCCGACATCGATGTCGATTTTGAACATGAGCGCCGGGAAGAGGTGATCCAGCACATTTATGAGCGTTATGGCCGCCACCGCGCGGGCCTCTGCGCCACTGTCGTGCATTACCGCGGCAAACGCGCCATCCGTGAGGTAGGGCGCGCCATGGGGCTGACCGAGGACACCATCGGTGCGATTTCTTCCCAGCTTTGGGGATTCTTTAATACCTCTGGCATGGCCGCCCAACAGTTGCGCGAGATCGGCCTTGATCCCGAGGATCGACGGCTGAAACAGACGCTGGAACTGATTTTTGAAATCCAAGGATTCCCCCGGCATCTGTCCCAACACGTTGGCGGCTTTATCATCACCGAAGGACGTTTGGACGAGCTTGTGCCGATTGAGAACGCCACGATGGAAGACCGCACAGTCATTTGTTGGGACAAAGACGACATCGACACGCTGGGCATCCTCAAAGTCGATGTGCTGGCGCTTGGCATGCTGTCTTGCGTGCGCAAAGCTTTTGATCTGATCGACCGGCATCACCAGATTGATTACACGCTTGCCACCCTGCCGCCCGAAGACCCGGCGGTGTACGACATGTTGTGCAAAGCGGACTCGCTTGGCGTGTTTCAGGTCGAAAGCCGCGCGCAGATGAATTTTCTGCCGCGCATGAAACCGCGCTGTTTCTATGATCTAGTAATTGAGACGGCGATTATCCGTCCCGGTCCGATCCAAGGCGACATGGTCCACCCCTACCTGCGCCGCCGTAACGGCGAGGAAGAGGTGCAATTCCCGTCAGATGAGCTTGGCAAAGTGCTGGGCAAAACCCTTGGCGTACCACTGTTTCAAGAACAAGCGATGCAGATCGCGATCGTCGGAGCTGGCTTTACGCCCGAGCAAGCCGACCGGCTGCGCCGCTCGCTCGCCACCTTCAAGAAACACGGCAACGTCAGCGAGTTTCGCAATCTGTTCCTGAAGGGCATGGCAAACAACGGCTATGAAGCCGACTTTGCCGAACGTTGTTTTTCCCAGATCGAGGGCTTTGGCTCTTACGGCTTCCCCGAAAGCCATGCAGCCAGTTTCGCCCTCCTCGTCTATGCCTCTAGCTGGCTCAAATGCCATCACCCCGGCATCTTTGCATGTGCCTTGTTAAACGCCCAGCCGATGGGGTTTTACGCCCCCGCCCAAATCGTGCGCGATGCGCGCGAACACGGGGTCACCGTGCGTCCGCCCGATATCAACGCCTCGACCTGGGACAATATTATGGAACCTGACGGGCAAGGTAGCCTCGCACTCCGACTGGGGTTTCGTCAGATCAAATCAATGCGCGAGGAAGAGGCCACGTGGATTGCTGCTGCCCGTGGAAACGGATATCTGTCAGTCGAAGATGTCTGGCGGCGCGCAGGTATAGAGCCACGACTTTTGCGCGTACTGGCGGAAGCGGATGTCTTTGCCTCGCTTGATGTAAGCCGTCGCGACGCACTTTGGGCTGCGGCCGCGATTGGGGCCGAAAAACCTCTCCCACTTTTTGCCGCGGACATGGACGGCGAAGGTATTATCGAGCCTGCCGCGCAGCTGCCGCAGATGACAGCGGGCGAACATGTGGTGGAAGATTTCGTCGCCATGCGTTTGACCTTGCGCGCGCACCCCATCGCCTTTTTGCGCCACAAGCTAACACCCGGCACACCTCCCATTGCAGAGGTGGACGGCCCACCAGCAGGTCGCAGCATGCAAGACGCAAAGGGGCTTATGCGCACGGATGTTTGGGGCAGCGTGGGCTCAGAGCGCGCGCGCAGGGAAAGCGGGCGATCTTAGTTTTGCATCGCGCCTCAGCGACGCGCTTACCTGTCAGGGGCTATTCCCTTCAGATCTCACCGACAGGATTTGATACAGCGCAAAGACCAAGCCCCTGATGCCGATTAAACTAGAGCCACAACGCAACAAACGAGGGCCGTACCATGCTTGAAATCTCAACCGATAAAATTGTGCGTGTCATATTTCTGGCTCGCGAGCACGGCCCAGACAGCGATCACATGAGCGATTACATCTCTGGCTTAAACGCAGACGAAAAGTCGAGTCTTGTTGCGCTTCTTTGGGTTGGGCGCGAAACCTACGGGCCAGATGACTTTGACGCCGCAAAAAGTGCCGCCGAACTTGAAGCAACCGCCCCAACCGAACGTTACCTTTCCGGAATTCCAGGACTTCCAGAGCATCTGGAGAATGGGCTAGAGCTTTTGGGCATCAATGTCGCAGACGCGGAAGACCACATGTAAGACCTTGCAATAAGCGGGAAAACGCCAAATTGTTGAGGATACGCACACAAATAACTCGCGGAGGTAAGACTGTCTCTCAAATGCGGAAAACTGCGGAGCTTCGACCAATTCTTGCCGCATTTGCCAGCAAAATTCCAACTCAAACGAGTCGGAAAGAACAAAATGACATCACTTCTCGCACTAATCTCTTTGATCGGCACAGCTTTTGCAGGCTCGGGCGGCGAAGAGGGTAACAATGAAGAGCCTGTAGCTGAAATTTCTGAAGAAGAAGTTCAGCCAGCCATGGTCGCCGTCGAAACAGTCACCACAACGGTATCTAGTGTGCCGGAATGGGTCAGCGTCTTAGAGGCTTTGGCGACGGAACCGTTAGACGAAAACATGCCTGATGTGATTCAAGAAGATGACCTGGACGCGTCTTTCTTCCTCTGAACCCTAACAGACGTTAACTTCCAGACCTGAAACCGCTAAGCTTTGTTGATGGATGCCATCGACAACAAAACCCGCTGTTTCGGATCTAAAACTGATCTTTACGCCCACTATCACGACGCCGAATGGGGCGTGCCTGTGCGGGATGATCAAATGCTATTCGAGATGCTGATCTTGGAAGGCGCACATGCGGGCCTGTCGTGGGAAACGATCCTGAAAAAACGCGAGGGGTATCGCGCCGTTTTCCATAATTTTGATGTGGCCCGTGTCGCAGCTATGAGCGACGCCGAGATTGATGCAGCGCTGCAAAACCCAGCCATTGTGCGGCATCGCCAAAAGGTGCCCGGCGCACGTAAAAATGCACAAGTCTTCATCGAAATGCAGGAAGAGTTCGGCAGCTTTTCAAAGTGGCTTTGGGATCATGTGGATGACACCCCGATCAAAGGCGATTGGGCAACGGGCGCAGATATTCCCGCCGTAACACCGCTGGCAACCGCCATTTCAAAAGTCTTGAAGAAACGTGGGATGAGCTTTGTCGGCCCAACGATCATCTACGCTTATCTGCAGGCGGTTGGCGTGGTTAACGATCACCACAAAGGGTGCTGGTGTTACTCACCTTAACCGCTTGAGGATGTCATAACTCGCATACCCATCTGGCGTTAGACCCTGACTGCGCTGAAAGCCACGGATCGCCTGAATAGTGTTTGGCCCAATAATGCCGTCCACACCGTCGGTATTGAATCCGTTGCGGGTCAGCAGGCGCTGCATCTCTTGTTTTTCAGTGAAACGCAGATTGCGATCACCGCGTGGCCAGCCTGATTTCAGCGGGCCATCGCCAGCGATACGGCCCGAAAGAAGACCAACACCAATTACATAAGCATCGGCAGTGTTATAGCGTTCGATTACATGGAAATTCTTGAAAATCATAAAAGCAGCCCCTTGTGCGCCCGCCGGCAAAAGGATCGAGGCACTGCCGTAATTGGGCACCTTCGCGCCTCTCATGTCACGCACACCCAGATTGGCCCACTCATTTGGCGATTTCTTCACGCGCTCGCCGGTTTGCGCATAATTGAAATTACGCGGAAGCTGCACCTCAACGCCCCAAGGCTGTCCTTTGGTCCAACCAAAGCGCGCCAAATAAGCCGCCGTTGATGCTAAAGCATCCGTTGGATCATCAGACCAGATATCGCGCTTTCCGTCGCCGCGAAAATCAACGGCATAAGACAGATAAGACGTTGGGATAAACTGTGTGTGCCCCATGGCACCCGCCCAACTACCTGTCATGCGGCTGGGGGGCACATCGCCGGACTGGATGATTTTCAGCGCCGCAATCAACTGCGCTTCAAAGAACTTTCCGCGCCGCCCATCAAAAGCCAAAGTAGCAAGGGCGGGGATGATCTTTGTGCTGCCGCGGAATTCGCCATACGCACTTTCAAGCCCCCAAACAGCGGTGACAACCTCGGCTTCAACGCCGAAACGCGCTTCGATTTCGGCCAGAACTTTACTGTTTTTGCGCAGCGCATCCCGTCCGTTTTTTACACGTGTTTCTGAAACCGCACTGTCAAGATATTCCCAAATCTGCTTGGTAAATTCTGACTGATTGCGGTCGCGTTTGATCACATCTGCATCATAGCGCACGCCTTGAAATGCGGAAATAAACACGTTGTCGCGAATGCCTGCTGCACGTGCACGCGCGCGAAACCCATCGATCCAGCGCTGAAAAGCCGCGTTCGAGACAGTTGTCTGGGCAATCACCACGGGTGCCTCCTCGCCCACAGCTGCGGGTCTAGGTTTTGGGGCGACGGATTTCTCGGGCGCGGCTTGCGCACCTGTCGTCAGGATAAGGGCCAGACATGCGGCCAGTATTGCGCGCATTTTGATTGCACCATCTTGTTCTGCTCAACCCAAAGCGTAACTGGATTCGGAATGCATCGGAAGACGCAAAACTGTGATCGGCGAGGCGCTGCCGCACCTCGTTACTTGCGGCGTCGCGAAACGCTGCGCTTCTTGCTGCCCTTTTTCGGTTTGCCGCGCGTTTTGCGCCGCATCGGGCGATTTGATTGCTTGATTGCCGCGCCATCCAATTCCAAAAGCTCAAGCATCAAACCGCCGGTCACAGGCACAGCTTCGGCCAGTCGGACAACAACGCGCTGGCCAAGCCCAATCGTTTGACCTGTATCAGAGCCTTCAAGCGTTTGGGCATCACGATCAAAGTGGAAATACTCGCGCCCCAAAGCACGGATTGGGATCAACCCGTCAGCGCCAGTTTCGTCTAGCTTTACAAAGACACCAAACCCCTGAATGCCAGAGATACGCCCCGTCAACTCGGCACCGATCCGCTCTGACAGGAACGCAGCAAGATAGCGATCTGTTGTGTCGCGCTCAGCTTCCATTGAGCGCCTCTCGGTTTGCGAGATTTGCTCGGCAGTGGATTTAAGACGCTCGATCTCAGCATCCGTCAATCCATCATCGCCCCATTTGTAGGCGCGTACGAGCGCACGGTGAACGACCAGATCAGCATACCTGCGAATGGGCGATGTGAAATGGGCATAGGCCTTGAGCGCCAAACCAAAGTGTCCAAGATTTTCAGGGCCGTAGTATGCCTGCGTCATTGAGCGCAAAACAGAAAGGTTGATCAATTCGGCCGCATCGGTTTGCGCCGCCCCCTGCAACAGTTTGTTAAGATGTTGGGTTTTCAGCACTTGCCCTTTGGCCAGTGTCAGCCCGGCAGTGCCCGCCACTTCGCGCAGAGCATCCAGCTTTTCAGATGCAGGTTCTTCGTGCACACGAAACAAAAGCGGCGTGCGCTTGGCAATCAGCGTCTCAGCCGCGGCCACGTTTGCCAGCACCATGAATTCTTCGATCAATCGGTGCGCATCAAGTCTCTCTTTGAAGGCAACAGATTGAACACGCCCCTCGTCGCTTAGCACAATTTGGCGCTCCGGCAGATCAAGCTCCAGCGGTTGGCGACCAGCGCGCGCAATTTTCAGCGCTTCATAGGCTGCATATAGCGGTGCAAGCACGCCCTCCATCAAAGGCGCTGTCTTATCGTTGGCCGCTCCATCTATCGCCGCTTGCACCTCGTCGTAATGCAAGGATGCGGCAGATTTCATCAGCCCGC
Organism: Paracoccaceae bacterium; assembly: GCA_039942715.1. Taxonomy (GTDB): domain Bacteria; phylum Pseudomonadota; class Alphaproteobacteria; order Rhodobacterales; family Rhodobacteraceae; genus JABDJX01. The sequence continues at coordinate 114,629 of JBDVBY010000003.1, forward strand.
GCAGGAAAGCGTGATCAATCATCTCGCCTTTAGCGTTGATGCGCATCTTGGCGACAAGGCAGGCGCGCTCAACCCCTTCGTGCAGCGAACACAAATCACCTGACAGGCGATCCGGGAGCATTGGCACAACGCGGTCAGGAAAATAAGTAGAATTACCACGCTCCCACGCTTCGCGATCAAGCGCCGAGCCGGTGCGAATGTAGTGCGCCACATCGGCAATCGCGACCCAAAGGATGAAACCGCCCTTATTTTTGGGGTCAGGATCCGCTTCGGCCAAGACGGCATCGTCGTGATCACGCGCGTCCGCCGGATCAATCGTGACAAGCGGCACGTCGCGTAGATCTTCACGCCCATTTAAATCGGCAGGCACCATTGCATCGGCTTCGGCGATTGCTTCGTCAGGAAACGCATCGCGCAAGCCGTGCTGGTGGATCGCGATCAGTGAAACGGCACGCGGTTGGGATGGGTCGCCAAGACGGGCCACAATGCGCGCGCGCGCGACACCCATACGATCCTTGGGGCCGGCATGTTCAGCCTCGACCAACTCGCCATCTTTGGCCCCATGAGTCGCGCCCGGAGCCACGCGCCATTCGCGATCAGCGCCTTTGTCGATTGGAACGATGCGCCCGCCTTCGGCTGCCTTGCGGAAAATGCCCAATACTTTGATCGGGTTGGTTCCAATACGGCGGATCAGACGAGCCTCGTAGGCGTGCTCTTCTTCTTTTACCTTTGTAAGACGCGCCAAAATACGGTCGCCATTGCCCAACGCAGGGTCTCCGGATTTCTGGATCACAAAGACAAGCGGTGCGGCGCCTTCTCCTTGCCACTCAGCAGGTTGAGCGAAAAGATCACCATCTGCATTGGGTTCGGCAATTGACAGCACCGATACCGGAGGCAACTGGTCAGGATCACGGTAGGTGCGTTTGCGCTTTTGCAGGTGACCCTGGACTTCAAGCTCTTTGAGCAGGCGCTTAAGGTCAATCCGCGCGGCCCCTTTGATCCCAAAGGCTTTGGCTATGTCGCGCTTTGACGTTTTTGTGGGGTTGTCACCGATCCATTCAAGAATCTGGTCTTTGCTGGGAATTTTGGCCATGGGATCGGCTAACACGCGTTTTATGCAACGTCACGGGGTTTTGCACCTCGCTACGCGCGTCGGCTCTGAGTATTTTGAAACAGATGAAGATCAGCCGCCGTGTCGATATCCGCAAGTGGGTCGACCAAGACGACTGGTTTTGGCAAGGTTTCTTGCGTGTCGCTCAGCGTGTGAGACGTTGACCAACGAACATCCTTAAATAGCTTGCTGTATGGCCGGTTGGGATGCGCAAGGCCCACAAGCCAATACCCACCGTCGGTTGCTGGACCAATGACAGACCCGGCAGTGGGTATAGACCGAAAAGCGCGTGCAATGTGGTGCTTGTTCACTGCTGGAATGTCAGAGCCGATTAGCAGCGAGGGTCCACGCGTTTGTGCAAGCGCACGGGCCATCCGAGCGCCAAGATCACCTGTGCCTTGCGGAATACGCGGCACATCCCGTGGCCAAACGCGGCTTGCCAAACCAGCGACATCTGGAGCAACTGCAAGCAAAAGAGACCAGCGGGGATCTCGGATGCGCCGCAATAAGTTGCGCGTTTGATGGCGGTACCACCACGTGGCGTCGATTAGACCAATATCGCGACCAAGGCGGGTTTTGACGCGGCCTGGACGCGGCTCCTTGACCATCACGATCAGCGTGGGGCGTCTCACAGGGGGCGGACCATATCGCGGTGCGGAATACCTGCGTCGATGTATTCAGGTCCTTGGACAGTAAATCCAAGTTTTTCATAAAATCCGATGGCGTAAGTTTGTGCACCAAGTTTGGCGCGCGCAGCCCCATGTTCACGCAGGACTTCGTATGATTTTTCAATTAACGCGATGCCAAATCCGCGCCCTCGGTGTTCCTTCAGAACTGCGACACGTCCAATTTTGCCCGTCTCGCCCTCAAGCATGAGCCGCGCAGTGCCTATGGCAACGTCATTTTCGACCAGTAACAAATGCAGCGCTTCGCCATCGCAACCATCAACCTCGCGATCTTCAGGCACGTTTTGGCCTTCGATAAAAACAATGCGCCGGATCGCCAGCGCTTGCGCCAAATCGTCAGTCAGACCGACGGTTACGGTCATCCGAAGTAGCCTTTCAGAATACGACTATAGATAGCCTTAAGTCCGTGGATTTGTGCAACCTCTACACGCTCGTCCACCTGATGCATCGTGCGTCCGACAAGGCCAAACTCGACCACGGGACAATGCGATTTCACAAAGCGCGCATCTGATGTTCCACCTGAAGTGGAAAGCTCTGGTGTTAAACCGGTTTCTGCAGACACTGCCGTTGACACAAGTGCAGACAAGTCACCTGGCGGCGTCAGGAAACTTTCGCCTGAAACCTTAACATGCATAGCGATCTCTATGCCTGTATCTGAGGCAACCTGGTTCGCCTGGTCTTGCAGCCAAGTGGTCAGCGCCTGCGAGCTGTGGGCATCGTTGAAGCGAATGTTCGCAGTGGCGCGACAAGTGGCCGGGATGACGTTGTTGGCCGGATTTCCTGTGTCAAATGTGGTGACCGCAAGAGTCGAAGCGTCGAAATGCTCAGTGCCTTCGTCCAGCGTATGACGAGCGATGCGATCAACCAGAGTTGCAAGCGCAGGCACAGGGTTGTTGGCGCGATGCGGATAAGCCGAATGGCCTTGTATTCCGGTCGCTGTGAAATAGGCCGTCATCGAGCCGCGCCGTCCGATTTTGATCGTATCTCCAAGCGTGTCAGGACAGGTGGGTTCGCCGACCAGACAAACGCTCATTGCTTCGCCTGCACGTTCCATCCAATCAAGGATCGCGGTGGTCCCGTCTTGCGCGTCACCTTCTTCGTCACCAGTGATCGCGATAATGATTGCGCCGTCGGGTGGCGTGTCGCGCACGAAATCAATTGCCGCGGCAACAAATGCGGCAACACCGGATTTCATATCCGTCGAGCCGCGACCAAACATCCAGCCGTCTTTCATTTCGGCACCAAACGGATCGGCTGTCCAATCGTCGAGGTCTCCAATCGGTACAACGTCTGTGTGGCCGTTAAAACCAAAAGTCTTCGCATGCCCCTTGTCGCCCCAGCGCGCAATCAAATTGGCGATGCCGCCGCGATCTGCGCGAAAACAGGTGAACCCCGCCTCGCCAAGCAGCGTTTCAAGCAGGGTTATCGCTCCGCCTTCTTCGGGCGTCACCGAAGGGCAGCGGATTAGGCGGGCGGTCAGGTCGGCGGGATCAATACTCATGTCCCTTGGCTATATCGGGTTGGCAACAGCTTCAACGGGTGTGGCACGCGCGCCACCTTTAATACGCATGCACAAGTCTCCCATCTTCCGCAACACACGCATATCGTGCATGATTTGCTCAAAATAACCCGAGGCAGGGTGTTGATACGTCACGAAGAAAACTTCGGGCGGTCGCAAACAAGACAGGCAATCGCTTTCGATCACCATCGGAAGCGCGCCCGGCCTCGTATTGAGATGAGGCAGGCAGTTGCCCGAACTGACGTACAACACGAGCGCAAGCGCGCTTGCTATGGCGCAAACCATTTTTGGCGATGGTGTGACCGTCGTTGGCGCGTCTTACACAGGCGACAACGACGCTTCTGCGATCTATTCCAACGGTGATGCAATCTCTCCCGGCGTCGTCCCGAGTGATACAGGCGTGATCCTTTCCACAGGAGAGGCGGACCGATTTACCAATGACTCAGTCACCAACCCAAATGCGCGGACAAACACAACCACACCCAACAGCGGTCCGAACAACGACCCCGATTTCAACGCGCTTGCTGGCCGGTTCACATTCGACGCGTCGTTCCTTGAAATCGAAATTATTCCAGACCCGGATGTGAATTTCGTCACAATGGAATTCGTGTTCTCGTCAGAAGAATATCCCGAATTTTCGAATTCAATTTACAACGACATTGTCGGTGTATGGGTGGACGGGGCGATTGTGCCGCTGGCCGCTGGCAACGGGCAAGCTTCTGTTACAAACATCAATCAATCTGGTGACATCAATCTGTTCAACAGCAACACGAACGATACTTTCAACACAGAAATGGATGGTTTTACGGTTTCAATGTCGTTCATCATTCCGGTGACTCCCGGTGTCGTCAACACGCTGAAGATCGGCATCGCTGATGTGGGCGATAGTGCTTATGACTCCAACGTTTTGATTGCAGCTGGCAGCGCACAAGGCACCATCATTGCCAACACAGACGAAGTTCTTTTGCGCCCCGGTGATGCCAGAACAGTCGATATTTTGGCTAACGACATAAACGACACAGCCGGTGTCGCCTTCATCACACACATCAACGACCAACAGGTCAGTCCTGGGGACTCGGTCACTCTGACCACAGGCCAGACTGTTACTCTTAACGCCGACGGAACAGTTACCCTTGTCGGCAATGATGAATCTGAAGACGTCGCCTTCACATACGAGGTGGCCTCGACCACGGGCGAAACAGCTGTCGGCTTTATCATTGTCGACACAGTTCCCTGCTTTGTCAGCGGCACACATATTCGCACCGATAACGGCAAAGTCCCTGTAGAACGTCTGAAGATCGGTCAAAACGTGATGACCCGCGATGCTGGCCCGCAACCCATTCGCTGGATCGGAAAACGGGTATTGCCTGCCGAAGGTACTATGGCGCCTGTTCGCATCAACGCAGGCACATTCGGCGATCACAACACGCTGATGGTCTCGCCTTTGCATCGCGTCTTGATCCGCAACATGCACGCCGATCTGCTCTTTGGCTCAAGCGAAGTTCTGATCGCCGCGCGTGATTTGATCGACAGCCGCAATGTCTGCCGCGTAGAAGGGGGCATGGTCGAGTATGTTCACATCCTGTTTGACGATCATCAGGTGATATGGAGCGAGGACCTGGAAACCGAGAGCTTCTTGCCCGGCCCACAAACCACCCATTGCTTTGAGCAAGACACAGTGAACGAGATCACTACCGTTTTCCCAGAACTTAACCCGCTTACAGGCGAAGGTTATGGCCCTGCGGCGCGCCCAGCTTTGAAACGGTTTGAGGCAAGGTTGCTGGTCGCCTAAGACGCCAAAGCGTTGATTGCCTCAGGCAAATCACTCGCCGCATCAATGCGCGCAGCGGCTGTACCCCACTCTTCTGCGTGCCCATAGCCCCAACGTACCGCGATGGACGGCATGCCCACTTCAGCTGCTGCCGCCACGTCGTGATGACGATCTCCGACCATAACCGAGCGTTTTGGATCTTCGCCAGTCTGCTCCAGAGCATAGGCCAGCAAATCACCCTTCCAGTTGCGTGTTCCATCAGTCTCTGGTCCAAACTCCATCGTCATGCGTGGAGCAATTCCAAAGTGTGCCGTGATCTTGCGGGCGTAAAGATGTGGCTTGGCGGTTGCTAAATAAAGCGTATGTCCATCGGACAATAGCTGATCCAATGCTTCAGGAATGCCGGGATATACTTTGGCATCAAACATACCTTCCGCCTGATAGTGGACACGATAGGCTTCAATCGCTTCAAGGGGATTGCTCAGCCCAATCTTGGTAAAACTGTCAATAAACGGCGGACCAATCATCCATTTCAAATCTGTGTCAGCCAAATCCGGTCGGTCAATCGCCGCAAACGCGTGCTTAAGTGATGAAATGATACCGGCTTGAGAATCCATGATGGTGCCGTCCAGATCCAGAAAAACAGCCATTATTTCTTATCCTTCAGAACAGTCGTATCAGCCACAATGACCGCGTTTTCCTGAACAGCGCGCAGCATCAGAGCACGCTCTTCGTCGCTTATGTCATGCCCTTCAGAAACGCGCTCTTCCAAAGTACCGTAGCCGGTCACATCAAGTGGGTTCATCTCAGCGGTCTTCAATACAGCCACAGTCTCACGCACAGCCTCGGCCTCGTCGACACCGCTGGCATAGCACAATAAAGCAGCCCCTGTGGCACCATCAGGCAGGCCGTCGCCATCACTCCGGCCAACTTCGACAAGAAGCGTAAAGGCCTGCTGCGGGCGTTTGTTTTCTTTGCGTGGAGCCATGGAGAACGCCTTACGGCGCAAGTCCGCGGTTGTCCATCAACTCCAGGGAATTAGCGGTGCGGTTTCGGGATGCAGCGGCGTCATCGATGTAGGCCGCTCATAAAGAAATCTAAAACCAACCAATGCGCGTGGGTCAACATCCAAGTTGCCTTGCGCCCACAACAAACCAGCGTGATTGGCTGAGATGTTAGAAGACACAGCTTCCACCAAGTCTTCCATACCTGCACTGGTCAAAAGCGTACTTACGTTATCTTCAGAAACCGTTAGGCAATCCACAGCACTTGGCGGGGTTTCTGGCTTCGCGCTGCCCATTTCAAACCCAAAACGAAACCCGTTCATGATGGCTGCCTTTTTCTGCGGATCAATCAGCCGGTAGTGGCTTTCAAAGCTGTCCCAATTCCAAAAAAGGTTGTCGGTCCCCTCCCCATTCTGCAGCAAATCAAGCAACAAAATAGCGGTCGCCGTGGTGAAGGCTGGAAAATCATCTTCTGGCATTGCCGCTGCCAACAACACATCAGCGTAAAAGTCACGGTCCTCGGGCAAGCTGAAGCGGCCACCATTCGCCATCAGCTTTGGAAACGCTTCTTTATGAGACCGGACGCTGAACCGAAGAATGGAATCGCGCCCAGACATAACACTGTTGCGAAGGTCCGAAAGGACTTGTCGCATGCGGAACTGTCCCGCGGAACTGGTAAACATATCCGAGAGTTTAAAGGAACGGGATGGCGAAACAGGGGCGGTAGCGGGGCTTAAGCGAGGAAGCATTCTGTCTCCATTTCATGTTGGTAACATGGCTAAAGAACTAACGCTTAGCGAGTTATTGTTAACGCAATACACTTTTAAGTTGTTTCAGGGTGAAAGCAGACTGTCCAGTAGGTCTTCGTCCCAAGTGCCCAATTTGGGGTTAAATAGGCCGAATCCCGCCGCAAAGCCCCAATGGCACCATGCAATCCCGTGCTGTTCTGCCGCCTTTCTAGTTGCTTTGAGCCACGCGCGCCGAACTTTTGGCGGAGCCGCGCCATAAACGCCAAATTCCCCTAGAAATAAAGGCGTATGATGCTTTGCAGCCTTTGCAAAGTTCGCTGACAAGACCCTTAAATCTGCAGTAGTGCCCCAGTGCGCCCTTGGTAACTGGTCTTCAAGCCAAGGCGCTTGCTGATGCGTGAATTCAAACGGTGTATAATAGTGAAAAGTGTGCACAACTTTGGGATCAACAGGTTTTGGTAGGCTGTCCAGCGTATCTAGATGATTCCAATGTGCGCCACCAAAGACGACCCAAGCGTCAGGATGATGCACCCGGATTTCCTCCAAAGCCCGTGCGTAAAACGGCAGCAATTGCTCAGTACTGACAACGTCGGTTGGCTCGTTCAAGAGCTCGAATATCAAACCCGTGACCCCTTTGAAGTGCGCGGACAAGGCCGCCCAGATCGCCACAAACTCATCACCACGACGCTCAGGATCCGCGATAAAGGCGTCAAAATGGTGCAAATCAATAATGACACGTAGCCCAGCAGCCTGCGCATCCTCAACCACTGATGTCATCAGGTACGCAAATCGCGGATCAATACGATCCCCTTGCCAGTAAGATCCAACCCGCAATGGCAGTCGCAGAGTGTCAAAACCGGCATTTGCAATAGCCTGAAGATGCTGCCGCTCGAAATTATATGTCCAGCCTTGGTCGGGCTCGACCTCCAGAAAGTTTGACAGGTTCACGCAGCGCTTAACAGGAAAGGCCGCAGCAGGAAGTGCCACGGCCAGCCAAAGTGCAATTGCCAGAAAACGCATACTCAGTCGCGCAGCAACTCATTAATGCCGGTTTTCGAGCGCGTGCGCTCATCAACGCGTTTCACGATGACCGCGCAATAGAGGTTCACGTTGTTTTTTGAAGGCATCGAGCCAGCAACAACGACGGAATAGGGCGGCACTTCGCCGTACATAACTTCGCCTGTCTCACGATCCAAAATCTTGGTCGACTGGCCGATGAACACGCCCATGCCAAGAACCGATCCTTCGCGCACGATACAGCCTTCTACAACCTCAGAGCGTGCTCCGATAAAACAGTTATCTTCGATGATCGTCGGCCCAGCCTGCATCGGCTCAAGAACACCGCCAATGCCCACGCCACCAGAGAGGTGCACATTCTTACCAATCTGCGCGCATGAACCAACAGTCGCCCATGTATCCACCATCGTGCCCTCATCGACATAAGCGCCAAGGTTCACAAATGACGGCATCAACACAACGCCGGGTGCGATGAACGCTGACTTGCGCACAATACAATTTGGTACAGCGCGGAACCCGGCGTCTTTCCATTGCGCATCGCCCCAGCCGTGGAATTTGCTGTCGACCTTGTCCCACCAGCTACTGCCCTGCGGACCACCGGATTGCTGCTCCATGTCCTTGATGCGAAACCCAAGAAGAACCGCCTTTTTCGCCCATTGGTTTACGTGCCACGATCCGTCACTTTGCTTTTCAGCCACGCGCAAGGCGCCACCGTCCAAAGCGGCCAAGGTGCTCTCAATAGCGTCGCGGGTTTCGCCTGTAGTCGCGGGAGTAATGTCATCGCGGGCGTCCCACGCGGCTTCGATAGCGGTTTCAAGTTGGGCGTTCGACATTGTCAGCTTTCCTTAGTTCAAGTTCGGGCGGTCTTATCTTGCGAATGACTTAGGGGCAATCAGCGTGCAAGCAAATGAGGAGCCGCGCGTTCTGCCCCGGTCAGCAAGCCATCCCAGTTTTTAATCGGTCGCTCCAGATATCGCGCAGCCGTCGGGTGTTTGGCATCCAAAGCGCCAACGCGCACCAACAATGCGGCAATCGCAACCTCTGCAGCGCGCGTTGCCCCGTCAGAGATCTTCAGCGCAATGCCCATATCAAGCTCAGGGATTATCGCAGCGAAAACGCCTTCCGCACCGGTTTTTACAACAAACTTCTTTGGCGCTGCCTGCATCAGCTCGGTGCACGCACGGCCCTTGCCCGCTACCATGCCCGGGTAGGTCATCATCGCATTACGGATCGACGTCGCCGCTTTCTCACGAGACGTCTTCGCCTCGGAACTTGCGAATCGCGCCAATCCACGAGCAAAACCCGCCAGACTGACGACGTAGTTCGGCGCCGAACAACCATCGATCCCGAACCCAGGGCTTTCTTCGCCACAAGTCTCTTCAATCGCGGCCTTCACGGCCTTTTGCACAGGATGCTCTGGATCAACGTAATCCGGCCTCGCGCCCAAATGCTTGGTTAACGTCAAAAAGCCCGCATGCTTGCCTGAACAATTGTTATGCACTCTCGTCGGCGCTTGGCGTTCGCGGATCATTGCGTGGCGCAATTCTCTGTCACCGGACGCCTGAGGCCCGCAACAAAGCGCATGCTCGTCCAACCCCAAATCGTGCAGCCACGCTGATACACGCTCAACATGGCGCAATTCGCCCGAGTGCGACGCACAGGCCAACGCCAGTTGTTCTTGCGTCAAGCCTTTAGCCGCGCCGCTCTCAACAAGCGGCAGAGCCTGCATCATTTTGATAGATGAGCGCGGCAAAATGATCTGATCAGAGTCGCCAAACGCCTCGACAATCTCGCCATTGCTACGCGCGATCACAGCATGCCCCACATGCACAGATTCCAGAATTTTGCCGCGATGAATCTCGGCCATCGGTACAGCAAGCGTCATCTTGGCCTCCTCCATTAAAATGCATGGCGAAAATCTGCCGCAGGGGGTTCCCTATTTGCGCGCAGATACGCTATTGCTAGGGAATTGGACAGTGGCATTTCCAGTCGGTCAACATACGCAAACAGTATGATCCGGCTTGAGTCAGAAGGCAGGACGATGAAAACAGGACAGACGATTTCACTTATCGCGGCTTTGACGCTTGGCTCATTCGCTGGCATGGCGACGGCGCAGGAAAGCGCGAACCGCGTCGCCGCGGACACCGACTGGGCAGTGTTTGAGGGCAGCGATCCAAAAGAATGCTGGGCTGTCTCTGCTCCCAAAGAAACGGTCAACACACGCGGCGGGCAGGCCGTTTCGGTTCGCAGAGGCGATATTTTGTTGTTCGTCACATTCCGTCCCGATCAAAGCGTTGCGGGCGAAGTGAGCTTTACCGGTGGCTATCCCTTCGCGGATGGCTCAACTGCGACAATGGAAGTGGGCGGCACAACTTTTGAGCTCTTCACCGAGGGTGAATACGCGTGGCCTGCGACACCAGCGGATGATCAGAAAATCGTCACAGCCATGAAGCGCGGTTCAGATGCCACGCTGACGGCGCGCTCGGCACGTGGAACTCAGACAAAAGACACGTTCTCGCTTTTGGGTGTGACCGCAATGATCGAACAAGCCGAAAGCAACTGCGCAAGCTAATCGCGTTTTCCTTGGAAATGCGCCCGCGATCTCTTATATGCGGGCGTCACCAAAGGATTCTGCCCAAATGTCTGCCAACGCGCCGATCACTCAAGATCTGATCACTATCCCCCGGATTCTGCCAGAGGGACCTTTGAACCTTGTTGGGCTAACCCGCGACGCCATGCGTGATGCATTGATCAGGATCGGCACGCCTGAAAAACAATCAAAGATGCGCGTCAACCAAATCTGGCAGTGGATTTATCACTGGGGCGTGCGCGACTTTGCGGACATGACAAACCTGTCCAAAGACCTTCGCGCGCAGATGGCCGAGCATTTCGTCATAGCTCTGCCCGAAGTCGTGACCCGTCAAATCAGCGATGATGGCACCCGTAAGTATCTGGTGAAAATCGCCGGTGGCCACGAGGTTGAGGTGGTATACATCCCCGAAACCGATCGCGGCACGCTGTGCATATCCAGCCAGGTCGGCTGCACCCTGACTTGCTCCTTCTGCCACACGGGCACACAAAAGCTGGTGCGCAACCTGACACCGGCCGAAATCGTCGGCCAAATTATGATCGCCCGCGATGATCTTGGCGAATGGCCAGAACCGGGCCTAAGCACTGCAGATCAAGGCCCTCGCTTGCTTTCCAACATTGTGCTGATGGGCATGGGCGAGCCGCTGTATAACTTTGAAGCCGTGCGTGACGCGATGCTGATTGCCATGGATGGCGAAGGTATCAGCCTGTCGCGTCGTCGCATCACCCTTTCCACCAGCGGCGTAGTTCCTGAAATCGCACGTACCGCCGAAGAAATCGGTTGCATGCTCGCCGTGTCTTTCCACGCCACCACGGATGAAATCCGCGACAAACTGGTGCCAATTAACAAAAAGTGGAACATCGAAACGCTGCTAGACGCCCTGCGCGCCTATCCAAAAGCGTCAAATTCCGAACGCATCACCTTTGAATACGTGATGCTTAAAGGTGTGAACGACAGTGACGAAGACGCCCGCCGTCTAGTCCAATTGATCAAAGGCATCCCCGCCAAGATCAACCTGATTCCGTTCAACGAATGGCCCGGCGCGCCCTACGAACGCTCAAACGGAAACCGGATCAAAGCATTTTCGGACATCGTACATAATGCTGGCTATTCCTCGCCTGTGCGCAAACCGCGCGGCGAAGACATTATGGCGGCGTGCGGACAGCTCAAGTCAGAAACCGAGCGCGCTCGCAAATCTCGCAAAGAAATCGCCGAAGAGGCTGGCCTATAAATCAAGCGTCTACTTCAGCTTGCTAACCACCCAAAGCAGAACAACAGCCCCGATCGTCGCCATGATCAGTGATCCAATAAGGCTACTTGCCGCAAGCCCCAAAACATTGAACAAAAAACCACCAATAAACGCACCTACAACTCCGACGCCTAGATTTACCAGAACGCCTCGTTTCTTGCCCATGATCTGACCAGCAAGCCAGCCCGCGGCCAGCCCTATCAGTAAGAACATTAAGAAAGTCATTTTAGATCTCCTCTACTCTCGCCCGGGAAGGCTTTCACGCCGCGCACTTTCCGCCCAGGCATCCATCGCGGCCATTGCCTCGTCTGCTGTATCCACAAAGCGGAAAAGGTCCAGATCACTCTCGGATATAGTGCCCGCGTCCGCCAGCGCGTCCCAATTGATGATCGTCTTCCAAAATTCCGATCCAAATAACAAAAACGGCAACGGCTGCATGCGTCCGGTTTGAATCAACGTCAGCGCCTCAAACATCTCGTCTAAGGTTCCAAATCCACCAGGGAACACAGCAATCGCATTCGCGCGCATTAAAAAATGCATCTTGCGGATCGCAAAATAGTGAAAGTTAAACGCAAGATCAGGTGTCACATATTCGTTGGGCGCCTGTTCGTGCGGCAACACAATGTTTAGCCCAATCGAAACGCCTCCTGCATCCTCAGCGCCCCGATTACCCGCTTCCATCACTCCGGGGCCACCTCCGGTGACAACCACATTCTCGCGCCCACCATTTTGATTGGCCATCGAGCGTTCGGTGATCAGCCGTGCAAACCTGCGAGCTTCGTCATAATAGGCGCTTAGGTCGGCCAACGTCTTCGTGCGCGCCGTCTCTTTCTTGTCCGGCGCAGGAATACGCGCGCCGCCAAACAGCACAACTGTCGATTCAATGCCATACTCGCTCATCAGCATTTCAGGCTTTAGCAATTCCAACTGCAACCGCACCGGCCGCAACTCATCCCGGCATAAAAAATCTGCATCCGCAAAGGCCAATCGATAAGCGGGCGCACGTGTTTGCGGAGTGTCAGGAATTTCGCGCGCTGTCTCAACGTCTTGGTGCGCATCGCGAAAGGGATGTTTGCGGTGGTCAGTCATAGTGCTCAAAGCTCCTTCATCGGACTTATTGCATGGCAGGAACAACACGAAGTGGCAACGCAAGCACCCTTCTTCTTGGCAAAAATATCTCGGGGGAGCGGGCAATGCACGCGGGGGCAGAGCCCCCAAAATGAGCGATGTCTCGAGGTAGCGCGATCAGCCCTCTAAATCATCTCCACGTCGCAAAGCTTTGACCTCGCCACGCTTGCGTTTGGCGTCCAACCGCTTGCGCTTTTGGCTATAAGACACTTTGGTTTTGCGTCGCGGCTTTGGTTTTTCGGCCGCTTTGCGCACCAAAGCAGCAAGGCGATCGCGCGCAATATCACGATTCCGCGCCTGTGACCTTTCTTCAGAAACCTGAATGATCAATGCGCCCTCTTTGGTCCATCGCCGCCCAGCCAAACGCTGCAACCGCCGTTTGACTGGATCGGGCAAATTTGGCGAGCGCGCCGCTTCAAAACGCAACTCAACAGCTGTCGCCACCTTGTTAACGTTTTGCCCACCCGGGCCAGATGCGCGCACAAAGCTTTCGCTGAGCTCCCAATCCGCAATTGATATGTCTGCATTGATAAACATGGGCGTCTCAATAGAAGAAGGGCCGCCTGTTGGCGACCCTTCCGAGTGTTTTGGAGATGGGCCAGTTAGGGATCCTTAGATCAATAGGGCCCAATCGCGAAAGTTTTTGTCTGCCAAGTTTATTAGCAGGCAACGGTCCTCCCGACTGTTCCGACACCTCTCTCCAATATCGCTCTAGACACTGGACCACCTCCTTTCGTTTGTTACCGATATGACGAAAGTGGCATAGATTTGGGTTCTGTCAACGGTTTTCACGCAAGGGAGTGGGTCATCCGCTTCACAATTAGGCGAAATGGCACCAAGACGATGAAAGCAAGGGCAAGTTTCACACCCCAATCCGCCACCGCAAGCGACACCCACAAAGGCGCAAGTGGCCCAAACCCAAGGACTGGCAAAATGCCACCGGCCCAGCTTACATCGTTGCCTGGCTCGATAAAACTCAGAGCCCCCGAAAATGCGATAGTAAAGAACAAAGCGGTATCAACTGCAGAGCCAACTAGCGAAGAAACCAACGGCGCACGCCACCAAGTCCCTGCTCGAAGTCGATCAAAGATCGAAACATCCAACAATTGCGCTGTCAAAAACGCCAGACCGGACCCAATTGCGATGCGCAAAGTAACGGCAGGATAGGTAAATCCATCGCCCTGCAACATGATCTGCGTACCAACCAAAGAGCACAAAACGCCAATCACAAAGCCTGCAAAGACAACTTTGCGCGCGGTAGCCGCACCGTAAACGCGATTCATCACATCGGTGACCAGAAAGGCCAACGGATAGGTAAATGCACCCCAGGTCAGCCAATTGCCGAACAAGAATTGCACAAGAATGTTAGAGGCCACAACAATGGCGGCCATGGCAACAACGCCAGGAAGAAGACGAGACATCAATTTATTCCGTTTTTACAAGGTGCTCGGAGACTTGGCCCCAATTAGGGGAGACGACGCGGACTAACGCCCATGCCTCATTCGGTCAAGCGAAACTCAACAAATTGGGTCGGCACTTTGCTTCCGTTGTTGTCTGAAACCAGTGTCATCCTCAGACCTTTTTCATCCCGCCAAACGGAAAGGCCCTCAAGATTGTCAAACTGGTCCCGTTCTCCGGTCCATAACACCACATCTTCGCTGCCATCCAGCTTCACGCGCCGCACGCGGTTCTGCCACCAAAGCCCGACAACCAGCTTGCGCTCTAGTAGATACAAATCACCGTTTTCATCAAAATCAGCACCAACAATGGCAAATACATCCTGTTCAGGCAGATACCCGTCAATCACCCAGGTTTTGCCCGCAAGCCGATAGATCGGAAACCCTTCGATAAGAGGCTTTTCTGAAAATGCATAAACCGTCCCGCGCGGACTGACTGCAACGGCCTCAAGTTGCCAGTTCTCGGCATGATCATAAAAGGTCGGGTGGTCTTTTATCCAATGGGCGTTGCCTGCCAACCCGTCATAGCGCGCCACACGCGGCCAGCGCTCAAAAGCCACCCACGAGCGCCCATCGGGATATGTGGCCAGCCCTTCTGCATCCGACCAGTCCCCTACGCGACGGGCGGCAACCGGCGTGCCATCGCTGGCCAGGATGGGCGCGATCGACATCTCAGCAATGTCTCTGATTTTCTTTCCATCGCGCACAAACGCGCCTTTAAACCACCATCCCTGATCGCTGACGGCAGCAAAACGCATGCCGTCTTCGCTAACTTCTATCCCGGAAAGACCGTAAACGATCTCTGTCTCCAGATTAAACTGGCCAATAAACTCGAGCGTCTCAGCAGCAGCCGCGAAAGGCTGCGCCAGCGCAAGGATTAGCGCGACAAAACGCGCGCGCATTGATTTGGTAGATCGGCCAAGACGTATTCGCGACGCGGTTTAGCAGGTTTCGCGTTCGGATCAGGCGGTGGCGGGTTTAAGATGTTATTGACCCATTCTTGCGCCGCTGCGCATCCATCGCCTGCGGGTGGTGCAGATTGCTCAACACAGCCTTTGGCCCCTTTCGGGCAGTTCAGCCGCACATGAAAATGATAGTGATGCCCCCACCAAGGACGAATTTTGCGCAACCACGCACGATTGCCTTTTTCGTCCTTACACATCTGCACTTTCGCACCTGGAAAAACGAATATCCGGGCAACAGACTTATCTTTGGCAGCAGCGCGCAAGATTGCATGGTGTTGTTTCGTCCAGTTCTTATTGACGAAAGCCCCTTTCGCGCGGCGCATCGAAATTGAAGAAAGGCTCTCACGCGCAGCGCGGCTTAACCGCAAATCTTTTGGCGGCAACATCCAGATATCAATGTCCAAACCCATCTGATGGCTGCGATGGCCTGACAACATCGGGCCACCGCGTGGCTGCGACATGTCACCTATGTAAAGCCCATTCCAACCGCTCTGCTTGGCCGCAAATTTTGACAAGCGCTGCACAAACTTCACCGCATCAGGGTGCCCCCAGTTGCGGTTGCGCGATAGGCGCATAGCCTGCCACGTTGGCCCTGTTTCAGCCAGCTGAACGCCACCTGCGAGGCAACCTTTGGCATAAGATCCATATGCAGCGCTTGATTGCTTGGACGCGTTTCGCTTTGCGCCAAACTGCTCTTTCGCTAATGGTTCAGCAACCAATTGCATTGGTGCCAAAAGGCTTAGTGTCAAAAGGATACGAATGACGTTTCTGATCATGGTTCTGTGCGATCTCCGTCTGGTTGCGTCCAGCGTAACAGAAGAAGTCCTAAAAGAAAGAGTACGATCAGGGGGAGAACACCAAATCGTGCGCTGCCTGTTGCTGCGGTGACCAAACCAATCAACGCAGGGGCCAGAAACGATGTCGCGCGCCCGGACAGGCCATAAAGCGCGAAACTCTCCGTCGGTGCATCCAAATCCGCATGGCGCACCATCAAGGAACGGCTTGCTGCCTGAAGCATCCCACCGAGGCCGCCAATCGCCACACCGCAGAACATAAATATTGTATCGGGTAGCGAAGACGTGGCTGGCAAAGCTGTGCCAAAAAAGTCAATGCGGCTCATTCCCGACAACAAAATGCACGTCGCCATCAGCCCTATCGCAGCCCCAATGATCACAGGCTTTGGCCCAACGCGTCCGTCAAGACGACCCCCTAGCCAGCTTAAGGCGACGCCTGCCAGAATCGTCACCACACCAAAGGCGCCCACTTGGGCAACTTCCCACTCCAGCACCAAATAGGCATATGTGCCGCCAAAGCCATAAAGCCCATTAAGCGCGTCGCGATACAACATTGAACCGCCCAAAAAGCTAGCCATACTAGGCCGTTTCATCACCGATTTGAAACTAGCGCCAAGGCGCGCGAAAGCTTGGCTAAACGACGCTTTCGATCGCCGCTCTCTAACTTCGCGCACCCACAAGAAATAAGGGATCATGAATAGCGCAAACCAGATCGCTACAAACGGCCCAACAAACCGCGTGCCTTCTCGGGCGACTGGGTCCAGTCCAAAAATTGGATTAAACCCAACAATCGTCTTTCCATTTGGCTGCTCAACCAAAAGTGCGAGAACCAAGACAAGTGCGATGAACCCGCCCAAATATCCAAATGCAAATCCAGAGCCTGATATCCGACCGACTTCCGCCTTCGAACCAAGGCCCGGCAACTGCGCGTTGGTGAAGACAAGCGCAAATTCTGCCCCAATGAAGCCCAGCGCAAAAACGATCAACGCAAACGTCAAGTTCGAACCGTCCGGATTTGTCCACCATAAGGCTGACGCTCCAACCACGTAAAGGCTCGCAAAAAACGCAATCCACGGCATCCGTCGGCCGGTCGTATCTGCCAGAGCGTTCATCACCGGTGCGCCAAATCCAACAAGTAGACCGGCGACCGTCAGACACAGTGACCATGTGGTCTGTGCGCTTGCACGCGCGGCCTGATCATCCAAACCGTCGGAGAGGTACAAATCAGTGGCAATCTGCGCAAAGAAGGGCCCGAATACAAAAGTAAGCAAAACAGTATGATAGGGCTGACTGGCCCAGTCAAAAAAGTACCAACCCCAAATCCGCTTTTTTAGGCTTGGTTCAGCCATACTTTCACCCCATCTTTGCGCCACTTAGACAGCGCTGCTGACAGAAGGCAACGACCTAGTCTTTTGACGGTGGCCAAGGTCTCTTTTTTTCAGATGCATCCCATGCTTTGACCCATTCGGGCAAAGGTAACTCTTCATACTCCAGCTCAAGCTTTTCCGCGACCTCGGCCGTCGGAATGATCCCTTTGCCCGTCGTCAAAGCAGTCCGCACTACCGCATGTGCACAACATTCGCCATCACTGCGCCATAGCGATTGCTCAATATACGTGAATCGCTCATCCACGCCAATGATCCGCGTGCGCATTTCCAGCTTTTGAAATACGGTGATGCGCCGACGGTATCGGATGGTTGATCCCGCAACAGTACCGTACCATTTAAGGGCGGCCATCCGCTTGATAATGCCAAACCGTTCAAACATCGCAACGCGGCCAATATCAAAAAGCGTTAGAATGCGCCCGTTGTTCATCTCCATCTGATAATCGATGTCCCACGGCATGCAGGTGATCTTGGTCACATGCGTTTCCCCAATCTTCATCTGGGGGAGTTTCCGTGAACGGCGAACTTCAAGCATAAGACGAAAGATCGGATACATTTGCATGCTCCTTTGAGCCAGAATTAACTTTCACCCACTACGAAGACGCACCCAGACTTGCAGGACGCGCCCAAGCGTCTTAGGTGAAGGGCGAAACGAAGAAAGGCCGTACCATGCTCTCGATCCTGCAAATAGTAGCGCTGTTGCTTGACGTTGCGTTCTTTATTGTTCTGGTCCACGTGATCATGAGCTGGCTGATCAATTTTCAGGTTTTGAACCTGCATCAGCCTTTGGTGCGCTCGATCTGGGATGGTCTGGGCAAATTGTTAGAGCCGATTTACAGCCGCATTCGTCAGTTTCTACCAAACACTGGTGGTCTCGACCTTGCCCCATTGGTTGTGTTTCTACTGATCATCATCTTCCGCGACATTTTGATCCCCAATATAGCGCGCGGCATTCTCTAGTAGCCCTTGTTCACCGGTTTTTCACATGCGACTGTGTAGATAACGAGCAGTAAGAAAAACCAAAGGCAAGATGATGGACGGCACAACGCCGACCGCACACTCCCTATTATCCGAAGTGTTCGGCTTTGATGAGTTTCGCCCGATGCAGGGCGATATCGTTAATGCTGTCGCAAGCGGAGAGGATGTGCTTGCGATCTTGCCAACGGGCGGCGGTAAATCTCTTTGTTTCCAATTGCCTGCTCTTATTCGGCCGGGCCTGACTGTTGTCATTTCTCCGCTGATTGCCTTGATGCGCGATCAGGTTCGCGCTTTGAAAGCCGCAGGCGTTAGTGCCGGCGCGCTTACATCCGGTAACACTGAAGAAGAAACAGACGCCGTTTACAGCGCCCTTCATCGCGGCGAACTCAAGCTGCTCTATATGGCGCCTGAACGTTTGGCCTCTGGTGGTACAGAACGGCTATTGGCCGCCGCTGATGTTTCGCTTTTGGCCGTCGACGAAGCGCATTGTGTAAGTCAATGGGGCCACGATTTTCGCCCTGATTACCTACGCATAGGCTCTTTGCGGCGTGCATTGGATGTACCGCTTGCCGCTTTTACAGCCACAGCGGATTCTGAAACGCGCGATGAGATTTCCGTCAAGCTTTTCGGTGATCTCACCCCTCGCTTTTTTCTTGGTGGTTTTGATCGCCCTAACATTCATCTGGCGTTTCAGGCCAAGATGAAACCTCGCCAGCAAATCCTCAATTTCGCCGCAGCACGTAAAGGCCAGTCAGGGATCGTTTATTGCGGCACACGCGCCAAGACCGAAACGCTCGCGTTGGCGCTGAGCAAAGAAGGCCACGACGCGCTGGCCTATCACGCGGGCATGGAGCCAGATCAGCGCCGCGAAGTCGAACGCCGGTTTCAGCAAGACGATGGGCTGATCGTTGTGGCCACAGTCGCTTTTGGCATGGGCATCGACAAGCCAGACATTCGCTGGGTTGCTCACGCCGATCTGCCAAAATCGATCGAGGCATATTATCAGGAAATCGGACGCGCCGGGCGCGATGGTGCGCCTGCTGAAACGCTTACGCTTTATGGTGCCGACGACATCCGGTTTCGCCGCATGCAAATCGACGAAAGCCCCGCTCCAGCGGAACGCCGCATGGCCGATCATGGTCGCCTAAACGCTCTTCTAGGTTTGGCCGAGTCACTCTCTTGCAGGCGCGCGCAACTGCTTGGGTACTTTGGAGAAGAACGCGAACCATGCGGTTCATGCGATCTTTGTGAGCGCCCGCCCGAAACGTTTGACGGAACCGAAGCCGTGATGAAAGCGCTCTCCGCCATATTGCGCACGGGCGAACACTTTGGCGTTGGTCATCTGACAGATATTTTGATGGGAACACTTACCGACAAAGTGCGTGCACGCTCCCACGATCAAATTCAAACGTTTGGCGTGGGGAGCGACATCGATCGCGGTCAATGGGGTGCGATTTTCCGTCAAATGATGGGCCACGATCTGGTCCGCCCCGACCCCGAGCGCCATGGTGGTTTGCGCATGACGCAAAAGGCGCGCCCGATACTCAAGGGTGAAGAGGCGATCCAATTGCGCCGCGACACGATCAAAGCTGCGCGTGGCCGCAGACCTGCGATAAAAACGCTGGTGTCAGAAGAAGACGCACCACTTTTGTCGGCGCTCAAAGCTAAACGTCGCGCGCTTGCTGAAGCAGCCCGTGCACCCGCTTACGTGATATTCCCGGATCGCACGCTGATCGAGATGGCAGAAACCCGGCCCGAAACTTTGGACGATATGGCGCGTATAAACGGTGTGGGCGCGAAAAAACTTGAACGCTTTGGCACAACATTTCTGGCGGTGATCACGGGCGAGATCGCGCAAAAGCCGCATCCAGCGCGCCGCAAACTTGCCGGGCGCAATTCGGCAAATGTTTACGACGAATTGCTTGCCGCCCAAGCACGTCTTGCACGCGGCGAAGACGGGACGGGCAAGCCGATGAGTTGTTCGGCTTCGATGTTGGCGAAAGTCGCGGCACTTGGCCCGGATGGTGCGACAAAGGTTGCTCATATTTTAGGGGACAGATTGGCAGAACGGTTTGGGTCCGCCTTCGAGCAAGTCTTGGCAGAGGCCTAGACCCCTGCGATCTGCGTGCTAAATCTACCCCTAACAATGAAAGGGAAAGCCATGTTGGTCGTCGTTTCACCCGCAAAGCGTCTGGACTGGTCTGAGCAGCCATTCAAAACGACCACGCCTGATTTCACTGCAGAGGCGAACCGTCTGGCAGGGCACGCGCGGCAATTGACGCTTGGCAATCTGAAAGCGCTGATGGGTCTGTCAGATGATCTGGCAAAACTCAATCGTGACCGGTTTCGTGATTTTGCTGATGCTCCGTCGGATGAGGCTACGCGCGCTGCACTGTATGCCTTTGCAGGGGATACGTTTCAGGGGTTTGACGCCGCTTCAATCGACGAAGAGACGCGGAACTATGCTCAGAAACACATGCGGATTTTGTCGGGTCTCTACGGCATTTTGCGCCCCTTGGATGCGATCCAACCCTATCGTCTTGAAATGGGAAGCCGCCTTAAAACACGTCGTGGCAAGTCGCTTTATGATTTTTGGGGTGACGAGATTTCTAAATCGCTGAACGCCACGGCGGACGAATCGGAAAGCCAATTTTTGGTGAATTGCGCAAGCCAGGAGTACTTTGGTGCGGTGGACCTAAAGGCTTTGAAGCTGCGTGTGATCACACCGCAGTTTTACGACATCAAGAATGGCACGCCAAAGATTGTGAGCTTTTTCGCGAAAAAAGCACGTGGTGCGATGGCGCGATTTATCGTCGAGAACCGGGTCACGTCGATCGACGGGCTGAAAGATTTCGACATGGGAGGTTACGAGTTTGTCGAAAGCAACGACGACACGCTGACCTTTCATCGTCAGCCAGAAGCAGCGGCCGCCTGATCTGCCACGTCCTGAGGCAAGACCTCTTCAGTCCCGTCAGGACGCGCGGCCAGTATGTGTTCGATCAAATCAGCTTTTTTTAGCAGTTTCGTTAGGTAGTAATCGATCCCAGCGGCAAGAATATCTTCAGCATCGCCGTCCATGGCGTGCGCTGTGATCGCGATAATCGGACAGCGATCATAGGCATCTTGAGATTCAATCGTGCGAATCCGACGCGCCGCCTCTTTTCCATCCATCTTGGGCATCGAAATATCGGTGAAAAAGACATCTGGTTGCTGCCACTGATAGTGATCGACCGCCTCGACACCGTTTTCAGCAAACGTCAGATCGATATTCAGGTTTTTGACCATCTTTTCGAGGACAAAGCGGTTGGTTTGTTGTCTTCCGCTACCAACACGCGCATCCTTCGCGGTTCCCTCAAGGCAGCACTATTCGGCGGCGTGGAGATCAGATCAAATTCAGTCTCAGCCGTATCAAAACCGGCGTCCAAAACAGCTTCTGGCACATTTTCCGACGGGGTTGGTCGTGTCGGCATGGGCGGCATTTGTTCAAGAACTGGAGCTACAGCGACGTCAGGCTCAAGTTTGGGCTCAATTTCGATCTTTTCTTCTTGCGGCGTTTCGTTAGGTCCGAAGACCACGTCCAGTGAAGGTGTCGGTTCTGCGGAATCAACATCATGGGTGTCATCCTGTTCGCTGCTTTGCGCTGGCTCACTCGTTGGGACAGATGTGTTCTCATCTTTGGCTGGCGCCACCATCACCGGCTTTTGCGCGTCAATCGCTTCGTCCGATGGCGCCTCAAAAGCGAGCTCCATCGGTTGATCTTCTGGCAAGATGTCTTCTGCCGGAATGTCTTTTGGTATTGGGATATAATCAACTGCCTGAGAGTGTACTAAATCATCAACTTCGCCGGGGTCATCTGCTGGATTGATCACCGGTTCTTCTTGGGCCTTTTGCAAAGGTGCTGAGGCGGCAGGACGTTCAATAGCCCCCAAGCATTTGTTCATATCAGCGCGCATAACGGGACGTTGAAGTGCAGCAGAAAACGCGTCCGGCCGACGACCCAAGCCATCCGCAATCAATATAGTTGCGGCCGGTGTATGATGTTCGTTAATGGCGCTAGCTACGGCTTCCGCGCCGCCTTCTACATCAGCCCCTACGATGACGATGTCTTTAGCACCGGGGTTCATCTCAAGAATGTCATCCAGGCTATCCGTCATATGCGCCTTTAGACCCATCAACGACAATTGCTTTAAAGTGATCGAGCGGTTCATGCCCTCTCGATCAAAGACCAGCGCGCGGTTCATCCAAGCAGGCGCGCTTACATCTTCGGGCTCAATCTCAGCGGCGACTGGCAGGGTAACGTGGAATCCAAAAACCGACCCTTTGGCCTCTTCGCTGTCGGCCCAAATCTCTCCGTCCATCAGGTTAATCAAACGTTTTGAAATCGCGAGGCCCAACCCTGTGCCATCGTGGGTGCGGTCCTTTTCATTTTCAACCTGATGAAATTCGCGAAAAACATCGTCCAGTTTTTCTTCGGGTATGCCAATCCCAGTGTCTTCGACTGTAAGATGAATGCGATATGGTCCGTTGTCTTCAATCGGCATCCCGACGACACGAAGAACAACGTGGCCCTCACCAGTAACTTTGATGGCATTGCCCACCAGATTGGTCAAAACCTGCCGTAATCGCCCCGCATCACCTACATAGCATGTCGGCATGAAAAGGTCGTAGTCCACCGCAATCTGAATGCCCTTTTGATCTGCACTTGGCGAAAGAAGAGTGACAACATCGTGGATACACCGCTCGAAGTCAAAGGGCGCGTCGTGCAGGACTATTTTTTCAGCTTCGATCTTTGAGTAATCCAACACATCGTTAATGATCACCAACAAGGCCTCGCCGGAACTTCGAATGGTGTCGATAAAAGAGCGCTGTTCGTCATCCATTTCAGTCTCGCCGAGCAACTCAGCCATGCCGATGATCCCATTCATAGGCGTGCGGATTTCATGGCTCATATTGGCGAGAAAGGTTGATTTTGCGCGATTGGCCGCTTCGGCCTTTTCAGTTGCGTCTTTCAATTGAAGTTCACGCTCAATCTGATCGGTTATGTTCAACGCCAGTGTAACCATGTCTCCGTCCCGCGTGCGCCTATCGATAAGCTTGACGTATGTGCCGTTCCAGATTTTCAGAACTGACGCGTCAATGCGATGACTGTTCAATCGATCCAGCATCATGTCACACCACGCGCGCGCTTTCATGCCATCCGTATCGACAATACCTTCCTCCGCCAAAAGAGACATGAGCTCACTCATATGAATGCCGGGCCTCACCATTTCGAGACCATCAAAAACTGCCAGATAAGCCCGGTTGGCTGCGATCAGAATATTCTGAGGATCAAAGACTGCAAATCCATCTCGAATGGTTTCGAGCGAGTCCCACAAGCGCCGTTCGGCGATGGTTATTGCACTTTCAGCGTTTTCTAAGTGTTGCTGGGCGCGAGTATATTGTGCCTTAAGTTCCTCGGCTTCGGTGCGCGCAGTGACAACTTGCTCTTGGGTGCTGGCAATTTCGTAAGAGAGATGCCGGGCATGAACAGACAAATCTTGGTTTGCCGCGTAAAGCTCAGACTTCATCTGTTCAAGTGTACGTTCCGCCGCAAGCCGCGCACGACGCTCCGAAGCAAGTTGATCCGACATATCCATAAAACAGCGCCCTCCAGCAGGTTACGACTGTTATGGATTTATTTAGGTAAACAGCGCGTTAAGCATGTCAGATCCTCGCAATCGCCAAAGCGATGCCCTGCCCGCCGCCGATACACATGGTGATCAGAGCTTTGTGCTTTTGTGTGCGTTCAAGTTCATACATGGCTTTTACCGCCAAAATCGCGCCTGTGGCACCGACAGGATGACCAAGAGCAATGGCGCCGCCATTTGGATTGACACGCGTTGCGTCCAGTCCAAGCCCTTTGTTCACAGCGATAGCTTGTGCCGCAAATGCCTCGTTAGACTCGACCAAATCAAAATCACCCACGCTCAGACCAGTACGCTTGCATAACGCTTCAACCGCTGGAACAGGTCCAATGCCCATCACCTCAGGGCGCACGCCGGCGTGGGCATATCCCAACACACGCGCCAATGGCTTTAACCCGGACGCTTCGGCTGCCTCGCCGCGTGCCAAGATCAAAGCAGCCGCGCCGTCGTTGATACCGCTTGCGTTGCCTGCAGTCACCGTTCCGTCCTTTTGAAACGCAGGCCGTAGACCGGCCAATGCGTCTGGGGACGTTTTTTTCGGGTGCTCATCCACCTCAAAGGCCACCACTTCACGACGCTTTTTGACGTCGATAGGAACAATTTGCTCGGAAAAGCGGCCTTCCGCAATGGCATGTGCAGCACGCGTTTGACTCTCAAATGCAAAAGAATCTTGTTCTTGCCGCGTTACAGAGTGTTCGCTGGCAACGTTCTCAGCCGTCACGCCCATATGCCCTGTTCCAAACGGGCAATTCAGCGCGCCTAGCATCATATCCTGCGCGCCTGCATCGCCCATTTTCTGACCCCATCTTGTCGCGGGAAGAGTATAGGGGGAACGGCTCATACACTCAGCCCCACCAGCCAGCGCAAAATCTGCATCTCCAAGTGCAAGCCCTTGGATCGCCGAAACCAAAGCTTGCGCTCCAGAGCCGCAAAGCCGGTTCACGTTCATCGCAGGAACAGTTTCAGGCACGCCCGCTTCCATCGCTGCAACGCGGGAAAGGTACATATCACGCGGTTCGGTGTTTATTACATGTCCAAACGTTACGCCGCCGATTTGTCCGCCTTCAACGCCAGCGCGCTCCAAGGCCGCCTTTGAGACGGCAGCACCCAGCGCTATTGGCGCTACTCCTGACAAAGACCCACCAAAAGCACCAATGGCTGTGCGTGCACCGGAAAGAATTACGATATCGTCCATGAACCAATTCTCCTTTGTGAAAACGCTATCGCAAAAAACTGCGACGGAAAATCTTTGACGCTGCGTTTAACCAGCATCAACAAAGGCAAGGACCTGAAAAATGAATACTTCTACAGCTAAAATCATAGCCGTCATGATGATGGGCCTGGGTGCAACAACTGCCATGGCTGCAGGTGCAGGCGAAGGGCGTGAACGTCCTACGTTCCAGGAACTCGACGCAGACGGCAGCGGCGAAATCACAACCGCTGACTTGGAAGCGCGGCGCACGGAGCGTTTTGCTGCACTGGATACAGATGGTAACGGTAGCGTCAGCGAGGCAGAGTTTGTCGCAAAAGCACAGGCCGACGCGCAGGAACGTGCAACAGCAATGTTCGAACGCCTTGATGCAGACGGCGATGGCGCTCTGAGCCAAGACGTTTTGCAAAGCCGCTCACGCGGTGGTGGTTCTGAACGCATGATCAGCCGTTTGGATACGGACGATTCCGGGGGAGTGAGCGCTGAAGAGTTCGAGGCAGGCATGGAGAAAATGGCCGAGCGACGCGAAAAAGGTGGTGGCAAGAAACGTGGCGGTGGTTTTGGCCGTAACTGATACCCTAAACTTGGCGCCGGATTGCTCAATGGGCGATCCGGCGCTAAGCCGGAATTGCAATGGACCAAACCAATGTCACTCGCATCGACGATGAGGACACAGCACCCGATGCGGCGCTGCTTGTGGCCTATGCAAATGGTGACGGGGCGGCAGGACGCACATTGCTTAACCGATTGTCGCCAAAGCTTTTCGGATATGCCACCCGCGTTTTGGGAGATCGCGCCGAAGCCGAAGACGTGGTGCAGGAAACCATGTTGAAACTTTGGAAAATAGCGCCGGATTGGCGACAAGGCGAAGCGCAGGTTTCAACATGGGCGTACCGTGTGATGGTCAATATGTGCACCGACAAGTTGCGCAAACGCCAAAGCCAAGGCCAAGTCGCGCTCGATGCCGTTGCAGAACCAGAAGCGGACTTGAAATCAGCAGTGGATCAGATGACGGATGTCGCACGTGTTGATGCCCTTCAAGGTGCGCTCAACACACTGCCAGATCGGCAAAAGCAGGCCGTGGTGTTGCGCCATTTGGAAGGCATGAATAATCCCGAGATCGCCCAAATTATGGACATCGGGGTTGAGGCGGTAGAGAGTCTGACCGCCAGAGGGAAACGCGCACTAAAGGCCGCATTGGCCGGACGCAAAGAAGAATTGGGGTTTGAAGATGGATAACGACCCAAGACAAGATCAGGCTTTAGCGGCTTTGTTCAGTGCAGCCAAAGACAACGCGCCTACCCCAACCCCTGACTTTATGGAGCGGTTGGCCTGTGATGCCGACGCGGCATTGCCTAAATATGAGACATCCGCACCCGCACCTGCGCCGTCCATACTATCAAGCCTTAAAGGATTGTTTGCGGCCTCAGGCCTGACCGTAGCGGCCGCATTGGGTGTGTGGATTGGCCTTGTGATGCCCGAAACCCTGAACACACTTGTCGACGGGTTTGCCGTGGACGACACAGTATCCCTTAGCGCATTTCTTCCCGGTGCTGATCTGGCCGCTTTGTCTGAATGAAAGACTGATAGATGACCGAAACAACCACACCTGAGAAAAAGCGAAAATGGCTGATGCCACTGTTGTTTGTCTCGCTTGCAGCGAACCTTTTGATCGCTGGTATCGTCGTAGGCTGGTCGTTTTCGGATGACCGCAAAGACCGACCAAGAGGGGCGATCCGTGGCGTTTTGGGCGAACCTTTCTTGCGCGCTCTCCCTGACGAAGCACGTCAAGCTTTGCGGCGCGATATTGCGCGGGAAGGCCCTCGAATTCGAGAAAGCAGAGATGCTTTGCGCGAAAGATTTGAGGCAATGCTTGTGGCCTTGCAAAGCGATCCGTTTGTGCCAGAAAATGTGGCGCGCCTGCTTAAAGAACAGCGTCAGGTTGGCATCACGCGTCAGGAATTTGGCGAAGAGTTATTGCTCCGTCGCCTTAGCGAGATGAGCGTCGACCAAAGAAAAGAGTATGCCACTCAACTTGAAAACCAGTTGAAAAACCTCAGGCGGCGTTAAATTCAACGCGGTTGCGGCCAAGATCTTTTGCCCGATAGAGTGCCGTATCAGCCGCTGCGAGAACGGTTCCAAAGGCAGATGGACTTACGACATCGGGCGGATCGAAGGGTTCGCTGTCACGTGCCCTTATCTCGATTGGCACGTGACCGGACGCAACGCCGATACTGATCGTTACAGACACGTGCCCATTAGGCGTTGCGACGGGAACGGACGACATCGCCATACGAAGCCGCTCCGCTGTAAGCCGCGCCTCTTCTTCCGTTGTGTCCGGCATGACAATCAGAAATTCTTCACCTCCATGCCGAGACACCAAATCACAGGAGCGCACGTTCTCGCGCAGACGTTCGGCCACCGCGCACAGCACCAGATCACCAACCCCATGCCCATACTGGTCGTTCACCTGCTTAAAGTGATCAATGTCAGTCAGCATCATTACGAAATTCTGGCCGGTTTCGCGCGCACTGATCAGCGTATCGGCGATATAAGCTTCGGCATAGCGGCGGTTATAAAGCCCGGTCAAAGGGTCAGTCGCAGCAGCGCGATAGCTCTGCTCATCTGAATTTCGCAACTGGTCCTGCAAATGCTTGCGCTCTAACATAGCATCAATACGCCATGCGAGCTCTTCGGCGCAGGAAGACATTGCCGCGATATCGCCGGCCCCTAGGTTCAAAGCTGTAGTCGCAACATCATCTGCACCATCAGGAAACAAAACCAAAACAGATGCATGGCGCAAATGGCTGCGTGCACGCAACTCAGGCAAGAGGTTTTCAAGCTCGTGTACCGTTTCAGCCAGAATAACATATGCGTCCGGGCTATGGCGCGATGCATCCTCGCGCAGCACGTCTTGTGGCGAAAGGTGTTCGACCTTATGGGGCAAAAGTGACCCCAAAAGAGCGGCTGTTTTTTGGCAAATGACTTGCGGACCGAGGCAACCAATACGAAAGGCTGGGCGAAAGCCCGCTGCAGCTTCGGCAAAACCAAAGCTGGCCGCTGCGACACGACGTCTTTCACATTCATGTAGTCTTTCTGTTTCGCGGATAATGCTACGAAGACGTGCCAGAAGGAGTGTGTCTGAAAGGGGGCGCGCCAAAACCTCGCGGGCGCCTGCACGAAGTGCGCTAAGGCGCCGCATCGGAGAGGGATCAGAATCAACACAGAAAACGGGCGTTTTGGCACCGTACCTAGAAAGTTGGCCCGCTTTGATCGCTTCGTTTAAATTATCAGGCCCTGTGCCAAGGATAACAATGTCAGGATCAGGCGAGGCTTCAGACACATCCTCAATTGTGCTGGCCGTCTCAATATCATAGTGCGCAGCCGTCAATGCTGCCGCTAGCTTGATGCGGTTGGTCGACACCGGATCAACAATGAGAAGGCGCTTGGCCATGAACTCTCCCAAATTTTATTCAAATTTCAGTTCCCGACCTCATTCTTTTCCAATATTCGTTAACAAACTCTTTCCTTAGGCCTCAAAATGACCCCATTGGCGCAAGAATCTGCGGAATTACTTGCCACCCAAGCACTGTCTTGGTTGGTGACAAATGATGAGCTTTTGCCTGTCTTTTTAGGATCAACGGGAGCATCCGAAGCGGAAATACGCACCGGCGCACGCGACCCAGTTTTTTTGGGATCTGTGCTTGATTTTGTCATGATGGATGACGCTTGGATCGCGGCGTTTTGCGAAACGGCCGATTATCCGTTGGATTTTCCGATGCGCGCGCGTGCCGCCCTACCGGGTGGCGAACAGGTCAACTGGACTTAGGCTGACTTCTTTTTGCGTTTCGCCGCAGGTGCGTTAGCGTCGATAAAGTTCAACACCAAGGGGCGAATATTGTTGCGCCAACTTTTGCCGGCAAAGATGCCATAGTGGCCCGCGCCAGGCTCAAGATGCGCCGCTTTCAACTCATCCGGCAAACCGGTGAGCAGGTCAAGCGCTGCAAGGCATTGACCGGGAGCCGAGATATCATCTTTCTCGCCCTCGACAATTTTGACAGCAACATTGCTAATTGCGGATATATCAACGGGTTTGCCATTCACGGTGAACGCGTTGCGCGCAATGTCACGTTCTTTGAAAATCCGTTCTACCGTCGAGAGGTAAAACTCGGCAGGCATGTCCATGACGGCAAGATATTCATCGTAAAACTTGTTGTGTTTGTCGTGATCACCCGCAAGGTCTTTGGCGACCTTGGAAATCTGATCCGAGAACGCTTTTGCGTGTGTTTCTGCATTCATCGACATAAAAGACGACAGTTGAAGAAGGCCTGGATAAACCATCCGGCCCACACCAGCATACTTAAAGCCAACCCGTTGGATGATGAATTGCTCCAGCTGGCCCATTGTCACGCGACGTCCAAAGTCTGTCACATCAGTGCGCGCCGCATCCGGGTCAATCGGCCCACCGATTAAGGTCAGAGAGCGTGGCTGAGACTTTGGCTCTTCTTCAGCGAGATAGGCTGCTGCCGCCAACGCTAAGGGGGCGGGTTGGCACACGGCGATCACATTGATCGACGGTCCCAAATGGCGCATAAAATCGGCTAAATAAAGTGTGTAATCCTCGACGTCGAATTTGCCTTCGCTCACGGGGATATCGCGCGCGTTGTGCCAATCCGTTACCCAAACATCTGCATCGGGCAAAAGGCTTTGAACAGTAGAGCGCAAGAGCGTTGCATAATGACCCGACATGGGCGCAACCAGCAGAATGCGGCGACGTTTCTCGCGACGACCTTGCACCTCAAAACGAATAAGATCTCCGAATGGCCGTTCAATCTCGGTTTCTACCGTGACGATGTGATCACGCCCATCCGCTCCAACAACGGCATCAATGCCCCAATCAGGCTTGACCACCATGCGAGAAAAACTGCGCTCAGTCACTTCTCCCCATGCTTCCATCAATTTGAAAGCTGGGTGCGGAACCATGCCCCACATTGGATAAGATGACATGGCCTGCGCACTTGCGCCAACCCATTGGTTCGTTACACGCATCGACTCCATAAGATCGTATGTTAGCATGTACCGCATGAGTTAGACCTTCCTGTACCAAACAGGGCAAAACGTCGCTTTGCCTGACAACGCTCGCGACGTTAGATAGTCGACAAAATGCTGCAGGTGCAAAGTAGGGCGGATGATGAACTATGACAACTAAAGAAATAGATAACGCTGCGCACTTGACCGTTTTGAACGAAAATCTGTCTAAAATTGATGAATTGTCGCAACGTTTGGTCTCTGCAGTGTCCCAAAAACGGTCGATTCATCCCGGACTGACAGGTCCCGGCCAAGACCTTTATATGAAGGCGGCGACTGCATATTTTGCGGAAATGATGGAGCGCCCGTCAAAAATCTTTGAAAATCAGGTTGGATACTGGAGTAAAGCGCTCACCCATTATGTCGAAGTTCAGGAAAGCCTGAAGCAAGGCAAACTTGCGCCACCAGCTGACACAGGTCCATCAGATCCACGATTTTCAAACCCGCTTTGGGACGAACATCCCTACTTTAATTTCGTCAAACAACAGTATCTGTTGTCTGCCGAGGCTGTGAATGAGGCCGTCGGCAATCTTGATGAAATGGACGAGACCGATAAAAAACGTCTGCGCTATTTCTCGCAACAAATTCTCGACATGATGAGCCCAACGAACTTTTTGGGCACTAATCCCGAGGCTTTAGCGCGCGCCGCTGAAACCGATGGACAGTCGTTGGTCGATGGGCTTGAAAATCTTGTGCGCGACATCGAGGCTTCTGACGGTGAGCTGTTGGTCACTTTAGCAGACAAGAATGCGTTTGAGGTTGGTCGCAACATTGGCACAACAGAAGGGTCCGTCGTTTTTCGCAATGAAATATTTGAGCTAATCCAGTACGCTCCAACCACTGAAAAAGTGCATAAGATCCCGCTGATCATCTTCCCGCCGTGGATCAACAAGTTCTACATCATGGACCTGAAAGAGAAGAACAGCCTGATCAAGTGGATCGTTGATCAGGGGTATACTCTGTTTGTTGTCAGTTGGAAAAACCCAGATGCCAGCTACCGCGACTTTTCCATGGATGACTATGTTCAGACGGGATATTTGACCGCCGTTGATCAGGTAAAACAGATCACCGGCGAAAAAGAGGTCAATGCTGTCGGGTATTGCATCGCCGGAACCACGCTGTCTTTAACGCTCGCGTTAATGAAAAAGCGCGGAGACAAGTCCATCAAGTCTGCCACATTCTTTACCACCCTGACCGACTTTGAAGATCAAGGCGAGGTTGGCGTGTTTCTTGCCAACGACTTTGTCGACTCGATCGAAGAAGAGGTGAACGAAGTCGGCATTCTCGAAAGCTTTATTATGAGCCGGACGTTCAGTTATCTGCGCTCGAATGATCTGATCTATAAGCCCGCGATCCGCAGCTATATGATGGGTGAGGCGCCTCCCGCGTTTGATCTGCTTTATTGGAACGGCGATGGCACCAATTTGCCCGCTTGCATGGTTGTCGAATACTTGCGTGGACTTTGTCAGGAAAACCAATTTGCCCGTGAAGGGTTCACAATCTTGGGCGAGACGGTTCGACTCAAGGATGTAAGCGTACCACTTTGCGCGATTGCCTGTGAAACCGATCATATCGCGGCTTGGAAAACGAGCTATAGCGGATTTCACCAAGCGGGCAGTCGGTCCAAAAAGTTCATACTTTCCCAATCGGGCCACATCGCGGGAATTATCAATCCGCCATCAAAGAAGAAGTATGGGCACTATCTAAATGATGCTTGGCCCGATGCGCCCGATGCGTGGCAATCGGAAGCGACGTTCAACGATGGCTCATGGTGGCCCACTTGGGAAAAATGGCTTGAGCCTCGCTCTGGCAAACAGATTGCTGCGCGTGTTCCCGGATCGCAGAAATCACATCCAATTTTGGATGCTGCGCCAGGGAAATATGTGGTCGAAAAGCCAAAGTCTACCTAAGATACTGATTTTAGGTATTTTAAAAATATGCCGCAGTGCAGCAAAAACACTTGAAATGCCGCAGTGCAGCATGTATCTATCTCTCATCGAAAGCGGGTCTCCCCGCGATCAAATGGATTAAGTAGGATAGAGACCAATGGCTAAAACACAAGTAAACGACATGCAGAAGATGATGAAAGAAATGCTTGGTGCGTTTCCTGTAGACACAACTGCAATGACAGAAGCCTTCAAAACTCAGGCGACTTTTGCGGACCAGATGTCTAAAGTTGTTCTGGAAGCAGCTGAGAAATCCACAGAGATTTCTGCAGGCTGGACAAAAGCAACAATCGGCAAACTTGGCGTTGTCACAAACGCAAAAGCTGAGCCAACAGACTATTCGAAAGCAATGACTGACTTTGCTTCAACTCAAGCTGAGATGAGCGCTGAATCCATGGCTGCTTTCGCTGAAGTCGCGAAAAAAGTTCAGATGGAAACCGTTGAGCTGATGCTTGCCGCTGGCAAAGACATGGGCGAGGACGCAACCAAAGCCGTCAAGAAAGCAACTGACGAACTGTCAGCCGCTGCCAAGAAGGCAACTGCGAAATAAGTAGGTTCTATTGATCGCCAACTCCTCCCGGATGGCATCAATCCTGACTGGCGAGCCCTAGGGCTCGCCTTTTTCATATGTGACTAGCGTTCTCTTGGCGCAGCGGATCGCGGATAACGGCTCGGTGCAAAGTCGCTTTAAGTCGTGACAAGCTGATCGGCTTTTCGATAAATTCGAAACCGAGCGTGGCATATGCAATATCCATGCATTTAAATTCTGAAAGGAATACAACCCGTGCACCAGACGCCGCCAAGCGCCGGCCCAACTCATTCGTTCGCCCGCCCTTAGCAAGCTTTACGTTCAGCAATGCAAGATCGATCTTATGATGGGCAACCATTCGATCCGCTTCTTTTAGATCGCTTGCCAACAAGACATCACCATGTCCAAGCACATCCAGCGTAGCGATCATTTTCTTTGCCGCCGGGGCATCATCTTCAACAACAAGAATTGTGCCAACATCAAGAATGTCTTCAAAGTTCATGCGTCTTTCCCAAACTTTTTTTCGTCAATAAACCAACCGGCCAAAACAATCTGGCACGGGTGGGCCCCTTTCAAAGGCCGTGATGTTAACTAATATAACGCAAAAGTTTACACAATCTATACGTGTATTAAAAAATTTTACACACCAAAATGGGATAGTCCCTTTTAGGGCGCACCTTCTACGACGATAATCGTGCTTTCTGCAGTGCGTCGTCGTATGTCTGCAACGACTTGATAATCCGGATCGTGATATGCGGCCAACGCTTCTTTATAGGACGGAAACTCAATTACCACGTGTCTGTCGTGCGCTTCACCTTCTGGCACTTCACACTGACCTCCACGAACGATGAATTGACCACCAAGAGCATGCAAAATAGGCGTGTCTCTTTCCACATACTCTTTATATGCCTCTGCATCGCGCACTGTAATATGGGCGATAATATAACCTTTGGGCATGTGCTCTCTCCTGCTGCTCAAGTCTTTAGACATGATTGTCCTAGTCGTCTTGATAGGTCCAGATGTCACGCACGCATTTTCCCATAGGTAAACATAAACACTGTGCTTTTCTTGCCCGCCCGGTCGCCATATAGTGCGGATGAAGGCGGGCGAACCGTCTAAAGACAAGAGGCGGCAGTGGCCCATATAATAGTTGTCGGAAACGAAAAAGGCGGAGCGGGGAAATCTACCGTCTCTATGCATATTGCCACAGCGCTTGTGCGAATGGGGCATCTAGTCGGCGTCTTAGACCTTGATCTGCGTCAACGCAGTTTTGGGCGGTACGTGGAAAACCGACGCAAATTCAACGCGGCCGAAGGCTTGGACCTACCCCTGCCAACATACCGCGAGTTGCCCGAAGTACGCAGCGAAAGTCTGGGACCAGGCGAAAACGCCTATGATCAGCGGCTTTCTGCGGCGGTCACAGGGCTTGAGCGTGAAGTTGAGTTTATTCTCATCGACTGTCCCGGCTCGCACACACGTCTTAGCCAGGTTGCGCATTCACTTGCCGACACGCTTGTTACGCCCTTGAACGATAGCTTTGTTGATTTCGACTTACTTGCGAACATCGACCCTCAAACTAATAAAATTCTTGGCCCTTCGATTTACGCCGAGATGGTTTGGAACGCACGGCAACTCAGGGCGCAGGCCGGGCTTGAGCCAATTGATTGGGTGGTTGTGCGCAACCGCGTAGGCGCACAGGCCATGCATAACAAAAAGAAGATGACAGAAGCGGTCGAGTCACTCGCCAAACGCATCGGTTTCAGGATTGCGCCCGGATTCGCAGAGCGCGTGATCTTCCGAGAGCTGTTTCCGCGCGGACTAACGCTTTTGGATTTACGCGATATTGGTGTGCAGAACATGAACCTCTCTAACGTCGCAGCACGTCAGGAACTGCGAGAGTTGGTCAAAGAGCTTCGTTTGCCCGGCGTTACGGTCGACTTTTAGCGCGAAACATATTCGTGGCCACGGTCATGATGCGTGAG
The DNA here is from genome assembly GCA_039942715.1 of Paracoccaceae bacterium. Classification (GTDB taxonomy): domain Bacteria; phylum Pseudomonadota; class Alphaproteobacteria; order Rhodobacterales; family Rhodobacteraceae; genus JABDJX01. Next base: position 149,471 of record JBDVBY010000003.1, read on the forward strand.
GTTTTCTGCGCCGGTTCATCTTCCGCGTCATCACTAATCTCGTCTTGATCCGCTATCGGTTGGAACGGGCTAATCGCAGGAAAAGACTCTACGGTATTGGCCTTGATTTTGGCGCTTCTCCTTTTGGCTTTCCTGAAAGACGGCAAAACGGAAAACATCGAAGCTAATCCAAAAGCAATCATCCCCATCGAAGTCCAAAAGAGCACGCCTTGCTCAACAGAGTAATCAGAGCTCCCCTTACTTGAGCGGCTCTCAAGGTAGGGCGCCACAACCAACGCGTTTTCAACGAGTGTCACGCCCCTTCGCGCCAAAGGGTCTTTTGCACGCTCTAAGATCGTACTGCCCACTAAATGCGTTCCAGACAGATCAAACAACGGACCATTTGTCCCTAGTCCTATTTTCCAAGCATCCAAATCTGGTTGCTGAGAGCCTTGATCTGCTTCGAAAACCATTATCCCTAAGGGCACTTGCTCAATCTGCGCCAAAATCGCGTTGCGCCTGGCAATGGCGCCAGCTTCTGAGCGCGGCGCAGGTCGACGGCGCGTTTCGGAAAGACTTCTTGCAATCGGAAAGGACTCTCGGCTCACCGGATACAGCGGAATAATTTCGAGCAGCCGCGACGCACCATCATTTCCAACGTCAATTTGTATTGAATCGTCCACTGCGGCCTCAGCCAGAACACGAATTTCGCTGAGTTCGTTTTCGTCTACAGCACTTGAAAATTTTTGCACGATAACGCGCGATGGCATCTGAACCTTTTGCGCCAAAGCAGCTTCGGCATCCATCTGGTCCTGATGATACCCCAGCAAGATCGACGCGCCCAGACACAGCACTCCGGCTGTTAACCAAATGCTGGGAGACAACAGGAACCTGTTCAAAACCGTTAGCAACTTGGACCCCGTTAAACTCGGCTTAATGATCTTGCCAAATGTGCCTGTTCAACAGGGCATTAAAGTGGCGCTTTCACGGTCTATTATTTTCAAATTGTGAACAGACTGTTTCATCAATAAATTTACGCAAAAATAGGCACTTAGCATCAGACCGACTAGCAAGAGGCCATCTGAGTTTGTCTTTGACGTTCTTAACGAGGATGCCAGATCGCAAAACATATGGCTGTTTGAGCAATGGTGTTTCATGGCCTATTAGGTAAAAGCACCTTAAATTCACCACGAAGGTAAACTTAACTCCTCTCAAATCGAAGTCTGAATCAACGTTAAATCAAGGCACAGTAATATGCGGGCAGCACTTATCGGATTGGGAATGGTCTCTCACACATACGGCCAGGCTATTCGAAATTCTGAAAAAGTGACTTTGTCGACGGTGTTTGCGCCAAGTGAAGACAGCCGACAGGATTTCACCACAGATTTTGTAGATGTCTGTGACAGTTACGCCCATAGCCTTGATGAAATCGCATCTAATCCCGACATCGATTTCGTAATTCTGGCCACGCCACCGAATGCCCGAATTGAAGTTGTGCAAATGATGGCCGAGGCGGGCAAGCCAATCCTCATGGAAAAGCCGGTTGAGCGAACACTGAAAAGCGCGACTGCCATCGTAGAGTACTGCGAAGCCAAGGGCGTTCCTTTAGGTATCATGCTGCAACATCGCGCGCGCCCTGTGGTTGGCCAGCTTATAGAAACGCTCGACACTCTTGGCGATGTGATAGCTGCCGAAATCACAGTGCCTTGGTGGCGACCACAGTCCTACTACGACGAGAACGGTCGTGGCACATATATTCGCGATGGCGGCGGCGTTATGATCAGCCAAGCGATCCATACGCTTGATCTGATGCTCGCCCTGACCGGTCCCGTTCAGGAAGTAACAGCAATGTGCGCCACAACAGGCTTTCACGATATGGAAGGCGAAGATTTTGTAACTGCTGGGCTCAAGTTTGAAAACGGCGCGGTGGGTAACCTATTTGCGACCACAGCAAGCTTTCCCGGACAAGGCGAGACAATAACACTGCATTGCAAAGAAGGGTCTGCACACCTTGCGGCAGGGCAATTGAATGTATCTTGGCATGACGGGCGCCAAGAACAGCTTGGTGAAGCTGCGGACAGCGGCGCGGGTGCTGACCCAATGGCTTTTACGTCTGACTGGCATCAAACAGTGATCGAAGACTTCGCCGATGCCATAGGCGAAAATCGCGAACCTTTGATACCGGGACGCGCAGCTTTGGACGTGCACAAGTTGATCTCGGCCATTGAACAAGCCGGGCGCGACGGCGAGCGCGTCTACATCAAGGAATTCCCCTGATATGCCATTCAAACTGGGTGTGATTGGTATTGATCACGGGCATATATTCGGCATGCTTTCCAATATGTTGGCGCAAGGGTGTACCTGCGACGCCTATTGGACCGACGGCCTTGCCGTCACGCAGACAAAGTTCACCGAGACTTTCCCAACACTGATAAGAGCTGCAGATCGCCGCTCGGTTCTTGACGACCCTGACATCAAAATGATCTTGATCTCGGCCGTGCCAGAAGATCGCGCAGGTTTCGCAGTCGAGGCCATGCGCGCAGGCAAAGACGTGATGGTCGACAAACCGGGCTGTACAACGCTTGAGCAGTTAGCGCAGATCAAAGCGGTGCAAAAAGAAACGGGGCGCATCTGGACGGTGAACTTCTCGGAGCGCTTTCAAGTGCCTGCCGTTACGCGGGCAACAGAACTCGTCAAAGCAGGAGCCATCGGGAAAATCATCCAAACCGTCGGCTTGGGACCACACAAAAAGAACCTGAATACACGCCCGCCGTGGTTCTTTGAGCGTAAGCGCTTTGGCGGCATTTTGTGCGACATCGGCAGCCATCAGATAGATCAGTTCTTGCATTTTACAGGAGTGAACGACGCCACGATCACCCACGCGTTGGCACAGAATACAACCATGCCCAATCAACCGGGCTTTCAGGATTTTGGCGAAATCGTTCTGCACGCGGATCAGGCGCACGGGTATATCCGTGTAGATTGGTTCACCCCCGACGGGCTGCCAACATGGGGCGACGGGCGGCTTTTCATCCAAGGCACCGATGGTCAGATCGAGCTGCGCAAATACACCGATATCGGCCGTCAACACACAACGAACAACCTTTACCTAGTGAATGGCACTAGAAACGAGTTGATCCCTTGCGATGACGCTGGGCTTCCTTATTTCCCACGGCTTTGCGCGGATGTTCAGGATCGCTCTGAAACTGCCGTCAGCCAGTCACATACCTACACAGCTACGAGGCTTGCCATTCAGGCGCAGAAGATGGCCGACGCATGAAATTTCAAGTCGCGATAATTGGAGCAGGCATCGGTGCAGAACATCTCGCTGGTTTTGCCGCAGTCGCGAACCGGTTCACGGTGAAAACGCTTTGTGATTTGGACATCGTGCGTGCACAGAACGTCGTCGCCGATAGAAAGTCTGTAGAAGTAGCAAGCAACCTATCGGCGGTTCTAGCCGACCCGGAAATCGACATTGTTGATATATGCCTGCCACCTCACCTGCACTTTGAGACGTGTCAAAAAGTGCTTAATGCCGGGAAGCATGCGATCTGCGAGAAACCATTGGTCCCATCTTTGGCTGAAGCCGATGAGCTTGCCGACATTGCGGAGAAGGCCGGAAACCACATATTCCCGGTTTTTCAGTATCGTTATGGCCTAGGCACAGCCCAGCTTGCCGCACTATGTGACGCAGGACTTGCTGGGCGTTGTTTCGCTGGCACGCTTGAAACCCATTGGGACAGACCAGTCAGTTACTATGACGTTGAATGGCGCGGCACGTGGGCGGGCGAAAATGGTGGCGCACTTTTAGGCCACGCCATTCACATCCATGATCTGTTGCCGTCAGTGCTTGGCCCCGTCGCGCAGGTCTTTGCTGATGTCGCAACCCTTGTGAATGATATCGAGGTCGAAGATTGCGCTGCTCTATCTATTCGCATGCAAAATGGAGCTTTGATCACATCATCCGTCACTCTGGGCAGCGCAGAGAACACCTCACGCATGCGACTGATGTTTGAAGGGTTCACCGTGGAAAGCGATCACGCACCCTACGCACCGGCCAAAAACTCATGGCGATTTGTGGCCCGCGATCCTGTGAAACAAGAGCAAATCGACACTGTGCTTTCACATTTGAAGCCAGTCGAAAGCGGCTACGCAGGTTTTTTCTCGGCCATAGCAGACGCACTAGATGGCGAACCGGGAAGCGAGGTAACACTGGCAGACGGGCGACGATCGCTTGAATTTGTCACCGCTGCTTACGCCTCAGTAAGACAAAACGCACCAGTAAAACTGCCCATAGAACCAAGCCATTCAATGTACGCCAGCTGGCAACCAAGAACCACAAAACATATCGTACGCTGAAAGCGCGCTATTTGGGTGCAGCCCGGTGCGGCTGCGGTTATTGTCCGCGACAAATCGAATAATGCAGAAACGAATATGACACCTGATATCCTATGCCTTGGCGAACCGATGCTGGAATTCAATCAGCAATCAAACGGCACCTATCTTCCTGGCCATGGGGGTGACACATCGAACGCCGCCATCGCAGCCGCAAGGCAAGGCGCAAAGGTTGGGTATATTACCCACATTGGGCGCGATGCCTTTGGCGCATCCTTTATGGAGCTCTGGAAAAAGGAAGGTATCTCAACAGATACCGTTAAACAGGTGCCGACGGCCCAAACCGGCATCTACTTTGTCACCCATGGCGAAGATGGTCACGAGTTCAGCTATCTTCGCGCAGGCTCAGCGGCCAGCCTCATGACACCGTCTGACTTACCAATTGAAGCGCTTCAGTCCACGAAAATTCTACATGTCTCTGGCATCAGCCAAGCTATATCCGACAGTGCAGCTGATACAGTCTTTGAAGCGATGCGGATCACGCGTGCAGCGGGTGGCAAAGTTTCCTACGATACGAACTTGCGATTGAAACTTTGGCCGCTTGATCGCGCCCGCGCGATCATCCATGCCGCTGTCGCACAGTCCGACATCATTCTGCCAGGCGAAGACGACGCTGCTCTTTTGACTGGCCACACTGATCCAAACGCCATCGTTGATACATATCTCGCCCTTGGCGCGAGCGTTGTCGCACTTACCCTTGGGCCTGACGGTACTTTGGTTGCCACACCCGATGAGCGTCAGCATGTCCCAGGTCGCAAGGTAAATGCGATTGATGCGACGGGCGCAGGTGACACATTTGACGGCGCCTTTCTGGCACGGATAAGTGCGGGCGACACACCCTTTGAAGCAGCGCACTATGCAAACGCGGCGGCTGCCCTTTCCACCCAAGGCTACGGCGGCGTTGCCCCGATGCCTATGAAAGCTGCCGTCGATGCATTCATGGCCGAGACGTAAATGATCATTTCTTTGATCGCACGCCCTGGCGGTTTGGACCCCGCCCTTGTGTCATCGCTGCAAGGCGCATTTGGCGCAATGGGTGACGCGCTATGGTTGTCTCCCGACGAAGCCATTGAATTTCCAGTGGCCGAGACGCCAATCAATCTTGAAGAAGTCCGCCGCGATATCGCACCCATGGGTGTTGACCTGAATTGTCTCGCTTCCGAAAACCGAAAGAAAACACTCCTGATCGCAGATATGGACAGCACCATGATAGGTCAGGAATGCATTGACGAATTGGCCGCAGAAGCTGGCGTTGGCCCACGCGTTGCAGACATCACTGCACGTGCGATGAACGGCGAACTTGATTTCGAAAAAGCCTTAATCGAGCGCGTTGGCCTTTTGCGCGATCTGCCATCCGACATCATCGAGCACGTGATCGACACCCGCATAAGTCTGGCAAGCGGCGGCAAAACGCTTGTCGCAACAATGAAAGCAAATGGCGCCCGTGCGGCTTTGGTTTCTGGTGGCTTTCTGCAGTTCACCTCAAGGATCGCCGCCGAGCTTGGCTTTGATGAGACACGCGCCAACAGGCTGTTAGAAGTGGACGGAAAGCTGACAGGAGAGGTTGGCATGCCAATCCTTGGAAGTGACGCGAAGGTCGAAGCCTTGATGGATATTACCGACAATCAACCTGAGAATGCCGTCGCCGTTGGTGATGGCGCAAACGATCTGGGCATGATTGAGCGCGCAGGTCTTGGGGTCGCACTTCACGCAAAACCTGTCGTCGCCGCCGCGGCCCCTTTGCGTATAGATCACACCGATTTAACCGCACTGCTTTATCTCCAGGGGTACGCGCACGACGCTTTCGTTCACGACAGATAGGCGGCCAATCCCGCTGGGGGGTGCGCAAAAAGTACTTGCGTTTCAACCGGTGAGGCGACCATGCCATCTTTAACAAAGATCGCTTCTTTGGCAAACTTCTTGGCATCTTCCGGATCATGCGTGACCATTATCAGCGTCTTTTCGGGCATCAACGATGTTGCCATGGAAAGCATTTCCGACTTTAGCGCCGGACCAAGAGCCGAAAAGGCTTCATCCATCAAAACCACAGGTCTGTCCGTCAACAAAACGCGCGCCAAGGCCGCCCGGCTTTGCTGTCCACCTGACAAATCCTTGGGCTTGCGCGCTTCAAGGCCTGCCAAACCCACGCGCTCCACTGCTTGTTTTGCTTTTTCCATAGCGTCTGACGCAGGCTTGGCCTGCGGACTGGCTCCAAGGGCGACGTTTGTCAGCACATCGAGATGCGGAAACAGGTTGTTATCCTGAAACAGCGTCGCCACTGGCCGCGCGCCCGGCGCAAGATGCGTGATATCGGAACTGTTCCATAAAACACGTCCACCGTCTGGGCTGTCGAAGCCTGCGATCAATGACAAAAGCGTGGATTTTCCGCTGCCTGATGGCCCAATCACCGCTGTCAGTCCGGGCTTGACGCTCATATCGGCGCGAAAGGCGAAATCGCCACGCATAAAACTCAGGTTTTCAATCGTCAGCACGGCCAATTCCTCGGTCAAATCCCCAGAAAAGCGCAAAGCTCAGCACCAGCAAAACGACTGCAGCCCCGCCTGCATCATCCATCCGATAGGCTCCCATAAGGCGTTGGACTTGCAAAGGCAAAGTCGCGCCATTCGGATCAGCAAACAAAGCAATCACGCCCAGATCACCCATGGAAAGCGCTGCAGAAAGGCCCGCAGCAAATCCCAAGGGGCGGCGAATGCGCGGCACGATCAACAGCCGCATCCGCGCCCAGCCAGTAAGTCCCAAGCTATCAGCCAAGCGCCCGTAGTCCGTTTCAATCGTGCGCATCGCCGGGATCATCGCGCGCAAAGCAAATGGGATCGTCACAATCGCATTCACTAATGCTGTGACAGGCAAGGCCAGTGCTTCAGGGCGGACAAACGGGAAGATGAGAATGAACAGACCTGTGCCAACAACCAGAGGAGAAGCGGCAATAGCCAAAAGCCCTGCAGCTTCAATCCATCCGCCGTTTGGCCTTGCCGCCGCAATAGCCATCGCCAAAGAAAGAACAATGACAATTGTCGTAGACGCGAGCGCCACTGACAGCGAGCGTACTGCGGAACTCCAAACAGAGGCTGGGAGGTCAGCAACGGCAGGAATGCCACGCAGAAACACAGCGCCAAGCGGCAACAGCAGAAAAAGGGCCGCAAAACCGATCGCCAAAACATCAAACCACCGCTGCCACACACCGTTCGCATCCCATCGCTGCGCTGGACGATCCATGCCTGCCCCAAAGCCAGCGCTCAAACCCATTCGCAACAAAACAAGGGCTGCAACAACGGTAATGCCAAGCTGTATCAAGGACAGAAACGCAGCCTTGGACAAATCAAACTCGAACCGAAGCGCTTGGTAAATAGCAAGTTCAACTGTCGTCGCTTTCGGTCCACCACCAAGTGTAAGCGCCACGGCAAAGCTAGTGGTACAAATTACGAAAATCACCAAAGCAGCGCCCGGCAGAACACGCCATAACATAGGGCGCTCTAGATGCATTTGGATTGCACTTGCATCCATGTCCAAAGATGCGGCGAGACGAAAGCGCTCTCCTGGGATGTCTTGCCAACCTTGCAAAACCAAACGCGTGGCCAGAGGCAGGTTAAAGAAAACATGTGCCAATACGACGCCGTGCAGACCAAAGATCGACATCGGCTCGAACCCTAGGCCGCCAAGCACTGCATTCGCCAAACCTTCGCGACCAAAAATCGCCAAAAGCCCGAAGACCGCGACAATAACAGGGAGCAGAAACGGTGCTCCAAGAAGCGTAATTAACATGCGACGCCCCGCGAACTTTCGTCGTGCAAGAGCTCGCGCTACAGGAATCGCTAAAATGCAACTTATGAGTGATGACAAAAAAGCCTGCCAAAGCGTAAATCGCACCGCGGCCCAGTCGGCGGGAGACAGTCCCTGCCCCGGCTCAGCTTGCAAAAATACAGCCCCTGCCGTGACAAGAATGAGCGCCGGGATCGCTACCGCAGCAACGATCCCGGCTGCAGGCCAAAAGCTTAGCGGCTGAGCGCGGTCAGCCATTCGTCCAGTGCCGCATCGCGTGCAGCGGCAGCCTCTCCAGCTGAAAATAGTAATGACTCGGTGGGTTGGATCAGCGTTTCAAACCCGTCTGGCAAGCCTGCTTCCGGTGTTTTAGCTGGATACATCCAGTTGGTTGTCGGAATGATCGACTGGAATCCTTCCGTGACCATGAACGAGAGAAATGTCTCAGCCAACTGTGGTTGATCGCTTGCCGCCAACATGCCAGCGACCTCCACTTGCATGTAATGCCCTTCGCTGAACAACGCCGCATTCTTGCTATCGTCTTCTTCGGCGATCAGGTGATACGCGGGCGACGTTGTATAGCTAAGAACCATATCGGCCTCGCCTTCCAGGAACATGCCGTACGCCTCTGACCAGCCCGGTGTGACAGTGACGATATTATCCGCCAAAGCCTTCCAAACGGCAGACGCCTCATCGCCATAGGCCGCCTTGACCCACATCAGCAGACCCAATCCAGGCGTTGATGAGCGCGGGTCTTGGATAACGATTTTCGCATCACTTGCGCCAAGCGCTTTCATATTCCCGGGCACATCGGCCATGTCAGCATCGTGCACAAACGCGAAGTATCCCCAGTCATAGGGAAGGAACGTCGGATCTTGCCAGTCAATCGGCAGATCAAACGGCACTTGCGCCATGCCGTGGGTCCTAAATAGGCCAGTCTCGGTAGCGGCGGCTGTTAGGTTCGTGTCTAGCCCAAGCACAACATCAGCCTCTGAACGTTCGCCTTCAAGTTTGAGCCGCGCAAGCAGCGCAGCGCCATCGCCAGCCGCAACGAACTGCAAGTCACATTCGCAAACGGCTTCAAACGCGGCCTCAACTGCTGGGCCTGGGCCCCATTCAGAAACAAAGCTGTCGTAGGTCATCACCGTCAAAACGGTTTTGTCTTCTGCATATGCGGGGGCGGCTGCTGCCAAAAGCCCTGCCGCAAGGATAGATTTTCTCATCTCACACTCCTATGTGGCCGGACGGGGGGTGGGGTGAGAGCATCTCGACCTTCCCTCCGCCGGTGTTAACCGGTTCAGGTTCTACGGGTCCGCGCAAATGCACATCTCAGCCTATGGAAGGCCCCCCGAGGTAGTGCCTAATTAGGGGTGTTAAGCCCGCACGGCAAGGACAAAGCGACACTTTCCCTTGGGGCGTCAAACCGTTAACACGTCTTCAAAGGAGCCAATGCAATGAGCCTGAACAGCTACGGACATCTGTTTCGCGTCACCACTTGGGGCGAAAGCCACGGACCAGCGATTGGGGCGACCGTGGATGGCTGCCCTCCCGGCGTTGAGATCAGTGCCGAGGCGATTCAGGTTTGGCTCGACAAGCGCAAGCCCGGTCAGAATAAGTTTACCACGCAGCGCCGCGAAGCTGACGAAGTTGAAATCCTCTCCGGTGTGTTTGAAGGCGTTAGCACTGGCACGCCGATCCAGCTCATGATCCGCAACACTGATCAGCGCAGCAAAGACTATGGCGATATCGTTGAAAAGTTTCGACCGGGCCATGCCGACATTACCTATTGGCAAAAATACGGCATTCGCGACTATCGCGGCGGCGGGCGCTCCTCCGCACGCGAGACAGCATCGCGCGTAGCAGCAGGTGGCGTGGCACGCGCGGCTTTGGCAACGCTTGCGCCTGAACTACAGATCACCGGCTACATGGTGGGCATGGGCGAGAAAGACATCGATCGCGCGCGATTCGATTGGGATCAGATCTACCAGAACCCATTTTGGGCGCCCGATGCACAAGCGGCAGAAGAATGGGCAACCTACCTTGACGCACTGCGCAAAGACGGCTCGTCTGTTGGCGCATTGCTTGAGGTCACCGTGCGAGGCTGCCCAGCAGGTCTGGGCGCGCCAGTTTATGGCAAGTTAGACACTGATTTGGCCGCGGCGATCATGTCGATCAACGCGGTTAAGGGCGTAGAAATTGGCGAAGGCATGGCGGCGGCGCGATTGCGTGGTGAAGCCAATGCAGACGAGATGTCTATGGGTCCGGAAGGCCCCGAGTTCAGCTCAAACCATGCGGGCGGCATTCTTGGCGGTATCTCAACCGGGCAAGACATCGTGGTGCGCTTTGCGATTAAACCAACGTCGTCCATTCTGACCCCCCGCAAAACCATCACTAAGTCGGGCGAGAACACCGACATCATCACCAAAGGCCGCCACGACCCCTGCGTTGGCATTCGCGCCGTGCCGGTGGCCGAGGCGATGGTGGCAGCGGTTGTGCTTGATCACCTGCTCTTGGATCGTGGGCAAACAGGTGGTGCGCGCGGCAAAATTGGCTGATCCAATATGTCGAGCAGCTTTCTTGTTGTTATTCCCAAAGTTCCAAATGCAGATATTCCAAAAACTGCGCCCGACGTAAAAGCTCTACTTTCCAAAATGGCGGGAACAGATGAAGCGCGGATCAAAAACTATGGCAAGGTCCAGTTCATTGATTGCGGCGAAGCATTTGAGTTTGTCGCCTGCCCAAACTGCGAGACACAGCTAAGCGTCGAGCAGTGGCACACGCTTATGTATCAGGATTGGCATAGCGAAGACGGATTTCATTTGCACGAACACGCGATGCCCTGCTGTGCAGTTGTTCACACTCTTGACGCGCTCAGGTACGTCGCCCCTCAAGGGTTCTCAAAATGGCTCATTAGCGCGCGAGCGCACAATCGCGGCCCACTGACCGGGCCAGAGTTGAAACAGCTAGAAGACGTTGCGGGCATGCGCTTGCGTGCAATTATCCAGCAATACTAGCAGGAAGCCCTAAACCAGATTTGCTGCGCACCACCATTAAGACCGCAAGGATCAACAAAAGCGCAACCCAAAGCACTCCGCTAATCAATCGACCTCGGGTCGCTTTCTTTTTTTCAAAGAACGTCCGGGGGCGCACACCGCGCCAAAGCAGAACGGTGTGTGCGGCAATGTTTACCGAAACGATGTTTACGCCCAGCAGCAACAACGCGCCCAATGCGTGATCGGTCTGCCCAGTTGCGACGAATATGCCAATCGCACTTGTTGGCGGCAGCAAAGCAACGGCCACCATCACACCGACCAACGCCGAAGAGACGCCCGTGACCAATGAAAGAGCAGCAGCAGCACCAGAGGCCAGTGCAATTGCCAAACCATCAAAGCGAACATCAGATCGAGCCATAAGTTCAGCGGGGATTTCATCACCCAAGGTCCACAACAGGCCAATGACTACGCTAAGACCAAAGGCAATCGACAGGCCAACGAAATTCGTCAGCAGCGCCCGACCTATCATCTTACCGTCACCCAATGCAACGCCAACAGCAAAGGCAAGGTTTGGGCCCAAAAGTGGTGCGATCACCATAGCGCCAACAACGACTGCAACGCTGTTGGTCAGCATACCCAAAGCTGCGACGATTGTTGCAAGCACAACGAAAGCAACAAAGGTTTGATCCAGCTTTGCCTGCGTCCAAACCGTGTTCCAGATTTCTTCGCGAGTCATCCCACCGATGGATTTTTCGGCGTCTTCCTTTTCACGCGCGCGGGCTTCTTCTTCATCGCTTGGAAGCGGAATGGTTGTTTCAATTGGCAGGATCGTGATGCGCCAATCCTCTTGTGCCGACAACGCGCTTTGAATGGCATCGATCAATGCCTGCCGGTTGTCGGGACCAACCAACATCTGCACCGTGGTGCGATCAGACTTCTGGGTTTCTTCAAACGTGCGAACGCCTGACGCCCCAAGGTCTTGAACCTTTTCGACCAGTTTCGGAATTGTGCTGTCAGGGGCACTGACAGTGATCATACGAAGCGCCATGGTGAAGAGCCTAACGCGGTGCTTACATGTCTGCCAGAGAGATTGCGTCGACTTCGTCGCCACCCAGTGTGGGGCTCTGCCCTCTCGCTATGCTCGCTAGGTATTTTTAAGAAGAAGATGGTAGGAATGGTTGCCCCTGTGAGGACAAGGCGTATGAGGAAACCATGGACATTAAATCAATCCTTGGCGGGCTCGCTTTTGCGTTCATGTGGTCTTCGGCGTTTACCTCGGCGCGGATCATCGTGAGCAATGCTCCGCCTTTGTCCATTTCATCCTTGCGATTTTTGATCGCGGGTCTTGTGGCTATCGCAATTGCGCGCGCCATGGGGCAAAGTTGGCAGCTGACCCGCGATCAATGGAAGCTGACCGTGTTGTTTGGCGTGTGTCAAAACGCTTTGTATCTAGGTCTCAATTTTGTGGCGATGCAAACGGTTGAGGCATCGCTTGCGGCGATCATCGCCTCCTCGCTTCCGCTTTTGGTTGCCTTAGCAGGATGGGCGATATGGCGAGACAAGGTTGGACCACTGGGAATGATAGGGCTGGTCGCTGGCATCATTGGTGTAGTTTTGATCATGGGTACGCGGCTGTCTGCAGGGGTCGATCCAGTGGGTGTGGCTCTTTGCGGCATCGGAGCATTGGCACTTACCTTTGCAACACTCGCAGTGCGTGGAGCCTCATCGGGAGGTAATCTGATGATGGTCGTGGGATTGCAAATGCTCGTGGGATCCGCTGCTCTTGCAGGACCAGCGATTATCTTTGAGACATGGGAAGTGAACTGGACACCGCAGGTGATCGCGGCCTTCGCCTACACTGTGCTTGTGCCCGGAATAATTGCCACGTTGATCTGGTTCTGGCTGGTTGGGCGCATCGGGGCGGTACGCGCAGCGACATTTCACTTTCTCAACCCATTCCTTGGTGTTGCCGTTGCCGCCGTGCTTTTGGGCGAGACGCTTGGACCACTTGATGTCGTTGGCGTCGTGATCATTACACTTGGGATCTTGGCCGTTCAGCTTTCAAAACCTGCCGCGCGCTGACACGCTTGTGATCGTCTGTCACCTTGTTTTAGGTGACATGAGAGAGCTTTGAGCCGCATAAACCCGGCATGGATTTAGTATTTGGCTACTTTGCCGGACTTTTGACCCTTATCAACCCGTGCGTTCTGCCCGTGTTGCCGATCGTTTTGGCGACCGCGTTGCAGGCCGGTCGCATGGGCCCGCTTGCACTGGCGGCAGGGATGAGCGTGTCGTTCGTTTCTTTGGGTATGCTTGTTGCCGTCGGTGGCCGCGCTTTGGGGATCACAGAAGAAACGATTTCCAATGCCGGGGCAGTTTTGATGATTGGCTTTGGCCTGATCTTGCTTGTCCCAAGATTTTCCGCCAGCTTTGCGACCGCGACAGCTGGTGTCGCAGCGCAGGCTGATGCGCAGATTGATCAAAATGATCGAGATGGCATATCCGGACAGTTCGTTGGCGGCATGCTTTTGGGTGCCGTTTGGAGCCCTTGCATCGGCCCGACACTGGGTGGCGCTATTTCGCTGGCGAGCCAGGGTGAGAGTTTGCTCCTTGCGACCGGGATCATGATCGCCTTCGCGCTTGGCGTTTCTACTATCATTTTGGTCCTCGGCTATGGCGCCCAGTCTGCTTTGCGCAAACGTCAAGAGTTTATGCGCAAGATCGCGCATGTGTCGCGCCCCCTTGTGGGCGGTATCTTCATCGCAGTTGGCACAGCCATACTGTTCAAATTTCACCACGTGATCGAGATATGGGCCTTAGACAACATGCCCGCATGGCTTCTTGATTTTTCCGTATCACTCTAGAAAAGGAGGGTCTGATGGACCGTCGTCAATTTGTTATCAGCGCTGCCGCTAGCTTAATCGCTGCCCCGGCTTTTGCTGCCAAGAACTACAAAAAGGGTCTGGTCGAGGCCGAACTGGCCGCAGGCAAAACCGTGTTTGTCGATTTCTATACCGATTGGTGCACAACTTGCCGTTCGCAACAGGCCACCTTGCGCAAACTCAAGAAAGCCAACCCAGCGTATGAAGCAAATATCACATTCATTCGTGTGGACTGGGATCGGCACTCAAACTCGAAGCTTTCAAAAAGCCTGAATATTCCGCGTCGCTCGACGCTTGTTGCTTTAAAGGGTGACAAAGAACTGGGTCGCATCGTGGCCGGCACCAAGCGCGAAGCCATTCAGGCTTTGATGGATACCGCGCTTGCGGCAGCACAGACTGCTTAACTGCACAAACAAAAAGGGCCGCGAAAGCGGCCCTGATCTATCTTGAATGATCAACGCGATCAGTCGTTAACGCTGTCCTTAAGAGCCTTGGCAATGGTCATCTTGACCACTTTGTCGGCTTCTTTGTGAATCTGCTCGCCAGTGGCTGGGTTGCGCACCATGCGTGCTGGACGCTCGCGGCAGTAGATTTTGCCAACGCCTGGAAGGGTCACGGCACCGCCGCCTGATACTTCATCAGTGATCACACCGATGATTGCATCCAGCGCAGATGTCGCTGACTTCTTGTCGCTGTCCATTTTCTCAGCAAGTGCTGTGACCAGCTGCGTCTTTGTTAGTGGTTTTGCCATGTTGAATTCTCCTCACATATGCCGTTCTTTGTGGCTCATTGCCCTTATTTAACTGGATATAGAGGTACTACACAACGGTTTGTGTGCGCGAAAATTGATGATCTAAGCGTTTTTTCGGCGTTTTTCAGCTTATTTTCACAGAAAAGCAGTCTCTTCAAAGGATCTAAGCTTACGAGAATGGATTCTTTCCAGTGGCATCTCGCGCAGTTTCTCCATGGCGCGAATCCCGATTAACAGGTGTCTGGTGACCTGAGAGCGGTAAAAATCAGACGCCATACCAGGTAATTTCAACTCTCCGTGCAGCGGTTTGTCGGACACGCATAGTAATGTACCATAGGGAACGCGGAAGCGAAAACCGTTGGCAGCAATCGTCGCGCTTTCCATATCAAGGGCGATGGCTCGGCTTTGACTTAGTCGCTGAACCGGGCCGGATTGGTCGCGCAGCTCCCAATTTCGATTATCAATTGTGGCCACGGTACCAGTACGCATCACGCGTTTCAGCTCGAAGCCTTCCAACTCGGTCACATCTTCCACCGCCTCTTCCAAGGCGACCTGCATTTCCGCCAACGCCGGGATTGGCATCCAAACTGGCAAATCATCGTCCAGAACGTGATCGTCGCGCAAATACCCATGTGCGAGAACGAAATCACCGAGCCGCTGGGTGTTGCGCAGCCCCGCACAGTGCCCAACCATCAGCCAGGCATGCGGGCGCAAAACGGCAATATGATCGGTGGCAGTTTTTGCATTTGAAGGGCCGACACCAATGTTCACCAATGTGATGCCTGCCCCACCTTTGCGCTTGAGGTGATAGGTCGGCATTTGCGGCAACTTATCTGGCTTTGGCATCGGGGTGACCGCGTCAGTGATCTCAACGTTCCCAGGCCCTACAAAGCTGGTGTAGCCACTGTCAGGATCGCCCAGCACTTCGCGCGCATAGGCTTCAAACTCATCGACATAAAACTGATAGTTGGTGAATAGTACGTGGTTCTGAAAATGCACCGCTTCCGTCGCCGTGTAGTGTGATAGACGCGCCAACGAATAGTCCACGCGTTGCGCGGTAAACGGTGCCAAGGGACGCGCGCCATCAGCGTAAGTGAAATCCATACCGTTCACAATGTCGTCGTTCATACTGGCCAGATCGGGCACATCAAACACGTCTCGCAACGTGAAATCACCACCACCTTCTTGCGGCACAGTGAGTGTTGGATCATTGGCCACCGCAAAGTGCAGAGGCATCGGAGTAGCTGAAACGCCCACCTGAAGTGGCATGCCATGGTTCTTAAGCAAAAGGCCAATCTGCTGAACTAGGTAATGTTCGAATAGATCCGGGCGCGTTATCGTTGTGGCGTACCGCCCCGGCTCCACCACATGACCAAAGCTAAGCCGGGTATCTGTTGTTGCGAAGCTCGTCGTCGTCAGGCGCACCTCGGGATAGAAAGCGCGGACACGTTGCTTAGGCATCCCGTTCGCCAAAGCATCCGTGAACTGGTCACACAAAAACCGCGTGGCTGTCTGGTAAAGTTCTTTAAGTCGCACAACGACAGCTTCGGCATCAGCAAACGCCTCGTGATCGGGAACTTCAGGCAACAAAACGCGCTTAGGGTTCGGTGTCATCTCATATCCTGCCGTGTCTTTGGAGTCGCCATGCCACTACGCCCCGCTTTCAAATAAATCGGTCAACTGGAACGTTTCGACATCCACCAACCCAAGGTCCGAAATCCGCAAACTTGGAATGACCACCAGAGCCAAAAGCGAATGTTGCATATAAGCGTTGTTCAACGTGCACCCACAAGCCGCCATCGCAGCAACCATCTTGTCGGCATTTGCAGCAACATCATGCGCGGGCCGATCAGACATCAAACCTGCGATAGGAAGCTCGACCAGAGCCAGCTCTTCACCGTCTTTCCAAACCGTTACACCACCTCCGACCTCGCCCAGCCGGTTCGCCGCCTGTGCCATTGCCGCGCGGTCGGTTCCCACCACAATCATATGGTGACTGTCATGTGCGACCGTGGAGGCAATTGCCATTTTGCCCTGATACCCAAAGCCCGACACAAATCCATTGACCACATCGCCCGTTGCGCGATGCCTTTCGACCAAAGCGATCTGGCACACGCCGCTTTCACCTTCAACAACACCATCCACAACGGGCAGGTTGGCGGTCAAAGCTTCGGTAGGCGCTTGATTTTCGACAACCCCAATTACTTTGACAGTCACCGCGTTTTTGCCCTCTGGCGCGTCAATCTCAAAGTTAGACGCACCAAGCGTCTTGCCGAGACGTACCGTATCGCGCGCATCATCTGGCCAATTCAAGTGCGGGCACTCCACCGTTATCGTCCCCTGCTCAGCAACGGTCCGCCCACGTGCAATCACATGTTCAATTGGCAGCGTCACAAGATTAGAGGTCAGAATCACATCCGCACGCCGACCTGGAGCAATCGAACCCAACTCGCGCTCAAGTCCAAAGTGCGTGGCCGTGTTAATCGTCGCCATCTGCAAAGCAATCAACGGATCACACCCGCAGTCAATCGCGTGACGCACAACACGGTTCATATGCCCATCATTAACCAATGTGCCCGAATGGCAATCATCTGTGCACAAAATGAAATTGCGAGGGTCCAATCCTTTCTCCGTCACCGCCGTGATCTGGCTTTCGACGTCGTACCACGCAGAGCCAAGACGCATCATCGAACGCATACCCAAACGCACCCGCGCTATCGCATCTGCCTCGGCCGTCCCCTCATGATCATCCGCCGGACCACCCGCAGCATAAGCCGAAAATGCCACACCTTTGTCAGGAGAGGCATAATGCCCACCGACGGTTTTGCCCGCGTTCTGCGTCGCCCCGATCTCGGCCAACATCTTTGCATCGCCATTGATCACACCGGGAAAGTTCATCATCTCACCTAACCCGATGATCCCCGGCCAAGACATCGCCTCTGCCACATCTTCAGGCGAAATTTCGAACCCAGTCGTTTCCAGTCCGGGGGCCGAAGGCGCACACGACGGCATTTGCGTAAAGATGTTGATCGGCTGCAGAAGCGCTTCGTCATGCATCAAGCGCACACCGCGCAGACCCAGCACATTGGCAATCTCATGTGGATCGGTAAACATGCTCGTCGTGCCATGCGGGATCACAGCAGCAGCAAATTCAGCCGGAGTGAGCATGCCGCTTTCAATATGCATGTGCCCATCACAAAGCCCCGGGATCAGATAAGCCCCATCAGCCTCAATCACACGCGTGGTATCCCCAATGCAATGCGATGCATCAGGGCCAACATAGGCAAAACGCCCGGCGACAATACCGACCTCCCAGCCATCCAATACTTCACGCGACTGCACATTCACCAGCCGCCCCCCACGAATCACCAGATCTGCAGATGCGCGCCCGGCCGCAACAGCCACAAGCGCGGCCGCACTTTCAGCCCAAGTTTTAAGGGTATGTTCCATCCCCGAAAATCCCACCAATTTCGACAAGCTTCAAGCCCTCATTGACTGGAACTCCTCCACAAATCGCGCCAAAGTCAATTCATGACCAAAACTTTGCTTTCCATCGGCCACGGCTTTTCCGCCCGCGCGCTCGCGCCCCTGCTGTTAAAACGCGGCTGGACCATCATCGGCACGACGCGAGGCGCAGAAAAAGCCTCCGTTCTTCAAACCGAGGGCGTAACGCCGCTGATTTGGCCGGGAAACCCGCTACCGATCGAGAAGGCAACGCACCTGCTTACCTCTGTTGCACCGGGCAAGGACGGCGACCCTGTTTTGAACGAAGTCTTTGATGCTCTTAAGAATGCCAAACATCTGGAATGGGTCGGCTACCTCTCTACCACCGGTGTTTACGGCGACCATGGCGGTGGCTGGGTTGATGAAAACGCCTCTCTCACACCCGCCACAAAACGCGGTCAAGCGCGTGTTGAGGCCGAAGCCGCATGGGCGCGCCTTGGACTACCCCTACACATCTTTCGCCTTGCCGGCATCTATGGCCCCGGCCGCGGCCCATTTGCAAAAGTGCGCGCAGGCACGGCGCGACGCATCATCAAAAAAGACCAAGTCTTTAGCCGAACCCACGTCGAAGACATCGCGCAGATCGTCCTCGCCTCAATCGACAAGCCAAATCCCGGTGCAGCGTATAATGTTTGCGACGACAACCCAGCCCCGCCACAAGACGTGATCGCCTACGCCGCCGAACTCTTAGGGCTGCCAATTCCGTCCGAAGTCGCCTTTGAGGACGCAGAGATGACACCAATGGCGCGTAGCTTTTACTCAGACAGCAAAAAAGTCCGCAACGACCGGATCAAAGACGAACTGGGCGTCAAGCTTATTTACCCCACTTATCAAGCGGGCTTGAAAGCCTTGCTAAAGGCAGAGACTTCTTAACGTTCATCTATTCAAAAATACTCCGGGGAGGCCTGGAGGGGCTGGCCCCTCCAGTTGATCCGCGATCAAAGCGACCCTAAAAACGCCGCTCGACAACAAATCGAGCGGCATCGCGCAATCCATCTGCGCGTGCATCAAATGACTCCAAGGCAGAAACCGCCTCATTCACCAATTCCTCAGCCCGAGTCCGCGCGCCATTTACGCCCAAATGGTCCACAAACGTCGCCTTGCCCGCCCCTGCATCCTTGCCAACACGCTTGCCCGTTTGCGCCTCATCTCCGGTGACATCCAGCAAATCATCGGCAATCTGAAACGCCAGACCAAGCGCGGTTGCATAGCGCGTCAAAGCAGTCTTATCCCCCTGACCCAAAATCGCACCTGCCTCAGCGGACCAACGGATCAAAGCACCGGTTTTGTTCGCTTGCAGTGCAGTGATCTCATCCAGCGACAACCGTTCACGAGCGGTCTCCGCCGCAATATCTTGCGCCTGTCCCAGCACCATGCCCGCAGCACCTGATGCTTTTGCCAAGCTTAATATCAACGCGGCACGCACATCTCCGCTCGCATCCAATCCGCCCAAAACTTCAAACGCCAAAGTCTGCAAAGCATCACCAGCAAGAATAGCCGTCGCATCATCCCATTTCACGTGAACTGTCGGTTGCCCACGGCGTAGATCATCATCGTCCATTGTCGGCAGATCATCGTGCACCAGCGAATAAGCATGAAGACACTCGATCGCGACAGCCGCTTGGATTGTTACCGTGCGCGGTACGCCAAACAATCCGGCGCTTTCGATCACCAAATACCCGCGCAAGCGTTTTCCACCATTCATGGCATGCGCCATAGCGTGCAAAATCTCGCTTTCGGGCAATTGATTTAAAACGTTGATTGTCGCTGTGCCTATTTCGACACTTGTCGCGCGGAGTTGGTCTTCAAAGCTCACGATACATCAAGCGGTGCGGTGCCTTTCGGCTGCCCAGCCTCGTCAAACGTAATCTGAGCCACCTTCTCTTCGGCTTCGGCAAGTTTCTTTTTGCAATGATCCTTTAAGGCCGCACCGCGTTCATAAAGCTTAATGGAATCCTCAAGCGGCACATCACCAGACTCAAGCTGTCCGACAACAACTTCCAGCTCTTTCATCGCTTGCTCAAAGCTCATTTCAGCTACAGGTGTTTCGCTCATTCGCTTTCCCTCAAGACAATCACATGGGCGGACGTTGCCGCCGCCAGCGCGTGCAAATCATAGCCGCCTTCAAGTGTCGAGACCACACGCCCGTTCGCATGCGCGCCCGCCAACTCACAAATGGCCTGCGTGACCCAAGTGAAATCCTCCGTCGACCAATTCAGATTTGCCAGCGGATCATCCGCGTGCGCATCAAATCCAGCAGAAATAACAATCAACTCGGGCGCAAAATCATCGACTGCAGGCAAAATCTGATCGCCCCAAGCTCGCTTCATCTCAATACCGCCAGTCATGGGTGCAAGCGGCACGTTAATTACGTTGTCATGTGCGCCGGTTTCATGCGGTGCACCCGAACCGGGCCAAAGCGGGCTTTGATGCGACGAGACAAAGAGTGCTCTCTCTTCATCCCACAGCAAATCCTGCGTGCCGTTGCCGTGGTGCACATCGAAATCAAGTACAGCAACGCGACTTAAACCGTGATGGTCCAAAGCACGCTTGGCAGCAATCGCAGCATTTCCAAACAGGCAAAAGCCCATCGGCGTCGCGGATTCCGCATGATGCCCCGGCGGGCGCATCGCAACAAAAGCCGTCTTTGCCTCGCCTGCAATCACCGCATCGACAGCAGCACAACACCCTCCAACTCCGCGCATAGCAGCGTCCAATGAGCCGGGCGACATGTGCGTATCGCCATCCAATGAAATGTACCCTTGCGCAGGTACCGAGGCTTCAATCTGCTCAAGGTATCCTTCAGGGTGACACCGCAAAACTTCCGCGCGATCCGCAACAGGGGCTTCACGCCACTCCAAACCCTCTAGCTTTTTGAGAGCGGGGACTATCGCCTCGATACGCGCAACCTGCTCGGGATGTCCCGGCGGTGTGACATGGTTCAAAGCAGCATCGTGGGAGTAGATCAGTGTCATTCGCGCCCCTTAGTCAGGCGCCAACATATACCCGGCGCCGCGTACAGTCTGCAAATACCGCGGCTGCTTTGGATCAGCCTCGATCTTGCGACGTAGGCGCGTGATTTGAACATCAACTGCGCGTTCCTGCGCTTGTCCACCATCGCGGCCTAGATCCTCGACCAGCTTTGCGCGACTCAAAGGTTCGCTGAGCGCGCCACAGAATATCCGCATCAATTGCGCTTCGGTCGCCGTCAAACGCACCGGGGTGTCGCCATCCCACATCGTGCCTTTTTCAACATCGTAGCGCAGGGCACCCAATGAGAGCACTTTAGGCGTCGCATCCGCAGGTTCAGACGGTGGCACGCGTCGCAGGATCGAATTGATCCGCAGCAGCAATTCCTTGGGCTCAAACGGTTTGGCCAGATAATCATCCGCGCCCGCCTCAAGCCCGGCAATCCGCTCGGCCGTTTCAGCCTTGGCCGTCAGCAAAAGGATAGGAACCTCGCGCTCGGCACGCAAACGCTTGCAAAAGCTAACACCATCTTCGCCTGGCATCATCACATCAAGCACGATCATATCGAAATCCAAGCCTGATAAGATGCGCTCGGCATGTGCCGCATCGCGCGCGGCGGATACCAAAAAACCATTGCGCATCAGGAACTTTTGCAAAAGCCCGCGAATGCGTTCGTCGTCGTCAACAATCAGAAGATGTGCGTCAGGGTCCATGTCTTAGCCACCGCTTTCCTTTAGACGGGCGTAATGCTTTCGCATGTCGCTGTCCATCATCGCTTCCAATACCTGCTTGAAACCGGCAACCGCCTCGGGTCCGGTTTGGCGAAACGCCGCCCGCATCCGGTCTCGCTGTGCGTTGGACAGTTCCGCCTCAAGCTCTTCACCCAATTCCGTCAGATTTAGATGCCGCTCACGCTTATCGCGTGTTCCAATCTCGCTTTGCACCAACCCATCTTCGATCAAAGTTCGCAAAACGCGGTTCAACGATTGTTTGGTCACCCCAAGGATCGACAGGAGGTTATTCACCGTTGTTCCAGGCGAGCGATGGATGAAATGCACTGCGCGGTGATGCGCGCGCCCATAGCCTTTGTCTAGCAATATGCGGTCGGGATCAGCCGTGAACCCGCGATAGGCAAAGAACATTGCCTCGATCCCTTTCCGAAGCTGATCGTCGGTCAGGAACAGCAGATTTTGACTGCGCGTGCCTTCGCTCGTCTCGGCCATAGCTACCTCCAGTTCAATCTCAATTTATGTCAGCCTTGTTGACATTCCAAGACCCAACTGGTAGCGATTCTCGAATTTTCCGCAATATTATGACCGATGCGGACCAAATGGCGCAACTTTCGCAAAAGGAACGAAAACATGGCTGGCGCATACGATGATCGCGATGGACTCATCTGGATGGATGGCAAAATGCAAGACTGGCGCTCGGCGCAGGTGCACGTCCTAACCCACGCCATGCACTACGCTTCTTCTGTGTTTGAAGGCGAGCGCGCTTACAACGGCAAGATTTTCAGGTCGCGTGATCACTCTGAACGCCTCCATTTCTCTGCCGGTGAGCTAGATTTTGAAATCCCATACACTGTCGATGAGATTGAGGCCGCCAAACAAGAAGTTCTTACCGCCAACGGTTTGACCGACGCCTATGTGCGCGCTGTTGCGTGGCGCGGTGCTGGTGAAGACATGGGGGTCGCATCTGCCAAAAACCCAGTTCATTTGGCCATCGCATCTTGGGAATGGGGTGCCTACTACGGCGATGCTAAAATGAAGGGGGCCAAACTTGATATCTCCAAGTGGAAACGCCCTTCGCCCGAAACTATTCCGGTGCACGCAAAAGCAGCTGGTCTTTACATGATCTGCACGACATCAAAGCACGCTGCTGAAGCGAAAGGATGCTCAGACGCGCTTTTCATGGACTATCGCGGTTACGTCGCAGAGGCGACGGGTGCAAATATCTTTTTCGTTAAAGATGGCGAAGTACACACGCCAAAACCCGACTGTTTTTTGAATGGTCTGACGCGTCAGACGGTGATCGGTATGCTCAAAGATCGCCAGATCAAGGTGCACGAGCGCGTCATCATGCCGGAAGAACTTGAGAGTTTTGAGCAGTGCTGGCTCACCGGCACAGCAGCCGAGGTAACTCCAGTTGGGCAGATTGCCGATTACAACTTTGAGGTTGGTGCAATCACGCGCGAGATCGCAGAAGGCTACGAAAAACTGGTGCGCAGCTAGCTTTCATCAATTGCCACAAGAAAACGGGTCATATCGCCGAGCAACGTCTTAAGATGTTTGTTCGGCAACATGATTTCGTGTCCTGCGCCTTTGAACGTTTTGAACAAGACAGTCACACCGGCTGTTTTCAAAGCGCGCGCCATTGAGACCGATTGCCCCAACGGGACAAGTGTATCGCTTTCTCCGTGAAACAAAAAGACAGGTGGGTCGTGGCGATCCACAATTGAAATTGGCGACGCTTGACGCGCGGGCGTGGATTTTAGGTAAGCGTCGATGTCCCGGCGCAACTGCGCATGTGGGGTTTCAGCGCGCGCGACCGCGAAATCCGAAATGCCAGCAACGGATACGATACCAGCAATATTCGTATCGCTTAGTCCGGCGCTTAGGGCCAAGGTTGCGCCAGCGGAATACCCGATCAAGACTATTTTGCCAGAATCTATGCCAAGCGATCCAGCATTGCCACGCATCCATTTGACCGCGCTTTTCACGTCCTCAAGTGCTGCTGGATATGCATGCCCTTGCGATGTCAAACGATAAGAGATCGTTGCTGATGTGAAGCCACCTTGCGCCAACAGTTTGCAATAGCCGAGCATTTGCGATCGATCGCCCGACGAAAAACCGCCACCGTGGATAAAGATCAGACCTGTCTTGCGGACTGGCCCATCAGGTTCGCAAAGCTCGAGGCTTTGGCCAGAAGCAGAGTAAACCTGCCCTTTCGAAGCACTCGGCCCACCGCAGGCCGCAATGGCAAATAAAACTAACGTAAATAAAGATAAGAATTTCAACGTCGGTTTCATGAAACCAATATGCTTGGTTTGGAGTGCAAAATCCAGTTTGGCTTAACTACCGGGACCAAAGCGTGTTGGAATGGCACGCTCATCTTGGTCATTCTCAGCACTCCAGGACGTCAATGCAGCGGCGCGAATATCAAGTTCTTTCGTTGACTGAACAGCCCATACTGCCGACACAAAAGCGCTTTGAAAAAAGATGATCAGGTTCAGCGTTACAAAGTACTCAGATGGGCGCGTTTTGGTGCCACACAAGATTTGCGCAAGCTTAGCGCCAGCCGCGCCACCCATCCACGATAGGTACAAAATCTCCCGCTCTGGAACACGCCGCTTTCCTTTCACGACGCACGCTTTGTCAAAGATCGAAAGCCCCAAAGCCAGCGTATTAACAACCGCGAAATATATCAGCAGACCTTGTGTCACGTTTTGTAAAAACCCTTTATTTACAGGGCATATTTGCACAATCCATCGCCATAATCGAGTTTTTAGTCCGAAAGATTTTACCCAAATTGCAAGCGCTCTGCCGCCCATCTCGCCGCATCTGCAACTGTTCCGTCTGAGTCGTTGGCCAGGCCAAGCGCGATGTCACGAAGCTCGACATTTTCAGAATTGCCAATCGCATAAAGCACATTGCGTACAAATCGGTCACGCCCAACCCGCTTGATCGGCGAGCCAGAGAACTTTGTGCGAAACCCGGCATCATCCAAAATTGCGAGTTCTGCCAAAGGTGGCGCATCCAGATCACCGCGTGCATCGTACTTTTGATCACGCGCTGTTGTGGCAAACTTATTCCACGGGCAGACGGCTAAACAATCGTCACATCCATAAATGCGGTTACCCAACTTGCCCCGCAAATCGGGATCGACCGGCCCTTTGTGCTCGATTGTCAGATATGAAATGCAGCGCCGCGCATCCAACTTGAAAGGAGCGGGAAAGGCATCAGTCGGGCAGATATCCAAACACTTGCGACAACTTCCGCAATGCTCCACCTCAGCATTATCAATGGGGAGCTCAGCAGTCGTGAAGATGGCGCCAAGGAAAAACCAATTGCCCAAATCGCGGCTCAGCAGGTTTGTGTGCTTGCCTTGCCAACCCACGCCCGCAGCTTGCCCAAGCGGCTTTTCAGCAACCGGAGCGGTATCGACAAATACCTTCACCTCGCACGCGGCTTTGGCCACCAACCAACGTGCCACGCGCTTTAATCGTTTCTTGCACACATCATGATAGTCTCGACCGCGCGCATAAACTGAAACTGTCCCATGATCGCTCCGCTTCAAATCTTCTAAAGGATCATGATCGGGCGTGTAAGGTTCCGCCAGCATGATGACGGATCGCGCCTCAGGCCAAAGGGCAGATGGATCACTCCGCCAATGTGCCCGCTCGGCAAGCCAACCCATTTGCCCGTGATACTCTGCTTTAAGAAACGCTTCCAAACGTGCGGGTACATCAGGAATGGCACTCGGGCGGCACACCCGCGCCACTGCAAAACCAGCCTCGCTCGCCTCCGCTACCAAAGCCGCTTTCAATTCATGCGGGTCAGAAATCAAGGTCAGCGTAGTGTGGCGGTGGAGGGAAGCCAGGCACGGCATCGGCCAAAAGACTGCGAAATGCCGGACGGGATTTTATCTTGGCGTACCAGTCATGCACCGTCGGGAACTGGTTCCAATCTACGTCAGAAATATAATCCAGCGCCGAAAGATGCGAGGCCGCCGCAAAATCCGCAAGACTAAGTTCATTACCAGCCAACCATCGACGATCATCCAGCAAACCGCTGATATAGCCCAAATGCATTTTGACGGCCTTCGCGCCCGCTTTGACATTTTTGCTGTCGGGGTAACCTTCTTTGGTAATCTTCTTGTTCACACGCTCATAGAGCAACTTTGACGTCACTTCGGCATGAAACTTGTCATCAAACCACCCAACAAGGCGACGGACTTCATGGCGAGCTGCGGGTTCTTTGGGAAGCAAAGACGGTTCAGGATGGCGCTCTTCGATATACTCGCAAATCGGCGCGCTTTCCGCCAAGGTAAGCCCGTCGATCTTCAGGATTGGCACCTTGCCGGCTGGATTGCGGCGCATGAATTCTGGATCGCGTTCCCAATAGCGTTCTTCAACCAGCTCCACCTCAAGCTTTTTCTCCGCAAGCGACAGACGCACCTTGCGACAGAACGGAGAAAGCGGAACGTGATACAGCCGGATCATCGAAAAAAGCCCCTTGTTTCCCTATCAATGCCGTGAAGTCGCGCAGGTTTCAACCAACCTCAGTTCACTGAAAACAGGATGCGCGCCCATCAACCCGTATTGTCGCCGCTCCGTCAGCGATTGCTCGCGCACGCCGATCGGTTGCAGACGATGGATTTACAGCCTGACGCTCTTTCGGGTTGGGCAGAACTGCGGCCAACAACGACGCTTGTCGTGCTGAAAGTTGTTTTGCCGATACTCCAAAGTGGTGCTGTGCGGCAGCCTCAATCCCAAAAACGCCAGTGTCAAACTCGGCCACGTTTAAGTAAATCTCAACGATCCTGCGCTTGGACCAGAACGCCTCAGTTACAGGGGTCATCACGCCTTCAAGCGCTTTGCGCAACCACGAGCGTCCTTGCCAAAGCCAGACGTTCTTCACCACTTGTTGGGACAAAGTAGAAGCTCCGCGATTGCCGCCCTGCGCGATTGCAGCGCGTAACTGGGCCATATCAAATCCCCAGTGCAGACAGAAGTTGGCATCTTCTGCGGCGACAACAGACCGCGCAACCACAGGCGCGATATCCTCCATTGGCACCCATTTTCGCTCGATCGAACCAAGTCGCACGCCTTCTG
Organism: Paracoccaceae bacterium; assembly: GCA_039942715.1. Taxonomy (GTDB): domain Bacteria; phylum Pseudomonadota; class Alphaproteobacteria; order Rhodobacterales; family Rhodobacteraceae; genus JABDJX01. Next base: position 176,558 of record JBDVBY010000003.1, read on the forward strand.
ACAGAATGTAAGGCGTCGTTGGCGGAGGGATTAATGCGTAAGCACCGACAAGGATACAAATCGCCAAACCCAGAGAGATCAGCCCACGCCACGCCCATGCAACTGGGCGGAGCCGGCGCACTTTGGGGGCCGGTTTCGTCTTTTTCTTACTGCTCGGTTTCTTTGCTGTCGTCTTGCGCGCCATGCCCTCAGCTTGCACGAGACTGGTCCAACATCAAGTCCTACTCAGCCGCAGAGAAGCCTTCACTTTTCTGCCGCTCAATACGCGATATGACCTTTTCGCGCTTCTTGGCAAAGCGTTTCTTAAGCCGGGCAACACGCCGCTTTTGGTAGGCGATAATCAGTGGGTTTGACAAAAAATAGGCAGCGATACCGCACGCAAGACCGGGCAGGATACCGCCCACAAGATAGGGCAGAAACACACCATCGAAGAACCGGAACAATCCGTCCCAATGGGTGGTCGCAGGCGTAAATATCGCGATCATATTGTGCCAAAGATCCAGTGTGGCGGCCGTAAAGGCCTCAAACACCATCGGCAAAGGCAAACTAGGACGACCAAGAAGCGATGACCCAACTTCCATTGAAACCGCCACGATCAACGGAAAGGTGATCGGATTGCCAAAGAACGTCGCCAAAATAGCTGCGAGGATGTTGCCGCGCATGAGAGCCGCGAGTGACGCGGCCACCACAAAGTGAAATCCAAACAGAGGCGTGAACGACGTAAAGACCCCAGCAGCAATGCCGCGGCTGATCTTATGTGCAGGGTCCGGCAAACGCCGCATCCGATAGGTCACGTACCAAAAAGCACGCGTCCAACCACCCTTAGGATAAAGGGCTTCTTTGAACCACTGATACGTGGTTTTGGGTGTGCGTCGCTTAAAGACCACCTCTGCGCGTCCTCTCCCTTGTTAAGGTTTGCGCTCTAAATCTCGATGACGCGCAACAGAGGCCACATCACTGTCAGCTTCTAAGGCCAGCATCACCGCGTGCAGGTGTTCATCATCGCTAAGTTCTACGTCAACAATAAGACGGTAAAAGTCCGGCTTTCTGTCAATAAACACTAAATCCGATATATTTGCGCGCTGCTCACCAATCAATGTACATATCCGCCCAAGCACCCCACTTCCGTTCGCTATTGTGAGATCAAGGCTCACGGAATGTGCCGCAGGATGCTGCCCTTCATGCCAATGCAAATCAACCCAGCGCTCAAGATCATCCTCAAAATCAACCAGCGCCTCGCAATCAATGCTGTGAATCATCACACCTTTGCCGCGATACGCGATCCCAACGATCCGCTCGCCCGGAACAGGTTGACAGCAAGAAGCGCGCCGGAATGTTTGACTGGGACTTAGGCCCACAACCGCGCGGGCCACATCAATTTCGTCACCGGGTTTGCGAGCTAAATTGGGGTAGAGCGTTTCGATTACGCGCCTTGCGGTCATCTCGGCAGACCCGATGCGCGCCAGAACTTCATTGCGATCATCAAAGCCCAACTGCTTGGCGGCCGTGTTCAGCGCTTTGTCAGTCACGCGCTTACCAATCTCATCAAACGCCACACGTGCCAATTCGCGCCCAAGCTTGATAAACCGCGCGCGATCTTCTTCACGCAAACTGCGTCGGATCGCAGCCTTGGCACGCCCGGTCGCCACGATATCAATCCAAGTCGCTTGAGGCCGCTGGCCCTCAGCCGTCATGATATCCACCGATTGCCCGTTCTTCAGACGAGTCCAAAGTGGGACACGCAGCCCATCCACTTTGGCACCGACACAACTATCGCCGATGCGCGTGTGGATCATGTAGGCGAAATCAAGAGGGGTTGCACCACGCGGCAGTTTGATCACCTCGCCCTTGGGAGTGAAGCAAAACACTTGGTCGGCGTACATTTCCATTTTGACGTGCTCGAGAAACTCGTCATGATCCTCTTCGGAATCAAAGCGTTCCGTCAAAGTGGCAATCCACTTAGCCGGATCAATCGCAAACGGATTTTCCGCCTGCACTCCGTCACGATACGACCAGTGCGCCGCGATGCCCGTTTCAGCCACCTCGTGCATTTCTCGCGTGCGAATCTGAACTTCGACCCGCTTGCCATCGCGTCCCGACACCGTGGTGTGGATCGAACGATAGCCGTTCGATTTTGGCTGGCTGATGTAATCCTTAAACCGGCCCGGCACCGCCGCCCACCGTTGATGCACAGCGCCCATAGCGCCATAGCAATCCGCCTCAGATCCTACAATAATCCGAAACCCATAGATGTCTGAGAGTCGCGAAAAGCCGATCTTTTTCTCTTCCATCTTGCGCCAGATAGAATGCGGTTTCTTTGCACGGCCAAACACCTCGGCCTCAATGCCAGCCCGGCTTAGTTCACGTTCAATGTCGCCCGTAATCTTCTGGATCACATCGCCAGTTTCGCGCTGCAACGTAATAAAGCGGCGAATGATCGAGTTGCGCCCCTCAGAATTTAAAACCCGAAACGCCAGATCTTCGAGTTCTTCGCGCATCCATTGCATACCAATGCGACCGGCAAGGGGCGCATAAATGTCCATCGTCTCGCGCGCCTTTTGAGCCTGCTTTTCGGGTCGCATCGCACGGATCGTGCGCATATTGTGCAACCGGTCCGCAAGCTTCACCAGAATCACCCGCAGGTCTTTGGACATCGCCATAAACAGTTTGCGAAAATTCTCGGCCTGCTTCGTCTCGGTAGACGACAGTTGCAGATTGGTCAGCTTGGTAACACCGTCAACCAACTCGGCCACTTCAGACCCAAATTCGCCTTCGACCTCGGCATAAGTCGACCGTGTGTCTTCAATCGTGTCGTGCAAAAGGGCCGTGATGATCGTGGCATCGTCAAGTTGCTGCTCTGTCAGGATCGCCGCAACAGCAACGGGATGCGAAAAATACGGCTCGCCCGAGTGTCGCATTTGGCCTTCGTGCATACGTTGGCCGTAATCATAGGCGCGAGCAATCGCGCCAGAATTTGATTTCGGGTTATAATTTTGGACCAGTGCGATCAGGTCGTCTGCGTCGATCATACGGCCCCTGCTCGGGGTGCCGCCTTACGGCTGCCCCTGAGCCTCCATCAACGCACGCAAAAGCTTTTCTTCGCTCATGTCGTCTTCAGCAGGCTTGTCATTTTCAGCCCCCATCAAAAGCGCCATTGCATCTTCTTCAGGCTCATCGACCTCAATCTGCGTCTGGTTTGCCTCGATCATACGTTCGCGCAATTCGTCAGCCGATTGAGTTTCATCTGCAATCTCGCGCAACGAAACGACAGGATTTTTGTCGTTGTCACGATCAACAGTCAACGGCGCTCCAGTTGAGATTTCACGGGCACGATGGGACGCAAGCATCACCAATTCGAACCGATTTGGAACTTTGTCTACGCAGTCTTCAACCGTCACGCGGGCCATTTGATGTCTCCTGAGGTGGGAACAGAGTGCGGATGTAGTAAAAAGAACCATGAAAGACAAGGCTTATTCGCCCCACCACGTGTGCAAACACCCGCCGAATGTCGAAAAAGTGCACAAGACGCTACGGCAACTGTCTAAAAGAGTAGTTGCACAACAATTATAGCCCCGCTTATCTTGCCGCCGCTGGCCACCAGCGCGCCACTTTCAGGCGCATGGACGCTCACAGGCTCGGCCAGCCAAAAAAAATCGGAGGGAACGTTGATGTTCTATAAAGACGAACGGCTTGCGCTGTTCATCGATGGATCTAACTTGTATGCCGCAGGAAAAGCGCTCGGGTTCGACATCGACTACAAGCTTTTGCGCAGCGAATTTATGCGCCGTGGAAAACTGCTTCGGGCTTTTTACTATACCGCATTGCTTGAGAACGACGAATATTCGCCCATCCGACCGCTGGTAGATTGGCTGCACTATAATGGCTTTACGATGGTCACAAAGCCGGCAAAAGAATTCACCGACAGTCAGGGTCGGCGCAAAGTCAAAGGCAATATGGACATCGAGCTGGCCGTGAACGCTATGGAGCTTGCTCCGCATGTCGATCACATGGTGATCTTCTCTGGGGATGGCGATTTTCGTCCCCTGGTGGAAAGCCTTCAGCGTCAAGGCGTTCGGGTGTCGGTGGTTTCCACAATCCGCAGTCAGCCCCCAATGATAGCTGACGAATTGCGCCGCCAGTGCGACAACTTCATTGAGCTGGACGAGCTAAAAGACGTTGTCGGTCGCCCTCCGCGCGAAACCCCGGAAGAATTGGAATAACTTGGCTCGGCTCCCTCAGGAGCCGACCAACTGGGGCGTTGCCCCAGCCAATCGACGCAGCGGGCTGCGGCGAAACATCCCTTATACTGGACGCTTCTGCCCCCTTGGATTACCTGTAAGTCGCAAGGAGAAGTCGAAATGTCCAAGCCACCGCTCACTCTCTACCTCGCCGCCCCACGTGGGTTTTGTGCAGGTGTTGAACGCGCCATCAAGATCGTCGAAATGGCGATCGAGAAATGGGGAGCGCCCGTTTATGTGCGCCACGAGATTGTTCACAACAAATTCGTGGTCGACGGTTTGCGCGAAAAAGGCGCAGTCTTCGTTGCAGAGTTGGACGCGTGCCCAACGGACCGACCTGTTATCTTTTCGGCCCACGGCGTGCCAAAGGCCGTACCGGCCGAGGCCGCGCGCCGCGAAATGGTGTTCGTCGATGCCACATGTCCGCTTGTTTCTAAAGTCCATATCGAAGCAGAGCGGCACCATCGAAATGGGCTTCAAATGGTCATGATCGGCCATGAGGGACACCCTGAAACTTTAGGAACGATGGGACAGTTACCAGATGGCGAAGTACTTTTGGTGGAAACGGCCGATGATGTCGCCCAGCTTGAACCGCGCGATCCCAAAAAACTGGCGTACATCACGCAAACAACGCTTTCCGTCGATGATACCGCCGACATCGTTCTAGCGCTTCAAACGCGGTTTCCTGCGATCGAAGGTCCGCACAAAGAAGACATTTGTTATGCTACAACAAATCGGCAAGAAGCCGTGAAAGCCATTGCCCAAAAGATCGACGCTTTGCTTGTCATCGGTGCGCCCAATTCATCGAACTCGAAACGTTTGGTCGAAGTGGGGAGTGCTGCGGGCTGTTCTTATGCACAACTCGTCCAACGCGCGGACGAAATTGACTGGCGCGCATTGGGCGAGATCAGAACCCTTGGCCTGACCGCCGGCGCGAGTGCGCCTGAGGTGCTGGTGAACGAAGTAATTGATGCGTTCCGCACGCGTTTTGACGTCACCATCGAACTGGTCGAGACCGCAAAAGAGAACGTTGAATTCAAAGTGCCGCGCGTGTTGCGACAAAGCGCATAAAGAAGAGCGCAAAACGCTCTGTTTTCGCCCCGCCGCGTTGACACTTTGCCGCGGCGCGCGCAGATTGCCGCGCATGATTTCAATGCAGTTTCTTCTCACCGCGCTGGTTGTGGTTTTGATCCCCGGCACGGGCGTTATTTACACACTTGCTTTGGGCCTTGGGCAGGGGCGGCGCGCCGCGATTGCAGCCGCTTTTGGCTGCACCATCGGAATCGTGCCGCATTTGGCCGCTGCGACCCTAGGGCTTGCCGCCGTCTTGCACACAAGTGCACTTTTGTTCACTGCAGTAAAGGTCGCAGGGGTCGCCTATTTGCTCTACCTTGCGTGGTCGTCTTTATCGGCGGGCGGCACATTGGCGATCAAACCTGAACGCACCCGCGAGGCTGATTGGCGGATTGCCCGGCGCGGCGCGTTGATCAACATTCTTAACCCGAAACTGTCGATCTTCTTTTTGGCATTGCTGCCCCCTTTTCTGTCCGGACACGCGGAGTCTGCCACTGCTGAAATGGTGGTGCTTGGCTTGGTTTTCATGGCTCTGACTTTTGCGATTTTTGTCCTCTACGGAGCCTTTGCCGCCGCCGCGCGCGATCGAATTCTAGAAAGCGAACGCGCCATGACATGGCTGAACCGCAGCTTTGCCGCTGTCTTTGCAGCACTTGCCGGTAGACTGGCGATGGAGCGCGCATGATACCACGTGCGCCGCTTTTTTTGGGGCTTGCTGGTTTGCTTCCGTTTCTGTGGGGGGCGATGACGCTTGTCTCAAGTGATCTCGCTATCTGGACAACCCGTACGATCGGACCTCGCTTCGCCGGGCCATTCGTTATGCTGAATTACGGCACAATCATTTTGGCGTTTATGTCAGGCGTGCTTTGGGGATTTGCCGCGAGAGGCGCGCAAACTCTGAACTACGTGCTCTCTGTTGTTCCCGCACTTTGGGTATTTTTCATGGTCGGCGCCGGGGCCGCCTCCTCCGCTGTATATCTGATGGCAGGGTTTCTTGGCCTACTGGCGCTGGACTGGCATTTTGCAAAGCAAGGTCTGACGCCTAATTGGTGGATGCGCTTGCGCGTTTTACTGACTGTTATTGTTATCGCGTGTCTTAGTTTATTGGTGATCTGATGTCTGACGAAGAAACACTTGCCGTTTATGCCACCTATGCTGCGGATTACGCCAAGCGGTTTGCACAGGACAAACCCGACGTACATTTACGCAAATTCATGGCCGTTTTGCCGACCCAAGCGCGCGTCTTAGATTTGGGTTGCGGAAACGGGCGCACGACTGGCTTTATGGTCCGCGCCGGGATTGAGACAGAAGGCTGGGATGCCTCGCCGGAGATGGCTGCTCTTGGCGCAAAACAGCACGATGTGGACATCAAAGTAGCCACATTCGCTGATTTAGACGCAGTTGATACTTACGACGGGATCTTTGCAAACTTCTCGCTGCTTCATGCCCCCAAATCCGAGATGCCAGATTATCTTGCGCGTATTGCGCGTGCGCTGAAACCGGGTGGACATCTGCACATCGGGTTAAAAATGGGCAAAGGCGAAACCCGCGACAAGCTGGGCCGCTTTTATGCATATTACAGCGACCCTGAAATCACCGGGCTTTTGAACGATGTCGGCTTGCCATCGATTGACCGCAGCTATGGAGCAGACGTTGGGCTTGATGGCGAAACAGCACCATGGATTATTCTTCTTGCACAAAAGGCCGAGCCATGAGCGATCTGACGCTTTATTCCATGCCGTCTTCGGGAAACAGCTACAAGGTGCGTTTGCTCCTTGCGCTTTTGGGCCGCGACTATACTCATTTTGGGTTTGAATATGAGACGCCAGAATTGGCCAACGCGCATGCGACGGGCGCGCTCCCGCTTGGCAAACTGCCTGTTTTGGTTTTGTCCAACGGCGACGCAATTCCAGAGTCCAACGCGATCCTCGCTTTTCTGGGCGAGGGAACAGATTGGGTACCAAGTGATACGATCTTGCGCGCAAAAATGTTCGGCTGGATGTTTTGGGAGCAAAACCAGCACGAGGGTGTGATTGCTGTGCGTGCCGCGCTGCAGGTTTATGAAAGTCGCAAACATCTGGCGACGCCCGAGCGCATGGCAGAACTTTTGGAAGCAGGTCACACCATTTTGGGCCGCATGGAGGCACATTTAACAGATCAAAACTGGCTTGTTGATGATATGCCAAGCTTGGCCGATATCTCGCTGTATGCCTACACGCATTCAGCGGGCACCAAAGGCGGTTTTGACATGGAGCCCTTCCCAAATGTGACTGCATGGTGCGACCGGATCGCCACTTTGCCGAATTACGTTGGTCTGATGGAAATCCCTGTATGACCAAACTTCTCGCCTACACAGATGGGGCCTGCTCTGGGAACCCCGGCCCCGGTGGCTGGGGCGCTTTGATGCAAGCAAAAGTCGGCGATGCCATTGTAAAAGAACGCGAGTTGAAGGGCGGCGAAAAGCTGACCACCAACAACCGGATGGAGCTTTTGGCCGCTATCAACGCGCTTGAAGCGCTGGAGCGTACATCTGCCATCACCATCGTGACCGACAGCACTTATGTGAAAAACGGTGTGACGTCATGGATTCATGGCTGGAAGAAAAACGGATGGAAAACCGCCGCAAAGAAACCAGTAAAAAACGATGATCTTTGGAAGCGGCTTGATGAAGCGAACGCGCGCCATGATGTGACGTGGGAGTGGGTCAAAGGGCACGCGGGCCATGAAGAAAACGAGCGTGCGGACGAGCTTGCGCGCGCTGGAATGGAACCGTTCAAGCCCAAATAAAACTATCAGTTTTCCCACGCATTGATCCATTCTATGAATGATCCATGACCTTCGATCAAATCCGAACCTTCCTGTGGGTGGCGCGTCTTGGCGGTTTTCGCAAAGCGGCAGAGCATCTGAACCTGTCACAGCCTGCTGTCTCGACGCGCATTTCCAATCTTGAAGACGAACTCCGCGTCCCGCTCATTGAGCGCGGGCGCGGAGATATGGTACTCACCAAACATGGCACGCTATTGCTGTCTTACGCCGAACAGATGTTGTTCGTCGAAGAAGAGATTAAACAGCGCGTCGCCAACCCATCCGAGGCCGAAGGTCTGTTTCGCGTCGGTGCGTCGGAGACCATTGCACAGGCGTGGTTGCCAGAATTTCTGAAAGCTTTCAGCCAGCAGTATCCCCGCGTTGATCTTGATCTAACGGTCGACATTTCGATCAATTTGCGCTCCTCACTTCTAGAGCGCAGGATTGATTTGGTGTTCTTGATGGGTCCGGTGTCAGAGTTCACAGTTGAGAACTTGGTACTTCCGCCATTTGATCTGCACTGGTATCGCTCAACCCAGAACCCCGAAACTGACCTGAGCAAAATCCCTGTCATTTCATATTCTAGCCAAACGCGCCCATACCGCGAGTTGATGTCTGAACTGTCGCGCCGCGTTGGCCCAAAGCTGCGCGTCTATGCCTCGGCCTCCCTGTCCGCCAGTTTGAAAATGATTGCTGCCGGAATCGCCGTTGGCCCCTATCCACGCGCGCTGGCCAATGACTTTCTGGAATCCGGTGAAATCGTAGAGTTTGACCCCGGCTTTCATCCACAGCCCTTAGCTTTCACCGCCTCTTACGTGTCTGAGCCGCGCAGTTTCCTCGTTGAGAACAGCGCCCGTATCGCGCGCGAGGTTGCACTTGGTTGGGACTCCACACATCCAACGTGAATTCATATTTTCTATCACATAAGATATAAAATGATAATTTGCGTAAAAGCGTAGGCCCATGTGATGCTCCCACCATCAAGGCTTGGGGCTGCCACATGACAATCAGAACAGTATTTCATGCTGACCTTTTGGCGTCATCCGCGACAGAAGTCCGCAACGCCATTCGCAATGGTGCCTACGGCGGCCACACCGCAGGTCTCGCTGCGGGCAAGCTGCAATGCAACCTTGCAATCCTGCCTGAGAAATACGCTCTGGATTTCCTGCGCTTTTGCCAGCGTAATCCAAAACCTTGTCCAATCGTCGGCGTTAGCGACACAGGAAACCCCAGCTTGCCGACGTTAGGGCACGACATCGACATTCGCACGGACGTGTCTAAGTACCGTGTCTTTCGCAATGGCCAATTTGTCGAAGAAGTCACCGACACAACGGATCACTGGCAGGATGATCTTGTTACCGTTGCTTTGGGCTGTTCGTTCACATTTGAAAACGCCCTGCTGCGCGAGGGCATTCCAGTGCGCCACATCGAAAGCGGTAAGAATGTTCCGATGTACCGTTCGAACATCGAACTTGTCGCAGCTGGCCCGTTTCACGGCCAGATGGTCGTTACTATGCGGCCCATCCCCAAAGACATGGTCACACGCGCCAAGGAAATCAGCGCACGCTTTCCCCATGCGCACGGCGCACCACTTTTCGAAGGCAACCCGCACAGCATTGGCATCGAAGATCTGTCTAAGCCAGATTGGGGCGACGCTGTTGAGATAAAAGAAGGCGAAGTGCCGGTCTACTGGGCCTGTGGTGTGACCCCGCAAAATGTCTTGCTAGATGCAGGCCTACCAATTTGCATCACCCATTCGCCTGGTCACATGTTGATCGCTGATGTCGCCGAAGATGCCGAAGTTCCAATTTTATCAAACACCTGAACCGATCCAACAAGGAGACGATCCATGAAAAAAATCCTCACTCTTCTAGCAGCAAGCACAGCCCTTGCTGCACCGGCCATCGCCGAAGACCTTTCGGTTGTTGGCAGCTGGTCAAGCCTGCCGCTTCACAATCAATACGAAGCCCCTTTCTGGAGCACCACTCTGCCCGAAGCCTCGGGCGGTGAATTCAACGTTGAGCTGACCACGCACAATCAGATGAGCCTTGGTCTTGGCGACATTTACCCTTTGCTCGGCCAAGGCGTTTATGACGTGGCGATGACAGTGGCAGATTATGCCGTGGCTGACGCACCCGAGCTTGAAGGCCTTGATGTGCCGCTTCTCGCTCTCACAGCGGACGACGCGCGCAAGATGGTCGATGCTGCGCGCCCGATGGTTGCTGACATATACCGCGACCGCTTTAATAGCCATGTTCTGGCCATCGCACCTTACCCGCCGCAGGTCGTGTTCTGTAACGCCGAGATTTCGCAGCTCTCCGATCTGGAAGGTCTGAAGGTGCGCGCCTCTGGGCGTATGACAGCCAAACTTCTCGAAGCGCTTGGCGCGGAAGGCGTGAATGTGTCCTTCTCAGAAGTGCCCGGCGCGCTTCAAAACGGCGTTGTTGATTGTGCCGTCACTGGCGCTGGCTCTGGCTACAGCGCTGGCTGGTGGGAAGTTTCAACGCACTTGTTGCCGATCCCGCTTGGCGGTTGGGACTCTGTCGTAACAGCCATCAACATGGACAAATGGAACAGCCTTGGTTCTGACAAGCAGGCGCTGCTCACCGACCAAGTCGCGAGCGGCTTTGAAGACCCGGCATGGGCCAGTGCACAGGATGCTTTGGTCAACGACATCGCCTGCCTGACCGGCAACGGCGCATGCCCATCAGGTGATGCACGCTCGATGACATTGGTTGAAGTCAGCGATGCAGACTTCACCCGTGCCCGCGATATTCTGACAGGTGAAGTTCTGCCGGAATGGGCCGAACGTGCAGGTGGCGACTGGGCCGAGCGTTGGAATGCAAGTGTCGGTCAGGTTGTCGGCGTGACCATCAACTAAGACCACCTTTGGTCCAAACATAGGGACGTACCGTTCATGGAACTGACAATGATAGAAACCCTGCGCAAGCTCAACAAAGGTGTTGCCCTTGTTGTTGGCTTTGGCCTTCTGGCCTGCGCTGGGTTTGTTCTCACAGATATCATTATGCGCCAGATCGGTACGTCTCTTGGCGGCACGGAAGAGATCGCTGGCTACGCCATGGCGCTCGCGACATCCTGGGGTATGTCTTACACTCTTCTGGAACTGGGACATGTCCGCATTGATCTTCTTCGCAGTCGGGCTGGTGCCTTCAAACGGGCGTTGTTTGATGTCTTTTCGATGATTGTTGTCAGTGGCGTTATCATCACAATCGCCATCAAAGCATGGCCGGTGGTTGAGCGTTCGCTGACCAACGGTTCGCGCGCCAACACACCGCTGGAAACTCCGCTGATCTGGGTGCAAGCCCCGTGGTTCGCTGGCTGGATCTGGTTCGCTTTGATGTCGACGCTTACTACACTCGCCGCACTTAGCCTGCTGTTGAAACGTCGCCACGCCGAAACTGAAAGCTTCGTGGGCGCTTTTGCCGAGCAGGACACATTGCAATGATTACCTACGTCTCGGTCGGCCTGCTGGGCTTGCTCACCCTGTCGATCCCCGTGGGCATCGTTCTGTTCTTGCTGGGCTTTGGCGTTGATACCTTCTTTTCAAGCTTTCCGCTGACACGTGGGCTTGGAAACATGGTTTGGTCGTCGTCCAACTCGGCCACGCTGATCGCAATCCCTTTCTTCGTGCTGCTTGGTGAAATCCTTGTGCGCAGCGGCGTTGCCACTCGCACTTACGCTGCCCTTGATCGCTGGGTGTCCTGGCTGCCCGGCGGTTTGGTGCATGCCAATGTCGCCACTGCGACGATGTTTTCCGCTACTTCCGGCTCATCCGTTGCCACTGCCGCGACCGTTGCCACTGTCGCCATGCCACAGGCCGAAAAATTGGGCTATGATCCCAAACTGTTCTCCGGTGCCATTGCAGCAGGTGGTACCCTTGGCATCATGATTCCTCCGTCGATCAATCTGATCGTCTACGGCTTTCTCACCCAATCTTCGATCCCGCAACTTTTCCTCGCTGGGCTGATCCCTGGCATCGCACTTGCTATCGCATTTATGGCCGTCACCGCCCTTATCTGCACCATCCGCCCCGACCTCGGCGGTACCCGCCGCACGTTCCCGTTCTCTCTAATGCTGCGCGCGCTAATTGATCTTGTGCCAATCCTGATCTTGTTCGGCCTCATCGTGGGTTCGATCTACGCGGGTTGGGCGACCCCAACAGAAGCCGCTGCCGTCGGCGTTGCTGGCGCGCTCGTCATCGCGCTGGCCTTTGGTGGCGTGTCACTCTCGATGCTCACCCAAAGCCTTACCGGCACTGTCAAAATCACCTCAATGATCATGCTGATCGTCATCGGTGCGTCGTTCCTGAACTTCACCCTCGCCTCTGCTGGACTGGGCCGCGAGCTAACCGAGTTCATGACCGGCCTTGGTCTGACACCCCTTAAAACGATCCTTGTAGTCGTCGTGCTATACATCGTGCTTGGCTTCTTCATCGAAACCCTGTCGCTCATGGTCGTCACCATCCCAATCATCGTTCCTCTGGTTCTCGCGCAAGGGTACGACGTAATCTGGTTTGGAATTCTGATGATCGTGCTGATCGAAATGGCACTGATCACACCGCCCGTAGGCCTGAACCTCTACGTCGTGCAAGGCGCGCGCAAATCAGGCAGCCTCAACGAGGTGATGCTGGGCGCTCTGCCCTATTGCCTGACGATGCTGGCAATGGCATTCGCGTTGATCGCCTTCCCTAGCATTGCACTTTTCCTGCCAAACGCGCTGCAATGAATCGCAAGCAGTCTAGCGGCTTTATTCTTATCTCAGATGAAAGTTAACCAAGCCTAATCAATTGAGTGTCATTGATACGCGAGAATTTGTGAGCTCGCGCATGATACCTAGCCAGATTTTTGACCAAGTCACCGATAAGTGCTCCGAGGGATTGGCGCTTGCCTTGGCGAACCATGATGACGGAGCTGTCATGGAGCTAAAGTGGTGTAACAGGGCCTTCACCAAAATTACGGGCCTGGATACCTCGGAAGTCGTTGGCCAACGGGGCTCTATTTTGGTTGGGCCAAATACTCCGCAGGACAAACACCTTCGCATCATTGAAAAGCTCATGAATTGGGAGCACTTTTTCATAAAGGTTCTTAATAACCGAAAGAATGGGGAACCCTATTGGCAGAAAATGAGTTGGACGCCATTGTCAGACCAATCAACAGGTGATCGATGGTGGCTTTGCTCGCTTATTGAACTTGAGCCACAATCCACCGTTGAAACAGTAAAGGTGCAACCGGCGGGAATCACCGAACCCACTCGAAACAGGTCTTCGGAACACCTCGAGAAGATCCAAAGGTTAACGCTGGAAAACAAACGCTTGCGCGAACTTGCCAAGTCAGTTGCCCAGGAGTCGAACGAAGATGCCCTGACTGGGCTTTCAAATCGGCGGCACTTCGAAATTGAATTGAAAGAATGGATATCGAACCTTCAAGAAAGCGGAGCAGATTTTGCCGTTCTCTACATTGACTTGGACCGCTTTAAATCCGTGAATGATACTCTTGGGCATGAGGCTGGAGACAAGCTGTTGATGTCTGTAGCAGACAAGCTGCGTGAACTCACAGATAAAGACGACTTAGTGGCACGTCTTGGGGGCGATGAATTCATTATCCTGAAGCTGCTAAGCGATAGCGCTTTGAACATAAGCAGCCTTGCGGATGACATCGTGCAACAAACGCAAACGACGTTTCACTTTGACAAAAAATCAGTGACGTGCAGCGCGAGCGTTGGCGTCGCCATCGCTAACGCGCATATGGAAAATCCGGAACAGGTTGTCGCGGACGCGGATATGGCGCTGTATCATGCGAAATCGCAAGGCAAAGCAAGATGGTCCTTCTTTACCGAAGAAATGCACACAGCCTCAATTGCCACAAAACAGCTTGCCTCAGACCTTCTCATTGCTTGTGAGACGCGTCAATTTACACCTTTCTTCCAACCGTTGGTCGATGCCGACACGGGGCGAATATCGAGCGCGGAAGTGTTGGTAAGATGGTTCCATCCCGAAAGAGGATTGCTCACCCCAGACGCCTTTCTCGGCACTGCTGCCAGCATGGGCATTTTGAAACGGGTGGACGAAATCGTATTCGGTTGTCTTCGCGAGACGTTAGACCTTTTTGATGACGCACGCGTCGATCTTCCACGCGTGACGATAAACGTCTCAGCCGGACGGTTGGCGGACCCTTCATTTATTCATGACATTAAGAGCTCAGGCATCCATCCTTCCAGACTCGTGGTTGAAATTCTTGAGTCGGTCTACTTAGAGCGGATGGGAGACGTCGTGGATTGGGCGGTTGATGAGCTCAATGAAATGGGCGTTGTCATCGCAATTGATGACTTTGGAACGGGACATGCATCGATTCAAGGGCTGCTAAAGATCAAGCCAGAAATTCTGAAGATTGACCGTCAGTTTATTGAACCCATTGTTAGGGAAGAAAACTCTAGAGCGCTTGTGTCGTCCATTGTCGGTATCGGAAAGAGCCTTGGCATTGACGTCGTAGCAGAGGGTGTGGAAAGCGAAGATCACGCAAATTTAGTGAGAGCAATGGGGTGTGATTATCTGCAGGGATATTACTTTGGGAAGCCTATGCCCGCTTCTGATCTACTAGATAAATTGCGCAAAAATGGGGGGCAGTTTTGGTCTCCACCGCAAAAAGTTTCCGGGGGAAAGCCAGCCTAGGGGCACACCGAGAAACCGTCAGATTGGCCCAAAACACAGCCGTGCAAACAAAAAAAGGCCCCGCGCAAAGCGGGGCCTTTCCTTAATTTTCAAGCGCAAGCTTACTCGATGATTTTCGAGACGACGCCGGAGCCTACGGTGCGGCCGCCTTCGCGGATCGCAAAGCGCAGGCCGTCTTCCATCGCGATTGGGGCGATCAGCTCGACTTCGAACTTCAGGTTGTCGCCTGGCATCACCA
>JBDVBY010000004.1:0-253022 GCA_039942715.1 Paracoccaceae bacterium
TTTGGGCGAACTGCAGGCAGCCTACCCGAACCTGTCGTCAAACGACCTGATCTTCTTTGACGCCAACGACGACAACCGCATCTCGTTCACCGAGTTCTACTCAATCGACGCGGTTCAGACGCTGGGCAAAAACAAGTAAGAACCAGGCACAAATCGCAAAACGGTCGCAGATCCTCCCCCTGCGGCCGTTTTCGTTTATGTAGATGGAATTGAATGTCTGCCTTGAGGCCATGTGTACATTGCTGCGCGCTACGCAGATGACCACTAGGTGCGCTTAACCGCCATTGAAAGTAGGCGGAGCCAATCCAACAATAGTTTGATTACAAGCATCGTAAAACAAGTTGGTGTCGTTTGTTCACGCACGTGTGATGTAGATGTCAAAAATGATGCTTGCATATTTTAAGACGACCGGTCATTTATGTCACTATTCCAGATTGAAAAGCACGCCAAACAAAGGAAAATGACAATGACAATCCTCCCCGTCCAAACGCACGACACAGCGCCTGAGGCGAGTAAACCTCACCTTGATGCTGCCGTAAAAAACTATGGCTTCGTTCCAAACCTGACGGCTGTTTTCGCGAACTCCCCCGCGATGATCGAAGCCTACGGCGTTCTGGCCGGTCACTTCGAGAAAACGGACCTAACGCCCGTAGAGCGGCAGATCGTGTTGATGACCAACAATCGCCTAAATGGTTGCACATACTGCATGGCCGCGCATTCAACGATCGCACAAATGCAAAAAGTGCCGACTGACGTGATCACTGCACTGCGCGACGGTACAGACATCGCCGACCCCAAACTGCAAGCCCTTCACGTCTTCACCACTAAGATGAACGAAGCCCGTGGGCACCTGTCGCAGGCCGATGTCGAGGCGTTTTTGGCTGCTGGCTATACCGAAGCCAACATCTTGGATGTGATTTTGGGAACCGGTCTCAAGACGATGTCCAACTATACCAATCACATCTCGAACACGCCGCTTGATGCGCCATTCCAAGCAAACGCCTGGACAGCACCAAACAAAGAGATGCGTGCCGTCGCCTAAACCCTAAACTGAACCACCAGCATCCGGTCATCCTTCTTTGAACTAAACCCAAGACCTCCCCCGCTTCACTGAAAGATGACCGGTCACTTTCATTCTTCATAAATCAAGATAGGAATAACCATGTCCAACTCATCAGAAAATAAGTTCAACCGACGTTCATTTCTCTCCAGCGCAGCGACTGTTGCTGTGACTGGAGCGGCAGCAGGCGGCCTTGTTACGCCCGCTCAGGCCGCAACGCCAATCATCGGCGCTCAATCGCCGCTGATCTATCGCCGCAATCTGGGGAACTACGAAATCACGGTACTGGGTGACGGCTACGTCGACCTGCCACACCAAATCTGGGCCAACGTCAGCCCCGAAGAAGCCGACGGCCACCTCGGCGACGCGTTCCAGCCAGCCGGGTCTATCCGCAACGGTGTGAACGCCTACCTGATCAATACCGGCGAAAAACTGATCCTTGTGGATAGTGGTGCCCGTGATCTGTTCGGGCCTAACGCTGGTCTACTGCCAAGCAACCTAGCTGCGATTGGCGTGAAGCCGGAAGACATCGACATGGTTCTGATCACACACGTCCACCCCGATCACATCGCTGGCATGTATACAACCGAAGGCGAAGTCGTCATGCCAAACGGTGAGATCTTCGTGGATGAGGCCGACCTCAACTACTGGACAAGCGAAGCTGCACAAGCCCAAGCGGTCGATATCTCAAAGCCTTGGTTTGACGTTGCGCGTCAGTGGAAAACAGCCTTCGACGGTCGCATCACAACCTTCAAAGGTGAGCGCGATCTGGGCGATGGTATCTCGTCCTTCCCACTGCCAGGCCACACACCAGGCCACACGGGTTACCGGATTGAAAGCGAGGGCGAGACACTGTTGATCATCGGCGATGCCGTCATCAGCGCGGCCATCCAGTTTGCAAACCCTGATGCGTCCGCGATCTGGGACACAAACGCAGAAGACGGCACACGGTCCCGCCGCACGATCTTTGATGTTGCTGCGAAAGAACGAACACTGGTCACGGCTACACACCTGCCGTTCCCGTCCTTCGGCTACGTCGATACCCGCGCAGACGGTTCCTACCAGTGGGTTCCAGAAGAGTGGCGCTACGCGACTTAATCAATCCTGATCGGGTGCCGGACCAAACGGCACCCGAACTTCATCCCCTTTCACACGTTGGAATTTTGTCATGCGTGCTATCATTGCAAAAACGAATGGGGGCCCAGAGGTCCTCGTACTCAAAGACATCCCTAAGCCCACACCCGGCATCGGTGAAGTTCTGGTCAAAGTCGCAGCCGCGTCCGTTAATCCCTTCGACGCACAAGTCCGCCGCGGTGACTACGCCAACTATATGCCAACGCCGCACCAATTGGGCGTTGACGTCTCTGGCACAGTCGAAGCTATCGGCGAAGGCGTAGATACGCTCGCCGTTGGCGACGATGTCTTCTACAGTGCCCGCGTCCTGTCCAACGAAGGCGGATACGCTGAATATCATGTCGAACGCGCTGAGCTGATCGCCAAGAAACCAAAAGACTTGTCGTTTGTGGACGCTGCCGCCCTGCCAATCGCAGCAAGCACGGCATGGGTCTGTCTCATTGAACGCGGGCGTCTTAAGGCCGGTGATCGTGTCCTGATCCACGGTGGATCTGGTGGCGTTGGTCTCTATGCTGTGCAAATCGCCCATCTGACAGGCGCTGAAGTCGTTGCCTCCAGCCGCAACGGTGCGCAGGAACTTGTCGAAAGCCTGGGTGCGGACATAACAGTTGACTACCGCGACGCCGATGCCTGGGATCAACTCGCCGCTCATTCCGGTGGTGGTTATGACGTCATCATCGACCTTGTCGGCAACGATACGATCCAAAAGTCGCTCGGCTTGTTGGCCGCAGGCGGGCGCGTCGTCAGCATTGTCGATCAACCAAACCCACAAAGCCTATATGACGGCTGGGGCTTTAATGCAGAAATCCATTTGGTCTTCCTGACGCCAAGCGTTGATCGCCTCGCGCGTCTCGGAAGCCTGACAGCCCGCGGTCTTCTCAAGACAGTTGTCGAACAAACGCTGCCCCTTGAACAAGCTGCCGACGCACACCGGATCATCGAAGCCAGTGGCCGGACAGGTAAAATTGTTCTCGTCACGTCCTGACAGAACAGTGTAAATGAAACCCGCAGGTGCGCCTGAACGCAAGACGCACCTGCACCGATTAAAGGGTAAGAACTGATGCCAAGACCAAGTCACAAAGACACCATCGTCCAATCCGCTTTGGCCGTCTTTCACGAATCCGGCTACCACGCGAGCGGCGTTCAAGTGATCGTAGACCACGCGGGCGTGCCCAAAGGATCGTTCTACAATCACTTCAAAAGCAAGGACGATCTTGGTCTTGAGGTTCTGGATGCCTACTGGAGCCAGACCGAACCGCTCCGAGAGGTATTGAAAGATACCACGCGCCCCCCTTTGGATCGCATTGATGCCCATCTTGAGGCCTTCAGTGTCACTCAGAATGGATGTCTGGTGGGTAACTTTACCGGTGAAATGGCCAACATCCCAAGGTTTCAGGAAGCACTGCAAAAAATCTACGCAGAATGGATGGATGACTTTGAACTTTGCATCGAGCAAGGCCAACAGGACGGAACCATCCGAACCGACGAGACAGCCAAAGCGCTTGCTGAGTTTGTGGTCACGTCTTTGGAGGGTTCTGTTTTGAAACGAAAGATTTCAAACGATGAGAGCAACCTCATCAACTTCCGCAAAACCATGATGCTGTTCTTACGCGCGACCTAAACCGCCAGCTCGAAACGATACCAAGAACCGAAATGATGAACGAAACCGGCCTTTGGCCGATCCTAAACCTATGGAAACCACTCACTTGGTTTCTGTCCAATCAAACATGAACAAAGGATAAGATTATGACTAACCTCACGCAAATCACCGCAGCCGACGAAGCCCAAAGCTTTGCCGAATACAAAGCCATCGAAGCGGCGTTGAAACCCTACATCGATGCCGCCAAGACCGGCGATGGCGCATTGTCCCGCAGCGCATTCCTTGACCACGCCCATGTCGTGGGATCGGTTGAGGGCGTTTTTTATGACATGGACGCCGACACATTCGCAAGTGCCGTGGCCGAAGGCGGCCCGGCCCCCGATGTGCAACGTCACATCGCTTGGATCAACGTCTCTGGCCCCGCTGCTGCCGCACGTGTCGAGTTTCTGAACTGGGGCGGCATGCGCTATACCGACTTCTTTGTGCTCTACAAAAGGGACGGCGTCTGGAAAATTAGTAGCAAAGTCTACGACTCCCACGCCAAAAACTAGTCCGCAATCACAGGGATAGGCGCAACGCTTTCGAGCCTTGGCGCGCGCCTATCCCACGCGCACGCAGAAAGCCCACCCCATGTCCGCATTCAACACCGACCACACCTATGGCAGCGTGACGCGCGTCATCCATTGGGGCATGGCCCTGCTTGTGACCGCGATGATCCCGCTGGGCCTGAGAGCAAACCACCTGGCGCATCAGATCGCAGACGGGGCCACAGACCCAGCCATCCTGTCCCAAGCGCAGTTGCTGTTCTCCCTGCATAAAACCCTTGGTGTCGGGATATTCTTTCTGGCCCTTATCCGCATCGTCTGGGCCTTGAGAAGCCCTAAACCCAAACCATTGCTGAGGCATAAGCCAGCTGAAACCTTTCTGGCCAGCATGGTTCACTGGCTGCTGTACACTTCGCTTCTTCTGGTGCCGCTCACCGGTTGGATTCACCACGCGGCCACAACGGGGATCGCGCCCATTTGGTGGCCTTTCGGGCAATCGCTGCCTTTCGTTCCCAAAGACCCAAGCACAGCCGAAACCTTCGCCACCCTCCACATCATTCTTCAAAGACTCTTCGCCATCTCGATCCTTTTGCATTTGGCAGGGGCGCTCAAACATCATTTCTTCGACCAGGGCGCGACACTCAAGCGAATGTGGAATGGCGCACCCGGGCAAATCAATGCAGGACACAACGCCAGCCAATACGCCCCTCTCGCGGCGTTCGTCGCATCCGTCATTGCCCTTGGAACAGGGGCCGCTTTGGGGCTGTTTGATCGCAACCAAACACAGACTGTCGCGCTTCAGCCCGTATCCTCGGAATGGACGGTGACCGAAGGCACGCTTGCAATCTCAAACACACAACTCGGGGCAGAGGTGCAAGGCAGCTTCGCCGACTGGACCAGCAGCATCAGCTTCGACCCAGACCTGACAGAAGGCGTTATGGGTGAGGTTACGACGGTCATCTCTATCGGCTCTCTCACCTTGGGGTCCGTGACCGCCCACGCCATGGGCCCCGATTATTTCAACGTCGCAGCCTTCCCCACCGCCACGTATAACGGCACACTGATCCGCGACGAGGACGGCTTACGGTCCGAAGGAATGCTAAGGATCAAGGACACACGCGTGCCTGTGTCTTTCGCGTTCGATTTGTCGTTTGACGGGAACCGCGCAAAGATGACAGGCATGACAACGCTCAATCGTTTCGATTTTGAGATGGGGAGCGGCATAGATGAAAACACGCTCGCTGCTGAGGTCATATTGACGATGACTCTCACGGCGACAAGGGCGACTGATCCTCATTTCTGACGCCGATATCAGACACCAACAGCTAGGTTTCCTATGCTGTCGCGCCGTTTCGTGCGGGGCAGCACCAGGGGAAATCGCGCTATATATGTTTCCTGAATCGGAACAGCGCGCTAGAAATCCAGTCCCGGCGTAGATGAAAGATGTCTTCTTTGAGCTGAATGCAGCAGTTGGTGACACGATCGCAGACGTCAGCTATTTCCGCAAAGCAGACAATTAGTTCGATAGTTTTAGCAACACTGTGACGTCGGTCGCTACACAGGCACCAGCACCCAATAATCCAAATCAAGCAGAACACCGGGCGCATAATTCCCGTCGTCGCCTCTTAGCGCGAAGGGGGCCGCCTCTGGCTTGTGTGCGACCAGCCGCAAGCGCAATGCTCCAACTCCGGGCGCGGAGGTTGCGGCCTTGTCCAACACCTCGGACCACGCGCAAACCGTATCGCCTGCAAAACAGGGCGCGACGTGGCTGCCCGCGTTCAGCCCTGCAATCATTTGCGCGTTGGCCAACCCGTTAAATGACAAAGCGCGCGCCATAGAAATCACGTGACCGCCATAAATCAAACGTTTGCCGTCTTCCCTGTTGGTCGCATCAAAGTGCACTTTGGCCGTGTTTTGCCACAGACGGGTGGCCAACATATGCTCGGCCTCTTCTATGGTCACTCGGTCGACGTGGTCGATTTTCTCGCCAATCTCATAATCACCAAAGCGGTGCGGCTCGCCTGCAAGGGTGAAATCGTATCGCGTGAAATCGAGGCCCTCGGGAATACTCAGGCTGTCAGCAGAGACCGTTTTGCCCAGCTCAGGAATAACCGTTTCGGGGGCAACAGATGACTGATCGCGTTTGCGCACCATCACCCAGCGCACGTATTCCAAAACTGCCCGCGTTTGATCGCGCCCCGTGGTGCGCACCCAAACAACACCAGTCTTGCCGTTGGAATTCTCTTTGACACCAATAACTTCAGAGCTTGAAGTGATCGTTGCCCCCGCACTTACCGGCTTTAGCCAACGCCCTTCGCCATACCCAAGATTTGCCACAGCATTCAACGAAATGTCAGGCACGGTTTTGCCAAATACAGTGTGAAACACCAGCAAATCGTCAAGCGGAGCCTCGGCCAAACCGCAAGATTGCGCAAACGCATCGGACGAATAAAGCGCATGTCGCGCAGGATAGAGCGCGTGATATAGCGCCCGCTCGCCGCCAGAAATGGTACGCGGCACGGCGTGGTTGATCACCTGACCAACGCCATAATCTTCAAAGAAGCGGCCCGGATTGGTTTTCATGGCGTCATCCAAATGGGAGATACCCGAGCCACGTGTGGACACCGGAAATAATCACATAAAGCACCAAGGTGATCACCAATAGTTTGATGTCGCCAGCTGCCGTGCCGTCTTCAAATGGAGGATCGGCTTCTGTCGTGCGGTTCAAAATAAGCATTTGGGCAATCGCCCAAATGGCCAATCCGCCGAACAGAACGATCGACGCGATATCGCCATTCACCAAAAGGTGCGCGGCCGCCCAAACCACGACGCCGGACAACATGCCATGGCGCAACTTACCGCGAAACCGGCTTTTCGAGCTGTTCACACCCATCAATGCAACCGCCACGATCATCAGTAGGTTGTTGATCCCTGTCATTGCGGAACTGCGATCCCACAAAACTGTGGTGTCAGATCCGCGATAGCCGATCACCATCATCACGATGGAAATCACCATGAGAAGAGCAATCACACCTTTTGAACCTTCTCCTATTTTATCTTGCATGGACGCGCGTGCTGCAGGTGCGAGGCGCTTTAGAAAATGCGTTCCACTCCACAAAAGCAGACCAAGGATAAGCAGGGTCATTGCGACGCCCTTTCTTTGATGGAGTTCGCGCGCGCAAGGGTCGCGCGGGCGGTTTCGATATGCAGGTTTTCGACGATACGTCCGTCAACCACTGCCACACCTTCGCCTTTGGCGTGCGCTTCGTCAAATGCAGCGATCTGGCGCGTCGCAAGGTCGATTTGGTCTAGAGTTGGCGCAAAGACCTCGTTGGCAATGTCCAACTGCGCAGGATGGATCAGGGTCTTGCCGTCCATGCCCAACGCGCGTCCCTGAGCACACTCCGAGCGAAGCCCATCGTCATCCTTGAACGCATTGTAAACGCCATCGACACAGACGATGCCAGCGGCACGCGCCGCGGCCAAACAAGTTTGCAGCGCCACCATCATCGCGCTTCGTCCCCCCCCTGTGTCACACCCTAGGTCTTTGGCCAAATCATTCGTTCCCATGACAAAACCGCTTACCGACGGATGGTCTGCGATGGCCAAAGCATTCAAACACCCCCGTGGAGTCTCCATCATGCACCAAATCGGTTTGCGCGTCAGCTTAGCCAAAGCGGCAACATGCTCTGGACCGTCAACTTTGGGCAACAGCACCGCGTCGCAATCCATATCAGCGACAGCGCGCGCATCGTCTTGGCCCCATTCGGTGTCCAGTGCATTGATCCGAACAATGCGCGCCCGGACTCCAAAACCGCCAGTGCTAAGCTCCGACGCAAGCGTTGCACGCGCCTCTATTTTTGCATCCGGTGTGACCGCGTCTTCCAAATCGAAAATGATCGCATCTGTGGCGAGCCCACGAGACTTTTCAATCGCGCGTGCGCGCGACGCCGGGATGTAAAGAACCGAGCGATAAAGGTCTGTGGCATTGCTCATGATTCGTTTCCACTTAGGTCATTTGCGCGAACCTGCACGGGCGATAATGGTTACGCAAGTGTTATGCCGCAATGCAGAAAGGTCATTTTTTTAGGGAGTTACCACGACAATAGCGCACAGATCCAAGGATTAACCTCATTTTCGCGTTCTGTTCGCATGCTGGATGCACCGCCCTTTGAATGGGGCGCTTTGCTGAAGGAGGCGTGAACGCCCCGGAAAGGACCAAAGATGAAACTTGGACTAGCACTTATCGCTGCCGCCATAGGCAGTTTATCTACTCCAGCACTTGCACAGCAGCAGAACTGTGGATCGCGCGATACGGTCGTTGATCGCTTGTCGGCCAAATATGGTGAAAGCCGCCAGTCGATTGGCATGGCCCCAAAAGGGCGCGTGGTCGAAGTATTTGCATCCCCAAAGACTGGCACTTGGACGATCACTGTCACGACGCCTAATGGCATCATGTGTCTTGTTGCATCTGGCCAGTCTTACGAAACTCTTGATGAACCGGCCAAGCCTGCAGGCATTCGCAGCTGAGCCTTAGGTTACAGCGTCAAAGATTAGTTTTAGACCAGCCGCTGTAAGCAAGGCGTAGGTAACAACAAAATAGGCCTTCTCGGGGATCGCAGTATGCGCGCGGACCCCAAGCCAGGTGCCCAGCAAAGCTGCTGGCGCCAGATAAAGCCCCGCTAAAAGCGATGGGCCAGTGAAAATACCCAGAAAGGTGTATGGCACCGCTTTAGCGATGTTGATCACTAGGAAGGCAAGAACAGTCGTTGCTTGGTATTCGGTTTTGCTTAGGCCGCGTGACAAAAGGTAAATCGTGGCCGGTGGCCCACCTGCGTGGCTTATGAAGCTTGTAAATCCGGCAGTTGCCCCGGCGATAAATCCCGCCGTTGCACCCGCTGGCGTGCGCGGTGGTGCGATCCAACCTTTGGTGCGGGATATCTGAAACACGACAAAGCCAACTGCGATCAAACCAATAAAAAAGCGCAGGACGTCAGGGTTTGCCACGCTCCAAAGCGCTGCTGCAAGCGTGACACCAGGCAGGCTCCCGATGATCAAGCGCCTTGCCTCCATCATATTCCATTGGCCCCAATAGGCCTTGAGGCTTCCAAAATCGATCAGCATCAATAAGGGAAGCAAAATACCCACAGCCAACTCGGGCGGAAGCACCAGCGCGAGAATCGGTGTAGCGACAAATGAAGCACCCGAGCCAAATCCGCCCTTGGAGATTCCCGCCAAGATGACCGCAGGAACGGCCAAAGCAAAAAACGCCAAATCAAAGGTCACGTGACGAATTCCTTTAGGGTTCTCATTCTCTTAACCAGCCTGAGCGTATGGATAAAGGCACGGTTTTCGCAAGCCCGCCCTTGCGCCTGCAGCATTCAGGGATTACGCCTCACGCCCGACACCAACCGGATCCGGAGATCTACAATGGCCAGACCCAAAATCGCGCTTATCGGCGCGGGTCAAATCGGTGGCACGCTTGCTCACCTTGCTGCACTAAAAGAAATGGGCGACGTCGTCCTGTTTGATATCGCTGACGGCACGCCGCAGGGCAAAGCGCTTGATATTGCCGAAGCTGGCCCTGCCGAAGGCTTTGATGCGCATCTAAAGGGCACTACAGACTACGCCGACATTGCAGGCGCTGATGTTTGCATCGTCACTGCAGGTGTGCCGCGCAAGCCTGGCATGAGCCGCGATGATTTGCTCGGCATCAACCTTAAAGTAATGAAAGCTGTTGGCGAGGGTATCAAGAACAACGCCCCGAACGCCTTCGTGATCTGCATCACAAACCCGCTGGATGCGATGGTTTGGGCGCTGCGCGAATATTCCGGTTTGCCGCACGAAAAGGTTTGCGGCATGGCGGGCGTTCTGGACAGTGCACGCTTCCGTCACTTCCTTTCGCTCGAGTTCGAAGTGTCCATGAAAGACGTCACCGCGTTCGTTCTAGGTGGTCATGGCGACACAATGGTGCCTTTGGCGCGCTACTCGACCGTTGGCGGCATTCCTCTTCCCGACCTTGTCGAGATGGGCTGGACCACGCAGGAAAAGATGGACGCCATTATTCAGCGTACGCGCGATGGTGGTGCTGAAATTGTTGGTCTTCTGGGCAATGGGTCTGCGTTTTACGCACCTGCCACTAGCGCGATCGAAATGGCTGAAGCCTATCTGAAAGACCAAAAACGCGTTCTACCTTGCGCTGCGTATGTTGACGGCGCGTTGGGCCTGAAAGGTATGTACGTCGGCGTGCCTACCGTGATCGGAGCAGGCGGCGTAGAGCGTGTGATCAACATCCAAATGTCTAAGGACGAGCAGGCAATGTTCGACAAGTCGGTGGATGCAGTCAAAGGTCTTGTCGAGGCATGTAAGGGCATCGACGGCGGATTAAGCTGATAGAGACTCACCAACGTTGAAGAACCCTGCTGTTTCAGTGGGGTTTTTCTTTGCTGGCAGCATTTGTGATCACACGATTTTCAAGTGTGATCACAAATAGCTAAAATCCGGCCGATTTAGCGGCTTGGTAACAATTAGCCCTTAACCCGCGCTTAAGACCGTGCGAAACGCGTCTTATACACCCACCACTGCAGGAGGCGTGCAGGTGAACATCCACGAATACCAGGCTAAGGCGCTGTTGCGCGCAGCGGGCGCTCCGGTGTCCGATGGACGCGCAGTTTTGCGCGCCGAAGAAGCAAAAACCGCAGCAAGTGCAATGGACGGACCGCTTTGGGTCGTCAAAGCACAAATCCACGCAGGCGGGCGTGGTAAGGGCACATTTAAAGAGCCTGACGCAGGCGACCAAGGCGGCGTTCGGCTGGCAAAATCGGTGGAAGAGGCCGCAGACGAGGCCAAGCGCATGCTGGGCCGCACGCTGGTCACAAAGCAAACTGGCGCGCCAGGCAAACAGGTGAACCGCATCTACATCGAAGATGGCGCTGGCATTGAAACAGAGATGTACCTCGCCTTGTTGGTCGATCGTCAAACCAGCCGCGTCAGTTTCGTGGCATCGACCGAAGGCGGGATGGACATTGAAGAGGTTGCCCACGCGACCCCCGAAAAAATCCTGTCCTTTAGCGTTGATCCCGCCACCGGGTATCAAGCCTATCACGGGCGACGCATCGCGTTTGAACTCGGCCTAACGGGTGGTCAGATCAAGCAATGCGTCAAACTAATGGGCACGCTTTATGACCTGTTTGTTGCCAAAGACATGGAAATGCTCGAGATCAACCCGCTGATCGTGACCGACAAGGGCGATCTGAAATGTCTTGATGCGAAGATGAGTTTTGACAGCAACGCGCTCTATCGTCATCCCGATATTCTGGAGCTGCGCGACGAAACCGAGGAAGACAGCAAAGAGCTGGAAGCCTCGAAGTACGACCTGAACTACATCTCTCTGGACGGTGAAATTGGCTGCATGGTTAACGGCGCGGGCCTTGCCATGGCAACGATGGACATCATCAAGCTTTATGGTTCCGAACCTGCCAACTTTCTTGATGTGGGTGGCGGTGCGACCAAAGAAAAGGTCACAGAGGCGTTCAAAATCATTACCTCGGACGCCCAGGTCAAAGGCATCTTGGTCAACATCTTTGGCGGCATCATGCGCTGTGATGTGATTGCGGAGGGTGTTGTCGCAGCTGTGAAAGAAGTCGGTCTTCAGGTCCCACTTGTCGTGCGCCTTGAAGGCACGAACGTGGAAGAAGGCAAACGGATCATCAATGAAAGCGACGTTGATGTTATTGCGGCGGACGACCTGAAAGACGGTGCCGAGAAGATTGTGAAAGCGGTAAAAGGCTAAGGTGATGGCGGTTTGCGCCAAATATGCTTGGCCGACTTTGGCGAGCGTGGCGGTGGTTTTGGCATATGCCGGAACCGCTCACGCACGCTCACCGCAAATTGCGGCTGATGCTGGCATCGGTGCCTTTGTTGCGAATTGCTTTTCGCCATTTATGACTGCCGAAAAAGCAAAAAGCCGCTTTGACCAACCCGACATCCGCTATGATTTCTATGACCTTGACCCGTTTTCCAATGTTGCCCCATCGCCTGCTTCAGGCTCGGTAACCGAAGGAACGGATCGCCGCTGCGAAGTGGCGTTTGATCACGACTACGCTGCGATGGCCGCCGACGCGGTTGTCGTGCAACTCACCAAAGAAGGCATCACCAAAGAAGCGGCTGTGCCTGCAAATTATCAAGCCAGCGACGGAACCGCCTTGCTGGCTGCCCGCATGTTAAACCCAAAGCGCAAAGCGGTGGTGCATGTGGGCACGCGCCCCGGACCTTCCGGGACTGAAACATTCATGTTCGTTGAGCGGCTGTTGCCGTTGAACCAATAACCAAAGTGAAGGAGCCGAAATGGCAGTCCTCGTAGACGAAAACACCAAGGTCATCTGTCAGGGCTTTACTGGCTCGCAAGGCACGTTCCACTCAGAACAGGCGATTGCATATGGCACGCAAATGGTTGGCGGTGTGACACCGGGCAAAGGCGGGCAGAACCACCTTGATCTGCCAGTTTTCAATTCCTGCCACGAGGCCGTTGCCAAAACTGGTGCGAATGCGAGCGTGATCTATGTTCCCCCGCCCTTCGCGGCGGACTCAATTTTGGAAGCGATTGACGCGGAAATCCCGCTGGTTGTCGCCATCACCGAAGGCATCCCGGTGCTCGACATGATGCGCGTCAAACGGGCGTTGGAAACATCTGACACCATCCTTGTCGGTCCCAACTGCCCTGGCGTCATCACGCCGGATGCGTGCAAAATCGGCATCATGCCCGGCCACATCCACAAACGTGGCTCTGTCGGTGTTGTGTCCCGCTCTGGAACGCTGACCTATGAGGCTGTGAAGCAAACCACCGACGTGGGCCTTGGCCAAAGCACCTGTGTGGGTATCGGCGGCGACCCAATCAAAGGCACCGAGCACATTGACGTGCTGGAATGGTTCCTGGCCGACGACGAAACACAGTCGATCATCATGATCGGTGAAATCGGCGGAAGCGCAGAAGAAGAGGCCGCGCAGTTCTTGGCCGATGAAAAGAAAAAAGGCCGCTGGAAACCCACCGCAGGCTTTATCGCAGGCCGCACCGCCCCTCCGGGCCGTCGCATGGGCCACGCGGGCGCGATCGTTGCAGGTGGCAAAGGTGGTGCTGACGACAAGATCGAAGCAATGCGCGCGGCAGGGATCGTCGTGGCGGAAAGCCCGGCGGGCCTGGGCGAAGCTGTGCTAGAGGCGATTGGCTGATGCACGTTCGGCCAGCAGCATGTGTGGCACTTAGCCTGGCGCTTTTCGCAAGCGCTTCGGCTTTGGCCGCGCAACCGCTGGCCTTTGTAAGCACCTGCCTGCAAGCCGAGGACGACATCGACACCATCGCAACGACGCTGATTGACCAAGGTTGGGAACAGGTGGGCAAGACGTCTGAAACTGCGGTTTCTGACCTAAGCTGGGTGCTCTCAAGCTATTATTTCAACAGCGATAGCGGCGGCGAAAGCGTGACCTCTATCTTAGAACTTCAGACGAAGACAGCTGCAGCGATGCTGAAAAAGAAAGACATCCCGCAAAGCAAATCGCGCATTTTTGTCCGCGACACCGATGATGCTCCCGAGACGCTGCGCGTGACGTGGCAGCAACCCATTGAAACGCTGACGGAATATGGCTGCCAAGCCGCTCTTTCGGCATCATCCACCACCACACTACGCGGCGATGCGTCAGACGATCTTCCGGCGTTCTTTGCAATGCCTCTCCAAAACATTGGAAATGGGTATGCAGCCTTTACGTTGCTGAATGCAGCCAAACTTGCGCCGCTGACGCCACCGAACGCCATCGTTATCACCCAAGCCGAACGCAGAGGTGAGAGTTGACGTCATGAGCATATTTCCAGCGCAGAAACGCGCCCTGCCCCAACCCAATTTCAATGATCGCGGAACCGACGAGGTAGTCACATGACCGATCAATCCCCAAATGATATCTTCAAGGCCTCGTCCTTCCTGCAAGGCCACAATGCCGAGTACATCGAACAGCTTTATGCACGATACGCCAACGATCCGAATGCTGTGGACGAAGCATGGCAGTCGTTCTTCAAAGAGCTTGGCGATGCAGGCGTCGATGCGCAGGCCGAAGCGGCGGGTCCAAGCTGGGCACGTGGCGATTGGCCCCCGGCTCCCAACGATGAACTGACTGCTGCACTTGATGGGCAATGGGGTGACTTGGGGCCAGAGGCTTCGGCGGCTGCGGGAAATAAGATAGCAGCGAAGGCCGCCGAGAAAGGTGTCGCCGTTAGCGAAGAACAGATCAAACGCGCCGTGCTCGACAGCATCCGCGCGCTGATGATCATCCGCGCTTATCGTATCCGAGGCCATCTGGTGGCCGAGCTTGATCCACTGGGCATGCGCGATGAAACTCCGCACCCGGAACTTGATCCAAAGTCTTACGGCTTCACTGACGCCGACATGGATCGCCCGATTTTCATCGATAATGTACTGGGCCTGGAGATGGCCTCGATGCGCGAAATCATCGCCATCGTGAAACGCACCTATTGCGGCACTTTCGCGCTGCAATACATGCATATCTCGAACCCGATCGAAGCTGGGTGGCTGAAAGAGCGGATCGAAGGCTATGGCAAGGAAATCGGTTTCACCAAAGAGGGCCGCAAAGCGATCCTGAACAAGCTGGTCGAGGCCGAGGGCTTTGAAAAGTTTCTTCATGTCAAATACATGGGCACCAAGCGTTTTGGTCTCGATGGCGGCGAAAGCCTGATCCCGGCGATGGAACAGATCATCAAGCGCGGCGGCGCATTGGGTGTGCGCGATATCATCGTGGGCATGCCCCACCGTGGCCGGCTTAGCGTTTTGGCCAACGTCATGGCGAAACCCTACAAAGCAATTTTCAATGAATTCCAGGGCGGCAGCTTTAAGCCAAGCGATGTCGATGGCTCGGGCGATGTGAAATACCACCTTGGCGCAAGTTCTGATCGCGAATTTGACGGCAACACCGTACACCTCTCGCTTACCGCGAACCCTTCGCACCTTGAAGCCGTGAACCCGGTTGTTCTAGGCAAAGCGCGCGCAAAACAAGACCAATACAACGACGACGACCGCACAAGCGTGCTTTCAATCCTGCTGCACGGCGATGCAGCCTTTGCAGGTCAGGGTGTCGTGGCCGAGTGTTTCGGCCTGTCAGGTCTAAAGGGTCACAAAACTGGTGGCACTATACACATCGTGGTCAATAACCAGATCGGGTTTACAACGGCGCCCCACTTTAGCCGCTCAAGCCCCTACCCCACCGACATCGCTTTGATGGTTGAAGCGCCAATTTTCCACGTTAACGGTGATGATCCTGAGGCCGTGGTGCACGCCGCCAAGGTCGCCACCGAATTCCGCCAAAAATTCGGCAAAGACGTCGTGCTCGATATCTTCTGTTATCGCCGGTTTGGTCACAACGAAGGCGACGAGCCGATGTTCACCAACCCGATCATGTACAAAAAGATCAAAAGCCACAAAACAACCCTGTCGCTTTACACCGACAGATTGGTAAAGGACGGCCTTATCCCCGAAGGTGAAATCGAGGATATGAAGGCGCAGTTCCAAGCCTATCTGAACGAAGAGTTTGAGGCAGGTAAGGTTTACAAACCCAACAAAGCCGATTGGCTGGACGGGCGTTGGAGCCATCTGGACCGCGAGGGCGAAAAATACCAGCGCGGCAAAACCGCGATCAGCAAGAAGACCTTTAACGAGGTTGGCGACGCGCTCACCAGCACCCCCGAGGGATTTCCCCTGCATAAAACTGTCGATCGTTTGCTTGAGGCCAAACGCAAAATGTTTAACGGCGGCGAAGGGTTCGATTGGGCCACAGCCGAAGCCTTGGCCTTTGGCTCGCTATTGACCGAAGGCTACCCTGTCAGACTGTCGGGTCAGGATTCAACGCGCGGCACGTTCTCTCAGCGTCACTCTGGCTTTACCAATCAGGAAACCGAAGAACGCTACTATCCGCTCAACCACATCAAAGAAGGTCAGGCGCACTACGAAGTCATCGACTCGATGCTATCAGAATATGCAGTCAGCGGGTTTGAATATGGCTATTCACTGGCCGAACCCAACGCATTGGTTTTGTGGGAAGCGCAATTCGGCGATTTCGCCAACGGGGCGCAGATCATGTTCGATCAGTTCATCTCGTCAGGCGAACGCAAATGGTTGCGCATGTCGGGCCTTGTGATGCTGCTGCCCCACGGCTTCGAAGGTCAAGGACCAGAGCACTCGTCGGCGCGCCTCGAACGCTTTTTGCAGATGTGCGCCGAAGACAACTGGATCGTGGCAAACTGTACGACGCCTGCCAACTACTTCCACATTCTGCGCCGTCAGTTACACCGCAGCTATCGCAAGCCGCTTGTGCTGATGACGCCAAAATCGCTGTTGCGCCATAAGATGGCCGTGAGCGACCGCGCCGATTTCCTGACCGGATCAAGCTTTCACCGCGTGCTTTGGGATGACGCCGAAAAGGGCCATTCTGACACCAAGCTGGTCGCGGACGACAAAATCAAGCGCGTCGTGATGTGTTCCGGCAAGGTCTATTTCGATCTGCTCGAAGAACGCGATGAACGCGGGCTAGACGATGTCTACATCTTGCGCGTTGAACAGTTTTACCCCTTCCCAGCGCAAGCCATGGTCAAAGAACTGAAACGCTTCCCCAACGCCGATTACGTCTGGTGTCAGGAAGAGCCGAAAAACCAAGGGGGCTGGACGTTTATGGACCCCAACATCGAGTGGGTTCTGACCCGCATCAAAGCAGACATCACGCGGCCCACATACGCGGGTCGCCCCGCCTCTGCCTCGCCCGCGACGGGTCTGGCTTCGGCACATAAAGCACAACAAGCAGCGCTCGTGGACGATGCGCTGACGCGGAAAGGATAAGACAAGATGGCAACCGAAATTCGCGTCCCTACTCTGGGCGAAAGCGTTACCGAAGCGACCGTAGCGACTTGGTTCAAGAAGCCCGGTGACTCAGTCGCTGTGGACGAAATGCTGTGCGAACTGGAAACAGACAAGGTCACAGTCGAAGTGCCCTCTCCCACAGCGGGCACATTGGGTGAGATTGTGGCCGCCGAAGGCGACACCGTCGGCGTTGACGCGCTGCTTGCGATCCTAAGCGAAGGCGAAGGTGCGGCCGCCACCCCTGCCGCCAAAGCAGAGCCCGAGGCCAAAGCGGCCCCTGCCGAAGAAAAATCAAGCGGTGGCGACGCCATTGATGTGATGGTTCCAACACTGGGTGAAAGCGTCACCGAAGCGACCGTGTCAACTTGGTTCAAATCGGCGGGCGACACCGTGGCCGCCGATGAAATGCTCTGCGAGCTGGAAACTGACAAGGTCTCGGTCGAAGTTCCTGCCCCAGCCGCAGGCGTGCTTAGCGAAATTCTTGCAGCCGAAGGCACAACGGTCGAAGCAGGCGGCAAACTCGCCGTGATGGCCTCCTCAGGTGGCGCAGTCGCCGCCGCACCTAAAGCCGAAGCAGCCCCAGCAGCCGCTCCTGCAAGTGGTGGCAAAGATATCGAAGACGCCCCATCCGCCAAGAAAATGATGGCCGAAAACAACCTGTCCTCTGACAGCGTGACCGGCTCAGGCAAAGACGGGCGCATCATGAAAGAAGACGTGCAAAAAGCGCTCTCCTCGCCCACATCTGCTCCGGCCCCAGCCGCCTCAGCCCCGCGCGCGCCAGTGGCCGCAGAGGACGCGGGCCGCGAAGAACGGGTGAAAATGACCCGCCTGCGCCAGACCATCGCGCGCCGCCTGAAAGACTCGCAAAACACAGCCGCCATGCTGACCACCTATAACGAGGTTGACATGGGCGCGGTGATGGAACTGCGC
Source organism: Paracoccaceae bacterium (assembly GCA_039942715.1). Lineage (GTDB taxonomy): Bacteria > Pseudomonadota > Alphaproteobacteria > Rhodobacterales > Rhodobacteraceae > JABDJX01. The sequence goes on from JBDVBY010000004.1 coordinate 18,181, forward strand.
AAAGAATACAAAGAGCTGTTCGAGAAAAAGCACGGCGTGAAGCTTGGCTTTATGTCCTTCTTCACCAAAGCCTGCTGCCACGCGCTTAACGAGGTGCCGGAGGTGAACGCCGAAATCGACGGCACCGATGTGGTGTATAAAAAGTTTGTCCACATGGGCATCGCAGTCGGCACGCCGACCGGATTGGTCGTTCCTGTGATCCGTGACGCTGATCAGATGTCGTTCGCCACGATCGAAAAAACCATCAACCAGATGGGCCTGAAAGCGCGTGACGGCAAACTGTCGATGGCAGACATGCAGGGCGGCACTTTCACCATCTCAAACGGCGGCGTCTACGGCAGCCTGATGTCCTCGCCCATCCTGAACCCACCACAGTCAGGCATCTTGGGCATGCACAAAATCCAAGAGCGTCCAATGGCCGTGAACGGAGAAGTCGTGATCCGCCCAATGATGTATCTCGCCCTTAGCTACGATCACCGGATCGTGGATGGCAAAGGCGCGGTGACATTCCTTGTGCGCGTGAAAGAGGCGCTAGAGGATCCACGGCGGTTGTTGATGGATTTGTAATTGGCCTACTCGCCCGGGCCGCCAGAAGATGAGCCTCAACCTAAAATAACGAGGTGGTTAGACAGGCTTTTTGGCAAATCGCTAATGCAGCCCAGGCGGTGGCGAACTTGGTTGGTAATGTGGGTTTTGGTTACTTTGATGCTTGTCGCAGAAATCAACGATGGCGGCAAAGTAGGTGAACCTGATGATCTGGTGATTGGTTTTTTTGCTCTCTTCGGTTGGGTTGTTCCCCTGAAGATGTTCTTAAGACAGAAACGCATGAATGCTGAATTGAAAAACGATACTACCGATTTTAAGTCGCAAATAGATCAAGGGTAACCTAACCCACCGAACGCACGCACCTACGTGATACCGACATAATACCGACGTGATACCGACGTCGCACATACGAAGGAAAAGACACATGGCCAACTATGACGTCATCATCATCGGCAGCGGCCCCGGCGGCTATGTCTGCGCTATTCGCTGTGCGCAACTGGGCCTGAAAACGGCCTGTGTTGAAGGACGCGAAACGTTGGGCGGCACATGCTTGAACGTCGGCTGTATCCCATCAAAGGCGCTGTTGCACGCAACCGAGATGCTGCACGAGGCCGAGACGAATTTCTCGAAAATGGGCATCAAGGTCCTACGCCCCGATGTCGATTGGGATCAGATGCTGGCCTATAAGACCGAGACGATTGACGCCAACACCAAAGGCATCGAATTTCTGTTCAAAAAGAACAAGGTAGACTGGCTGAAGGGCTGGGGTTCGATCCCCGAAGCCGGCAAGGTCAAGGTTGGTGACGACGTTCACACGGCCAAGAACATCGTAATCGCAACAGGCTCTGAATCCTCCTCCCTGCCCGGCGTCGAGGTCGACGAAAAGATCGTTGTCACATCAACTGGCGCACTGGAACTGCCCAAGATCCCAAAGAAGATGGTGGTGATCGGCGCAGGCGTGATCGGCCTTGAAATGGGCTCGGTTTACGCCCGCCTTGGCACCGAAGTAACGGTCGTTGAATTCCTTGACGCGATCACGCCCGGCATGGACGCCGAAGTGCAGAAAACCTTTCAGCGCATTCTGAAAAAACAGGGGCTTACCTTCATCATGGGCGCGGCTGTGCAAGGTGTCGCAACCACCAAAACCAAGGGCAAAGTCACCTATAAACTGCGCAAAGACGACAGCGAACATACACTGGACGCTGATACGGTGCTTGTCGCCACAGGACGACGTCCTTTCACTGATGGGCTTGGCCTTGAAGCGCTTGGCGTCGAGTTAAGCGAACGCGGTCAGGTCAAAACCGACGCGCATTGGAAAACCAATGTCGAGGGCATTTACGCCATTGGCGATGCCATTGACGGACCGATGCTGGCCCACAAAGCCGAAGACGAAGGCATGGGGGTTGCCGAAACGCTTGCCGGGCAAAAAGGCCATGTAAATTATGGGGTTATCCCTGGCGTGATTTACACCCACCCTGAGGTGGCCAGCGTAGGGCAAACCGAAGAACAGCTCAAAGACGAAGGGCGCGCCTACAAAGTTGGCAAGTTTTCCTTCATGGGCAACGGTCGCGCTAAGGCGAATTTCGCAGGTGATGGATTTGTGAAAATCCTCGCAGACAAAGAAACCGACCGCATTTTGGGCGCCCATATCATCGGCCCCATGGCGGGCGATTTGATCCACGAAATTTGCGTTGGTATGGAATTTGGCGCCGCCGCCGAGGACATAGCCCGCACCTGTCATGCGCATCCAACCTACTCAGAAGCGGTACGCGAAGCCGCTTTGGCGTGCGGTGATGGGCCGATCCACAGCTAAAGGCGCAGAATTTAGAAGAATTTTCCCCCTTCACGTCAGGCGCAACTGTTCCTAGGCTGGATCAAACGCGTCTCTTGGGAGGATGACATGCGGATTTCAGGTCTTTTAGCAGCAGTAGCTATTACTGTGGTATCACCAGTCTTTGCACAATCAACAGCCCTGTTGATCGGCAACGAAGACTACACCCGCACCAGCGACGTCCGGCGCGGCGACGAGATCGTGCGTGCGGAGCGCTCATTATCTCAATCAGGGGTTCGTGTTGTCGCGCGCGCTGATGCAGACATGCCTGAAATGCGACAGGCGCTTTTGGAGTTTGGGCAAACTGTTGGCCAATCTCAAAACATTTTGGTCGGGTTGTCTGGTCATTTCGTCCACTCTTCGACCGAGACGTATTTCCTTGCAACAGACAGCGACACAGGCCCACTTGCTGGCATTGCCGGGCAAGCCCTGCCTGTTTCGACGATTATGGGTTGGCTTTCCGAACGCCCCGGCAATGCCATTTTGGTGTTGGCCAGCAGTGATGGCGAACGCGCCATTAGTCCCTTCCTAAACGAAGGCATCGGTACCCTGGACATTCCACAAGGTGTGACTGTCGTGTCGACTGGCCCACGTCCAGCAGCCAATCTTATCGGCCGTGTGTTGGCCGAACCGGGTCGCGCTTTTGTAAAAATCGCGCGTGACAACGGCATGGACGTTTTTGGGTTTGCTCCGGATGGACTTTCCTTTTTGGAAGAGAAAGCCGCGGTGCCAGAAACCTCACCACAACCGCAAAAAAACATTACTGAGCTTGCCGATATTTCCGCTTGGCGTGATGCAAGCCAAGCCAATACAGTAGACGCTTATGAAGATTACTTGGCGAAATCGCCCCGGGGTCGGTTCGCAGAAATGGCCCGTAACCGTATTGCAGGCCTTACCGATACGCCACAAGCACGCGCCGAGCGCGCCGAGCAATCGCTTGATCTAAGCCGGGACGCGCGTCGCGATATTCAGCGCGACCTGACACTTTTGGAATTCAACACGCGCGGCATCGATGGAATCTTTGGTCGCGGCACTCGCGCGGCAGTCGAAGCGTGGCAGCGCGATCAGCGGATGGACCCAACTGGCTTTCTGACCCGCGATCAGATCACGCGGCTTGACGCACAAGCTGAACGGCGTGCCGCAGAATTGCAGCAAGAAGCAGAAGCGCGCCGACTTCAGGTGTTGGCCGCAGATCGCGCCTATTGGGATGAAACCGGTTCACGCGGCGACGAAGTTGGACTACGCACCTATCTGAAACGCTATCCGGATGGCGAATATTCCGAAGTAGCCAGCGAGCGTTTGGCAGATATCGAACGCGGAAAGCGGCGTCAGGCCAACCAGATCGATCGACAGTTCTGGGATTATGCGACAACGACTAACACCATCGAAGGCTATCGCGATTATCTCGCCGATATGCCCAACGGCGCGTTTCGCGATGATGCCGAAGCGCGGATTGCCCGGATCACACAGCAACAGCAGAACGCCCAAGGCAACAATCAAGCCGCGCGGCAAGAGCAAGCGCTAAACCTGTCACCGCGCACACGTCAAGTGGTTGAATCCCGACTTGAACGTCTTGAAATGCGCCCCGGAAGAGTGGACGGCGTCTTTGATGACGACACCCGCCGTGCGATCCGGCGCTATCAAGCATCCCGCAATCTACAGCAAACCGGATATTTGTCAGAAGCAGTCGTTGTGCAGCTTTTGGCCGATAGCGTTAGGTCAATCTTCCGCTAAGCGCATCAGGACTTCTTTTTGCCCATCTTTGCCAGCTGCGCCTGCATCGCGGCCAGCTGTGCACGGATGTCATCAAGATCTTCATCTGGCTGTTTTGCTTCCGGCGCCTCGCTGTCATCGGGCGCGGGCCCACTCCAACCTGTAGGGCCCATGCCACCTGTCATCGCCTTCATGAAAGCTTCTTGCTGAGCCTTCATGGCGTCAAATCCGGGCATTGCCGATAAAGGGTTGGACATGTTTTCCATTACTTTGGATTGTCCTTCGCGCAGCATCTCAAAGCTCATCGACAAGAACTGCGGCACCACAGATTGCGCTTGCGTGGTGTAAGAACGCACAAGATCGGTCAGCACATCAAGCGGCAATACATTTTCGCCTCGGCTTTCGTGATCGGCCACGATTTGCAAAAGGTATTGCCGGGTTAAATCGTCGCCCGACTTCAGATCAACGATCTGTACATCTCGGCCTTCGCGAATGAAACCAGCGATGTCTTCAAGCGTCACATAGTCAGATGTCTCTGTATTATAAAGCCGCCGACTAGCATAGCGTTTGATCAATAGTGTATCGCTCACGTTGATATCTCCCCAGACATGCTGCGACGCAGCTTTAAGCGAAAACCGTGAGAAATCAAAGTTTTTCTGCGCAGCAACATGAAAAATGCTGCGCAGCATTTTTTGCCGCGCTAGTCGCGCCAGTCAAAGAAATCAGGGCCTGCGCGCGACAAAAGCGTCTCTGCCAAGGTGCGCCCAATATCGGGTGCGTCCGATATCGATCCTGTCATCGCATCGGACAAAGCCTCGCTACCATCGGTACGCAAAACTTCTCCTCGCAGGGTGAGCTGATCACCGTCCAACTCTGCCAAGGCCGCAATAGGCGTTTCGCACGACCCATCAAGCGCCTTCAGAAAAGAACGTTCCGCAGCCAAGCGATGCCCTGTTTCATCGTGATGGATCGCCGCCAGCATGTCCGCCGCGCGTGTATCATCGATCCGACGCTCGATCCCAATCGTGCCTTGCGCAACCGCAGGCAACATCTCATCCGGGTCAATCGCAGAAGCGGCCAAATGACTAAGGTCTAGACGATTTAATCCTGCCATTGCCAAAAACGTACAAGCCGCCACACCATCTTCCAGCTTTTTCAGTCGCGTTTGTACATTGCCACGAAACTCGACCACGACCAACTCGGGGAACCGGTGCAACAATTGTGCCTTGCGCCGCAAGCTAGAGGTGCCAACTTTAGTGCCCGGTTCAAGTGCGCCCAGCGTGCCGCCTTTTGGCGCAATAAACGCATCACGCACATCTTCGCGCGGCAAATAGCAATTCAGAACAAGCCCATCAGGCTGTTCGACCGGCATATCCTTTGTCGAATGCACAGCAATATCAATGCTGCCTTCCAACATCGCATCTTCGATTTCCTTGGTGAAAAGCCCCTTACCGCCGATCTCTTTCAGAGGGCGGTCCAGAACACGGTCACCGGTGGTTTTGATCACCTCAATCTCGAACGCCTCTTGCGGCAAATCAAAGGCGGCAACCAGACTGGCGCGGGTCTCGTAGGCCTGCGCAAGAGCCAAAGGAGAGCCGCGGGTACCAATACGAAACGGGTTTTGGGGGTCAGGAAGTGTTGTCATGGCTTCCGGTTTAAGACTGTCAGACAGAATTGACAATCCACGCATTGACAACACGAGGCTGACTTGGGACCAAAGGCGCAACAAAGGGATTAAGACCATGGCCGATAAACTGCTTTTAAGATCGCTGGCGGGTGAAACACTGCCCGTTCCGCCGATTTGGATGATGCGTCAGGCCGGGCGTTATCTGCCGGAATATCGCGCCACACGCGCTCAAGCAGGTGATTTTCTGTCGCTCTGCTACAACCCGGAACTGGCCGCCGAAGTTACCCTGCAGCCTATCCGTCGCTATGGCTTTGACGCCGCGATCCTGTTTGCCGATATCCTGCTCATCCCCGAAGCGCTTGGCGCAGATCTTTGGTTTGTCACCGGCGAAGGCCCTCGCTTGTCGACAATCTCTGAACAGGCTGACTTCGACAAACTCAAGCCAGCCGACGCAGTGCACGATCACCTTGCGCCGATTTATGAAACCGTAAAAATCCTTACCCGCGAGTTGCCCAAAGAAACCGCGCTTATCGGCTTTGCTGGCGCGCCTTGGACCGTGGCCACTTACATGATCGCCGGTCGCGGCACGCCAGACCAAGGCCCCGCACATGCACTTAAAGACGGCAATCGCGCTCTGTTCCAGTCCGTCATCGACCTGCTCACCGACGCGACGATTGAGTACCTCTCAGCCCAGATTGAAGCGGGCGCCGAAGTCGTCAAACTGTTCGACAGCTGGGCAGGCTCGCTCAAAGATCAGGATTTCGTCGATTTCTCTCTAACCCCCGCCAAAAAGATCATCGCTGCCCTCAAAGCCAAACATCCAAACACCCCCATCATCGCCTTTCCTCGAGAAGCAGGCGACAAATACAAAGGCTTTGCAAAAGCCACCGGCGCAGATTGCGTCGCGCTCGACAATTCAGCCGATCCCACATGGGCGGCAGAAAACGTGCAAATCGACGGCTGTGTCCAAGGCAACCTCGCTTCAAAACACATGGTCACCGGCGGCGATGCACTGGTCACCGAGACCCGCGCCATCGTCAAAGCCTTCTCCAAAGGCCCGCATATTTTCAACCTCGGCCACGGCATAACGCCCGACGCTGATCCTGAAAATGTCGCCCTGATGATCGAAACGGTTCGTTCAAGCGCAAAAACTTAAGGGTTTCTTCTGTCTTAAAATACCTCGGGGGTTCGGGGGCCGAGCCCCCGATGGATCGCCTCGCGCAAGCGAGGCGAAAGTTAAACCGACTTGCGCGCCTTCAAAGCAGCCCCAATCGTGCCGTCATCAAGATAATCAAGCTCACCACCAATCGGCACACCTTGGGCCAGCGAAGTTACCTTCACCCGGTGTTCGATCTGATCGGCAATATAATGCGCGGTCGTCTGACCATCCACGGTGGCATTCAGAGCCAAAATCACTTCTGAAATTTCTTCGGACGTCACACGATCAATCAACTTTGGGATCCGCAATTCTTCTGGGCCGACCGCATCCAGTGCCGACAGCGTGCCGCCGAGCACATGATAACGCCCCTTAAATACGCCCGCGCGCTCCATGGCCCAAAGATCGGCAACATCTTCCACGATGCAAAGTTCTCCATTGGCACGTTTCTCGCTTTGGCAAATCTCGCAAAGATCCGTGGTACCGACGTTGCCGCAGTTCAAACACTCGCGCGCGGTTTCGGCCACACGGGTAAGCGCGTCAGATAAAGGGATCAGAACCAAGGCACGCTTCTTAATCATATGAAGCACCGCGCGCCGGGCCGAGCGCGGCCCCAAACCGGGCAGTTTGGCCATCATCTCGATCAGATTGTCCAAGTCGTTTTGCCCGTTCATTCCACCTCTCCCGGCAACACCACGCGTGTGACGGTGTGGCCCATGGCACGCAATCTCTCAATCAAGCCGCTCTGCCCCGGCAAATGCGCAAAGCCCACCGCCATTACAAGACCGCCTTCTCGAATACCGTCAGTAGATCGGGCTAAAAAGCGGTCGTTACGCTCGGCCACTAGATAAGCATCGGTTAAAGCCAGGGCACGCGCCGCGCCTTCGCCCAATACGCTCTCCAAATACACAGCGTCCCAGGCGGAAATCACGTCCATGCGCCCCTGTCGGTAAAGCGCAAAGGACGTTGTGCGCTCTGCATTGCTTGAAACAGGCTTTAAATAGGCAGTGTATACCTGAATGATCGCCTCTGCGATTTCGGCGCGCACCGGATCAGCCAGATCGTCCAAAAAAACGTTCGCTCCCTCAAGGCCTAAGATTTCGGCGCCGGCCAAACGCCCTAAGAGCTGGATGTAATCATCCTGTGCAGGCAGAACTCCGTTCGAAAAGTCTTCGCACGGGTCGGACAAAAGCATTTCGGCCATACCCGCGTTGGACAGGATAAGCTCTACATCTTCCGTCCAGCCCAGCTCAATCGCACGGTCGCGCAGCCAGTCAGTGTGTTCGGGTGACAGCCCGGCAATACTATTGCCCGCAACTGGTGCACTGAAAGGGTCACCCGCCTCTTTAAAGCGCGCCGCGTAAAACGGGGCATCGCGCAGTTCAGCACGGCTTTTGGCGGTGAAATCGATTTCAACGGCAACCACACTGGCCGCGGCTATGACGTCGCGCAAAGCCTGTGGCAGATCAAGGATCAGTGGATCAGAAGAATGCATGGTGCCCCAAAGGTGCGAAACAGCTCCTTCGCGCGTTTCAATCCGCCACAGGCGGCCCTTGCCATTTTCAAGCGTTGCACCGTTCGCGTCTAAAGCCTCAAACGTTGATGGTGCAAAGGCACTTTCAACGATTTCTGCACTTTCAACGGTGCAGACATCCAGCGTCGCCCAATCCTGAGCCTGCACGGCGACGGGAAACGCAATCGCCGCCAAACCAATGAAAGCCCGCAGCACGGTCTTCAGAACGGCAGCTTCATGTCAGCAGGCAGCCCCATGCCTTCGGTCAGCTTGCTCATCTCGCTTTGTGATTTTTCGCTGGCTTTGGATTGCGCATCTTTAATCGCGGCTAAAATCAGGTCTTCGACCACCTCTTTTTCGTCCGGATTGAAAATAGAAGGGTCAATATCCAAACCGATCAGCTCGCCTTTAGCGGTTGATGTTGCCTTAACAAGGCCTGCACCAGACTCACCTGTGACAGTGATCGAATGCAGTTCTTCCTGCATCTCGGCCATCTTGGTTTGCATTTCCTGTGCGGCCTTCATCATCTTGCCCATGTCGGCCAATCCGCCCAGTCCTTTTAGCATCTCGCTCTCCTTGTCCGTGGTTCCTTCTCAGATACGCGTGCGAAAGGCTTGGAACAAGAGGGGACGGGGATTTGCGCCGCCTATCTGCAGAATGGCAAGCGGGGGCCAGCCCCCGCACCCCCGGAGTATTTTTCAATAGGCGAAAGCCCTAGTCGTCCTCGAAGGGATCCCACTCATCATCAACCTCTGCCAATGCGTCTTCGGCAGCCGAGGCGGCAATGTCTTTTGCCGTGCGCAGAGTTTCAATTTGCGCCTTTGGGAAGGCGGTAAGGATGGCTGCGACGATCGGCATTTCTTGGGCTGCTTCGCGCAAGGCAATTGCGTCAGCGTCGCGCGCTTCAGAAAGGCTCGGCGCGCCCCCAGAGGCTGTAACCGAAAGCGCCCAACGCACGCCTGTCCAAGCCTGCAAACGGCTGCCAAGGCGTTGGGCCAAGTCTGAAGCAGCAGTCGGCGCAGGCTCAAACTCAATGCGTCCTGGCTGATAAGATACAAGACGTATGCCGCCTTCGACCTCAACCAAAAGCTTCACATCCCGATTGGCTCGGATCAGATCGACCACATGCTGAAACGTTGGAAAACGGCTTAAGGCATTCTCGGGTTCCACAGCCAATGCCGCTTGCGGGCCACTTGCGCCAGAAGAAATGGACGCAGTGCGATTTGCGACCGCTTCGGCGCCAGCTGAAGTGCTGCCTTGCGGTGAACCCGATGGAGCGGATGCCGGTGCCACAGGCGGCGGAGTCGCATCTTTCAGCTTGGCAACAAGGTCACCTGGCGTGGGCATGTCGGCCACATGTGTCATACGGATAATTGCCATCTCTGCGGCCATCATCGCGTTTGGGGCATTTGAAACCTCCTCCAGCGCTTTCAGCCCCATTTGCCACATGCGGCTTAAGACAGGCATGGAGAGCTTGTCGGCAAGATCGGTGCCACGGGTACGCTCATCCGGGCTAATAGTTGGATCGTCTGAGGCTTCTGGTGTGATGCGTATAACGCTGATCCAGTGAGTTATCTCTGTGATATCGCGCAGCACTGCCATCGGATCAGCACCATCGGCGTACTGCGCCGAAAGTTCGGCCAAAGCACCCGCGACATCTCCGGTCATGATCAACTCAAACAGGTCAAGCACGCGGCCGCGATCGGCCAAACCCAGCATAGCACGCACCTGATCGGCGGTTGTTTCGCCTGCGCCGTGGCTGATTGCCTGATCAAGCAGCGATGTCGCATCGCGCGCAGACCCCTCAGCTGCACGGGTGATCAACGCAAGGGCGTCATCGGTGATCTCAGCCTTTTCGGCACCTGCGATCTTGCGCAGCATCTCAATCATCACTTCGGGTTCGATCCGGCGCAGATCAAACCGTTGACAGCGCGACAACACCGTCACCGGAACCTTGCGGATTTCCGTTGTGGCAAAGATGAATTTGACGTGTGCGGGTGGCTCTTCCAAGGTTTTCAAGAGCGCGTTGAACGCGCTGGTCGAGAGCATGTGAACTTCGTCGATGATGTAGATCTTATAGCGTGCCGAAGCGGCCCGGTAATGCACGCTGTCGATAATCTCGCGAATGTCGTTCACACCCGTGCGCGAGGCAGCATCCATCTCCATCACATCCACATGCGCCTCTTTCGAGATTGCCACGCAATGCTCGCATTCCCCGCAAGGCTCGGTCGTGGGGCCACCCTGCCCGTCTTTGCCGATGCAGTTCATCCCCTTGGCGATGATCCGCGCGGTAGAGGTTTTACCGGTGCCACGGATACCAGTCATGATGAAAGCCTGCGCAATGCGACCGGTTTCAAACGCGTTTTTCAGCGTGCGCACCATCGCCTCTTGCCCGACGAGATCGGCAAAGGTTTTGGGGCGGTATTTTAGCGCCAATACCTGATAGCTGGTGTCTGCTGTGTCGCTCATGGGGCCTCGGGCTGGAATCGCATTCAAAGCAGAGTAGACTGCAGCGTATGAAGCGTCCATCGCAAGAAACCAAGGAAGGGCCCCAATGTTCGAAATCTTTGAGGTAACGCTTGGTGCTGGGCTTTTGGGGATATCGCCGATGCCAGGGCGCGGTGGAGCCTTTGAGGCGGATTTGAGCGCGCTGTTACGGTGGGATCCGGCATTAGTGTTGTCGATGCCGACGGCGCAGGAGATGGCACAAAGAGGCGCAGGCGGGCTTGGCGATGACTTGCGCAACGCTGGCGTTGACTGGGCACATTTGCCAGTGCCCGACTTTGGCGCGCCTGCCAGCGAAACAACTGCAATGTGGCAGAGAACCTCTGCCAAAGCGCACCAGATCATCGTCGATGGTGGTCGCGTTTTGGCGCATTGTCATGGGGGGTGTGGGCGATCAGGGATGGTTCTGTTGCGTCTGATGGCTGAGGCCGGCGAAGTACCGGAAGCCGCTTTGAAACGATTACGCAAATCGCGCGCTTGCGCCGTGGAAACCGACGAGCAGTTTGCATGGGCGGCGGCCGGGTTTGGCGATGGATAAAACGCCAAGTGATGCAAGACGGTTTCTGTTGATGGCACTTGGCGCCTTGTGGTTGATGGCGTTTTCCTACGCCTTCGTGGCATACTCCAATACGCACTTCGAATGGAAACATGGTGTTTATCTGGGGTGGCAGGGGATCGCAGGGATTGCAGCGGTGGCGATCTATGGCGTCGGTCTTGCGTGGGAAAAAGGCAGTGCGGCGCGACGCCTTTCAAGGCTTCCGGTGATAATGGCGATTCTTCAAATCCTGGCAATTGCTGCTGTGTTCATCTGGGCATTTGCATTTTGACGTAATTTGCAAGACAATTGGCGTGATTTGCGAGTGACCATGCGCATTCCGCAACATACCTCTTCTCTTCAGCAAAAGGAGAGATTCACATGGCACGCCGTTATTCATCCGTCTTAGTTACAGGCGCCTCGTCGGGTATGGGTAAGGATTTTGCCCTGCGTTTGCTCAGGGACGGCTACGTCGTTTTTGCCGCTGCGCGCTCGGTCGACAAAATGATTGATCTCAAAGACGCTGGTGCCACCGTGATCGCGATGGACATTACAAAAGAAACCGACGTGATTGCCGCGGCCGAGCAGATCAAAGCAGCGGGCGGCATCGATATTCTGATAAACAACGCTGGCTTTGGACAGTACGGGCCGGTCGAGGACACGCCAATCGACAAAGCGCGCTATCAGTTTGAGGTGAACCTGTTTGGCTTAGCGCGGATCACACAGCTTTTGCTGCCGGGCATGCGCGCGCAAGGCAAAGGCCTGATAATCAACATCAGTTCTATGGGCGGGAAAATGTATACGCCGCTAGGGGCGTGGTATCATGCGACGAAACACGCGCTGGAAGGATGGTCGGATTGTCTGCGCATGGAATTAAAGCCGCACGGTATTGATGTGGTGATTATCGAACCTGGTCTGATAGGAACCGGCTTTAGCGACGGGGTTGGCGATCAGTTTGTCGTGGCGGAAGAAAGCGCTTATGCCGAAATGGCCGAAGGGTTGCAAAAGGCCGGTGAGTCCGAGCGGGTATCGATGTCGCCGCCCTCGGTTATCAGTAATTTGGTGATGAAGGCTATCAGAGCGCCCAAACCCAAGACGCGTTATGTTGGTGGTGCACTGGCGCGTCCTTTAATGATACTACGACGCTTGCTGCCGGATCGGTGGTTTGATTGGATTTTGATGAGTCAGATAAAGTGACAAAACCATTTAGTGTAGACCTTGGATGGGCAGCCTTGCTTGCGCACCTTGAGTTGAGACCAGCGGATGTTTTGCGCCGCGCCGAGTTGCCCGAAGACCTTTTTTCGCGCGTGCGTCCAACTCTGACGCCAGATGACTTTTGGCAGCTTTGGCGCGCGCTGACCGATCAGATGGCAACGCAAGCGCCAGGGTTGGTATTGGCACAGGCCATGTCGCCTGAGGTGTTCAGCCCGCCTTTGTTTGCCGCATATTGCAGCCCGAATCTAACTGTCGCTGTTGAACGACTTGCTGAGTACAAACCCTTGATCGGACCGCTGCACCTTGAAGTGCATGACACGGCAGGTGGACTTGAAGTGACCTATGGGGCAGACCCGGGCATCACGCTTCCGACTGAGTTTATCGGCGCAGAACTGGCGTTCCTTGTGCGTCTTGCCCGGCTTGCCAGCCAGCGAGAGATCCGCCCGATCGCCGTTGAAATGGTGAAGCCGCCTACATCGGGAGAATATGCGCTCTTCTTTGGCAGACCAGTACGAGCGGGGCCTTTTAACCGCGTAGTCTTTACCCGCGAAGATTCCAAAGTACCTTTCCTGTCAGCACACCCAGCCTTGTTCGCCTCTTTTGAGCCAGACCTGCGCGCGCGTCTGGATCAACTTGAACGACACGCCACAATGGCCGAGCGTGTGCGGGCGGTTTTGATGGAAGGGTTGCCAAGCGGTCAGGGAGATGCGGCTCATGTGGCCAAGCGGCTTGGAATTTCCGCACGTGGCTTGCAGCGTAAATTGGCCGGTGAAAAGACGAGCTTTCAATCAGAGCTGCGCGCTTTGCGGCGTCGCCTTGCTGAGGACTATCTTGCCGATACTGACCTAAGCAGCCCTGAAATTGCGTTTTTATTGGGGTACGGCGATCCAAATTCGTTTATTCGCGCGTTTCATATTTGGACCGGGACAACCCCCGAAGCACATCGCAGCGCTGAGCGTTCAAGCTGATTGCGCCGCGACTTTGCCGCGTCGCCAAGCTGGAGGGGCGCTGCCCCTCCAGACCTCCCCGAGGTATTTTTAGACAGAAGAGATTCAGGGTCCTCTTCGCCCTTTCTTTTGCGCCACTGCGCCTTTGACCATTTTGCCAAAGCCTTTGTCACGTGCACGCGCCTGCGCGATTGTCTCTGTGTTGCGCTCTTCTTCCGTTACCAGTTTGCGCCAACGCTTTAGCCTGGCTTGATCAATCGAACCGTCCTGAACAGCGCTTTGAATGGCACAGCCAGGCTCGGTCTCATGGGCGCAATCGTTAAAACGGCACGTCGCGGCAAGCTCTTCAAGATCTTCAAACACTGCCGAAATCCCATCGGACGCACCTGACAACCGCAAAGCGCGCATACCCGGGGTATCGATCAACCAGCCGCCAAGCTTTGTCTGTACCATAGCGCGCGCGGTTGTCGTGTGACGCCCGCGTGCATCATCTTCGCGGATGTCTTGTGTCGCCGCACTTTGACCCGTGAGGGCATTGCGCAACGTTGTTTTGCCAACCCCAGAGGAGCCTACAAGCGCAAGTGTATCGCCGGACTTTACCCAAGGCGAAAGGCGTTCAACCTCGTCGGGGTCTTTGGCATTTATTGCAAGCGCTGTGACCAGCGGGGAAAGACGCTCCGCCTTGATTTGGTAAGCCCGCGCATCGTCGCATTGATCCGCTTTAGTCAGCACAATCAGCGGCAAACACCCGGCCTCGGCAGCCAACACAAGGTAACGCTCCAAACGCGCCTCGTTAAAGTCAGCATTACAAGAGGTGACGATGGCTAGGGTTGTGACATTTGCAGCGATCAACTGAAGTTTGACGTCGCTGCCTGCCGTGCGCCTCTCCAACACCGATTGCCGCGTCAGCACATGATCTATCGTGTCCTCAACAGCCGTGACCCAGTCCCCAACGGCGATGGCCCCTGTACCCATTGGGGCCGAAAAATGATGTTCGCCGGCTTCGGAAAGTACCGTGACGCTAGCGCGGTGCACTTGGCTGACACGATAAGGAATTGCGCCGTTAAGTTGGCGTGCAAAGTGGTCCGACCACCCAAGATCGGAAAGTGTAAGTGTGTTCATGGTTCAATTAGCCCTAAAAAACGCGTTTTGGACCGCCTTTGGCGGACCTTTTTTCGAACGCGGGCGGGGTGCGGGTGTTTAACCGACAATCGCCCGGAGGGGGGATGCAATGACCATAAATCCTCCGTTTCTTTAGGTGAGAGGCTGGACAACGACCCAAGCGGGGCTCGTTACGGCTGCTTCCTTCCGGATCTGACCGGGTTGGCGAGGCGCTCGCCCGCGCCAACCTCTCAGCATTTTATGTATTTATCTCCGCGAAGAATTGCAACTGCTTGCTTTACTTACGTCTGTGGTAATCTTTCGCCGCTATCTCTGAGCCTTGATTTAGCACTTTGGGGTATGGATGAGGCTCAGGCATTTTCTGATCCTGTTGTTTGTGACGCTGGCGTTGATTCCGGTCGCGTTATTTCGTGCTTGGCCCGAGTCTGCCGTGTTTAAAAACGAACTTGAAAACGTACACGAAAAACACTTGTTGCTAGCACGCAATCTAGCGGAAGCACTTGAACGTTATCACCGGGACGTCAGCAATACTTTCAGACTTGTTATTTCAACGCCTGACATTTGGAATGCGTCAGACCGAATTGCGGACACGCTGGCCAATCTTGGGTTCATCCACATTTGCATTGCAGACCAGTCAAGCGGCGCTCTTTTGCATCAAATCGCCCCACCGGGAATGCCTTGCCCAGAGGTGGTTGCGCCAGATCTCCTCTCTGATCTCAACGCACAGACGCACTCAGACCTTCGGTTTACCGAAATAACACAAGCGCACGGGTTGAACATCATGCGCGTGGTGAAAACGCTGCCAAATGGCCGGATCGCCTTTGGCGATTTGCGCACCGATTACTTCATTGAACTTGGCCAGGCGATTTCCTTCGGCAAAATGGGGCACGCGGCCATTGTCGATCACGCAGGAAACGTATTGTACCACCCGCTTGCAGACTGGACCGCGATGCGGCGCAACATAGCGGCAGTCTCAGCGGTTCAGCGCATGATGAATGGAGAAACCGGGGTCGAAGTTTTCTATTCTCCCGCGCTCAAGGATGACATGATCGCTGGGTTTGCTCATGTGTCGCCTGTTGGGTGGGGCGTCATGATTCCGCAACCTCTGTCTGAGTTGCAAGAAAAAGCGGATTTTGCGCACCGGGCAGCAGTCTTTGTTTTGTTTGTAGGACTGGCTTGCGCTTTTGTGATGGCGCTGATTGCCTCTGTAATCTCATCGCGGCCGATCGAGCAAATCAGTTCTGCTGCACGGCGTATCGCAAACGGAGAATCTTACGACCCATCAGAAATCAAAACCTCTCGCCTTTTGCCAAAAGAGCTTCGCGATCTGCACAGCAGCTTTCGCAACATGGTCAAGCAATTGCGCAAATCTATATATAAAATCAACAAGTTGGCATTCACCGACTCCCTGACGCAACTGGCAAATCGGGAGTCTTTTCGCCGCCATTTATGCGGACAGTTTGATAGCAAGAACAAACCGACCAACGGCGCATTATTATTCATCGATCTTGATGGCTTTAAATTCATCAACGACACGCAAGGACATGAAGCGGGCGATGTTGTCTTAAAAAAAGTCGCGAACCACATCAGTCAATTGCTTGGCCAGTCTTCAGATCCTGACACGTCACAACACTATAGCCTGACACCAAAATTCGACGCGCAAGCGCCAATCGCAGCGCGCTTAGGGGGTGATGAATTCGCGATTTTCCTACCTGAAAAGACACATGACGAAGCTGCTGCATTTGGAGAGCGAATTCTAGAGGCGATTGGCGAGCCGACGGTTGTTGATCAAAAGACAGTACGAGTTGGTGCAAGTATTGGTATCGCCCGTTTTCCCGATCATGGAACCACATTTTCTGATCTGCTGAAGGCGGCAGATCTTGCGATGTACGACGCAAAGCACGCCGGAAAAAATCAGGTGCGCCACTACTCACACGACTTTGCCGATTCTCATGCGATACAGTCACGCCTTGGCCCTGAATTAGCCGAAGGATTCGCGCTCGGACAGTTCGACGTTCATTTTCAACCAGTTTACGACGCGCATTCTATGGACATCATCAGTGTCGAAGCCTTGCTGCGCTGGCAACATCCGACACATGGTTTGCTAGAAGCTGAGAGCTTTTTAGAAGCGGCCGCGCAATTTGGGTTTCAACGGCAAATTGACATGTTCGCCTTTGAGCAAAGCATGGCGGTGTTAAACGATATGGCAATGCGCGGAGCAAAAATCCCGGCAGTGTCGCTCAATTTCTGGGTGGACAGTTTTTCAAATCTCGATTTTGTGAATCACATTATCCGCAATATCGCTCATTTTCCCTGTCCACTTTCGATAGAGTTGGTCAATCCTCACGCGCAGCCGGACTCGCGCTCGATTTGGGGACTGGACCGGTTGCGCGAGGCCGGTGTTGGCATTGATCTTGATGATTTTGGTACAGACACCGGATCTGTTGCCAGGCTTGTCGAACTGCAGCCTCAATCCATCAAAATTGGTACAAACATCACTGGGCGCGCGGCCCAAGATTTGCGCCGCGCCGCTCTGTTGGCATCCATTATCGACATGGCGCATGCCCAAGGCATTCAAGCAGGGGCAAAGGGAATAGACTCACTTGATCAGGTCGTGAAGCTGCGCGAAATGGGCTGCGACATGTTGCAAGGTCAAGCTTTGAACGCCCCCATGACGCATGATGAATTGTTCCATTGCCTGACGTATGTAGGCCCTAGAATGAGCGCCAAGTCTGCCCGGCCATAGCGCTCTTGCGAGCCTTTAGGCGAGCGACCGATTGCCATTCACGGTAGTGCATGGCACATGGGCGCAAAGGACGTGCATCTAAATGAAAAATGCAGAAAAAGTGACTTTTGGAGGCTCGGGATTGGATCGCGCAGCGCATCTTCGCGCAGATCCAAACAAGATCGCCGAACTCGCCACTCAGGGCGGAGTCTTACCCATTTGGCGCGGCAAACCTCTCTTGGATGCACAGTCTCGCCAACCCGTTTTTCTGCCTGCCGATCACATCATTTTCGATGACGCTGTAGAAGACGCGATTTTTGTTGGCATCGACGACGACACTCCGATTTTCGCCCGTGGCATTTCAAAATGGCAGCCTGCCGAGGATATCGATCAGGTAGGCGCTTTTTCCGACCCAAGCGAGCAACTTCACCCGGCTCTACCGGATACACAGGTTTTCGCAGAACTGCGCGCCAATATGATCGCGCTTACGCCGCGGTCTGCTGAAGTTTTGGCCACGGCGCGTGCCATCATTGAATGGCATCGCAGCCATCGCTTTTGCGCTAAATGCGGCGCGGCCAGCAAAATTGACCAGGCCGGGTGGCGCCGTGTCTGCCCAAGTTGTGGAACCCATCATTTCCCGCGCACCGATCCAGTCGTCATCATGTTGATTACAAGAGGCAATTCAGTCTTGATGGGCCGCTCTCCGCACTGGCCCGAGGGGATGTATTCGCTGCTTGCCGGTTTTGTTGAACCGGGCGAAACCATTGAAGCCGCTGTACGGCGGGAAACCTTTGAAGAGTCAGGCATCCGCGTTGGCGACGTTGAATATCTTTCATCGCAACCCTGGCCTTTCCCTGCGTCGTTGATGTTCGGCTGCCATGGTCAAGCGATCAGCGATGACATCACCATTGATCCGCTAGAGATTGAAGACGCACTTTGGGTCACACGAGAAACCATGCTGGATGCCGTTTCAGGCAATCATCCAACGATGAAACCCGCACGCCAAGGATCGATTGCACGATTCCTGATCGAAAACTGGCTTGCCGATACGCTTGACTGACGTCACTTTCAGCATATGAAATTTTCAAGCCGCGAAGATATCGAAGCACCCATCGGCGCGGTCTATGATACCGTGACAGATTTTGACCGTTTCGAGCGGCAGCTTTTGCGGCGCGGTGTCGAAATAGCGCGAGACGAAAGCTGTGCACCGACCGAAGTTGGTGCACGATGGCAGGCCAAGTTTGCCTGGCGCGGGCGTTCACACCTCGTCGATGCAGAAATGATCGCGATCGACCCGGACACTGGATTTTCGATTGAGAGCAAATCTGGCGGCGTGATTTGTATGGGGGTTGTTGACCTAGTGCCTCTTTCGACCAAGCGTACCCGGCTTTTCGCCTCGCTCGACCTGAGGCCAACCACCTTATCATCGCGTCTTTTTATTCAGTCGATGAAACTTGCAAAAGGCACACTAAACAGAAAATTCAAAACGCGCGTAGCAGAGTTTGCATCACGCATCGAAGGTTAATGCCCAAATCCGTGCGCCCCGCTCAAGGCACGACCTCAGTTCTTTCGTGTAAATTGCAAAGCGGCGAACCCTTTGGCCCGCCGCTTTTAAAAGGTCAGCTCGACTTAATTCGTCGGTGTGATCGTAATATCCACGCGACGGTTTTGCGCGCGCCCACCAGCTGTCTGGTTTGAGGCGATAGGCTGGCTTTCACCGGCGCCCACAACCCGCATGCGGTTAAACGCAACCCCACCTGTGCTAAGCACCGAAGCAACCGATTGCGCACGTCGCTGCGAAAGGTCTTGGTTATAGCTCGCAGCCCCCGTGTTGTCGGTGTGGCCGGTTACTGTCACGATCGAGTTCGGATATTTGTTCAGGCTTTCGGCCAGCACAAACAGATCAGACCGCAGGTTTGTGTTTAAAGCCGCGCTGTCGGTTGCAAACAAAATACCTTCCGGCATCCGCACGATCAGCTCAGAGCCGGTGTTAATCACATCGATCTGGCCGTTGTTGAAATCATTGTTCAACTCAGCGGCTTGCTGATCAAGATTGTAGCCGATCGCGCCACCGATCGCGCCACCGATCGCAGCCCCAATAGCGGCGTTTTTCACGCGATCATTGCCGCTCTCGCGGGTTGCACCAAGTAAACCACCAATGGCAGCGCCTACGGCGGCGCCTTGGCCTGTGCGTTGGCGATCACCACCGGTTTGATACCGAGGATCGGTACAGGCGGTTAGGACCAATAAACTTGCTGCCCCCAGCAGTGCGGTTTTGTTTATGCTAAGCATTTGAGTGCCTCTTTTCGTCATTTCACATCTCCTTTGCCGCGATACTTGACCGTGATTCAAGCGAAAGCGGCGATGAGACAGAAATGAGCCGAACCCCGCCTGTTAAGCAACGTCCAAAGCATGATATCCGATATCAATCAGCTAAAATCCACTCCACTTACTCGCAACAATTTGATTTAGTTTATCTTTCTTCTTGGCAAAAATATCTCGGGGGAATTGGCCAAAGGCCAAGGGGGCAGAGCCCCATCACGCGGTTTCGGCCGCTTCCCACGCCAACATTGTACGTTTCACCGGCAATCCCCAATGATAGCCGCCCAAACCACCACTTTTGCGCAAAGCGCGGTGGCATGGGATCAGCCAAGAGATCGGATTTCGCCCGACAGCCGTGCCGACGGCGCGCACCGCTTTTGGATGCCCAATAGCGCGCGCAATGTCCGAGTATGTGGTGACTTGCCCTGTCGGAATACTCAAAAGCGCTTCCCAAACTTTGATCTGGAAAGGCGCGCCGATCAAAAACAGTTTTGCACTCTGATCTGCGTACCCCTTGGGAAATGCTTGTTCTGCCAATTGGCGCAAAGCGGTTGGGTCTTCGGTAAATGTGGCCTTTGGCCACCGGCCCAACATGTCTTCCATTGTGGCTTCAGCCCCGGTTTCCGCCGCAAAACCAATGCCACAGATCCCACGCGTCGTACCCATGATCAATGCCGGCCCAAAGGGACTTTCGAACCAACCCCACAAAATCTCAAGACCAGCACCGCCTTTAGCGTAATCGCCCGGGCTCATCGCCTCCCAGCGCACGAAGAGATCATGCAAGCGGCCTGAGCCAGAAAGCCCGACGGCATCGGCGGTTTCCAAAGTTGTGTGCCGCTCAGCCAACAAAGCTTTGGCGTGATCCAGCGTCAACCATTGCTGATATCGCTTTGGAGAAACGCCAGCCCATCGCGAAAAGATGCGCTGAAAATGCGCCGGGCTCATCTGCATTTCGCCCGCGATCGCCTCAAGCGTCAAAGGCTGTTCCTTCGCATCGATCAGATCAATCGCACGCCGCATAAGCTGGTAATGGTATCCGCTTTCAAAATCACTCATGAGTCCAATCCTTCGTTACCCTTAGAATTAAGCGAGTGTTTGCGCGCTTGCGACCCGAATCCTGCGGCTTCGGCTTGCTCTCCAAGATTTGTTCAGCGAAAACCAGCGCCATGGCAAAAACAAAACAACTTCCCTTCGGTGACGTTTATGAAGCGTTCAGGCGGTTTCAGGCGGCCGAAGCAGAACCTAAGGGTGAACTGGAACACACGAATGCCTACACGCTCGTGGTCGCAGTCGCGCTTTCTGCCCAGGCAACCGATGCAGGCGTGAACAAAGCCACCAAAGAACTGTTCAAGATCGCGGACACCCCAGAAAAGATGCTGGCTTTGGGCGAAGAAGGTGTGATCGAGCACATCAAAACAATTGGCCTTTTCCGCAACAAGGCCAAGAATGTCATCAAACTGAGCCAGCGGTTGGTCGACGAATTCAACAGCACCGTGCCGTCGTCGCGCGCGGCCTTGCAATCGCTTCCCGGCGTCGGGCGCAAGACGGCCAATGTGGTCCTGAACATGTGGTTCAACTTCCCGGCACAAGCCGTCGATACGCATATTTTCCGTGTTGGAAATCGCACAGGTCTTGCACCCGGTAAGGACGTTGATGCAGTCGAGCGCGCGATTGAAGACAACGTTCCAGCCGAGTTTCAACACCACGCGCATCATTGGCTGATCTTGCACGGGCGCTATTTATGCGTTGCCCGCAAACCGAAATGTAAGGCTTGCCCGATAAACGATCTGTGCCAGTTTGAGGAAAAAACAGAATGACAAAATACGACGTTGTCGGCATCGGTAACGCAGTGGTCGATGTAATTTCGACCGCAGATGACAATTTTCTTGAGATGATGGGCGTTGAAAAAGGTATTATGCAACTGGTCGAACGCGACCGGGGCGAGGTGCTTTATGCAGCGATGAAAGAACGTGTTCAAGCGCCCGGTGGTTCTGTCGCCAACACATTGGCAGGATTGGGAAATCTGGGACTAAAAACAGGTTTTATCGGGCGCGTGCACGATGATGCTTTAGGGCGTTTTTATGCGTCGTCCATGGACAAGGGCGGCACTGTTTTTGTGAATGAGCCTGTATCCGGCGGAGAGCTTCCGACGTCGCGCTCGATGATTTTTGTCTCGCCCGATGGCGAGCGTTCGATGAACACCTATCTAGGTATTTCGTCCGAGTTGGGTCCGGATGACGTGCCTGATGCGGTCGCAAGTGAAGCGCAAATTCTATTTCTGGAGGGGTACTTGTATGACAAGCCCAAAGGAAAAGAAGCGTTTGAGCGCACCGCACGACTTTGTCGCGACAACGGAGGGCGCGCCGGGATTGCATTGTCAGACCCCTTTTGCGTGGATCGCCATCGCGAAAGCTTCCGGCATCTGGTGCGCGAATTGGACTATGTCATCGGCAACGAGCATGAGTGGAAATCGCTATATCAAACCGAATTGGATGACGCCTTGGCACAGGCAACGCGTGATGCAGGCCTAGTTGTGTGCACGCGTTCAGGTGACGAGGTATTGGTCATTCAAGGCGATGAACATGCCACGGTTCCGGTGAAAACGATCGTGCCTGTGGATGCAACCGGCGCTGGGGATCAGTTCGCGGCAGGCTTCCTTTATGGCTACGCGACCGGTCAATCCTTGGAGGTTTCTGGTCGTATGGGCTGCGTTGCTGCGGCAGAGGTTATCAGCCACTATGGAGCGCGCCCCGAAGTTGGCCTTAAAGAGCTATTTCGCAGTAACGGATTGATTTAAAACGGCTTAAGCAGCATTTTTAGCCAATCGACCAGGCAGGTTATTGGCCCAAGTGCTGATCGTACCGGCCCCAAGACAGACGACGATATCACCCGGGCGCGCCTGTTCTCGCACCAGTCTTGCGAGGTCTTCTTCACTCACCACGGCGCGCGCGTGGCGATGTCCATGGCGGATTAGCCCTGCGATCAAATCATCGCGGCTCGCCCCCTCAATAGGATCTTCGCCAGCGGCAAAAACTTCGGCAATGCCAACGACATCGGCATCGTTAAAGCAGGTGCAGAAATCTTCAAAATGGTTGTGAAGTCGCGAATAGCGGTGAGGC
Organism: Paracoccaceae bacterium; assembly: GCA_039942715.1. Lineage (GTDB taxonomy): Bacteria > Pseudomonadota > Alphaproteobacteria > Rhodobacterales > Rhodobacteraceae > JABDJX01. The sequence goes on from JBDVBY010000004.1 coordinate 41,057, forward strand.
TGGTGCACAGTGATCACGCGGGCTTCGGGAGTGTCTGCGACCGTTTGACGGGCAGCCTTTAGGGCAGCTGCAATCTCAACCGGATGGTGACCATAATCGTCGATAATTGTCACGCCATCGACTTCACCCACTTTGGTAAATCGACGATTGACGCCTTTGAAATTTTCCAGCGCTTCACGAATTTCAACGCCTTTCATACCCAAATGGCGGGCAACTGCGACGGCGGCCAGTGCATTTGAAACATTGTGATCGCCAGGCATCGGTAACTGACAATTTTCTATCGTGATCCCTTCGGACAACTCAATGTCGAAATGGGCTTTGCCAGCTTTGTAGGTAAGGTTTGTCGCGCGCACATCGGCTTGAGCGTTAAAGCCATAGGTTACGATACGCCGATCTGTGATACGACCAACAAGCGCTTGCACCTCGGGGTGGTCGGTGCAGAGCACGGCAAGCCCGTAAAACGGGATATTTGAGACAAAATCATCAAAACCACGGCGCAAGTTTTCGATCGTGCCCCAGTGCTCCATATGTTCCGGGTCGATGTTGGTGACGATGGCGATGGTTGCGGGTAGGCGATTAAAGGTGCCGTCGCTTTCATCGGCTTCAACCACCATCCACTCGCCTTCACCCACATGGGCGTTTGAGCCATAGGCGTGGATGATGCCACCGTTGATCACAGTCGGATCAATACCGCCTCCGTCAAGAAGGGCTGCGACCATGGTTGTGGTCGTCGTTTTGCCGTGGGTGCCAGCAACGGCGATGTTAGAGCGCAGGCGCATCAACTCGGCGAGCATTTCGGCGCGACGCACAACAGGCAAGCCCAACAGGCGTGCTTGATCGAGTTCTGGATTACCTTTTTTAATTGCTGACGAAATCACAATAACTTCGGCGCCATCAAGATTGCTGGCGTTCTGGCCTTCAAAGATCTCTGCGCCCAAGCTTTCCAAACGGTCGGTGATTTTAGAGCGTTTCAGATCGCTGCCCTGCACAGTGTATCCCGCCGCCAAAAGCACTTCCGCGATACCTGACATGCCGATGCCGCCAATCCCCACAAAGTGGATCGGCCCCATTTCGGTGGGAAGTTTGGTCACAGCAGCGGCATTCATGTGCGTTTCTCCGCAAGAGTTTCGATTATCTGAGCAAGCCGATCGGCGGCGTCAGGCATGCCCAAAGCAAGTGCGTTGGAGGCCATCTGATCGCCAGCGCCCGGCGTGCTTATGACAGCGTCGATGTGCGCGGCCAGTGTATCAACGTCAAGCTTACTTTCCGGTATAAGAATGGCGGCATCGGCGGCAACCAGCCCACTGGCGTTTGCGCTTTGATGATCTGCGGTCGCAGCGGCAAAGGGGATCAGGATCGAGGGACGACCAATGACCGAGATGTCTGCCACGGAAGAAGCGCCCGCACGGCTAATAATCAGATGCGCATGCGTGATACGATCCGCAATGTCGTCAAAGAAGGGTTCAACCTCGGCCGCGATTTCAGCCTCGTCATAGGTGCGTATGACACGGGCAAGATCTTCGGGGCGGGCTTGATGAGCAACTTTGATATTACTCAGCCCCAGTTGGGCAATTGAGCTGGGCACGATATCGGACAGGATGCGCGCACCTTGGCTGCCGCCCATCACAAGGATCGACGCACTTTCTACCGGTGCCGTATAAGGCGCGCCTGCGTGTTTCAGCACTTGCGCGCGCACAGGGTTGCCTGTGTGCTGACCTTTCAGACCATCGGGCAGTTTTGTGGGCCATGTGCCGCAGGCGACAACGTTCACGCGCGGCGCAAACAATGCGTTGACGCGGCCCAGAACGCCGTTTTGCTCGTGGATCACGCGGGGGATGCGCAAGACCCAGGCTGCTGTGATTGCTGGGATTGACGGATATCCGCCAAAGCCGATCACAGCCGTAGGGCGCGAGACGGCGAATTTTGCGATCGCAGCCACGATGCCGACGGCCAATTTGAACGGAACAATCGCCTTGGACAAAATGCCGCCGCGCGCAAACGTTGCGCTGCTGACTTGTTGAACATCGACCATTTTGGGAAAGCCAGCGGTGTAACGGGCGCCGCGTGCGTCCGTTGAAAGTGACACGCGCCAGCCGCGTGCCAACATTGTTTCGGCCAAAGCTTGTGCTGGGAACATGTGCCCACCCGTGCCGCCTGCGGCCATGATCAAATGCGGAGCGCTCACCGGTTCGCCCTGACCAGATAATCGCGAATTTCGCCTTGCGGACGGATGCGGGTGAAGGCCAGAAGCATGCCGATAGTGATGCCACCGGCCACAAGAGAAGAGCCGCCGTAACTGACAAAAGGCAATGTCATCCCTTTTGCGGGCAACAGGCGCACAGCAACCGACATGTTGATCATCGCTTGCATCGCAAAGGTGCAGGCAAGTCCGGTGCCAGCAAGGCGGATAAACGGATCGCGTTCGCGCATCAGCCGCATCAGCGAGCGGCACACGATGGTGGTGTAAAGCAGGATAATGACCAAAACGAGGATCAGACCGTATTCCTCGGCAGCAACTGCAATGATGAAATCAGTGTGCGCATCAGGCAGCGACCATTTCACCGTACCTTCGCCGATGCCCACGCCAAAAAAGCCGCCCTCGCGGATCGCGTTTGCCGCATAGCCAAGCTGCGTTGTTGGATCGACTTCGGCAGAGAGAAATCCGTCGATGCGACGCGCGAAGTGTTCTGAGTTGTTGTAGGCAAACGCCCCGCCAAGCACGACCATGCCAGCAATCAGGGCGAGGATGAAGAACGGTGCACCGCCGACGAAATACATAACCCCCCATGAAAACAGGATCAAACAGGCTTGGCCAAAGTCCGGCTGCATCGCCAACAACAGAACGATCAGCATGGCAATCGCAAAGGAATAGGACTTGCCGGGCGGTCCCGCCACCTCGTTGCTCGCGGCGATCATCCAACCGGCAAGCACAATAAAACCGGGTTTCAAGAACTCGGACGGTTGTATCGATCCAAAGCCAAGCGAGAACCAGCGTACAGCACCTTTGCCATAGTCTTCACCAAACAACGGCAAAAAGGCCAATGCCAAAAAGGAGGCACAAAACCCTAATATGGCCAGACGCCGCACAGTGCGCGGCGACATCAACGTAAAGGCAAACATGATCGCAATGGCAAGGCCACCAAAGACTGTCTGGCGTTCGACGTAGTGAAAGGCCGAGTAACCGTGGCGCTCTGCCAATGGAGGAGAGGCGGCCAGACCCAAGAGCAAGCCGATGCCAAATAGGATCAGCACACAGCTAAGCGACCAACGGTCAACCGTGCGCCACCAGCGTGGAAGAATTGGCTCTCCGTCGCGCGAAGGCGAGGCGCCGTAAACCATTTCTGTCATGAGCCCTGCTCGGCTGCCTGTGCCCGTTTTTCGGGTCTATTCCGACAGAGTAACGAATCATCGCGGCAGACACCAGTATTTCGAGCTACAATTTAAACATGCGGCGTTGTTTCGCTTTTCCGCTGGAGCCCAAAATTGTCCAGTGACACGCGGGCAGTTCACCTTTTGGAGTTAGCTTTAGCTTCGATGCTTCCCTTTTTGCGACAGGCTCGAACGCTCGTTGCGTATATCGCCACACAAAGACTTTATCGCTTTCAACTCTGTAAATCCGCGGAGCCTGCTCTCCGATAATCCAGCCCAATTGCAGGTCTTCGGCCGTCTTAAGACGTGTTACATCCGCAGCATTGAACGTGTAGGCAACTTTTTTGCGGCGCAGATAGCAGTCTTCGGCAAGATCGGCCTCTGCCACAATCTTCTCAAGTGGATGCGCCAGTTGCCAACGCGCCGCAACAATTCCAGACGGGATAATCACGCAAGACATCAAGATGAGAACAAGGCCTAATTTTCCATGCGTCAGTACAACAAACATGTAAGCCATCACGCCGATGGGCAAGACTGTGTCGAGCCCACAATTTGTGTGGCGGTCGTATCCGCCGCCCAGGCCACCTGCAAGGCAATCCAACGACCCTAAAACCGGCGCAACAAAGCTAAAAGCAAGGAGCCCAAGCGCAAGGACGACTTGGCCGCGAACCCTATTTAAGAACGCCAGCACCACTGCAAGAACACAGATTAACCTTGCGGCAACAGAGCCAAGGTTCAGGGCGTCATACGCCCATGTTTGATCGTCGGTTCCCGCAACCACATACACTACAAAAAACAGCGCGACAGACAGACACCCGAACAGAACCAATGTTAGACATTGAAACAACGCGTACACCTTTGTTTGTCAGGTCAAGCTAGGCGACTGGCACACAGAATTTGCAGTTGATTTCGCCAGTTGTTTCTGACGTTTGGTGCATTTTTTCAATCGAGTTCAACGAAAACGCGCGAACCATTTAGGTCCGCGCGTTGTTTAGCACCAAATATTCAGTGTCGATCAGTCAGCTGTCAAAAGCGGAGGCTTCTTCTTAGCGATCCGCTTGGTCTTATGCTCAATCCGCAGATCAAGCTTTCCATCCTTGACGCCAACCTTAACGATGCCGCCCTTGGCAAGTTTGCCAAACAACAGTTCTTCGGCCAGCGGCTTTTTGATCTCTTCCTGAATGACGCGCGCAAGAGGCCGTGCGCCCATCTTGTCATCATAGCCCATATCAGCAAGCTTTTCAGCCGCCGGACGTGTCAGTTCGATGTGTACGTTGCGATCCAAAAGCTGCGCTTCAAGCTGAAGCACGAACTTTTCGACAACCTGCATAATAACCTCTTTGGGCAGTGCGCCAAAGCTGATCACCGCATCAAGACGGTTGCGGAATTCAGGCGTGAACGTGCGTTCAATCGCGGCAGTGTCTTCACCCTCGCGCTTGTCACGGCCAAAGCCAATCGCGGCCTTTGCCATATCAGCGGCACCAGCGTTTGACGTCATGATCAGGATCACGTTGCGGAAATCGACCTTACGCCCGTTGTGATCAGTCAGCGAGCCGTGATCCATCACCTGCAGCAGGATATTGAACACATCGGGATGCGCTTTTTCGATCTCATCAAGCAACAAAACGCAATGCGGGTGCTGATCAACGCCATCTGTCAAAAGTCCACCCTGATCAAAGCCGACATAGCCCGGGGGTGCACCGATCAATCGCGAAACAGCGTGCTTCTCCATGTACTCAGACATATCAAAGCGCATTAATTCAACGCCCAGCGTATCAGCCAATTGCTTGGCCACCTCGGTTTTACCCACACCTGTTGGGCCGGCGAACAGATAGTTACCGATGGGTTTTTCTGGCTCTCGCAGTCCAGCGCGGCTGAGTTTGATGGCCGATGAAAGTGCTTCAATCGCCTTATCTTGACCAAACACAACACGTTTTAGCGATTTTTCAAGGTCTTTAAGAACCTCGGCATCGTCTTTGCTGACGTTCTTCGGCGGAATGCGCGCGATCTTGGCGACCACATTTTCGATCTGCGTGACATCAATTGTTTTGTCGCGCTTTTTCTCTTCCACCAAATGCTGCGCCGCGCCCGCTTCGTCGATCACGTCAATCGCTTTATCGGGCAGTTTACGGTCATTGATATAGCGCGCCGACAACTCAACAGCCGTGCGCACAGCATCGTCGGTATAAGTGACCGAGTGGTGCTCTTCAAAATATGGCTTCAGACCCAGCAAAATCTTAACGCTGTCATCAATCGTCGGTTCGACAACGTCGATCTTTTGAAAACGACGGCTCAGCGCGCGGTCTTTCTCAAAATGCTGACGGAATTCTTTATATGTTGTCGAGCCCATGCAGCGTAACTTGCCGCCCTGAAGTGCGGGTTTCAGCAGGTTTGACGCATCCATCGCCCCACCGGACGTTGCACCAGCACCGATCACAGTGTGAATTTCGTCGATAAACAGAATTGCATCGTCGTGCTCTTCCATTTCGGTCATCACCGCTTTCAGACGTTCTTCGAAATCACCGCGATAGCGTGTGCCCGCCAAAAGAGCGCCCATATCCAAGCTATAGATCGTTGCCTCTGACAGAACTTCAGGCGTCGCCTTTTCAACGATTTTCTTGGCCAAACCTTCTGCGATGGCGGTTTTGCCGACGCCAGGGTCCCCCACCAAAAGCGGGTTGTTCTTACGACGACGGCACAGAACCTGAATACAACGCTCAACCTCGTGGTCGCGCCCGATCAGCGGATCAACATCGCCTTTTTCAGCCTTGGCATTCAAATCAACGCAATATTTGGCAAGCGCAGATTCCTTGGCCTCTTCTTCGCCTCCACCGGGCATCGCCTGTGCTTCTTCTTCAAAGTCAGTCGCGCCAGAAACAGAGCGCGCTTCGCCAAAGGACGGGTCCTTGGCCACACCATGAGCGATAAAGTTCACCGCATCATATCGCGTCATATCTTGCGCCTGTAGGAAGTAGGCCGCATTAGACTCGCGTTCTGCAAATATTGCGACCAGTACATTGGCGCCCGTCACTTCGGTACGTCCGCTTGATTGCACATGGATCGCCGCACGTTGAATCACCCGTTGGAAAGCGGCCGTTGGCACAGCTTCGCTACCTTCGATCTCGGTGACCAAAGTGGCCAAATCATCGTCGATAAAGTCGTTCAACGTTTGACGCAGCTCATCCAAATCAACCGAACAGGCCTGCATAACCTTGGCCGCATCGGGTTCATCGATAAGCGCCAACAGCAAATGCTCCAGCGTTGCAAGTTCATGGCGGCGCGAATTGGCTATCGCCAGCGCCGCATGGATCGCGTTCTCTAGCGTCTTTGAGAATGATGGCACGCGTTCATGCTCCTAATACTTGGTCGGGCTGGAATGACCCAAACCGACCGTTGCCTATACTTATTAGAGTTCGGTTATAATCCCGAACCTTCAAGGGTTATTTCTTCACAATCGGTCACATTTTTTCTCTCTGAGGTAGGATGCCCCAGTTTTGGTCTAAAAATGTGGCGATTTCAGAACGAATCCTTGCGGCGGCGGATTTCTGCAAAAACCTCTGCATCCCCTGCTCCTTCCATACTTAGGGCAGATTTTACCGGCGACAATCCTGCTCGCAAAAAAGGGTTCGTTTCCAATTCTTCGCTCAAAAGAGCCGGAACCGTTGGTTCGCCGTTTTCCCGCATCTGCGCAACTTTGCGAACCCGCGCCTGCAAAGCTTGGTTTTCTGGCTCAATTGTGTGGGCAAATTTCGCGTTGTTCATCGTGTATTCGTGGCCTGAGTAAATCATCGTGTCGCCCGGCAGGGCGGCAATTTTACTTAAACTTGTCCACATCTGCTCCATTGTGCCTTCAAAGACGCGCCCGCAGCCAAAAGCCATCAAACTATCGGCAGTGAAGGCCGCCTGCGCGTCAGGCACGTAAAATGCGATATGTCCCTGCGTGTGACCAGAGACATCCAAAACCTGAACAGCCATCCCAGCAAATTCAAACGCCTCTCCATCGCCCATGGCTGCATCTAGGCTTGGCAGACGCTTTTGATCTGACGCTGCACCGCGCACCAACGGCGCAAAAGTCTGACGCAGCGCGGCGACACCATCAATGTGGTCGCCGTGGTGATGCGTGATCCAAATCTCATCAAGCGTCCAACCACGCGCCGAAAGCTCAGCCGCGATAGGGGCCGCTTCGGGCGCGTCAACCAATGCCGTTTTGCCATCCGCATGGATAAGATAGGCATAGTTATCTGACAGGCACGCAACGGTGACGATTTCGAAAGCTGTGGGCTCAAAAGACATGGATCTGCCCTCTTATCTGGGTAATGCTCCACTCAACTGTCCCTCATTGGCAAACGCGACGCAATGCATCTCGACGTTCTTGACCTTAGAACCTTTTACTATCGCACGCGGCTGGGGCGTACTGCGCAGCGCGCGATCCGCGATCAGGTGTGCACCTTTTGGCCAGAAGCAAATGAACAAAGCGTTGTCGGCTTTGGCTTTGCTGCCCCGCTTTTGCGCCCTTACCTGGCCGATGCGCGGCGCGTTACTGCTCTGATGCCCGGCCCTCAAGGTGTGATGCATTGGCCTGCGGGCATGAAAAACGTCTCGGTGTTATGCGAAGAAACGCTTTGGCCAATAGAAAACGACAGTGTGGATAAGCTTGTTGTCATGCACGGGCTGGAAACCAGCCAGCATCCTATAGCATTGCTTGACGAGTGTTATCGGGTCCTAAAACCAGAAGGGCGCGCGATATTCATTGTGCCTAACCGCGCCGGGCTTTGGTCGCGCGGGGATGGCACGCCGTTCGGCTTTGGCCGTCCCTACTCACAAGGCCAGCTTGACGCGATGCTGCGCGCCATTGGTTTGAAGCCGTCCCGCCATGGCGCCGCACTTTATCAACCCCCCTCTGCAAGCCCGTTCTGGCTGAAAACATCCAAGTTTTGGGAACGGCTCGGCAGCAGCGTCTCGAACCGTCTGGCGGGCGGTGTCTTGGTGATCGAGGTCACCAAACAAGTCCCGGCCCCGCCGCGTACCGGCTTGCCAGAAGCGATCCGCCGTCCGCTCAGGGTACTGGATGGGATCGCGAAACCAGAACCGAAGCCGATCTAATCCCCTGACTCGCGCAACTTAAGCCGCATTTTTCGCAACTAACTTCGGTGCAATCGGTCGCACCCTTGGCTAACCTATTGTTTTATATGAAACGCCCATAAATTACGCTAACCGCCTATAGTGTTGCGGGGTGCAAAAACCTCTGTTACACGACCGCTGATTTAGCCGCTTGAGTGCTCGGGTGGCTTCATAGGGATGTGCCCGGCAGTGTGCCTGTATCGCCGGGACGAACAACAAAAACGAAACCGTGGGAAAGGGGACACGTGTCAGAATCTGCGTCGATTTCCACTGGCATTGCCGAACGCTACGCGACAGCGGTGTTTGAGCTTGCCAAAGACGGCTCTGGGCTTTCCGACCTCGAACGCGATGTCGATGCCTTGGATGCTTCCATTCAGGAAAGTGCGGACTTCCGCGACCTGATCAACTCTCCGGTTTACACGCGTGACGCCCAAGGCACCGCTATCGCAGCGATTGCCGATAAAATGGGCCTGTCCGCCACCGTTGCAAATACACTTAAGCTGATGGCGACCAAGCGCCGCCTGTTCGTTCTTCCACAGCTGGTTTCGTCGCTGCGTACATTGATCGCCGATGAAAAAGGCGAGGTTACCGCAGATGTGCGCGCGGCCAAGGAAATGAACGATTATCAGCGCAAAACACTTGCCGAGACGCTTTCCAAAGCGGTTGGCAAAGACGTGAAGATGAATGTGACCGTGGATGAAAGCCTCATCGGCGGTCTTATTGTTAAAGTGGGCTCGAAGATGATCGATACCTCGATCGCCTCCAAGCTCTCAGCCCTGCAGAACACTATGAAAGAGGTCGGATAACATGGCGATCCAAGCAGCAGAAATTTCTGCGATCCTGAAGGATCAGATCAAAAACTTTGGCGCTGAAGCTGAAGTGGCCGAAGTAGGCCGCGTGCTAAGCGTTGGTGACGGTATTGCCCGTGTCTATGGCCTCGACAGCGTTCAGGCTGGTGAGATGGTCGAATTTCCCGGCGGCATCATGGGTATGGCGCTGAACCTGGAAAGCGACAACGTTGGAATTGTTATCTTCGGTTCTGACCGCGATATTAAAGAAGGTGACACTGTAAAGCGCACCAATTCGATCGTGGACGTGCCAATCGGTGACGCTCTGCTTGGTCGTGTAGTTGACGGCCTTGGCAACCCAATCGACGGCAAAGGCCCGATCACAACATCTGATCGCTCTGTTGCTGACGTGAAAGCACCCGGCATTATCCCACGTAAGTCGGTTCACGAACCGATGGCGACCGGCCTTAAAGCTGTTGACGCGATGATCCCGATTGGCCGTGGTCAGCGCGAATTGATCATTGGTGACCGCCAAACAGGTAAAACTGCCGTCGCGCTTGACGCCATCTTGAACCAGAAGTCGTACAACGACGCTGCTGGTGATGACGAAAGCAAGAAACTCTATTGTATCTACGTCGCGATTGGTCAGAAACGTTCGACCGTTGCGCAGTTAGTGAAGAAGTTGGAAGAAAGCGGCGCGATTGACTACTCAATCGTTGTGGCTGCCACTGCCTCTGACCCTGCCCCGATGCAGTTCCTTGCACCTTATGCCGCCACATCCATGGCCGAGCATTTCCGCGACAACGGCCGCCACGCTTTGATCATTTACGATGATCTCTCCAAGCAGGCTGTGTCTTATCGTCAGATGTCCCTGCTTCTGCGTCGTCCACCAGGACGTGAAGCGTATCCTGGTGACGTTTTCTATCTTCACTCGCGGCTTTTGGAGCGTTCGGCGAAGCTGAACGAAGACAATGGTTCAGGTTCGCTTACAGCGCTGCCAATCATTGAAACCCAAGGTGGTGACGTATCTGCGTTTATTCCAACCAACGTGATTTCGATCACTGATGGTCAGATCTTCCTTGAAACCGAACTGTTCTACCAAGGCATCCGCCCTGCTGTGAATACAGGTCTCTCGGTGTCTCGTGTTGGTTCATCCGCTCAGACATCTGCAATGTCGTCCGTTGCTGGTCCGGTGAAACTGTCGCTCGCTCAGTACCGCGAAATGGCAGCTTTTGCTCAGTTTGGTTCTGACTTGGATGCGTCCACGCAGGCTCTGCTGAATCGGGGCGCCCGTCTAACCGAGCTGATGAAGCAACCACAGTATGCGCCGCTGACAAACGCGGAAATCGTTGTAGTCATCTTCGCAGGCACAAACGGTTACCTCGACAAGCTTGATCTTGGTGACGTTGCCCGGTTCGAAAAAGAGCTTCTGACTCACATGCACGCCAAACACGGCGACGTAATGAGCTGGATCACTGACGAAGACCCAAAAATCAAAGGTGAAGCAGCTGACAAGCTGAAAGCCGCGATTGACGGTTTCGCCTCGGACTTTGCATAAGCTGATACCCGAAAGGATAGGGTAGATGCCCAACCTCAAGGACTTAAAAAACAGGATCAACTCGGTCACATCGACCCGGAAGATCACCCAAGCGATGCAAATGGTCGCTGCTGCCAAACTCCGCCGTGCGGAAGAGGCAGCAGAGGCCGCGCGCCCTTATGCCGAACAGTTTAACGGCGTAATGGCGGGGCTTGCAGGCGGCGCTGGCGAAGATGGACCAAAGCTTTTGACAGGCACGGGTTCGGATCAGACTCACCTTTTGGTGGTGATGACGTCCGAGCGTGGCCTTTGCGGCGGTTTCAACTCGAACATTGTCAAAAAGGCGAAAGCGCGTGCGCAAGAGCTGATTTCTGACGGCAAAACGGTGAAAATCCTGACTGTCGGCAAAAAAGGCCGCGAGCAGATCAAGCGCGAATACGAATCCAACATGATCGACCACATCGACCTGTCGGAAGTGAAACGCATTGGCTACACACACGCACAAGACGTCGCGAATGCTGTGCTTGCCCGCTTTGACGCAGGTGAATTTGACGTCGCTTCGATCTTCTATTCGGAATTCGAAAGCGTCATCAGCCAAATCCCGACAGAGCTTCAGATCATCCCGGCCAAATTCGAGGCGGCCGAAGATGCACCTTCCACCGTGTTTGACTATGAACCGGGCGAAGATGAAATTCTTACCGAGCTTTTGCCGCGCGGTGTGGCCACACAAATCTTCACAGGTTTGCTTGAAAATGGCGCATCCGAGCAAGGCGCGCGGATGTCTGCAATGGACAACGCAACGCGCAACGCCGGCGAGATGATCGAAAAACTGACGATTCAGTACAACCGGACCCGTCAGGCGGTTATCACCAACGAACTTATTGAGATCATTTCGGGCGCCGAGGCGCTCTAAGTGTGGACCGGGAAACCATCTACGAAGACAAAGGAGACGAAGTAAGGGTAACAATCGGCACGGTGGAAATAGGCGACAAGGTGTACACATTTTCCCAGTTGGGAGAGTTGATTATCACCACACGCAAACGGCAAAATCCGGTACGAGATATCGGTGCGCCATCGATCGCCATTGCACTTGCCATCCCAGGTTTTTCCATGGGGAACATGAATATCGTCGGTTTGGCATTCGCGTCTTTTGTCGCGATCCAGTACTTCTTCAAACCGTTCACTGAATATGTTCTTCAAAGCCAGGGTGAGCCCAAAACTTTTGATCTTTACGCAGACCTCGACCCTGAAAAGGTCGCGACACTAAAAGAAAAGATCGCTCAAGCCCGAGCGGAAGTATGACGAGAAAGACCCGCGCGGCGGGAAACACGGAGACGATAAATGGCAAACGCTAAAGGCAAGATCACGCAGGTCATCGGCGCTGTTGTTGACGTACAGTTCGACGACCACCTGCCCGAGATTCTGAACGCTCTTGAAACAGACAACCACGGCAACCGTCTGATTTTGGAAGTCGCGCAGCACCTTGGTGAAAACACCGTGCGCACCATCGCGATGGACTCTTCGGAAGGTCTTGTGCGCGGTCAGGAAGTGACCGACATGGACGGGCCAATCTCGGTTCCTGTGGGCACTGCAACTTTGGGTCGTATCCTGAACGTGGTTGGCGAGCCTGTGGACGAGAAAGGCGCAGTTGAAACAACTGAGCGCCGCGCGATCCACGGCGATGCGCCTGCGTTTGACGAACAGTCTACAGCAACTGAAATTCTGACAACCGGCATCAAGGTCATCGACCTTCTGGCGCCTTACACGAAGGGCGGTAAAATTGGCCTCTTCGGTGGTGCGGGTGTTGGTAAGACGGTTTTGATCATGGAACTGATCAACAACATCGCGAAAGTGCACTCTGGTGTGTCTGTGTTTGCGGGTGTTGGCGAGCGGACGCGTGAAGGTAACGACCTTTACCACGAGATGATCGAATCCGAGGTTATCAAGCCAGACAACCTCGAAGAGTCAAAGATTGCTCTGGTTTACGGCCAGATGAACGAGCCTCCAGGAGCCCGTATGCGTGTTGCTCTGTCTGGTCTGACACTGGCCGAGCAGTTCCGCGACGACACAGGTGCTGACGTTTTGTTCTTTGTCGATAACATCTTCCGCTTTACCCAAGCCGGTTCCGAGGTGTCAGCGCTGTTGGGTCGTATCCCATCCGCTGTGGGCTATCAGCCAACACTGGCCACCGACATGGGCGCGATGCAGGAACGCATCACATCAACCAAATCAGGGTCGATCACATCGGTGCAAGCCGTGTACGTGCCTGCGGATGACCTTACCGACCCTGCCCCGGCGACATCGTTTGCTCACTTGGACGCGACCACGGTTCTTGACCGTGCGATCTCGGAAAAAGGCATCTACCCAGCTGTTGACCCGCTTGGCTCAACCTCGCGTCTTCTTGACCCGCTCATCATCGGTGAAGAGCACTATAAGGTCGCCACAGACGTCCAGCAGATCCTTCAGCGCTATAAGTCGCTGCAAGACATCATCGCCATCCTTGGCATGGACGAACTGAGCGAAGAAGACAAACTGGCCGTGGCCCGCGCGCGTAAGATCGAGCGTTTCCTCAGCCAACCGTTTGACGTTGCAAAGGTATTTACCGGCGCGGACGGCAAGCAGGTTCAGCTGGAAGACACGATCAGCTCGTTCAAAGCTGTTGTTGCAGGCGAATACGATCATTTCCCAGAAGCAGCCTTCTACATGGTTGGCGGCATCGAAGAAGTGAAAGCAAAAGCCGAGAAACTGGCTGCAGAAGCCGCCTAAGGAGTGAAAGCCCATGGCTGACACAATGCAATTTGACCTTGTCTCGCCCGAGCGCCGTTTGGCGTCCGGGCAGGCCACAGCCGTGCGCATCCCCGGTGCCGATGGTGACCTGACAGCCATGCCGCTGCACGCCCCTGTCGTTGCCACCCTGCGCCCCGGCATCCTGTCGGTCGACATGGACGGCGGCACGCAAGACTACGCGGTGACAGGCGGTTTCGCTCAGATCACAGCCGAAGGCGCAACAGTGCTGGCTGACGAAGCCCTGCCAAAGGATGAAGTCACGGCCGAGCATCTGACAAGCCTTGTCGAGGCGTCACAAGCAATCGAAGCCACCGATGAGACCACAAAGCGCATCGCCGACCTGCAAGCGCTTGGCGCCGAGCTTGGGCTGTCGATGTAGGTTGCGACGCTACAGACAATGAACACCAAATCGCGGCCTGAGGGTCGCGTTTTTTTTCGCCAAGTGCACATTTCTGCCTGTCGACATGCGGCCCGAAAATCTGAAAATCACTTACCGATGTTCACCCTGCATAGTTCAATCCGTTAGCAAGCTTCGCAAGCATAGCAAGGCACTGTTCCAACTGCTCCACAGCAACAAACTCATCGGCCTTGTGGGCCTGCTCGATAGAGCCCGGCCCGCAAACCACGACATCCATTCCAAGGTTCTGAAAAATGCCCGCTTCGGTGCCGAAGGGCACCATTCCGGTTTCGTTGCTACCCGTCAAGGCAGCCACGATTTGGCGGGCTTCATTTTCAAGGGTCGGAACCAACCCTTCGACTTCGCCGATAACTTCGGTCTCAATCGATGCTTCGGGGAAGACCGCTTGCATTTTGGGGAGCAACACATCGCGGCAATACGCTTGAAGACGCGATTTAACAAAATCGGCGTCGCGTTCTTGAACTGGGCGCATTTCCCAATCCACCTGCGCTTTGGACGCGATGACGTTATGAATTGTTCCACCGTTTAACGCACCCACGTTTACCGTGGTCCAGGGTGGGTCAAACGGACTGTCTTTCGGGGCCATGGCACGCAATTGATCTTTGAGCTCCAGCAAATAGGCCACATAGCGCGTCGCGTACTCAACCGCGTTAACGCCAAGATCAGGTGCCGATCCGTGCCCCTCAAGCCCTTGGAAACGCGTTGAATATTCATAACACCCTTTGTGCCCTTCGATGATGCGCATTTCAGTCGGCTCGCCGATGATTGCAACGCTTGGCTTGATCCCTAGCTCAGCAATCGACTTCACAAGATGACCCGCACCGATGCAGCCAGTTTCTTCGTCATAGGTGAACGCGAAATGTATCGGTCGGTTGGCACCCGCTTTTGCAAAGATCGGAGCCATGGCGATGGTGGCGGCAATAAACCCTTTCATATCGCAGCTGCCCCGCCCATAAAGGCGACCATCGCGCTTGGTCATTTCAAACGGGTCGCTTGACCAGTTTTGATCCGTCACAGGCACAACGTCGCTATGCCCCGAAAGCACGATCCCGCCATCGTTCTGAGGCCCCAGAGTTGCGAAAAGGTTCGCCTTGCTCCCACTGGGATCGCGAAACAGATGCACGCGCGCGCCGCAGTCTTCCAGATGCGACGCAAGATAGTCGATCATCGCAAGGTTGCTGTCGGCAGAAACCGTTGGGAAAGCGATCAACTCGCCAAGGATGTCAATTGTTCGCTCTAGCACGCGTCTCAGCCCTTCACGAAAAGTTTGCGCTCAACGTCGCACATCGGTTCTGCCGGGCCATCGTCGGTGATCAATATCGTCTCAGTCGTCTCTAACCCCCAGGTGTCCATCCAAAGCGCGGGCATAAAGTGAAACACCATCCCAGCTTGTAAAACCGTCTCGTCCTCGCTGCGGATCGACGCTGTGCGCTCACCCCAATCAGGCGGGTAGCTTAGACCAACGGGATAGCCCATACGCCCAGAACGTTCGATGCCATGCTTGCCCATCACGGTCATAAAGGCATTGGCGATATCACAGGTGCGATTGCCCACGCGCGCAGCCTCAAGCCCCGCTGCGATGCCTTCAAGTTGCGCAGCTTCAGTCCGCTTCATTTCATCGGGCGGCGTGCCCAAAAAGATCGTCCGGCAAAGCGGCGCATGATAGCGGCGATAACAGCCGGAGAGTTCAAAAAACGTCGCCTCACCCGCACGCATCGGCTCACCGTTCCACGTCAGGTGCGCGGCAGTCGCGTCAAGCCCGGACGGCGTAAGCGGCACAATCGCCGGATAGTCCCCCCAATCGTCCTCAACCCCCGTGATCCCTGCATGCATGATGTCCGCAACTAGATCATTCTTCCGCACGCCCGGTTCCGCACGTTCCAGTGCGACTTTTGTGACCTTTTCCGAAATACGTGCCGCCTTGCGAATAAAACCGATCTCGGCCTCGGATTTCACAAGCCGCTGCCAATTCACAAGACCAGTCGCATCACGCAACCGGGCGCTCGGAAGCTCCGTTTTCAGCACCTCATGCGCCTTAGCGGAATAGTAGTAATTCTCCATCTCGACGCCGATTTTGGCACGTTCCAAACCGCACTCTTTCAGCACTTTGGCAAGGTCTTCCATCGGGTGGATCAGCTTTGACTGCACATAGTGATCGCCGTAACCAAGGATGTTGTCGCGCGACATCCAGCAGGTGCGCCGCCCGCCTAGCATATCCATGTGGCGGCCCCACCAAACGGGGTCGTTTTCCAGTGTGACGATAACGCCTTGGTGCACATAAAACGACCAGCCGTCATAGCCGGTCAGCCATGCTTGATTAGACGGGTCAGTGACGAAAACTGCATCAAGTCCGGCGGCTTCCATCGCATCTCGGGTCAACGCAAGGCGGCGGTCGTATTCGGCTTGGCTAAACGGCGCGTTTGTCATCCCAAAACCGCCTTAACGGCCTTCGCCGTGGCTGTGACGATCCGCTCAACTTCATCACGGGTCAAGCAAAACGGCGGCGCGAACCCAAGGATATCGCCCTGCGGCATTGCGCGCGCGATGATGCTGTCTTGTTCCAGAAGTTTCGCGGCGATCTGCGGTCCAATCTTGTCGACCGGATCGTAAAAAACACGGTCTGCCTTATCCTTCACGAACTCAACCGCGCAAAGCATTCCTTCGCCGCGAACGTCGCCCACATGCGGGTGATCTGCCAAAGCATCACGCATTTTCGCATTCAACTGAGCGCCCACTGTACCCGCGTTCTCGAGCAGCCCAAGGGTGTCGATCAATTGCAGATTGGCGACACCAGCTGCCGCCCCGATGGGGTGTGCGGAGTACGTCCAACCATGACCGATGGGGCCGTTTTCGTCGGTCCCCTGCTCTAAAACGCGCCAAATCTTTTTCGACACAATAGAGCCAGACAAAGGCGCATAGGCAGAGGTCAGCCCCTTGGCGATTGTGATCAGATCAGGTTTCAAATCGTAGTGATCAGAGCCAAACATCGTGCCAAGTCGGCCAAACCCGGTGACGACCTCATCTGCCACCAAAAGAATATCATGGCGATCCAGCACTGCCTGAATGGCAGACCAATAGCCCGCAGGGGGTGGAACAATGCCTCCGGTGCCAAGCACTGGTTCACCGATGAAGGCGGCAATCGTATCCGCGCCTTCACGCTCAATCATCGCTTCAAGGGCGGCAACACAATGGGCGACAAAATCGGTTTCCGATTGCCCCAAATCAGCGCGGCGAAAATAATCTGGTGCCTCGGTATGCAAGACCTGCGCCAGTGGCAAATCGAACTTCTTATGAAACAGCTCCAGCCCCGTTAGCGATCCCGTCATCAGGCCAGAACCATGGTACCCACGCCAACGCGAGATGATCTTTTTCTTCTCGGGCCGCCCAAGAATGTTGTTGTAGTACCAAATCAGCTTGATGTTGGTCTCGTTCGCATCCGAGCCCGACAGGCCAAAATAAACCTTCGACATATGATCGGGCGCGCGATCAAGCACCATTTTTGCAAGCGTGATAGACGCCTCAGTCCCATGCCCTACATAGGAATGGTAATACGCCAATTCCCGCGCCTGATCCGCAATCGCTTCGGCGATCTCTGTGCGCCCATACCCGACATTCACACAATACAGCCCAGCAAATGCATCAAGCATGCGATTGCCATCGCGGTCTTCGATGTGAGAGCCCGAGCCGCCCTTAATCACCCGCTGAGGCACGTTCCCCCGCGCAAATTCCGCAAGATGTGTGGACGGGTGAAAAAAGTTCTCTCGATCCCAGTCTTCCAGTTTGTCATTGTGCAGCATCGCTGGCCTCCTTGTTTTGATCCGGGCAGATCAACATCGGTTTGAAAGGAGCCTTTTGCGCGCTGAGGCCATTTGAAAGTAGCCTCATCATGGGCGGTAAGCTCCGCTCACCCAAGCAGCAGCGCACAATGCCTTTATTGCCAAGGTGGCCATAGAATAGGAAAATTTCATTCTGTTGGGAACTTGAAAACTTGGCTGCTTTGCGCGCCGGCAATCAATAACCAAAATACACCCTCGTGCGATCAGGCCACGACCAAAGGCACTTTGATGCAAAACACCTGATTTCAGCTCACCTTATGTCAACGCCTCAATGCTACGGCACAAACAAGCGCAAGAAGCCCACCAATCGACAGGGCCGAAAATGCATACCCCCATTGGGTCACTCCTTCGACCCCATCTAGAACAGCACCAAAAACTATCGGCGCGGCAGCCCCCGTTCCGATTCCCAAAATCGAGCGCACGCCCAAAGCGCGCCCCAATCGCGCGGCAGGCACAGCGTCGGTCATCGCCGAAGAGAGAACAGATGAATCCCCAATCGCCGCAAAGCCATAGATCGCAGTAATCACGAACAAAACGGGCACACTGGCCTCGAAAAGCCATCCAACACTAAATGAGCAGACAGCACCCAAGGCTGCGAAGAAAATCAGCACCTTGCGGGCCCCAAATCGGTCAGCGCCATAGCCTGAAAGGAACGAAGAGAAGAACCCCGTTACATGAAGTGTCACAGCGGTCCAGAGGCCCAATTCAATGGCCGACATGCTCCCTTCAACCAGTACCGCGGCAGCCAAGAATGCCGGCACCCAGGCCCACATTCCGAAAAGTTCCCAACAGTGCCCAATGTAGCCAAGCGTTAACAGCCGCGCGCGCCGTGTCATCGTTGGCGTGGAAACCTCTGCACCTGCTCCGGGCACCAAAACCGGATCACGCGCGTTGCGCATCGCGTATACTCCTGAAACCCATCCAAAGACCGTGAGCGCGCCAGTCACCGCAAAGGCTGTGCCATAGTCATAAACCGCCACAAGTGCCGAGGCCAAAAAGATCGAAACCACATACCCTGCTGACATGCCTGCCAGCACCCAGCCAACGGCCGCGCCCTTCTTGGTCGGCGCGACATTTGCGGAAACCGCAATAATCGACGAAGTATATGTCCCCCCTTGCGCGAGCCCCAAAAGACCTAAGCAAACCAATGCACTCTCAAAGGAGCGCGCAAAAATCGCCACAAGAAACGATGCAATAACAACCGCCAAAGTCGCAGAATGAAACACCTTGATCGCGCCAAACCGGTCACACGCGAACGACGACACCAACAGCGAAATGGCAAAGGCTAAACTGAACGCGCCTTGCACCATACCTGCCTGCGTCGCCGTCATCTGCCAGGCGATCAGCAAAACACTAAGACACGCGGGATAGGTCATATAAATTGCCGTGGTGGTCGCGCGCGACACTACGATCAGTGGCAGATGCACAGTTCCAAAGCGTCGAATATCAGTTGGTTGTTCCACCACGCTATTGCTCAAATCGTTTGTGCCATGAGCGCTCTAACAAGCGGCGCAGTTTTGCACCGCGCAAAGGGTTGACCGCCTCGACCCATCCGATCTGACCCAACAGCTTTGCTCTAAAGCCGGCTTCGGCCAGCCGGCTATCCTCTGGCTTTGCACATGCATGAATGACTGCCTTCAAGCGATCAAACGCAGCGCGATCCACGTTCAGATGACGGTTAACGCCAATTCCTGTAACGCGCTGAGGCACATGAAACGGCTGCACACGCGTCTTTGCTGGGTTCAGACAAAATCCCTCATCGGTCACGATCTTCGGCACCGCATCGTTGATCGTATGCACGATGTGACGATCGCCCGAGAACGTCATATCATCCGCGTAACGGCTATAGTGTGCCCCCAGACTATCGGCCAATTCAGAAAGCCTGCAATCAAGGCGAAACACCATTTGATTGGCAAGACCCGGAGAAACAGGCGACCCCTGCGGCAAATGAGGGGTGCGATAGCTCGTGCGATCCGGTGGTAAAAGGCGCCCAAGCACCCGTGCAGGCGTGGCAGTCGTGCAAAGCCCGGTCAGAACGCGTGCGACACCGTGCGGATAGCCTAAACAGCGGAACAAGCCAAAGACGCGACCGGCACCAATAGAGGAAAAAAATGAAGCGATATCAAAACTCACCACCACGTCTTCACCAACATGACGCTGCGCAGCATCCAGACAATTGCGCCCTTTTACAAAGCCAAACGCATCATCGTGCACTGGCATTTTGTCAATAATCCCGCGTAGAATGCGCCGTTGTACCGCCTTCAACTGCGCCTTGGGCGCCTCTAGCAATCGTACGCCACTTGGCTTTTTCTTAAGGTGATAAAAGTAATGGTTCACCGCCATATCACCGTGGTTTTCATGACGATTGTGCACATCGGCTAGGTAATCCACCCGCTCTATGGGCAGCAACAGAAAGTCGGCCAGATCGCTCAAAGTCGCCAGTTGCGGTATGTCCAATTTGGAAAAAGCGGCAATCGGCACCATGACCGGGGAACTTAGGTCTGGCCTCGGCCAAACATCATTGCGCAGGCAGAACTGGTGGATTTTTTCAAACGCGGGCTGCTCTCTCAACGTTGTCGCGGCGGAATTGGCGGACGGGGCGTATTGCCCATCAAACCTGTCTAACAAAGCAGTGCATAAGCTGGGTACCAGCCCATGTAACGAGGTTGGCAATCTCTGGCGCAAAACGAATGATAGCGCATCTCGCGACCACTCGCCCAACGTCAAGCTGGTTGCCAGGTTGCGCGCCAATGTCACTTTGGATGAGCGCAACGAACGATCCTTGCCAATCACAGTTTCGCGCCACCCGCCTAGGGCAAAGCCCTATCACGGTGGTGCCTTGTATGCTCAGCTCGTCTTTCTAAGGCGGGGATGCCCCGCCCAACTCGTCGCCTTGACGGCTTAGAGTGTTTCCAAGGATCGCCGTTGCAACGTCAAATCTACGCGCAATAAATGCGCTTGGGCAACAAAAAACCCCGGCGCCTGACCGGGGTTTCTCGCTGATAGCAAAAAGACTGAGTGATCAATCTTTGTCGTCTTCATCATCTGAATCATTGGGCAGATTGAAGAAAGTATCCTTATCAGGAATGCTTGTGTCTTCCTTCTCTTCATCGGCATCACCCAATGAAAATGTCTCAAGCCCTTCGATGGCCGATGGCAATTTCGGCTCTGGATCACCGCCCAAAGACTGTTCGGTCGAGACCAGCTTGCGGCGCTCTTCATCCGACATCAACGTACCGTCTTTGGCTTGCTTCGCAGCAGCTTTTTGCACAGCAGCGTCAAGTTCAGTCTGTTTGGTCAGACCCAAAGCAACAGGATCAACAGGCTGCGTGTTCGAGATGTTCCAGTGGGTGCGTTCGCGGATCGACTGGATCGTCGGCTTGGTTGTACCCACAAGCTTGGAAATTTGCCCATCGGTCAGTTCAGGGTGGAACTTGACCAACCACAAAATAGCCGCCGGGCGATCTTGCCGTTTGGACAATGGCGTATAACGCGGACCACGACGCTTTTCTTCACCAACAGCGGCTGCGTTAAACTTCAGCTTCAGTTTGTGCATCGGGTCTTTTTCAGCCGCGTCGATCTCTTCTTGGACAAGCTGGTTGTTGGTGATCGGATCAAAGCCCTTGACGCCAGCGGCCACATCACCGTCGGCAATGCCCTGCACTTCCAACTCGTGCAGACCACAAAAGTCGGCGACCTGCTTGAACGTGATCGTTGTGTTGTCCACCAGCCAAACGGCAGTTGCTTTGGCCATAATTGGTTTGTTCATGTGCGGCTCTCCTGACAGACCTATCCTGCGCCGTGAATTCGGCTGACCCGGGTTTTGGGTCGATCCTCGATTTCGGGGAATTGACCCGGTATATAGTCTTGCAAAGACCAAGAGGGAAGAGCAAATGCGGCTTTTGATGATGATACTGGTATTGATCGGCGGCATGGCGCGCGCAGAAGGCGAACGTGCTGGCGAATTTGATTACTACGTTATGTCACTTTCCTGGTCGCCAACTTGGTGTGCGCTGGAAGGAAACGAACGTGGTTCGCCACAGTGCGATCAGGATTTTGGCTGGGTCTTGCACGGGCTTTGGCCACAGTACGAGGCTGGCTGGCCAAGCTATTGTAACACCCGCGAGCGCAACCCGTCACGGCGTGATACTTCGGCGCAAGCAGATCTCTTTGGCGCATCTGGCAGCGCATGGCACCAGTGGAACAAGCACGGCCGCTGCTCGGGCCTGTCATCGGATGACTACTATGCTTTGTCGCGCGAAGCCTATACCCGCATCGAACGCCCTGCCCTTTTGCGCCAGCTTGATCGATCCGTGCGCCTACCTGCGGCGGTGATTGAAGAGGCATTTTTAGAGGCCAACCCAACTCTGACTGCCGAACAGATCACAATAACCTGCAAAGCCGGTCGCATTCAGGAAGCGCGGATTTGCCTGACGCGAGATTTGGAATTGCGCACTTGCGGACGCGACGTGCAGCGAGATTGCAGCATGAAAGACGCGCTTTTTGACCCAATCAAATGATTTAGTCAGGACTGTTTCGATTTTGTCAACAAATAACGGTAAGGCCCTGCGCTTCTGCGAGCAAATTTGGAGTTTCCCTATCCGCACCGTCTGTTTTAATAATTGACGTATGACGAGCGATCCTAACATGCACGAAGACGAGCACGGCCAATTGCGCGACAGGCGTGGTGAGTGGCGTTCAGGTCGTCCGCAAGGGTTCATGCCGTTGCTTGATTGGCCCACAACGCCACGCGTCGTATTGAAGTGGTTTTTTGGGGTACCGGGGTTTTTGGCACCGTGGTTTGCCATCTATTTTGTAATCACCGCAGCCGCTTATTATTTCTTCACACCTGATATGGCGCGGATGCAAGCGCTTGAAACTGGTTGGATGGCCGAGGTGCTCCTGCGAAATGTGGTTCTTGTCGGCTTGTTCACGGGCGGCTTCCATCTCTGGCTCTATCGCTGGCGCGCGCAAGGGCGGCGCACGAAATATAACGGCAACTGGATGGCCACCAACGACAAGCGCTTTTTGTTTAATGATCAGGTCTATGACAACATATTCTGGTCAATGGTTGGTGTGGCGATTTGGACGGCTTACGAAGTGCTGCTTTGGTGGGGCTATGCCAACAGCGCCTTGCCACAGACAAACAATCCGATTTGGTTCGTCGCCTGGATGTTGTTGATGCCGTTTTGGCGGAATTTTCACTTCTATTGCATTCATCGGCTGATCCATTGGAAGCCGCTTTATCGCACGGTGCATTACTTGCACCACAAAAACGTCAACGTCGGTCCATGGTCGGGCATGGCGATGCATCCGGCGGAACATGTACTCTATTTCAGCTGCTTACTGATCCATTTGATTGTGCCGTCACATCCAATGCACATGTTGTTTAACGGAGTAACCACGGCGATTGGTCCGGCTGTAAGCCATTCAGGCTTTGATGAACTGGTATTTGGCGATGAAGTGGCATTGCGGCAAGAAAAGCTGATGCACTATCTGCACCACCGGTATCACACGGTGAATTATGGGGAGTCCGCTGTTCCGTTGGATAAATGGTTCGGTAGTTTCCACGATGGATCGCCCGAAGCAGATGAAAAATTTCGCGCAGCCCGCAGCCGCGCTTAATCAACATGGAAGAGTTGCGTGGGTGTGGTAGCATCATCGGTGAAACGATGATTTTGCGCAGGATTTTATTGCATTGACAGCTTTAGACGCAACAGATGCCCGCATTCTGATGGTTTTACAGAAACGTGGCCGTATTTCGAATGCTGATTTGGCCGAGGACGTGAACCTGTCGGCTTCAGCCTGTCACCGGCGTGTGCAGCGCTTGGAAGAGATCGGGATTATCCGGGATTACGTGGCCTTATTGGATCCCAAGAAGCTGGGACGACCGACGGTTGTTTTTGTGGAAATCACTCTTTCAGGACAAGCGGATGAGGTTTTAGAGGCCTTTGAGCGCGAAGTGGCGCGGATTCCAGATGTGTTGGAATGTCATTTGATGGCCGGATCGGCAGACTATCTTTTGAAGGTCGTAGCAGAAGACACGGAAGATTTTGCGCGTATTCATCGCGCTAAGCTCGCGCGTCTGCCCGGGGTGGCGCAGATGCAGTCGTCGTTTGCGTTGCGGATTGTGCGATCGACCACAGCGCTGCCTGTTTGATTGCGCCGACTTTGTCGTCGCTCAACTGGAGGGGCGTTGCCCCTCCAGACCACCCCAGAGTATTTTTGAATAGATGAAAGTTAGTCTGCGTCGATCACTTGGAAGTCGTGGGAAACCGTGGCGGTTTTCTCTAGCATGGCTGTAGCCGAGCAATATTTGTCGACCGATAGAGTGATGGCACGTTCGATCTGAGCTGGTTTCAGGTCTTTGCCTGTAACAGTGAAGTGGAAGTGGATGCGGGTAAACACCTTGGGCGGTTCCGGTGCGCGGTCTGCTTCCATTTCAACGGTGACATCGCGCACATCGGCACGGGACTTTTCAAGGATCGAGACCACGTCATAGGCCGAACATCCACCTGCGCCCATCAAAACCAGCTCCATCGCCGAGGGTCCGGGTTTGGAAGCCTTCCCGTATGCCTGTCCAAAAGCGACGGTGTGGCCATCTTCTGTGGTGGCCTCAAAGCTGCGATTGCCGGTCCATTTTAGCTTGGATTTCATGTCTTGCTCCGATTAGCGCTCTCATAAAAACAACAAACCCCCGAGGCTTGGCCGCGGGGGTCGTCGTCTTGGCTCCGTGCGGAACCCAGTGTCAAAGGTTTGCTTTACAGCATTCCTTCGCGTTGTGCCTTTTTGCGTGCGAGCTTACGAGCACGGCGGATAGCCTCGGCTTTCTCGCGTGCGCGCTTTTCAGACGGTTTCTCGAAATGTTGCCGAAGCTTCATTTCGCGGAAAACACCCTCACGCTGCAGCTTTTTCTTCAGGGCACGAAGCGCCTGATCGACATTGTTGTCGCGAACACTGACCTGCATGTGGTTTTCACCACCTTTCTAATCTAGAGTTGCATAAATTGCAGGAATGGGACGTATAGCAAAGCGATGCGGCTCTGTCTACTGGTGTGACTGGAGAGTTTTCATGGCAAAAATAGCGGAAATAACCCTTGATATGCTGCTTGATGCGATCTTGCCGCATGTGGTGTTTGACGGATGGGCGCCGGCCAGCTTTCAGGCGGCATTAGATGATCTGAAACTGTCACAGGCCGACGTGCAGACGATTGCGCCACGCGGCGCGATTGATCTGGCAGCTGCCTATCACCGGCGCGGTGATGCTTTGATGGTATCGCGGATGGAAGACGCTGATCTGAGTGAGATGCGCTATAGCGAGAAGGTGGCGACGGCGTTGCGGTTTCGCATTGAAGCAATGGACAACCGCGAGGCAGTGCGACGGGCCAGTACGCTGTTTGCGTTGCCGATGCACGGGGTTGAAGGCGGCAAGCTGATCTGGGAAACGGCAGATCACGTTTGGAACGCGCTTGGGGATACATCGCAGGATGCCAATTGGTACACGAAACGCGCGACACTTTCAGGCGTTTGGGCATCTACCGTGTTGTTTTGGCTGGGCGATGACAGTGTTGGATCTGCGGATACGTATGCTTTCATTGATCGGCGGATCGAGGATGTGATGCGAATCGAGAAAATGAAGGCCAAGTTACGCGACAACCCGATCTCCAAGCCTTTGATGCAACTGCAGGAAGCGTTTTTCTCAAAGATGCCTGCGCCAAAGGATGCACCTGATGACTTGCCGGGCAGTGTCTCAAACTGATGCAAGTCGTTGAAATTACACAGGCTGGTGGCCCTGAAGTTCTGAAATTGGCTGAACGGGACACGCCTTTGCCGGGCTATGGTGAGGTGCTCATCAACGTGGCCTATGCGGGGGTGAACCGACCCGACGCGTTGCAGCGCTCTGGGCTTTATGCCCCACCGAAAGGCGCATCTGATTTGCCTGGGCTAGAGGCCTCTGGCGTGATCGAGGCGATTGGACCTGGCGTACAGGGATGGCACGTGGGCGATGCGGTTTGTGCGCTTTTGCCAGGAGGCGGGTATGCCGAGTTTGTTGTGACGCCCGCGGCGCATTGTTTGCCAGTTCCCAAAGGGTTGTCGATGGCGCAGGCCGCTTGTTTGCCAGAGACGTTTTTTACGGTCTGGACCAACGTATTCATGCGCGGCTCTTTGAAAGCAGGCGAGGCGTTCTTGGTACACGGGGGCACCTCGGGCATTGGAACAACGGCAATCCAACTGGCGCGGCATTTTGGAGCGCGCGTGTTCGCGACAGCGGGGTCTGACGAAAAGTGCCGCTTTGCCGAAATGCTTGGAGCTGAGCGGGCGATCAACTACCGGAACGAGGACTTTGTCGACGTGATGCGGGGGGTCGGCCGTGCTGATTTGATTTTGGATATGGTCGGTGGCGCGTATATCCAACGTGATATCAAGGCGCTAAAGAATGACGGGCGATTGGTTTTCATCGCATTTCTGGGGGGGCCAAAGGCCGAGGTGAATTTTGTTGAAGTGATGACACGGCGTCTGCACATCACAGGCTCGACATTGCGTCCACAGTCGGATGCGGCCAAAGCAGAGATTGCGCAAGCGTTGCAAGCACGGGTTTGGCCTTTGATAGAAGCCGGAAAAATCGCGCCCGTGATGGATAGAGAATTTGCGCTGGCCGATGCTTCAAAAGCGCACGAAGCGTTAGAGGCGGATCACATAGGCAAGATCGTATTGAAAGTTTAGGCTAACGCCTTGCTCAATTCGTCGTAGCATATGAGACGCTTGTTTTCCTGCAAGCAACGAAAAAGGCCCGCTGGTCCAGCGAGCCTTTCTAAAATTCCGCTAAAACCTGCTTTTAAGCAGCCGCAGCGCGGCTGGTCAGCACATCACCGACTTCTTTTTGCGCATCGATCTCATCACCACCGCTGACGGCTGCAATCTCGCGTGTCAAACGCTCTAAAGCGGCCTCATACAGCTGACGTTCAGAATAGCTCTGCTCGCGCTGATCATCCGCGCGGTGCAAGTCACGCACCACTTCAGCAATCGCAATCAAATCACCCGAGTTGATCTTTTGCTCGTATTCCTGCGCACGGCGTGACCACATGGCCTTTTTCACGCGGGCTTTGCCCTTGAGCGTCGTCATCGCGCGCGAAACAGTATCAGGCGAAGACAGCGTCCGCATGCCGACATCAGCGGCTTTGTTCGTTGGCACGCGCAGGGTCATTTTGTCTTTCTCAAAAGAAATCACAAAAAGCTCTAACGTCAGGCCAGCAATTTCCTGTTCCTCGATCGAAACGATTTTTCCCACACCATGTGCTGGGTAGACCACAAAATCGTTTGGTCGAAATTCCATCTTCTTAGGTTTGCTCATAAAGCGCTCTTTTCCTTCGCAGCACATATCAATCGACAAAAACACACGCTCAGGAGTGCCCAAAGCCCTCCCGTCGTTTATCCCTGTCTTCGACACACCCAAATAAGTGATCTTTAGATGCATCTTATGTAGCGGAAATATAGCACATTTCTGCGGCATATCCAAGGCACCGCTGCCGCATTCC
Organism: Paracoccaceae bacterium; assembly: GCA_039942715.1. Classification (GTDB taxonomy): domain Bacteria; phylum Pseudomonadota; class Alphaproteobacteria; order Rhodobacterales; family Rhodobacteraceae; genus JABDJX01. The sequence continues at coordinate 68,448 of JBDVBY010000004.1, forward strand.
CGCGTAAGGCGTTTTTTTAAACGCGAATCAACCGTGTCTAACCCTACGTAAGCACGCAAATTTCAGACGTTAAAATCAGCCGCCCTCGCCCGCGTTTTCGGAAAACAGCTCCATCTTGCCTTCTTTTCCGTCCATCTCATCAGCCGTCGGAAGCGGGTCTTTCTTGGTGATGATCACAGGCCACTTCTCAGAGTACTTCCGATTGAACTCCACCCACTTTTCCATGTCAGGCTCTGTATCCGGGCGAATAGCATCTGCCGGACATTCGGGTTCGCACACACCGCAATCGATACATTCGTCCGGGTGGATCACCAGCATGTTTTCCCCCTCGTAGAAGCAATCCACAGGGCAAACCTCTACACAGTCGGTGTATTTGCAGGCGATACAACTGTCGTTGACGATATAAGTCATGGGCGTCTTTACTCTTTGCTCAGCGCGCAAGAGGTAACCGCAAGACCCGGCTCATTCAAGCGGTCGCAGGCCTGAAAGACGCGCATTGCGACGATCTTTCTTGGTAGGCCGCCCTTTTCCCTCGAATTTGGGGTTTTGCGGACTCTTTTCCTTCTTTTCCTCAGGAGGCGTTAAATCGGTGTAAAGCGTTTGCGCTTCGGGTGCCGGACCACGGCGGGTCGCCAAAGCATCAACTTGAATTATCCGAATACGCTTGGCCTGAGGGAACGTCAGTGTAACCCCTGCGCGCAATGCGTGGGCAGGCTTTGACACCTTGGTGCCATCGACGCGAACGCTGCCCTGCCCGACCAGCTTTGTCGCCATACTGCGGGATTTGAAAAACCGCGCATGCCATAGCCATTGGTCAAGGCGTTGCGTCTGTGGAGACTCGATCAGGAGTTCTTGTCCTTAAACCCGGCAAGCGCTTGGGCAAACGGGTTATCAGGATCAATCTTATCCTTCTTAGGCGGCCGCGATTCAAACGAACGCGCTTTGTTGCCCCCTCCGCCACCATCGCGACGCGGTTTGCCTTTGCCTTTTGGCTTGCCTTTGCCTTGCGGACGCCCTTGATTCTGGTTCTGTCGAGGACGGTTTCCCGCCCAAGCAAAGGTGTAAAACACCTCAACCTCAGGGCCTTCAGGCTCAACCGGCGACTCAGCACTGGCAAACGGCGCATCACTTGGTTTCTCATCAGCCGTCGTCTCAGGCGCTGCAGCATCATCAGGCGCATCCTTGGGAGTTTCAGCATCCGAAGCCTTGTCAGCTGCAGCCTCTTCAACAGGCTTGGCTTCGCGCACCTTTTCACGCTCGCCGCGCTCGGCCTTGTACCCAAGACCCTCCATTAGGTTAGCAAACTGCTCAAGCGTCATACCGGTGATCGACAGCATATCAGGCGTCGCTTCAAAACCGCCGCGCGTGTCTTGTGCGCGCAGCATATCAGCAAGCCGCTCAAGCATATCAATGCGGATCGCACGATCGCCCGCCGATTTATACCCTGACATCAGATAGTTGCTATGTGCGATGCCGCTCACAGCCGGGATCGTCACCAAGCCGGGCGGAGGGCTTTCGGGAAACTCGTCAAACCCTTTCGCCAGCGACCACAGCACCAGCCGCAGCCGCGTCGGTGCAGGCTTCAGCAAAAGCGGCATAAAAATCGTGAACTGACCAAAGCGAATGCCATGCTTGCGCAGCATCCCGCGCGCATCCTGATCAAGCTCTTTGACTTCTGCCATCACGTCACGGCGGTCGATGACGCCCATCGCCTCAACCATGCGGAACCCGAAGCCGCGCGCAGATCCCGTCAGAGTCTCGTCGCGCTGAATGTTCAAAAGCGGTTCGAACAAAGCTGCGATCTTGCGGTCAATAAAGTGTTGCAACCGCCGCTGCACTTTCTCGCCCACATCCGCGCCTGCTTCTTCATCGACAAAAGCTTTGATCTGAGGCTTCAGCGGATCATCTCCGGCCACAAGCTTGCCCACGGCATGCTCACCCCACATCAGACCGCCCTGCTCGGTGAAATCCATTTCACCATCGGGAGCGTTGTAAAACCGATCCGCACGCAAATGAAACTCTGGTGCCAATGCCGCCACAGCCGCAGCTTTCAGCGTCTTGGCTTCATCTCCCGTCGCGCTTGCATCCTGATGAAACCGGAAGCCTTCCAGCCGTCCAACGAATTGCTCTTCGACGGTCACTTCGCCTTTGTCGTTTACTTCGGCCACAAGAGCCTCCTTCTGTTTCAACCGCCGAAGCAGAACACTTGTCCGCCGGTCGACAAATCTTTGGGTCAGCGCCTCGTGCAAAGCATCTGACAGGCGGTCTTCTACAGCGCGCGCTTCGCTGCGCCAATGCTTTTCGTCCGCAACCCAACCCGTTCGTTGCGCGACATAGGTCCATGTGCGGATATACGCCAATCGTTTAGAAAGCGCATCAATATCGCCCTCAGTCTTATCAAGCCGGGAAATCTGGCGCGCCATGTAGTCATTCGGCACTTGCCCACTTTCATGCAAGTAGTTGAAGATGCTACTCAAAAGTGACGCATGCTCTTGATGACTGATGCCACGAAAATCCGGTACACGACAGACATCCCAAAGCAACCTAACCGACTGGCCATCGCTTGCACGCGCTGCAATCTGAGCATCCTGACCCAATGATTTCAAAGCGCCAAGATCATCTGCTTCGCGTGCACGGATCAGCCATTCATCGTCCGGAGCAGTCTCAAGCGAGGAGATCAAGCGATCCACAGTGCCAAATTCAAGCCGCGCATTACGCCACAACAGCTTTTTCAGCGGCGTAAAGGAATGCGAACAAATTGCCTCAACGACCTGATCGTCCAAAGGCGGCGCTTCGCCGGTCACACCAAACGTCCCATCCGTTTGAAACCGCCCCGCACGCCCGGCAATTTGCGCAAGCTCATTGGGCGCAAGCATCCGCATCCGTCGCCCGTCAAACTTACGCAGACCCGAAAACGCGACATGAGTGATATCGAGGTTGAGCCCCATACCAATCGCATCCGTTGCAACCAGATAATCTACCTCGCCGTTCTGATACATATCGACCTGCGCATTGCGCGTACGCGGGCTAAGCGCGCCCATAACAACGGCAGCCCCGCCTTTTTGACGGCGCAGAAGCTCGGCAATTGCGTAAACCTGATCCACAGAAAACCCAACAATCGCGGCGCGCGCTGGCATGCGCGAAATCTTCTTCGAGCCAGCGTAACTCAGCGTGCTAAAGCGCTCGCGGCGATCAAACTGTACACCCGGGACCAAAGCTGCAATTGCGCGCCGCATCGTGTCAGCGCCCATAAAGAGCGTCTCATGCGTGCCCCGCGCTCGCAAAAGCCTGTCGGTAAACACATGCCCCCGCTCAGGATCCGCTGCCAACTGGATCTCATCTATTGCTACAAAATCCGCGCCCATCCCTTCAGGCATCGCCTCGGTGGTGCAGACCCAGTACTGCGTCCGCTCTGGCACGATCCGCTCTTCGCCAGTCACAAGCGCCACAACAGAGGGCCCGCGAACAGCCACAATCCGATCATACACCTCGCGCGCCAAAAGCCTGAGAGGCAGCCCAATAATGCCCGTGCGATGGCCAAGCATACGCTCAATTGCGTAATGCGTCTTACCGGTATTTGTGGGGCCAAGGACCGCAACAACGCGGCCGGTGCTTTGAGACATGAGGGTTCTGGGAAATTGTTTGCCTAGTTGTTAAACCTCATCCCCCACGCGCCATCAAGCTGGTTCGCTTTCTTCTTGTTTTAAATATTTCGGGGGTCTTGGGGGCAGAGCCCCTAGTTAGGCGACGCCAAGAGGCGGCGCAAACCCCATCGCCAAGCCACCGCATCTCTGATTAGGTCGCGTCATGCCCCAGGACAAACCAATCATAGGCATCGCCCTCATGCTCGCCTTTTGCATCACCGTCCCCTTCGGCGATGCGTTGGCAAAACTGCTCGGTGATCGCATCGATGTCGCGCAACTCGTAGCGATTCGCATGGCCGTGCAGGTGATCCTCCTCTATCCGATTGTCCGTTTGTCAGGAATTTCGCTCAGAATGAGCCGCCGCCTCACCCTGCTCAGCGGCATTCGCGCACTGCTCCACATCATCGGCATCGGCTTCATGTTTCTCTCGCTTCGCTATCTGCCGTTGGCCGACGCTGTGGCGATTGCATTTGTCATGCCATTCCTGATGCTGATCCTTGGCCACTTCATCTTGGGCGAAGAGGTTGGCGCGCGGAGGATCATCGCCTGCGCCGTCGGGTTCATTGGCACGCTCATGGTTATACAACCCAACCTGATGGAGGTCGGCTGGCCCGCCCTTTTACCCCTCGTGGTGGCTGTCGATTTTGCCTTCTTCATGCTGGTCACGCGAACGCTGGCAAAAGAAACCGATCCGATGGCCCTTCAGGTCGTTTCGGGCGCAATCGCATGTGCCCTTCTGATCCCGCTCTTTGCGCTACTCACACCATTTGGCACGCCAGGATTTGCAATAACTACGCCTATCGGAAGCACCTGGGGGCTACTTTTGTTGATGGGCCTGCTTGGAACCTTGGCACATCTGATGATGACCTGGGCGCTTCGGTTTGCGCCCTCCGCTACCCTTGCGCCCATGCAATATCTTGAAATCCCCATGGCGGCAGCTGTTGGCTGGCTGATTTTTGCCGAATTCCCCAATGGGCTGGCTCTTGCAGGCATCATGGTGACTATTGCTGCAGGACTTTACATTATCGTGCGCGAACAACGGCTTAGTCGACCAAAGCCTGCATCACCGCTTGCAGAGTAGCGCGCGGTGTAAGCACAAGACACCCTGGCTTTTTAAACGTCAGACGCACTGGCCCTGTTGTTCTATTTGAGGTTCCCAATCGCCCCAAAGGAGCCAACGTCAGCCCATCGATTGGCCACTCCAAACCACCCGAACGCCCCTGCATTGGCTCCATCGGAAACAGCGACAAACGGGTGCCGATGGAGACATCCAAATCGATCTCTGCGGGGGAAGCGAAGACCACATCATGTGTGCCGATCAGAATGGTCGGCGGCCCCTGTCTTTGCGCCAATGCAGCAAGGTTGGCCAGTGTATGATCCAATCGCGCATCGCTAAAGCCAACGGCTAAAACAAACGGCGCAAACAGACGTTCAAGGCACTTTTGAAAATCCGTCGTGTCCTGTTCTTGCCAATCAGAAACCTCGATCATTTGAGAGGCGGCAAAACCCGTCCGCACATCTGCATCCAATGAGTCAAAATCACCAATGATTGCGCTTGGCTCCAACCCCAGGTCAGCACAATAATTTGCGCCCCCGTCGGCCGCCACCAATGTGGGCGCAAAGCTTAAGGCTTCTGCAATATTTTTGGCAGAAGGTGCACCTCCGCCAACCAGTGTGATACCTTGCTCCGAGCGAACATTCTTACTTTCCAACGAACACTGTCCCTGTACCTCGTATGAAACGCCTTATTTCTGACCCGAAAAATTCTTGCGATTTCCTCATACCTGTTCCTATTTTCGTCTGTCGCAGTGGTAAACACATTGTTGACGATGCTGGGGAGAAAGTGCCGAGTTATGAACGGATCGACTAAAATACTCACCGTGTCCTATGGCACGTTCAGTTGTACCCTTGAAGGATTTGACGATCCTTTGGGCACTATGCGCGAGCTTGCGGAGTATTTTCGCGATCTGGCAGCGGACGACCGTTATTTTGGCGCAGAGCCTCCCACTCCAGACGTTGAAATGCTGCAAAACATCGCCCAGCGCGATGTGAACCGTCAGGTCGAAGCCCGCACAAGTGCGACAGGCGTCGCTTTAACGCAGGTTACCAAACCAGAAGAGACCACTCCGGCTGCCGCTGAAAATCCCCCAGCAGCCGAGGTCGCGCAGGCGTCTGCTGCTCCAAAGGCAGAACCAAAAACTGTTCCTGACAACGAATCCGGCCCTTTGACCTTTGATGACGATTTCCTCATGGCGGACGAGCCAGAAGATATTCTGGCCGTTGACCCCGATGCCGCACTGATTACAGACGGCCCAGCGGAAACTGTCGCAGAAAAACTCCGCCGCATCCGCGCTGTGGTTTCGCGCCGTCCAGGCGAAATGAGCGACGCGGCAAATTCTGTCGAGGCAGCCGTATCAGAGGCAAAGCGCGACCGCGCCATGTCCGAAACTATCCGTCAAATTCAGAGCGATCTGGCCGATGACGAGGCTGCATCTGATTTTGAAGAAGATGACCACGACATTCAGCCGTTCGAAGTTAAGGCGGAAGACCGACCCTTGCCAAAAGCAGAGCCGGTGCCAGAAATGGAAGCGGCGCCGGACTCCGACGATGAGACCGAAGCTGATGATTTAGAGGCATCAGACGAGGCTATTGACGGCGTCGAGCTTGAAGAAAACGACCTTGGAAACGACAGTTCCGGGCGAACGGTGTCACAATTCCTGGAAAATGTCTCTGAGAAAATCGGTGAAACTGTCGAAGATCCCAAGCCAAGCGAAGCAAATCCGCTCGGAGACGGCAAAACAGATGCGGACGTTGGCCGCCTTCTTGAAGAAACCGACAGCAAGCTGAATGAAGACGGCGTCGTGCGCCGAAGACAGGTCATTTCGCAAATGCGCGCAGCAGTGGCTGCAACCAAGGCAGATCGCGCTGTGACCAGACTTATTTCACCAGAAGTTCAGGACGAGGTCGAAAAATCGGCCTACCGCAACGATCTCTCTGATGCTGTTGGCAAAACCAAACCTTTGCCAGAACAGAAAACTGCCAGAAAGCCATCTGGCCCGCCACTGATGCTTGTTTCATCACAACGTGTCTCCAACAGCGATGCTTCACCAGAGTACGTTGAAGACGACGCACCAGAAGAATCTCAGGCCGCAAGCAGCGAGGGCTTTGCAAAGTTTGTCGAAGTGAACGACGCTAAGGGGCTTGAGGAACTGTTAGAGGCCGCGGCGGCTTATACGATTTTTTCCAAAGGGCAGGAATCCTTCTCGCGCCCCGAGATTATGAAACGTGTGGCAATGGTTGATCCGGCCCTTTCTTTGTCGCGCGAAGACGGTCTACGCTCGTTTGGTCAACTGCTGCGTCAGGGCAAATTCCAAAAGCTTGATCGCGGGCAGTTCACCATTGATAGCGACACCAAATTCAATCCAGACAAGCGAATTGCGGGCGAATAACCTTGGAAACGGTCTCATTTTGGGCCGTTTTTCATTTTTTGCCTCAAAAACTGGCCTGATCCCTGCATCCCGGATAAGTCCAGTTATATGGCGATCTCGGAAAACACCTTTTTTCTCGACCCTAGTTTCGCAGGGACTCTGCAGCAGCAAATCCAATCGATGGTTGCTGAGGGCATCTTGTCGGGGCGCTTTCGAACCGGAGAGAAACTTCCGTCGACACGCGGCTTAGCCCATCACCTTGGCGTAAGCCGAATTACCGTCACATTGGCCTATACAGAATTGCAGGCGGACGACTATGTCTCTGCCAAAGGGCGCTCGGGCTTTTACGTGTCTGACACCGCACCACGCCCACGTATGGCGCGTCACACCAAGAAAAAAGTCGACTCGGTGGATTGGGATCAGGTTTTTGATCGCCGTTTCCCCCGATCGACCCAGCTTGAAAAGCCTGAAGACTGGCAATCCTTCCGCTACCCTTTCATTTACGGACAAGCCGATCCAAAATTGTTTGACCACGCAAACTGGCGGTTGTGTGCGTTGCAGGCATTGGGGCAACGCGACTTTGCGGCGATGACGGCAGATTACAATGAACGAGACGACCCAAGACTGGTTGAGTTCATTGCCCGCCATTCGCTGCCAAGGCGCGGAATTCTTGCCTCTCCCGATGAAATCCTTGTTACATTGGGAGCGCAAAACGCGCTGTGGCTCGCAGCGCAAGTGCTTTTGACGACAGGCCGTAAGGCAGTGATCGAAAGTCCAAGTTATCCCGGCCTAACAGATATTCTGGCGCGAACAGGGTGTGACGTTGATACCGTACAAGTGGACGACGAAGGTTTGATACCCTCGCAAATTCCAAGTGGTGCGGACGTCGTTTTTGCCACGCCAAGTCACCACTGCCCAACGACAGTGACCATGCCGCTTGCCCGTCGCACGCAGCTTTTGGAACGCGCGGCAAAAGAGAACTTCATTGTGGTCGAAGATGATTACGAGTTTGAAATGTCGTTCCTGCACCCGCCATCGCCTGCGCTCAAGTCACTCGATCAGGAGGGGCGCGTGGTGCATATCGGATCGTTCTCCAAATCGCTCTTTCCCGGATTACGCCTTGGCTATCTGGTGGGATCGGCCCCTTTCATTCGCGAGGCGCGCGCCTTGCGCGCAACCGTTTTACGGCATCCGCCGGGACACGTTCAACGCACCGCAGCCTACTTCATGTCGCTTGGGCACTACGATGCCCTGATCAAGCGCACCGCACGCGCCTTTGCAGCGCGCCGTCAAGTGATGGCAGAGGCGATCAAGGACAATGATCTGACAATCGCTGGGGGAGGCAGTGGCGGGTCAAGCTTCTGGATGCGCGCGCCCAAAGGTGTCGATACTAAAAAACTAGCCAAAGCCTTGGTTGATGAGGGTGTTTTGATAGAACCTGGAGCAGCGTTTTTCCCTCAGACCAACCCGTCGCAAGAATTCTATCGTCTTGCCTACAGCTCGATCCCCGAAACACGTATCGCTGAAGGCATTGCGCGCATCGCGAAGGCTATCAAAGCTCAGGAAGCACGCCCGTGATAGGCCACGATCGCCGCTAGATCAGTCGGCGGCGTCTGCTCTTGAAGGATGGCGGCAGTGTTGGGAATATGCGTAAACAGCGACCCATCTGAGAAAAACGTATTGTTCGTCACAAAAACGATCCGCGCGTCAGGACGGCGATAGCTGGCAAAATCAGCGATCGCTATCGCGCTACCCTGTTCAAGCATAAGATCAAGCACAATCACTTCAGCGGAATGATCATAAAGATAATCGACCGCTTCGTCTTGGCTGTTAAGAATCGTCACGTCCTGGCCCTGGCGTTCCAAATGACGCCCCCAGATCCGCGATAAATCCGGATTGGTTGCTACGATAAGTATCACTATTAGACCCTCTGGCTTTCACCGCCATTAAATTCCACGCCCCCGCAGCATCACTAAGCTGTCCAAAGTATTAACAACCCGTTAACGCGCATAAATGTATAGGATGGCGTCGGCGAAACTCTGCCAGAACCTATTGCCCGGTCCAATCCGCCTGCTAGTGTGCGCGCTCACGTCAAAAGGTTCCAAAACAATGAAATCCCTTACCACAGCTCTGTTTTTAACGGTTCTTTCCTCTACGGCGTCACTGGCGTGCGGGGGGAGTTTTGGAAACTTTGTCAACGACTTGAAATCAGAGGCCATCTCAAAGGGTCATTCTCAAGATGCCGTGAACACATTTTTCTCTGGCGTGCGCGCCGATGCAAAGGTGATCCGCGCCGACCGTGCGCAAGGTATCTTCCAAATGCCCTTTGTGGATTTCTCGCGCCGCTTGATCAGCAACAATCGTCTGCAGGCGGCCAAGCGAAATGGTCAAAAATGGGACAGTGTTTTTGACCGGGTCGAACAAGAATATGGCGTTTCTAGGGGCGTTCTCTTGGCGTTCTGGGCGTTTGAGACTGACTTTGGCGCGGTGCAGGGGAATTTTAACACCGTGAACGCCCTCGTAACTTTGGCGCATGACTGCCGCCGTCCCGAGCTGTTCCGACCACAGGTTTTTGCCGCCATTGAATTGTTTGAGCGCGGCGATCTTGATCCGCGTCGCACTACGGGGGCTTGGGCAGGCGAAATTGGCATGGTTCAGATGCTACCCGAAGATATCATCCGCAATGGCACCGACGGTGATGGCGACGGCAAGGTCAGTCTGAAAACTTCACCTCCCGATGCGCTCATGTCAGGTGGCAGTCTGCTGGCAAGTCTTGGGTGGCGCAAAGGCGAACCTTGGTTACAAGAGGTGAACATGCCGTCAGATTTTGACTGGGCGCAGACCGGGCTTGAAACCAAACGTACCGCCAATGAATGGGTGAATATGGGTGTTAGTCCGCGTTCTGGCACACTGGAAAGCGCCACTCTGCCTGCATCGATCCTTCTGCCTCAGGGGCGTAACGGACCTGCCTTCCTAGCCTACCCGAATTTTGAAGTGTTCTTTGAATGGAACCAATCGTTCATTTACGTCACGACTGCCGCGTATTTCGCAACAAGGATTCAAGGGGCCAGTGTGTTCGACGCCGGGAACCCAACGTCCGCCTTAGGCGAGGCTCAGATGAAATCGTTGCAGACCAAGCTTAGCGAACGCGGATACGATGTAGGCGGAATTGATGGAATTTTGGGGGCAAAGACCCGCAATGCGGTGCAAAGGGAACAAGCACGTCTTGGTCTACCGGCAGATGCATGGCCGACCACTAAACTACTGAATAACCTTTAAAATTTACCAGCAAATCTGAACGTAGTTCCCGGCGCATGAACTGCTCATTGCGGGTTGACCACTTGCAAAATTACCAACCGCTGCCAACGCAAAAAGAACAAGCATTGCCGCTGCGAAATCGCCCATAACAGTATCCCCTTACCCAAATACTTTTCAACAAAATCCCCCACCCATGGGGAACTTTGACAAAAATAAGGCAGCAGGTGGACTCCATCAAGGCGCAGGCGGATTATTGCTGGTAAACAGTTAGGTTCCGAACTGGAAACCGTGTCCCATCGCGCGTGATCAGAATGGCGCGTTCGCCATCAATGACGAACATGTCACAGCGCTGCTCTCCGTTCTCGAACACAACGCAAACGCGGCTGTTATCTTCCAACGTGTAATCCCCACGCCAGATCGGTCCGTCATCGGTGTAAGTGTAACCATAGGTGCCGTCAGCAGCATAAGTGGATTTAGAGCCATCAAAGAAGGTCACGATTTTTCCGCTTAAAAGCGTGCTCATCCCGGCTTGGTCAAGAATAAGGTCGCTGCTGCGATGTCCGTCTGCAAAAGCAGGCGTGGCAAGAACGGCGATTAGGGCATAAAAAATTTTCATAGCCCATCTTGCAACGCAGAGCTTGCAAACGTCCAATAACGTTTAAATCAGCGGCGCGCTTCTTCCAGCAACGCATCAGACGCCGTTTCCACGACCTCTTCCAGCTTTGCCATGAACTCGGCCTTAGGCAACCCCGGCTCAATCGGATCAAGAAACTCGATCACCGCTGTCCCCGGCAGGCGCATAACCCCGCGTTTCGGCCAGAAATACCCAACGTTCGTCGCAACCGGCACGCAAGCTTGGCCAAGCTGCTCATAAAGCGCGCCTGCCCCAGATTTGTACGGTTTCTTAACCCCCGGAGCCACGCGCGTGCCCTGGGGATAGATCAATAACTGCCCCGGCTCTGCCTGCCCCTTTTTGACATCTTCCAGCATCTTAGAAATCGCAGCCCCCCGTTTGCCTCGGTTCACAGGGATCGCACCGGTGCGCAAGAAATACTGCCCAATCACAGGTATATACATCAACTCGCGTTTCATAATGAATGTCGCGCGCGGCACCGCGCCAAAGATCAAAACAATATCCAGAAACGACTGATGCTTGGCCCCAAGCAACACCTGGCCTGTCGGGGGTGTGCCACGCACCTCGGTTTTCATACCCACAATCACCCGCGCCGCCCAGCGCACGAAACGACACCACGCATGACAGGCAGCAAGTGCGCCGTTTTTACTAAGAAGCGCGTAAGGGAAGTAAACAATCGCGTAGAAAAACATCATCGCATAGACCGCGATGTTGAAGATCAGCGATCTGATCCACTGAATAGCCTGCATCATACGCTCTCTTTCAATCGCCGTGTTGCCGCCGCACGGGTTGCCGCCCATGCAATGGCGCCGCCAATCACAGGCACAGTCAGCGGCCAAAGCCACTCTGCCCCGTCAAAGCCAAGCCCACTTAGCACGCCAGTTTCAACACCGCTTGGCAGCAAGGCCACGATGATCATACCCAAAACCGTGCCAACAGCTGCGCCGCCCAAGGCGCGAAGCGTATAGCGGCGCACAAAGGCCCGGCTGATCCAATTGTCGCGCGCGCCAACAAGGCGCAACACATCAATGATCTGCCCGTTGGCTGACAAAGCTGCCGACGCTGCAAGTGCTACAATCACACCAGTTACACCAGCAATCAGCAGCAAAGCCAGCAAGCCCAACTGCCGTAACTTGGCCGCTGCATCGATCAGCGGAAGACGCCAGCGATTGTGATTGTCATAAACCGCACCAGGCGCTTCGGCCGCCAATCGCTGCGTTAGCCCTGCAACGTCAGGACCGTCAGGCGTCTCTTGCACCTCGATGAGAACCGGCAGACGCAAACGATCCAGCGGCAAATCGGTGCCAAACCAAGGGGCCAAAAGCGCTTGCTGCTCGCTTTCATCAAGCTGGCGCGTTCCCGCAATCCCGGGTGTCTGTGATAGTGCAGTCAAAACCGCTTGTGTTTGCGCCTCGACCTGTTCTGAAGGCGCTGAAATCCTCACAGTCGCAGTGCCCGTCAATTCCGCTTCCCATCGCGCGGCCAGTGCGCCCGCCGCCAGCGACAATGCAATCGCGAAAACCGCCAGAAATGCCATCGCACCTGCGCTCACGCTGGTCAGCAGGGCTGTGAAACCTGTGGGGGGCACCACCCGGTCAGACGATGCATCACCGCGCAACAGCCCTAAAAGCGCTTCCAAAAGCTTCAAAGTTCGGCCCCCGCCAATTCAATCGATCCACCACGCAGCCGCAAAACACGCGCATTCACCCGCGTCTTGGCTTTGCGGATCAACGTCAGATCATGGGTCGCGCATAGGATTGTCTTGCCCGACAAGTTCAGCTCAACCAGCAAATCCAGAATACGCAGCGACATCTCCCAATCTACATTGCCGGTCGGCTCATCAGCCAGCACCACGTCTGGCGAGCGCACAACAGCCCGCGCCAAAGCTGCGCGCTGACGCTCCCCCCCGGACAAATGCGCCGGCATACTGCCCACTTGTTCTTTCAGTCCGACCCATCCCAACAACTGATCCACCTCTTCATCGATCAAAGGCCGCCCGCCTTTGGCGACAGTCACAGGCAATGCGATATTTTCGGCCAAACTCAGATGGTCAATAAACTGGCTGTCTTGGTGCACAACTCCGATGCGCTGGCGCATATCTGACACCCCATCGCGATCCAATTCAGCCGTTTCGTGACCCAAAAGCCGCACCCGCCCCTCACTTGGCGGCATCTCAAGCGAGCACAATCGGATCAAAGTTGTCTTGCCAGCACCCGAGGGTCCGGTCAGAAAATGAAAGCTTCCTTGCGCCAACTCCAGTGAAACGCCGCTAAAAAGCGTGCGTCCCCCGTAAGCCATGGCGACGTTTTCCAGCTCGATCACTGCGTGCTCCTACCCCTCGTGAATTGCTTTTGCCTCACTGTGGCGAAAGGATCAACTTGCCAAGGCTTTCCCGCCGCGATCCTTGGTGTTAATAAACCAAAACGGCAGGAACACATGAAAAGCCACTAAGGGCGTGTTCAAAGGGCTTGAGGGAAGATCGAGATGCGGCTGATTTGTCCGAATTGCAGCGCTCAGTACGAGATTGACGTCACGCTGATCCCCGACGAGGGACGCGATGTACAGTGTTCGAACTGTGGCCATACATGGTTTGAATTGCCTCCGCCCGCACAGGCCGACGGTGCATCAAACATGCCGGAAGATGCACCCGAGCCGGAACCCGAAATCTACGACGATCCAGCGCCTGAAGAAGAGGACGGCGATGCTTTTGAACCTCAAGAGCAAAGCACCGCATCCAAAGCGATAGCGGCAGCGACCGACGATGTAAGCGCGGACGCGCCAGGAAAAAGCGAACCTTTCAAAGACGTTGAAGACCCGTTCGAGGCAGCAGCATCCGAATTTGTGCCGACAAGCAAGCCGGATGCCGTTATTGAATCCCCGGCGGCGGATGATGACTCTGACGGGCATGTTGATAAGCCTTCGGAGTCAACCGACGCCTTTGAAGACGATGAACCTGCGGACATTGATCTGTCTGCCATCGCGCCCACAACGCTCAAAGCGCGTCGACCATCGGACGCAGCCGACGTCGATCTGTTGCGCGAAGAAGCACAACGCGAACTGTCACGTCGCGCCGCCCCCCCATCAGAAGCGCTTGAGTCACAAACAGAGCTTGGTCTTGAAGGGCTCACCAATCGAAAAACGCCTTCCCGGGCCTTGCGCGCGCGCATGGCGCGCTCTTCGGGTGCGGAAAACACCTTTGAAGACACGCAACCAACGTCGGACGACGACTATCAGGCCCCCCAGCGCGACCTGTTGCCCGACATCGATGAAATCAACTCAACACTGAACCAGAACGATAACGCCGAAGCCACCCAAGCCAGCGGACGCAGTGGATTCCGCCTTGGCTTTGGATTAACCGTTCTGCTCTGTGTTGCCGCGATATTTGCCTACATCTTCGCCCCCAACATCGCAGGCGCAGTTCCAGGTGCGGAACCAGCACTGCTTCGCTTTGTCGATCTGGCAAATCAATTGCGCGATTGGATCGACGGCCTTTTGGCATAGGCCGAGCACACCGTCTGGAGACGTACTTCTTCTTGGCCAAAATATCCCGGGGAGCACGAGGGGCAGAGCCCCTCGTTTGCAATCAGAACCGATCCAGCAACCGTCGCAAGTAATCCAGCTCTTCAGTGGGCCGTTCCTGCTCGCCAGAGCGCTTGCGGATCTCATCAAGCAACTCGCGCGCCCGCCGATACACATCTTCGCCTTGCAATAGGTTTTCGTCCGTCCCGATCCGGCCATTCTCGCCCAGATCACGTCCCAAAGGATCGCGTGTGCCACCACCGCTTTGGTTCTGCCCTTGCTGCTCGCCTTCCTGCTGACCTTGCTGACCTTGCTGTTGCGCCATCTGATCGGCCAAGTCGCGCATTCCTTCGCGCAAAGCTTCCATCGCTTGCGACTGGCTATCCAAGGCCCCGGCAAAGTCATCCTCGCGCAATGCCTCTTCGGCATCATCCATCGCCTCGCCTGCACGCCCTAAAGCGTCGCGCGATGCATCCCCCTCCGGCGTTCCAGCGCCGGGCATGTTCTGCATCTGACGGTTTAATTCCTGTCGCAATGCTTGCTGACGATCGGCCAAAGCACCCTCTTGCCCTTGCCCCGGCTCGCTACCACCTTGCTGTTGCTGCTGGCCTTGGCTTTGCTGCCCACCACCTTGCTGGGGGTCGCCCTGCTGTGGCTCACCACTACCGCCGGGGCTGTGCTGTTGCCCGCTGCCCTGCGATCCACTGCGGCCCGTGTTGTTCTGCGACTGGCCTTCCTGTCCTTCTGGTGCAAATTGTTCTTGCAAATCACGGAATGCCTCATCGGACAGACCTTGCTGTTCGCGCAACGTCTCCGCCAGCCCTTCCATGGCTTGCTCGCCTTCGCTTTGCTGGCCCTGCCCCTGCTGACCTTGGGTGACCTGCATATTCTCCATCATCTGGCGCAGCTGCTCCATCAACTGCTGCGCTTCGGCCATGCGGCCCTGCTCCATCAGCTCTTGCAGCCGATCCAGCATGTCTTGCAAATCTTGCTGAGACATCTCCTGCATCTCGCCCTGAGCCTGTTGCTGCTCCTGGCCTTGGTTCTGTTCGGCAAGCTGCTGCATATAATCCTGCATCGCTTCGCGCAGCTCCTGCATCAGCTCAGCAATTTCATCATCGGTCGCACCATTTTCAATCGCCTCAGATAGACGATCTTGCGCCCGGCGCAGGCGCTCTTGTGCATCGGCCAAATCGCCAATTTCAATCTCAAGCGCAATGTCCCAAAGCACTTCAGCAGTCTCGGTCACAATCTCATCGCTCAGCCCGGCCTCGAACTGTGCCTCAAGCTGACGCAACGCATAGCGTAGCTTCAGATACACCCCTTCAGAGCGGAAAATATCATCCGGTGTGTAAGACACAGCACGCAAAACCTGCGCCACACGCGGCCCGTTCGCGCGGTTCCACAAAAGATCACGGCGCTGTTCAATGATTGCCTTGGCCAACGGGTCAAAAAACCGACGCCCGGGAAGCGTGGCAAATTGCGGCGCGGAAAGCCCCTCTTGCCCAGCGGCATCAAAAGCAAACAACTCTGCAGACACTGCCAGGTTTGCCCAAGGATGCTCAGAAAAATCGTCAATCGCCGTTTCGGCAAAATCCGTGCGATCCCCGGAAATCGTCATAGGCAGATCAAGCACAATCGTTTCACGTTCTTCAGGATCAATTGTTAGACCAAAGCGCCGCTCGATCTGGGTCAGATCCAGTGATATCTCGAGCCGCCCCGATGTCACACCGTGATCATCAGCCGCGATAAACGGCGCTTCCATTGTGCCGCCTTCACCGCGCGCGATCGTTCCGTCAAATTCGACAGTGGGCGGCATATCTTCAATTGCATCAATCTGCCATTCGCGCCCACCCGCACCCTCAATACGAATCACCCCATCGGTCATCACATCAAAGGATTGCACAGGGTCGCTGGCCGGTGGGATCGCCTCAGTGCGCTCAGACACCGTCTCGTGCAGTGCTAAGGCGCCAAGTTCGCCGTAAAATCGCACCGTCACCTGACTGCCCGCAGGCACTTCAAAGGACGCTTGATCAATATCGTTGAGATAAAGGCTGGGCTGCCCTGTATACAAAGGCGGTTCCACCCAACCTTCCCAAGCAGGCCCCGTTGCAAGCGCCTGACCGCCACCCGAAGCGATCTCGGTCACAGTCGCAACGCGGAACACCGATCCAAAGATCAACGCCACGGCAAAGGCAAGTAAAGCCACATACCGCAGCGCGAAAGGATCGCGCGGGGCAAGATTCAAATCGGCCTTGGCAGCCTTTGCTTCGTCCAACCGCTTGGCCATCCGCTCCAAATGCGCATTCCAAACCGCCTCAGAGGCCGCATCGCCTGCCCCAATGGCCTGCACGTCAGAAACAGCCGCAATCGGACGCCCGGGCAGCGTTTCATCAAGCCGTTCAATCGCCTCAGCACGGCTTGGCAGTTCAAACCGCCGCGCACCGATCCAAAACGCTGCAATAGCACCAACAATTGCCAGCACCGCGCAGACCCAAACAGCTTCCAAAGGCAGCGTGTCCTGCCAACCCAGCATCAATGTGGCCAGCACGACCAGAAGAACGCTCCACAAAGGCCAAAAAGCACGCCCAACACGCTCAGCAAAAAGCCCGGCGTGCGTCAATCGCAGCGGCCACTTCAAACGGCGCGCAGCAGGTCCAGGAAGGCCTTGTTTTGTGGGCATATGTTCCAACTCAAAGCCGAGTGCAGGTCAGTCCGCACTCTCAAGCCATTCAGGGATGGTATCTCGGTTTATCATTTCGTCAAAGGTCGGACGGGGTCGAATGACGGCAAATTGATGCTCATGCACCAATATTTCAGGGATCAAAGGCCGCGTATTGTATTCCGAGGACATCACCGCACCGTAAGCCCCAGCCGAACGAAAACCGATCAAATCGCCTGATTGTGCAGGATTCATCATCCGCTGCTTGGTAAATGTATCGCCAGATTCGCACACCGGACCCACCACATCATAGGGCTTTTGCGCCGCACCCGCGGGCGCTTCGACCACTGGAATGATGTCATGATACGCGCCGTACATCGCCGGACGGATCAAATCGTTCATCGCCGCATCCAGGATCAGAAAATCCCGATCCTCACCCGATTTCTCGTAAATAACAGATGAAATCAGCATGCCTGCGTTGCCCGCAATCAGCCGTCCCGGCTCAATCTCAATCTCGCAGCCCAGATCACCCACAGTGCGCCGCACCACATCGCCATACTCCATAGGCAAAGGCGGCGCCTCATTAGAACGCTCATAAGGAATGCCAAGCCCGCCCCCCAAATCAAGCCGCTTGATCGTGTGGCCATCGGCGCGCAACTGGTGCGTCAACTCAGCAACCTTCAGATATGCCTGCTCAAAAGGCGCCAGATCCGTCAATTGCGAGCCAATATGCACATCTATGCCTATCACCTCGAGCCCCGGCAAAGCCGCTGCTTCAGAATACACTTCGCGCGCACGGCTGATCGGAATACCAAACTTGTTTTCTGCCTTGCCAGTCGCGATCTTCTCATGCGTTTTGGCATCCACATCCGGGTTCACTCGCACCGTGATCGGCGCAACCACCCCCAAACGCTCGGCCACGCCAGACAGCAGCACCATCTCAGGCTCGCTTTCGACATTGAACTGGCGAATACCGCCCAAAAGCGCGAGTTCCATTTCCTCCGTCGTCTTGCCAACACCGGAAAACACAATCCGATCGCCAGAAAAACCAGCGGCCTTCGCACGCCGATATTCTCCGCCCGACACCACATCAACGCCAGCGCCCAACGACGCCATCAAACGCAACACCGCCTGATTAGAATTGGCCTTCATCGCGTAACAGACCAAATGATCCATTCCCGCCAATGCCTCATCAAACAACCGAAAGTGCCGGGTCAATGTCGCTGATGAATACACATAAAACGGCGTGCCTACGGCCGCCGCAATCGAAGGGATTGCAACGTCCTCGGCATGCAAAATGCCGTTCTTATAAAGAAAATGATCCATCCAGCGGATTTAGCAGACCACACCAAACCCTCAACCCTGCAATTATTATTGGCTCAAAAATATCCCAGGGTCTGGGACAGAGCCCCAATTGTTTGGCACCGACAGGGGGTGAAAATCAGGAAATATTCCGCGTCCGCAAAAACAGATACAGCGGCAATCCACAGCTTACCCCGATGCAAAACGTTGCCGGAATTGCTACAAGCGCTAACCAATTCTTGCGCACCCAGGTCTCGGCTATGATCCAAACAGTCAACGCAATTGCCGCGATCGTCAGATCCCACACAAGGCCGTGCGTCGAAGCATTGACGTACCACGCATCAATCAACCCAGCCAAACCAGTGCCTGTTTCGCTCATGTAGCTTAGGAAATAGTACATCGGGTGGATTGCGCCCCAAATGGCAAGCGCAAGATAGATCATCCGCAAAACAGACATCACACTTCTCCGACAACCCCGATACGTGCCTCGCCGCTGACGGCTGCGTCGCCGCCGGGCCGTACCGGATCACCGTCCGCACCACAGGCCGCCAAAGCCAAAGCACTCAAAAGCGTCAGAAGTCTCATCCAGACACCGCAACGCCAACGTCGCCCACTTGGCCCGACACGGTTGGAGATACACTTACGTTGCCACCCGGCGAAATCGTCGCGCCGATGCCCAACTGCGGATTTTCACACCCGGCCAAAAACAGAAATGAAACGGCGATCAAGGTTCTCATGTCAAACGTTCCTTCCAAAGAGCGACTTGCGCGCGCACCTGATCAGGTGCTGTACCGCCATAAGATGTGCGACTTTTGACTGAATTGTCCACGCCCAACACCTCAAACACTGCCTCTGTGATGCTTTCATGGGCGGATTTCATCTGATCAAGGCTCAGGTCAGGCAGGTCTTTTCCTTCAGATTCCGCCAATGCGACAAGGCTTCCGGTGACGTGATGAGCGTCACGAAACGGTAAACCCGCCTCGCGCACTAACCAGTCAGCCAAATCTGTCGCCGTAGAAAAGCCCGAGCTTGCAGCGACGCGCAACGCCTCAGGATTAGCAGTCATGTCACGCACCATGCCTTGCATTGCAGCCAGCGCCAGCATCAGGTTGTCGGCCGCATCAAAAACCTGTTCTTTATCTTCCTGCATGTCCTTGGAATACGTCAGCGGCAAGCCTTTCATCACTGTGAAAAGCCCAACCGTTGCGCCCAATATACGCCCAATCTTGGCGCGCACCAACTCGGCGGCATCGGGGTTTTTCTTCTGCGGCATGATCGAAGAACCTGTTGAAAACCGATCCGACATGCTCACAAACCGGAACTGCGCAGATGACCAGATCACCAACTCTTCCGCTAAGCGGCTCAGATGCATCGCGCAAATCGAGGCGCTAGACAAAAATTCCAACGCAAAGTCGCGATCCGCCACAGCGTCGAGCGAATTGGCCGAAGGGCGATCAAACCCAAGCGCACGCGACGTCATTTCGCGATCAATCGGAAAGGATGTTCCCGCCAAAGCCGCCGCGCCAAGGGGGCTCTCATTCATCCGCGACCGCGCATCCGAAAACCGCCCCACATCACGCGCCAGCATCTCGACATAGGCCATCATATGATGACCCCATGTCACTGGTTGCGCAGTCTGCAAATGGGTAAAGCCGGGCATCACCCAATCCGCCCCTGCTTCGGCTTGCCCAACCAAGGCTGATTGCAACGCCGCAATCGCCCCAATCGTGTCATCGCACTGATCCCGCACCCAAAGGCGGAAATCGAGCGCGACCTGATCATTACGGCTCCGTCCTGTGTGCAAACGCCCCGCAGGCTCACCAATCAGCTCTTTAAGCCGCGATTCGACATTCATGTGGATGTCTTCCAGCGACGTTTTGAAATCAAACGTCCCCGTTTCAATCTCTGACAACACCGTGAGCAGGCCTTCACGGATCGCTTTCGCGTCGTTATCCGTAATAACACCAGTCGCGGCCAACATCGCGGCATGGGCGCGCGAACCGGCAATATCCTGTGCTGCCATGCGCTGGTCGAACCCGATAGAGGCATTGATCGCCTCCATTATCGCGTCTGGTCCAGCGGCAAAGCGGCCGCCCCACATGCTGTTTGCGTCGTCAGTCATTGTTCATTGTCCTTCTGGAGGGACCCATATGCGTTTGTTTGCTGTCCTCTACACCGCCCTCATGCTGTGCGCAAACACGGCCGCGGCGGATACTGCCGCTCTAGAAGCCTTGCGGGAAGGCACAATGAAAAAGCTGCGTTTTGTCGAACCCGTTGCCGTGACGGACACAATGTTCACCCACGCAGACGGTGGCGAGCACACGCTTGCGCAGTTCCAAGGCAAACACATCGTGCTGAACTTCTGGGCCACATGGTGCGCGCCATGTCGCAAGGAAATGCCGATGCTTTCCGAGCTTCAGACCGAATTCGGTGGTGAGACGTTCGAGATTGTCACCATCGCTACAGGGCGCAACGAGCTTGCTGGCATCCGTCGCTTTTTCGATGAAGTCAGCGTCGACAACTTGCCAATTTATCTTGATCCGCGCCAAAAACTTGCCCGAGAAATGGGTGTGCTTGGCCTGCCCGTCACCCTCGTCATTGACCCCGAAGGCTTTGAGATCGCACGTATGATCGGCGATGCCGAATGGAATGGCGAAAGCGCGAAGGCGATTATCAAAGCGCTGATTGAAACACCCGAAGGCTAAGGCCTTAGCATCTATCGATGGTATTAACTTTTTATCAATACTTGTGTCGAAAAGACCCAAGTGATGCCTCAGCCACGCCACTCACTCCAATTACCTTAAAACTGTAACGAGTGTGTGTGTATCAAAGCCTGCGCAGAGGGTGTCACCTGCTCTGACATCCTCTGCCAGCGCGATTACCCGCACGAAATGCAAAAAGCCCCGGTCGTTAAACCGGGGCTTTCTTTCGCATGTGTCTCGCGCGATTACGATGCGTCGGCTTTAGGCATGTCCAGCATGCCGGTCTTGAACAACAAGCCCGCCGCAACGGCGCCAATGATTGGCGCGACAATAAACAACCAAAGCTGCGCAATCGCTGTTGAACCTGCAAACAGTGCTGGCCCAATTGAACGCGCCGGGTTCACTGAAACGCCCGTGACGTTGATGCCAACCAAGTGGATCACAACTAGGGCAAGGCCAATCGCAAGTCCCGCCATCGCACTTGGTGTGCCAGCGCCCGTTGCCCCAAGGATCACGACCATGAACAAGAACGTTGCGACAACTTCGAACACAAAGGCCGCAACCATCGTGTACTCACCAAGGTAACCTGCACCCCAGCCATTCTGGCCTAAACCGTTCTCCGCAACGCTATAGTCCGCCTTACCACTGGCGATCAGCAAAAGCACAACTGCCGCAACAATCGCGCCGGCAACCTGAGCAATGATGTATTTGATCGCCTCTGGCATCGTCATACGGCCAGCCGCAACAGCCCCCAGCGAAACAGCCGGGTTAATGTGACACCCAGACACCGGACCAATTCCGTACGCCATACCGATCAACGCCAGGCCAAAGGCAAAACTGATACCTGTTAGACCAATATCACCGCCTGCTATGACGGCTGATCCACAGCCAAAAAGAACCAAAGTGAATGTACCGATAAATTCGGCGACTTGCTTATTCATAGTATTTCCCCACTGAATGTCTGAGCGCACCTTAATCGTAATCGATTTGGAACACTCAGGGGAAACTCCAGAAATTTGCCTCATATCCTGTTTGGGTCATGTTTTTAGGGTCTTCTCGCCGTGAGGCGTTTGGCCGTCTTGTCTCGCCAAAGCTCGTCCACACCACCAACCCAAACAAGCTCGGCGCTGTCGCTCTTGCGTGGCAACGCTGGGATGTACCGCACCAATCTGGCCCTACACCCCCATATTCTCTGGCCCTATGAGACTCACAACGCTTGACCACACTTCGCCTCTATCCGACACTTTGTTTTCTGAGAGGGAGCGAGGCCAATGTCTACTGCCATTCCAAACGATATTTCTGACGTCATCGAGGCGGACCGAAACCACCTCTGGCATCACCTGATCCAGCACAAACCCTTTGAAACCATTGACCCACGCGTCATCGTCGAAGGCAAAGGCGTGCGCGTCTGGGATGCAAACGGCAAAGAGCATCTTGATGGTGTTTCCGGCGGCGTATGGACGGTCAACGTCGGCTATGGCCGCGAGCGGATCGCCAACGCCGTGCGCGATCAGCTGATCCAACTGCCCTATTTTGCAGGCACAGCAGGGTCGATCCCCGGATCGCGCTTTGCTGAGATGCTGATCGACAAAATGCCTGAAATGGACCGTGTTTACTACTGTAACTCGGGCTCCGAAGCGAACGAAAAAGCCTTCAAAATGGTCCGCCAGATCGCGCACAAACGCTATGGCGGCAAGAAGCACAAAATTCTCTACCGCGAGCGTGACTATCACGGCACAACGATCACCACGCTGTCGGCAGGTGGGCAAGAGGAACGCAATGCGCAATACGGCCCCTACACACCCGGCTTTATTCCGGTACCGCACTGCCTAGAGTACCGCGCCCAGTGGGACGTTGAAAACTATGGCGAACGCGCAGCGGATGCGATCGAAGAGGTGATCCTGCGCGAAGGCCCAGATACCGTCGGTGCGCTGTGCCTTGAGCCTGTCACAGCCGGTGGTGGCGTTATCGTGCCTCCAAAGGGGTATTGGGAGCGCGTGCAAGAGATTTGCAAGAAATACGACATCCTGCTGCACATCGATGAAGTCGTCTGTGGCGTTGGCCGCACCGGATCATGGTTCGGCTATCAACACTACGGCATCAAGCCCGACTTTGTGACGATGGCCAAAGGCGTCGCCTCGGGATACGCGGCAATCGCTTGCATGGTCACAACGGACGCCGTGTTTGATATGTTCAAAGACGATGCTGAAGACCCGATGAACTACTTCCGAGATATCTCAACCTTTGGCGGCTGCACTGCTGGTCCCGCCGCGGCGATCGAGAACATGAAGATCATCGAAGAAGAAAACCTGCTTAACAACACAACAGAGATGGGCGCACGTCTTGTCGCCAATCTCCAAGCCCTGTCGGAAAAGCACCGGGTGATTGGCGATGTGCGCGGCAAAGGTCTGTTCTGCGGTGCTGAACTGGTCGTGGATCGCGATACCAAAGAACCAGTCGACGAGAAAAAGGTGCAGGCTGTCGTTGGCGATTGCATGGCGCAAGGTGTGATTATCGGTGCGACAAACCGCTCGCTGCCCGGCTTTAACAACACACTGTGTTTCTCGCCTGCATTGACGTACAACGCCGATGAAATTGACGAACTGACAACTGCGGTAGACAAGGCGTTGACCAAGGTCTTTTCGTAAGGCCCGCGCTATTGCCAGTGGGATCGCTATGAAAAAGGGGCCTTGTGTTCGCACAGGGCCCTTTGAAAATGTGACGGGGGACGGATGGCATACGACTATATCATCGTAGGAGCTGGATCGGCAGGATGCGTCTTGGCCAACCGGCTGTCAGCCGACCCAAAAATCCGTGTCGCCTTGATTGAAGCTGGCGGCAAAGACATAAATCCGTGGATTCACATCCCCGTTGGCTATTTCAAAACGCTCCACAACCCCAACACCGACTGGTGCTACAAAGCCGAACCAGATCCCGGCCTGAACGGGCGCGCTTTGGACTGGCCACGCGGAAAAACCCTTGGCGGGTCCAGTTCCATCAATGGGCTGCTCTACGTGCGCGGACAAAAGCAAGACTACGACCACTGGGCACAATTGGGCTGTTCGGGCTGGTCATATGACGATGTGCTCCCCCTGTTCAAACGCTCGGAAACGCACGAAAAAGGCGCAAATGAATATCACGGTGGCGAAGGGGGGCTGGCCGTCAGCCAAATCCGCGCCAAAACCGTTCTATCCGAAGCCTTCATTCAGGCAGCTGTGGAAATGGGCGTGCCCCGCAACCAGGATTACAATGGCGAAGATCAAGAAGGCGTCGCTTATTTCGAGCAAACCGCCAAGAATGGCTTTCGATGCTCATCGGCCAAAGCGTTCCTGACTCCCATAAAAAGCAAGCGTCAAAACCTTACAGTGCTGACCAAAGCACATACGCAACGTGTTCTTTTCGATGCAAATGACAGCCGCAAAGCACGCGGCGTCTTGATCACCCAAAACAAGAACGAGCGCGAAGTTACTCTGCGCGAGGGCGGCGAGGTTATTCTCTCAGCAGGCGCTATCGGCTCACCACAAATCCTTGAGCTTTCCGGCATCGGCAACGGGGACGTGCTGCAAAAAGCAGGCATAGATGTGCGCCACGATCTGGCAGCTGTCGGCGAGAATCTACAAGACCATTTGCAAATTCGCCTGGTTTACGAGGTGAACGTCCCCACTTTGAATGATGCCATCAACCACCTGATCCCGCGTGCTGGCATCGCCCTTGATTATGCTTTGCGCAGAAAGGGACCGATGAGCCTTGGGGCAAGTCAGGTCGCCATTTTCGCCAAGTCTATGCAAGGGCTGGAAACACCCGACATCCAGTTCCACTTCCAGCCTTTGTCTGCTGATAAACCCGGCATCAAAATGCATCCTTTCTCGGGCTTT
Source organism: Paracoccaceae bacterium (assembly GCA_039942715.1). Lineage (GTDB taxonomy): Bacteria > Pseudomonadota > Alphaproteobacteria > Rhodobacterales > Rhodobacteraceae > JABDJX01. Next base: position 93,472 of record JBDVBY010000004.1, read on the forward strand.
ACCTCCTCAGTGTGCCAGTTGCGCCCTGAAAGCCGTGGTCACATCCATATCCAAAGCCCAAAGGCCAGCGTGCACCCCAAAATCGTGCCCAACTATCTGTCCACCACCGCCGACGAGCTTTGTGCAATCCGTGCCGTTAAATTTGCCCGCGCCATGACAGAACAACCCGCCCTAAAACCACTGGTCGTGCGCGAACATGTGCCGCAAAGCGCACCAGTGACTGATGAAGATCATCTGCAAACCGCCCGCGATCTAAGCCAAACAATCTATCACCCGACAAGCACCTGCCGCATGGGCGCAGACGACGCAGCGGTGGTGGCTTCCAATCTCAAGGTCAATGGTATCCAAGGGTTACGCATTGCAGACGCCTCGATCATGCCAACGATCCCTTCGGGCAATACCAATGCGCCCGCGATCATGGTCGGTGAAAAATGCTCAGACCTGATTTTGGCAGAACGACGCGCCTAAAACTCAGCCTTCATCGGTTCAAAATATGTCGGGGGAGCCGCAGGCGGTGGGGCAGAGCCCCATAAAACAAAGTCGTGCGTGCAACAGTACGCTCCGCTCAACTTTCAAAAATCGACCGCAATACCCTTACGCTCCCAATCCCCATACCGCACAGGTTCAGGCCCATCGCGCCCGCCCAACTCGGTTGGCAGGTCTTGCTCCTTAGCCGCCGCGCGACGCGCCTCGGCTTCTTTCAAAGCGCGTTTGGCCGCCTCGGGCAGGTCTTTATGGGGTGTGTCGCTCATAAACTAAGGTTATAGGGGGCAAAACCAAAGCGACAAGGCCCTAAAGCGATGCCAAAACCCGGATCAGAAGCGCGCGCAGCGGCCGCCAAAGCGATGACAGCCGCCACCAAAGAAGGCGCGATGTTCCGCGACACCTTCCAAGAGATTACGCTGCCGCCATCGGAAATGGCCCGTGCGCAGCGCCTGGCCACAGGTGCGTTGCGGTTTGCGCACCGTTCTGATCAGCTTTTGGGCCCGCACTTGCGGATGAAACCCGAAGACGAAGTGCTCAACCTACTCCGCCTTGCGCTCTTTGAAATCAATTCCGGGGCTCCAAGCCACGCTGCCGTCGACGGTGCCGTTGATCTGGCGTCAAAAACAAAAAAGGGGCTGGTCAACGCGGTACTGCGTAATGTTCAGCGCACAGGCACTGACTGGAACAGCCTTGGCGCGCCAAAACTGCCCAAGTGGTTGAAAAAGCCGATGACGGCCGCTTGGACGAAAAGCGTGGTCGAGGCGATGGAGGCAGTTCACGCCTGCGACCCTCCGCTTGATCTGACGTTGAAAGATCCAGACAGCACCGCGCATTGGGCCAAAGAACTTGGCGGAACAGTCATGCCCAACGGGTCAGTGCGCCTGGCGAAGATGGGTCAGGTCTCGGCCCTGCCAGGCTTTGAAGAGGGTGCGTGGTGGGTGCAGGACGCAGGCGCGACCATCGCGGCAAAACTGCTCGCTGCGAAAGAAGGCGAGGCTGTTTTGGACCTCTGCGCCGCACCGGGCGGCAAAACTATGCAACTGGCGGCAACCGGGGCAAATGTAACTGCGCTGGATATCTCCGGCCCGCGTCTGAAGCGCCTTGAGCAAAACCTGACGCGCACAGGACTTACCGCCAATCTCGTCACTGCTGACGCCCTGCACTGGGAACCTGACACACAATTCGACGCGATCCTGCTAGACGCCCCCTGCTCTGCCACCGGCACCCTGCGCCGTCACCCCGACCTCGCCTTTGCCAAAGACGGCAGCGAACTCACAGCGCTCCTTCCTTTACAAGCCGCGCTGATCGACAAGGCCCTTGGTTTGCTAAAACCCGGCGGACGCCTGATCTATTGCACGTGCTCGCTGTTCCCCGATGAAGGCGAGGCGCAGATCGACGACGCCCTTGAGCGCCATCCCCTGAAAGTCGTGCTCGCTGACGCTGATTGGATCGATCCAAAGTGGAAGATGGAGTTGGGTCTGCGCCTGCGTCCTGACCATTGGGCGGAAATCGGCGGCATTGACGGGTTTTTCGTCGCTCATCTTGAAAAACAGTCATGACAGCCGGACCCTGCTTCTGTAGTCTCGGGCACAATGGCCCGGGGGCAACTGGGTAAAACAGGCAGGACGACAGCGTTGTCCAATGACACGAACAGGTCTGCGCGCAAAACGCGCTGGTGGAACCGCATGCATGCACGCGCGGCCACGTTTTCGCGTCCTGCGACGGCTTTCACGTCCACGCCCGAACCGCGCACCATTGGCACCTTTGCGCGCGGTCGCCAGATCACCGGCGGCAACTTCCTGTTCTCTGGCTTTTTGGTCCAAGCGCCCACCACCGCGATCTGGGAACTGCCGATGCCAGACGCGGCGTTCGAGGCAGAATTGCACGGCTTTACATGGCTCGACGATCTGGCAGCCGTTGGGGATAGCCACGCCAAAAAACGCGCACAAACATGGACTCACGATTGGGTCACCCGCTTTGGGCGTGGCCAAGGTCCCGGCTGGACGCCAGATCTGACAGGCAGACGTCTGATCCGCTGGATCAATCACGCGATCCTGCTTCTGAACGGTCAGGAAAGCAGTGTCAGCGAGGCTTACTTTCGCTCTCTGGCCAGCCAGACGATCTTTTTGTCACGCCGTTGGAAAGCCGCCTCACCCGGCTTGCCCCGGTTTGAAGCGCTCACTGGCTTGATCTACGCGGGCCTCGCGCTTGACGGAATGGATCGCCACGTCGGCCAAGCCATGCGTGCTTTGGCCCGCGAATGCGAAAACGAGATTGACCCAAGCGGCGCTCTGGTCACCCGCAACCCAGAAGAGTTGCTAGAGGTGTTTACCCTGCTCAACTGGGCCGCCGCAGCCTTGCAAGACGCGGGGCGTATGCCAGCCGAAGCCCATCTTAAGGCGATTGAAACCACCGCGCCTGTGCTACGCGCGCTGCGGCATTCTGATGGCGGGTTGGCCCGCTTTCATGGTAGTGGGCGCGGGTTAGAAGGGCGATTGGATCGCGCATTGGCCACAAGTGGTATTCGTGGCGCTTCAAACACCGACTTGGCCATGGGGTTCGCCCGCATCGCCCACGGACGTACAAGCATCATCGTCGACGCAGCACGCCCCCCGGTGGCTGGCGCCTCGGGCAACGCGCATGCCTCCACGCTTGCCTTTGAACTTACTTCTGGGCGTCGTCCTTTGATCGTAAACTGCGGATCAGGCGCAACCTTTGGCAAAAACTGGCGCCGTGCTGGGCGCGCCACGCCAAGCCATTCCACACTTGGGATCGAAGGCATGTCATCGTCACGTCTGGGCGAGGCAGGCACCGCATCAGGCGATGCTGAGCTCTTGATCGACACCCCCTCGGACGTACGCTTTGAACGGGCCGAGGTTGAAGGTGGCACGCGCGTTGTGATCGGCCACAACGGATATCAAACCAGCCACGGGCTAACGCACGCTCGCACGTTCCATCTTGGGTTCGAAGGGCGTGCACTGCGCGGAGAAGATGTGTTGATGGCGATGTCTTCTGACGACAAGCGCCGCTTTGATGCCGCCTTTGGCGCCTCGAAGTACAAAGGCATCGACTACACGATTCGCTTTCATCTGCACCCGGATGTCGACGCCACCCTTGATATGAACGGTGCGGCGGTTTCGATGGCGTTGAAAAGCAGCGAGATGTGGGTATTCCGGGTGGAAGGCGAAGTCGAAACCAGCATTGAATCAAGCGTCTATCTGGAAAAATCCCGACTAAGCCCGCGCGCAACCAAGCAGATTGTCCTGACCGGGCGCGCGATGGAGTATTCCACGCGCATCATCTGGTCTTTAGCCAAGACGCAGGATACACCCTCGGCCATCCGGGATTATGAAGTCGAAGACCTTCAGATGCCGGTCGAGTGAGAATAAAGCGAGCATTGAGCCCAATATGACTGATCTGCACCCGGTACGCCGAGCGCTTTTGTCCGTGTCTGACAAGACGGGACTTGTGGAATTTGCAACGAAACTGGCCGAACGCGGGATTGACCTTGTCTCGACTGGTGGCACGGCTGCGGCCTTGCGGAATGCAGGGCTGGACGTAAGCGATGTGGCTGATTTGACCGGATTTCCCGAGATGATGGATGGCCGCGTGAAAACGCTGCACCCGGCGGTTCACGGCGGATTGCTCGCCTTACGCGATGACGCGGCACATGTTGCAGCTATGGACACCCACAACATCAGCCCAATCGACCTGCTTGTGGTAAACCTTTACCCTTTTGAAGAAACTGTGGCGGGCGGCGCTGATTATGCAACTGCGATTGAGAACATCGATATCGGCGGGCCGGCGATGATCCGGGCGGCTGCCAAGAACCATGCGTTTGTGAACGTGGTGGTCGATGTCGAAGATTATGACAATGTGCTTGGCGAGCTGGATGCGAACGACGGGCAGACGACCTATGGCTTCCGCCAAGCTCTTGCTTTAACAGCTTATTCTCGCACGGGTGCCTATGACGCCGCCGTCTCAACTTGGATGGCTGGCGCTTTGGACGAGGGGACACCGCGTCGCCGCGCTTTTGCAGGGACACTTAAGCAAACCATGCGTTACGGCGAAAACCCGCACCAGAATGCGGCGTTTTACACCGATGGCTCTGACCAGCCCGGTGTGGCAACGGCAGCGCAACATCAAGGTAAAGAGCTAAGCTATAACAACATCAACGACACGGATGCCGCCTTCCGGCTTGTGTCAGAATTTGCGCCCGGCGATGGCCCGGCTTGCGCAATCATCAAGCACGCCAACCCATGCGGGGTGGCGCGCGGCGCAAGTTTTGCCGAGGCGTTTGGCCATGCCTTTGACTGCGACCGTACCTCGGCCTTTGGCGGGATCGTGGCGCTTAACGGAACGCTAGACGGCGACACAGCGCGCGCGATTTCCGAGATATTCACCGAAGTCGTGATTGCGCCGGACGCAACAGACGAAGCGAAAGACGTCTTCGCCGCCAAGAAAAATCTGCGCCTTTTGACGACCGGAGGTCTGCCAGACCCGCGCGCGGCCCGTATCAGCGCGCGTCAAGTCTCGGGCGGCTGGTTGGTTCAGGATGATGACATCGGCCACATTAACGCAGAAGATCTCAAGGTTGTCACCAAAGTCGCGCCCACTGACGATCAACTCGCTGACCTTCTCTTTGCATGGCGCGTCGCCAAGCATGTCAAATCTAACGCGATCATCTACGCCAAAAACAGCGCCACAGTCGGCATTGGTGCGGGCCAGATGAGCCGCGTTGACAGCTCAACCATCGCTGCCCTTAAAGCAAAACGGATGGCAGAAGAGGTTGGTTTAAGCGAAACACCCGCCATCGGGTCAGCCGTCGCTTCTGATGCGTTTTTCCCCTTCCCTGACGGTCTGTTGGCCGCCGCCGAAGCAGGCGCAACAGCGGTGATCCAACCGGGCGGCTCCATGCGGGATGATGCCGTGATAAAGGCGGCGGACGAAGCAGGGCTTGCCATGGTCTTCACTGGCATGAGACATTTCAGACACTGATGAAAACACTTGCTCCAATGATCCGCACGGCATTGACCGTTTTTGTGCTCGACCAGATCACCAAACTGGTTGTGGTACATGCCTATGATCTTAAAAACATTGGCTTTATGGAAGTTTGGGATCCATTCCTAAACTTCCGCATGGCGTGGAACGAAGGCATCAACTTTGGCATTCCACTTGGCAATAAATGGATTCTGATCGCACTTGCGCTCGCCATTTGCGTCTGGATTGTCTGGTGGATGGCCCGTGAAAGGCCCGGGTCTTGGGTGCAAATGTCCGCGGGATTGGTTTTGGGCGGTGCTGTTGGCAACGTGATTGACCGCGTTGTTTACGGTGCTGTGGCCGATTTTCTGAACATGTCATGCTGTGGGTGGGAAAACCCGTGGTCGTTCAATGTGGCCGATATCGCGATCTTTGCCGGAGCACTTGGGCTTATCTTTCTCACCGGTGGCGAAAAGCCTCAAAAACCGCCAGCGGCAGAGAAACCCTGAAAACGGTTTCCCCGGCGTGATTTGCAGAGTAAAACCATCTCGAACGGCTTAAGGTTTAGGGTAATGCGCGTCTTTTTGGCATTTGGGATGATGATCGGCTTGGCCGCTTGTGGTGGCGACAGCGATCCAAACCTGTTGAATATCAAGCAACCGCGCGGTGAAGGACCAGACGAATTCGCTGTTCTTCCTTCCAAACCGCTTGAAATTCCACAAGACTTGGCGACCCTGCCCCAACCAACACCCGGTGGTGTGAACCGTACTGATCCCACGCCTGAGGCAGATCTCGCCTTGGCATTGGGGGGCAATCCAGCGGTTTTGTCGCGCAGCGGAGCGGATGGCGCGCTACGCACCCATGTTGGACGCTATGGGGTTGATCCTCAGATCCGGGCGCAACTGGCCGCTGCCGATCTTGAGTTCCGTCGCCAGAACGATGGCCGTCTGCTTGAGCGTATCTTCAACGTAAACGTTTATTTTAAGGCCTATGAACCGTTTGAGCTGGACCAATACCGCGAGCTTGAACGGCTGCGTCGCGCGGGTGTGCGCACTTCCGGTATCCCGCCAGAACCTGTCGATGAAGAGTGAATTAACTCACATCTGCGTAAGCTGCGCTTGAAGACGGGTGAATTCGCGCTCATTTCTGATCTAGATTGAAGAAAAAGGAGCGCCCATGCGCAATTTTCTTGTTGGACTATTTCCTGCTCTGATGCTGGCTTTGCCTGCTCAGGCGGCCGACGTGTCGACGTTTTCACTTGAGAATGGAATGGACATCGTGGTGATCGAAGATCATCGCGCGCCTGTGGTTGTGCATATGGTTTGGTACCGCGTTGGCTCGGCTGACGAGCCTGCTGGCTCCTCTGGTATTGCGCATTACCTCGAACACCTGATGTTCAAAGCCACGGATGAGCTTGAAGCTGGTGAGTTTAGCGACACCATCGCGCGCAATGGCGGCAGTGACAACGCCTTCACCTCTTACGATTACACGGGGTACTTTCAGCGCATCGCCGCCGACCGGCTTGAACTTGTGATGCGCATGGAAGCCAGCCGCATGGATGGTCTCGCGCTTGTCGAAGAAGACATCGCCACAGAACGCGACGTTGTGATCGAAGAGCGGAACTTGCGCACGGAAAACGACGCAGGCGCCTTGTTCAACGAACAGATGCGCGCCGCTCTCTACCTGAACCACCGCTATGGCGTTCCAATTATCGGCTGGAAGCACGAGGCTGACTCGCTGACGCTGGAGGACGCAGAGGCGTTCTACGAAGCGCACTACGGCCCAAACAATGCAATCTTGGTGGTGGCCGGTGACGTCGACCCACAAGAAGTGCTTTCTTTGGCTCAGACCTATTACGGCACGATCCCTGCCAATCCGGTCATTGTCCCGCGTGAGCGCACCCAAGAACCGCCGCAATTGGCAGAACGCCGTTTACGATATGCAGACCCGCGCATCGGCAACGACTATGTTGTGCGCAGTTATCTGGCGCCTGAGCGGGATGCAGGAGCACAGGAAAAAGCAGCCGCGTTGACGATTTTGGCAGAACTTTTGGGCGGATCACCCACCAACTCGGTGTTTGCGCGCAAGCTTCAATTTGAAACACAAAAGGCCGTCTACACTGGCGCGTGGTACAGCGGACAATCTCTTGACGATACATCCTTCGGCATGGCCATTGTGCCGGTGGAAGGTGTGTCGCTGGACGACGCCGAAGCGGCACTTGATCAGGCGGTCGCTGAGTTCCTCGAAGAAGGTGTCGACAGCGAAGAGCTTGCCCGGATCAAAATGCAAATCCGCGCCAGCGAGATTTATGCCCTTGATAGCGCAAGTTCGATTGCCAACCGCTATGGCGCTGCTTTGACAAGCGGTCTTACGGTCAAAGATGTTCAGGCGTGGCCAGCTATTTTGGACGCCGTCACCGAAGAAAACATCCTTGCCGCCGCCGCAGAGGTTTTTGACAAACGCAAATCCGTGACCGGGCATGTTCGCCAATCAGAAGAGGTTTCCCAATGATCCGCGCTTTTCTTGCCCTTTCACTCACAGTGCTATTAGCCGCGCCTTTGCGCGCTGAAGGCGTGCCGATCCAAGAGGTGACATCACCGGGCGGCATAGACGCATGGCTAGTCGAAGAACGTTCCATCCCGTTCACAGCTTTAGAAATCCTGATCAAAGGCGGTCAAGCGCTTGACCCGGCAGACAAACGCGGGGCCACAAACCTGATGATGGGACTATTGGAAGAAGGCGCCGGCGAGTTGGATGCACAAGCGTTTTCCGCCGCACGCGATGGTTTGGCCGCCAGCTTTACCTTTGACTCATCGCGCGACGCGATCTCGATAACCGCGCGTTTCCTCTCTGAGAACCGCGACGAAGCCTTGGCATTGCTGCGCGAAGCCCTGATCAACCCACGTTTTGACCAGTTCGCGTTGGATCGTGTGCGCGAACAGGTGCTGTCTGGCCTGCGCTCTGATGTGCTTGACCCCAACGAGATGGCGTCGCGCACTCTATCAACGCTTGGTTATGACGACAGCCATCCTTACGCGCACAAGACCGAAGGAAACTTGGAAAGTGTCGGTGCCCTGACGCGCGAAGACATCGTCACCGCCCATCGCAACGCACTAGTGAAAGACCGCATTTACGTCGGCGTCGCTGGTGACATCAATGCCGAAGAGCTCGGCGTTTTGCTGGACGATTTGCTGGGCGATCTGCCCACATCAACCGTTCCTTTGCCGGAGCAGACAGCCTTCGCAGCCCCCGGTGGTGTTACGGTTGTTGATTTTGACACGCCGCAATCCGTCGCTTTGTTCGGCCATTCCGGCATCCCGCGCGATGATCCGGATTTCTTTGCCGCCTTTGTCGCCAATCAAATTTTTGGTGGTGGTGGCCGTCAATCCCGCCTTAGTGATGAGGTGCGCGAAAAGCGCGGACTCACCTATAGCGTTGGCTCTTACATCGTGAACCGCGAGTATGCTGATCTGGTGATCGGGCAACTGGCCTCTGCCAATGATCGCATTGCCGAAGCAATTGATGTCGTCAAAGAAGAGTGGGCGCGTATCGCCGAAACTGGTGTGACAGCAGAAGAGCTGGAAGAGGCGAAAACTTACATGACCGGGTCTTACCCTCTGCGCTTTGATGGCAATGGGCGGATCGCAGGCATTTTGGTCGTGATGCAAGGTCAGGGTCTGGGCGTTGAATACATCAACGAGCGGAATGACAAAGTGAACGCCGTGACGCTTGAAGACATTGAGCGTGTCGCGAAACGCATCTATCGCCCGGAAGACTTACGTTTTGTTGTGGTTGGCAAACCCCAAGGCGTTGAGGCTGTTAACTAAAGAAAAAGGCCCGCATTCGTGCGGGCCTTTCAATAATATCATTCAGAATTAGCTAGCGCGCAGAGCGTCGCGAATTTCTGTCAGAAGCTCTTCCTGCGTCGGGCCTGCTGGTTCTTCTTCAGCAGCCTCTTCCTCAGCGGCAGCAGCCTCTTTGATCTTGTTCACTGATTTCACCAGCATGAACACAACCCAAGCGATGATCAAAAAGTTGATCACTGCCATGATGAACGCACCATAGGCGAAAACAGATGCGCCGGTTTCGCGGGCTGCTTCCAGCGATGCACCCTCAGCAACATCACCCGCCAGAACGGCATAGTTGTTGGTGAAATCGACACCACCAGAAACCAAACCGATAAGTGGGTTGATCAGATCGCCAACCAGCGATGTCACGATTGCAGTAAAAGCTGCACCGATGATGATACCAACAGCCATGTCCATGACATTGCCCTTGGCGATAAAGTCCTTAAATTCTCCGAGCATAAAAGCCCCTCCTTCGTTCCCACAGTCAGAGCGTTTACCGCCCCTTTATTGTGCAACCACCCCAGCGGTGATTAATCTAGCCGCGCTACCTATCTGCACATATTTGCTTAATTCAATGGGAAATAATGCCACTCCACGTCAAAGCAGCACAATTACGCCTTTAGGGCGACAGCCATCGGGAATTTTCACCCCGGCAACTTGCCTTCAAGGACATACCGAAGCATTTGGGCCACTTGTTCTGGTTTTTCGGCCACAGCCAAAGCCGCAGCATGCACTTCTTTTAAGGGATGCTGATGCTCTGGTTGGCTTAAAACGATAACCGATTTGCCCAAAGCAGCAGCCATGCCTGCGTCAAACGCGGCGTTCCACTGTTTGTACTGCTCGCCAAACCGCACCACGACGACATCCGCGTGTTCGATTCCTCGGCGCGTTCGGATCGCGTTCAGCTTGGCCCCTTTGTGGTCGTGCCAAAACTTGTCGTCCTCGGCTCCAAGGATCGCGACGCCGCAATCATCAGACGCCGCGTGATCCGTCACAGGAGAGGAAAACGCCACATCAAGCCCCGCGCACCCCGCAACAATCTGCTCGCGCCAGTCGGTGTGAATCTCGCCAGATAGATAGACATTCAGGGTCATTTCGATTTCCTTTTGCTTGGCGCGCTGGCGTTACCCGCGCAGCACACCGCCTGTTGCTCTACTGACCTTCTCAACAACCTTGGTTGCGACGGCCTCGATATCTTCGTCTGTAAGCGTCTTGTCGGACGGTTGAATACGCACTGTGATCGCAAGAGATTTTTTCCCATCGCCCAATGCGCCACCAACGAACTCATCAAAAACCCGCACCTCATCAATAAGCGCTTTGTCGGCACCTGCCGCCGCATTCACAACGTTTAGCGCCTCGACATCGGCGTCCAGAACAAAGGCAAAATCACGCTCAACCGCTTGCAAATCACTGATGGCCAAGGCTCCACGCGATGCGCCAGACTTACGCGGCAGCGGCACTTCGGCGGGCCAGATCGTAAAGCCAACGGCCGGCCCTTTGACGTCCATCGCTTTGAGAATTTTGGGATGAACTTCGCCAAATACGGCAAGTGTTTTCTTTGGCCCCAAGCCAACGCGACCCGATCGACCGGGATGCCAGCACCCAGCGGTGTCGCGGAAAATCTGCGTCTTCGCAGGCGCACCAATACTGGCCAAGACCGCTTCGGCGTCAGCTTTGGCATCAAAAACATCAACGGCACGCGACGCGCCATGCACATCTTTCGGACCGGTGCGGCCAATCAAAAGACCAGTCACCAGCAAATGTTGTTCTCCGGGCTCGCCACCGTGAAATGCCGCGCCCACTTCGAAAAGCGCCATGTCGGTCACACCACGCGCCTGATTGCGCGCCGCTGCCTGCAACAAACCGGGCAAAAGAGCCGGACGCATGTGGGTCATTTCCGAGCTGATCGGGTTCGCCACGCGGTTGGCCTCAACATCGACACCGAACAAAGCGGCAGACGCCTCGTCGATAAAACTATAGGTCACGCATTCGTTGTACCCCAACGCCGCGGCAGTGCGCCGCGCGGTTTGCTCGCGCTTTTGCAATGGTGTGAGGATCGGCTTTGGCACACCTGCGTGCGTGCGCGCCATGGGCTTGGGTTCAAGATTGGTCAGCGATGCGATACGCGCGACCTCTTCGACCAAATCCGCCTCGCCTTTGACGTCACCGCGCCAGCTTGGCGGAGTCGCCATGTCGCCATCAAGCGTGAAGCCCAATGCCTCCAACGTCGCACGCTGCGTTTCAGCCGGAATGTCCATCCCTACCAGCGACGAACATCGCGCCGTATCCAGCTTGTAGGCCCGCGTTGTGTCTGGAACCGCACCCGCCTCAACGACGTCCGAGGGTTCACCACCGCACAGATCAAGGATCATCTGCGTCGCCAATTCCAATCCCGGCAGCGTGAATTCAGGGTCCACACCGCGTTCAAACCGGTACTTGGCATCCGAGTTGATCTTCAGCTTGCGGCCCGTGTGCGCAATCGTGATCGGGTCCCAATAGGCGCTTTCCAGAAAGACATTCACCGTCTCATCGGTACAGCCGCTTTCCAAACCACCCATCACACCGGCGATGCTTTCAGCCGCACGATCATCCGAGATAATCATCATACCTTCTTGAAATCTATACTCTTTATCATCAAGCGCCATAATCTGCTCGCCACCTTTGGCGCGATGCACACGCAGATCACCTTGCACCTTGTCAGCGTCAAAGACGTGCAGCGGGCGGTTGCGATCAAAAGTGAAAAAGTTGGTGATATCGACCAGCGCCGAGATCGGGCGCAGGCCAATCGCCTTCAGGCGCGCTTGCAACCACGCAGGCGAAGGGCCGTTCTTCACACCCTTGATCACGCGACCGGCGAAATAGGGCGCACCATCCAGCGTATCGCCCTCAATGCTCACATTGATCGGGCTGGGGAAGCTGCCTTTGACCGCTTCAATCGCCTTGGTCTTCAACGTCCCCAAGCCACGCGCCGCCAGATCGCGCGCGATGCCTTCAACGCCAAGCGCATCCTGACGGTTCGGCGTGATCGCAATCTCGATCATCGGATCAACCTTGTCAGGCTGGTTCGCGGCCAGCCAATCGGCAAAGCTGTCGCCCACCTCGCCCGAGGGCAATTCGATAATCCCGTCGTGTTCGTCCGACAGTTCCAGCTCTTTTTCAGAGGCCATCATGCCATGGCTTTCCACGCCGCGGATTTTGCCAACGCTCAGGGTCACATCAATGCCGGGCACGTAATCGCCGGGCTTGCAGACCACAACGGTGATGCCTTCGCGCGCATTGGGCGCCCCGCAAATGATCTGCTTTTGCCCCTCATCCGTGTCGACCATGCAGACGCGCAAACGATCCGCATCCGGGTGCTGCTCGGCCTTGGCGACCTTGCCAAGCGTAAAGCCCGCAAGACTGTCGAGAGGATTGATGATCTCCTCAACCTCAAGCCCAAGGTCAGTGAGGGTCTCTGCGATCTCGTCCACACTTGCGATGGTATCGAGGTGCTCATGGAGCCAGGAAAGGGTGAATTTCATTTTGGGTCCTCCACCGAAACGTCGGCGTCATTGGATGCAATTATGTACCGGCCAGCTTGAACTTCATCGAAGGCAAATCTTATCTTTCTGCCGTCAATTTCAGCCAAATATGCTGGGACGGGCTTCATTCCTTCGAGATGCGAGAAAGCGACATCGCCTATGATAGTTGCTTTGGGCAAGAGAACATTGACGCTCATCCCCTGCACATAGCCTTCGGAATCGTTCCCGTATTCACGAAATGGCCAGCCACATGGGCCAAGCGTTGCAGATTCTGAACTTTCACACATGCGCAACACTACTGTTCATCAATTGAAGATTGCGAAATCTTGAAAAGATTTCGGGCCGCTTTCTTTTCAAGAAAGCGGCGTCAACCAGCGGATCGGGGCGCGATTGCAAAAGACAATGATCTGACCAGAATTCTCTGCCACCTGAAAGCCGCGGCGGTCGATTTCGGCCATGAATCGCTCCATGCCCGCGAACCGTTCGATGTCCCGTGCTTTCCTGCGGATCACGCCACCTTGGGCGACAGCTTTGCTGGCAAAGAAGTCCTTTAGCCAAACCTCGGGCGAAAGTGGCGAATTGCGCTGTTGCATGCGCCGCTTTTTCTGCCGGTATGGTTAAAACCACGTGAATCTCAAAGCCCCCCATGCAGCGTTGGCACGGCCAAGCTCGAAAACCCATAATGCCGCAACCAGCGCAGGTCGCTGTCAAAGAACGCGCGCAGATCGGGGATGCCGTATTTCAGCATCGCCATCCGATCGATCCCCATCCCAAAGGCAAAGCCCTGCCACTCAGCCGGATCTATCCCGCCAGCTTCCAGCACTTTTGGATGCACCATACCGCTACCCAGAACTTCCAGCCAGCCATCGCCCTCGCCCACTTTGACCGTGCCGCCTTCCCATGAACACTGAATATCGACCTCGGCCGATGGCTCGGTGAACGGAAAGTGCGATGCGCGGAAACGTGTCTTAACCTTGGTGCCGAAGAAGGCCGAAAAGAACTCCTCAAGCACCCATTTCAGGTTGGCCATGCTGATGTCTTTATCAATCGCCAGCCCCTCAACCTGATGGAACATCGGCGTGTGCGTCTGGTCATAATCCGCGCGATACACACGACCGGGGCAAATGATGCGAATGGGCGCGCCCTGATCCAGCATCGAGCGGATTTGCACCGGGCTCGTGTGTGTGCGCAGCACATGCGGCGGGCGATTATCACCTTCACCGCGATGCATATAAAACGTGTCCATCTCGGTGCGCGCCGGGTGGTGCCCCGGAATATTCAGCGCATCAAAGTTGTGCCAATCGTCTTCGATCTGCGGCCCCTCGGCCACGGCAAAGCCCATGTCAGCCAAGATCGCGGTGACTTCTTCAGTGACCTGCGACACCGGGTGGATCGTACCCTGACGCCGGGTGCGCGCAGGCAATGACACATCAAGCCATTCCCCCGCCAAACGCTCGTCCAAAGCCGCATCTTCCAAGGCAACTTTCTTAGCCGAAAGCGCCGAATTGATCTCGTCCTTCAACGCATTCAAAGCCGGGCCAGCAACCTGCCGCTCCTCTGGCGTCATCTTACCCAGCTCGCGCATTTTCAGGGACACTTCGCCCTTTTTGCCAACGGCTGAAACGCGCAGGTCTTCCAGCGCACCTTCGCTCGCGGCTGCGTTGATCGCAGCAAGATATTTATCCCTCAGATCGTCCATCTTGGACCCCTTGGTTAACGTTGCCCCGTGCTATCCAGCGAAGGGCTAAATGACAAGAAGCCGCGAGACCCGTTCAGGTCCGCGGCTTCTTAAAACTGTACCCGAATTGGGTGTTTACGCGAGCGCGGCCTTCGCCTTATCGACGATGGCTGTAAACGCGTCAGGCTCGTGCACGGCCAAGTCGGCCAGAACCTTGCGATCCACTTCGATGCCTGCCAGCGACAGACCATTGATGAAACGGCTGTATGTCAGCGCCTCGTCATGGGCGCGCACAGCAGCGTTGATCCGCTGGATCCACAAAGCGCGGAAGTTGCGCTTGCGGTTCTTGCGGTCGCGGGTTGCGTATTGATTTGCTTTGTCGACCGCCTGACGGGCGACTTTAAAGGTGCTTTTGCGACGGCCATAATAGCCTTTCGCCTGATCAAGGACCTTCTTGTGACGTGCGTGGGTGACTGTTCCGCCTTTAACGCGCATTGCTCAGGCCTCCTTAACGGCTGTAGGGCATCATGGATTTAACAAGCTTCTGATCGGGCTCGGAAAGCACCGATGTACCGCGCGCATTGCGCAGGAACTTGTTAGATCGTTTGATCATACCGTGCCGTTTTCCGGCCGAACCGCCCATAACCTTACCGGTCGCGGTCACTTTAAAGCGCTTTTTGGCGCTCGACTTTGTCTTCATCTTGGGCATTTCCATCTCCTCAGTGTCGAGTGGTGAACGACCTGCTCGGCATGCCACTTTGGCCGGCAAATCTGTCAGAAGCCGTGCGATACAACGCACGCCCGTGCCTGGCAAGGAAAAAATGGACGTTTTAGGGTGTCTAGGCGCCGGTGATAACGCGAATGACGATATCAGGCATTTCGGCCAGTGAATAGCCGCCCGGACGCGAGGAATTCGCGTACACAATCATGCACCCGCCTGCGAAAAGCGCCAACATGGCCGCACGGGGCGGTTCTCCACGCGAAAACGCCCCTACAATCGCAGGGAATGCAAGGAACAGGATACCGGCCCCTAAAACCAAAATGAGATCTGCGTACTCAACCATGATTCTTGGGTTAACTGGTATTTCAGGCTTTTTTTTGGCGTTTATTCCGGATCTGCTGGAATGATTAGGCGTTCATCGCAGGGTGCCACGCGTAGAATATTGGTCGTGCCCGACTGTCCAAAGGGTACACCAGCGGTCACCACAAGCTGATCGGTTGGTGTGGCAAACCCTTGTCCAACGGCAGTGCGCGCCGAGTTGATCACGGCTGTTTTAAAGCGATCCACCTCTGCAGTGACAACGCAGTGCATGCCCCAAGACAGGCACAATCGGCGTGCCGTACCCACAAGAGATGTCATCGCGATGATCGGCACACGTGGACGCTCTCTCGCCACAAGAAGCGCCGTTTTCCCTGACTGCGAATAACAACAAATGACTTTAATATCAGCAGTTTCCGCAATTTCACGTGCTGCTGACACGATGCCATCCGCCACCGATTGTTTTGGGCCGCCTCTACTGGATTCTGTCACTTCAAGGTATGTGGGATCACTTTCGACTTCGATTGCAACGTTGTTCATCGTCGCAACTGCTTCAATCGGATAGTCTCCCACTGCGCTTTCAGCTGAGAGCATCACAGCATCCGTGCCTTCATAGATCGCAGCAGCAACATCAGATACCTCGGCGCGGGTCGGCATCGGACTTTCGATCATCGACTCCAGCATCTGTGTCGCAACGATTACAGGCTTCGCTGCAGCGCGACATTTTCGCACCAGTCGCTTCTGGATCGGTGGCACGTTCTGAACAGGAAGCTCCACGCCCAAATCGCCACGCGCGACCATAATTCCGTCTGAAACAGCCAAAATCTCGTCAAAAGCGGTCACAGCCGACGGTTTTTCGATTTTTGACAGGATCGCCGCGCGCCCTTGCGCCAACTCGCGCGCCTCTGACACATCCGCCGCTCGCTGAACAAAGGACAAGGCCAGCCAATCAACGCCCAAACGGCAGATAAACTCTAGATCCTTGCGATCCTTTTCGGACAATGCCGCAACAGGCAATACCACGTCAGGTACGTTCACGCCTTTGCGGTTCGAAATCGTGCCGCCAACAACCACTTCGCAATTCGCAAAATCGTCACCGCACTCGACCACCCGTAACCTGATCTTACCGTCGTTCACCAAAAGCGCGGAACCCGCTTCAAGCGCTTCGAAAATCTCTTTGTGAGGCAGTTGAACGCGCGTCGCATCCCCTTCTGCTTCGTCTAGATCAAGTCGGAAAGACTGTCCTTCGCTCAGATCTTCTTCTTCGTTCTTGAAAACCCCAACACGCAGTTTTGGTCCTTGAAGATCGGCCAGAATGCCAATCGGATGGCCAATGTCTTTTTCTACTTCGCGGATAATACGGTGGCGTTCGCCGATGTCAGACTGTTCGCCATGGCTCATATTTAGGCGGAACACATCTGCGCCAGCTTCGACCAAAGCGCGAATGCTGTCGTAGGTTTCTGAAGCGGGCCCTAGTGTAGCTACAATCTTAACTTTGCGCTCACGTCGCATGCGTATTCCCCCGGACATTCTGTGTTACTGTTCCTATTGCCGCAAATGTTAGCGTGTGACAACTGGCCTTTGGGAATTATCGCGGATACACCCGCAGAATGCCGTCCGAATTTCAAGAAATGACCTGGAAGCCTGTGCATGTGATTGGCCGAGATCGGCCATCGGCTTGGGTAATCGTGTGCGATCACGCCACGAACACGGTGCCGCCTGACGTCGCGAACGGGTCACTTGATATTTCCGAAAAGGATATGTCGCGACACATAGCTTACGATGTCGGCGCGGCAGGTGTTGCGATCCGATTGGCTGAACTGCTTGACGCACCCGCTGTACTTTCGAACTTTTCGCGGCTTGTGATTGATCCAAACAGGGGCGAAGACGACCCGACGTTGGTGATGCGGCTTTATGATGGAACGATCATTCCCGCCAATCGAAACATCAACCAGGACGACATCGAACAGCGTTTGCGCCTGTGTTACCGTCCATACCACGCTGCGATTGCTGAACTAGCGACGCATCGCCAAAACACAGCACTCCTTTCGATTCACTCTTTCACACCACAATTGCGCGGACGCGCGCTGCGCCCTTGGCACGCAGGATTTCTTCATGCCGATGACACACGGCTGTCCGAAGCCGCGGCCAATCTGTTGCGCGCTGATCCGCAATGGTGCGTGGGGCTTAATGTGCCGTACTCGGGCAAGCTTGCTGGTGACACCATCGACAAACATGCGATCCGACATCATCGGCAAAATACGCTGATCGAATTGCGCAGCGATTTGATTGAAAAAGAAGCAGGTCAACTTGAATGGGCTGAGCGGTTGGCAAATCTCATGCCAAAGGCGCTTGAAGAGGCCGAGAAATGAAGGAGCAGACATGAACGAGCAAACACGCATTGAGATCGAAGCGGCCGCATTTCGCCGTTTGCAGCAGCATTTGATGGAAGAACGAAAAGATGTGCAAAACATCGACATGATGAACCTTGCCGGATTTTGCAGAAACTGCTTGTCGCGCTGGTACCAAGAGGCGGCCGCAGAAAAGGGCATCACCCTCTCTAAAGATGAGGCGCGCGAAACGTACTACGGCATGCCATTTGCAGAATGGCGCGAAAAGTACCAAACCGATGCGAGTGATGCGCAAAAATCTGCGTTTGAAGCGTCGCATCCAAAGCACGACTAGGCAGTTTTCTTGGGTGGCTCCAAAATCAACTTTTTCGCCTCTTCAAATGGCGATGGATGCGCAAAGAAGTAGCCTTGCAAGATATCACAATGGGTGCCTGACAAAATTTCTGCATGTTCTTTGGTTTCAACGCCCTCGGCAGTGACACGCACATCAAGCGATTGACCGATTTCTATGATAGAGCGCACCAGTTTTCTGGCGCTCTGGGATTTTGTGATCGGCGCGATCAATCGCCCGTCAATTTTCAGACGGTCAGGCGCAAGGTTTTGCAATGCAATAATCGACGCGCGCCCTGATCCGAAATCATCAACAGCAAAGTCAAATCCCATATCGCGCAAAGTATCGATGCGCATCATCACTTCTTCAGTTTCTTCTTCCAGGAAAATCGTTTCAAGAAGTTCAAGCGACACTTGCCCGCGATAGTGAAGCCGGTGCGCATCAGTAACAAGCTCAGGATCCATGATACGTGCCAGACTGACGTTGAACGAAAGGCTTGGCGCAAAACCATCGGTAAAATGTGTGGCGCACTCGTTTATCGCTTTTTTGAAAATCATCCGGTCGATCTGGCTTTCAAGCTGCATTTCCGAAGCGGTCGCCAGAAACGAGCAAGGCAACAGCAACCCTTCAGTTGGGTGCTGCCATCTGGCCAAAACCTCGAATCCCTGAGGCTCGAATGTTTTTGCATCAACAAGTGCCTGATAGTATGGAACAAATTCCCCACACTCTAATCCGCGCTGAATGTCATCGGATAGTTTTTTCGTCTCGCGCAATTGTTGAAGGTCTTTTTGATCAAAGCTGGCTGCGCGCGCCCGACCACCATCTTTGGCCTTGTAGAGAGCCACATCCGAGCTGGTCAAAAGGTCTTCTGCAGCGATCAGGGGCGTTTGCGCGACTCCAACAGACACACCAAAACGACACGGGCGCTCTTCAAATTCCAATGGGCGCCCGACAAGGCGCACAATGCGATCGGCAAGCGCTTCGGGCCAATCGGAATTATGCCCACAGCGGATAAGGATAAAAAACTCATCACCCCCAATCCGTGCCAAGACATCTTCGGTCCTGACGTTTTCACGCAGACGATCAGCAACCGCTTTCAAAACAAAATCACCGGCAGCGTGGCCCATCGTATCGTTGATTTGTTTGAAGCGGTCTAAATCAATGTGGAGAGCGGCCAACTCGCCCCCCTTGCGCTCGCGCTCAGACGCCATCTCTTCAAACCGCATCGACAGATATCGTCGGTTTCCAAGCCCGGTCAGTTCATCATGAAGCGCTTGATAACTGATGTCCTGATTGGCCTTTTCAAGCTGCTCAGCATAACTCTCCAGCTTGGCTTGTTGCGCCTGAATTTCAGTGATGTTTGTGCGCAAGACAAGCTTGTCACCATTGGCCGCCGTAAACTGTTGAACGCGGAAACTCTGGTCATTCAAAACCAACGGGAACGTGTGCGTTTTTTTCTCGCGAAATGGAACTAAGACATCTTGCAACCATTCGTCTTCGCGCCCGATGGCATCTGGGAATGACTGCTTGTCTAGCCCAAGCCTAAGATATGACTCAGCGGACATACCCTTCTTCAATTCGCCCAGCCCTTCGGCATAGGCAGGGTTCCAGATCATCAGTTTCTCTTTGGAAGAATAGATCGCAAACGGATCGGGAATCGTGTTGATCGCGGTTTCCAGCCGTACCTTTAACGCCTCCATATTTGCGTAAAGCAACTCGTGCTCGATCAAAGCAAGCTCAGCCGCCTGTTCGCGATTTTTCAGATCATTGATTTCGCGAATATCGAAAACGGTGTAGCGCCCGCCAGTTTTCGGGTCATCAAGATGCAAGAACGAGATGTTCGCCCAAAACGTTTTGCCATTTGCTTTCTTGCAGCTTGTATCAATCGAAAAACGTTTTTGCCCGCCACTGATCTTTTCTTGGATCATCTCCCACAGATCATCAACGTAGTCAGAATCAATGATTGCCACAGGCGATTTGCCCAAGGCCTCTTCCTCAGACATCTCAAAACTGTCGCAGAACGCCTGATTCACCCAGACCAAAGTGATCATTTCTAACTTTGTCTTCGCATACCCTATGCCGACAGCGTCCGCTGTCAGTTTCAGAAAGTCTGGAAAGATGTCATCAATTTTCATTGGACCAGCGCGATTACTAAACCACGATGCCCTACAAGCGCAGCCTTACGCGTTCACTAATTTGGAGCTCAAGCGCCAGATTAGTTAATGAAAATTCTAAGCAATATTCACACTGCGGTGCGGCGGCTTTCATCCAGATAGATTTCGCGCAACCGCAACGCTACGCTGCCCGGCGCGCCACTTCCAAGCGACGCACCATCGATTTCGACAACCGGCATCACGAACGTAGACGCAGACGTAATAAACGCCTCATCCGCCTCTTTGGCCTCGTCAATCGTAAACGCGCGCTCCTCGACAACCATCTGCGCTTCTTTTGCAAACCGCAAAACCGCTGCGCGCGTTATTCCATGCAGAATATCGTTGGACAGATGCCGAGTGATGATCTTGCCGTCTTTCACAATGTAAGCATTGTTTGACGTGCCCTCGGTCACGTGCCCGTCCTCAATCATCCACGCATCATCAGCACCAGCGGCCTTCGCCATCATCTTGCCCATCGACGGATAAAGCAGCTGTACCGTTTTGATGTCGCGGCGCGCCCAACGTTGATCCTCGATGGAAATCACTTTCAGCCCTTTTTTCGCAGCAGGGCTATCGGCGATGGCTTTGGCTTGGGTGAAAAGAACAAGCGACGATGGCACTTTGTCCGGGTCAGGAAAGGCAAAATCACGATCCGCATCAGCGCCACGTGTCACCTGAAGATAAATCATCCCCTCGCTTAGGTCATTGCGCTTCATCAACTCGCGATGGATTTCCAGCAGCTCGTCCATTGTGACCGGGGCCGCCATGTCCAATTCGCTCAAAGAGCGCTCAAGACGCTTGGCGTGTCCGGCGAAATCAAGAAGCTTACCCTCCAAAACGCTGGTCACCTCATAGACGCCGTCCGCGAACAGAAATCCACGGTCAAAAACCGAGATTTTCGCCTCATCTTCAGGAACATACTCTCCGTTTACGTAAACGATCCGGCTCATGGAATTACCCCCAAAGTTCAGGTGAAGACGGTTGAAGTCCGTCTGCGTCATGGTGAAGTGCGTGGTCTCGGTCTTCGGCCAACAAAAGCGGTCCGTCAAGGTCTACTATTGCCGCCCCTTGAGCGACCAGAATAGCAGGCGCCATGGCAAGCGACGTCCCAACCATACAGCCGACCATAATTTCAAAGCCCTGCGCCACTGCCGCGTCGCGCAACGCCAACGCTTCGGTAAGCCCACCGGTTTTATCCAGTTTAATGTTCACAACGTCATACTTGCCCCTAAGCGCATCCAATGTTGCGCGATCATGACAGGACTCATCGGCACAGACAGGCAATGGTCGCGCGATTTCAGCCAACAGATCATCGTCCCCCGCAGGCAACGGCTGTTCAACCAATGCAACGCCGAGGCGCACCAAATGCGGCGCAAGCTCGGAATATAGATCAGCGCTCCACCCTTCGTTCGCATCCACAACAATCCGCGTATCCGGCGCACCAGCCCGCACAGCCTCAAGCCGCTCCATGTCACCCTCACCGCCAAGCTTGATCTTCAACAGAGGGCGGTAGGCGTGCTTTGCCGCTGCCGCTTGCATCTTTTCAGGCGTATCAAGCGATAAGGTAAACGCAGTGATCACAGCCTTGGGCGTGCCCAAACCGGCAAGCTCATAGGCACGACGTCCGGCTTGTTTGGCCTCAAGATCCCATAGCGCACAATCCACTGCATTGCGCGCAGCTCCCGCAGGCAAAAGCGCTTGCAAATCATCGCGCGTCAGGTCCTCGGGCAAACCCGTCACCTGAGCCGCTACACTCTCCATCGTCTCACCATAACGCGCATAAGGCACGCACTCCCCGCGTCCAACATGTGCACCACGTTCCACGGTTGCCATCAAAACAGCCGCAGCATCCCGCGACCCACGAGAGATGGTAAATGTTTCGGCAAGTCGAAAACTCTCGGCCTTAGCGCTGATCACTCGTCAATCCTTCATCTATTGAGAAATACTCTCAAGGGGGTCCGGGGGAGTGAAACTCCCCCGGTTGGTCGCCGCCAGAGGCGGTGAAATAGATTACATGGCAACAAGCGCATCGACCAGACGTCCGGCCCCGTGGCGGAACGGATCAACTGTCGGAATGCCCATGCGCGCCTCAATCTCTTCGCACAGCCGCGCCGCCTCGTCATCGCCAAGCGCCTTGGTGTTCACCGAAATGCCCGCAATCTGGGCCGCCGGGTTGGCAATCTGCGCCAGCGGCAGTGCCGTGTCGCGCAACTGTTCCAGCGTCGGCAAATCATAGGTCGGCAAGCCGCGCATATGCGTGCGGGTCGGCTCGTGCGCAAGAATAAGCGCGTCCGGCTGCCCGCCGTGGATCAACGCCATCGTCACACCAGAGTAAGACACGTGGAACAGGCTCCCCTGCCCCTCAATATGATCCCAGTGATCGGGCTCTGCATCCGGCGTCAGCCACTCAACCGCACCCGCCATAAAGTCAGCGACGACAGCATCCAGCGGCACACCTTTGCCCGTGATCAGAATCCCAGTCTGCCCGGTCGGGCGAAACGTCGATTTCATCCCACGCTTTTGCATCTCGGTGTCCATCGCAAGGCCAGTGTACATCTTGCCAACGGAACAATCCGTCCCAATCGCCAAGCAACGCTTACCGGTGCGTTTGATCCCATTCGCAATCGGATAGGCCACTGTCGGAATACGTACATCGTGCAAAGTGGCGCCAGACCGTGCCGACGTCGCCTTCAGCAAGTCTTCATCGCGCAGCAGATTGTGCAAACCGCTGGCCAGATCAAAACCAATCTCCATCGCCTCGGCCAGAATCTTCAACCACGCTTCAGAAATCATCCCACCGCGGTTGGCCACGCCCACCACCATTGTACGCGCGCCTGCATCATACGCCTCTTGCAAAGACATATCCTGCACGCCGGCATCGGCTTTACAGCCTTCCATGCGAAATTGACCAACAACGTTTTCAGGGTTCCAGTCGGCAATGCCCTGCGCCACTTTTGCGGCCAAGTTGTCTGGCGAGTCGCCCAGAAACAAAAGGTATGGTGTACGAATCATGATGGTCCCCTGCGTTACGTGTTTCGCGGATATTGCGCCCTTTGCGCAGGTATGGCTTCGAAAATCATCGCCTCTAAAAGAAATATCGCATTTTTCTTCGAACAAAATCGTCTTTCTCAAAATATTCTTCTAATGCATAACGCAATGGCGCGCCATTCTGCGCGTGCGAAAGCCCTTGCATGCTGCATCGCAACAAAATAACTCCACGACAGCATATTCTTTTCGAAAGTGACCCGCCCGTGAGTTTCCGTCTGCAACCCAGCCCGCTGTCCCGTCCAAATCGCTGCCAACTGTTTGGCCCCGGATCACGCCCGGCTATCTTTGAAAAAATGGCCGCGTCAGCTGCCGATGTGATCAATCTTGATCTGGAAGACTCGGTTGCACCGGACGACAAGCCAGAGGCGCGCAAGAACATCATTCAGGCGATTGGCGATATCGACTGGGGCAACAAAACACTGTCGGTGCGGATCAACAGTCTTGATACGCCGTTCTGGTATCGCGATGTGATTGATCTTTTGGAAAACGCCAGCGACCGGATTGATCAGATCATGATCCCCAAGGTTGGCAATGCCTCAGATATCTACGCGGTCGATGCCTTGGTCACCGCCGTGGAAAGCGCCAAAGGCCGCACAAAGCCCGTCACTCTTGAGGTGATCATCGAAAGTGCCGCGGGCATTGCTCATGTGGAAGAAATCGCAGCCGCTTCACCGCGCATGGCTGCGATGAGCCTTGGGGCCGCTGACTTCGCTGCGTCTATGGGCATGGCGACCACCGGCATCGGGGGCACGCAGGAAAACTACTACATGCATCGCGATGGCGCGAAACACTGGTCCGATCCGTGGCATTGGGCGCAAGCTGCCATCGTTGCCGCCTGTCGCACGCATGGTGTTCTCCCGGTCGATGGCCCTTTCGGAGATTTCTCAGACGACGAAGGCTTCCGCGCCCAAGCGCTGCGCTCAGCCACGCTTGGCATGGTCGGCAAATGGGCGATCCATCCCAAACAAGTCGCGCTCGCAAACGACGTGTTCACGCCCTCCGAGGAAGCCGTCGCCGAGGCGCAGGAAATCCTTGATGCAATGGAAGAGGCGCAGAAGACAGGCGCTGGCGCTGTTGTCTATAAAGGCCGCCTGATCGATATCGCATCGGTCAAACAAGCCGAGGTTATCGTCAATCAGGCAAAGCTGATCAAAGGCTAGCGTTCGCAAAGTTTACGTTTGGAGTGCGGTCAGTTTTACCGACCATCGCACCTACGCGATACCGACGTTGCACCGACGTAATACCGACATTGCGGAATCGCCCATTTTTCCAATGATTAAAGGCCGCATAAGAACTTGAAGCAAAGCGGGGCGCGAAATTGAGCGCGCCACGCCAAGACGCTGTTAAGAGATGGCCGTAACCACGGCTCGCTTGGCCATAACATTCACAAGATTGGCACGATATGCACCGTCTCCGTGCAGGTCCGACAACATATCCTCTGCCTCTGGCACGATACCGTCCAGCGACGCAGGGGAAAGCTCTTTTTCCAAGGCTTTTTCCATGGCGCTTGCACGAAAAACCCCATCATTTCCAGCGCCTGTCACCCCAACGCGCACATCGCCTGCAACAGCCACAAACACCCCACACATCGCATACCGCGAGGCCGGGTTGGGGAACTTAGCATAGGCTGCTTTTGCCGGGGCCGTGAAACGCACCGACAAGATGATCTCGCCCTCATTCAGAGCTGTCGTGAACATCCCATCAAAGAAATCATCCGCCGGAATTTCGCGCGCATCCGTCACAATCGTCGCATTCAAAGCAACCATAGCCGCGGGATAATCCGCCGCCGGATCATTGTTTGCAATCGAGCCACCAAGCGTGCCGCGATTGCGCACCGCCGGGTCACCAATATTTGCCGCAAGATCGGCCAAAGCTTTGCAAACACTGCGCAAATTGGCGTCCCTCGCGACGTCCGCGTGACAGGCCGCCGCTCCGATAGAAACGACGTCACCCTCGATGGAAACTCCCGCCAGCGCGGCAATCCCCGAAATATCTACCAAATCAGAAGGGGCCGCCAAACGCGCCTTCATCGTCGGGATCAGTGTTTGCCCTCCCGCCAAAAGCTGAGCATCCTCACCACCCGCGAGAAGCGCCTTGGCCTGATCAACAGACTCGGCTTTGTGATAATTTGTGTCATACATCGCCTGTCTCCCTCACATCTTTTCAGCGGCTTGAGCAATCGATTTGACGATATTGTGGTACCCAGTGCACCGACAAATATTACCCTCAAGTTCATGCCGGATGGCGTCTTCGCTTAACGCCTCTCCAGAAGCCTTGTAGCGCGCCACCATATCGATCCCAGCCATAACCATCCCCGGCGTGCAAAACCCGCACTGTAGGCCGTGGTTTTCGTTGAAGGACTCTTGCATCGGGTGAAGCGTGTCACCGTCAGCAACCCCTTCAATCGTCGTAACATCCCCACCCGCAACAGCAGCAGCCAACACTGTGCACGATTTCACCGCCCGCCCATCCACATGCACGAGGCAAGCCCCGCACTGACTGGTGTCGCACCCAACATGCGTGCCCGTCAGACCAAGCGTCTCACGCAGGAATTCGACCAAAAGCGTGCGGTCTTCAACCTCGGCAGAAACCGTTTCTCCGTTCACGGTCATGGATAAAGACGTCATGGGCAGGCTCCGATTTTCGGCCCCATCGTCGGGCCATTGAAATGACTATCGCTAACGGGATGTAGGATTGCTAGAGTTTTCACAAGTCTGAATTCCGGGGGCGTCACAAATGACCGATTTCCTACTTCTTGCGTTTGTTTTTCTGCTAGCAGGCGTTGTCTCTGTTCCAATCGCCTCCCGCCTAGGTCTTGGCTCGGTGCTTGGCTACCTCATCGCTGGTATTGTGATCAGCCCGGTTCTGGCGCTGCTGAATGTCGATGTTGTGTCCATCCAGCATTTTGCCGAGTTTGGCGTTGTCATGATGCTGTTCCTGGTCGGCTTGGAACTTGAACCCAAACAGCTTTGGACAATGCGCGCGCGCCTTTTAGGCCTTGGTGGTGGACAGGTTGCTCTAACAACACTGGCTGTCATGGGCGCGGCGATGTTGTTCGGCCAACCATGGACAACCGCGCTTGCCATTGGGCTGGTTCTGGCTCTGTCATCAACTGCTATCGTCCTGCAAACATTGAACGAAAAAGGCCTGATGAAAAGCGATGGTGGTCAGTCGAGCTTCTCTGTTCTGCTGACCCAAGACATCGCCGTTATCCCGATCCTTGCCCTTGTTCCTCTTCTGGCCATGCCAGACTTGATGGACGTGGGCATGGTCGCGGACACGCATGGGGCCACCGAAACGCATGCTACTGATACCCATGCAGACGGCGGACATGCAGACGACGGACACGGCGCATCGCTCAGCCTTGTCGACGGCAAGCCCGGTTGGCAGGTGGCGCTGATCACCCTCGGAGCCATTGGCGTTGTAATCGCTGGCGGCAGTTTTCTGACCCGGCCCGTTTTCCGCTTTATCGCCATGGCAGGATTGCGCGAGCTTTTCGTCGCCACCGCCCTTTTGATGGTGGTTGGAATCGCCCTTTTGATGACAGTTGTGGGGCTGTCACCTGCTTTGGGTACGTTTCTGGCAGGCGTCGTTCTGGCCAACAGCGAATATCGACACGAGTTGGAATCCGACATCGACCCGTTCCGCGGCTTGCTTCTGGGCCTGTTCTTCATGACCGTTGGTGCGGCTATCAACTTTGGTCTGCTATTTGACAACCTCGCACTGATCCTCGGCCTCACAATCGGACTTTTAGCGCTCAAGGGCGCAGTTCTCTATGTCTTAGGCACGGTCTTTGGTCTGCGTGAAAGTGACAGATGGCTGCTAACGCTGGGTCTTGCGCAAGCGGGCGAGTTTGGCTTCGTCCTACTGTCATTCACCGTCGCCAATTCCGTCATTCCGCCGTCTGTTTCTGATCTTTTGTTGCTGGTCATCGCTCTTTCCATGCTGCTGACGCCCGCGCTTTTCATCTTTTACGACAAAGTGATTGCCCCGCGATATGTCACCAGCGAGGATCGCGAAACCGACGATGTGGATGCGGGCCAGATCATTATCGCAGGCTTTGGCCGCGTTGGCGGTTTGGTCGACCGAATCCTGCGCGCAGCAGGCGAAAACACGACCGTCATCGACTATAGCGCGCAGCAAATCGACACTATGCGCACATTTGGCGCAAAGGTATTTTACGGCGATGCCACGCGCCCCGATCTATTGGCTGCCGCCGGGATTGCCGAGGCCAAAGTCCTGGTCATCGCGCTAGATGATCACGAGCAAATCACCGAGCTGGCCAAATACGCGCACCACAATTATCCCAACCTCCACGTGGTTGCGCGCGCAACCAACCGCCACCACGTTTACGAGCTTTGGGAAGCCGGATGCCGCGACATCATTCGCGAGAACTTTGACAGCTCTGTGCGTATGGGCCGTTCTGTTTTAGAGGCCATCGGGATCGAGAAACCCCGCGCCCAAAGCATGGTCGACGCCTTTGTTGCGATGGACCGAAGCGCCATGGTCGAGGTGGCACAGTATTATCGAAGCGATATTCCTGTGATGGAAAATCAGGAATACATCGACAAGGTGAAGGAAATTCGCGGACCTTGGGAAGATGAGCTGGCTGAAGAAATGAGCGCGCTGAAGCAGGGTCAGGAAAAAGGTGAAGCCTCGTGACGGGTGCCTTAAGCCGCCAGCCCTTTTGAGCCCATATTCAAAAACTTCTTGCGCCGCTCGCGTACAATTTCATCACGCGATAGATGCGAAAGCTGCTTGAGAATGTCGTCAATACAAGCCGCAACAGACTCCTTCGTGGCCGCTGGATCGCGCTGTGCTCCGCCCATGGGTTCAGCGATAATCCGGTCAATCACGCCAAGCTTATGCAAATCCTGCGCGGTCAGGCGCAACGCCTCTGCTGCCTCTCGCATCTTTTCGGCATCTTTCCAAAGGATCGACGCACAGCCTTCCGGTGAAATCACTGAGTAGATAGAGTGCTCCAACATCGCCACACGATTGGCTGTCGCAAATGCCACGGCACCGCCCGATCCGCCTTCGCCAATAACAACAGAGACAAGCGGCACACCGATCGTTAGACATTTTTCAGTCGAGCGCGCAATCGCCTCTGATTGCCCGCGCTCTTCCGCGCCTTTGCCGGGATACGCACCGGGCGTGTCAATCAAGGTCACTACGGGTACATTAAAACGGTCCGCCAAATCCATCAGCCGGATCGCCTTGCGATAGCCTTCCGGGCGCGCCATGCCAAAATTCTTCTCAATCCGGCTTTGCGTGTCGTTCCCTTTGTCATGGCCAATCACCATCACCGGGCGATCGTTCAACCGCGCCAAGCCGCCCATAACCGCATGGTCATCGGCAAAGTTCCGATCCCCAGCGAGTGGCGTGTATTCAGTGAAAATCGCTTTGATATAGTCTTCGCAGTGAGGGCGGTCAGGATGTCGCGCCACCTGACATTTTCGCCAAGGAGACAAATCACGATAAAGATCCGTCAAAAGCGTCTGCGCTTTTTTATCCAGCGCTGCCGCCTCTTTCTCAACGTCCATTTCGGAATTGGCCCGCGCCATCGCGCGTAACTCTTCCGCCTTACCCTCGATCTCCGCCAAAGGTTTTTCGAACTCAAGGTAATTCATGACTGCCGCTCTCTTGGGTCTTTTTCCCTATATGGCCCGCCCACAAGCCTCCTGCAAGCACCGTCAGCACGTGCCCAGAGCTTCTTCTGTCTAAAAATACCTCGGGGAGTGTGAGGGGCAGAGCCCCTCACTTGGGCGACGCAAGCAAAGCTGCGGCGCAATAAATCAGGCTACAGCCCTCGCAATGGCACACTGGTTCCAAAGCTCTGATAGAGCCTGAACCAGATAGTCAATGTCTGCGTCCGTGTGCAATGGCGATGGTGTAAATCGCAAACGCTCGGTCCCTTTGGGCACGGTGGGATAGTTGATGGGTTGGACGTAAATGCCCCATTCGTTCATAAGGTAATCCGACAGCATCCGGCATTTCACCGGGTCTTTGACCATCACCGGAATGATATGACTGTCATTGACCATGTGCGGAATACCGGCAGCATCCAGACGCGCACGAAGTTTGGCAACCTGCTGGCGCTGTTTCGCGCGCTCCATCTGGCTCACCTTCAGATGCGCGATGGATGTTCGCGCGGCCGCAGCCACAGCAGGCGGCAAAGCCGTGGTAAAGATAAACCCACTGGCAAAAGAGCGGATGAAATCGCACAGCGCGGCAGAGCCAGTGATATACCCGCCGACAACGCCATAGGCCTTACCAAGCGTTCCTTCGATCAGCGTAATACGATCCGCGAATCCCTCTTGCTCGGAAATACCGCCGCCGCGCGGGCCATAAAGGCCAACCGCATGCACCTCATCCAAGTAGGTCATCGCACCGTATTTCTCGGCCACTTCGACAATCTCGCGCATCGGGCAGATGTCACCATCCATCGAATACACACTTTCAAAAGCAACGATCTTGGGTACATCAGCAGGCAAAGCCGCCAGTTTCGCTTCCAAGTCCGCAACATCGTTGTGCTTCCAAAGCACCTTGTCGGCGCGTGAATGACGAATACCTTCAATCATCGACGCGTGGTTGCCGCTATCTGACAAGATTACACAGTTTTTCAAGCGGCTGCCCAGCGTGGAAAGTGCTGCCCAATTCGAAACGTAGCCGGAAGTGAACAAAAGCGCCTGCTCTTTGCCGTGCAGATCGGCAAGCTCGCGCTCCAGCAAAAGGTGATCGTGGTTGGTGCCCGAGATATTACGCGTACCGCCCGCGCCTGTGCCTGTGCGCTCAACTGCTTCGCACATGGCTTCTATGACCTTCGGGTGCTGGCCCATGCCCAGATAGTCGTTTGAACACCACACCGTCACATCGCGCACTTCGCCGCCGTTATGGTTGGCCGCAGACGGAAACTTACCGCATTTGCGCTCTAACTCGGCAAAGTAGCGATAGTTGCCCTCTTCTTTGAGCTTGTTGAGTTGGTCTTCAAATAGAGCATCGAAATCCATGGTCTTATCTTTCACTGCGTTTCAGTCGTTTGAGCATCAGATGCGGGCAGCATCCAGCGCCAGAGTTTCGCGTCAGGAAGCGGCAAAAGCAGCAGCCAATGTTCCAAAAGCGCGAGGGTTGTGAGAGTGGCCAAGAGCGTAAAGCCAACGGCCAAAGCGTGCGTATTTGTTTGCGTGACCTGAAAGATCAGACAGGCGGCACTGAACGTCAAAAGCGTGATCGCCGCCGGGAAGGCAGGCGTGATCGGGGCTTGGCGGAAGTAGCTTTTCAAGTGCTGCAAAGGGGCCGGCAGAAACTCGATGTTAATCTGCGGAACGCCAAAAAAGATGTTCAGCTTGGCGGAAATGCGCGCCACGAAAAGCACCAGATATGTGTAAAGTGCGATTTGATTGGCTTGCCCTGCTGAATAGAGTGCCAGAAGAACCAATCCAACTGCCAGAATAATCTCGTGATGCGCAATCGTCGCCCATGCGCGGCTTAGACGGTCCATACCCATGACACCCGCTGGGCACTCTTCCTTACTTGGGCCGGTGATCGTCCCAGTCAAAAACGCCAATTCGATCCAACCCCAAATCGCGAGTGCCGCAAGGAACCCGATATAGGCACCAGCAATGCTGGCATTCGGAACCGACGCGATCACGCCATAGACACCCAAAGCGAGCACTGGCAGGCTGGCAAGGGCCGCTACGCGATGTGCATCGCCGCCCTTTTTGTCAGCGCGCCGCACCACCAACAGGATAATGCCGGTGGAGAACCACCAGACAAAAAGTGCGAAAAGCACGGGTATCCAAAGCGATGTTGCCATCAGTAGGCAGGCTCCATCCGCGTTTCGACCGGCACGTCGTGTTTGATCGCTGGAATGGTGTAAAGCGATGCAAAAGCAAACGCCGCTTTGGCCATGCCCCCGACACGATTTACCATGCCACCAACGCCGCCTTGTTTCTTCGCCAAAGCCACCTGAACCGACGCGCGGTTCAAACGTTCAAGCGTTGGTTGCCAGCGAGGGTGTTCGATATCCAACGTAATCGGGAACACTTGCTTGGAAATCTCGGACGTCTTTTCATAGACCGAATGCGCATACCAATCAGGATCAACGCCCAGTGCTTTGTGGAATTCGGGCCGTTGGTGATCTCGCACGTACATGGTGCCATAAACGGCTGTGAGGAAAAACTTGATCCACAGCTTGTTTGACCAGCTTTCAGTCAACTTTGGATCCGTCTTCATCAATAGGGCAAAAGCTTCGCCGTGGCTAAACTCATCGTTGCACCATTCCCGGAACCACTTGAAAATCGGATGGAACCGAAGCTCGGGGTTCTCTTCAAGGTGGCGATAGATCGTAATGTAACGCGCATAGCCGATCTTTTCGGACAGGTAGGTCGCGTAGTAGATAAACTTGGGACGGAAGTAGGTGTACTTCTTCTGCTGGGTCAAAAACCCAAGGTTCACCGAAATACCCGCTTCACGCAGGGCGTCATTGATGAAACCCGCGTGCCGCGCCTCGTCGCGCGCCATAAGCTGAAACAGCGTTGTGATATCGGTGTTCGATCCGCGTCGCTTCATTTCTTTGTAAAGCACACAGCCAGAGAATTCAGCCGTACAGCTTGAAATCAGAAAATCAATGAACTCGGCCTTCAGCTTGGGCTCCATGCCGTCCCAATCAACCTCGTCCCAGTCTTCGTTCTTTTTGAAGTGACCCTTATTCGGATCGGCCTTCATGCCCGCGATCAGCTTGTCCCAATCCGCGCGGACCGGAGTGACGTCAATCGCGTCCATCTCGTCAAAGTCTGTGGTGTAAAACCGTGGCGTCAAAAGAGTGTTTTGCATCGCCAGATCGGTCGCACCCTTGCTGTCGACAATGGCGTTTTGATTGTCAGCGGCCAGCGCCTCTTCAACGGTTGATGCATCTGCCGAGTGTGTGGAACGTACGTTCATGACAACACCTCATCTGAAAAGGAGAACTCGCAGAGCTCCATGAATTCAAAATCACCCGTCGCGCGGGTCCAAAGCTGTTCGATCTTGGAAGCGCGCGTGATTGTCGCCATACGCTCTTCGCGTACAACTTCGCCGTAAGGCGCCATGATCTCGGCACCGTGTACCTGCACGCTGTCGCCGGGGTACACAACGGCCCCGTTGGTAAACTTCACATGCGCGGACAGCTCTTCAAAACGATGGCTGATCTCAACGACGCAAGGCGCTTCTTCCTTCTCTCTCGTCAATAATCCCATGGGTTCCCTCCTCGATGGGTTTCAGTCGACCAGCTTGGCGAAAGCGGCGACATTATCTTGGCCGTATCCGACCAATTCGATGGACCAGTCAGTGACCGTATCCATCACAGCAACGATACCATTTTCTCGGCGCACAACGCGCACCGGAGCAGTTAATGGCGCTTGGTTCAGCATCCGTTCTCGAACCATAACCCGGTGGACCACGCCAATGAAGCCGTTTTTGTCGTCATTAGAGCGTGCAATTGTCTCGCCAGAGGCGTCCAAAACAGCGACATTTCCGTTGTCGAATGCTTCCAGCGTCACCGACACTTCGGCCTCAATTGGAAGCAACGTCGGCGTACCGGTCAAAGGACGCTCAGTCAGGACAGCAAAACTGACTAAACCAAGCGATGCCAGCATCAGCCCGAACATTGCCTGAACCAGAAAACGCGGGACCATTTCCTTGTCGCGCAGCTTCATTTGGCTTTCGAGTTGACCCATTCCCCTTACTCCGCTGCAACGCTGGTAGAGGATTTAATCCTCTCCAACTGTGGTTGCGACACGCGCGCATCAGCGGCATCCGCAAAAATGTGCGCAACACGTTCGGCGTTTGGAATGCAGCGCAGCGAAGGCTGCGTGCGACTGACGTGCCAAGGGCGCACATGTGGCCAAGTCATTAGGTACGAAAACCGAGTCTCACCCTTTAGTTCAAACGCAACTGTGCCCGTGCCGCCTTGTCTTAGATCAAGGTTGGCGTTTTTGATTTGCGTGTAAGGCAGGTTCAGCGTCATCGTCAGCGCCGCTCCAATACGCAACGCGACACGCTTGTTGGTCAGCGTGTAAACGGCCGATTTCGCCTGTACCGTTGCCAGCCCATAAATCACCAGACAGGCGACTGCGCCGGCAAGAATGAAGGGGATGCCATGCGCCATTGATTGCGTCAGCGAGAATTCGGTAGAGGACACACCGATCCGCCAAAACGCCAACACCACAAAGTATCCAGCGATCCACTTCAACTTCAAAGCCTCGACAGCCAAACGCCAAGGATTTGGGCTTCCCTGCCACAGGATGTACTCATCCGCAGGAAGCGCTTCGGGCAATCCGCGTACTGGCTCAAATTTGAAGTCATCGTGTGACATGGGCAAACCCCCGTTTGTTAGCGACTAGATTACAGGCTCTTCACGCTTTGGATCGGCGTACATCGTGCCGCCTGCGTACCAGGCCATGATCTTTTCTTCTTCCAAGAGCGTGATCTCGTCATCCGACTTGATCGTCGGAATGCCGTCAAAGTTTGCGCCATAAAGCGAGCGTACCTTCACGCGATCTGACTTGATCCGCACCATATTGATTGGCGCAAGGCGAGTTTTGCCAGAGCCTTCGGGGTTCAGATCAATCGTCAGGTAACGCACCATATTCTCTGGCACATCAACCCACATATCAATCACGCGGCCTACAACTTCTCCGTCGCCTGCGACAACAACCTTACCGCGCGGATCAACGCCCGCACTGACACGAAAGTCTTCCAACTTGGACATTGGCTTGATCTTGGCATGCCCGTGGAAATCAAGCTCTGGCACATCGCGACGTGGAGCCCAACTTGCCGGGCCAACGCCGTCCACCATAGGATCGCCCGTCGGCACGTAGGGCGAGCCGGCGGCCGTTGCGGTCCGCTCAAGAGCAAGGTTGTCACGATCACCGCGCGCGCCCGACGGCACGGTCAGCTCTCCACGTCCATCGCGCAGAACAAAGGTTTTGTCTTTGGGCAGTGGAAACGGGCCTTGGTTCGGAGCAACATTGCCGTCGTCGTCTTCAAGCTCGTAGCCTTCACGCATGTTCTCGGTTTGCAGATAGAAAATCAGCCCTGCAAAGAAAATCCAGAAAAGCCAGATCGCAGCGCTTGCCAGATCAAAGTTTCCAAAAAATTCCAGTCCAACCATATCAGTGTCCTCCGTGTGGTCAGGTGGGAAAGTCAGCCAGCCCAAAAGGCTTGGCGTCATTCGTTAAGCCTCGCACCCGCACAAGCGGACCCAAAGCAATGAGTGTAAGAAAGAGAAGCCCAATCTCAGTGTGGTAAACGACCGAGTATCCAACGGATGGATCCATCAAGGCCTCACCAAAGGCACCGCTTGTGGCCGCGCCGCCAACAACGTCGCGCAGCGTGCCGCCAATAACAATCGAAAGCCCGGCAGCCGTCGCTTGAGCTGCACCCCATGCGCCAAGCGCCAGACCGCGCCCAGCCAGTCCCTGGGCAGGCATCGACATCGCAGCCGTGAGTGTGGCAACAGCAAACAATCCTCCGCCAAAACCAATGCCAGCGGCACCCGCAAAAAAGACAACGACCGAGTCGAGAGGGGCCGCGAATATCACTGCGGCAAAAGAGACAAGACCCACCAAAATGCCACGTGCTGCCATCCGGTAGGGGTTGATAGAGGATGCCAGCCATTTGGCAGCAGCGGCAAAGCCGACAAGCGCTCCAAAGGCCCACATGGCAGTCAAAAGGGTGGTAGATGAAACACTCATACCCAGTATCTCGCCACCATAAGGCTCAAGCAGAACGTCCTGCATGTTGAAGGCCATTGTGCCAAGGAAGACCACCGCCAGAAGCCGCCCAACACTGCCGCCAGCCATCAGATCAGCCCAGGCATCGCGGAACAGCGGACGTGGTGCCGCGCGCTCGGCCTTGCTCATAGGCGCAATTTTTTCTTGTTTCCAAAGGGCCACAAGATTGAGCAAGATCGTGACGACAGCTGTGCCTTGAACAACCTGCACTAGGCGCAACTCACTGAAATCACGCAGCAATGCACCAACGATAAGCGCCGAGATCAGCATGCCAATCAGGAACATCACATAAAGCAGCGCGACAACACGAGGCCGGGTCTCGTCCGATGCACGATCTGCCGCCAATGCAAGGCCAGCGGTTTGCGTCATGTGCATGCCAAGCCCAGTCAAAAGGAAGGCGAGCCCAGCACCAACCTCGGCGGCAAACGGCAGATCCACTGCTTGGTTGCCTTTGAATAGCACCAAACCCATCGGCATGATCGCCAATCCGCCAAACTGCCAAAGCGTGCCAAACCAAAGATACGGCACACGCTTCCAGCCAATCGCCGAGCGGTACGTGTCAGAGCGGAACCCAAGCAAGGCGCGAAAAGGCGCGATCAAAACCGGAATGGCTATGAAGAACGCTACGATCATCGCAGGCACAGACAGCTCGACAATCATCACCCGGTTCAACGTGCCAAGCAGCATCACACCAGCCATGCCAACCGAGATCTGGAACAAGGAGAGGCGCAGCAACTGACCCAGCGGCAAACCATCACTCGCTGCATCCGCAAAGGGCAACGCTTTGATGGTCAAGGTCTTGAAGGTCCTGCGCGGGATGATCACGGGGCGTACTCCAGCGCGGTTGAGATGTAGAAACCCGAAGTCACACGCTCGATTTCGCGCACGGTTCCTGAGTTGCCTGCCTCACTCATGGCGCGGGTGATTTGCTTGGCCGATTGCGGCACCATCGTGGGCGAACGGTCTGAGCGCGGGAACAGTTTTCCCGCCTTCCACATCGCCGTCAGCAACAGCGTTTTTGGCGGCACGGTAAATATCATCGATGCGCCAAGACGCGGGCTTAGCCCACCCAAGATCGCGGCAATCATCGCCGGCTCATAATAAATCATGCTGTCCATCGCGACGATGTGATCAAAGTGCCCGTGACTTTCGTCGAGCATGTCACCAGAGGCGAACTTGATCCGCCCCACCAGCCCTTCGGGGCAGCGCCGTTCGGCGATTTTGATCAGCTCAGGTGAAATATCCACAGCGACGACATCTGCGCCGCGCGCGGCCAGTTCAACAGCCAAAGCGCCCGTGCCACAACCCGCGTCCAGAACGCTAGCGCCCGTCAAATCGGTGGGCAACTGTGCCAAGATCAGATCACGCATCCTGTCACGACCCGCGCGGACCGTGGCACGAATACCAGAAACGGGCGCGTCTGATGTCAAACGCTCCCAAGTCCGGGTCGCCGTGCGGTCAAAGTAATCTTCAACCCGGTCACGTGTGGCCGCGTAGGTCATCAATCAAATCCCAGCAATTCAAAGATTTCGCGGTCAGGCAGCGGCGCCGGAGCAAGTGGATCGGTGCCGTTCCAAAGGGTTTCCGCCAGACGAATGTATTCCTTGCGGACCTGCACCACATCTTCTGCGTCATCCATTTCAAACAACGTCTTTTTCTTGAGACGCGAACGGCGAATGGCATCCAGATCGGGCATATGCGCGATGCGGTTGAAGCCAACCGTTTTACAGTAACGATCCACCTCATCCGTGTCCTTGGAGCGGTTCGCAACGCAGCCTGCAAGGCGCACTTTGTAGTTCGCAGATTTCGCCTGAACCGCCGCGATGATCCGGTTCATGGCATAGATGCTGTCAAAATCATTCGCAGTCACAATCAACGCGCGATCTGCATGCTGCAAAGGGGCAGCGAACCCACCGCACACCACATCACCAAGCACGTCAAAGATCACAACGTCCGTGTCTTCGAGCAGGTGGTGCTGTTTCAGCAGTTTCACCGTCTGACCAACAACATAACCGCCGCAACCCGTTCCGGCAGGCGGCCCACCAGCTTCAACGCATTTCACACCGTTGTAGCCCTCAAAGATAAAATCTTCGGGCCGTAGTTCTTCCGAGTGGAAATCCACCTCTTTCAAGATGTCGATAACCGTGGGTACCAATGTGCCGGTCAGCGTAAATGTGCTGTCATGCTTGGGATCACACCCAATCTGCAGTACCCGCTTGCCCAGCTTAGAAAAGGCCGCCGAGAGGTTCGAAGACGTGGTCGATTTGCCAATCCCGCCCTTACCGTAAACCGAAAAGACCTTCGCCCCTTCGATCTTTGCATCTTCGTCTTGATGCACCTGCACCGAGCCTTCGCCATCCAACCCGTTCAGATTTGGTGGTGTTCTGTCTAGTGCCATGTTTCGTCCTCCAAAGGCCTATTCGGCCGCAATTCCCTCAAGCCGATCTTCTAGCGCGTCGGCTGCATCTCTTAGTCCCTCAAGGGTTTCCCCGTCGGGCGTCCAATAGTCTCTGTCGCTGGCTTCCAGCAGGCGGTTCGCCATGCGTGCACTGGCTTGCGGGTTCAGGGCCGCAAGTCGCTCGCGCATCTCTTCATCCAAAACGAACGTTTCGCTCAGGCGTTGGTAAACCCAAGGCTCCACCTGACCCGTGGTCGCGGACCAGCCCATCGTGTTGGTGATATGCGCCTCGATCTGGCGCACACCTTCGTGGCCATGTTTCAAGAGCGGCTCAAAGAACTTCGGGTTCAGGCTGCGCGAACGTGTCTCAAGCGCGACTTGCTGTTTCAGCGTGCGTACCTTGCCAGCCCCGCGCGTCTGATCACCGATATAAACGGCCGTCTCTTCGCCATCCTTGGCACGGCGCACAGCACGAGCAATGCCGCCCAGCGTGTCAAAGTAGTGATCGACCGTTGTGACGCCAAGCTCGACGCTTTCAAGGTTCTGGTAAGCCAAATCGACGTCTTTCAAAGCCGCCTGCAAAAGCGCACCGTTTGGCGCAGCTTTCCCGTCCATCCCGTAGGCAAAGCTTTTGCGCGCCTCATATGCATCGGCGAGTTCGTCGTCATCACCAAAGGCAGAGCTATCGACAAGCTGGTTCACGTTAGACCCATAAGCGCCTTCGGCATTCGAGAATACCCGCAAGGCAGCAGTTTGAAGATCAACGTCCATCGCTTTGGCATAGGCAAGCGCGTGGGCACGAATAAAGTTCTGCTCAATCGGTTCGTCAGCGTTGGCGCATTTCCAAGCCGCTTCGGCCAAAAGCTTGGTTTGCAGCGGCAACAGATCGCGGAAAATACCAGACAGCGTCATCACGACATCAATGCGCGGACGGCCTAGCTCTTCCAGCGAGATCAGTTCTGCGCCGCAAAGGCGACCATAGCTGTCAAACCGCGGCTTAGTTCCCATCAGCGCCATAGCTTGCCCAATTGGGCCGCCATCAGATTTGATATTGTCCGATCCCCACAAAACCAACGCAACAGAGCGTGGCAATTCTGGGTGCGTATCGAGCAAAAGTTGTGCCTGTTGCGCCCCGGTCTGGAGCGCATAAGCGGTAGGCATGCGGAACGGATCAAAGGCATGGATATTCCGGCCAGAGGGCAGAATGTCAGGATTGCGGATCAGATCGCCACCCGGCACAGGCTGAATAAACCGACCCGAAAGCGCATCCATCAGCCCCGTTAACTCGTGATCTTCGGCCAAAAGCGCGTCAACTTTAGCCGTGTCCACATCATCGTCCATTTCAGCAATGAAACCAGCACGCGCATCGGCATCCATCGGCTGCCCAACCACATGAAGCCCGTCTGTGATCAGCGCCTCTTCGGTCTCTAAAAGAGTGAGCCAAAGCGTTTCAGGATTGGCCCCATCCAGATCCACCGCCGCGGCCTGATCTTTGATCAACACTGCAAGCTCATCGCGCGCGCCATCCTCGGGTGACATCTCGCGCCACCGGGTCAGGCTGTCTTTTAACTCGGCCAGCCCCTTGTAAAGACCAGCGGTCGCAAGGGGCGGCGTCAGATAGGTCACCGTCACCGCATTCGAGCGTCTCTTGGCCAATGTCGCCTCTGACGGGTTGTTCGCGGCATAGAGATAGACGTTTGGCATATTGCCGATAAGACGTTCAGGCCAATCCGCACCAGATAGACCAACCTGCTTGCCAGGCATGAACTCAAGCGCTCCGTGCATACCGAAATGCAGGATCACATCAGCGGCCAAATCATTCTTGAGCCATTGATAGAACGTAACAAACGCATGTGTCGGGGCAAAACCGTGCTCGAACAAGAGCCGCATCGGATCGCCCTCATAACCAAAGGCTGGCTGAAGACCCACAAAGACTTTTCCAAACTGCGCACCAAGAACAAAGACGCCGGCACCATCGCTTTGAATGCGCCCCGGAGCAGGGCCCCATTGCGCCTCAACCTCGTCAAGCCAGGGCGTCTGACGCACAATTTGATCAGCGCTCACATGCGCCGCGACATTCGCATCCTGCCCGTATTGCTTGGCACTTCCGCTCAACACAGCCTCGCGTAGATCATCAACAGTAGCCGGCGGTTCAACGTCATAACCATCCGCTTTCATCCGATGCAGCGTGTTGTGCAGCGATTCAAAGACACTGAGATAAGCCGCAGTGCCAGCCGCACCCGCATTTGGCGGAAAGCCAAAGAGGACGATGCCTACGGTCTTTTCAGCGTTTTCTTTGCGACGCAGTGTCGCCAAACGCTCCGCCTTTTCGGCCAACGCCTCAATCCGCTCAAAACAAGGCGCCATCGCGCTTACGTCACTCACAGACGGACAGTTGCGCGCGCATCCCGAACAGCCACCAGCGGCGTGACGACCCGCAAATACCGTTGGGTTCGTTGCGCCATCGATCTCCGGCAAAGCGACCAGCATGGTTGTTTCGACCGACCCTAAACCGGCTGTGCCAGTGGACCACTTATCAAGGGTTTGAAACTCCAGCGGCTGAGCAGCAATATAAGGAACGTCGAGATCACCAAGGGTGAGTGAGGCCGCTTCGCTATCGTTATAAGCAGGACCACCGACAAGCGAGAAACCCGTCAGAGACACAAGCGCATCGACACCCTTAAAATACGCCTCAATCGCAGGGCGCCCGTCAAGACCGCCAGCAAAGGCGGGGATCACGTTCAGCCCACGATCCGTCAGCGCCTTGATAACCGCATCATAGTGCGCAGTGTCCGAGGCAAGGATGTAAGAGCGCAGCATCAACAGACCAACGGTGGGACCGTCGCTTTTTACCTGAGGCAAAGCACTCAAATCGGTTGCGATGTGATGACCAGGAAGCTCCGGATGGTAAAGCCCAACATCCGGGTACTCGATCGGCTCTGCCGAGGCGACACCTTGCCAATCCGGGCGCGACGCATAGCGCGAGATAAGAAAACGCACCATCTGTTCGACATTGTCGTCAGACCCACCCAGCCAATATTGCATCGACAAGAACCAGGCACGCAAATCCTGCGCTTTGCCCGGAATCAACTTGAGGATTTTAGGCAAGCGGCGCAGAATTTTCATCTGCTTGGCACCCGAACTGCTCGATGGCTTTTTCGAACCACGCAGCTTTTTCAGCAAGCTCATCGCACCAGAAGCGGGCTTGGACATGTCCAAATCGCCCATCTTCGTCAGTCGCACAATCGCTCCATCCGAGATAAGCCCCACAAGCGCATCGCAGTGATCGCGGCGGGCTTCCATCGCCGGGCGGATCGCCTCGACGTGCTCTTCAAGGAACAAAACAGACGTGATGATAATATCCGCCTGCGCAACAGCTTCTTGAGCGCAATCCAAAGCGCTGACGTCTTCTGCCCATTCCGCGGCAGCATGCACGGATAGCTCAAGACCGGGGAAATCCGCCGCCAATAGCGGGGCCACACGCGCCACAGGCCCGGCAGCATGCCGGTCTAGCGTCACTACGACGACGCGGTAGGAGATATGGTCGACGCTATCGCGCAAAGTGTGCTTTCGCTTCGTAAAGAGTGTCTACGGAAATTTCGCTCAGACCTTTTTCAGTCGCGAAACTCTCGGTGTTGCGCCGCGCTTTGCCACGCACGAAAAACGGTATTTTCTTCAGTTCGCGCTCGGCGTCGGCCAACCAAACAACGTTTTCACTGCTTGCAACGGCGGCCACGATTTCGACGGGCGCTTCGTCCACAGGGCGTGGCTGATGGCCACCGTGATGGCTTGGACCAGCGGCGTCGTGGAACTCGAAATCTTCGCGGAACATGTGCAGCAAGTGCTCTTCCAGGCCCATCACAAGCGGATGGATCCAGGTATCAAAAATCACGTTCGCGCCCTCAAAGCCCATCTGCGGCGAGTATCGCGCGGGGAAGTCCTGGACATGCACAGGCGCGGAAATCACAGCACAGGGAATGCCCAGACGCTTGCCTATGTGACGCTCCATCTGTGTCCCTAAGATCATCTCAGGCTGAAGCTTTTCAATTGCCTCCTCAACCTCAAGATAGTCGTCGGTGATCAACGCTTCGACGCCATAGTCCTTGGCCAATGAGCGGATAGAACGAGCATATTCCCGATTGAAACAGCCCATGCCGACCACTTCAAATCCCATCTCGTCGCGCGCAATCCGCGCGGCAGCGGCCACATGCGTGCCATCTCCAAATAGGAAAACGCGCTTGCCAGTAAGGTACGTGCTATCGACGGATGAAGACCACCACGGCAGACGCATCCGGCTTTCATCGACTGTGATCTCCCGCCCAACGATGGCCGCTACTTCTTTGATAAAATCGCGTGTCGCACCAACGCCGATTGGCACAACCTTGGTGTAAGGCTGCTCCAAATTCTTTTCGCACAAGCGCGCCGCGGCCTCGGATGTTTCGGGGTACATCATCACGTTGAAATGCGCAGCCCCCATCCGTTTGATGTCGCTTGGCGTCGCGTTCAGCG
Source organism: Paracoccaceae bacterium (assembly GCA_039942715.1). GTDB lineage: Bacteria > Pseudomonadota > Alphaproteobacteria > Rhodobacterales > Rhodobacteraceae > JABDJX01. The sequence continues at coordinate 135,588 of JBDVBY010000004.1, forward strand.
GTGCAACCACGTTTACATCAACGCCCATCTCCGACAGCAGTCCGGTGATCTCTTCGACATCATCGCGATGCCGGAATCCAAGGGCAGTTGGCCCAAGCAGGTTGCAAGATATACGCGCGCTGCGTTCCATTGGGCGCGCTAAAGCACGCACTATTTGAAAGAACGTTTCGTCTGCACCAAAGTTCTCTTTGCGCGAATAACTGGGCAATTCCAGAGGGATAATCGGGATCGGCATTCCCATTGTCTCGGCAAGACCACCGGGATCATCCTGGATCAATTCAGCCGTGCAGGACGCGCCTACAATCATTGCTTCGGGTTGAAACCGGTCATAGGCATCTTGGCAGGCGTTCTTGAAAAGCGTGGCCGTATCCGAACCAAGATCGCGCGCCTGAAACGTCGTGTAAGTCACTGGCGGGCGGTGATCACGACGCTCAATCATGGTAAACAACAGGTCGGCGTATGTATCCCCCTGAGGCGCATGCAACACATAATGCAACCCCTTCATTGCCGTGGCGACGCGCATAGCTCCAACGTGCGGCGGGCCTTCATATGTCCAAACAGCGAGCTTCATTCGGCAGCCACCTTCAACATCTCTTTGCGTCGCACTGGGCGCGAAAAGAGGCCGGCCAAGTCGCCCGCCTGTTCGTAGAAATGCACCGGCGTAAAGACCAACTCGATGGCCCATTTGGTTGCCAGACCTTCAGCCTCAAGCGGGTTTGCCAAGCCAAGACCACAAACGGTCAGATCTGCGCGCGCCTCACGCGCACGATCCAGTTGAAGATCAACGTCTTGCCCCTCAGAGATTGTTGGACCCTGTGGCAACAGCTCAAGATCAGGTCCGTGAATTTGATCGTGCACATAAGGAGAGCCGACCTCAATCGCCGTCATTCCGCACTCGCGGGTCAGGAAGCGTGCCAGCGGAATTTCCAACTGACTGTCAGGAAAAAAGAAGACTGACTTACTGCGCAACGCTTCTGAGGCTTGCGCGATGGCCTTGCGCGCACGTGTACGTGGGGCATCGGTGGCTTTCGCAAAGACCTCATCGCTCACGCCAAATTCGCGCGCAATCGCGGCCAGCCAAGCGGTTGTGCCCTCTTCACCCAAGGGGAAAGGCGCCGCGATATGACGCGCGCCACGGCGCTCGAGAGCGGCGCATGTATCCGACAAGAATGGTTGAGTTAGGGCAAAAACAGTGTTCGCTCCAATAGCTGTTTCGTCATCAATGTTGCGTGCAGGCAAAATACGAACTGGACCAACACCCATGTCGGCCAGCAAACGTTGCATTTGATCTTCAACGGCATCCGGCAAGGCGCCAACTACCAGCAACTCACGCGCGTCGGTTGTTGGCAGAACCGGCACCATAGACGCCAAACAAGCGTCTTCACCTTGGGTGAAAGTCGTTTCAATGCCCGAACCGGAATAATTCAAAACCCGCACTTTCGGCGCGTAGCTTTGCGTCAGCCGTTCAGCAGCGCGATGCAAGTCCAGCTTGATCACTTCTGACGGGCAAGACCCCACCAAAAAAAGTTGACGAATATCAGGACGGCGCGACAAAAGCCGGGCCACTTCGCGGTCCAACTCTTCGTTCGCATCTTTTAGCCCGGCAAGATCGCCCTCTTCTAGAATCGCCGTGCCGAATCGTGGCTCAGCAAAAATCATAACGCCCGCTGCACTTTGCAAAAGGTGCGCGCAGGTGCGTGAACCGACCACCAAAAAGAACGCATCCTGCATTTTTCGGTGCAGCCAAATGATGCCGGTCAGACCGCAAAAGACCTCGCGCTGACCACGCTGTTTCAGAACCGGCGCTGTACGACACCCAGTGGCAGGCGGAGGGGCTCCGTGAACGGTCATGCAGGCACCTCACTCATCGCGGCTTGCAAGCGGGCCGCTCGCAGTTTCAGGATAAATTGCACCGCATTGACGACGTAGGCGGCATAGGCCGCCAGCGCCAAAATCATCAAGGCTTTAGGCGCAAGCGCGCCAGTGAAAAGCGCAACAATATAAGCGGTATGAAGCGCCAAAACAGCCATGCTGAAGACGTCTTCCCAATAGAATGCAGGGGCAAAAAGATAACGTCCAAAGACGACCTTTTCCCAGATCGAGCCGGTGATCATGATGAGGTACAAAACACCGGTTTTGATCACGATAGACCAGGTTGCGATTGCGTATCCTTCAACATTCATCAGGTAACGAATGACAAGGCCAAGTGAGACCAGAAAAACGACGAATTGGAACGGAGCCAAGATGCCTTGAACAAGCGTCCAGCGGGTGTTGTCCCGACGGTGTTTTTCTTCGGCGGTGTAAAGTCCGCTCTGATGTTCAAAGGGGGCGTTGTTCGTTGACACGCGCGCTTCCTCAAGTTGGCCACAGTCCGAGATTAAGCAAGCGTCGCCGGATGTGTCAACTTTGATTTACATCTGCAGGCTTGTTCAAATTCTACTCAAGACCCTTTTTTTTCACGCTTTTTCGGCAAAACCACACCCGAACTGACAAAGCGTCGCAGTTTTTGTCGCAACAGACGTCAATTTGCTTTGACACTTTGTCTCAGGTAACAGACACTCTTGGGGAACAGAATCTAAGGGCATGTCATTTCTGACAAAACGGGGGAGACGATGTCACCTAGCCGAAGCCAACTTTTAAAGGCCGACGAGTCTCAGCACTCGAGCGGACGGTTTGGGGATCTGGCTTCCAAAGCATTGTCGGAAGTTGCAACGCGTGGTCGCGGCCAAGACATCTACCTTGCGTCCAATGCGCCATTTGTTGGCCGCCTATTGAATGCCGCCATGTCGCGCTCTGGCGAAACACTTCGAGACGCCGCGCAAAGTTTGTTGGCGCAAGGCATCCCAGCGGAAGTCATCATTGACGACATCGTTCCAAGAGTTGCACGCATGATGGGCGAAGAATGGGTGCGCGACATTTCGGGCTTTGCATCTGTGACAGTGGGATCGATGTATCTGCAGTCGTTGGTCAGAGAGCTTAGCGCAAGCTGGACAGCGGATGACGCAGACCTAAAACTTTCAACAGTTCTTCTTTGGATGCCAGAATCAGCACAACACACACTTGGAGCCACTGTGGTGTCCACTCAACTTCGGCGCATGGGCCATTCAGTCCAGTTCGCACCGCGCCGCAGCTTGACCGAATTGACCGATGCACTGACGTTGGATCGCTATGATGCCGTTGTTGTCTCGGCTTCTTTTTCTGAAACGCCCGATGACGTAAGAGCGGTGATTAAGACCGTGAAAGCCCACGCCCCGACACTTCCGGTTGCTGTTGGCGGCACTATTTTAAAACATAACGCTGATCTTGCGGCACAAACGGGCGCAGATGTTGCCACGAACGACCTTGAAGTCGCATCCCAGCTGTTCTCTGTGGCAAAATGAGGAAAATATTCAGCCAAAGAGAGAGACGCAACCCAACCCTTTTGGGGGGGCACCAAGAGTGACCAGAGATGGTACATATTGGGACATCGGTACGGTCCCACACGTTGAACCTGAACGCCTAAGCGCGATCATTTCCGCTTTGGCGGACTTTGCCCTTGTGATTGATCGCGATGGAAAGATCATTTCGGTTCTGGCAAGTCCAGCGCACAGTTCAATCACCGCATTGGACCAGTGGGAAAATGCGAATGTGCGTGATTTTCTGACGATAGAGTCCGTGCGAAAGTTTGAAGACACGTTGGCGGGCTATCTGAGTGATGCAAAAGCGCAGCGCGCAACAGAACTTAATCACTTTGATAAAAAGACAGAAGTCGAGTTCCCGGTCGTCTACACGATGCACGACATCGGATCGGAAGAAACCATCCTTTTGATGGGTCGCGATCTGCGACCGATTGCTGAAATCCAAAAGCAACTGGTCGATGCCCAGCTTGCTGTTGAACGCGACTTTGAATTGAAACGCGGCTACGACACCCGTTTTCGCGTGCTGATGCAATCCGTTTCCGATGCGATGGTTTTTGTGAATGTCAGCACCGGCATGATCATTGACGCAAACGCCGCTGCCGCAACTTTACTCCGCCGCTCCGTCGATGCGCTGAAGAACAAAGAGTTTGCGAAATTGTTCGAAGATCAGGGACGCAGCGAGCTTTTGGCCGAGATGGCCGCCTCTGCCTTGTCAGAAGGACCGACGTCTGTCCGCCTTGTCGATCAAAAGAACCAACGTGCTTTCAAGGCAACCCCGTCTTTTTTCCGCGCAGCCGGCACACGCACGATGCTGTGTCGCCTGACGCCGGAAGCAGGATCAGATGCTACGTCAAACGAGACCATTCCGCGCGCGCTGAACGCTGTCTTTGAGGTTGGTCCGGATGCCATCGTCATTACAGATGCTGAGGGACGGATTGCGTCGGCGAATGAAGCCTTTTTGGACATGACCGACACCGCCCACAACGCAGCCGTCGAAGGCCGCTCGCTGGCCGATTACCTAGATCGCGGCACTATTGATCTAAATGTTTTGCTGGATGGCACCGGGCGCTCAGGACGCACCCGGATTTACGGAACCAAGCTCAAAGGCCAGTTTGAGGGCCTAAGTGCCGTCAATATTTCGGCCACGCCTGTCGATAACGAAACGCACGGCGGCTTCACCTTTGTCATCCGCAGCACAGAGTCTGCGCAAAAGGGCGACGCAGAGTCACCCGCTGATAATGCGCAATCAGCCGTTGATCTGGTGGGCAATGCCAGCCTGAAAGAGATCGTTGCCGATACGACCGATGTCATTGAAAAGATCTGTATCGAAACAGCGATCGAGCTGACGTCGAACAATCGCGTCGCCGCGGCCGAGATGCTGGGCCTGTCGCGCCAATCGCTTTATGTGAAGCTTAGAAAGTATGGGCTTTTGTCGCGCACAGACGACGACTAAGTCGCACCTGTCTCGCCTGATTTACACTTGCTGAATCATCAAGTGTAAGTTTAAACTTACACTCATGGTAAGCACCTCAGTCATAACAGAGCGCCGCTGGCCGGAACCTGCCGCGATGCTACGTTTGATCAAGCCGATCACGTGGTTTCCGCCAATGTGGGCCTATCTGTGTGGCGTTGTCTCCGCGGGCATCGCACCAACAGGGCAATGGTTTTACGTCATCTTGGGTGTTTTGCTGGCTGGCCCAATCGTGTGCGGCATGAGCCAAGCGGCCAATGATTGGTGCGACCGTCATGTCGATGCCATCAATGAACCCGACCGCCCAATTCCATCGGGGCGCATCCCCGGACGCTGGGGACTTTGGATCGCGCTGGCGATGTCAGTGCTGTCGCTCATCATCGGCTATCAACTTGGGCCTTGGGGCTTTGGTGCGACCATCGTCGGCGTGCTGGCGGCATGGGCCTATTCAGCAGAACCCGTTCGCCTGAAACGTTCGGGCTGGTGGGGGCCGGGCTTGGTTGGGCTTTGCTATGAAGGGCTGCCTTGGTTCACGGGTGCCGCTGTTCTTAGTGCAGGTGCGCCAAGCTGGCCTGTCATCATCGTCGCCTTGCTTTACGCCATCGGCGCACACGGCATCATGACGCTCAACGATTTCAAAGCGTTGGAAGGGGATCGCCAGATGGGCGTCAATTCCCTGCCCGTCACGCTTGGACCGGATCGCGCTGCAATTGTCGCGTGCTGGATCATGGCCATTCCACAAGCCATCGTCATCACGCTGCTCATTATGTGGGATCGCCCACTGCATGCACTGGCTGTCACCGCCCTACTTAGTGCACAGGTTTTGGCGATGCGTACACTTCTGAGTGATCCGAAGGGACGCGCGCCTTGGTACAACGGAACCGGCGTTCTGCTTTACATCAGCGGCATGATGATCACCGCTTTTGCGGTGCGCACCTTGGGAGGTTTGGGATGAAACTAAGCTGGGTTCAAATCGTGCGACTGGGCATCGTGCAAATGGCGCTTGGCGCGATTGTGGTGCTGACAACCTCTACGCTGAACCGCCTGATGGTGGTCGAGCTTGCGCTTCCCGCCATTTTACCCGGCCTGCTGGTTGGCTTGCATTACGGCATACAAATCACGCGCCCCAACTGGGGGTATCGCTCTGACACGGGCGGCAAACGCACCCGCTGGATCATTGGCGGCATGGCGACATTGGCAGCCGGCGCAATGATCGCGGCCGTCGCCATACCGCTATTCGAGACGAACTTTATGGCCGGTCTTGCGCTTTCGATCTTCGCCTACGTCCTCATCGGCGTCGGCGTTGGCGCGTCCGGCACTTCGCTTCTGGCTCTTCTCGCCACGGCCACCCTTCCCCAGCGCCGCGCCGCCGCAGCAACTATTGTATGGCTGATGATGATCTTTGGCATCGCGGTTACCGCTGGCGTCGTTGGTAGCCTGCTTGATCCCTACTCTCACGCCCTTTTGTTGCGCATCGTCGCCATCGTCACGGGTGCCGCTGTCCTTATCACTGCCCTTGCCGTTTGGGGCATCGAAGCGCGCGTGATCGCCGAACGCGCCACTGACGAAACCCCGTTCATGCAAGGCCTTGCTGAGGTTTGGAGCGAACGTCGTGCACGGCATTTCACTATCTTCGTCTTCTTGTCCATGACGGCCTACTTCATGCAAGAACTGATCTTAGAACCTTACGCAGGCCTCGTCTTTGCTTTCACACCGGGGCAATCCACTAGCCTGAGCGGAGCGCAAAACGGCGGTGTCTTTGTCGGTATGTTGCTAGTCGGAATCGCCGCAACAGGCCTTAAGATCGGATCATTGCGCGCTTGGGTATTTGCAGGCTGCATCGGCTCTGCCGCATCCCTTCTCGCCATCGCAGGTGTCGGCCAGACCGGCCCAAACACAGCACTTTTACCCACCGTCGTTGCGCTTGGCTTTTTCAATGGCATGTTCGCCGTCGCCGCAATTGGTTCGATGATGGCGCTCGCTGGCGAAGGACGCGAACAACGCGAAGGTACACGCATGGGGCTTTGGGGCGCAGCGCAAGCCATCGCCGCAGGCTTTGGCGGACTAGCTGGCGCGGCGCTTGTCGACATCTTGCGACTGTTCATGCCGGACGCTTCGGCCTTTGGCGCCGTCTTTACTTTTGAAGCTGCAATTTTCGTTGCCGCCGCCGCAATGGCGCTGGCGATCATAGAAAAACCGGGCCAAGCGCCCATGATGGTACCGGGAGAATAACCATGATGTATGATGTCGCTGTTGTTGGAGGTGGCCCTGCTGGTGCTACAGCTGCCGAAGACCTTGCGCGCTCTGGTTGGAAAGTTGCCCTGCTTGACCGCGATGGACGGATCAAACCTTGCGGTGGAGCCATCCCGCCGCGACTTGTTTCTGATTTCCACATCCCTGATGAACAAATCGTCGCAAAGGTGAACACCGCGCGCATGATCTCTCCCACGAAGCGCATGGTCGATATCCCGATTGAAAACGGTTACGTTGGCATGGTCGATCGCGAGTTCTTTGATGAGTTTCTGCGCAACCGTGCCGAGAAGGCCGGGGCAAAACGCATCACTGGAACTTTCACCGCGATTGAACGCGATGCCAACGGCACGCACCTGATTTATCGCGAAAAAGCCAGTGGCGAGAGTAAACGCCTGACCACCCGCATGATCATCGGCGCGGATGGCGCGCGTTCTGATGTTGCTCGCGCCGAAGTGCCCGGTGGCGACACTATTCCTTACGTCATCGCTTACCACGAGATCATCGAAGCCCCCGCGCCTTCGGCAAAGTACGACCCAAAGCGCTGCGATGTGATCTATGATGGCGCGATCTCACCTGATTTTTACGGTTGGGTTTTCCCGCACGGCGGACAGGCCAGTGTTGGCATGGGCACACAGATCACCGACGTGAACCTTAAGGACGCCACAGCCGACCTGCGCAAGGCCGCCGGGCTTGAGGATTGCAAAACCATCCGCAAAGAAGGCGCGCCTATTCCTCTCAAGCCGCTGGATCGCTGGGACAATGGCCGCGACGTGGTGCTTGCTGGTGATGCAGCTGGTGTTGTCGCGCCATCCTCTGGCGAAGGTATATATTATGCGATGGTTGGCGGTCAGGTGGCCGCGCATGCTGTGGCAGCGTCCTTAAAAACCGGTCGCGCAAAAGACCTGCAACTGGCTCGTCGCCTGTTCATGCGCGAGCACAAGCAAGTGTTCCGCGTCCTTGGCGCAATGCAAAACGCTTACTACAAGAGCGACGAGCGCCGCGAGCGGTTCGTTTCGCTATGTCATGACGAAGACGTTCAACGCCTGACGTTTGAGGCTTACATGAACAAGAAGCTCGTCAAGGCAAGGCCCATGGCCCACATCAAAATCGGTTTGAAAAACCTCGCGCATCTGACGCGTGTCGTCTCGCAGCAATACACGTGAGTGACCGTAATCTGATACCCGCCTGGATCGGCGACACGCTGACACCGGTGGACAAGCTTGACGTGCACAAACGTGGGCTGCGCCATAAGGCCGTCTCGGTGTTTGTAATGGCGGGCAAAAAGACATTGATCCAACAACGCGCTTTGTCCAAATACCACACCCCCGGGCTTTGGGCGAACACGTGCTGCACCCATCCGCTTTGGAATGAAAGTGCGGATGACTGCGCTGTACGGCGCATTGACGAAGAACTTGGCATTACCGGGCTGGACCCTGTGCACAAAGGCCGCGTCGAATATCGTGCCGAAGTGGGGGGCGATTTGATCGAACACGAGGTTGTCGATATTTACCTCGCGGATGCGGATGAAAGCCTGTCGGTAACCTGCAACCCGGACGAAGTGAACGCCGTGCGCTGGATTGATCTGGATGCGCTTACGATTGAGGCGGACAAGCATCCAGAAAAATTTACACCCTGGCTGAAAATCTATCTGGAGTCCCATCGCAGTACGATTTTTGGCGAAGTGCACTAGAAACATGGCAGGCTTTGATCCCCGACGCATTTGACGTCATATCTAAGCAATGTTGCGCGCTGCTTGGCGCTAAAGTGTGAGAATACCGCATGACACTTGACCGCCGCCTCACAGCCGAGGCTCTTGGCACATTTTTTCTGCTCGCCACGGTGGTCGGTTCTGGCATCATGGCCGAGCGTCTTGCAGGCGGGAACACGGCAATTGCGTTGCTAGGCAACACGATTCCTACTGGCGCAATTCTTGTGGTTCTGATCACCATGTTCGGCCCCATCTCGGGGGCACATTTTAATCCGGCGGTCACGCTTTGCTTTGCGATCCGCCGCGAAATCACAACGCGTGACGCGGGCCTTTATACCGCCGTGCAAATCATGGGCGGCATCCTTGGTGTTTTGGCCGCGCATGTGATGTTCGATAATCCGCTGATTGATCCTTCCACAACCCAGCGCTCGGGAATTGGGCAGTGGAGCGGTGAATTTATCGCCACCTTTGGATTGATCGGCACGATCCTCGCCTGTCTGAAAGCGCGCCCACACGCGGTGCCAATGGCCGTTGGCCTCTATATCACCGCTGCCTATTGGTTCACGTCATCTACGTCTTTTGCGAACCCCGCCGTCACCATCGCACGCGGATTTTCCGACACCTTTGCAGGCATTGCGCCCAGCGATGTCGCCCCCTTCATCGGAGTACAACTGTTTGCAACGGTGGTGGCGACGCGATTCTTTGGCTGGCTTTTGACCGATACAACAAACCAAAACTGACTGGCGTAAATTTCGACACGTGCGAAACGGCTTCCGGCTGCTCAATTTATTGCCGAACGACTAGGCAACCGCCACTTAAAGCAGCAATTCTCTGCACCGCAGCAAAATTTCGCCCCTCAAACTATGGCACATTCAAGGCCTCTCGACCCAGTCTCCTTGCGAAGATCAACAGGAGAAACTCGATGAATAGACCCCTCTTACTTGCCTTGGCCTGTGCGCTGCCCGCGGCACCCGCATTGGCACAAGACTGCCCAATTAAAGTTGGCGTCCTGCACTCACTTTCCGGCACCATGGCCATTTCCGAAACCACTTTGAAAGACACAGTAGAGATGCTGGTCGATCAACAAAACGAAGCAGGTGGCCTGCTTGGTTGCGAGCTGGAAGCTGTGGTTGTGGACCCCGCCTCTGACTGGCCGCTGTTCGCTGAAAAGGCGCGCGAGTTGCTGACAGTAGAAGAAGTAGACGTGATCTTTGGGTCATGGACATCCGTGAGCCGCAAATCCGCACTTCCCGTTCTTGAAGAGCTGAACGGCCTGATGTTCTACCCGGTGCAGTACGAAGGAGAAGAGTCGTCCAAGAACGTCTTTTACACCGGTGCTGCGCCCAATCAGCAGGCGATCCCTGCGGTTGATTACTTTCTTGAGGAGCTGGGCGTAGAACGGTTCGCGCTGCTTGGCACCGACTATGTTTACCCACGTACCACCAACAACATCCTTGAAGCTTATCTGAAGTCTAAGGGCGTCGCAGCAGAAGACATCTTCGTCAACTACACACCATTTGGTCACTCTGACTGGGCCACAATTGTTGGCGACGTTGTCGAGATGAGCGAAGACGGCCGTCAGGTTGGTGTGATCTCAACCATCAACGGCGACGCAAACATCGGCTTTTACAAAGAGCTGGCTGCTGCTGAGATTTCGGCAGACGATATTCCAGTTGTTGCCTTCTCGGTCGGCGAAGAAGAGCTGTCGGGCTTGGACACAACCAACCTTGTCGGCCACCTTGCTGCTTGGAACTACTTCCAGTCGGCTGACACGGATGTAAACGCCGAATTCGTTGCCGCTTGGAAAGAGCGCATGGGCGAAGATCGCGTGACCAATGATCCAATGGAAGCGCATTACATCGGTTTCAACATGTGGGCCAACGCTGTAACGGCTGCTGGGACTGCTGACGTTGATGCGGTTCGCGAGGCGATGTACGGGCAGGAGTTCCCAAACCTGACTGGCGGTACTGCCGTCATGCTTCCAAACCACCATCTGGCCAAGCCAGTTCTGATTGGCGAGATCACCGAAGATGGTCAGTTTGATATTGTGAGCCAAACCACCGAAGTGGCCGGTGATGCATGGACAGACCACCTGCCTGAAAGCGCCAAGCTGATGTCTGACTGGCCCGGCAAAGGCTGCGGCATGTGGGACACGAACTCGGAAAGCTGCGTTCAGATCCAGTCGAATTACTAATCTGACCTAACCCAATGGACCGACCCGGGATGAACGTCTTGGGTCGGTCTTGCCTTATCTGACGAAAGCCTCTCCATGCGCCTTCTAAGCCTAATTGCCGCCTTGTTTCTCCTTTGCCTGCCAGCCCAAGCGCAGGACGGAACGCTGCAAACTCTGCTGCAATCCCACGCCAAAGACATCGCCAAACCATCGCGTAAAACGATCCAACCCGTGCTGGACGGTCTAGCGAGTTCGGGCATTCCCGCAACGACGGGGTTTCTAGAAGCTTGGGCCGACAAAGGCGTTGTGCAACGCAAGGAAGACGGGCTGTTTTTCTTCGGCAAGCGTGAGGGCGATGTGTACGTTTTGCGCTCGGTCGAAGATGGCGAAGACGCAGGCGAAGTTGGCCGTCGCGATGCAAAGGAACTCAAGCCAAACGCAGGTGTGCGCAAACTGATCGCAACAACGCTGGTGCAGTTTCAACTCAATGATCCAGACCCAGATCGGCGCCGCGCCGCTTTGGACGCGCTGGCCCGCAATCCCACGCCCGATCTGCTCGCGCCCTTGCGCGCCTCGATTGAGAGCGAAGAAAACCGCAGCATTCGCAACCGCAAAGAGGCGCTGGATCGCCTGATCACCATCCGCTTTGGCACCGACACACAAACGCGCGTTACGGCTATTGAATGGATGTCGACTCAAGTGTCGCTGGAAGCGCGCGCCGCGCTCAATGCTGTCCTAGTGACAGAAACGGTCGTCGGGACACCCGATGCAGGTGCAAACGTCGCCGACGCATTGATCCTCGGCAAAGACCTGAGCGAAGAACAGGCGCTTGCGCGTCTCGCGCAAGAAGACATCGTCCCCGATTTGATCAGCCGCAAAGACCGCGACGCCGCTCTGATCGCTGCAATTGATGATGGCTTTGTCGCCGATATTCTGGTGGCTTCGCTCAATACAGAAACCGCCCGCTGGAATGCCTACGAACGCCTTGTCGAGCGCGGCGAAGCCGAGCAGCGCGCCGATGTGAACGCTGCCTCTGATTTGATCGCCGCCAACCCGATTTATGCCGTTTACAAGGAACAAGACGCCGGAGTGACCGCCGCCGCCGTACTCGCTTTGAAAGAAATCGAAAGCCGCGTCAGCCGCGCCGAGGCGGTAGACCTTGGCCTTGATGCGCTCTCACTGGCTTCGATCTATTTCCTCGCCGCCATCGGACTTGCCATCACCTTTGGCGTCATGGGCGTGATCAACATGGCCCACGGCGAGTTCATCATGATCGGCGCTTACACCGGCTATGTCGTGCAAACCATTGTGCCCGACTACACCGTCTCGCTGATCATTGCGCTGCCGCTTGCCTTTGTCGTGGCCGCCGCCGCTGGTGTTGCACTCGAGCGGCTTGTGATCCGTCATCTGGCGCACCGACCGCTTGAAACACTGCTCGCCACTTTCGGCATCTCTGTCGCCCTACAGCAAATCTTCAAGAACATCTTCGGCACCCAAGCTGTGCCTCTCACATCACCCGACTGGCTTGCGGGCGCATGGGTCGTCAACGACGTGATTGGCATCAGTTACATTCGCATCGCGATCTTCGTCATGGCGCTTTTATTTCTTGCCCTGCTCGTCTACATCCTACGCCGCACCCGCCTTGGTCTTGAGGTCCGCGCCGTCACGCAAAACCCCGGCATGGCGGCCAGTCTTGGCATTGACCCCGATCGCGTAGGCATGGCGACTTTCGCGCTTGGCTCTGGCATCGCAGGTGTCGCAGGCGTGGCGATTGGGTTGTTCGCCCAAGTGACGTCCGAAATGGGCACCGGTTACATCGTCCAAAGCTTTATGACCGTCGTTGTCGGCGGTGTTGGCTCTGTCTTCGGCACACTCGCAGGCGCCGGCCTTATCGGGGGTTTACAAAAGAGCATCGAGTGGCTGAACCCTTCAAACACGCTGGCCGCACAGACCTATATGATCCTGTTCATCATCCTCTTTATCCAATTCCGACCGCGCGGCATCGTGGCGCAAAAGGGGAGGTTCGTGCAATGACCACCGCCACCAGCAATTCGCTTATCCGACGCACTGATGTTATGGTTTTCCTATCGATCCTCGCGCTAGTCACCATCGGTGCGACGTTCCTTGCCGAAGCAGGCATGGTCTCGACCTCCTTTGTCAAATTACTGGGCAAGACTCTGTGTCTCTGCCTCGCCGCCCTCGCGATGGACCTCATCTGGGGCTACACGGGCATCCTATCGCTGGGGCATTTCGCATTCTTCGGCATCGGCGGCTATGCCATTGGGATGTGGCTGATGTGGGATCGCACCGAGCTTATTGTGATGGAAACCCTCGCGCGCGGCGCCCTTCCCCCAACCCCGCTGGAAATCGAAGAAGCCATCGGCACCCAGATTTTCGGCGTCGTCGGCTCATCCGATATTCCTTGGCTCTGGGCTTCTGCCGGGTCGCTCCCACTACAATTGGCCTTTGCCGTCCTCGTGCCTGGCCTGATCGCGCTGGTCTTTGGTTGGCTGGCGTTTCGCAGTCGTGTCGCAGGTGTTTACCTGTCGATCCTAACCCAAGCAGGCACGCTGGCTTTGGCGTTGTGGCTCTTCCAAAACGACAGCGGCCTGCGCGGCAATAATGGCCTGTCGGGTCTGCAAAACCTGCCCGGTCTAGCGAGCGTACCACAATCAACCGTATCGCTCTGGTTTCTTTGGGCCTCTGCATTGGCTCTGGGTCTCGGTTATCTGTTGGCTACATGGACGGTCTCTGGTCGTTTCGGTTCCGTCCTACGCGGCATCCGTGATGACGAGGCGCGCGTGCGCTTTTTGGGCTACGAAGTAGAGCACTATAAACTCGCTATCTTCACCGGCACCGCAATGGCCTGCGGCATCGGTGGCGCTCTCTATTACCCGCAAGCGGGCATCATTAACCCAGCCGAGATTGCACCTATCGCGTCAATCTATCTGGCTGTTTGGGTCGCTATTGGCGGGCGTGGTCGCCTCTACGGCGCTGTGATCGGCGCTGCCGTCGTTAGTCTCCTTTCAAGCTGGTTCACCGGTGGCGGTGCACCCAATATCGACCTTGGGTTTTACGTGATCAAATGGACGGATTGGTGGCTTGTCCTGCTTGGCATGAGCTTTGTTCTGGTTACGTTGTTCGCCCCCAAAGGCCTTGGCGGCTTGGTTGATCTTTGGACCGACAAGCGCGCCACACGCGTCGATGATCTTGGCCCTGATCAAGGGAGCTTGCGCGCGCAGGAGGAAACACCATGAGCGCGCTGTTAGAAGTCTCTGGTGTGTCCAAAAGCTTTGACGGTTTTAAGGCGATTGATAATCTGTCGTTTTCAGTCAACGAGCCTGAGTTGCGCGCGATTATTGGGCCCAATGGTGCGGGCAAAACAACCTTCATGGATTTGGTCACCGGCAAGACACGGCCCGACAGCGGTAGTATCATTTACGGCGAAACTTCGCGCGATCTGACCAAGATGTCCGAAGCAAAAATCGCGCGCGCTGGCATAGGTCGCAAGTTTCAAAAACCTACGGTGTTTGATGATCAGTCTGTGACCGAAAACCTGACGATGGCGCTGAAATCGCCGCGCTCGCCCTTTACCGTCCTTACCCGTCGCCCCGCCTTGGATATACGCGCCGCTGATGTGGCCGAACGCGTCGGGCTTCATGGCCACCTCCGTGCGCGCGCCGGAACTTTGTCGCATGGTCAAAAGCAGTGGCTTGAGATCGGCATGCTTCTGGCCCAAGAACCGCGCCTTTTGTTGGTCGATGAACCCGCCGCTGGCATGACGTCGGCAGAGCGTGAACGCACCACTGCGATGCTGGTCGAGGCCGCCAAGACACGCGCCGTCGTGGTGATCGAACATGACATGGAATTTGTACGCCGCCTGAATTGCCGGGTCACCGTTCTACACGAAGGACGCGCATTGGCCGAAGGCTCGCTTGATCACGTCTGCGCCGATCCGCGCGTCATTGACGTCTACCTTGGTCGCCCGGAGAATGAAGATGCTTGAAGCAAAAGGGATCACTTTGGAATACGGCGGCAGTCGCATCTTGCACGGCATCGATGTTACCGCTGAACCGGGCCGCGTGACCTGCGTGATGGGCCTTAATGGCATGGGCAAAACTTCGCTGTTGAAGGCAATTGCAGGCCGCCATCCTGCCACAGGCGACATCACTTTGGATGGAGTGGCCTTGCCCAAAGGTGCTAAAGCCCGCGCTCAGGCTGGAATCGCCTATGTACCGCAGGGCCGCGAAATATTTCCGCAACTGACCGTGGCCGAGAACCTCGCCACCGCCTTCGCTTGCTTGCCCCGCGATCAGCGACAGGTTGCCCCTGAAATCTTCGACCTCTTCCCCGTTCTCGCCGAGATGAAAGGCCGACGCGGCGGCGATCTCTCAGGCGGACAACAACAGCAACTCGCCATCGCACGTGCGTTGGTCACCCAACCCAAGGTGCTTTTGCTGGATGAACCAACCGAGGGCATTCAACCCAACATCATCGACCAGATCGGACGCGTCATCGCCGGATTGCGCGATAAAGGGACAATGGCGATCATTCTAGTGGAACAGCGTTTTGATTTCGCTTGGGGTCTTGCCGATCGTATCGTTGCTTTGCGTCGTGGAACAATTTTGCGCGATCAGGATAAAAGTGCCGCGTCGCGCGATGAGGTGCTTGGGGATGTTTCGGTATGACACCACTACTTTAGAATAATTCTAAAAAGTCCTTGTCATCCGCGCGCCAGTCCCTAACTTTGATGTAAGACGCACGTCAATCCAAGGAGCTAGATATGACCCAAGCCGCTGTTGCGCTGTCAAACGACGCGCGCACCGTCATCGCAGACGCATTAAATCAAGCTGTGGCTGAGACCGCAGTGACGACCATGCTCGCGCAGAACTTCCACTGGAACGTGACTGGCATGGCCTTTGGCCCGCTGCATGACCTGTTCCAAAAAATCTACGAAGATCACTTTATCGGCCAAGATGATCTGGCCGAACGCATCAAGGCGCTTGAGGCCCATGCTGAGGGCACTTTGGCTGGTATGCTCAACCGCTCAAAGGTTGGTGAACATGACGGGCACGCCTCAGACAAAGAGATGATCAAGGCGATGCAAGTGGCGCAGGAAACCCTTGCAAAAACGCTTGCTCAAGCCGGGGCGATTGCTGCCGAACATGGTGATACCCTGACCGAGGATCTGTGCATCGCGCGCGGCCAAACGCATGAGAAATTCGCGTGGTTTCTCCGCTCACATTTGGGTTAGCGAGAACGCAATAGGGTCAAGCCACATCGCGCACAACAGCGACTGGCTTGGCCTTCTTTTTAAGGCATTTGCGCAAGTATTTTGGCGCCCAATGGGAATACCCGCCAAGCCTTGATTGCTGTCCCACCAGCATTTCGACAAAGCCTTTGCGATGCTTATTCTTCTTGAGGCTCTTAAAAAGCGACTTTTGCGCCTTCGTCATCGAACAGCCCAAGCAATGGCCATCGCGCTTGAACTTGCACACATCAATACAGGGGCTGGGTGTTTTAGGCATATCGCTTTCCTGATGTAACCGATCCCAATAGTCAATTCCGACAAAAACAATCAGGACTATAAATGGCGAGAGTTCCGCGCTAAACAAGGCGTCGAAAGTTTAACAGGCGATCAGGCACACATTCAATGGACAGGCACATCATCACCGGCGTTGCGCTTTTGGTGGCGGCCATCTGCCTGCTGCCGTTGATCGGCGTCATTGCTGCAGCCGCCTTCGGCACCTTTGAAACGCTCGCCCAACTCGCCCAAACAGTGCTGTGGCGCTATACGTGGACAACCATTGTATTGGTAATACTCGTGGCCTTTGGCAGCATGGTGATTGGCGTCACGACAGCCTGGCTTGTCACCACATCAGAGTTCCGCGGGCGGCGCTGGCTAGAGGTTGCGCTGGTCATCCCGCTGGCCTTTCCCGCCTATGTGCTGGCCTACGCATACACAGACGTTCTTGATCACCCCGGCATCGTGCAAGCCACCCTGCGCGCGTTGATGGGATGGGGCCCGCGCGACTATTGGTTCCCTGAAATCCGCTCCCTTGGCGGCGCGGCTTTGATGCTGACGCTGGTGCTTTACCCATACGTTTACCTCCTGACACGGGCCGCGTTTCGCATGCAGGCCGCTGCCCCTTTTTATGCCGCACGCTCCCTCGGTTCATCACCAATGCGGGCATTCATGCGTGTGGCTCTCCCCATGGCGCGCCCCGCCATCGCAGCAGGCGTCTTGCTGGTCGTCATGGAAACCATCGCTGATTTCGGCACCGTCGCGCATTTCAGCGTGCAAACCTTTGCCACCGGCATTTACACAAGCTGGTTCGGGCTGGCAGATCGCGCCGCAGCGGCCCAGCTCGCCCTTGGTCTTTTGGCCTTTGCACTGTTGATCGCAGGACTTGAGTATTTGAACCGAGGTGGTGCGACTTATGCAAACAAGGGCAATCAAGAGCCGTTCGTGCGCTTCCAACTCACTGGTGGCAAAGCAATTGTTGCGCAGCTGGTTTGCATGCTTCCCGTTCTCCTTGGCGTGATTATTCCAACAATCACCCTGATCCTGATGGGACTGCGTTCGGAGCAAGATATCTTCAGCCCACGCTACATGCTGTTTATCAAAAACTCTCTAACGCTTGCGGGCATCGCAGCTTTGCTCACGGTCGCAGCTGCCATCCTGCTTGGTACATTTAACCGCATCACCGCCAGCCGCACATCTTTGGCGTCTCTCTTTGTGGGAAGGCTTGGTTATGCAGTGCCGGGTGGTGTCATCGCCGTCGGGCTCTTGGTGCCGTTTGCCAATTTCGATAACTTTCTGGATGCCAGAATGGAGGCTTGGTTCGGTATCTCAACTGGCCTTCTGATCTCGGGCTCAATTTGGCTACTGATCGCCGCCTATATGATCCGCTTTCTCGCTGCCGCTATCGGCGCATATGACAGCGGCCTCTCTACGGTAACGCCCAATATTGATGCCGCCGCGCGCGTTTTGGGGCGCTCTTCCTGGGGAACGGTCAAGTCCATCCACCTCCCCGTCTTGCGCCCCAGTATTCTGACCGCCCTTTTGATCGTCTTCGTCGACACCATCAAAGAGCTTCCCGCCACCCTTATTCTGCGCCCCTTCAACTATGACACACTTGCGGTTCAGGCGTTTCGACTGGCCTCTGATGAACGTCTTGAAGGGGCCGCCGTGCCAAGCCTGATCATTGCAAGTATTGGGTTGGTTCCAGTGATCTTGCTGTGTGCTCGGATGGGCGATTGGCGCAAAACGCGCTTGCAATAGAAGAGGGCGCGTCGGGGGAACGCGCCCTACTGGCTTGGCAACTGTGAGCGTGGGGTTATTGCCAGCCAGCTTCGCCAAGTATTTTCTGTGCCACGCCGATGTTATCGGCAATATCAGACAGCTCAATCGCGTCAGGTCGGAAGATGCCCAAAGCTGCGACCGAAGGTGCAAGACCAATGCCCGGCACGGCAGGGTATTCATCATTCCCGGCTGAGAAATATTGCTGCGCCTGTTCAGACGCGAGGTATTCAAGAAACTTGACCGCGTTGTCCTTGTTTGGCGCATTCACCGCAACGCCGCCGCCCGAGATGTTCATATGCGCGCCAAAGTCATCTTGGTTCGGAAACACCCATCCGATCTTATCGAGGCTATCTGAAAGGCCCGAAACATCGGTGCGGATCGCACGCGCAAAGTAATAGGTGTTGGACATCGACACATCGCATTCGCCCGACACAATCCCGCGTAACTGATCCGTATCACCGCCCTGAGGATTGCGGGCAAAGTTGCCAACAACCGCTTTGGCCCAGTCAGCCGTTGCCTCCTCACCAAGGTGAGCGACCAAGGCAGCCGTGATGTTTTGCGTATAAACGTTCGACGAACTGCGAATGCAGACCTTGCCCGCATACTCGGGCATGGCCAAGTCCTGATAGGTTGCGGGTGGGTTCGTCACTGTTTCTTTGTTGTAAAACAGGATGCGCGCGCGTTGCGAGAAAGCGAACCACTGGTTGTCATCGTCTTGCAAATACGCGGGAATTTTCGCCTCCAACACATCGCTGTCTATGGCCTGCAACAAGCCCATCTCTTTGGCCCGGCTGATGCGCACGGTGTCGACCGTCAAAAACACATCAACAGGCGAATTCGCCCCCTCCGCCGCCATCCTCGCGATCAACTCGTCTGCCTTACCTTCAATGCGGTTGATCGTAATGCCAGTGGCTTCTGTGAAGTCCGAATAAAGCCGCTCGTCCGTGTCGTAATGGCGCGAGGAATAGAGATTTACTTCACCCTCTGCCAAGGCTGGCAAAGCTGTAGTTACGATCAAGGCGGCAAGCAACGATGACTTGATATGCATGGGTTACTCCGGGTTTGCATAATCCTGATTAAATTAGTCAGTTACATGATTGGAGCCGCAAAGCAAGTCTTTCCGACAAAAATAGTCGGATATAATCGAAACACGAAAAAGGCCGGCCTTCGCAAAAAGACCGGCCCTCTTTGATGACATACGCTTTGCTTAGTGGTCCAGCTTCACCCAAGCAGCATTGCGCGCCGATGATTTCACACAGGCCGAGACAAACTGAACGCCCTTTAGCCCATCTTGCACGGTCGGATAGACAACTCCATCAGGCGCCGTTGATCCACTTCGCGCCGCAATGATCGCCTCTGCCGCTTCGGTGTAAATGTTGGCAAAGCCCTCCAGATACCCTTCCGGATGGCCCGGAGGAATGCGCGAAACACGCCCCGCTGCATCTCCAGCCCCAGCGCCATTTCGAGTGATCAATTGCTTTGGCTCGCCAAACGGTGTGTGCCACAGATAGTTCGGATCCTCTTGCGCCCATTCAAGGCCGCCCTTCTCACCATAAACCCGGATTTTCACCGCGTTCTCATTGCCCGGCGCCACCTGCGACGACCACAGCATCCCGCGCGCACCGCCCTCAAATCGCAGCAACACATGCGCGTTGTCATCGACTTGGCGACCAGGAACAAAGGCCTGAATGTCAGCCGCCAAAGTTTCCACCTCAAGGCCGGTGACAAAGCAAGCAAGGTTGAAAGCGTGCGTGCCAATATCCCCCGTACATCCACCGGCGCCCGAGCGCGCCGGGTCGGTGCGCCAGTTGGCTTGTTTGAAATCCTGCTCGATTGTGAGCCAGTCCTGCGGGTACTCCACCTGCACAACGCGGATTTTGCCCAACCGACCCGATGCGATCATCTCGCGCGCTTGGCGCACCATCGGATAGCCGGTGTAATTGTGGGTCAGAACAAACAGCGCATCGCTGTCTTCTGCCGCCTTCACGAGCTTTTTGGCATCCGCCAAGGTAGACGTCAGAGGCTTGTCGCAAATCACGTGAATGCCACGTTTTAGAAACTCGCGCGCGGCCTGATAGTGTACGTGATTGGGCGTCACGATACTCACCGCTTCGATTCCATCCTTACGACGCGCTTCACGCTGCGCCATCTGTTTGAAATCGTCATAGATGCGCGGCAGCCCAAGAGCTTCGCCGCTTTCCTGCGATTTCTCAGGCGTCGAACTCAACGCCCCTGCGACCAACTCAAAGCGATCATCAATGCGCGCGGCTATCCGGTGAACGCCGCCGATAAAGGCATCGTTACCGCCGCCGACCATGCCCAAACGAATGCGCCGACCAAGGGCCTCGTTACGTCCGGTCACCATCAGTCGATCCCCATCATTTTACGGTTTGCAGCCTCGTCAGTGCCACCATCGGCAAAGTCATCAAAGGCCCGCTCGGTCACTCGGATGATGTGATCTTTGACAAACTGCGCGCCTTCACGCGCGCCATCTTCCGGGTGCTTCAAGCAGCATTCCCACTCGACAGTGGCCCAGCCATCAAAATCCATCGCCGCCATTTTCGAGAAGATCGCACTAAAGTCGATTTGACCATCGCCAAGCGAACGGAACCGCCCCGCACGATCCACCCACGGCTGATAGCCAGAATAAACACCCTGACGCCCGGTCGGATTAAACTCAGCATCTTTAACGTGGAACATCTTGATCCGGTCTTTATAGATATCGAGATTGTCGAGATAATCCAAACACTGAAGCAGATAGTGCGACGGATCATAGAGCATGTTGCAGCGGGTGTGATTGTCGACGCGCTCAAGGAACATCTCAAACGTGATCCCGTCGTGCAGATCTTCGCCTGGATGAATTTCATAGCAAACGTCTACACCATGCTCATCGGCATGATCCAAAAGTGGCCGCCAGCGCTTTGCCAATTCATCAAACGCGGTTTCAATCAACCCGGCAGGGCGCTGTGGCCAAGGATAAACGTACGGCCAGGCAAGCGCGCCGGAAAATGTCACGTGCTCGGTGATCCCAAGGTTCGCCGTGGCGGTGATTGCCATTTTGACCTGATCGACCGCCCACTCCTGACGCGCCTTTGGGTTGCCGTGCACGCTAGGGTGGGCAAACCCGTCAAAGCCAGCGTCGTAAGCGGGATGCACCGCGACAAGCTGACCTTGCAGGTGCGTTGACAGATCGGTGACTTCGATCCCGTTAGCGGCCGCCTGCCCTTTGAATTCGTCGCAATAGGTCTTGCTCTCGGCTGCCTTGGCCAAATCAAACAAGCGTCCATCCCAGCTTGGAACCTGCACCCCCTTATAGCCGCAATCAGCGGCCCATTTCGTGATGCTATCCCATGAATTAAACGGCGCTTCGTCTCCTGCGAACTGCGCCAGAAATAACGCCGGACCTTTGATAGTTTTCATAATCTTCTCCCTGTTACCGCCATTTCAGCGGTCAATTTTCTATGTTGTTGAATGGTAAGGCTCTAAAGCTCTGCCAGCCCTTCAAACACCAAGGCTACTGCCTCGGCACCCGGATCATTGTTGTCTTTGAGGTTTTCGGACGGAACATAGGCCGCGCGCCCGGCCTTGGCGTTGTGGATGTCCGCCGTACTGTTAGCGCCTTCGCGCGCAGCGAGCGCCGCCGCCTGCAAACCGCCGCCTAAGGATTTTAGTGCAGGCGCAAGGGCGTCGATCATCGTGCGGTCGCCAACCTGCGCACCGCCGACTTCGCTGATCCGAGCCAAGCCTTGGCCAAGCGCGTCCTTGATTGAAACGCCATTGCTACAGGCATCGCCAGCAGCATTGAAATAGATCGCTAGTATCACACCCGAACTGCCGCCCATGGTTTGGCCAAGCTCGTTGCCAAGTGCGCGCAAAAGCTGCGGAGTGTCAGCAAGTGGCAATTGATCCAACCGGCTTTGCAAGGTACGTGCTGCGCCTGCCAAAGTGCTACCGGTATCGCCATCGCCGGACTTTGCATCAAGCGCATTTAGCTTAGCTTCAGCGTCAATCAAAACGTCAGCAACCCGCAACAGCATCGCTTGTACCGCCTCATCGCTTGAGGCCACCATTTCTGGCATGGCCAACCCATCAGGCATCGCGGTAACAACCGGATTGGATATGGGCTGCATCGTAGGCCATGCTGGCATCGGCACAGGCGTGGTCAAGGCGTTTAGCTCTGCGTCAGTTGCGGGCATAACCGAAACCGAAAAGCCATGCATATCTAGCGCTGTCATCATCGGTGCGGGCCCAATGATGTGCGTGGCGACCCCGGCTTGCGCCAACCCATGACACAGCACCGACATTTCAAGCGGGGTGGTCGATCCAAGGTTATTGACCAACGCAACACAAGATCCACTCCCAACATGCGGGCGCAGTTTTTCAAGCACTTGCTCCATCGCATCAGAGGCACCTGCAAAATCAACCTGCTCCACCCCTGGCTCGCCATGAATACCTAGACCCAACTCCGCTTTTCCAGCCGGAATGCGGTCTTCTTTCGGGGATCCAGGTACGGTGCAGGTATCAAGGCTTTTGCCGATCGAGGCTGTCTTGGCGATCACGGCACGCGCAGCGGCCGCGACCTCTTGCAAAGACGCGCCATTTTCCGCCAAAGCTCCAGCGATTTTATGAACAAAAAGCGTACCTGCGACACCGCGCGGCTGTGGCAAATCAGGCAGCGCCACGTCATCATCAACGACGACCATCTCCACGGCATGACCAAGGGCGCGCGCACGTTCGGCGGCAAGCCCAAAGTTCAGGCGATCTCCGGTATAGTTCTTGACGATCAAAATGCAGCCGGCATCACCGGTAACCGCCAAAATGCCAGCCAAAACCGCATCGACAGAAGGAGAAGCAAATACCTCGCCACAAACAGCAGCCGTTAACATACCGGGCCCGACGAAACCCGCGTGCGCAGGCTCATGACCCGATCCACCACCGGAAATAAGCGCCACCTTTGAGCGGTCCCAGTCAGCGCGATGCACCACTTTGATATGCGGATACCCGTCTAGCCGGGCAAGCGCGCCACCAGAACAGGCAAGCAGCCCGTCAATCGCTTCGCGGACAAGATCCTCTTTCGCGTTTAAAAATTGAGCCATGCGTTTGAGTCCCCTTCACGTGCTTTTCGCGCATCAAGTACGTGGTCGCCGCGCCTTTTCACGCAGCTTCACGCGTATTCGCGCCGATCTAAAACTTTAGTGGCGCGAACCGCTCTTTCGCGGGATTTTTTAATGCATGCGGCACTGTTATGGAACGCTAATTGAGCCCCGCGCTTTAAGTCAAGTTGTTCCTGAGGTGCGCACATCAATAGGTTGCGCGCCCCCCTGACAAATCGAAAACACCGCCTGTTGTGAAGCTATTTTCCTTGGAAGCGAGCCAAGCAATCATCGCCGCCGCCTCGCCTACCTCAAGAAACCGATTGCGCGGAATTTTCGACAGCATGTAATCAATATGCTCTTGGCTCATCTGATCAAAAATCCGCGTGCGCGCGGCAGCAGGCGTTACGCAATTCACTGCAATATCCGTATCCGCCAGCTCTTTGCCCAGCGATTTGGTCAATCCGATCACACCCGCTTTTGACGCTGAATAAGCCGAAGCATTTGGATTGCCTTCCTTGCCCGCAATGGAGGCAATGTTGACGATGCGGCCATACCCTTGCGTTTTCATCGACGGCACAACGGCCTTATTGACATGAAAAGTGCCGAGCAGGTTGATCGCAACGATACTGGCGAATTCATCAACCGGATAGTATTCAACAGTGGCATTACGTCCGGCGACACCGGCGGAATTCACCACAATATCAATGCGCCCAGCGGCTTGCAGCGTGGCGTCACGCGCCTTACCAACATTCTCCCAATCCGCGATATCAACGGAAAAGGCCAAACTGTCGCCGCCTATTTCGGACGCCGCCTTTTGCGCAAGTTCTGCGTCATTGTCCCAAATGACAATGCGTGCACCACCTTTGCGAAGTTCTTCGCACACTGCGTAGCCAATCCCTTGCGCACCGCCGGTAACAATAGCGACCTGTCCTGAAAAATCCATTAAGCTGCGTCCCACCCTTCGCGAATACACTTATACCCATCACGGTAATACGCCTCTGGACTTTCTGCAAAATCACGCCAAACCCGCGTTGCCGCTGCTAGTTCAGGCAAGCCGCGCCCAAAGGCCTCAATCGTTAACCACCGATCGTAACCCGATGCTTTGATCGCGCGAAACGTCTCGGCAAGCGGTGTATGCCCCCGCCCCGGAACGCCGCGATCATTTTCAGAAATGTGGACGTGCACAACCTCGCTCGCGTTGCGTGTAAACGCATCAATCGGGTCTCGTTCTTCGATATTGGCGTGGAAGGTATCGTACATCGTCTTAATCGCCGGATGGTTCAGCGATTTGGTGTATCCGCACAGATCATCCATTGTGTTTGCGAAATAGGATTCAAAGCGGTTGATCGCCTCCAAAGCCAAGACAACACCGTTGGCCTGCGCATGATCCCCCACCTTCGCGTGCACCTCGCGCGCGCGATCGAATTCAGCCTCGGTGGTGCCCGCACCGGTGAATTCACCCAAAACCTGATGCAGCGGCCCACCAATCGCATCCGCTCCTAAAGCGGCAGTGCAATCAACGCACCACTTCAAGTATTCCACGCCCGCTTGCCGCACGGCAGGATCGTCGCTCAGCGGGTTCACATCCATTGATGGCACAATAGAAATGCCCGTGCTTTCAAGCCCCAGCTCGCTCAGCATCTTGCCAACGGCCGCATAATCATCAGGCGTTCCGGCAAAAATCGGTATTTCGACCCCATCGTAACCAGTCTTCTTGATGTCAGCGAGAAGCGCTTTGTGCTGCTCCTCGACAGACGTTGTCCAAAGCAGCATACAGAACCCGATTTTCACGACGCACCTCCCCAATCATCTACGCTCGCCTCAATGATACGTCGGAAATGAGGAATACCCAAAGCAATTTTGATGTGCGCACGTCAGAAAAGAGAATACTTTTGCGCAGTCTTGTGTAAGCATGAGTCATCAGAGGGATTTTTGGGGAGGAGATCATGGGGAACGATGCATATCCAAAGCTACACAATGCGATGTGGCCAGGGCTGGTTGGCAAAGGCGAAGAAGAGCCGCCGATAAGCCTTGATAGAATGCTGGATTTAACCGCTGTAGCTGAGGTTAACGGCGTCAAGTTTGATGGCGTCGATCTGTTTCTTGCCGATCCGCACACTTCTATTGATGCAGACGATGACGCGATAAAAGCATTGGCTGACAATGTTGGCGGGCGCGGTTTGATGATCGGTTCAGCAGTCGCACCTGTTTGGCCACCTGTGGGCGGCGGTTCTGCAATGGACGAAGGGGAAGGGCGCACCGCGTTTTTGACTGCCGTACGTCAGTCTTGCCGCATCATGGGGAAACTGCGCGATCTGGGTGTACGCGAAGGCGGTGTAATCCGCGTTGATACCGCCACGGACGTGGCCAGTTGGGCCGAAGACCCTGCCGGCAACACCGCCAAGATGGCCGAAACGATGAAACAAGCCTGCGACATTGCCGAGGGTCATGGCGAACGGCTCGCAGCCGAAGGCGAGATTTGCTGGGGCGGGATGCATAGCTGGAAACACATGGTCGAACTCTTGGAAGCCGTGGACCGCAAAGGCACCTTCGGCTTTCAAGCCGACATGGCGCACACAATGCTTTATGCGCTTGGCTACAACGCGCCCGAGCATCGCATTTTGCCGGAAGGTTATGATTGGTCAGATCCTTCCGAACTGGACGCGGCTTTGAAGACCGTTGCTGACGCATTGCGCCCTTGGACGATAGATTTCCACGTCGCCCAAAACGACGGCACAGTTCATGGCAGCGGCAGCCACGACAAAACCGGGCGTCACTGCATGGCAACGGACCCTAATGGCAAGCTTGATGTCGTCAAACACTCTGGCCTGTGGCTGAACAATCCCGATGGCACGCCAACCAAAGCGGTGCGTCACATATGTTGGGACGGCTGCATGTTCCCCAACGCAGTTCTGGAAGACCAACAAACCTGGAACGACATTCTGGCGACGATGATCAAGGTCCGCGACGCCCATGGATGGGAGGCATAACATGTCAAAACAACCTCTAAGAATTGGCATGGTGGGCTATGGCTTTATGGGGCGCACACATTCTAACGCATTCCTTACAGCGCCGCGCTTTTTCGACCTGGCCCGGCAACCCGAACTAACGGCGATATGCGCGCGCGACAAAGACCGCGCCGAGGATTTTGCCAACAACTGGGGCTATGGTTCGGTTGAAACGGATTGGCAGGCTCTTGTTGCACGCGACGATATTGATCTGATCGACATCGCTGCGCCCAACAATATGCACATGGATATCGCTATCGCCGCCGCTGAAGCGGGGAAAATGGTAATGTGCGAAAAACCACTCGGCCGTACCGCTGTGGAAAGCCAGAAAATGGTGGATGCCGTTGAGAAGGCCGGAGTTGCGAACATGGTGTGGTACAACTATCGCCGCATCCCAGCTGTCACTCTTGCCAAAAACATGATCGACGCTGGCGAACTTGGGCGCATCTTCCACTACCGCGCCAAGTTCCTGCAAGACTGGACCATCTCCGAAGACCTGCCCCAAGGCGGCGAAGGCCTTTGGCGGTTGGATAAATCCGTCGCTGGCAGCGGTGTCACTGGCGATCTGCTGGCGCATTGTATTGATACGGCAATGTGGCTGAACGGCGGGATCGACACCGTCACCGCGATGACAGAAACCTTCATCAAAGAGCGCGAGCATACGTTGACAGGCAAGGTCGAGCCTGTCGGCATTGATGACGCCTGCGCCTTTCTGGGTCGCTTTTCAAACGGCGCACTGGCGACTTTTGAATCCACCAGGTACGCCCGCGGCCACAAGGCGCTCTACACGCTAGAGATCAATGGCGAACATGGTTCGATCTTCTGGGATCTGCACGACCTGCATAGGATGGAGTACTTTGATCACCGTGATGATGGCCTTACACGCGGTTGGCGCTCGGTGCATGTCACAGACGGCGATCATCCTTACATGGACAAATGGTGGGTGCCCGGCCTGTCGATTGGCTATGACGAAAGCTTCACCCACCAAGCGGCAGATTTCATCATGGGTCTTGACGGCGATGCGGCGGCCCCCACGTTCGCCGATGCCCTGAAGACTGACAAAGTGACCGATGCGGTTCTCAAATCAGCTGACAGCGGTCAATGGGAAACCGCCTCATAACAACGCGTTGTAACCTCCCTGATGAACAACGCGACTGGCCCGTCCAACTGAAGAGTGGACGGGCCTTTTAACAGGACCAGACCTTACTGAATTCTACCGAAGCCCGTTCCACGGACTTTCACTTGCGACATCGACCAATTCATACCCTGCCTCGCCAACGCAAGGACCAAGGATCGCCAATAACTTCGCATCCGCATCGCCGACGTTGAAGCTGGCGTGAACAACATCGGCTCCAATAAAGACAGAGTCTCCGGGGCCCAGAATGCGTTTCTCGCGATCCAGCCACTGTTCGACCTTACCTGAAATGACGTAAATCACCTCTTCCTGATCGGGATGTTTATGGAAATCATGCCCCTCACCGGGAATGATGTTCACTTCGATCACAGTCAGGTCTTTTGCACCGGTCGCGGGCGGGCTGCTCATCCAACACAGCTTACCCCACTCAAGGTTTTCTGGCGCCGTCTCATCCGAGATCATAAACCGCCCAAGATTTGCGCCAGTGGTCATGCTGACCGCCAGGCGGCCATAGCCGCTTCAGTTTGTGCGCGATCAATAATCCCTGCGTCTGATCCAAGACCTGACGCCACAAGAGACGCAGACGCGGTCCCAAGATGCCCGGCCTCTAAAAGAGAGCGCCCGTCAGCAAGCCCGGCGATGAAACCTGCCGTATAGGCATCGCCGCACCCGGTCGTATCAACAACCTCAATGTCATAAACCGGCACATGCACCCGGCCATCGCCATCGGCAATCATCGACCCGTCTGCCCCCATGGTCAGCACGACGCATTTCACGCCGCGGCTTTGGAAAAACTTGATATTGTCTTCAACACCGGTCACGCCAGATAGGATTTCAGCCTCTTCAATCGAAGGGACAAAATAATCGATATGCGGCAAAAGCGGTTCGACAAAGGGCCAAGTATCAGGGCCAGCACCCACCAGATCCCAAGTTGTCACACACCCCGCTTCTTGCGCGGCCTGGAGCAAGGCCCGCGATGGTTCGCCGTCCATCTTCGCCAAAAGTCCAGTGCCACCAAGATGCATGAAGCGGCAATCTAGCACGTCGGCCAGAATATCATCAGAGACGTCAAAGTGATCAGACGCCCCGCGCGCATGAAGGGCGGGACGTTCGCCATTGGAGCGAACATTCAGGATCGTGGCAGAGGTTTCAACACCCTCAACCTGACGCATAAGTCGGCAATCAATCCCGGCTTTGCCCAACTGACCCAGAACGAAATCAGCCTTTTCATCGCTTCCCACAGCTCCCACGGCCTGACACTTCAGACCGAGTTTAGCCAGATCAACAACCGTTCCCCCGGCGGTGCCCGCCACGGTCAGTCGTATCTCGTCTATGAAATCAACATTGCCGCCATCCGGAATTTTCTGAACCGGCCGGCCCAGAATATCGAGGATATAAAGCCCAACAACCGAGACATCAAAACTGCGGCTCATCTCAGTGTTTCCAGATAGCCAACATAGAGAAACGCCGTGCCAATCCCCAACGCCGCCGCCACACCAAGGACGATCAGAACGATCAAGAACACGTTCCAAAGCTTTTTGATCGGCACGCCTTCGCGGCAGAAAGGCACGAGGTTGAACACCAGTGCGCCAAGCACCACGGTGACACAACCAATCGAGAAAAGCGTCATCGAAAAGGGCTGAAAGATCGCCAAGATCGACAGAACGCACAAGCCTATGATGAGCCGTTCAAAGAGTTTTGCCTGAGCTGCTGTCATGTTGTCCTCAACACTTGTTCATCTTCGGTAAATACGTGGGTCATGCCCGGTGGAAAGCTCGTATGTACCTGATCACCTTCATTCACCGGCACGCGCCAATCAGTGACCAATCGCAAATTCTGGCTTCCATCGCTGAGGTGGATCAGGGTTTCCGCGCCCATCGGCTCGACCATATCAATCTTGGTCGACAGACCATCATCAGCAGACTCCTGACTGATCTCAAGGTTGCGCGGGCGAATGCCCAAAGTCACTTTCGTACCCGGCGACAATTCCTGAATGCGCGGGTCCACTTTGATGGTCATACTTTGACCGCCTTCAATGGCAAACTCGGCCACCCCATCGCCATTGGCTTCTTTCAATGTCGCGGGCACAAGGTTCATCTGAGGTGTGCCAATAAACCCAGCCACGAAAAGATTGGTCGGCCTTTGAAACACGTTGTGCGGAGTATCGACCTGTTCAACACGACCATCGCGCATCACAGCAATGCGGTCGGCCATGGTCAACGCTTCTAACTGGTCATGCGTCACAATCACGGTCGGACGACTGAGGTCTTGCAGCACTTCTTTGATCTCACCGCGCATTTCTTCGCGCAATTGCACATCCAATCGCGACAGCGGCTCGTCAAACAGAAAACACATCGGATCGCGAATGATCGAACGGCCCACAGCAACGCGTTGTTTTTCGCCTTCCGCCAATTGCCCCGGCGTGCGCCCCAAAATACCGCCAAGCTGCAAAGTGTCTGATGTCTTCTTAACGCGCTTTTCAATCTCATCCGCTGAATGCCCTTCGGCATGAAGTGGAAAGGCTAGGTTCTCGGCCACCGTCAAGCTGGGATAAAGCGCATAAAACTGGAACGACATCGCCACGTTGCGATCACGAGGGGCGAGATCATTCACCCGCTTGCCCTGCAATATCACATCGCCTTCGGTCGCATATTCCAGCCCCGCAACCATCCGCAACGTGGTCGTCTTCCCACAGCCCGACGGCCCCAAAAGACACAGAACTTCCCCGTCGCCCACATCAAAGTTGATCGTGTCAACGGCGGTAAGATCCCCAAAACGTTTGGTAAGGTTCTTAAGTTCAATCGTCATTTTTTCACCGTACCGAACGTCACACCGCGCAACAGTTGGTTTTGCAAAAGGAAGGTCACAAAGAAGATCGGCAACAAGAACAGCGTCACAATCGCGGCCAACAGACCGTAATCCACGCCGACTTCACCGCCCAGCGTGCGCGCCATGGCCACCGGCACGGTCCGCGTTTCAACGCCCGTCAAAAGCAGCGCAAACAGGAATTCGTTCCACGTCAGGATCAGACCAAACACGAACGTCGCAGCCAATCCGGCAAGAACTTGCGGGATACAAAAGCGGAAGAATACGCGGCTTTCGCTCGCACCATCCATGCGCGCGGCATCTTCAATTTCCGGGTTCAATTCGTCAAAGAAGCTTTTTACCAACCAGACCGAAAACGGAATGTTGAAGGCCGTGTAAAGCAGGATAATCCCCCAATAGCTGCCCGCCAATCCAGACAGACGGAACATCAAAAAGATCGGGATAATCACCACAATCGGCGGCATCATCCGGGTGGTCAGGATGATAAACAGATAGGTGTCATTGCCGCGCAAAGGATAGCGGCTGAACGCATAAGCCGCGAGCGTGCCTACGATCAAAGCAAGGCCGACAGAGGTGCCCGCAATAAAGATAGAGTTGAAGAAATACAGCGCCATATCAGTGGCTTGAGATGTATCGCTTGTGACGGACTGTCTGTAAAACACTGACCTAAAGTTGTCCAAAGTCGGTGTGAAAAACAGCTTTGGCGGGATCGCCAAGGCGTCGGTGCGTGTCTTAAAGGCGGTTAGAATAATCCACAACACAGGTGCAAAATAGATCATCCCAACGAAAGTTGTGAGCGCGGTGTACCCCCACCCGGCCTTACCAATTTCGCGGTATTTACGAGCCATCAGCCGACCTCCTCTGCGCGCCGGTTCACGCTATAAAGATACAGGTTCGTCAGCACGACCACGATGAACAAAACGATGTAGGCCAGCGCAGATGATTGACTGGTTTTGAAGAATTGGAACGCCGTGCGATAGAGATAAACAGCGATGGTTTCGGTCGAACTGCCCGGCCCACCTTCGGTAATGATATAGACGATATCAAACAGCTTGAATGTCTCAATCGTGCGAAACAAAACCGCCAGCAAAAGCAGACTCTTGATGTAAGGAAAGGTGATCGTCCAGAACCTTCGCCAACTACTAGCGCGGTCAATTTCGGCAGCCTCGTATAGGTACTTTGGAACGCTGACCAGTCCCGCAAGAACCAAAAGCATCACAAAGGGCGACCACATCCAGGCATCTGCAATAACAATGCCAGCGATGGCACCTGCGGAAGAACCCAGCATCACAAATCGTTCCTCTGAGAGAAAATTCAACAGGTAGCTGACGATGCCAAATGTTGGCTCATAAAACAGTTTGAAGAAAACGCCGACCGATACGAATGACAGCATCATCGGCGTTAGCACCAGCATCAGAACGATACGGCGCATCGGGAATGCTTTGGCAAACAACAACGCCAGCAAAAAACCGACGATCAGTTGTAAGATAACCGACGACCCAACGATGATCGCGGTTGTCTGAAACCGTTCCCAAACTTTTTCATCTGTCAGCACGCGCTCGTAATTTGACAGACCGCGAAACGTCGGCACTTTCAAAGAGCTGGCTTTGTAGTTGAAAAAGCTAAGGCCAAAGGACCACAGCAAAGGGAAGATGTTCATTACGAAAAGAATCGTGATGGCAGGCGCTACCAAAAGCGCACCTCGCCTTTTCGGATCGAACAACCAAGCGCCAAATCCGGTTCTTCCGTTTACGTCTGACATAAATATTTTGCCCCGTGGACCGATAGTATTGAGAGTGGGTGGAGCCCGGGCAATACCCGGGCTCCCATGGTCAAGTCATCACTCGATGTAGCCGCCGTCTTCCAGCAATTCCTGCTGGAATTCTGCAACTGCATCCAGTGCTTCTTTCGCAGTGATCTGGCCAGTGATCGCCTTGTCGAATTCTTCCTGCTGCTGTGTCAGCATTTCGAAGAACTCTGGGATGTGCCAGACGTCTTTTTGCCAGTCGATCATCTCGACGTGCGCACGGTTCCATGGACGCAGGTCGTTATATGTTGGATCAGCCATAACACTCATCCGACCTGCTTGGCCGCCGTTTTTCACAGCCTCCAACTGTGTTTCCGGGCTAAGCCACCACTTCACAACGTTCAGCGCTTCGTCGACAACTTCGTCGCTGTTCCACGTTGTCAGAACGAAGGGCTGACCACCGATGTTACCAGTGCGATCGATGGATCCATCTGCCTGACGTGACCCCGGTGCAGGACCGAAGGCGGACTTATCGCTGACAGTTGACGAACTTGGATCAAGCACAGGCTCGCCCAAACCAACCCAGTCGATGATCGCGCCAACTTTACCTTGCATGTAAAGGTCTTGGATCACGAAGATGTCCATTTGACCTGTTTGCGCAACCGGTGGCATGTACTGCAAGTACGACAGATATTCATCAAACGCTTGAGCAGCTGCGTCAGAGTTTACGACACCTTCAGCCTGCGCTTCTGGAGCTTTGGATTCATCCCAGATATCGCCGCCTTGCTGCCAGACAAATGCGTTGACCTGCATAGTCGAGAAGTCATAGCCCTTGCCTGCTTGGAAGGCGATGCCATAGAAATCATCTTCCAAAACTTCGCCCGCAAGCATTTCGCCTTTGGCGCGCTGGAAGAACTCGCCAACCTGACCCCATTTGGTCCAATCGGTGTCCTGCCAATCCTCGTAAGAGCACGGCAAATTGGTGCCATACTTTTCCTGGAACGCAGCCATCTCGCCTTCGTCACAGAAGATGTCTTCGCGATAGAAAGTGACGTAGGTGTCCGGGAACTGCGGGAAACCGTAGTAATTGACGCCCGGTGCTGGCACTTCGCCGATTTCTTCCAACTGCGCGCGGGTCACGTGCGGATAGGTGGAATATGCCGAGACCAACGCAGGGTGTAGATCCTGCATAATCTCGATCAACTCGGGATCGGCATTAATCTTGTCGGTGAGGTTCAGGTAATACCCACCTTCAACAAACGCACCCAGCCATTGGCTGTCGGTCACGATCATCTGATACTTTTGCTCACCCGATGTCAGCGATGCAGCGACGCGCTCGTAAAAGCTTGGCCATGGAATGAAATCCATTTCCAGCGTCGTCGTGCCCCCATTTGGCGACTGGTACGTTTGATCGAAATGCTCTTTCATGAACCGCGTTGGCGGCCAGTCAGGTGCAGCCATAGTGATTGTGATGTCCTGGGCGGCGACGGGTGCCGCCATAAGCCCTGCGGCAAGGGTCGTTGCCCCCATCAGGCCGCTTATCAAAGTACGCATGTTGTTCCTCCACTATTGTTAATTCTGATTGTTCTTTTTTTATCTGCTCACCTATTACGTCGCCTCCATTGCCCCGCTTAATCGTTGACCGCTGTTGCGATCAAAGAAATGTAAGTCTTTAGGGTTGAAAGCAATTTCCAATTCGTCACCGACCGAGTAACGGGCGGCAACCTCTTCGCGCAGCACCATTTTCATCTCGGCACCCTGCGCTGCCACATCAAAGATGGTGACATCCCCCAGTGGCTCTGTCAGATGGATTTTCGCACTAAACCGCGCGTTCGCACCCGGCATCGTTTCAGCCAAGGCGATGTCGTGCGGGCGCAAACCAATCGCTAGGTCTTTGCCACTTGGCACGCCATCTACCGGCAAAGGCGACTGCAAAAACGAGAACTGAATCTGGTCGCTACCAACGGCCGCCCCATCCAGAATGTTGATCGGCGGCGAGCCAACCATGCGCGCCACGTAAAGATCATCCGGAGTCGCGTAAAGATCGCGCGGCGTCCCGATGGCAACAACTTTGCCATCCTCAATCACACCCACACGCTGCCCCATTGTCAGCGCTTCAAGCTGATCAGGCGTCGCATAAAGCATCGTCATCCCAAGCTCGCGATGCAGCCGCTTAAACTCGGCGCGCATCTCGTGGCGCAGCTTAGCGTCCAAATTGGTCAGCGGCTCATCAAGCAACAAAAGCTTCGGACGCCGCACAATCGCACGCCCAATCGCAACCCGCTGCTGCTCGCCACCAGACAAAGTTGTCGGCTTGCGTTTCAACGTATGAGACACCCGCAAAAGCTCTGCCACCTCGTTCACACGTGCATTCACTTCCTTGCTCGCCATCCCATCGCGATTAAGCGGATGTGCAAGATTGGCGTGCACCGTCAAATGGGGATAAAGTGCAAAAGTCTGAAAAATCATCGACATACCGCGATTTTGCACAGCCGCTTCGGTGACGTTCTTACCGTCAAACCAGACTTCGCCACCTTTAAGCTCTTCAAGCCCTGAAATAGCGCGCAGCGTAGTGGTCTTCCCCGAAGACGACGGACCCAACAGACAGAAAAACTCGCCGTCTGCGACGTCAAAACTCATGTCTTGAAGCGCAACAACGCTGCCAAATTCACGGCGCAGATTTTTTACCTGAAGCTCAGACACAATAATGCGCCTCGTGTAGCCCTAGAAATCTCATGGCAAATTGTCCCTTACATAAATCTCGATGCGAATGCGTTCTTGGCTTTCATTGATCGGCGCGTTTTCTGTCAACGCGCGCAATGTGCGCACAGCACTGCGCACCATATGGCTTGGATCCTGAACCAGCACCGCATCGATCACGCCAGAAATCAATGCATCGCGCGTGTGTTCGGACAACTCGGTTGTCACAACACTGACGTCTGACTTTGCTGCTTCAATCGCCTCGATCACACCTCGGGTGCCCCCACCCAGACTATAAAGCGCAACGATATTCGAATTCTCAGCCAGCAATTTTGACAGTTTTTCATCGACCACACCGGCAAGCTCTTCGCCTTCGATCCACGGCAGCACATTGAGATGCGGACATTCGGCGCGCATCACTTGCTCAAACCCCATGCGCCGCTCGACATGATCACGCAACACGCTCGATCCGGCCACAACGGCAACATCGCCGACAGGTGCCGACACAAATCTTTTGAGCAAACTGGCCGCTACGCGCCCGGCCGCCACGTTATCAATCCCTATGAATCTCTCACGCCCAGAGTTTGGGATATCTGAGATAAAGGTCACAACGTTCACACCGTTCTTGCGCAGCCGATTGATAGCGTCACGCACAATCTGGCTCTCGATGGCAACGATGGCGATACCATCGCCAACATCTTCGCCCAGGTCCTCAATTGCTGCGACAATTGCCTCAGCATTAAGCGGCGGGACCGCGATCATCTGAATTTCAATTCGGTTCTTAGAAGCATTTTGACGCGCCGCTTCGATCTCGCGACGCACATCGTTGAAAAATGCTGTCTCGCCTGCAGGCACAATAAAGTTGAACCGATAGCTTTTGCCACGTGCAAGGTCGGCAGCTGCCTGATCGCGCACAAAGCTAAGCTTTTCCATTGCGTTATGCACTTTGGCAATGGTCGTCTGAGCAACGCCCTTGCGTTCATTCAACACACGATCAACAGTTGCCACGCTGACGCCAGCGGCTTTTGCAACGTCTTGTGCGGTGACGCGGTACATTCATACTCCCCCTTGACGAAAGGTTGATGTAGTAAATGATGTACGTCAACCAAAAACCGGACCAAAACACCTCAAAGGCGAAAGGCGAACGCACATGCTTATAGGAATTGATCCCGTTCTAACCCCAGATCTTCTGCGCCATTTGCGCGCGATGGGTCATGGAGACCAACTGGTGATTGCGGACGCTAACTTCCCCGCGGAGGGCTGTTGTTCCCGTGTTGAGCGTCTTGCAGGCGTGTCTGCGACAGACGCGCTTCGCGCGATCCTTTCGGTTATGCCGCTTGATACATATGTCGACGAGCCTGCGCGCACGATGCAAGTGGTTGGCGAACCTGATACGATCCCGGAGATCGTTCAAGAGTTTCAAAACATCATCAACGACGTGGCTGACCATCCATGCGAGATTCAAGGCATCGAGCGTCACGCCTTTTATCGCGAGACGGAAAAAACCTATTGCGTCGTTCAAACTGCAGAAGAACGTTTTTACGGCAATATCATTCTGTCCAAAGGCGTTGTTCCGCCCAATGACAGTTAAGGCATTTTACGAAATCACCTCTGCCCAAGCCTTCAAAAGCATCGCCGCCGATGCCGCGCCCGGATCAATATGTCCGCGCGATCTTTCCCCTAATTTCTTCGAACGGCCCATCTGACTAAGCATGTCTTTGGTTCCAAGTGCTCCGTTAGATGCCGCCTTCGCAGCCGCATTCAGACACGCGCTAGACGATGCCAAGGACCCTAGCGCGGCGTCGCCCGCTGGCCCCCACGCATCCACCATCGTTTTTTGCCCAACGCTTGCGCCGCCCCGCTCGCGAATACCCGCCGACATACCTGCAATCAGGCTGGCAAGCGCCTGTGCATCAAGGTTAAGCCTGTCTGAAACCGCCGCCCCTGCTGCGCGAAACCCAGAGCTGTAGAGTGGACCTGCAGACGCGCCAACCGTTTCCAGAAACGCCTCGGCGATATCGTCGCAAAGCTCTGTAATCGTTGTGCTTTCATCACTTTCTTCAAGCACTGATTGCACCGCCTTCCAACCCATCTCCATCGTTAGCCCGTGATCGCCATCGCCAATGGCACCATCCAACGCATTCAAATGATCACGCTCAGTTTGAATAACGCTCACAGAGGCTGCCATCATCTTTCGGAAGATGTCTGGCGTGATGTCCCCGTCGGTTTTGAGACTGCCGCGATCAACCACTGTGCGTGCGGTTTTCTGGGCCTTCGCGCGCGGCGTTCGTATGGTTGGTGCTGCGCGTTCGGTGTGTTCACCGACCTTAAGGGCTGGCGTTTCGCAGGGATGATCCAACCAAGTCTGAAGCCCGTCATCCAGCTTCATCAGCGTGATAGATGCCCCCTCCATATCAAGCGAGGTGCAATACTCCCCGACCCAACTGTTATGAATGACAACGCCCTGCCCGTCCAAAACCTGTGCCACCCGCCGGTGCAAGATGTAAAGTTCCAATAAACTTGTCGACCCAAGACCATTCACCAAAACCGCCACTTTGTCGCCGCTTCCAAGCGCCAGTTCCTCAAGAATGGGCGCAAGCAATTTGTCGGCAACTTCATCCGCGCTGGCAGCTGGTCCGCGCTCTACACCCGGCTCGCCGTGAATGCCCATGCCGATTTCCATCTCGCCAACCGGCAGCTCAAAATTCGCCACCCCAGTTTGCGGCATCGTGCAAGGCGAGAGGGCGACACCCATCGTGCGCGTTGCATTATTGGCGCGCGCTGCGGCCTTCTCCACCTCTTCCATTGTGTGCCCAAGATCGGCGGCGGCACCCGCTACTTTGAAAACAAAAAAGTCCCCCGCAATACCGCGTCGATCTTGCGCGTTCTCTTTCGGCGCTGATGCTATGTCGTCGGTGACCACGAACGACCGCGCAGTGATGCCCTGTTCAGCCAGACCTTCTGTTGCCATGGCAAAGTTCATCACGTCGCCTGTGTAGTTTCCGAAAAGGAACACCACGCCCGCGCCACCATCTGCCGCAAAACCGGCGTCCATGATTTGCGATGGAGATGGCGAAGCAAAGATATTTCCCAAAGGTGCCGCATCCGCCAAACCGCGCCCGACGTATCCCGCAAAGGCTGGTTCATGCCCGGACCCACCTCCAACAACGATACCAACCTTTCCATCCCGGGGACCATTTCGCGCGACAATTGCTCGACCCGTTTCACCCTCTACAGTCAGCAGATGAGGATGCGCTGACACCATGCCGTCGATCAGTTGCTCGATCAAAACATCCGGGTCGTTGATCATCTTTTTGCGTGGGGTCGTCATGAACGGAGTCTCCATCGGAAAAGTTCACAGCTGTGAATTTCAGGTTACCAAAGGGTTAATTGCAAACGCGTGTTTTCTACTCGGCCGCGAGAGCACTGTCGTGGTGCACAATCTCGGTTCCAAGCAAAACGAGATACTCGCGGATAAAGGCAGCCAATGCGGTCCAGCCCTCTGCAGTAACAATATTGCCATCGCGCAGCGCCGCTTTTGGGCCAATTTTGACATATGTCGCATCGGTCAACGCCACTTCGGGCTCGACCGTAAAGAGGCCGGATACCTTCTTCCCCGCGATCACCTCTGGCACAGCGATCAAGACCTGAAGCCCGTGACAAATCGAGGCTATCGGCTTGTTATCACGATGGAATTCACGCACAATTTCACGCACACGCGGATAGGTTCGGATGTATTCAGGGCCGCGACCGCCAGCAATGTAAACCGAGTCGTAGTCAGCCGTGTCCGCCGCATCAAAATCGACCGCAACTTCGACTGCGTGGCCTTTGTGCTCGGTCCAGGTCAAAACACCAGGGCCAAAATCATGCACACTTGTTGTGACGCGATCGCCCTTTTTCGTCTCGGGACAGATGATATCAACGGTGTGGCCAAGGGCCTCCATCGCTTGTTGAACGACGAAGATTTCATACTCTTCCGAGTATTCGCCGATGAGCATCAAAATCCGTTTTCCTGCCATCTCACCCTCCCAAGTGTTTGCTTGGCGATGCCAAACCTTTTGCTATGCTGCCGCCGGAAACTTCAAAAGTCTAGGTGGGAGAGCTTTGCGAAATGAGTGATTGGGTTGATGCCTGTGGTGTGGATGATGTTGAGGAAGAGGACCTGATCCGTTTCGATCACAACGGCAAAACCTATGCCATCTATCGTAGTCCGAGCGACGAGTACTTTTGCACTGATGGGCTTTGCACCCATGAAAATGTGCATCTCGAAGACGGACTGGTGATGGATTACATGATCGAATGCCCCAAGCATAATGGGCAGTTTGATTACCGCACGGGGGCGCCATTGCGTGCGCCGGTTTGTGACGCTTTAAAAATATACCCGGTCAAGGTCGAAAACGGACGGGTGCTGATCGCGTTTTAAAGCGGGTCTATTCAAGCCCATAAAACCGTGCGCCGTTGTCGTGAAACAGTTTGCGGTGAGCCTCAAAGTCAAGGGCAGGACCGACGACAGTGCGCAGCGTATTTAACACATCGCCGTAACTTTGCGCGGCAAGCAACGCGACCGGCCAATCTGAGCCAAACATAACTCTATCTGGACCAAACACATCCAAGACATGTGCAACATACGGGCGTAGATCTTCTGGCGTCCAGTTGGTGTGGTCGGCTTCGGTGATCATTCCCGAAAGCTTGCAATAGACATCGGGATAGTCGCGCAATTCCGACATTTGAGCAGCCCATGGCTCTGTAGTGCCAGTGGCGATGTCAGGTTTGGAAATATGGTTGATAACCGCTTTCAGACCGGGCGTTCGCTTGATCGCCTCTATCGCGTGGGGAAGTTGTGGTGGCTTTGTCAAAACCTCGAAACGACAGCCAACGTCAGCGGCATGTGCAAGATTTTCAAGGACGCGAGGCTTCAAAATCCAATCGGCTTCGGGCAAATCCTGAAGCATCGGGCGGAATGATTTGAAGTACGGATTCTGCCCGAAACGCGCCAGACGCTGCGAGAACTCATCACTGTCCATATCTAACCAACCGCACACTCCCGCAACAAAATCAGTGTGTTCGGCGATATCCAAAAGAAAATCAGTTTCCGCTTCGGTATCCGCAGCCTGAACCAGAATGGTTTTGCTCACACCCGCCTGACGCAACAAGGGCGCAAGATCGTCGGGCAAATAATCGCGATAAAGCACGGTTAGATCCGATGACATCCAAGCATAATCGCCGCGGTCAATTTTCCATAGGTGATGGTGCGTATCAAGCACCGGACCCGGAGATTGCGAAAGGTTTGTCATTCGATGGCCTTTTTCAAACATCTACTTTGAGTGCATCAAATGACACAAGTTTTGGCAATACCTTGCGCGATTTCCGACACCTCCGCTAAACTGAATTAAACCGAAAGGGAGCGGACCATGTCAAAGCGCGACTACGATCTTCTTGGACCAAGCGGCCAGCGCGCGATTGATATCGGGCTGGCGGCGGCCGAGTGGTATCATACTGACGTGCCGCGCAAGGAGATGAAGGCGTTGATGAAGCGCAGTGATCAGCCCGCAATCCGCGACACGGCGATTTATTATGGCGCAATGATTGTCTTTGCTTTTTGTGCGATTGCCTTGATGCCGAGTTGGTGGTCGCTTCCTTTTTGGATTGCCTACGCAACACTTTATACCTCTGGTGCTGATAGCCGGTGGCACGAGGCTGGGCATGGCACCGCGTTTAAAACGGGCTGGATGAACACGTTTGTTTATCAAGTTGCTTGTTTCATGTTGTTTCGTAACCCGACGCTTTGGCGCTGGAGCCATGCGCGTCATCATACGGATACGATTATCGTAGGACGTGATCCTGAGATCATTACGATGCGCCCGCCTGCGATGTTTAAGCTATGGTTGCTGGTCATTGGGCAGCACACATTTGATGGGTTTATCGCAATGTTCCGCCACGCCAGCGAAGGTCTGAATGCGTCGGAAAAATCATTCACACCTGAGAGTGAATGGGGCAAGGCTCAGCGCGTTGCTCGGATTTGGATCGTTATTGTTGCGGGAGTTGTTTTGGCGGCGATGTCGATGCAATCGTTCATTCCGTTTCTTTTGGTGGGCGTTGGACCTGCGATTCTTGGTTCTTGGCATTTGGTTTTAACCGGGCTGTTGCAACACACAGGGATGGCCGACAATGTGATTGATCACCGACTGAATACGCGCACGGTTTATATGAACCCGATCTCGAGATTTATTTACTGGAACATGAATTATCATATTGAGCATCATATGTTTCCAATGGTGCCTTATCACGCGCTCCCGAAGCTGCATGAGACTATTAAAGATGATTTGCCTGTACCTAGTCGCGGTTTTTTTGACGGGATGGGGGAGGTTATTTCTGCGTTGTGGAAACAACTTTCTGATCCTGAATTTAGAATTGAAAAAGAGCTTCCAGAAACAGCGCAACCTTATCGAATGGATTTACATGACGTTGCTTTAGATGTTCCTGCAGAGTGACTGAAAGGTCAAAAGATGGATGAAAGTAAATTTGGTGCGGAAGATTCTCGTGGGTATTGGGCGCCTAGAGACCCAATAAGCTATGGGCCTGCGTTCAATTGGCCACCTGATCCCAAAGCACTTTATAAATGGCTCTTCGGGTTTCCGGGATATTTTTTGCCGTGGAATGTTCTTTATGCGGTCGCTGCTTTGGGGATTTGGGCCTTTCTGACACCCTCGTTGGAGCATTTTCAGACGCTGTCTCTGGGAACTGCTGCATTGATTTTGCTTCGAAATTTTGTGTTGGCCGTTCTGGTGTACGGCGCGTGGCATCTTTGGCTATACGTCTGGCGCAAGCAGGATACAACGTTCAAGTACAACCGAAAATGGCCAAGCAAAACATCATCTGTCTTCCTGTTCAAAAATCAAAACTATGACAATATGTTTTGGACTTTGGCGAGTGGCGTTCCAATTTGGACTGCGTATGAATTGCTTCTTCTTTGGGCCTATGCAAATGGGTATGCTGGGATGATCGATCCAAATGAAAATCCGATCGGGTTTTTAGCGATTTTCTTCTTGGTTCCACTTATCCATGAAGTTGGATTTTATGTTGTCCACCGCACTTTGCATTGGCCGCCTTTGTATGAGATTGCACATAAACTTCACCATAGAAATGTAAACCCCGGTCCGTGGTCTGGGCTTTCTATGCATCCAATTGAACACGTGATGTATTTCTCGACAATCCTACTCTTCTTCGTAATTCCATCTCATCCAATTCACATGATCAATTTGGCATCTCGCCTTGGGCTGGCACCAGCGCAAGGGCACACCGGATTTGATCGTGTGGTTATGGGCGAAGAAACAGCGATGGATACGTCTTATTATGCGCATTACCTTCACCACAGGTATTTCGAGGTGAATTATGCGGATGGTATGGTTCCGTTGGATAAATGGTTTGGATCGTTTCACGATGGCACGCCAGAGGCAGATGAGGCGATGAAAGCCAGACGTCTGCGACGCGGTGTTTAGGGCAATTCGGGCCGGTGGCTTTTGTACCACCGGCCCAAAACGTCACCAGCCGATAAAGGCCTCGGCCATGGCGATATAGATCGGGATACTTAGGATGGCGATTGGCGTTCCTAGGCCCGTTGATGTGCCAACGTAAGCCGATGGATTTGCCTCTGGCAACGCGCCGCGCATGGTCGGAGGGCCTGAGATGTCAGAGCTTGACGAGGCCATGACTGCCAGCAAGACGACGCCACCTGCCGAAAATCCGGTCAACGCATGGGCGATCATGCCAACGCCGAACCCAAGCATCCCGTGCATAATGGGCGCCGTGATCCCATAGAAGATGTAGGCGTGCGCCACTTTACGCAATTCAGAGAACCGCGCCCATGCTTCCATGCCCATGATCAACATCAGGATTGACAAGAGGCCGCGAAAGAGTGGCTCGTAGAAGCTTTTGTAGACGGAGTCAGGTTCTGTAAGCACGCCGATGGCAAGACCCACAAGCAAGGCGGAAATGGCAGGGCTGCGAAATGTATCGACAAGGATACCCCGAAGCAGGCCTTCTTCAACAATGGGCGTGCGTGGCATGTCGGGTTGGTTGTTTGTTTGCAAAGCAGTTCGCTGCACGGCCGGTC
Organism: Paracoccaceae bacterium; assembly: GCA_039942715.1. Classification (GTDB taxonomy): domain Bacteria; phylum Pseudomonadota; class Alphaproteobacteria; order Rhodobacterales; family Rhodobacteraceae; genus JABDJX01. The sequence goes on from JBDVBY010000004.1 coordinate 178,522, forward strand.
CCATCAATGTGGCTGTGGACGCCCCGCCTGTTGGTTGAACAGAAACGCTTGCGGCCGTGCGTCTGGCTGCGGCAAGCTTCGCCATGACAATCGCAGTCACAAGGGCGGCAATGTCCATAAAGGGGTAAAGCGCTCCTATGAAGCCTTCATAGTAGATGCCTTCATCGTCCAACATTGCCATGCCCGCCGCCAGCGTCGAGGCCGACACGGCCCCAAACATACCAGCGGTGGCAAGGCCATCGACCTGTGAAACCCCCTTCCATCTGGCCAAAGTCAGGCTACCGATAAAGACGATTGTTATTCCCAGCACCGTTGCGCCAATGGCTGGCACCATCAGCGACATCAAATCGGCGTCTCGTACCGATATCCCCGCGCCCAGCCCGACTTTTAGCAAAAGCAGGATGACGATGAATTTGTAGACCGGGTCTTTGATTTCAAATTTGCTGCCAAGGGCCGCCAGCATCATACCCCCGATCAAAAAGGCGAGCGTGGGCTTTTGCAATTGGTCCAAGACGGTGCCGATAATCGAGGTCAGAATATCCATGACTGGGTTCCTTACTATGGGTCCTGACCGTCTATCCGTGTTGGAATATCAATAAAAATATATCTTTTTGTTAATTTTGTTCTATTTATTAAAACTATGGAGTCGATTAACTATCACCACCTGCGGTATTTCCGTGAAGTTGCAAGCGAAGGGCATCTTGGGCGCACCGCCGAGCGCTTGAATGTCTCGCAGTCCGCGATCTCTATTCAAATCAAACAGTTAGAAGATCGCATAGGCCAAAGCCTGTTTGACCGGGTTGGACGGACACTGGTTTTGACCGAGGCTGGACGCATTGCTTTGGACTATGCGGACCGGATTTTTACGGCAGGCGATGAATTGCTCTCGACGTTGAACGAGACCACCGCTGTTTCGCGCCCCTTACGGGTTGGCGCGCTTTCAACTTTGTCGCGCAACTTTCAACTGCAGTTCCTGCGCCCACTGATCGAAAGCCCGACCTATGGGATCGCCTTAAGGTCCGGCAACATGGCCTCGATGATCGAAGACTTAACTACGCAGGCTTTGGACGTCGTTCTGGCAACAGAAATCCCACACGATCAAAGTGGCGTAGCGTTTGCGGCCCAGAAAATCTCGGAGAACACTGTCGGGCTACATGGTCAATCCAAGTTTCTGACGCACGCGACGCTGGGCGATCTTTTGCAAGCCGCCCCTTTGATCCTGCCAAGCGCAAGTGTCATTCGCGCCGAGTTTGAAAACCTTGTCGCCAAGCTAGAGGTTCAGCCGCAGGTGGTTGCGACGGTGGACGATATGGCAATGGTGCGTCTGCTGGCACGCGAAGGAGTCGGCGTGGCCCTTGCGCCCGCTGTCGTGCTTGCTGATGAAATCGCGAACGGGTCAGTTGTGACCGCCCCGTTCGAGCTGGGATTTGCCGAGCCGTTCTATGCGATCACACTCCCACGGCGGTTTCCACACCCTGCACTTTCTGGCCTTCTAGACAGGAGAAACGAATGCTGACGATATACCTTTTCGCGGCTGTGGCCATTGGGGCCGCCTTTGCTGCTCAGCCCGGCATAAACGGCGCTGCTGCTAAGATACTTGGTTCGCCTTTCCCGGCGACCGTGCTGTCTGTGGCAATTACACTGTTTGCGAGCATCCTCATTATGGTGTGGGGGCGCACGATGCCGTCGTGGGAGACGTTCACGCAATTGCCGTGGTGGATCGCAATCGGGGGCGTGATAGGGGTTCTTGTCGTTGCTGGTGGCGCCACGATTGTGCCAATCACTGGGGCTGCAGTTTTCTTTGTGTGCTTGATCGCAGGACAACTTGTTGGGTCTGTTTTTCTGGATCACATCGGCGCATTTGGGCTGGCTCAGCAAGACGTTTCAATCATGAGAATTCTTGGTGTGCTTCTGACGTTTGGTGGCGTTCTATTGGTGCGCTACGGATAGGTTTTTGCCGTGACACGGATGATCTCACGGCAAGAGCAACGATGTCCCCGCAGATACGCCGCCAGTTGTTTTCCGCCTTTGTAAGATAGCTGTTTTTGTACCACCGGCCTGCTCTATCACCCATTTCCTCCAAGCGGTCAGGACGCGACAAAAGCTGTTCAACTTCAGTCGAAAGCCGCGCGCATCTACTTTCAAGAAACAGATCGCTATCTATGACGTCATGCACGCCAAAACTGCGTTCTGTTACAATCGGTGTGGCTGTGGCGAGTGCGGCTACGAAACGCGGTATTTCCAGATGGTAAGAGCGCACAGCGTGCACATTCAGACAGATACGCGAGCGCGCCAATTCGTCCTCAATCACGACATCGGTTGAGGGCGACAGAGAAAAACCAAGCGCTTTGATTTGGTCGCAAACTTTCTCACGACGCGTGTTCATTTGACCTACAAAACAGACATCATAGGCACGGCGTTCCATTGGCAATATGGTTTCAGCAGGCTTGGCGGCGACGTCAAAGCCAACCACAGGAACATTGATCTGGTGTTGCAAGCGTTTGGTTTGCGGCGGGTAATAGTCGAGCAATACATCAACCAATGGCAGCTTATTGTGCAACATCTGATACTTACGTCGGATAGAGCTCCGCGCCGCCCGCCCCGTCAAAAGCGGGTTGCCTAGAAGCGAAACCACCGAAAAATTCAAATAGACATAGGTACAGTTAGGACGCCTTTTGTACGGTGAAAAGGTCTCGCCAATTAGAAAGACAATCGAGCCTTCGTCATAGTCGGCATCATCTATTTCCTCACAGATGAACATCGACGCATCCGGGTCGATATGGGCCTTTATCGTTTCATGAATGAAAAGCGCAATGTTGCGCACATGGGAATAACTAATTGAATTTATGATGAAAACGGCGCGCGGCATCTCGCAAACCTTTCCTGCGCAGCGCCCCCGTCTCTTCAGATCGACCAAGAATTGCGCAATGTCCAGAAAATCTGCGCTTCTACCGGCGAAAACCTGCCTGAATGCTCGAAGTTCAAACTCCTTGCATTGCGCATGCCCGCAGAATCACGACTGTGGAGGCAGGGCGGGGGCGCCCGCTTTGGCTTTGTCAGCAGAACTGACAGACCATAGCGCCCAAGTGCGGTGTCGCCATGCTGGACACGTCCAAAACATCACGCCAGACACCTTTGATTGTCATTCCGTGCCTGAATGAGCGGCAGAACATTGGTGTGCTTTTGAGTTGGCTCTTGCGCGTTCAATCACGTGTTGGGGGCGACGTTACCATCGTGGATGGCGGCAGCTCCGATGGCACATATGAGATCGCCAGGAGCTTTGCGACAGATCACCCAAACGTCCATATTATTGAAAACCCAGAGCGGCTTCAAAGCGCCGGCATCAACTTGGCCGTTGATCAATTTGGACAAACAGCAACGCACCTAATCCGCATAGATGCACATTGCGCATATCCTGAAAATTACTGCGATGTTTTGCTAAAAGAAGCACAGAGTTCGGGGGCCGCCAGCGTTGTCGTCAGCATGAAAGCAACCGGCGATGCTCCGGTTCAAATGGCAATAGCTGCCACTCAGAATGCACCAGTTGGAAATGGGGGATCAAAGCACCGGTTAAAGCCCGTCGGGCAGTTTGTAGATCACGGTCATCATGCATTGATCGACATGGAAGCGTTTCGCGCGATTGGCGGTTACGATCCCAGTTTTAGTCACAACGAAGATGCGGAACTTGATCATCGACTTGATGCTGCGGGCTATAGAATCTGGCTAACAGAACGTCTTGAGGTTTCCTATTTCCCGCGTAAATCCGGACACGCTTTGGCGCGGCAATACTTTAACTATGGCAAAGGGCGCGCAAGGAATCTGCTCAAGCACCGCATGGCCCCAAAGCTACGGCAAGCCAAAGTCATCGCCATTTTGCCACTTGTCGGACTATCAGTCTTTGCTCATGTTTCTATGTTCTTTGCCCTGCCTGTATTGGCTTGGCTGGCATACTGTCTGACGATGGCCTTGGAACGCGTATTGGTCGCCCGCGACATCAAACTGATCATGGTGGCACCCATTGCAATGATCATGCACGTTGCCTGGTCGTCAGGATTCTGGTGGCTAATGGTGAAGCCCAGCCCACGCCAGTGTACGGGTACAGCATGACAAAGCGATGGACGAACAGCGTTGAGATTTGCGTTTGCACGCACCGTCGCAAGAGTCTTCTTGAGGCGCTCAATTCGCTGAATGAAGATACCATATCGGCGGACCTGCCCGTATCTATTCTTGTTATAGACAATGACGATGCGCCAACAGCACAGCGTACGACAAATGAATTCGCGCAAACCTCTGAACTGCCAGTGCGCTATTTGCATTATCCAGGTTCGAATATCTCCATTGCACGAAATGCCGCCCTTGTGAATAGCCACGCGCGCTTTCTGGCATTTTTGGACGACGATGAAACAGCAGGGCCCAATTGGCTATTTGAACTGATAGAAAAGATATCTGAAACAAGTGCTTCTGTAGTAATTGGACCAGTCAAAAGTCTTTATGACTCAAATGCAGCGCAATGGATCCGAACGCTTGATACACATTCGACTTACCCTGTGTTTGTCGATGGCGTTATTCAAACGGGATACTCCTGCAATGTCATAGTGGATCGGCAGAGCGCTGCTTTGGAGGGCCTTGAGTTTGACCTGAGCCTTGGCCGCAGCGGCGGAGAGGATACAGCCTTTTTTGCCAACGCTTTTTCGAGGGGTGCTCTCATTGAATATGCGCCAAATGCCGTTGTTTATGAAAAGGTTTTAGCTGAGCGCGCTCAATTTTCTTGGCTTGCGAAAAGACGTTTCCGCATGGGGCAAACACATGGCAAAATCATACGGAAGAGTACAGGAACAATACAACAAATCCGTAGTTTTCTGACCGCCATGTCAAAGGTCGCTTATTGCGCAACCATCGCCATTATCGCAGCTTTCTTGCCCGCAAAGCGCAATCAGGCCTGCCTGCGCGGCGCGCTGCACGCAGGTACGGCGAGCGCGTTCTTAGGAGTGCGCCACATCGAACTCTACAAAACCAAAACAGCAAGGACATCACAGTGAAGGAAATCGTTCATTTCCCCGGCAAAGTGACGCAGTTGAATGAAACCGCAGACCGCACCAATTCACCTGATGTGGGCGCCATTGACGTATTCCTTATTCTCAAGCGTCAGAAATGGCCTCTGGTTATCGGCGCATTATTTGGAATGATACTTGGAATAGCACACTATGCCACAAGTCCAAAAGTATATTATGCCGCCTCTACTATTTTGGTGAGTGAACAAACCAATTCGTCTCAGGAATTGAATGCGAGTTTTCCTGCACTAAGAGACGAAACAGCAGTGCTAAATGAAATGCAAGTTTTGCGATCTTTACTATTGGCCGAGCGTGTTGTTGAAAAGCTCGCACTCCATGAGAATGCGGCGTTTCTGACACCACCAATGTCCATGGCCCGTCAGGCGTTTACCAATCTCAAGGATGGAATCAAAGGCTGGCTTCCGTTTTTGGACACCACACTATTAAACAGCGGGCCAGTATCAGACGCAGATCGTGTCCGCAGTGCGGCTTTGATCCTGCAGCGTGACATCGGCCTGTTGCGGGTTGGACGAACGTTTACGATCGAGATCAGTGCCGTGCTAAGTGATCCGGTGCTCGCGACAGAAATCGTCAACACCTACTCTGATGTGTACCTTGAAGACCGCCAGATTTCGAATTTGGCCGCAGCTGATCGTAGCGTCACGTGGTTGCGCACACAAATTGAGGAAGTACGCAAAAGTGCCAATGTCGCTGCTGCCGCAGCAGAAGCTTTTCGTACTGAAAATGGCGCGTCAAACAACCAGGTGTTGCGTCAGCTAGAACAACGCGCCGCGACGTTGAATGATCTTCATGCTGTTTTGCTATCAAGACTAGAACTGGTTGCGGTAGAGGGTTCCTTTCCGGCAACCAATGGCCGTCTTTTAAGTTCTGCAAGCATTCCAATTGATCCCGCACTACCAAAGGCGTGGCGGCTTTTGGCAATTGGGATTGTGATTGGTTTGACGCTTGGGCTTATGGCAGCGGTCTGGCGCGAGATGCACGAAACCGGGTGTCGTTCGGGTGACGATATTCTGAGACATTCCGGTCTACCATTCTTGGGCTACCTTCCGCGGTATCAACACAAAAAACTGCAAAGCTTGTCCGCGCGAATGCTTCGCTCTTCTGCAAAACTTTCTCGTCCTTTTGCGCTTTGGCTGCAGCCACAATTGCGCGTGGATAGCAACGGCAGCGAAGACACCGTTCCGCTTTCCGGATGCGCGCCGTCCTACCTGCTGCCCATCATCAGCCCGGATGCGCGCTATTGTGAGACGATCAAAAACGTGCTCGCCACCGTCCCTTTGATCATCCATGGAACAGGCTGTCAGGTCATCGCTATGGGTAGCCTGAATCAAGGCGACGGACGTTCGACTGTTTGTGCGAACATTGCTCAAACAGCCGCGATGGAGGGGAAACGCGTTCTGCTGATCGATGCCGAATTGTCGAACCCTGAACTGAGCCGAAACTTTGGTTTTGACAACGAAGCCGGCCTTCACGACGTGCTTGAAGGTCGAATTAGCTTAGACGATGCGACCTTTCACTTAGCTGAAACCGGACTTCGGATTTTGCCCGGGCGCGTTAACGTACAAGGGCGACCCGCCACGGGGCTCAGCAAACTGCCGCGCGTGATCGAACAGGCACGTGCACACTACGATCTGATCGTCATTGATTTGCAGCCAGTTGGTGTTTCGTCCTCTTTAAAGACAGTGCTTCCCTTAGTTGATGGCATCGTTTGGGTTGCGGATTGGGGGCGGACATCGAAACAAGGCATCCTGCAATTCACACAAAGCGAGCCTCAGGTTTGCGCGAAAGCGCTTGGTGTAGTCCTTAACCGGACGGTGACACACAAACTGCCGCACTTTGGCGTTGCGGACGCCGGTGTTATTCGCAAAAGAGACCATGGGTTCGCCTGATTGACCGCCTTGCCCTATATCTCGCGACACCAAATCGTCCCGCTCAGGCCTTATTGGTTTCGGGGTTATTTACTAACCTTTTCCCAAGCTACGTTGACGATCCCGTCTGATCAGGGGCAAAGTGCTTGTGAAAAGGTAAAAGAATGCGATTGCCAGTTTTCATTTTTCTCGCGCTTGTCGCGACGTGTTTGGTTGGAGTGATGTCTGCGTTGAGCGGTTCCAGTCTTTGGGTAAGCTTGGGGCGCGCGATAGTGGCATTCTGCGTTCTTCAAGTCGCGTACTTTGTGTTTTTACTTCTGGCAAGCGGCAAGAAACGCCAACAGGACACCAACGATCACACCTAATCCACGAGGATTCAGTTTTGGCTTCGGGACAGAAAATCGCGCAAGCCCGGCTCCGGCTTTCCTAAAACGCGGATCAGTGCACCTCTTGTTGCCAAGCGCAGAATCTTTGCACGTGACAGAGCTTTGCCGACGCGAAACCTTGCATGAGATTTAACCAATCCAGTGGCGCGCATGGCGGTCGGATAATTGAAGCGTTTGTCCGCCAGAAAAGCTGCGCGAGTGGCGGAGCCCGCTTTTTTCCAAGACAGTCTTTGCAGTATTTGCACCGATCGCTTCAACGCCAATTCTCGGCGCAACCAACCAGTGCGCGCTCCAATATCGCGTGTCGTTTTCGATCCGTTTTCAGCCCAAATAGCCGTTGGCTTCATTGCAACATACACTGGTTCAATAATTGCAAAAGTGCGAAGATATTCCTGAAGCGTCGCACTGCACGGCACTTGAATTTCAAGATCGCTTTTTGCATGCCTTGACCAGAACAGACCACCGTTTGAAACGCCCATGTCCGCCATAACGGCCAGATGAAACGTTTCAGGGGCATAGACGCCTTCAACAAATTTCTCATCAAGAAGCCCCGCTTCGCCTAAACGGGCATTTTTAGCTCCAAAATTTAATTCGACCAGTTGATTACGCAGAACTACTTGGATGTTTTCACGTTCAATTACACGCATATTTTTCTCTAAATGCTCTGGCAGTAATTGGTTGTCGTCTTCAAGAACACAGAAATAGGTTGCATCCACCTTATTTTTTCGCGTGAAGCACTGATCAATATTTTTTGATGCGCGAAGGTTATTTGAATTTACGTTGTAGTGAATGCGTGGATCAGCCAACCCAATCACAACCTCTTCGCCCGAACGCCCCAAATCATCATCGAAAACATCGCAAACCCAATTGGTCACCGTTTGAGCCTGTAAACTCTCTAAGGCACGTCGCAACTCAGTTGGGCGTCGGAAGGTTGGAACGCGAACATGCACTTTTGGTGCGCCTGCGTTCTTTGACGGCAATGCGAATTCCGGTAATTCCTCTACCTCTATCGTTCGGCTTTCAGACCGGTGTGGCAGAATTTTCCGCGCGACGATCTTGCCAATTTCCATCACCACACCAAAGTTTCGAGATACTAAAAATACGGCCTTAACCAACTGTTTTGACTTTATTTGCAAAACAACAGTCTCAAGCGTCATGCGGTCCTTTAATCGCTCAAGACGCTGCTTGATAAGCCTTTCATATTGCGGGGCCTGCATCTGAATGTCTGCTAGAGCATTGATCATACTTTCAACGTCTTTGGGTGAAAGGCGATGCGAAATTGAACCCTCGCGGCGTCGATAATAATAGAGCGCGTCTGGCACAAGAGTGATTGCGTTTCCCGCCAAAGCCAATCGTAAGAGAAGGTCAAAATCTTCGCCAATCCTAAGATCACTTCGATATCGAATATTTTCGAGCGCGTTGCGTCGAATGATTGGTTTTAGATACCCAAAACAGTTTTCTGCGTTGGAAAACTTTTGTGATAGAAGCGTCGCTGCGTCGAGAAAAGAAACCTCTTCCAAATCGGCATGTTGCAGAAGACTTTTCCCGGATGTCTTCTCTACGCTTCCAAAGAAAAATTGATCGTCGGCAATTACAGATGCACTCCACTTTTCTGCAACGTCCAATAGATAGTGAAACCGATCTACATGCATTAGGTCATCGGCATCGACTACTGCGACCCAAGTGCCATTGGATTGGTCCAATGCGCGGTTTCGCGTCTCTGCTGGTCCTGTATTTTTTTCAGACGTCACCACCCGCAAACGTTCATCGTCAATCGTGGATAGGATCGCAAGGCTGTCGTCGGTCGAGCAATCGTCAGAGACGATCAATTCTAAATCAGCCATGCTTTGCCGCAACACAGAATTGACCGCTTCGCGAAGATGCGCAGAACCGTTGTAGTTTGCCATGATCACAGAAAGTCGTGGTTTTTTTGGTCGCATTATCATTGCCAACCTCTTGTCTTTAAAGCGCGCGGGAAACCGCTGCTTCTAGGGTTTGTCGGGGGCATTGCCACGATTAGGGCACAATTCGAGGGAAGAGTGTTTATAGTTGGCTGGAACCGCGGACTTTCGACAATGAACACCCCAAATGGAGAGCTGGCATGAGCGAGACGGCGCATCCCTACGCCGCCGTTTTTGCATTTGGCCGTCTGGGACGCGTGGATGTACGGTTGGAGCCGATGCTGGCCATGCTGGCGATTATCGGTCTGGTTGCGGTTCCTGCGGTTGGCACGATCGGCGCAATTGTTACGCTGGCCGCTTGCGGTGTGCTCTGCGTCCTTCGACCCCTCGAAATGCTCACAAAAGGGCTTCAACACTGGTATGTTTTGGCACTGCCGCTGTTTTGCATTCTGAGTTTCATATGGTCGCGCGAACCTGCGCTTAGCCTGCGCTTCGCTCTTCAACTTTTTGCGACGGCATTGGTGGCGGTCGCGATCTGTCGCCACCTGACTGCGCGCGCGTTTGTTCAAACGCTGTTTGGCGCGCTCCTTGTTGCCATGCTGACAAGCGCCGTTATCGGCGGTGGTGTGCGAGCCGACACCGGTGCGTGGACCGGCATTTATGGCAGCAAGAACGCCTTTGCTGGTGCCGCTTCGACGTTTGCCATTCTGGCACTTGGCGTGATGATGTCGCGTGAGGTGCGGCTTGCCGTTCGTTGTCTTGGCATAGTTGGTTGTGTCATCGGTGCTGTTGCCGTTTTGCTCGCACAGTCTGTCAGCGCAATTTTGTTCCTCGCCCCAACAGCACTTATCCTTGTCACTGCGATGCAGCTCAGCCGGTTGCGCGCCCTGCCCGTTTGGGCCGCATTCGCTTTCGCTGTCCTCGCCGCCATTTTGGCCGCGCTCATTGTCCAAGCGCATTGGCAGGCAATCTCTGCGTTCGTTCTTGACGCCACCGGAAAGGACCTGACCCTGACCGGACGTACCGAGCTTTGGGCCGTGGCTTTGACGTTGATTTCTGAGAGACCGATTTTGGGTGTCGGGTATCAGGCGTTTTGGGTGCAGGGGCATGGCGATGCCGAGGCGCTTTGGCACATGTTTGGGATCGAAAGCCGCGGCGGTTTCAATTTCCACAACATGTATCTTTCGAACGCGGTCGAAATCGGCATCCTTGGTGCCACCATGCAGGCTGGCTTGCTGTTTTTTGCAACCATAGCGTCCGCTGTTTGGGCCATAAAATCCGCGAGTGCGCTCTCGGCAACGCTGTTTGCACTGACGTTTTCGGTCGTCTTGGGAAGCTTCATTGAAGTGCCCGTGTTCTTTCAGTTCAGCATGAGAACGCTCATCGTGTTTGCCGCCGTGATTTATGCCCGCGAGGCTTTGCATAATCGTCATGCTGTCACAGACTTCCGCACGTTGTAGTCACTAACCAAGTGATCTACCGCTTCCATCGCTCGGTTCGTGGCGCGTTCAATTGCGCACTCTTTACTCAGCTGTGGATCACTTGCTTTTAGCTTGCGAAGACTGGACGCGGATCGGTGCAGAATGGCCATGTTCGCCGGCTTAAACGCAGTACTGTCAAACACGGCGCGCGCGCGCGGACCGTTTCCCCAGCGTCCGGTATGAAAGGCCCAAGCTTCGCGTCCGTTTGACGGGCGCAGCGCAGCAGGCCGGTAGTCAATGCCAAGCGAACCCGCCCAATCGAACCATTTGGTACGGTGCACGTGGTGCATGGTTTTGACCCCAACCCATGGCGTGCGCAGGGCGTCGGAAACGATTGCTCCGTGCATGGCTTCGGTGATCACCATGTCTGCACCACGAATTTCAGAGAGAATGGTTTCAGTCGGCTTTGTCGGGTCGATGAAATGCACGCCCGCGAGGCGGCACACCTCTTCCCAATTCCCGCGCTCGATGCTTTCGTAATGCGGCATAAATGCTGTGCCGATCCCCTTTGCCGGTTCTGGCAAATGCGTTGCACGCAAAAGAACGGCTGCATCCGTGACGGCGAGATCGGGGTTCAGGTCAAGCGCTTTGCAGGTTTGTGGCCCGCGCACGAACCGGATGTCCCACGTCCCGTCATGCACGTTCGGCATGCTAGAATAGGCACCAGCAAACCCAGAACCTACGACGACTTTACGCGCGTTGGCGGGGTAAATGTCCTGAATGATTGAGCCGATTCCCAAGAACAAAACATCGCTGTCGTCATCGAAAAACGTATCCGGCAGCAACGAGCGCCACATCGTTGCGTTAAGCTCGTCACCAAAATTGGGTGGGTCACCTTGAAAGTAGGTAAGTTTCATGCCCGTTTTGCTTTCTTCATTTGAATCAGTATGTTGGATAGTTTTTGGCTGCAGCACATCACAAGAAAACCGGCATAGATCACGGCTCCAAGGGCTATGTAAATCGCAACGCCGAACCACCCCGGATACATTGGAAGCAGGTAAAGCACGCCTGCCATACCGGCAGTTGCCAACATCGGACCAACGAAATCGCTCAGGTAGTCAACGATGCGGCACTCCAGAATTTTCACGGTCATAAAAAGTGAGATTGGCCAAAGCATAAATGTCTTTGCGAAAATACCAGCGACGACAGCCGTAATCCCAAATTGGTATGTAGCGGCAATCACCAGAACTGTGCCGAACTGCTGCACCAGTTGATAGTAGAACCACCAGTTTGGGCGCCCTTGGCTGCGGATCAAAGCGCCCTGAATGATGCCCGGCGTCGCAAGGAAACCGCTTAGACAGAAAATCTGTGTCGCCGTTTGTGCGGCTAGCCATTTCGATCCAAAGAGTATGTCCATGATATCGTCAATGATCAGAGCGGCCCCTGCGAATGTTGGAAATCCGATGGTGGCCGCCGCAAAGGACGCCAAGAAGAATGTCTTTCGTGCCTTTTCTTTTTCGCCTTGCATTGACGACAAAACAACGTGCGTCACACTGCCAATTGCACCTGACGCCAAGTCCGCCAACATACGGAAAAACCGCTGAGCGAAGGTAAGCAGGCCAAGAAAGGCGCTCCCACCCAAAGCACCTGCAACAAGATGATCCACACGCAATGTTCCCAGCATACGATCGCCTGATGCGAAAATTGTATATCCGCAAAGTTCTTTCAAATGGTGGAACCGCCCGGAAAATCCGGGACGCCATCCAGCAACCCAAAAGGCCACTACAAAGGCAGTTGCGCTGACAGCAACTTGGCTGACCGCCAGCGAGATCAGGCCGTAGCCCGACAGGAGGAGAGCAACGCAAATCACCGCTCCCACCGTGGTGGCAGCAGCCGTGCGAATGGCCTGTGCGCGAAACCTCATCGCGCGAATGATCATTGCGTTGGGCACGGCGGCGGCAAGCTCAAAGGGGACTTTTAGCGCCAAAAGTGGCACGAGCCAGACAAGCTGAGGTTCGTTGAACCACGCGGCTCCAAAGCCGGCCATAGCCGCGAGCAGTGTATAATAGATGAGACCAACAATAATGTTGCACCAAAAGACCGCGTCCGCGTGGCCGTTGGTCAGCTTTGATCTTTGGACAAGCGCCTCGCCAAATGCCACAGGCGAGAACGCCAAGGCAATTGAGACCAAACCGCCTGCGATGGCGAGGCGTCCAAAGTCTTCGTAGCTTAGAATCGCCGCGCTTAGGAAGAAGACCAAGGCGGCGCTTAGGCTTGGCACAACGGTGTGTAAAGCGGACCACCCGACGCCCAGAAGGCTAGCCCGCGCGCGACCATTTGTTAGGTGCGCCGGAAGCTCGGCTTTGTTGAATTTGGCGGTCGCGATGCTCACGGTTAATACGATCCACGCGCGCCAACGACGACTGGGATCGTCTTGAGAAGTATCTTGATATCGGCAAAGAATGACCACTCGCGGACATAGCGGTTATCTAGTGCAACTCTGAATTCATAGCTTGTGTCGCTGCGACCGCTGGTCTGCCAAAGGCCCGTGATGCCCGGACGCGCGGCAAGATAATCCGCTGCAAATGGCCCGTACATTTCCAACTCATCTTCCACAACGGGGCGCGGTCCGACAAAGCTCATGTCGCCTTGCAAAACGTTCAACAGCTGCGGCAATTCATCGACACTGTATTTACGCAAGACATGCCCAAGCGCAGTCACACGCGGATCGTTGCTCAGCTTGCGGGATGTTTCCCACTCTTTGCGCGCGTCTGGACACTGATCAAAATGCGCGCGAAGCACGGCGTCTCCATCCGCGACCATGGTCCGAAATTTCCAGCACTTAAACGTTTTGCCCCGATGGCCGATCCGTTTGTGCCCATAAAACATTGGCCCCGGCGTCGTCGCTTTAATGGCGATGCACACCAGCGAAAACAGAGGCAAAAGCGCCAACAACCCAGCAAATGCAAGAAGCGTATCTGCACAGCGTTTCGTTGCACCGCCAAGGGCGATTTCATTGCATTCTGCTGACCCAGAATAGGCATCGGAATCTTCGGAAGGTCCGGCAGATTCTGTACCGACGTTAGCCATCGCAAAGCTCCATCACAGGAGCCCCTACCCACGCTATTATTGGTCATGACGTGACAACGAACGCCACCCCCATCATAGGCGTTTGCCACATTCTAGGCAGCATTTTGCCAGAATCTGACGGCGTTGAAACACAAGCACGCAAGGCACCACCAAATGTTGGGTTTGGATTTTACGGTGGCACTAAATGACATGGGTTTTTCCGTTCGCACAATAGTTTGGCGTTTTGAAAAGATGCCTGAAAACTAAGAGATCAATCAAAGCAGGCTGGCGAGCGCGCTTTGGTCGATTCGATTTTTAGTGCGGCAGTACTGGAGCCAAAGCCCTCTGCATATCCGCTTTGGACAGCCTAAAGATATCGTCGTTCATGCTAAGAACGGATGACGACAGATCGTTCAAAACACTACGATCCACGCTTTGCACATAGGCTAATAGGTCATCTGCTGTTGGCTTGTTTATGGTCGCGCCAATGCCGTTGTCCGAAATCCAGCGTCCAGTTTGTGTATCGGCGACCGCAACACATGGGCACCCATACCAACTCGCTTCGTATATTCGGTTGGGCAAAAGCCAATCAGAGTTTCCGCCTCGCTGCCAAAGGTCTTGTGCCCAAACCAAATCACAACGTGCGTAAACCTTGGCTAGCCCATCTGGGTAGCTGTACGGGCCTTGAAACGTCATATTGGCCAGGTCTGCGATCTTTGCTTCAAAGTCTGAGATGGCGTGGTGGTGAATGATGCCATGAACCTCGATCTCTAGCGAATCCGGCATTTGTCGTGCCGTTTCGCAAAGGATCTCCAAGCTCCTCTGGCACCTGATGGACCCGACCCATCCTAAGACAAGCGGGCCACGCCGTCCCGTTCTTCTTGCTTTGGCTGGCCGCTCCGATTGCGCGTTTTCGAACCAAATTTTGTTTTCAAGCACTTCGACCGGCCCATCATATTTCTGGATCGGCAGGAAATAGTTGCGAAGAAAGCCGGGCGATGAGGTCCAAAGAAGCTGTATGCGTTTCATCAACACGCGCTCCAACCAACGCATGACGCGGTTGAAAAATCGCTTTCCAATCAGTGCCGAGTGGATGTCGAGGCATTCGTAAACAAGCGGAATGCGCCATCCGCGCGCCGCTCGAAAAACAACAGCAAGCGCGAGCAAATCTACATTGCGGGCAATGATCACATCCGCCCGATCACAGAACTGCCGATTGAAAAGCACGGTCGGTAAGGCACGCAACAAAAGGAAAAGGCGCAACACAAACCGCTCATTTGGCATGTGTCCCAGGTCTAGGTTTGGCCAATCTGGCTGAAACCCTGTATTCATATTTTTCCGCTGGAACGAAACGCTGCGCACATCATGACCAAGAGCGCGCAATGCAGAAATGCGTTTTAGCTGCGCAGCCTCAGTCAGGTCAAAAGCAAAGACAACGATTGTCGCGATAGCTCACCTCCAACCCCGAAGACCGATTTAGCATAAGAATTGCCAAGGTCGAACTTTTCTTTGCGTGGAAATGCCCAGCCCAACGTCTATTGACCGTTGGGCTGGGCGATCATGATATTGAAGGACAACAGGGTCAGTAAAGATCGACCCGGAAAGGGTTCGTTTGCCATGACAAAGAGGCCAGCTGCAAAAGACGCGCTTTTGGATCGGAGGGTGCCGCGCCAAATTCGTAACGATCCAATACCGCTTGAAGCGCGGCTTCGCTAGAGGGTCCAAAGGCTCCATCAACCGCAATCTCGCCACCAAGTTCGACGATCAGGCGTTGCGTTGCGCCATCAAGTTGCTGCGGTGCGAACAAGTCCAACAACTCAAGCGCCTCGCTGGCAAACCGGTTGCCCGTCAGAGCAGCTCCTTTTGCCGCAAACACCGCCGCGTCGAACGCATCGTAGTTGCTGGCGCCCTGCGACATGATCAAATGTGCTGCGTTCGCGCCAGAGCGCGCATGTCCACGCCCCAAACCTTCGGCAAACCATTCAACGGCGCGATTGGCATCGACCCCTTCCGGCGCACGACCATCGCGGTACATACGCGCAATATTGAATGGCGCTGTCGGATGGCCATTGTCACTTGCCTGACGGAACAGGCCGTAGGCTTTGGCATCATCCACATCAAGACCAGCGCGCCCACGGAAATAGGCTAGCCCAAGGCTGTTGTAGCCATAAATATCATTGCGACTGGCGCTTTCGCGCAGGTACCGCAAGCCGCGCTCACCATCAAAGTAGTCGTTGTCGGGGTTTAGGTAGAACGATGCCAGATCGTTCATGGCAAACGTGTGACCCACCTCTAAAGACCGCGAGACAAGGTCAAAACCCTCAACTTCGCGCGCGTCGTTTCCGCCAAAACGCATCATCTGACGCCCAAGCGCATAAAAGGCATAAGGATCGCCCTCGTCTGTGCCACGTGCATAGAAGGTCAGCACATCTTCGGGCAGCTTGCCCTCAATCACACGCCCTTCGGCACGCGCCTTCGTTCCAGTTACAAGGCCAAGCGCATACCACGCTCGCGCATGCCCAAGGTCGCGCGCCTGTTCAAAGGCGGCTTCAGCCCCATCCAGGTCTTTCAACGCCATAAGAGCGCGGCCTTTTTGATAGTGAAAACGGCTTGTTTCGGGGCTTTTGGCACTCTCGACCTCGCACGCGCTCAAGGCGATTTCTGGTTGTAATTCATTGGGATAGCGCGTGATTCCCATTCCATCTGGATCAAGGTGATCGCCTGCATGAAAATCGCATTGGTTGGGGTGCAGGCGCAGCGCAAGACGCTGTTCTTGCCCTGCGACACTGACCGAAAGAGAATCCATCAGGGCGCCATTTTCGAGCGACAAAGCGGGTATCTGAACCGACGCATTCACCAAAACCAGACTGTCCAGCTCGTCCACCAATAGCGTCTGTCCAATCACTCCCTTCAAGCGACCATCTGACATCGGAAGCGCAAGTCGCCCGGTTTCAGGGCCTTTTGCGATCGTCACGCTGTCAGTGGCACTCAGATCAAGAGCGGTCTTGAGCGCCGGGCCAATTTCGACCTGCTGCACGAAATCTGCGTCAATCACAGCTGCAGCATTGGGTTGGTCTGCAACCTCAACCAGCGTTTCTGGCCCTTCAGGCGATATCCGCGCAAGGCCACGCGTCACGCCGGTGCCGTTACTGCTGACAGGCAATGGACGCATCAAAGCGGCGCCAATCCCAAAGCTGGCTGGCTCAATAAGGGTCGAGCTGTCCCATGGAATCTGCCGGCCATTGGTGGCCTGATAGACTTCTCTGCGCACGCCTTCAAAAACGTCCTTAATCTCGGAGTCCGGGGCCTCAGAAGCCTCGGAAATAAGGGCTGCTGTAAACGGGCTGTTGTCGCCCTCACCGTCAAATGCCAAAGCGCCAGGTGATGTCGAGTACATCAGCATTGAATTGAGCGGAGCAGACAGCGAGGCAAAACCAGTTTTGGTTTCGCGCAGAGAATTTCCGATTTGAGTCATTGCTGCTTTGCCAACAAATGGATTATCGCGACAGCTATCAAGGATCACGACCTGAAGGCGCGCCCGCGCACCAACGATGCTGACCAGTGAGCCAAGCGAAACCGCTTCAAATGGGATATCATAAACCGTATCAAGATCGGCATCGACGGGAACAAGATAGTTCTCGGCTCCAATCTGAAAGCCGTGACCTGCAAAGAAAATGACGACCTCGGTGTCTTTGTCGACGTCAAACAGAATGCGGCGCAGCACATCCTCGAAGCCGCGTTTGGTAATGTCGCTGTGATGGTGAACGATGTAGTCCTGACTGCGCAGGAAATCCGCCATCACATCCGCATCCGCGCGTGCATTGGGCAGACTTGGAATGGCCGCATAGCCTGAGTTGCCAATCACAACGGCATACCGCTTGTCAGCGCGCGTCGTCGTATCAATGCTGCGCAAAGGCGCGATAGAAGTTGAGCCGGACACCAGTTGTTCGACGTAAGACCCGGATTGTGCCGTTGCTGCGGTTGCCAGACAGGCAACCGAGCTTACCAAGGCCGCGAAGCGCGTGAGGTTTTTCATTAGCCGCCCCAGCCGCCGGATTCGTCGCTTTCTGACAGATTGGGCGTGTTCCCGATCCGCTGGTGACCCCAACGACGTACTGGCTTTGGCTCTACAACTTCGACGGCGGCAACCGGTTTGGGGGCCACAGGCTTGGCAACGACTGGTTTTACAACCGGCTTAACGGCCACTTGCACTGGTGGCTTGGCTTCTGGTGCGCGAAAATTGGGGATCGTGCATCCGCTTACCGTCAGTCCGGCAAGACCGCATACTGCTATTTTCAAAACTGTCCGTTTCATTTCCGTTCTCCTTCTTTTGGTTGGTATTCAGCCTGCTTTGGCTGTTTGGGTTAGTTTGGCTACAGGTTGGCTCAGTTGCGCCGAACCACTTGCGGCCTTTATGCGGTGGATCAGGCCAATCAGTTTGGCTGGATCCACTCGGTCGCGCCTCTCTGGCGTTGAAAGTCCAAGGCCATTGCAGGGCGATGTAAATTGTGTCGAAACCATTTTCGTTCTCCTTCTTCGCCCTGAGTTTTGCGAAGTCTGGAGATCGGCGATGTGACGGGCGTCACAGGGTTGAATTTCTTTTTTGATGAATGCCCCCATTGCGACCCTCAATTCAACGGACGCCCACCGGCGTCGCGAATGCGTTTGATCAGTTTTAGTGTCTTGGCCGGATCGGACCGCCACGCGCGGTCAATCTCGGGAAGTGCCAGCCACTCGGGGCCGGGCTGGGTCAGGTCGTTTTCTGCGTTTGGAGTGGAAGCTTCGCCGCGCAAGGTACGGGTTGTTGGAACCGAGAACTCATCAATTTGCTGGCAAAAGAACTGTGAGAGGTGGGGGGACTTGAAGCCGAAGCTGGGACAAGCTTCGGCGCCACCGACAGTTAGCACGAAGATCAGACAAGAAGTGTATCGAACCATCCGAGCCCCCTTTTCCGTATCGGGCGCATGTAACGCCCTGACCCGAGTTCAGAGTTAGCGCAAAGGCAGGATGGTTGACGCGGCGTCGTATTCGTTACGACACACCGCCGCCGCGCGCGCCGTTTCCCTAGGTTGGTCTCACGTCAACGAAGGAGAGCGATGCGATGAGCCTTGAATACCTGTTAACCACCGGCGCGCTTGTTATCGGCTTTCTTGTCGTGCTCAAACTTTTGATGGACGCGTTGGCGGGCTCGATGGCAATCAAGTCGTTCCTGTTCTCGTTGCCGGTGGGATAGGGCCATGGTGCAAGACGCTGTATATGACGCGCTTTTGCGGCACCTGATGGGGCCGTTGGTCCAATACTATGATGATCCCACGGTGACTGAGATCATGATCAATGGTCCTGACGAGGTTTTCATCGACGGTCGCGGTGGCGTTCAAAAGGTTGCCGAAACAATGCGCGACAGTGCTGCTTTGCGCGCGCTCGCGCGGGTGATCTTACAGTTTTCTGGCAAGCGGCTTGATCCGTTTGATCTCTCACTTGAAGCGCGCACGCCAAGCCGTGCTCGGGTTCATATCGTGCAGGACCCAGCTGCGCGTGCAGGCATCACCCTTGCCATTCGCCAGTTTGCGACTGATCCGCCGACAATCGAGGATTTGGAAAAGTCCGGCTCACTTTCTGGAGAGGCCATCGCCTATCTGCGCGATCAGGTGGTGGGTCACCGCAACATTATTATCTCCGGCGGGACTGGTACGGGCAAAACGACGCTGCTTGGAATCCTAAGCCGGATGATGGACCCAACCGAGCGCATTTTGACAATCGAAGATGTGGCCGAACTGGATTTACGGATGCCCCATGTGGTGCAGCTCGAAAGCCAGCTACCCGATGCTAAAGGGCGTGGCGGCATTTCGATCCGAGAGCTTTTCCGCGCCGCTTTGCGTATGCGCCCTGACCGCATCTTGGTGGGCGAGTGTCGCGGCGGCGAGGCGCTGGACATGATCCAGGCAATGAACTCGGGCCACGCGGGCTCTCTCTCCACCGTACACGCTGACGATCCGGCGCGCGCGCTTTCACGGCTCGAAACACTTTGCCTGTTGTCAGACGTCGAAGTGCCCATCGTGGCCGTGCGCCGTCAGATTATTGAGGCGATTGATCTTGTCGTTCAGGTGCAGCGCATTGGCGGCAAACGTCTGGTGATGGAGATTGCCGAGGTGTCGAAAGAGCCGACTGAAAGCGGCCCCTATCTGATGGCGCCGTTGTTTGTGCGCACCGATGCAGAGGCCGACCTGAAGCGCGTCTGACGCCTCATCGCATTGGAAACGACAACCGCCCTAAGGCTGCCAACACTCCTAAGCTGATCCCACAAGACGAAACGACGGAGTTTGAGCCATGTCACTAGAATACTTACTGATTTTTGGCCTTGGCCTGGCAGTCGCCACGCTTCTGGCAACCATGGGCTCTGACATTGCGACCTTTGTTGTCGACACCGTCCGCGACTTGCTGAGCTGACACGATGAAACAACCACCGAAATTTATGCAGAAAAGGAACTCTAACATGACACTCGAAAAGCTTCTGATCTTTGGATTTGCTCTCGCCGTTTTGATGGCCGTGTCGACCATGGGTGCGAACATGTGGACCGACCGGACGTCAAAAAACACTGATTTTCAGGACACGATTGACAACATCAACTAAGGGAGCCGGGCAAAATGGCCATCGAAAAGCTGCTCATATTCGGAGTTGCCTTAGCCATTTTGGCAGCGGTGGCAACACTGGCGGACACCACAGGCACCACACGTGAGACCGAGAAAACGGACTACATCACCGAAATGAACGCACTCAAGGCCAAGGCGCCATGAGTTTTCTTTTCAAACACAGACGCGCCAGTGTGGGGCTAGAGGCTGTGATGGCCCTGCCCGTCATAATGGTGCTTTTTGGTGCGGTCGCGCAGGTTCTGATCACGTCGCAGTCGCGCGTGCATCTGGAACAGGCCGCATACGCTGCCGCGCGCAGTGCTTTGGCTTACAAATGCCCGCCGCGAACGCTGTCGATAAACTTCCTGCGCACCGAGTGTTTCCGAAACCGAAGTGGTCTTGATGCCATTGCCCAGCGCAAGGCGGAAGACGCAGCACGTTGGGCGCTTGTTGCCGCTGCCCCGACCACAGGTGCTGCTTTCGCGCGCGGGTGTAGCGTGCCCGATGCTGGTGTCGAAGTCATGACAGGTGGCAATCGGATCGCCGGGCGTGATCAGGCGCTGCGTAACGCGCTCTGCTACGTTCAAGAGACCGCCAACCTGCGCGTTGAACTGGAGTGGGTTACCACTGGTGGCTTGCCGATTAGCCTATCAGAACGAGTGCCGATCCGCGCCACGGTTCATTTCCGCTATCCCCTTTCGACACCGTTTCGCCGTTTCCTGATGAACCAAGGGATCAGTGGCAAACGTGGCGACGGCACCTATTGGCGCGAAAGCAGCGCGACAGTAGTGCTGATATGATCCGCCGCTTTCTTTCGCGCCGCCGCAAAGGGGCGATGGCCATGGTCGCCCTTGCTGGCATGGTGCCCGTCACCGCGATGATGTCTGCAAACATCAACACAAGCCAAATGGTCGATGACCGCCGCCAAGTGCAAGACGCCGCCGACGCGCTGGCCACGATGCACGGCACATGGAGCGCGCGTGCGCTCAACATCATCTCGATGAACAACGTCACCGCCGCACAGCTTTTGTCTGTTTCGGTCGGCTCTGAGGCGCTGTTTTTCACCAACAACGAAATCATCATCGCCGCCGGTTTGGCCACTGGTCGGATTACCGGACATGCCGGCCAAGAGTGCAGCTATAGAACGCCACCGCCAGTCAGCGCCATTGAAAGTGCATGGGTTGGGATTTGTCGCACGTGGCACACTTTGCTGACATTCCCGGCGCAGTTGGCGATGGTCCGCGCCTTTGACAGCAACAGCGATTTCGACCCGGTGCACGGGATCAAGACCGCAACCAAAGCGCTTGAAGCGATTGACGGCATGAACAATGCTTTGGCCCGCCGCCATCCGCGCGCGATGGCCGAGATTGCCGAAGACTATCGCACGCTGCTCGACATTCAGGATCATCACTTTGCCGATCCTTGCGACGGACCGGTGGCCAACAACACCTGCCGTCAGACCAACACCGGCGATGGTATGGCTTTGCCACTTGAGAGCGCTGCCTTTGCCGCGCATCTGCGTCTGCAAACGGTGATGCGGGTGGGCACAACGGTGAATGACACGACATTTGCTGAACGTGGCTTCCCACGCGGCGAAGGCCCCATGGAGTATGGCGGCAGCACCACCCGCCCTAGGCTTGAGAACCACATCAACAATATCACCGAGATCGGCAACACGCTTTATGAGTTCGACCGGTTTTACGACAGCCGGATTTCGCACATGCCAAGGCATCCGTTTTCCGGGCCCGGCACGGCGCTGTTTCCTGGGTTTCAGGGCTTACCGGAGCGCGCGTATCGCGGCGATCCATTTGTCGATCGCAACCGAGATATCTGGGACATTCTTGAGCCGATTTATGAAGGCATCATACCGATCTTGCGCACGGTACTTGGTGTTGCCCGCAACGTTTACATCTTTGGTTTTGACGAGCACAACCAGTACCTTTTCCAAAGCGAACAGGGCCGCACCTCTAACAACTCATTCTTTCGCAACTACACCACTGCCTATGGCGCGATACTGCTCGGAGACATGCGCACCAACTTTCCGCTTGGTTTTGATCTTGGGCGCTTTGAGCTGGTTACCATGTCGCCGGTGCCCGAGACTTTTCAGCTTGAAGACATTGATCCCGGCCCGTGGAACCTGCTTCCACCAGTCGAGCCACGCACGATGCCTGAGGCGTTTCATGTTCTGGGCTTCGCATTAAAAGACAAGTCGCGCAGGCTGTCTGAAATTGTGATCCCGACTTCAGTCGACACCCATACCGGCTATGGACAAACCGGCGTTTTCAATCCCGATGGTGCAACGCTTTATTCGCAAAACTGGCAATCAAAGCTGATGCCGGCAACGCGTCTTGATGACGTGCGCCGTGCCAGCCGCGATCTGGCGCGTCAGGCCCGTGATGGTTTTGATGATCTGGCCGACACGCTGCAACAGGTGCAGAGCACCGGCAGCTGGGGGCGAGTTAATGCGCACTAACCGCCGTGGCTCTGTCACCATCGAGATGCTGATGATCATCCCCATTGCGATCATCATGATCCTGCTGGGCCGTTTCATTCTTGAGGCCTCGCTGAACCGCCAGGAAGTCTCTGTATATGCACGCGGCTCTGCGATCACCGCAGGCCTGGCGCGATCAACCAATATGTTTCGCTGTCGCTTCAATGATGAGGCGTTCGATGGTCGCGCTGCTGTGGATCAAACCGAGACAGTGCGCTGCAATCGCCGCGATGCTGAGACCGGGTTGTCGCGCGAACAGCCCATGTGGGACGAGGTTGAAGACGGTGCCGCACCTTGGGACGAAATCCTGCGCGATGTGAAACCATCTCAAAGCCCACGCGACATGGTGGCGCGCGCCAATAGTGTCATGACCCTGACAAGCCCTGCGTTCCTGGCGCAGCAAAATCCAAGAGAGGCCGATCAGGTCTATCTCGCGCCCGAAGACGTTCTTTGGGCTCATGATGAAGACCAGTTGGCCGAGGGCCATGATGTGGTGATCTGGGAAGAGCTTTGCCTTGAGGCCACCTACCAACTTTTCCCAAATGTCTTTCCAAATGCCGGGAGGCCCCGATGTTAAAATCCATTCTCACCGCCGCCACCGTGTTTTTGGCCGCACCTGTTCAAGCCGAAACCCTGCGCCAGTTTCACGCAGAAACCTCCACACCGTTGTCAGAAATCGCAACTGCGCTGGAACAGCGCCTGCCGGAAAACATGGTCGCGCCGCTTGGTAAAGACACGCTCACGGTCGCCTATTCCGGCAACCGCGTGCCACCCGCTTTGGCTGGTTTTTTAGAGGCATCGTTTGAAAATCTCTCACCCGACACTTTGAGGATCGGCAGAACACTCAGCCTTTCGCTTACCCTACAAGGTGGCGAGGCAGGCACCGTTATGTCTCTGATGATGATGGGTAATTTTCCAAGCTCTCGCGTCGCACTGCTAAAAGACAGTGTGATGATGATGGATGGCAGCGGGCCGGGCGGCTGTTCTGGGCAAGTTGTATTGCGCCATCTGAAGTCTGCCGAAGAAACTGCAAGCGACTATGTCAGCGCACTGAAAGACGACGGATTCGCGTTCCCTGAAACGGACCCCGACGAGGTATCGTTTTTTATCGGACATGCCCCGGATTGTCAGATCGCCATGTACCTTCACCCTGAACAAGACACGACAATGGTTGTCATTCGATATCTGGAGGACTGATGCGCAACATCTTTTATCTTCTCGCCGCCGTGCTCTCATTCGGAGTTGGCTGGTTTTACTACCAGCAGGTTTCCGAACAGACCGCAACAATGTCAAAGCTACGCCTTTTGGCTCAAGACGGGCTGGTGATCAAAGCTGGCACTGTGGTCGATGATGCCTTCATCGAAGAATTTGTGATCGCGCAACCTATGCCGGTTTCACTGGCCCCTGATTTCACCTGGGCGCTTGGCGATGATCCGGTAACTTTGATCAACCTCAAGGGCCGTGTCTTTGGACAAGACGTCGCCGCAGGAAGCTTTTTGCAGCGCGCGCATTTCTTTGCCGAACGTCAGATTGATTTCGATATGCGTATTTTGCCCGGCAACCGCGCGTTTTCCATCCCGGTTGAGCCTGATCGTGGCGTTGGTGTCTTTGTCACCCCCGGTGCCCATGTGGATGTGATCGGTCCTTTTATGGACGATGACGAGAACATCGTTACGCGGCCCCTGCTGGTGAATGCTCAAGTCATGGCCGTTGGCGAATTTGACACCACAGCGGCCTTTCAGGACGAAGAAAACCCCGAGTACAAGAACGTCACGCTGCAGGCGCCCGCCGCCGATGTCGAAGCGTTTCTGACGATGGAAGTGCTAAGCGTGAACGACCTGACGCTTGTAATGCGCAACCCCTGCGAAGGCGAAGCAACAACATGCGTGGGCTTGGGCCAATGAGCGTTGCGCGCGCCCATATTCGGGTTTGTGACGCTTATGGCAACCGCAAAGCCGCGGTCGCCTTGGATGGAACGTTTTACGAGTTGGGCAGCGATTTAGCCCGTGCAGCCGCCCCGGACTACATCCTGCTGTCCGGATCCGGAGTGGCACCGCGTCATGCACGGTTGATGTTTGTTGATGGTGCGTGGCACGTTATTGCCCTGACGCCAGTGGGTGCGCGGGTGGGTCGGCGCGAAATAAAGAAAGACGAACAAACGCCCCTGGACAGCGCTGTTGAGCTTTGGCTGGGCAACAATATGCTTCAGCTTTTGCTGCCCAATACATCGATTAGCGATGTGGTCACGAACTCTGAATTAAGCGACGTCGAGCTGATGATGAACGAGGCGCTGCTCGACTTCGAAGACCGTCGCCGCGATTTGTTTGACGGGGACGCAGCGCAACGTGAGGCGCTCTTAGCTGCGGAGCTAGATCGCCTGATTGACCTCGAACTCGACCTTGCAGGCAAGCCCGGCATGGTCGCAACGATCAACCGTTATTGTGCAGAGGCTTTGCGGCGGCCCCTGATCTCGGCCTGTCTGATGAGCGGCACGCGCGGCGATATCGAGCTTGCCTATTCGCAGCTAAACACCGAACAGCGCGCGCAAGCCGTTGAATTACGGGAAGAACTTGCATCCGAACTGCGTTTATCAATGACCGCTGACAGCACTGCTGATGATCTTGAAAAACTGCATGCAAGCTTTGGCGAGGCTTACAAAGCCATCTCTGGCATGATTGGTGAAACCTTCAAACTGGCCCTGATCCGCGATGCTGTGCGCGAAAAAGTGCTGGGGCTTTTCTTCCGCCTCGGCCCGATCCAATTCCTGCTGGATATCGAAGCGATCTCGGAAATCATGGTTTGCGGACCTGATCGCATCTTCGTTGAGAAGGGCAACGCCATGTTCGAAACCGGGCTTGGATTTGCCTCGGAAAACGAGCTTTTCACAGTGGCCGCCCGTATCGCTGGTCGCGACGGCAAACAGTTGACCGAAGGCGCGCCGCTCGCGGATGCCCGACTGGAGGATGGCAGCCGCTCTAATATCGTCGCCTCGCCCACAGCGCTGAACGGGCTGTCTCTCACCATCCGCAAGTTTGGCAACAAACATTGGAAGGTGTCCGATCTGCGCCGCAACCGCGCGATGTCATTGCCGATGGAGCGTTTTTTAGAAGCCGCCGTTTTAGCACGCAAGAACGTGATTATTTCCGGCGGCACCGGGTCTGGAAAAACAACGTTGCTCAACGCGCTCGCGATGTTTGTACCCAACGATGAACGCATCGTAACGATTGAAGACACTTCGGAGTTAAGGCTCAAGAACCGCAACCTTGTCACGCTTGAAGCACGGCGCGCCAATGTTGATGGACGCGGCGAAATTTCAATTCGCGACCTTGTGAAGAACGCCCTACGTATGCGACCTGATCGCATTGTCGTTGGCGAATGTCGTGGTGGCGAGACGCTCGATATGTTGCAGGCGATGAACACCGGGCATTCCGGTTCGATGACGACTGCGCACGCAAACTCGCCGCAAGATTTGATCCTGCGATTGGAGACCATGGTGCTGCAATCGGGTCAGGACCTGCCCATTCATGCGATCCGTCAACAGATCAGTGCCGCGATTGATTTGGTAGTACAGGTGCGTAAAACGCCGTCCCTAGATCCGGGCGCCGCCCCGTTGGCGCGTCAACGCACAATTGTCGAGATTGCTGAGTTGGGCGATTTTGACCCCGACACCGGGCAAATTCCGGTCAACCCAATCTTCGAGTTAGCCCGCGACGACGGCATGCTGCGTCATACGATTTCTGGCTACATCCCCAGCTTTTTTGAGGAAATGGCCGAGCGCGATCTGATCCGCATCGAGACCTTCTTTGAAGAGAGCGAAACCGACGAGGCTCGCCATGCCGCATGACATCCTTAACCCGGTTATGGCGCTGCTTATCGCGGGCGGGCTTTTTGGTTTGCAAGCCATGGCGATCCCTCTGCTCAACGTTATTTGGGGCGGGATGCCGCAAGAGCGGCGCGATAAGGTAAGCGATGTGCTGACCTTTCTGATGGGCAAGCCCAGCGATCCGGTGGACACAATCGCCCTTGGCCTTTTCTGCGCACTTGCGCTTGGATTTGCGCTTTCCGCAATCGGTGCCACTTTGCCAGCGATCATCATGCTGTTGATTTTACTAATGGGCATCCCGGCGTTTATGTATTCGCGTGCCGCCTCGCAACGTGCGCGGGAACTAGACCTCGCTTTGCCCCTTGCCTTGCAGCAAGTCGCCAATGAAATGGCCGCTGGCGCGACCCTTGAGACCGCCCTAAAGCGTGTGGCCGACACTGCACCTGCTCCGGCTGACATTGAGATCGGCCGCCTGCAACGACGAGTTGCGATTATGGGTATCGACGAAGCTTTCTCGGAAATGGCCAGGCAGTTGAACGTGCCAAGCTTTACGCTGACCGCTTCTGTTGTACGCGTCGGCACCTCAAGCGGCGGGCGTTTGATTGAAGCGCTCAAGAACCTTTCACGCACATTGATTGAGATTGAACGGCTGAACAAAAAGCTGCGCACTGCTTCCGAAAACGGACGGCGCAACCTCTATCTGATGTCCATCGTCGGCCCAATCGTGGCGGGTGCTGCCTCCTTTGTTGTTGATCATGAAACCAGCGTTTTGACCGATGGTTTTGGGCAGCTATTGATCGGCGTTGCTGTGCTTTGCTTTTTTGCCGCGCATCTTTTGGGACATCGTTTGACACGGGTACAAGTCTGATGGAAATCTATATTATCCCCCTCGCCTTTGGACTCTGCGTTCTGATGTTGGGTCTTGTGGCCGCCAACTTGATGGATGCCTCGCACAACAGATTTCAAATTCAATTTGATGCCGAAGCCGCCGGCCAAGACAGTTCAGCCCGCGTGGTGCGCGCGCTTGGCGCGACTTTTGCGTCGATTGCAGCTCCGTTTCCGACAATGACGAACGGTCTGGATCAGAAACTGATCTATGCCGGGCGTCCCTATGGCGGTGTCAGCGGACAGCACTATCTCGCCGCTGCCGTTGCACTTTCGGTCATGATTGGCGCAGGCGTGGGTGCGTTTTTTGCGTTGAACGGCTTGATCAATGGCACCGCAGCCGTTGGCACATTCGTCAAATGGTGGTTCTTTGGAACGGGCTTCATCCTGATCTTTTTGATCACCGATGTGGGCAGCGCCGCAAAGCGCAACTCTGCCGAGATCGAGCGCGAATTTCCGTTCTTTCTCGACCTCGCCGTTCTGGTGGTTCAGGCAGGCGGCACCCCACGCAAAGCACTTGGCAAATATGTCGAAGCTTCGCCCGGCACACCGCTTTCGCGCGAAATTGCCATCACTGCCAAAGATGCGGACGCCTCAAGCTTTGATGATGCGCTGCATCGGATGATTGACCGGGTCCAGGCAACATCGGTGAAAACGATCTTGAAAAATCTCGCACAAGGCGAAAAGTCTTCTGGTGAGGCCGAGGCCTTTTATACCGACCAAGCCGATGAGTTGCGTTACCTGCGCGAAGAGATGGCAAACCGTGCGGCAGAGCGGCTTAAGACCAACATCGTTATGCCCGTGTTCCTGATGTTGATGTCGATCATCATCGCAGCCCTTGCCCCGACAATCGTTTCCATTCGCAGCCAAGGGTTCTTTTAGATGATGCATTTTTTCGCCCCCAAAGGCCTGCGCGCCGAAGTGACCGAAGGTATTGATCTTGAAAACGCCGTGATGCTGAGTGGCCAACGTGTCACCGTTGGCTCGGGCCCCGGCGATACACTACGCCTTGGCGCGGCTGATATTGTGCCGGGCCATCTGACATTTGAGCGCCGCGCCGACGGGCGGGGATGGGACTATTTTACTTCGGATCGGGGCGCGACGCAGGTCGATAAGGGCAATCCGCGCACCGGGAATGTGCGCGCCGGCATGTGGCTGCGACTGGGGCGTGAAACGCGTATCGATTTGGCAAGTGCTCCATTGCCAAAAGCACCGCCGGGCGAAAAGATCGACCAAGACGCACCAACAACCGTTCCAATGCCCGTCGCTCTTGGTATCCTTGGCGCCATTCTGATTGGCGCATTGTTTGCAAGCGGGAGTCTGGGCGGAAAGTCCGACAATAAACCCTATCGCACAGCGCAATGGGCCGCAGGCGCAGGCGATTTAGGCTTGGCGTTGGATGAGTGTCTCTCAAAGACTGTCACTCCTAATCGCGCCATAGCAGCCAGCGACCCTGCCGCTGCATTTTGGCGCGTCATGACCCAGCGCAATTCAAATCCAACAGCTGCAACTGAAGCACATAGTGACTTGCAAAACGACATTCGTGAAATCTTGGCCGACGCACACCTATTGTCACTTGCAAACAACAACTTAGAGGCCTCCCAGGCACTACGTCGTTTAGAATACGTTTTGCCCGTGGGCGCTGAAAACTGCCCTATCCTGACTGCATCACGCTTTGATCTCGCCCTGATGGAGGTGCGCGGATCACGCTAAGCAGGAAGGCTTTGAAAGATGAACGACACAGCCAATAACGTGATTGACGCACGTCTGTCCGAAGCGCTTGGCACCTATTTCAACGGGGTGACTTTGCTGAAAACTGTGGGCGATTGCGCCATTTTATCGGGCGTGCGCAAGCAAAACGGCGCGCCCGTTTCGATTTATACACCCAGTTTCGCGGTCGCCCGCGACGAGGCAATTGCCGCCGACATTGGCAAGGCGTTTGCCACCTACGACAAGATCGCAAGCCCGCACCTGCAAGCAACCGAGCGTCTCTTAACAAGCCGCGCCTTTCGCAAATCGCCTGCTCTGGCCGTGCTAAGTTGCCCGGTGCCTGTGTTTGACGAAGCGTTCGACACTCTGCCCGTTGATGCGCGTTTGCAGCTTTTCGATCAGGTGCTTGATGGGCTTGCCGCGCTTCATGGCGCTGGATTGATTCACGGAAATCTCTCTGCTGACGTGGTGCGCCGCGAAACGACAGGTGGTATCGCGCGGCTCACTGATCTGACGTTTTCTGGCGATCGTTCAACAACGGTCACTGCCCAGCCTGCCGCCTACCAGTCCGCGCAGGTGATCAACACAACGCAACCGCGCGCAGAGGATGACGTGCACGCGGCTGGCATGTTGGGCTACCGTATTTTGCTAGGCCCTGACGGCCCTGCAATCGCTTTGACAGGTGGACCAGCCGATCCCGAAGCAGTTGTTGCCGCTATTCTTGGCGAAGCACGCGATGCCCCGGATGCCGCGATCCTATTCCCCGACGGCCACGAGAAATCCGAGCAGGTCGCCCGTCTTCTGGCGCGCATGACAGGTCGTTTGCCCAATGCGACGCCTTACAGTAACGCCGGTGCCGCCAAACGTGCGTTTCAGTCTGTTTTGACGGGAGTGAGTGCGCCCGAACCGATCACAGCACCTTCGGCCTCTGCGACCAGCGTACCAACGGCGCACATGGCTTCGCCAAGTCCGACGGGCGTTTCCAAAGCCGTCGCCATCACGCTGTTTACCGGGTTCCTGTGCAGCACAGCCGCGGCGAGCTATTTTTACATGGCCAACCAAACCTCTTTGGATCAACGCGACAGTGTTGTCGCCCGCTTGAAAAGCGACACCGCGCGATTCAACAGCACTGAGGCTGCGCGTCAGGAATTACGGAACGCTGACAGAGCTTTGACCACTGCTGTTGCGTCAGGAACGGCCCTCGCCTCCACCGAGGCAAGCGCGGCCGTCGAGTCTGCGCGCACCACTCTGGCAAGTGCTGACGCCGCGATTGAAGGCACGCCCAACGATGCCGCAACCCAAGCCGGCCAAGCCCGCGCGCAGGCCGAGATGGCTCTTGAGCTGGGCACGAACGCGAAAACAATGGCAGCGGGTGCGCGTGAAACGGCGCTTTCCGCTGAAGAATTGGCGGCTTTGGCCGTTGGGTCCAACATCTCGGTTTTGGTCGAGGCAAGCGATCGCTCGCAACAGGCCGACCTCGCACAATCCGAGGGCAGATATGAGGTTGCAGCCACACTGTGGAGTGAAGCTGAAGCAGGCTTCTCTGCGTTGATCGAAAGCACGCGTAACGCAGCGAACGAGACGCGCAGCCGGATACAATCAGCCGACTTAGACGCAGCAGGCGCAGGCGCGATCCTTGCCAAGTCCTATATCAGTCGCGCAGACGCGGCTTTTGATGAAGGGCGGTTTGCAAACGCCGACGAGCTTTATCAGGCCGCCTTGGCGACCCTAGATGCGCCCGTAAAGCGTGATGCCCCCGGCGTCGCCGAAACGCGAGAAATTTCAATTGGCGACAGCCCGGTGAACTTGGACGCGGCCATTGCCCTTTGCCGCGAAGCTGCGCCGATTGATCCTGCAAATTGCCCATCGACCCGTCCAGCCGGAGAGCAGGCGCGCGATGTTGCGCTCACGCCGTTTTCCGTGGATGCCACCGAAGTCTCGGTCGCCAATTTTCAGCGTTTTGTGGATGAAACCGGCCACAAGACCGAAGCCGAAACCGCCGGCCGTATTGTGGCGCTGACCTCCAGCGGCGAAGCCCGGCTGATTGACGGCGCCTATACGTGGTCATCACCAGATGGCGCAGGCAGCCAAGCCGTGCCAGAGCGCCCAGTGACCAATATCGCGCTTACCGATGCACGCGCCTATTGCGCCTGGGCGGGGGGGCGTCTGCCGCGCGAAGCTGAATGGGAAGCCGCCGCACGCGGCGACAGTCAAGCCGCGTTTCCTTGGGGCACATGGTCGGCTGAAGCCCCCGTCTGGCGCGGCGCACCGACCCCTGCAAGACGATTGCCAACGCCTGTCTCTGCAGCAGGTGGCGCAACCGCGCAAGGACATCAAGGCATGGCTGGAAACGTCCGCGAATGGGTCATGGGCGAAGACGGCGCAGTGTTGAAAGGCGGGTCGTGGAACACCGCAAACCCTGCTGACTTGCGCATCTCGGCCCGGCTTATCGTGCCCGGAAATGCGCCGGGGGTCGATTTTGGGTTCCGTTGCGCACGTGATTTGGAGGCATGGCCATGAAACTTTTCACACTCGCTACATCGTTGATGATCGCGACTGCCGCGCTGGCAGAAGACCGCGCGCTTGTGATCGGGATCGATGACTATAGCGCTTTGGCTGAGGCAAACGATTTAAATGGCGCGGCAGCCGACGCCGAACGGATCGAGACTTTTCTGACAGACACACTGGCCTTTCCAAGCGGCAGCATAACTCGCCTGACAAATGCCGCGGCAAGCTCAGATGCGATCCTATCAACGTTGATCGATACGGTTGTGCGCGAAACAAATCCCGGCGAACGCGTTGTGTTTTACTTCGCAGGGCTTGGCACAGTTTTGCCCGATGGCACGCCCGCTTTGATCGCTCACGATGGCAATACTCTTTTGGGGCAAATCCCACTTGGCACCCTTGCGGAGATTATCGGCGTGATTGCAGATCGTGACGTGGCCGTATTCCTTGATGCAAGCTTTGATGGCGGTCCTTTTGGCACGCGTGGCCTGCCCGGTGCCAATGCGAGCGCGTTTCCGGAATTCGACGCCAGTCTTTGGATGGCCGCACAGACCGGTCAGTTTGCATGGGAAGCCGTGGATCGTGGCGTGTTCACAGATGCGCTTCTTGATGGCGCCGTTCATGGCGATGCCAACAGCGATGGGACCGTAACCAACGGCGAAATGCTGTCGCACACGACGATGTTGATGCAAAGTTGGTGCGAAGATCATGCGGCCTGTTCGATCACCGGACGCGGGTTTGCCCCTGCCTTTTCTGGCGACGAAGCGGGCGTTCTGGCAACGAAATCGGCGCCTATCGTCGTCCCTGTGATTGCGGAACCTATTATCAAAGACGATGGCTTGCCCGCCAGTTTCCGCGAAACGCTTGGTTTTGTGACCGACCTGTTTGCACCCAGTAATGACGCGCGTTTGACTTTGTCGATCAAAGGCGGCGACGCTTTGCAGGTGGGTGACCTTGTGAGTTTCACCGTCTCAGCCGACCGTCCCGGCACGCTATTGCTTTTGGACGTTGATCCCGTTGGCCAACTGGCGCAGGTCTATCCGTCGCAACTGTCCGCAGAAGACGGCACGCGTGTCTCTCCGGGCCAACCTTTGATCATTCCAAGCGCGCTTGGCGCAAACGGACGTCCGCTTCGCATCCGTGTCACAGAACCAAGCGGTCAGGGTCTCCTTTTGGGGCTTTTCATCGAAGGCGATCTGCCCCAACTCACCGCGCTTCTACCTGCCGGGATCAATGGCGGACCGGTGCCCAATGCCAGCCAATCCCTATTTGAAATCAGCCAGCGCCTTTTGCGCCTTGAGGCAGATGCCGATCAACCCATCGCTTGGTCAGCTACCTATCTGCCCTACCGCATCGAACCGTAAACAAGACAAGGAAACATCCGATGTACCGCACTCTTTCGCTCCTTTCGCTTTTGGCCTCGCCTGCCCTTGCCTGCCCGCAGTACGACACCGTTGTCGCCGCTGTACAAAGCAACGACAAATCCGGCGCCGAAACGCTCTATGACGAGATTATCTTTAGCGCGGATTGTGACGATGCCATCCGCGAATGGGTTGGCGACTATCTCGCGCGCGAGAGCTTTCTTGATGCGCTTGAAGCCGATGGCGCAAAAAAGCGCGCCCACCTGAACAAAGCACTGAAGTTTGAACGCCATTGGCGCAGCTATGCTGAACTTGGCAAGCTTGAGTGGTCGCTTGGGCGCTACGGTGAGGCAGCACAGCACTTTCAACTTGCCTTGAACGAACTGTCCGAAGGCGACCAAACCCATGATGCGGGGACCGAAGAAATCGCAGAGGTCTATGAACTTGCCACTGCTGCGCTTGCTTTGGCACAAAGCCCGGTGGATATGCCGCGCACGCGCTCTGGCAACACAGGTGGCATTTTCACGACCTCGATCCGCGGCTTTGAAATTGAAGAGGTCAGCCTGCCGATCACGTTTGAATATGACTCGACCGAGTTTGACGAGATTGGCGCCGAATATGCACAAACATTGGTCGAGCACATCACGCTTAGCGCGCCCGCAAGCATCGCATTGGGCGGTCACACCGACCCCGAGGGGCCCGACGATTATAACTTGTCGCTTTCAGTCCAACGCGCAGAAAAGGTGAAATCATATTTGTTGGCCAATGGTTTTACCGGCGAAGTGCGCATCGCAGGCTACGGCGAAAAAGACATCCCTCCAGCACCTCCGGGCATTCAGCCCGGCTCTGCTGAACATCACCGCATCGCGCGCCGCGTCGCGTTTTCAACCCAGTGATCCGTGCCGCTATCTCTTTCGTGCTGGCAACACTTATGCCGATGCAAGCCATGGCCGAGCGCACGTTTGGGCTGGTGATCGGGATTGATGAATACACCTACATCCCCGATTTGCATGGCGCGGTGAACGATGCTGAAGACATCGCCGATGCATTAGACAGCCTTGGCGCCGAGGTCACACTTTTGACCGACGCCAAGGCGACACGCAGTGCGATCTTGGGTGCCTGGGAGCACATTTTAGCGAAGGCAACACCGGGGGACCGCCTGATCATCAGCTATGCCGGGCATGGCTCGAACGAGCCTGAACACACACCAGGCAGCGAAGAAGACGGACGCGATGAGAATTTTCTTTTAGCCGGATTTGCACCGCGCGGGGAAGCTGCGGGCCAGCGCATTCGCGATGACGAAATTGCAGATATGTTGGCCCGCAGCTCTGTTCTGGACGTGATTTTCGTCGCAGATGCCTGCCACGCTGGAACGGTCACGCGTGATTTGAACCCTACGCTTGGCTATCGCTATGTCACGCCGCAAAACATGTCGGGCGATCCGTTGCCGCCACCTCCTCCGCCACCAAGCGGCGGGGATACGCCGGATCAAATCGCGCTGTTTCTAGCGGCGGTGAACGAGACAGAAAAAGTGCCCGAAGTGCTGATTGATGGAGTTCCGCGTGGCGCGCTTAGCTTTGCATTTGCCGACGGGTTGCGCGGCGCGGCTGATCTGGACCGCAACGGTGTTTTGACCAAAGGCGAGCTTGAAACCCACGTGCGCCGCACCGTGCGTCAGGTCAGCGATGGCGCGCAGCTTCCACAATCGGAACCAGCTGGGCAAGAGAACGTTTCACTTCTGCAATTGCCCGCTCCCAGCGCGACAAAACCTGCGCCTTTATCCCTGATCGAAACGTCCTTTGCTGATTTGCCCGCAATCACCGTCGAACCGGCTCAATGGGACGACATCAGCGGGATCAAAGTTGCACAGCCCGGTGCGTTACGGCGCGAAGGCTCTGTCGTTTATTCCAGCATTGGCAACCACTTGGCGACACTGAATGGCAAGGGCAACCTACAGGCCGTCATCGACAAACATCGGCTGATCACGACCTTGAACAAAGTGGCGCATTCTTCCGCCTTGATTGGTTTTGATCGTGGCGATCTGATTTACCGCGACGACCAGACTTTGACGATTACAGTGGATAAACGCAGCACAAAACACCTCACTCTGATCAACCTTAGCGCAGACGGCAAAATCTCTCTGCTTTACCCTGTTGCCGCCTATAACGATGCGCTGGAAACGCCACCTTCTCAGCAGATCTCCCTGCCCGTGCGCGTCACTCCACCCTTTGGCTCGGATCATGTGGTGGCCATTGAAACAGACGTGCCCGCCCCGGTTCTGATCAAAGCGATTACCCGTTTGGAAGGCTCCCAAGACATGAGCGCCTTGTGGGATCTGTTGCGACACAGCAAAGGACGCATCGCTCTCTTTCCGTTTTTCACTGCAGGCCCATCGCTATGACCAGTTTGATGCATCATCCAATTGCGCCCGGGTTGGTCGCAACCACCGTAGCCTTCGCTACCCTTGCAAGTGCACTCGCAACGGGTGCTGATCTTGTGCACAGCGGGTGGAGCGCGTTTTTATTCGCCATCCTTGCGAGCCTTGCGTGGATCGACGCCACCACTGAAACAGTCCCTGACGTTCTGACCCTCGCGCTTGTGTTCACAGGGCTTGCCCATGCTGCCGCGGTCGGAGCTGTGATGCTTCCCATCGCAGGTGGCGCGGTCCTTTTGTTATTTGTTGGCGTCCTGCATGGGCGGACCACTGGTGATCTTGGCTGGATTGGCAGTGGTGACTTCTTTCTCGCCGCAGGTGTCGTTGCTTGGTTCGGCCCTGTGCATGCGCTGGATATCCTTGCTCTTACAACGATCTGTCTACTTTTTCACAGCCTGATGACCCGGCGCGCATCAATCGCGCTGGCACCATCACTTGCCGCTGCGGCGGCTTTTATTTGGATCGGAGGCCCAATCCTATGAGCGACAAAAGCCCACCTACCCTGCATATCGTCTCTACCGAACAGCGCCCTTATGTTACCGACTTGACCAGCCGCGAACCGCACCTGACAATACGCACCGGGGGACGGGATTTGAACGACGCGATCACTGATATTCCAGACACGCCGCCATCAGGCGATAGTGTACGACTGGCCTTTGAAACGGTCGAGGCCAGTCTGCGCGCGGAAAACTGGTTCTTTGAAACTGTGCGGGGCGAATTAGAAAAGACGGCGCCTTTGTCAGATTTCCCAACCGTGATGGGCGCAAACGGGCATGATTATCTTCTCCATTTCACCCAGTTTCTGTTCTTTTTAAAGGCGCTTGATTGCACCGATGCCGACGCCATCGCCAACTATATCGAGGCGCATAACGCGCGCGTTGAAAAACTGATCAACGACCCAAGTTTTACCAAAAGCAAAAACGAATTTCGCAAAGCCATCTTTCGCCCCGAGCGCAAAGCCAAGATCCTCGATACCATTCGTACTTTGCGCACGCCTGTTTTCGCCATTTACGAATATGCGCATCTACTGATTGACGAGATGTCGCCAAAAACCACCGAAAAGCTCATCGAAGACCTGCGCTTTGGCGGCGTTCTGGCGCGGCGCGTCGATGATCGCATGTCAGTAGATCAAAAGCGCGTGCTGATCGCGTCCACCGGATTTCTTGAAGACACCTATCGCATGTCGCTTTTGATGCAGCGTAGGATGATTGCCGCTGGTCTTTCGGACGAAGAATATCGCCGCGCTCAGGTCACAAAGGCCTAGCGTTCGGCCAAGTGTTCCAGCGTTTCGCGACAAAGCAGAACAAGCTGGCGACCGTCACTACGCAATACACCGACTTCGCTCCAAGCTTTGATTTGCCTGTTCACGTTCTCTCGGGCAAGGCCGCTAAACTCTCCGATATCCTGCTGTGAAAAACGCTCTTCCAACACAGTCGTGCCGTCAGCGCTTTGTGCCCCCCACTTGTCAAACAACTGTAAAAGACCACGGGCAAGCCGCGGTTCGCCTTCTATGATTGTCTGGGTTGCAAACATCTCGGAGGCATTGCGTACCTTTCGACACAACTCGACAATCACAGCCTTTGCAATGTCAGGACGTACCGAAATGTATTCAAGGACGTTCTCGCGCGATAAGGCCAAGCCTGTTACCGCGTTTGACGCCACAGCATCCGCAGAGCGCGCGCCACCATCCAAAGTCGCAATCTCGCCCAACACTTCGCCTGCGCCCATATAAGCCAGAACCGATTTGCGCCCCATCAAAGATGTGGTTGAAATTTCTACGCGACCGCTTTCGATCAGAATGAGCAAAGCGCCCGGATCGCCCTCCAAAAAGATTGTCTGGCGAGCCGCAAATGACACAGGGCGCGCATCCGCAAAAAGCGTGCGACATCCATCCACGCCAATCGCGTTGACCAAACCGCCCTTTAATTGGCTGTCTTTTAGCTCGGCTAATCCCATGGGCGACATTAGACACCCAGAGTGCGGCCTTGCGTCAAGCGCAAACACTACTGACGGGTATAACCTCTCGCTAAACCTGTACATATTGACACATTTTCAGTGGTTTTTAGCAGATTTGGGCACCTAAGGGCTTAGCTTGCATGCCCAGAAGACACCGGAAACTCCGCGTCGACCCAACGCTCCCACAAGACAGCGCCCTGGTTTTGGGCCACTTCACGGGCTGACTGGGCAGTTTCTACCGCCTCGCCAGCCTGACCATTTTCCCGTTGGATCACTGCGCGCGCAAGCAGCAAAGGTGCGCGGCATTGTTCCTCGCCTGTGGCACCAATCTGTTCAAGATGATGTTCCACAAGATTGTTTGCTTCAAGAACACGTCCTTGTTTGACCATGAATGGCGACTGGATGGCGGCAAAAAGCGCCTGCCAGCAAGTGAACCCGGTTTGCCTCCAGGCTGCAAACCCGGTTTCCATCAAAGCCACCCCTTCTACGGTTTGCCCGCGACGGGCTTGGCACCAACCTTGCACAAATTGCGCCATGGCAACGAACTCTGGAAAGCCTTGTTCAATCGAGAACGTCAGCGCTTCCTGGCTCGCCAGATCGGCCGTCATCACATCGTCGCGCAACATGGCTGTATTGAACCGTGCAAGCAGGGCAAAACCCACCTCATGCGGGAAGTTCAGTTTTCTACTAAGACTTATCGCACCTTCCGCTAGTGCGAGTCCCTCGCCAAAATCGCCTTGGATGGTTCTGGTAAGGCCTGCATAGAAATGACTGAAAACGCCAAACTCTTTTATGAATTGTGCATAAAGCGCTTTATGCTTTTCCATGTCATAGCGCGCTATGACGCGGTCTAGAGTTTCCATGGTTTGCGCGTTGTCACCGCGATGCCAAGCCACCATGCCCTTCAACAAATTGCCCGCCAAATGCGCAACATCAGATGGGTTTTGCTGATCAAGCAGCAAAACGGCGTCAGCCATGGTTTCCGCACGGTCAAGATCAGCGACGGCCCAAGCGTGTTCGGCTGTATAGAAAACGACAGGAAGCATATCATCTAGCATGTCCAGACGTTCGACCAATTCCATTGCGCGCGCCTGTATACGGCCGAATTCTTCATTGCCCGGCCCACGCGTCACCATCAAAGTGGGGCCCTTTACAGCCAACAAACGCACTTCAAGATGATCGCGTGCTTCGCCAGGCGCGAGCGTTTTTATGCCAGCAAGGCCAGCCTCAAGATACCCCAACGCTTCGGCGGCACCTCCTTTTTTGGCGGCGGTCAGAGCAGCGGACATATAATGCTCGGCGGCTTCTTCATAGCGACTGGCCTTGGCAAGGTGACCTGCAAGTACATGATCTTCCAACGGCGGCAGCGCAGCCTTGCTCAAATAGGCGGTGGCAATTGCGTCATGAATTTTATGCCTTTCGCCCTCAGACATGTTCCCATAAACCGCGTCGCGGATCAGAGCATGTGTAAATGTAATCTGATCGTTCTCTTGAAGAGCGCCAGATCGATCGGCCAGGTTCAACGCGCGCAAAGCCTCAAGCATCGTATTGCCTAGAGCAAGGTCTTGGCCGACCAGACGCATGGCCAGTTCGGGATCGAAATTACGCCCCAGCGCCGACCCAACACGTACAAAACTTCGGGCTTCGTCATCAAGCCGATCAAGCTTGGACTGAATGATCGACGTCAGTGACAAAGGAACATGGGTAGCCTTCAAAGCCTCGCCGCCGGTCTCCAACATGATTTCGGCGTACTCTTGCAAAATCAAAGGGACGCCTTCACTTTTTTCAACAAGCAAATCGGTAGGGGCATCTTTGCCCAAAATTTGTTCTGCTAAGGTCCTTGAGTCTGCGTTCGACAACGACGAAAGGCGCATCGGTGGCGCTTTTGGCAAGCCCTCTCCGTAAGGGGGGGTAATACGGGTTGAAAGGATAATCAGTACGGGATGGGCGTGCGCGCGCGCAATCAGCATATCCAAAAGCTGGGCAGATGTCGGATCAAGCCAGTGAACGTCTTCAAACACCACGACCAATGTGCCGCGCCCGACAACAGAAGCAAACATTTGATCGGCAAGTTTTTCCAGCGCACGATCGCGGCGTGTATTCACCGACTCTGACGGGTCTAGGTTTGCGCTTGCCTCAAATGGGTTGAACAGATCGAGCAATATTTCGGCATCATTGTCACCAAGTCCCCAGGCTTCTTTCACAAGACGCTTGAGCTTGCCCATCCGCATTGCAGCATCGTCCGTGATACTCACGCCCACGACCCATTCGAGATAACGAACGACAGGATAGAGCGTTGTTCCTGTGTGTTCGGGCGAGCATTGCAGCACAAAACTTGGCGTGCCGCTTGTCTGCGGGCTTTGCAGAAAGGTTTGGATCAGGCGGGACTTGCCTAGCCCGGCGTCAGCCGTAATCGTCACCGCACGTCCGCCCTCGCGACCGGCTTTGTCATACAAGTCGTGAAGCTGTTCCATCTCTGCCTGTCGACCGACCACATCTCCTGCTAGGTGCCCGCGCAAAGTGTCAAAGCGCGTTGTCAGGCCCGTTCGTGCTTTGACGGCCTGATAAACCGGTTCGGGCTGCGCAATACCTCGCAACTCGTGGATACCAAGCTCTTTCAGTTGAAACGTACGACCAATCAAACGCCGCGTGTCGTCACAGATGAGCACGGTGTTGGGCTTGGCCATCGCCTCAAGCCGGGCGGCGCGATGGATGCACTTGCCCACGGCGCCAGTGCCGAATTGATCCGCATCGCTGCTGATCATGACGGAGCCTGTGCTGAGACCAAGGCGCGCGCTTAAGGCGACATCGTCTGATCGGCTTTTTTCTAGATCGCGAATGATCTCAAGCGCGGCTTTGACAGCATGCGGGGCATCGTCTTCACTTGCGTGAGGAAGCCCAAAATAGCAAACGATACCATCGCCAAGGTACTCGGCAACAATGCCGCCACGACGCCGAACTATGCCGGTGCACATGGAATGAAAGCTCTGGAGCACTGCCCCGTAGCCTTCATGCCCAAGCTTTTCCATCAAGTCGGTGGACCCGACGATATCGACCATCAAGACTGTTACACCGCGATGTTCTTTGCCGACCAGAGTATCAGAGTTTGTCTGTGTTCCGGAATCGCCAGCCCTTCGATCTGACGTTTCAGTGCCCATTCATAATTCCAAGGAGACGGTTCTCGAAGGAGTCACCCCCTTCCTTCTGTGTACGCCAAATCATAAAGGCGATTGTGCTCGACAGGTCATAGTCCAGCGCGACAGATCCTGCGGACATCGACTCTGAGCCAGCACGATTTTGAAACCATCTTTGCCAATCAGGAGAGCCGGGTAAGTACAAATGAAATGGTTCATCACCATCAGGTGGCGGAAAGCTATTGTCAGGCGATGGGTACAAATTATCCTCAAACGGAAACTGTGCTGCGCCGTGGCAACTAAGACAGGACGAGACGCGAAACCCGTCCCCTGGTGGTTCGTCATTCCCGGTTAATGGAATTCGAATATTGTGCCTCACCGCCACATCCATAGGCGCTGCAAATCGTCCACCCCATCCCATCGTGTCTTTGACAAAGGGTGGAGCATTGTCATTAACCCAGGTCTGTTTCAGGCTTTCACCTTCGGGAGGCGTTCCGGCGAACGTCGTGGCATATTCTGGATCATTCCCCCACATCAGGCCCGCTGGCACAAACCTGTCCCAAGCGGTTTCTCCATCGGATCCTGCGTCATAGACAAAGCCCATATAAACCCACCCTGTCTCGGGTGCGGCGTTGGAGTCTTTGATCTTGATCGCCAATTGAAATGGATAAACCGTTTGTACGACATTTGTCAGCACCGGTAACGGTTCGTGTTTTTCTTTTGCCAACTGATATGCTTTTTGGTTTTCAGTTGTCGGACGGTAAACCTTCCACGATGCGGCGCGGTGAAGAACCGAAGGGGGTGAACCATCGTCGGTCCACGGCCATTCGTCAGGCTGAACCGTGGCCGCCTCGATCTTTACGACAATCGATCCATCCGGAAATTCCATTTTCGACGGGTCAGGTTCATTGACATCATTGAAAACCTGTCCAAGCGTATAGGCCGCCCTTTCGTTGTAATAGATCACCCCGTAGTTCTGCGTAAAATCTGGTGTGGGACGGTAATTTTCGGCCCAGCTGACGTTCGGAACGATCTGACCGGTATTGGTATTCATGATGACTTCGCGGCCTGAAATAGGGTTCTCAGGCTTGCCGGGTTGTCCGGCCCCGCGCCAGACCATGTTGTACCATCCCGCCGCCTTGGCGTTCCAGGCTTCGTGATTTTCCACTAGCGTGCGCATGTCTGGTTCAATGAGCTTTTTAACAGCCGCCATGTACGCTTCGGCCGTATCTTGATCCAAAGGAGCTTTGAAGTCGTTTCTCGGATCCCACATCGAAGCAGGCAGCTCTTTGGGATAATCCAGATTGGACGCGTTGAAAAAGCCTTTGTTATACTCATCCGGCGTTGGAAACATGCCGTTGTTTGACGAAAACGGGTCAGTCTGCGCGAAAGACGCAGAACCAAGCAGCATCCCTGATAAACACAAGGCCTTCGCCACATAGTCTACATGGCCGCGATTGAACAACTTACGCATCATATTTGGGTCTCCTTTGCAAATATGTTGCGGCAACCGTTAACCCAGCGTCAAGCTGTATCTGATGCTTGTTTTTTGAGCTTAGCCTTCCGTTCGACTGCTCTGGCGAATGGAAATCGCCGAGGTTTCGATTTTGTCATTTCTGAACGTCACGACGCGGGCGTTCAAAACCACAGTGTCGTCAGGCGCCGTGGAAATCCCATCAACGCAAGAGCTTGGAAATCCATTCCAATCAAGCTGCAACGCACGATGCACGTGACCGAAGAAAATATGGCGCACTGTGTGGTGTCCGCAAAGAACGCGCGCCAGATCCTGCGGGTTCTTTAGCTTGATCGGGTCCATCACCGGATCGCCGATATCCATCGGAGGGTGATGCATAAAGAGGAAGACTGGACTGTCCGCCGCAGCCTTTAACGTTTGATCCAGCCATTCCAAGCGCTTCTGGCACAAAATTCCAGCGTCAGAATTGGGCATGTGAGTGTCGAGGAATACCAAGGTCGCGTTCGAAGCTTCGCGGGTGCCTTGGGCAAAATCGCCCACGAACCGGCCTGATCCGGCGAACTCTTTTGTAAGGAACATCCGATCATCGTGGTTCCCCACCAAGAGATCGACGGGGATCGACAAGTCAGCGATCAACTCTTTTAGCCAAGTATAAACTTGCGCATCGCCATCGTCAGCCAAATCGCCTGTGATCACGCAACTTTCGGCGTTCGGATACGCTTCTGCCAGTTGCTTCAGCCCATGAGCGACAAAGTCTGCGCGTGCGCGTGCAATTACGGAACTGTCCGGATCTGAAAGGTGCAGATCGCTTAAATGAATGAAATACATTGCTTTTCCAACTCTGCTGGCGTTGGAGATTGGAAGACTATTTTTGAAGCGGATCAAGAAAAAAAGATTCTAGGCTGGACTTAGGGGCTCAAGTCGCAAAAACTTCGCAAACAAGAATTAAGTGCATGAACACTTATCAACTGGGAGAAGACCTTTGAGAAACTTTTCGATATCTGCAACTTTGGCTGCCGCCGTTCTTGCTGGCCCGGCCTTTGCGCAAACTGAAATCACCTTTTGGCACGCTATGGGCGGCCAGCTTGGTGAAACCGTAAATGAAATCTCGACGCGTTTTAACGCATCGCAGTCTGACTACGTGATCACGCCTGTTTACAAAGGCGGCTATGAAGACACACTGACAGCAACAATCGCAGCGTTCCGCGCGGGCGAACAGCCAAACATCGTTCAGGTATTTGACGCTGGTGCGGCCACGATCATCGGTGCCAAGGGCGCTGTGATCCCTGCCGAAGACCTCATCAAGCAAGCTGGCATCGATTTTGACAGCAACGATTATATTTCTGGTGTGCGCTACTTCTTCGCGGATAGCGAAGGCAAGATGGTTGGCATGCCGTTCAACTCATCAACGCCAATCCTGTATTACAACACCGAAGCGCTTGAAAAAGCTGGCGTAACGCCTCCTGCGACATGGGAAGAATTTGAAGCCATCGCACCAAAACTGGTCGACGCGGGCTACACGCCTTTGTCTCAGTCACACAGCCCATGGATCTGGACTGAGAACTTCCACTCGCGTCACAACCTGCCTTTTGCTACGAATGCAAACGGTTTTGATGGCTCGGATGGCACCGAAATTCTGGTAAACAACGAGCCAATCAAGATGCACTTTACCAAAGCCAAAGAGTGGCTTGATAAGGGTTGGTATGGCTATTACGGCGCTGGCTGGGGTGACAACCAAGCACCGTTTGAAAACGGCGAAGCAGCGATGTGGCTTGGCTCATCAGGCTCGTTTGGTGGTTTGCTGAATTCTGCTGATTTTGAGTTTAGTGCGACTTACCTGCCATACTGGGAAAGCGTGACAAAAGAACCAACATCAACCTTCATTGGTGGTGCAGCCTTGTTTGCGATGGCAGGCAAGTCAGATGAGGAAAACCGCGCAAGTGCGGAGTTCTTCAAGTTCCTGTCGGCTGCTGAGACTCAGCTATTCTGGCACCAGGAAACTGGCTACGTGCCAATCACATCAGCTGCCTATGATCTTGCAAAAGAGAACGGTTACTATGAAGAAAAGCCGCAGGCCGAAATTGGCATCAAGCAGCTTTCTTTGCCATCGGGTGAATTCTCCAAAGGCTACCGCATGGGCTTTTACGTTCAGATCCGTGACGTGATGAACCGCGAGTATGGCCGCATCTTCGCCGGGGAAACCGACGTTGATTCAGCCTTCTCGATCATCGAAGAAGAGGGCAACAAACTACTGTCCCGCTTTGCAAAAACAACAAACTGATCGTAAAACTATTAGATTGGGGCGCGCAGGCGCCCCGATCTTTTTGAGGGGGCAACACATATGAATAAAGCGCAATTTGGCAGCCCATGGATGCCATATATGCTGCTCGCGCCACAGATGATCATCATTGCGATTTTCTTCTTATGGCCAGCCGCAGAAGCGATCCGATCTTCGTTTTTCCTAGAAGATCCCTTCTTTGGCACCGCGACGTATGTCGGGCTCGAGAACTACTCTGATGCGCTAAGCGCCTCTGACTACAAACGCACCGCGATTTTTACCGCCTTGTTCACCGTGCTCGTTGCCCTGCTGT
This sequence comes from Paracoccaceae bacterium, assembly GCA_039942715.1. Classification (GTDB taxonomy): domain Bacteria; phylum Pseudomonadota; class Alphaproteobacteria; order Rhodobacterales; family Rhodobacteraceae; genus JABDJX01. The sequence goes on from JBDVBY010000004.1 coordinate 223,233, forward strand.
CGCTTTCTATCGGTTTGATGCTGGCTGTTTCTGCCGACCGGGTGTTGCGCGGGAAATCCACTTACAAAACTTTGCTGATGTGGGTCTATGCCATTGCCCCGCCTGTCGCTGGTCTGATCGGCGTGATGCTCTTTGATCAACATATCGGCCCGCTGGTCGACTTTGCGTTGATCTTTGGCTGGGAAATGCGCATCGGCGTAAATTACTGGGATACTGGCATAGCGATGATCATCGTCGCGACATGGAAGCAAATTCCCTACAACTTCATCTTTTTCCTCTCGGGTCTTCAGTCGATCCCAAGTTCGGTCAAAGAAGCCGCCTCGATTGACTGCAAATCCCCAAACCGCCGGTTTTGGACGATCACCTTTCCGCTTTTGGCCCCGACGACGTTCTTCTTGCTGATCCTCAACATCACTTACGCGATGTTTGAAACCTTTGGCCTGATCGATCTGATCGTCAAAGATCAGCCCGGCAACTCGCCTGTGACGCTGGTTTACAAAGTGTATCGCGACGGCTTTAGGGGCAACGACCTTGGCGGGTCGTCGGCGCAATCCGTTATTCTCATGCTTCTCGTTCTGGTGCTGACTGTTGTGCAGTTCCGCCTGATCGAGAAACGCGTGCATTACAACTAGGAGGCGGAGCCATGGATCGCGTAAAAATATACGACCACATCGTTTTGCTATTAGGTGTGTTTCTGATGGTTGGCCCGCTTGCAGTGGCCTTCATGACCTCGACCTTTGACTACGTCACCATCCACAAAGAAGGCATGCAATTTGGCTGGGGTGGTGAGTTTCTGGAAACCTATGAAACCGTTTTGACCCAGCAAAGCGGGTTCACTGGCGGTGTCACGGGTCTGCTTATGACACAGAACAGTTTCATCCTTGGGATCGGCTTTGCACTTGGTAAAATCGTCATCTCGATGCTGGCGGCCTACGCGATTGTCTATTTCCGCTTTCGCGCCGCAACCTTCTGCTTTTGGATTATCTTTCTGACGCTGCTGCTGCCACTAGAGGTACGCATTTTGCCATCTTACGAAGTGGTACAGCAAATGGGCTTGCTCAACAGCTACACAGGCCTGATCCTCCCGCTCATCGCATCGGCCACAGGAACCTTCTTCTTCCGACAGTTCTTTAAATCGGTTCCGAACGAACTGTTAGAGGCCGCGCGCATTGATGGAGCTGGACCTTGGCGGTTCTTCTTCGACATTTTGTTACCGCTGTCAAAGACCATGATGGCGGCGATCTTCATCATCATGTTCGTGGTCGGCTGGAACCAGTATTTGTGGCCAACGCTGATGACGACGGACGAGAGCTATTTCACGCTGGTGCGCGGCATCAAACAGATCATGCAAAACATGATCGGCGCAGATATCCCGAAATATAACGAGGCCTTGGCAATGGCCATCTTGGCAATGTTGCCGCCCGTGTTGGTGATCGTGATCTTCCAGCGCATGTTCATCAAAGGCCTCGTGGAGCAAGAAAAATGACGACACTTAAGATCAAAAACGTATTCAAGCGTTATCCAAACGGGGCCGAGGCTGTTAAAGGCGTCTCGGTTGATGTCGAAGACGGCGAGTTGGTGGTTTTCGTCGGCCCGTCGGGCTGTGGGAAATCAACGTTGCTGCGCATGGTGGCAGGCTTGGAAAGCGTCACCCAAGGCGACATCGAACTAGCTGGACGTCAAGTGAACGATCTTGAACCTGCAGAGCGAAACATCGCGATGGTGTTCCAAAATTACGCGCTTTACCCGCATATGACTGTGCGCAAAAACCTTGCCTATGGCCTTAAGAACCGCGGCACGCCCAAGGATGAGATCGACAAAAAGGTCGAAGACGCAGGCGAACTTTTGCAGATCAAAGAGTTCCTTGATCGCAAACCCAGTCAACTGTCAGGTGGTCAGCGTCAACGCGTTGCAATGGGACGCGCGATTGTGCGCGATCCGGCCATCTTCCTCTTTGATGAACCGCTTTCTAACCTTGATGCTAAGTTACGCAATCAGATGCGGCTTGAGATCAAAAATCTGCAACGCCGCCTGCAAACCGCTGCGATTTACGTGACCCACGATCAGGTCGAGGCAATGACACTGGCGGATCGGATTGTTATTTTGAACAACGGTCAAGTCGAGCAGATCGGCACACCAAGCGACGTTTATTCGCGCCCAGATTCAGTCTTTGTAGCGAGCTTCATTGGGGCTCCTCCAATGAACCTGATTGCTGCGGATGTCAGCGATGAAGGGGTGCGTGTGGGCGATCAACTGATGCCTATTTCAACGTCAAATCGTGGGAAAGTAACTTTGGGTTTGCGCCCCGAGCGGCTTCAGCTTTCTCCTGATGGTGAAGGCGCTAACGTACAAGTCCTGATTGTCGAAGAACTTGGGGCGACACGTCTGATCCACGGCAAGTTGGGCGGGCAAGACATCACCGTGGCGCAAGACGCCGAAGCACCTGTTCCTGCTGACAATGCCAAGTTGAGTTTCCGCTCTGACGATGCGCATTTCTTCGATGCCAGCACCGGAAGACGGCTCTAACATGAACCCGGCAGAGGCGTTTCGCCAGCGCTGGAGGAACCGCGACCTATCCGCGATGATCTCGGTTCATCGCGGATTGTGGAACCCCGCTCCCGAAAACTCGTTAGCATCCATTGCTGCTGCAGCACCGTTTGGGATCATCGAGATTGATGCGCAAATGACGGCAGACGGCGTGCCGGTGGTTGTTCACGACCCCGACCTTAAGCGCACTGCAGGCGTGAACCTGATCCCGCAGCAAACAGATCACGCGATCCTAACCGCCCAACGCCTGCGCGCAGGATTTGGCGGGCCGGAGGCTGACTGGTCGGATCAGTTTATCCCTACTTTGGAACAGGCGCTCAAAGCCGTCGGATCCGAAGCCTATTTCGACATCGATGTGAAAAACCCCAATGAAGTTGACGCCGTCGCTTCCGCCCTTGCGCATCAGGGATTAGGCGACAAAGGCTCGCTAAAAATTGCAACTCGGGCCGCCTCTGACATCGAAGCGCTTTTGGCTCTGCAAGAGCGCAGCGGTGCGATGGTGATGGCCAAAGTCACTCTGCCAGACGCCGGGCTTGATCATATTAAGGCCCTCGTGGATGCAGGCGTGGGCGCCGTTGAACTTTGGTTTGATGACCTTGATCAGCTTGCTCAAGCCTGCACGCTTGCCGGCGATGACATGGCGATTTCCACCTACACGCTTGATCCCGTGCACTGTTGTGGCATTTCGGACGCCAAAGCGCTGCAGGACCCTGATCAGACCTGGGGTCGTCTGCTGGATGCAGGGATAAGTATCATCATGACGGATCAGGCGGTGGCCCTTCAACGCTACCTCACGCAGCGCGCTTAGACGTGCACCGAGGTGACGCGGGTCAAAAGCCGCATGAACCCAAGCACCAACAGCAAGGGCGGTAGTACCGAAATTGTTGCCAAGACCATGCTTAGTCCCGACCCTGCCCCAACAAGGTTTAGCCCGCGCATCAGCGGGAAAATCGAGTTGTCGAACGAAATCATCAGCGGCCACAAATATTGGTTCCAGCCGATCAGAAATGAAATCATGAACACAGCAGCTATCGGGACAAGCGACAGCGGAACCGCAAAGTCGCACAAAAAGCGGATCGGCCCTGCCCCGTCCAAACGAGCCGCTTCCAACAGTTGCGGTGGCAGTGTTCTAAGGTGCTGACGAAAGATCAACGTCGCCATGGCCAGCGGTAAGATCGGCAAAACCAGACCAGCAAAGCTGTTGGCCAATCCCAATCGAACAGTCACATCAAATGTCGACAACATGCGCGCTTCGATGGGAAAATATAGCGTAATCAATGTGATAGAGAACCAAAACAGCGCCGCTCGTCTTAACAGAAAGACCATAGAGAAGGCCGCCAGAAAGCCAACAACGCAAGAGACGACAGCGACACCGCCCGCCGAAATCACAGACGCACGAAACATTTGCGCTGCAGACGGAACGGCATTTCCGTCGCGGTTCATCGCTGCCAGTCGGCCAAGATTGGATTGGAAACCGTCCACCATATCAGCAAGACTAGAAGGCAGTGTCGGCTGGACACCACCCGGCTGAGTTGCGCCCAAAAACAGCAAAATCATCGGCCCGCCCATGATCAAAGCGGCAACAATCAGCAGGAAATGGTCGAAAGTGGTATGTCGCACCCTGTTGATGTCCGCGTTGCTGAAATGACAACCAGCGCGATTGGCAAATGCCGGCGCCGACCTGCAAACTCTTGCACCCATCGCATTCTTACGCAACCCAACCTTGGGTGCGTATAAAACGTAAGGGGCCCCAAGAGGCCCCTTACCAAAAATCGCCATCTTGGACGCGGTTGTGTTAACGCTTAAGCGCGCCCACGCCAGAAAACCGGAAAGCTTCTTTTTCAAGCGCATCAATTTCATCTGCACTCATTTCATCATGCGCCACGGTTATGCGCCCCAAGAAGACAAGCGGAAGATCATCTGCGCGGCCCTCAAGATCAGCCTTGATCGCCTCGGCAGTTGCAGCCCCTACGTCATCGCCCATTCGCATTGGTGTTGCATCAAGTTCGCCGCGACGGATCGCATCAAGCTCAAGGCCCGTACCACCCCAACCCGTTGAGAAGATGTCTTTTTCTTTACCCATAGACACTTGCGCCTCAACGGACCCCATGGCCATCGCCGTGTTGGCGTTGTGGATGATGGTGGCTTCGGGATAGGCCTGCATGATCAGCGATGTGCCTTCAAAACCGCCTTCGCGCTGGTACTCACCATAGTGTTCATAGGCCGTGTTCCACCCGGCTTTCTCCTCAACGCAGGCTTTGAAATCACCCGAACGCTGGTTATCCGTGATTCCCGGAATGCCGCGGTTCATAGCCATTGTCACACCTTCGCCAAGACGCGAAATCATGTAGTCGCACATGGTCAACGCACCAGCTGCTGACGAGAAATCAAACCAAGCATTTGGCTGATTGCTTAGATCTTTGAGCGGTGTGTGGAAGGCCCACACATAGGTGGAAAACCCATCAGTGCCAGACAACTTGTCTATGTTGTCAGCCTGAATAGCCAACTCGGAAGGGCCAAAGATCACGTAGTCATAGAGGTCAGCGTCTTGGGCAACCTGATTGGCATATGTCGACTGAAGCGAATGCTCGATTTGACGCGAAGCAAACTCTGTCGTCTCATAGGTGATGCCCAACTCGTCCAGACGTTTGGTCATCGCGAGGTAATTGCGCGCCCAAAAGTCGGATGTATCCGCGGACGGGTAAATCATCGCAATTTGGATTGGCGCATCTTGCGTGCCGCTGAATGGCACGGCATCGGTGCCTACCACAGCTTGCAACGCGCCAAGCTTGCCATCAGCGTTCACCTCGTCAGGCACCCAATAATCGCGATCCGCGATGTCAGGCAGTTCTTTCAAAGGCAAATGACCGTCGGCGAACGCCGCTCCTGCGATCATCGCGCTTGCCACCAAACTGGTCGTCATCAATAGTTTCATCTTGGTTCCTCCCTTACATGAGTGCGGAGCCATCGGTCGGTGCCAGGGCTGCAACCCTGGCCCGACCAACTCCGCGTTTTATAACCGTTACCCACTTGGTGTTGGGTCTACGGCCGTTAGTCCGCCAATCGCGAGCAGCGCGATCAACACACCGATAAGTGCGGCACTGAACCGCAACATTTTTTGCCCATCGGGCGTTTGCAACTTGGCCAGCAGTCCACCGGCGCCATCGCGATCCTTTTTTTGCATCCAAGCGTACAGTGCGACCGAGCTGACGATCACGACGCCTGAGGCAACCGACTGCCAAAAGAACTCGATCCGCAACGTCACCAGTGCGTTGATCATCATCGACAACAGCAAGACGCCTGCAAATGAGCCAAGCATCGAGGCGCGTCCGCCGAACAGAGACGTGCCACCGACAACAACCGCAGCAATGACGTGGAGGTTAAAGTAAGGCGCCGACGTCGCTTGGATTGCGTTCAACTTGCCGGTCAGCATAACGCCTGCCAACGCCGCGCAGGCCCCACATAGCACATAGGCAAAGACCTTGTGGCGGTTGACCGAAATACCTGTCAGCGCTGCCGCTTCGGGATTCGAGCCGATAGCAACAGTGTAGCGTCCAAAGTATGTCCGCTTGAGAAGGACGTAGCCTGCGATCATCGTCGCGGTCCCAATCAGAACAGGGATAGGCACAAATCCGGGGATTTGCCCGCGGCCAATATCCGTCAGAAAATCGGGGAACCGCGCAAGAACCAGACCTTTGGCCAGCACCAGCGCAAAGCCGCGATAGACCAAATCCATCGCCAGTGTGCCGATCAGATCAGGCACATTCAGGCGCGTGATAATAAGACCATTGATCAGCCCCATCACAGCGCCCAACATGATCGCGATAGGCACGGCGATATAGACTGAGAACCCGTATTGTTTGATCAGAAACGCCATGATGATGCCTGACAAGGCGGCGATGGAGCCGATAGAAAGATCAATGCCGCGCTGCGTGATGACAAAGGTCATCGCCATGGCCATCGGCATATAGAGAGCCGCGTCCAGTAAGATCAGATTAATGTTTGAGACACGGAAATACCGCGCCGGCTCGGCCACCCCCATGAATAAGAGGATCGCAAGGATCATCACCAACGGGCCAATGATCGCGATGTAGGGCTCTAAGCGTTCGGTCAGTGGGCGGGGGGCGATTGCTGCAGGCATTACGCTGCCTCCTCTGCGCCAACAATGAGGCCTAGCACGTCCTGCGTGCTGCTTTCAGCTGTGTTCACGCGTCCAACGCATTGGCCGCGGCGTTGAACATGGATGCGGTCGGACACCTCAAACACATCGTCCAACGAGTGACTGATCAGGATCACGGCAAGACCCTGTTCCTTTACCGTTTGAATAAGCTTCAATGTGCGCGCGGTTTCCTGCGGCCCCAACGCGGCCGTTGGTTCGTCCATTACCAGCACGCGCAGCCCTTCGTGGTAAACGGCACGTGCGATTGCGACGGCCTGACGCTGACCGCCTGACAGGCTTTCGGTTGGGGCATCAAGAGACCGCAGCACAACGCCAAGACGCTCCATCAAAACGCGTTCGGTCTCGCTTCGCATAAGCTTGTTGTCGAGAACGGTGATCCCAAGAACTTTACGGGTCAGTTCGTTGCCCAAAAACATGTTCGCGGCCGGATCAAGGTGATCGGCGAGCGCCAGCGTTTGGTAGACCGCGTCAATGCCCTGTTCGATGGCTTCGGCGTGGCTTGAAAACTCAACCTTTTCGCCGCCAAGAAAAATCTCACCTTCGGTTGGCTGGTATACACCCGTGAGGACTTTGATGAGCGTCGACTTGCCGGCACCATTGTCGCCGACAATTGCCAGAACCTCACCCGCGTGCGCCTCCAAATCAACATTGGAAAGCGCCGTCACGCCACCAAAACGCTTGGTGATACCGCGCATTCTTACTAGGGGTTCGCTCATATAGCCCTCCACTTAAATTGGCGCTTCAGACAAAGCCGCAGACCCCAAAAGAGTCCTGCAGCAGGTCTTGTCTCGCCAAATTCCTCCCAGCTCGGGTTTTAGGTTACCCGTAACGTTTCTTATTGTTTGTGGCAAAGCTACATTCTGTCAAGGATTAAGTTACCCGTAACATTTGCACGGCAAAATCTAAATAAAAGTATTTATTACAAATACTTAATAGATATTTCGCGAAATTCATGAACAAGACTGAGAACATAGAGTTGCTCAGATCGCTTGGCTTTCGCACCAAGACTTACGCGAACGGTTCATTGAGAGTTCCGATTGAGCTCGCACACTTTGTGTATTCGAATCGCCCTTGCTGCTTAGCCATCTGTACTGCTCTCGCGCAACGCGCGTGCCACAGCTTTTCCCTCATCAAACTTTGCGCGTCGTTCGGCGATCTCTTCCGCCGATAGCAAATCGGGGTTGGAGTAGAACGACTTCCAATCCTTGCGCCCAATCCATTTCAATGGCGTTTGCACGACGCTCCCCGGACCTGCCGCGTTCTCCAGAAGATGGAGCGCAGCGTTCAAAACGATGGCCTGAGATTCTTTATCGTAGGGACGCCCTGCAGAGTTACCAAGCGGGAAGTCATTGAATACGAACCTTGGTGCGCCGACGGAGCGCACGATGTCACTGGCACAACCCGTTACCACCGTGGGTATACCAGCGCTCTCCAGCACGCGGGCGGCCATAGTGACGCACTGATGGCAAACAGGACAATTCGGAACAAGAATGACCGCATCCACCTGATCAGTTTGGCAACGTTTGAGCAATTCCGGCGCATCAATCGTTTCGGTCACCCGCTTGGACCGGTTTGTAGGGAACCCGAAAAAATTCGGCGCCACACGCCCAATCCGACCAGCCGCCGCGGCAGCCTTCAGGGATTCTAGGGGGAAGTAGGCACTAATGTCATCCGCGCGCGTGTTTTCACGATCTATGCCCACATGCGAAATCCGCAAGTCGGGCATTTCGGACGTGGAGCCACTGTAGACTTTGTAAAACTTCGCTCCCGCATTGTAAGGCGCGCCGGGCCCCTGATCTCCTGCGCCTGGCTGAAACGGCGCCGCTGTCGTCACGATGGCAACGGTTGCCTCATTCAACGCAGGCTTCAGCGTGCAAAACGGGATATCATCGTTCTGGGCCCATTCATAGGGTGTACCGAACCCAAGTGCTGTGTAGTAGTTGCGCGTGCGCTTGATGTATTCCAGCGGCGCATCATCTTCGCATCGAACGGACATGCCACTCGCGCGGTGGCGCTTTTCAAGGGCGATTACCTCTTGCTTCAAGCGAGGCATCTCGACCTTGCCAATGTCGTTTAGCGGCAGTTGCTGATACTCATAGATGCCGTTCAGCCTGTGCGCAGGCGATAGCGTCCGAGCAATGCGGTCGTTAAGATCGGACAGTTTCAACGGACGCCCTGATGGCACGATGCAGGCGACAGGTACCTCTCCAAGATCAGCATCCGGCATGCCGAATACAGCAACCGCATCAACGCTTTCGTCTCCAAGCAGACAATCCTCAATTTGACGCGGTGACAGGTTCGCGCCGCCGCGAATGATGATGTCTTTCAACCGTCCCGTGAGGAACAAAAAGCCGTCGTCATCGAGATACCCGTAGTCACCAGTGCGCAGCCACTGGGACGTGTCGAAAGAAGGTTCGCCCACGTACCCCATTGCAATGCAAGGCCCGCGAAAACACACTTCACCGGGTTGCCCGGCCCCAACCGGTGCGTCGGTGTCAGGCGCTAAGATCGCAATCTCGCGCCCCTCAAGCGCTTGCCCGACCGAGCCAATTTTGCGCGCATCCGGTGGATTGGCTGTGTTGGTACAGGTTGTTTCCGTTTGGCCATAAGAGACGACCACATCGCAGCCAAAATGCGCCTCTATGCGGCGTTGTGCATCGGGCAAAAGTGGCGCAGCGCCAGAGCGGATAAAGCGCAAATTCTCAACGCCAGCTTTTGGAATATTGTGCTCTAAAAGACGTGTGAGCATTGTGGGAACAGCAGTGAAATACGTTGGCTGCGCTTCGGTCAAGGCATCCAGAAAGCTTTGAGGCTCAAAATGCGACAGCAGTGTTACGCGCGCGCCCATCGCCAGCGGCAGCAAGATTTGGTTCAGCAGACCGTTGGTGTGATAAAACGGCATGACTTGAAGCAAATGATCTGCGGGTGTCACCGGGATGACTTTGCTCAGGCTGTGCGTGTTGATCGCGATGTTCAACTGGCTGAGCGCGACGCCTTTTGGCGTACTGGTCGATCCCGACGTGAAGATGACCAACGCTTCCGCTGTCGCGTCTGGGATTGGGGGCTGTTCGGTCGGCATCGCGCGACCCAAAGGATCAGAACGCAGCGAAACCTCACATCCTGGTTTGGCGGCAATCTGTTGCGCCAGTACATAACAGGCGGGGTCCGTGACAATCTGATGAGCGCCAACCACACCCAGCTTGCTAAAGCTTAGATCAACTGCGTCCGTCTTGCTTAGAATGGAAACAGACACTCCGCTGCAGAGCCCCGCAAGAATATCGACGCACAGTTCCACGGTGCGACCTTGGAGTAGCGCAATGCGGCCTGTTGGCGGAACATTGGCCAAAAACTCCTGAGCGCGGGCCGCAACCAACTCTCCCAATTCGCTGTAGGTGATGGATTTTTCCTGAGTAGAAATCGCCAGATTTCCAGACTTGGCGGGATCATTGACGACAGCCCAGAACATCTCGGCAAAAAGCGGGTCGTGTTTCATCGTCAAAATTCCTCGAAGCAAGTCGCGACACTTTAGACGAACCGGGGCCGGAGTCGAACTTTCTCTAGCGAGTTCAGGCGGACTTGTTGATGTCGATCAGATGAAGGGCCTTGCGCGCTTTTTTTGCCAATTCACCCTCTCCTCCCACCAAGTTGAGGTACCGACGGAAATAGTCTTCTGCTTGGGTGATGTCTTCATGCTGCATTGCAAGCTGGGCCAGATTGAACATCGGATCGGGATAGTTTGGATCCACTTTGATCGCTTGGCGTAAGCGCTCTGATGCCTCTTGGCTTCGACCTTCCGTTTCCAAAATGCCCGCCAGATTGAAGAACGCTTCGGCAAAGTTTTCGTCGCGCGCGATGGCACGCTCAAAAGCAATTCTGGCATCCGCCAGCCTGCCTTGTGCTGCGCGGACGTTGCCCAGGTTATAGGGAGAGATTGGGTCACGTTTGTCGCTCAATGCACAGGTCTCATAAATTCGAGCTGCCGTTTCAAGATCTCCCTCAAGCTCAGCTTCCAAGCCCTGTTCAAACAATCCGTCCAACGTGTCGCTATCGTCCAATCGCAACATGCCCTGACCGCTGAGATTGGTGATTCCGTCTTCCCATTCTAAAACCGGTTGTCCATGCGCGTCCGCGCCAAGCTGATGCCGCCCACGCGGAGAGCTGGTGCGGCGGCGAAGGGCGGTGAGAATTTCTACGGGCGTCATGTCGCGTGCTTCAAGGCGCGCGGCGTTCTTTATCGTGTCACTGTCGGCGAAGGCCACTTGGTCGTCTTGAAGATGGATCAGATCGAACGCGTTGAGCACGTCGGTCAATTCATCGGAGATTACGGCGACCCTTGCGATGGGCAAGCTTGCGACCGTGGCTTCTTTGCCATCGAGAAGGCTCAACAAGCGCGCTTCACCAATGACCGGGACACCGCGCGCTTTCGCTTCGCTAAGTCTACGGCCCAAGCGACCATCCGGTAGCAGGTTTTGAGCGCCGGAGCCGACAACAAAAAGTGTAGTGGCGCGCGTCAGGTCTTTGACGGTTTGGCCACCCAAATCCCAAATGCGCCGCGCGATATCATCGCGACGCTGAAGCCGGAAGCGCCCAAAAAGGCTAACCTTATCTGCTGCCCCCAGCAAAATGCTCTCAGGCCGACTTTGATTTCTTTGCCGGTGTCTTTTTCGCCGTGGCTTTCTTGGCTGCTTTCTTTGGTTTTGACGCCGCTGCCGGAGCGCGATCTTCTTGGATTGAGGCTTTCAAAGCGTCCATAAGGTTCACAACCTTGCCCTGCTCGGGTGCTTTCGAGATCACAGGCTCTTTGCCGTCGATCTTGGCCTTCACCAGCTCTAGCAACGCTTCTTCATAGCGATCTACGAAGGTCGAGCTATCGAATTCCATGACCTTCTGATTGATGATCATCTCGGCCATCTGCAACAGTTCGTCGTTCATTTCTACTTCGAGGTCTTCAAAGTAATGCGCTGCGTCGCGCACTTCTTTGGCAGAGCGCAGCGTCGTCATGACCATGCCGTCGTCATAGGGTTTCAGCGCGATCAATCGCTCGCGCCCTGAGAGCACAACGCGGGCAATGCCGACCTTGTCTGTGCGCGCCAATGCTTCTTTGATCACGGCGTAGGTTTCTTCGGCTACGGGGCCATCCGGGCCAAGATAATAGGGGCTGTCCAGATACAGATCATCAATTTCGCTTGCGTCTACGAAACCTTCGATGTCGATTGTCTTGTTGCTTTCGATCTGGATAGCGTCGAGCTCTTCTTTATCGACAATGACATAGCGATCTTTTTCGAACTGGTAGCCTTTGACCAGATCGCTGCGCTCGATTTCGCCCAACTCGGGATCGTGATATTTCATCTGGACGCGGTTCAACGTGTCTTTGTGAAGCTGGTTGAACGATATCTTGTTGGCGGCCGTTGTGGCTGCGTAAAGCTTTACCGGGCACGAAACCAAAGCCAGTTTCAAATACCCTTTCCAATATGCGCGCGGTGCCATATCTTTTGTCCTCTCACGTCTTTAGGCCGACGTCTTTGCGCGCCTGCAACGTGATCTCGCTGCGCGCCTCGTCAAAGCCATCCCATGGATCTGCCACCATCTTTTCTAATCGTTTTAGGGCTTTTTTGCGAAAGAATTCTGACGGCGGTAAGTTAGCGTTGAGGTCTTGCCACACCAAGGGCATCGCTGCGGGAAAACCATCCCGCGCCCTTAAGGAGTAACTTGCGACAGCCGATGTCCCAAAAGAGGTGCGATTGATATCAAGGTAAATCCGCCCTTTGCGCGTTGTTTTGCTGACCTTATCGGTGAAAAGCCGGGGCATATCGCCCGCCATCGCCTTAGAGAACGCCTTTAGGTAGGTCTTGGCCGTTTTCCAATCATCCGTACCCGCCATTGGAACAACGATATGCACGCCCGCACCGCCGCTCATACGCACAAACGACGGCATACCTTGCAACTTAAGCCGCTCGTGCACCTCTGTTGCGGCACTCACGACGGTGGCCCAATCTACGCCTTCGCCAGGGTCGAGATCCAGTGTCATCCGGTCGGGATGATCAAGATCGCTCACGGTGCAATCCCAAGGGTGGAACTCCATCACACCAAACTGGGGCAGCCCCAAAAAACCGCGCGGCTCGCGGATCACCAGAAACTCTTCATCGCGCGTATCGCCCATGGTTTCGACGCCATCAGGCAAGCCCGAGAATCCATGGCGCTGATAGTAGGTACCGGACAAATCCTCGCCCTGACAGCGGATCAACGTCACGGGGCGGTTCATCAGATGCGGCAACATCCACTCGCCCGCCTTGGCGTACCAAAGAGCGACATCAAGCTTTGTCGTTTCGCCATCATAACTGCGATCAGGGTTTGTCAGGCGAATGTTCGCAAGATCACGATCTGTGATAAGCCGCGCCTTTCGAGGCGTTGGCTTCTTGCTGCCGATGCGGCGCACTTCAAGGATTGCGGCCTGCCGGATGATGTTCTTGGTCGTGCGTCCGCGATAACTGATTTCGGCCTCGAATTGGCCAGGCGCAATGAAATGCGCATTGGGTGTCTTAGGAATTGTGATCGCCGCCTTATCAATTTCAAGCGCCGACAAGTCCTGAAACAAGGCGCGCGTTTCGTCCAGCGACAAGCCAGTTCCTGCGCGCCCGACATAGGTTACCTCACCCGTATCCTCGGCCAAAATGATCGAGGCCACATGGCGCGACGACGACTTGGTCGTGTACCCGACCACTGCAAAATTCGCGACATCAAAGCGTTTGGCCTTAAGCCAGTTCTTAGAACGCTCCTGACGGTATTTTGAGGTCTTCTGTTTCGAGACGACCCCTTCCAACCCCAACCGGCAGGCCTGCGCAAACAGCTTGCGGCCATCGCCTACTACATGATCCGAAAACTGAATCCGCCGCATGGCGTCAGCAGGTACAAGGCGACGCAGCCACTCTTTGCGCTCAACCAAAGGAAGCGCTGAAAGATCCCGACCGTTCAGATGGATCAGATCGAACGCATAAAACACAAGGTCATGATCGCGCCCTTCTGACAAAGCCTGTTGCAATTGCTCAAGCGAGGTCGCCCCGCGCGCATCCTGAACCGCAACCTCTCCATCGATGATTGCGGTCTTGCAATCCAAATCTGCGATGTGTGGGGTCAAAGCTTGATATCGCTCGCTCCAGTCAAGCCCTTGGCGCGTGAAAAACCGCACGTTGTCGCCGTCTTTGCGCACCAATGTGCGATAACCGTCAAACTTGATCTCGTGAATCCAGCCCTCGAATTCTGGTGGACTATCCACCGGCGAGGGCAGCATTGGGCTGATTTTTTTGGGCAGCTTTGCCACATCGCCGGGTAGTTTGGGTTTCGGAAACCGCTTGGCCTTGGGCACGTCGGGTTCGAACCCTTTGACGACTCCAGTGTCGCGTTCTTTTATCAAAAGCCACTCGCGTTCGGCCTTGGGAAGCCTTTTTAGCATGAAGCCCCCGCTCAGACGCACGCCAGCAAGCCGAAACTTGATCTCTCCGACTTCAAAAGCGGCGGCAACATCCGCGTCCAGTGGCACCCATGTCCCAGCATCCCAAAGCCGCAAGACCCCAGCGCCATATTCGCCTTCGGGAATGATCCCTTCGAACTCAAGATAATCCAACGGATGATCCTCGGTCGCGATAGCAAAACGTTTGTGCGCGGGATCAAGGCTCGGCCCTTCGGGAACAGCCCATGACCGCAACACGCCCCCCCATTCAAGGCGAAGGTCGAAATGCAATTTCTTCGCTTCGTGGCGTTGAACCACAAACCGCAATGCGTCTACGTCTGTCTCGCCTTGCGCTCCGAAAGGCTCGGGAGTGCGCAAAAACCGGCGACGCGCGTTATAATCATCAAGGCCTAGCACTGCGCGAAATATGACAGAGTTATCGCGTTCCTGTCGATCAAAACGCGCGCTGCAGAATTTGCGAGGCGATGTAGCTTGCGCGCAAGCCATCTTCGGGTGTGCCCGTCGCCTCGGTTTGCGCCAATGCTTTGGACAGTGAGCCGAACCCAATCGTCTCGGCCCTTTCGGCCAATTTGGGAAGCGCTGGTGCCGTGCCAAAGCGGAGTTTTTCTGCAATGGCATCAAAACTAGACAGTGCCAATGCTCGGATAGGATCGCTTTCTTGCGGATCAGGGCCAGACCCCACAACGGCGGTTTTCAGGAACGCAGCAATGCGCCCGCCCACGGCGGCAACCCCGCCGGTGTTGCGAACATGCGGCGGATCAAGCGTAAGATTGATGCAAGAGCGCTCGCTACCCGAATTGCGCAGGTAGGCTGTGACAGGGGTAACAGAAAGGGCATTGTCGGCTTGCGTGACTTCGCACAACAACATTGCAATACGCGCGCTGTTGTTTGACAGCCACTCAACGTCTTCTACACGATCCGCAGACAACTTCAGAGGCAATCCAGTACCCAGACCATCGCGTGCGGTAAGGTGGTAGGTTTGGGCAATATCATCAAAACGGGCATCGCCAAGGGATTTGGGCTGTATCAACAACGGTATGGCTCGCCCGTCCCACTGCAGCCCGCTTGGCAGGCGATTTGCGACATCAGCGTGGGCGGCAGACCATAAGCTGTGCAAAAGGCCTGCTTCGGCCAGCTCTTCGACAATTGGACGCGCGGCAATCTTTTTGGCGTGTGCGCCCTCCCATGAAATCTGATTGTCAGTTGAAACTTGAGGGTGCTGCAAATGCAGATGCTCGCCAATAAGCCCTTCAACAAGATCGAGACCCCAAAGCGGTGCGTTGTAGACAGAACGCGGCGAAAAACTGGGGTCCATGCCTGCGGCGCGGGCTTGGCCGGTGCTATACCAAGTGCCGGTCTCTGGATCGACAGCATGGATGCGAGTGCCGCGAGCCCCGCTGCCCGCCGTCCATTTCACCGCACTAAGGACGCGAATGTCGAGCGTGTCGCGCTCGCCATAGTGACGACGGATGACACCTGTCAGATCTGGTGAGGACGGGTTGACCTCCAGCGCATGGGTAAGCGCACAGGCGAGCGCTGCATCAGAGAGGAAACGCGCATCATCATAGGAGAAATGATTGGTGCGAGCCGCGCGCGCGTGACGCGTAAGCAGGCGCAGAAGAGCCGTCAGGCGCGGAGCGGCTTGGGCACGGGCAGAAATCGAGAGGTCGAAAATCTGATCTTCAGCAATTGCAGAGCCACCACCCAAGACACCAGTGACAAGCGCCATGATCGCCTCGCGCGCAGCGGTGACAGTCTCGACGCTAAGGCTTTCAACATCGGGCGCATCGGTTTCCAGCGCATCAAGTGCGGCAGTCCCCGCTTGTGCGCGCAAAATCAGTGCAGCGGTGGTCACCACGCGGCGCTTGGTGGTTTTGGCACCTTTGTAGACTGCGCCTTTCAATCCAAGACCAGCAAGCACAACAACCGGATGATCCGTGTCAGGAAGCTGGACAGATGTGTTGGGACCGTCTTCGGCGATGGTTGCTTCGGTGCTGATGAGCGCTTGGCGCACAGCTTTGTCCCAATCAGCGCCGGCGAATTTGCGGATGTCACCCTCAGTGAGTGCGAGGATATCATCGCGTGCGTTAGGCGCGGGCGTTGGCTCGTCTTGCGAGGCCCCCTCACCGCTGTCGCGCAAAGCAAGGATGGCGAGGATAATGTGGCGGCAAATGCCCGTGGCTGGGCAGCCACATTGAGCGGCACTTGGGCCAGCGGCGTCGAGTTGAACTTCCTGCCCATCCGCCGTCACCGAGGCGCTTATCTCATCGCGCGCTTTGACCTCGGCCTTACCCGCTTCAAGATCTCGGGTGGCGCGACGGACAAGGCCGACAGAGGCCAAGGCAGAAAGCGCACTTGCATCGTGAGTGTCGAGCATGGCGTTGAGGCTCATGACATCACCTCGGCCAGCCAGTGCGCAAACTTGTCGGGTGTCATTGCGCCAACGTGCATGCCCAAATTGGCAGCCTCGCCAGCGATCTTTGGATCAAAGAAAGGCGCACCGCTTTCATCCAGCGCCAGTAGGCCGATCATTGTAACGCGCGCTTCGGCCATGCGGGCAAGCGACGCGTAAAGCGGGCGCGGCCCCATCCCTTCACAGAAATCGGTGATCAGCGCGAAGACGGTACGCGAGGGGTTCTCGATCAGATCTTCGCAATAGGTCGTCGCGCGACCGATATTTGTACCGCCACCCAGTTGCACCGACAAAAGCGTATCAAGCGGATCCGTGAGCTTGTCAGACACATCAACGATTGAGGTATCAAACAGCACCATTTTAACGCGCACACCCGGAAGGCCAGACAAGATTGCAGCCATAACGGCGGCATAAATGATGCTATCGGTCATCGAGCCGGATTGGTCGACACACAGGATCACCGTCCAAGGTAGGCGGCGCTTTTCACGACTATTGAACCGCAGGTTTTCGGCAATGATGCGGTTGGTCTCTGGATCGTAGGTTTTGAGATTGTCGCGCAGTGTCGCACGCCAATCAAAATTCGCGGCAGAGGCGATGTTAGAGCGGCGAAACCGATTGCGACGACCAGAAAAGGCGCGCATGACCTCGTGGCGCAGACGCTCCATGATATCTTGGATTACGCGGTTGGCGATCTCGCGCAGCTTGGCTTGCAAAGCCGGGTCGGCGCGATCGTGGAAGCCGAGCAGAACTTTGAGCAAGTCTTGGTTCGGCTCCAGATCGTCGAGCGTTTTGGGATCTTTGAGCAGATCAGTCAGCCCGTAACGTTTCAGAGCGTGACCTTGCAACGTCTCAAACGTGCTGTTGGGAAACAGACCGCGCGCCTTTCCAAGCCACTTTAACGGGCGCATTTGCGTTGGGTCTTTCGAGCCGGGACCGCGGTCGCGCTCCAGCCCCCTGCCTTCGTATTCGCGACCATAAAGGAACTCTAGCGCGCCATCCATTTGCCCATCGCGCCCCGACAGATCGCCAAGATTGGGTTTGGCGTATTGGCCAAGAGTAAGTCGCCAACGGCGTGCACCTTCGTTCATGTTCCCGCCCCATTGATCCAGTCGGTCAGACTGTCATTGGCAAGGCTGGCAAGCAGGTTGCGCTCAATATCAAGCGCGCGGCTCAAGTCGGCCTCGGTTGCGGTGGGCGCTTTCAACAAACTGCCGGTCTGAACGTCATGGATGCGGGCTAGCTCGGCAGCAAGACGGTCAGTGTCACGCGGGTTAAGCGCAGTAAAAGCAAGGCGCATGTGCGGCAGCAGGTCAAGGAATTCGGTCTCATCCAGAGAGCAAAGGAACTCGTCGACGACAGTGAGAAGCCCGTCAGAGTGCCACAAAAGCAGTGGTGCGGTATGCAGGATGCCCCGCAAGATTCCGATGCGATCCTCCAGATCCAGAGAGACGCCTGAGAGGCGGCCAGCAACAGCGTTTGGCAAATCTGAGGCAGGACGCAGGCCCGATTGGACAGAGACAGCTAAAAGCGCGCCAAGGATGACAGGATTTTCGACATTGTCGGTGACGCGGGCAAGAGCCTCGCTCAGCATATCCGGATCAAGACCGGTGCTCGAGGCATCGCGGAGGATTTCGGTGGTGGTGCGGATCGCTTCCAGCCGTTCGCCGACCTGTTCATCACTGGTGTTCGGAAGTTCGTCACACAGGAAAATAAGTCGTGCGTAAGCAGCGCTCACTGTCGAAGAAAGATCCAACTCGACGGGCGCGCGCATCGGACCGGTGGCGTTGGCAAGGAACATAAGCCTACGCAGCGCATGGGTAGTGGTGGAAAAGGTTCCAAGAGTCTGGATGTCTTGGGCAAGGTTGCTCAGGACAGGGACAAGCTCTGTGCCAAGGCCAGCAAGGATACCGCGCGACAAAAGGGTGACCATCTCGGGCAAATCACGGGCATTGCCGTCGTTGATCATCACTTGGCGCGCGCGGATCAGGTGGCCGAGACAGGCGGTAGGAAGGTCATCGCCCAGAACAGCATTTTCAATCAGGTGGCCTTCAACGGCAGGGGACCAAGTGTAACGCCATTCTTCAAACAATAGTTCAGTGCGGCTGCCCGAGATGTAATCAGGCCCAATTTCGCGGCTCGCAAAAGGAGAGGCGATGAGTGCAAGCGCATGGCAAAAACGGGAGGCCTCCAGATGCGCGTCCTTGCGGCGGATGTCGAGCTTGCGGGAACGCGTTTGCGTATCGGTGATGTCAAAGCGGTGCTTGCGGGCGCGACGATGAACGTCTTCGACCAGCGGTGGTGCACCGGCCGCGGCAGGGATTTGACCAAGTGCGTCGCCACATAAGAACGCCTGCAAAGCCGTTACAATGGCATCACGTCCTTGACTTTCGCCTTTGACAAGCGCGCCTTGCACGCCGTCAATCAAATCGTGACGCAACGCGCCGGGACGTCCGCGCAACCGGGACAGACCTTCGGCGATACGGATCGCTTCGACTTGGGCAGGCAGTGAGATGACGTGACCGTCGGCGCGCATCTTGTCCGAAAATTTCGAGAGCAGATCAATCGTGATTCTGCGCCACCCCACCTCGCTTGCGGGTGGATGATCCCAGAGGTGTTGATAGTAACCGGGTTGCGGCAAACCAGCGGCATAACCGTTGAGCGCGTCGAGCGCGCGAAAGCCGTAGCGGATGAGATAACAATCCGTGGGCGCACTGGCGGTTTTGGGTTTCGGCGTTTTAGAGAGATCACCGATAAGAGCGGGCGCGTGGAACCCGCCGACCACCACCACGACGGGGCCACCTTTTTCCAAGGCGGTTTTGATGGCATGAGCCATGTGCGTTTCGCGGCTGGTGTCGCCGTTCGCGTCGATGATTTCAGGCGGTGTGGCCATACGCATGCCCGCGCAGTAAACGCCGACGTCGGTGAAGAAGCTCTGCCAGTCGTCCGCACCAATTTGCGCCTCGAACAAATGATCCCAAAGCTCGAATCCATCGCGACAGCCGGTCGCTTGCGTTAAGCCGCGCGTGTAATCGTTGCTGTCGAAGTGATGTTCGTCAGTGAAAACAAGCGGTTCGGTCTGTTCGGGGTCGCGACCCAAAGCCTTATCGGCGGCAGGCGCATCGATGAACTGAAGGTTTGCGCCAAGATTTTGGCCATCGCGCAGGGCGATATACTCCGGCGAATGGGCGCAGAAAGGATAGTATCCGGCGACGCGAGGGCGCTCGCCCTTGGGATCGACAAGTGCCACAAGCGCGACGGGTGGCCGTGTCGCCTCATCGAGTAGAAGGGGGATTTGCGGCGCGAAATCCGCCGGTGCTTCGATCAGCACATGTTTGGGTTTCACCTCGGCCAGCAATTTACGCAGATACCACGCACAGCCGGGCGAATGATGCCGGATGGGCACCACGTAAAGGCCACGCTCGGGTTGGAACAGACCCGCGCGCACCGTTCGCAATGTGTCTGGATCAGTCACGCAGGCTTTCTTTGGCTGCCTTGTGGAAAGAGGCCCAAGCACGCGACGTGCGGCTTCGCGGTTTGGCAATTTGATCGACGTAGGCGCGCAATTTTCGAGCGTCTTCGGGATCGTCCTTGAACACCGTGCCACCAAGTTGATTGGCCACCTGCCCGGCTGTCAATGTGCCGTCGCCAAGGAATGCCGCTTCAAGGGCTGCGGCGTGCATGACGTTGACGGCTTCTGCCGTCGACATGACGCTGTTTGGCACCGCAACCGTCGCGCCATCTGCGGTTTTGCCGGTCCGTAAGTCGCGGAAGACCGCGACAACAAGGTCAAGCACATCAGGTTTCAGCGCAATTTGCACAGGCGCATCTGCCATGCGCTCACTAACCTGCTTGTCGATCAGTTGTTTCTCGAACGCGGCATCAGCAATGGGGTGAACCGTCTCAAAATTAAAACGGCGTTTCAAAGCGCTCGACATATCGTGCACGCCCCGATCGCGTAGGTTCGCCGTGCCGATCAAATTGAAACCGGGGATCGCGCGGCTTTCGACTTCGGCACCAAGCTCGGGGATCGCGATGGTCTTTTCTGACATCAGCGAGATGATCGCATCCTGCACTTCGGGCGCACAGCGGGTCAGTTCTTCGATCCGTGCAATGCGCCCCTCGCGCATGGCGGTCAGGATGGGGGAAGCCACAAGCGCGCGTTCGCTCGGGCCTTCAGCAAGCAGTAGCGCATAGTTCCAGCCATAGCGCAGATGGTCTTCGATAATCCCGGCAGAGCCTTGCACAACCAGTTTCGAGGTGTCGCTGATCGCGGCGGAAAGCAGTTCAGACAAAAGCGATTTTGCCGTGCCCGGTTCGCCCACGAGCATTAGACCTTGATGGCCCATCAGCGAAACGATGCACCGATCAACCAGTGGATCATCCCCGAAGAATTTCTGCGACACATCAAGCGCCTTGTCACCAAGGATAAATCGGCGCACCGCGCGCGGGGAAAGCCGCCATCCAGCAGGTTTCGGATCGCTGTCAGCCTCTTTCAGGCGTGCAAGTTCGTCGCCATAGCGTACCTCGGCGGGCGCGCGTTGTGTTTGCTCTACCATTGGCAGTTCTTCTCCCAGTTTGGGTCATGTGCGCCTTTAACACCCATGTCGTGATAATCGTTCCAGCACTCTGACAGCAGCACGGGGGGTACCTCTTTCAGCGCGACGGCCTGTGCCATACGCTTGGCCTTTTTCTCGAAATGAAGCGAAATCAACGCGACCGAGATGTTTTCCTCGGGCAGCGTGTTACCAGTGAACGTGACCACAGCCGTAATACCAGCGGCGTTGAAATCCTTGCGGTATTCATGGAACCAGCCACCGTCTTCGGCAGGACCACGATCATAGTTCAGTTTGCTTGCCACTCCGCGCATTTGGAACGCTTCCAGTACCCAGCCCTTGCGGTCCTCAATTTGGGTTTTCTCAGCTTGCTCGGCGTCAAACGTGAGTAGAGGGCGACCGAACTGCGGGAAAAGCGATTTAACTTCATAATCCTTAAGGTGCGTGTTCCAAGCGTCGGTCTCTGCCGATTCCAGCGTCGCTCCATGAGCAATCTGAATTTTGTCAAAGCTGTCCGGATCAACGGTGGCGTCCTCCGCATCCGTGTAATCCCCTTCGGCGGTAGGGCGGAAACAGGTTTGCGGTTTGTCGTCATCATCAAGCCCTTGCCACACAATGCGTTCGGTCAAACGACGCATAACGGGGTGACCACGGAAATCGCGCTGCCAGTCAGCAACAGGCCAAGCACGGCCTGCACAAAGTGCCTCGTAGAGACGTGAGGACTGCATAGAGACGACTTGCTTGAGTTCTTTCTTCGAAGCGGTGAATTGCTTCTTCGAGGCTTTAGTAGCGTCATCACCACCCGCGGGAAGCGACTTTATTACTTTGCCATCAGGGTTCTGCAATACAAAGGTAAGTTCCTCAGACAGAGTGGCACGATAAGGCTTTTCATCCGGTCCACAGGGTAGATCAAGCGTGCCGTCATCATCAAGACCGGCAGTAGGGATCACACGATCACCCAACTCGTCCATCGACCAGTTCATCCGCTCTGCAGCTGCCTCGATCAGCGTGCCTGCGAAGGCCTGCACGCTTTTTTGCTTCAGGCGCGTCGCGGCAGCGATGACAACCTGAAGCGAAACCGGATCGCCCTTGGCCGCCAGTACTTCGAGCAGCGACGAGGCCTGCGAGGTACGTGAGCCATGATCGCGCAAATAAGCGCGCACGCGGTCGGCAACAACTTGCGGCGGGGCGGCCTGAGCGAAGGCAAGGACGCCTTTTGTCGCCGCGCCCGAGTTGTAGTACTCGCCCATTTTCTCGCGCTTTAGATCGGCAAAAGCCTGTTCGCGCGTGTAGTCGGTGAACCAGCCCTTCCAGCCTTGATAGCGCTGATCGGCATGTTTTTTGGCGAACGCATTGGCCTCCTCATCGGAAGGTCCAACCGTGTCGAAGGCGATCCACGCATCAAACACCCATTGTGAGAGAGCTTCGGCGGAGGCGGGTTTGAGCTGGTCGAGGTAAATATTAAACAGCGTGTTGCCGCCGGGCTGTTTGAGCTTGAAGCCAAGATAAATCCACCAGCGCGGCACCTCGGAAGGAACGGTCTTGCCACTGTCAAATTTGAGCGGTGGCAGAGTGGTGAAATCAAGGTAGTCCAACTTATCAAACTTGGCTTTTTTCAGCCCTGCTTCGGCTTCGCGGATTAAGGCTGTTGGACCGACGAATGCATCAAGCGGCTCGCCCAAGGCCTGCAGCGCGGTTAGGATCGCGGCTTTGGCAAGTTCGCTTTTCTCTTTCTTCAAACGTTTTTTCAGTGGCGCAACGGCAGACGTGTTGCCACGGGTCCCCATCCAATCGGCTGTGCTGGCGCGCACAGCCTGTCGGCTATCATCGAGCAGTGTGACCAAACGTTCATCGACCTGAGGCACGCCTTTGAGCAGCGCGCGCGCCTCTGACCTGCCCGTTTTTCGCTCGCCCGTAGCTATAGAAAGAAGCGGGCCAAGAGCGCGGAGCGGAACCTTTGGCATAGCACTCAGGCAGGTAACCGCACGGACCGGATCAAGGGCGATCTCGTCAGCACCACCAGTGCCGAGCGCGTGATCAAGTACGTCGAGGTTTTCAGCCAGAAGCGGCCAAAGCGCCTCACGTGCAATATCATCGGGGTCGCCACCTTGATAGCTTTCGTCAGGAATAATGGCCCGCAGGATATCGCCTTTTTGTGCCTTGCGCGTCACCGTTTTGCGCCAACCGCCCAGGTCAACTTCCAATTCCATATCCTGCCAAAGTTGGTCAAGCGCACGCAGATCGGCCTCGGGTTGATTAAGGTAGTCGGCGATCACCTTGTCGAAGGTGCCGTAAGTGTATCGGTTCATCCAATAGCGCGTTGAATATAGCGAACGAAAGGCAACGCGCAGCGCGGCGGCTTGGGGCATCGCTTTGAGATGGGCCAAAATCAGATCAGAGCAGTGTTGCTGGATGAAGTGCACAGCCGACACTCCCTTGCGCTGCTGGTTCTTTGTTTTGTCTAGCAACAGCAAGTCGACATCTTCGATCAGTTTCAGGCTCAGATTGGGGCGTTTGTGAAAGAACTTGCGCGCTTTATTCTCGCGGTTGATCTGATCAATACGGACGTTTTCTTCTTCGATCAGTTTGCGCATGGCGGCCCGGTCGGACTTAGAAAGCTTGGCTGTGTCACCCTCGGTTAGAGGGCGCAGCGCGGGTATTTCAACACGGCTGCCATCAATCGCGGTATAACCTGAGGCGTCGTCCGGGTCATGATCGGCGTCGGACGTGGCATCCGCGACCGAAAGCGCGTTTTCGATGGCCGAAACGATGCGCGCGGTTTTTTCTGTCTTTGCGTGGGCAAGCAGAGTTGCGTTGGCGCTTTTTGTGCCAAGGCTAGCGAGAATATTGACCATGCCAGAGCGCGCGGCGACGGTCCCTTTTGCCAGACGCTCTGTGGCAAGCGGCTGGATTGTGTCGGCAAGAACGTCACGCAAAACGCGGATGGCCGCTTCACGGACGCTTTTGGCGCTATTACCAGCAAGGTCGAGGATAGCAGTCAGAAACGGGTCTTCGTTGACAAGCCCAAACTTTCCAACGTCCGTCACAAAAGAAACGCGCCCTTTTGCAGGCGCGCGTAATGCCCCTTCGATTGCATGCACGCCATAGGCAGCAAGCAGCGCCTTCATGTCTGTCAGTCCGCGAAAGAACTTTGGGTCGACAGCGTTGTATTCGCCAGCCTCCCAATAAAGCAATTCAAAGATATCGGCCGGTGTACCTTGCAGCGCGGCGGCCATCGGGACGACCCGATCTGTGGTCAGACCTTTGATCGGCGTTTCGCGCACCTTCGCAGGATAATACCCGCGCGGATCGCGGGCCGCGAACGCCGCCTCCGAAAAGAGAACGCGCAAGGCAAGCGGCAGCTTGTCCGATCCAAGAAGCGTATCGTTCGCAAGCTTGCACGATGCCGCGAGCACCATGGCATAGCGTGCCATGAGTTCAGTGTCGTATGGATGCTGATCAAGAAAAAGGGGCGGTCGTTTCTGCGCAATGTCTTCTTGGCCATGAAAGTAATACCATGATCCAACACCAAGCGGATCGCCGGTTGCTGTTGCCGCAAGCGTCGACAACACAGTCTCGTTACTCCCTTTCAGGACAAAGGTGGTGGCGGTCTCGCCCAACCCTTTTTGCACCTTATTCAGGCGCTTAAGATCGCGCGAAATGATGTTGTTCGTTGATCCCGGGATAAGCTTCGCAATCTCTAGCATTAAATCTCAAGCCTCTGAAATTATTATAAACCCAGCTTACCCTAGTAATAGCTTTTGGTCTTCCATTCTGGATCGAATGCACCGGACTTGGCAATCTCGTGCATGTCGTTCCAAACCTCAGACAAAAGCAATGGTGGCACTTTGCCCAAGGCAGTGGCGCGCCCGAACCCTTGCGAATTGATTTGGCTGAACTGCACATGTTCGATGGCGATGTCGTGATCTTCTTCCGCTGCAACATAGCTTCCGGTAAAGCGCAGGTCGGCCCAAAGCCCTGCTTTGCGGAACTCCTTGCGATAGATGTAATAGCCGCCAGAATCTTCAATTGGCCCGCGTTCATAGCCTGCTTTTTTAGCGGCGCTACGTAGTTTGTAATTCGTGGTCACCCAGCCTTTGCGATCATCTATTTCCGTTTGCGCTTTCTTTTCTTCGGCAAGTGTTTGAACCGGACGAGAGAGTTGGTGGAAAAGGGGTGAAACCTCGAAATCCTTAAGGTGCTGGCGCCAGTCGATCACTGCCTTCTCGGGCAGGTTCGCGGTGTGGGCGATATCAATTTGCGTAATTGCGGAGAGATCGACCTCGTCGCCCATGGCATCAAGGTATTCGCCTTCAGGCGTGGGCCGCAATGTTGCAACGTGGTTGCCGCCCTTATCCATTCCACGCCAGATGATCCGTTCAATCAGACGTTTCAGGATCGGGTGCGTCGTCAGGTCATTGCGCCAATCCTCAGCGCTCCAAACACGTGGGGTGAGCATCGCTTCATAAAGCCGGGCCTCTTGCTGTGCCTTAACTGTTTTCATGGTTTTCTTGGCTGCGCTTAGAGCAGCTTTAGAGTCTTTCGTATTCTCGTCCTTGCCCGCAGGCAGCGATTTCACCACCTTGCCGTCGGGATTGAGAAGCTGAACCGTCAGATCATCGCCAAGCCGGGCAGAGTAGTCTTTGCCCTCCTCCTCAATTGGCAAAGGCAGGATACCGCTGTCTTCAAAACCGCCGGTCGGCACGGATCGGTCAGCGAGTGCGTCTTGGGTCCAGCCCCGCGCCTCGGCCAACTCGGCGACAAGCGTTTCAGCCAGTTCACGCACCGTGCGTTGCTTGAAACGTGTGGCGGTGGCGACAAGAACTTGCACCGCATCCTTGCTACCCATTCCGAAAAGAGTTTCAACAAGCGCCTTAGCTTGGCTGACGCGGCGGCCGTGGGATTTCAGATAGGCTGCGATACGCGGGCCTGCAGTGGATGGCGTCGCGCTGTGAGTCAGTGCAAGAATGCCTTTGCTGTCAGAGCCGGAATTGACGTAGCCAGAATTGAGCGAGCGCATGAAATCATTGACGAGGTTTTCTCGATTGTAACCGACCTTAACCGCCCAATGGTTGGGGTTGGCAAGCACCGCGTCCGCGCGTCGCTCGGCCTCTTGTCGCTTCGCCTCGCTCGCAGGGGCGAAAGCATCATAGGCGATCCAGCTTTCAAGCACCCAATCAGAAACGCTGGCGGCGCACTCGGCGTCCAACTGTTGCATGTAAAGCGAGAACAGCGGCGAACCGAGTGGCGATTTCAGTTTCAATGCCAACCGTAGCCAAGCATCAAGCAGAACAGGATCAGCGGAGCTTCCGTCGGCCCAGACAAGCGCAGGCGCGGTGTTCATGTCCAGCCAGTCGATCTTGTCAGCAGGCAGTTTGTCGGCCAATTTCGCTGCTTCGGCAAGCAAAGCACTCTTTCCAAGATAAGGATCTGTATCGCCGCCCAGATTGGAAATTGCCGAAATCAGATCGGCACGCGCCAGCTCGGATTTCTCGGTCTTCAGACGTTTCACCAAAGCAGGCACAGCCTCTTTTGCACCCCGGCTTGCAAGAAAGCGTGCCGCGTTGGCGCGTACTGCTTGCCGATTGTCAGCAATCATAGAGATCAGCAAATCGTCGATACCTGGCGCATCAAGCAGAAGGTCTTGCGCTTTCTTTTGCAGGCTGGGCTTGCCTTCGATGGCCGCGAAAAGAACCGGTTGTAACAAGGCTTGTGGCAAGTCAGGGAAGTTGGCGCATATTTTCAATGCGGCTTCAATTGTTTTGGCATCCGTATTTATTGGAGGAAGCTTCTCCGCGATCCGATCAAGGCGGCCCATGGCCACTGCCCAAAAATCCGTCGGCAACGGGCCGGGCGCGCGGTAAGAATTTGCATGTGAGACGATCGTCGCATCGACAAAGCGCCCGATATAGTCGGCCTTGGCTTCCGCAATCGTTTTCTCTTCGGAAGGCACGACCTTTTCAAGTCCAACATTGATGACTTGCGGAAGCTTTAGGTCGCCGTCCTGCAATTTATCGTAGACGAATTCACTAAATGCGTTTCTATCAGGGTTCGTCACGGAGAATGCCGCACGCGACTGCTTGTTTGCAAAGTCGACAACACGGCGTAAAGGGAGTTGATCAAGCACGCTAGAAAGCGCGGCATGAACCTTGCTTTGGTAGCGGGAGTAGATGAACGCTGAACGCTCGGTGTCGCTTGGTTCCATCGGAGCGTTCAGCCGTTTCATCCAGTAATCTGCAAACTTGACTGGTTCCGGCTTTTTCGGAGGCTCATATTTCTGCGCACTCTTGCGCCAATAATCCATGCGCGTTTCATGCTGTTCAACTTCGGCTTTGTTTATTTCGTCTTCGACCTGTTTGAGATGTTCGAGAAAGTCAGAGCCAAGTGGACTGCGACCATCATCGGTGAGGGGCTCAACGTCTTGTGCAGTGATTTCCTTGCCGTGCACATTTACATAGCTGCCGCTTAGGGTGGCAGACGTGACGGCGGAGGCCTCAGCCGGCAATGTGAGATATACATCAAGCGCGGTAAGAACTGATTGCGTCTTTTCGACCGTGCGGCGTTCCCTCAGAGCTTCCGTCGCTGTTGGGGTGCCAACATCTCCAAGTATTTGCACGATCGCAGTACGTGTCGTTGCTTTCTTTGCATCGAGCAGTGCCAAGGCGCGAGACTCAACGTCTGACGCCTCATAGGTTTTTAGACGGCTACGGACGATATCACGCAGTTTAGCCGAGCTTCCATCAAGTTGGCTGAAAAGATAGTCGATGAATTTTGGTGTTTTCTCGGCGGCTTCTGCGCGAAAATTTTGGATCGCATTAACGCGGTTCTTTGTATCACATCGCTCAAGAGCAACGATCAAGGCGTCAACTGGAAGCCGGTGAACATACCGGGTCTCAAAACCGGGCTCAGGTATGTAAAAACGCGGAGCGTAACCGGTACAGGGCAACATAAATGTGACAACATCCGCTTCGCTGCCGCCCAAAAGCTTAACAGCCCCGATCACATCTTCCATTCTCGTTGGGTTTTCAGAACTCTCAACGCGCCGGACGTTGTTGATCATTACAAAAAATGCGCGAATTTTCTCAGGGACCTCTTCGTGATGCTTGATATGAGCGCGAAAGTGGTTTGCCGGAAGCCCGAACGTAAGATGAAGTTCAAACAGGCGCGCTAAGCGGTCGGGCTGCCCACCCTGTTCATTTTTCAGCGGATGGGTGCACGTCTGGTATTCCTGAAAGACAGCTCGTTGCGTGTTTGTGCTGACATAAGCAGCTTCAATTTCCGCCAGAACCGACCTGTCTTCGCCAGTTTCGTAAAAAGCATTTGCGCGCTTCCCAAGCCCTCGACCAAGCTTGTCCAATGCAACAAAAGGATGTGCAAACATTCCTTTCGTCGGCAGAGTTCTATCGTACTTGTCTTTGACAAAGGTCTTGATGAGGTTGCTGAACATCGAAAAACGGCCCGGTTTGTTGCGATTTTTTCTGTTTTGGCGCGCGTTTGGGGCGACAATTGGGCAAGTTCGAATAGGCTTTGTGGCGTTGTGGTCAATATTCAACCGGAGAAAGCAATGCGATAAGAGCATCAATCCAAAAGAATCGTGTTCTGTCTTTTAGGAAGTGGCAGAGAAGCAGCTAGATTTTCTGCCCATTCAACCAAGCCTGCGCTAACTTTTCAGCTTTTTCTATCTCCTCAGATGTCAGCATTTTCGCCACTCTTTTGAGATGCTTGCTCATCACATCCGCACGTTGCACAGAGGCTATTTTCAACCATTTATAGGCTTGAATTCCATCCATTGGTACGCCGGTTCCATGCAAGTACATTAATGCCAAATCATGCTGTGCAAAGGCGTGGTCACGTTGTGCCGCGCGCTCGTACCATTGCGCAGCAAGGGCCGCATCACGTGTGACACCCCATCCATTTTCATGAAAAACGCCAAGCCGATATTGAGCTTCTGGCATGCCTTGTTCAGCCGCCCTTTTATACCACATTGCGGCCTCGACATCATCGCGCGTCAAACCGCGTCCATATTCATGCATCATACCAAGCGCGTGCTGAGCGTTTGCATCGCCGGAATTAGCAAGCGGTTGCCATTCCTCTAAGGCTTGTTGAATCTCTCCGGCGCGGAATGCTTTCAAACCGCGGTCGAAATCAGCCGCTAGCGAAGGTCCAGAAATCGACACTAAAAAGAGAAGAGCTAGAAGTGCACACCTGCGTCCTGCATTTTGAAAAGCGCTTAAAACCGTGTTCATGCTCAGTTCCAACAGCTAATTCCTTCAAAATCATATCCGCATCATAGGAAGTAATCGTCGAGTTATGGCAGGGTAGCACTGACTCTAGAGAAAGTCACAATCCGGAATATCGCCAGACCTGCAGTTGGCATGAGCTATGCCTGAGCCATTCCCATTTCTGTTATCCTGACGCCTTGTCTGGCAGAATTTTTCCCACCTTTTCCATTTCATCCTTATCCCAAATCCCGATGTATATGCCCGGTGGCTCTTTGCCCTTGGCCCTTGCATTTATCTGCTCACCGGTAACCGTAATTCTGGAATGGTGCTGGCGCGTCCAATTGAAATGTGCATCCGCAAGTCGCGCCAGTTCGGATGCGTATTCAGGGTCGCCAGCAAGATCAACC
>JBDVBY010000005.1:0-6613 GCA_039942715.1 Paracoccaceae bacterium
CAGGGGTTGAAGTCAAGCAAGTGGAAATGGCATTTGGACGAGGTCTTCGTGAAGATCAATGGCGAGATGCACTACCTTTGGCGGGCGGTAGATCATGAGGGCGAGGTGCTCGAGAGCTACGTCACAA
The DNA here is from genome assembly GCA_039942715.1 of Paracoccaceae bacterium. Classification (GTDB taxonomy): domain Bacteria; phylum Pseudomonadota; class Alphaproteobacteria; order Rhodobacterales; family Rhodobacteraceae; genus JABDJX01. The sequence goes on from JBDVBY010000005.1 coordinate 128, forward strand.
AGCGCCGGGATCGCAAAGCGGCATTGAAATTCCTCAGGAAATTAATGCGAAAGCACGGCCAGACTGACGAATTAGTCACGGATCGACTTAAATCCTACGGCGCTGCTCTACGAGATTTGAATGCATCACTAAAGCAAAGCACCGGTCGCTGGATGAACAATCGAGCTGAAAAATCTCACCTGCCATTTCGACGACGAGAACGTGCAATGCTGCGGTTCAGGCGAATGCGATCTCTGCAGAAATTCGTGTCCGTCCACGCCTCAGTTTACAACCACTTCAATCAGGAAAGACTTCTTTCAAGCCGAGATATTTTCAAGCTGAAACGCACTGCTGCTCTTCGCGAATGGCGCGGTCTTTGCTCGGGATAAAGGACAGTCATCCTGTCCTAGCAGAGACTGGTTCGCATTAGTCTGACGGCACCGCCAGCTGCTTTAGCGAAAGCGTTCTCTTGATCCGGCTGCGGCCGGATTTTTCCGTTGTTTTCGAGGGTTGTACGGATTGTGCTGAACACCGGCGTTGGTGCCAAGAGGGCTTTTAGCGTTCTCTCTCATCGATATTCTCCAAACCTGATGACTGCGCCTGTTTGGTGAATAGGTATTGAAGTGATTGAAAAGACTTAATGTTTTCAAAACCTAACTTGCGGGTTTGATTTCAGTGGCAACTTACCAATCGCGACTGGGCTCCAAATAGACTTGCGGGCGACGTTCTGCGGGAGCCGATACCGTCGAAATGGGCGGGAAGCGGTCATTCGCTGCGGGTGCGAACTTTGGGTCACTAAGGGCGGAAAGCGGACCTTCTCTGCGTGTGCTCGGCCCCTAGGGTGGTCTTGAGAAAGCTGCCGTTCAATGAATGGGCAAATCCACGATTGCTGCAAACGATCTAATGGCGGCAGTGAGCCCAATTTGACCAATGCTGCAAAGGCGATCATTGGGCGCAATACGTTTCAAAGCAGACACTCTGATTTCCTCAGTTAACGAGTTTTTTCTGGACCGCAAATGGGCTGAGCCCAAGCCAATTTTGAATGGTCGAAGATATTTCTCGAGAGCCTGAAAACTCAAACTTCTCTCGTTCTGCGGATACATCGGTGACCCCCATCCAGATTGCAGTCATCGTTCGCAAGTCCGTTGACACGTAAAGATCAATGTCAAAGCCAGGATCAGCCCAGCAAAGATCAACCTCGCCAGCAGGTTCGATCACAAGCCACCAGTCACGTTTCGTGGACGGTAAGTCGTGATACACAAACTGAACCACCGTGCGGCGTTCTGGCAGCGGCTTTGGGTTTAGGTTCCGCCGCATGTCCCACATCAGAAGGGATGGATCGAGGTTTTTCAGCGACAAAGACGATTCCACCCACTTTTGACCCCACATACCCATGGTGATGACCACATCGCGCAAGTCGCGGCCCGCTTCAGTAAGGTGGTACTCGAAAACACCACGTTCGGACGGAATCGGTTTTCTTTCGACAATTCCGGATTCTTCCAAGGATTTTAGTCGTTGGGATAGCAACGTCGGCGACATTTTGGGAACGCCGCGTCGGATGTCATTGAACCGTGTGGACCCCGCGATTAACTCGCGCATCAACACCATAGTCCAGCGTGTACAAAGAACCTCGGCTGCCATCGCGAGTGGGCAAAATTGCTTGTAACCGTGTTGCGACATGTCATTCACTCCAATCCATCCGTTGGAAGTCTAGCCGTCCTAGATGTGAGGCATAGTCCAGAAACTGTACTACCTGATTCAGTTCTGTGACTGGAAGCGATGGGGACATTCTTGGCAACCTGTTGGTAGTTGGCGCGGCCGATCTGGCCCGCCACAAACAGGAGAACAAACATGAGTGTCTATCTAATCGCCGATATCAAGATCACGAACGACGGATGGGTCCCAGAATACGCCTCGAACGTTCACAAGCTGGTTGAAAAGCACGGAGGCCGATACTTGTCGCGGAGCGGCAATATCGAAACTATCGAGGGTGCTGCGAAAGACAGCACTCTGATCGCAATCCTTGAGTTCCCGACCCGGGAAGCACTCGATAGCTTCGCAGCTGACCCTGACTACGCGCCATATGGCCAAGCTCGCCAGTCTGGAAGCGTTTCAAATTTCCATGTCATTGACGACACGGATATCGCCGGGGCGATCCCCTATCTGAAAGCAGGTTGAGCAGAACTGAGTGGATCGGGAAGCGTAGGGCCCGATCCACGACTGGCTTACGTCTGCTTTTGACCGACAGCAGTCAATTGCTCGGCTGCAGCGAAAGGCAGGTTCGTCCGCGTTGCAGTCATCCCATCAGTCCAAAATGCTGCTATACGCACAAACGGCAGCTTTCGGGAAGGCGGCTTGTTGGATTTTGCCGCGGTTGAATGACCGCTAAGGGCCGCTGTTTCAAGCGACCCAATGAACTCTTTTCATACCTGTGAAATCAGAATTCAGTTCGCTAAGTTGGGTGGCACGAACAAGGCGACTTGCCTTGAAACGCATTTGTTTTGACCACCCGCGCCGTCACTGCGCGCACTATCAGGATAGTGTGGCGGCACACTGTCTAGTGTGCACCCTCCGCGGAAACTAGACAGCATGTCAGCGGCAAGTTCCGGTACCAACGGACCGTGGTCGTGAATAACCAAATGGTACTCTGCTGTTTCCGGCGCAACGAAATCCGTGTCGAACAGATTTGTCGGAACGTCTCCCACCGGCAGGTGCGCCGAAACTTCGACGGTGCCGTCATCTGGCACCACCGTTCCACCACCATTGACCGCAACCGTCTCCATTTCCGGCATGCCCATGGCTTCTTTGGGTGTACAGGGGTTTTTCTTGCAAAGATGTGGGTTTTGAAGCGCCACAAACCAGATAGTCACGGCATGTCCGGGAGTGAGGTCCTTTGAGGTTAGATGCATGGACGCACCATCAGCGCTGGTGACCAACAGTGCCTTTGTTCCCTTGATGGGACCGGGCGTTTCGCCGCTTGGCGGTGTCCAGGACAGCGGCAGCATCCGCGTGTCAGCCGCCGTGGCAGTGGCCGTTACAATTAATGCAAGCGACAGGAAAGCGTGTGTAAATTTCATGATAAAGCTCCTAAGATGGCCGTAGCCAAGTCGTTTTCGTTGGAGCCTTATTGGAGTTGAATACGTTGCATTTCACCAAATTAAGTTATGTGAAATACCGTGAAATGTATGTCCTCATTGGCGGCTAGTCTGGCAGCCCGGCGCGATGCAACGCGGTTTTCAACTGGGCTTGGTCGTCAGGGTGATGAAACGGTATCAGCTTTAATATTGAACCAACAGAAAGATCAAAACCCATTGACGAATAGGCGCGGCTTACCGTTTCGGCCCGTGCAAGATCGCCGGTTTCGCCATGGACCGCAATCAGATAGCGCAAGCAATAGGGCGAGTTCTCATCCAACGTGAGGCACTGGTTAAGTGCGGCTTCCGCCTGTTCAAAACGACGTGCATTGAACAATGCATGACCCAGGCCAAAGTAGTACCAATAGGGTGGATTTGGATGCGACCTGACAGCCTGATCCAGTATCGCGGCCGCGCTTTCCGCATCACCTTGGAAGTTTTTCACAACACCGTAGTAAGCTCTGGCATCTTCGTTGCCCGGTTCAAGCGCCATAGCGTTCCCAAGATGTTTTTCCGCCAACTCCAGATTGGCAAAGACACTATGTAATCGCCCCAATGCGTATTGTGCCAACCAAAGATCGGGATCCAACGTCTCGGCCTTTTTAGCGTAAAAGAGCGCTTTGTCCTTGTCGGCCTCTTCAATAACGCTCCAGTCGTTTTCAAAGCGCACGGCCAACAGTGTACCGAGTTCAGCGTAAGCGCGGGCATAACTTGGATCAAGATCAATCGCTGTGCGAAAGTGCCGTTCGGCGGCAAGGCTTTCGCTCAGACTGAATCGATGTGCAGATGCGCGCCCTTTCAGGACTTCCAGATAGGCGTCCTTATTGGTGCCATTAGGAATGTTGGCGATTTCGATATCGACGGATCCCTGCGCGGTAGTCGAAATGGGTGCGACTGGCCAAAGAAGCCAAGCGCCAATCACAACAGCGACGCTGGCGATGGCCCCAAAAGCAATTCTTCTGTTCGGAGGCGGTGATTGCTCGCTTTGAGCCGGGGGGTTCAAACGATACCCTTCGCGCGGCACCGTTTCTACGATTTGATGACCGTCCTCGCCAATCAGTCTTCGGATGTCAGCAATACACTGAACCACGCTTTCATCTGAAACCGTAACGTCCGACCAAACAGTTTTCAGGATATGTTCCTTGGTGACTGTGTCATTTGGCGCTTCTAGCAGGCAGATAAGGACTTCTTTTGATTTGTTGCGCAGCGGCGCTGTGCTTCCGTCCGGAAACGTCAAAGCGCGCGTTGTCGGGTCAAACGCTACATCGCCAAGCTGATAGACCTCAAATTTCACAAAATTTCATCCTAATTGTCGAAGTTTGCGCGGTAGAGTTGTGCCGAAACCAAAATCCAGTTTTGATTGTGTAAGGCGATCACGACCTCCCGTTTCTGATTATGAAGGATACCTCATTGTTGATTTCTGGAATAGCCCAAGGTTCCCACGCGATATTTAAGCGAGCGCTCCTGACGCTGTGCGCTGCGATTATGTCGGACGCTGCAATAGCAGAAGCCATCACAAAGCCGATGAGTTGGACACAAGACAGTGGAATGGCACCAGGGCCTGTTGAGGGGACTTCTGTGGTTCTTGAAAAGGGGCGGTTTGGCGTCGGCATGGCGATCAAGTCGTCAAATCTCACGCCCGGTGATGTCGTAACGGTGTGGTGGGTCGTCATTCAAAACCCTCAAGTCTGTAAAGCCAATCCGTGCACTCCGCCCGAAACAATGAGTGAAGGCTCAACCAGCGACTCGGTTGTCTCACTGGCCGCCAGCGGGGTGGTTGCAGAAGACGGCACAATCTCTCTCGCAAGCTACTTGCCAGTCGGAGAAGTTGATGGAAACTTCTTTGAGACGACATTTCACAGCCCCGAGACAGCAGAATACCATCTGCCAATCCACATTCACGGACCTTTAGATCCAAGCATCGCAGAAGACATGCTGACAAGCTTCCGCGCCGGTTGCTCCGATGAGAGCCTGCCAGAATACTACCCTCAGTCAGCATTGTCAGACGGAGCAAAGGGAAATTTCGATTGCAAAACGGTTCAGGTTGCCGCGTTTCCAGCCGACGAATAGCAAGAAGCGATTGCAGTAATTTGGCGCTTGTTTTTCGCTTGGGTGGCGTCCTGGAGGTACTGTCAGAGGAAGCGGGCTTGAGGCGGGCAGGGCGGTTTCGTAGCCTTGCCGGATGAAAAGAACTAATCCATTTCGCTACTTTAAGACATCGCCGGAAATCATCCGACTAGCTGTAATGCTGTACATTCGATTTCCGCTTTCCCTACGAAATGTCGAAGACCTGCTCCACGAACGTGGGATCGAAATCAGCCATGAAACGGTTCGCTTCTGGTGGAACCGCTTTGGCCCGATGTTCGCCAGTGAGATCAAAAAGCGCCGAATTCAGGGGATGAAGTCAAGCAAGTGGAAGTGGCATTTGGACGAGGTTTTTGTGAAGATTAATGGCGAGACGCACTACTTGTGGCGTGCTGTTGATCACGAAGGTGAAGTGCTTGAGAGCTACGTCACAAAGCGCCGAGATTGCAAAGCAGCGTTGAAATTCCTCAGGAAACTGATGCGAAAGCATGGTTCTACGGACGAGATTGTGACGGACAGACTAGGCTCTTATGGCGCCGCACTGCGCGATTTGAACGCCCCACAAAAGCAAAGCACTGGCCGCTGGTTGAACAATCGGGCGGAGAATTCTCACCTGCCTTTCCGACGACGAGAACGTGCAATGCTGCGGTTCAGGCGAATGCGGTCTCTGCAGAAATTCGTGTCCGTTCACGCCTCAGTTTACAACCACTTCAATCAGGAGAGACTTCTTTCAAGCCGAGACATCTTCAAGCTGAAACGCACTGCTGCTCTTCGTGAATGGCGCTGTCTTTTTGCGGGATAAGGGACAGTCTCGCTTTCCTAGCAGAGACTGGCTCGCATTCGTCTGACAGCACCTCGTTGGGGCACTTTCAGAATAAACGGCACTGTCAGATTAAACCGGCTTGAGCCGAGCAGGGGATGCACCTAGCCTCGCAGAATGACTAAATCCAATCCATTTCGCTACTTTAAAACCAGCCCTGAGATCATTTGCCCGGCAGTTATGCTGTACGTCAGATTTCCGCTCTCCCTTCGAAACGTCGAAGACCTGCTCCACGAACGTGGGATCGAAATCAGCCATGAAACGGTTCGCTTCTGGTGGAACCGCTTTGGCACGATGTTCGCCAGTGAGATCAAAAAACGCCGGATACAGGGGTTGAAGTCAAGCAAGTGGAAATGGCATTTGGACGAGGTCTTCGTGAAGATCAATGGCGAGATGCACTACCTTTGGCGGGCGGTAGATCATGAGGGCGAGGTGCTCGAGAGCTACGTCACAAAGCGCCGGGATCGC
>JBDVBY010000006.1:0-1034244 GCA_039942715.1 Paracoccaceae bacterium
ATGCGTCGCACCAAAGCAGCTCAGGTAATCCCAGCGAAGTTGATCGGCCATGATCCAAAGGACGTTTTTGGCTTTGCCCATTTTGCTATCTCACTGTGCTGGGAAGAAGGGTTGCGATGCCGGGAACTAAGAAGACAAGGATTAGTCCAAGCAAAAGTGCTACGACAAACGGCACGATGCCACGGAAGATATCGCCCAACTTCACTTCGGGAAGCACTGATTTGACGACGAAGGCGTTCATGCCGATGGGCGGTGTGATCAGGCCGATCTCGGTGACCAGTACAACGATGATGCCGAACCAGATCATGTCGACGCCTGATTGTGCGAGGGCGGGCAAGAAGACAGGGACCAGCAAAACAAGGATGCCGATGGATTCAAATACCATGCCCATCAACAGAGCGATGGCGATGATGAACAGCACAAGCTGCGTTGGCGTGAGTTCGGCGTCGTCGACGAAATCGAGGATGTCGTAGGGCAAGCCAGAGAGGTTGATGAATTGTGAGAAAACGACTGCGCCAAAGAGGACGATGAAGATTTTCGAAGTGGTGATGGAGGATTCAACGAGGCATAGGCGCCATGAGGCAAAGCTGCGCAGATGACCGCGTGTGAATGCGATAACTGCCGCGCCTACTGCGCCGATGCCCGAGGCTTCAGTCGCGGTGAACACGCCGCCATAGATGCCTCCCAAGACGATCAGGAAGAGGATGAGTACCGGGATCGTGCCGCGGCGCGCTTTGCGGCGGCGTTCCTCTTCCAGCGGTGGTGCATCCGGTGCGGCGCCTGGATCAATCCGCACCATGATTGCCACGGCCAGCATAAAGAGTGTCACCAACAAAAGGCCCGGCAAAATACCTGCGATAAACAAAAGCGCGATGTCTTGTTCCGCGATTATGCCGTAAATCACCAATGGCACCGACGGCGGGATCATGATTCCCAGCGTGCCGCCTGCCGCGATGGTGCCAGCGGCCAGTTTGTCTGAATAATTGAACGCCTTCATTTGTGGCATCGCGACCTTTGACATGGTCGCGGCCGTTGCCAACGTGCTGCCGCACACAGCTGAAAAGCCACCACAGGCCAGCACGGTAGCAAGCGCCAAACCACCTTTGAATTTGCCAAGTGCTGCGTAAGCGGTGTCATAAAGATCGGTGCTGACATCTGAGCGATAGATGAAGACGCCCATCAGAATAAACAACGGGATTACCGACAGGTTGTAATTCAGCGCGTCGTGGAAAACCTGCTGGCCGACCATAGCAAGCGATGCGCTCCAGCCGCGTTCCAGAGCGAAGCCGACGAAGCCAACGAACAGCGTCGCGAAACCGACGCGAAAGCCGAGAAAGCACATGCTTAGAAGAACGGCAAAGCCGATCAGGGCGGTGGTCATGCGTGCTCCTGTTCGGGCTTGGCTTTGGCCTTCAAATAGATGCCCATGATCTGGCTAATCACGCTAAGAACGGCGAGGATTGAGACTGTCCCAGCCACATAGGCCAATGGAATTTCCAGCACGAACGTCAGAGTTTTTTGATGGTAGGCCTCTAACGCCAACTCAAACAAAACGAAGGCGATCAGCGACATGACAAGGACTGAGAACGATTGAATGACGATCTCATAGACCTTTGGCGACAGCCGCCGCACCCGGTGATCGAGCAATTCAACAACGATGTGATCGTCGCGCGCATTGGCGATCCCAAGGCCGGAAAAGATCAGCACCGCGAGCAGCGATGAGATCATTTCGTTCGCACCAAACAGCGGCTGGTTCAGGATATAGCGCCCGATCACGTCGATAAATGTCAGGATCATCATTAGCATCAGAAACACCATGGAGAGCATTTCCAACGCCTTGATGATAAATGACAGGCCGGACCCAGATCCGGCCTGTTCATGGTTTTCGTTTAGGCTCACTTGGAAAGCTCAATGACGCGTTGCTTGTAGAAATCAAGCGCGCCTTGGCCATCTATGCCAGCCGCGGTTGCGCGCTTTACCCAACCTGCCTGAACAGGCGCGGCCGCAGCCTCAAAAGCAGCCTCAAGGGCGGGGTCAGCCTCGTGCACCGTGATGCCAACGTCGCCAAATCCACCGTACACATCGGCGGCAACCGAGTCCCACATACCAGCAGCGCGAATGCCAAAGACATCACCACTTACAGCCATGATCGCAGCCTGATCCTCAGCCGAAATCTCGTTCCATTTGTCCAGGTTCATGACAAGGTTGAACGAAGTCGAATAGATAGGCTTGGAGAATTTGGTTTGCGATTTTGTGTAGGGCAAAACCTGGAACGCGCGCAGCGCATCACCGCTTAGCCCAAGGTGCGCATCCACAACGCCGCGCGAGATAACCTCGTTTGAACCAACCGCCGGTGTTGAGACAACACCTGCGCCCAATTCGGACGACATGTTCGACAGCGGCCCTGGCAATGCCCAGATTTTGCGGGCTTTGAATTCTTCAAGTGTTAGGACCGGTTCGTCAGTTGAGCTAAAGAGTTCGCCCGGCGTGATCACCCATTGCGATAACAAGTGCGCGGTTTCAAACTCGTCGGGGAAAAATTTGCGATTGGTTTCCCAAAGCGCCTGAGCCATCGCTGGCGCATTGCGGCTTCCCACAAAAGGGTTCATCGCCACGAGCGGGCCTCTTACACGGTTACCGATCAAGCCGCTGAATTGCACAGCGACATCAACGATCCCAGCTTCAACAGAGTTGAGCTGCTCGGGTGGCGGGGCGACGGATTTTGGCGGGATGTTTCCGCGCACGCGTCCCTCGGTTGCCTCTTCCACCGCGGCCAGCCAGCCCGGAAGCAGTTGGGTGCACATCATATGCTGGGGTGGCCAAAAGCAGTTTACGATCAGGCGCGTATCAGCAGACGCCGTTGAGACACCAGTTGTCGCCAGAGCGGCGGCGGCAAGGATTACTCTTAGTTTCATCTTCTATTCCTCCCAAAATATCGATATTTATTCGATTGTGTGCTTTTTATCGTTTGTGTCAACGCATTTGTCCGCCTAGAACTTCACCCGATCCCCGCCCTTAAGGTCCAGTATCTCGCGCGCCTCGTCCGGCGTGGCCACTTCAGAGCCGAGGTCTTCAACAATGCGCCGGATTTTGGCGACCTGCTGTGCGTTGCTTTCCGCAAGCTTGCCACGTTTTATCAAAAGGCTGTCCTCAAGCCCTACGCGCACGTTGCCGCCCATTTGGGACGCGGTTGTCGCAAGGCTCATCTGCGCGCCCCCTGCCCCCAAAACAGACCATCGGTAGTCATCGCCAAACAGGCGATCTGCGGTGCGCTTCATAAAGATCAGATTATCAACCTCGGGGCCGATCCCGCCTAGGATGCCAAATATAAACTGGATAAAGACAGGCGCTTTGAACAACCCAATGTCCATGCAGAACTTCAGGTTATAGAGGTGCCCGACATCGTAACACTCATGCTCAAACTTGATGTCATGCGGGGCCAGCGTTTCAGCGGCTTCTTTTATATCGCGGAATGTGTTGCGAAAAATATTGCCATCCGAACCCGCGACGTAATCCTTTTCCCAATCAAACTTCCAATCGTCATAACGCCCGGCCAGCGGATGGAACGAGAAGTTCATCGAGCCCATATTCATGCTGCACATCTCGGGGCTGAAGGTCTTGGCGGGTGTGATCCGATCTTGGATCGACAGCGTCAGCGAGCCACCGGTTGAAATGTTCACCACAGCATCTGTTGCCTGTTTGATGCGCGGCAAGAACGGCGCGAAATCGTCTGGATTTACCGACGGCGATCCGTCGTCCGGATTGCGCGCATGTAGGTGCAAAATCGACGCGCCCGCCTCTGCGGCCTCAACTGCTTGGGCAGCGATGTCATCGTAAGTGTAGGGTAGCGCGTCGGACATTGTGGGCGTGTGAATTGCGCCTGTAACAGCGCAAGTGATCACGGTTTTGCGTTGTTTTGCCATTGGTTACCCCTTTGAACTCTTGTCCGATTTGGATGCTGAAGTGACGCGATAGCCGAGCGGAAACAGTTGAAGATCGAACTTCTCACGCACAAGGCCCCAGACACCTTTCGGCGCTTTCAGCATCACGACAATCGCGACTGCGCCCAGCACCATCAGATAAATCGTGCCCAAATCGGCAAGCGTTTCGCGCAATGCAAAGAAGATAAGCGTGCCGATGATCGGCCCTTCAATCGTGCCAATACCCCCGATGACGACAATAAAGATTACGAACGCTGTCCAATCGTTGACCGAGAACGCAGCATCTGGAGAGATGCGGAGTTTTTGCAAGAAGATCAGTGCGCCTATCATTGACGTTAAAGCGCCAGTCACCACGTAGACCGCGAATTTGGTGCGCCAAATGTCGATGCCCAAGGAGGCCGCAGCTAATTCATTGTCGCGGATTGCGGTTAGCGCTAGCCCTTGGCGCGAACGCAAGAAAAGATAGACGGCGGCGATTACAGAAACAGCTGCGCCAAGCGCCATCCAATAGGCAAGTGCTTCGCGCCCTGAACGCGAACTGGCCAACGAGCGCACGATATCAACTGGCAAGGATGAGCCAGAGCCACCGCCAAGTGCCGAGACTTGCGCAAATGAAAGCCGGAACACCTCAGCCATGACCCATGTGCCGATGGCGAAATAGGCGCCGCGTAGACGGAAGATCAGAGCCGCAACCGGAACCGAGATCATAGCGCCCAATATACCCGCACCTGCAATGGCAACGAGTGGATGCAGGCCTCCAAATATCGTCAGCGCGAAAAGCATGTAGCCGCCAAAGCCAACGAAGGCCTGTTGGCCGACTGAGACCAAACCAGCATACCCTGCCATCAGGTTCCATAGACTGGCCAGCGCAAGGTAGAGAAAAATCTCGCCCATCAACCGCATATCCGCACGCCCCGCCCACCACGGCGCGGCGATCAACAAGAACAGCGCAAGCGCGCCAAATACAGCGGCAATTTTGGCAGCCCGCGATGTACGCGAGACGGAGTATTCTACAACGCTCATCCGCTGATCCTTGGAAAAAGCCCGTTGGGGCGGATGGCCAGCACGACGAGAAACGCGACGTGCCCTGCGAGAAGTTGCCAGCCGGGATCAATCTTGGCCCCAATCGTTTGTGCCACGCCAAGGATCACCCCCCCTGCAAGCGTGCCCCACAGATTGCCAAGGCCACCAATGATCACCGCTTCAAATCCAAAGATCAGCCTTGCGCTTCCGGCGGTCGGATCAAAGCTTGTTCGAATGCCCAAGAGTATGCCCGCAATAGCGGTCACCGCCAGCGCAAGCGCCATAGCCAGACCAAAGATGTGCCGTTTGTTCAGACCCATAAGCTGAGCGATGTCTTGGTTATCAGACACCGCGCGAAAGGCGCGTCCAAGGGCGGTGCGATAGAAAACCCATTGCAAACCAGCGATGATCCCAACGGCAATCGCGAAGGTGAGCAACGGCAGAACACCTAGTTGCAAACCACCCACCGCTACGCTGGCGGTTTCTAAAGCGCCCGCGTCCATCTTTTGGGGATCGGCTGTGTAAACTTCTAGAAACGCGTTTTGCAGGATCACCGAAAGCCCGAAGGTCACCAAAAGTGGTGGTAAAAGATCATCGCCCAACGTCTGGTTCAAGATACCACGCTGCAAGGCATAGCCGATCCCCGCCATAAGCGGGACGACCATGACCAGCGCAAAGAGCGGATGCACGCCTGTGCCCGCAACAACCGTCAGACCAAGGTAAGCAGCCAGAACGATCAGATCGCCATGCGCGATATTTACTAGCCGCATCACCCCAAAGATTAACGATAGCCCAGCCGCAAACAGCGCATATAGCCCCCCAAGCAGCGTGCCTTGCACAATAGCATTGACCCAATCCATCAGGTGATCCCGAAATATGCGTGGCTGATGGCGTCGCGCGAAATGGTGGCGGATGCGCCCTCAAGCGTCACGCGGCCTTCTTGCAAACAATAGACGCGGTCGGAGACGGACAGCGCTTTGGAGATGTCTTGTTCGACGATTACCGCCGACATGCCCTCGCCAACGATGCCAGGCAAAGCCTCGTAAATCGACTTGATGATGACGGGCGCGAGGCCCAGCGAGATTTCGTCAAACAGGATCAAATCCGGGTTCGACATCAACGCACGGCCAATCGCAACCATCTGCTGTTGCCCGCCTGATAGGGCGGTAGAGGGCATCGCGCGGCGTTCCTTCAAAACTGGGAAAAGATCGAACACTGTTTGCAGTGACCATGGCCCTTTGCGGTTCAGCCGTCCGCCAATCAGCAAGTTTTCCTCAACTGAGAGAGATGGAAAAAGCTGGCGACCTTCGGGCACCAAGGCGATCCCCAGGGCCGCAATTTCATCTGCGCGTAAAGTTCCGATGGGTTGGCCGCGATATTTTATCTGCGTGGCGGCGTTCGACATGAGCCCAGATACCGAACGCAAAAGCGTTGTCTTCCCGGCTCCGTTCGAGCCAATGATTGATAGTACTTCGCCTTCGACCAATGCCATATCAACGCCGTACAAAGCTTGGAAATCGCCATAGTGGGCATCAAGGCCGTGCAAGGAAAGGATCGGCTCAGGCATCTACTTCAATCCCCAAATAAATCTCCTGCACCTCTGGGCTGGCCATGATTGCTTTGGGTTCACCCTCGGCGATCTTTTTGCCAAAATCGATCACGATCAACCGGTCGACCACGGCCAAAAGTGCGTGCACCACATGTTCAATCCAGATGATCGAAACACCGCTTTTGTGGATGTCTTTGATCGTGTTAATCAGCGACACGCATTCACCATCCGTCAACCCACCAGCGATCTCATCCAGCATCAAAAGCTTAGGGCGGGCACACAACGCGCGGGTCAGTTCTAATCGCTTGCGATCAAGCAAAGTCAGGCTGCCAGAGACGGTGTTGGCCTTTGTAAGCAGCTCGGTTTGTTCCAGCACCTCGATGCATAGACGTTCGGCTTGATATCCTGACAAGCCTGCGGCTTGGGTCGCCGCGATCATTGCGTTTTCAAACACGGTCATGCCGGAAAAAGGCTGCGGCACCTGAAAGCTGCGCGCCATGCCTCCGCGACAACGGCGTGCCGCGGAATGTTTGGTAACATCCTCACCTTGAAATACAATTTTGCCGCTGTTCGGTGCCAAGGTTCCCGTGATCAGGTTGAACATCGTCGTCTTGCCCGCCCCATTGGGACCAATGATGCCCAACGCCTCGCCTTCCTCTAACGCATAGCTCAGATCATCGGCGACGGTGATCGCGCCAAAGGATTTGGACAGCCCGTTAAGTTGGAGAATTGGAGGCATGAGCACTTTCGGAAAGGACTGCCGCGCCAGAGAACCGGCGCGGCACGTTGGTTTAGATCAGTTTCAGATCACCCGTCAGTGGGATATCTGGCTGGGCCGAATTGGCGACGATCTTGAGATCAAAGGTGTCGCCTTCTTTCTGCCACTGACCACCGACCAAAGGTGTCTTGGAAACGTTTGGCACAGGGCCGCTGGACCAGTCGACTTTGCCCACGATTGTATCAAGGTTGGTCGCCGCGATGGCGGCGGTGATCGCCATTGGATCTTCGAGGTCTTCGGCACGCGAAATTACATCAGCGGCCACCTCAAACAGCGCATGGCGGAAACCAATTGGCTGTGTCCAAGGACGCCCTGTCGCGGCGGTGTAGCCGTTCGCCAGTTCGGCGGCGGACGTGCCAGTGAGCGACGAGTTGAACGGATGGTTCGGAGACCACCACACCTCTGATGTCAGACCGTCGGCGCGATCCCCATAGCTGTCGATCACGGTCGGGAATAGCAGCGCTTTGCCGACAGTCACGACCTTTGGCGCAAAGCCCTGTTGCGCGGATTGCGCCCAGAAGGTGCCAAAGTCAGGCGGGATCATCACGCCAGTGACAATCTCGCAATTCGCCTCACGGAAGGCTGCGATCTGGTTAGAGAAATCATCCGACAGCGGCTGGTAGCGGCCCGGGTCAACCAAATTATAGCCCGCATCCGCTAGCGGCTTGGGCAGGCCAAGGTCTGCATCGCCCCAAGCGTTGCCGTCTGCGTCGTTGGGGAATAATCCGCCAACTGACTTCGCAACACCGCTTTGTCCCCACAGATCAAGGAAGACACCAATCACATCTTCAAGACCCCAGAAGAAGTGGTAGGTGCTTTGAAAGCCTTCCGCCGGATTGCCGTTACGGCCAAAGAAGTAAGGCTGCCAAGGCGCGTCTGTCGTGATGCAAGGCACCTCGTTGATCTCGGCCTGATCAGCAACTGGATTGGTCGTATCTGGCGTGGCGGCGGCGACGATGATGTCGACCTCTTCGCCCAAAATCAGATCGGCAGCCACTTCGGCCGCACGGTTCGGGTTTGACTGACTGTCGCGCGTCATGATCTCGACGTTCCAGCTTGAACCGTTGTTCTCAACGCCACCGGCCAATGCGGCGCGAATGCCTTCTATCACATACTCATCCGCCTCGCCGAACCCAGCCAGCGGCCCGGTCGTCGGGCTGACATAGCCGATCTTCAGTGTTTTGGATTGAGCGTAAGCGCGTGTCCCTCGCAGGATCGCTGGGGTTGCTAGAACAGCCGCACTGGCCGTCAAAAATCCGCGACGTGTTTGTGAATTGCGTTTCATATCGTCCTCCCTAATGCAGCCCATTACACAGGCCGTCGTCGTTTAGTCCTTTAGTATCGTATCCAGTTTTTGCAGATGATTTCCGACTTTGGCGCGCACCTTATCGGCCTCCTCAACGCTCCATTTTCGAAACCCCTGCCCGGTTTTCATGCCCAACCGCCCTTCGGCGACCAGCTCCCGCAGATAGGGCGATGGCCCTGTTCTGCTTTCCAAATCAAAGAGCACATTGTCGTGGATATCAAGCGTCAGGTCCGTGCCAACAAGGTCAGCATTTTCCAACGGCCCCAAGACAGCCAGCCTGCGACCGAAGCTGGATTTGATAACTGTATCAACGGCTTCGGCGTCGCAAATACCATTTTCAACAAGGCTGATCGCCTCGCGCCATAGCGCGTGTTGCAGGCGGTTTCCGATAAAGCCCGGCACGTCTTTTTCGACCATTACCGGTGTTTTCCCGGCATGCGTCAACAGATCGAACATCGCCTGCGCACAGGCACTGTCAGTCCATTCGGTCTTCACCACCTCGACCAACGGGATCATATGCGGCGGGTTCCACCAATGGGTTCCAAGTGCGCGGTGCTGCCCGTTTAGATGCGCCATGATCTTGGTGATTTGGATGACAGATGTGTTGGAGGCAAGGATCGCGTTAGCAGGAGCATGCGCCTCGATCTCGGCAAAAATCCTGTGCTTAATCTCAAGCTTTTCCGGCCCCGCTTCAAAGACAAAATCGGCCTCTGCCACTGCCTCTGCCAACGTCGGGCATAGTGTCAAGCGGCTCAGAACGACTTCGGCTTCATCCGCAGCGCCCAAGGGCTTTAAGCTCTCAGCGATACGCGCAGGAACACTGGCGAGCGCCTCCTCCGACGGGTCTGTCACCGAAACGGAATACCCGGCGCGCGCCATGACAAGCGCAATGCCGTGGCCCATCAGCCCGCCGCCTATGACAGCAACATTGCTCATCCTGCGGTGTATCCTCCGTCGGCATAAAGGATGTGTCCGGTGTAGAAATCCGACGCCTTGGAGGCGAGGAACAGCAGTGGCCCGGCAAGGTCTTCGGGCTCTCCCAAACGCCCCTTAGGCACGCGTGTTAAGAAGCCTCCGCGGACGGCCTTTGCCTCGTCCGTGTCTTCGAACATCCAAGCAGTCAGCGGCGAACGGAAGACCGTCGGCGCAATCGCGTTCACTGTGATCCCAGTCGGCCCCAATTCACACCCAAGTGCTTTAGTGATCCCATCGACCGCTGCTTTGGAAGCGCAATAGGCCGTGTAGCCCGCGGGATGGCCAAGAAGACCACGCGCGGAAGACACCAGAACGATCTTGCCACCGGTCCCTTGGGTTTTCATGACCGACGTTGCTGCGCGGGCCAAAAGCCAGCTTTGCGTGACGTTGGCGTCCATCACATTGGTGAAGGTTTCAGGCTCCATCTCGTCGATCTTGGCGACTTTGTTCATACCTGAAGCAACGACCAGAATATCGAGCGATCCGAAGGCATCAGTGGCCGAGGACATCATCGCCGCACAGGCTGCTTCGTCAGTGGGGCGCGCATTAACGGTGTGCACATCGGCGCCTGCATCGCGGCATTCCGTTGCAATCTCTTCCAAGGCATCCGCGCTGCCAGCAGCCAAAACCAGCTTGCAGCCGGCGCCTGCCAAACAGCGCGCGGCAACCATGCCAAAAGCACCTGAGGCACCGGTGATCAGCGCAACTTTGCCCGACACATCGAACATAGCCAGTGGATTGTTCAAACTCATGGCCTGCCTCCTTCAGGATACGGGATCACAACCAGCATTTTGCAAACGTGGTTTGATTTGTTTTCGATCCGCCGTTCTTGCCCCGCTGGCACAGTGCAGCTGTCCATTGCCCGCAGCACGTCGGTTTTGCCGTCCCACTCAATCGTCATCTCGCCTTCCAGCACGACGTAGACCTTTTCAAAGGGTGTGCTGTCTGGTCCGGCACCTCCGCCGGGAAGGAATTGAGAAAATCCGATCCACTGGTTATCTGGCCCGCCATCTTCAAAGCCTTGCAGGCGCAAACCACTAACATCCCAATGGTTCGGCGCCTCGTAGGGGACAGCGTCAGCGAAACGCTTGATCAGCATCAGAAGTCTTCCCCGGCCTCGATACGGTACTGCTGGCCTTTATCCATCATCGCAACAAGGCGAATGATACAACCATCACCGCGATCCCAGTTCCACGGGAAAAAGGCAAAGGTACAGCGTTTACCAGTAATGGAATCCAGATCGCCGCCAACGTTTTCGATACCAAGAATACCTTCGTTGAACAGCATGTTGTGCACAGGCTCCCATTTCGGGAACGCTTCATCCCAAGCAATGCCGCCAGACCATTCTTTGTATTCCTCGGCCAAATGCGGATGCAGCGGACCGTTGCGGTGTGGACCGATGGCTGTGGCAAGCGGGTGATCGTTGGCTTGCGTATCGTGACCGACGACTTTGACGCCTTTTTCGATCATCCACTCGGCTGCAGATTCCACTAAGCCGGGACAATGGGTGAAATAATCGCCATCTTCATATTCCTTATGCCAGCCCGTGTTGATGATCAGCACATCGTTTTTGCGGATCGCGTGCCCGCATGCCTTTTCAAGATCGTCGCCGGTGATCTGTTCCCACTGCTTTTTGGGAACCGACACAACAAGGCCAGAGCCAAAGAAATGCGGCAGCGGCACTTCATCAATAAACGGTGTGCCGGGCACGACGTGTGCGGGGGCATCGATGTGGGTAGTGACGTGCATCGTCGTTGTGAGTGTTTGCGACAACACGCCAGATTTCGCCATATAGTGCATCCGCTCAATCTGAACGTCGCGGAAATAGGGCCAGTTAGGGCATTGAAATCCATACCGGTGGCTGAGGTTTACGAACTCAAGCCCCATGTCGTTATCTAAATTGCCTTGAAATTCGATCCCACGGACTTTGACCATTTCGTATTCCTCCCATGCGTCTTTTGTTTTGAGACATTGGGGCATGCGGTTGGGCCACGCGTCAACATAAAACCGCAATGCGACTTTACTGCATCGCATTGTGATACACTATTATCTGTGCTTAACAGAAGCATCGAAAGTGACGAATATTATTACGGAGCCGCAAAAAATGTCTGATTCGATTGAGAAATCTGCCCGAAGCGGCATTCAGGTTATTGCGCGCGCGGCGGCCATTTTGCGCGCGCTGAAGGCCGAGCAATCTGGCATGAGCCTTGGGCAGATCGCTCAAAACGTGGGGCTGCCCCGCTCGACAGTGCAAAGAATCGTCAACGCGCTGCAGACTGAGCATCTCGTCATTTCCGAACCCGGCGGGCGCGGATTACGCCTTGGCCCCGAGGTCAGCGCACTGGCCGAAGCAACGCGGTACAACGTCGTTGAAACCTGCCGACTGCTGTTGATGGAATTAACCCAAGCTACCGGAGAGACCGCCGATCTGTCGGTGATGCGCGGTGCGGGGATGATCTTTCTAGACCAAGTGCCCGGTACGCATCGTCTGCGCACAGTCTCCTCAGTGGGAGAGGTTTTTCCATTGACGACCACCGCCAATGGCAAGGCGTGTTTGTCAATGATCGAGAAGGAAGCGGCCGAAAAACTCATTCTCGCGGAATGGGATCGTCGTGGCATCGACGGCAATTTGGTACGCTTTATGGCGAAGTTGGATCTGGTGCGTGAAACCAGCCTGGCCTTTGATCTTGATCAGCACACGCCCGGCATTTCCGCAATTGGCTTTGCCTTTAAGGATTTCACAGGTGATCTTCATGCGATTTCCGTACCGGTTCCGACCACGCGATTTGAAGCGTTAAGACCGCGTGTAGAAGCGGCCCTGCGGCAAACCTCAAAGCATATCGAAAAGATAATGTCGCCGGATTGAGCCGCCTCTCTAGCGCGCCAAAATTGAGCCCAAAACCCGCCTCAGTTCAGCTTGCGGATCACCAGCCAAATCAACACTGCGCCAGCACACATGCTGATCCGGGCGCACCAAAAGACACCCTGCATCTTTCACCTCGCTTGAACGCGCCCAAGCACCACTGTGATCAACGTAGCTTTGACGTGGGCCGATCAAATGACATAGGATTTCAACGCCAAGTTCATCCCCGACCGCACGCGCAGCATCGCACCACACTGCACCACCAAGCCCGGTAAACAAAGTGAAACGCCCGCCCCCTGCCAAATCAAGCGTCGAGTGCTTGCCGCCCTCACTGTCAAATACCCAAGCGTGCGGAAGTCGCGCGCCGGGCCAAGTGGTCGGTTGATAGTGCAGATCGGCATCGAGGTCGAAAGCAGGCTCAGACTGACCATCTGTAACAATGGCGTCTGAATGATACCGCTGGTTCATCTCAATACCGTGAGCGTCAAATTCGTATTTCTTAAATTCAATCGCCGCATTCAAAGCCGCCCGCTGCGCTTCAGCATCGGCGCCTGTGCCGCACCGCGCATTCATGTTCGCCTTGATCTTTTCAACGTCCGTACCACCCGTCATTCCAAGTGCTTCGAAGATCGGACCAAACTCACCAATTGATTGGTTAGCACGCGTCACAATCTGTTTGGCAATTGGCGCGCGTTCTGTGTTGTAGGTGTCTAACAAGGCCTCCCCTGCCTGTCCTTTGAGAACCGACGCCAACTTCCAGCACAGGTTGAAAGCGTCCTGAATAGAGGTGTTCGAGCCAAGACCATTTGAGGGCGGATGACGGTGCGCTGCATCGCCCATGATAAACACACGCCCCATAGAAAGCTGTGTGGCGTAGGCATCGTTCACCGTCCACGTGTTCGCACTGAGCAGTTCAATTTCAAGCTCGGGGTCTCCCACCAGCTGACGTGCCACTTCGGTCGCCATCGCCTCATCTACATCGGGTGCAGGCTCATTAATGTCATACCCCCAAACGATCAGCCATTCGTTCCACGGGCGGATCATTCGCACCAGTCCCATGCCAATCCCGCCAACATCCGCTCCGGGCTGCATCACCCAGTACAAAACAGACGGGCGATGCGCGACGTATTTCGACAGATCAGCGCGGAACAGAATATTCATCGACCCGCCAACGCCCATCTTGCCTTCAATCGGCAAGTCTTCGTGTTCGGCCACCAGTGAATTGCCACCATCCGCGCCAATCAAATATTTCGAGCGGATCGTTACCTCTTTGCCCGTCAGGCGATCAAGGCAAGTAGTAATCACCCCGTCGCTGTCCTGAACATGTGATAGATACTCTGTGCTCATCCGCGCCTGCGTGCCACGGCTACAGGCAACTTTGAACAGTAACGGCTCCATGAAAGTCTGCGGCAAATCGTTCATGAACGTCGGACTGCTCAGCAGATGCTCGGCCTTCGAGTTAGGGTGCGTGCCCCAAGAGTTCAATCGCCCAATCTCTTCGCCCGCAAGGCTCTCGCAAAAGACGTTTTCTCCCATCAACTCTTGCCCGGTCGCATGAAGATACGCTTCGTCCTCAACCTCGCGTCCTAAATCCCGAAGCACCTCCATAGTGCGTTGATTGGTGATGTGTGCACGCGGCGTGTTGGCCAGCCAGCGGTAACGGTTAATGACCATGTTTTCGACACCGTAGCTTGAAAGCAAAGCCGCCGAAGACGAGCCAGCAGGCCCCGTACCAATGATCAAAACGTCGGTGCTTATATCTTCCATGTGCGCGCTCTCCCTTGCGGCAAAGATAGCTGCAAATTGCTAAATGTCATTGCTGAATTTGAGGTATCAAGAAGTTCTAACCAAAACTCTGATAGTTGCAGGTTGGTCTTGCTGCGCGCCCACGCAGCGAAGACTTGACGCTTCCGCTTTGGGCTCAAAGCCGACATCTGACGCTTTCGGTCGGACCTTTGGCCGACCGAAAGGTGGCCAAGGTCTGCTTTGCGGACAAACCTGCCATTGGCGAACTCGTGACACCAAATACGGTGCACAACCGCCCGGCACAGTCCGGGCATCGCCCGACCGCCTCAGCCCGGCAATATGGACACTGACAGATACCAAACGCCCTGAAACAAATGAAACCAATTTTGTCACTTTTGAACAACGTACTGAAACATGCCGGGATTAGTCCATTGAGCCGAGAAACGCGGCAAATCGCGGCGTCGGACAACAAGGATCAAATCAATGAATGCATACCTTTATTGGATACCCGCAAACGAATTTCGCGCCGCAAGCAACATCGTTCGCGATATGGGGTTGAACCTGTCCGGGAGTCGAATGACGCCGTGCGAAACATTACGTGTCGCGCCAGGCCGCGCCATCTATGCGACTCCGCAGGTCTTCACTCGCATGTGTACCCGCCAAGGGTCATGGTACAATGCATCGAAACGCAACGGTCTTTTTTTGCTGCTCAGCCCGGTTCGTTTGAGCGCGGAACTTGATTGCCATCTCGATGCAGAATTGAAGAAAAGCACATTTCAACCCGAAACTCTTCCTACGAATGAAGAGCTTCAGTCCCTCATCAACTCCCCAGAATACAAAGGTCAGCGCCCCTACGAATGGGAGCAGGTAAAGGCAATCGAACGCGTGATGATGAAGCTGTTCTTCCTTTTCAACCAATTTTGGGGGCTCCGGGATGGCCTTGCAAAGCATTGGCTGACCCACCGCGCCAATCACGCCAATTTCCTTGCCGCCCGGTTCACGACGATGGTCGACGGCGAAGAAGTGGCCCATTCAGTCTCTGAAAACGCCGGTGTCTGTTCCTCCTGCGTCGAGTTCTTCAACATCATCACGCCTGACGCTCGCAAGCTTGTACGGGCTTGCCCGGGCGCGGCCACATTTGGCGGCGCAGAGCGGGATGTGTTTATCGATGTTCGACCCATTCGCGGACAGGACCACTCTGCACGCCATGCCGCATGATTTGGGCCAACCATTTTTTGCCTCGCGGTTGTGAGCCAGTCCGCATTGGGTTCACAGCCGTCATTCGACTCTTTCGGTCAAACTTGTTGGCCCACCAAGGGCATCTAAGGCCAGCTTAGCGGGACAAAGCTGACAATCTACTTTGTGCGCGAAGGTCCGCTTTGCGTGCTTCGCACTGGGGCCGCGAAAAACACTATTGGGTCGGTCACCAGAAACCCTGCATTTGCAGACGCGAACTATGGACAAGTTGAGCAGCGCGCCAAAATTTCGTCAAATTGGGCAGTCTGTAGATCGTAAAGTCACATTCGTTCTATGGCGACAATTTGCAAACAAAGCCAAGCGCAGTAAAACCATTGCGGGCTAGAAGGAGGCTGCTTGTATGATATTGAAATGGGGTCTCAACCAGATGACGATGCGCAATGCGTCCGTCATCGAGTTACTCAATACAGCAAAACGCCTCGGTTGTGAGGGCATTGAGTTACGCAATGATTTGGGCAGCCCTCTCTTTGATGGCATGTCGCTAGAGCAATTGCGAGACGAGGTTAAACGTCGTGGGCTTCGTATTTTGGGACTTGCTGAAGTCTATGGTTTCAACGGCAAGGATTCAGAGCGCATACGCGCCGAAGTGCGCCACCTATGCGCACAGGCGAATTCGCTCCGCAGTGAAGCGATTGTGCTTATCCCTGAAATTTTCAAGAACCCGGTTGACCAAAAAGATCAGCTGAACCTTCTCCGAGTTGCGCTTGATCTTCTAAAGCCGATCATCGAAAAATCTGGTGTGATTGCTTTGATCGAGCCCCTTGGATTTTTTAACAGCAGTCTACAGCTCAAAGCAGATGCCGTTCGGGTTCTCGACGAGATGGGGCGACCGGCGTGCTATGCTTTGGTGCATGACACGTTCCATCACGCCCTATCCGGGGAGGTCGATGTTTTTGGCGATTTGACCCGTGTCGTTCACATATCGGGTGTGGATGATCACAACTGCGCAACCCATGCACTCACAGATGCGCATCGTGGACTCGTCGCCCAATCAGATCGATTGGGAAATTTGAAACAAATCAGTCTCTTACGTTCACAAGGTTTCGTTGGTCCGTACTCATTCGAGGCTTTCTCTCCGAAAGTGCACGCGCTGGAAAATCCAATCAAGGCGCTTTTGGGTTCTGCTGAATTCATCACCTCTGCGCTTGGTGAGTGAAAAGACGTTTGAGACTGAATGATACATTAACCTCGATCAGCAGTTGCGTGTGATGTAGCATTCCTGCGCTCGGCATAAATTTGTGACGGGCACTTTTAGGGAGGAAAACTAAATGAAAAAATCACTCATCTCTGCGGGCCTTGTCTCGCTTATGGCCACCGGTGCTTTTGCGCAGGAAATTGGCGCAACGATTTCACGGTTTGATGACAACTGGCTGACAGTCATGCGCAACGGCATGACAGAGCACGCAGACAGTCTGGGTGGTGTGAGCCTTCAGATGGAGGACGCGACCGACGATCTCGCTAAACAGATCGACCAAGTCAAAAACTTTGTGGCGTCCGGCGTTGATGCGATCATCGTAAATATCGTTGATACTTCGGCAGGTGCTGCGATCACCGAAGCTGCTGGCGATGTGCCGTTGGTGTTTGTGAATCGCGAGCCTGATAATGTAAACGAACTTCCGCCAACCCAGGCGTTCGTCGCGTCCAACGAGATTGAGTCTGGCACACTTTCAGCATTCCAGATTTGTAACAATCTGCGCGCAGACGGCAAAGCCGGTGGTGCACGAGGTTACATCATGAACGGTCAGCTTTCCAACCAAGCCGCAGTTCAGCGCACCAAGGACGTTTATGACGTGATTGGTATGGACATGTGTAACTTCATGGAAATCATTGGCGAGCAAACTGCCAACTGGTCGCGCGACGAAGCGCAGGATTTGATGACCAATTGGATGTCGTCTGGCGAACCGTTCGACTTTGTTTTGGCCAACAATGACGAAATGGCCATTGGCGCAATCCAGGCAATGAAAGCCGCTGGCATGGATATGGCTGACGTACAGGTCGGCGGTGTTGATGCATCGCAAGACGCGTTGGTTTCAATGCAGGCTGGTGATTATGACGTCACCGTTTTCCAGGACGCGTTCGGTCAAGGTGCAGGTTCAGTCAACACGGCCATCGCTTTGTCAAAAGGCGAAACTGTTGATCAAAAGGTCTACATCCCGTTCAAGCTGGTGACGCCGGCGAACATGGATGACTTCCTAGACAAGAACTAAAGTCTTACCCAAGATACGATGGACGGCGCACAAATTGCGCCGTCCACACCCAATTCTGCGCTGAGATTGAGGGGGATCATGGCAGATACCAGCCACGGAACCGGAGGTTTGACCTTCGATAAATCCAAACGAAGCTGGCCAAATGAGATGAACATCCTTTTGGCACTGATCATCATTATCGCCATCTTTGAATTGTTGGGGCAAATACTGCCTTACATGAATGGGCAAAGCTTTCTTTTCGATACCAAAGATCGATTTGACTCAATTTTCAACGAAGCACGGTTGCAGATCATTATTCTACAGGTCGCGATCATCGGGATCATCGCTCTCGGCGTGACGCAAGTTATCATTACCGCAGGCATTGATCTAAGCTCCGGTCCGCTTGTTGCTGCCACAGCCATGATCGCCATGAGTTTTGCGCAAACCGAATTGGTCAATGGAAACCCTAACCCAAAGGCGATCTTTGGGACATGGGCGATGGATTTGCCCGTTTTTGTCCCCATAGTTATCGGTCTTATGTTCGGTGCGTTGATCGGCGCGATCAACGGCACGTTTGTCGCTTACCTGCGTATCCCGCCTTTTATCGCCACGCTTGGTATGTTCCTGATCTGTCGAGGCATAGCGCTTTGGTGGTCAGCGGGGCGCCCTGTGTCCTTTCCGACCGAAAGCTATAAATTCCTTGGATCGGGCATGATGCCGGTGGTCTGGTTCTTATCGCTGGCGGTCGTTTTTCACATCATCCTGCGCTACACAGTCTACGGCAAACACACCTATGCCATTGGGTCTAATGAGGAAGCCGCGCGGATGTCAGGCATCAACGTGCGCAAGCACAAGGTCATGGTTTACATGATCGCCTCTATGCTGGCGGCTTTCGCGGGCATCGTGCTGAGCGCAAAAAGCGCAACGGCGCAGGCAGGTATGGGCGAGTTTTATGAACTTTTCGCAATTGCAATGGCGGTCATTGGCGGAATCAGCTTGGCTGGTGGGCGCGGCTCGATCATCGGCACTGTTCTTGGCGCTATGGTCTTAGGTGTTATTCGCTCCGGCTTCACATACGTGAAACTTGATGGCTCTTACCAGCTGATGGCAATGGGCGGTATCATCATTGCGGCGGTCATTCTTGATCAGTACCGACAACGAAACAAAGCTTGAGGCAGGGGAAAATAATGAGCGATACAATCCTCGAAACAAAAGACCTGACCAAGCACTATGGCGGCGTGCATGCTTTGGAGGGCGCAAACTTTACCCTTAGAAAGGGAGAGCACGTGGCCATCATGGGCGACAACGGGGCGGGCAAATCGACCTTTGTGCGCCAGATCACAGGTGTTGAGCAGCGCACCCGTGGCGACATCATCTTTGATGGTAAACCTGTGCATTTCGCAGGCCCGCTCGATGCGCGCGAAGCCGGTATAGAAACCGTGTTCCAAACCCTTGCTTTGGCTGACGATTTGGATGTGCCCGACAACCTGTTTCTGGGCCGCGAGATTACCAAATGGGATTGGCTCGGCCCCTTCCGTTTCCTTAATTACAAAGCGATGCGTCAGGCAACGATGGATGGGCTTGAAAAGACGGCCGTGAAAATCCCAAATATTCGCAACACCATTCAAAACATGTCTGGTGGTCAGCGCCAGTGTGTGGCGATCGCGCGCACGGCGACCTTTCACTCCAAACTGTCGATCATGGACGAACCGACGGCTGCTTTGGGTGTCCAGGAAACCGAACAAGTCGAAAACATCATCCGCACTCTGAAAGAAGCTGGCGAACCGCTTATCTTGGTAAGTCACAATATGCGGCAGGTGATGGACTTGGTTGATCGGATCATCGTTTTCAGACGGGGCCGCATTGTGGCCAACTTGAAGAAAGAAGAAACCGATGGTCAGGACGTGGTTGCATATATCACGGGAGCAAAAACCGGTGTTGAATTTCAAGATGCGCAGTAACGAGTTCGTCGCTTTTGAAGCATCCTTGAACTATTGCGCCAAGGAGTAGTGAGCTAGACATCATGTATTCAATCTAGTAGTTGTGAGTAGTTGTTTTTTCCAGAAAACACGTGAATTGGTGGGATGCTAGGCTATCAGTAACTCACCAATTCTTGTTCCATTTAATGAACTAGATTTGTAGAGAATCATCAAGATTGAACTTGCCGCAGTTCTTGACAGGTTTTTGACCACGTCTTGAAAGCCAGACTTTCGCGCACAGCGCAGCATCGGTCACATTGGGCTCTCAACCGCCATTAGATCGATCGCAGCATTTTGGAATGAAGAGGCTGATGCCACGAACATGGGCGGCCCTTTGCGGACGCTCATTGGTAGTTTGGAATGCTACGGTGCAGCCCGTCGAACCAGCCATTCGCGCGCAAAATAATGAGCCAGTCGAATTCGCACACTGTGGACAAAGCAATCGTTTGGAATCGAAGAAATTTTGTGTCCTTACGACCCATAAAAGCACTGATTGTCTGGGGCGCGCCACGGTGAAGGGTCTTCTGCGTTGATTGAATTTTTTGTAAGAATCAAACCGATTACAACGTGTTTCAACATCCAAAGAAGCCACCTTCCTGATATCAGAAGGTGGCTTTGGGAATGATCAAATTGCTCGGGACTGTCCGTATAAATGTGTGTGAGAGTTTTGGATTTAGACCTGCAATTTGGGCGGTTCAAGCGGCTGCAGATTTAGACCGTGCGAGCATGAATCGATGTCTGAGGGAATTTTGGCCAAGGCCAGTGCAGGAAGACATTGAAGAAAAGCGCGGATCGCGAACGATCCGGTCGAGTTCGTACACAACTGAGCCAAAGTTTCTCCTTGGTGTACGATGGGAACGTTCGGCCAGTTGTTGTAAAGCGAACAAGCGGCCGTCGCGTGCTTTTTGAGCCAAGTTTCGCATTACAATCTCCAATGTTTAATTTGCGATATGGCTATTAGTCATGAATTCACGCACAAATAACAGCTCTTCAAAGGCATCAATCCAAGAGCGTTTGGGCAGTGATCTATGCCTTCGGATATCGACTTCCGCTAAGAGTCCTCAAGAGCTGCTTTACCGCCTTTGAGCAATTCAAGAAACTCACTCTTGGACGTAGCTGGATCCGCTTGCTCAATGCTCCGCAATGCCGTCAAAGCGGAATTGATACCAAACATCGCTGCAGTCCCCGCCAATTTGTGTGCCAATGCAGAAACATCGTCTGGCGGTGATTGGATGCTTATAAGACTTTCAAGTTTTTCAAAGCCTTCGATCAACTGCTGCTTTGCCTTGAGTTCAAGAGCTTTTGCTTTCTCTGCTCCAAAGGCATCCCTCATTTCGACCATTTGCATGGACACATCATATGAATGAGGGACTTCAAGAACTGCGGCAAGAATGTCCCGCAGGTTTTCTGCGGAAATTGGTTTAGTGATAACGTCAAGCATTCCGGCTTCGTGGAACTTCTGAATGTCATCCGGCATGGCATGCGCAGTCAAAGCGATAATCGGAGTGTTTTGGTTCGGACCCTCTTCGGAGCGCACTGTTTTCGCAGCTGTAACACCATCGACTCTTGGCATGCTGATATCCATGAGTATCAGATCGAAGGCAACGTTTTGCGCAAGAAGCACTCCTTCGTGGCCATCTTTGGCTTCTGTCACCTCGCACCCGTATTGCGACAGCATTTCCCCAACGACCATCCGGTTGATCTCATTGTCCTCGACTACCATCACTTTCGCCGAGAAGTGCTGTGAGGCTTCACCCGGCTCTAAGTCTCGTGGAACGGACATGACGCGCATCGTGGCTCTTGGTAGTGGCAATTTAAACCAAAAAGCAGAACCGCTTCCTTCCTCACTTTCGACGCCGATTTCGCCACCCAACATTGTTACCAGTCTCTTAACGATTCCTAAGCCAAGCCCCGTTCCCTCGACCTCACGCTGAAAGGAAGCATCGAGGGTCACGAAGTCTTCGAATATGCGATCCAGATTGGCGTCGCTTATCCCGATGCCAGAGTCTATCACGCGGAATTCAACCAGCTCCCTGTCTTCCAGCATCTCCACTTCCACGGTGACACTCCCGTTCTCAGTGAATTTGATCGCATTTCCGAGAAGGTTGAATAGAATTTGGCGAACTCTTGCGTCGTCTCCGATGACTTGCTGCACAGGGGCACCTAAGTGGACCAAAGAAAGTGTATTGCCGCGGTCTTTTGCTTGACCAGTCAGCCCATCGATAACGCCCTCTGCCAGTTCCTGTAGGTTAAATTTTTTATTGGCAGGTTTAACCATGCCAGCATCGACGCGCGATATGTCCAGCACGTTGTTCACGTGCTCAAGCAATAGCTTTCCGGATGTCTCCATTACACCAATGTACTTTTCTTGCGTCGAATCCAATTCGGTGACGGACAAAAGCTGCAGTGTGCCAAGAACGCCATTCAAAGGGGTGCGCATCTCGTGGCTCATCACCGCAAGCAAGTCTGCCTTGGCTTTTTCGCCGGCCAATGCCTTGTCGCGAGCTTCAACCAGCTCCTGCTCGTTTGCCACGCGCTGCGAAATATCTCTCAGGAAAGAAACAAAAATCTCTCCGTCCGCACTTTCTGCGCTGTTTATCGAGAGTTCGACCGGAAAGACGCTCCCATCCTTACGTTTGGCTTCCAGTTTAAGCAGTCCTGACCCGACAACGCGCTTTTCGCTGGTTTCGCGATATCTGCGCATCCCGGCGTTGTGCATGTCACGAAGATGATCAGGAATGATGAGCTCAGACATATCCTCGCCAATTGCTTCATCGCGCGTGTAACCAAAAATGCCTTCAGCGGCACCATTATAGTCCAGTACGTTACCATCCTTGTCGACGACCAGAATACCATCAAGTGACGTTGAAATGATCGCCTGTAGGCGGCTTTGCGTCAGGGCAATTTCAGAAGTCTGACGCTGGGTTGCGCGAATGTTCGCGAGCAAAACGCCGACAACCGCCAACAGCAATGCAAGAAGCCCAAAGGCAATCCAGCCAAGGTCTGTCAGCGCGCTTGCAACTGTTTTACGCTGGAATTCAGATCGCTCGGCAAAAACGCGGACACCCACCAGTGAAAGATCTCGCAAGTCCCCCCGACGCGCTTGAAGGTTGCTAAGCAGGGCGGAAATTGAAGCAATTAGTTCTGGATCTTGCGCGTCGATAATTGGAATTGAAGTCTCAAGTAGGACTTCGATCTTAGCCATCGCTGTGGCGACATTCGGAATATCCCGAACGCCATCAAAAGCAGGCGATGCTTTGATTGTCTGAATGCGAGAGTAAAATACATCAAAACGCTTGCGTACGTTGTCTATACTCGCCTTGTCGGTTACAGCAGACTGGACCGCGTTCAGTAAGGCTAAAAACTCAACTTCAGACTGGGCAAGCGACCATTGTGTGCTGTCGGCATTTGCGACTGCAAGCGCATCAATTTTTTCGCGGGCATCAGAGCTCATTAACCAAAACGCGGTCGTGCTCAAAGACACTACCGCTAGATAGAGTGCTGCGCCTCGAAGGAATTTGCGCTTTCCCGAATACTTCATGTGCTCAATCTGACATTTTGATCATCAACACGTCACTCGATTGTCTCAAGCCGGTCAAGCTGCCAGATGCTTCGAGAGTAAATCACTTCGGTTTGATACTTCGGGTCTGAATCGTATGGATATACGATCCATATCGGACCTTTTTCACGCACAGACATCGGCACGCCATTGCTGAGGTAGGCAAGTATGGGCCCACCATCGACAGCATCTTCCAAAGGAATTTCAACTGCATAGTCGTTAATCGCGGTTGCCTTCAAAGTGCCTTCGTTGACGCCGATTACCTCAAGAAAGGTGTTGAGAGACACGCCTGTGAATGTTTGAACGCCTTCAGTCCATATAGTTGTTGTGGAGATTTCTACCGCCCCCATTGCGACTAGCGCCTCCATGTCAAACTCGCTGACTTGACTATCATGCGAAAAAGTCAAAAGGGTTTCACCAGCAACACACACAGTTGGTGCGAATGCCAATGTCGCCGCGGCAATTACAGTACACAAACGCATCATCAATCAGTTCCTTACTTGGGCCAATTCTTCCGACCTACGCTTAGAACATGCCTCCATACGAAATATAAGTCTCTGTCACATAAGGATAATCTTTATATCCTAAAGTATAGTCATCCTGACCTACTGCGACCTCAGAGATACGATGGGTCAAAAGACTCGTGGTAAAAGAATCGTTAACTTGCACTGAAAGACATGCTGAGTAATTCTTTGGAGTACGAGAAATGCAAAACATAGTAGCCCTGCGCACTTCTGACAGTGCTGACACCCCAAAAGCGACGTATCAAAGCCAAATGCGCATCTTGATCGCAGACGACCATGATTTGGTAAGGGACACAATTGCGATGTTCCTTGAAGCTGAAGGCATGGCTGAAGTGGTTACCGTTGAAGATCTTGATGCTGCTGTCAAAAGTGCAGATGAGACGGGCAGTTTCGATCTGGTACTTCTGGATTTCAACATGCCTGGTATGGACGGTTTGCAAGGCCTGGAGCGTATGAAAGCGGCGAATGGGAATCAACCCGTTGCCATTCTGTCCGGAACCGCTTCACCACAAATTGCAAAGGATGCAATTGCTGCTGGGGCTTCAGGCTTTGTTCCGAAAACCCTTGGTGCCAAGTCTATGGTTTCTGCCATTCGTTTTATGGCCGCTGGTGAAACCTTTGTACCTTACGCTTTCATGCAGCAAGCTGATGCAAAGACTGTCGCAAATCTTACGATGCGGGAAACCGAAGTTCTTCGCGGCCTATGCGAAGGCAAGTCAAACAAAGAAATCGCGCGTGATCTGGACCTTCAAGAAGTTACAATCAAGCTTCATGTCAAAACGCTTTGCCGAAAACTGAATGCGAAGAACCGCACACAAGCGGCAATGATCGCACGCGACCGTAAACTGGTTTAACTGGCATCTGCCATTATCAGGCTCGCCCCATCCGGGGGACAAATGAACCAATGCAACCTCAACAAAGCGCCCATCCCTTGCAAGCCCAGCGTACTCCACCTGCTTGATGGCATCGCTGGAGGATTAGCCAGTCAAACGCCCCCCCCCAAGTTGCTGCGAACAACCAAAACCCTACGGCATTTCTGTCTCCGTTGGCAACCAAACGCTCTATCACCTTGCGCCCCAGCGTTGGGCCAGGCGCTTCTCCTAATTGACGATCAATATTTGCCATAGCCAAAAGCCTCTCAGTGCCAGGTAACTCCTCTCGGACGGCATCTTGTAACAACTTGAGGGCTACGTCGCCGTGGCCAAGCTTGATCTCGGCGATCGCAAGCGACGCCATTGACATGGGACCGGCGGTAATTGCGCGCGCGTACCAATGCCGCGCTGTGCCCAAGCTCTCTTCTGTGCCAGTCCCGGTGCGGACAAAATAACCCACACGATCAATTGCAGGAGCAAATCCACCTTCTTCCGAGACATCGTGGCATTGAATGCAGTAAACGGATCGGTTTGTTCCTGCATCCTGACTTCATTGAATAGCCCGCGTTGATCCTGTGCAATGCATAGTGCTGCTAAGCCTAAGACCATTGTGGAAGTCAGCATAGTACGTTTCATTCCAACCCTCCCTTCGTCAGTCTTTGGCGTTCCGTCTAGCGTCACGCCACCCGGCTAGGTTTATTGGGAACGATATCGAGCCGGATGACGCGTTCGAGGTTCTCGGCACGTACGTCGATCAGAATGCTCAGCATTGATTCCAGAGTGAAGTAGGCGCGCAACACGCGAAAAATCAGGTACTCTGGCAATGCAAGAATGCCGCGCGGTACACCGTTTAAAAGCGATGCAACCACTGCCATAATCGCTGGCGCCCCTGTGGTCACAGCCGCAATAGATTGCCAAACGATCGGTGTGTTTTGATTGAACGCAAGACCCCATTCAAGACCACCAAAGATTATCAAGGGCACCAGCATGGCTCTGCGCGCAGAATTGATCAACATGTAAGGCAGAATTACTTTGCCACGCAGCGTCATGTTGGGCCCATAAATCAGGTCGCGGCAGCGCGACGAAATATGATAGATCGAGCGAAACCACCGCATGCGCTGCTCGCGCATGTGGCTGTAGGACGAAGGCACTTCCGAAATGTAGCGGATCTTGGGATCGACTACCGAGTGAAAGCCCAACTCACCAATGCGCAGAGAGACATCGGTGTCTTCGCCGTTCATACCTTCGACAAAGCCACCCAAATAACGCGGGTGATGCGTTCGATAGACGACAAACATCCCGGGAATGCCAACCACCCCATTTACGGCTCCCATGGCTACTGAATAAAATCCGTGCTTCACCAAAACTTCCAACAAGCGCGCGCGGTCAAACAACGCTCCGCCGGGAGGAACTGGGACACCACCTACAACGCCAACCGCGGGATCAGTGAAATAGGGCATGGCACGGGTAAAATTGTCTTCGCCTACGAGCGTGTCAGCATCGACGCGTACAAGAAATTCAGTCTCACACGCGTCAAGGCCTGCGTTTAATGCATTGGACTTGCCGGGCTTGGGGACATTGATGACGCGCCCTTTTGCAGAATGGCAGGCCACAAGTGTTTCACGCGCGATGTCTTCGGTGTCGTCTGTAGAATTGTTGTTCATGATCAGAATGTGCACATCGCCACCATAGTGTTGCGCTGCCCGGTCCATCGCATTGATGGTATCCTTGATAATGTAGGATTCGTTATGCGCCGGAACGATCACCGACACCGGCGGATTGAAACGCTTTTTTTTGGCCGACATCACGTCATAAATGGCAAGAACATAAAGCTGTCCAAAAAGCACGGGCAAAAACAAAAACACGCCGGGGCCAATGCCCCCCAGTAATGTCCAATCACGCATCACTTGAACAGCGAGCAGGTCCATGCTGCCGACCCACAATGCAACGACCGCAGCGACCGCAATCGTGACACCAAGGCGCAAAAGCGCGCGCATCTGGCTCACTGGAATATGCTCGATCCGAATACGGGCTGGCATGAAGCCACGTTCAAGCAGCTTGAAAGAATATATGGCAAAACCAAAAAGACCTGATGCAATCGCACTGAAATGTAACGAAAGCGAAGAGCCAATTGCATAGTCTGAAAAAACATTGGCCAGATCGAACAACGCGCATCCCATAAGAAAAGTCAGCACCATATCCAGGCCGAAAAGCGTTCGCCCTCGCGTGTCCCCTGAACTAAATGCAGCGAACGCGATAAAGAATGAGATCAAATATATGCGGATCGCAATGGCATGTCGGCCTGTGTGCGCTGAGAACACATAGTCCCGGTTGGGAAAAATTTGTGCAACAATATTAGTGTTCACCAACCACAACTGCGTTGCTGCAAGCCCAGTAAACAACGCCAGCATCAAAGGCGCCTGCCACTGTGAAACGGGCCCCGCAAAGCGTTTGGGTGCGCTGTCCACTGAGATGAAGTTGATCTGCTCGCGCTTGTCTTCGAGCTCGCTCATCCCTCTGCCTCCCCCAAAGTGATGGCATAAGGTGTGACCAAAAGCGCGACACCAAATTGCGACAATTCTTTCCCGGCTTCCAATTCTGAGATGGATAGATCTTGCGTCACACCGTCGTTCCGGACCAGCCAGATGGGGCCATCGTCTGGCAAAGCGGGGACCGGGTGAGCCGGGCTTAGGACATGAATGTGCACTTTTTTGCCAGCGGGTTTGAATTCGGCACCAATTGGGATTACTTGATCAAGAAGACGGCTCACCACTTTTGCATCCGTCGCTGTTAACCCGGACGCCATGGCAACGTTAACTGGACCCACATTTTCCAACGCGGCATGCAGCTCTGACAATGGGCTTACAAAGAGCGCATCACCAACAATCAATTGGGACTTGGGTAGCATTTCAGCCACCAGTTCCGGACCTCGGTCGCAATCTCCGCGTCGCGGAGACGTCGACGTGACCACAACTTCGAGTGTGTTGTTTGCGCCGAGAATATCTGCCGGAAGGTCAATCGACGCCTGAAAGCCGGTCTGTGCACCAGGAACATGTTCCTGAAACACCAATCTTTCGTTCAAGGCCACCGTCATCGCCCAATGCTGATCGCCCAAGAGACGACCAAAACGCATGTGCAAATCGACATGAGTGGGCAAATATTGAGCTGCATCAGCACCCAAATCAAACCGTTGGCGCCAAGCAGCCTGTCGATAGAAACGTCGCAAACCGATGTTTGCCGCCCCCAGTGCCAGATCACCTTGCGCATTCCACGTCGCTTGGATTACGGGAAATTCTGGTAAAACGGCACGCAGTTCAGCTGTCTTCAATCCAGCGTCAGGTGTAGTTGTAAAAACCGGAGAGATACCGCGGCGCTGAAGCTGAGTTGCCAGCACCAAACGCCGAAGCTGGTCGTCTTTTTTCAACCAGCCAGGCCAATCTACGTGCACAACATTGCCCCAAGCGTGCACTTGATCGCGCTCAGTTTGCAGAGGGCGATCAAGCGTCACGTAAACTGCGCTGGTCGTTTCTATCTCGACAACGGCTTCGACACCGTCTTTCGGACCACACTGTAGATGCAGGCCCGTGCCTTGTAGTGAGAAAGAAACGACCAGCTTGCCCCCTGCAAAATCCGTCGGTGAAAGAGGAATTTGCAGGGAGCGTCCCCCCTCGCCTGGACGCAGCAACATCTCGCCTCTACGGGTGTTTTGGATCGAGATGCGTAACACACCTTCCACACCGTCGAGAACCTGTAACGTTGCATCGATTTGGAGGTATCCAGACGTCGGACGCGCATCCACTGGCATAATGAATGCGACGCTCTGGTAGGCGGGCAAACCTGAAAGAATGACCGGATGGTCGGGATTGGCTCGGCTTATCACAGCTTGGTGTACATCTTGCGCACGAGCTGGTGTGCGATGTTCAAAAACCAGGTGAGGGCCGCCTGTGATTTCACGAACGTAGTGTTGTCCTTTCTCCAGAATGTTCATCGAGGAAAGCAGGAGGGCAATGCCCGCCAGAAGGAATCCTGTAAGCCCAATGCCAATCATACGCATATTGTTCACCGTTAATTGATGCGAGAATGAGCGTTTGCGCCGAACCCACCTCCAAGCAGGTCTGACGCAAACGGTTCAACGCGGTTATGCTGCTTGACGTTCTTTCGCAGAAACGACACCCGGCTTTTGGTTGTCTGTCCATGTCGACACACAAGGGATCATCTCGCGGATACACCGGTCAGCATACTTGGCTGCAATCTGTTGCGTTTCGTCCATCAAACCTTGTGCCAAGGTCACCGGCTGCAGTCCCAAAGAAAGGAAGGTTTTGTTGGAAACGCGGAGATCATTTTCAGCCGCTTCATTACGTGGGTTGTCCACATTTGCAACGATCGCTCCGGACACCTTTGCAACCAACGTCGCCAGTTCACGCACGGTGTGCGTTTCTGTCATTTGGTTCAGGATCGCGACCTTGTCTCCGCGAACTGGTGGATTTTCCACTGCGAGCGCAAGGCACTTAACGGTGTCCTGAATGTGGATGAAGGCGCGCGTTTGACCACCAGTGCCGTGTACGGTCAGTGGATGTCCTACGACAGCCTGCATCAGGAACCGGTTCAGCACTGTGCCATAATCGCCATCATAATCGAACCGATTGATCAATCGTTCGTCCATCCGGGTTTCATCGGTTTGGGTGCCCCAGACAATACCCTGATGAAGATCGGTGATCCGCAAATGATCGTTCTTCGCGTAGAACTGGAACAACAACTGATCCATGGATTTCGTCATGTGATACACGCTGCCAGGATTGGTTGGGTAAAGGATGTCGCGCTTCATGATCTGCTTGTCGTCACCGGGGACATAGACGGGCAAATAGCCTTCAGGAATTTCCAGTCCGTCATCGTCATAGCCATAGACACCCATTGTGCCCAGATGCACGAAATGCGGGTCCAGGCCCAGTTCAACCGCGGCAGCCAAAAGATTGTGCGTGCCCGAGATATTGTTGTCGACAGTGTAACGTTTCTCGCCCACACCTTTCATTGAATAGGGAGCGGCGCGCTGTTCGCCGAAATGGATGATCGTTTCGGGTTTAACGGCTGCCAACAGTGCTGTAACCGCATCAAAATCACGAGCGACATCAATGTTTTCGAACCTGATTGTGCGACCAGTGTGCTCTTTCCAAGCGCCCAAACGATCTGCCATGGAAGCAATCGGTGTCAGACTGTCTGCGCCCATTTTTGCGTCAATGTCACGTCGTGACATGTTGTCGACAATAGTGACGTTGTGACCGAGTTGGGACAAATGAAGAGCTGTTGGCCAGCCGCAGAATCCATCGCCACCGACTACGATTATTTTTTTAACTTGTGTCATGTCTTTGTTCCTTTTGGTGGGCCCCTCCAAGCGGCCCTGATTTTATGATGAACAAAGGATTAACATTGCTTGTGCCGAAACTCATTTGGGCGTGGGGATAGGAAGCGGAGAAACGGAAGAGGGCAACTAGGCTTTAGGATATGTGAACTCACCTTGAGAGTGAGGTTATCTCGCGACTACATTGCAATAGTCCCAAGTTCCTTTGATTTTAGAAGTTCTAACTGCTTACCCAATATTCACGATTCCTATTCACCTTATTTGTGCACTCCAACAATGGAAGTCTTCGCTCTGCTCTTGAAGCCATTTGCTCGAAACGAAGCATTCGAAACATTGGGCTCACTGCCGCCGTTAGATCGGTCGTAGCACTCTTGAATTCGACACCTCAATGAACGGCAGCTTTGCCGGGAACGCTCTAATGTCTGCGCAACCGCAGCGAATGACTGGTTCCCGCCCAAACTCACCAACTGTGCTTCCGGCCCAAAGCTGCCGTTCATTGGTCGCCCGCGATGCTGCAGTGCGGCCCGTCGAACCGGACTTTCGCTGCCATTGCATGATCTGAACGTGGCTCAAGGACTGCAACGCGGGACGAAGCGGACTTTAGCTGCAAAGACACAACGGCTGTTTCGACGCCGTTCGGATGAGCATCAACAAAACAACGGCACAATACCAAGGGTCAATAAGCGCTGAGCATGGAATTGGCCGACTCAAGACTGGTGATCTCGGATTGTTTGCAAGCCCGGGAAAACTGGATGCACTGCGGAACATTAAACGTGCATTTGACCCGCACAACGTCATGAACCCCGGCGTCATTGTTCCGTAAAGGGTTCTGTCGGTCGGTGAGAGAGCCACCAAGTGATGTTCCTGGATCAAATGCAAAAGCAGTCTTGTAAAACCAGACCATATTCCAACCATGCGCCATGCGCGCTTTCCTTCACTAACTCCCATTCGTGCGAAGCGCAGCATCGGTGAAAATGGGCTCAGAGCCGAAGTTTGCTGCGCTCACAACGAATGACAGCTTTGGGCCGTTTTGACAAAACTATCGTTCCGTTAGCTCGTCGAGCTTCCGAGCTAATGACGCTCAGAGGCAAGTCGTCACCAATGATCAACTCGCATCTAACCCTTTGATCAACGCGCCCTGCTGCTGGCTCGAAACCGGCAAATAGCTAGACACGGTAGTTGTGAAGTTTTCATGTCCCAAGTTCTGCGACCACGCTTTTTGCGTCGCCAAAGGCAATTCGAGATCACTCAGCTCCTGACCCAGTGTCTTACGAACGCTATGTGGGTGATAAGGGTGCATCTGAACCTGTGCGAACGCTGTGCTGAACACTTCGTGTACTTTGGACCCGTTGGCATAGACGTCATGCGACAAGCTATCGAACAAAAACCTACCCTCTACGAAACGCCGTTCTGGTTTTGGGAACAGCGCATCTTCAGGACCAAACATCTTTTCGTTGCGTAGATAGTTCACCCACGATGTGAAACAGGCAAGATAGTCGGGATGCATTGGGAAAAACCAAGTTGTAATGTCCTTGCCAGCCTTAGTTCGCACCTCGCGCCCGTCCTGAAAAACATACCCATCTACCAGATTGATATGCTTCAAGCGCAATGATGACACCGCGCCAACCCGTGCGCCTGTGATCATCACAAAGGCGAACATGGCTTTGTCGCGCCGCTCCAACTCTGACTGATCTGCCATACCCTGAAACGCGTGATATGCCGCTTGCTTAGAAGGGTATTGAACTGGGCGCTGGGTGTGTGCTGCACGGGCGTCGTTCCGGTTGTTGTTAAAGTATTCAACATCCGCGTAGCTTAGGACTTTTTTGAACCCTTGTTGGCCCGCCAGCCAATGAAAGAAACCTTTGGCCAAACGCAATGTGGCATCAATCGTGCTTAGGCTGAATGGCTTACCTTTTGAGGTCTTCGAGCGGTTTAACGCGGTTTTGAACTGGCGTGCCTGATCAATGTGAAACGCTTTGAACGACTTGAACTTGGTGCTCTCTTCAAACTTCAATAAGGCTGCGCGCACCTTGTCGATGGACTTTTCATCCTGGCCTTTGGCTTCACGAAGATATTGCTCATACCGCCGCTTCAAACGTTCGTTTTCTGCATTGAATTTACGCATGTCGATGCAACCTCTCTGAAGTAATAGTTTTAGGGGGCTTTGAAGGGTTCCTATAGGGTCACCGACTGCCCCTGAATTCCACATCCAATACGCTGCGGATTTCCGGCAAATTGCAGACGCTGACATTCAGATTGATTGTACCTTCACAGACAGAGCACAGGGCTTTGAGACGTCCGCTGGTCGCAGTTAAAGGCTCATAATCCGCCATGGCGCCCAACGCAGTTCTTGCGGCGCTGCATCGAAAGCAAAGGAATTCGCCCGGCTTGAGAGGTCGCTTCGACTTGGCACGCCGAGCGTTGAGAAATTCCAGCGCCTGGAATCCCAGGACGAGTATTGGGCGACTGCCATCAATGCGCGGCAATCCCTCACGTAACCAGATGCGAACTGCCGGAACTGAGACGCCAGTGACATCTGCCAACTCGTCTACGCTGTAGGCTTTGTTGGCTTTGACCCCGCGTGTTTTGAATCGCCGCGCCACTACCGACCCTCAACGCGGCGCGCTTCTGCCCATGCATTCAGGTCTGCACCGCGATAAATGATCTTGCGGCCCAAGCGATAAAACGCTGGTCCCATGCCTTTGTGCCGCCATTGCGCCAGCTTGTCCCGGTCGCCAATCAGATCAAGCTCTGGATCGCCCAGAACATAGTTTCGGTTTTGCTCGAATAGGTTTGCCATTTTCTGGTCTCCAAACATTTTGTCTGGAACCAGTTGGCTTACTTTTCATTGAACGCGCTAGGGCCAAGGAAATGCCAGTTGAGCATAAGAAAAAGACCTAACCTTCGCCACCTTTCTCAAGTTCTTTTTGAGCGTACTCCATTAGCCCCATAAAGTCTGAATCCTTGGTGCCAAAACCAAAGCCTTCCAAACCAGACAATGCATTCCTGACAGGCTCCAAATCCTCTTCGGTTAATTGATCCACCGCCCACATCGCAGCACGTCTAAAATCTGCGGATATACCAAGAAGCTCGAATATCTCTTCAAGAGCTTTCCCAAAATCTGTTGACGGATGGCCACCATCGCGTGACGTGCCAACAGTAGGCTTTTGACCAGTACCCCGCGCAATAAATCTGGCAAATCTCAAAGCGATGGTGCGCGCATAGTGATTGGGTGGTCTAGAATTTCCACTCCAAAACTCTGTTTCTTGGTCGTTAAGCTCTTGTCTTCGCCGTTTAAATCCATAGGCGACATCCAAGACCATATAAGCCATGCAATAAGTAATGCCGATATCTATGGCATTACGCTTGACCAAATCAGAAGGCACCTTCAACTCATTTTTAGATGCAAAATTTCGCGCAATACCATCCACATAATCACAAAGCTCTTCCGACCTTTCCTTCAATGGGTGGCCGTCGTGATAGCGATACGTCAACGTTTTGAATAGTTCCTCAGCGTTTTTTGTTGATTCATCGACCAAATCTCTTTCCTCAAGAAACTCCTTTTTCGTGTCATGGAAGTTTGGTTTGGTAATATCAAAAGGAAACTGGCTAGTGCCCAAAATCAAACTTCGTGGGCGC
This sequence comes from Paracoccaceae bacterium, assembly GCA_039942715.1. GTDB lineage: Bacteria > Pseudomonadota > Alphaproteobacteria > Rhodobacterales > Rhodobacteraceae > JABDJX01. The sequence goes on from JBDVBY010000006.1 coordinate 33,554, forward strand.
TCATAAAATCGGTCAGCTATTTCGTTAATTTGCTCTATAAGATTGTCATCTGTCATCAAAAGGTACTTTGAAACGCACCTTTTGCGTCGTCAACCCATTGTTCTGGTTTTGTTTCAATTTTGCTTTGATGATAAAAGGCATGTTTTGAATAGGCTTTTGGTATTTCGTTTGACTAGCTTGCCCCAACTAAATGGATGATTTTTCCGCTGCCACCTGCAACAAACCCCGACCATCGTTCCATTAAAGCCCTGCGCTTGTCCAGCAGATCAGACCGCGCGTAGGCCCGTTCAACGTCAGACCCGACTTGATGTGACAGGCTCATCTCGGCCACTTCACGTGGCGCGCTGACGGCCTCAGACGCCCAATCGCGGAAGGTTGAGCGGAAACCATGTACAGTCACGCCCTCCACTCCCATCCTACGCAAAAGCATCAGCATCGACATATTCGACAACGGCTTGTGGCGTTTCTGACCCTCAAAGACGAACTTGGATTCCAAAGCCCTTAAAGGTTCAATGATCGCCAGCATTTCTTCTGTCAGAGGCACCCTATGCGCCGATCCGGTTTTCATCCGCTCATCAGGGCACGTCCAGACACCCGCATCAAAGTCCACTTCTTCCCAACGCATGCCCAAAACCTCACCCGTGCGGCTTCCCGTCAGGCAGGTGAACATGAGCGCCTTGGCAGACATCGCGCTGCGCGTTTGCAAAGAGGCATAGAAGGCAGGCACGTCTTGCCAACGCATCGCTTTGTGGTGTTTCGGCTTCGCGGTGACTTTGGGCAAAACCTGTGCGTCCTTGATCGCCGTAACCGGGTTCTCGCCTGATCGCAGTCCTTTTGACTTCGCAACATCCAGCACAATTTTGATCCGCTGAGCCAAGCGTCGTGCAGTTTCGTGTTTCTCCGTCCAAATGGGTGACAGGCAAATCATCACTTCGGGCTGACCAATGCTATCAACGGGCATCCGTCCGATCTTGGGGAAAGCATAGTCGCGCAGGGTGTTGATCCATTGCTGTCCATGCTTGGCATTCTTCCAAGTTGGCATACGGTCAATATGGACTTGCTGTGCGACCTCTTCAAACGTCGGGATTTCTCGCGTTGCATTGAAGCGAGGGTTCAGGCCCTGCTTTGCCATCCGCCGATATTCCAGCGCGCGTTCGCGGGCTTGGTTAATCGTGACGATGTCAGCGCCACCCAAACCAAAGTCCGTTCGAAGCGGTGCGCCCTTTTTATTCTTCTGACCTTTGACCACAACACGCACAATCCACCGTCGCGCGCCAGATGGGTCCACAACCAGATAAAGCCCATTGCCGTCCCCGTGACGCCCAGCGCCAAGATTCTCAACCAGCTTCTTCGTCAGCTTGCCAGATAGGGCCATTTCAAAATACCACATTCCATACCACTCAAGGAATGAATATGGGTCCCATCGAAAGAAACTCAATACAAAGCCAATCAACACGAAAGATTAACAAAACAAAATAAAAAGGCCGCCCAAGGCGACCCATTCAAACTCACGATAATGCCTAAGTGGCGGAGGAGGTGGGATTCGAACCCACGGTAGACTTTCACCTACGTCGGTTTTCAAGACCGGTGCATTCAACCACTCTGCCACTCCTCCGACAGGCCCCTGATAGCGGTACACAAATGATTCTAAAAGCACGCTTTCGGCATCGCTTTGCCAGTGATGCCTTGTTCCCTTTCCTTGGCCGCGTCTTCTCTGTAAACTATAAAAAAAAGAACACGCGGTGATCAGGCAATTTTTCGTCGCGAAAAGCAGCAAGGAGCAGCAGCTGATGACATCAGGATCGGCGTGGATTGCGGTATTTTCCGTTGCAACACTTTTGGCCGTCAGCGGTTGTGAAGAGTTTCAAACCACCACCTCAGCACCAGAAAGTAGCGAGGCGCTCGCCCCGGGACAATCGCGCACCGTCATGCAAGACGTTGAAAGCCCTGATGTTTTCTCTGTTACCGAGACGGCTTTATGGGACGGTCGCCCGTCGCTCGGCGGCATTTGGGTGGCGCATCCAGACGTAAAAGAACCCGAACGCGCACTGATCCGAAACCCAAAAAACGGTCAGGAAATTGCAGGTGCCCTGTTCCGCCGTGAACGCGACAACCCCGGCCCGCGCATCCAGCTTTCCTCTGACGCAGCCGCCGAACTTGGCATTCTGGCAGGCCAGCCAACCGAACTTTCGATCGTGGCCGTACGTCAAGAAGAAGTGATCATCGAGGGGCCACCGGTCGTTTCCGAGGAAGTAATTGGCGAAGACGGCACCCCGGTTGAGGGCGAAATTGAAGCCGCTCGTGTGGATGATTCTGGTGCAGAAGACGGTGCTGAAGGGGTCGCCGTGGCTGGTGCGGCCGCCGTTGGTGCTGCCGCTGCAACGGCAGAACCTAAACGCCAAGGCTTTTGGGGCCGCTTCCGCGACAGTCTGCGTAATAAGCCAAAAGAACCGTCAGCGGCCAACGTCGCGGCTGGCGCTGATGCAGGCATAACCGAGGCAACGCCTGTGCCACAGGTGGAAACCCAGACGCTTGACCCAGTCACCTCAGCGGCGGCAGCGGCTATCGCTACGGCCGAAGCGAATGACAAACCTCAGGCCCGCCCGGAGCGCGCAGCAGAAGCGCCTACGCCAGCACCTGCGAGCGCCTTGAAGAACCCGTTTGTTCAGGTTGGCTTGTTCAGCCTTGAGGAAAACGCCAATGATGCGGCCTCGACTCTTCGCCAAGCAGGCATCGTGCCAACGGTCGTGCCTGGCGACAATCGCTGGCGCGTCGTGGTTGGTCCAATGGCCTCGCCCGATGATCAGGCCGCTCTATTGGGTCGGATCAGATCGCTTGGCTTTAGCGATGCGTTTTTATCGCCAAATTAACCGCACGCTTTTAAGGCCCGTTTTTAGGAGAAGCCTAGATGCTGAACAAAATCGTCACTCTGTGCGCGGTCGCCCTGATATCGGCCTGCGCAGTCAGTTCCCCACAACCCGCGCGCGCGGCGTTTGAAACGCAATCCACCGCCGCGTATCTCTACGACATCGACACAGACACGGTGTTGTTTGAAAAGAATGCGGACACACCCTTGCCCCCGGCATCGATGTCCAAGCTGATGACGCTTTACATGTTGTTTGAAGCCCTGCGCGATGGGCGCGTGACGCTTGAGACGACCTTCTCGGTTTCAACCAAAGCACGCCAAATGGGCGGCTCTACGATGTTCCTAGATGAAACCGACCGCCCCCGCGTCGAAGACCTGATCAAAGGCATTATCGTGCAGTCCGGTAATGATGCCTGCGTGGTCGTCGCCGAAGGCTTGGCAGGAACAGAAGACGCTTTTGCCCGCCAAATGAATGCGCGCGGCATCGAGATCGGCCTGACCAACTCTACATTCGCCAACGCAAGTGGCTGGCCAAACCCAAATCACCGGATGAGCATTCGCGATCTTGGTCACCTCGCCACACGCATGATCACCGAGTTTCCCGAATATTACGGCTATTTCGCCCTTGAAGAGTTCGACTTTGACGGCCGCTCGCCCTCCAACCGCTTTAACCGCAACCCGGTTCTGGGCCTTGGTCTTGGCGCGGATGGTCTGAAAACCGGGCACACCGAAGAAGCAGGTTACGGCCTTGTCGGATCGGCCCTGCAGGGCGATCGCCGCATTGTGTTTGTGTTCACGGGTTTGAATTCAAACGCCGAACGTCGCCAAGAGGCCGAGGCGATGATCAACTGGGGCTTTCGGCAGTTCCTGAAGAAAAAGCTGGCGTCCAGTGGTGATATTCTGGCCGAAATTCCTGTCTGGCTTGGCGACCACCAGCAATTGAACGCTGTCGCAAAAGATGACGTCGAGCTTTTGGTGCCGGCCATCGGCCAGGACTCTGTTGAAACGCGCATTGAATTCCGCTCGCCGCTTGAAGCACCAATTTCCATCGGCGGAGAGGTGGCCGATTTGGTCGTCACGGCACCCGACATGCCCGAAAAGCGCATTCCTCTGGTCTCGGACCGCGCGGTTGCTAAGGGTGGTTTTCTGCCCCGCATGCGCGCCTCGGCATTCGTGTTGTTTGACAAGGCGATGGGCCAAGTGCAAACCCTGATGGAATGAGCCAAGGGCGTTTTATTACATTTGAAGGCATTGATGGGTCGGGCAAGTCTACACAGGCGCGCCTGCTAGCAGCCTACCTGCGTGCCAAAGACATTGATGTTGTTCTGACCCGCGAACCCGGTGGTGCACCGGGGGCCGAGGAAATCCGCCGCTTGCTGGTCGAGGGCGACCCTGATCGCTGGTCGGCGGAAACCGAAATTCTGCTGTTCACCGCCGCGCGTCGCGACCACCTTGAGCGGACCATCCGCCCTGCCCTCGACCGTGGCGCAACTGTGATCTCCGACCGCTTCGCCGATAGCACACGCGTTTACCAAGGCACCACGCGCGGCGATCTGCGCGATCTTGTAGATCGTCTGCATACGATGATGATTGGGATCGAGCCTGACCTGACTTTCATCATCGACATGGACCCAGAACAAGCACTGAGCCGTGGTCTTGCGCGTCAATCCGGCGAAGACCGCTTCGAGGACATGGGCGCAAGCTTTCAGGCCAAACTACGCGAGGGATTCACTGCGCTGGCAGACAAAGAAGACCGCTGCCATCTGGTCAACGGCCACCGCGAGGCTGACTCCATTGCACATGACATCGCGATGATCGCGGATCTTGCCCAATGAACGACGACGACCTGCCGCAAGCAGATCAGGCCGAAGGTGCCCCTCATCCCCGCGAAACACCCCAACTTTTTGGTCACGAAGACGTCGAAGCCGAAGTCCTCGCCGCACTCACCGGCGACCGCGCACACCACGGCTGGTTGCTCACTGGCCCGCGCGGTATTGGCAAGGCAACGCTCGCTTGGCGCATGGCCCGCTTTCTTCTCGCCGAAGCTCCCGCCGACGCTGGCCTCTTCGGTGAAGCGCCCGCGCCCACATCGCTTGATATCGATCCCAATCACCCGGTTGCGCACCGCATCGCCGCCCTGTCTGAGCCCGGTTGCCTGCTGATCCGACGCGCATGGGACCACGACCGCAAGAAGCTCAAAGCGCAGATCACCGTGGACGAGGTGCGCAAACTCAATAGCTTCTTTGGCCTTTCAGTCACCGACGGCGGACGCCGCGTGGTCATCGTCGACAGTGCGGACGAGATGAACCCATCCGCGGCCAACGCCCTGCTGAAAGTACTGGAAGAACCGCCTAAAGGCGCAACGCTGATTCTGATCAGCCACCAACCCGCGCGCCTTCTGCCCACGATCCGCTCGCGCTGTCGCGTCCTCCGCATGGCTCCGCTGGCCCCAGAAGCCTTGGCCCAAGCCCTCGCCCAAGCCGACGTTTCACCGGAAAACCCGGAAGCCTTAAGCGCGCTGTCAGGCGGCTCCGCAGGCGACGCCCTGCGTGTCATCGCCGAGGACGGCATCGCGCTTTATGCTCAGATTATGGCCTTGCTTGGCACCTGCCCGCAGATTGACCGTGGCGCCATCGCCGCGTTGGCAGAAAAAGCCACAGCGCGAGGCGCCGAGGCGCGCCTTGATCTGCTGGTCCGTTTGCTTGATCTGGCCCTGACCCGACTTGCGCGAACGGGGGCTGGCCACCCGCCCGGGCCCGAAGCCTGCGCAGGCGAAGCCGACATAATGAACCGCCTAGCACCAGATGCCGCTGCAGCGAAAAACTGGGCCGCTCTGCAACAAGAGTTGGGTGCCCGTATCGGACACGGGCGCGCCGTGAACATCGACCCACAAAGCCTGCTAATGGACGCGTTTTTGCGCATTGCTGACGCGGCGCGTGGCTAAGCCATCTTGCCGCCCAACCCCGTTTAGGGGTACGGGTTAGGCAATGAGCACTCCGCCAAATATCACCGACAGCCATTGTCACCTGGACTTCCCGCAATTTGACGGCGAACTGCCTGATCTGATCGCGCGCGCAGCCGAGCGCGGCGTGCATCGCATGGTTACAATCTGCACTAAGCTGCGCAGCGAACCGCAGGTGCGCGCCATCGCCGAAGCCAATGCGCCCATCTTCTACGCCGCTGGTACGCACCCAATGTCGGTCGCAGATGAACCAATGGCCGCGCTTGAAGACCTGATCGCGCTGGCCCAACATCCAAAGTTCGTCGGTATAGGCGAAACCGGTCTTGATTATCACTACACAGCCGAGAGCAAAGACGCTCAACAAGAAAGCTTGCGCATTCACATCGAAGCGGCCCGCCAAACTGCCCTGCCGCTGATCATCCATGCGCGTGACGCGGATGACGATATGGCGCGCATTCTGACAGAGGAACACAAGGCAGGTGCCTATTCTTGCGTCATGCACTGCTTTTCTTCCGGCCCCGCACTCGCCGAAGCTGCCCTGGACCTCGGGTTTTATCTCTCGATGTCCGGCATCGCAGCCTTTCCCAAAAGCCAAGAGGTCCGCGATATCTTCGCGCGTGCGCCGATCAACCGCGTGCTTGTCGAAACCGACAGCCCCTATCTCGCCCCGCCGCCCAATCGCGGCAAACGCAACGAGCCGTCTTACGTCGCCGACACAGCCAAAGTCGGCGCAGAGGTTTTCGGCCTCGATTATGCAGATTTCGCCGCCCAAACCGAGGCCAACTTCAACACACTTTTTGCGAAGGCCGCCGCATGGCAGAGCTAAGGTTCACCATCCTTGGCTGCGGCTCTTCTGGCGGAGTGCCGCGTCTTGGCGGACTGTGGGGCGATTGCGATCCGACTAACGCCAAAAACCGCCGTCGGCGCTGTTCTATGCTGGTCGAGCGCATCACGGATGCAGGCACCACAACCGTCTTGATCGACAGCTCGCCCGATATGCGCGAACAACTTCTCGACGCGGGCATCGGCCACCTTGATGCGGTCTTGTTCACCCACGGTCACGCCGATCACGTGCACGGCATTGATGATCTCCGCCAGATCGTTTTCAACCGCAAAGAACGCTTGGATGTCTGGGCCGATGGTGCCACACAAGAACGCCTTTACGGCAGCTTTGGCTATGCCTTCACCCAACCAGAAGGCTCGCCCTATCCACCGATCCTCGACATGCACACAATTGACGGTGATGTGACAATCACTGGCGCAGGTGGAGCGATCACCTTCATCCCGTTCAAGGTCGGTCACGGTGCCATTGACTCGCTTGGTTTTCGCATCAAAGGACTAGCCTATCTCCCTGATGTTGCGGAAATTTACGACGATGCTTGGCCACTCCTCAAAGATCTGGACATCTGGGTCGTCGACGCCCTGCGCCGTGCACCACACCCAACCCACGCACACCTTGATCGCGCGCTGGAATGGATCGAAACGCTAGCCCCAAAGCACGCAGTTTTGACCAACATGCACATTGACCTGGACTACGAGACGTTGCGCGCCGAAACGCCTAAGCATGTCGAACCAGCCTATGACGGCATGCGCCTGACGTTGCCGGATTAAGCCCAATGCAAGCGCTCCTCGACGTCATCATCCCGGTCTTTCTGGTCATTGGCGCGGGTTATTTGGCGGTTTGGAAAGACTACACGTCTGAAGCCACCGTCGAAGCATTGATGAAATTCACCCAAGGCGTGGCAATCCCGTGCTTGCTCTTCAGCGCGCTGTCAAATCTTGATCTCTCAGCCGGGTTTCGCGTCGATCTGTTGTTTTCATTCTACATTGGGGCGACGTCCTGTTTTTTCCTCGGCATCGCCGGCGCACGGCTTTTCTTTAAACGAAACTGGTCAGACGCCATCGCTATCGGCTTTTGCTGTCTGTTCTCAAATTCTGTCCTGCTTGGCCTTCCAATCACCGAACGCGCCTATGGAGCGGACGCGCTTGCGGGGAACTACGCAATCCTCGCCATGCACACGCCGTTTTGCTACCTGCTTGGCATTACAACGATGGAAATCGCCCGCAGCACAGGTCAAGGGATCCTCACCACCGTGCGCAAAGTCATCTCGGCGATGTTCCACAACGCATTGATCATCGGCATCGCACTTGGACTTTTCGTCAATCTGATCGGCTTGCCCCTGCCCGGCGCACTGACCCAGGCAATCGATCTTTTGGCGCGCGCCGCGCTGCCTGCCGCCCTTTTCGGATTGGGTGGGATTCTTGTACAATACCGCCCAGAAGGTGACATAAAGACGATTTTGATGGTCGTCGCCTTCTCTCTTATTATTCATCCGATCATTTCTTTTTCTACCGGCACCGCGCTTGATCTGGACCGCGATGCGATGCGCTCTGTGGTGCTTACTGCTGCCATGGCTCCAGGCGTAAACGCTTATATTTTCGCCAATATTTACGGCTCGGCCAAACGCGTTGCGGCCTCGTCTGTGTTGCTCGCAACAGCCTCTTGTCTTGTCACTGTTTGGGTATGGTTGCTTATTTTGCCGTAAAGCGCTCGGTGATTTTTGGAAACATTAACCGAAATGATACCCTCTTTGTGCCCATACTCGGTCACAAAGTGGTGGTTGTGTGTTCTTAGAACGCGAGAGGAGTGAGGCAGTGAGTAACGTTGTTGCATTTAAGAAAGTCGAAACAGAGACGCCAGAGGCGGCGACGCCAAAGTCGATGACATTGTTCATCCACATTAAGCGGACAACTCTGATCGCGCATTGCGGGGATTTGAAACCGCAACGCACTGCCACGCAAGATCGCGTTGGCAAAGGCTACTAAAGCGTTCTCGTTGACACTCGGTAAAGGCCAAGTGGCCTCTGCCTAACTCTCCTTCCGACCCAGCATCCCCATTGCATGATCCGCTAAACGCGTCATGCTGCGCATCAGGAAACTTGCGCGATGGGGGCCCATGACACTTTCCAAACCAGATACGGTGATACGCGGCGCACAGATCGTCACGCCAACCGGAATTGTCAGCGGCGATCTGGCCATTGCAGGCGGCAAGATTCTGTCCGTCGGCGTACCCGCACCCGCAGCAGACATTGAAATTCAAGCAGCAGGCAAGCTGGCCCTGCCCGGCGGTGTCGACACGCACGCGCATATTGAACAAATGTCCGGCATGGGCGTTTGGAACGCTGATACCTTTGAAACGGCAACGAAATCCGCCGCGATGGGTGGCACCACCAGCGTCATTTCTTTCGCCGCCCAAACCGCGGGCCAAACATTGGCGGACACCGTTGCCGACTACACCGCGCGAGCAAAACGCGGCGCGATGATTGACCACGCCTTCCACATCACCATCACCGATACCGAGGTCGCGGGCTTTGATGATGATCTGGCCAGGCTCATCGCTGACGGTCACCGCTCGCTCAAGGTGTTCACCACCTACAACATCCAGCTAAGCGACGCGCAAATCTTGCAAGTTATGTCCGCGGCCAAGAAAAGCGGCGCTCTTGTCTGTGTCCATGCCGAAAACGACGCGATCATCGCCCAAGCCAAAGCGCAGCTCATTGCCGACGGCCAGCTTGCGCCGCGCGATCACGCCAAATCGCACCCGCGCATGGCCGAGATTGAAGCGATTGAGCGGATGTGCCGCTTTGCCGAGCATTTGAATCAACCTGTTATGATTTTCCACGTCTCAACAACCGAAGGTGCCGCAGCGGTCAAAGCCGCACGCGCGCGCGGCGCGCCGGTATGGGCCGAAACCTGCCCGCATTACCTGTTCATGACCGAAGACGTGTTGGACAAACCGGGGATCGAAGGTGCGAAATGGATGTGTTCCCCACCCCAGCGCGAAACAGCGGATCAAGAGGCGCTTTGGGCTGCATTGAGTGACAAAACGCTGGACCTCGTCTCCTCCGATCACGCCCCTTATCGCTTTGACGAAACTGGCAAACTCTCCGCAGGTGCGTCGCCGGGCTTCCATCAAATCGCCAACGGCCTGCCCGGCTTAGAAACGCGCCTTCCGCTCTTGTTCGACGCCATGGTCAACCAAGGGCGTGGCGGTGCCGACGCATTCGCCCAAATCACCGCAACGCAACCTGCGAACACCTACGGCCTGCCAAACAAAGGCGCACTTACGCCGGGCATGGACGCCGATATCGTCCTGTGGGATCCGCACAAAGAAGTGACATACGGCGCAAACGACCTGCACGACAACGTCGGCTATAACCCGTGGGAAGGGCGCACAATCACTGGCTGGCCTGACCACGTTTTGCTGCGCGGGCAGACAATTGCCAAGGATGGCACCTTTTACGGCACACCGGGCAACGGTCGTTGGATCAACCGACCTGACCTCGCAACAAAGCCAAATCCATGACGCTGATCATTATCAACCCCAACTCCTCGCAAACCGTCACCGACGGGATTGATGCGGCTGTCGACCCTTTGCGCCGCTTTGGAACGCCGATCCGCTGCCTCACCTTGGCCGAAGGACCGCCCGGTATCGAGTCCCAGAAACAAGCAGACCTCACAATTGCGCCGATGCTCAAACTGGCCGCCGCGCAAAGCGAGGCCAGTGGATACGTCATCGCCTGTTTCGGCGATCCGGGGCTGCATGCTTTGCGCGATCAAACCGCCCTGCCTGTTGTTGGCATCCAAGAGGCTGCCGTTACAACGGCCCTCACCCTTGGCCAGCGTTTTGGCGTCATCGCGATCCTGCCCGCTTCAATCCCGCGCCACTTGCGCGCCTTTGGAGCCATGGGCGTACTTGATCGGCTTGCAGGGGATCGCGCACTTGGGCTTGGCGTCACAGATTTGGCCGACCCAGATAAGAGCCTGAACGCGATGATCGCCACCGGCAAACGGCTGCGCGATGAAGACGGCGCAAACGTTTTGATCATGGGGTGTGCGGGCATGGCGCACTACCGCGACACTCTTGAAAACACGACCGGTCTGCCCGTGGTCGAGCCTTGCCAGGCCGCGACGGCCTTGGCACTGGGCCAGATTGCGCTAAACCTAATTCACAAACCAAAATAAGAGAGTTTCCAATGCTTGATGAAACCGCCGCTGGCGTCTTTACCATCGCCGTCACACCGTTCTTGCCCGATGGCGCGCTTGATCTAAGCAGCATCGACACGATGGTCGATGCGTATGTCGAGCGCGGGGCAACGGGCCTGACGATCCTTGGGATCATGGGCGAAGCGGGCAAGCTTTCAGCCGAGGAATCGATGACTGTGGTCAATCGCGTCGTGGCCCGCACTGACCTGCCGATCATCGTTGGCGTTTCTTCTCCCGGTTTTGCGGCGATGGACGCCCTTTCCAAAGGATCGATGGACGCAGGCGCGGCTGGCGTGATGGTCGCCCCTCCGAGCAGCTTGAAAACCGACGCGCAGATCGTGAATTACTATCACAATACCGCCGAAACCCTTGGCGATGCGCCCTTTGTTTTGCAGGATTTCCCACTTGTCACCAACGTCGTGATCAGCCCCTCGGTGATCTTGAAAATCGTCGAAGACTTGCCGACCTGCGTGATGCTGAAGCACGAAGACTGGCCCGGCCTCGACAAAATCAGCACCCTGCGCAAAGCCTCGGATGAGGGCGCGCGGCGTATTTCGATCCTTTGCGGCAATGGTGGGATGTTCCTGCTTGAAGAGATGTTGCGCGGCGCAGATGGCGCGATGACGGGCTTTGGTTATCCTGAGATGATGGCGCAGGTTGTCGCGGCCTACAACGCAGGCGATGAGAGCCGCGCCCGCGATATCTTTGATGCGTACATGCCAATGGTGCGCTATGAGTCTCAGCCCGGCCAAGGGTTGGCCATCCGCAAACACACGTTGACCAAAACCGGCGTGATCGCGCACCCGACCGTTCGCAAACCCGGTGGCGCACTTTCAGCCGCCAGCATCAAAGAGGTCGACACGCTTGCCGATCGCCAAACAGCCAAGCTGCGCGAATTGGGCCTCTAAATCTAAGAGCGCATTCGTCCTTCGTATGGGCCGGATGCGATCACTTCAGCAGCAACGCGCGTGCCGATGATGTCGATCTCTGAACGCGTGCCAATCTTGGCCAGTTCCGGCGTCACAAAGGCATAGGCAAGGTTCATCCCAACGCGGTGGCCGTAATCGCCCGACGTCACGGTGCCGATCACGGCATCCCCTTGCATCACAGAAGCACCGGGATGCGCAGGTGCAAAGTTACTTTCCACACGTAAGGTCACAAGCTGTCGCTGCGGCCCGGCCTCTTGCAATTTCACCAAAGCGTCGCGCCCAACAAAGTCGCCCTTGTCCAGCTTTAAGAACCGATCAAGACCTGTTTCAAACGGATCAAATTCGGTCAGGATGTCGGCCTTCCAGTGTAGATAGCCCATCTCAATACGCATCGCATCAATCGCGCGCGCGCCAAATATATGCAGACCGTGCGCCTCACCCGCGTCTTGCAACGCAAGCCACGCGGCATAAAGCTGATGACTAGGCACGTGGATTTCATAGGCCAGCTCGCCAGAGAAACTCACAGCCATGACAACGGCGGGCGCGATACCGATGGTGCATTCGCGCACGCTGAGCCACGGGAAAGCCTCCTTCGACCAATCCCCACGACTTGCCGCATTCAAAACATCGCGCGACCTTGGCCCGGCCAAAACAAGGATCGTCCACTCATTGGTGAGAGATTTGATCGACACATCTTCATCCGCGCCAAGATGCGCCTGCAACCAGTCCATATCGTGGAACTCTGACGCCGCAGCCGAGCCATACCAAACGCGCCCATCGGGCAGATTCGCGATCGTCGCTTCGGCTTTCACGCGCCCTTGGTGATTGAGCAAATACCCAAGCCCAACGCGCCCTGCTGTCTTCGTAACACGCCCACAGATCATGCGATCCAGAAAGCTATGCGTATCCGCACCAGTCAGTTCAAACCGGTTGAACCCGTTGACCTCAGCAATCCCACATCCCGACTGCACAGCCGCAACATCGCGCGCCACCACATCAAACGCCTCATTGAAACGGAAACTATGCGTTTCGGTGAACTCAGGCGATGGCTTTATGTAATCCACCCGCTCCCAGCCATTCACTACAGTGAACTCAGCCCCCAGTGCTTCGAAAACCGGAGTCAAAGGTGTTGTCTTGGCACCCCGCCCAGCCGGGCGATGCTCGTGCGGAAAATGAAAGCGGAACTCGTTTTGATAGTCCTCAATCGCCTTCAAAGCGGTCAGTTCAACGTTGCCATGTCCGGTAAAGCGGCGTGGATCAATAACCCAGGTGTCATACTCAGCCTCGCCGTGCACAATCTGCTGCGCCAAAAGCCAGCCATGCCCGCCGCCCTCGCCCAGACCCGCGCGCAAGCCGATGATACAAAATGCATTCCGCTTGCCCGGAATTGGCCCCACCAAGGGTGCGCCATCAATCGTGTACGTGATCGGCCCGTTCACAATCCGCTTGATCCCCGCCTCGGCCAGAACCGGCATCCGCTCGAACGCACCTTCCAGCACATCCATGACACGGTCCAGATCATCAGGGCAAAGATCATTGGAAAACTCCGGGCTGATCCCGTCCAGCCCCCAAGTCTTACAGTCCTGCTCATAAAAGCCGACAAGCAACCCGTTCTTTTCCTGCCGTGAATAATAATCACTGATCGGGCAGCGCAAAAGCGGCATCCGGTGCCCGGCTTCAGCAATCGCGGGGATGTCTTCGGTGACGAAATACTGGTGCTCCATCGAGGCAACGGGGTGCTCGACGCCCATCATCGCGCCGACCTCGTTCACCCGGTAACCACCGGCATTCACCACGACTTCGCAATCAATATCGCCCTTGGTCGTGTGAACAGTCCAGCTGTGGTCTTTGTGTTGCGTCAGCCCGGTCACGCCGGTGTTGCGATAAACCTCGGCACCTGCTTTGCGCGCGTGAAAGGCCAGCGCCTGACACAGCTGCGCAGGATCAATGTCACCGTCTTCGCCGTCCCAAAGCCCGCCAAGCAGGTTGTCGGTCGAAATCAGCGGATGCCGGCGCGCGCATTCCTCAGCATCAAGCACCTCGTATTCAACACCCATGCCGCGTGCCATAGAGGCAAAATGACGATAGCCGTCCATCTGCGCTTCGGTATTGGCCAAACGAATACCGCCATCGCCGTGGTGATACCCCACAGGATATTCAGGATCGTCACGAAGCTTTTTGTAAAGCGCAATCGAATGCGATTTGAGGCCCACCATCGTCTGGGTCATCCCAAAGTTGGTTACTTGAGCTGCCGAGTGCCAAGTGGTCCCGCTGGTCAGTTCATCGCGTTCAACCAACACCACATCCGACCACCCCTCTTGGGTCAGATGATACAGCGTCGAACACCCGGCGATCCCGCCCCCAATGACAACCGCGCGCGTCTGCGATTTCATGCCCTGCTAACCCTTTTCTCAAGTCGACGCGCAACTTGACGCTTTTCTTCTGCTTGGTCAAATACCCTGTTTCTAAGGGCTTTGACGGCACTCAAGCGGCAGATTTTCAGAATCGGTACATTTTGTGTTAACATTTGACGGGGTCTTAAAAGGATGTCTGAGGGCGTAAATGGCCGACTACTCGATATTCGTCCTTGGCGAGTCCAATATTTCTCTGACCAACGGCACCATTTTGGACGGCGTCACCCAAGGCGACGGCAGCCACCTTGTTGGCGAATCGCTGACGATCAACACCACGAATTTCACAGAGATTTTGATTTCAGATAGTGGCACTGAAACGAACTTTGCCGACAACGACAACGGTCAATCCCTAAATGGCGCACAATTGCTTGACGGTGTTTCCTACGCTGACAACACTGGGATCGAAGCCGAATATCAGTTCGTGTTGCGCGACGATGCCACCGGGCTGGAATACACTGTGCTGGCCGTTAATATAACCAGCACCAGCCCATCTTACGGCACGATCGAAGCGCTGGCTTTTGTCGACGTGGTTCCGCCCAGCGGTGTGTCGCTCAGTATCATCAGTGCCGCAGAAGGCCCTACAAATGGCGGCCCTAACGCCATTGACGAAGCCGACATCGTTCCACTGTGTTTTTGCAACGGCACGAAAATTCAAACGGTGTCCGGACCAAAGCGCGTTGAAACGTTGAATGCTGGTGATCTTATCCAGCGCAGCAATGGCAGTTTTGCGCGCCTCGCCCGTGTGTTTCACACCACGCTGAACCGTCCCGCGTTGGACGCCAAACCAACGCTTTACCCAGTGCGGATCATAGCAGGCGCGCTTGGTAACGATCTGCCGCAGCGCGATCTATTGGTCTCGCGACAGCACCGCATGATGGTGTCTTCAAAGATCGCAGAGCGCATGTTTGGCCAGACCGATGTGCTAGTCTCTGCCATCCGGCTCACCGCCCTGCCCGGCATTTTTGTTGATGAAACGCAGGACACAGTCTCTTACTACCACCTGCTCTTTGAAGCCCACGAAGTAATTCTGGCCGAGGGCGCTCCGTCAGAAAGCCTGTTCACCGGCCCCGAAGCGCTGAAAACAGTCTCTCCTAAGGCCCGCGCCGAGATCGAAACGCTTTTCCCGCATATCGCGCAGAGTGCATATACGCCCAAACCCGCCTGCTTCATCCCGCCAGCGCACTTGCAGAAAAAGCTCGTCGCCCGGCATGCGAAAAACGCCAAGCCGGTAATAGTGCAGCAGCCAGCATCCGGTCGCTGACAGATGTGGAAAAATATCGGTGTTGGTGCACCCAGAGAGAAATTCTTCCGTCGGAAGCTCTCGCCGCATCTATGATACGGCTGCCGCTCAGTTCTGTTTGTTCAGATGACGCTGATCTTTCTGGCGAAAGAATTATGGTGCGGGTGAAGGGACTTGAACCCCCACGCCTTGCGGCGCCAGAACCTAAATCTGGTGCGTCTACCAATTCCGCCACACCCGCATTCCGACGCGCTCTCTAACAAAGCTTTTGGGGTCTGGCGAGACCTATTTCGACCAAAAAGCGTATTGTTCTGACCAAGATGCACAAAACGTTGCGGCAAAATTCGTAAATAACCGAAACTCCAACGAAAAGAGGCCGCCCATGACAGGCAGCCTCTCGGTTCATTTTTCGTCGCGATTAGTGGGTGAACTTCTTGATTTCACCTGTTTTGAGGCGTGCGCTGTAAGAATTCAGCTCTGTCCGCACGACTTTCATCAGGAAGTAGAGGCAGAAGATATTCACCACAGCCATCGCAAAGATCGCCGCATCCGAGAAGTCGATGACCGGTCCAAGACTGGCCGCAGCGCCGATCACGATGAAGACGCAGAAGATGATCTTGAAAACCAACTCTGTTGTCTTGCCTTCGCCGAACAAATACGTCCACGCCTTAAGGCCGTAGTAGGACCAAGAGATCATGGTCGAAAAGGCAAACAAAATCACCGCAATCGCCAGCACAAACGGGAACCAGCTGATCGCCGAGCCAAAGGCCGCCGAGGTCAGAGCCACGCCTGAGTTGCCATCAACAGTCGCAATCGCAGAGCCCGCTTCGTTAAGGACGTAGTTGCCAGTTGCTTCATCTACGAGCAATTGCTGGGAAATGATGATCACCAAAGCGGTCATCGTACAAATCACAACCGTATCAATCAGCGGCTCAAGCAATGAGACAAAGCCTTCGGTGATTGGCTCTTTGGTTTTCACCGCAGAGTGCGCAATCGCCGCAGAACCAACACCCGCCTCGTTCGAGAACGCGGCCCGCTTAAAGCCTTGGATCAACGCACCAACAAAGCCGCCCGCAACACCAAGACCGGTAAAGGCGCCAGCGAAGATTTGGCCAAATGCCCAGCCGATCATGTCGTAGTTGACGAGCAACACGATTAGGGCTGCGCCCACATACATAATGCCCATGAACGGAACGACCTTTTCGGTCACTTTAGCGATGGATTTGATCCCGCCCACAATCACAGCAAAGACGACAGCGGCAAAGACAAGGCCTGTGATCCAGCCTGGGAAGTCACCCGTGATCTGGGTGATCTGCGCATGTGCTTGGTTGGCTTGGAACATGTTCCCACCACCCAAAGCGCCAAGAATACAGAAGACCGAGAACATTACGGCAAGGATTTTACCGCCCGGTAGGCCAAGTTCGTCAAAGCCTTTCGAGATGTAATACATCGGACCACCAGAGACGGTCCCATCGGGGTACTCGTTGCGGTACTTAACACCCAGCGTACATTCGGTGAACTTTGAAGCCATCCCCAAAAGACCAGCAAGGATCATCCAGAACGTGGCACCGGGGCCGCCGATACCAACGGCAACAGCCACACCGGCAATGTTGCCCAGACCTACAGTGCCCGAAAGCGCGGTGGCAAGTGCCTGAAAGTGACTGACTTCGCCCGCATCATCCGGGTCAGAATAATCGCCTTTGACCAAAGAGATCGCATGGCCAAAGAACCGGAACTGAACGGCAGCGAAATAGATCGTGAAAACCGTCGCACCAATGACCAGCCACATCACAATCCACGGAAACGACGTGCCCGGGATAGGGGCAAAGATGAAACTGACGAAAGGGCCGGTAAAGGCGGCAAAAGCCTCATTCACACGGGCGTCCAACGACTGCGCCGCGTCTTGAGCTTGCGCAGGGACTGCCAAGGCAAGGAACCCCGTGATCGCAAGGAATATGGAAAATAGCTTATTCATTTGAATTGATCCTTCAAGCCACGACGGTGACGGGAACGCGGGCGTTCATCACAAGATTTGCGGTTGAGCTGCCGAACAGGCGCGACGTCAATCCGCCCGAGCTGTTGCGGGCCACGATGATTTGGCTCGCGCCCTCTTTGTGCGCGATAGCATCAATAGTGTCAGCCACGTCTCCGTGTTTGACAATCGCACGCGCCGACAAGCCCGCATCGCTCAATAAGGCCACAGCCGGGTTCACCACACGTTCCATAGCTATCGCGATTTCTTCTTCGCGCCGCTTGTGCCGTTCTGCGTTTTCTTCTGCGGTCTGGAAGGAAAATGGCGACCATTCGATGACATAAACAACGATCAATTCGCAGTCTGTCGTCTTGCTCGCGAGCTCTTTGGCAAAGGCAAGGGCCTGATCGCCCGAACCATGACCATCAAGGCCAACTACTAATTTCATGACTTCGTCCCTATTTTTTTGGTTTTTTATAAACGTTTGAGCACTCGGAAATTTACACTTGGTATAAGGTGCTTGGATGAGCAGAACGCCAATTGTGGCGGTTACTCCTAGCATCACGCTAGAGAATTGAATCGCGCAGGTCTACAGCGACGTTGTCCCGACACGATTTCTACGCCGAAAGTCCAGTAAAACAAGGTATCTGACCGTCCTAAGGCGTCCTTTTCGCGCGCAGGTGTAAACACAAAACGCGCCTGCCCCCTCGCCCTTGCCACGCAATCTCCCTATAAGCGCCAAGAGAAGCGCGGAGATTCATATGACCAACACCCTATCCCCTGTCGACACTGCCAAGTTTGTTGCCGCCAAACGTGCCAGCGAATTGGTGGAAACAGGCATGAAAGTGGGCCTTGGCACAGGTTCTACTGCTGCGTTTCTGGTCAAATCTTTGGGTGAACGCGTTGCCAACGAAGGCCTTGATATCATTGGTGTTCCAACGTCCAAGCGCACCGCGGAATTGGCCCGCGAAGTCGGGATCAATGTGGCAACTTTGGATCAGGCAAAGTGGCTTGATGTGACGATCGACGGGGCCGATGAATATGACACCGAATTGAACCTTATTAAGGGCGGTGGCGGTGCACATCTGCAGGAAAAGGTCGTCGCGACGGCCTCTGACAAAATGATCGTGATCGCCGACATCACCAAAAAGGTCGACACACTCGGTGCTTTTCCTTTGCCAGTCGAGGTGCTGGGCTTTGGGATGCAGACTACAAAAATGCTATTAGAAGAGATGCTTGATGGTCTTGACGTTATGGGAAACCGCGTCACGCCTCGCATGAATGGTTCAGAGCTTTTTGTGACTGACGAGGGCAATCACGTGCTGGATCTGCATTTGGGGCGGATCGGCAATGCGCGTCAGCTCGCACTTGTGCTTAATCAAGTGCCGGGCGTGGTTGAAAACGGTCTCTTCATAGATATTTGCGATGTGGTCATCACTGGCCACGGCAACGGAACGGTTGAAATGCGTGACATCAATTCAGGCGAAACAGAGACCAGCGCAATCATGGGCGGCCAATCTGACAATGTATTTCGGGAAATCGCAGACTAATGGCATATGACGTTGATCTTTTCGTAATTGGCGGCGGATCTGGAGGTGTGCGCGCAGCCCGCACGGCCGCACAGACTGGCGCGACAGTGGCGCTCGCGGAATCAAGCCGTTTGGGCGGCACATGCGTGATCCGGGGGTGCGTGCCCAAAAAGCTGATGGTGTTTGCTTCCGAGTTTAGCGAGCAGGTTGAAATCGCGCGTCAATACGGCTGGAGCGGCACGGCGGGTACGTTCAACTGGATTGATTTCCGCACCAAATTGCACGCCGAACTTGATCGCCTTGAAGGTGTTTATGGCAACATTCTTAGCAACAACAATGTCACGACATACGCGGCTCACGCGACGCTAAAGGATGCGCACACCGTCGAGCTGTCTACTGGCGAGACGATCACCGCAGGCCATATCCTTGTCGCGACCGGAGGGCGGCCCGTACGCCCCGACATGCCCAACGCAGACCTTGCGATGGTGTCGGACGACATTTTCAACATGGATACCTTGCCCGGGTCGATCTTGATTATTGGCGGCGGTTATATCGCCTCTGAATTCGCCTGTATTCTCAACGGTCTGGGCGTCGACGTTACACAATTTTACCGAGGTGACCAGATCTTGCGCGGCTTTGATGACGAAGCGCGCACTCTGGTCTCTGACATGATGGTCGAACAAGGTGTGAACCTTGAGTTGGGCATGAATATCACCGAAATGGCCCCTGTTGACGCCCCCGACGGACCGATCCGCATCAAAGACACCAACGGCAAGGATCGCACATTTGACAAGGTGATGTTTGCCACAGGCCGCGCGCCCAACACAAATGGCGTTGGGCTCGAAGACGTCGGTGTTAAACTCAACCTTGGAGCCATTGAGGTCGATGCATTTAGTCAAACTGCTGTGCCCTCAATTTACGCCATCGGAGATGTCACCGACCGCATCCAATTGACCCCCGTGGCAATCCGCGAAGGAATGGCCTTCACTGAAACCGTCTTCAAAGACAACCCAACAGCGCCTGATCACGATCTGGTCGCCTCAGCCGTTTTCACTCAACCCGAGCTGGGCACCGTGGGGTTTTCAGAAGAGATGGCGCGCAAAATGGAACCGATCGAAGTCTATTCGACCTCGTTTAGGCCAATGCGCAGCGCCTTTGCAGGCAGACCCAACAAAGTGTTGATGAAACTGATCGTTTCCCAAGAAACCCGCAAAGTTCTGGGTTGTCATATTGTCGCGGATGGCGCAGGTGAGCTTATTCAAATGGCTGGTATTGCTGTCAAAGCAGGCCTGACCAAAGAGCAATTTGACCAAACGGTCGCGGTACACCCGACGATATCTGAAGAACTGGTAACAATGCACACGCCGACAAGAACGGCTTGAAAAACAACGCCTGAAGCTACACTTAGCAAGGCAACGACGAATAAAGATGATTTTGGACCAAAAAAGGATGAGACCTGCTTATGGCCAACAATAATGGCGGACCCTGGGGCGGCGGAAATTCCGGCGGCAATGGCGGCGGCAACGATGATGACCGCAGACCTGGCAGACCCACCGGGCAAGACGGACCGCAGATCCCAGAAATCGACGAGATCATGAAAAAAGGTCAGGAGCAGCTGAAAGTGCTGATGGGCGGTCGCGGAGGCGGCAATCCAAATGGCCCTGACGGCGGCGGCGATGGCCCGCGCCTGACCAAAGGCACCCTTGGCCTTGGCGCGCTTATCGCGCTTGGTTTGTGGGCGTTCACCTCGTTTTACACAGTGCGACCCGAAGAACAGTCGGTTGAGCTTTTCCTTGGGGAGTTTTCCTCCATCGGAAATCCCGGTCTGAACTTTGCGCCTTGGCCAGTCACGACCTACGAGATCGTTCCTGTTACGCGCGAACAATCGCTTGATATTGGTGTTGGCCGCAATGGCGACGATGGCCTGATGCTCACGACGGATGAAAACATCCTCGACATCGACTTTCAGGTGGTTTGGAACATCAACGATCCGGCCAAATTCCTGTTTAACCTACGCGACGGCGAAGACACCGTGCGCGCGGTGGCTGAGTCCGCGATGCGCGAAATTGTGGCGGGCAGCGAATTGGCCCCCCTCCTCAACCGTGATCGCGGCGTTGTCGCCCAGCGGGCTCAGGAACTGGTGCAGACTACGCTCGACAGCTATGAGGCGGGCATCAATATCATTCGTGTGAACCTCAACAAAGCCGACCCGCCTCGCGAGGTGATCGACGCCTTCCGCGACGTGCAGGCTGCTGAGCAGGAACGCGACCGTCTTGAACGCCAAGCGGATGCCTATGCCAACCGTGTCCTTGCGGGCGCACGTGGTGAAGCCGCGCAGTTGCTGGAACAGGCCGAAGGTTACCGCGCTCGCGTGGTCAATGAGGCCGAAGGTGAAGCCAGCCGCTTTACCGCCGTTCTGGGTGAATACCAATTGGCCCCCGACGTGACACGCCGTCGTCTTTATATCGAGACGTTGGAAAAGGTTCTTGGTGACGTTGACAAGATTATTCTGGATGAAGGGGCCGAAGGCGGCCAAGGCGTTGTCCCTTACCTGCCTTTGAACGAGTTGCGCCGTCAGCCAGCGGGAGGAAACTAAGATGATCCGTTCTGGAAGCATACTTCTGATCGCAGCCATAGTCGGCGTTGTCGGCGTATTGTCGTCGATCTTTATCGTGGACGAGCGTGAAAAGGCTCTGGTCCTTCAGTTTGGTCAGATTCGCGATGTAAAAGACGAACCGGGTCTCGCGTTCAAAATCCCGTTCATTCAGGAAGTTGTCCGCTATGATGACCGTATTCTGTCAATTGACACGCAGGCGATCGAAGTAACCCCTTCTGATGACCGTCGTTTGGTTGTCGATGCCTTCGCGCGCTATCGAATCTTTGATGTCGAACGTTTTCGTCAGGCCGTTGGCCCCGGCGGCACGCGATTGGCCGAAGATCGCCTTGACCGTATTTTGATTGCGGAAATTCGCGCGGCACTGGGTTCTGAAGGGGTCACATCAAACACGATCCTGTCTTCGGAACGCTCTGAATTGATGGACCGCATTCGCGTCCGCGCAGATAGCCAAGCCGCTGCAATTGGCCTTGATGTGGTCGACGTGCGTCTGAAACAAACCAACCTGCCCGAGCAAAACCTTGCAGCGACGTTTGAGCGGATGCGCGCAGAGCGTGAACGTGAAGCCACAGACGAACGTGCACGTGGTGAAGAAGCCGCACAACGCGTGCGTGCACAAGCGGATCGCACCGTGGTCGAATTGGTGTCCGAGGCCAACAAAGACGCCGAGATCGCCCGTGGTGAAGCCGACGCAGAACGCAACAATATCTTTGCACAAGCGTATGGTGCGGACGAAGATTTCTTCCGCTTCTACCGTTCGCTGACAGCGTACGAAAATGCGCTAAAAGGCAACAACTCGACACTGGTGATCACACCTGACAGCGAATTCTTCGAGTTCCTCGACGGTGCTGGCCTCAGCAGCTCGGGCGCTGGCAGTAACTAAAAATTCGAGGGGGACGGCTCATTGGAACTCGTCCTCCTCGGTATCGGCCTTGTCCTTGTTTTTGAAGGGCTGGTCTTCGCCCTTCTGCCAAACCGGCTGGAAGAGCTGATAAAAGTCATCTCAGATATGCCAGTCGAAACACGCCGCGCCTTCGGGCTCGCCGCGGTCACCCTCGGGGTTTTACTGGTCTGGAGCGCCAAGGCGCTCTTTTAACGTTTCATCTATTTAGAAATACTCTGGGGAGCGCGAGGGGCAACGCCCCTCGTTTCCGCGACGCGCGACAGCGCGGCGCAATTTACGTAGTTAATCCTGTGGTGCTGACGAAATTGCTGCCTTTGGAATATCCGCCCCGGACTCGAATTTGTCCAACAAAGCGTGTCCCTTAAACTCAGCCTTGCGCATTCGCATCGCTGTAGTGAACGCTTCCTGCAATGTCGGCGACGACGCCCCAAGCTCCTCAGCCATGCGCTTTTCAACCGTATCATCGCCGGTGCGTTGCAAATATTCACTTGCTCGTTTGGCCAGACCATCGGCCACTTCTTCGATCACACTCATGTGCCAAACCTCATCGCTTTTTCAACTCGCTAAGCACAGGATACGGCCAAGTTATGGCAAAGGGCGGGAAATGGCGTGCCGATGTCGTTTGCAGGCTTGCACACTACGCGCGGGTTGGGTCATGACTGGGACCATGTTTCTAAGCGTTTTTGACATGTTCAAGGTCGGCATCGGCCCCTCTTCGTCCCATACCATGGGCCCGATGGTGGCCGCTGAGCGTTTTCTGGATCAGTTGCGCGCTTCGCCCTTCTCTGTCGCAGGGCTTGGTGCTTCGCTGCATGGCTCCCTCGCCTTTACCGGCGTCGGACACGCAACCGACCGGGCGGTCATCCTCGGATTGGCAGGCCTGAAGCCCGCAACCTATGACGCCGATCAGGCCGAACTTGTGCTGGCAGAAATCTACGCGTCAAAACAGGTCGCGCCCGACGGGCTACCCGTTCTGCGCTTTGATCCCAAAGCTGATCTGCGATTTGACTATGACGAGGCTCTGCCGGGCCATGCCAACGGGCTCATTTTGCTGGCAAAAGACGCCCAAGGCGACGTGATCCTGCAGCAGGTCTATTATTCCATCGGTGGCGGCTTTGTTTTGACAGACGATGAGTTGGCCCAAGGGCAAGACAGTGAGGACGGCGCGCCTGTGCCACATCCTTTCAAATCCGCCAATGAAATGCTGAAGATGTGCAAAACGCAGGCCAAGAGTATTGCCGCGCTAAAGCGCGAAAACGAACTAACGCGCATGTCTGCTGAACTTCTGGATAAAGGCATCGCCCGCATCTGGGACGTCATGCGCGCCTGTATGGAGCGCGGTTTAGAAATCGACGGCACGCTTCCCGGAGGGTTGAACGTTAAGCGTCGCGCGCCTTCGATCATGCGTGCCCTGCAAGCTGAACGCGGGCAAAACCTCACGGCACCCCATGTGATCAACGACTGGATCAGCGTTTATGCCATGGCCGTGAACGAGGAAAATGCCGCCGGCGGGCAAGTTGTCACCGCCCCCACCAATGGTGCAGCTGGCGTGATCCCGGCCACGATCCGCTATTGGCTAGACCATGTTCCGGACGCAGCGCCGTCCAAGCTGGCAGATTTTCTGCTCACCGCTGCTGCGATTGGTGGCCTTGTGAAGTTCAATGCCTCGATCTCGGGCGCCGAATGTGGCTGTCAGGCGGAAGTGGGCTCTGCGTCGGCAATGGCGTCTGCGGGCTTGGCAGCGGTTTTGGGCGGCACGCCTGAGCAAGTTGAAAACGCTGCTGAAATCGCCTTAGAGCACCATTTGGGCATGACCTGTGATCCGGTGAAAGGTCTGGTGCAAGTCCCCTGTATCGAACGCAATGGGCTTGGTGCGATCAAGGCCGTCTCTGCCGCGTCGCTCGCGTTACGTGGGGATGGCACCCATTTCGTGCCGCTGGATTCTGCGATAGAGACGATGCGCCAAACGGGTGAAGACATGAGCGCCAAGTACAAAGAAACCGCACTTGGCGGTTTGGCGGTCAACATCCCCAATTGCTGATTGCGCTGCCTGCGGCATCGCCTCACTGGAGGGGTTTCACCCCTCCAGACCACCCCAGGATATTTTTGCCAAAAAGAAGGTCTTAGGTGCCGATCGGGTGGCGATAGTTCATGCGGCGCACGGACCCGGTTTTGGAGCGCATCAAAATGGTTTCGGCTGTCAGGAACCCAGGTTCGCGTTTGATACCGGGTAAGATCGAGCCATCGGTCACGCCAGTCGCCGCAAAGATCACATCGTTGGTTACCATGTCGTCACGCGTATAAACGCGGTCGAAATTGGTGATGCCAGCCTTCTTCGCCCGGCCTTTTTCGTCTTCATTGCGGAACAACAGCTTACCAAACATCTGACCACCCATACATTTGAGCGCTGCTGCCGCCAGCACGCCTTCGGGCGCCCCACCGGAGCCCATGTACATATCGATGCCTGTTACAGGTTCAGCGCAGTGAATGACACCGGCCACATCGCCATCTGTGATCAACCGGATCGCAGCACCTGTGGTGCGCAATTCAGCAATCATGTCTTCGTGGCGCGGGCGTTCCAACACACAAACGGTGATATCTTCGGTTGAGCATCCTTTGGCGGCAGCCAATGCATTGACCCGTTCTGCTGGGCTCATGTCCATTGTTACAACGCCGGTGCGAAAACCTGGGCCAATCGCCAGCTTGTCCATATATGTGTCTGGTGCGTGCAGCATAGAACCACGTGGGCCCATTGCGATTACAGCCAGCGCGTTTGGCATATCTTTGGCCGTGAGCGTCGTCCCTTCAAGCGGGTCAAGCGCAATGTCGACCTCGGGGCCTTTGCCCATGCCGACCTCTTCGCCGATATAGAGCATGGGAGCTTCGTCGCGCTCACCTTCACCGATGACCACAACCCCTTGAATTTCAAGCTGATTTAGCTGCGTTCGCATGGCGTCCACCGCGGCTTGATCCGCGGCTTTCTCATCTCCGCGGCCAATGAGGCGCGCAGAGGCCAAAGCAGCTGCTTCGCTGACGCGCGCCAGACCAAGGGACAACATACGATCGTGAAATTGGGGCATTTCGGCCATGAGGGGCTCCTAAGGACTAATTAACGATTGCCCTCTCCTAGACTGCGCAAGGCTCTGCAGGCAAGGCAATCGACGCACAAGGCGCACCTTGGTGTGCAACTAGTGCTAAGATGTCATGATCTAAAGTGAAAACAGTGCCGTCAGCGGCAAACATCCAGCGCGCTTTCAAACAGCACAAAAAGTCTGCGCGCATCTTCGATCATCTGCTGACCCGCAGCATCGCCTGCGTCCATGCCGGACAAATGCATGCAATGGCCGCGCCACTCATCTTTGTAGTGCGGTTGCGCGAAATAGGCCCGTGCTTGTCGCACTTGGCGATCCTGCGACATCAACCATTTGCTACGCAAAACCGCTGTGCCAAGCCGTGATCCAAGCACAATGTGATCCACTGCCAGAACATCATAGGCATATTTGGGCTGCGACAGGCGCAAGATCGGAACGCGCAAAGCCTTTAGATCAAGGTCGATCGCGCGGATAATGTCGGACAAGTGCGCCTCTTTAATCCGCCCGTCCAAAGGGCATCCTGACATCAAAAGCGCATCAAAGGCCACGCGATGTGCTTGAAGAAATGTCGCCAGACCTGTGCGGGTCTGAATGTCGAGGATGGCAAATTGAGCATCAACGCGCGCGTGGTCTTCTTGCAAGGCGCTGCGCACATGCTTTCTAAGGCCACCTTGGTTGCGGTCGTGCAGCATTGGACATTCTTTTCCGTGCAAACAGGGTCTCCATTTAACACAACCAACGCGTGTTAGATACGCTGTGTAACAATTTTTAGCTACTTTTCCCCAAGCACGTACAAAGCTGTCTCAAAGCGTGTGGATCAGCCCCGGAACCACGCCCTTTGAAATCAGCACTTTCGCGCCCGCGCATCGCCCGATATAGACGCCACGGTTGAAGGCTGCGGGGCAAAGGGATTCAGATGGCGAACGTGGTGGTTGTTGGCGCCCAGTGGGGCGACGAAGGCAAAGGCAAAATTGTCGATTGGCTAAGCGAACGTGCGGATGTGATCGCACGCTTTCAAGGCGGCCACAACGCGGGCCACACGCTGGTGATTGATGGTGAGGTTTACAAGCTGCATGCCCTGCCCTCAGGCGTGGTGCGCGGCGGCAAGTTAAGTGTCATCGGCAACGGCGTCGTGCTTGATCCGTGGCATTTGATCAAAGAAATAGAAACGATCCGTGCCCAGGGTGTGCAGATCACGCCCGAAACGCTGATGGTTGCAGAAAACACACCACTTATTCTGCCGCTTCACGGCGAGTTGGACCGTGCGCGCGAGAACCAAAACTCGGTTGCCAAGATTGGCACCACCGGGCGCGGCATTGGACCCGCTTATGAGGATAAGGTGGGCCGCCGCGTTGTGCGCGTGGCTGATTTGGCGGATCCGGCGACGCTGGAGAAACGAGTGGATCGTTTACTTGTGCACCATGACGCCTTGCGCCGTGGTTTGGGACTTGAGCCGGTGGATCGCAACGCGCTTTTGACGTCATTGCGCGAGATTGCTCCTGCCATTCTTGAATACGCCGCCCCGGTTTGGAAAGTGCTGAACGAAAAGAAAACCCAAGGAAAGCGCATCCTCTTTGAAGGTGCGCAAGGGGTTCTCCTCGACATTGATTTTGGCACCTACCCGTTTGTGACCTCGTCCAATGTTGTTTCAGGACAGGCCGCAACAGGCACCGGCGTTGGCCCCGGCTCGATTGATTTCGTCCTTGGCATCGTCAAAGCCTACACCACGCGCGTCGGCGAAGGTCCGTTCCCAACCGAGCTTTTCGATGACGACGGACAAATGCTCGGCGAGCGTGGGCACGAGTTTGGCACCACCACCGGGCGCAAACGCCGTTGCGGCTGGTTTGATGCAGTTCTGGTGCGCCAGACCTGCGCGACTTCCGGCGTGAACGGTATTTCGCTGACAAAGTTGGACGTGCTCGATGGGTTTAAAGAGCTGAAAATTTGCGTTGGCTACGATCTTGACGGCGAACGCCTTGATTATCTGCCAACAGCCGCAGACCAACAGGCGCGCGTGACACCGATCTATGAAACCATGCCCGGCTGGTCCGAAAGCACTGCGGGCGCGCGCTCTTGGGCCGAACTTCCAGGTGAGGCGATCAAGTATGTGCGCCGCATTGAAGAGTTGATCAATTGCCCTGTCGCCCTACTTTCCACTAGTCCCGAACGCGAGGACACCATCCTTGTCACGGACCCGTTTGCTGATTAATGGCCCTATCATACAAAGCCCGCCGACGTCTGTCCTTGCTGATCCTTCTGGTCGGCCTGCCGCTTTATATTGTTGCGGCAGTCACGGTGATCAACTTGTTTGATCAACCGCCGTTCCTGATTGAGCTGATCATTTATATCGTCCTTGGGATCGTTTGGGCCTTGCCGTTCAAGGCCGTGTTCAAAGGCGTTGGCAAAGCAGACCCGGACCAGCCGCCGCAACAATAGCGGGGCTTCGCCCATCACGAAATTGTCGGTTCTGACCGAGAGGTTTCCAGAATATCGTTGAACGGAAAACCTTAAGGGGAGAACCAAGACATGAAATCGATTCTAATTGCAGGACTTTTGACCATGGCAAGCGCGACCGCTTCATTCGCCGAATATATTGACGTGAAAGCCAACGGAACAGTTGCTGAAACAGCTGACAAGTTGGCGGCAGCTGTAGAAAAGGCAGGCGCTAAGGTCTTTGCACGCGTCCCCCACTCCAAAGGTGCGATGAGCGTCGAAATGGAACTACAGGACGCTGAGCTGGTGATCTTCGGCAATCCAAAGTTGGGAACACCAGCACTTCAGCAAGACATCCGCGCAGGCCTTGTTCTTCCGTTGCGCGTACTGGTGCATGACGTCGATGGTCAGACAATGCTGACGTATGAGAGCGTGGACTCGATGTTTGAGGGCATGGACATTGCCGATGACGCCGCTTTCCGCGGCGCCATGACCGGCGCTTTGGGCAAGCTGACTGGCGCTGCGGCGCAGTAGCGTGCCTTTTGCACGATTGACTTAAACTGCGGTCCACCCATACCATTCGTACACGAATGACCTTTCCGATAGGAGACTTGGGTGGCCGCGGACTATTTCGCCCCGCTAGACTTGGACGACGCGCTTGATGTGATGCGCGCGCAAAGCCCTTTGATCGTGGCCGGCGGAACGGATTTTTTCCCCGCGCGTGGACGCGATCCCATCACCCAGCCTATTCTGGACATCACTCGCATCGCAGCACTGTGTGGTATTGCGTGGCAAGACGACTGGCTCCGCATTGGTGCCGCCGCGACATGGAGCGATGTAATCCGCGCCGATCTGCCGTCTGCATTTGATGCACTCAAAGCGGCTGCGCGCGAAGTTGGCAGCATTCAAATCCAGAACGCGGGCACTGTGGCCGGCAATCTGTGCAATGCTTCCCCCGCCGCTGATGGCGTACCTCCACTTTTGTCATTGGACGCCGAAGTCGAATTGGCGTCGGCCGCCGGTACGCGCCGTATGGGGTTGGACGCCTTTATTTTGGGCCCGCGCCAAACGGCTCTTGAAACCGGCGAACTGCTAGCAGCGCTGCACATCCCGCGCCCGCCCAAGCACACAACATCGGCTTTCGAAAAACTGGGCGCGCGGAAGTATTTGGTGATCTCCATCACCATGACGGCGGTGATTGTCGGTTTGGACGATCAAGGCCTGATCAATGTTGCCCGTGTTGCTGTTGGCTCTTGTGCGCCAGTTGCCAAACGATTGCGCGCGCTTGAGGCCGAGATGATCGGCAAGCGCCCGGGCGACGTGGTGGTGACCTCAGTGCACTTAAGCGACCTTTCCCCAATCACCGATGTGCGCGCTGATGACGCCTATCGCCTTGAAGCTGTCCCGCACCAAATCGCCCGCGCCATAAGGTCTGCAACAGATGGATAAGCGCGTTTCAACTGACCGCGTCACCTTCGCACTGAACGGCCGCGAAATCAGTGCATCCGCCTTTGCCGGCGAACGTCTGTCCTCTTTCCTGCGCGAAAAAGCAGGCGCGCGCGATGTCAAAGTTGGCTGCGATGCGGGCGATTGCGGGGCCTGCACAGTTATGGTCGACGGTGAAATCGTCTGCGCGTGTTTGATGCCTGCACAGCAAGCCGAAGGACGGGTCGTTGAGACATTGGCCGGGTTAACCGAAGACAATTTGACCAAAACGCTCGCGGCCAGCTTTGAAGCCCATGGTGCTGCGCAATGCGGGATTTGCACACCGGGGATGATGGTCTCTGCCGTTGCCCTCCTGCGCGAAACACCCAAGCCCGATGAAACGTCAGTAATGGACGCTTTGGGAGGCGTTTTGTGCCGCTGCACCGGATATCGCAAGATCATCGAGGCGGTGATTGCGACGGGTGAAGAAATTGCAGCGCAAGACCCGATTGGACACACCGGCGCTGCCATCCACCGAGTCGATGGCGCAGACAAAGTCAGCGGAGCCGAGGCGTTTGGAGATGATATCGCCCCTCCCGATACACTTGTGGTGCGCGTTATCCGCTCGCCATTTCACCGCGCTGGCTTCACGCTCGGTGATTTGACGGGCTGGGCAACACAGACACCCGGCATTGAAGCGGTGCTCACTGCCGCAGACATCCAAGGCAAGAACTGCTTTGGCGTGATCCCCGCCTTTGCCGACCAACCCGTGTTTGCCGAAACCGAAGCGCGTTTTCGCGGCGAAGCTGTGGCAGCGCTGGTAGGCACACCCGACGCGGTGCGTAATATCAACGACGCCGATCTGCCGATCACATGGGAGGAGCGCGCCGCCGCTTTGACAATAACCGACGCTATGGAGGGCGGCGCGCAATTGCACGCAAACCGCGATGCCAACCTTATGTGCCGCGGGTATGTGTCGTGCGGCGAGCCTTACGATGCGCTGAAGGCCGCAGTCGTGACAGTGAGCGGCACCTATACAACACGCTTTGTTGAACACGCCTATATCGAACCCGAAGCAGGCTTTGCCGAAGTGGTCGAGGGGCGCGTCGAAGTGCACGCCTGCACCCAAGCGCCTGTGATGGACCTTGAAAGCTTGGCAGAAATCCTTGGCATGGAACGCGACATGATCCGCGTGGTGCCAACAGGTTGCGGCGGTGGCTTTGGTTCGAAACTGGATATCTCGGTTCAGCCCTATCTGGCGATGGCCGCGCTAAAGACAGGCAAGCCAGTGCGGATCAACTATTCGCGCACGGAATCCATGCAATCCACGACCAAACGTCACCCGGGCGAGATGAGCGTGCAAATCGGCGCGACCAAGTCGGGCAAGCTGTGCGGCATGGTTTTTGACGGTTTCTTCAACACCGGCGCCTACGCAAGCTGGGGGCCAACTGTAGCAACCCGCGTGCCCGTGCACGCCTCTGGCCCCTACGCTATTGCCGATTACCGCGCTGATGCTAAAGGTATCCACACCCACTGTCCCCCCTCAGGCGCATTTCGCGGCTTTGGTGTGCCTCAGGCGGCGATTGCGCAGGAAAGCCTGTTTGATGAGTTAGCCGACAAGTTGAACATCGACCGATTGCAATTTCGGATCGATAACGCGCTGGAAAACGGTGATTGCACTGTTTGTGGACAGGTGTTTGAACAAGGCGTTGGCATCAAACCCTGTTTTGAGGCTTTGCGTGACGCGTGGGAGGCAGAGCGCGCGGCCGCCTTGGTTGTGAATGCCCAAGACACACACATCAAGCGCGGCGTCGGCGTTGCGGGCGGCTGGTATGGTTGCGGCAACACATCGCTCCCCAACCCCTCG
Source organism: Paracoccaceae bacterium (assembly GCA_039942715.1). Classification (GTDB taxonomy): domain Bacteria; phylum Pseudomonadota; class Alphaproteobacteria; order Rhodobacterales; family Rhodobacteraceae; genus JABDJX01. The sequence continues at coordinate 64,847 of JBDVBY010000006.1, forward strand.
ACGATCAAAGCAGGCGTGCGCTGTGACGGCCAGATCGTCTTGCACCAAGGCGCGATGGATATCGGCCAAGGCGCGAACACGGTTATCGCTCAGATTTTCGCTTCGGCTTTGGGCGTGCCGACCACTTCGCTGAACCTGATCGGCGGCGACACGGATGTAACGCCAGATGCGGGGAAAACCTCGGCCTCGCGCCAGACTTTCGTGTCGGGCAACGCGGCCAAACTGGCGGGTGAGGCGTTGCGCGCGCAGATCTTGGCGCAGGTTAATGCAGGCGAAGACGCAACTATCGAAGCAGGTGCAGGCGTCCTTATCGTGCGCGATGGCGAGACAACCCATAGCGTGGACCTCACTGCTTTGGAAAACGACGCCGAAGGCTATGTTTTGCGCGCCGTTGAGACCTATGACCCGCCCACAGAACCGCTAGACGCGAACGGCCAAGGCGCGCCTTATGCTCAGTTCGGGTACGCCGCGCACTTGGCTGTGGTCGAGGTCGATACCGACCTTGGCAGCGTCAAACCGATCAAGTTCATTGCAGCGCACGATGTGGGCCATGCAATCAATCCGATGCTGATCGAAGGTCAGGTACAAGGAGGCATTGCACAGGGTCTCGGCATGGCGCTGATGGAGGAATACATCCCCGGGCGCACCGAAAACCTGCACGATTACCTGATCCCCACCATTGGCGACATTCCCCCGATTGAGACGATCATAATCGAAGAGCCCGACGCCCACGGCCCATTTGGCGCCAAAGGTTTGGGCGAGCATGTGTTGATCCCCACCGCGCCGTCGCTCCTTAACGCCATCAAAGACGCAACCGGCGTGCGTATGACCGAGGTGCCCGCCACGCCCGCGCGCATCCGCGCCAAACTTCGGGAGCAGACGCATGGCTGACGGCGACACAAAGCCAGAGAAAATCCGCTGCGATGCCTGCCCCGTCATGTGCTACATTGCTGACGGGAAATCCGGCGCCTGTGATCGTTATGCCAACCACGGCGGCGATCTGGTGCGTCTTGATGCGCTAACGATCGTTGAAACCACCGATCAGGCGCTGGTGCCTTTCCTGAAGACTGGCGAAGACTGGGACGGCGACATTGTTCAAGGCAGCCGCCCTTTTGTCACCGCAGTCGGCGCAGGCACCACCTACCCGGACTATAAACCAGCACCCTTCATCGTCGCCCAAGAGGTCGACGGCGTCGATATGGTCACCGTCGTCACCGAAGGGATATTCTCCTACTGCGGCGTAAAGGTGAAGATCGACACCGACCGCCACATCGGTCACGAGCGCGATGTTGTGTGTGTCGAAGGTGAGCCGATTGGCCATGTGATGACGTCGGAATATGGCTCAAAAATGCTGTCGCTCGGCGGTGTTGAACATCTGACAGGCGGCTCGAAGAAAGAAGGACGCGTCACCTGCGATGCGCTTTTGCAGCTGTGCAATTGCGAGGCTGTTGAGATGGTGATCGGCGATGGCGAACACCAGACCACCGTTGTCGTGCAGGCCGGAAAAGCACCCATTATCAATGGCGTGGAAGAAAAACTAATGCGAGTCGGCTGTGGTTCTGCAGCCATCGGCATGTTCGCCAAACAATGGCTTGGCCAAGTCGACGACGTAGTTGTCGTTGACGATCACATCACGGGTGTTCTGTCAGAACACGAGGCAGGCAAACAGCTCGACATACCGCCAACAGGTCTTAAGATTAAAGGCCGCCGCTCAACACCGGGGCGCTATTTCCAAGTGGCAGACCCGGGCACAGGCTGGGGTGGCACAGATATTGAAGACCCGCTGACGATCCTCAAACCCTTTGACCCAAAAGTCGCACGCGTTGGCCTCAACCTGTTGATGGTGTCGACCACGGGCGAGCAGTTCGCGTTTTTTGAGCTGGACGAAAATCTAGAGCCGCAACCCGCACCTATCCCACCAAAACTCAAAGCCAGCGCCGATCTGATCGCCGAAAACTGTGAGCCATCGGTCTGCTCAGTCCTTTTCATGGGCGGCGCTGGCGGATCACTGCGCGCAGGCGTCACAGAGAATCCCGTGCGCCTAACACGCTCGGTCAAAGACTCGCTGGCGTATGTATCCTGCGGCGGCGCGCAGGCATACGTGTGGCCCGGCGGCGGCATCACAGTCATGGCCGATGTGCTTGATATGCCTGCAGGTTCCTTTGGCTACGTACCAACTCCCGCTCTTGTTGCCCCAATCGAATTCACCATGCGCGTGGAGGATTACGGCGCGCTCGGCGGCTATGTGAACGAAGTGAAACGCCTCGAAGACCTCCAATTGAGTACTGCGCGCAAAGTTACGCTTTCCGGCCAGCCAAGCCCAATGAGCAGCGCTAATTACCGCTGGCCCAAACGATGAGACCAATGGCGGCTCTTCTTCCCGGCAATCGCCTGCATCTCCAGCATGGTCCGATGGATTTGATCATCGGCGCCGAGGGCGCACGCGCAGCCGCCTTTGAAGCTGCCCGCGCCCGGTTCGAGACTGTTCTGGACGAGCTAGTTGGCGAACTTGAATTGTTGCGCACCCAAATGCTGCCCGGCACGCCCATACCAAAGGGCGCTATTGCACTGCGCATGCACACGGCCTGTCGACCTCACAGACAAACCTTCCTCACTCCAATGGCCGCGGTTGCTGGAAGCGTCGCTGACACGGTTTTAGATTATATAATCAACGCCGCCCCCTTACACCGCGCTTACGTGAACAATGGTGGTGATATCGCTGTTTACATGGAGAAAAACCAAGGCTTTACGACGGCAATACAAAACCACGCTGGCAAGGAACTGGGCCGCATCACTCTCAACAGCGAAGATTACATTGGCGGTATCGCCACATCTGGGCGACACGGGCGCAGCCACTCGCTTGGAATCGCTGACAGCGTCACGGTCCTTGCCGAAACGGCTGCGCAAGCTGATGTAGCCGCGACACTCATCGCCAACGCCGTCGACCTACCCGGTCACTCAGCCATCACCCGCACACCCGCAAATGCGCTGGCTCCAGAAAGCGACCTGGGTGAGGCGCGCGTGGTTACCCATGTCGCGCCCCTGACGCCTGAAGAGACCAACCGCGCGCTACAATCCGGTTTAGTCTGCGCCAACACATTGCGTGCATCCGGCCACATCAAAGCCGCAGCCTTGTTCCTTTGCGACGAGGTCCGCGTTTTTGGCCACGGATTTACTACCACAAAACGCGCCCTTGAGAGGACATGACCATGAAAGCCAACATCCGCAAAATCGCTGTGAACGTCGAGGAAACCCACACCGAGATCGGCCAAACCATCTCGCCTCCTACACGCAAGGCCGTCGCTATCGCCGTGATCGAAAACCCATTTGCAGGCCGCTATCAAGAAGATCTCAGCGAACTGATGGACATCGGCGCGGAACTTGGCGCGCTTTTGGGCGAACGCTGTGTCAAAGCGCTTGGCATTGCTCCGGTTGAGGCCGAAAGCTACGGCAAATCCGCCATGGTCGGGGAAAACGGCGAACTGGAACACGCCGCTGCAATCCTCCACCCGAAACTCGGCGCACCACTGCGCAAAGAGGTTGAAAAAGGTGCCGCGCTCGTTCCTTCCTCCAAGAAAATGGGCAGCCCCGGCCAAGTGCTGGATGTCCCCTTGGGCCACAAAGATGCCGCCTACGTGCGCAGCCACTTTGATGGTATCGAGGTCCGCCTCAACGATGCCCCGCGCGCGAACGAAATCCTTGTCGCTGTCGCCGTCACCGACAGTGGCCGCCCCCTCCCAAGAGTCGGCGGGCTTGAGGCGAAAGACGCCAAAGGTGAGGACGGTTTGAAATGAGCGCCGACGTCCAAGACGCCTACCGCCTTGACGATCAGGTCGGCTATCTGTTGCGCCTCGCAACCCAGCGCCACACAGCTTTGTTTCAAGCACACATGCCCGACGGCCTCACAGCAACACAATTTGCCGCCCTCGCGCGCCTCGCCGAACAAGGCCCTTGCGCGCAAAATCAATTAGGACGGCGGGCCTCAATGGACATCGCGACCATAAAAGGTGTTGTAGATCGCTTGCGCCAAAAAGGGCTGGTGAAGACCACTCCAAGCAAAGACGACAAACGCCTGAACATCGTCGCGCTGACGCCTGCGGGGGATCAACTCATCCGCACGCTCACAAACGTTGGCTGCCAGATCTCCAAATCCACCCTCGCGCCTCTCAGCGAGGCTGAACAAAGGAAATTCCTAAGTCTTTTGGCAAAACTGACCTGACTCCCAGCGGATCGCATCGCGTCAGCAGGGGAAATCAAAATCAAACCACTTCAGGCAACCTGTTGGCAGGCGGTGTGTTGCGCGACCTCAAACTCGTCACTTTCCCATCGATCACCGTCATCCCCACACCCGGCAAATTACCAAGCTGAACAGACTCCAAAAGCGTCTTTCCTGGCGCATGCTGTGCCTGATCCATCAGCACAAAATCCGCCGCCATACCCGCCTCAATCAGCCCGGTATCCAGCTCGCGCCGCCGCGCCGTGTTGCCGTTGGCAAAGCAAAACGCGGTTTCAGCAGGCACATCCCCAAGCGAGGATAGCATCGCCACCATGCGCATAATCCCTAAAGGTTGCACCCCTGATCCCGCAGGTCCGTCGGTGCCCAGAATGATCTGATCCAGCTTGCCCAATTCGCGCGCTGTGTTCAGCGTCAGTAAGGCCGCGCGCTCATTGCCGTTGTGCACGATTTCCAAAGCGGCAGTACAATTCTCACAAAGGCAAATAATCTGATCATCCGGCAACGCGGAGTGCCCACCGTTGATGTGCCCGACCACGTCTGTTCCCGTCTCAAGCACCATATCTGCGTCAATCAAACCCGATCCGGGAATTGACGGCCCCCCTGTATGGATCGTGCTTTGCATCCCGTATTTGCGCGCCCAACCGACCATCTGATTAGCGGTCTTTCCGTCTTTGACGGTGCCCAAGCCAACCTCACCCAGCAACTTCACACCCGCGTCGGCCAACTCTTTAAAGTCATGCTCTTCCAGCCCGTGCTCGATCACAGGAGCGCCTGCGTGCACTTTCACTCCCGAAGGGCGAAAATTCTCGTACCAACGCTGTGCCGCGATCGCCATCGCCTTGAGCCCCACCACATCTTTGGGACGCCCGGGCATGTGCACTTCGCCCGCCGAAATCAGGGTCGTCACACCACCGTGGAGCGTGGAGTCAATCCAATGAAGTTGTTGCTGGCGCGGTGTGTAATCGCCAACAACCGGGTGAATATGGCTGTCGATCAATCCGGGCGCCAGTGTGACCCCCATCGCGTCCACAACCGTTTCGGCCCCTTCGCAGTTCATATCTTTGGCAAAACCCCATTCAGAAATTTTCCCATCTACAGCAATGAGGCAGTCGCCTTCAAAGATCGGCTCTTCAATCTTCCCCGACAAGATCATGCCGATGTTCTTAATGACCAGTTTGTCTGCCATGTCGCCCTCTGATTTTCGCATCTTCAATCGCAGTATGCATGCGCTGTCATCTGAAGGAAGTGTTAACGTCAGCACTGCCAATTAACCATTTGTTAAGACCTGCAAGAAATACCTAAATATGAAGTCTTTTTTAACGTGTCTGCCTTAGGAATTATCAGGCGCGCTGAGGGGCGTGCTTTGATGGTAAAACAGGTGTTTATGCGGACAGATAAGCCCTTTTAGATGCGAGATTTGTCAAAACTCATCTCGGCGTTGACTGTGCCGTCTGCGCTTGCTGACGATGAGGGCGTTGTCGTTGCGCATAATGACGCCTTCGCCAAATTCTGTCTGCGTGAAAGAACAGCACTGATCGGAGAGCATTTGCGTGATGTTCTTCCGCACTCTGAACGTGCTGCTGCGGATCATCATCTGGACAGTTTTAGGTGCAAAAAACCGCGCGAAACGTTTGATACTCCGCTCGGTGCGACCACGGTTTTCAAGACCATCGACACTGGCGGCAAACGCTTGATCTTGTGTCAAAGCGAAGCGCCGAAACTTGAAGACCAATTGCTCCACTTCTTTCGTGAACACGCCGATCAGGGGTTTTGGGACTTAGATGTGAAGAGCGGTCGTTTTGCGGCCTCTGATGCCTGGCGCGTGATGCGCGGCATAAGCCTTGATGAAGAGATCATCGTCTTGGATCTTGACTGGCTTCAAGATGTGCACCCCCAGGATCGCGAGCGTCTTAGGACTGTTCTTGAAAGCCAATTGGCTGGCGATACCAAAATATTCAAAATTCAATACCGTCGCCGGCATTTGCAAACAAATGCGTGGATTTGGATTTACGGCCGCTCACAAGTGATTGACACTTCCCAAAACGGGCGCGCAAAGCGGATCGTGGGCACCGATACTGACATCACGGAAATCAAGCTCGACGAAAGCAAACTTGCTCAACTGAACAACCAGATCGAACTTGCCGTTGATGCCTCGGGGATCGGCACGTGGGAGTTTGATCTTAACACAGAGCGCGTCTTTTGGGACGATCGCCTTTTGAGCATGTATGGCCTGCCTGCAGAAGAGAACATTCGCTCGAACACCGATTGGGGAAGCTTTGTTCACCCCGATGATGCGGATGAAGCCATTGCCTACACTGAAGAATGTGCGCTGACGCAATCAGATGTGAAGTACGATTTTCGTATTATCAGAACCGATGGCGAAGTGCGCCATTTCAGAACTATGGCGCGTTACATTGACCTGTCTGAAACCGAAACCAAACTGATCGGCGTCAACATTGATGTCACCGAAGACGTCTTGCGCACGCAAGAATTGGAAAACGCGCGCGCGCAGCTTGAGTTTGAAAGCCAGCACGATGCGCTGACCGGACTAGCCAATCGGCGTTTGATGGACGACACGATCGCAGAGGCGCTTAGCGCGCACGGTGAAATGTGCATCATGCACATGGACTTGGACTATTTCAAAGAAATCAACGACTCGCTTGGGCATGCTGCGGGAGACGCTGTTCTGGTTCATGTCGCCGAAACGCTTAAGCAAATCTTGGACGAGGCATTGTTGATCTGTCGCCTTGGGGGCGACGAGTTTTCCGTCCTATTCGCGCCCGTCCCCTCTGAGGATCATTTAGAAGAGCTTGGCGAACGCGTCCTCAATGCGTTTCGCCATCCCTATATCTTTGAAAGCAGTGCGTGTCCGATCAGCGTCAGCATTGGAGCCGCTTCAGGACAAGACAAAGACACCGTCTACGCCCATGCAGACGTCGCACTTTACGCAGCCAAAAAAACGCAGGCCGCTCGCAGTTTCGCGCCTATACCGAGCGCGCCGGCGAACGCGCCAATGGCCTGTTACGCCGTCGTCAGGACTTGGCGGACGCAATCAAGGAAGGCAAAATCGAATGCTGGTACCAGCCGCAATTCGACGCGGCCACACATCAGCTTATCGGCGCAGAAGCGCTCGCTAGATTGCGCCTTAGCCACGAAAAGCTGTGGTCTCCTGAGGACTTTTTGCCTTTGGCAGAGCAAACCGGGCTTTTGATGGAGATCGACGAATTCATGTTCCAGCAGGTCTTGGCCGATCAAAACAAATGGGCTGAAGCTGGGCTCTATTATCCGCGCGTTTCGGTCAACTTCTCGCAGCAACGGCTCGCTGAAAAATCCTTGATGGAGCGCATAACTGAACAAATCAAACCACATCACGCACTGTCGATAGAAGTTTTGGAAACCGCATTCATGGACAATCCTGACGCCCCAATGCTGCAACGACTGGAAGGTTTTCGTGCATTGGGTTTTGGGATTGAGCTTGACGATTTTGGCTCGGGACATGCGTCGATCGTGTCCATGCTGTCGATAAAGCCGGACAAGATCAAGATCGATCAGCGCCTGACAAAGGATATCGCGACATCACATAGCGCGATGACGACCCTAAAGGCATTGGTCACCATAGGGCGCGCGCACAACACTGGCATTGTCCTGGAAGGGATTGAAACCTCTGAACAATTGTTGGCGTGCGAGAGCGTTGACTGCGATGTTCTGCAAGGGTTCGCCTTAAGCGGGTGTTGGCGAGGCCAAACGCAATCCGCCAATGTGTTTGCGCGCAATCGCATTTAGGATGAACAAAGCCGCGATCCAGCCTGTTGTAACGGCGGCTGCAATGCCGAACCAAACGCCCCAAACATCAAAGCCGATAAGTCCAACAAACACCCAGATGAAGAACGCGATGCCAAAGCCTTGGCGATAAATGCTGATCCACAGCGTCCAGATGGGCTGTTTTAACGCCTGAAGGAACGAGTTGATTGAAAACAGCATCATATAGATCGCAAACAAAAACGCATCGACAATCAGATAGGCGCGCCCCACCTCGATCACGCGGGCATCGTCGGTAAACAAGCTCATCGCGAAACCTCCGCCAAGCCATAAGATCGGCACGGCTATCAAGCTCATCGCAAACCCCGTTTTCCAGCAAAAGAACAGCGCTTCTCGGACGCGATTGTAGTCACCAGCACCAAAATTCTGGCCTGCAATCGGCAATAGCGCGCCTGTCATCCCCAGCACGGGTAGCAACAATATCTGTTCGATGCGAAGCGCGATGCCATAGGCCGCAATCGCCTCACCGCCAAAACCTTTGAGCGCGTATTGCACAACAAAGCCCGAGATGAACATCACCATCATCGCCACGCTGGCAGGTAACAATTGTGCAGTTATTTCGCGAAACACAGACAAATCGGGCGTGAATTCAGAACGTTTGACGCCCTCCATCACTTCAAGTTTGAAGATGCGCGAGACGATGAACGCCATCGCCCCGGTTTGGCTGATGACCGTCGCAAGAGCGATGCCGTTAAAGCCCATGCCGCCCCAAATGCCGGGAACGCCAAACATCAGCAAAGGGTTGAGGAAGATGTTGACGAAAAACGCGACCATCATTGCGCGCTGCATCGACTTGGTATCGCCATGCGCCTGCAAAATGCCGTTGCCACCAAAGGCCAGCAGGAACCCCGGCAGCGCAAAGATCAGCCAGCGGAAATAACCCAACGCCGCATCGCGGTACCCGCCCGGTTCAGACACAAGAGCGATCAACCATGGCCCAGAGAAGGTACCGATGACCAGTAGGATCAGCGTCACGATCACACCGTAACTCAGCCCCTGAGCGATATAAGTGCGCGTGGCGGCTTTATCTTTGCGACCCTTCGCGTTGCTGACAAGCGCGCTGATCGCCGAGCCAAGACCAAAACCAATTGCCATCAAAATGAAAAACGCCTGAAACCCAATGGCAAGACCGGCTTGAGCATCCGTTGAAAGCCGCCCGGCCCAATAGACATCAACGATGTTGTATAGCGTTGAAAAAAGCATCCCGAACGCCGCCGGGATCGCAAGGTTCTTGAAATGCTCAGACATTGGCCCGGTGGTCAGATCATCTTGGACCACACTCACTCTTCGGCCGCTTTCATTCGCCGCTCTAACCAACGTACACCGGCCGAGACGATCAAGATCAACACAAGGTACTCAAGCACAAGGATCGTGTAGATTTCGAGAGGTCGGTACTCTGAAACGACAAGTTCGTTTGCCTTCCGCGTCAGTTCTTGCATCCCGATCACTGACACAAGCGATGACATTTTCAACATGTAAACCAACTGGTTGCCAAGTGCTGGTAGGATGCGGCGGATCGCTTGGGGCAGGATTACATAGCGCATCGTGTCGCGGTAATTCAGCGAGATGGACTGCGCCGCCTCGTACTGCCCCTTGGCGATGGACTGGATGCCTGCACGGAAAATCTCGGCTTGAAAAGCACTGTCTGAAAGCGCCAGCGCCAACACCCCCGCCCAAAACACGCTGAGTGTCAGACCAGTAAGCGTTGGCAGGCCGTAATAGACCCAAAGGATTAAAACGAGGATCGGCACTGCGCGCACGATCTCGACGTAAACGCGATTGAATGCGCGCCAGCCTTTGTTCGATGACAGACCCGGCAGCGCGACAAGCAGGCCGACAAAAACCGAGATCAGGATCGCAGTGACCGAAAGCGCAATAGTATAATAGGCGCCCGTCAGCATGAATTTAAGGTTGTTGAACCCGTTTGTGGTGCTGGGATCGACAACGTACCAACCCCAGTTGTCCGAACAGCCCGCCAGCAAAAGAAACATGGGCACGAGAAGAAGAAACCGTTTCATCACCGCCCCCTAGTGGTTCAAGATTTGTTTGATAAATGCGCCGAAACGCTTTGATTTAGGCGCAGTGAACACTTGTTCAGGTGGGCCAACCTCGACGATCTCGCCCTTGTCCATGAACACCATCTTGTCGGCCACGCGACGCGCGAACCCCATTTCGTGGGTGACCACGATCATCGTCATCCCGCTTTCGGCAAGCTCGGTCATCACCTCAAGCACTTCGGCGATCATTTCGGGATCAAGCGCCGAAGTCGGCTCGTCAAACAACAGAATGCGCGGCTCCATGCAAAGGCTGCGCGCAATGGCCACACGCTGTTGCTGACCTCCTGATAGCTGGCGCGGATATTTCTGCGCCTGATCAGGGATTTGCACGCGCTCAAGGTACTTCATCGCCCGCGCGTCTGCATCCTCTTCAGACAGCCCCAACACACGTTTTGGTCCCAGTGTCAGATTTTCGATCACCGTCAGGTGCGGAAACAGATTGAACTGCTGAAACACCATGCCAACCATGCCGCGGATTTTCTCAAGGCTTTCAGCAGTCCCCGTCAGCGTGATCCCATCGACAACAATGTCGCCGCTTTCATGAGCTTCAAGCCTGTTTATGCAGCGGATCAACGTCGATTTGCCCGAGCCCGACGGGCCACAAACGACCACGCGCTCGCCAAGGTGCACGTCTAAAGAAACGTCCTTCAATGCCTGAAACTCTCCAAAATACTTGGAAACGTTGCGCAAAGTAATGAGGGGTGTGTCTGTGGTCATCGCAGTTTGAGAAATCCTTGTGATCACGCGTTCGTTAGAAAATACGCGTCCTCAAAATTTTCTGAGCACTTTGCATTCCCAAACTGGTCTGGCAAACTAGCTAACAACGAATGCACCAAAAGGGAAACCCATGAAACTGTTCAAAATTGCAGCCACAAGTCTCGTTTTAGCGCTAGGCGCTGGGCAGGCAATGGCACAATCCGCACTTAACGACATCCTCTCAGACGGCGTTCTGAAAGTCGGCACAACGGGTGACTGGAACCCGATGACGATGCGCGATGTTGCGACAAACAAATACGAAGGCTACGACATCGACGTGATGACAGCGCTTGCCGCTGATCTGGGTGTCGAAGTGGAATTCGTACCAACCGACTGGAAAACGCTGGTAAGCGGCGTGACCTCGGGTCAGTACCACATCACCGGCTCCGCTTCTGTTTCGCCAAGCCGCGCAAAAGCTGCGGGCTATTCCAACAGCTACTTTTCACTGGTCACCGTGCCTTTGACGCTCAAGACCAACATGGAGCGTTTTTCGGATTGGGATGATCTGAACAAGCCTGACGTTTCTGTCGCAGCCACGCTGGGCACGACGCAGGAATCTCAGGTGAAGCAGTACTTCCCAGACGCCGAGCACCGCATTGTCGAAGCCCCTGCCCGTGACTTCCAAGAAGTTCTGGCTGGTCGCGCAGATGCGAACATCACCTCCAACGTTGAAGCCAACAAGCTGGTGGCGCAGTACGACCAACTGATGATCGTACCCGTACCAGAGGGTCGTTCGCCGACACCGATCGCGATGTTGATGCCACAGGGCGATCAGGTTTGGATCAACTATGTGAACACCTGGATCACGCTGAAACAAGAGCAGGGCTTTTTCGACGAGCTTGGCAAAAAGTGGCAGCTGATCGGCGAAACGGGCTAAGCCCATCGCACAACAAACACCAAGGGTCGGCCACAGCGCCGGCCCTTTTCATTTCACGGCCCGCAGAGAACCTTCATGATCACGATCTACTCCGACCCCGTCTCGCTTTACTGTGCCAAGCTACGCATCCTGCTGCGCCACAAAGGTTTGGATTACGAAGAACTGCCGCCGCCGGGCGGGTATGGATCGGAAGAATATCGTGCGATTGTGCCTTCGGGGAATCTGCCAGCAATGGTTCACAACGGCTTTATGCTGGCAGACAGCGAAGCAATTGCCGAATATCTGAACGAGGCATTCCCCGATGTGCCAATGCTGCCCCATGACCTGCACTTACGCGCCAAGGTCCGCGAAAAAGGCCGCCTGCACGACACACGGCTGGAACCTGCCATTCGCACGATCTACCCCTTTGTCGCCTATGAAAATCAGAACACTGACGCCATCATCCAAACCGGGGCTGCAATCAATAAGAGCCTTGCTTCGCTGGACCTGCTGCTTTCGCATGAAACGCTTGATCAAAAGCAGTTATGGATGTGCGATTGTGGGTTTGCGGTGGCATTTGCTTGGATCAAAGCGTTTGAGCAGGCCGTGAACCTAAACGTCACGTGGCCGGAAGCCGTATCTGCCTATGACGCGCGATTGCGCAACTTTGACGCTGTGCAAGACGAGCTTACGGCCTACAAACCTGCGATGGACGGCTATCTGACAAAGGCCAAACCGCCGCAGGCCTAATTCGTTTTGATATTATCAAGGTCGCACAGTGAACGTGCGAATGACGCACTGATGCCTTTCGGGTTGCCCAAAACCAATAGCCCCGTCCGCTTTGCCCCCTCGGGCGACAAGCTAAAGCTAATACCGTTTCCTGCACGTCGTGGCGGTGAGGATGTACGGTAAATCTTGGTCGTGACCGGTTGGCCCAATTCGCGCACCACGTATTCTCCTGCAGCGCACCAGAATTGCCGCGCGCCAGAGTGGCCACGATAGGGCACCTCAAAACTGCTGCCGCCAGTACTGCGTACAACCGAACCGTTCTTTGCCACGAAGGCCGATGCAGGTGTCGCCACCAGCAAGGCAAGAACTAGAATGTGCTTCATATTAGGGCTCCGGACATATGCGCTTGGGTTCATGTATATAGATGTAGGCAGGGTCTGCGACCCAACCAAGCCCATCATGGCCAATTTGGCGGCTTGCTGCCAGTCACGTCTGAGTGCTGCACTGTGATCAGCTTAGTCTGACGGGACAAGTTCAAGGTACCGCGTGCCCGCGGCGTTCAAAGGCACATCGCTCAGAACACGAAATCCTGCTGTCTCGAAAATCTCGACCGGGTCTTCAGAGGTTTGCGTGGTGAAAACTGGTAAGCCATCCCCAAAGGCGACTGGTTCGATTGTCAGATGTACCTTGTGAATCGCACGGTGCTTTAAGAACCAGTCATGCACACGGGTGCCACCAAGGATCAGACCATTGTCGCAGGCGTGCACACCGTCAACCAAGCCGCTTAACGCAGGCGGAGTGAGGTCACTTGGATCGACCCAAAGCTGCGTCGGGCGCTGCCATCCGCTGATTTGCGTGGAAAAAATGATGCGGCGTCGCTCTGGCCTGTCGGCGGCCAAATGCGTGTTGCGCCCCATAACGGCCCAGTCCGCAGCGTTCACATCTCGAAAGAATAGCGCCTGTTCTTCCTCACTCGCCCAAGCCTGCGGCGGTTCATCCGTAGAGCGCGAAATAAAGCCATCGCGGCTGGTTGCGACGGTCAGCGTAAAATGGGTCATGGATGCGGGTCGCTCTGCGTGGGCGTCAATAGCCCATCATACCAACAACACTTGGCAAGGCCGCCGCCGAGCCAGCACCAACAACAGCGCCAATGGCAAAGCGGGGGATAATGGCACCAAGCTTTGGCGCAACAAGGCTCAGAAGTCCGCAGACAACGGCGTAAAATATAAGAGATACAGGTTCCATGAACTAAGCGTAGCACGCGTTTTACGCCGTCGGCCAGAACAATTGCGCAGCTAGCCGTTGAACAAACGCTCGCCCATCTGATCAATCAACTGCTTGGCTTTGCCGACAGAAGCGTCTTTGGCGCTTTGCAAGTCGTCCAATGTGTCAGCGCGGATCAGGGTGTGCGTTTTCATCTCGCCTTCCACCTCTTTTTCGATCAACGCGCCAATGCGATAGCGCGGCCCCTCGGCCACCGGTTGAGCGGTGATGTGAAAGCCTTCGTATTCTTCGGGCTTGGCCTCGGGTTTTGAGCCACCGCCGCCGAAAAGCTTGGAAAGAAGAGACATGACGCAGACCTTTTTTGTGGAGTTATGCGCGAGTTTACCCTTGGGCGTGGCAGTGTCAAAGCCCAGTCTTTATTGCCAAAAATATGTGCGATTGCGGGGCCGCCAAAAAAAAACAAGAAATGCGTGAATAATCCCGAAAGCTGACGCGTAACCCTTTTGAACACAGTGGTTCAGAACAGAGAAACGCAAGGACAATCCGATGAAAAATGCAAACCGCCGCACCTTCCTGAAACTTGGTCTCACAGCTTTGGCTGTTCCAATGGCTGCCAAGATGGCCTCAGCCGGGGGTCACAAAGTCCACGTTGTTGAAATCAAAGGTCACAAGTTTTCCCCCGCCTCGCTGAAAATGGAAGCAGGCGACAAGGTTCAGTTCATCAACATGGACGGTGCACCCCACACCGCCACCGCCACCAACGGCGCCTTCGATACAGGCCGGTTGAACAAAGGCGACGACAGCGTTGTCGAGATCAAAGCAGCCGGCAACTATGGTTACTTCTGCGCCTTCCACCCCGGTATGAAGGGCAAAATCGCCGCTTCTTAAAAGTGCCTTCGATGTAACGAGTGAGTGGGTGACCCCGGCGTTCTGGCTTTGTGTGTGGCCAGCGTCGGGGTCCTTAGAAAAAGCTTAGAAAGCTCTCTAACAGAGTCCACGCCCATGCGCGCCCAGACGGTACAAGAAGTGCGACAAATGTGAGCGCGTTGAACGCAACCGACGCCCTGAGCAAAGAGCGGAATGGCTCTTTGCGCGTTTTGTGACGGAACCGGCGTTGCGCTATTACGCCGCCAACGCCACCGCCCAAAAAAGCCCACATCAGCAATCGGCGTTCTGGAACCCGCCACCCGTCACCTTGGGCAGCACGTTTGTCCCAAAACATGAGCGCAAAGCACAAAAGGGATGCCACCACGAACCACAGAAGGATCAGCGGAACAGGGTCTTGCATCAGTGCTGGCGCTTATTGGTCTAAGAAGCTCCGCAGCTTTCGGCTCCGACTTGGGTGCTTCAGCTTGCGCAGCGCTTTCGCTTCAATCTGACGAATACGCTCGCGCGTCACGCTAAACTGCTGGCCGACCTCTTCAAGCGTGTGGTCGGTATTCATCCCAATGCCAAAACGCATCCGCAACACACGTTCTTCACGCGGGGTGAGCGAGGCCAACACGCGCGTCGTGGTCTCTTTGAGGTTCTCTTGGATCGCGGAATCAAGCGGCAGAACGGCGTTCTTGTCTTCGATGAAATCGCCCAACTGGCTGTCTTCTTCGTCGCCAATCGGCGTTTCCAGCGAAATAGGTTCCTTGGCGATCTTCATCACCTTGCGGACCTTTTCCAAAGGCATTTGCAGCTTTTCTGCCAATTCCTCGGGCGTCGGCTCGCGGCCAATCTCGTGAAGCATCTGACGTCCTGTGCGCACCAGCTTGTTGATCGTTTCGATCATGTGCACCGGAATACGGATCGTGCGGGCTTGGTCGGCGATCGAACGTGTTATCGCCTGACGGATCCACCAGGTCGCGTAGGTGGAGAATTTGTACCCGCGACGGTATTCGAACTTATCGACCGCTTTCATCAGGCCAATGTTACCTTCTTGAATAAGATCAAGGAATTGCAGGCCACGGTTCGTGTATTTCTTAGCAATTGAAATCACCAGACGCAGGTTCGCCTCGACCATTTCTTTCTTGGCTTGACGCGCTTCCTTTTCGCCCTTTTGCACCTGCTGAACGATGCGGCGGAATTCAGGAATATCGACGCCAACGTACTGGCCAACTTGCGCCATCTCACCGCGAAGCTCTTCGATTTTCGGGGTCGAGCGTTCCATCAAAGTGGTCCAACCCCGCCCGGTTTTCTCATTCATCTCGTCCAGCCACGCTGGATCAAGCTCGCGACCGCGGTATGCTTCGATGAATTCGCGGCGGTTGATCCGAGCCTGGTCGGCCAGTTTCACCATGTTGGAATCGATCGCCATGATGCGACGGTTGATGCCGTAAAGCTGGTCAATCAGCGCTTCGATACGGTTGTTGTGCAGATGCAATTCGTTGACCAGATCAACGATTTCCTGACGCAGTTTTTGGTACTTATTCTCGGCCTTTGTGCTGAAGCTATCATCTTCGTTCAGCGTGGCTGACATGCGCATGTCCTGCATGTCCGAAAGTTTTGCGTAATCCCCCGCAATGCGGTCCAAAATTTCCAGAACATGCGGCTTAAGAGCGGCTTCCATGGCGGCAAGCGACATGTTCGCGGCTTCATCCTCGTCGTCCTCATCATCGTCGGACTGGATTGGGTTGCCGTCCGCATCAACCTCTTGCTCGCCCTCTTTCTTAGCGGGCGCTTCTGCGTTGGCGGCAGGCGCGACAACCGGCGTGACAGTTTCGTCCTCGCCCATCGTGTTGCCAAAGGTGGTTTCAAGATCAATGACATCGCGCAACAGGATGTCTTCGCTCAATAATTCGTCACGCCAGATGGTGATTGCTTGGAAGGTCAACGGGCTTTCGCACAGCCCCAAGATCATCGTATTCCGGCCAGCCTCAATCCGCTTGGCGATGGCAATTTCGCCCTCGCGCGACAGCAGTTCGACCGAGCCCATTTCGCGCAGATACATCCGCACAGGGTCGTCAGTACGATCAAGCTTTTCGGTTTCGGTAGCCGCGACAGCCACTTCGCGCGATGAAGACTGCTCGACAACTTCGGTCGAACCCGAGGTTTCACCCTCATCTTCGCCTTCTTCGTCTTCAATGATGTTGATGCCCATTTCGGACAGCATCGACATCACATCTTCGATTTGCTCGGACGACACCTGATCGGGCGGAAGCACGCGGTTCAGCTGATCATAGGTGATGTACCCCTTCTCGCGGGCATCGGCGATCATCTTTTTGACCGCAGTCTGGCTCATATCGAGGACGCCGTCGTTGTCCTGACCGTCGCGCTTGCGATCTTCGTTTGTATCTTTGGCTGCCATGCGCCGCTCCCGAAACACGTGATTCGAATCACCCGAATCATCTCGCGCGAATCAGAGAATCACAACCCACGCGCCTAAATATTTAGTGAAATCGGCACTTCTGCTACGCAGCGCCGCCTTCGTTCTTGGAGTACTTAATGCGCCCGATCAAATCATCAAACGCGCTTTTCTCGTCCCGCTTCAACCGCGCTCCATTTGGGCCGGTATCATATTCCGCCGTATCATCGTCTTCGTTACGTGCCGTGCTGTTCAGCGCCTCTGCCGCCTGTCCAAGCCGCCACGTCAGTCCCTCGTCCACCAAACCATCCAGATCGCGCATTGCATCGTCAATCTCGCGCCGCGCACCGCGCCGGGCAGATAGTTTGGCAAGCTCTTCGGCCACAGACATTGCCGCGACCTCTGGACTTGCGCCCTCGCGCACGCCCGGTGATATGCGCACATGGCGCGGTTGGAACAGCTTTACAAGGGCATCAGACCCACAAATTCTTTCTATTTCCTTGCGATCGGCCCCTTCCGAGTGGATCAGAGCATCTCGCACCGCCTCATGTTCGCTTTGCGAGGTCTCAAGCGTTTCCAGCTCAGCGATGAAATCAGCCACCAATTGCGGGT
Source organism: Paracoccaceae bacterium (assembly GCA_039942715.1). Lineage (GTDB taxonomy): Bacteria > Pseudomonadota > Alphaproteobacteria > Rhodobacterales > Rhodobacteraceae > JABDJX01. The sequence continues at coordinate 82,426 of JBDVBY010000006.1, forward strand.
GGGAAACAAGCGTTGCAAGGATCACGGCCTCTTTCAGCTGCTCCTCAAACGGCGCGCCCGCGGCTGCCAAGGCGCTGGCCTTGGTTTCAACCATGGGCGTCGCAGGTGGCGTGTAGCGGCCAAATTGCTGTCCACGTGGGCGGAAATTGCCTTGGTTTTTGCGCGTAGGGCGTTGTCCGTCAAACAAAGCGCGGCGCAAACGGTTCACTTCATCGCCGTAATGGCGGCGCAGCGACGGGTCGCGCACTTTTTTCACTGCCTCGCGCAGTTCGCGGTCCAAAGCGGCTTTGCGCTCGGGGCTGTCAAAGTTTTTGCCCTCGGTCTCGCGACGCCAAAGAAGCTGGACCAATGGCACAGAACCCTCTAACTGGCGCTGCATCGCGCCTGCCCCTTCAGCACGAATTAAGTCATCCGGATCAAGGCCTTCTGGCATGATGCAAAAGCGCAAAGACTTTCCTGCCTCCAACAGTGGCAAGGCCAGATCAATGACTCGCATCGCCGCGCGTATGCCTGCTTTGTCACCGTCCAGTGCGATGATCGGCTCGTCATGGATGCGCCATAACAGTTGAAGCTGATCCTCGGTCACAGCGGTGCCCAGAGGCGCAACTGTCGCCCCGAAACCTGCCTCAGACAGTGCGATCACGTCCATGTACCCTTCGGCCACAATCAACGGTTGCCCCTTGCCAGAGGCCTCGCGTGCAGGCGCAAAGTTAAACAGGCTGCGCCCTTTATCGAAAAGCTCGGTTTCCGGCGAATTCAGATACTTGGCGCGCGCATTGGGGTCCATCGCCCGCCCACCAAGGGCAATCGCACGGCCACGGGGATCACGGATTGGGAACAGAATGCGGCCGCGAAACCGGTCATATGGCGCGCCGCCATCATCAGGCTTGGCGCAGAGTCCCGCATCAATGATCAGACTTGGATCAATACCTTTGCCAGTCAAATGTTGAAAAACACCTTGGCGCTGATCTGGCGCAAATCCAATGTGCCAACGGTCTATCGCCGCCTCATCAAGTCCGCGCCCCGCCAGATAATCACGCGCAGTCCCTGCTGCAGCAGTTTTTAACTGCAGACGGTAATGTTTTACCCCCTCTTCCATCACATTGGCCAATTCAGTGCGCCGATCCGCTTTTTCCTGCGCTTTGGGGTCGCGCGCAGGCATCTGCATACCCGACTCGCGCGCAAGGATTTCGACCGCCTCCATAAACGAAACGTTCTCGGTTTCCTGCACAAAGCTGAACAGATCGCCTTTAGCATGACAGCCAAAGCAATAGTAAAAGCCCTTCTTGTCATCTACATGAAATGATGCGGTTTTTTCCTGATGGAAGGGGCACGGTGACCACATATCGCCCTTGCCCTGATTGGACTTGCGCGCATCCCACGACACCTTGCGCCCGACCACCGCGCTGAGCGAGGTGCGGGTTTTCAGTTCGTCTAGGAATCCGGGTGGAAGGCTCATGCTTTGAATATCTCTTTCAGGCCCAGCAGAGTCCAGCGCGAGTCATTGTTGCCAAAATTGATCCAAACAACCGTCAACAAACCCATTGTTTCCATACACACGCGTCTTCTGCCTTAATTTTGACATAATGCTTTTGCTTCGACCTTGCTACGAAGTGGGAATCTCGTTAATCCGCAAGACGTAATGTTCTTTAAGAGTGAGGGGAAATTTTTTACATGAAATTCATTACTGCAATCGCAGCACTAGTACTGTCCGCATCTGCGGCGTCAGCTGCGACTATCGACTTTTCGTCTAATAACGGCAGCACGTTGGGGCATGGCGCATTTCTTAATGGGTCGTTTGACTTTGGCGACGGCCTGACAGGCACTATCTCAACAACCAGAAACAACGGCCGGCATGTACGTCGTGGCGTTGCTCAGGTGTTCAACACCGAAGGCACACGTCGTGAGACACGCCATGATCCAGACCTGCGTTTCCCGGGTTCGGGCCTTGGCAATGTGCTGATCGTCAACGAAAACCGCAACCGCGTTGATGATAATGCCCGCGGCGGCACCATCACATTTGTCTTCGACCAGTTGGTTAACTTCGAAGGTGTGACGCTTGTCGATCTTGAGCGTCGTCAGCCAGTCCGGATCACTTCCGACACGGCGATGATTGGTCCGCTTTCAAACGGCGACAATCAGGCAAGTTTCTTTATGGCGCCTGTAAGTGGTCCGACAAACACGCTGTCGTTCAACTTTGCGGGCTCCGGTGCCATCGACAACCTTCAGGTAACGGCTGTGCCTTTGCCTGCGTCAGCTGCTCTTTTGCTGGCAGGTCTTGGTGGCATAGGCATGATGCGTCGCAAGAAAAAGGCTTAAATCTGCGCACGGTAGATTTGATCAAAGAAAGCCCGGACGTCGCCTTGACGCCCGGGCTTTTTCTTTTCTGGAAAGGGTTAAAGCCCCTTGGCACGATAGCTTGACGACACCCGCTCAATTGCAACGATGTAAGCCGCTGTGCGCAGGTCGCTGACGTCATCGCGTGCATGCCACACTTCGCGCATCGCCTGATAAGACGCACGCATCGTGTCATCCAGCCCCGAGCGTACGAGCTCCAGCTCATCCGCACCACGCAAATACTTTTCTTTAAAGTCGCCGGTCATACTCCACGAGTCGCCCAAATGATCGCTCAACCGCTCAAGCTCTTCGACAATCAGGTTGTGCCGCGCCTCTTCCTGACGGCGCTGCATGCGCCCAAAACGAATGTGGCTTAGGTTTTTCACCCACTCAAAATAGGACACGGTCACACCGCCGGCGTTGGCGTACATGTCCGGGATGATAACAACGCCCTTCTTGCGCAGAATCTCGTCCGCCCCCGCTGTCACAGGGCCATTTGCGGCCTCAATGATCAATGTGGCTTTGATCCGGTCCGCGTTAGAGAGGTTGATAACACCTTCCAAAGCCGCCGGGATCAGGATGTCACAGTCGTGTTCCAGAACCGAGCCACCGTCTTCGGTATAAGACGCATCAGCATAGCCTTTGACACCGCCGTGCTTACCGATCCAACTACGCACCGCTTCGACATCAAGACCGTCCTCATCATACACCGCACCATCCCATTCAATGATGCCAGTAACCTTTGAACCGTCCTCTTCGGCCAAGAACTTCGCCGCATGATAGCCAACGTTGCCAAGACCCTGCACAATAACGCGTTTGTCTTTGAGCGTGCCGGAGAGGTTCGCAATTTTGATGTCCTCTGGATGGCGGAAGAACTCTTGCAGCGCGTATTGCACGCCGCGCCCAGTCGCCTCGACCCGGCCCTTAATACCCCCGGCATGAGGCGGTTTCCCGGTGACACAGGCTTTTGAGTTGATGTCAGAGGTGTTCATCCGCGCATATTGGTCAGCAATCCAAGCCATTTCGCGTTCGCCTGTGCCCATATCCGGCGCAGGCACGTTTTGCGCTGGATCGATCAGGTCGCGCTTGGCCAGTTCATATGCAAAGCGGCGGGTGATGCGCTCAAGCTCGTCTTCTTCATATTCGCGGGGATCAATGCACAATCCGCCCTTTGAGCCGCCAAAAGGTGTTTCCACCAGCGCGCATTTATAGGTCATCAGGGCTGCTAGCGCCTCGACCTCATCTTGATTGACGCCAAGCGAATAGCGAATGCCGCCCTTAACCGGCTCCATATGTTCGGAGTGCACAGAGCGATATCCAGTGAACGTATGGATAGAGCCACGCAATTTGACCCCAAATCGGACAACATAAGTCGAGTTACAGACCCTGATTTTGTCTTCCAGGCCCGGCGGCAGGTCCATCAGCGCCACAGCGCGGTTAAACATCAGGTCAACGCTTTCACGGAAAGATGGTTCGTTGGCGACACTCGTGTTCATAGGATTCTCCCTTAATTTTGCCTTTTGGCTTATTTATTGAATCCGATTAAAGCCGACCTAACGATTTGACGCGAGGGAAATCGAAGCACGAAGTTTTTTTGTGCAATTGTTTCGCGTCTCCCTCCAGTGACCATTCTGGCCCGACACTGGTGCCGTAAGCGGCCCCTAAATAGGGAAACCCTGCCTTAATTTGTCCAAGTTTCGCCATAATCTCTACATATAAATTTTTACTTGAAATTGAACGTGCGTCGCGTTTTTGAGGCATGTTTTTCGCGTTTAAATGGTGAGAGCACAGATGCAGAAACGTAATAGCAAAATACTCGATCAGATAAGATCGCTTCCCCGCGATGAAGCTGGTTCGATCACTATATTCAGCTTGATTATTTTCGTACTAATTCTGATGTGCGCCGGCATGGCCGTGGACATGATGCGCTATGAGCGCGAGCGCACAGGCCTTCAAAACGCGATGGACAGCGGGGTGATTGCAGCCTCAAGCCTCAATCAGGGCGCTGACCCCACTCTGCTGGTCAAAGACTATGTCGAGAAAGCGGGTTTCAACCCTGATCTTGTGACGGTGAACCCCGACATCTCAGAGGCTGGCGGAAACGTCATCGGACGCAACGTGTCTGCTGTCGCTGATTTCCAAATGAACACGATGTTCATGAAGATGATGGGGATCGAGGCGCTTCCGGGCCGCGCAGCAGGTACGGCTCTTGAAGGGTCGCAGATTCTCGAGATCGTTCTGGTTCTCGACATTTCCGGTTCGATGGGCTGGGCTGCATCAGGCGGCGGGACAAAAATGGACAAGCTGAAGACAGCAGCGAAAAGCTTTGTCACAACTGTCATGGAAAACTCTGACCCTGATCGCGTTTCGATTTCGATCGTCCCCTACAACCAGCAGGTCTACATGGACACCGCGCTGATGGCGCGTCTGCCCCTTGAAAACACTTTGCAAACGGTTGTCGACCCGCCGGCTTATCCCGGTGCCATCACGGCGTATCAGACGATGAGCCCAGCAACGCGATGCGCTCGTTTCGCTGATGAAGACTTTGCCACACGCAGTCTTTCGGACACAGCAACGATCGGTGTGTCTGCATCATTTTCGACAAACAACAACAACAGCTACAACAACATGGGCGAAGGCGCCTACTGGTGCGGCGATAACTGGCCGAAGATGATGTTGTATCAGAACGATGAAACTACCTTGCACGCCCATATCGATTCTCTGACAACCCAAGGCTTTACAGCAATCGACTATGGCATGAACTGGGGTGTCGGTATTCTCGATCCAGACTTTCGCGGTGTGGTGACAGACATGGTTGACGATGGCGAAGCTCCATCAACAGCGCGTGACCATCCTGTGGACTACGGCACAGCAGACGTATTGAAATATGTCGTCTTGATGACGGATGGCACCAATACACTGCAGCAGGATCTTGATCCTGGCATGAAATCTGGTCCAAGCCGCGTTTGGTGGTCTGACACACTGCGTGCAGCGGGCACCAGCGAGTTTAACGGCTACCTTTTTGAGATGCCCGACAATGATCCAACCGAGCGCTGGTTTGTTCCTGGTCAGCCAGACACCAACGCTGACAATGTCTACTTCCCCGAAGCCGCTCTGCCGCCCGACGCGGAACAGTGGACCAAGCACGAGTTGTATCGTCGCTTTTCGGTAAAGAACATCGCTGAGTACTTTTACCAAACGACAAGAGACGCCTTTGTGGCAGCTCATGTTATCGAAGGCGGCTATGCGGGCGCGGATACAAACCTACGGACGATTTGTGAGCAAGCCAGAGGCGACGCCCCGGGCACAACTACAGCTGAAAAGAACTCCGAAAACGATCTTATCAAAGTGTTCTCGATTGCATTCGAGGCACCGAGCTCAAGTTCGACTTTGCTGGATCAATGCTCTTCTGGCGACGGATATTTCTTTGACGTTGACGGCGATCAGATCGCAGAAGCCTTTAATGCGATCGCTGTGCAGATTTCCCTTCTGCGTCTGACGGAGTGATTGATATGCGTATGAGCAAATGGTTCAAATCCTTCCGCAAAGATCAGGACGGGTCTTCTACAATCGAATTCGTCCTGCTGTTCCCAACCTTCATGGCCATCTTTTTTCTTGGCTTTGAATCGGGCTATTACATGCTGCGCGGTGTGATGCTGGAACGGGGTGTCGATGTTGCCGTGCGAGATGTTCGTATTGGCGGCGGCAATATCCCCGATCTTGCCACGATCAAAACGGATATCTGCGATGTGGCCCTGATACTGGGCAGTGACAATGAGTGCGAAGATTCGCTTCAGGTTGTTATTCGCCCTGTCGCCCCTGTTCCGGGCGGTGTCGCTGATCTGGGTACCGACATTGATTGCATCGATAAGACTGTTGATATCAATGACGCGGCCAATGACACGATCTACGACACAGGGTCGGGCAACCAGCTTATGTTGGTCGTCGTTTGCTCGCTGGAAATCCCAATGTTCCCAACGACCGGAATTGGCGCTGGCATGCGGTATGACACTCAGGGCAACTTGGCTTTGGTCTCGACAGCAATGTTTGTGAATGAACCCGGCAACACGATTGATCGCGAGACAGTTGCGATAACCGGAGGAAGTGGCACATGATTACTTTTCCCCTATCCAAACGATTCAAGACGAAAGAAGACGGCGGTGTTTCGGTTGAGGCCGTGCTTGTTTTCCCAATCCTGATCTGGGCTATCACGGCAACCTTCGTGTTCTTTGACGCCTTCAAGTCGCTTCACGTCAGCCAAAAGGCCACTTATGCCGTCGCTGATATGATTTCTCGCGAAACCACAGCGGTCGATGACGACTATCTGACAGCCATGCATGAGATGTTTCGGTATCTCTCCAGAGACATCGAAGGCACAAGCACGATCCGCTTTACTGTTGTGCGCCGCGGGGTTGACCCGGACGGCAACGAAGAGACAACGCTGGTTTGGTCTGAAGGCGTCGGCGGTGCTCTCCCCTATGCAAACCTTGATGTGCTGGAAGACCGCATCCCTATGATGATGGTTGGCGATCAATTGGTCGTGGTCGAGACGGAGCACGAATGGGCCCCTTCTTTCGCCGTTGGTCTTGCCTCCTACCGCTTCCGCGAAGTTGGCATTTCACGCCCACGTTTTGCAGCACGCGTTTGCTATGACGATGGTACAGGAAGCAATTGCGGCGCCGATGGCACCGGAGCGATGACTGTACCTGGATCAGATGACGGCACGCTTGGCGGCAGCACCTAAACGCCGCCTACACCAACCAACAGCAAAGCCCCTGCACTTCGCGGGGGCTTTTCGCGTTTAGAACAGCCCTTCGTCCATCGGGAGAACGTCCATTTTCAACGCCGTGATGGCCTCGGCCATCGCGCGCGTATGGCCTGCGTTGATCGCTCCTCCAATCCCAAGGTATGTGCCGCGCTGCCAAAACAGACCCGGCGTCCAGCCTTGCCCGCAAGGCGCATTCAGGCGCACAAGGAAGCCATTCGACGGCTTAAACGCAAACGGGCCCCGTTCAACCACCCTAACATTGTCGATCGTCGTCAAAAGCCGACCGCTTCGAAGACGTAATTCAGTGCGGGTCAGCTCAACCTCGTCTTCTGTACCCTGATAAAGTCGTTTCGCGCCCAACAACGAGGCGACGGCCGTGCCCAAAAACACCGCCTGCCAAATCAGACTGGGATTGCCTTGCAGCACCAACCCAATCAATACGATTGCCAGTAAAACAAAGCATAACACCGCAAAATAGCGACGCGCCGGCGAAGGGCCAATGCTCAGAATGATGCCGTCGCTTTCCAGATCCATCCGCTGCCCTTCCCTCAAAGCACTCGTTGTGCTTTCGCCGATGCCCTTCTACCCGATGCCTGAGTGGCGGCAAGAGCACTGGCCATCCGACGCGCAGGCATTTAGCCTAGAAAGTATGAAAAACGCCTCAATTCTGATCGCTCTGCTGCTTGCCATGTCCGCATGTGGCCCGTGGCCTCAGGTGGATGCCCCTCAGCACGCGGAGCCAGGCGCGTGGCCCGCGTTGCTGCCGATGGAAGAAATTGCACCGCTTTCCCGCAACGATGGTACGGCACAAGCTGAAGGACAGCGACTGTCAAACCGCGCTGCCGCTTTGCGTAATCGCGCCCGGCTTATGCGCCAATCTGTGCCCGATCAAGACGCGATGGACGCAATGCGCAGCCGTCTTGCACGCTGAACATTGCCCTAGCTGACGTGAAGCGCTAACAGGCGTGAAACCGCAACTTGGAGCGCGCATTCATGTCCACACCTCTTCGCCTTGGTATCGCTGGTCTGGGAACCGTTGGCACCGGTGTTGTTAAGATCGTTCAGCGCCAAAAAGACCTGCTTGCGGCGCGCTGTGGACGCGAGATCACCATCTCTGCTGTTTCGGCACGGACAAAGGATCGTGACCGGGGTGTGCGGCTTTCCGACTATGCTTGGGAAGACAATCCAGTGGCCTTGGCAACCCGCGACGATGTGGATGTTTTTGTTGAATTGATGGGCGGCTCTGAGGGCACGGCGAAAGACTCGGTTATGGCTGCGATTGACGCAGGCAAAGACGTGGTCACCGCGAACAAAGCCATGCTGGCACACCATGGGCAAACCATCGCTGAGGCGGCTGAAAAGAAAGGTGTTTCGGTGCGTTATGAGGCCGGGATCGCGGGCGGCATTCCAATTGTCAAAGCACTCACCGAAGGGCTCGCGGGCAACGAAATCACCCGTGTGATGGGTGTGATGAACGGCACCTGTAATTACATCCTGACCCGGATGCAGGACGCTGGTCTGGATTACCAAACCGTCTTTGCCGAGTGCGAAGAGCTTGGATACCTTGAAGCCGACCCAACACTCGACGTCGGGGGCATTGACGCCGGCCACAAGCTAGCAGTGCTGGCCAGTATCGCGTTCGGATCGAAAATGAATTTTGACGCGGTGCATCTGCAAGGGATCGAGCGGATTACTGTTGAGGATATCCAGCAAGCCGCCGACATGGAGTATCGCATCAAGCTTTTGGGTGTCGCGCAGCGCACCGGACGCGGGCTTGAGGCGCGAATGACGCCGTGTTTGGTGCCAACGTCCTCTCCGCTTGGACAGCTTGAAGGGGCCACCAATATGGTTGTGGTTGAAGGCGACAGCGTTGGACAGGTCGTTTTGCGCGGTGCGGGCGCGGGCGAAGGGCCAACGGCAAGCGCTGTGATGGGCGATGTGTGTGATTTGGCACGCGGAAGCCGACTACCCGTCTTTGGGATACCCGCCGATCAACTACAGGAGCTGGAAACAGCCGTAAGCGCGTCTCCATCGGCCTATTACGTGCGTATGACGCTGGTAGACAAACCCGGCGCACTGGCACAAATCGCCACCGCTATGGGAGAAGCAGGCGTGTCTGTGGATCGCATGCGTCAATACGGCCACGACGCGCCCGCCGCCCCGGTCTTGATCGTTACTCACAAAGCTTCGCATGACGCGATTAAACGCGCGCTAGAGGCGATGGAAGGCACCGGCGTTCTGGCCTCTGAACCCGTAGCTCTGCGCATCGAAGCCGTCTGACTTTTAGCATTTCCTAACATTTTTGCGCGAAACTTTGCCCCGAAAGGGATGGAAAGGCGCGGGATGAAGTTTAGAAAGTGGCGAAAACCGACGTATTTCTTTGTCGACCTTGAAGTGAATCGTGTGCGTTTTTCTCTGCGCCTTGTCGACATCACACCCGAAGGCGCCCGACTGTTTGGCAATCATGAAGTTGTAGATGGCACGGCAGGTGTGATCACCGTGCGCGACAAAAAGGTGCCGGGCACTTTGCGATGGGTCGAGGGGGAAAACATCGGATTTGAATTTGATACGCCTTTGTCGCCTAGGTTTTTCGCCACTTTGGCGGACCGCAAGAACGAAGCTCAAAAAGGGCGCTTTTTGGTGAGTTAGAACACAAACCGCCAGATACCCGAGCTTGCAAACTCTGCTGCGATCAGCGCCAGCGTGATGACGCGGATTTTTAACGTATCAAAACGACGCCAAACGATCACGGCGCAGCCAATCGACCCAAACAGCGCGATAGGCCCAACCGTTCCGGCATGTGCCGCGCTATCCCAATAACTGACCGGGCTGTTATAGACCCAGTCCGTCACGGGCCAGAAATGCATCCGGGCATCATGGGTATGTAGCGGGAAATCAAACGCCAGATGTAACAAGCCCGCGCCTGAAAAAGCGATTAAAGACGGCAGTTTACGCCACAACGCGAAAGTAAGCAAAGCTCCCCAGACCATGAACGAATTGTCGACTGCAAACACCGACTGCCATGCATCCGAATAGTAGTATTCGCCAAAAACCACACGTGCCGGTATGTTCATGATCCAAATGGAAACAGCCGTCATGATGTAAAGCGACGCATCAGGCGCAAACGCCCCAACCAAGGCCGCCCAATAAGTGCTACGCGGGTGATTTTTGGCAAAAGCCGCCGTGCCAAAGAGGAGATGGGCAGGCGTATTCAATGCTATGCAGCGTTATTCAGCGTCTCGGGCCGCAAGCGCGCGCAAGATTTCGCGCCGTACCAGCTTGCGCACATTGCGCGTGATCTGCTCGCCCAATTCACCCTGCAATTCTTCACGGATCAGGCGGGCCACCAAGGGGCGCACCTCTTCTTCATCCAAAATGTCGACAACAGCATCTTCGATGGCTTCTTCCGCGATCGTGTCTTCAGCACTCGTATCATCGGCACTCGTATCATCGGCAATCGCGGGTTCGGTTTCAGGCACCTCTTCTTCAAAATTAGGCGTCTCTAATGCTGCTTCCTCTTCTGTCGGAGCAAAGGAAGCCGCGACCGCGTCTTCCAAATCCGCTTCAAAGGCCGCATCTGCTTCCTCTGGCTGCAACAATAGCGCTTCAACCGGAGGACTTAGCGGCACTGGCGGTGGATCAAGCGGCTTGTTCTTCATTGCGCCAACTACTTGATTGATCAGGTCAACTTTCGACCTTCCAGATGTCACTGGCATCGGCGCAACCAAGGCTTCCTGAACAGTGCTTACAGGTTTTGGCGCGTCTTCCCGTAATTCAGGCTCGCGCGTTTCCTCGGCCACAACAGGCGCAGGATCAGGCAAAGGGTCGCCGTTCAGGCGCGCTGTAATCCGGTCAATTTCGTCATCCGGGCTACTGAAAACATGCACCTCGGCAGCCGTTAACGTTTCTTTCACGTCTTCGGCCATTGGAGCCTCGGGTGGCTCGGGATTGTTGGCGTGTGGCGCGCTTTCGGCAGGTTTCTCGTGGCGGAATTGCAGCGGCGCGTCGTTGGCGGCGCTCAACTCTTCCTCGGCCTGCTCGGCGTCGTCGGGGCCAGTGTCGATCAGTGCAATCTGGCTAAGGCGCAGTGTATTGCGTTGTATAGCATCGGCTTCTTCGGGCAGAGGTGGACGGGTATAAACGATGCGATCGGGTCGGTGCACCGCCTGATCTTCGCTTCCATCAGGCTCAAATTCGTCATCGTTCGCGGTCTCGCCAACGGCAGCTTCCAACTCGGCAATCCGTTCTTCCAAAGTACGTCCCGCAATACGCATTGCACCGTTTGATTCGATACGTTGCGTTTCAGTCAGCACCAAAGCGCCCGGCCCTTCAGGCAACGCGGCACGCTCATTTCTAGGAAGTTCCTCTGAAACCAGACGTCTGACCGACGACAAAATGTCTTCGACCTTTGTCTCTGCTGATTTAGCCATGTTTTGATTCAACTCTTCTGCCCTAGAAGTAGTCTAACGCTCCGCCGTCGTTTCGACAAGTTCATCAAGCCGTGAATCCCGCTTTGATGTCACTCTTTTCCGATGGCACGCAACACGCGATCAAGCCGTTTCCCTTGCGGGCTCACAAGGTGGCCGGGCGCATCTTTGACGGCGTTGTAATATGCGGCGGGATCATAGATTGGCACATTCAGCCCCAAGCGCTCAGCAGTCAAATGACCTATCGAATCAAGCACTTCATAGACGGCAATCACGCGATCCACATCGGCAGAAACGCGGTTTGTCTGTGCATCCAAAAGCTCTTGTTCCTGATCAAGCACTTCGAGCGTGGTCCGTGCGCCCAGTTGAAGTTCTTCGCGCACCCCTTCTAACGCCAGCGATGCCGCACGCACCTGACGGTCAGAAGCATCAATGCTGGCGATGGCCACAGCAAGATTTGCATAGGCGTTGCCCACCTGCTGATCAACCAAAAGCCCTGTAGAATAAAGGTTGGCGCGGGCCTGATCGCGGAAAGCCTGAGCGCGGCGCACACCGGATGTTATCGCGCCACCGGTGGAGATCGGGCCTGACAGCGTCAAACCAAGGCTGGTTGAATCACTGCCATCGTCGTCGATGCCAATGCGTCCTGTTGCATCCAACGTCGGATAGTTCGCGCGAGCGGCCTGTACGACACTTAATTCAGCGGCTTTGACTTGGTGTTGCACCTGTAAAACCTGTGGGTTTTGCTGGCGCGCCACAGCGCGGGCGTCATTTTCGGTGCGCGGGATGGCAGGCAATCGTCCCGGTGCTGCCAAAGGTCCGGGATAGCGGCCAACTACGGCTTTGAATTGTTCCTTCGCACGGGCCAATCCACCTTGTTCAGCGGCCAAACCACTGCGCGCCGCAGCAAGGCGCGCTTCGGCAAGCGATACATCGGTGCGGGTTATTTCGCCTACTTCGAAACGGTCTCGCGTTGCGCGCAATTGCTGCGTCAAAAGGCGCACGTTGTTTTCGCGCAAGCGCACGAAAGATTCAGAGCGACGAACAGCAAAATACGCACGTACCGTATTGAGAAAAACAGTGTTTTCCACGTCGATCAAGGCGGCCCGCGTGGCAAGCACCTGTTCTTTGGCCGCATCGATCCCAATTTCCGAGCGTCCAAAATCATAAAGCAGCATCGACGCGCTTAGCGACAGATTTGCTGAAACACTGTCACCCTGAGTTGGCTCGTTATAATTTACGCCGGCAGCGTAGTTCAGCACAGGTCGCAAAGCGGTGACTGCGGCGGCCACATCTTCGTCTGCTGCGCGTAAGACGGCTCGGTTTTGAGCGATCAGACCGCTGGACTTATAGGCCGTTACAAGAGCATCTGTCAGCGTCTCGGCAGAGACCGGGGTCACCAACGCAAATGTGGCGAAAACAACGCTTATTGCTTTGTTTATCATAAACCTACCCCAACTTCTTAAAGTGTAAACGCGCGCCGCGCCTCAAATCCAGGTATCACCGGTGCACCAGCGTTGAACGCAAAACGCCATGTCATCGCCCCGTCAATCCTATAGCCAACCCGCATCACGCCCAGCGCCCCTTCGGCAAAGATGGCTGCGATCCGTCCGCCGTCCTTCAGTTGGTCAGTCAGCGCCTCTGGCATGTGCTCAACGGCGCCTTGCAGCAAGATCACATCATAAGGACCGTGTTTAGCCGCACCCTCGCTTAGCGTGCCATGCACCGCGGCAGCGTTATCAATGCCCGCTTCTGCCAATAAACCACTGGCGGCAGAAACGCGGTCTTCATCTTCTTCCAACGCGATCACAGCCTCTCCCAAACGCCCTGCAAGAGCAGAGGAATAACCAAGCCCGGCGCCCACATCCAACACCAGCTCATCTGGTTGAATATCCGCTGCTTCCAACATCTTAGCCAATGTCCGCGGGTCCATCACCACGCGCCCGTCACCCAGATCAATATGCGCATCCGCGTAAGCTGCATCGCGTTTGTCGGCGGGTACAAAATCTTCGCGCGCGACAGTCAGCATCGCATCGATAATCGGGAACTTTGTCACATCAGACGGGCGCACCTGCGTGTCGACCATCGTTGTGCGGCGGCGGGCAAAATCAGTCATCAGCTAAACTCTTTCGTTTAGTTACTTTAGGCCGGGTTTAATCCCAGATACAACCCTTGGAAAAGCGTTACCGGGCACTGATTAAAGCTATGTAAGCGCAAACGAAAGGCCTAGCGAAGCGCACCCGCCGATTTCAATGCCTGATACTTGTCTTCTTCCCACCACCACCAGTCGACACCTCGGTCATACTGCGGTTTTGTAGCTGGCTTTCCAAAGACATCCCAGTAGGCCAACCAGTGACTGCCTTTGAACCAGTTGGGCGCCCAAATGATCTTGTCACGCAACACCCGATCAAGAGCCTGAACTCGGGTTGTAATCACCTCACGGCTATCGGCCTGAATGATCTGTTCGATCAACGCATCCACCACCGGATCTTTGATTCCCGAAAGGTTAAAGGTGCCGGGGCTGTCTGCGCTTTCAGAAGCGAAAAGCGTGTTCAACTCACCCGACGGGCTTAGCGGAAGCGAAAATCGCGCGACAAGCACGTCATAATCAAAGTCTTCCTGCCGCTGTTCCATCTCCGCAGAATCGATCAACTCAAAGCTGGACTCGATCCCCAAGAGTTTCAGGTTTTCGATAAATGGCAGGATAATCCGCTCGAAAGCAGGGCCATCCTCCAAGAACTCAACACTCAGAACCTCACCCGCCGCGTTTCGCCGCTTGCCATCATCGCCGATCTCCCAACCAGCTTCATCCAACAAGGCAATCGCCTGTCGCACAAGCTTGCGGTCAGTCTTGCGGTTTGTGCTAATTGGCGGGCTATAGGCAGGCTGGGTGAACACAGTATCCGGCAATTGGTCGCGGAACGGTTCCAGAACCGCGAGTTCTTCGCCTTCCAAGGGCCCCTCGGCTTGCAGGTCAGAGTTCTCCCAGAAACTGTCTGTGCGGTTATAAAGCCCATAAAACAGCGTCTCGTTTGACCATTCAAAGTTGAACATCAGCGAGATCGCCTCTCGTACGCGCCGATCTTTGAACTTGTCGCGCCGCGTGTTCAGCCAAAACCCTTGCGCCCCTGACGAGCGATCATCCGAAATTGTCTCGCGGATCACCCACCCTTTGTCGAGTGCAGGAAAATCATACCCTGTGGCCCAGATGGCCGAGAAGTTCTCTTCATGAAATAGGTAAACACCGCTTTTCAGCGCTTCAAACGCAGCTGTTGAATCGGCGAAATATTCATAGCGGATGCAATCAAAGTTATCGCGCCCAACGTTGACGTTCACCTCTGCGCCCCAGTAATTTTCATTGCGGCAATAGGTGATTGAACGGCCCACATCGACGTCATCAACAACATACGGACCCGACCCGAGGGGCGGTTCCAACGTGGATTCATCAAACGTAACCGTCTCATAATAATGCTGCGGCAAGATTTGAACCGTGCCGACGTCTGCGATCAAATCACGGGTGGACGCCCCTTCTTTAAAAGTCACTTTCACCTTGCGGTCTGAAAGCGCCTCTGCCCCTTCAACGTCCTTCAGAGCGATCTGAAAGTTCGGCGCACCCTCTGCTTTTAGGATATCCAGCGTGAACACGACATCATCCGCATTCAGCGCTTCGCCATCGGCAAAAACGGTGCCGTCGCGCAAGGTGTAAATCACCCAAGAGCGATCTTCGGGATACTCAATGCTTTCGGCCAACAACCCATATACCGCATCCGCCTCGTCAAAAGCACGCACCATCAAAGTATCATAGACGCGCACCATGCCTTGCGCGGCCTCACCAGCCAAAATGAACGGATTAAGGCTGTCAAAGGTGCGCGAGGCGGCGGTGCCGCGAAAGCTCATCGTCCCGCCTTTGGGGGCGTCGGGATTGGCGTGATCAAAATGCGGAAAATCAGGGGGGTATTTCAACTCGCCAAAGGCTGAAATACCGTGGCTGGTGATCGTGGAGTGGTTTTCGGCGAGTGCGGGCGCAGTGATAAATAAAGTGCCTGCCAGAATGGTCGCGGTAAGCCTGACGTTCATACAAATCTCTCCTAAGCGGTTGCATAAAAGGCTAGCACGCATTGGACTTAGGGCAAATCGCCTTTCGCTTGCTGTTGCAGGACGTCCAGCCTAGCTTCGCATCATGAGCCTCCGCTTTTTCTCTGACAAGAACCGCCCCGTGCATCTTGGCCCCTACCCGCTTGAGCGCTTGGCCCGTCAAAGCACGCCCGAACTTAACGAATTGCCTGTGCCCAAACAGTTGAGTTTTGCGCGCCCGGATGCGCCGGAAAATATCGTCAACGCGATGGCGGATTATCAGGCCATGATGGATGCGATCCGCGACGGTCTGGTGAATAAAGCCGTGGCTGGCTGCCCGGATGATCCGCTCGAGCGCGCCAATCATATCAAAGCGTTTGGATACTTTGCCGATGCCTCGATGGTGGGCACCTGTTTGCTTCCCGGTGACGCACAACTGGACAGCCCATGGCGCAATCCCGGAATTGATGCGCTGGCGCATGATTTGAAGACCAAGCAGACCAAAACCCTAGCCTCGGGAATTGATCAGATCATGGCCGGGCTAAAGGACGCGATGGACGCACCACCCGCGACAATTGAGGGACACACGCACGCGGTTGTCTTCCTTTATGAAATGCCGCGTGACCCAAAGGCTGGTGAGGACGGCTGTGACTGGCTCGGCGATGCGCAAGCTCACCGGGCAGCGCTGCGCGCTTCGGAAACGGCCGTTGTTCTGGCGAATTATCTGCGCATCTTGGGCTACGACTCCAAGGCCCACACGGCTACGTCTTCGGACGTTGATCTCAACCGGCTTACGGTTGAGGCCGGACTGGCCGTTCCCGAGGCTGGGCGATTGGTGAACCCGTATATCGGAGACCGCTTCGGTGTCGCGGCTTTGACGACCACGTTTGGGATAAAGCCCGACCGCCCCTTGTCGCGCCAACAGCCACTATTTGGCACCAAAGGCCCGGCGTGGTGGACGGGGTATCGCACGCAGAAAAACGCGCTCAACATCGACCCGTTCAAGAAACGCAAGTTTGCCGATGGGCCGCATCCGTTTGATACTTTGAAACGGGTGTCTGATCCAACCACGTTCATTGATGAGCCGCGCGTACCGCGCGTACCCAAGCGGACTGATATGTTCGCGCGCGCGCAGTTTGGCGACATGGGCAAACGCCTGCAAGACGGCGCGAAAGGCGGGCATTACGCGCGCAAATCAGCGCCCTCAACAGCGCAACGCGCGATGCTTGGTGCGTTCGTTTTGCTGCAAGACGGCGAGACGCTTAATGGACCACGTCCCGCTGATCCGCGCAAAAACGCACTCAACGTTAAGGCCGCCGCTTATTACCTTGGCGTCGATGCCGTAGGCCTAAGCCGTTGCCCGGAGTGGACGTGGTACAGTCACGACGCCACAGGCGCGCCGATTGATCCGCCCCATGATCAGGCGATCTCGATGATCATTGATCAGGGCTTTGAAACGATGGAGGGCGCGAGCGGCGATGACTGGATCAGCGTAGCGCAATCCATGCGCGCTTATCTGCGCTTCTCGCTTTTGGGTGGTGTGATCGCGCGCCAAATCCGCAACCTTGGTTACAAAGCCAAGGCGCATAGCGTGATGGATGGCGAAGTGCTGCAACCGCCGCTCCTCTTGCTGTCCGGTCTTGGCGAGGTCTCTCGCATTGGTGAAGTGATCCTCAATCCGTTTCTCGGCCCACGGCTGAAATCCGGCGTCGTAACTACCGATATGCCGATGTCTCATGACATGCCGATTGATTTTGGCCTGCAAAAGTTCTGCGAGTCTTGCAACAAATGCGCGCGCGAATGCCCGTCGGGCGCGATCACCGCGGGGCCAAAGACAATGTTCAACGGCTATGAGATTTGGAAATCAGACAGCCAGAAATGCGCAACGTACCGGATCACCACCGAGGGCGGCGCGATGTGCGGGCGCTGCATGAAAACCTGCCCGTGGAACCTTGAAGGGTTGTTTGCCGAAAAGCCGTTTCGCTGGGCGGCGATGAAAGTGCCAAAGCTTGCACCGACCCTTGCAGCCTTGGATGACAAGCTGGGAAACGGATCGCTGAATCCGGTGAAAAAGTGGTGGTGGGATATTGAGCTGAAGGAGGACGGCGGGTATCGCCCGGCGGCAAACGCTGTCAATGCGCGTGACCTGCAACCCGAGTTGAAGCTGGTGCCCAAAGAGCAAACGCTCGCTGTCTACCCTGCCCCGCTGGTTCCGCCGCCCTGGCCTTACCCCTATCCGATGGACCGCGAGGCCGGGATCGCAGCGCACAAAGCGATGCTTTCACCGCAGGAGTATCGCGCTCGCCTTGCGCGCGGAGAAACAGATGGGCTGGCGCATGAAGTGGCCGATCATTCCGAAAGTCCAGTGCTCCAAATGACTGTGTCCAAGGTCGAGGCGATGAGCGGCGACGTGACCAAATATGAATTCCGGGCCGCCGATGGCGGCGACCTGCCCGCATGGACGGCGGGTGCACATCTCGACATAGTGGTCGCCCCTGAATACCTGCGCCAATACTCGATGTCAGGCGATCCTGCCAACCGTTCGCTCTATCAAATCGGCGTGCTGCGCGAAGACGAAGGGCGTGGTGGATCTCGCTTGATGCACCGGATCTTCAGCGAAGGACGGCGGGTGTTTATCGCCAAGCCAATCAACCATTTTCCATTGATCGAAGATGCCACGCGCACGCTTTTGATGGGAGGTGGCATTGGCATCACTCCGATGATCGCCATGGCGCACCGTTTGCACGCGATTGGAGCCGACTTTGCGCTGCATTATGCGATCCCCTCGCGCAGCAAGGCAGGATACTTAACAGACTTGGATGGGTTCCCTTGGAAAGACCGGGTGCATTTGCACGTATCCGACGAAGGTAGCCGTGCAGACCTGAAAGCGTTGCTGAGCGGCTACCAAGCTGGCTGGCATGTCTACACCTGCGGCCCGGATCGGTTTATGAGCGCGGTTCTTGAGGCTGCCGAAAAATCAGGCTTCCCCGAAGACGCACGGCATCTGGAGTATTTCTCAGTGCCAGACGCGCCCGAGTACGAGAACCATGATTTCACCCTGCGCCTTGCCAAATCCGGGCGCGACCTGCTGGTGCCAGCCGATAGGGTCGCCACAGACATTTTGGCCGAGAATGGTGTGCATGTGGATGTGAAATGTTCTGACGGGCTGTGCGGTGTGTGCAAATGCGGGTTGATTTCAGGTGAGGTGGAACACCGCGACTTTGTGCTGTCCAATTCAGAACGTCAAAGCGCAGTCATTCTGTGCCAGTCGCGTGCGGCCCAAAAAGACGGAGTGATTGAGGTTGATTTATAGGCTTTTACGCCGAACGCGCCTGACGCGGTGCTTCTTGCACGTCTCTTGACAGGATCAGGTACAGCAACTCTGCCATGCCATGCACGTTGGTCTTGGAATAGATCGACCGCAAATGCGAGCGCACGGTCGCCTCTGTAGTCCCAAGCTCCTGCACGACGCCTTTTACGGGCAGACCTTTTGAGAGCATCAAACAGACGCGAAACTCTGCCCGGCTTAGGTTAGCTGGATTGGCCATGCTCAAGATCGGATCAAGCCACGTCTTGGCCTGCTGTGGCTCTTTCGTGGGACGTGCACGCCCACCCATAAGCGTTTCGGCAACCAATCCCTTTTTGCGACCTGCCCAAGAGCGCACGATTGTGGGCGTCAGCGCTTCGAATTCTAGCTTTTCGCTGTACTTCAAAGGTGCATCAAAATGGAATTCCACAAAGTCGCGGTTTTGAGTGCCGGCAAGAGAAATCACAACAATCTCTGCCACGTTGCGCGACAACCGCCAGTTTTTCAAAAGCTGCGAACTTGACCAAGATGCATCGTCCAACAGATCGGTCAAAAACCAAACAGTAGCGGGCTTTGCCTTGGAATACATATAGCCCATCGCATCACGCGTCAGCGGGCGCTTAAGAATTGGAACGTCATCCGCACGCACTTTGGTGTCAAAAAGCGCCACTGATCTGGGAAGATGTTCGCCACGGGAATGGCGAGAAAGTCCGGCCGCAGTCGCCCCGCACCCAGTAGCCAACGCACCAAGCGTTTCGTCCAACGACATTGATCCATGCAATCCACCACACCAGCCGGCGATACCATCAAGCATACGCAAGTCTGATCTATGAATTGCCGTACTGGCCAACTGATGTAACTCTTCACTCAAAATCCGGCTCCCACGTCCCGAAGACACATGCCTTCGGCCCCACATACCGTTCGATTTGCTATTATTTTTTTGCAGCCCCGCCGGTAGAAGACCCCAAGCGGCCATTGCGAGTCAAGGATTCTGAACTTTTTGACGTGCACTCATGCACAATGTCCCCATATAGCTGCAATCTAACGCTAGATATGGGGACATGCCTCGTATGAAGCACAATTCCGCTAAATATCAATGCGTTTAGCTGCCAAAAGTGTTTATCCAGCGAATCGCGATCGGACCCAGGATCAGAAGGAACAACGCAGGTAACATTAGCGACGCCATAACACCGGACATCTTAACCGGCAGTTTGTTCGCCATTTCCTGAGCTTTCAACTCGCGAGACAATCGCATTTCCGTTGCATAGGTGGTAAGCGCATCAGACACGCTTGTGCCGAACTGAATAGATTGCAGGATCACATTCGCAAATGACCTGACAACTTCAACATTCGTACGATTGGCCATGTCCATCAACGCCTTTGAGCGGTCCCCACCTGCGGAAATTTCAAGCTGCACCAATCTGAATTCCTGCGCTATCGACGGCGCCGACGATTCCATTTCGTTAGAAACGCGTGTCATCGCCGCATCAAAACCAAGCCCGGCTTCAACAGCAACAACCATAAGGTCAAGCGCGTTCGGAAATGTCTCGGATATTTCCAACTGGCGTTCATCTACTTTGGAGCGCAGCCAAAGTGTTGGCATCAAAAAACCAAAGAGCAACAACCCAGTTAGCACGTAATAGGTCAGCAAACGGCTTTGGCCGTCGATCATATCTCCCACTGCCTCTGGTAAAGGCAATACCCCCGCTTCACGTAAAACCAAAACGATCAGGTAAAGCGCAGGCAAACCCAAGGCCATCAAAATACGGACGGTATAGAATTTGGCCACAGCGTTAGAGCCAATCATGCCCGCATTCAAAAGCTGACGTCTGATCTTTGTCCGCTTTTCCTTGTTTTGCGGCATCAACGCTTTCATGAACCCTTTCGGATCCACATCGGCATTATTCAACAAACCAGCATCAAAAGAGCTTTTGCGCACAACGTTTTTGCCAGCAGCATAGCGGCGTCCTACTGGATTTTGCGCAATTAGCCCGCCAAAGAAACCGTAGACGATTAGAAGCGTGCCAAAGAAAATACCCATGACCACAATGGCGCCAGAACTGCCAACGCTGCTGATGAAGGATGTGATTTGGTCAAACATAACGACGCTCCAATCAGAACCGGAAATTAACAAGTTTACGCAAAACAAGCGCGTTCAAAACTGTCAGCACGACAATTGCAATACCCAGCGGAATAGCCTCCGGCTCGTTAGCAATTGAGCCGTAATAACTCGGCGTCAAAATCTGCATCGCGACGAAAATAAGCACTGGAATAAAGCTAAGGAAAGCTGCCGTAAGACGCCCCTCTGCTGTCAGCGCAGAAATCTTTTTGCGCATGTTCAGACGGTCGCGAATTGTGCGCGACAAAACCTTGAGCACGCGCGCAAGGTCGCCCCCTGTCCCGTGCTGAATGGCAATCGCTGTCGAAAGATAGTGCACGTCTTCCTGATCGATCCGATAAGAAAAGTCACGGAACGCGTCGCTTAAGTCGTCGCCAAAGCTAACCTGATCCACAACAACCCCAAATTCCGACCCAATCGGATCCTGCATCTCGTTCGCTACGGAACTCAGTGTGGTGTTCAGAGGATGCCCAACCAACAGTCCGCGCGCCATAAGGTCAAGCGCGTCGGGCAATTGCTGCACCAACTTTTGCATCCGCTCGCCGCGTTTCGCACGCACCTGCAAGATTGGCAAAAACAGTCCGATAATAACCGCAAAGATCGCCGCATTGATCAAATTCGTCAGCTGCGTACAGATCACAAAGATTGCAACCGTCGCCGCCAAACAGGTCATCAAAAATGCACCCGGGGCCATGGTAATACCCGCTTGTCGCAGGACAACCGGCAAATCACCAATAAACGGAAGCCGCTCGACAAAACTCTTTTTGTCAGTCGGCTTAAGGATTTTCAGAATTTCCTCTGTCGAGGCACCTTTTTGAATCAGCTGCATCCGACGGCTCTTGGCCTGCTCCGCGTTGCCGCTGCGAGAGAAAAGCTGTCGTAATCCTTCGATAAACAGCAGCACTCCAACGAAAGCACAGACGTACACCACAAACTGCAAGTCAATGCCGCGCAAGCCTTCTAGAACACGATCCATTATTTACACCCCTCGCGACAAGAAGCTGGTTTGTGACAAGTCAACACCTGCGCTTTGAAGCTGCTCTGCGCATTTCGGGCGCATACCTGTCGCTTTGAATTCGCCCAATACTTCGCCGTTCTCACCAACGCCGGATTTACGGAAGACGAAAATATCCTGCATGGTGATCGTATCGCCTTCCATGCCGGTGATTTCCGAGACGCTCATCACTTTACGATTACCATCTGACAGACGGTTGAGCTGGACAATAAAGTGGATGCCCGAGGCGATCTGGCTGCGGATCGCAGACAGTGGCAAATCAAGGCCCATCATCGAGACCATCTGTTCCAGACGCGAAAGGGCGTCGCGCGCCGTGTTGGCGTGCACGGTGGTCATCGACCCATCGTGGCCAGTGTTCATCGCCTGCAACATATCGAATGTTTCCGAGCCACGTACCTCGCCCACGATAATGCGATCAGGCCGCATCCGCAGCGCGTTGCGCACGAGTTCCCGCTGGGTAATGGCCCCGGTTCCATTCGGGCTTGGCGGCCGTGTTTCCAGGCGCACGGTGTGATCTTGTTGCAGCTGAAGTTCCGCAGCATCCTCAATACTAACGATACGCTCAAGATCATTGATCGAGCGCGACATGGCATTTAGCAGCGTTGTTTTACCCGAACCCGTACCGCCCGAGATCAGAATGTTCATTCGTGCACCAACCAACGCACGCAGCAAGCTTGCCGCTTCTTCAGAAAGCGAGCCAAGTTCGATCATCTTATCAAGCAGGATCGGCTTTTTGGAAAATTTACGAATAGACAGGCTTGGCCCATCAATCGCACAAGGGCGAATAATCGCGTTGACCCGGCTACCATCGGGAAGACGTGCATCCACCCAAGGTTGGCTTTCATCAACGCGCCGCCCGATGTTGGCAACGATCTTGTCAATGATGCGCAAAAGATGACGTTCGTCGCGAAAGCGCACGTTTGACTTTTCGAGCACACCATAGCGTTCGATGTAAACGCTGTCGTGACCGTTGACCAAAATGTCGTTCACCGTCGGGTCTTCAAGCAGCGGCTCAAGCGGGCCGTAACCCAAGACCTCGTGCATCAACTCATCGACAATGGTCTTGAAATCTTCGGTGCGCATCGGGCGCTTTTCTTCAGCAAGAACCGCTTGGGCCAGATTGGCAACCTCGCGGCGCAACTCGTCTGTCTGGACCTTGTCGATCACCGAAAGGTTCAGGCGTTCCAGAAGGGCTTCGTGCAGGCGGCTTTTCAACTCTAGCCTGTCGGTCAACTCTTTATCTTGCTTTGACAAGGACTTGAGCGCAGATGACGTGACTTTATGTGCGGCTTCCATGCCCACCACAGCTTCATCGTTGGCCGGAATTGGCGCTGTAGGCACCTCATTTTTTCCAAAGGATTTAAACATCTGAAACTCTCCTATACACGCGCGGCAACTTTATCTTTTGGCAGCTCTGTCAGTATCGCCTTGGCAAGCCCGCCAATGCCTTTTGACAGATCAGAGCGACCCGCCACTTCCGAAATCGGCTTGCCGTAATCAACAGCTTCGCGCGCTGCTTTCTCGTCATGCGCCAGCCAATGCGTGAACTTTGCATCCAGCGCTTTGGCGGCTTCGCGATGATGTTCGCGCAGCATCATCGGTTTCTTCTCGTGGTTGACGACTATCTCGATGGGCATCTGCGCATTGTCGGCCAGCACAAATTCCTGCAACCGGCCCGCTGCGCGCACTGACGGTACGGTCATATCCGTCACAATCAACAGCTTGTCGGTGACTTCAAGAACCGGTTCGATCCAGCTCACCAAAGCACGCGGCATATCGACGACGACATAGTCAAACATCGACTTCAACGTCTGGATCAGCACTTCGATTTGCTTGGACTCAAGCGCATCAAGGGGCGCGAATTTTTGCGGCGCCGCAAGAACAGCAAGCCCCGATGGCAGGCGTACCAGCGATTGCTCAACCCAGTGCACGTCGGGCAAAAAGTTCTCGCTGGCAAGTTGCAGCAATCCTTCTTGCTCTTCCATATCCAGAAAATCACCCACTGTGCCGAACTGAAGATCAAGGTCCACAATGACAACGCGATTGCTGGCTTCTTTTTTGAACGTGCCTTTGCGATCTAAAAGCTGATCAGCAAGGTTCACCGCAACGGTGGTCGATCCGATTCCGCCACGGGCCTGTTGCACGGTGATAACTTTACCCAGAGACGCAGCAGCGGCGTATTTCTCTTCCAAAGCCGCACGCTTTTTGGCCAACCATTCGGTGACCTGCTCAAGCAATTCGTCATTCGCACCCGGATAGGGCAACACATCATCCACGCCCGCGCGGGTCAGTGCGCGCGCTTTTGACAACGGCAAATCGCCATCCGTCAAGGCAAGGTACACCGTATCAGGCTTGCGTTGATCAGTCAGCACCTCGATGGCCGACAAATCAGCGGCGTTGGACGGGTCGGTCGCGAAAATCACGATGTCATGGCTAGACGCCATTTCAACCGCCGCGCCGTTCAGCTTGGCGACACTGCTGTCTTCGCGTTTGATATTGATGTCATCAATCGACGAAAGAGCATCACCAACAGCATCAGAGATTTCTGACTCGGCTGAGATAAGTAGAATTGAATTGCTCATTTCATATGTCCTTCGGCCCCAAAATTCACCACTTAACCCCCGGTTCCGATATTCAGATCTTCTGCTGGCAGCGAGACTGAAATGTCAGGAAACGGGATACTGCTGGGGATATCATTTGTTGTACCCGTCGACTGCGCTGCCAACGCGGAAAGCGGGGTAATAAAGGTAAACGTAAAATCGGCATCAGCGGAGGTAAAGTTATTGTCGCCATTTGAATCAGTCCCAAGTTCGGCGGTGATCAACGGAACAAACGGCCCTCCTAGAAAGCCAAGGTTCGCATCATATTCATAGCGGATCAAAACATTGGCGTTGGTGGCATTAGACGGCATCAATGGTTCGATCTGCGCCCAGATTTCAGCCGCCGCCGCAATGGATTGCGCCGAACCAGCGTCTGGTGCGGATAGCAAACACTGCCGTGTTGTTTGCAGGCAAAGGCCCGGTTGCGACCGACACAGCGTTCCTGATGAGAAGGTGCCGTCCGTTGGATCGGCGCGCCGGTGAAACTGTGGAACATTTGCGCAAATCGGTGGGCGCACAGAAGCCACGCGCACCGCGCGTTGCATCGCCTTTTCAGCAACCACCCAATTGTAGCCAAGCCGGCCAAAATCAAGCACGGCAAACAAGATCACCAAGAACAGCGAAATGCACAATGCAAACTCGACAAGCGTTGTGCCCTCTTCCCGAAGGGCAAAACGCTTGAGAGCTTTGGGGGCGCACTGGCGATCAAACATTTTCATTACACTCCAAACACCCGCGATTCATCACGGATTGTCGGCGTGATCGGTGCCAGCAAAGGCTGGCCATTCAATTCAAGAATATTACCAAGCGGCAGGGTGATATTTATCTGAGCCGTGACCGACACAATCGGAATATTCAATTGGCGATAGTCACCCGGCTCGACAACACAGCGCACCAAAACCGCAACGCTGGTCAAAGACACGTTGTCGGGAAGCACCGGGGTGCTGCCCTCTTCTTCATTCCGCATCGCGCGCAACACGATGTCTTCCGCAATTGAATTCCCCCCAGGTACAACAACCGTTCCGTTGTTGGGCGTCGCAGGGCTCGTCACACAAACGTCAGCTTCGGCAACACGCGCCAAGTACCGCGCCGCGTCACGCACACCAACGATGGCGCCTTGGTATGAAAAGAAGATCCGCGAAAACTCGACAATGACGAAGAACGCCAGCACGAATAGAGGCAGGAAAAGCGCGAACTCAACCAGCGCTACACCGCTTTCCTCGCGGCGGAACTTGTCGATATGTTGGCGGAGTCTGCGCATGTTCTCGATCACCGATACAACTGAACAAGGTTGCGGAACGTGCCGTTTGCAAAAGATGGATCGCCGGTTTGCAGCGCGCCGCTAATAATCTCGAGATCAATGTCGAAGTCACTTCCGGTTGTCACACCGCCAGCAACGCTCGTCATGAACGTCTCAACAAACCACGTGGCCGCACCTTCGCCAGACTGACCGTTCAACTCTCCCAACTGAACCGGATCAGAGCAATCAACAACCGCTGCAACCAAAGTGCGACGACGCGGGTTGAGCGTGTACCCTTCGGTCGAGCAGTGCGGCAGGCTTGTCCCGTCACGCGCGGTCACTGAACCATCGGCCGCAGCATCATAATCGTTGATCAAATCGCGCGCGTTCGTGCGCGTTTGCGAGGTGAAATCGACCTCTCCCAAAGTCGTCGAATACGCCGTCGTAGGGTTAGAGAAATGAACAGCCGCGACTTCAGCATTGTAGTAATTCCAACGCCACGCCGTGTTATCAAGGATAGGATAGCTTGCGTCAGGTCGGCTCCAATCTGTGACCGTGCCGTCAGTTTCAATGACATCCGCAAGTAGTGGGCGGAACGGATCGTCGATATGGTATCCGCCTTGCAGTTCCTGATCGGTGATGACCCCTACGCTGTCACCATCACGAGAATAGTTGTTCTCGACATAATCCAGACGCCCCTGTGTCCAGTTGCCGTCGCCATACCGAGGAACTCCGGGAGCTTGGTAAAAGGAACAGTTGGTCGAACCATCTGTGAAACAGTCATCCAACGGAAAATCGGTTGTGGACTCATTAATCAGCGGGGCGGTTCCTCCGCCGCCTTGTCCTTGTCCTTGGCCTTGTCCTTGGCCGCCACCGCCGCCACCGTCAGGCGCACATGTGTCACCTTCAGCGTAACGCTTTGTCACAACGGGTCCGGGGCGAAAACGGTCATCGTCCTGCTCACCTGAAAGGGCTGCATTGTACATGTCGAATTTAGTGTTCAGCGTCGCACTTCTATAGCCGTCCCCGTTCCCGGTCAGGTAACGCAGGCTGCCGTTCTCAAAGCATAGGGTCAAAGCCGACTCTGCCCCAATCAAACAGCTATAAAGGTTTGCGCCACTTTCCCCAAAGCAAGGGCCAGCTGGGTCTGCCTTGGCTTCTTCAGGCGTCATGTTCACCACGTTGAGGTACCCATAGTTGCCAGGTCCCCAAGAATTCGGGCCACCACCTGTGCGCAACAAAACAGACTCTCCAAGGTGGTTGGATGGATCCCAGATCGGGCTGTTTGCATCAATGTCAGCTTGTGTTCGCGGGGGCATACAAAAGAAGATCGGCGCAATATCACAGGCCAAGCTAGTATACCCTGCCGTGGCTTCTGCTGCGACCGCTTCATCCGGCAAAGCGTTGTCTGTGAAAATGCTCAGAATATTTGCGAACTGCCACTCAACATCACGCGGATTGACTTCGATCCGCACGAAACGCGCCTGCGCATCGCCGGGATTCAAGTCGCTTGCCACGTTGTAAGAAACTGGTGTCGCCCATGTGTCTTCGTCGTCAGGCAAGGTCTGATAAAAGGTCAGAGCAAAGTCGCCCAACCCACCAAGATCATTATCATCAGAAAAGCGCGTCGAGTCGTCAATCAGCTCATCTGCGGCGCGACGTGCGCGCGAGATGGCTCCAGGCAATCCGTTTAGCTCGCCAGCGGCGGCCAAAGCAACGTTATCTGCGAAAGACTGAAGATCAGTTTGTGTAGACGCGCGCCGACCGACGTCAAAAGACAAAGCGGCGATCAGGAAAATAGCGGCAGAGCAGATGGCGAAGAACACAAGCAGCGCGCCATCTTCTTCACGCTTGAATTTATTAATATTCCACATAACCCACTCCCCCAGAGTAATCGCAACAAAACCAGCCCCCACAAAAGGAGACAGGCTTAGTCTAGTTCACTTCATCTTCGTTTTCCTGCACCTCGACCTTTTGGATATCGGTCCCAGCACGGCGCACAGTCACGGTGCGTTTCGGACCTTCTTCGGTCGGAGATTTTTCCCGGATGATGTCGGAAAGACGGATCGAATCCAGCGGTGCATCAACGACGGCGTCAAGCGTGCGCAGCGTAAGGCTCAGCGTGCCCGCTCTTTGTGCCAGAGCAAGTTTCTGACCCTCTTCAGGTGTCACCTCAACCGTCACTGTCTTGGCAACGTTGGCCTGTTCGTTTTGCTCA
Organism: Paracoccaceae bacterium; assembly: GCA_039942715.1. Classification (GTDB taxonomy): domain Bacteria; phylum Pseudomonadota; class Alphaproteobacteria; order Rhodobacterales; family Rhodobacteraceae; genus JABDJX01. The sequence continues at coordinate 110,531 of JBDVBY010000006.1, forward strand.
TCGGCTTGCTGATCCACACCCACGATGCGGACATTCTGCAAAATGGTGACAGCCCGCAGAGTTCCACCCGACCCTTGCGTCAGCAAGATATCTACAGTGTCACCTGGGGTGACAAAACCACCCACCGATGTCTGTGCGTTCACGTTGATCGCCATCGCACGCTTGTTTTTGCCGAGTGTTTGGACGATCGTAACTTTTTCACCAAACTCCGAAACTTTGGTCGCCAAAACCAACTCGCCCTGTGCCATTGCGCGTTTCGCACGGCGCGGGTCTAGGCCACGACTGGGCGTAAGTTCTGAGAAATCTTCATATGTCCCGAGAGGCACTGCATCAATTGGCCATTGGATCGTGGTAAGCTTGTGCGCCTCAATCGTTGAGCCAAATGGGATATCTTGTCCGGCAACCACAACGCTAACAAGGCGCGGTGCTGCGGGATCATTCGACGCTGTGGCAGGCTGTACCTGCAAAAGCTCGCGGGATGCGTAGACCGAGGCCCCTGCCAAGGCTATACCGACCATTGTGATCATAAGCGAACGGATACGCATGTTGATGTCTCCTTGGGTTTGCGCCGGCATGGCGCGAAATTCGTTAAATACTGTTTTTTAAAAGGCGCTTGCAGTGTTGGTCAGCGTGGTACCGACTGCTGTTCCCAGCGCTCCGATTGCTCCCGCACCTACAATAATCACTACCAAAAGTGCGACCCCATATTCGACGAGTGTCGCACCTGCCAGATCGGCTAGGAAACTGCGAATTCTAATTGAAATGGGTAACTTCATTATCGATTACTCCGTACTTTGCAGTTTTACGGTCTGCAAACTTTTACAACGTTCGTCAAAGACCAATCTTTGGTTTTCTTTTATGGTTAAGTAGGTGCCGCCTTGTGGGCGACACCTGAACTTGCGCCCAAGCTTATGGGCAAGGATCCGTGTAGCCTGCTGTAGGCGCGCCGGTTTCGATCTCCATCGCTCCACAGCCGTTGCCCATTTGGGTGCTCGTCTGACCAGCGAGCGTAGACAAGGCACCACCGCCGACGAGAATCGCCAGGATCAATGCAACACCGTATTCAACAAGAGTCGCACCGGACTCTGATTTACGGAAGTTTTGGAAAAGATTGCGCATGATAATACTCCTTAACGCATTTCTGGCTGCCAACTTGGTCAGCCATTAACAAACCGGTGACGTGTCCCCCCGGTCCCGATCTCACCTTAAGGTTTCGTTAACTGAGGCCGCTTCGTCAGAATTGATGAAAAAAACACTCTAAGGTTGTATTTTTGCAGAAAATTGACGGAAATGTGACCAAATCTGGCGAAACTCTGCTGAAATTCTGCCGAACTAGAGGCAAATTTCCGCCATCAAGGCCGAATCGTCCGGGACGTGATGATGACATGTTTCCAAATCATGAACGAACACCCGACGTCTGCATTTTTACCTCGAATGTCGAAACAATCACCGCTTTTCACGTCATTTTCAAAGCCATTTTTTTCCAACTTCCCCCTATCAATTCGCACGACAACAGCTCTGAACGCGTAAACTCCCGAAATTAAAGGCCTCTGCCGCCGCACACATTGCTAAGACATCTTTCACATTCGTGGCGGCAAAACGGCCAATTCAGCAAAATGACCCTGCGAAAGCCTGCGCTCAGACATGATTTTGCCCGTGACACAGCCCAATCTTAACGACATGCTGGGGGCGTTACGGACGGAATAGTCTGGAGTGTAAGTTATGAGTGAAGACCAAAAAAACCGCGAGACGACGCAGCCCGAGCCGCAACAGGCCCCTGCTGCTAGCAAATCCGAAAACGACAAAGATCAACCGCAACAGCACAGTTTCAGCGACTGGGCGTCTATCTAAACGCGTGTGATCTTTTCGACGGATAGTGTGTTGGGCTAGGATGGCCCAATGGTTAAACCTGTCTCGTCGATCCGAAATCTTGGCCCTGCCTCTGACGCAGCCTTTGTTCGCGCGGGCATAAAATCGGCTGACGCATTGCGCACCCTTGGCGCGGACGCGGCCTATGCCAAATTGCTTGCCACCGGCACGCGCCCTCATTTCATAGGCTACTATGCGCTTGTCATGGGACTACAGGGCCGCCCGTGGAATGATTGTCAGGGCGACGAGAAAACCGCGTTACGCACGCGGTTTGACGCATTAAAAACCGCCGCCAAGCCCAAGCCCGACAGCGGTTTTGATTGTATCCTGAATGAGATCGGGTTGATCGACCCGAAAACCTGACCTTAGAGCATCATCAATTCTGGTTCTTCTTCCGGCATATCCTCTAGCGGCATCGCCTCGTCAGCAGGGCCCATCGCCAATGTTGCCATCAGCCCATCGCCCGGCGCCGGCGGTGGCCCAGCACTTAGTGTAATGACGGACGTGCCGCCCTCGTCCAGAACGTCAAGTTTGACGTTGTCCGCACCGATGGTCACTTCGGTTTCGTAAGGTGCGTCGAGATCGCCGCCTTCAAACACGACAGTGTAAGTGCCGGGAGGCAGGGCAAGACTGTATCCGCCAGAGTCCCAAGTAGATGTGGCGTAGGCTTCGTCCTCGTTAAAGGCCGTGATGCGCACATCACCCTGCCCTTCGCCAATGTCGTAAAACTCGTCGCCATCTTCGTCTTCAATCACCACACCGGTCAGATAGGATTTGCCAGTGTCACTGAAAAGCTCGGTTACAAAGGTCGAGCCGTTATAGCCCTGATAGCTGCCGTAGTCGTACCCAACGCCGATCTCGGACCAGTTGCCAGACATCAGATTTGCCTGGTGGCCATCAGAGTCCCAAAGGTTGTGGTGGTGATCTTCGGCGCGCGCCTGTTCATCAAATGTCGTTCGCGAAGACCCGATCCAACCGATGTTCTCGCCAACATAGCTGTTCTCGTGACCGGCTTCTTGTGCGCGATCCCAAGGCCGGTCGCCATCGCGACCCGTATGAGAAAAGTAATCTTGGTTATCCATATCTTCGGAATGCGCTTCGGCTGCATCGCTCAGAGTGGGCACAACAGCCAACGCTTCGACTGGGCTGCGCGAAATGCCGTCCGCCAAAGGCTCTGCCAGCCGGATTTCTTCCGAGCGTGGGTCCATACGCGCACGATTGACCAGTTCAACGATCAGCTGTTCTTCACCCGACAACCCAGCCCATCCGATGTCATAGGCGCTGTTTGGCAGGTTCGGCATATTTGACCCGATCGAGCCACCAGAGCCGCTATCACCTGAATTGAAACCGCCGTCTGAACTTGCCGGAGGTGTAGGAACCACGACTGCCGCCGGAGCTGGGGCTGTTGGCTCGGGAGCGGCGGGAGTGACCGTGACATCACCATCATCAGCGCCGTCATCATCGCTTCCAGCAAAACCCATGGCAGGTGTCGTCGTTGATCCTGAGCCACCACCGCCACCTGCGGCCGCCAAAAGTCCGAAGAAAATCGCAAAATAGTAGGTCATTGAAGAACGACACCTTCCCTTAGCAGGATGCATGTCGGCTGGGGTACATCGGCACTAAATGCCTGCATGTGTCTGGACATAGCCAAACCGCTCCTGTCAGAGCCCCCAAAGTTGGTTAACGCAGCCCAATGCGCCAAAGCAACGGTTAATTTGGAAACAATTGGGGATCAGCATCACCGCGCCGCTAAGCAGCGGTTTTGCCGCTCCAATCCTTCCCAGAAGGAGTGATTATGCTCGTATCGTAAACGAAAGAACGTTTCAGACAACTCAGTGGCGCAAAGGCGCGCGCGTGCGTGCAAAACCCTCACGCCGTCCAGAATCAAAAAAGCCCGCAACAAAGCGGGCCATTTCATTGATTTTCGAGAAGCTTAGCCGACCAGTTCAATACCAGAGAAGAAATACGCGATTTCTTCAGCCGCTGTTTCAGGCGCATCAGAGCCATGTACCGAGTTTTCACCAACGGATTCAGCAAATTCAGCGCGCACCGTGCCCGGTGCCGCATCTGCTGGATTGGTCGCCCCCATAACTTCGCGGTTCTTGGCGATGGCGTCTTCGCCTTCCAAAACCTGAACGACAACCGGCGCGGATGCCATAAATTCGCACAGCTCGCCGTAAAACGGACGCTCGGCGTGCACTTCATAGAATTTGCCAGCTTGCGCCATTGTCATGTGGATACGCTTTTGCGCCACAATGCGCAGGCCAGCGTCTTCGAACTTGGCGTTGATCTTGCCGGTCAGGTTGCGCTTGGTTGCATCAGGTTTGATGATAGAAAAAGTGCGTTGGATCGCCATTTGAGAAGCCTCTTTTTTACGTAAGCAGGGTACACCATGTGCCGTGCGATAATTTTCGCGCCCGACTAACACGCGCTTTGCGCGATGGGAAGGCTTGCCGCTATGGTACGGCGATCAAAAATATCGCGGCATGCATCCGCTTGGGCGTTGTCTGCGTAAAAACCAAGTAACATGCGCAGGCCCCTTTGATGAAAAGCCCATCGGAACTTCCTTGGACACACTATCTATTTGCCGCATGGGTACTGTTGACGGTGCTGTTCACGGCTCTTGCTCCCAGCGCCAGCGAGGGCTTGTCACTTGGTGCGCGCCTGTTGTTTTGGGCTGTGCACGTGGGCGTACCTCTTGTTTTGCTTCAAGCGTCGCAGATGGGAGTCGCACGCTTTGCCTCCCATCTGTCCGATTGGATCAGTGTCACAGTTTCGGGCTTTGTCGGCGCTCTGGCGTTTGTGCCTGTGGCATGGGGGCTGGATGGTTTGTTTCCGGAAGATGACGACGGACCGCGCAATTGGCTTGGCGAATTGGTCTCTGAAACCCTAAGCACCGTCGTTCCTGTGATGCTTGTGTGGGTGGCCTTGAACGCATCGCGTCTATTGCGCATCACCGAGGCGGCCCCCGCAATTTCGACACCCAACCCCGAAGACCCCACTTTTTGGGCCAAAACCCCACACGCCATTGGTCGCGATTTGGTTTCGCTGTCTGCCGAATTGCATTACCTGCGGGTGCGCACAAGAAAAGGCGACGCACTGATCCTCTATCCCTTTGGCAAAGCCGTTGAAGAATTGGCCGCCCTGCCCGGCCAGCAAGTGCACCGTTCACATTGGGTCGCCTTTGCGCACATCAAAGACATCGAACGCCGCGGGGATGGGGCCACGGTGCATCTGACATCAGAAACCTCCCTGCCCGTCAGCCGCAAGTATCGCAAAGCCTTAAACGAAGCATGGCAGAGCGCATCCGTCGTTGGTGCAGGATAAGCCGCCACTCGTGCAAAACGCGTTGCTTTGAATGCCGCGTGACCAACTTCTCTGGGACAACCACCAACACAAAGGTAGTCCCGATGCGACACATTCCGTCTCTCACCCTGGCAGCATTCATCACAAGCAGCAGCGCCGCCTTTGCCGAAGGCTTTTACATCAAAGCCTTTGGCGGCGTCTCGACCGTTGGCGAAACCGACGTCTCTATTTCCACCGGCGGCACCGACACCGATGTCTCCTTCGGGAGCGGCTCCTCGTTTGGTGGCGCAGTCGGTTACGTGTACCCCGGCACATCACTGGCGGCCGAGCTTGAATTTACCTACCGCTCTGGCGACAGCGACGCGGGCGCAACCGTTGGCGGCGACTTCGCTTCAACCGCGCTCATGCTCAACGCTGTGTATTCGCTCGGCCAAACAGGCGCGATCACACCTTACGTTGGTGGCGGGCTTGGTCTGGTCACCGAGATCGACTTTGACGTTCCCGGTGGCGGCGGCGAGGTTGAGTACAACGATCGCGGAGGTTTGGCGGGTCAGATTTTTGCCGGTGCCTCTTACGCCATCACCGAACGTACGTCTGTTTATGGCGAGGTCCGCTACTTTGATGCTGGGTCTCGTACACTTACAGCAGACGGAGGGGCCACCCTTAATGCCGACTATTCCACCATCGACATTCTTTTTGGTGCGAGCTTTAAATTCTAAGCTCTTTTCCCTCCCCGGCGGCTCTGCTAGGCCGCCGGGATGTTACGGATCAACGACATTCGGTTTTCGATGGAAGGCCGCCCCTTGTTCGAGGACGCCTCGGCTACCATTCCTGACGGCCACAAAGTGGGCATGGTCGGGCGCAACGGCACCGGAAAAACCACACTTTTCAAGCTGATACGTCAGGAACTTGTTCTAGAAGGCGGTGATATCGCGATCAATCGCGGCGCGCGCATTGGTGGTGTGGCACAAGAAGTGCCCGGCTCGGAAACCTCGCTGCTGGATACCGTGCTTGAGGCCGATACAGAACGCGCCTTCCTGATCGCCGAATCCGAGACGGCCACAGACCCAGAGCGCATCTCTGAAATCCACACACGCCTTGCGGATATCGACGCGTGGTCCGCAGAAGGGCGTGCTTCCTCAATCCTCAAAGGCCTTGGGTTTTCGACCGAAGAACAATCCATGCCCTGCTCTGCTTTTTCGGGCGGGTGGCGGATGCGGGTGGCTTTGGCAGGTGTGCTGTTCTCCGCCCCCGATCTGCTGTTGCTCGACGAGCCAACCAACTACCTCGACCTTGAGGGCGCGCTGTGGCTTGAAGCCTATTTGGCGAAGTATCCGCACACCGTTGTCACCATTAGCCACGACCGTGGGTTGCTGAACCGCGCCTGCACCTCGATCCTGCACTTGGAAGACCGCAAACTGACGCTTTATCAAGGCAACTACGACACCTTTGCCGAAACCCGTGCCGCCCGGCTCGCCGCCGCCCAAGCCGAAAATCGCAAACAGGAAGCGCGCCGCGAACATCTGCAGAGCTTTGTAGATCGCTTTCGCGCCAAGGCCTCGAAGGCTGTGCAGGCTCAATCGCGCCTCAAGATGTTGGCCAAGATGAAGCCGATCACCTCGCCGTCTGAAGCGGCGCTGAAAAAGTTCAGCTTCCCCGAACCCGAAGAGCTCTCGCCGCCTATCGTGAACACCGAAAGCGCGTCTGTCGGCTATAACGGCGAGGCGGTACTGTCCAAGATCACCCTGCGTATTGATCAAGACGATCGCATCGCACTGCTGGGCAAGAACGGCGAAGGCAAGTCGACGTTTTCCAAGCTGCTCTCGGGTAACCTGATTGCGCTGGGCGGACGCATGACGCAAGCGCGCAAGCTGCGCGTTGGCTATTTCGCTCAGCACCAGATGGACGAGCTGCACTCGGATGAGACCCCGCTGGAACACATTCGCCGAGTGCGCCCGGATGAAACGCCCGCCAAACTGCGCGCGCGTCTGGCAGGCTTTGGTGTCGGTGCGGAACAAGCCGATACGGTCGCGGGTCGCCTTTCAGGTGGGCAAAAAGCGCGCCTGTCGCTGCTGCTTGCGACAATAGATGCTCCTCACCTGCTGATCCTCGATGAACCGACCAACCACCTTGATATGGAAAGCCGCGAAGCGCTTATTGAGGCGCTGACCGCTTATAGCGGCGCCGTGGTGCTGGTGAGTCACGACATGCACCTGCTCAGCCACGTGGTCGATCGGCTTTGGTTGGTTAAGGACGGCCGAGTTGGACCCTATGACGGCACGCTTGAAGACTATCGACGCATGTTGCTGGACATGCCCGCGCCCAAGGCTGAAAAGAAAAAAGAGAAAGCTGCCAAGCCATCACGCAACCAGATTGCAGAGCTGCGCCAAGCTGTATCGACGGCAGAGACGCGAGTGAACAAACTTGCTGACGTGCGTGAAAAGCTGGCCAAAAAGCTTGCCGATCCGCGCATCTATGAAGCGCACCGCACAGATGAAGCCGAAGGGTGGCAAAAGAAGTTCGCTGAAGTGGAAGATGGGCTGGAGCGCGCCGAGGCGCTTTGGATGAAAGCGCTTGAGCGGTTGGACGCAGCGGGCGGTTGATCCAGTTTCGCCGGCCTTTGGCCCGCCGACGAACTGGGGGTTTTACCCCCAGACCCCCAGAGTATTTTTGAATAGATGAAGCTAGTGATCGCCCAGAATGCCGGTGCGCACACCATAGTTGGCCGCGATGCCGTAAACCGGGTCATCGTCGCTATCGACCATCAAGTGTCCCGCTTTGGTCAGCAAAGTGTGGCAATCGCGGCTAAGATGGCGCAGTTGCACGCGTTTGCCTTTGGCTTCGTACTTGGCCGCCACAGCTTCAATCGCCTGCAACGCTGATTGATCCGCAACGCGACTGTCAACAAAATCAACAATCACCTCGGATGGATCATCGTCAAAGTTAAACAACTCGACAAATCCGGAGGCCGAGCCAAAGAACAACGGCCCTTGCACCTGGTAAACGCGCGCGCCTTCCGGAGTATCATAGGCCTTGGCATGAATGCGGCGCGCGTTGGTCCACGCGTATGCCAAAGCGCTTACGATCACCCCAACAACCACAGCGACCGCGAGGTCTTCCATCACCGTCACAACTGTGACCAGCACAATCACAAAGGCGTCCGTCAACGGGACTTTGCGCATGATTTTCAGACTGTTCCACGCGAAAGTTCCGATGACGACCATGAACATCACGCCCACAAGGGCAGCCAACGGGATCAGCTCAATAATCGATGAGCCCACCAGAATGAATGCCAACAAAAACAGCGCCGCTGCAACGCCCGCAATCCGCGTGCGCCCACCAGATTTTACGTTGATCATCGACTGACCGATCATCGCGCAGCCCCCCATGCCGCCAAAAAAGCCAGTGACAGTATTGGACATGCCCTGCGCGATGCACTCTTGGCTGGCACCACCGCGTTGACCCGTAATGTCACCCACAAGGTTGAGCGTGAGCAGGCTTTCGATCAATCCAATCGCTGCCAAGATCACAGCGTAAGGCAAGATGATCTGAAACGTCTCCATGTTGAGCGGCACTGAAGGGATGTGGAACGTCGGCAGGCCCCCTTGGATCGACGCCAAATCACCAACCCGTGGCACATCAAGCCCGAAGGCAATGACCAGTCCGGCCACGATCCCAATGCCTGCCAGTGGTGCTGGAATAACCTTGGTAACACGCGGAGTGACCCAAATGATCAGCATTGTCAGCGCCACAAGCCCCAGCATCAGCTGAAGTTTCAGGCCCGAAAGCCATTCCCCCCCACCCATACCGTGGCCCGTATTCACCAGAGTGTCAGGGTCTTTGAACTGTGTGAGCTGCGCCATGAAAATCACGATCGCAAGACCGTTCACAAACCCAAGCATCACCGGATGCGGCACGAGGCGGATAAACTTTCCCCACTGCAAGGCACCCGCAATGATTTGCAAAACACCCATCAAAACAACAGTCGCAAACAGATACTCAACGCCGTGCTGCGCAACGAGGGCCACCATCACGACCGCCAAAGCGCCCGTTGCGCCTGAGATCATACCGGGGCGACCGCCAAACAACGCTGTGATCAAGCCGACGAGAAATGCCGCATAAAGCCCGACCAACGGGTGCACGCCTGCGACAAAAGCAAAGGCGACGGCTTCGGGCACAAGCGCAAGCGCGACGGTCAGTCCGGCCAACACCTCGGTCCGGATGCGCGACGGGGACAAAGGCTCGCCACCCGGTGCAATGGTGAAATCGCCAAATCGGTCACTTTTGCCAAGTTCCGAGAAATCAAAGAAAGACATGTTTTTCCATTGTTTTAGTATCACCGGCAGCGCGCGCGCCGATTGCTTGAACAGCGCCTTACCCCGGCGCGCCCAAAGGCACCATGGGGCACAGCAATTAAAATTGAGTGTGAGCCACGGATATCAGGAAAATAGGCAAATGCACGGTATTCATCCGCATACGCAAGGCTACGGTGAAATTCGTCCTTGTAGTGATAGCCCTGGTGGTGCTAATCGCGGCGGTGGAGACGTGGCCGAGTGGTCGAAGGCGCTCCCCTGCTAAGGGAGTAGGCGGGAAACCGTCTCGAGGGTTCGAATCCCTTCGTCTCCGCCACCATACACTTTTTTGGAACTCGTCGATTTTGGGTTCCACGATGAGGCCACCTGAGTTTCACACGAATTGACAACCCGCCGACATCAGGCGGGCGTGCAGACCAGGAACAAGATGATCAGATTTCACGTCACGCTTCGCGCATTCAGCAAGGCCGGAACGCCCCATTTCCATATTCAAAAAATCAGCGCAAAACGGCCTCTCAAACCTCTAGTATCGCTTTCATTTCCTTAGAAAATATAGCATATTTTATTTAGCTGCTTAAGCCTCAATTGAGAAAGCGACAGGACATGGCTCTCACGTTATCGCTTAATACAAATCCGTTCGTAAACCGATTTGCACAAGCTGATGACCTTGTCGAAACAATCGCCCGCGATATCAAGATACGCGACCTCCAACTCACACATGAATTCATCAATCCAAGCTGGCCTGCCGCAACGATTTCGCGCCTGACACGCGATATGCGCGCAGCACTGGATCGCACTGGCGTGCGCGTCACTTCGGGGATGACGGGGCCTTATGGTCGCCTGAACCATTTTGGACATCCAGACAAAGCGGTGCGACAGTATTACATCGACTGGTTCAAGACCTTTGCTGACATCACAGCCGAGTTGGGCGGAAAATCCATTGGCACGCAGTTTGCGATATTCACCTTTCAAGACTTCGACGACCATGCCCGGCGAGAGACGCTGATCCAGACCGCGATTGAGTGCTGGGCTGAGGTTGCCGAACATGGCGCGCGCGCTGGTTTGGAGTTCGTCTTTTGGGAGCCGATGAGTATCGGGCGCGAGTTTGGCGAAACCATCCAAGCAAGCCTAAGTCTTCAGGATCGTCTAAGCGCCCACAATATGGCGATCCCGATGTGGATGATGGCCGATATCGACCATGGCGATGTCACAAGCGTAAACCCGGACGATTTTGATCCGTTTGCCTGGGCGCGTGCGGTGCCAAAAGTGAGCCCCATCATTCACATCAAACAAAGCCTTTTGGACAAAGGTGGGCATCGCCCATTTATTGCCGAGTACAACGCCAAAGGGCGCATTCATCCAGAACCGCTTTTACAGGCACTGGCGGAAGGTGGGGCAATGGACAACGAGATTTGCCTGGAATTGAGCTTTAAAGAACGCGAGCCAAATGATCGGGACGTTGTTGCGCATATCGCCGAAAGCGTCGCCTTCTGGGCCCCGCATATCGACACGGGTGCAAACCACTTAAACATCTAGACGGTACGTAAGGAACACGACATGGACGCCCCTCCCTTTTGGATTGGAACCAGTTGGAAGATGAACAAAGGCCTGTCAGAGGCGCTTGATTTCGCGCAAGCCCTTGGCGCGGATGACCCCAACGCTGATCCACGGATACGGCGATTTGTTATTCCGCCCTTCACGGCTGTGCGCGAAGTCAAACAATGCCTTTCAAACACAACCGTCAAAGTTGGCGCACAAAACATGCATTGGGCAGACCAAGGCGCGTGGACCGGCGAGGTTTCACCGCTGATGCTGACAGACTGTAATCTTGATCTTGTCGAACTTGGGCATTCTGAGCGTCGCGCGCATTTTGGCGAAAGCGATGAAACGGTTGGGCTGAAATCAGCCGCCGCTGTGCGTCATGGGCTTATCCCGTTGATCTGCATTGGCGAAACTTTAGAAGAACGCGAAAGCGGGCGAGCGCGAGACGTGTTGCGCACACAAGTGCGGGCGGCCTTGATGCCCGTTGCACAGGAAAACAAAAGTGCAGAGGTTTTGCTCGCTTATGAACCTGTCTGGGCGATTGGCGACGGCGGAATCCCGGCAACATCAGAATACGCTGATGAGCGACAAGCTGAAATCATTGACGTTGCGGGCGAGATTCTGGGGCGCAAAGTGCCCTGTCTTTATGGCGGATCGGTCAATGCTGACAATTGCGAAGAACTGATCGCATGCGCGCATATTGATGGGCTATTCATCGGGCGCGCCGCGTGGGACGTTGCCGGATATCTGAATATTTTAGCCAAGTGTAAATCGGCAATTTGAAGGGGAAAAGACATGAAAATCGCAATAGCAGGGGACAGCGCGGGCGAAGGTTTGGCCAAAACGCTGGCCGAGCACCTTGGTGCATCCTACGAGGTGAGTGAAGTCTCGCACGGCAGCGCAGGACCGGATGCCTATTACGCGAACCTGTCTGATCGCGTTGCAAGCGCGGTGATCGATGGCACCTATGAGCGCGCGATTTTGATTTGCGGCACAGGAATCGGCGTCGCGCTAAGCGCCAACAAAGTGCCCGGCATCCGCGCAGCGCAATGTCACGACACCTATTCAGCCGAACGCGCTGCTCTTTCCAATAACGCGCAAATTATCACTATGGGCGCGCGCGTGGTTGGGCCCGAATTGGCCAAATCAATTGCCGAAGCGTTTTTAGCAAATTCCTTCGATCCCAACGGACGCTCGGCGGACAATGTGCAGGCCATCAACGATGTGGACGCCAAGTACAACAAGCCTGATTGAACATCAGTCCGAGACGAGTTTTGTGACCGCGGCAGGCAGTTGTGACATGTGTTCGATCAAGATGTCCGGGGAATACGCGACCAGTTTAGCCTTCAGGTCCGCATGCGCCGCGTGATTTCCACCGGTATAAGCAATGGTTTTCATTTCCGCCGCCTGTGCCGCCTGAAGCCCTGCCGGACTGTCTTCGATCACAATCGACTGCGATGCGGTAAACCCCATTTGCTCGGCTGCGTGCAAAAAAACATCCGGGTGCGGTTTGCCACGCGCCACCATATCGGTGCTAAAGAGTTTGTCGCTAAAGAAGCCACCCAAACCGGTAAGTCGCACAGACGTTTCGATCCGCTCCATGTTGCTGGAAGACGCCACGCACTTCGGATGGATCAAAGTACTTAGTGCATCCACAATTTCCGGCACAGGCTGAAGTTTCGCTTCGAACTGCTCCATAATTTTGCGCTGAAAGACATCCAAATCCACGTCAGGAATTTGCATGTTGTGAATCCGGTTAGCCTCCTTTGCAGCGTCGCGCACGGGCTTGCCCAAAAAACAATCACACGCCATCGCGATATCCAAAGACAACCCGTGATCCGCGCAATGATCAATCAACAAGCCAAGCGATATCAACTCGCTGTCAACCAGAACGCCGTCGCAATCAAAAATCAAAAGAGTGCCGGACAATTTAGTTTTCTCTCAAAAGGCGGGCCGCAGATTGCAACGCTTTAAACACGTCAAACCGTTTTGAATGGGCTGACGCGATCTCGCCTTTGGCTGGCTCAAACATCTCTCCTAGGCGCGACATGCCCGCCATCCCCGCTTCAATAGAAGCAAAAGCACCGCCCCCCACAGCGCCAAGGATTGCTGAACCAAGAAGCACGGGCTCGCTTGAACCGGGGCCTGCAAACCGGATGCCCGCCGCGTCGGCAAGCAGTTGTTTGACGATCGGATGTTCGCCAGCACCGCCACTGATCACAACGGTATCAGGGCACACACCATGCGCACGCTGCACATCCAAAATCTGCCGCAGCCCATAGCCAAGCCCAAAAAGCCCGGCCACATAGAGCGCAACAAGGCTTTCAAAATCCGCGCTCAGATCAAACCCAGAAACAATCGCGCGCGCATTCGGATCCGCAAGCGGCGCGCGGTTCCCAAGGAAATCTGGCACGACAACAAGCTGGTTGACCAAGGCCAACGCCTCGGATGCGGACCCAAGATTGCTCTCAAGGTGAGCCAAAAGATAATCCGGCAATGACTGACCCGCCGCCTCGGCCTTTGCTTTGAATTCAAGATGGTTTGGATGCAGCGTCAACAAATGCGCAATGGCTTCGCCCGCCGCTGATTGCCCACCTTCGTTCAACCAAAGGCCGGGCACCATCGCCGAAAAATACGGCCCCCAAACGCCAGGCACCAAAGCTTTGGCTTCGGACGATGACATGGTGCAGGCAGAGGTGCCGAAGACGTAAGCAATGCGCGATGATGGCGCGCCGCCTGCAGCACCAATTGTCCCGACACCCCCGGCATGCGCATCGATCAATCCAGCCGCAACGGGCGTTCCTTCAGTCAAACCAAGGTCCGCCGCCGCCTGCCCTGTCAGACCATTTCCAAGTGCAGTGCCGGGCGCGACAATTTTGGTTCCGATCTTTGCAAAATCATCCTGTGTCAGCTCATCAAGGCCGATGTCTTTGAAGTACGACGCGTCCCACCGATCTTCATGCGCCAGATATGTCCACTTGCAAGTGACGGTGCACATGGACCGGCTGTTATCACCGGTCGAACGCCATGTGAGGTAATCCGTCAGATCAAAGAAGTCCGCAGCAGACTCAAACGTCACCGGCATATTCTCTTTCAGCCAGAGAAGTTTGGGCGTTTCCATTTCCGGAGAGATCGTGCCACCAACATACTCAAGCACCGCATGACCACCTTGGTTAATCCGCGCGGCCTGATCGGTTGCGCGATGATCCATCCAAACGATGATGTTGCGCGCAGCCTCACCGCTGGCGCTGATCGAAAGTGGAGCGCCGTCCGAGTCGAGCACCACAAGCGAACACGTCGCATCAAACCCGAGCCCTTTGACTGCATCGGGCGAAACGCCAGATTGCGCCACTGCCTCGCGGGTGGCCTCACACACACAGGACCAGATATCGTCGCTGGATTGTTCCGCAATGTGCGGTCCGTCTCGGAATAGTTTTATGTCGCGCTTGGCTGCGGCCAACAAAATCCCGGCACCATCGAACACGCCCGCACGCGCGCTTCCAGTTCCGACATCAATTCCGACAAAAACATCACCCAAGCTCATGCGTTATAGAACGATCTGCAGTTTCACATCATCCGGGCGCTGTTCCACAGCCCGATCAAATGCGGCGATGCTTTCAGCAAAGGCGAATGTCTCCGAGATCAGCGGCTTCAGATCAACTTTGCCAGAAGCAATCAGATTGATCGCGCGATCATAAACATTTGCATAGCGGAACACGGTCTCAAGCCGCAGTTCTTTGGCCTGCAGTGAAACGATGTCCATGGGCACGGGCTCGACCGGCATGCCAACCAAAACAATTGCACCTCCGGGACAGGCGAATTGAGGCGATTGAAGCACGGCTTGTTCCGCACCTGAGCATTCAAACACCAGATCACATCCCCAGCTATCGGTTTCCTGCACAATTTTCGCAAGCGCGTCGGCATCGCCCAAATTGACCGGAACGATTGCATCGTACTGGCCAATCAAATCCAGCTTGGGCTGGGCAAAATCCGTCACGATCACTTTGGAACATCCACCCGCAAGTGCGGCCAAAGCGACCATCATCCCGATAGGTCCTGCGCCTTGAACCAAAGCCACATCGCCGGGTTTGATTTTGGCGCGATACGCGGCCTGCATGCCGATGGCAAAAGGTTCAACCATGGCACCCTCGCCAAAGGAAACATGGTCAGGCAACTGGTAGGTGAATTGCGCAGGATGCACGACTTCGGGGGTCAAACATCCGTGCACAGGCGGTGTGGCCCAGAAGCGCACTGCAGGATCAACGTTATAAATGCCAAGTTTGGCCGCGCGCGAATTGGGATTGGGAATGCCAGGTTCCATGCACACCCGGTCGCCTTTGCTCAAATGGGTTACAGCGCTGCCAACCTCAACCACCGTACCAGCGGCCTCGTGCCCCAACACCATCGGTTCGTTGACCACGAATGGTCCGATCTTGCCGTGGGTATAGTAATGTACATCACTGCCGCAGACGCCGACGGTGTGAACCGCGATCCTGACATCGTTGGCACCTAGCCCGGTATCCAGATCAATGTCGCGAAGGGAGAGTTTTCCCTTTTCTTCCAAAACTAGTGCTTGTGCCATTGCGTGGCCTTTCAGGTGTTCTCGGGTCTAACTGCTCAGGCACAGTTTCGAGTCTTGATCAAAGATGTGACTGCTTGGTTTGTCCACCGTCAAATGAAGCGTTTCACCCGACACCCATTCGCGGCGTTCGCGTGAAATCACACAAGCCTCGGTGTCACCAATCTTACCATAAAGATGGGTTTCTGGCCCTGTTGGCTCGGCAACAGAAAGCACCATTTCCAAATCGGATGGCGTGTCTGAGAGGCTAAAATGCTCAGGACGCACCCCCAACAACACCCCCTGCCCGTCTTTCAAGTCCAAGCCAGCACCAACATCAACTGATGCGCCACGCACATCGACCGCCACCGAGCTACCTTCGACCTTGGCCACGCCCTCAAGAATATTCATCCCCGGCGATCCAATAAATTGCGCAACAAACAGGTTCTTTGGATTGTCATAGACATCCAACGGCGAGCCCGACTGTTCAATCACGCCATCGCGCATGATCACAACGGTATCGGCCATCGTCATCGCTTCAATCTGGTCGTGGGTCACATAAACGGTCGTTGTCTTAAGCCTCTGATGGAGCTCTTTGATTTCGGTGCGCATCTGCACGCGCAGTTTGGCATCCAGATTTGACAAAGGCTCGTCAAACAAGAACACATCGGGGTTGCGCACAATCGCGCGGCCCATAGCGACACGCTGGCGCTGACCACCAGAAAGCTCTTTTGGCAAACGATCAAGATAGGGTTCAAGCGACAGAATGCCGGCTGCCCAATTGACCCGTTCGTCAATTTCAGCCTTGTCCATCTTCTTTAAATTCATCGAAAACGCCATGTTGTCACGCACTTTCATATGCGCATAGAGGGCGTAATTCTGAAACACCATTGCGATGTTGCGATCTTTGGGATGCACACCGTTAACGCGTCGATCCGCGATGTTCACGTCGCCGGACGTGATGCTTTCAAGCCCAGCAATCATCCGCAACAACGTCGACTTGCCACATCCCGACGGCCCTAGCAGAACGACAAACTTGCCGTCTTCAATGTCCAGATTGATGCCGTGCAGGACCTCTAGGCTGCCGTATTTCTTCTTAAGGTCTGCAATGGTCACTGACGCCATGTTGCTGCTCACTTGCTCGGTTTTGGTCTGATTGTAGTGCGCCGCCGCCCCTTCGGGCGACGGCATTTTCGGTCGTCAGGAAAAGTTTACCGAAGCTCGGCTTCTTCGACCTTTTCATCAACCAGTTTTGCGATCTGGTCCATACAGGCTTTGGCGTTGCCATCGTAATCCTGTCCGGTCAGCAGTTTGCCAAGCTCGGTTGGGATTTCGTTGTTTGCAACACCGGCCCAAATCGCCACATCCGGCTCGGACGCCATGTGGTTGTTGATCGTCTCAAGAACCATGTCGAGGTGGCGTGTCGTGCCCGCCCCTTCCAGTCCTTTGCGCTCAACAATCCGTGGATCATTGTACGACGATGTCCGCATTGGGGCAAAGCCACCCGCCAGCGTACAACGTGTCATGATGTCCTTGGAACAAGCCCACTGCAGGAACAGCCACGCAGCTTCGATGTTCTTGGAGTAGCGTGACAAAGCAATGGACGATCCACCCTGGTGACCCCAGTTCGGAATTTCACCAAAGCCTACTGCATCACGGCCGCGCAAAGTAGACGGGCCCTGAAGCGGCGTTGTCATTTCCCAAAGACCTTTCACGCCTGAATCGTCTGCGTTCCAGCCCGGGAAGAATTCAGCCCAAGATTGACACAGCGCGATCTGACCAGACGCACCCATCTGCCACTGACCATCCCAAGTCGAGGCAACAGAGTTCGCAGGCGCGTTCGCCAGAAGGTTCATGTACCACTCAAGCCCTTCGACACCGGCGGCATCGTTGCCCGAGAACATCTTGTCAGAGTCAAAGATCGACCCGCCGTGCCCCCAAACAGCCTGCGACCAGTCACACTCAAGCGAATAGTGACCAGACTTGGCCTGAAGCCCAGTACCATAGATACCGTTTTCCTGTTCCGCTGCTGTGATCATCTCAACAGCTTTGGTAAAGTCTTCGTAGGTTTTCGGAACGGCAATGCCATGCTTTTCAAGGATGTCTTTGCGATACATCAGTGTGAAAATCGGAATATCGAATGGTAGACCGATCCACTTGTCCTGATAAAGGCTGATTCCTTCGACCAGTGGCTGCGAGAAGTCATCAAAGTCAAAGCCCGGCATCGCAAGGTCAGCATTGCCGTCATAGTATTCTCGCGGATCGATTGTGTCGGGCGAGAATGTCGCGGTCCACGCTTGGTCAAGATAGTACAGATCGTAGGTACCAAGCTGGCCTTGAACGTCTTGCGTCGCTTTGGCCAGAACCTGCTCCAGCGGCACAATCTCGATTTCAACATTGATGCCCGTCAGCGCCGTAAACTCAGACTTGAGCTGGTTTAGAACAACCGTTGGCGGTGTTGATTCCGAAGTATAACGAATGGTTGTGCCTGCATATGGCTTGCCCGCTTCGCGCAGGAAGTTCGCCACATCTTCAGGTGTTTCGCCATGCGCATCCGCCATCGCCATGTTTCCAAATGGACGGAAACCGCCAAGCGTGCCGGCAGCAAAAGCTGACATACCAATGCCCGCCATGCCCATGTTTTTCAGAAATGTACGCTTCGAGATCTTCTTATTTGTGAAGTCATTGGCGCTATCGATGATGAAGCGCTGCTTGTCGTGGTTCCTAAAGCTCATTTGGATACCTCCCTATATGGTTTGAGCCGTGCTTTGCCCTCGATCGAGGGGATTGAATTCTCAGTCTTTGATTGCCCCCATTGTCAGTCCACGAACCAAGTGGCTCTGGACAAGTAAGATGAAGATGAAGCTTGGAACGATAGCGGATGTCCCAAGCGCTGAAATGTAGCCCCACTCGGATCCTGTTGAGGTCACGAAGGTGGTGATTTTCACCGGGATCGTGCGGATCGAACTTGTGAGGAAAAGCGAAAGTAAAAATTCGGTCCACGAGAAGATGAAGCAAAGAACAGCCGTCGCCGCCAATCCGCCTTTCGACATTGGCAGGATCACTTTCCAAAACACCTGCCAACGTGTTGCACCGTCGATCATTGCTGCGTGGTCAACATCGATTGGGATGTCGTCGATAAACGACTTGAGCAAAAGGACAGCGATGGGAATGTTTATCAGTGTGTGGGCAATAATCAGACCCATATGCGTATCGCGCAGCCCCATGTCATGAAAGATAAACACCATCGGAATGATGATCGCGATTGGCGGCAAAAAGCGCTGCGACAGGATCCAATTCAAAACGCCTTGTGCGCCCCAGAATTTCATGCGCGACAGACCGTAGGCTGCAAAAAGTCCAAGCGTGACACAAAGTGCAGTCGACCCAACCGCAACAATGATCGACGACAAGATCGAGCCGCGCCCGTCGTAAGAGTTGCCACCGCTGGTGCCGAAATCGGATCGCGCGTTCTGGCTCACATCAATCGACGATTGGCCAAGAAGCGTCACACGATAGTTTTCAAGGGTCGGAATGAAGTCAAACCAGATAACTCCATCCTTGTCGAAAACAGCCGATATAGGCTTGAGCGAGGTCAGCGCAAACCAAAATATCGGAAAGATAAAGATCAGCACGATAAAGATCGCGATCACGTAGCGGGCGGTTATGGCGAGACGAGACTGTTCCATCAGAACTTCACCTTGAAAATCTTGATGAAGACGTTCGCGATGATCAGAACCACCAAAAGCGTAAAGATCGCTACGGTCGAAGCGTACGGAAAATTCGCGCTCTTGAAGTAGACCGTTCCAGCGTAAGCGGTCAGCGTCTCCGTCGCTGTCCCCGGCCCGCTGTCGGTCATGACCTTCACGTAGTCAAAGACACGAAACAAATCGATACCGCGAATAAGGACCGCCAGCGCGATGATTTTCGACATCATCGGCAGTGTCAGTTTGAAAAAGGCTTGCACGTTGGTCGCGCCATCAATCGCCGCGGCCTCGAAAGGATCTTTAGGCAGCGCGCGCAGACCCGCGAGCATAATAAGCACCATAAACGGCGTCCATTGCCAGACATCCACTATGATTACCGACATCAAAGCTGTTGAATGAGACGCAAGAAGCGGCGCGTCTTTCGACAAAATGCCAAGGTCGTAAAGCGCATGGCTGATGACTCCGAAGGAACCATCATACATCAACAGAAACATCATGCCTGTCACTGCTGGCGGCACAACTAATGGCAGCGTCATCAAAGCCCGCAGTAGCCCGAACCCTTTGCGATCTGTATCCAGCAAAAGTGCAATCAACATGCCAAGGACAAGCTGAACAACGATTGCAATAAATGTATATGTCAGAGTGATTTGCAGGGCGTCCCACACACGATCATCGCCCATAAGCTTGGACCAGTTCCATGCTGGATCAAACTTTTCAACACGGGTCGCGGGATTACGTTTAAAGAAGGTCAGCCAAAGCGAATAGAGGATCGGGTAAAGGCCGAAGACCAGCAAAAGTGCGACGGTCGAAAAGAGCCAAGGCAACGGGTGTTCAGACGTGAGCCATCGCGGCAATAGCGGTCTCTTCTCCGTCGTCCCGACATGTACGCGGCCATCATCCATCGTTCAGAAACGCCCCCGTGGAGTTCGGCAAGGCGCAGAACACGCGCGCTTCAAACGCAAAATCATCTAGCTTCCCTCCCAATCTTACCAACGACTTCAGTTATTTTTCGCGTTGATCTCTAGTCAGTAAATTGTCCAAACCTGATACTTTTTTGCGCAACTTCACCGCCATCAGACCCCCAGTTATCCTCAAAACTGAAAAAAAGTATGCGTCCTAATATGCTATACCATTGCAATACAAAAAGAAATGGATAGTTTACATATGTAAACCAACCCAATCAAAGCCCTTTGTGCTATGCTAAAAGACGCCCTCAATCCCCGCCCCGATCTTGAGATTATTATCAACGATCCCGGTCAGTCGTTCCGCGTGCATCAGCATGACTATCCAAGCCCTTTGGCCAAGCTGAACTACCATCCGGAATACGAACTACACCTGATCACTGACTCCCAAGGGATCATGTATCTGGGAGATTGCATCGAAGAGTTCCAGCCGGGCAATCTATGCCTCATCGGCCCCAATATCCCGCACACCTGGATAAGCCGCCTGCGCACACGCGATCATGTTCCGGGCCGCGACGTCGCGCTTCATTTTACCCGCACCTCAATCGGGCTTGCCGCGCAACCTCGCCCGCCGGAATTCGGTGAGCTAGAAGCGTTGCTAGACGAAAGCCATTTCGGCTTGGTGTTCGAAGGCGACGGCAAGCAGACAGCGATTGACCTGTTGTTAGAGTTACGCGGATTAAGCGGGCTGGAGGCCTATTCAACATTTTTGAAATTAGTCAGCGTGCTTGCAATGAAATGTGACGCACGCCGCGCGATCTCTTCGCAGTATCGTCCAAACCTCTCTGATCGCTCGACGCGATTTATGGAGTCGATTTTTGAACAGATTTCCAGCGACGTAACCGCCGACATTCGTATGTCGAGCTTTGCCAAGGAATGCGGCATGTCGAACGCAACCTTTTCGCGGTTCTTTCATCGCAACTGCGGGATGAACTTCTCGCAATACGTACGCAAAATTCGGATCAGCTATGCATGTTCACTTTTGCAAGAAACCGATCTTAAGATTGTTGATGTAGCCAACGACTCGGGCTTCAAAAATCTGTCGCTATTCAACCGTCAGTTCAAAGCAGAAATCAGAAAAACACCGCTTCAATACCGAAAACTGTCGCGCGCTCTACGGCCCTAAGTTGTCGGGCATCGAAAATCAGGCCTGATTCCACACTGCGCCATGTACTCTTCCACATCATGCCCTTTGAAAAGCCCGTGATCTTCGATCAGCACGGTTTTCATACCTGCTGCTGCACCGCCGAGAACATCCGTGTGCAGCGTGTCCCCCACCATCGCGATCCGCTCTGTTGAAAGTGATCCCAGGCGATCCATCACCGCGTCAAACGCATTGCCGAAAGGCTTACCAAAGAACTGCGGCACCACGCCTGTGCGATCCGCCAATGCATGTGTGAAAAAGCCCGGCTCACAGCTTAAGCCGGTCTCGCGCGGGGCGACAAGATCTGGGTTTGCGCAATAAAGAAGATGCGGCTTTGTCTGCATTGCGCCTTCCAGCGCGCCCATCAGCGCGTCATCCATCCGCTCGCTGGAGAGCATCAAAAAACCATCTACATCCGGTTGATGATCCACCGTCCACGGGACCACATCCAGACCGATATCCTCCAACGTATCGCTTTCCTTACAAGCCGCGCCCCAGCGTCCCTTTGGCAAATTGGCACGGATATGAGAGACGCAAACGTCGCGGCTGGTGATGATCTCGTCGCCTGAAAAATCAAAACCCAGCCCTTCGAACTTGGCGATAGCAAAGGCGTGATCATCGCTGGCCGCATTGGTCAGCACGATCAGCTTTTTACCCATGGCACGCAGTTGCGCGATACGCTCTACCGCGCCGGGAATGGGTGTACCGCCCACGTTCAATACCCCAAATGCATCAAGCACAAAGGCATCTACGTACGGTGCGACCTCGGCCAAGTTGGTAACCGCCTGCGATGCGTCTGGAAATCGCGCTTCAGGTAAGCGATCCCGGACTTGTTCGTATCTGTCAAACGCGGCTTGCGTCGACAGCAATGTTGCATAGCTCATCAGGCGTCCTTTGATAAACGGCGCAGCTCGGCGTTCCAGTCTGCCAAAAGCGGCCATAGCTTTTCGTATAGAGCGCGAAGCTCATTATACTGCTGCACGCGTTCAGGGTCCGGATCGACCGTTCTTGCGATCTCCCCTTTCATAGACCGCGAGGCTTCTGACAACGATGGGTACCAACCAGCTCCACAAGCCGCAGCCATAGCCGCCCCAAGCGAGGACGCTTCACGCACATCCGCCTGCAACACCTGAACGTTCAGCGCATCGGCCATGATCGTTAGAAACAAATCCGAAGACGAACCGCCACCGATCGCGACGACCTTACTCAACCGCCGCCCCGTCGCTTCTCGTGCCTTCGCCAGCGCCTGCGCCGTGTCCAAAGCCAGGCCCTCAAGCAAGGCACGGTAAATGTCGCCCGTTTGCGTCGACCCGGACAACCCGGCAATGACGCCGCGCGCATCGCTGTCCCAGTTCGGTGTCATAGAGCCTTGCCAATACGGCAAAACCATCACGCCGCCTGCCCCAATCGGGCTTTGCTTGGCCTCTTCTTCCAAGGCCGACAGAAACGCTCCTTGATCTTCTTTTTTGACGCGCGCCATCTGCTCGGTCATCCAATCAATCAGGAAAGTGCCGGCCTTTAAAAGCGTCTCATAGATGTAGCCTTCGTCTGAAACGGCAAACTCGGTGCGAAACGCCTGCGCATGGGCGTAGTCTTTGGAATAACACCCGGCCACAAGGGCTGTGCCAAGGTTCATGTACGCGATGCCCGGCTCAACGGTGCCTGTGCCTGTCGCCGCACATTGCCCATCGCCGCCACCTGCAACAATGGGGGTGCCTTCCAAAAGCCCTGTGGCCGCGGCGGCCTCGCGCGTGACAAGCCCAATAACAGCGCCCGGCTTGTGTAATTCGGGCATGATTGACGGATCGATGTTCGCCGCGCTCAAAAGTTCCTGCGACCAGCCACCGTTTTGCATATCCACCATTCCCATTGGATCAGCCGAGGCTAAAGATGTCGCCCAATGCCCCGTCAAATGGCGCACAATGTAACAATGCACATCGGCGAAATACCTGATCTTGGCATATACGTCGGGGTGATGTTCCGCGATCCAGAGCATTCGGTACATCGGGACAATGACGTCCACCGGCTTTCCCGAGAGACCGCGAATTTTCTCGGCGCCAAACGCATCCGCAAAAGCGCGCTGTTGCGCCGTTGCACGCTCGTCCAACCATATGGTGCCGGGCAGCAGTGGGTTTTCATCCTCATCAAAAACACAAAATGTTTCGCGCTGATTAGAAATCGCCACAGCGGCGATACGGGTCGCATCAACCTTGCCCGTCAGTTGGCGCAGCGCGTCAGCCGTGCTGTCCCACCAATCGCTGGCGTTCTGTTCAAAATGACCCGGCTTGGGGTTGTGCAGCTTGACCGAACACCGGCCCTCATCCACGAATTTGCCTTCGCGCGTCCAGGCAATCGCCTTGGTGGCCGTGGTCGAAGAGTCAATTCCAATGACGCAATCTTTGGTGTCCGAAAGTCCAGTCATTTGCCCTACCGCATCATCGCCGCAACGTTCCCGCCATCAACAGTAACGACCGCACCCGTTGTGGTCCGCGCCTTCACCAGATGCACGAAAGCATCAGCCACATCACTAGCCAACACTTCACGTTTCAAAAGATTACCCCGCATGTAATCCTCCGGCGTCACACCGCGCGCTTCGCTTCTGGCGGCTACAAAATCATCGGTCAAAAGCCCCGTGCGAATACGGTCTGCGTTCACACCGTTCGAGGTGATCCCAGAGCCCCCGTGTTCCACCGCGTATTGCTTCATAAGCGCCATAAGCGCCGCCTTTGAGGTGCCATAGGGGCCGAAATCCGGCCCCGGATTGACCGACTGCTTGGAGATATTGAACACCAGCGCGCCGCCGGTGCCTTGGGTTTCCATCACACGCACAACTGCACTGGCAATGTAGTGATGGCTCCAGAAATTTAGATCAAAGGCTTTGCGGAAATCTTCGATTTCGATGTCGATCATTGCGCCTTGGAACGCCGCGCCTGCATTGGAAATCAGAATGTCGATCCCGCCAAAATGATGCGCAATGCTTTGGACGGCCTCCGAAACCGCGGCTTCGCTGGTCACGTCGCAAGGCACAGCAAACCCACCGACCTCCTTCGCGGCTTCGGCCAGTTTGTCGGCTGCGATATCCATCATGGCGACATCAGCGCCTTGGGTTTTCAGAGCCTTGGCAACTTCCAATCCCAACCCGCTTGCCGCCCCAGTGACTACCGCCACCTGCCGTGACAGCGGCAACTCTGCGACTTTTGCAAGTTTGATCTGCTCAAGCGACCAGTATTCCAAGTCAAACAGGTCAGCCTCGGAGAGCGCCTCAAATGCATCAACGCCTTCGGCTTTGGTGATCACGTCGACCGTTGCTTCAACCACATCTGCGGCGACATTTGCCCCTTTCAGGCTTTTGCCTGCCGCAAAAATACCAATGCCGGGAACATAAAAAGCGCGCGGCGCGGCATCCAACATTGTCAGCCCCCCACCAGCGCGCTCATTGTTACGCTCAAAGTAGGCCGCATACTGCGCCTTAAAATCACTCACAGCTTGCTGCGCACTTTGGGCAAACGCCTCAAGCTTCCCCGCCTCAGGGGCTGGCAAGGCAACGCCTGTGCGCTTGATGTGAATGACGTGTTCGGGAGTCGCATTGCCGCGTGAAACGAGAGAGCCAAGGTTTTCGGCACCACAAAAGTGTTGGACCTGATCGCTTGTGCGATGCACCAGCACCAGCCGCTTTGGCATCCCCTCAAGCCCGCTGTCTTGCGCCAACAGCCCGCGCAGGATCGGAGCGATCTCGGATGGCTGCGCAAGCGCCTTGGGAAGGTCCACTTGGATAAATGGCGTGGCATTGCCTTCAGCCAAATGCTTTTCCGCACGATCCACCAGCGCGATCATATCGTCATAAGCTTCACGCGCATCATCGGACCACGTGAAAATACCGTGCTTAATCAACACCATGCTTGTCGCGTCAGGATTCTCCGCCAAATAGCGCGCGCAGGTTTTGGCAAGATCAAAGCCCGGCATGACATAAGGCACGATGATGCTCTCGGGGAAAAGCTTGCGGGTCAACTCTTCGCCGCCGGGTTGGTTGGTGATGCTGACAATTGCGTTCGCGTGCGTGTGATCCACGTGTTTCGCAGGAATAAGCGCGTGCAAAATCGCCTCGACAGACGGGTTCGGCGATGTTGGATCCAAAAGCAGACGGCGCTGCTCGCGCACCATTTCCACATCGCTCATTGCATCAAGGTCAGCCAGCGCGGCCAAAGGTGCCAGCTCCAATGCAGGCAGGCCCGGCGCTTCGATTGTGCCCATGTCCCAACCGCTGCCTTTGACACAGATCGCGTTGATCACGGAGCCGTCCATTGCCTGCATCTCGGTCTTTACGGATGTGTTGCCACCGCCGTGCAAAACCAACTCTGGATCGCTTCCCAAAAGACGCGTCGTATACACGCGGGTCGCCAGATCAACATTCTGTCCGTCCCTTTCTGCTGCCTGCAAGACGGCCTCAAACTCCGCATCGATCCAACGTGATTTCATCAATTTTCCCCAGTCTTCAGAATTTTTGCCGCGTCGGCGTGATACAGATTTCTTGGATCAGCGCGTTTTGTGGCATTTGATAGCTGTGCAGCATGATCTCGGCCACATGTTCCGCTCCGATACCACCGCCAATTTTCACTTTGTTGTCCTGATAGGCCTTTAGCGTATTTGGATCGTTCACCGCACTCAGAACTTCGGTTTCGATAATGCCCGGCGAAAGAACAATGACCCGCACGTCATAGTCTGAAAGGTGCTCACGAAGAGACTCCGAGACCGCATGAACGAAATACTTGGTCCCGCAATAAACGGTGTGGTCGGGATAGACCTTTCGACCAGCAATCGAGCTCATCATAAACAGCGTCCCTGCCCGCCGCTCTATCATGTCCGCCATCACCGCGTGGACTGTGTTCATCACGCCTTTGGTGTTGATGTCGATCATCTCGTCCCATTCTTCGGGAGGCTGCGTTGCGATATTGGCAAGCCGCGCAATGCCTGCGTTGGCAAACATCATATCAACCGGACCATATTGCGCCTCTGCCTTCTCGACGGCGGCACGAATTTGGCCGCGATCCCGCACATCCACTTGGCAGCACACCGCATTGGGCAACTCTAACGCCTCCATCCGCTCAAGCCGACGTGCCATCAATAAAACGGGATGGCCCGCCGCGGAAAACGTCTTTGCAACAGCTTCGCCAATACCAGAACTGGCACCTGTAATTGCGACCAATGGTTTTTCTGTCATCACACTCGCCCTTCTCTTGATGCTTTAGGTTTGCGTCGAAATATACGTCTCAAGAACGCCCGCATTCGCGGCGATATCGACGAAAGAAAAACGGTCTCGCATCTCATGGCCATGGCGGACGGCTTGCTTGTAAAAATCAAGGTCCAGCCCCAATTCTTTTGCCGTCGTCGGTGCGCCTGCGTCAGACAATAGCTTTTCCATCTCAGCGACCGGGATCATGAATTCCTGAACTTCGCGCCTGAGTTCAGGCCAAATCTCAGCAAGCTTTTCGTTCGCGGCATTAACCGTTTGGACATCAAACGCCTTGCGGTTTAATTGCTCCAAACACTGCGCCGCTGTATCGCCCATCCGCTGCTTCATCCCGTCAAAATCAATCGGCGACGGCTTCATGAGTGGCGGTGTATCCTGCGCCAAAAGCCCTTGCTGAATACGCGCCATTGTCAGGCTTGCCACACCTACCTGTTGTCCGTGCAGCGTACCGGGATGCATCGGGCCCGCAAAACAATCAATGTAATGCGACACCTGATGCTCGCCCATAGAGCCGGGGTTGGACATGCCAATAAAACCGATACCCAGTCCGCACAGGGTCAACACACGATAAAGTCGCGCAGTTGCCTCCATGTCGCCTTTGGGCAAAAGATGCGCGCATTTGTTCAGCTCAATCTCATCGGCGATTTGAATGTCAAAAGGGGCTGTGCGGTAAAGCGTGCCCAGCAAGCGGTGCGACATCCACCAATCCACCTGCGCAACCGAGCGCGCCATACAATCCGCAAACCCCGAGGCCGCCAAATGAGACGGTGCGGCAGCAGAGACGGCCATATCAACAAAAAAGCCCGCAGGCGCTTGGGCAGGCAAGGACACCTTCAACCCTGTGTCCAGCGTCATGCTTGCCGTGGTTGAGGTATAGCCATTCATCGACGCCGCTGTGGCAAACACCGCATAGCGCCGCCCATCTTGTGCAGTGACGTATTTGCACAGATCGTTGATCGTGCCCGAGCCAACGGCAATCACGCTGTCAAATGAGGCGAGCTTGTCCGCCAAATCAGCCGCTGTGGCCATATCTGCATGGGGATCATTCAGAACAATGGTGTCATTGGACCCTACCGAACCAACCGACTGCGCCACGCGGCCACCAAGCGCGTCGTATGTGTTTTGATCGGTAACAACAGCAAGCTTTTCGCCGAGCTTCAGGTCGGCAATAAGCGCGTCCTCAGCCCCATCAAGAGTTTCGCGAAACACAATGGATTCGTAAGGGACGGTTACCTTTTTCCCAGCTTCAGCATCAAAGAAATCACCCGCAACGATGTCGTCGATCAAAGCGGTCCAGTGGCCGCTATCACGTCCCGCCGAATTCATTGCGATGCTTCTCCCACTGCTGATCTGTGGTTTGGAATGACGATAAAATAGCAGTATATTTACAATTGTAAATTATAAATATACATATGTAATCGCTTGTATAGTTGGGCAACTTGGGACAGAGGTATTGCTCTTTGAACCGACTGCATTTGACGCCAAAAATGAAACGACACAAGAAACCGGTAGAATTTGCCGACGCCGCTGTTTGGGCGGCATGGCTCTACTATGTCGACGAGCTGACCCAAAAAGAAATCGCTGACCGACTGGGAACATCGCGCGTAACCGTTATCAAGCTTTTGGCAGAGGCGAAGGAGCGAGGTCTTGTCAGGATCAGGATCGACACCACCGTTGCCTCTCAGGTCGAATTGTCTCGCCAAGTGGCTGATCATTTTGGCTTGCAAGAAGCACTGATCATACCCTCCTTACAAGACGGCTCGGTGCTAGACCGGTTGGGCCGTGCTGCCTCTATGATGTTGGTCGACAAGCTGAAGGACAACGAAACGCTCGCTGTGGCTTGGGGCAGAACAGTCTCGGCTGTTGCACAATCCGTTCCTCAAAAAACGCGGCTGAGCAACATCACT
The DNA here is from genome assembly GCA_039942715.1 of Paracoccaceae bacterium. GTDB lineage: Bacteria > Pseudomonadota > Alphaproteobacteria > Rhodobacterales > Rhodobacteraceae > JABDJX01. Next base: position 139,084 of record JBDVBY010000006.1, read on the forward strand.
GTCTCTCAACTGGTGGCAAGCCCAGACGGGATGGCGAGTGATTTCTCTCCCGAACTTTGTTCCTCTCTTTTGGCCAATCGGCTTGGAGCCAAATGCGTCAACATCCTCGCGCCAGCGATTGTCTCTAGCGCTCAACTCAAAGCCAGCCTTTTGGCAGAACCTTCGATTACGGCACAATTCGAAGTAATCCGAAATGCCTCCACTGCGCTTTATGGTGTCGGTGAATTTGGCGACGGCTCGACAATCGAAACCCACAACTTGCATCAGCCCGAGACCCTGAGTGCCGCAAAGGCGGACGGTGCCGTCGCTGTGATCATGGGTCTTTTCATTGATGCGCAGGGCCGTGAAGTGCGCTCGACAGTGCATGATCGGCTCATCGGCGTAAGTTTGGCCGAACTCAAAGCAATCCCGCGCCGCATTTGTGTTGCAGGAGGGATGCAAAAGACCAAGGCAATCCGTGCCGCTTTAGAAGGGCAGCTTGTCACGCACTTGGTGATTGATGAAGAGACGGCGCAAAGCGTGTTAAGCTAGGGTCCGTCGGTCAATGCCGCCCCCATGATTGGGAGCGGCTTGTTTTTTAGGCGGCTGCTGTCTCAGGACGCGCGCGACCGCGTTGAAGCATCACAACAATGGCGAGCAGCGCGAGGGCTGGCAAGAACATCCAGAACTTTGATGGCTGGTTCGCGGCTTTGCGCACCTGCTCAATTTTCTGATCCCAGTCAAAACCCGCCTCTGCCGCCGGACTGCCGAAGGTGACGTTGTCGATGATCACCTCTTCGCCGTTCACGATGTACTCAAGACCAGATGCGAACAGGCGGTCCTTGCCCGTGTCGCCCTCGCCCACCGGAAGCAAAGCGGTGAAGGTCACCGGATCACCAACCGCATTCAGCCCGCTAATCTCAAGCCTGAGATTCTCGCCAACAGGCGTGTCCATCGCCGCCTGCTCAATCGCTGCTGGTGGGACATTTTCAAACGGCGCCACAACCATGTCCATCCAGAACCCTGGACGGAACAGCGTGAACGCGATCAGCAACAGGGCGATCGACTCATAGAACCGGTTTTTCGCCAAGAACCACCCTTGCGTCGCCGCCGCGAAGAGCAGCATCGCAATGGTCGCGGTTATGAAGACGAATATACCCTTGGCCCACCCAACATCTATCAACAACAGATCGGTGTTGAAGATGAAAAGGAACGGCAAGGCGGCGGTGCGCAAGCTGTAGAAGAACGCCACCACCCCGGTCTTGATCGGATCACCACCGGAAACAGCCGCTGCCGCAAAGGATGCAAGCCCCACCGGCGGCGTCACATCCGCCATAATGCCGAAGTAGAACACGAACAGGTGCACCGCGATCAGCGGCACAATCAGCCCGTTTTGCTGTCCCAACGTCACGATCACCGGCGCCAAGAGAGCCGAAACAACGATGTAGTTCGCCGTTGTCGGAAGGCCCATGCCAAGGATCAAACTCAGGATCGCGGTCAGCACCAGAATGGCCATGATGTTACCACCCGAAAGCACTTCGACCACATCCGCCAAAGCCGAGCCAACGCCCGTCTGGCTCACAGCCCCCACGATCACACCAGCGGTTGCTGTGGCAATACCGATGCCAATCATGTTGCGTGCGCCTGCGACAAGGCCTTCGATCAGATCGTTAAAGCCTTCTTTGATCGCAGCACCCGTGCCACTGCCGCCACATAGAATGGCCATGAGCGGGCGTTGCGTGAGCAGGATGAACACCATGAACGTCGCCGCCCAAAAGGCCGACAGACCCGGTGAAAGGCGATCCACCATCAGCGCCCAAACCAGCACGACAACCGGAAGGATGTAATGCAGACCCGCGCGGATGGTTGGTCCTGGAATTGGCAGCGCTGTGACTGGCTGGTTCGGGTCTTCCATCCGCAGCGGCTCTTCGCGCGAAGCAATCCAAAGAAGGCCGATGTAAACCAACGTCAGGAAGCCGAAGACAACGTAGATCGCAGCAGAGCCAAACGCAGGACGTATCCAGCCCATCAGGTAATAGACAGCAAAGCTTAGCGCGCAAATCGCCGCGATAGTGAAGGCGATTGAGATCAACCACGCGACCCAAGGCTTGGGCTCAACCGCGCGCGGCAGACCCTGCATATCGGCTTTCATCGCCTCTAGATGCACGATGTAAACCAACGCGATGTAAGAAATTACCGCAGGCAAGAAAGCGTGTTTGACCACGTCAAAATAAGCAATGCCCACGTATTCCACCATCAGGAAGGCCGCGGCCCCCATGACGGGAGGCATGATCTGACCATTCACCGAAGACGCCACCTCGACCGCGCCCGCCTTTTCCGACGAAAAGCCAACGCGTTTCATCAGCGGGATGGTGAAAGTCCCCGTGGTCACAACGTTAGCAATGGACGAACCCGAGATAAGCCCGGTCATCGCAGAGGAGACCACCGCCGCCTTTGCAGGCCCGCCTCGCATGTGGCCCATCAGGCTGAACGCCACCTGAATGAAGTAATTGCCCGCGCCCGCTTTATCGAGCAGCGAACCGAAGAGCACAAAGAGGAACACGAAAGACGTCGACACACCCAGCGCGATGCCGAACACACCTTCGGTGGTGATCCACTGGTGGTTCACGACTTCAGAGAGGTTGTTGCCCTTATGCGCAATAATCGACGGCATAAGCGGGCCAAGGAACGTGTAAGCGAGGAAGACGGTCGCAACGATCATCAAAGCAGGCCCAAGCGCGCGGCGCGTCGCTTCAAGAAGTATCAATATCCCGATGACGGCAACGACATAATCTTGCAGGATCGGCGCACCGACACGCGTTGCAATCCCGTCGTAAAAGACAAAGAGATATAGCGCTGCAATCGCGCCAATAATCGCCAGCCCCCACTCCCACGACGGGATGTAATCTTTGGGCGATCCGAGAAGAATGGCGGCAATCATCAAAACGCCAGGGATCGGTATCCACCAAACCGGCACACCTTCTTTTGCACCGTACATAAAGAGAAAGGTCAGAATGACCGGGACCGCAAGGGCAAGGCCAAGTTGCGCTGGTGTGCGGGCCGCAGGATAGGCCGCATAAGCGAGGAACAGAGCAAACGCGAGGTGGATCGAACGGGCTTCGGTGTCGTTAAAAACACCCCAGCCGATGATAAACGGGATCGGTGAGGCGATCCAAAGCTGGAACAGCGACCACAGCAAAGCAACGACGATGAGCATCGTGCTAATCGGACCTGCCGGAGAGCGCGCACCCGTGTCAGAGGAGGCGACAAGTTCATCGAGTTCTTCCTGACTCAATCCTCCGTGCCCAGAGCCTTCGTTCTCGACGGCGGCGGCCTCGAACTGTTTATCTTGGTCGATCATTGGTCTGTCCCCTCTGAAATTCTAAGCAGAAAGGGGGGCCGCCTCTTTTTACGTTCCGTGCAGCCTCCACCCGTGAAAGCCCCCGCGCATGGCGGAGGCTTCCTTTTCACAATTCCAGATCAGTTGATCCAGCCGCGCTCGCGGTAGTACTTTTCAGCACCGGGGTGCAAAGGCGCGCTAAGTCCATCTGCAATCATCTCTTCTTCTTTGAGAGTCGCAAACGCAGGGTGCAGACCTTTGAAACGATCAAAGTTCTCGAACACCGCCTGAACAACTGTGTAAACAACATCGTCGTCCACATCAGCAGAGGTCACAAACGTTGCCTTAACACCAAAGGTCTGGGTGTCTTCGTCATTGCCTTTGTAAAGACCGCCCGGAATTGTTGCTTTGGCATAGTAAGGATTGTCGCCAACAAGCTTGTCGATCGCATCGCCGGTCACGCTGACCAACTTGGCATCCACGGTTGATGTGGCTTCCTGGATCGAGCCATTCGGGTGACCAACAGTGTAGATAATCGCATCCACCTTGTTATCGCCCAAAGCCGCTGACTGCTCTGCTGGCTTCAGCTCTGAAGCTAGCGCAAAGTCGTCAGACGATTTGCCCATGGCACCCAAAACAACGTCCATCGTGGCGCGCTGACCGGAACCGGGGTTACCGACGTTCACGCGCTTACCGAACAGATCGTCAAAGCTGCCGATTTCACTGTCAGCACGGGCCACAACGGTGAAAGGCTCGCCATGCACCGAGAAAACAGCGCGCAGGTTGTCGAATTTGTCGCCTTCAAACTGCGACGATCCGTTAAACGCATGGAACTGCCAGTCCGACTGGGCCACGCCCATGTCCATGTCGCCCGCTTTGATCGCATTGATATTTGCAATCGACCCACCTGTAGAAGGCGCTGTGCACTTCAGGTTGTGATCAGCAGTACCGCGGTTCACCAACCGGCAAATCGACTGGCCAACCACAAAGTAAACGCCGGTTTGACCACCGGTGCCAATTGTTATGAACTTCTCTTGTGCCACGGCTGTTTGCGCCGCAAGGAGCCCCGCAGACAATAGGGCAGCAGTCTTAAAGATTCTCATCGTAAACTCCCATGTGATTTTCTTAGATTCGCGGCTTTGTGCCGACGTTGAACGCCAAGCCTACGATGGGTGGCGCGATCTCACAAACATTAAAAACGAAAATTTTTGCAAGCGCTTGCAACAACGCGTTGTTTTTCGACAGATTTTTTCATGTCACAGATGGGACTTTGAAAGGGTGTATTTTGCACCGACTGCAAACACCCAACCCTCTCTCGACGCGCCCTAAAGCTGGGCGTACGGTGACGACGTCACGTCAGATTCCCCGCCAAAAAAGGGTGCCAGTTCCATGTCACATATCTTTGGTCGCCATTGTCACGCAAACCCGCCCACTGCTGTCAGTGGTGAGGGGTGCTATCTGATCGACGAGATAGGCAAACGCTATCTTGATGGGTCCGGAGGCGCTGCAGTCAGTTGCTTGGGCCATGGTGATCCTGAGATTACTGAAGCCATAAAAGCGCAGCTTGATAAACTGGCCTTTGCGCACACAGGGTTCCTGACAAGCGAGCCTGCCGAGCAATTGGCGGACCTTTTGATTGAACACGCGCCCGGCGATCTGGAAAAGGTGTATCTTGTTTCAGGCGGTTCCGAGGCGACTGAGGCGGCGATCAAGCTGGCGCGCCAATATTGGGTTGAAAAAGGCGAACCCGGGCGCGGGCGATTGATTGCACGCAAGCAAAGCTATCACGGCAATACAATCGGGGCGCTGAGTGCAGGCGGCAACGAATGGCGCCGCCAGCAATTCGCACCGCTGTTGTTAGACGTCAGCCACATCGAGCCCTGTTATGAATACCGCAATCGCCGTGATGACGAGAGCGCCGAAGACTACGGCAAACGCGCTGCTAAGGCGCTAGAAGACGAACTTTTGCGCGTTGGTCCTGAAACTGTGATGGCGTTCATGGCCGAACCCGTTGTAGGAGCGACGGCAGGCGCGCTGGCTCCCGTCCCGGGGTACTTCAAAGAAATCCGCAAGATTTGCGATCGTTACGGTGTGTTGTTGATCCTTGACGAAGTGATGTGTGGCATGGGGCGCACGGGCAGTCTGTTTGCCTGCGAACAAGACGGCGTTGCCCCCGACATTGCCTGCATCGCCAAAGGTCTGGGCGCGGGGTATCAACCAATTGGTGCGATGCTGTGCACCTCAGACATCTATGACACCATCGCTGGCGGCTCTGGCTTTTTCCAGCATGGCCACACCTATTTGGGTCATCCCGTTGCCGCTGCGGCTGGTCTCGCGGTCGTCAAAGCGATTCTGAACCGCGGTCTGATCCCGCGCGTTAATACGCAAGGCGAAAAGCTGGCCCAAGCGCTTCAAAACCGCTTCGCCCAGCATGCCCACATTGGCGATATTCGCGGTCGCGGCCTGTTTCGAGGCGTCGAAATTGTCGAGGATCGCGCCACCAAAGAGCCGTTCGATCCCGCAAAAGGCGTCGCGGCCAAAATCAAAAAGGCTGCATTCGCCGAAGGTCTGATTTGTTATCCGATGTCGGGCACCATCGACGGGCGGCGCGGTGATCACATTCTGATTGCCCCACCCTTCATCATCGAAGATCACCAGATCGACGAGCTGACAGACAAACTTGAACGCGCGATCGCGACCGTCATCTGACCATCAGGGAAAGTAAGATGCAGATTGCACCCATCAACGACGAAGACTGGCCAACCGAACTGGCCTACCTGCTGCCCGGCTTTGCGGGAAAGCTGAACGTTTATCGCACGATGGCCCATCACCCTGCCCTATTGCGGGCATGGGCGAACTTGCGCGAACACATCGTCAATCAGTCATCGCTCCCGAAAGACTTTCTCGAAGTCGTTATTTTGCGCGCAGGGCACAATCTAAACTCTCCTTACGAATGGGCGCACCACGTTTTCCGCTCGCGCCAACTGGGGATGGCCGACGCCCGCATCACATCAATTCAAGGCGAAGTTGAAAACATGGAGGACCGCGACGGGCTTTTGGCAAAAGCGGTGGATGAACTGTTTCAAACCGCACAGCTTTGCCCTCAAACGCAATCAGCGCTTATCGCCACGTTCAGTTTGCCGGCCATGTTCGATCTAATGGCGACCGTCGGTTTTTATTCGACGTTGGGCTTTATCTTGAACAGCTTCGACACGCCGCTGGATGACAACGTTAGGGCGGCCCTTGATGCATGGCCGGACTGAGCACCGGGCTAACCAAAACCGCGCCCTGCGGCGGCATCAAACACTGCGGCCTTAGGCTCTAAACCCATTCAGCAGATCGCTAAGCTCAATCGAAGAGCCCACCAAGCCCTTGGCGCAACTTGTCCTCAAGCTTGTCTTTCACCCGGTCTTCGACCTTCCGCGTTTCCTCTTTCAGCCGCTCTTTGGCCTGTTCTTTCACCCGGTCTTCCTGTTCGCGCAGCTTTTGCTTGGCGACGAACTCAAGGTCAGGATAGATGCGCGGCTTGGACCAAGGCCCCTCAATGCGCACCGGAATAGACAGACCGCGCGTCACACTGTTTTCAAAGACACGCGGAGTCAGGCGGTAATCAAGCCGCTGACCGCCTAGATCAATCGTCCCCTGCCCGCGCGCCTCAAAAAGCGTGGCGCTTACAGCAAGGTCATCGTTGGAAAGCACACCGCTATCGATCACAAAGCTAGCGTTCAGCGAGTCAAAAACAGTCGTCGCCCGATCGCCCACGGCTTCTGCCGCGTCGCTGCCGCCAAACAAGGACGCCAGATCAAACCCGGTGATATCACCGCGCCCGATATCAAGCGATCCGGCACCCGAAAGCGAGCGCATAATCTGATCGAGGTTTTGACCAACGCCGAGGAAGGAAAGTTGCGTATTCCCAGCCCCGCGCATCCGGTCAAACCCGGCCATGTCGGTCAAAAGCGCCTGGATCGCAACGGTGGTTCCGTCCATGTCGCCCGCAACGCTCAACCCGTTGCGGTTGTTGGCCACAAATCGCCCTGTCAGCGCACCGCCAAAGGCCTGCGCACGTAGAATTTGCGCCACGGCGCGCGCGTTGTCGATGGTGACAGAAAGTGCCACGTCCTGCATTTCTGTCGATCCGAAATCAACCGCCGCCGCATTTATGCGCACATCAGCGTTCAAAAGGCTGAGCCCACTTGCATCAATTGGATCGGTAGACCAACCCGTACCATCGGCAGGCTGATCGATGCTCTCTTTAGAATCTTCAGTCGCACTGCCTTCTTCAGCAGACAAAAAACTTAGGTCCAACGCATTTGCGCTGAGTTCTGCCACCACAAACGGAACATCTGAAAGGGCAACGGAAACAGGTCCTTGCAGGCGGTTCTTACCAAATCGATAGTCGCCCCCGGCGATGTCTATGCCCTCAGCAGAGGCCGCCAAGCTGCCCGAGACTTCGATTGGCAAGAACTCCTCGGGCACTGCTGCTGCTTCCCCACCGCTTAGCGCTGCCAGTGCACCCGGCGACGGGAGCGAAGCGGAGAAATCACCAGTAAGACGACCGTCAACCGTTGCGTCACCCACAAAGGCAATCGCGTTTTGTCCAACGCGTGCATCCAAAGACACGGCCGAAACTGCACCAGCCAGAAGAGCGGACAGTGCACCGACTTCGATATCTGCCGAGGCGGTCTGCCCACCTGCATCCAGCGAAAGCGAAGCCGTCAAAGGCGTATCACTTGCGGCCATAGACGCCGCGACATCGATGTTTTCAAAAACCAGATCGGTCCCGGCGGCGACGTCTTGATACCGGAACGTGCCGTTTTGAACCGACAGTCCGGCAAGTGAGAGGTCCGATTGACCAACTCCGCCCGCACCACTGTCACCAACCGCCGCGGGCGTATCGTCCGTTGTTGCCCAGTTTGCATTCCCGTCGGCGTCTTTGATTAAGGTCACGACCGGGCCCACCAGGGTCACCTCTTGCACATCAATGCGGCGCGACAACAGCGCCCAAAGATCAACCCCCACGCTCAGCGCTTCACCAGAAATCAACGGAGCATCCCCGCGCGTTCCAGCAATTTCAAAACCACCCGTGCGCACACCAAGGTTTGGGAAAAGCTGCGGGCGCAGTGATCCGGACAGCGATACCTCGCGGCCCGACATGGCTGTGATCCGCTCGCCTGCGATTTTTGCCAGACGTTCGCCCGAGATCAGGAAAATTCCGCCGACCAGAACGATGATCAACACCACAAGCACGGCCAAAGCACGTATCGCTAAACGAAGCACTGCAAACTCCTCATGTATCAAAAGGGCTTTTTTGCCCAACTGTATTGTTGCGCGACTGATACGCGAAGTTCATGGGAAACTCACCCTGTTTCTTGGCACAAAGGCGTTAAGATTTGGGGCGCACCCGCGCGGCAGACTTGTCGGCAAAGGCGGCCAATCTGGCACGCGCATCGGGCTGCGTGTTCACGACGCCCGCCACGACCGCTTCCGCGTAGGCGGCATCCATCGCGGACATATTTTGCATGTGGCTCACAGCCGAGCAAATCGCGAAGTTCGACAGTGGTAGATTCTGTGCCGTGCGACGCGCCAACTCAACGGCGGCATCAAAGCTAGAGCCTTCAACAAGGTACTGCGCAAAGCCCAGATCGATGGCCTCTTGACCCTGATACACACGACCCGTCAGCATCATGTCAATCATCCGCGCTTTGCCAACCAGATCAGTGACACGGATCGTCGCCCCACCCCCTGTGAACAAACCGCGCTGCCCCTCGGGCAAAGCAACGTAAGCTGTTTCGTCCATCACGCGGATATGCGCCGCACTGGCCAACTCAAGGCCACCACCAACAACCGCACCTTGCAACGCGGCAATCACTGGCACGCCGCCGTATTCCATTTTGTTAAACGCCTCGTGCCAGCGCAAACAGACGTGCATAAAATCAGCCGGGCTGCGATCCGCATCGTGGTGCTCGATTAGATCAAGCCCAGCGCAGAAGTGTTCCCCCGCGCCTGCCAGCACAACAGCACCAACACCAGCGCGCGGCGCATCACTAAAGAAGCGCACGAGTTCTTCGATCGTGGCCAGATCAAGCGCGTTGCGCTTTGCCGGGCGGTTCAGCGTGACGATCCAAACGCCATCGTCTTCGACCCGGATGTCGAGGTTCTTAAAGCTTGCGATATCAATGTCCAAAGTCATCTCAGCGTTTCCGTTGTTGTCAAAGCTGCCGAATGCTCGGCCCATTTTTTGCACGCGCTTTGTCTTTTTCCGACATAACAGTGTGCGCAAGTTTCACAGTGTAGGCTTCCAAACGCTCCAAAGCGTCGCTCACCTTAGCCCCATCAAACGCCTCAACCGCGTTCAGAATGTCCGTATGGATCGCTACAATTTCAGCGCGAGAGCGTGCAGTGAACGTGATCATGTTCATCAACGGCTGCATCGCCTCGATAGAGCCGGACAATTGATAGGACAGCACCGGATTTTGCGCGCCATCAATCAGCGCCAGATGAAACGCGACGTCAGATGTGCAAAACGACTCATCACTCAGGTTTGCCACGCTTTGGCGCTCGATCTCGGCGCGCATCACCTTCAGTTGTTTGGGCTTGCGGCGCTTTGCCGCCATTGGTGCGCAGGCTTTTTCCAATGCAAAGCGCGCCTCGCAAGCAGTATCAAAGCTCACCTCGTTCATACTGAGAAGCAGCGTTGATGTGGTCACCAATTGCTTGGTCGCATCCGCGTAAGACATCCGGTTCACAAAGGCCCCGCCAAAGGCCCCACGTTGCGTTTTTATCAAGGATTGCGCCGCCAAACGCTTGAGCGCCTCGCGCACTGTAGAGCGGGAAACATCGAATTGTTCGGCCAGTTCTGCCTCTGACGGGAGGCGCTCACCGACGATCAAAGCGCCCTCAACAATCGAATTGCGAATGGCCGCCGCGATCTGAACCGAGAGGCCGGTTGTACTGTCTGGATCAATTTTCATTTGTCAGACATTTAAAAGTCTGACATTTAAATTGCAACCGCAGACTTGAGGGAGACCGCGCGTGTTCGCAAATCGGGTCCGTTCCATGCTTGGCACGCAATGGCTGATGCTGTTTGGCGCGATCCTTGCTGCATGGGTGGCGCTCTATGCGATGGCGATCCCGACCGAGCTACGCGAAGCGTCTCGGGTTTTTGGCTCTGACTTCTGGGTCGCACTCTGTACGGTCACACCTGATTTGGCAGGCATGGTGCGCGTCACGGTGATGTGGCTGCTGATGTCGGTGGCTATGATGTTGCCCACCGTGCTGCCGACGTTCGCGGCTTACGATGATCTGGCACAAAACACCGACATCGACTTGCCAAGGTTCACCGCAGGCTTCCTCACGATCTGGGCGGGCTTTTCAGTCCTTGCCGCAACCCTTCAAATGGCGCTTTTCCGTGCTGACTTGGTCAGCAGTTTTGGCGACAGCCGCTCAGCCGCGTTGACCGTCGCCCTACTCGGCATCGCAGGCCTCTACCAATTCTCAGCGCTTAAAGAAGCTTGCCTCAGCAAATGCCGCGCGCCTGTCACCTTCTTTATGCAGCACTGGGAGGAAGGCGCGTGGCGTATGGGCCTAAGACTGGGCGCGACATGTTTGGGCTGCTGCTGGGCGCTGATGCTGCTCGCCTTTGTGGGCGGCGTGATGAGCCTTGCCTTCATGGGCCTCGCGACACTGATCATGACTTTGGAAAAACTGCCCGACATCGGGCGCTGGCTGAACAAACCGCTTGGTGTCGCCCTGTTGGGTGGCGCGGTTTTTGTGGCTGTCACAGGACTTTAGGGAGAGAAGGTAATGGCATTGGATGGAGAAATCGGCACTGTCCCTTGGACAATGCAGGGCGAGCTTATTTTGAACTGCAACTGCACAGTGTTTTGCCCCTGCGTTGTATCGCTAGGTCAGCATCCGCCAACCGAAGGACACTGTCAGACGTGGGGTGGTATTCGCATCGATCAGGGTGGCTACGGTGATGTTGATCTGTCTGGACTGAACATCGGGTTGATGATCGAAATCCCCGAACGCATGGCGCGCGGCAACTGGAAAGTCGCGCTGTTCATTGATGATCGCGCCAGTGACGAAGCCTATGACGCAATCGTCACGATTATGTCGGGAAAGGCACGCGGCACGACAGGGTTGTTTAGCATTCTGGTCTCCGAACTGCTGGGCCATGAGCGTCAGCCGATTACGTATGAGAACGAAGGAAAGACGCGCCGCATCGTCGTAGGCAAGCGGATCAAAGGAGAGGTTGTACCAGTGGCGGGAAAGGACCCCGAGAATGATCTGGTGATCACCAATACTCAGTATTGGATGGGGCCTGACATCACTGTTGCGACCGCCAATCAGGGGCGGTTGCGCGCCTTTGGTCGGGTTTGGGATTTTGAGGGGCGCTCTGCCGAGATCTGCCAGATCAACTGGCACGGCCCCAAGTAGGCGGCGTTTTCTGGGAGGAGAGTGCGCAATGCAGGTCCATTTTGATACAGGCGCTGGCAACGCGGCGAACTATGTACCACTCACGCCGGTTTCGTTTCTCAACCGCGCAGCGGCGGTGCATGGCGCGCGCGCGGCTGTGGTTTACGGTGCCAGACGCGATGACTGGCAAACCTTTGCACGCCGCGTGCGGCATGTTGCAGGCGCTTTGCACGCGCGCGGGATTGGCAAGGGCGACACGGTATCTGTGATCTCTCCTAATATCCCCGAGTTGCTTGAGCTTCACTTTGCGGTGCCAATGATCGGCGCAGTGCTGAATACGATAAACTTCCGGCTTGAGGCCGAGACCATTGGTTACATTTTTGGACACGCGGACACGAAATTAGTGATCGCAGACAGTACGTTAGGCGATCATGTTCAGGCGTCTTTCGACATGCTTGGCAACACCCTTCCGCTGATCACAATCTATGATGATCAAGGCCCAGATGCGGGTACTTCAGGTGAAGATGCTTATGCGTCGCTGCTTGAAGGCCCTACCTTTGAGGGCGACGGATTACCGGATGATGAATGGCAGGCTTTGGCGCTGAATTATACGTCTGGCACGTCGGGGCGGCCCAAGGGTGTTGTCTATCATCACCGGGGTGCGGCGCTTATGGCGATGGGCACGGTGAACGCGTGGCAAGTGCCGCATTTCCCCTCCTACATGTCAATTGTGCCGATGTTTCACTGCAACGGCTGGTGTCATCCGTGGATGATGGCGTTGGTGGGTGGCAAGATGGTGTTCTCGCGCGATTTGTCTCCTGCATCAGTGTTTGCCGCAATCGAAGCGGAGAAAATCACTCATTTCGGGGCCGCTCCGATCATTCTACAAATGCTCGCCGAAAGCCCTGACGCGCCCAGCGCGGCTTATGAACCGCGCATTCGTGTGATGACTGCAGGTGCGCCCCCTCCTCCGGCTGTGTTGGAGAAAACCGGTGCGATGGGGTTGGATGTGATGCAGGTTTATGGGCTCACCGAGACCTATGGGCATATCTCACAATGTTTGTGGCAAGAGGATTGGAACGATCTGAGCCCGAGCGAACAAGCCGAGCTGCAGGCCCACCAGGGCGTAGCCTTTCCAATGGTGGAAACCGTCGCTGTGATGGATCGAGAAACGGGCGATCCGGTACCGACGGATGGCGAGACCCAAGGCGAAGTTGCTATCCGCGCCAACACGATGATGAAGGCGTACTACAAGGACGAAGCGGCAAGTGCCGAGGCATTTCAAGGCGGTTGGTTCTGGTCGGGAGACGCGGCGGTGGTGCATCCCAACGGGTACATGCAAATCCGCGACCGCTTGAAAGATGTGATCATTTCAGGTGGAGAAAACATCTCTTCTGTCGAGGTTGAGGCGGTGCTTTATCGCCATCCCGATGTGCAGGCGGCGGCCGTGGTTGCCAAGCCTGATCAGAAGTGGGGCGAAGTGCCTTGCGCTTATGTTGAGTTGCGTGAAGGCACCAATCCAAGTGCAGAAGACATCATCAGTTTTTGCCGCTACCATTTGGCAGGCTTCAAAACGCCCAAAGCCGTGGTGTTTGAAACATTGCCCAAAACCGCCACTGGAAAAATCAAGAAATTCGAATTGCGCCAGCAGGCCCGCGCCGATGCGGGAACACAAGGATGACTCACATGGCTATGATCGCTCCTTCGCGTCGTTTGCGTCGCACGCCCTTTTCCGACGGTGTCGAAGCCGCAGGTGTGGGTGGGTACACTGTCTATAACCACATGCTTTTGCCCGTCTTTTTCGAGAGCCCCGAGGCGGATTACCACCATCTGAAAAACCACGTGCAAGTCTGGGATGTGGCCTGCGAGCGGCAAGTTGAGCTTCGAGGCCCAGACGCAACGAGGCTGATGCAATCGCTGACACCGCGGGATCTGCGCGGCATGATGCCCGGTCAGTGTATGTATGTTCCTATCGTTGATGAAACCGGGGGTATGTTGAATGACCCGATTGCGCTCAAGCTAAGCGAAGAGCGGTACTGGATTTCCATCGCGGACTCCGATCTGTTGCTTTGGGTCAAAGGCATTGCCAACGCGTATCGCTATGAGGTTCTGGTGGACGAGCCGGACATCAGCCCGCTTGCGATCCAAGGGCCAAAGTCGGACGATCTCGCCGCAAGGGTGTTTGGCGAAAGCGTCCGCGATTTGCGGTTTTTCCGTTTTGGCTATTTCGATTTCGAAGGCCACGACGTGCTGATCGCCCGTTCGGGATACTCCAAACAGGGCGGCTTCGAGATATACGTCGAAGGCACCGATCTGGGTATGCCGATTTGGAATGCGCTCTTTGAAGCGGGAGCAGATCTGAACGTGCGCGCGGGCTGCCCAAGTGCGGCTGAACGCATCGAGGCCGGATTGCTGAGTTACGGCAACGATATGACGCGCGAAAACACGCCGCACGAATGCGGGCTGGGCAAGTTTTGTAACACGCAAACCGCGATCGGCTGCATGGGCCGCGATGCCTTGTTGCGAGTGGCTAAAGACGGCCCCATCCGCCAGATCCGAGCCATTGAAATTCAGGGGCGCCATCCTGCTTGCGACCGCGCTTGGCCAATTGTAGCGAAAGGACAAAAGATAGGGCAGATTACGTCAGCGGCCTGGTCACCTGATTTCGAGTGCACAGTGGCGATTGGGATGGTGCGGATGACGCATTGGGACGCGGGCACGGTTCTGCAGATTGAAACGTCACAGGGCACCGTTGAAGGCGTCGTGCGCGAAGAGTTCTGGATATAAGACCCTAAAGTTACGGGAAAAATCATTCAGTGAGCGCAACATTCTGTTGATGCAGTTGGTTGCTCTAAATCATTGAATTGGGCAAAAATATCGATATTATCGGGGGATGGATAGTTCCCTACTGAAACCAGCCAACACGCCAACCGGGTCTGAAACCTCGGCCACGCACAAGACCTATCAGGCGCTAAGGGGCCTGATTGTCACGGGGGACATCAAACCCGGCGAAAAGCTCAAAATCGAAGGGCTGCGCAAACGGCTCTCAACAGGAGCCTCGCCCATTCGTGAGGCGTTGAGCCTTTTGACGTCGGACAATCTTGTTGAACGGATGGATCAACGCGGATTTCGCGCCGCCCCCACCAGCAAGCAAAATTTTGAAGAAATTCTGATGCTGCGCTGCGCTTTGGAAGACATGGCATTGCGCCAAAGCATCAAAGAGCGCACCCAAGCTTGGGAAGAAAATGTAGTCTTAAGCCATCACCGGATGGTGCGCGCGCAAGAACAAGGCGACGGAGCGTTTGAGGAACTGCACAAGGCGTTTCACCTCGCCCTGTTGGCCAATTGCGAGGGGCCGATCCTGCTGAAGTTCTGCTCACAGCTTTACGATCTGAATATCCGGTATCGGTATTTGGCGGGCAGCGCGTTGAATTATAAGCGCCGCGACGTCTCAAGCGAGCATCAAAGCATTATGGAAGCCGCCATTGCGGGTGACGCGGATGCCGCCTCGGCACATTTGCTAAGCCACTATCGCGAGACCGGTGCCTTTCTGGTCGGCCTTTTGGGCGAAGCCAAGTTGGCCTGACCTTCTACTCTTTCACCAAGACCAAATCAAAATCGACGCGCAGATAGGGCTCGTTCACACTGCCCGAAAGCGCGAAGCCTTCCGGAAAGGTATCGGCGGGCATTTCCTTGTAGGACATCACCAGATCATCGCGCACGCCAAAGACAGTGTCTTGATCAAGGTACGGATCATCATCGGGGAAAATCTCGGTGACCAAAGAGCGGAAGCCCGGCGCTTTGACGATGTAATGCATGTGCGCCGGACGCCATGGGTGACGGCCAGTGGCGTTTAGGATATCGCCGACCGGACCATCGGTTGGCACGGTGTACTCAACGGGTTTGACGCTGGTGAAAGCGTAACGACCATCAGCGCCCGTGGTTTGCAGACCGTGGAACGAATAGGTGTCCTGATCCGGGTCCTGGCTTGAGTAAAGCCCGTTTGGCGCAGTTTGCCAGATATCGACGGTTGCCCCTTCAATGACATTGCCAGCCGCGTCTTTGACAAAACCTTCTGCCAGAAACACTTGCCCCGCAAAGCCACCTTTCATGTCTCCACCAATCTCCAGTGGTGGCGCGCCGGAAATGTGAAACGGCCCAAGCACGCTGGAGGATGTGCCCTCGGGTTTGGTGTTGATCATGTCGACCAGCGAGGACAGGCCAAGCACGTCAGACAGTAAAACAAATTCATGCCGCTCGGCATCCGATATCTCACCCGCTTTTTCCAGAAACGCGATCCCTTGTTCCCATTCAGGATGCGTCAGGTTCACCTCTTTGGCAAAGGCATGCAGGTGGGTGACAAGGCTTCCCATCACTTCGCGCAGGCGTGGATTCACGTCCGGCCCCATGTATCCCATGAACACGTCGGTAATATTGTCTTTGGTCACGTTGCGCATGGTTTCGGTCCTTATCTGAGAAGGGCAAGGCTTAGGATTGGGAATTCGATGAGGATCAACAGCACGACAAGCATCACCCCCGCAAAGGGTAGCGCTCCCATGAACACGTCTTTCAGCGAAATGCGGTCATCATCCAGCGTGGCTTTGATCACAAAACACGAGATGCCCAAGGGGGGAGTCAGCAGGCCGATTTCAGCGCCGACCACCGTGACGATGCCGAACCAAACGAGGCTCATCCCCATTGGTTCGACCAGCGGCAGGAACAGTGGAACGACGATCAGGATAATCGAGGCCGTATCGAGCAGCGTTCCAAGGAACAGCATCATCAAGATATAGAAAAACATGATCGTCCAGAAACTGGCGTTCATACCTGTGAGTAGATTGCCAAGCTCGTTTGGTACACCCGCAAGGCCAAGCATACGGGAATACATCGAGGCAGCTGTGATCAGGAAGAGCAAGAAAGCGGTGATATGACCGGTTTCCAGCAGCGCTTCCCAGAAGTCTTTGAGCGACATCGAGCGGCGTACAATTGCGATCACGAGCGCGACGAGCGCGCCTGCCGCCCCCGCCTCAACCGGGGTCAGCCAACCGGTGTAGATGCCGCCCAAGACGACAACGATCAGGAAAACGATGGGCAAGGTTTTTGAGGCAATCTCACCACCTGTCATCCGTTCATAGTCTTCTGCCGGACGCCCTGCGATAAAACCAGGCGTGAGGCGGCCCATCATCCAGATTGCACCAATATATGCGACTGCCAGCATGATGCCGGGAATGACGCCTGCCATGAACATATCGCCCACGGATTGCTCGGCCACAAAGGAATAAATGATCAACATCGCCGAGGGCGGAATGATCATGCCAAGCACAGAAGACCCCGCCACAACGCCCACGGCAAAGCGTGGGTTGTAGCCGTGTTTCAGCATTTGCGGCACGGACACTTTGGAGAAGACCGAAGCCGATGCGATGGACGACCCTGTCACAGCGGCAAAGACAGCGTTTGCGCCAACGGTGGCCATACCAATCCCGCCTTTAACTTTGCGGAATCCGGTGCTCATCACCTCATAGACGTCGCTGCCTAACCCGGCCTTTGACACGATCAGCCCCATGAAGGTGAAGAGCGGAATGGTGGCGAAGGTATATTCCATAGCGCTGTCGCCAATGGCCACTTTGAGTAGGTTCATCGCCAGGTCAAAGTTGTCGCGCATCAGCCAGATTGAGACGAAGGAGACAGCACCAAGGGCGATTGGGATATAAACGCCGAGATAGATCAGAATGACGATTGCGCCGACTGAGGTCATGCCGATTTCGAGCGGGCTCATTTGGACGCCTCGTCAGATTCGGGTAACAGGCGGACAAGTTGGACGTCATGCGACGGGCGTATGAGTTTCAGCGCGAACAGGATCGCACAGAGTGCAGCACTTAAGGTGATCACCAGTTTGATCGGCCACCAGGGGGCGGTGAAAATACCGGGGATGCCAAAGAAATCCTGAGTTTCCCACATTTCGACGAACTCGGGGTACATGGTCACGGCGATGGCCGCCATGAACAGCGCTGCGATGGAGTTTATAACGAACCGCAAGACGCGCATGAAGCGTGGATACTTCGGCCCCATCATCGCGAGGAACCCGTCAGAGGCTGTAAGGCGATTGATACGCACCACGTCTGGCAATTGCAGGAAGACGATCAGAACGATGGAAAATTGCACAACCTCGACCGCGCCGCGGAAGGGTTGGTTGAAGACGCCGCGCGCGACAACGTCGTAGTTCACGATGACCACAAGACCCAGAACCACAAGCGTGCCCACAACGTTGGCAACGATCGCGACGTATTTCGTCGCGACCGTCAGGCCATCAATGGCGGTTGTTATTATATTGGCCATTTGTTTGGCTTTGCTTTGAGTGCGCTTAGTTGGTCATTGCTCCTGACCAGTCGCGCACGCCCTCGTAACCTGCGTCCTTCAGCTTGCCGAGATAGGCGTTCAGCATGTCGCTGCCCTGCATACCAGTGTCGTCGAGACCTTTGGCCCATTCACCGGCAATGTCTGGCATAGATTTGGCCCAAGCCGCGCGATCTTCGGCGCTCATATCAACCACGGTGCCACCTGCTTCGACGTAAGCGTCACGGCTTGCGGCCGCGCGGTCCATTGCAACACCGGCCACGTGGTCGCGATAGTCAACGGCCACTTCTTGCAGAACAGTCTTCACCTCTTCAGGCAAACCATCCCAATAGTCTTTGTTCACGGTGACAGTTTTCGAGTTCACAGCGCCAAGATCAGCTTTGAGCATGTAAGGGGCCACTTCGGCGATTTTGAAGGTTTTCGCAGCCTCAGGCCACAGCATCGCGTGATCGACCAGACCGGTTTGCACCATGTTATAAAAGTCGGTCAATCCACCGCGCACACCAGCAGCACCGTTGATGCCTTCTAGATACCGCAGGTTCATACCAGCGCCAGCAACCTTGCTGCCTTCAAGATCCGAAAGCGCATTGATCGGCTCTTTTGAGAAGACCTGATAAGTGTCGAGCACAACGCCGGTTGCCAGATAAACTTGGTTCTGCTTTTCAAATTCGGCCTGCATCGCTGGGTATTCTTTGGCGATCTCGTCAACCGCCTTGGCAACGGCACGTGCATCCGCCGCAACAAACGGGGTCACAGCAGAAAGCGCCTGACTTGGCAGTTTTGACGAATGGAAAATCGTGGTGACGATGCCGATGTCGCCCAAACCCAGTTTGACGCCCTCAAGGACACCTTTGGGTTTGACGATGGAGCCGCCATAGCTTTCCTGCCAGTCCATGACGTAGTTGCCGTTGGCCGCAAGCCGCTTATCGACTTCTGGAATGAAGAAGTTCGTGAACTCCTGCACCCACATCGCGCGCGCCGGGTAACCGTCGATGACAACCGCTTTGATGGTTTCAGCTGAGTAGGATGGGATGGCCGTGAGCGTGGCCAATGCCGCCCCAAGTGCCAGTCGTTTTGTCCAGTGTTTCATGTTATTTCCTCCCTAAAGTGTCGTCTTTCGTTGTCGTGCCTCAGGCCTTTTGCCAGGTCACGCTTAGGTCTGTCCCCGAGTTCTCAAACAGCTTTGCAATCGGGCAGTACTTCGCCGTCTCGACAGCCACGCGCTGCAAGTCTTCGTCGCTCATTGGACCATTCGACGTCACGCTCAGGCGGACTGCCTTAAACGGCACCTCAACTTCCTCCATGAGCAAAACGCCGCGACGATCGAAATCAATCTCCATTTCAAAAGCAAGGTGGCCGACATCGACGCCCAGCTTGGCCGCACATTTGTTGCCGATCACATTGGTGCAACCGATCAGCGACGAGAACGCGGCCTCGGTTGGAGAAACACCTTCATTGGTCCCTCCTCGCTCGACCGGTTCATCGATCACGCTGACCAGATCGCGCACCTGCATTTCACTGCGCGAATGACTGGTGCCTTTGCCGCCCAGTTTGATCGTCATTGTTGTCTTTTGTCGTATCGCCATTGCTTAAAGAACCTTGCATATGTCGTTGAATTCAAAGCGTGGAAGCTTTTGGAACAGCGCGCTTTCGTCGGCGTATCCGATGTTGCATAGGAAATTCGATTTCCACCCGTTTTCGGCAAAAAATTCAGCGTCCACATCGGCGTTTGAAAAGCCAGACATCGCCCCAACGTCCAAACCCATCGCGCGCGCAGCAATCATGAAATACGCGCCTTGCAAGGTCGAATTGCGAAAGCCCGTGTCATGGATGAACGCATCCTTACCTTCAAACAGTGGCTTGCGATTGTCGTGAGGGAACAAGAAATCGAGCTTTTCCCAAAACGCAGGATCCCACGCAATAATCGCCGTTACCGGCGCGCCCATCATCTTGGGCACATTCAGTGGCTTCATTGATTTTGCCAGCCGCTCTTTCGCGTCAGGGGATCGCACAAACACAAACCGCGCCGGGCATGTGTTCATGCTGGTCGGCCCGTTAATAGTGATATCGTAAAGCGTATGCAGCATCTCGTCCGACACCGGCTTGTCGTTCCATGCGTAATGCGACCGGGCATCGCGCAGAATCAGATCAATCGCATCGTCATCCAGCGCGCTTTTGCGGGCGCGCAAAGAACGCACGGCGTCTTGTGCCTGAGCGCGCAGGTCTTCGTTCATTGCGCGGCCGCTTGTGCGTTCATGTCAGCCTCATCTACAATCGGGCTTGAGCAAATGCCGATGCCTTCGATTTCGATATCGACCACCTCGCCGGGCAACAACCAACGCGGATCGGGCTTTTTCGCGTGGCCCACGCCGGGAGGCGTGCCAAGCGCAATCAGATCACCAGATTCAAGCGTTGTGTATTCCGAAATGATGTTGATCGCGCTTGCGGCGGACCAGATCATGTTAGAGGTGTTCGAGCTTTGCAGGATCTCAGCGCCAACACGGCTTTCGATCTTTAGACCCTTGGCCCCTTCGGGCAGTTCGTCGGGGGTCACGACAAACGGGCCAATCGCGCCGGTGCTGTCAAAGTTCTTGCCCGGTGTCCACTGATGGGTTTTGCGCTGATAATTACGCACCGAGCCGTCGTTGAAGATCGTATAACCAAAGACGTGATCCAGGGCGTTCTCTTCGGAAATGTGCCG
Organism: Paracoccaceae bacterium; assembly: GCA_039942715.1. Taxonomy (GTDB): domain Bacteria; phylum Pseudomonadota; class Alphaproteobacteria; order Rhodobacterales; family Rhodobacteraceae; genus JABDJX01. Next base: position 159,876 of record JBDVBY010000006.1, read on the forward strand.
CCCGCCTTTGCCGACGATCAGCATCAGCTCGGCTTCATAGTCCAGTTGATCCGAACAGGTGGGGCGCACCATCGGCGCACCAGCGGCCATGATCGAACTTGGCCCGCGCATGAAAAGCGCCGGGTAATCAGGAATGTCGTACCCGCCCTCTTTGATGTGCTCGACATAGTTCAAACCAAGACAGATGATTTTGCTGGGGCGAGCGACTGGCAACTGTGGCGTGATCGCCTCCAATGCGATGACTGGTCCTAAATCTTGAAGCCCAGCGACCTCTGCCGCAAGCTCGGCACCTCCAGAAAGTGCGGCAAGGTCATTGCCTAATGCGGGAACAAGAGCCGTGAGGTCATGGGCATGTCCATTGTGAACAAGGAACACTGAATTCGCGCCCGAGACGCTTCCGACCATAAACCGCATTAGGCTTTCTCCCCCGTATTGATTTCCACTATTTTTGACGATAATAACTCATCAAGTCAATTAAAATCGATATTTTTGCAAAAGGTGCACACATGCCAGAGTGGGAAACATACAAAGCCGAGGCTAAAGCGCGGGGATCATTGGCGTTTGAGCTGTTTGTTGTCCACTCAACACCCGCAAAAACGCCAGAAGACCTCAAAGCAAACTTGCCTGCGCACTTAGAATATCAAGGGCAGTTAGAGGATACGGGGACGTTGGTGTTCGCAGGCCCGATGTCAGATGAAACCGGCACCCAGATGCAGGGCATGGGGCTTATTATCTATCGCGCCGCCTCTTTTGATGACGCCCGCGCAATCGCCGAAGCCGACCCAATGCACGCTTCCGGTGTGCGCAGTTTTACCTTAAGAAAGTGGATGATAAACGAAGGGAGCTTAAGCCTGAACTTGGGCCTTTCGCGACAAACGGTGGCATTAAAATAGGCGTGCAATGGTTCAGACCAGTTTTCTAGGCGATATGCTCAACACTTTGATCGAGCGCAGACGCATCAAAGACACCCGGCCTGTTGAACAGATGTGCGAAGCTTTGCTGGCCGCCGAAGGCGAAGTCTCGGGGATGACTCTGGCAAAGGCTATTTTGGATCACTATGCGGGCCTTGATGACGCTGGAAAGCTTGGTTTTTTTCAATTTCTGAACGACGCGCTTGATTTAGATGCGGATGCGCTTGCCGATCATGCGCGCGAGTATGCGGACTCGAAATCATTGGGCGCGTATCAGGCTTTGTCAGAGGCGTCCGAGCCGCGCCGCCAAGAGCTTTTGCGCCGCTTGAACCAATCCTCAGGGGCAACTGCCGCACTGGTGAACATGCGCACCGATCTGCGTAGATTGGCGAAGGATAATCCGGACCTGAAGCGCACCGATATGGATTTTCTGCATTTGCTGCGCAGTTGGTTCAACCGGGGATTTCTGGTGCTGCGTCGCATTGACTGGAATACGCCAGCCACCATTCTGGAAAAGATCGTGGCCTATGAAGCGGTGCACGAAATCGAAAGTCTGGATGACTTGCGCCGTCGGCTGCATCCTGAAGACCGACTGTGTTACGCCTATTTTCACCCGACGATGCCAGACGAGCCGCTGATTTTCATTGAAGTGGCCCTAAGCGACGCGATCCCAAGTTCGGTTCAGGACATATTGGCAAAAGGGCGCACGCCGCTTGATGCAACAAAAGCAAATGTCGCGGTGTTTTATTCGATTTCAAATTGTCAGATCGGATTGCAAGGCGTTTCCTTTGGCAACCTTTTGATCAAACAGGTTGTCGAAGAACTTAGCCTTGCGCACCCGCAGCTGGACACATTTGTAACGCTTTCGCCTATCCCGGGTTTTAACCGGTGGAAAAACGACTCGGCGCAACTGAGCAGTGCAGACACCGCTTTGGCCGCGCATTACCTGTTGAATGAGCGCGCGCCAAACGGCACCCCACTTGACCCTGTTGCACGGTTTCATTTGGGAAATGGCGCGCAAATCCACGCGGTGCACGCGGACGCAGACACAAGTGCGAATGGTCAAGCGCAATCAAATGGCGTCATGGCAAATTACCTTTACGACACCAAAGCCATCGAAAAGAACCATGCAATCTTTTTAAGCGGTTCAGCATTACCAGCGTCGAAAGCAATTATGGCCTTGGCAAACGAAGCAAAACCGCTTCTTCGGGATCTAATTAAATGAGCAATCACCTATACGACGCCCTTATTGCGCCAAACACTGAGGGCACGTCGTGTTTTCTGGAAACAGATAAAGAAGAGATTTCTTTTGCCGCGTTTACCAGCAGTGCCGCGCAGATGGCGCACGTGCTTGTTGATATGGGCGTCAAACCCGGAGATCGCGTTTTAGTGCAAGCGCCTAAGTGCGCTGAGATGGTAATGCTTTATGCCGCCACACTTCAGGCCGGTGCTGTGTTCTTGCCATTGAACACCGCTTATACGCGCGATGAACTTGCTTATTTCGTGGGTGATGCTGCCCCATCCATGATTGTTTGTGCGCCGAGCGCTGAGAGCGAATTGAGCGCGCTGGCCAAGGCTGGAAACGCATCTGTTTTGACACTGGATAAAGACGGATCGGGCACACTTAGCAGCGCGGCGAAAGAGAAGTCGAAACACTTTGAAACCGTCGCACGCGACGCGGAAGACTTGGCGGCATTGCTTTATACGTCAGGTACAACAGGGCGCTCAAAGGGAGCCATGTTGAGCCATGCGAACCTGTCATCAAATGCGCAATCGCTTGTAACTGCTTGGGAGTTAAGCCGTGATGATGTTCTTGTTCACGCTCTGCCCATCTTTCACACGCACGGGCTGTTTGTGGCTCTAAACGCAGCTTTGATGGTGGGTATGCGCGTCAAATTCATGAACGCGTTTGATATCGACAAGATACTTGCCGCCCTGCCCGTCTCGACATTGATGATGGGGGTTCCGACCTTTTACACACGACTATTGGCTGACGACAGGTTTGGTCGTGAAGTGGCCAATAACATGCGCCTTTTCATCTCGGGAAGCGCTCCGCTTTTGGCGGAAACGCATGAGGCATTCACCGCGCGCACCGAGCATCAAATCTTGGAACGCTACGGGATGACCGAAACCAACATGAACACCTCGAACCCCTATCGCGGCGCCCGTGTTGCCGGGTCTGTGGGTATGCCGCTGGAGGGTGTTGAGGTCAGGGTCACCGATCCGAGCACTGGCGCTCCATTGCCGGACGGCGAAATTGGCATGATTGAAGTGCGTGGGCCCAACGTCTTTAAAGGTTATTGGAAAATGCCGGAAAAGACGGCGGAAGAATTGCGCGAAAATGGGTTCTTTATTTCTGGCGATTTAGGGCAATTCGATGAAAACGGCTATCTTTCAATTGTCGGGCGCCAAAAAGATCTGATCATCACTGGTGGCTATAACGTTTATCCAAAAGAAATTGAGGATGTTCTAAACGACGTTGACGGCGTGCGGGAAAGTGCTGTGTTCGGAGTTCCGGATGCGGATTTTGGCGAAAAGATCATCGCAGCCTGTGTCGCAGAGACCAATTCAACGATAGACCAATCCGCATTGGAAACTGCTTTGGCCGAAAAGCTTGCGCGCTTCAAACACCCGCGCGCGTTTCAAACGCTGGAGTCATTGCCACGAAACGCAATGGGCAAAGTGCAAAAGAACATTTTACGCGACAGTTTCGACGGCTAAGCGCCTAAGTATCAAAGTAGGATGCGTGGGCTTGATGAATATCGGTGATCGTATCATCGAGCCGCGACAGGTGCAGACGAATGGTTTCACAAACTCCTTCGGCATCGTTCGCGCGCAACTGTTGAAGGATCACTTCGTGGTCTTTGATCAACTGCAACATGCCGTCTTCTGCCGTCAGACTTAAAACGCACAGCCGATCAACGCGGGCTTTGTTTTGCGAGATTATATCGAAGGCAAACTCCGCCTTTGCAACTTGGCAGAGCTGTTTGTGGAATTCGTAGTCCAGTGCGTGGAATGAATCGACGTCCTTGGTTTTGAACGCTTCTTTCTGGGCGGCAAGGTTATCCTTGAATACGCTGTCAAAAGAACCGTCCCAATGCGTGGCGGCATTGCGCAGAACCTCAAGCTCGACACTCAGGCGCACGAAACGTGCGGTTGCGATTGAGCGAAGAGAGAATTTTTTGACCACTGTCGCCTTTTGCGGGCGGATCAAAAGCAAGTCCATGTTGCCCAGACGGCTAAACGCATCGCGTACGGGCTGGCGTGAAATCCCGAACTTCGCAGCGATTTCAGCTTCGGAAATTTTGGCACCCGGCAACAGTTCCAGCGAGCCGATCCGCTCGTAAAGATCGTCAAACACCATGTCAGCGCTTGTGCGCCGCTCCAAAGTCTCAACTGGTTGCTGCATCAACTCACACTCCCTGCCCGGCGCAATGCATACGCCAATTGTCGTTTGAGTTCCATGGCCTAATCACCGCCTTGGTACTTTGCGCACGTGGTCGGGGATGTATTTCAACATCTCGTCTGTGTCGTCGCGATCAACAATCATGTGCGGGTTGTAAAGCGCATAAAGTTCGGCCACCGCTTCCGGGTCCAGCTCTATCCCAAGGCCCGGACAGCTGGGCACAGGGAATTTGCCGTCGGTGAAGGTTACCTTCCTGCCTTTGATGATTTCTTTGGCATACCAAAAGATGTCATCGCTGATGGCATCCGGTTCACGCCGCGGCGGCACATCCCCGATTGCGATAGACGTGATGCGCGCCTCTATGGTCCTCATCGCATTTCCTTGGTTTGCACTTTTATTTCGTTTGTCGATTCGTAAATACTAGTATACCAGTTCAGAGAAGAAAGCAGCATCAACCTGCTACGACGCGGAATGTGACCTCTATTTCACCGACGCTGATGAACACACATTCAAAGTGACTGTGCCAAAAACATTCGATGTTGGCCGATAATAAAAAGGACGAAACCATGAACTTAGCAGGCAAAACAGCCATCGTAACCGGCGCTGGACGCGACATTGGGCGCGCTTGTGCGATGCGGCTCGCCAAAGAAGGCGCGGCCGTTGCGATCAACTATTTCTCGTCCTCTGAAGGGGCTGATGCAGCGGTCGCCGAGATCACTGCGGCGGGCGGCAAAGCCTTCGCAATGCAGGGCGATATGAAATCAGAGGCCGACACCAAGGCGTTGGCGGATCGCGCGGCGTCTGAGTTTGGCGGCATCCACATTCTGGTCAACAACACGGGCGGGTTGGTTGCCCGCGTGAAGGTGGCCGAGATGGAACTGGCCCATTGGAAAGAGGTGATGGACCTCAATTGCACCGCGAGTTTTCTGATGACCCGCGCGGTTTTGCAGCACATGACGGACGGCGCAATCATCAATATCGTCAGCCAAGCAGCACGTGATGGCGGTGGTCCGGGCGCGTCGGTTTATGGCGCTTCGAAAGGCGCGATGCTGACATGGACGCGCGGTTTGGCCAAAGAGCTTGCGCCAAATATTCGCGTCAACGGACTGTGCCCCGGCATGATCGACACCGACTTCCACAATATCTTTACCAAACCTGAGGTGCGCACGGCTGTTTCTGGCAATACGCCATTGAAACGCGAGGGCACGTCTGACGAGGTGGCAAATTTGGTGGCGTTCCTAGCCTCTGACGAGTCATCGTTCATGACCGGCACGAACGTCGACATTAATGGTGGCCTCGCCTTCTCTTAACGTCGCTTAAAGAAAATCATCGCGCCGAGGGGTAAAGCAATCGATCAGCTCCCCGGCTTCCAAGCAAACGCAGCCATGGACAGCGTTTGACGGGATCACAAAGCTGTCGCCCGGTCCGTATTCGGTTTCCTCGCCATCCATCGAAAACCGAAAGCGCCCGGATTTGACATGGGTAGACTGAACATGGTGATGATGATGCAGCTTACCTTCGGCGTCTTTTTGAAACCGAAAGCACACAAGCATCAGATCAGGGTGGTCGGCCAAAACTTGGCGGGTCACGCCAGGGTCGGCGTCTTTAATTGGAAAATTGCTCATAGGGCGGCTCCTGTGGCAGTGGCTTCAAAACTGATATGGTAGCATACCAGTTCTGTCAAACGTCGCCCGAGCCGCCGTAAGGGGCGTAAATCAGAGGGTTCAATAGCGCGGATATTTGAATATTTCGAAAACCTCGTCAGTTCGTCTTGGATAGCGAGATTGAGGCCGAAATTCAAAAGACGTTGCAAGGTATGAAGAAGGGCAAAACCGTGATCGCCATTGCGCATCGTCTGTCCACCATCGCGCAAATGGATTGGATTTTGGTGCTAGATAGCGGCGAGAATGTTGAGGAAGGCACACATAAAGCCCCGCTTGATCAGTGCGGTATCTATGCTGGATTTTGGGCACAGCAATCTGGCGGTTTCCTTCGATCTAAAGCGCTTGGATAACCCTGCATGAAGAGTTGACATAACTGGGATACTAGTATTCAATTTAGATCAAGCAGGGAGGAAAGACACGTCCACCAACGGCGTGACACTTAATTCCCTATAAAAAACCATACGATAGAACGACTAACCCTAGGGAGGAAACCTTATGTACCAGAAACTTTCATCGATTCTGATCGGCGCTGTTGCGGCTGCGTCTTTCGGCACTGCTGCGCTTGCCGACGATTGGCGCGGCTGGAATATCCACGTTGAGGGATATCCAAACACCGTTGCTATGGACAAATTTGCCGAGCTTCTGAGCGAGAAAACCGGTGGCGAAATCAACTTGCAGATGTTTCACGGCGGCACATTGGGCAGTCAGCCCGATGCCATCGAACAGGTGCGTCTTGGCGGCTTGGCCATCGGTAACTTTAACCTTGGCCCCATTGGCCCAATCGCGGCTGAAGCCAACGTTGTTTCGCTACCATTTATTTTCAAAGACGTGCCACACATGTTCCGCGTGCTTGAAGGCGAAGGCGGCAAAGCAATCGCTGACGGCATGGCCGCCAAGGGTTTGATCCCGCTGGCATGGTATGATGCAGGCGCTCGTTCCTTTTATAACGGCGAAAAGGCGATCAACGCTCCGGGCGACGTTGCAGGCATGAAAGTGCGTGTGATGAACAACGATCTTTATTCGGGCATGATCGCAGAGCTTGGCGGCAACCCGTCGCCAATGGCGTTCGCAGAAGTCTACCAAGCGCTTAAGACAGGCGTTGTGGATGGTGCTGAAAACAACTGGCCATCCTACGAGTCCACCGGTCACTTTGAAGTGGCGGGTTTCTATTCGCTCAGCCAACACCTGATCATTCCAGAGTGCGTGTGCATTAACGCTGACGTGTTCAACGGCCTGTCCGCTGACATGCAAGCCGCTGTGACAGAGGCCGCTCAGGAATCCGCGGTCATGCAGCGCGAGCTTTGGGCTGCACGTGAAGAAGCCAGCCGCGAAAAGGTTATGGCATCAGGCGTTGAGATGAACGAGATCGCCGACAAAGGTCCGTTCCAAGCAGCCATGGCGCCAGTATATGAAGCCTACCTTGCGTCTAACCCTGACCTGCGCCCCCTCGTCGAACTTATTCAAGCGACTGAGTAAACGCGCGTTATAAGAGAGGTGCGTCCGGAATATTCGGGCGCACCAACCGGGGAGGCCTTTCATAGTGACAGATCAAAACACCAGCGCCTCGCGCAGCCCCTTTGTTGCGCGCATGGATTTTGCGCTGAACGGCATCGCCACCATTTGCAAGCTGCTCACAGGCGTCGCACTCGTGGTTTTGACGGTGATTTTCGGCTGGCTGGTTTTTGGCCGTTATGTCCTGAACGCCACCCCCACTTGGGTTGAACAGGTTGCTCTTCTTCTTGTCATGCTGATCGCATTTTTAGGGGCCGCTGTTGGCGTGCATGAAAACACGCATCTTGCGGTACACTTCCTGCGCACCTCTGTCACCGGGCGTATCAAGGCGGTCCTGGTCATCATAACTGACATTCTGCTCGCAGGCTTTGGCGGGCTGATGATGTGGTACGGCGCGCAACTGACAATGTTCAAATGGGGCTCGCAAATCCCGTTGATCGGTGTGCCTGAAGGGCTGCGCTCTTTGCCACTGACAGTAGGCGGCGGGCTAATCCTGCTGTTCTCGGCTGGCCACTTAATACGCCTCGCAACAGGGCAAGACGCCCGCACTGACGGCACGGAATAGGATACGGATTATGGGGCTTCTTGTTCTGCTTGGACTCTTTGCGATCTGCGTCGCGATCGGTGTTCCCGTCGCTTTCGCGCTTGGCATCGCCGCGCTCTCGGGGTTTTGGATCGAAGGCCTGCCACTGATGATCGGCTTTCAAAGGATCATTTCAGGGATCAACGTCTTCGCTCTGATGGCTATCCCCTTCTTCATTTTCGCAGGCGAGTTAATGTTCCACGGCGGGATCGCCGCTAGGCTCGTGCGCTTCGCTTCTGCGGCCGTCGGCGCCGTGCGCGGCGGGCTTGGTATCGTCAACGTTTTCTCTTCGATGTTATTTGGCGGCATCTCAGGCTCGGCCGTGGCCGACATTTCGGCGCTTGGCTCAATCCTGATCCCGGTAATGAAAGAGAAAGGCTATGACGCAGATTATGCAGTGAACGTGACGGTCACCTCGTCGATCGCTGGCATTGTCATTCCGCCGAGCCACAACATGATCATCTTTGCCATCGCTGCCGGTGGTGGCATCTCGATTTCGCAACTCTTCATGGCAGGCGTGGTGCCTGGTATCCTGATGTGCATCTGCTTGGCCGTCGCCGCCTATGCCGTTGCGGTTAAACGGAATTATCAGGGCGAAGCCTTTCCCGGCTGGTACGCCCTTGCCCTTAGCTTTGCTGCCGCCATTCCCGGATTATTCACCGCTGTGATTATCGTCGGTGGTGTGCTCTCGGGCGTTTTCACCGTCACTGAGTCCGGCGCGTTCGGCGCGATCTACGCCTTCGTTGTCACGCTGTTTGTCTATCGCAGCATCACGTGGGAGAACTTTTGCACTGCCGTTCTGCAATCAGTGCGCACCACGTCGATGGTGATGATCCTGATCGCCTGCGCCGGCGCGTTTGCCTACATGCTGACCTTCTACCGTGTGCCCGATCAGACCGTCACGCTTTTGACCAGCATCACCAACAACCCGATCCTTATCCTGTTGATGATCAACGTTGCCCTCCTCATCCTTGGCATGATCATGGATATGGCCGCCCTGCTTTTGATCTGTACGCCAATCTTTTTGCCCGTCGCCAATAGCCTTGGCATCGACCCGCTACAGTTCGGGATGATCATGCTGGTAAATCTTGGGTTGGGCCTGTGCACACCGCCAGTTGGCTCGTGCCTGTTCGTGGGATGCGCGGTTGGCAAGCTGCCCATGGAGGAAGCGGTAAAAACAATCTGGCCTTTCTATCTGGCCATTTTCGCAGCCCTTATGATGATAACGTTTATACCTGCAATATCACTGACACTGCCGCGCTTGGTCGCAGGCTAATTCCAAAGGACACCAACATGAGCACTGCAAAACCACGCGTTGGCGAAGCCGTTGAGGTTACGAGTTTTCCGGCCTTAAGCGGGGGTTCAGTCTCGATTGGAGACACCAAAGAGCGTTGGACGATGCTGTTTGTCTATCGAGGCAAGCATTGCCCGCGGTGCAAAAAATTCCTCAACAAGCTGAATGCGGCGTTGGCAGATTGGACCGCCGAGATGGATGTCGTTGTCGTCTCTTCTGACACACACGAAAAGGCGCAGGCAGATATGGACGAGTTCGGCTGGGATTTCGATCTTTGCTACGGCCTCACAGAAGATCAGATGCGCGCTCTTGGGCTCTATGTCTCCTCCCCGCTGTCCGAGGCAGAGACAACCACGAACTTCGCCGAACCCGGCGCATTTGCCATCCGCCCAAACGGCACGCTGATGTTGGTTGATATCTCAAACGGTCCCGCTGCGCGCCCTGATCTGGAAGAGCTGCTAGACGGCATGAAGTTTAACATCGCCAATGACCGTCCGGTGCGAGGGACGGCCTAGCGTTTGTCTTAATCAAAGACGGCTTTTTTGTCTGCTCTATGTTGCTTGAAATTGCGTCAATGAGAGAGTGTTTCCGCTTGGGTCAGTGAACCATGCAATCTTGTGGCCATCCGGTGTGGTCCAGATACCAAGTTCATCTTGAGAAAGTTGATCGAAGCGCTGAAATATCACCCCTTTCGAAATCAGCTTTTCTATTTCATCGGTGATGCTTGCGACCTGCCAACCGTGGACAGTGTAAGACACGGGCTCGAACTCGGAAACGATCTGGACTCGAAGGGTCTGATCTCCATCAGCAAAGACCAACGCGAAGTGGGAAGCTTCGCGCAATTCAAGGCCAAGGACGTCGGAGTAAAAAGCCAGAGCCTCATCTGACCGGTCAGTTGCAATGAATGAAATTGGAGTCCGCGGATTTTTCATTCTCATCTGATAGCAGACTTCTGTGCAATTCGCAGCATCAAGCTTTGTGCGCTCAAAGCAGGCATTCACTCAACAAAGCCGACCCTGCCCTATTCCTCGTGAATCCCATCCGCGCAAAACACACCCCCTTGATAGAGCGCTGTCGCGTCGTCGGATGCGGGACGCTCCATCGCTGCATCAAGCTTGGTGCGAAACACATCAGCGTTGTCTTTGGGCTGCCAACCAAGATAGGCAACCGCGCTGTTGTCCCACCAGGATGCCGAGTTGGCCGACGCGCCGTAGATAATTGGACAGCCAAGCTTTGATACAGCAAAGATGCACTCGATCAGCGAGACGAAATCATCCGGGCTGAGCCACGTAGACAACATGCGATGATTTTCGGGTTCTGGCGTGCAGGACCCGATGCGCACGTTGGCTGTCTCTATCCCGAATTTGTCGTAATACATTGATGCCAGCGCCTCGCCGAAGACTTTGGAGACACCATAAAGCCCATCAGGGCGCGTCGCCGCTTTCGCATCAAGCCGTGTGCTTTGACTGTGATACCCAATAGCATGGTTCGAACTGGCAAAAAGGATGCGCGGCGGTTTGCTCGCTTTGCGGGCTGCTTCGTAAAGGTTCACCATACCGTCGATGTTAGAGGTACGGATCACGTCCCACGTCGCCTCGATTGATTGGCCGCCCATGTGCACGATGCCATCACAGCCCTCGACCAACGCCTCGACAGCTGCCTTGTCACTCAAATCGCAGTAGACGATTTCCTCGTGCGCGCCCGCCTCGCCCAGCCCTTTGCGTGCGCTAATGCGAAGCGTATCGGCCAGATGCCCAAGTCGCGCCCGGCACAAAGCCCCAAGGTTGCCGTTTGCTCCTGTGATTAAAAGTCGTTTCATATCAGTTCCTTCATCAAATCCCGCCGTCTCGTTTGCATTGGACTTGAGGGTGCGTTCCCTGTCGTCACGTTTAAATTTCAGAGAGTGCGTGTTTACAAGGTGAATTAAGCTTAGACCGTTGCGCCCCCACCCCAATCTAAAGCAACGCGTCCTATGACGCGGATGCATCAGAGGGCGTGTGATTGTGCACGCATCCCGGATAATCTACCAATCCCAGCCTCAATTCTGCCAAAGTCATGGACGATTAGCGTAGGATCATTAAACGCAAGCAATGCCATGAAACTTATCATTCAAATTCCGTGTTTCAACGAAGAGAAAACGCTTCCTGAAACCCTTGCCGACCTTCCCCGAGACGTGGATGGGTTTGACACGGTGGAATGGCTGATCATCGACGACGGCTCTGCCGACAAAACGGTCGAAGTGGCCCGTGAACACGGCGTGGATCACATTGTGCGAATGTCGCACAATCAGGGTCTGGCCGCTGCCTTTATGGCGGGGATAGAGGCCTGCCTGCGCGCAGGAGCCGATGTGATCGTGAACACCGATGGTGACAATCAATATAGTGGCGCCTGCATTCCCAAGCTGACCAAACCGATCACCGATGATCGCGCACAGTTTGTGATTGGCGCGCGACCGATTTCAACGATTGAGCACTTTTCGCCCCTTAAACAGCGCCTTCAAGCTCTGGGAAGTTGGGTTGTGCGCAAAGCCAGCGGCACGGACGTTGACGATGCCCCAAGCGGGTTTCGCGCCTTTCACCGTGAAACGGCGATCAAGCTTTATGTGTTCAATCGCTATACCTACACGCTTGAGACAATTATTCAGGCGGGCCGCCTTGGCATTCCGGTTGTGTCCGTTCCGATCGAGGTGAACGACCCGACACGCGCTTCGCGGCTGATCAAATCGGTACCGCAATATATCTGGCGTTCCACCAGCACGATCCTTCGGATCATGGTTGTCTACAGCCCCTTGCGGTTCTTTGCTTTTCTATCTGCCTTAGCGCTCATCCCCGGTGTCTGGTCATTCCTGAGATTTTTGTACTTTTATTCCATCGGCCAAGGCGGTGGACATATTCAATCGCTTGTGATTGGCGCCTCTTTGGTCAGTGTTGGCGCAATTTCTTTGATGGCGGGTGTACTTGCTGATCTGATTGCCGCGAACCGCAGTCTGTCTGCAGACATTCGCGCACAACTGCTGCGCGCCGAGCTTGAGAAGAAGAAAGACCAGTAGGCTCACTGACGTTTCGCGCTAGGTACCGACGGTACCGCAGTCTGTTGCATCGCCCTTACCCTGCATCTGATCCATTGCAAAAAGAAACGGGCGACAACAAGTCGCCCGCAAAACTTCTGCCAATATCTGAATATGTTACCCGTGTAAGTGGCGCCCTTATGCTGCTGGCCCTGACACAGTGCGCGATGAACGGCTTCTGGTGTGCCTTACACGCGGCTTCGGTGTCGCGGGATCCTGTTCTTCAGCGAACTCTTGGTTGGAGTCGCCTTTCAGGCGCGCTTGATTATAGCTGTCTTTCCAAAAATCTCTTTCGGTCGCAATCGCGCTGATTTCTTGCTTGGCACTGAAACTCCAAAGCACCCAGCCAAATGCCAGGCCAAGAACAAAAGTGGCCGACAAGAACAGCACAACTTCAAGAACAGGCGTCAACATGATGTGTCCATTTCTCGTTTTTTAGTCAAAGAGATCCGCATTAATTCTGCTCCCAATCAAACACGATACGCCGGTTTTTTTGGCGACCATCGGCAGTTTCGTTGTCAGCAATTGGATCACTGGCTCCAAACCCAATAGCGCGCATAGACTCGTCAGGAATACCGTTTTCCGTCAGGAAATCCTGAACTGCATTCGCGCGCCAATAGCTCAGCACCAGATTATCTGAATCCCGCCCAACGTTGTCTGTGTGACCTTCGATTTCCAACTGAAAATCTTCTTGAATGCACTCAGCTACGATAACCGCCAGTTCATCCAGCAAGCTTTGGCTGTCGGCAGACACCGATGTAGAACCTGCCCCGAAACTAATCTCGGCGGTCAAGACATCTGTTCGCTTTTGGCACGCGGCCACTGGCGAAATCGACGCAAGCTGAACAGCTTTTTCCAACTCGGCGATCGTGGATTTGCGTGACGCAACCTCGGTTTCCAGTTTTGCCGAACGCGTTTTCACCGCTGCAACAACGGTTGCCAGTTCAGCGATCGCTTTGGATTTCTTGACGGCTTTTGTCTCAAGACTGACCAGCTCTGCCAAAGCAGAGTCGCGCTCTTCGGCTAGTTTGGCTTCCACCATTGAATTTTCGGCATTTGCTTCCAAATCCGCTTCGAGCGTTGCAATCGTCTCTTCAAGCATCTTCACTTGGTTCTGAGCCAATGCGAATTCCGCAGCTTTGGCGTCGGCCTCTTCCTTGATCTTGCGAGATGCTTGCTGCATCGCCTCAAGTTCTTTTTGCAATGCGGTGGTGTCTGCGTCCAGTTTTGCGTCCTCTGCCGCCTTCATTGCGGCAAGGTTGCTTTCTAGCTCGACAGTTTCGGCTTCTGCGGCATCTAAACGCGCGCTAAGGCCAAGTTTCTCTTCTTGGACACGCAACAGCTTTGCTTGAAGCGCCATGTTTTCATTTGCGGCTTCGGCGGTCGCCGCGTGCGCGACGGGCAGTGTCTGAATGGCTGTGAAGAACACCAGTCCAGCCAGAACCAAGACGCCCAATAATAAGCCCATTTTCATAATTGCACCCCATACGATGGTGATAGTAGCGACGTGCGGTTCTTTTTAAGACCCGACGTACCCAAGTGCCGGACCAGATAGACTGTCTTGTTCGACCGAATTGCTGGCCAAGACGAAAAGCGTGTCACCAAATCCTTAGACCCCAAGCCGTTAGCCCTTAAAAAGTCCCTGTTTCACGCCTCAAATAACTGCGACATTGTTGCTAAAATTTGACCAATTTGCGTTGATTTTGCCTAAATGTGTTGTGAAATCACGCCAAAACGCAACAATGTCGCGCGCACTAATGCGCAGCGACTGGTGCGGTTATTTCCCCATGACACACAAAGGCATTGGCAACGCCTTGTGATGGTGCCGGGGGCGGAATCGAACCACCGACACGAGGATTTTCAACTCATAGAGAGTCTGTTGAAATCATTAGGCTTTTCGTCCGACTATGGGGGTAACGAGGATAAAAGGTTCTCGGGTCTACCCCCATTTATACCCCCAATATCAGTTGCTTGGCTTTTCAATGACTTACGAGACTGAAAAGGAGACAATTGTGAGACAATGAGAGTTTTCCACAGCTGCAAGTTGCAAGAATTTTAACTTATGGCAAACTGATAGTGATGGTTCGTTCTTACCTGCAACTATGCTGCGGGGAGGGTAAAACCTTCTCACCGTTCAAGCCGGGGGACCCAACGGTTGCAGGTAAGAGTAAATCATCATTGTTGGCGACCTGGCTGGTCTGACGGTAACCTGTCCCGCCAAAACTTGTCTCCGCGTTCATAGACCGCATCTGGCGTCAACTTGTTGAACAGCTTTAGCACTCCCTTCCCAACACAGACGTTCCCACGCGCGTCGTAGTACGCAAGCTCTTCATCATGCAGGTGTAGTAGGTGGGTGGCAGCTTCTTCCTGATAGAGAAAGCGCTTCGCCTCGAACTGCTCGAACATCCAGTCAGCTGCTTCTTGAAGGGTCATTTCTTTGGTGGTACATATTCTTCAAGCAGATGCTCGCCGAATGTACCGTGTTGCTTTGTAGCGCCCTTAAACCAATCACATTGATAGTCTTTAAGCGGCCCACCAAAACTCTGCTGTTCACCAGGAACCTTGTCTACTGTCATGGGCGGTCCGCCCGATTTCATTACGACGATGTCGCCGTGCTTAAACTGGTTTGCCATCTCAAATCTCCATTGCTCAAACGTCTGCACGCTATATGGGATTAAGTTGTGTCAAAAACAACCCAAGATACTACATTTTGTACCAATGGACAAAACGTGAACCTGAGCCAAAAGTGAGACAATGGCCTTTTGAGGCCAACCAACTATCTGCTAACTACTTGATTTTGTTGGTGCCCGGGGGCGGAATCGAACCACCGACACGAGGATTTTCAATCCACTGCTCTACCCCTGAGCTACCCGGGCACGGGTCAAGGGTGGGCGGGCCACCGTTGTGAGGTCGGTGCGTTCTAATGGCGTGTTGCGGGGGTGTCTAGTGGGTGCGCGCGAAAAAATCAGTGGCGCGTTTCATCCGCCTCGCCGCTCGGTACGTCCCAGTCTTCACCGCCGTCTTCTTCCACCACCGGGATCGCATAGGATCCATTCAACCACTTGCCCAAATCAAGATCAGCGCAGCGGCGGGAACAAAATGGGCGAAAGGCCTTTTCCGTCGGTTTCTTGCACATGGGACAGCTCATTTAAACACCTCATGCAAAGGGAGACGTCCGCGTTTACGGTTCAGCTCGAAAAGCCCCATCGTGGTCCAGCCAACTAGCGTGGTTTCGACGTCGTCAGCGCGCACTGCCGCTTGCAACGTGTTGTCCAGTGTCTTGCGATCACGTTTCGGCATCGGTGCAAAATCGACAACAACCTGACCGCCCAACCCTTTGATTTTCAACAATCGCGGTAAATTGCGAGCCGCAGCAATATTGGCTTTCAACCCCGCGGCCGGAGACGTATCGCCGCCAGTGTCGATATCGACGGCAACCAAAGCCCGTGTCGCCTCAATCGTGATCCGGCCGCCACCGGGCAGCTGGGTTTCGGGTCGCAAAGCTTGGGCGAAACAGTCTTCGATATCGCCCCCCGATGCCCCCTCGGGCCACTCGCGATAGGCAAATTCCTTCACATCAGGACCTTCGATCAGCTTCTCAACCGCCGTGTCCGTGTCGCCAAGAGCCGCAAGCGCAACATCAAGACAAGCCTCGATATCGCTTTGAACCATGTCTAAATCAGCGCCTGCAGCCGCACTTCGAATAATCATTCCACAGCCGCCCAAACCTTCGGCAAACACATCTGCAGTTTCGCGCAAAGCTACGCGCGTCTCTTCGTCTTTGATACTGCGCGCAATGTTTATGCCCGGTTTGCCGGGGGTCACAATACTGTAGCGGCTTTTGAACAGAATGCGATCGGTCACCGTGATGGCTTTGCCCGGCTCGGCGTACCCCGTGACCTGCACCAAAAGATGTTTGCCCGTTGCAACACCCTTAGCATTGCGCATGAAAGCCGAGCCATCGGGGGTGTCTAGGAACATACCACCCTGCCCTTTGGCCGGTCGGATCGTCTTGGCGCGGTAAATTGTTCCCGGTCTCGGGGCGTCGGTATCCACGATAAAGTCTTCAAGGCGACCGTCGATGATCAACGCGCCGGCCTCTTGGCCTCTCACCGTGCCGTAGACGTGCTGCACACCCTTCATGGGGCGCCCTTCCATGTGTATCCAGCCGCCGTTAACAGCGTCGCCGTCTCATAGAGCGGCAGACCCATGATCGCCGAGTATGACCCAGATATCCACGGCACAAGCGCGCCCGCAGGCCCTTGGATGGCGTAAGCCCCTGCCTTGCCCTGCCAATCGCCCGTGTCGAGGTAGGCGTCGCGTTCAGCGCGTGAGAGGCGTTTCAACTTCACCGCACTGACACAGTCGCGAAAATGCAGCGCCTGCCCCTTGCGCACAGCAACAGACGTAATCACACGGTGGCGACGTCCACTGAGCAAATCAAGAAACTTGACTGCCTCATCGCGATCCGCAGGCTTGCCCAAGATGCGACGGCCCAATGCAACGGTGGTGTCGGCAGTCAAAACGATCTCGCCCGCCTCGTGTGACACGGCCATCGCCTTGTCACGCGTTACGCGCGCGCAATAGGCGCGCGGCAACTCAGCCTTTGCAGGGGTTTCGTCAATATCAGCCGGGCGCACGGCGTCGGGTACAACGCCGATCTGCGCCAACAGCTCAAGGCGGCGCGGCGACGCCGAACCGAGGATCAGACGCGGTCGCGCATCCGTCACTTGAAGCGATAGTTGATCCGACCTTTTGTCAGGTCGTAGGGCGTCATTTCCACCTGGACTTTGTCGCCTGCCAGAACGCGAATACGGTTCTTGCGCATTTTGCCTGCCGTGTGTGCGATGATCTCATGGCCGTTTTCAAGCTCGACCCGGAATGTCGCATTAGGCAGGAGTTCTTTTACGACGCCGGGAAATTCGAGCAGTTCTTCCTTGGCCATGGTCTCTCCTTTGTAAGCACGTCCATTCAGTGGACGCGGCGAATATGTGGGGGCTTATGCGCTGGAATCAAGGCGAAAACAACGCAGAAGCGGAAATTGGCGGCAATTGTCGGAAAGACCCGGGGTCAAAGTACATATTAACAGGCATTCATGACGTCAACTTTTAACACCCTTCGCGTCAAAACACGTCGTATTTCCGCCAATTTTGCCCGCCACTCAGGCGATATGACAACGAAACCCGACACTTGGGTCCGCGAAGCGATCCACGCGCGTCTCTGGATGAACGTGATGGTACAAGACAGAGTGCGCCGGGATGGTCGATTGCAGTCCGAGCCGGGCTGGCTGCCCGATCGCGATGTTTACCGCGGCGAGCGCTATCAAAGCCCAGGGTGCCCTGATCCTGACTTTGAATACATGGACGACTTCGCCCCAGCGCAAGACATTGAAAAATGGCTCCGAGACAAAGGTGTGATTTACGTACCTGAGGAGCCTGACGATGCGAGCATCTATTTGGCTACGATCAAAGGGACCGCACCTACCCTTCGCGCTTCACTTCACGCAATCGACATTGACCAAGACTGGGTGCCAGACATCGCCTTGCAGCATATGCTTTGGGACGGAGCGCACTTCTACCCGCGCTATGGTGAAAACGATGAACACCGCCTTGACCGTCTGCCCACCGGCTGGGGCACACACGTCCGCCCCGCACATTTTGCGCCGCTTATCGACAGCCTCGCGGCAGCCGGCTTTTGCGAAGTGCATGACGACAACACTTTTACCTGGAACGAGGTAATGGCACGCCACGGCAAGGCCGCCCTGCCCTTGATCTGGGGCGACGGTCCGAACCGCTGGGAACAGCGCAAATGGGAGCTGAATTACATCTGGCGCGAAATGCCTTTGGGTCTGAAACAAAAATACCTGATCGACAAAGGCCCGCTCAGCATCGCTTCGCTCAACCGGGACCTTTCAGCCTTTTATGATCGCAAAGCGCGACGGTGGCGCGACAAACCCATTACAGACCCCGACCTTCTTTTTAGGACCTACGATATCGCCAGTGAATTTGATCGGCTTGACCGCGAAGACGGCCTTGCCGGCAGAACAACCAATCCGGCATTAGCATAACAAGAAGGGCACTCCGACCCTAGTCTTGCGTCGGCGGCCCGAACCGCTCAAGCATCCGCGCTTTGATCTGATCACGTGAGAGGCGGTACTGCGCCAGCTTGGCCTCGCGGGTTTCGCCCATGTCTGTCGGATCCAAAATCGGCCAATATTCCACCGTCAGATGAAAAACCCGGGTCAAATCAAGCGCATGGCGTTGAGAAGCGGGGGAAAGTGCAACCACCAGATCAAAGCCTGATAGATCATCCCCCCACTCCTGCATCTCGTCAAAGCTGCGCGATCGATGGCGCGCCAACTCAATCCCAAGTTCAGCGCAGACGGCCACTGAAAATCCATCGATTTCCATGTCGTTATAGACACCAGCCGATTGCACATAGGTGTCCTGACCATAAAACGCCTTCATCATCCCTTCCGCCATCGGCGAACGCACAGCGTTGTGGTCGCAACAAAATAGCACGGATTGGGGAAGATCAGGCATGTCTGCGCTATCCTCCAAAGTGCAAGACGCACACCAGTGTGAACAGGCGACGCGCGGTATCGCTATCCGTTTCGACCTTACCCTCAAGGCGCTCTTCCAGCACCCGCGCGCCTTCGTTGTGGATGCCGCGCCGCGCCATATCAATCGCCTCGATCTGTGCAGGCGGCAGCTTTTTCACCGCATCAAAATACGCTTCACAGATTTGGAAATAGTCTTTTACAACTTGGCGAAATGGTCCCAAAGCCAGATGAATTTCCGCCGCTTCCTCATTGATTTTGCTTTGAATATCGAACACAAGCCGACGTTCTCGAATAGAGAGTTTCAGCTTGTAAGGACACTCAGGCGGCGAGCGGTCGTCGCGCGACAGTACCTGAAAATGGTTGTCTTCCAGCAGATCAAACACCGCAACTTTGCGTTCTTGTTCAATCTCGGGCGTCGGGGGCGGCAATGCGCTGTCGTCGATTTCTATTTCGGTTATTTTGCACATGGTCCCGGCATACTGAATTGCACACAATTTGCAATGCCGCCCTTAAGCCGCTTCAGGTTAGCTACCCGTCGCGCCCCGGCTCTTTCGGATTGCTTGAAAACAAAGCGATTTTGTTGCCCTGCGGGTCACGCATGTAGCTGACATAGAAATGAGGGCCATAAGATGCACGAAAACCCGGCTGACCCTCATCCGATCCGCCTGCAGCAAGAGCCGCGGCGTGGAGTTCACGCACTTGGCTTTGAGTGGTTGCCTCAAACGCAACCATGCTCCCGTTTCCAGCCGTTGCCGGATGCCCGTTGAAGGTTGGTTTGACGTAAAAATCCGGAAAAACCGGCGTCTGACCCGGCTTGACAGGTAGCACATAGCTCAAGCCCTCCGGCCCTTCTGTTACAGTGTAGTCAAGGGCTAGGAGGAAAGAAGAATAGAACCGTTTTGCGCGCGCGATGTCGTCAGTGCCGACAGTGACATAGGAAATCATCGCCAGCTATCCGTTCAAGCGATCCAGCCGTGCGCGCACGCTTAGGCCGTGCGCCTCAAGGCTTTCGCTTTTGGCAAGCTGCTCGGCGGACGGTCCAATCTTCGACAACGCACCCGGCGTCATCTTGGTGATCGTCGTGCGTTTCATGAAATCAAGCACCGACAAGCCGGACGAAAACCGCGCCGAGCGCGCTGTGGGCAGCACGTGGTTTGGCCCGCCAACGTAATCGCCAATCGCCTCAGGCGTCCAAGCGCCCATAAAAATAGCGCCCGCGTGACTAATATTCTCGGCCAACGCTTCGGGATTGGCGACGCAAAGCTCAAGGTGTTCAGCCGCGATATCATCGGCCAAAGCCGCGGCCTCGCCCAGATTTTGCACCAAGATAATCGCCCCATTGTCACGCCAGCTTTTGCCAGCAATCTCGCGGCGGTCTAGAATTTGCAAGTGCGCGTCAACAGCATCAGCAACAAGGTTGGCCATGCCTTTATCAGTGGTAATCAGAATTGACTGTGCGCTTTCGTCGTGCTCGGCTTGGCTCAGCAGATCAAGCGCGATCCAATCGGGATCGTTGTCCCCATCCGCAATCACCAAAATCTCGGACGGCCCCGCAATCATATCAATGCCGACCTTGCCAAATACCCGTCGCTTGGCCGCCGCCACATAAGCGTTGCCCGGCCCGGTGATCATATCAACAGGGCGCACTGTTTGCGTGCCATAAGCCAGCGCTGCAATCGCCTGCGCGCCGCCCATGCGGTAAACCGTTTCAACACCTGCAAGCCGCGCTGCCAGCAACACAAGCGGGTTCACTTTGCCGTTCGGTGTAGGCGCAGTGATCACCAATCGCTCGACACCGGCAACCCGTGCCGGGATCGCGTTCATCAACACAGACGACGGATAACTCGCCAATCCACCGGGTACATAAAGTCCTGCGGCAGACACTGGCGTCCAGCGCCACCCTAGCGTTGCGCCTGCTTCATCTGTCCAGCTTTCATCGTTGGGCAACTGGCGCATGTGATAAGCGGTGATGCGATCTGCAGCCAATTCCAACGCGGCGCGATCTTCATCGGAAACCGTTTCAATCGCAGCGTCCATTTCGTCCTTTGAAAACGCCAGCGTGTCTGGCGTCAGCGTCAGGCGATCAAACTTCTCGGTCAGTGCAATAACAGCCGCGTCGCCGCCGTGGCGCACCTCTTTGATGATCTCAGCAACCGCGTCATCCACATCAGGCGCATCTTCGCGCTTGAGCCCCAACAGTGCTTGAAACCGTTGTTCGAAATCAGCGTCGTTTGTGCTTAGAAATTGCGGCATCGCCAGATCCTTTCTCGCAGCGCTTTAAAGGCTTGGCGGCCTTGGCTCAAGCCCCTCAGGGCGCTTGACTAACCTAGTCCGGATGCGTCGGGCTCTTGCCAGAGGGCGCCACATAGGGCCGTGTGACGTCTTGCAGGCTGACATTCAGCATCTCAACATCGACCTTAACCGCACCATCGCCTGCAAATGTCAAAACAAGCGCGCCGGTGCCATCCTCGCCAGGCTCAAAGGCGACGCTTAACAAAGACATCACCATATCCGCATCGCCCGGTTGCACACCTTGGGTCGACACTTTCAGCACGTCTTCAATCACCAAAAGCGATTGGACACGTTCAGCAGCGCGTCCAAGACGTTCCGACGCTGCGCGATCCTCCCAACGAAAACGATTGATCAACACAACAAACTGACGCGCGCGTTTGCGCCACTTCATTTCCGAGCCTGGACACACCGCGTCCTGAACAAGCGTCGAGATCACCTGAAGATCTTCGGCCTCCTCGGCCCGCAAACGCAGCGGCCCGGTATCTCCATCCTCAAAACGCGCGTCTGCAGCCATTATTCAGGCACCCTTTCGATCTTTGCGCCAACAGCGCTTAGCTTGTCTTCCACACGCTCGTACCCGCGATCAAGGTGATAGACACGCGCAACTTTGGTTTCCCCCTCAGCCGCAAGCCCGGCCAAGATCAGCGAAACAGAAGCACGCAGATCGGTCGCCATCACTGGCGCACCTTTCAGTTGATCAACACCCGTTACAGTGGCCGTCCCACCTTGAACGTCGATGTTGGCTCCCATGCGGATAAGCTCGGGTGCGTGCATAAAGCGGTTTTCAAAAATCGTCTCTTCCAAAACACTTGTCCCCTCCGCCGTACACATCAGCGCCATCATCTGTGCCTGCAGATCTGTGGGAAAGCCCGGGAAAGGCTCGGTGCGTACATCGACTGATTTCACACGCCCGTTCTTGCGCGCAACCTTGAGTCCGCGCTGTGTTTCCGTGATCTCCACACCAGCCTGTTCCAGCTTGTCAGCCAGCGAAGCCACCAGCGCGCGTTCCCCGCCAATCAGCTCAACCTCGCCGCCAGCAATGGCAGGCGCGATCATGTAGGTGCCAAGCTCGATCCGGTCCGAAATCACCTTGTGCGTTGTGCCATGAAGTGCCCCGACGCCGGTGATCACCATCTCGTTGGTGCCTGCACCTTCGATCTGAGCGCCCATTGCGATCAAACAATCGGCCAGCGCTTTGGTGTCCGGCTCTTTGGCTGCGTTTTTCAAAACCGTTGTGCCCTTGGCCAAAACAGCCGCGCACATGGCGTTCTCTGTCGCACCAACCGAGACAAACGGAAACTCAATCGTTGTGCCCTTCAGCCCATTCGGCGCCGAGGCATGAACGTAGCCTTCGTTCAACTCAATCGTGGCCCCAAGTGCTTCAAGGGAACTGAGATGCAAATCAACCTTGCGCGCGCCAATCGCACAACCACCGGGCAGCGAAACAGTTGCCTCTCCACAGCGGCCCACCATGGGTCCAAGCACATTGAACGAAGCGCGCAACTTACGAACAATGTCGTAGTGCGCTGTTTTATTTGTGATTTCCGCCGCACTTAGAACCATCGACTGGCCCTCTTGCAGCAAGGCAGCCTCGCACCCAAGGCTTTCCAACAGCGTGGTCAGCGTCGCCACATCTGACAAACGCGGCACATTGGTCAGCGTCAGCGGCTCTTCACTTAGCAAAGCCGCGCACATTAGCTTGAGGCAGGTGTTTTTCGCACCCGCAATCGGAATTTCACCGCGAAGCTCACCCCCGCCCTGCACCACAATCGAATCCATCGTTTAGCCTGCTTTCTCGTCTTTGTTTTTATCGCTCGACTTTGCATCCAAAGTGTCACCGCGCATTCGCGCCTGCGCTTTGCGCCGCGCCATATTCGCCTTAAGCGCCGCTTTAAGGCGGTCTTCTTTGGCGGATTGCTTTGTCGACTTAGAACTGCTCATGCCCTCCCATACCTTAGCGCGCGAAATGCGTCCAGATAACCCTTGCGCGAAAGCTCAATTGCCAGTATTCCGCCCGCCAGCGCTGTGGTAGCTCAGTGGTAGAGCACACCCTTGGTAAGGGTGAGGTCGGGAGTTCAATCCTCCCTCACAGCACCATCCATTTCTCGACAAAAATAGAGACTTTGCAAATTGGGTGGGATGCCGCATTCGCGTCGGCGTTTTTTAAAGCGTATCGCCCGGTGTCTCACCCGCAAAGAAAGCGTCAAGATTGTCCAATGCGCGGAACCCCATCGCATCGCGGGTTTTGCGTGTCGCACTACCGATGTGAGGCAGCATAAATATGTTGTCATACTTGGCAAATGCCGGGTTGCCACCCGGCTCAACCTTAAAGCAGTCAAGGCCCGCCGCCGCGATATGGCCCGCTTCAAGTGCTGCCATCAACGCATCTTCATCCACCAGAGCGCCGCGAGCAGAATTCACGATCACAGCCCCTTTGGGCAACAGAGCAAAGCGCTCTGCATTCATCAGATCGGCGGTCTCGGGCGTAGCAGGGCAATGCAGTGACAGAAAATCAGCCACGCCCAGCAGACTTTCCACTGTTGCGTGATACGTCGCCCCTTGAGCGAGATCGCCGGAAAGTTCGCTGCGGTTGTAGTAATGGATGTCCATGTCAAACCCGCGCGCTTTGGCGGCAAACGCCTGGCCGACACGGCCCATACCAATGATCCCCAATCGCGCGCCTGTCAGTTGTTTGCCAACCATAAAGGCCGGCGACCAACTGTCCCAAGCCCCGCTGCGCACAATGCGATCTCCCGCCACAGCATGGCGTGCAGCACCTAGCATTAATAGCATCGAAAGCTCAGCGGTTGCGTCAGACAAGACATCCGGCGTGTTTGTGACCGTGATCCCACGCGCCTTGAGTGCGGGCAAATCGCAGTGATCGACACCAACGGAATGATTGGCCACAATCTTAAGGCGGTCCGAGAACTGTGCCACCACCTCGGCGCTGAAATGCTCCGAATGGCACGGGATAATCGCATCAAAGCCTGCACTAGCGGCGATCAACTCTTCTGCTGTGCCGGGCGTGTCCTCGTGATTGATCACAACGTCATAGTCTCGCGCGGCGCGCTCTAACGTGTCATCAGACAGGCGGCGGGTAATCCAAAGGCGTTTTTTGCTCATTTCTTGCGGATACATTCGTCCCAGAAATCATAGACCGCCATCGCGCAAACGAGGATGGCGATGATCATAAACGGCATGCCGCCGTAAAACCCTGCGAACCCGCTCGAGATACTTTGAGATAAGCCACCGATGAAGATGCACAAAAGCGCTGTCCCGATCAGTCCGACGATGAGTTTAACCCGGTATGACATGATAAATCCTCTCTTACTCGGCTGTTTCTGCAAGCTGGCTTTGCACCCAGCGCGCGGTGCGCAACAGGCGGTCGTCTTTTTCTGCAGGACCGATCAGTTGAACACCAATCGGCAGGTCATTTTCGCCCACAAGAAGCGGTAGAGTAACACAAGGCAGTCCGGCCAAGGTCCACAATGTGCAAAAGATCGGATCGCCCGTGCCGTCGCCAAACTTGGGCGCCTCACCCGCGGCAGACGGTGCAATGATCGCATCATAGTCCAAAAAGAAGTTCGCAAAAAACGCTTCTGCCGAGGCTTTGACCGCTAGAGCGTCTTCGAATTCGGCTTTGCTGATTTGCCGCGCGCGTGTGACGATTGGTTTGAGCGTGTCGCTGATCTGATCCCAGTGTTGATCAAAAACATCACCTTGATGTTGCACAATTTCGTATTCGTGAATGCGCGCCTGCACGGCAACAAGGTTAGAAAGCGTATCGGCAGGTTCCATTCGGGTGACTTGGTCGCCGACGATATCCAATACAGCCTCAAGCCCGTCGCGCGCGTCACCTGACAGTCGGTCGTTAAAAGGCAGTTCGAACCACGCAAGCTCTGGCGTCACAGGGACTTCGGCCTGCGCCCCTGCATACATTTTCGGGCGTGGACGGCCAAAGCTGGCCGGGTCGCGCTGATCATAGCCGCTCATCGCATCTGTCAGTAGCGCGACATCGGCAAGGCTGCGGGCAAAGCCACCAACCTGATCGAGAGAGACAGAGGTTTGGAAAACGCCGTTGCGCGAAATCACCCCGCGCGTTGGCTTGAACCCGAAGGTGCCACAGAAGGACGCCGGCCGGATGACTGAACCATTGGTCTGCGTACCAACCGCTAAGGGCACATGACATGCGCCCACGGCTGCGGCTGATCCACTGGAGGAGCCGCCGGGGCTGTGGTCAGGGTTATGGGGATTGCGCGTCTCGCTGGGATGCATGAACGCCAATTCGGTTGTGACCGTCTTGCCCATGATCACCGCCCCTGCTTCGCGCAGGTGTTCAACAAGCCGGGCGACAGCATCACTCTGACGATCCGCAAAGATCGGCGTTCCTCGCTGCGTTGGCATTTTGGCGGTATCAATGATGTCTTTCAAACCAACCGGGATACCGTGCAAAGGCCCCGTCGCCAGCCCGGCTTTATAGATGCGATCACACTCTGCCGCTTGCGCCAGTGCCACATCGCTGTCCAGAAACGTCCACGCCTTAATCGCACCGTCGGTTTCTTTGATCCGTGCAAGGCACGACGTCACCAGCTCAACCGAGCTCAGACGTCCCGAGGCGATGGCGGCCATCGCCTCGGTTGCAGTCAGTTTGTAGCTGTCCGTGATCACGGGATGTAAGGCCCGAAGAGGTAATCAGGGAACCAAAGCGCGATGCCCGGGAAAGCGTACATCAAGCACATCGTCAGGATCACAATCCCCAGATACGGCATGATGCCTCGGAAAATCTCCATCAACTCGATTTGGTTTTTGAGCACCCCTTTTAAGTAATAGGCCGACATGGCCATGGGCGGCGTCAGAAACGAGGTTTGCAGGTTCAACGCGATCAGCATTGCAAAGAAATACGGATTCACACCAAACACTTCGAGCAACGGTAGGAAGATCGGCACAAAAATGATCAGAATTTCCGACCACTCAAGCGGCCAACCCAGCAAGAAGATGATGATCTGCGCAAGGACAAGGAACTGCCAAGGTTGCAGGTCCATACCGCCAACCCAATCAGCGATGATGTCGTGACCACCAAGATACGAGAAGACCGAGGCGAACGTCCACGAACCAACGAAGAGCCAGCACACCATGGCCGTGGCTTTGGCCGTCAGGAACACGCTTTCCTTCAGCTTGGTCCACGTCATCGACCGGTAGAGCACAGCCAATACCATGCCGCCCAACGCCCCCATGGCGGCCGCTTCAGCAGGTGTCGCCAGACCCCCAAGGATCGAGCCAAGCACCAGCGCGATAAGCACCGTCAAAGGCACAAAGCTGAAAAGCAGGTCTTTGTAGATTTCAAGCGGTGGTGGCACGTCTTCCATCGTTGGCTTTGGCGCCAGCGACGGGTTCATCCAGACGCGCACGATCACGTAGACGATGTAAAGCCCCGCCAAAAGCAACCCGGGGAACACGGCTGCCGCGTAAAGGCGGAGCGGTGAGAGATCAGCGATGGCCGCATAAACGATCAGCATAATCGACGGCGGGATTAGAATACCAAGTGTACCGCCCGCGCAAATGACACCGGACGCAAAGCTTTTGTTATAGTTCGCGTTCGCCATCGCTGGAAAGGCGAGCAGGCCCATCAGCGTAACAACCGCGCCAACAATACCAGACGCAGTCGAAAATACCGCACATGTCAAAAGCGCTGCAATGGCAAGGCTGCCCGGCAAATTGCGCGCAGCCATATAAAGCGAGAAGAACAGCTTATCGACGATGTTCGCGCGTTCCACCACATAGCCCATGAACAGAAACAGCGGGATCGCCACAAGGATCGGGTTCTCCATCACCGAATAGGTATTCTGGTTGAGCAAATAGAAGATGTTGTTGTTGAAAATATCCGAGAAACTCTCGATCGGACCGCCCTGATTATAGGCGTAATAGCCAAAAGCCACACCCATCGCGAGCAGGGTAAAGGCAATCGGGAAACCAAGAAGAACCAGAACAATAAACAGCCCAAGCATCAAAAGGGCGACTTCGGGGTTTGTCATCTTTTTATCTTTCTAGAAGCGCTTGAGGCATTTATTTGCTGGCCGGGCTGACGCCGCGGATCGCGTCAAGGTCAGCATCGGTCAACAGATCTTCGGTCTCTTTCACATCGACCAGCCGTTCAGGCCAAACACCGCTGCGCATCGCCATCACGCACCGCACCAGTTCGGCCACGCCTTGCAGCGCAAGTAGACCACCAGCGAGCGGGATCAGGGATTTGAAAAAGTAAATCTGAATACTGGCGGGGCTGTTAAAGCTAACCTCTTTGTAGCGCCAGCTATCAGAGGCGATCTCGTAGCCAAACCACGCAAGCGCGATCACGCCGGGGAAGAAGAAAATAAAGTAAAGGACGAAGTCCAAGCTTGCCTGCACTTTGACCGGGAACAGTCGATAAACAACGTCAGCGCGCACATGGGTGTCTTGCGCCAAGGCGTAGGCACCGCACATCAAGAAAAGTGCGCCATACATCTGGATCATCATATCAAACGCCCAGACTGTCGGTGCGTTTAGAACGTATCGCACGAACACTTCATAAGACACCGAGAGCGTGAGGATTAGGATGCACCAGCCGAACGCGCGCCCCACCCAAAGGCTCAGGCCTTCAATGGCGTGAACAAATTTCATGAAATGCTGCTCCCCAACAATTTGTCTTAGCTTTTGGCGCGCATTGCTTCACGCGCGGCAATGTCCGGACGCAAAGAGCGCCCGGACATCACAATTATCGCTTTGCGATCAACCGAAGTAGTGGTTGTAAGCCAGCTTGTAGTCAGGCTGGTTCAGGTTGAGGTAGTTCATCACATCCTTGGCATAAGCCTTCTGTGAATCCATCACCTTAGCAAAGAACGGGTCTTCGCTTGCGATCCGTGCAGTCACAACATCCCATGCTTCAAGCTGAGCGGCCATAACGCTGTCTGGTGTGCGGTACACGTTCACGCCATCGGCTTCCTGAAGCTTGATCAGGTCATCCGAGTAACGCTTGGTGTTGCCCCAGAAGAAGCCTGAGTTTTCAGCCATCGATGCGTTCTTGATGATCGCCTGATGCTCGGCTGACAAAGAATTGAACTTGTCTTTGTTGATCGTGACTTCAAAGAACTCTTGGCTCTGGTGGAACGAGGCCAGGTGATAGTGCTTGGACACGTCCTGCATACCAAAGTCGCGGTCAGAGGTTGGGTTGTTGAATTCAGCCGCGTCAATCAGACCAGACTTCATCGCTGGCTGGATTTCACCGCCAGGAAGCTGAACAACAGACATACCCATCTCAAGCAGAACGTCAGCAGCCAGACCAACCGTACGATACTTAAGACCGTCCATTTGGCTTGCGTCTTTGATTTGCTCTTGGAACCAGCCCAAAGGCTGCGCGGGCATTGGCGAGTTGAAGAACGACACAACGTTCAAGCGCAGCTCGGCCATCAGTTCGTCAAACAATTCCTGACCACCACCAGCGTGGACCCAGCCCAGAACTTCTTGGCTAGACCAGCCAAAGCAAGGGCCTGTGCCGAAAAGCGAAGCAGCTTTGGATTTGCCGTACCAGTAAGCAGGCACATAGTGGGCCGCGTCAAGAACCCCACGGTGAACCGCGTCTTGCATCTGGCTTGTCTTCACAACTGCGTCGACGGAAAGCACTTCGATTGTCAGCGAGCCGCCGGACATTTCATTTACACGCGCTGCGAACGACTTTGCGTTTTCTAGGAAAATGCCGCCGCCCCAAGCTGCTTGCATTTTCAGCGTCGTACCGTGGCCGTCAGCGATTGCTGGTGTGGCCAAAGCTGCGGCACCGGCAACAGCCGATCCGCGCAGGAATTTTCTACGGTTTAGAGTATCTGTCATGGTTCCTCCCAAGGAATGACACAAGCCGGATCCCGTCTAAAACAGGGCCAGCATTTTGGTTCTTTTTTTTGGACTTCAAGTCTGAGCTGTTGCCACGCCTGCACCGCTAGGCACCCCCGCGACGATGTTCATCCTCCCTTTATCCAACCCAAACACTAGAACAAGATGCGCAGCTTACAAGCGTTTCGTGCGACTCTTTGTTCACGCTTTTCCGTGGCGAAACAAAATTGATTGCGCTAACAAAAAACGCAACATCTAACCAAGCCTCCATTTTTTGATTGCACGAACACTAAAACTACCTATTAAAAACAGAAGATTAAGTAATTATTTCAATCAAACTAAGGCCATTGGCGCCCCGTTCTTCAGGCGCTTAGCTTCCGTTCTGGACGCCCGCGAAAAAGCATCAAAAAAAGTTCAACCGCCATAGCGGCAAGGAGTGCTGTTTCCTTAGTCTGGGCGTCGTTGAACAATCCGTCAAAATCGGTGACGTTCTGAGCAACACAGTGAGGCGAGCCTGAGAAAACTGGCAAAACATCAACCCAAGCCCACATGGAAAGCGATATCAGCGTTCGCGTGTCCGACACGCCTCACACAAAGGATGCATGCGAAAACCGAAGCGTCGCCCCGTTCTGACTAACAATGCTTGCCACGCTATTGATCCTCATCGCTTTCCCAAAATCTCGCTGATATTGCCCAACACCATGTTCAACTGATCCGACGGAGACCTTATGCCCGATCTCGCAAACGAAATTATTCTGCACGCCTACCCACAATCTCCCGTTGCCGAAAAGGCGCGCGTTGCATTTGGCATAAAGGGGCTAAGCTGGCGCTCGGTCGAGATTCCACGTCTACCGCCCAAACCCTTTCTGACAACGCTGACAGGCGGCTATCGACGCACGCCTGTCGTGCAAATTGGCGCCGACATTTATTGCGACAGCCAGTGTATTATTCGCGAACTTGAACGGCGTTACCCCTCACCAACCTTTTTTCCAACAAAAGACGCCGGCCTAATGTGGTGCTTAAGCCGATGGACGGACGGCCCCTTATTCGATCAAACCGTGCGGCATGTTTTGGGAGCAGCCGGGGACGCTTTGGACAAAGATTTTGCGGCCGACCGCGGGCGACTTTATCTTGGCGAGGACTGGGCCGAAGGATTGAAGAAGGCCAATGCAAACCTTCCCCATTTGGTCGCACAGATGCGCGCGCCCCTGTCGTGGCTCGAGGCACAGATGTCAGATGGCCGCGCTTTCCTGCTTGGAGATGCGCCCGGCGCGATTGATGCGCAGGTCTACCATGTTGTTTGGTTCCTGCGCGGTCGCTGGGCTGGCGGGTCATCGTTCTTTTCTGAATTCCCGAACATGGTACGCTGGGAGGACAACGTCCGCAATTTGGGCCACGGCACATCCAGCCCGATGGAGCCAGCTGATGCGATTGCACGTGCGAAATCTCTCGATCCTCTTGATGCCAGCGGCGTTGCCGCCAATGAACCTCAAGGGCTTGCCGTGGGGCATTCCGTCTCTGTTAGCCCTGACGTCAACGGCGGCGAACAGCCTGTTGTTGGGACGCTTCGCTATGCTGATGCAGAAAAGATCGTCATAGACCGCGAAGACGAAGATATTGGCACCTTGTGCGTCCACTTCCCGCGCGCAGGCTACCGCGTTGAAATTATTTGACGCGCTAATCTCGCAATACGCTCCGGTGCCCGACGTCCGCGCCAGGGTCAAACGGCCCTGCAACGCGCTAAAAAAACTAAAGTTTTTTGGGTTTTGCCCAATTTTGGCCATAAATTTGGATTACAAGTTTATACATAGAAAAGTGTGTGCATAAGCGATCAAGGCGTGCGTCCGTGGACGCGGAAACGTCATCGTTAACAAGTGAAAAGACGCGGAAATAAGCTGTCGGCTTACATCCAAGCTGTTAAAGTAAGTGTGGTCGAAAATGGCAGAAAATTTTCAAAAACCCCAGTCAGCACCACAGTGCCAGTTGAATGAACTTGGCACAGCAGATACTTTCAAAACGCTTGTTAATGCGATGAAAACCCTCTCAAAAAGCGATATCGAAGATCTGGAAGACGATCTCAGCTTTTATGCCGAAACTGGATTAATCGGCGTGCAAATGTCGCGGCTTTTGGACGAGTTGCGTGAAAAAGAGTCGGCACCAGCAGCCGCTTAGCACACCTCTTTTCTTGCTTTAAACAAACCAGCATCAACGCAGAGATCGACAATGTATACATTGTTTGTTAGGCGTTTCAAAAGGCGTGCGATTGCGCCCTGTCGGAAACGAGGTGCAGCATGCTGTTGGGATGCATCGGAGACGATTTTACCGGCTCCAGTGATTTGGGAAACACTCTGGCCAAAGCCGGAATGCGCGTGGTCCAATATTCAGGCGTTCCAAACGCCCCTGCCGATACGGCAGTTGAGGCGGGCGTTGTCGCTCTGAAATCTCGGTCACTCCCGGTCAAGGATGCGATTGCACAATCGTTAGAGGCATTACGATGGCTTAGGGATCAGGGCTGTTCACAATTTTTGTTCAAATATTGCTCGACGTTTGATTCCACGCGCGAGGGCAACATCGGCCCTGTCGCTGACGCACTGGCGGACGCGTTGGAAGCCACGCGCGTGATCGTCTGCCCAGCCTTTCCGGGGACCGGGCGGTCGATCTATCAAGGGCATCTGTTTGTGAACGACGTGTTGCTGAACGAGAGCGGGATGCAAAACCACCCTTTGACGCCGATGGAGGATCCCGACCTGCGCCGCTGGCTTGGGTATCAAACCCAAGGCACTGTCGGGCACGTCAGTGTTGACGCGGTCTGGAACGGGGCGGATGCGATCCGCGCACGGTTGGATCACGAACACAACGCAGGCCACCGCCTAATCGTCGCGGACGCGGTGCAAGACAGCGATTTGATCGCCATCGGCAAAGCCGCCGCTGACCTGCCTTTGATCACAGGCGGATCGGGCGTGGCGATTGGCTTGCCTGCCAACTTTGCAGCGCGCGGGCTGTTGTCGCCGGAAGAAAACGAATGGCGCGGCACACCCGGCAAATGCGTGGCTCTTTCGGGATCTTGCTCGATTGCTACGCGCGCGCAAGTCGCGGAACACAGAGCCGACAACCCTTCTTTTGAAATCGACGCCGTCGCTGTCTTAAATGGAAACCTGCATCCCGAAGAGGTCGTCGATTATCTGATGACATCAAAGAATGTTCCCCTTGCCTACAGTTCAGCTGACCCCGACGTCGTTACGAGCGTGCAAAATGAGTACGGCCGCGAACATGCCGCCGAAAGTATCGAACGGTTTTTTGAAACCGTCGCGGGCCAGTTGGTTTCGGCGGGCGTCGGCGGCATCATCTCGGCTGGCGGCGAGACATCTGGCGCGGTCGTATTGGGCACCGAAGCGACCCAGCTTGAGATCGGTCCAGAGATCGACCCCGGCGTCCCCGCCCTGCGCGCCGGGCCCGACCTTGTGTTGACCCTAAAGTCGGGTAACTTTGGCGCATCCAATTTCTTTGCCAAG
Organism: Paracoccaceae bacterium; assembly: GCA_039942715.1. Classification (GTDB taxonomy): domain Bacteria; phylum Pseudomonadota; class Alphaproteobacteria; order Rhodobacterales; family Rhodobacteraceae; genus JABDJX01. Next base: position 192,536 of record JBDVBY010000006.1, read on the forward strand.
GCAGCGCACGTGCTGACATCCAATCCATGAGCGAAACGCACCTGCGCGAACAGATATGCCTGTTGGCCAAATCGCTGTTTGATCGCGGGCTTACTGGCGGCAGCACCGGGAATATCTCGGCGCGAACAGATGACGGCGGCTTGCTTGTCTCGCCCACAGGCACCAGTTTCGGGAGGCTTGATCCCGCACGCCTCAGCCGGTTTGACGCCAATGGCTCTTTAATTGCGGGCGACAAACCCACCAAGGAAATGCCGCTGCACAGCGCGTTTTACGACACCCGCAGCACAGCAGGCGCGGTTGTGCATCTGCATTCATGCCATTCCGTAGCGCTTTCGATGATGCCCGACGTTGACGCCGATAATTTCCTTCCTCCGCTCACGCCCTACTCCATTATGAAACTTGGCCGCGTCAAACTGCTTCCGTTCTTTTTGCCCGGCGATCCCGGCATGGGAGACGCAGTGCGCGGGTTGGCGGGCAAACGCTCGGCAGTGATGTTGGCCAATCACGGCCCGGTCGTGGCAGGCAAAGACATCGAAGCTGCATGCAATGCCATCGAAGAGTTAGAAGACACCGCGCGCCTTACCATGATGCTGCGCGGCATGAATGCGCGCGGCCTCACCGACGATCAGGTGCACGCAGTGGTCGCCAAATTTGACGTGGAATGGGACGCATGAAGTTTTCTGCAAACCTTGGCTTTTTGTGGAAAGACCTGCCTCTGCCTGACGCCATCCGCGCAGCAAAAGCCGCAGGTTTCGACGCGGTAGAATGCCACTGGCCCTACGATGTGCCAGAGGCAGATGTGATCGCCGCCTTAAGCGAAACGGGCCTGCCGATGCTGGGAATAAATACCGTGCGCGGCAATGTTGAAGCAGGTGACAATGGCCTGCTTGCCCTACCCGGGCGCGCAGCCGAAGCGCGCGCCGCTATTGATCAGGCCGTGTCTTACGCCGCTGCCATTGGCGCAGGCGCGATCCACGCGATGGCAGGGTTCGCAGATGGCGCAACGGCGCAGGCCTGTTTCATCGCCAACATAACCTATGCTTGCGATCAGGCCGCCGCCCATGACATCACGATCCTGATTGAACCGCTGAACCAATACGACGCGCCGGGATATTTTCTAAAGAACACCGCGCATGCCGTTGAGATCATTTCTGAAGTTGGAAAATCAAACCTAAAACTGATGTTTGATTTCTATCATGTGCAACTCATCGAAGGCGACATAACCAACCGTCTGACGCGCCTATTGCCGCACATCGGGCACATCCAATTCGCCGCCGCGCCGGGGCGCGGTGCACCGGGTCAAGGCGAGATCGCGTTTGAGCCGCTATTCCGACATGTCGCCTCGCTGGGGTACGACCGGCCCCTTGGCGCTGAATACAAAACCAACGGGCCGACCGAGGACACGCTTGGCTGGCTTCAAAGTGCGAAAGCGATCACGTAACCGCTTGTTTGACGTGGTATTTCGCCTCTTTCCAAATCTCGCGCTCCATGATGTCCGCCAAAATATCCACCGCTTTGATCACATCGCCTTCGTCCAGATAAAGCGGTGTAAAGCCAAAGCGCATGATGTTGGGCGCACGAAAATCACCAATCACACCGCATTCGATCAACGCCTGCATGACCGCATAGCCATCCTCAAAAGCAAACGACACCTGAGATCCACGCTGCGCCGGATCGCGCGGACTGGCCAGTGTCAGCGCAGGGCATCGCGCCTCAACCTTGGCGATAAACGTCTCGCAGAGCGCTACGGACGCTGCGCGCAAGTCAGCCATGTCAACGCCCTCCCAAACATCAAGCGCTGCTTCTAATGCACTGGTTTGTATCACAGATGGCGTTCCAACACGCATCCGCCCTATGCTTGGCGCGGGGCGATACCCGGTTTCAAACGCAAAGGGCGCGTCATGTCCCAACCATCCGGCAAGCGCGGGCTTAATCTCGTCTACTAAGTCAGGGCGAACGTAAATAAACGCGGGCGCACCCGGCCCCCCGTTCAGATATTTGTACGTACAGCCCACCGCAAATTCGCAGTTCGATCCAGCAATATCCAACTCAAGCGCCCCCGCGCTATGGGCCAGATCCCAAAGCATCACAGCACCCATCTCATGCGCGCGCCGCGTGATCGCTTCCATATCGTGCATCCGCCCCGTGCGGTAATCGACCTGTGTGAGCATTACCACGGCAACGCTTTCATCAATCGCCTCAAACACACTATCGGGATCAGCAAGCCGCAACTCGTGCCCCTTGCCAATCGTATCAATCAGCCCTTCAGCCATATAAAGATCGGTCGGAAAATTGCCGTTATCCGAGAGAATAACTTTGCGCCCCGGGCGCATCTGAAGACCTGCTGCCAGCGCTTGAAACACCTTGATCGTAAGAGTGTCGCCTATGACAACACTGCCCGCAGGCGCGCCGATCAACCCCGCTACTTTGTCTCCCACACGCTCGGGCTGCTCCATCCATTTCGCGGTGTTCCACCCCCGGATCAGTTCTTTGCCCCACTCGTCTTTCGTCACCTCTGCAATTCGCTCCGGCACCGCTTTGGGCAACACACCCAACGAATTGCCATCAAGATAGATCACACCTTCGGGAAGATCGAAAAGCTCTTTGCGTGGCAGCAAAACACCCATGTTAAAGTCCACTTCTCATGTGCCAAAGTTCGGGGAAAAGCTCAGTTTCCAGCATCTTACGCAGGTATTTGACACCGCTCGTCCCACCTGTGCCGCGCTTAAACCCAATCACACGCTCTACCGTTGTGACGTGATTAAACCGCCAACGGCGAAAGTAATCCTCAAGGTCCATCAGCTTTTCAGCCAACTCATAAAGCACCCAATGCTTTTGCGGTGCGCCGTAAATCTGCGCCCAAGCCTGCGAGATGGCCTCAACAGGCTGGTGCGGCGAATCCATCCGATAAGCCTCAGACGGAAACGTCACCTCAAGTTCGGCCTCCAACGCCCTAAGCGCCACATGATAGAGCGACGGACGCTCCAACTCGCGCACCAACATTGCATGCAATTCGGGGCGGTGTTCGTGCACCTTCAACATGGCCTGATTGCGATTACCCACCATGTATTCAATCAGCCGATACTGGTGCGATTGAAATCCAGAAGATGCCCCAAGGCTTTCACGAAACGCTGTGTAATCGCTTGGCGTCATCGTGCGTAAAACATCCCATGCATTGTTCAGTTGCTCAAAAATCCGCGCCACTCGGGCCAACATTTTAAACGCCTGCGCATAAGCACCACTGCCCACATGACCGCGTGCGGCGTCCAGTTCATGCAGGATCAGCCGCATCCACAATTCTGAAGTTTGATGCTGAATGATAAACAGCATCTCATCATGGGCATCGGACAACGGCGTTTGTGCTGCCAGCATCTGATCCATGCCAAGATAATCACCGTAACACATGTCGCTTTTAAACGACATCTGCGCACCGTCTGTCTCAGGATCAAAGGCGTCACTCATCGGGCAAACCTTGCTTTTGCGTGTCGACATACGCTTCGTATCCCGCCATGGAGCGCGCGGGAAGAGCCTTTGGAAATCGCCGATGAGCGCGCCCGACTTGCCGCGCGCTGTCATGGATCACGCAGATGTGTGGCTTGCCAACTTTTGGTCGATGGCGCACAGACCCGCGTCATTGATTTTGACGACTGCGGCTGGGGCTGGGGCTGGGGCTGGTTCATGTATGACTTTACCGCCGCGATCAACTTTATCGAAAACGATCCGCGCATCGCTGATCTAAAGGCCGCATGGCTTTGCTTGCGTGGATCGGCAGTCACATCGAGGCGCCCGAACCTCAAGCGCTTGCCCCCGGCTTTGCCGCTACAACCGCACGACTTAGTGAAACCTATCTCAGCACCTTCGAATACCCCCTTTTCGCGCAGCCATTCTTTGCTAGCCTGCACATTCAAGTGCGAACGGGAGAGAACATGAACGAGTGGTGGCGCGACGCGGTGATCTATCAGATTTATCCGCGCTCCTATCAGGATGACAGCGGCGATGGCATCGGCGATCTGCGAGGCATTACACGACGTTTGCCCCACGTGGCTGATCTGGGCGCGGATTGCATCTGGATCTCGCCAATCTTTGCCTCACCGCAAAAGGACATGGGTTATGACGTCTCGGATTATACCGCAATTGACCCGCTCTTCGGTACGCTCGAGGATTTCGATGCGTTGATCGAAACCGCGCACGATCTGGGTCTAAAGGTGATCGTCGATCAGGTGCTCTCTCACACCTCAGACCAACACGACTGGTTCAAAGAAAGTCGTCTTAGTCGCGACAACCCGAAAGCCGATTGGTATGTTTGGGCCGATCCGCTACCCGATGGCTCACCACCGACAAACTGGCACAGCCATTTTGGCGGCCCGGCTTGGGAATTTGATCCCCAGCGTGGGCAATACTACCTGCACAACTTCCTAGGCTCGCAGCCTGACCTCAATTTTCACAACCCCGATGTGACCGATGCCATTTTGGAAACCTGCAAGTTTTGGCTGGATCGCGGTCTTGACGGATTCCGCCTTGATACGGTGAACTACTATTTCCACGACCAAAAACTGCGTTCCAACCCGCCTGCCCAAGCCGCAGGACGGCAGGTGATGGCGACTGACCTTTACGGCATGCAACGCAACATTTACAACAAAACCCGCCCTGAAAATCTGGATTTTCTTGAGCGTATCCGAGCTCTTACCGACCAATACAAAGATATCATGATGGTTGGCGAAGTGGGCGAAATGGGCCACCGCTCGATCGAGATTATGGGCGAATACACCGCTGGTACTTCGCGACTCCACATGGCCTATAGCTTTGCGATGCTGGGCCCTGATTTCACTGCCGAGCACTTTCAAAACTGCATCCAAGGTTTTCAACGCGGCGCACCCGATGGGCACCCCTATTGGAGCTTTTCGAACCACGACGTGCCACGTCAAGTGACCCGCTGGGCCGAACATAGCGTAAGCGAGGACGCCATGGCGCGGTTCTGCTGTGCGATGCTGATGTCTTTTGAGGGTACCATCGGGATCTACCAGGGCGAGGAGCTTGGGCAGACTGAGACCGAGCTTGTATTCGAAGAACTGACCGACCCGCCTGCGATCCGCTTTTGGCCCGCAGTGAAAGGGCGCGATGGCTGCCGCACGCCGATGGTCTGGGAAAAAGAAACGCCAAACGCAGGATTTTCGACGGCCAAACCGTGGCTGCCGGTTAAGGCGCCCCAAGCCGCAAAAGCCGTCGATCAGCAAACCGATGATGGCATCTTTGCGTTTTACAAAGAAACCATCGCCTTTCGCAAATCAAGCGAAGCACTCAGCCGGGGCAAGACCGAATTTCTGACGCTACCCGAGCCGATCCTTGCCTTTCACCGCAAGACGGACTCCGATTGCGTCACATGCGTTTTCAATCTCTCGGCCAAGCCCATCACACTTCAAGTGAACGGCACAGGCGAGATCGTCGGCCCGCACGCCGCAATCCTTGAAGGCCTAGCACTCGCCCTGCCCGGTAATGGCTTTGCCTACATCAAAAACGATGGGACTCTAAATCTCGAGTTCGCGGAGCATTTGTCCGGCGTCTAGTTTCTAAGCAGGCTTTCGGCGCCCCAGACTTCAGCCATATAGCTTTTGATTGTGCGGTCTGACGAAAAGAAGCCTGCGCCCGCGATATTGCGCACAACAAGTGCGTCCCAGCGCGCGGTGTCGCGATAGGCCGTATCGACCTCGGCCTGACAGGCGACATAAGCGTCAAAATCAGACGCCACCAAGAACGGATCGTGGTTCCACGTTTGATCCACAAGCCCATGATAGCGCTTGGGTTCTTTCGGGCTGAATGTGCCATCCGAGATCAGTTGCAACACGCCTTGCAGGGTTTCGCTGGCCAAAACAGCTTCGCGTGCATGATTGGGATTGCGGTACCGTTCTTGAACCTCATGAGCTTGCATCCCGAAGAGGAAAAAGTTCTCTGCCCCGACGTGTTCGCGAATTTCAACATTGGCCCCATCCAGCGTGCCAATGGTCAGCGCGCCGTTCATGGTAAACTTCATGTTGCCAGTGCCGGACGCCTCTTTCCCAGCCGTCGAAATCTGTTCCGACAAATCCGCCGCCGGGATCAGCCGTTGCGCCATAGAGACGTTGTAGTTCGCCGGATAGACAACCTTAAGACGGTCACCGACGATGGGATCTTTATTAACAACCTCAGCCACATCATTGATAAGACGAATAATATCCTTGGCCACAAAATAACCGGGCGCAGCTTTCCCACCAAAGATTTTCACCCTTGGAGTCCAGTCGGCCTTTGGGTTTTCGCGGATTGCTTTCCAGCGCGCAATTGTCTCATAGATGTTCAAAAGCTGGCGTTTGTATTCATGGATGCGCTTGATCTGCACATCAAACATCGCATCCGGGCTCACACGGATACCCATTTGCGTGTGCACCCAATCCGCAAACGCCACCTTATTTGCGCGCTTGGTTTCGCGGATTGCCTTTAGAACACCCGTATCGTTTTCAACCGATTTCAGGCCTGCCAAACGGTCCAGATCGGTTTCCCAACCGGGGCCTACTGCCTCGCTGATAACGTTTGCAAGACCAGGATTGGACAGCTTGAGCCAGCGCCGCGGTGTCACGCCATTTGTCTGATTGAGGATACGATCCGGGTAAAGCCGGTTCAAATCGGCAAAAACCGTGTCGCACATAAGGTCTGTGTGAAGCGCGGAAACGCCGTTCACGTGGCGCGCCATCACAAAAGCCAACGTGCCCATATGCACCTGATCATCATGGACAATTTGCAGATGCGGCAGACACTTTGTGGCCGTGTGATGCTCTTCGTCGATCTTGCTGATAATCTGCATGTGACGCGGCAAAACCCGCCCCATTAGCCATGTCGACCACCGCTCAAGAGCTTCGGGCAAAAGCGTGTGGTTGGTGTAATTCAGACACTTGGACGCGATGTCTTTGGCTTGCGTCCAATCAAGCCCCTGCTCATCGACTAAAAGGCGGATCAACTCAGGCCCGGCAAGGGCTGGATGTGTATCGTTCATCTGGATCGCGACTTTTTCGGGCAAGAGTGCCAGATCGTCGTGTTCAGACAGGAATCGGCGCAAAATGTCTTGAAGAGCTGCAGAGGTGAGGAAAAACTCCTGTTTCAGGCGTAGTTCCTTGCCGCTGTCGGTCGTGTCTTCGGGGTAAAGGACACGGCTCAGCGTACGCGCCAAAGCCTCAGGCGCAGCAGCAGCGGTATGATCGCCCGAATTAAACCGTTCCAGATCAAAAAGCTCTGTGGGTTGAGCGCCCCAAAGCCGTAGCGTATTGGCCCAGACACCCTGCCAACCAACAACTGGCGTGTCATAGGCGCGGGCAAGAACGGTTTCGCCGGGATGCCACACGCCAGAGGCGTCAATCAGGCCTTTGTACGGGATCGTATAGCTTGCTTCGGGGCGTTCGAACTCCCAAGGATGGGTCTGGTTGAGCCAATCTTCGGGCGTTTCAACCTGTCGTCCGCCCTCAAAACGCTGGCGAAAAAGACCGTGTTCATAACGGATACCATAGCCAAAAGCAGGACAGCCAAGCGTCGACATCGATTCAAGAAAGCACGCAGCAAGGCGACCTAGACCGCCGTTGCCAAGGGCCGCGTCAGGTTCGTTTTCAACCACGTCGGTGAGCGAAATGCCATCTTCGTTGAGCACCTCTTCGATCTGCTCGTGCAAACCAAGATTAATCACTGCATCCTCAAGGATACGCCCAATCAGAAACTCAAGTGACAGATAATATACGCGTTTTCCGGCTTCCTCATAGGTGCGCCGGGTCGCGGCAAACCACGGGTCAACGATCAGATCCCGTACCGTATAGCTGACAGCCATGCGCCAATCATAGGTGCTGGCATGCGCCTTATCTTTACCGATTGTATAGGTTAGATGACGGTCGATCCTGTTGCGCAGATCGTCTGCCGGCACTTTAGTCCATGCGTTCATTGCGGGTCTTTCTTACGCTAAATCACTCAGTAAACAGGCCCATCGGGCGTACTAGTCCAGCGATGGGGTTTGGCACGAAAACACCTGATTGAAAAGGCAAGCAATCCGCCATGTATCCATTCACCGCGTGGCTGTCCTTATTATGCCTCGCAAATGGCTCTGCTTAAGACGATTTGTTGGGGCTCCACCTGGGGCGGCAGCACCGAATACCAAGTAAAATCAGGTGATTACGTTTGGTTCGTTGCGCCCTGTTTTTGCTTGCAGGTCTGAAAGAGACAAAGCTGCCGAAATAATCGGCGCCAGTGCGTCATCTGGTTTCATGCCAAGCCGCGCTGGATCCGTTTCCAATCGTTCAAAATAGACGCGGATTGTTGCGCCCACAGTCCCAGTTCCCGACAGTCGAAATACGGCGCGCGCGCCGCCCTCAAACCCAATGCGGATGCCCTGGCCAGCGGAGTGGCTGCCGTCTATCGGATCATCGTAAGAAAACTCGTCAGCAAAGGCGATTTTGAGACCTTCAAGTTGCGTCCCTGGAAGGCTTGGCAGAGCGTCGCGCAACCCGTCCATAACGCTTCCGGCTTTGGCTGCATCGACGTCTTCATAATCGTGGCGCGAGTAATAACAGCGCCCATATTCGCCCCAAAGATCGCTCATCAACGCAGAGACTGACTGTTTGGTTTCCGCCAGAATATTGAGCCACAAAAGCACCGCCCAAAGCCCGTCTTTTTCGCGCACATGATTGGATCCGGTGCCCGCACTCTCTTCGCCGCAAAGAGTCGCCTTGCCAGCATCAAGCAAATTACCGAAGAATTTCCAGCCTGTAGGCGTTTCATAACAGGAAATGCCCATTTTCTCTGCAACGCGGTCCACAGCGCCCGATGTCGGCATCGAGCGCGCAACACCTGCCAAACCACCCTTGTAGCCTGGCGCCAGGTGCGCTTTGGCCGCGAGCAGAGCAAGGCTGTCAGAGGGTGTCACGTAAGCACCCTTGCCAACGATCATATTACGGTCGCCGTCGCCGTCAGAGGCCGCGCCAAAGTCAGGGGCATTCTCTGCGTACATCTCGTCCATCAGCGGTTTGGCCCAGATAGGGTTAGGATCTGGATGGCCTTTGCCAAAATCGGGGCTTGGGATGCCATTGATTACTGTGCCCTTGGGAGCGCCAAGGCGGTCTTCCAAAATGGCATGCGCATAGGGGCCTGTGACCGCATGCATGGCGTCAAACCGCATCGTGAAACCGGATTGGAACAGCGCGGCGATCTTGTCGAAATCAAACAGCGTTTCCATCAGCGCGGCATAGTCTTCAACGGGATCAACAATCTCTACCGTTAGATCACCAAGCTGGCTTTCGCCAATCGTGCCAAGGTCAGCGTCCGTGGCCGTCAAAATTTTATATTCCGAAATATCGACCGTGCGCGCGAAAATCTTATCGGTCACGGTTTCAGTGGCTGGCCCCCCATTGGGACCGTTGTATTTCAAGCCGAAGTCAGCGTCCGGGCCTCCGGGGTTGTGGCTCGCCGACAGGATCAGCCCGCCGTTTGCACCGCGTTTGCGGATCAGATGCGAGGCCGCAGGCGTTGACAAAATACCACCCTGCCCAACGATACAGCGCGCAGCCCCATTCGCGGCCGCCATGCGCAAAATCACTTGAATCGCACGGTCGTTGAAATAGCGCCCGTCCCCGCCAACAACCAAAGTGGCCCCGACCACGCCGCCAATGCCATCGAATGTCGCCTGGACATAATTCTCAAGGAAATGAGGCCCTTGGAAGACGGATGTTTTCTTGCGCAAGCCGCTTGTGCCGGGCTTTTGCCCTGCGATCGGTTGGGTTTGGATTGTTTCAATGCTCATCTAAGTCTCTCCGATCCCGTCATCTTCCTGCACAAAAACCACAACTGAGTCTTCGGCAATTTGCGTTCCTTTAAAGGCACCAGTCACCGCGTCTTCACTGGTATCAAAGCTGCGCACCCAGCGCCCCTTGGTCTTGGGCAATGTAATGTCCGTAGAGGCGCCCGCATTCAACACGATCAACAACGCCCCCTCCCGTTTCACGTACTCGGGCGAGCCAGACGCCATGCGCATTTCCGCCACCAACGTTTTCAGGTTTGGATCGTCCCAATCGATCTGACGCATTGGTTTGCCGTTGGTTTGCCGCCAGAACAAATCCTGCTCGCCGTCCACAAGCCGCGAGCGCGAGTGTAAGAACCGTCGCTGGCGCAAAATCGGATGTGCTTTGCGAAAGGCGATGGCCTTTTGGCAGACGGCAAAAAACGGATCACCATCATGCGGCCAATCCACCCAGCCAATCTCATTGTCCTGACAATAGGCGTTATTATTGCCGCCTTGGCTGTTTGAAACCTCGTCGCCCGCCAGCATCATCGGCGTGCCTTGCGACAACATCAGCGTCGCGATCAGGTTTGCTTTACGCCGAAACCGTTTGACTTGGATTTTCGGATCATCGCTTGGCCCCTCGACCCCGCAATTGTCCGACGCATTGTGCGAATGCCCATCGCGATTGTTCTCGCCGTTGGCTTTGTTGTGCTTCTTAGAATAGCTGACAGTGTCTTGCAGCGTGAAACCATCGTGCGCTGTCAGAAAATTCACAGAAGACGTCGCAGCGCGCCCGTCATGATCAAAATATTGCGCAGACCCTGAAAGCCGTGCCGCCATCGCAGCCACTTTAGCGTCGTCACCACGCCAGAACTCTCGCCCCTCGTCGCGGTACTTGTCATTCCATTCGGCAAAGGGCGCGGGGTACGCGCCAAGCTGATAGCCGCCGGGGCCAATGTCCCATGGCTCGGCGATCAGCTTGAGTTTATTTAGCACCGGGTCTTGGCGCACAGCGCGAAAGAATGGTCCATCACGATCAAAACCGCCGCGCGCGCGCCCTAACGTCGAGCACAAATCAAAGCGGAAGCCATCGACGTGCATCACTTCAGCCCAATAGCGAAGGCTGTCCATCACCAGTCGCAGCGCAAACGGGTTTTCCAGATCAAGCGTGTTGCCGCAACCAGTATCGTTCACGTAATAGCGCGGGTCATTCTCGGCCAGACGATAGTAGCTGGCGTTATCCAGCCCACGAAACGCCAGCGTCGGCCCGGTCTCGCCACCTTCTGCTGTGTGGTTATAAACGACATCTAAGATCACTTCGATCCCAGCGCTGTGAAAGCGCGCGACCATATGCTGAAACTCTGCAATATCAGCGCCTTGCATATAGCGTGGCTCTGGCGCGAAGAACCCATAAGACATATAGCCCCAGTAGTTTCGCAAGCCCTTTTCGACCAGAAAACTGTCATCAATAAACGCATGCGTGGGCAGAAGTTCGATCGCCGTCACGCCCAGCTTGTTCAGATGTTCAAGGATAGGATCGGACGCCATCGCAAGGTACGTGCCAGGGCGCTCCATGTCATTGCGCCCGGCGGTCAGCCCCTTCACGTGCGCCTCATAAATGATCGTCTCGTCCAACGGTGTATCTGGGCGCCCGCCCGCGCCCCAACTGAAAGACGGATCAACAACAACCGAACGCGGCATGAAAGGCGCGCTATCGCGTTTATCAAAACTCAGGTCGGCGTCCTTGTGACCCACTTTGTAACTGTAAAGCGCGTCATTCCAAATGGGATGCCCGGTCAGCCGTTTTGCGTATGGATCAATCAGCAGCTTGTAGGGATTGAAACGGTGCCCCTCTTCCGGCTTATACGGCCCATGCATGCGATAGCCGTATTGCTGTCCCGGCCGCATACCGGGGATATATCCGTGCCAGACATGTCCTTCACGTTCAGGCAGGGTAATGATCTGAACTTCGTTTCCCTCATCATCAAACAGGCACAACGTGACGCGGGTGGCGTGCTCGGAAAACACGGCGAAATTGACGCCATCGCCGTCGAAATTTGCACCCAAAGGATAAGGATGTCCTGCCCGGATCGGGTGGTCGTTCATGGGATCAGACCTTTGCCATAGAGGCATAAAGTGCGTGATACGCCTGCGCCGAGGTTTCCCAGCCTACGGGCTGTTTCATCGCATTACGCTGAAGCGCGCCCCAGATTTTAGGCTGCGCATAGAGATGGCACAGGCGCGCAAAGGCGTTTGACAAGGCGTGCGCCGTAATCGGGTGAAACTGAACGCCAGTTGCCACATCTCGCGCCATCGCCGCCGGATTGGCGTTGATCACCGTATCGGCCAAACCACCCGTCAGCGCCACAAGCGGGATGGTTCCATAGCGCAAGCCATAAAGCTGTGTCAGACCACAAGGCTCGAACCGCGACGGCACAAGGATCGCATCGCCCCCCGCCATCATCTTGTGCGAAAGCTCTTCGTTATAGCCGACTTTAACGCCCACGTTGGCTTCACTTGCCGCAAGTTCCAGCAACGCCACCTCAAGGGCCGGATCGCCAGAGCCAAGCAGCGCAAGCTGACCGCCACGTTCCAAAAGAGCGGGCAGCGCCTCGATCAATAGATCGATACCCTTTTGATGCGTCAGGCGCGAAACAAGTACGCACAAGGGCCCATCGGCGGGCTTCAATCCAAACTCTTTTTGCAACGCCTTTTTGTTCGCCGCCTTTCCGCGAGGCGTCTTGTATGCCTTGATCGCCGGATCAGTTGTAGGGTTCCACACATCTGTATCAATCCCGTTTACGATACCGCTTAGATCGTCCGACCGCGCTCGCAGCACACCTTCCATCCCCATGCCAAAAGCTTCGGTTTTTAGCTCTTCTCCATAGGTTTGGCTGACGGTGTTGATCTTGGTTGCCCCCATCAGCCCTGCCTTAAGTGCTGAGATTTGACCCCAAAACTCAAAATGCTCTGGATTGAACCGAGCATGATCCAGCCGAAGCGTGCTAAGGCGTGCGGCGTCCACGTTGCCGTGAAACGCGATATTATGAACCGTGAACAGGAAAGGCGCGTCGCAGCCAAGCGCGTTCAGATACTCGGGCACCAATCCCGCCTGCCAATCATGTCCGTGCACCACGTCAGGCGCCCAACTGCCGACGCCCTCTTTGGCGACATGCGCAGCAGCAAAACAAAGTGCCGCAAAGCGCTCAGGATTATCAACCCAGTCGCGCCCATTGGCATCAATGTACGGACCGCCAGGGCGATCAAACAGGTGCGGCGCCTCTAAAATTAACAGATCAAGACCCTCGATCTTGGCCGACAAAATCTTGCCATGTCCGCCAAAAAGCGTCTCTAGCGTGGCGACGGTTTTAGCCGCCTTCGCCTGCGACATCACTGACGGGTATCCAGGGATCAACGTCTTCATCTCGTCGCCAAGTGCCGCCAGCGCGGCGGGCAAAGCGCCCACAACGTCGGCCAACCCGCCGGTTTTCACCAGCGGCGCACATTCAGAGGCAACCGAGAGGATCTTCGTCATAACTTGGCAGCTCGCACGTCCAACATGTCCTGCGTAATCAATACCTTGCCACGCTCAGAGACCCGGAACCACTTGCCGTCGTCATCCATATCTTCGCCAACAATAAGCCCTTCGGGGATCACAACGCCCTTGTCGATCACCACATTGCGCAGCCGCGCCGAGCGATGAACAACCACATCCGGCAGGACAACGGCGTTATCCAGAACCGCATAAGAATTGGTGTGCACATTGGTGAAAAGCACCGAGTTACGCACTTCAGTTCCTGAGATGATGCAGCCCCCTGACACCATCGAAGACATCGCCATCCCGCGCCGCGAGCGCTCGTTGTGGATGAACTTCGCAGGCGGCACGCTTTCTGAATAGGTCCAGATCGGCCAGGTACGGTCCCACAAATCAAGCTCTGGCGTGAAATCGGTCAGGTCCATATTCGCCTCCCAAAAGGCGTCAACAGTCCCTACGTCGCGCCAGTAAGCAGGCGCACCTTCTTTGCGCACGCAGCTGTCATCAAAGCGATGCGCAAAGGCTTTTCCGTTTTTCACAATGTCCGGGATCAGATCGCCACCAAAGTCATGGCTCGAGTTTTCATTCTCGGCGTCAGCCAAAAGCAGGTCGCGCAGAAAGGTCCACTTAAAGACGTAGATTCCCATCGAAGCCAGCGCTTTGGTCGGGTCTTCGGGCGTTGCTGGCGGATCAGCGGGTTTTTCAAGAAACGAGGTAATCATCCCTTTGTCATTGGTGGCCATAACACCGAATGCGGTCGCCTCTTCGCGCGGCACTGTAAGGCAGCCAACAGTAACATCCGCACCCGTTTCAACATGCTGACGAAGCATGATCTCGTAGTCCATTTTATAAATGTGATCACCAGCCAAAATCACAACGTAATCAATGTTATAGCTATCAACGATATCAATATTCTGGGTTACCGCATCGGCGGTACCCGCGTACCAGGCTTCCGTTCCTGTGCGCTGCGACGCAGGTAGAATATCAAGAAATTCGTTTCGCTCGGCGCGGAAAAACGTCCAGCCGCGCTGCAGGTGGCGGATCAAAGAGTGCGCTTTGTATTGCGTTGCAATTGCCATGCGCCGGATACCGGAATTGAGCGCGTTAGAAAGCGCAAAGTCAATGATCCGGGTCTTGCCACCAAAGTAAACGGCGGGTTTCACACGACGGTCCGTCAACTCTTTCAGACGACTCCCTCGACCCCCTGCAAGAACGAAAACCATCGAGCGCTGTGTCAGTCTTTTCGTCGGCATATCTTTATCCCTCCCGGTCATTTTCGTCTCAGTCTCTCAGTTTCAAAACCACCACAGAAAGCGGCGGAAGTGTCAGTTCAATCGATTGTCCAAAGCCATCGCTTGGTTCTTTGACCGCATCCAACCCTCCCAGATTTCCGCGGTTCCCTCCTCCATATAGCGCGCTGTCAGAGTTCAGCACTTCTTCCCAATAACCCTTGTTCGGCACGCCAACGCGAAAGCCGTTGCGCTCGACAGGGGTAAAGTTACACACGACCAGAACCGGCGCGTCGCCCTCTTCACCCAGCCGCAAAAACGCCAAAGCGGATTGCTCGGCATCACTGTTCACCCAGCGAAAGCCTTGGGGCTCACAATCATTCACATGAAGCGCAGGCGTGTCGCGGTAGACCTTGTTCAGATCGCGCACCAAGGCCTGTATCCCGGCGTGCATCGGTTGCGAGGCCGCATGCCAGTTTAGCTCGCCATCGTGCGCCCACTCTTCGGGCTGGGCAAATTCACAGCCCATAAACAAAAGCTTCTTGCCCGGATGCATCCACATAAACGCGTAATACGCGCGCAGATTAGCAAACTTTTCGTCCCTCTCGCCCGGCATTTTGGTCAGCATCGACCCTTTGCCATGCACCACTTCGTCATGGCTGATCGGAAGAATGAAGTTTTCCGAAAACGCGTAATGAATGCCAAAGGTCAGATCGTTTTGGTGGAATTTACGGTGGATTGGATCGCGCTGAATATAACTCAGCGTGTCGTTCATCCAACCCATGTTCCACTTGAACCCAAACCCAAGCCCGCCCGCATGCACAGGCTGCGACACACCGGGAAAGGATGTGCTTTCTTCCGCAACCGTCATAATATCAGCGCTGGCGGCATAAACAGCCGTGTTCATTTCTTTTAGAAAATCAATGGCTTCATAGTTTTCGCGGCCGCCATCCTTGTTCGGGATCCACTGCCCCTCGGGGCGCGAGTAATCGCGGTACAGCATCGACGCAACCGCATCCACGCGCAAACCATCAAGGTGATACTCTTCCATCCAATAAAGCGCATTCGAGACAAGGTAGTTGCGCACCTCGGTGCGACCATAGTTGTAAATCAGGGTGTTCCAGTCCTGATGAAAGCCTTCGCGCATGTCTTCATGTTCATACAAGGCCGAGCCGTCAAAGCGCGCCAGCCCATGCGGATCGGTCGGGAAATGCCCCGGCACCCAATCAAGCAGAACACCAAGTTCAGCGGCGTGCGCAGCCTCGATCAGATCGCGAAATTCATGCGGCGAGCCAAAGCGGATCGTTGGCGCATAAAGCCCAACAGGCTGGTAGCCCCAAGACCCATCAAACGGGAATTCTGAGACCGGCAAAAGCTCGATATGCGAAAAGCCCATGTCTTTGACATAAGACACAAGATCGCGCGCCAGTTCTTTGTACGAAAGTGGCCGCCCACCATCATCCCAGCGTCTGCGCCACGAGCCCAAGTGCACCTCGTAGATCGAAATCGCAGCATTGCGGTTTGAGCGCGCTGCACGTTCCTTCATCCACTTGGCGTCTTTCCAACCATACCCACCAATGTCGCGCACTATCGAGGCTTTTTCGGGCGGGTGCTGCGAGCCAAAGCCGACTGGATCAGCCTTAAGCGCAAACGATCCGTGCGTGCCGATTACCTCGTATTTGTAGATCGCACCTTCGCTCACGTGGGGAATAAAAATCTCCCATGCGCCCGTGTCTCCGGCACGCCGCATCGGATGGCGCCGCCCGTCCCACATGTTGAAATCGCCCACAACAGACACCCGGCTCGCGTTCGGCGCCCAAACTGCGAAATGTGTTCCCGAAACACCTTCGTGGCTTGTCACGTGAGCACCAAGTGCGCGCCAAAGCTCCCAGTGCGTGCCCTCGCCCAATAGATATTGATCAAAATCGCTTAGCACAGGGCCAAAAGCGTAGGCGTCGTTGCATTCGACCACATGATCGTCGGTGTAAGTGATTTTGAGCGTGTAAGTATTGTCAGATACGACCCCGGAAAAGACATCGCCCCCCAAGCGCTCCAAAGGGGTCTCTTTGCCATTTATCACCGCCGCGACCGAAACCGCTTCGGGCTGAACTGTGGTGATCGTCCAAGCTTTGCCGCTTTTTTGCGGGCCTAATATGTCAAACGGTGCCGCGTGCTGTCCCGCATTCAAAGCTTCAAGGTCTTTTTCGCTTAAGCGCTTGGCCTCGTTCAAAAGTTCACTCCCTTACCGTCGAGCAGGTAGTGTAGGAAGAACCCGCTAAGATTGCGAGGTTTGATTTAGATAAACTTTAGAACACCCTGAAAGCGCTTGTTCATTTCCGCCTTAGGCCAACGTAACGACCTGACCTGTTGCTGCAGATTGCTGCGCTGCAAGCCCCATGCGAACAGCCCAAGCGCCATCGGCAAGTGCAACCTCAGGCGTACCACCTTCACGCACAATCTCCAAGAAACGTGCGTGCTGATAGAAGGTCGAACCGTTGTGATCGCCTGCATCCAAAATCGTTGGATCAACTGGGATTTCAACCTCTTGCGGGCCTTTCGGACTGCGCGGCGAGATCACCACGCGTGGCACTGGCGGTGCGCCAAGATGTGTTGGCCAAAAACGCCCCGGTCCGGGAACAAAGGTTTCGATCTTGCCAGTTGGCCCGACCGCGCAAATCTCTTCCTGATACCGCGCCCCTTCAGCGTACATGCACAATTCAAGCATTGCTCGGGTTCCGTTCGCAAATTCGGTGATCACAAAGCCGCTGTCCCAAATATCCGGGGTTTCATCGTCGTTATACCGCTCATCCAAATGGTTCACGTCTTGCCCCGCACTCGCCATCACGCGCACCGGGTCAGATTTGAGGATGAGGCGCATCAGGTCAAAGAAGTGGCAGCATTTCTCGACCAACGTGCCACCCGTGTAGCGGTTAAACCGGTTCCAATCGCCCACCTTTGGCAAGAACGGAAAGCGGTGTTCCCGGATTGAAAGCTGTGTAACGCCGCCCGTGGCCGCCTCAACCTGATCGATAAAGGTCTGCACCGGAGGCATATATCGATATTCCATCGCCACCCAAACCGGTGCGTCATATTTCGAAGTTAGATCAGATACTTGCGCGGCTTGTGCCGGATCTGTGTAAAGCGGCTTTTCAATGAGTAATGGCAGAGGACGGGTCGCGGCAATCTCTTCGAACTGCGGGATGTGCATGTGGTTTGGCGACACGACCAGCAGGCAATCGATCTCGTCCATTGCCAAAAGATCGGCCACCGAGCCGACAAGCTTGGCGTTAGGGGCAATCGACTTGGCGGCTGCCGCCATAAGCTCGTTTGGTTCATAAATCGCCGCCACGCGCGCGCCGGGCAACAGCGCGATATTGCGCAGATGTTCCTGGCCCATCATGCCACACCCAATCACCCCATAATTCACAATATCTGCCACTCTCATCGTCATCGTCGTCTTTTCCGTCATTTTATCCGCGCCACATAGCGTGCGCGATTTGGGTTGAACCATGTCCGCGAAAATTCCGCGATTTCACCGCTTGGCGATCGACTCCAGCGCTCGACAAAGCCGACGGCCTGCCCGGGCGCGCTGCCAATATCTGCCTCAGACCAATCGGGCAAGGCTGCGACGCCAATGCGATCTTCTGCGCGCGAAATCAGCAGGCCCAAGGTCTTGCGGTAGTAGTAATAGAGGCTGTCTGAGAGATCAGAGGCGGCAATGGTGCTTGCCCATTTGCCATCCAACCAGATTTCTTCCAAAGCGGCGGCTTCTCCGGACAACAGACGTAAACGTCTGATCCTATGCGCAGTTTTCGATTGCCCAAACGCGGGTAGATCATCCGGCTTTTGCACTTTCTCAACATTCAACACTTTTGCGGTGGGCAACCCGCCACCGGTCAACCGCTCAAGGCGAAATAGCGAATAAACGCTGGCGGCATCCGGGTTATGGCGCACGTAATTGCCTGAACCTTGGACGCGCACGAGTAATCCCTTATCGACTAAATCATTAAGCGACTTGCGCAGCGTTCCAACAGCGATGCCCATTTCTGCGGCCATTTCGCGCTCGGGCGGAAGACGCTCACCATCAATCAAACGGCCCGAGGCGATCTCGCGGATCAGCATCTCGGCGGTCTGCACATAGATCGGAAGGGCAGCAGAGTCGGCGTCCATTTCGGTGTTCATTCGGGTCGCAAAAAATTGATACACTATTGATGCACATCAATGACAATGCTACGCAAGGTTAAAGTTTGTCCGCGCAGGGAAGAATCGCATGACAATTGTGCCCGTCACTTCGGCTGATCTTAGCGCTGTGGAAGTTAGTTGGTTTTCCGCATTATGCTCTGACGATTATCAGTTCTTAGGCGTGCCCGATGGCGACTTGCGAAGCAGTTGGGCACACTGTCGCGATATTTTGATTGAGGCCGAAAAGCAGGGGTTTCGCAATATTCTGGCCCCGTCTTCTTATCAGGTGGGCCAAGACACGCTGTCTTTTGTGGCAGGCTGCGCGCCACTGACCACAAAGATCAACATGCTGGCGGCGGTGCGCTGTGGTGAAATGCAGCCCATAATGCTGGCCCGCACAATTGCTACGCTTGATCACATGTTGGAAGGGCGTTTGACGATTAACATCATCTCATCCGACTTCCCCGGTGAAAAAGCCGAGAGCAATTTCCGCTACCAGCGCTCGCGCGAAGTTGTCGAAATTCTGCGTCAGGCGTGGACTCAGGACGAGATCAACTATGCAGGCGAAGTCTACACCTTCGAAAACGTGCCCACCGGCCCGGCCAAACCCTATCAGCAAAACGGTGGCCCGTTGATGTACTTTGGCGGTTACTCGCCCGCGGCCTTGGAACTTTGCGGTCAGCATTGCGATGTCTACTTGATGTGGCCTGAACCAAAAGATCAGCTGGCCCAGCGCATGAAAGACGTCCATGCAGTCGCTGACAAATACGGTCGCACGCTGGATTACGGGCTGCGCGTACACATGATCGTACGCGATACCGAGGCCGAAGCGAAGGAATACGCCGACTACATCGTCTCAAAACTCGATGACGAATACGGCCAGTTGATCCGCGAACGCGCCCACGACAGCGGCTCGCTCGGAGTGAGCCATCAGGCAAAAGCCCGCGAGTTGGCCGACAAGTTTGGCTATGTCGAACCGCATCTTTGGACGGGCGTTGGGCGGGCGCGCTCGGGCTGTGGCGCCGCTCTTGTTGGGTCCACCGATCAAGTGCTTTCCCAAATCGAAGATTATAAGAAAATGGGCATCCGCTCATTTATCTTTTCGGGGTATCCGCACATTGATGAATGTATTTCCTTTGGCCAGCGCGTTTTGCCAAACTTGGAAACATGTTCCTTACCGCACGCCTACGGACGTGTCCCGGCATCCACACCAGCCACGCCTCTGGGCGTAGGAGAGCGCAAATAATGACGATGGAAAGAGTATCCCTGCCCGGCGGTATCGAGATGAGCCGCATTGTGTATGGCATGTGGCGCGTTGGCGATGATGCCGACACGTCGCCCGCGCATGTGCGTGCCAAAATCGAGGCATGCCTTGCGCAAGGGATCACCACGATTGATCAGGCTGACATCTATGGCGGCTATGTTGCAGAGGGCATCCTCGGGGATTGCCTAAAAGAAAACAAAGGTTTGCGAGATAAACTTGAGATCGTAACCAAGTGCGACATCGTTGCTCCCGCAGGCCGTTACAGCGATGCAAGGGTGAAACACTACGACACCTCTGCCGCGCATATCGAGCGCTCGATCGAAAATTCGCTGAGCGATATGGGCATTGATCACATCGACTTGCTGCTCATCCACCGCCCTGATCCATTGATGAACCATCACGAGACGGGCGCAGCACTCGACGCTGCTGTGACCTCCGGCAAAGTACGCGCAATTGGCGTGTCCAACTTCAAGCCATGGGATTGGGAGCTTTTGCAATCGGCAATGAGCACACCACTGGCAACCAACCAGATCGAAATCAGCCTTTCGGCGCATGAGGCGCTTACAAACGGCGACGTTGCTTTTCATCAGCGCCACGGTATTTCACCCATGGCGTGGTCCCCGCTTGGGGGCGGCGCATTGATGGACGCCAATGCGACGGGTGAACTCCGCCAGTTGATGTCGCGTGTCGCACTGGAAACCGGCACAGATGAAGCTGCGGTCGCCGTCGCGTGGCTTCTGGCGCATCCAAGCAAGATCATCCCGGTCATGGGCACCAACACGATTTCCCGCATTGACGCGCTAAGCGATGCGCTCAAGATCAACATGGACCGCCAAACCTGGTTCGAACTTTACACCGCCGCTTTGGGCCGCGAGGTTGCTTAAAGTGAGCGCCTCCCAAACGACTTTTCGCCCCGATGCGGATGACCCAAAAGCGTTTCGCAACGCGCTTGGCTCCTTTGCAACGGGCGTTACAATCGTGACCTGCAACTCCACGCATGGACCTTTGGGTATCACCGCCAATAGCTTTGCCTCTGTCTCGCTTGACCCGCCACTTGTGCTGTGGTCGCCCGCGCGTGCCTCAAAACGGTTTGCCGCGTTTGAGACGGCAGAGCATTTTGCGATCCACGTGTTGAGCGAAGATCAAAAGGACTTTTGCAATGTCTTTGCTGCGGAGGGGGGCAACTTTGCTGATCTGACGTGGCAACCAAGCGCAAACGACGTGCCGCTGATCGAAGGCTGTCTGACGCGCTTTGAATGCACCCGCCACGCAGTCCATGATGGAGGAGATCATGCGATCATCGTAGGGCGCGTCGAAGCTGTTACGGTATGTGAGGGAAAATCGTTGATCTTTTCGGGAGGGTCCTTCGGACGGTTCGAAAACCTCGATTAAAACGACAAAAAGTCCCCAAATAACAAAAGCATAAAGGGGCAAAGGGAGGAGACGCGCAATGGCGCTACTAAACGGTCTGCTGAAACCTTTTCAGCTGTGGAACGATGCCGTTCTGCCGATTGGGCGATGGGTCTCTATCGCTGCGATTGCGCTGATGGTGTTTGCGATCCTTATTCAGGTTTTCTTCCGCTATGTCCTGAACGCCGCCTTGCCCTGGCCGGATGAGGCCGCGCGTTTCATGATGCTTTGGCTCACGGGCTTGATGGCGCCCATTGCATTTCGCCAGGGCGGTTTTGTTGCGATCGACATGGTGGTGCAAGCCATGCCTGCAAAGATCGGTGAAATCGTCTCGCTGTTCCTGTTGTTCATTTCCGCAGGCGTCCTTGCCATGGCAATCAGCATCGGCTGGAGCGAAGTTACAGGCTTTGGCGGCAAGTTTGCGACAGCCGCGCTCTACGTGCCTGCGGCGCTCGATTTCAGCGAATGGTTTCGGGTGCCACGCTCGTGGATGATGGCCTCGCTGTTGGTTGGCGTGATCCTGCTGCTCATTGTGAACATCGAGCTTATCTTGCGCGCCATCATTTCGATGATGGGTGGAGGCGATGGGTTGAAAGACCTTGCCCCCGAAGATGACATTATAGCGGAGTGATTTGATATGCTGATCTGGTTCCTCCCCGTCTTCCTGATCTTCTTAATGATCGGACTTCCCGTCTTTTTCGGGCTGCTCGCCGCCCCTGGCATCTTGTTATGGATGTCAGGTCAGGAAAAAGACATCACCCTTCTTTATCGCAATGTTTACAATGGCATGGACAGCTTCCCGCTGATGGCTATCCCGTTCTTCATGCTCGCAGGCGAGATGATGAATAAGGGCGGGATTACCGAACGCCTTGTTGAATTCTCCCAAGCGCTGATGGGTCATTTGCGTGGAGGTCTGGCGCATGTGAACATCCTCTCATCCATGCTTTTCGCAGGCCTCTCCGGTTCTGCGGTCGCCGACACCTCCGCGCTTGGCTCAATGCTGATCCCGGCGATGGAAAAGCAAGGCTACACCCGCCGTTTTGCCGCCGCTGTCACGGCTGCATCCTCCGTCATCGGCCCGATCATCCCGCCCTCGGGCATTATGATTATCTACGCCTATGTGATGGGTGAAAGCGTCGCCGCGCTGTTCCTTGCAGGTATCGTGCCGGGCGTGATGGTTGGTGTTGGTCTGATGCTGGTCGTGCGCGTTCTGGCGAACAAATACGATCTGCCAAAGGCTGAACGCATCGTCAAAAAAGGCATCACCCTGACATCGCGTGAATACTGGGTATCGTTCGTTTTGCTGCGCCTGAACTTGGGTTGGATCATCTACGCCGTCTTCCGCGCCACAACAGGCATCGGGACAGGAGAAGAGGCCAACGCCATGGTCACATTGGCCACTTTCCTTGTCGGCGTCGCCGCAGCGCACTTCTTCCTGATGGCAATGCGCCCAAAGGTTGAAGCCGATTTCCGGATGGTCACCAAGCGGGCCGTTGTGCCGCTTCAAACGCCTATCCTGATCCTTGGCGGCATTTTGTTAGGTGTCTTCACGCCGACAGAAGCCGCTGCCGTGGCCGTGTTTTACGCCGTGATCGTCGCCTTCTTTGTGCTCAAGACGATGACGCTCAAAGACCTGCCCGATGTGCTGAGCCGTTCGGCAATGACATCTGCTGTTGTGTTGCTGCTTGTTGGCGCTGCGATGGCGTTTAAAACCGTCGTCTCACTTTCTTACGCGCCGCAAATTCTGGCCGACTACATCCTATCCCTGTCGGAAAATCCGCTGATCCTCTTATTCCTGATTAACATCCTGCTGTTCATTGTCGGTATGTTTCTTGATGCGGGCCCGGCAATTATCATTCTTGGGCCGATTTTGGGGCCGATCTTTGTGGACCTTGGCGTGCATCCGGTTCACTTTGCGATCATCATGTCGGTCAACCTGACCGTAGGGCTTGCCACGCCGCCGATGGGACTTGTCTTATTTGTCGCCTCTTCGGTGGCCAACGAAAAGGTCGAAACCATCGCCAAGGCAATCCTGCCATTCCTCGCTGTCGAGATTTTCGTGATCTTCCTGATCACCTACGTCCCGGCCATTTCGATGACGATCCCACGCCTAACAGGGTTCGTTAACTGACCAAAGCAACCAATAGGGAGAGACAAATGCTAAAAGGTCTTACAACTGCGGCGCTTGCCGCAACACTGCTGGCAGGAAGTGCATTCAGCGCGCTTGCCGACGGCCACGCTGAATTCAAACTGCGGGCCACAGCAAACTCGAACGAGAACGACGAAGACTATGATGGTCTGGTTGTGTTCAAAAACTACGTCGAGCAAGCCTCGAACGGCAAAATCGAAGTTGAAATGTTCATCGGCACGCAGCTTTGCTCAAACGGTGCTGAGTGTTTGCAAGGCGTCGCTGACGGCGGCATCGATATCTACATCTCAACGTCTGGCGGTGCATCGGGCATCTTCCCCTTCGTTCAGGTGCTTGATCTGCCCTACCTGATGGCAGACGACCGCGTGGCCGAAGCAGCTCTTTCGGGCGGCACAGAGTTCATGACCAAAATGAAGGACATGACGCTTGAAGCTTCTGGAGGCATGATCCGCCTAATGACCGTGGGTAACACGGGCGGCTGGAGAAACTTTGCCAACACCAAGCGCCGCGTCGCGTCCCCTTCTGACATGGAAGGTCTAAAAATCCGCACCGTGGTTGCCGATCTTCCACAAGAGCTTGTCAAAGCACTTGGTGCTGCTCCTACGCCAATCCCATGGCCTGAGCTGTTCACATCGTTCCAGACGGGCGTTGTTGAAGGTTCCAAGAACGGCATCACCGACATCATGGGTATGAAATTCCCGGATGCGGGTCTTCAGTACGTTACTCTTGACGGTCACGCCTACATGGGCGCGCTGTGGTTCATGAACAACGAAAACTTCAAAGCGATGCCTGCTGATCTGCAGCGCGTTGTTGTTGACGGGTTCTATCAGCTGCAGCAGGCCACGTTTGCCTCGCCAAAGCGCAAGTCGATCCAGGCATACCAAGAGTTCACAGCCGGAGGTGGCGATCTTTACGTGCCAACTCCTGACGAGAAAGCTGCATTCAAAGAAGCAGCGGCTCCTGTGTTTGACTGGTTCAAAGCAAACGTTGACGGTGGAGAAGACATCTTCAACGCATTGTCGGCATCTGTTGCTGCTGCTGAGGCAGAAATTGACGCCGCACGCGCCGCAGACCTGAACTAAGGTTTAGCGCTCATTGCAAAGATTGGCCGGCCCATTGGGTCGGCCTTTTTTGTGAGCCGCGCTCACTGCCCAGTAAGAGCTTCAAGCACACCGTCAAAACGTTCGCCCGCCTCGGCCCGCGCGATCAGCTCTAACAACCCAGCGCGTCCTATCCGGCGCTCGATGGCATCCACTTCCATCGCGGCTGCAATATACGAACGCCCCACGCCAAGCTTGCGAAACGCTCCGCGCCACTGCCAAAACCGCTGCACATTACGGATATACACACGGTGCTCCCGCGTGATCTGCCCGTTCCATCGCGGATGATCCGCTACATGGGTGGCCAACCCCTCGTCAAACCATGTCGGAAAGGGTTGGCGCACGATATTGCGCAGCCCCATCGCGCGGTGCAACCGGGAGTGCGTCATCTCGTGGGTCAGCGTGCCGCGCGTCAAACCGCCCGGTGCCACCATCACGGCCATATCCGCAATGGAAAGACCGTTGCCGCGAATGCCAAAGTCTTGCGCGCAGGCTTTTGTCGCGCACAGAATAAGCGTCGGATTGGGCGGCGCATCCCCGAAAAATCGGGAAACCCGCGTCTTTGAGAAGGCCACAAGTTCTAAAAGCTCATCCGTTCGTTGCGGCGCATCGCTCCAAACACGCGGGGCGATCTCACTCAAACCATAGGCCTGCGGTGCGAGAACGCGATGTGTCCCGGGCAAAGCCGCTCCAACCACCATGGCGGCAAAGCACGCATTCACAATAGAGCTGAAGGTTCTCGCTATCATGCGCCACATCTACCGCGCGCAGATGCATTGCTCAAACAGACGCACTAACCGACCGCCAAATCACCACAAGTACCATGCTGTGAAACACAGCGATCAAAAGGTTCGCACCGCATCCCATTTTTCAGGACCGACGATCAACCTCTTTGCTATTAAGGCGCTTATCAGGAACACGACGAAACCTGCAACGACATCGGATACGTAGTGAGCGCCTTGTGTAAGAATGGCAGGTAGCATCGGAATGTTAAAAAGGAGAAGTGGCAAGCCAACAAGGGTGCGCCACGAATATACCACGACAAGCAATGCCATAATTGTATGATAGGATGGAAATGCAACCAGACCAAGTGTGGTAAAAGGTGGGACTGAAGTTGCACCACTTGCTACGCGTCGCAACATTTCAGTTTGGTATTCCGGCCCCACAACAAGGGTCATCTTACCCACGACATCCTCTGGAATGGTTTGGCTTATCGCAGGACCAAAACTTGGCCAAATCATCCATATCGCAACGGTCAAAAACAGCGAGACAGCGGCAGTTGTCAAGAAACGGTAGTGCGTTCGATCTTTACCGGACAATGCAAGAACAGCCATCAGGAAGGCGAGTTGGAGCAATGACGTATTGTAGATGAATGCTAGAACGTTGCCCACGCCCGGCCAACTCGCCAACCAAGCCAGAACCCCTGACCATTTATAACCAATTGCGTCGTCTATCTCTTGAAGTATTGGGTCCAGCACAAGGGCATCGATCGGAAATCGCATTTCGATCAGGTTGGCGACGCTTGCCACAAAAATCAGATAGTATCCTAGGGAAATTGCGAGGCGGGCGACTTTTTCTGAGTCCAAGCGTATCCGGAAATACAGCCCTATTAAGATCAAGCCGACTTGCAGACAAAGCGCGAGTGCTGTGAGCTCCAGATTTATCGCTACACCTTTGACCACCGCAACAATTGGCCAAAGGACAGAAAAGAACAGAGCAAGTGCTCCGAATGCACGTTCAGGTCCATTCAGGTATTTGGACACGGCCATGGCCTTCATATTTTATTTCCGCGCACCCATAAATACTCTTCTTGGCCATTAATTATCAGTTTGAATGCATTCAGGGCAAGCGACTTGCCGATGGCGGGACAGACGTGATCGCGAACGAAGAAGCAAGCAGTGCGAACACCCTTTCCAAACCTACGCATCTGCTGTAAGCCGCGCACATCTGAGACGTGACGCTTTGACCTTGGCGCATGAGATGATGGGTAAGGTCGGCGGTAATGGGGCCGCTATATCAACGGGTTAGACGGAACGCCGTACGAGCCCGAGAAGGATGCTAAATGTTCAATCAAGTAACAAAATCAATCCAGTGGGGCGAAGAAAAGCTGACACTGGAAACAGGGAAAGTTGCGCGTCAAGCCGACGGATCTGTCATTGCCACATATGGCGAGACATCCGTTATGGCCAACGTGACTTTTGCAAAAAGCCAAAAGCCGGGACAGGATTTCTTCCCGCTGACAGTCCATTATGGAGAGAAATATTACGCCGCCGGTAAAATTCCTGGCGGTTTTTTTAAGCGTGAAGCACGCCCAACCGAAAAAGAAACGCTAACAAGCCGCCTGATCGATCGCCCGATCCGTCCGCTGTTTGTCCCCGGTTTCAAAAACGAAGTTCTGGTCATCTGTACCGTTCTTTCACATGACCTTGTCAACGATCCTGACATCGTCGCTCTGATCGCCGCCTCGGCTGCCCTGACAATTTCAGGTGCTCCGTTCATGGGCCCAATCGCCGCTGCGCGTGTTGGCTTTGAAGATGGCGATTACGTTCTAAACCCAACCGTCGACGACATGCACGACCTCAAGAACAATCCAGACCAGCGTTTGGACCTTGTGGTTGCCGGCACCAAAGACGCCGTAATGATGGTTGAATCAGAAGCATATGAGCTTTCTGAGGCCGAAATGCTTGGCGCGGTGAACTTTGCGCACGAGCAGATGCAGGCCGTGATCGATCTGATCATCTCTCTGGCCGAAGAAACTGCCAAAGAGCCATTTGATTATCAGCCGCCTGACTACTCGGACCTATCCGCAGCCGTCAAAGCCGCTGGTGAAGAGGCCATGCGCGCCGCTTACGCGATCACCGACAAACAAGAGCGTACTGCTGCTGTCGGCGCGGCTCGCACAGCGATCAAAGAAGCGCTTAGTGAAGAGCAGCTTGAAGACGAGAACCTTGGTTCTGCTTTGAAAGGTCTGGAATCTAGCGTTCTGCGCGGTGATGTTGTCAAGCACGGTCGTCGCATCGACGGTCGTAAAACCGACGAAATCCGCGATATCGTTTCGGAAACCGGCATGCTGCCACGCACCCACGGGTCTGCGCTGTTTACACGCGGCGAAACCCAAGGTCTGGTTGTCACCACACTCGGTACTGGCGACGACGAACAGATGATCGACGCGCTGCATGGCACGTATCGCTCTAACTTCATGCTGCACTATAACTTCCCGCCCTACTCGGTCGGCGAAGTGGGCCGCTTTGGCTTTACTGGACGTCGCGAAATCGGCCACGGTAAACTCGCATGGCGCGCGTTGCAGGCAGTTCTGCCGTCGGCAACTGACTTCCCGTACACAGTGCGCGTTGTTTCCGAGATCACTGAATCCAACGGCTCGTCGTCTATGGCGTCGGTCTGCGGTGGTTCGCTTTCAATGATGGACGCGGGCGTTCCGCTGAAATCGGCAGTTGCTGGTGTGGCCATGGGCCTTGTTCTGGAAGAAGACGGCTCCTACGCGATCCTGTCTGACATCTTGGGCGACGAAGATCACCTTGGCGACATGGACTTCAAAGTGGCGGGGACCGAAAACGGCATCACGTCATTGCAGATGGACATCAAAGTCGCGGGCATCACATCCGACATTATGGAAAAGGCCCTGGCACAAGCCAAAGACGGCCGGATGCATATCCTTGGAGAGATGAACAAAGCGCTGTCAGAAACCTCTGACTTCTCGGTCCACGCACCACGCATCGAAACGATGCAGGTGCCAACCGATAAAATCCGCGAAGTTATCGGCTCGGGCGGCAAAGTCATCCGCGAAATCGTCGAAGTCTCTGGCGCGAAGGTCGACATTAACGACGACGGCATCATCAAGATCGCTTCACCTGATGGCGAGTCGATCAAGAAAGCCTACGACATGATCCACTCGATCGTGGCCGAACCAGAAGAAGGCGTGATTTACAAAGGCACGGTCGTGAAGATCGTCGACTTTGGCGCCTTCGTAAACTTCTTCGGCAAACGCGACGGCCTCGTGCACGTAAGCCAAATCGAAAACCGCCGTTTGAACCACCCTTCCGACGTCCTCAAAGAGGGCCAGGAAGTCTGGGTCAAACTGCTCGGCTTTGACGACCGCGGCAAGGTACGCCTTGCAATGAAGATGGTTGATCAAGCGACTGGTGAAGAAGTGAAAGAAGAAAAGAAAGAGGACGCAGGCGAGTAATCATCGTGCGACTTCTAAAACAGAAAAACGCCCTCGGATTTCCGGGGGCGTTTTTTCATGAGACGTCTGCTTTGAGCCCATTTTGCCGACATTCTGCTCCGCCGCGAAGGAATGGTTCTCTGAGACTTACAGAGTGTTTTACTAAATAATTGACATCAATGGGTCGGTTCTGTTGGCCAGACAGCAACTATTGGATTAACGTGTTGCTGATACGGGATACCGCCTTGTGATTTTTTCTTGTCTGCGGCGCTTTTTGATCCATAATTAGTCTTCCACGGACGGAGCCATCCATGCCTCAGTTTTTACAGATCGCTGCAATTGCCGTTGCCACTCTTGGTACGGGGGCTGCAACCTTCTCGGTTATGAATGAAGATATGCCTGATCTCGCTGTGCCAGAGGGTGATTGGGCGGCGACCGGTGCGTTGGATGGGCGGACTTTCAAGATATTTGGTGATGTTCCGTCCAGAAACGCTGCCCTGGAAGATGACATTATTTTTCGCGATGGCACGTTTATGTCTACAGATTGCGAAGAATATTGCAACTTTGGCTGGACCGACTATCAGACCAAAGAAGTCGACGGCGTGATCCACTTTACGACCACAGCGATCTGTCCCGATGCCCCTCATACAGTTGTGTGGTACGGAACGATCACTGGTGATGAGATAGCGCTTGACGTGACCTGGACAACCAGGCGCTGGTACTGGACCAATCAAATCGCGATCCGTGCTCTTGGTACGGCAATCCCGTCAGAAGCGGTATCCGGCTGAGCGACGCGTATGACGCCTAAAGGGCTGACATTGCCCAGCCTGATCCTCAAAATCAGTATTCTGGTTTGCTTTATCGCGCTGGCAACATGGGGCGTGCACATAATCCGAGACGCGCTGGATCTTCAGATCCGTCCAGACAATGAGCAACAGGTCCACAAAGCGATCATGATCGGTTCAGTGGCCTATGTCTTGCTTCTTGCAATGCCGTTTGTGCCGGGGGCAGAAATCGGCATTGCGCTGCTCGCAGGGTTCGGCGCAGCGATTGCGCCACTCATTTACGTCTGCACGGTTGCGGCCATGATGTTGGCCTTTTCAATCGGACGGTTTTTGCCAATCAGTGCGCTAGAGCAGCTACTACAATTCTTAAGGATGCGACGTGCGGCTGATTTGGTGGCCCGCGCCGCACCCTTATCGAGAGATGAGCGCGTTGCGATGTTGCTGGAGGGTCAGTCAAAACGCGTACTTCGCATTGCGTTGAAGTATCGCTATGTCGCGTTGGCGCTTGCCGTGAATACGCCGGGAAATTCCATCATTGGCGGCGGCGGCGGCATCATGATCATTGCGGGTCTGAGCGGAATATTTTCACCGCTTTCGACCTCCCTGACGGTCATTCTTGCCGTGTCGCCAGTGCCGTTAGCCGTAATTTTTCTAGGCCTTCAATTCTAGACTTTGCCGCCTGTATTGATTGCTGCGGGATGTCGACCATCCCATAGCGGACATAGAACACGTCCCGTTCCCGCAGCTCGCCCCCAAGCTAATCGACTTGATCCGCAAATCTGATCACTCATACTGGCCTCATGCGCATAACACCTTTCGCCCTTAGTCTCCTTCTCTTCACTCCCGCCTATCTGCACGCTCAATCGAATGAGCAAACCGAAAAAATCCTTGCTGCGTGGCGTACTTGGGCGGCCAAGCACAACGTCGAAACAGCCATTTCGATCGGCCACAACGGCACCATCCTTGCCAGCGGAAGCCAGGGCCGTAATCCAAACAAAGCCTATCCGCTCGCCTCGCTCTCCAAGGCCATCACCGGCGTGTGCGTCCTACGCATCACGCAGGAAAACGGTATTGCGTTCGACACGCCCCTTAGCGCGCTTCAACCGGAATTTGACAAGGTAAACATAGACATACCCGCAAAGCTGCGGGACCGCACGCTTGCCAGCCTGCTAACCATGACCAGCGGCCTTAACCCTGACCGCACCCAAAGCGAAATGAACCGCACCTACCGCATAGGGGACACGCGCAACATCGGTTTTTCTAAAACAGCACTCAATTCAAAGGGCCTTGGAGGCACCCCCGGCGACTTTTTTTACAATAATGGCAACTATGCGCTTTTGGGCGCTTTGTTAGAGGCGCTCACAGACACCGACAACGTCACCGCCTGCCGCGATCGCGTATTCCCCAAAGGCCATCGCAGCACTGTCGCTTTTGATTCCGATTGGATGGCCTTTGCGGCATTCGGCGGCTGGGCGTCTTCAACAACCGACTACACCGCCTTTTTGATGGACGCTTTCAAGCCCGGTGGCGACATTGCAGCAAACCTTACTACTTTGCCAAATTACGCCGCGCCCTCGGGTTGGTTCTACGGTCTTGGGACGCACTTCCGATTACGCCAACCGCAAAACGTCTTTTGGCACGCAGGCGCCTTGTGCAAGGTAAGCGGTGAAGATGTCGGCACCTATTTCGCCTATTACCCAAACGGCTATGCGGTGACCGTCAGCTATAACAAATGCGCCGTTGGCGATATTGGCATTGAATTGGACACTGTCTTGTTTAACGGCGCTAATAATTAGCACGCTCCAAAGAAAAATACGCCACCAAATGAATGGCAGCGTATTCTAATTTCTCTCAATGCCAGTTTTAAAAAGGCAGTGCTCCGTCACACGCCTTTACAAATGTCTGAAAGGCCTTCCAGATTTCTGGGCTGGCTTGGCTTTTCTGCGGATGGACCAGCACGAATTCAAAGGACTGACCCTCGCGCGCAGGCAATTGTGCGACAACTTCGCTTGCATACGCTTCAAGCGACATGCGCGGTGAGCGTGGTTCAAACCCAAGCTGTGCGGATTCAAGTTCAACTCCGCCACGCGTTACTGCTGTTGCGCCATTGGCCAAGACGCCTTTTGACAAAGGCGCCTGCCCTCCTTGGGATTTGACGGTTTGATCAAACTCCAAATCAGAGGCATCAAACTGCGCGCTAAACAAGTCAAGCGATGAAATGTTGCGCCGAGATATGTGGTAATAGTTGTTAAAGTAGACGATCTGAATTCTGCATTCCGATCCGGCAATCAACAACCCTGACTCATCGTCTTGGTATTGCGCCACTGCCCGCAATGCTTCCAAAGCTTGGGGCACAGGCACAGTCTTTTCTTGTTGTGCACCACCGGATTGCTCGTCCAGCAGCAAGGTGATGTGGTTGAAGCAAGCGATCTGCGCAGCCGGGTCATCGGTTATGCGCTGGCACGTTCCCATCAAGGCTGACAGAGGGTAAACAGTCCCATCAACGTTTAACATTTGCTCAGCCTTGGCAGTACTCGCCGTAACTCCAAGCGATACTAAAAGACCAATTAACAGCGTTTTCATTTACTCTACTCCGAACAAGAGCGTCGCAATTTTCGCAACGATCTAACTTTTTACGTAATTGGGACATTGCGGATTGCAGTCCCGGCCAAGGCAAACCCTTTTGGTCTGCCTTGGCCAAAGATCAAAAGATCAATTACTTAGAACGAAGTCGCTTTCGTCGATACCAGCGTCTTCTTTGTCAGCGTCAATTCGAACACCAATCGTTTCTTTAAGCGCGATCCAAACCAAGCTTGTCGCCACGCCTGTATAAGCGATGATGATCAACAGCGAGGAGAACTGCCCAAGGAAGGTTGCGTCTGGGTTCGAGAAAGCAACAGCAAGGGTGCCCCAGATACCGCAGAACAGATGCACTGGGATTGCGCCAACGACGTCATCAATCTTGAAGTAATCAAGAAGCTGCACTGCCCAGAAGATAACTGCGCCACCGACCATGCCGATTGCAAACGCCCCGAAAGGTTCTGCGTAAAGCGGCTCGGCAGTGATCGAAACCAATCCACCAAGAGCGCCGTTCAGCATGTAAGTCAGATCAAAGCGGTTCTCGCGGAAGTAAGACACAATCGCTGCAACGATGACACCACCGGCCGCGGCCAAGTTCGTGTTTAGGAAGATACGCGCCACGTTGGCTGCATCCCCATCTGTCGAGAAGCTTAGGTAAGAACCGGCGTTAAAGCCGTACCAGCCCATCCACAGGATCAAGGCACCGATTGTTGCTACCGGCATAGAGTAGTTGCCCAATGCAACTTTCTTACCATCCACAAAACGACCATTACGCGCTCCGATAAACAGTGCACCCGTCAAAGCGGCAACCCCGCCAACAACGTGCACAACCGAGCTACCAGCAAGATCGACAAAACCAAGGTCAGTCGCCAAAAAGCCACCGCCCCAAGTCCAAGACGCTTGGAGGGGATAGATAACGGCCGTCAAAACGGCTGTGAAGATAAAGAACGATGCAAGCTTTACACGCTCAGCAACGGCTCCAGACACGATCGACGCAACAGCAACACAGAACATCGACTGAAAGAAGATGTCACTTGCTCCTGCATGTCCGCGACCAGTGAATTCTGAGCGACCCTCAACAACACCCTCGACTGCGATGGCACCGTCATAACCCAAGACGCCTGGAACGATCCAACTGCCGTTCGGGAACATCATTCCATATCCGGTAAGAATGAAGGCCGTAGATGCGATGGCAAAAAGACCAATGTTCTTTGCACACTGCGCGACAGTGTTTTTCTCGCGGACGAAACCCGCTTCCAACATTGCAAAGCCTGCTGTCATCCACATCACAAGGACGCCACAGAAAACGATGAACAAGGTATTCATAACAAAGGGTGATACGCCTGATGAGGCTTGTGCAGCGGCGGGCCCAGCAAACAAGGCGGCCAGCAACGCAATTCCGATAACTCTATTTCTCATTTCTACTCTCAACTCTATTAACCGAGTTTGCTTTTCGATTAAATTTTAGACAAATTTGTGTCTGCACTTAGAAAATTCAGGCACCAATTTTTGGTCAAAGCCTTTGATTTTCGACATTATTTTTCAATTCTACCTAGAGATGCATCGCCTAAATTTTATGCACTCATTGATAGAATATTTTCGCCTAATTTTTAATCTATTTTGCAAATATGCCGCATTATTGGGCATTAGCTCTTTGAGACACTTTTACTTTTTTCTGAAAAAAGCGATCTCGACAGCTGAGTTTATGTACCCCGAGTACTGAATCGGCACTTGGGCTGTCAAAGTTGCCTCAGCGAAATGGGTACATCCAAGGTTTGTAGTCGTTCACCAGTACTTGGGCCCGCGCGATTTCTTCCGCCGTCATCCTCGTTTGCAATTCTTCCAACGAGTCCACCGCATCAGGGTCCCCGCCAATAGACGACAACGCAAACCACATATAGGCCCGCACCAAATCCGGCGCCGGCATTCCAATCCCCAACTCGTAATACCACCCAATACCGGATTGCGCCCCCGGATGCCCCTTCATCGAAGCGCGCAAATACCACTCAAACGCCCGCTCCGGGTCCTTCTCAACCCCAAGCCCAAGCGCATACATTACACCAATTAGCTCTTCTGCTTCGGCATTGCCCGAGCGTGCAAAGGGCAACAAAGCGATCCGAGCTTCTTCGAACCGGTTGGCCTCCATCAAATCGCGCGCCTCTTCCATATCGGCCAAGACAGGGGTTGCACAGAATGTCATGATCGCGACAATGCTCACGTGAAAAAGCTGTTTCATATCCTCGCCCTATGCTGCGCTCTGCCAGTATTTGCCGCCGACCTGCCGCGTCCGCTGACAGATGATGACTTTCTGCCCTTTGATGCGGCAAAAGCCAAGATCGGCCAACTCTTGTTCTATGACAAGATCCTGTCTGGAAATCGCAACATATCCTGCGGCACCTGCCATCACCATGATCTGGCCGGCGGTGATGGTCTAAGTCTTGGGATCGGAGAAGGCGGCAGTGGCGTTGGCAAAAAACGTATCGCTCAAGATGGCGAATCCCGCATTCGAAAACGCATTCCACGCAATGCCCCCGCCCTGTGGAATCTCGGTGCACGCGATGTCTCAGTCCTGTTCCACGATGGCCGTCTAGAAGTGTCCGACATCTACGGCAACGGCTTTAACTCACCGGCGCAGGAATGGCTGCCAGACGGGCTCGACAATATCCTCGCGGCCCAAGCGCTCTTTCCGCTCACCGCGCGCTTTGAAATGTCCGGCGATCCGGAGGAAAACGAAGTTTCAGGCGCCGTGAACGATCGTATCGACAACGCCTGGCCCATCATCGCCAAACGTGTACGCACCAACTCCGAGTACGGAGCGCTTTTCATCGATGCTTTCAACACTGTAGAGCGCGCAGAAGATGTAACCATTGTCGAGATCGCCAACGCCCTGTCAGCCTTCATGGCCGGTGAATGGCGCAACCACGACAGTCGTTTTGATCGCCACCTCGCAGGCGACGAAACAGCCCTGAACACGCAGGAAAAACGCGGCCTCGCGCTGTTTTACGGCGAAGCAAACTGTGCGTCCTGCCACAAAGGCCCGCTG
Organism: Paracoccaceae bacterium; assembly: GCA_039942715.1. GTDB lineage: Bacteria > Pseudomonadota > Alphaproteobacteria > Rhodobacterales > Rhodobacteraceae > JABDJX01. The sequence continues at coordinate 227,777 of JBDVBY010000006.1, forward strand.
CTCTCTGACCAATCCTTCCACGCCCTTGCCCTGCCAGCCTTCGGCCCCGGCAAAACCCGCGCCTTTGATCCACAACCGCGCGACGTCGGCCGCATGGGCAAAAGCGATCTGCTGGAGGACGCCTACCGCTTTCGCACCCCCATGCTGCGCAACGTCGCCCTGACAGCACCCTACGGCCACAACGGTGCCTACGCGACGCTGGAAGGCATCGTGCGTCATCATCTTGATCCGGCCAAAGCGCGAGAGGCTTGGCGCACCGACATGGCAGCCCTGCCAAAGGCCGAGTGGTTGGAGCAAGCAGATTTCGCCGTGCAAGCTGATGTGCGTGAAATGGAGCGCCAGCGTCGCGCCATCGACATCAAACCCGTTGATCTCACTGATCAAAACGTAGCCGATATCGTCGCTTTTCTGGAAAGCCTCACCGGCGAAACCGCACAAAAACGCCCCTTAGGCCGCCCCGACAGCGTCCCGTCAGGCCTCGCTGTCGACTAAGCACCGACAGTTCTATTCAAATTGAATTTCTTCTGTCCAAAATTACCTTGGGGAGCGAACGAAGTGAGCGGGGCAAAGCCCCATTACTCAGGCACCTCAAACGTCAGGTTCGCCCAAAGGCTCTCCCAATCCACGTCCTTCTCAGCCGCCACATCCGCGCTAGGTTCGCGCAGCACAACGGCATCCAGCATATATCGATACCCGGCCTTCACCGGCACAGTCGCCGTCCCATCACCATCGGTTTGAACGGTAAATATCGAAACACTCTCGTCTACTGCCTTCTCAAAGACTTCGATCTGCGTCTCAGCGCGCGGCGCCCCCTGATAAAGAAGACGCACATCAATCCCGTCTCCCGTCTCTCCGGTGTACGGGTTCTCCAACGCCACGATTTCGGTCAAAAGCCCAGTTTCAAAATCCGTGCCCTCGCCTGACCCCACCGCTACCAGCGACTTGGCATAGCGTGAATAAAGCTCGCGTCGGTCGTCTTGTGTCAGCCCACGCGCAGTATGTGCCTCCAAAACCCAAGCAGCGTCCTTGTGCTCGACGAACTTCACGAACTTTTCCCATTCGCTCCAGCCCAACACCGTGTCAGTTGTGGCATGGATCAGCACCATCAACCCCTCGTCAGAGGTCGCGACATTGGCCGCCGGGCGATCCCCTATTGTGCCTTCAACCGGCAAAACCTCTCCGCCAAAGCCCACATCAAAGCGGCGAAAATTGCGCGGAACGTAAGAATAACTCGACCCTTTGTATTCCTGCCCTACCCTTATCGCGGCGATAACGTCTGCGCCTGCGTCAACCTGATGAGATTCCGGGTCAATCCAGAACTCATGGCCCTTGGCGGCAGTGGCAAGACATGTCAGAAAAAGGACTGTTGCGAACTTAGCTTTCATGCGGGGGTACTCTTAATGTTCAATTTCGCTCTCAGGGTGGTCTTCTGCGCCCTCCTGTCAACCCTTGGTATGCTCACGACCGTGAGAGCACACGAGGTTCAACCCTCGGTGATGGACTTAGAGCTTAGTGGTGCAACCGCAAATATGCGGATCGAATGGACGATCGAGTCTCCCGTGGCTGGGCTTGATCTTGATGGGATCACCGACACAAACGCTTCGGAAAACGCGGATGAATACGACCGTTTGCGTGCATTAGATCCCGCCGCGTTAGAAGAAGCTTTCCGCGCCATGTGGCCGGAATTGCAAGAGAAATTCACGATTCAGGTTGGTGAATCAGCGATCCTTCCAGAACTAACTGGCGTCGAAGTGCCCGTAGATGAAGATGTGGAGCTAGCCCGCACCTCTGTCGTTACGCTCAGCGCAACTCTTCCCGAAGGCGATACTCCCGTCGTTGTCGGTTGGACGCCCGATCTTGGCCCTCTCATCGTACGCCAGATCAACGTGGATAACGGTTATCAAGACTTTTTGGCCTCCGGTGATTTGACCGATCCGATCCCACGCAGTGGCGGAAGTGCTCAAAGTTTCACCCAAGCGCTGACCAGTTATATCGGCGTTGGCTTTGATCACATCATTCCCAAGGGGCTTGATCATATCCTCTTCGTGCTTGGCCTTTTCTTTTTGGCCTACAAAATTGGCCCGCTCCTTTGGCAGGTCACCGCCTTCACGCTGGCCCACACGGTCACACTGGCGCTTGGTGCGATGGAAGTCATCACGCTGGATGCGAACATCGTTGAGCCCCTGATCGCCGCTTCTATCGTTTACGTTGGCATTGAAAACGTCTTTGCCCGCCGTCTCGTCCCATGGCGGCCGCTGGTCGTATTTTGCTTTGGATTGCTTCACGGGCTTGGCTTTGCTTCGGTCTTGCAAGACTTTGGCCTTGGCGCGGATTACTTCGTCGCTAAGCTGATCGGCTTTAATGTCGGTGTTGAAGTCGGCCAATTGGCAGTGATCGCGGCCACTTTCCTCGCATTTGGCCTGCTGTTTGGCAAAGCCAGTTGGTATCACCGCCGCATCGCGGTTCCCGTCTCGCTTGGTATTTCGGCCATCGCTTTTTTCTGGGTCCTGGAACGCACCGGTATGATCGACCCCGACGGGCTTTGGGCGCCCTTCACCGCCCTAACAGGTGGCGGCGTGCCACCCTTCGTTGCGGCAAGCATTGCTTTGGGGTTCGCGGCCCTTGCCACGGCAGCAGCCTTGATCCTAAGCGAAGTGGACATCCTCACCGACGTCACTGGGGTGCTAACATCGGCTATTTGCTTTATGGCGCTGATTGCCGCCTTCACCTCAGGGGCTTGGATCGTTTCACTGGTCATCGTCGTGGCATGGGTTTTGGCTCTGCGCACACAGGCCCTTGGTGGGCCGGAAGAGGTTTGAGATGATCAAAACCGCCCTTGTTACCGGTGCGGCGCGCGGCATCGGTTTAGCAACGACCAAGCTGTTTCTTGAAGAAGGCTGGCAGGTGGTCATGGTCGATCGTGACAAACCTGCCCTTGATGAAGCATCCAGCGATTTGGATGGCGTACACGCACTGGTCGCTGATGTCTCTGACCCTGATCAGGTCGAGGCTATGGTCGCCAACGCGCTGGCGTGTTTTGGACAAATCAACGCGCTGGTCAACAATGCTGGCGTCGCCGACTTTGGCCCGATCGAACAAACCGATTTCGCCCGCTGGCGCCGCGTGATGGAGACCAATCTCGATGGCGTTTTCCTGTGCGCACAAGCGGCCACCGATGCGCTGAAGAAAACTCAAGGCGCGATTGTGAACATCGCCTCGATTTCGGGCTTGCGCGCCTCGACCCTGCGTGTCGCCTATGGCACCTCAAAAGCTGCCGTCATCCAACTTACCCTACAACAGGCAGTGGAGTTAGGCGAATACGGCATCCGCGCCAACGTCGTTGCACCCGGTCCGGTACGCACCAAACTGGCAATGGCCGTGCACAGCCAAGAGATTATCGACGCTTATCACGACGCTATCCCACTAAACCGTTATGGATCAGAGCGCGAGATTGCCGAAGCCATCGTTTTCCTCTGCTCAGACCGCGCATCATACATCTCAGGGCAATGCATCGCCGCCGACGGTGGATTCGAAGCAACTGGCATTGGCTTGCCCGCATTGCGCACCGAAGTCTGATCAATCCGCACAATAAGCGCTGATATGTTGCGACAAACGCGGGGAATAGTGCTGCCGTAACGTATCAGATTGGCGTTTTTGGCCAAAACTGGTATAACTTCGCCAAGTGGTGGAGTGTAATTAGTGACAACAGAACCGAAGAGGCAACGCGCTGCGTCGTCTGGCCCCAGGGGCATGAACCTACATCAAAAGATGGAAGACGCGCGGGCACGGCGCGCCGAAGCTTTGGCGCACAAACAACCGGCGAACGACGACGCACGTGTGCCTCCCAAACCTGCGGCAAAGTCGAAAGTGTCAAAGAAAGCCCCCGTTGCGGAGGCAAAAACGTCTTCAGTGGCGCCAGATGCGGTAAAAAAACCAAGGCCAGTAAGCGAAGCGCGTTTTCCGAAAATCATCATGCCTGATCCTGAACAGGGACAGCAAAATGAAGAGAAACCGCGTCGGCGGATTGCATGGCTATTCCCCATGATCGGGCTATTGTTGGCGCTGATTATCGGCACGCTTTACCTGATACCGCTTAACACCAACCCGACAGCGGCCCTTTCCGTGACAGAGCCTGTGGCGCCAGATCAATCACAAGGCATTGCTCAAGGAGCCAGCGCGACTGGCTTTGAGGTGCGCCCTGATCTGGCGACGGTAAGTAAAGTCATTTCGCTACCAACAACTGAGCGCGGCGCGTACCCTGTCATCGGTAGCACACCGCCGAAACCAAGCATCTCTTTGGCCAGTGCTTTGAGTGCTTTGAACGCCGCCGATATCGCCCCCAGGACCCCGGCACGTTTGCCATTATGGCTGGCATCTGCTGCGCCCGCTGATCTTGTCTCGCCAACGCGCGATCCGCTGTTCGCGCTGCCCAAAAAAATTGAATTGCGAATTGCTCTGATCATTCCAGACACGGCCACAGACAACGCTGTTCGCGCCGTAACAACAGCGCTCGAAAAGACCGGATTTGAGGTCGCCGCACCGCGTCGCGTCAGCTATGTCATCAAGCAAACTCAAGTGCGCTACTTCCACGAAGAAGACGCAGAGCCCGCTGGCCTGCTTGCCGAGAAAATTAGTGGCTCACTCCGCGATTTCACTGACTTTGCCCCATCCCCCCCGAATGGGTTAGTCGAAGTCTTTATCGCAGGGCGCGCACCTGCAACGCCTGTAGAACGCCGTCCAGAACCACGCGGATTGGCTGGAGACTTGCGCCAATTTGGCAGCGATTTGCGCAATGCATTGACCGTAATCACACGTTAGCTGCACAGAATAGTTTTCCACAGGCAAACGCAATTTGTTGCGACACAGCGCGAAACTGATACCTTCGCTCCTAGTCGCGTATGTGGTGGGGAAGCGTTTCAGTGTCGGGTAATTTGAGCACCCAAAAGCAAGCCGGTTCGCAAGAGATGGTGCCGCGCCGTGGCACGATCTACGATCGTTTGGACAAGGCGCGTGCGCAACGGTTGAAGTCTCTTTCCCCTCCGGTTGCGGCGAACCAAGCCCCCAAACCTCAAAAGTCCACAAAGTCGCGCGCAGTTTCAAAAAGCCAGATGTTGCCCGCAATAAAATCGCAGGAAGACTTTGACCCGATTGTGAAATCTGGCCTGCCGGGGATTGCAAAACTTGGGCTTGGACTTTTTGCGTTTTCCATTATGGCCGGGTTTACCTTGCTCGGTTGGGGAACCAACCAGCCGCAAACAACCGTCACGGCACCCGTGGAACTGCAGCCGGAAACACTCCAGACAAACCTGCCCGGAACAGATGCCCCTGCGCAAATCGGAACGAGCGATACGCTCGAAGCGACGACGAAAGGCGACTTGCCACTGATTCCCTCTGCCCCGGCGGATGCGGTGGTGGTTGAGGCGCAGCAAGAGGCCACGCCACTGGTCCTACCACAAGGCGGTGCGCAAGACCCTTAGCTCCACTTCGCGAGTGGCGGCAGGCTCATCAATACAGCGTTCGCGTCATGGCCAGTTTCCAGCCCAAATTTGGTGCCGCGATCGTAGACAAGGTTGTATTCAGCATAAAGCCCGCGGTGCACAAGCTGTGCATCTTTGTCAGCGTCGCTCCACTGGGTTTGGCGACGCCGTTCAACCAAAGGCAAGTAGGCCTTTAGAAAAGCGCGCCCGACGTCTTGGGTAAAAGCAAAATCCGCCTCCCAATCACCTGTATTGCGATCATCATAAAAAATGCCGCCAACACCGCGCGCGCGTTTGCGGTGCGGAATGTAAAAATATTCATCCGCCCAAGCCTTCAGCTTGGGAAAAATGTCATCCCCGTGCGGGTCGCAGTGGTCTTTTTGGGTCTGATGAAAATCTGCCGTGTCTTCATCATACTCAAGGCAGGGGTTCAAATCTGACCCGCCGCCGAACCACCATGCGTGCGGGGTCCAAAACATCCGCGTGTTCATATGGATCGACGGCACATGCGGGTTTTGCATGTGGGCGACAAGGCTGATCCCACTGGCCCAAAACCGCGGATCGTCCGCCATGCCCGGCACGCCCTTGCGCGCGGCCATCGCGGCCTGCGCACGTGGCGCAAGCTGGCCGTAAACGGCCGAGACATTGACGCCAACTTTTTCAAACACGCGACCGCCGCGCATTATGCTCATCAGGCCTCCACCCGCGTCTGAACCATCATCCGAGGCGCGCTTGGTTTCACTGACCTCAAACGTTCCCGGAGCCATATCAGCCAAAGGCCCGGAAGTGTGGCGGACTTCAACCTCTTCAAAGGCCTCCACGATTTGATCACGAAGGCTGCGGAACCACGCGCTTGCGCGGGCTTTTTCATCGTCGAAATTTTGGGTCATCTGTCTCGCCAAGTAAGTGTCAAATAAGTCTGACACAGCCTTGTGTGAAACGGAATACCTCGCGCCCAAGTCATTTTCACGCAGCACTCACGTAACCGCGCTTTGCTTCACGAAACCAGCGCTGCTTTCACGCTCGCCCCCTAGGGAAAATACGGTTTCGCGCGTTAGCTTACCGCACCGTCACCAATGGGCATATCGATATGGAATACTTTGATACCGAGACATTTTTTCGCTTTATCGGCATTCTGGGCTTTGGCCTTTATGTTACCAATTATTCGCTTTTGTCCTCGCGCGTTGTGAGCAGTGAGAGCATCGGGTTCTTCATGATGAATACAGTCGCGGCAGCGTTCGTTCTGGTGTCGAATTATATCGAATTCAATCTGGCCTCGGTAATGATCCAAGTGTTCTGGATTGCGATTGGGTTTAAAGCGATAGCCCTTCGGCGTCGCGGAGGTGGACGCCTAAAACTCAGTTAATTCTATTGCGCCGACTTCGTCGTCGCCAAACTGGGGGAGTTTCACTCCCCCAGACCCCCTAGAAGGTATTTTCAGACAGAAGAACGACGGGCCTTTTCGCTGCTTGTCCACAGCCGCTGGCAGCCCTATAACGCAGGCCATGAGCCGTTTTTGCGTGATCATACGAATTATATTCCCGGCGCTCTGATGAGCGGCCGGGCCTTAGGTGTTGAGTTTCTCCACCGCCCCTCCCTGACATTTCCGACGATTTGAAGGACACGACATGTGTGCCGATACCCCCGAGCTTCCTGACTACAAAGATACGCTGAACCTGCCAAAGACCGATTTTCCTATGCGCGCGGGCCTGCCAAATCGCGAGCCCGGTTGGCTGGACCGCTGGGCGCAGATTGGCGTTTATGACCGTTTGCGCGAACGCGCCGACGGGCGTGCTCCGTTTACGCTGCATGATGGGCCGCCCTATGCCAACGGGCATCTGCACATCGGGCACGGGCTGAACAAGATCCTTAAAGATATGGTCGTGCGCTCTCAGCAGATGATGGGCTTTGATGCACGATACATCCCCGGTTGGGATTGTCACGGATTGCCGATTGAGTGGAAGATCGAAGAGCAGTACCGCAAGAAGGGTCGCGATAAGGACGCCGTGGATGTTGTTGAATTCCGCCAGGAATGTCGCGCTTTTGCCGAAGGCTGGGTCGACATTCAGCGCGACGAGTTCAAGCGTTTGGGCATCACCGGCAATTGGGCGGAACCCTATCTGACGATGAACTTTCATGCCGAGCGCGTGATTGCCGAAGAGTTTCAGAAGTTCCTGATGAACGGAACACTGTATCAAGGCTCCAAGCCTGTGATGTGGTCGCCGATGGAGCAAACCGCGCTGGCCGAGGCCGAGGTCGAGTACCACGACAAGGAGAGCTTTACCGTTTGGGTGAAGTTTCGGGTGCATGCGACCAGCGATGATCGATTAAAAAATGCGCAGGTGGTGATCTGGACCACGACGCCGTGGACAATCCCGTCCAACAAGGCTGTTGTTTACGGCGCTGACTATTCTTACGGTCTTTATGAGATCACCGGGCGGCCTGAGGAATGCTGGGCAACCATCGGAGATCGCTATGTTTTGGCGGATAAGCTGGCGGGCGATGTGCTGGGACGTGCGCGGCTTGATGAGACGATGTACCGCCGCCTTGGTGATGTGGATTGCAGCGCGATTGACGGGCTTTTGCACCCCTTGAACGGTGTCGAAGGCGCGAACGGCGAATGGGACGACATCCGCGATTTCCGTGCCGCGGATTTTGTGACGGATGAGGAAGGCACCGGCTTTGTGCACTGCGCCCCCTCGCACGGCATGGAAGAGTACGAGCTTTACCGCGATCTTGGCATGCTGGCTCAGGTCATCACTTATAACGTGATGGACGATGGTGGTTTCCGCGCTGATCTGCCGTTCTTTGGTGGCAAGTACATCCTGTCGCGCAAGGGTGGCGAAGGGGATGCGAACAAGGCGGTGATCGACAAGCTGGCCGAGGTTGGCGGGCTGTTAGCGCGCGGCAAGGTCAAACACTCTTACCCGCATTCGTGGCGTTCCAAAGCACCAGTGATCTATCGCAACACACCGCAATGGTTTGCCGCGATTGATCAGGTGGTGGGCGATGGTTTGGACACGCACGGCACGACGATCCGCGAACGTGCATTGACCGAAATCGACAACGTTAATTGGACGCCAAAATCCGGGCGCAACCGCTTGCACGCAATGATGGAAGCACGCCCAGACTGGGTGTTGTCACGCCAGCGTGCCTGGGGTGTGCCGCTGACGTGCTTTGTGAAGAAAGGCGCGCTTCCGACGGACGATGATTTCCTGTTGCGCAACGCGGCTGTGAACGCGCGTGTACTTGAGGCCTTTGAAGCCGAAGGCGCGGATGCATGGTACAAGAATGGTGCGAAAGAGCGGTTCTTGGGCAATGATGTGAGTGCCGATGATTATGACCAAGTGTTTGATATTCTGGACGTTTGGTTTGATTCTGGCTCAACCCATGCCTTTGTTCTGCGTGATCGCGAAGATGGTTCTGAGGACGGCATCGCGGACCTTTACCTTGAGGGCACCGACCAGCATCGCGGCTGGTTTCACTCGTCCCTTTTGCAGTCTTGCGGCACGAATGGACGCGCGCCCTATCGCGGTGTGCTGACACACGGTTTCACGCTGGATGAAAAGGGCATCAAGATGTCCAAGTCCATCGGCAACACCATCGTGCCTGCCGAGGTGGTCAAGCAATATGGTGCGGATATCCTGCGGCTTTGGGTGGCGCAAACAGACTATACCAACGACCAGCGGATCGGGCCTGAAATCCTGAAAGGCGTGGCTGACAGCTATCGCCGTTTGCGCAACACGATGCGCTTTATGCTGGGAAATCTGGCGGAGTTTGACGACAGCGAGCGGGTGGAACCCGCGCAAATGCCAGAGCTTGAACGTTGGGTTCTGCATCGTCTGGCCGAGCTCGATGAGAAGGTACGCGCTGGCTACACGGCCTATGATTTCCAAGGCGTATTCCGCGCGATCTTTGAATTTGCCACGCTTGATTTGTCGTCCTTCTATTTCGACATTCGCAAGGACGTTCTCTACTGCGATGGTGATGCGAGCCTAGAGCGCCGCGCGGCGCGCACGGTTCTGGACATCCTGTTCAATCGCCTGACGACTTGGTTGGCGCCGGTTCTGGTGTTCACCATGGAAGAGGTCTGGTTAGAGCGGAACCCGGGCGAGGATAGCTCGGTGCATTTGACAGACATTCCTGAAACGCCAAGCGCTTGGCGTGACGACGCGTTGGCGGCGAAATGGGAAAACATCCGCACCGTGCGTAAACGCGTGACCGAAACGCTTGAAGTGGCACGGCGCGATAAAACCATCGGTTCCTCGCTTGAGGCTGCTCCGAGCGTCACGATCTCGGACGACGCGCTCTTTGAAGCTGTTACTTCACTTGATGCACTCGCAGATATCTTCATCACTTCGGCCATCGACATCACCAAGGGTGAGACGCCTGGCGATGAAGCTGTCTCGGTGACCTTCGCGAAAGCCGACGGCGAAAAATGCATGCGCTGTTGGAAAATCCTACCAGACGTGGGAACGCACTCACATGCCCACACCTGCGCGCGGTGTAACGAGGCTTTGGGCTAAACCGCAAGTTTCGGGTTGAGAACAACAAGCATGGCGCGCAGAGTTGCGCCATGCCTTCGCTTTCCAAAGAAACGCCCTTGGGGCCAGTCACTCTTGTTGAAGAGAACGATGCGATTGTGCGTTTGGAGTGGGACAATGGCGGCGCAGATGAAACAGAGCTACTTGTTGAAGCGCATCGTCAATTAGCCGCTTACTTCGCAGGCGAACTCACCGAATTCGACCTGCCCCTTGCACCAGCCGTCTCGCCCACACAGCAGCGTTTCTTAGACGCACTTACCGCCATTCCTTTCGGCGAAACAAAGACATACGGACAAATCGCAAAAGAAACCGGCATGTCCGCCCAGGGTGCGGGGCAAGCTTGCGGTGCCAATCCGATTGCGATCATCATCCCGTGTCATCGCATCTTGGGGGCTGACAATTTGGGTGGGTTTTCCGCCGCCGGCGGGGTTGAGGCAAAGGTCGCACTGCTAAAACACGAAGGCTCGGCCAGCCTTTTGATTTAGTCGCGTACCTGCGTTGTCAGTGCTGGATCCACACCGCCCGCTTTTGGCAGATCGCCTTCAATCTCATAATAATCGCCTTTTGCATCGCAAAAGATATGCCCGGCCAGTTCCAACCCAGTTGACCCATCCAGGGTGCCCGCAAAGATGGACAAGTTCACGCCCGGCCCATCCCAAAACAGGTTCGACCCACATGTGCTACAAAACCCGCGCCGCGCGTCTTTGGATGAAGCGAACCACGTCACCTCGCCGTGCACGTCCACATCCGAACGCAGCGCCGAGGTCGCCGCAACATGGTGCCCGCTTGTTTTGCGACACTGGACGCAATGGCAAGCAATCACTGGGCGCAATGGGCCGTTCACCTCAAAGCGCACAGCGCTGCAAAGACACGACCCTGTCACGCTCATCGGTCGGACAGCTCCAGGCGCGCGCCAAGGTTTGACATCAGGTCTTGGAACGCCGGGAATGACGTTGCAATTGGGCCTGCGTCATCCACTGTGACAGGTTCTTGCGTTGCCATACCAAGACAGACAAATGACATCGCAATGCGGTGATCAAGACGCGCCTCGGCCCGACAGCCCCCTGCAACGCCCCCAGGACCACGACCTTCAACTTCCCACCAATCGGGGCCTTCATCGACAGTAACGCCAGCGGCGCGCAGACCAATTGCCATCGCGTCAATGCGATCACTTTCCTTCACACGAAGCTCTTTCACACCGCGCATAGTAGTGCGCCCGCTCGCGAAAGACGCAACCACAGACAGGATAGGGTACTCATCAATCATCGACGCGGCACGCTCAGGTGGCACCTCTATGCCTTTCATATCAGGCGAGAATTTTGCCCGCAGATCGGCCACAGGCTCGCCGCCCTCTTCGCGCTCGTTCTCGTAAGTAAGATCAGCGCCCATCTCGCGCAACGTCTCAAAAAGCCCCGCGCGTGTGGGGTTCAAGCCAATGTTTGGCACCAAAACGTCAGAGCCTTCAACGATCAAAGCGGCACAAACCGGGAAAGCCGCAGAAGACGGATCGCGTGGAACAGCGATCACCTGAGGTTTAAGTTCAGGGTAACCTTTCAGCGTGATCACCCGGCCCTCGGCCGTTTCCTCAACGCGCACATCCGCACCAAAGCCGCGCAACATCCGTTCGGTATGATCGCGCGTGGCTTCAGGCTCGATCACGACAGTCTCACCGGGCGCATTCAGGCCTGCCAAAAGCACCGCAGATTTCACCTGAGCTGATGGCATCGGCAACGTGTAGCGGATGGCAACTGGGTCTTTCGCCCCCACCACGGTCATCGGCAACCGCCCACCGTCCCGTCCATGCGCGGTGGTTCCAAATAGCGCCAGCGGATCGGTCACTCGTCCCATCGGACGCGAGCGCAGAGACGCATCACCAGTGAAGGTTGCTGTAATCGCAGTTGTCGCCATTGCACCCATGATCAGCCGAACGCCGGTGCCCGCATTGCCACAATCAATCACTGCTTCTGGTTCGCCAAAGCCACCAACGCCCACACCTTGGATCACCCAAGTGTCGCCATCGCGCGTAACCTGTGCACCAAACGCGCGCATCGCCTCGGCCGTGGCCAACACATCTTCGCCTTCCAGCAAACCAGTGACGCGCGTTTCACCGACAGCCATCGCGCCAAGGATCAACGAGCGGTGACTGATCGACTTGTCGCCTGGAATAAGCGCCTCGCCGCGCAGTGGGTTTGCGCGTCGCGACGTCAACGGGCGTGGCGTGCCATGAGATGACATTTGGATGTCCTTTTCGCTTGTTGCGTTCCTGTTAGCGCAAGCAGCGCAAGGCGTCCATGCGCCACCCGCTTGCGTCAATCAAACGCGACGAAACGTCAAGTAATGCGGCACCCGACCCTCACGCAACGCCTTTTGTTCATAGCGCGTCGAAAACCAATCGCCCCATGGTTCGCGCCAGTCAGAGGCGCGCGTTGCCTGCCATTCAAAACCGGCCTTTGGCACCTCTTCCATCGCTTGGCGAACATAATCGGGAATATCGGTTGCGATGCGGAACTCGGCGCCGGGTTTCAAGGCTTGGTGCAAGGGAGCAAGGTGTTCTTGGGTGACAAAACGCCGCCTGTGGTGGCGCGCCTTAGGCCAAGGATCAGGGTACAGTAAAAACGCCTTTTCAATCGAGCCTGCGGGCAAAACATCCATCAAATCACGCGCATCGCCTGCATGAATACGGATGTTATCCACACCCGAGTCGCGCCTTTTGCCCAAAGCAGTGGCCACTCCGTTGACATAAGGTTCGGCCCCGATAATCCCGACATTCGGATTTGCTTTGGCCTGATGGATCATGTGTTCTCCACTGCCAAAACCGATCTCAAGCCAAACAGGGCGACCAGAAAAAAGTGCATTCAGATCAAGGGGATCACGGTTCGGATTCTCGCTCCAGTCGACGCCGCCAAGACCAATATCGGCCAGATCATCCATGTAACGCTTTTGCGCATCCCGTAGCCCTTTGCCATGGATGCGACCATAAAAATTGCGCCAAGGTGCGCCTTTGGGATGCTTGGGTTCCATCCGGTGTCCCTGCCGATTTGAGCACGCGGCGTCAAGACCAAGCGCTCCTTTGCCGATGCGTCAACTTTCCCCTTGAGCGGGGGTGTCAGCGCACCTAGGAACGAAGCATGAACTCTATTGATTTTGATTTTTGCGGCGAAACGCTAACCGCCTTACCGTCGGGTGCCTTGTATTGGGCGCGACCTGACTTGTTGGTTGTGTCCGACTTGCACCTTGGCAAATCCGAGCGTATCGCGCGCCTAGGGGGCGCATTGCTGCCCCCTTACGAGACAAAAGACACGCTGGATCGCCTGTCAGCCGACATCGATGCGTTGCATCCTGCCACCGTGCTTTGTCTTGGCGATAGCTTTGACGATATGCGTGCAGGCGAGTCCCTGAAGGCCGATGAAATTGCGCAAATTAGGCGTTTGCAAGCCGGGCGACGCTGGCTCTGGCTTGAGGGCAATCACGACCCTGGGCCTGTGAAATTGGGCGGCGAGCATTTGGCCGAATGGGGACTTGGCGCCTTGACGTTCCGCCACATTGCTTCATTTGACAGCGCGCCCGGCGAGGTGTCTGGGCATTATCATCCAAAAGCCAAAGTTCGCCAGACTTCGCGCCCGTGTTTCATGTGCGACGGTGCGCGGCTGATGCTGCCGGCTTATGGGCGATATACTGGGGGCTTGGATTGGACGACGCCGGTATTGCGTGCCTTATTTGCAGAAAAGGCTTTGGCGTACTTGACCGGACCGAAAGTTGTCGCCGTTCCGGTGCCTAAGGCAGCTTGACGCGCTTGTCTACGCCGGGCGCGAGAGGTCGGCGCCTCAGTGAGGGGTTTCACCCCTCACGCTTCCCAGAAGTTTTTTTGTACAGAAAAATTCTTAGACCGTTAGGCCCTCTGGTTCTTCAAGACCATTTGATCGGCTACAAGCTGTCACTGTGTTTGCCAGCAAACAGGCGATTGTCATCGGGCCAACTCCACCGGGAACGGGCGTGATGGCGCCTGCCACGTCGCTCGCGGATGTGAATTCGACATCACCGACGAGGCGGGTTTTGCCTTCACCCTTTTCCGGTGCATCGATGCGATTAATGCCAACGTCGATCACGGTTGCCCCCGGCTTGATCCAATCACCCGGCACCATTTCGGGACGCCCAACGGCAGCCACAACAATATCCGCGCGCCGCACGACCTCTGCCAGGTCTTTGGTACGCGAATGAGCAATCGTTACAGTGCAACTGTCGCCCAACAGCAGTTGTGCCATAGGTTTGCCAACGATGTTTGAGCGGCCAATAATCACGGCATCCAGCCCGGAAAGCGCGCCGTGGTGATCACGCAACATCATCAGGCAGCCAAGCGGCGTACAAGGCACCATTGATTTTTGCCCAGTTCCCAGCAGACCCACGTTTGAGATGTGGAACCCGTCGACGTCCTTGGCAGGGCTGATCGCATTGATCACAAGGTCTTCGTTCAAATGATCTGGCAAAGGCAGTTGAACCAGTATCCCGTGAATCGTGGCGTCGTTGTTCAAATCATCAATCAGTGCCAACAAGTCGGCCTCTGACGTGGTTGGATCAAGACGATGTTCGACCGATTTCATGCCCGCCTCGTTGGTCGCTTTACCTTTGGAGCGCACGTAAACCTGCGAGGCAGGGTCTTCTCCGACAAGCACGACGGCCAATCCCGGTGTAATGCCGTGATCCGCCTTTAGACGCGCGACATGATCGGCCACTTTACCGCGTACCTTCAGAGCAAAAGCTTTTCCGTCAATGATTGTCGCACTCATATCTTTAGTCCTTCAGGTTCACATGGATCTCGGTTTTGACCGAATTCGCTATAAAGCAGGCGTGGTGGGCTTTGTCATGGAGCGCTTGATGACGCGCGGGCTCTGGGGCCTGTCCGTCAAAGCTCACCGTGATGTTCAAATCAACGCGAGGGATCCAAACGCGACCTTGCTCGGTTTTCAATGCACCTGTTGCATGATCGCGGTATCGCGCCACAACAAGGCCGTCGCGCATGGCAAAATCGAGAAACCACAGCATATGGCACGACGAGATCGAGGCGATAAAGGCCTCTTCTGGATCAACCGCTTCAGCGACGGAATGAGGCAAGGGTACAACCGAGGGCGAGGCAGAAGCAGGAACATCAATACCCCCATCAAAGCGCCAGATGTGCCCACGGCTATAGCGGCCTTTGGCAAAGTCGCCGTCGCAGTCCCATATGATCTCGGCGGAATGCATGTCGCTTAGAACAATCCTTCGATCTCGCCCGTCTCATTGAGATGGATGTTTTCAGCCGCCGGCACACGCGGCAAGCCCGGCATCGTCATGATTTCACCGCAGATCGCCACGATAAAGCCCGCGCCTGCGCTAAGACGCACTTCGCGCACCGGTACAGAGTGACCCGTGGGCGCGCCGCGCAGGTTCGGATCAGTCGAAAAGCTGTACTGTGTTTTGGCCATGCAGACCGGAAGGTTTCCATAACCTGCATCTTCCCATGCTTTAAGCTGATCGCGGATCTTCTTGTCTGCGATCACTTCATCGGCGTGATAGATGCCTTTTGCGATGGCCTCGATCTTTTTGAAAAGCGGCATGTCATCGGGATAGATCGGAGCAAAATTGCTGGCACCACTGTCGGCAATCTCTGCAACCCGAGTTGCAAGCTCTGCCGAGCCTTCTGAGCCGAATTCCCAATGTTTGGAGACAATCGCTTCAGACCCTTGTGTGGCCACATAGTCTTTGACCGCCTGCACTTCTGCATCGGTGTCGGTGACAAAGTGGTTCACGGCAACGACGACAGGCACACCAAAGGACTTAAGATTGCCAATGTGACGGCCAAGGTTCGCGCACCCCTCATTCACAGCTGCAACGTTCTCATCACCCAAATCAGCTTTCGCAACACCGCCATTCATCTTCATCGCGCGCACAGTGGCCACGAGCACGACGCAATCAGGCGCAAGGCCCGCTTTGCGACACTTAATGTTCATGAACTTCTCTGCACCCAGATCAGCGCCAAATCCAGCTTCTGTCACCACATAGTCAGTAAGCTTAAGCGCTGTCGTGGTCGCAATGACCGAGTTGCAGCCATGGGCGATATTGGCGAATGGGCCGCCGTGGACAAAGGCCGGGTTGTTCTCCAGCGTTTGGACAAGATTGGGCTGCATCGCATCTTTGAGCAGAACCGCCATCGCACCGTCCGCCTTGATGTCGCGCGCATAAATCGGCGTGCGATCGCGGCGATAAGCCACGATCATATCGCCGAGGCGTTTTTCTAGGTCAGCCAGGTCATTGGCCAAGCACAGGATCGCCATGACTTCAGAGGCCACAGTGATGTCAAACCCGGTCTGGCGCGGAAAGCCGTTGGTGACACCGCCGAGGGAGGTAACGGTATCACGCAGGGCGCGGTCGTTCATATCGAGCACACGCCGCCAACTGACGCGGCGTTCGTCAATCTCAAGGCTGTTGCCCCAGTAAATGTGGTTGTCGATCATCGCGCTCAGAAGGTTGTGCGCCGATGTGATCGCGTGGAAATCACCAGTGAAATGAAGGTTCATATCCTCCATTGGAACAACTTGCGCATAGCCGCCGCCAGCCGCCCCGCCCTTCATGCCAAAGTTTGGGCCCAATGACGCTTCGCGAATACAGACCATCGCGTTCTTGCCGATCTTGTTCAGCCCGTCGCCAAGCCCCACAGTGGTCGTCGTCTTGCCTTCACCCGCGGGCGTCGGGTTGATTGCCGTCACAAGGATCAGCTTGCCGTTGGGTTTGTCTTTCAGACCTTTGATAAACGACTGGCTGACCTTGGCCTTGTCGTGGCCATAGGGGACAAGATCTTCAGCAGCGATGCCGATCTTTTTACCAATCTCAAGGATCGGACGTTTTTTGGCTTCGCGCGCAATTTCGATATCCGACTTATAGGCCATGGTGGTTCCTCCCGCAGGCAATATGGACGCAATTCTTATTCCATTATGCGATATACCCCTGTCTAGCAGGGATGCGGGCCATTATCGACAATTCCGCGCCCAGATGCGTCGCGTCAAGAAACTTGGCGTCATCATCGGAAACAGCAAAGGCTATTCAAGGCTTATCCACTTTCAGGAGAGCGTCGATAATCCTGTAGGTCTCTGGCATGAAGCGTCCGCGTTCGTGAGCTTCGGTCCACCACGCTGCACCACCCGGCGTTGTCAGCATCTCTGCGAGGGAATTCTTGATCGCCCCGTCAAGGCCAACCAGTTTGCGCGGCAGGGAATTGTTGTGTTTTAGGAAATTGCCGTAAATGTGGATGCCCTGTTCAAGATAAAGCCCGAATGACAGTCTTTCCGCCGGATCCAAATCGTCCAAATCGGCATGCCCTTTGGTGACCAGTTCGGCCACAGCCATATCGTTTGTGATCCCTTTGTAGTCCGTCAATTGCTGCAGAACGTCGCGCCAGTTGCCCAACTCAGATTGAATCCGCGTAAGCCGCAACTGAACTCCCACAAATATTAATGAAACGATAATCGCAGCAGCGGCGATGATATCCGCCATGCTTGCCAGATCACTTAGGTTCATATTCCGTGCCCCCCAGCCTTTAATACGCTCTGTGTTAGTTCAGTTAGCAAAAAAAAGGCCGCTTATTAAAGCGGCCTTTTGATAAATCATGCTGTTGGTTCGGGCTCTGGATCAAGCGATCCATCCCCGCCCTTTTTGCGCGGCTTTGTCTTTGGAATCGCCGTGATGCTTGATCCGCCTGAATCCTCTGGCGCATCGTCGTCATCATCGCCGCGATTCAGGGCCTCGCCTGCAATCACTTTCTGAATTTCAGCGCCAGTCAGCGTTTCATATTCCAACAGACCTTGGGCAAGGTTCTCAAGATCATCCGCCTTCTCGGTCAGGATGCGCTTGGCTTCGTTATAACCCTCGTCCACTAGTGCTTTGACGTGTTGGTCAATACGCTTCTGCATTTCCTCAGAGTGCGATGTTCCGCCACCATAAGCGCCAAGGTGCGACTGCTGCTCATTGGCATAGTCGATAAACCCAAGGTCTTCGGCGTAGCCAAACTGTGTGACCATCGCGCGGGCAATCCGCGTGACTTGCTGGATGTCAGAAGACGCACCAGAGGTCACGTTTTCAGGCCCAAAGATAAGCTCTTCGGCCACGCGTCCGCCCATCGCCATAGCGATTTTGGATTTGTACTTGGTTAGTGTGACAGACAGCTGGTCGCGTTCAGGCAAAGACATCACAAGACCAAGTGCGCGACCTCGCGGAATAATCGTCGCTTTGTGGATCGGATCATGCTGCGGCACATTCAAGCCAACAATCGCATGGCCCGCCTCGTGATATGCGGTCAGTTTTTTCTCGTCCTCGGTCATCACCATGGACCGCCGTTCGGCACCCATCATGACCTTATCCTTGGCGTTCTCGAAATCTTCCATCGTCACAAAACGACGACCAACGCGCGCTGCCATCAAGGCCGCCTCGTTCACAAGGTTCGCCAGATCAGCACCTGAGAAACCCGGAGAACCACGCGCGATAATGCGAAGGTCAACGTCAGGGCCAAGAGGCACTTTGCGCGCATGCACGCCCAAGATTTTCTCACGACCTTTGATGTCTGGATTTGGCACCTGCACCTGACGGTCAAAACGACCGGGGCGCAAAAGAGCTGGGTCAAGCACATCAGGACGGTTGGTAGCAGCCACGATAATGATGCCCTCATTGGCCTCAAAACCATCCATCTCAACCAAAAGCTGGTTCAGCGTCTGCTCGCGCTCGTCGTTACCGCCGCCGTAGCCAACGCCACGAGAGCGACCAACAGCGTCGATCTCGTCGATAAACACGATGCATGGCGCGTTCTTTTTGGCCTGTTCAAACATGTCGCGCACTCGGCTTGCACCGACGCCGACAAACATCTCAACAAAGTCAGAGCCCGAAATCGTGAAGAATGGCACACCCGCCTCACCCGCAACAGCACGCGCAAGCAGCGTTTTACCAGTACCCGGAGGGCCCACCAAAAGCGCACCCTTTGGGATCTTACCACCAAGACGCGAGAACTTTTGAGGATTGCGTAGGAATTCGACGATCTCTTCCAGATCATCCTTGGCCTCATCAATGCCCGCCACGTCGTCAAACGTCACACGCCCCTGCTTTTCGGTCAGAAGCTTTGCTTTTGATTTTCCAAAGCCCATCGCGCCACCGCGACCACCGCCTTGCATCCGGTTCATGAAGTAAATCCACACGCCGATCAGCAACAAGAATGGCAAGAACGTCATCAAGATCGTCACAAACCCTGACTGTTCCTGCGGCTTGGCCGCAAAATTCACATCGTTGTCGACCAGAAGCCGCGTGGTTTCGGCCGCTGCTGGCTGGATCGTAACGTAATCACGACCATCTCCGCCGCGGAACACGATCCGCTCGCCGTCGATTGTGGCATTGCTGACGTCACCGCCTTCGACCCGCTCGACAAAGTCAGAGTAGGGAACGGTCGACGTGGCCATATTCGATTGACCACCGGAAATCAGGTTGAAAAGCGCCAGAATGAGCAGAAACAAGACGACCCAAAAGGCGATATTGCGCGCGTTATTCAAAGGAGGCTCCTTTGGAGAAACAGGATGGCAGCACGACGTTGTGCTTAAGCTACGGTACTACATAGCAATCAGGCGGGAATCTTCAACGGGATAACAGGAAATCGTTAAAATTGCCGCGCCCTGTGGCTTTGGCGGTAAAACCGTTGGAATATCCGGCTAAAGGTGCGGAAACTAACGTATTTTCGTGCCAAACCGATGGGGATGCCAGAAGCGATTGGCGCGGAATGCCTGTGTTACGCCAATCCGGGCACTGGTTAATCGCCTCGCCCAAGGCACGCACGCGCAACTTTTCATCGCTTGGACCCTCCAGACGCCAACGTCCGTCCCACAGGTCCTCTAACGGCGTTTCCACTTGTGAAACCGGTTCATGTTCGCGCGTGATCCGCATTTCGGCATCCACAGGCCCTTGAGCGATACTAGGACGATCAATCGGAAAGGCCGCAAAGTTCAAAATCAAACAGCCGCCAAAGGTAAAGGGTACCAATTTTTTGGGCAAAATGTCCGGAAGCTGCTTCAGAGAACTCATACGCGGCGGGTAATCGCCTCCGGCGACCCAATGGGTGCCGTGCATCAGAAACATGCGGCGAAACTCAGGCGGCATGCCCATGTAATTGCGTACCGCGATGATCAGATCGCCGTTTTCTTCCCGCACCATCTGGCTCACGTAAACACCAAATAACTGGTTCAGGCTTTCGCGCACCGAGCGCAGGTTTGACACCACGCCTTCGATTGCGTCAGCAGAAACGCCTGTTTCTTCAAGGGTTTCAAGCGCGCGGCGCATACGAACACGAGCAAAGGCATCGTCCTCATTAGAAGGATCGTCACTCCACTCCACGCCTTGTGAGCGCAGTAGAGCCTGCAATTCCGCACGGCGCGCGCCCAAAAACGGACGGTGAAACCAGACGCCATGCATTTCGACCGCTTCGCGCAGGCTGGTCAGCCCATCAAGACCCGCTTTGCGCGACACCTGCATCAAGAACGTTTCGGCCAGATCATCTTTGGTATGGCCCAAAACAACGCCTTCGATGCCATTTTCAAGCGCCCAATCAGCGATCAGCTGATAGCGCGCACGGCGCGCGGCATCCTGCAGGTTCCCCTCGCCGTCCCACGTGCCCCAGGTCAACGTGGTGTGTTTGACGCCAAGCTCAGCGCAAAATGCCCCCACGCGTGCGGCTTCCTGTGCAGATTCTTCGCGCAACCCGTGATCAACGGTCACTGCCTCGAGGTTCTCGGGGCCTTTCCCACCGCGCTGGCCCGCCATGGCATGAAGGACGGCCATGCTGTCGCTGCCACCGGAAACGGCGACGGCGATCTTGGCATCAGGGGTCAGTTTCGGCGGTGCGTTGGGCCTCACGAACAGCCCATGGAACCGCGTGCAGCCTGCGCATCAAGCGATTGTTCTGTATTGGGAAAACGCGTTGTGACCTCACCCAGTGTAATGCACGCCTCTGACGCCTGACCCAGCCCATCTAGCGACAGGCCGAGCTTCAACAAAGCCAGCGGCGACGTCGGGCCATCCGGGGTTCCGGAATAGCTTTCCAAATAAGCGCGCGCAGCCGAGGACGTTCGCCCCAGGTTTTGCAGTGCCTCACCGCGTAGCAAATGCGCAAGACCGGATAGCGGCCCACCTTGATACGTGTCGGTAAAGCTCTGAAACTGCGTTGCGGCCTCTTCAAAGTTGCCCGCGTCAAACGCAGCCTTCGCGCGATCAAAATCCTGCCGCTCGGCAAATGCCAGCTCAACGCCGTCAGACCCCAAGGCGCCCGCATCCAAGCCAGTGCTTGCACCACCGTCGACACTCGTTCCAACAGCCGCTCCACCCCCGGTGCTTGCCGTCTGAGGCAAAGCGCCCCCGCCGAGCGTCGGAGTTTCGCCCAATGTACCGATGTCGCAGTTGGCTTCCAGCTCACAAAGCCGAAACTCCAGATCGCCCACACGGTTGGTGCCGTCACGCACAACCGAGTCCACCCGATTCGTCACCGTTTCAGTCGCCCGAGTCAGCCGCGCCAGCTCGGACTCCATCGAATTGATCCGATCAAGCGCGTTGGTGCCCGACAGGTTCACATTCGCACCGCCCGTCGTCGACAGCTCGCGCTTTAGCTTTTGAACCTCGACAAACAACACCGTCAGCTCTTGCCGGATATCCGCCAATGTGGCCGCCCGATCCTGGGCCGCCACCGGCGTTGTGAAAAGAAGTGCAGCGATCAAGAATACACGCATCGGGAAGCCCCTTCTAGATGCCGGCACCTGCGGTGATCACAGTCACCGCGCGGCGGTTTTGCATGTAGCAGCTTTCAACCGAACAAATCTCGATGGGACGCTCTTTGCCGTAAGAGATTGTTTGCAACCGGTTGGGTGCAACACCGCGTGAAATCAAATAGTTCTGCACCGCAGACGCACGACGCGCCCCAAGTGCCAAGTTATAATCACTGGTCCCCTGCTCATCCGCATGACCTTCGATCAGCGCCGAATAAGCCGTGTTCTGAAGCAACCAATCAGCTTGGCCATCCAAAGTGGCCTGTCCCGATGGAGAGACGGTCGACGTATCCACAGCGAACAACACGCGGTCGCCAATTGTTGCGTTAAAATACGCAGGCGACGTCGGATCATTCACCGATCCCGCCAAGCCACCGTTTGCTCCTGCGCCGTCACCTGATCCTGCGCCAAAGCGGTCCGCATTGGTACAGGCGCCCAAAAGCGCTAGCGTCGCAAGCATTGCTGCCGTCTTCATAATTGTCATTTCGCTCACCTGATTTTTTTAAGGTTTTGTCTGCTCGTTGCGATCAGTTTAACATTCGTTTGCAGCAATGAAAACGGGCCGATTTGACGCCCTACACCCGCGGGCGAAGTCACGCCAATCGCGCTTGAAACGGAGGATCCGATGACCGGCGATCACGTTGCAATTAACAAAGCCCATTGGGATGGTATGGCCGAAGATTGGATCGCCTTGGGTGAAGAGCTTTGGGCGCTTGAGGTGCCGCGTTGGGGGATTTGGAAAACTCCGGATGAGCGCGCGCCACTTTTGCCCGACGACATGACAGGCATAGACGCAGTCGAGCTTGGGTGCGGCACCGGATATGTCTCTGGCTGGATGGCGCGGCGCGGTGCCACCGTAACAGGGATAGATGTTTCACCCCGTCAGTTGGAAACTGCGAAACGGCTGGCAAAACAACACGATGCGCACGTGACCTTCATCGAAGGAGATGCCGAAGAAACCGGCCTGCCCGACGCTGCTTTTGATTTCGCTGTGTCAGAATACGGCGCAGCCATCTGGTGCGATCCAGAAGTTTGGCTGCGCGAAGCTCATCGCCTTTTGCGCCCGAGCGGGCGGCTCGCGTTTTTGGGCAGCCACCCTTTAATCATGCTCGCAACCCCGCTAAACGGCGCTGCCTGCGATTTCACCCTTCACCGCCCGTACCGCGATATGGACAGCTTTGATTGGTCTGACGCCGAAGCAGACCCGGGTGGGTTGGAATTTAACCGCAGTTTTGAAGGATGGGTCACGCTTTTCAAGGACATCGGCTTTCAGGTCACTGACTATCGAGAGCTTTACGCCAGCGACACAGAGACTATGAATTTCCCGCACGTCAGCGCGGATTGGGCACGCCGCTACCCGTCAGAACAGGTGTGGTGGCTGCAAAAAACGCCCTAATTCAGCCATGACGTTACGGAATCGGGGGAATTGTGCCCCGCCTTTCCCAGTTTTTTAACCGGCACGCATGACTATGTAGCTCTCATGCAAATGTGTAGTGATATAAACAGTAACCGTGTAAGTGAACTGGGGGCACGTGTCCCCCTTTTCACCCTTAACGGAAAAGCGCCCGGACCGCGATTTGTGGTTGTCGGGGACGAAATCATTTTGCGCGAGGTCGCTGATCTTGCCTGGAACCTGACGCATTTGGTCGCGATCCAAGGAACCCTTGTTCTGCGGGCCTCCCAAAGCGACCTTGGCCTTGATCGCGCCAGCCACGTGCTGCGCCTTGGCGAAGACGACACCAATCCCGAAGCCGTTCTTGCGCGTATTTTGCGTCGCATGCAGGCGCGCGGGATGGTGCCAGACATCATTGCCAGAGCCGCTTAAGCCACTGCCGCTTAAGGAAGTAACGGAGACCACGCCGGATCAGACGCCGCCGTGGATGTCGACACGCGTTTCAGATTGCGCCCTGAAATGTCGACGCTGAACAGCGCAGGCTCCCCCTCGGCGCCTGCGCTTTCGCGTGTAAACATCAACACCCGCCCGTTTGGTGCCCATGTCGGACCTTCATCTAGGAAAGACGCCGTCAAAAGCCGCTCGTTGCTGCCATCCGTGCGCATCACGCCAATATGAAAGCGTCCTGCATTCTGCTTGGTAAAGGCGATGAAATCCCCCCGCGGTGACCAAACGGGCGTCCCATAACGCCCTTGTCCAAAGCTGATCCGCGTCGGCTCGCCCCCATTCACGCTCATAATATAAAGCTGCTGGCTGCCCGAGCGGTCGCTTTCAAACACGATCTGATCGCCGTTGGGTGAAAACGACGGCGCGGTTTCGATAGACGGTGCATTGGTCAGCCGGACGCGGTTATTGCTGCCTAGATCAAGACGATAGAGGTCAGTGTTGCCACCGCTGCTTTCCGAGTAAACCACCGTTTGACCATTGGGCGCGTAGCGCGGCGCAAAGCTCATCGAGGCGGTATCAAGGCCCAATGCGCGTTTGGAAGCAGAGCCAACAGAGAGTTCGTAAATTTGCGGAAAGCCGCTTTCATAGCTGGTAAAAAGCACGCGGTCTCCAGTTGGCGAAAAGCGTGGAGAGAGCACGATGGAGTTGTTGTCAGACAAGTACTGAACATTCGCCCCGTCGTAATCCATGATTGCCAGTCGTTTCGCGCGAGCGTTCTTTGGCCCGGTTTCTTCAACGTAAACCACACGACTGTCGAAATACCCTTCTTCACCCGTGATCCGCGAATAGACCTGATCAGCCACCTTATGCGCCACGCGCCGCCATGAGCCTGTGCTACCCGCAAACTGCAAACCGTCGCCCAAAGGCGCGCCCGTGAAGATGTCGTAAAGGCGGAACTTCACCACCAGTTGATTATCCGTCGTCAGCGTCACCGCCCCGGTGATCAGCGCCTCGGCATTGATCGCTTTCCAGTCGGCATAGGCCACATCGCCGCCAAAGCTAGTGATCTGGCTGATGTAAGCATCGCGCGGCAAGTCCCGGAACAGGCCTGTGCCAGTCAGATCAGAAGCAACAACATTGGTGATCTGTTGTGCGTAATCCGCTGCTGCTGGCGTTTCTGCGATAAAGGGGGCCACCGCGATTGGCACAGGTTCGATCACGCCTTCGGTGATTTCAATCCGTAAAGGACCGGAACGGTCTTGCGCCGTTGCTGGCAGCGTCATCATCGCGCCAAGGGCAATCGCCAAAAATACTCTCATCGGAACTGCATCCCTTCGGGGTTAAACGTCATTTCGATATCGCGCCATTCGTCGTATTTTTCCACCGGAAGAGGGAAACCCCGCACACCACAGCGGATAATTGCCCGGCGCGCGGCTTCAAACGCCTGTTGTTGCCCACTTTGCGAGCCTCCGGACGAGGACACAAGCTTGATCGAGCCTGAAATCGGCTTGCCCGATTGCTCCATCTCAACGCCAACGACAACCGTTGTGCCAAGTGCGTCGGTCGACAGGCTGCCCACGTTCCAACAACTGCTCACCGCGACACGCAGCGCTTCTTTCTCGCCACCTGTCAAAGGAGGGCCGCGCCGTACAGGTGCTTCCGTTTCGGCGGGTTGATCATTGGCTTCAGCCACAGCATCGGCAATCGCATCCGCCTGTTCATCGCGCGGCGTTTCTTGCTCCGGTTCCGGATCAGGCTCTGCCACACGCACAGGACGCGAAGGCCTTGCACGCGGACGCATCGAACTGGCAGGCGCGTAGTTTTGCTGTTCTTCGGCCTCTGTCACTGTGCGGTCGCTCGCCGCCTCTGGTGCTTCGGCCACTTCGGGCTCAACTTGCTCATCTGGTAAAGCATCAGGATCAGGCGTCGTTTCCTGCACCACTTCTGGCGCGGTCTCGACATCAGGCAAAGGCGCCACTTGCGGCACGGGTGCGACACGCGGCGCAGGCGCAGCAAGCTGATCAGGTACCACAGTTGTGCCATCCAAATCCGAAGGTGCCGCTGGAACAGGCGGCGCTGTATCGACAACAACCGCTTCAGTCGGCGGCTCTGGCACTTCAACGTCCAGCGCATCCGGCGGCTCGGGAATCTCAACAGGCTCCGGCTCAGAAATCGCAGGTGCGGCGTCTTCTTGCGGGGCTTCGGGGGCAGCATCCTCGGACGGAGCCGCAACCTCTGGCGCATCGGTCTCCGCCTCAGGCGAGGCACCTGGCAAAACCAAAGCCGCAAAATCGGCCTCGGAGATCACCGACACCTCAGACACGCTCACTTCGGGGATCCGATCAGACGGAAACCATCCGCCAAACAGCACAAACCCGATGAGAACCGCGTGCCCTGCGCCAGAGATGACATACCCGGTGCGCATGTCACACTCAGTTTTCGACAGCGCCGTTAAGCGCGGGCCCGCCGGTATCAGTCACCAAACCAATGTCGGTAATGCCCGCCGCATTCAGTGCACCCATGATCGTGACCACACGCGCATAAGGAATGGCCCCATCAGCACGCAAAAACACCTTGGCCGAGTCTCGTTCGCTCAAAATCGCCTGAAGGCGCGGCACAATCTGATCGTCCGTCACCTCGGTCGTTTGGATCATCGTGATGCCATCCGCCGTCAGCGTTACCGCCAGCGGCTCTTCCTGCTCGCTCGGCAAGGATGGTGCGGCGGTCTTGGGTAATTCCACCGGAACCCCAACCGTCTGTAACGGAGCAGCCACCATAAAGATGATCAACAACACCATCATCACATCAACAAAAGGTGTCACATTGATCTCAGACATTGGCTTGGCGCGCCGACGCCGTCTGCGCCGCCCCTGCCCGCCACCGCTGTCCAGCGTCCCCGCGCCCATCAGGCAGCGTCCAGCTGGCGAGACAGAATCGTGGCAAACTCATCAGAAAAGCTTTCGTAATTCGAGATGATCCGATCACTGTCCGACGAAAGTTTGTTATAGAAAATAACCGCTGGGATCGCCGCCAACAAACCCAGACCCGTCGCCAAAAGCGCCTCGGCAATGCCCGGCGCCACAACAGCCAAGTTGGTGCTTTGCTGCTGCCCAATCTCGATAAACGCGTTCATAATTCCGATCACCGTACCGAAAAGCCCGATAAACGGCGCGGTCGAGCCAATCGTCGCCAGCAAAGGCAAGCCTTTCTCCAGCTCCTCAGCTTCTTTCTGAATCGCCACATCCATCGAGCGATCAATCCGCATATGCGCGCCACCAATTGTGCGCCCATCTTGCTTATGAGAGCGCCGCCACTCAGTCATCCCGGCGACGAATATCCGCTCTGAGCGCCCGGTGGGTTCCCCACCAATACTGTCATAAAGCGCGTCCAGCGGCTCACCCGACCAAAACGCCTCTTCAAAGCGCGCGCTGTCTTTGCGCGCGCGGGCGTATTGGCGATGTTTGTTATAAATCGTGGCCCAGCCCCAAAAGGACGCCACCACCAGCATGATCATCACGATTTTGACGGTCAGCGTTGCTTTAAAAAACAGCGCCCACACCGAGAAATCGACCTCTTGCGCAAGCGCCAAGGTTTCCGTTTCCATAACTCTGCTCTCTCACATGACCCGTTGTTATTATTAAGTTGGGTCCCTCGTTTGTTTGAAGCTTACAAACAAGGGGAAAGAAAGCCAAGCGCGACGCAAAGGCACATGGTCGCGCTTTTCAGCTTAAGCTTTGGCGAACATCCGCTGGAAGCCGTGCAGGCGTGCCATCACGGCTCAACGCGATTAGCGTAACACTTGAGGCAAACAGCACATCGTCTCCGCGTATCACATCCTGGCCAAGCACAATTCGTGCGCCCGTCTCTTTGATCAAGCGTGTTTGAACCTGCACGACATCATCAAACTTTGCCGGGGCATGATAGTCCGCCTCAACGCGACGCACGGCAAAAACGATCCCCTGCTCATCGCGCAGTTTGGTCTGATCCAAGCCGATACTCCGCACCCACTCGCTGCGCGCCCGTTCGATAAATTTCAGGTAGTTCGCGTAATAGACGATCCCTGCAAGATCGGTGTCTTCATAGTAAATGCGCAGATCAAACGTGTGAAACATATGCGGACACTGCCCGACGGATTGCACCGCGTCCAGTGTTGCAAAACATGACGATCAAATCGACAAACCAAAAAACGCCTCATGTGCAAATAACTGCGCTCGCGCGCTTTTCTGCTTTCCCGCGTCAAACAGCAGGCAATAACCTGCCGAATTTTGTGTCGTTAACACATCGCCCCTTAATATTCACAAACTTCCCATTGTCGGGCGATTTGTCGTTTATAAAACTGTCGCCAACCGGGGTCTTCTATTATGGAGAGAACTTATGAAGTACGCATTTGCTTGCCTGGCACTTGTTTTCGCGCTGCCCGCTCAGGCCACAACCTATACATTTGATCTGCTCTTTCAAAGCGACAACGTCTTCGAGCTTCAAAGCGGGTTTGACACCTGTGTCATCAATGAAGCCTGTTACCCGGATGATTTTCGTCTGCCTGACGGGTTCTTTGCCGACCTTGCTCCGGGCGAGCGCACCACGGCCACAGTCGATCTTGATGCTGGAACAGCCAGGATCGCTGATTGGGATGTAGCCGGCTCACTGTTCCCGGATGCGGGGTCGTTGGCTTACTTCTTTTCAAACGCGCCGATAGGATCAACCGTATTCACCAATGATACCGTGGCAGTCTTGAGCGAAGGCCCAGTCGGCTACAACGCTGGTGGATTTTGTTATTCAAACACGCCGGCCGCAGGTTTGCCAAATGGTTTCTGCGGGTTTTATGGCTACGAGGCCAATTTCGAAGTTTTGGGCGTGACCGAAGTACCGCTACCTGCAGCATCATTGATGCTGGTGTCGGCCATTGGCATTCTCGGAGCGGCACGCAGAAAGCGTGCACGCAAGACCTAAACGAAAAGCCGGACGACTACGCAGAGGCCGCGCCCGCGCGCGCGGCCAAACGCAATGCATGGCTTTTATCGTCCGCCGTCAACGGCATCACCGGATCGTAAGCCGCCGCAATAAGCGCCGCAATATCCGGGCGTAACACAACTGTGTCCCCTGCTTTGGCCAATGGTCCGTGCGGCTTGAATGCCCCGTCTGACCACAACAGGATCATCTTCACCGCCTCAGATAGCGCCAAGTCCTCCGCCGGCAAAGACAACATCTCAGAGTCAGCGCGCATAAAGACGAACGCCGCCTTGATCGCGCCGGCTTCGTCAAATCGAAATAGCCGATAGCTATTGGCATCTGCGGCCTTAAGCCGTTCCAAAAGCTTGCCCAAATCAGGGATCACCTGATCCAGATCCTTTACGTCGACCAACTCGTCCCAGTCACGAAAGAAAAAGAAAAGCAGGTTCGCGCCAAGCTCAGGGTCTGTTTCCGCCATCTTGTGGCCTGCCAAAGCAACAACGGCTTCAATTGCCCCTTTCAAGGTTTGAAGCGTCTCATCTTCAACACCAAAGACAATCGGCACGATTGGGCGCCCCCAACGGGCAAACCGATAGCCCTGGGGCCCGACAAACAATGTCTCAATTTGATCAGCATCCATAGTGACTCGCTACCGCGCATGTCTGCGCAAGAAAACCCCAAGCTTCATCTATTCCAAAATACTCCCGCCGGAGGCTCCACACTCAAAACAAGTCGCTTTGCTCCGGGCCTTTGGGCGCAGCCATCCCCAGATGCGCCCACGCTTTAGCCGCCAGCATCCGTCCGCGCGGCGTGCGCTGAATTAAACCCTGCTGCAACAAATAAGGCTCAATCACCTCTTCAATCGCATCACGCGCTTCGGAAAGTGCTGCGGCCAAAGTCTCAACACCAACCGGCCCTCCCTGATAGTTCTCGGCAATCAGCGACAGGTAACGACGATCCGCCCCATCAAGGCCCAGCACATCAACCCCAAGCCGTGTCAGCGCATTGTCCGCCAAGTCTTGCGTCAACCGCCCATCGCCTTCGACAAGCGCAAAATCCACCACACGACGCAACAATCGCCCGGCAATCCGCGGCGTACCGCGCGCGCGCTTGGCAATCTCGCGCGCGCCACCGTCATCGGCAGATATGCCCAAAAGCCGCGCGCCACGCGTGACAATCTCAAACAGCTCATCTTCGGTATAAAACTGCAACCGCGTCGGGATCCCAAAGCGGTCACGCAAAGGCGTCGTCAAAAGCCCAAGCCGCGTCGTCGCGCCGACAAGCGTAAAGGGCTGTAATTCAATGCGCACCGTGCGCGCCGCCGGCCCTTCGCCAATCACCAAATCAAGCTCAAAATCCTCAAGTGCCGGGTAAAGTACCTCTTCTACAACCGGGTTCAGACGATGAATCTCATCAATAAACAACACATCGCGCGCCTCAAGATTGGTCAGGATCGCAGCTAAATCCCCTGCCTTGGCCAAAACAGGCCCAGAGGTCATACGAAAATTCACCCCCAACTCGCGCGCAATAATCTGTGCAAGCGTCGTCTTGCCCAATCCAGGGGGACCATGGAACAGCGTGTGATCCATCGCCTCACCACGCCGCTTGGCGCTTTCAATAAACACCGCGAGGTTCGCGCGCGCCTCAGCTTGGCCGACAAATGCATCCAACGTCTGCGGACGCAAAGCCCGGTCCGCGTCGCCTGCGCGCGCCTCTGGCCTCAGATCAGGATCGGGGTCGCTCACATCACCCCTCCTTCATCGGTCCAAAAATATGCCGGGGAGGTCTGGAGGGGCTGCGCCCCTCCAGTTGAGCGACCGCTAAGCGGTCGCAATAACTGTGTAAAAGAACTCATCCCTTAGGCGCCAAAAGTTTCAACGCCTCGCGGATCAGGACAGACACATCCGCCCCCTCCTGCGCGCCCGCCGCTTGCGCCACAGACGACGCCGCTTCGCTCGGCCCATACCCAAGGTTCTGCAAGGCAGACAACGCTTCAGCTTGCGCACCACCACCCGGCGGGGCGGCAACAGCCACTGGCTCAATCACCGCGCCATCGTCAATCACTGCCGCTAAAGGCGCGTCCGTCATCGCCATCATTGTTGGCGCTTTGCCCTTCAGCTCAAGTACCACCCGCTGCGCGATCTTCGGCCCCACACCGGGCGCTGCTTTCACAGCTGACCAATCGCCCAAAGCAATTGCCCGCCCAACACCATCCGGCCCCAACGTGCCCAGAATAGCCATCGATGCCTTGGCCCCGATACCCTGAACGCCCATCAAAAGACGATGCCATTCTTTTTCGACCATTGAGGTGAACCCAAACAGCTGCAGCAAATCTTCACGCACCAAAAGCTCTGTATGAAGTGCTGCCGCCTCGCCCACACCCGGCAAAGCCGCCAAGGTCCGCTCGCTCACATGCACCACATATCCAACACCGCCCACATCAAGCAAAACGTGATCCAACCCGCGTGCATCAATGCGCCCCGTAAGTTTCCCGATCATGCCAAAGCCGTCCGCAACCGCGCATGTGTTTGACACATATGCGCGTGACAAATCGCAATCGCCAAAGCATCCGCCGCATCCGCGCCCGCAATCTCAACACCCGGCAATTGCATCCGCACCATATGCTCCACTTGTTTTTTATCTGCATGCCCAACGCCAACAACGGCCTTCTTCACCGCATTGGGTGCGTACTCTCCAACATCAATGCCCGCACGCGCCGGCACCAGCATTGCAATCCCGCGCGCTTGGCCAAGCTTGAGCGTCCCCGCCCCATCCTTGTTGACAAACGTCTGCTCGACAGCTGCCGCCTCGGGCGCAAACCGTTCCCAAACTGCGCTCAAATCCTCAAACAACGACACCAAGCGCGGTCCCAAAGGCCCCGTTCCTGTCTTACAAATCCCATTGGCCACATGCACAAGCTTAGGGCCGCTCACATCCACAACCCCCCAGCCCATGGCGCGCAGGCCCGGATCAAGTCCCATCACACGCATGTCTGATCCGCTCCTTTAAGCCCCAAAAGCGCGCGCGCCTCATCTGGGCTTGCCACCGAATTGCCTTGCTGCTCCAAAATCTCACGTATCTTTTTCACCTGCTGCGCGTTGGACGTCGCAAGTACCCCGCGTTCAATATAAAGCGAGTCCTCCAATCCAACCCGCACATGGCCACCCATTTGTGCGGCGACAGCAGCCAACTTCATCTGCTGCCCACCAGCCGCCAAAACGGACCACTGAAAATTTTCACCCAAAAGCTTGTCGGCGGTTTTCTTCATAAACACCAGATTGTCGATATCCGCACCAATTCCGCCCGTCACTCCCATCACAAACTGCAAAAACACCGGCCCCTTAAAGAACCCCTGGTCAATGCAGAATTTCAGATTGTAGAGATGGCCCACATCATAGCATTCATGCTCAAAACGAATGCGATGCTCCTCCCCGCTCAGCAATCCAGCGATCTGGCGAATGTCTGCAAATGTATTGCGAAACACGTTGTCTTCGGTCGAGCGCAAGTAAGGTTCTTCCCACGCTTCCTTATAAGCCTCGTAACGATCCGCCAAAGTGTGCAGCGCAAAGTTCATCGATCCCATGTTGATCGAGCACATCTCAGGCGAAAAATGCAACGCGGCTTTCAAACGCTCTTCAACGCTCATCGTTGGCGCACCACCTGTGGTTAGGTTCAAAACAGCGTTCGTTTCCCCCTTAAGGCGCGGCAGGTAGCTCTCAAAATGCGCCACCTCTCCTGAGGGCGCGCCGTCCTGAGGGTTTCGCGCATGCAAATGAAGGATCGTGGCACCCGCGTTTGCTGCATCGCGCGCCTGCTCAAAAATGGCATCGGGCGTGACTGGCAACGCGTCCGACATGGTCGGCGTATGGATGCCCCCGGTGATAGCACAAGTGATGATCGTCTTGCCCATTCTCGCTCCCGTTCCGGGTGCCTGCTCGACACCTTTCTGCGGCGTGTTCCAGCCGAAACTCAGCCTGTCACGCTTCCTTTTCCCCGAAGTAGCACGAAACGCGAACATCTTCCAAGAATTTTAACGACTAACACACCCTCAAGTTTTGTTGAAGTCATAGTAATAGATCCGCCTAAAACCAAATTTACCTCATTTTTAACAGACGCTTAACCAAGGACGCCAAGCCATGCGCCCAGGTCATAGCGGACATGCTGCGCCGTGTCTTGCGGCCGCCACAATCGGCTTCTAAATGCGACTCATCGAACAACACTTTAGCTCTTAGGAATACGCAAATGGCATATACGAACTACGCAAATGCCCGGTCCGCCAACGCGATGACCGGCGCCCAAGACCTCTTCGCATCAATGGTATCTTCCATAAATGCCTGGGACCAAGCACGCCGCACGCGTGCCGCACTGAACAAGCTGTCGGATTACGAACTTGCAGACATCGGTCTGGCACGCACCGACATTGAAAGCGTTGCCCTCAAAGGACGCTTCTAAATACTCTTGGGTACAAACGAAAGAAGGCCGTGTCGGTTGCTACGACACGGCCTTTTTTCATGCAACAAGATCAATGCCTGACGGCGTTGAGGGGCTTGCTTTAACGCACGAGGGAACCAACTTTGTCTGAAATCCAGACTGTGACGGGATCAGGGATCATGACCCAGGCTCCGGCTTGTTCAGCAACGGACCCTGATTTCAAAGTATTCACACGGGCTTCATAGGCTGATGCGCCCAGTTGCGCGTGCAAAACGCCTTTGAAAATGATCATCACAATGATCAAAATAGCTAGGCCACGCAGGGTGCCTCGATAGCTCCTGCGGGCGGGTTTGGCCACGACCAATCCGTCGGAATTAACGGACGTGCGATAACCGTGCGACAATTTCGATTGCCGCTTACTAATACGGCGCATGCGCCGATCAAACTCATCAAACTGAGACGCAGACATTGGGCAGCCTCCTACACACCGGGACTTTCCGGCAGCATCCAATGTTCAAAAAAAATATGGCAGCATTAAGGCGTAACATCTTAAAAACGCTGCAATTCGCTAGGATTTTAGGGAATTCGCCGCAAAGTCAGCGCAGACCATTCAACAATATCCGCGCGATGCTCAAGATTGAAGCCCTGTTGTGCATAGTGCGCGACTATCTCATCCGCCTGAGTCGTCAACAATCCGCTTAAAATGACAACACTACCCGCTGCAGTCACCTGCGCGATGTCAGGTGCAAGCGATATCAGCGGGCCTTTAAGGATGTTTGCGAACACCAGATCAAAGGGGCCTGCCAGCGCTTCATGGTCCGTGCCAACAGCCTCCACGCAGGTCACGCGATCTTCAAGCGCATTGGCCGCAAGATTGACACGCGCCACATCCACGGCCACGGGATCAATATCCGAAGCCACGACGCGCGCATCCGGCCAATACCGCGCCGCCGCCATCGCCAGAACCGCCGTGCCACAGCCGATGTCGGCCACGGACCCCGCTTCGTATCTCTGATCTGCCAAACGATCCAATGCGCGCAAACACCCAAGCGTGGTGCCATGATGCCCAGTGCCAAAGGCCATCGCCGCTTCGATCAACAGCGAAATCCGCCCTTCCGGCACATGCGCAGCGTCATGGCTGCCGTATACAAAGAACCGC
Organism: Paracoccaceae bacterium; assembly: GCA_039942715.1. GTDB lineage: Bacteria > Pseudomonadota > Alphaproteobacteria > Rhodobacterales > Rhodobacteraceae > JABDJX01. Next base: position 261,994 of record JBDVBY010000006.1, read on the forward strand.
CCCGCCTCCACAGGGGGCAACTCGCGGCGCACATGGGCCACCCAATCCGTGTCCGGCACTTCTGAAACAGCAAACGCGGACGCATCATGCGCCGCCGCCAACAAAGCCAGCGCAACATCATCAGGCTTATCGACAAAATACGCGCCGACTTCCCATGTTTGCGAGCCATCCTCGACCTCAAATACACCCACTCCCGTAGGTGTCGGGTCGAGCAATTCCAAAGCCTCGCCCAAATCATCGGCGCGGCCACGGTTGCGCAGTGTTGTCAAAGCCGTCCAGGTTGTCATGTGCCTGCGCCTATCTCGCCACTCACGCGGCTTCAACCTTCATCTATTTAAAAATACTCTGGGGGTGCGGGGGCAAAGCCCCCGTGGATCGGCGCGCAAAGCGCGGCGAAACCAGTTAAGCAGTTACACCAGTCCCAATCGGACAGGTCACACCGGTTCCACCAATCCCGCAATAACCCGCCGGGTTTTTGGCCAAATACTGCTGGTGATAGTCTTCAGCAAAGTAAAACGTTGGCGCCGCTACAATCTCAGATGTGATCGCTCCAAGCCCGGACGCGCTTAGCGCCTTGGCAAACACATCGCGCGACGCCTCAGCCGCCGCTTTCTGCGCGTCGGTGGTATAGTAAATACCCGAGCGATATTGCGTCCCAACATCGTTGCCCTGCCGCATTCCTTGAGTCGGGTCATGCCCTTCCCAGAAAACACGCAAGAGATCTTCGAACGAAATCACATTTGGATCATAAACCACGCGCACGATCTCGTTGTGCCCGGTCTTTCCCGAACACACCTCTTGATAAGTCGGATTGGGCGTAAAGCCTGCCGCATACCCCACCATCGTCAAATAAACACCGTCCAGTTTCCAGAACATCCGCTCGACGCCCCAGAAACAGCCCATGCCGAAAATTACCACCTCGTGGCCTTCAGGCACCTCAAGCGTCAGCGGGCGTCCACTCACATAGTGTGTCTCAGCCGTCGGGATCGCCTCTGAGCGCCCCGCCATCGCCGCAGCTGCATCAACCATCTCTGCTTTTTTGAACAATCCGAACATCTGTGCCTCCAATTCCAATACCCATGATATAGGAGCGAGGCCTGCGTTTTTCTACTCCGCAGGAGCCGCAACTTTGCGTGAGAAAATCGTTTCGTTTCCGGGCATCGGGTGACGTGGGATCAAAAAAGCCAGCAAGAGTGAAATTGTCGCCATGCCCGCCGCTGCTCCAAACACCGCTTCAGGCGCTGCGATCCACAAGTACCCTAAAAGCGCGGGTAAAAAGACCGCCGCAATATGGTTGATCGTGAATGCGACCGCTGCAGTGGGGGCGATATCGCCGGGGTCTGCGATCTTTTGAAAATACGTCTTTAGCGCAATCGCCAGCGCAAAGAATAAGTGATCCAAAACATATAGTGCAGCAGCCAGCGCCACACCCCAGCCGAAGAAATAAATTCCCCCATAGGCCAGAAAAACGCAGATCAGCCCGACATACTCAAACATCAGCGCGCGGCGCTCGCCAAAATACCCGACAGCGCGGCCCATCAGCGGCGCAAAGATCATATTGGCGAGAAAGTTGATTATGAAAAGCGCCGTTAATTCATGCACTTCAAAACCAAACCGCTCAACCATCATGAACGCTGCAAAGACGATAAATATCTGCCGTCTCGCCCCGGACATGAATTGAAGCGCATAATAAAGCCAATAACGTCGGCGCAGAATGATCTTTTTCAATTGCGGATCAGGCGCCTCGATCTGTGGGAACACAACCATGCAATAGGTGGCAATCAACGCGCAGGCACCGCCCGCAAGCATATAAACCGTATTGTAACTGAGGTTGAACACATCCCACGTCGCCACAAGCAGACTGTATGACAAAAGCGACGCCCCCGACCCTGCCGCAACGATCCAGCCCAGCATTTGTGGGGCGCGTTCTTTTGGCAGCCATTGAAGCTGCAGAGATTGGTTTACCGTCTCGAAATAATGAAACCCGATCGAGGAAAACAGCGTCACGAACAATATCCCGCCAAAAGACGGGAACCACGCCGTCACAGCTGTTGCGACCCCAAGCAGCAACAGGCTGACGAGGCCCAAAACCTGTTCGCGCATCACATAAAGCAGGGCAATCACGCCAATGGCAAAAAACCCAGGTATCTCGCGCACCGTATGCAACCAGCCGATTTCAACGCCGGTAAATCCGGCGCGCTCAATGACAAAGTTGTTCAAAAGAGCCGACCACGTTGCGAAGGCAAGCGGCATCGCGGCTGCCATCAACACTAACAACGTCATCGGCCTGCGCCAAATCGGAGCGGTCCGTGCTTCTGCTAAGGATTGGGTGCGCATGGTTCCGGGATTTACGCTCAATTGTCTGGATTGCCCAGAAAAATGACAGGGAGTGTTAAGCATTGCGCGCCATAACCCAGCTTATGTTGCGAGTTATTCTCTTTTTAGTGATTGCGGCTGGTCCGGTTTGCGCCGGACCAGACCGTATGGCAATCCACCTTGGCTCTCACCACGCCGGAGCCTCGAGTGATTTTGAAGAGGTGAACCCCGGCCTTTTCTTTAGTTGGGACAGGCCAAATGATGTCGTGCTGTCGTTGGGCGCATTTCGCAATTCTTATGGACGCGGCTCTGTTGCGGCCACGGCAGCCAAGGTCATTTATCGCGGTAAGGCCTCAGCTGTCGCAGCCTTTGCGGGCCTTGCGCACTATCCGGGCAACGGTAATGACATCCGCCACGCCATTGGTGATTTTGTCCCGCTTGCAGGCCTTCAGTTTCACTACCGGCATCTGTTCGTAAACGTCATGCCCGGGGATGGTGACACCGTTGATGCAATCTACAGCTTTGGCATCACCGTCCCCCTTGGCACTCAGTAGTGTTGGCGCACTGGCACTGACGTGTCTGCGTCTGGCAAATCGATCTGCAAGGCAGTCAAATTGGTGCTCGACTGCATGTCGTACGCATCAGGGACTTCTTGAAGCGCGACAATACCAAGCAATACGGCCCAAACAGTGCCACCCGCCAGAACGGCTTTCATTTCGTGTGAAAGCGACCGCTTTGGGAGGACAAAACCGGGAAAGCGGCGCGCAATCGTTGCATTTGCATAAACAGACATTGGACGTCTCCTTTGAAGTGTTGGACGAGGCAAACCCTCGGACACACCAACATTTAAGCGCACCTTATGTGTAAGAAAAACGAATAGTTTTGAGAGTATCTGTCAGATTTTCTGATAGATCAAAGAAAGCTCTGCGGATCAATATCAACCGAAAGCCGTAAATTCGCCGGAAGTCGAATTTGTGCAACCCAAGCCGCAATCGCGGGCTGCAATGGCGCGGTTTTATCGGCTTTGATCAACAAGCGCACGCGGTGACGCCCGCGCACGCGCGCAATTGGCGCCGCCGCTGGCCCGAAAACCTGCGCGCCGATGCGTCGAAGCGGGTCTGTGCGTTGCGCCAAAGCCTTGCCAACGTCAAACACCGCCTGAACATCGGGTGACGACAACACAATCCCGGCCATACGCCCATAAGGCGGCACACCAGCGTGGCGACGTTCTTCGGCTTCGGCGCGCCAAAAGTCTTCTTCGTCCCCGGAAAGGATCGCGCGGATTACAGGGTGCTCGGGTTGAAACGTCTGCATCAACGCTGTGCCTGGCTTTTCTGCGCGCCCCGCCCGCCCCGCCACCTGACGCATCAGTTGAAACGTGCGCTCGGCGGCGCGCAGATCAGAGCCTTGCAAACCAAGATCGGCGTCAATCACGCCAACAAGCGTCAAAAGCGGAAAATTGTGCCCCTTTGCAACGATTTGCGTCCCGATGATGATGTCGGCCTCGCCCGCTGCAATCGCCTCAATCCGGGCTTTGAGTGCACGCGCCGAACCAAACAAATCCGACGAAAGCACTTCAACCTTGGCGTCGGGAAAAAGCGCGCTGACCTCTTCGGCCATCCGCTCAATCCCTGGCCCCACAGGCGCAAGACGATCCTCTGCTTCACACGACGGACACTGTGCGGGGATCGGTTTCGTCTCCCCGCACTGATGGCACATCAGGCGTTTTTGAAATCGATGCTCGACCATGCGTGCATCGCAATGATCACAACCAATCTGATGCCCGCAAGCGCGACAAATCGTGACCGGCGCATAGCCTCGTCGGTTAAGGAACAAAAGCGCCTGCTCTCCGTTCTCAATCCGTGTTTGCACCGCGCGCGCCAATGTATCGGAAATCCACCGGTTCGACGGCAGACTTTCGGCGCGCATATCAATCGCGCGCATTTCCGGCAAAACCGCGTCGCCAAAGCGCGAGGTGAGTGTGACGCGGTTGTATTTGCCCGCCTCGGCATTGGCCCAGCTTTCAAGCGACGGTGTAGCAGAGGCCAAAACCACCTGTGCTTTGGCCAGCGAGGCGCGCAGCACGGCCATATCGCGGGCATTATAAAGAACGCCGTCTTCTTGTTTGTAGGACGTATCATGTTCTTCATCGACGACGATCAGCCCAAGATCATTGAACGGCAAAAACAGCGCCGAACGCGCGCCAACAACCAGTTGAGCCGAGCCTTCTGCCACCATTTTCCAAGCACGCCGCCGCTCGGTCATCGTGACGCCCGAGTGCCATTCAACCGGGCGCGCACCAAACCGCGCCTCTACACGAGTCAAAAACTCGGCCGTCAGCGCGATTTCAGGCAAGAGCACAAGTGCTTGGCGTCCGGCCTCAAGACAAGCCGCGACAGCCTCAAGATAGACCTCAGTTTTGCCCGATCCAGTCACGCCCTTCAGCAAGGTCGTCCCATAGGCGCGGCTGGCAACACCGGCTTTCAATGCCTCGGCTGCCGCGGTTTGCTCGTGCGTCAGATCAAAGGCGCTTTGCCCCGGATCAAGCCTAGGATACGGCAAGTCGCGCTGGCTTTCCTCCTCTGAAACAACGCCTTGCGTGACCAACCCTTTGACCACAGAGCTTGAAACACCCGCCTGTTCAGCGACCTCTTTCAAAGTAAAGGCCAGTCCGCCAAACTCGTCCAAAACGGCGACAACCTTGCGCCGTGCATCGGTCCAACGATCTGGCGCCTCTGTTGTGCCGCGCCGATAAATCTTTCGCATTGAAGGCGGATCACCCAAGCCCGGCGAACGCGTTGCAAGGCGCAACATCGCAGGCATCGGGGTCAGCGTGTATTCGGCCGCGCGCATCAAAAAGCCGCGCATCTGTTCGCGCATCGGCACGGCATCAAGCACACGGATCACCGCACGGACCTTTTTAAGATCGTATCCCCCTTCGCCTTCCCCCCAGACAACACCAAGTACTTTGCGCGGTCCCAAAGGCACCTCGACAAAAGCCCCCTCAAAGCACCCGCCTTCGGGCGCCTTGTAGTCAAGCGCACGATCCAGTGGCTGGGTCGTAAGAACCGAAATAAGTGTACCTGCATCAAAGTGACGAATAGCAGAAACTCCTGACGTGCGATTGAGGGTTCAGCCCGCGGGGCGATTGCGCTATCAGTGCCACGAAATCAACGCCCGACGCCAGAGGACAACTCGATGAAATTCTTTGTAGACACCGCCGACACTGACGCCATTCGCGAGCTTAACGAGCTTGGAATAGTGGATGGTGTGACCACGAACCCCTCGCTAATCATGAAAGCAGGCCGCGATATCAAAGAGGTGACCAAAGAGATTTGCGGCATCACCGATGGCCCGGTGAGTGCGGAAACGGTTGCGCTTGACGCTGACGGCATGATTGCCGAAGGGCGCGAATTGGCCAAGATTGCTGATAACATTGCGATCAAAGTACCGCTGACATGGGCTGGTTTAAAGGCGTGTAACGTGCTGACAAATGAAGGTCGTATGGTCAACGTGACGCTGTGCTTCACTGCCAATCAAGCGCTTTTGGCCGCCAAAGCGGGGGCGACGTTTATCTCTCCGTTCATCGGGCGACTTGACGACCTGAACCTCGATGGCATGGAATTGATCGCCGACATTCGCGAGATTTACGACAACTATGGGTTTGAAACGCAAATTCTGGCTGCGTCTATCCGCTCGGCAAATCACATGTCGGACGCGGCCAAGATTGGCGCTGACGTGGCAACTGCGCCACCGGACGTAATCAAGAAAATGGCCAACCATGTTTTAACCGACAAAGGTTTGGACGCGTTCATGAAAGACTGGGCGTCGACGGGTCAAAGTATTCTTTAATTGCTGCTTGACTACGCCAAGCCGCAATATGCGAGGGGCCATGCCCCTCGCCTCCCAAGGATACTTAAGAGCCGTTAGCTAAAGGTAGCGCTTTACCTCGTTGGTAAAGTCTTCGCCGCGCCTTTCGAAATTATCATACTGATCAAAACTTGCTCCCGCCGGGGCGAGCAGGACAGTGTCACCACTCTCAGCTTCGGTCATGGCTTCGGCGACCGCGATGGCCATAGTGCGACAGACGGAATGGGGCGTTTCCTTTAGATTCAGCGCAATCTCATCAGCTTGCCGCCCAATGATGTAGGCTTTGGTTACGTTTTCGAGAGCCGGCTCTAACGCGCCCAAACCGCCGTCTTTCATTTGCCCACCCACAATCCAGCGGATCGATTTGAACGCAGAAAGCGCTTTGGCGGCAGCATCTACATTCGTCGCTTTACTGTCATTGACGTAAACCACGCCATCTTGTTCTGCGATGATCTGGCTGCGATGAGGCAGACCTTGAAAGCTGTGCAGCGCCTGTTCAATCACCTTGGGCGCAAGACCTATCGATCGCAGCGCACCCCAGGCAGCACAAGCGTTTTGGTGATTATGTGCACCGGGCAGCCCCTTAACGCCTCGCAAATCAACCGAGGCGATTTGACGGGTCTTCCGGTGTTCCGTCAGAAATCCTTTGCGTGTAGTCACGCTCCAGCCGGGACCTTCAAGCTTGGCTTTTGCAATGCGAATAACGCGGTCATCGCCCTGCCCTTCGGACAACTGATTGGCAAGATAGCGCCCCTCAATCTCGTCCACGCCGATCACGGCGCGATCAGGGCCGCCTTCGGCAAAAAGCCGGCGTTTGGCGGCAAAATATCCGCCCATACCACCGTGACGGTCCAGATGGTCAGGACTGAGGTTGGTGAAAATGGCCACGTCTGGTGTCAGCGCGCGCGCCAGTTCAGTTTGGTAAGACGAAAGCTCGAGGACGACCACGCCGCCATCACCGGGCGGATCAATATCAAGGACACCGCGTCCGATGTTCCCGGCAAGCTGGCTTTCGCGTCCCGCCTCGATCAAGCAATGGTGCAACAAGGCGGCGGTTGTTGATTTGCCATTAGATCCGGTGATCGCGATGACCTTTGGCGGGGTTTCAAAGCTGTCCCAATCGCTTGTGGCGACCGAGCGGAAGAAGATGCCGATGTCATTGTCGATTGGAACATTCGCAGCCACCGCGCGCGCCACCCATTGGTTGGGTTCGGGGTAAAGATGCGAGATGCCGGGGCTGACGATCATCGCATCCACGCCGTCCCACGCCTCGCGACGCGACAGGTCATGGAGTGTCAGACCTTGCGCTTCGGCGTTCACACGCGCCGCATCGCCGTCATCCCAACAAAGCGCCTGTGCACCACCTGCGTTCAGCGAATGCGCGGCAGACAGACCAGAACGCCCAAGTCCAAGAACAACAATGCGCTGCCCCTTAACGCTTGCAGCTGGGATCACAGGCCGGACTCGTCGTCTGCTTCGATCTGACCTGAAATGCGGCGCCACAAGATGCCCCAATACATGCCAATGGCCAGCACCACCGACAGCGCAATAAGTGCGATCCATGTCAGGGCTGAGGGGTTATCAAGACTGAGCCAGCCGAAATCGTACATCACCCAAACGAAGGCGGCGAAGACAGCCAAGATCAGGATCACACCAAGACGTCCAATGCCGCGAAAAACGGCTGTAAGGAAGACGACGTAGATCACCACCAAAACCAATCCGCCAAGAACGATCAGCGGCAAGGACGTCTCCCAGTTCTGGTTAGCCCAGCGGGCATAGTTGAACGACGTCGGATTGTACGTAATCGCCAAAAGGACAAAGGCGAAAAGCCAGCGCAGTAAAAATCCCATCGTGGGTCCCTCGTGTTTCTTTGGCGCGAATTTGCCCTAGCTGTGCGTGCACAGCAAGGTGTTGGAGCATCTGAGCGCACAAAGGGTGTGAGAATTGCCGCAAACATTTCCGATTTGCCAATACCTTGGGCCAAAAGACTTGATGCAGTGGCTGTGGCTGTGGCTTGCATGATGGACATGTGGGCGCAAACGGTGAGATTGATGCGCGTTGATCAAGTGATCCTTTTGTTAGGTCTTTTTGCGGCTTTGGTGGCGTATGTTCATTTCAAACGCTCGAAAAAGAAACGCCTTTATGGCCAGACCTTTGACGATGTCGCGTCACCCAAGCTCAAACCCGTGGCAACTGATGACGCCCTTCCGGAAAAGCTCACTCTCAAAAGACGTCTTGCTGGCATCGCGTTTCTGACGTTTTGGCTCTGTATTTGGACTTTAGGCATTTATGTTGCGGGCCACACATGGCTGTCTATGAGCCAAGGCGAAGTTGGTTACACCCTTCTAATGCTTTGGCTCGTCGTTGCGATACCAGCGTGGTTTTTCGCCGCTTGGACGCTTTTTCGATTGCTGCGCGGCGATGACATTAAGATTGAGTTCGACGGTGACGCCAACTAGCGCACCTTCAGCGTCGCCAACCCGATCAGAGCCAAGATGAGCGCTATGATCCAGAAGCGGATCACGATCTGGCTTTCGGCCCAGCCGCGCTTTTCAAAGTGGTGATGGATCGGGGCCATCAGGAACACGCGTTTGCCGGTAGCTTTAAAGTAAGCAACCTGAATGATCACACTTAGCGCTTCTACCACGAACAAACCGCCGACAACGGCCAGAACGATCTCGTGCTTGGTCGCCACAGCGATTGCACCCAACGCACCACCCAAAGCAAGCGATCCGGTGTCACCCATAAACACAGCCGCCGGAGGTGCGTTGTACCACAAGAACCCAAGGCCTCCGCCGATCAGAGCCGCGACAAAGATCAGGATTTCCCCCGTGCCCGGCACATAGGTAAGACCCAACTCAGACGAGAAATCAACGCGGCCCACGAAATAGGCGATGATGCCCAAAGTGCCCGCTGCGATCATCACAGGCATAATAGCGAGCCCGTCCAAACCATCGGTCAGATTGACCGCATTGGCAGACCCAACGATGACGATCATCGCAAAAGGCATGAATAAAAAGCCCATGTACCAAAGCCCGCTGGTGACCGGAATCGCCAGTTGATTGCGAAGATCTTCGGGATGCAGCATCGTGGCCCAATAAGCCGCGATTGCCGCAATCACAAATCCAGCCAAAAGCCGCACTTTGCCAGACACACCTGCATGGCTGTTCTTGGTAACCTTCTGATAGTCATCGGAAAATCCGATCAAGCCGAAGGACAACGTGACAAAGAGGATCAACCAAACAAACCCAACATCCGGTCGCGCCCACAAAACAGAAGAGGTGATCACAGCCCCAAGGATCAGCACGCCGCCCATCGTCGGGGTGCCCGCTTTGTCGATCTTGTGGCTTTCCGGACCATCCTCGCGGATCGGTTGTCCGTGCTTTTGACGTTTGCGCAAAAGGTTGATCAGTGGTGGGCCAAAGAGAAACCCAAACAGCAGAGCGGTGAAGAACGCGCCGCCTGCGCGGAAAGTGATATATCTGAAAAGATTGAAGAAACCACCGCCATCGGAAAAAGTCGTCAACAAGTACAGCATGGTTACTGCAATCCTTCTTCTGTTGTCTTTTCAAGGTTGCGCAATGCGTCAACCAAAAGACTTACCCGTGACCCCTTTGATCCCTTAACCAGCACAACATCGCCCGCGTCGATCAATCGATGAGCGTCCTTCACCAATTCTTCCGCAGTGTCCACAGCGCGACCCCGTTTTTCGGATGGCAATGCATCGAAAAGCGCGCGCATCCGCGGGCCAACACAGTCAACGCGGTCAACTGACGCCAAAGTCGGCAGGCCGGCAACAGCTGCATGAAGCGTGGCTTCATCCGCACCCAACTCCAGCATATCGCCCAAAATTGCGATGCGACGCCCTTGCATTATGCGGCCCTGCCCAGTCTCTGGTTCAATGGTTGCCAAAACCTCCAACGCAGCCGCTAAAGATGCTGGATTGGCATTGAACGCATCATCTATCAATTGGATTGAGAAATCCTCAACCGGGTCCAGCACGATCCGTTGCCGGCGTCCCCGCCCCGCCGGAGCGCGCCATGTGGCAAGATCACAGCCCGCAACGCCGGTGTCAGCGCCAACTAATGCCGCCACGCCGTAAACCGCCAAAGCGTTCATCGCAAAATGGCGCCCCGGTGCGCCGACTTTGAACAAAAACGGTGTGCCCGAGAAATGTCCTTCAACCACGCTTGTGTCCGCCGTCAGAATGATCTTGTCGGCGCGCAAGGCCGCATCGCCATTTTCGCCAAAGCCAATGCGACGCGCGGCGTGTTCTTTCGCTGTCGCGTTCAGGATCGGCGCTGTGTTCACATCCGCGTTGAACAAGGCGACGCCATCGGGCTCAAGCCCCTCAAATATAGCCGCTTTTTCCGTTGCGATACCATCCACGTTTTCAAACGCCGCCAAATGTGCGGGCGCCACTGTGGTGATCACTGCGATGTGCGGCCGAGTCATGCGCGCCAGCGGAGCAATCTCGCCAGGCGCGTTCATTCCAATCTCAATCACCGCGAATTCCGCATCGCGCGGCATCCGCGCCAGCGTTAGCGGCACGCCCCAGTGATTGTTGTAACTGGCCTGCGCAATATGCGTCTTGCCTTGATGAGCAAGAACATAGCCCAGCATTTCCTTGGTCGACGTCTTGCCCGCAGAGCCGGTAATCGCGACAATGCGCGCCTTTGTGCGGGCGCGGGCGGCAATGCCGAGTTGCTCCAAACCACTCAAAACATCGTTGACGATCAACAACGGCGCATCCGGCCCAATTCCGTCGGGGATGCGCGACACCAATGCAGCAGCCGCACCCTTTTCCAAGGCGGACGCAACAAAATCATGCCCATCACGCTCGGCTTTTAAAGCCACGAAAAGATCGCCCGGCTCAATCGTGCGCGTATCAATCGACACGCCCTTTGCACGCCACTTTGGCCCTTGGGCTTTTCCACCCGTCGCCGCCATCGCTTCGTCAGACGTCCAAAGCGCGCTCATAATCCCTTGCCATCAAGCGCTGCTACGGCGACGCTTGCCTGTTCCACATCATCAAATGGCAGAACCGCATCCCCGATAACTTGCCCCGTTTCATGCCCTTTGCCCGCAATCAAAAGCGTATCACCCGGAGAAAGCGCATCCACGCCGCGCAAAATCGCCTCGGCACGATCCCCAACTTCGGACACATCCGCCGCCCCTTTGCGCGTGCCTGCCAGCACCTCGGCCCTGATCACATCCGGGTCTTCAGAGCGCGGATTGTCATCCGTAATAAACACCTGATCAGCATAGTCTGCTGCCGCACGCCCCATCAAAGGACGCTTGCCTTTGTCACGATCACCGCCTGCACCAAAGGCCACAACCAAACGGCCTAAAACATGCGGGCGAAGCGCCTTGAGTGCTGTCGCCAAAGCCTCGGGCGTGTGGGCATAATCGACAAAAACCGTCGCCTGATTGTCGCGTCTAGCTGCCAGTTGCATACGCCCCCGCACGGTTTCCAGCATGTGCAGCGTGTCAAACACCTCGTCCGCATCAGCCCCGGTCGCAATACAAAGTCCGGCGGCCATCAACGCGTTTTCCGCCTGAAACCCACCTATCAACCCAAGGCGTGCCTGGCGAATTTTGCCACCCCACTCAAAGCGCAACTCTTGGCCTGTCGCATCAAAGCGCTGCCCGCGTATCCGCAACAACGCCGCATCATCGCGCCCCACAGTCAAAACATCCTGCCCACGCGCATCAGCAACCTCGGCCATGCGTGGCCCCCACGGATCGTCGATGTTGATGACAGCAATGCCATCTTCGCTCAGGACCCGCGTGAACAAACCGGCTTTGGCTTCAAAATATTCCTCAAAATCAGCGTGATAGTCCAAGTGATCCTGACTAAGGTTGGTAAAACCCGCCGCCTGAAGACGCACCGCATCAACGCGTCGCTGTGCCAGCCCATGAGACGACGCCTCCATCGCTGCATGCGTAATTCCGGCATCCGCCAATCGCGCCAACGCAGCGTGCAAAGTAATTGGCTCAGGCGTCGTGTGTTGAAGCGGAGCGGTGAATGCACCCTCAATCCCCGTTGTGCCGATGTTGACGGCCTCGGCCCCCATTTCCACCCAAAGCTGACGCGTGAACGTTGCCACAGACGTCTTGCCATTGGTGCCGGTGATCGCGACCTGTACTTCGGGCTGCGCTTCAAACCAAAGGGCTGCGCTAAAGGCCAAAGCTTCGCGCGGGTCCTCAACCACCACCAAGGCCGCATCGCTTTCGGCCAAATCTTCAGCAGCAATCGCGGCACCTTCGGGGTCGGTCAAAATGGCGGCGGCTTTCATCCGCAAAGCGTATTGAATGAACTCCCCGCCATGCACCTTGGTGCCCGGCAACGCGGCAAACAAATGTCCCGCCTTCACATCACGGCTGTCGACTGAAAGGCCAGTAATCCGCACATCTTTTGGGGACTTCGCCGTCAACCCAAGCTCGGCCAATGTCCGTGTTCTTGCTTGGGTTTGCATGAAAAAAGCCTCGCCTTATCGCCACTCAATTGCGCGCCAGTGTTACACCTGTTGCCGGACCTTGTTCAACATCCGGTGCAAGCCCCAATAGTGGCGCAATGCGGCGGATCACTTCTGCTGCGACGGGCACCGCTGTCCAACCGGCTGTACGACGTGGTTCGCGCCCGCTGGTCTCAACCGGCTCGTCCAAGCTGACAACCAACACGTAGGCCGGATCATCTGCGGGAAAGACGCTGGCAAAAGTCGCGATAACTTTGTCGTCGTAATACCCGCCTTGGGGCTTAGGCTTGTCAGCCGTGCCGGTTTTGCCTGCCACCTGATAGCCCGCCACTTCACCAAGTGTCGCGGTGCCGCGTGTCACAACTGCGCGCAAAAACTCGCGCATCTGCTTGCTCGTGTTGGCACTCAAGACCTGCGCGCCCGCTTCCGGCTCGTCACGCTTAAGAAGCGTCGGTGTAACCTTGGTTCCCCCGTTTACAAGGGTTGCGTAAGCAGAGGCCAAATGCAGCGGCGAAGCCGACATGCCATGTCCGTAAGATATTGTCATTGCTTGGATTTCTGACCATTTCTTTGGCAGCAACGGACGCGATCCCGGAGCTTCGATCAACTCAATCCCGGTCTGCGTCAAAAGCCCAAGACCGCGCAGGAAATCCTGCTGCCGCTCTGGCCCGATCATCATCGCGATGCGCGCCGTGCCGATGTTAGAGGATTCCACAATCACGTCTTCAACCGTCAGCGCTTTGCCGTGATCAAACAGATCGCGAATACGGTGCTTGCCCCATTTCAGCGGCCCGGTCGTATCGATCCATGTTGTGCGGCTGACCAACCGTTCGTCGATTGCCTGCGCCGTTGTGAAAATCTTGAAGGTCGAGCCAAGTTCGTAAAGCCCCTGCACCGCGCGATTAAACAGCGGACTGTCAGCCTGATCACCGGTCGTTAGGGGACGCGGGCGATCGTTGGGATCAAAGTCCGGCAAGCTGGCCAGCGAAATCACTTCACCTGTGCGCACATCCATCAAAACGGCGGCGGCGCCTTTGGCACTCATCAACCGCATGCCACCTTCCAAGACGCGCTCAACCGCCGCCTGCACGGTCAAATCCAGCGACAGCGTCAACGGCACATCACCGCGACCAGGATCGCGCAATTCTTCGTCCAGCGCCTTTTCAATGCCCGCAACGCCAATAACCTCGGCCGAAGAAACACCCTCGCGCCCGAAACCAGCACCGCCAAGAATATGCGCCGCCAAGGATCCGTTGGGATAAAGGCGCATCTCGCGTGGGCCAAAGAGCAGACCCGGTTCGCCAATGTCGTGCACCGCTTGTTGTTGCTCGGGGCTGATCCGGCGTTTGATCCAGATAAATTTGCGTTTCCCGGTGAACTGACGCTGCAACTTGGCCTCGTCCAGATCAGGGAAAATCTCGGCCAATGCTTTGGCGGCCCGCAGCGGCTCGATCATTTGCGGCGGTTGCGCGTAAAGCGAATGGGTCGTCAGGTTCGTCGCAAGCAAGCGGCCATTGCGATCCGTAATGTCGGCGCGCGCAGCCACGATTTGCGCGCCACTGGCCGCCGCGCGCGGCTCGGCCGGATCAGAAGCCGCAATGAAAGACATCTTCAGCCCGACCATGCAAAACGCGCAAAGAAACACCACGCCCAACACCAAAAGCCGCCCCTCGGCGCGCTGACGATCCACATCGCGTGTGGACTCGTGGCGCGCCTCTAGGTTCTCGCGTTCAATCGCGTCAGGGTTTTCACCATCGCGACGCGCGGCCAAAATACGGGCAAGAGGGCGAAGCGGCGCGCGTGTCATTCAGACACCTCGCGATCCATGACTTCGACCGTGTTTTCAACAGGATAGGTGATCTGATCAATCGCGCCAAAGTGATCGGGACGCAGTGGCAAAAGACCAAGGCTATCAAAGTTCAGATCAGCCAAATCAGCCAGTCTTTCGGGACGATTAAGATAGGCCCATTCCGCGCGCAAGACGCCGGCCCGTTCACGCAAATCAGCGATTTCGGCACGCAGCTCTTTGACTTCGCGCAGGCTGGCTTGGGTTTCGTAATTCTGCCGGTAAGCCCAAACGGCGAGGGCCATAACGGCCAATGCGCTGACAACGTAGAAGACTGATTTCATGACATAACCACCACTTTTGGCATTCCGAGTTTTGTTCGATCCACCGCGCTCGCGGGCGTATCTGTTCGCCGCCCGACGCGCAACTTGGCTGAGCGCGCGCGCGGATTTCTGCTTACTTCAGCTTCATTCGGCGGGATCGCTTTGTTGCGCGCCTCAAAGCGCGGCGCATCAGCAACCACTTCGGGTGCATAACGGCTACCGCCACCGGTTTTCCCCGAACGAGCCTGAAAAAAGCGTTTGATGATCCGGTCTTCCAGCGAGTGGAAACTCACCACGGCCAGCCAACCACCGGGTGCCAAAGCGCGCTCTGCCGCTTCAAGCCCTTCAACCAATTGGCCAAATTCGTCGTTCACCGCTATACGCAACGCTTGGAATGTTCGCGTCGCAGGATGGCTTTGACCGGGCTTGGGGCGCGGCAAAACGCCCTCGATGATTTTCACCAAAGCAGCGGTCGTTTCAATTGGCGCATCCGCGCGCTTGCGCACAATCGCAGAGGCAATCCGGCGCGACGCGCGCTCTTCACCGTAGTGATAAAAAATGTCAGCCAGCACGGCTTCAGACGCATCAGAGACCAGATCAGCCGCAGAAAGCCCGCTTTGGCTCATCCGCATATCTAAGGGGCCATCGCCCATGAAAGAGAACCCGCGCTCGGCCTGATCAAGCTGCATAGATGAGACGCCAAGGTCTAAAACCACGCCAGAAAGTGGCGCATCAACATACTGATCTAAGTGGGAAAATGTCCCCTCAACAAGCTTAAGACGATCGCCATATTCGCCTGCCCAGTCCGCAGCCATGTCAAAAACGATCGGATCACGATCAACGCCAATCACGCGATCAACACCCGCTGCCAAAAGCCCTTTTGCATATCCACCCGCACCAAACGTGCCGTCCAACCAGGTTCCGCCCAAAGGCGCGCACGCTTCGAGTATAGCATCCAAAAGAACCGGGATATGAGGCGTGTCGCCTTGCGCGCGGGCAGCTGGAGGCATTGCTTAGACACCTTCCTCGTCATCAAGAAGGGTCCACTCCGAACCTTCTGGAAGACTATCAAGCAAATCTTCCACCTCACCGTGTTTGGCCTTGTAGGTTTCGGGCTTCCAGATTTGAAAGGTATCGCCCATAGCCATAAAATAAGCTTCGCCCTCAATGCCGATTTTCTTGCGCAATTTGGCGGGTAATACGATGCGGCCTGTGTCATCCACGGTGGCCGGCATCGACTGGCCATTGAACAACTGCTCCATCGCACGCCGCTTAAGTGAGCCACGCGCCATGCGGGCAATCTTGCCATCCACTTCTGCAGCGGCATCAATCGTAAAGCATTCGAGGAACGCGCGCCGCTCGCCACCATAAACGATGCGAAACTCCGGCAGCTTGCCGTCGGTCCAACTTGGATCAGATGCTTCGATCACACGACGATAATAGGCCGGGATAGACACCCTGCCCTTTGCATCCACCTTGTGGGTGCCCTCGCCGTTAAAAGTCCGAACCACTGTCCCGCGGATCCTTTTTACCTACCCCCAAAAGTGAAAACGACGGATCGAACTGCTGCCAGTGTTCGATCCGCCGCCCTCGTCCCGTCTCCGGGTTAGTCCAGCTGCGCGCGCCACCTGGGGGGATGTCTGCTCGCCCGCGCGCCGGATCTCTTAATGGATGAAGGCGGCTGCCTGTATGAAACCTGCTTATTATTTGCGTGGGGTCGTTGATTGCCCCGTGTGCTGTGCCGCTTTCATCCGATGCACAATTACTGACATGGGAAATCATGGTACGCAATAGAAATATAGGGGATTTTGTGGGCCAGCCAGTGATGTCAACGTTGCTAAAAACGATATATTGTGTCTATATTTAGATTATTGGTCAAAAAATTACAACATATAGTGATTTGATTGATTCCAAAATTTTCCCATAATATCCCATCATTTCGGCGGTTTTTTGCCAAAACATGCCTATCACAACTCTAATGGCAGATGAATCACTAAAACTCGAAACCGCGTCCCATCGCCGCCCAAATGCGGATCTGTCACAATTTCGCTGCACTCGTTCGCCAAGAAGTGGCTCATGATCGAGATCGTTACGGATATCCGCAATTTCTGGCATCCCTTGGCCATTATCGTGCTACTGGGATATTTCATCCTTTCTTTTGCGCGTTTTTGGCAGCGCACGAAGGATGCTTACGAGAACCTGTACGGCACCGAGAATTACCTGAGTAACATTATGCCGCCCTCGCCGCGAAACGATGGCACACCGCAAGACGAAGCGTTTCAGGCGGTCTACTACCCTGCGATGCGCCAGATGTGGTGCCGCGTTGCGTTAACTTGGGCTGCGATTATTGCCTTGGCGATGATCTATTAGAAATCGCGCGCCTCATAGGCAGCAAGCGCACGCTTGCGCCCCACATCTAACGCGACAACAGGCTCGTTCGGATAAGGCGCATCCGGCGAAAGCGCCCAACTTTCCGGAACCGCGTCAAAGTATGACAGCGCTGTTTCGCTCGGGTTTGCCCTGCCCTCGGCCAGCCATTGAGTTTGATACAGTCCATCACCGTCAAACTTCTCAAGCTGTGTTTCGGGATTAAAGATACGGAAATACGGCGCAGCGTCTGGCCCGGAGCCTGCAGTCCACTGCCAACCCATCGCGTTGCTCGCAGGATCCCAATCGATCAAACAGTCTTCAAACCACTTTTGCCCAATCTTCCAATGCGCCATCAGATGTTTGGTCAGATAACTCGCCACGATCATCCGCGCGCGGTTGTGCATCGTGCCGGTCACATACATCTCGCGCATCGCGGCATCGACGAACTTCAGGCCGGTTCGCCCCTGTTTCCAGGCTTGCACGTCCGCCCCCTCGTCCGTTTCCCATGGAAACCCATCCCAGCCATCACGCCAACTGCGCGTCAGGATATGTGGCGTGTGCCAGACAAGGTGATACGCAAACTCGCGCCAGACGACCTCTTTCAAAAAATGCTCTGCACCCTTGGCGCCTTCATGCATCGCACGTTGGCCTGCGTGCCAAAGCGTGGCCGGGCTGATCTCTCCCCAAGCGAGGTTTTCAGAAAGACGCGACGTGCTTTCCTCGCCTGGAAAGTCACGGCGTGCTTTGTAAGTGTCGATGCGTTCGTCGATGAAATCCGCAAGTCGATCCAAAGCGGACTCTTCGCCGACGCACACATGAGCGGCCACAACAGAAGCGCCCCGGCGCATCGCAGCACCCATCTGCCAATCCTCAAGCGTATCGCTGTCAGGCCAGGCATCGGGTGCCGGAATGCTTGAAGGCGCAGGCGTGGGGGCTGCCACATCGGTGTCTTTCACCGCGCGCCACATCGGTGAATAGACCCGGTAAAATCCGCCCGTCTTTGTTTCAACGGCCCAAGGTTCAAACAGCAAATGTCCGGGGAGGCTTTTCGCTTCAACGCCCATTTCTTCCAGACGTGCCTTCACACCTTTGTCGCGCGCAACCTGATCAGGATCATAGGCCCTGCTCCAACGCACAGACTTCGCCCCAGTCTCTTCGACAACCGCAGCCAGAACCTCCTCGGCCTTACCGCGCCGCAAGATCAGCTTTGAACCCATCGCGTCGAGGGTTTCCGCCAACTTGGCTACTCCCAACCCAAACCGCCACTTGGGGCACGCGCCATAGGTCTCAAACACTTCATCCAGCACAAACACCGGAATAACAGGCCCGCCTTGTGCGATGGCCTCCAGCAAAGCGGCGTTATCGCCCAAACGTAAATCCTTGCGGACCCACCAAAGTGTCGGATGTGTCATATTATCTAGCTCCCTACCCCCTCATTTAGGGCGGAGCGGCCAAGGTCAACGCCTAGGCTTGGCGATAGCGCAACATCTGCCAATGCAGACGTGGCGAGGGGATGAAAAACAGCATCAACCCAAGCACCGCAAACGACATCAGCATCACAGGGATCCACAGGATGCTGAGGAACAGACCAACACCGCCCGCGACCCGGATCGCTGCGTCAGGGGGCAACACGCGGTGCAGGAAAAGCTCAAACAGCTTGCCGCCATCCAATGGTTGCACAGGCACAAGGTTCATCACTGCCAAGAACAGGTTTACAGAAGAAATCGTCGCAAACACCCACCAGATTTCCGGATCGGTGACGACATTGGCAATCAATCCAGCCACAGCCCAAAGCACAAGGTTCACAATTGGCCCCATCGCGACAATCAACTCTTGTTCGTATCGCGTGGCCGAGCGGGTGCGTTCGCAAAATCCACCGCCGCCAAAGAGCATAATGCGCCTGACTGGCACACCTTGGATCAAAGACGCCCAAGCATGCCCTAACTCGTGCAAATAAATCGAGCCGATAAGAACCGCCACAAAGATCAGATCGCGCATCAAACTGGCGCCATCGCCAGAGAACAGGTCCACAAAAACCATTGGTATCAGGAACAGGCTCGCCCCAATCTGGATCGGAACGCCCCAAGGACCACGAAATTCGGCTATCGGATTGGTATCTTGAAACATTGGCAGCTCATTAAAAATCTAAGTATTTATCGCCACCAAATTTGGCAAAACCATGCAGACGCCAAGACGATTTAAGGTGCCAAAACGCGAAAAGCCCCGAACGATGCCGGGGCTCCTCTAGATATTTAGGTGGATGTTACTCGGCAGCGGTTGCCGATGGAGTCCCATCCGTGGTGGCCGCAACACCAGCTGTTTCGCGGCGCGCGTCGTTAAAAATCGCTTTGACCAAGGCTATCGCCTGCAACACCATCACGATCGAGAACGGGAAGGCACCGATCACCATGGCGGTTTGAATGGCCTTCAAGCCACCCCCACCTTCACCTCCGGCAATCAGCAACGCAGCTACAACCGCACCCAGCGCAAAGCCCCAGAAGTAGATGTGTGGACGCGCTTTCGGGCCTTCATCGCCCGCTGCGTTGATCGTGTTGACGATCAGAACAGCCGAGTCAGCCGTGGTCACCAGATAAGTCATCAGCAGGACAACAATGATCACAGACATCGCATAGCCCAGACCTTCGCTCAGCATAAAATTGACCATCGCGAAAATCTTATCGCCATCCGGCGCGCTTGAGATAACGCCGTTTGCTCCACCGTTGAGCTCAAGATCAATCGCTGTGCCGCCAGCCCATGTGAACCAAACGAAACACATCAGCGATGGGACAAACATTGCGCCAAGAACGAACTCGCGGATCGTGCGACCCTTTGAGATACGCGCAAGGAACAAGCCTACGAAGGGCGCAAAAGCAACCCACCAAGCCCAGTAGAACACTGACCAGCCACCCTGCCAGCCCGAAAGCTTAGTGGCGACAGATTCTGGATCGCCGTCAGCGTGCCAGACCGTGGTCAAAAGCGAAGGCAATGCAACGATATAGTCAAAGATACCGACGACAAGTGCTTGCAGACCAAAGAAAGTTGAGCCGAACAGCAAGAAGAAGGTCAGCAAGAAGATCGACAGACCCATGTTCAGGTTCGACAACCATTTGATGCCTTTGCCCACACCTGAAAGCGCTGACAGTGTCGAGGCTCCCATGATGATCACAATCGCAACAATGACACCCATGGTGTTTGACGTGCCCGCTTCGTTGGTCAATCCGCCAATGCCGATCCGTGTCAGACCCGCAACGAACTGTTCCACACCAAATCCAAGCGTCTGCGCCACACCCAAAATCGTAGCCACAACAGCGACGATATCAATGACGTGTCCCAGCCAACCTGAAAGCGCGCGGCCAAATAAAGGTGTCAGCGACGAACGCATCGTCAGCGGCAAGCCACGACGATAGCAGAAGAAGCCCAAAGCAAGGCCCGCAACGGCGTAACACGCCCAAGCGCCAAGGCCCCAGTGCAGGAACGACCACTTATAAGCGTTGCGAATGTTGCCTTCCGTGCCACCTTCGGCCAGCCCCATGATAACTTCGGGGTTGTTGCCAAAGTGGTAGACCGGCTCCGCCACCGCCCATGTGAGCATGCCAACACCGATACCGGCACCGAACATCATCGAAAACCATGAGAAATTTGAAAATTCTGGCTGATCCGCATCAACGCCAAGCTTCAGGCGTCCCGCTGCAGGCCAAAGCGCAAGTCCAACGCAAAGCAACACAAAGAAAGTAACAATATAAATGTACCACGTTGCTGTGTTTGCCAAAATGAGCGTGTTCAATTTGTTCAGAACAGCGCCGGCTTGTTCTGGAAACACAACGGCCCAAACAACAAGTATCCCGACGATAATTTTTGAAAGAACCGCTACGTTCATGCTGAACCCAGAATAAAATCCGGACTCAGACGTTTCGATGGGTAGATCCATCAGTGGTGGCTTAACGGCCATGCTTTTAGCTCCCTAGTATTATTATTTATTAGGGGAACCCTAGACGCAGCCTCTTGAGACTACCAAGTTAATTCGCGCATTATGAAAATAACTGCTCATTTTTTCATACAAATGAAAATTTTACGCAGATGGAAGAATTATGCGGCGTTTGAAGCCATTTTGGCAGCAAGGCGTTCGGCGGCAGGCGTCACATACTCGTCCATTTTCGCCCGAATGCTCCGAATCTCATCTTCAGTGCCAGTCGCGAGACGCAGCGGCTTCTTACCGTCGATCAAATAAATTAGGCAGTGACAATCGGGGCCATTGATCGATTTGGTGATCCCAACGCCGATAATCTGGCTAATTTCGACAGTTGCGAGAATTTGCCCACGCCCACGCGGATTGCGCGACACAAAGCGAATTTCCTGACGCACTCGGTCAACCTGCACTTCTGGGCGAAATCCGCGCGCTGCCACAGACAGTGCCAAACCACCCAAAAGGCCAAGAATGCAGGTCAAAACGAACTTCAACATCAACGCATCGCCGGAATAAAGGGCCCCGGGCAGTAGCCATTGACCAAAAGCCGACAGGATCAATACTCCGCCAAGTAGCGTCAGACCCCACTCAAGGATCAGGTCAGACGCTTTTTCTTTCATGTCAGAAGGACGCAGCCGAAAGCCCCAAGGCATTTCGATTTGCGCAAGCAATGGCTCGCGCGGCTCGTCATTTGTGATCTTGCTAAAAGCGTTCATCGCGCCCTAATGCCCAATATCTTCCAGCCCCTTTGTTATTAGGCAAAAAAGGCAACAATGAGACGGGTTGAAAAGCAATTCAGGGCGTGTATAACGCGCCATCGCCGCCGATCATTTGACCGGCGCACCCTCTCGTGGACGGGAGCGGCGATTTTAACGCCCGTCCTTTGAAGTGCGCCCTGAAAAGAACTGGAGATCCCTCATGCCTCTTTATGAGCATGTGATGATTGCGCGTCAGGACTTGTCCAACACGCAAGCAGAAGGCCTTATCGAGCATTTTGGCACAGTCCTGTCTGACAACGACGGCAAAGTCGTTGAATCAGAGTACTGGGGCGTCAAAACGATGGCTTACAAGATTAACAAGAACCGCAAAGGCCACTTCGCCTTGCTGCGCACTGATGCGCCTGCTCCTGCTGTGCAGGAAATGGAACGCCTGATGCGTCTGCATGATGATGTGATGCGCGTTTTGACCATCAAGGTCGACGCTCACGAAGAAGGCCCATCGGTTCAGATGCGTAAATCCGAAGAACGCGACACCCGTCGCGAACGTCGCTAAGTTTAGGAAAGGAACACCACAATGGCTTCGAAACCGTTTTTCCGTCGTCGTAAAGTCTGCCCTTTCTCGGGCGACAACGCACCAAAGATCGACTACAAAGACACGAAATTGCTACAGCGTTATATCTCTGAGCGTGGCAAAATCGTTCCATCCCGTATCACCGCAGTCTCTGCCAAGAAACAACGCGAGCTGGCCCGTGCCATCAAACGCGCGCGTTTCCTCGCACTGCTGCCATACGCTGTGAAGTAAGGAGAACGTCATGCAAGTTATCCTACTAGAACGCGTCGCAAAGCTGGGTCAGATGGGCGATGTTGTGTCCGTCAAAGACGGCTACGCCCGCAACTTCCTCTTCCCGCAGAAAAAGGCGCTTTGGGCTTCTGAAGCCAACATCGCCTCTTTCGAAGCCGACAAAGCACAGCTGGAAGCGAACAACCTTGAGACCAAGAAAGAGGCCGAGGCCTTTGCCGAACGTCTTGGTGGTCAGCAGTTCATCGTGATCCGTCAGGCATCTGACGGTGGCTCGCTTTACGGCTCGGTCACAACCCGCGACGCAGCCGATGCTGCAACAGCCGCTGGTTTCACCGTGGATCGCCGTCAGGTCGCATTGATCGCGCCGATCAAAGATCTTGGGTTGCACACCGTGCTTGTCACGCTGCACCCCGAAGTCGAGTGCGAAATCGAAATGAACGTCGCACGCTCGGAAGAAGAAGCTGAACTTCAGGCCGCTGGTATCAACATCACCGATCAGGCTGCTGAAGAAGAAGCACAGGCCGAGATCGAGATCGCTGAACTCTTTGAAGACATCGGCGCTGCCGAACTTGACGAGCTTGAAGGCGGTGACGATGACCGTGCTCCTGCGAGTGAAGAAGACGCGCCAGCCGAAGATGCAACAGAGGACGAAGACAGCGCCAGCTGATCGCCACTGCTTCAAACGCACACAAAATCAAAAGCCCGCACGTTATTGTGCGGGCTTTTTTATTAAGTTCGGCCAGCTTTTAAGGTACTCCCCTGCGAGATGAACCAACGAAAGCCCACCAAAATGACGTCCGCCCCCACAGACAAACTCGCCCTTGCCAAACAACGCGGCAGTCACGGACGCCAACAAGATGATGGCGTTCTCGTCATACGCACCATCGCCATGCCGGCCGATACAAACCCCGCAGGCGATATCTTCGGTGGCTGGTTGATGTCGCAGATGGATTTGGCGGCAGGGAACATGGCAGGGCGCGTCTCTCAAGGGCGCGGTGCGACTGTTGCGGTCGAAGCGATGCAATTCCTGCGCCCGGTCAAAGTTGGCGATGAGGTTACGCTCTATGCCACACTGATCAAAGTGGGCCGCACCTCCATGCGCATTCATATTGATGTCTGGGCCCGCCCCCGCTTTGGCCAAGCCGCCGAAAAGGTCACCAGCGCCGACTTTGTCTTTGTCGCCTTGACCGAGGATGGCGCCCCACGACAGATACCCGAGACGTAGACCGCGCATTGCTAAGAATTCTTGGCGTACTCAATCAAATCCCAAAGGTTGCCAAAGACGTCGCGAAACACTGCTACTGTCCCGTAAGGCGCTTCCATAGGGTCGCGCTCAAATACAACGCCTCGCGCTTTATAGGCCGAATAGTCACTCCAGAAATCATCCGTTTCCAGAAACAGAAACACCCGACCTCCGGCCTGATTGCCAACAAAGCCCGCTTGTTCTGTGTTCGACGCCTGCGCCAGGAGAAATCCTGCCGCGCCATCGCCTTTGGGGCGCACCACAACCCAACGCTTGTCCTGCTCGGGCTGATAGGTGTCCTCCACCAACTCGAATCCAAGCATCTCGGTATAAAACGCAATCGCTGCGTCATAGTCCTCGACCACCAGGGCCACCAAAGACAATCGCTGAGACATCAAACGTCCTCTTTATTGTTCTCGCACTGGTCGACGCACGCGACACGCCCTAGGATGCCGGGATGTGTGGACGTTTCGCAATCACTCTTCCTGATGACGCAATGGCAGCGCTGTTTGAAGCAGCTCCCGCAAATGACTTGCCTCAAATCCCAAACTACAACGTCTGCCCGACAAACCAAGTCCATACGATCACTAGTGACGCAGGAACGCGCCACTTGCGCCCAATGCGGTGGGGCTTCCTCCCCCATTGGTACAAAGCCCCAAATGGCGGCCCACTTTTGATCAACGCGCGCTCTGAGACCATCGCCGAGAAACCTGCCTTCAAAGCGGCCTGCCGCGAACGCCGTTGCCTGATCCCGGCCACCGGGTTTTATGAATGGACAAAGGACGCCGATGAAAACCGCCTGCCGTGGTACATTCACACCCAAAGCGAAGAACCAATTGTTTTCGCAGGCATCTTCCAAACATGGGACAAAGGTGAGACGCCCCTCACCACCTGCGCCATCGTCACAACGCCCGCCAATACATCAATGTCAAAAATCCACCACCGCATGCCAGTGATCCTTTCAAAAAGCGACTGGCCTCTTTGGCTTGGTGAGGCTGGCAAAGGCGCCGCCACCCTGATGCAAGCTGCTCCGGAAGATGCGCTTACGTTCCACCGCGTCGATCCTCAGGTGAACTCAAACAAAGCCCACGGCCCCGATCTTATCGAACCACTCTGATTTTCATTGGTTTATAAATATGCAGGGGAGCTCGAGGGGCAGCGCCCCTCGTCAGCGCGACGCGCGAAAGCGCGGCGCAAAACCTAAAGGTTTTCGTTCTGCATCATGCCCAGAATATGATAGCCACCGTCAACACGGATAACTTCGCCCGTGGTGAACGCCCCTTGGTCCGACGCCAGATAAACCGCCGTTCCTCCCACAGCCTCTAACGTCGCATTCGAGCGCATCGGCGCATTAGCCTCGGTCGTTTTGAACGTCTTGCGCGCACCGCCAATGGCCGCCCCAGCCAGCGTCTTCATTGGCCCCGGAGAGATCGCATTCACCCGGATCCCCTCCGGCCCAAGATCATTTGCCAGATAGCGAACAGCTGACTCCAAAGCAGCTTTCGCAACTCCCATCACATTGTAATTCGGCTGAACCCGGTTCGAGCCCATGTAGGTCAGCGTCATGATCGAACCACCCTCAGACATTAAAGGGCGCGCACGCCGGGCAACCTCCACAAGCGAATAACAAGAGATGTTCAACGTGTTCTCAAAGTTTGCCTTCGAGGTATCGACAAACCGCCCCGTCAACTCAGATTTGTCTGAAAACGCAATTGCATGAACGACAAAGTCCAAGCGGCCCCATCGCTCTTCCAACAACCCGAACGCGGCATCCATCGAGGCCTCATCCGTCACATCGACATCAACCAACAGGTCGCTGCCAACAGAGGCCGCAAGCGGTTCAACCCGTTTGCCAAACCCCTCGCCCTGATACGTAAAAGCCAGTTCGGCCCCCTCGTCCGCCAAGGCTTTCGCGATGCCCCAGGCGATCGAGCGCTCGTTGGCCACGCCCATCACAAGCCCGCGTTTGCCGCGCATCAGATCAGCCATGATACTTGCTCATCGCCACGGTCGCGTTGGTCCCACCAAAGCCAAAGCTGTTGGAGATCACGGTATCAAGCGTCTTGTCGGTCGTCTGCGTCACGATCTCTTCAGGCCGAATATTCGGATCAAGCGTCTTCACATTGATCGACGGCGCCATAAACCCGCCCTCCATCATCAACAGTGAATAAATCGCCTCATGCACACCAGCAGCCCCAAGCGAGTGTCCCGTCATCGACTTAGTCGAAGAAATCGGCGCATGATCCTCACCAAACACGCGGCGCACTGCCTCCACTTCGGTCACATCGCCCACAGGCGTCGAGGTGCCATGCGCGTTGATATAATCCACTGTCCGATCACCTAAAGTCGTCGCCGCAAGCCGCATCGAGCGTTCGCCACCCTCGCCCGACGGTGCAACCATGTCGTGCCCATCAGAAGTCGCCCCGTATCCGGTCACCTCGGCATAAATCTTCGCACCGCGCGCCTTGGCATGCTCGAGCTCTTCCAGCACAACCATGCCGCCACCGCCACCAATCACGAACCCATCGCGGGTTTCATCAAAGGCGCGCGCAGCCTCGGTTGGGGTGTCGTTATACTTCGATGACATCGCACCCATCGCATCAAACAGGCACGACAGTGTCCAGTCCACTTCCTCGCCACCGCCAGCAAAGACAATGTCCTGCTTGCCCATCTGAATTTGCTCCGTCCCGTTGCCCATACAGTGCAACGTCGTCGAACAAGCGCTTGTAATAGAATAGTTAATGCCCTTGATCTTAAACGGCGTCGCAAGACACGCCGACACAGTCGAGGACATACAGCGCGTCACCATGAACGGCCCCATCCGCTTGGGCGCACCCTTTTCAATCACGATGTTATGCGCTTGGAAAAAGTTCGACGTCGATGGCCCGCCAGAGCCTGCAACAAGCCCGGTACGCTCGTTCGAAACGTCATGCTCCTCCAGACCCGCATCCGCAATCGCCTGCTCCATTGCAAGGTACGCATAAGCCGCCGTCGGTCCCATAAAGCGCAACTGCCGCTTGTCGATGTTCTCGGCCAGATCAATGTCAGGAATGCCCGCAATCTGGCTGCGAAACCCGTGATCCGCATAGTCCTGCTGGAACGTAATTCCCGATTTCCCGGCCCGCAGGCTGGCTTCAACCTCGGACACGTTATTCCCAATAGGGCAAACAATTCCGATACCTGTGATGACAACGCGACGCATGGGCTCTCCTCAATTCGCTTTGAGCCTATCTAGGGCACCCCCTATGGGCGGGGCAAGGGCTTAGGTGGACAGAGGTGCTCAACAAACGCCAACCCAAGCCGATCCAGCGCCCGCCCGTGAGTTGGTGCAGCAACGATGCAACGACGTGCTTTATGGTGTGCCAAATACCTCTTCCCTTTGAGATCAGCACACCGCATCAAAGTGCCAGCCCGCCGGACGGGCAGACGCTGGACCGGCGCCTTCGGATTGATTCCGGTCTGGGAGGCACCTCTAAGAATAGTGCGTGTGACTCACCGAATTACATATCTGCGAAAAATGCCTCAACTGCAGCCTTTGCATCAATCTCGGAAACATCCAAAATGCCGATGCAAAACGACTTACCCTGCACCTCCAATTGGTTATTCTCGTCCCCATCAAAAGTCACACAAAACTGGTCTAACTCAAACTTTGCTTGTTTGACTGCAACGTAAGCCGACCTGATTTGATCATCTATTTCAATGTGTGTTTGGCCATTGGCATCATCACCTTCATGAACATCTTTCTGAAAAATGACGTAACGGTCGCAATCAAAAGCGCCAAATGCAAGAGTTTTCACCCCGTCAGAATTGACCTCGAAAACAGCTTTTTGGGCATTCAAAAGCACCACTCAACTCTCGCTCAGCGCCACCTTCATATCCTTCACCAAATAAATCACCTCACCGTCCGCCTCGACGCGCCCGTCCGCGACACCCATCGTCAAGCGTCGTGTCTGGATCGCCTTGGTGAAATCAACGGTGTAGGTCAGCAGCTTGCGATCCGGGCGCACCATGCCGGTCAGCTTCACTTCGCCAACCCCAAGCGCATAACCCCGCCCCTGCCAGCCGCGCCAGCCGAGGTTAAAACCTGTCAACTGCCACAGCCCATCAAGGCCAAGACAGCCGGGCATGATCGGGTTACCCGGGAAGTGACAGTCAAAGAACCAAAGGTCTGGTGTAATATCGAATTCAGCGGTGATATGGCCCTTGCCATGTTCGCCGCCGTCTTCAGATACATCCGTGATCCGGTCCATCATCAACATCGGCGGTGCGGGCAATTGCGCATTGCCTTCCCCAAACAATTCGCCCCGTGCACAGGCCAAAAGCCCTTCTTTGTCAAAAGATGTTGGAAAATCGCCCATCGCGCCCGCCTGTCTGTTGGTCTTTGTTGTTTAAAAAAGTCCCTTATCAGGGCCTAGGATTGTGGTGCAAGAGGCGACAGTTCTTGCGACTCTTTCGCAAAAAGGCGTTTTTCATTTGAATCCTAACCCCAAGAGGCCATATATTTAACGCAGAGTAAGGATTTTGGCGATGATTGAGACGGGACACACACGCGGCGCAGCATGGCTTGGCGACGCTGGCCTGCGCCCAACGCGGCAACGCGTGGCATTGGCGGCCCTGCTCGTGGGTGACGGCCAAGACCGCCATGTCACCGCTGAAAGCCTGCACGCCGCCAGCCAAGATGCTGACGAAACCGTCTCTTTGGCCACTGTTTACAATACTTTACGCGCCTTTTGTGATGCGGGATTGTTGCAAGAGGTCATGGTCGACGGGTCAAAAAGCTATTTCGACACCCGCACCGATGACCATCCGCATTTCTTCTGGGAAGACGAACAGCGTCTGACGGATGCGCCTGCTGATCAGCTTGAAATCCGCAATCTGCCAAAGGCGCCCGAAGGGGCCGAGATTGCAAAGGTCGACGTCGTCATTCGCCTGCGTCGCAAATAACCACTCTTTTGTTTCCCCGGGCTTTGCCCGACGACCCACCTGGGGGCGTTGCCCCCAGACCCCCAAGGCATTTTTGGACAGAAGAAGGGTGACGCCTTGCGCTGCCTCGGTTAGAAGGCGCATCACACCTATTTGGAATACCCATGGCCCGCATACTTATCACCTCCGCGATCCCGTACATCAACGGGATCAAACACCTTGGCAATCTTGTCGGAAGCCAACTGCCTGCTGACCTTTATGCCCGCTACAATCGTGCGCGCGGCAACGAGGTTTTGTTCCTGTGCGCCACAGATGAGCACGGCACACCAGCGGAGCTTGCCGCCGCAAAGGCAGGCAAACCCGTAGATGAGTTCTGCGCCGAGATGTGGCAGGTACAGGCAGACATCGCCGATGGCTTTGGTCTGTCTTTTGACAAGTTCGGTCGCTCGTCCAGCCCACAAAACCACGCGCTGACGCAGCATTTTGCAGGGCGGCTGGCGGACGCGGGCCTCATCGAGGAAGTGAGCGAAAAGCAGGTCTACTCCAACGCCGATGGCCGCTTTCTGCCCGATCGCTATATCGAAGGCACCTGCCCCAACTGCGGCTATGACAAAGCCCGCGGTGATCAATGCGAGAACTGCACCAAGCAGCTTGACCCAACCGATCTGATCGAGCCGCGCTCTGCCGTTTCTGGCTCGACCGATCTGGAGGTGCGCGAGACCACGCATCTTTACCTAAAGCAGCGCTCGATGCGCGATCAGTTGCAGGCGTGGATCGACAGCAAAACCGACTGGCCAATCCTGACCACATCGATTGCCAAGAAATGGCTCAACGACGGCGACGGTTTGCAAGACCGCGGCATCACCCGCGATCTGGAGTGGGGCGTGCCCGTCAAACGCGGCGATGCGGATTGGCCCGGCATGGAAGGCAAAGTCTTTTACGTCTGGTTTGATGCGCC
The DNA here is from genome assembly GCA_039942715.1 of Paracoccaceae bacterium. GTDB lineage: Bacteria > Pseudomonadota > Alphaproteobacteria > Rhodobacterales > Rhodobacteraceae > JABDJX01. The sequence goes on from JBDVBY010000006.1 coordinate 291,747, forward strand.
CATCGAATACATCGCCTGTGCAAAAGAATGGACCGACGCTTTGGGCCGTGATGACGCTGAGTGGGAGCGCTGGTGGCGCACCGACAAAGGCGCGGACGACGTGAAATATGTTCAGTTCATGGGCAAAGATAACGTGCCGTTTCATACACTTAGCTTCCCGGCCACGATCATCGGGTCGGGCGAACCCTGGAAGCTGGTCGATTACATCAAGTCGTTCAACTACCTCAATTATGACGGCGGCCAGTTCTCTACATCCCAAGGGCGCGGCGTGTTTATGGATCAGGCGCTTGAAATCCTGCCCGCAGACTACTGGCGCTGGTGGTTGCTGAGCCACGCCCCGGAAAGCTCCGACTCCGAGTTCACTTGGGAAAATTTCCAACAATCGGTGAACAAAGACCTTGCCGATGTGCTTGGCAACTTTGTCAGTCGCGTCACCAAATTCTGCCGGTCCAAATTCGGCGAAGAGGTTCCCTCGGGCGGGGCATGGGGGCCCGATGAAGAAGCGCTGATCGCCAAGTTGCAAGACGGCCTCGCAGCCTACCAAGCTCAAATGGACGCAATCGAAGTGCGCAAAGCCGCAAGCGAATTGCGCGCGATCTGGGTGGCAGGCAACGAGTATCTGCAAAACGCAGCACCTTGGGCGGTCTTCAAAGAGGATCCAGAGCGCGCCGCTGCGATCGTGCGTCTCGCCCTCAACCTGATCCGCGTTTACGCAGTGCTGTCCGCTCCCTTTATTCCGACGGCGTCAGCAAAAATGCTAAGTGCTATGAACACGCTCGATACAGACTGGCCGTCCGACATGAAGGACGCACTCAGTGCTCTGCCCGAAGGGCATGGCTTTGCCGTGCCTGATGTGCTGTTTGCCAAAATCAGCGACGAAGACCGCGAAGGCTGGCAGGAGAAATTTGCGGGCGTGCGCGCTGATTGATTTAATGCGGCAATTCTTCGGCGTGTCGATCTGCTTGGGAGGCGCGCGTCCTGAATTGGTTTCAATCGCGGAACCAGCGGCCCATTAACTGCGCGAGAGGTCGAGACTCTCCGCCGTATTTTGGACCGATGATTGGGGCCCTAGAGAAAAGTCAGCCCCGCAAAGCATCCAAGCCTTCTCAGGCTCCATCCGCGCACGCACCCGCTCTAATCGCCAACCTTCCACCCCAGCGGCCCCATGCGCAGGCGTCAAAGACCAGCGCGTTTCCACCCCCGGCGCACCGCCCGCCTCGGGTGTCAAAAGCAACCCCACAGGGACAAGCTTGCCTTCGCGCGCGCCCGTCTCGGCCGCCAGATGCAACCGCCGCACCGCCGTAAGACCAGGGGGATGCGGCAGATCAGCCACCACCAATGACACCAATCCTGCGCGCAACACCTCTTCCATGCACCATAACAAATCTTCGGGCCGCTTGGGATTGAGAAAGATCAGCCTTGAAGGATCAATCAACGCCTGCACCCCCTGCGCATTCAAGCCCCCCGGTATCCACGCTGGCCTGATCCAAAACACCGGCCCTTGCAACGCCCTAGCAACAGACAACGCCAAGCGACGCCGCGCCAACCCGCAAAACTCATGCACCCGCGCGCGCTCAAGCATCAGATCCTGCAAAAACGGCAAAGGCTCAGCCGCCCGTTTACGGTGGCTTTGACGGGTCAGCAGATGAGCGATAGCAGCGTCAGGCATAGTAATCACCCTATAATGTTCTTACTTTGTTCTCAAATATTTTCTCCTTTCTTCTTGGTAAAAATATCCCGGGGAGCGCGAGGGGCAGAGCCCCTCGCCGTGGCGACGCGCAAAGCGCGGCGCAAAACCAACTTGCCAAGTTCCTCTCCACGGTTAGGTAGAACAGCAATAAGCAACAGGACACGATCATGAACCGCACCACCCTCGGCCGCACCGGCATTGAAGTCAGCGAATACTGCCTCGGCACAATGACCTTCGGCACCCAAACAGACGAAGCCGACAGCCACACACAGATCGAGATGGCCCTGGAAGCTGGCATTGATTTTCTCGACACCGCCGAAATGTATCCGGTGAACCCAATTCTGAAAGAAACTGTTGGTCGCACTGAAGAAATCATCGGCAACTGGAACGCAAAATCAGGTCGGCGCTCGGAGTGTGTGATCGCCACCAAACACTCCGGTCAAAGCGGCCTTGTGCGCTCAGCTCAGCCAATCACGAAAGATACGATTGAAGAAACCCTGAACGGCTCTCTCAAACGTCTGCAAACCGACTACGTCGATCTCTATCAGCTTCATTGGCCAAACCGCGGCTCGTACCACTTTCGCCAGAACTGGGGTTTCGATCCCCGCAAACAGCCTGCGCAGGACGCCGTGTTTGACGAAATGTGTGGCATTCTGGAAAAGCTGAAAGAAATGGAAAGCGCCGGTAAAATCCGCTCTTTCGGACTTTCCAACGAAAGTGCGTGGGGCACAATGAAATGGATTGAGGCAGCCAAAGTCACCGGCGGGCCGCGCGTTGCCGCAATGCAAAACGAGTACTCAATGCTTTGCCGTCTCTACGACACCGACCTTGGCGAGGCCGCCTATCACGAAGACGTCACACTTTTGGCGTTCTCCCCGCTTGCCGCTGGATACTTGACTGGAAAGTACCAAGGCGGCGCGGTCCCCGAAGGTTCGCGCAAATCTATCAACGAAGGCATGGGAGGAAGGTCATCATCACGTGTGGAAGCCGCGACAGGAGCTTACCTCGAGATCGCCAAAAACCATGGTGTTGACCCAACACATATGGCCCTTGCTTGGACCGTAAACAGACCATTTCCGACGATTCCGATTTTCGGCGCAACAACCACCGAACAATTGGCTCACATTTTGAATGGTTTAGACGTTAACCTTAATCAAGACCTACTGGCTGACGTCGACAAAGCACACCAAGCGCATCCGATGCCCTACTAGCAATCAAGGCCTTGCCCCGGCCAAAAGCCCTTATTAGTGTCTGTTTTAGGGGAAATGTCGGGAGACATACATGTCTGCGGTTCTGCGTGGGATACTGGTTGCAGTATGCCTGTTCACTTTGGCTGCGTGCCAAGAGGACGGCGCGGATACGGTTGAGTCAAATTCGATCTTTCCCGACGTGATCGCGCAAGAACGTGAGAAATGTGAAGACGACGGCGGACGCTGGGGCGCAACGCCCGGCGATACCGGGTTCACCTGTTTTAAGACCCTGTCTGATGCCAACAAACGCTGTAGCACTGAATCTGATTGCCAAGGCCTGTGTTTGGCCCGCTCGCAAACTTGCGCGCCGGTCGAACCATTTTATGGCTGTCACGAAGTGCTTGGCTCCAACGGCTTACGCCAAACCCGGTGTGTTGAATGAAACGTGCTTTCTTAATCGCTTTGACCTGTTTGCTCACCGCCTGTGTTGGCCAAAGTTATCGCAATTCATCGGTGCAAATGACCTCGATGGCAGTATTTGACGCGGAACGCTACGCAGGACTTTGGTACGAAGTCGCCCGCTTTCCGGCTCCGTTCCAAAAAGGGTGCTCTAACACCGAAGCCGAGTACGCAGTGGTCGCGCCGGGCCAGCTTTCGGTACGCAATTCTTGCATGAAAGATGGCGCCCTCAGCGTGATCGAAGGCAGCGCCGAAGTGGTCGGCCCCGGTCGCCTCAAAGTGCGCCTTGGCAATATCCCGTTTGCGGGCGATTACTGGGTCCTCTGGGTTGATGAAGGCTATCGCACGGCTGTGGTCGGCGCGCCTTCCGGCAAAGTTGGCTGGATCTTGAACCGCACACCCAACATCCCTGCAGACCGCTTGAACGCTGCGCGGCAAATTCTTGATTTCAATGGATACCGCCTGTCAGAACTGGTGATGACACAGCAGGTGACACCATGAGCAAAATAGCCATTCTTGGCCTTGGACAGCGCGGTGAATTCTGGCTTCAAACCGCTCTGCAATCTGGCTGGCAGGTCTCGGGATTTGATCCTGACCCCAAAGCGCTTGGCACCACGCGGCGCGGCGAATGGCGACGCGAAAAGACAATCTCCGGCACAGTAAAAGACGCCAACTGGATCGTCTGCTGCCTGCCTGAGCGGCTGGAACTGATGCAAAAAGTCATCCAGCGCGCCCAGGCCGAAGCGCCAGAAACCAGTGTGATTGCTGTAGACACAAGCTTTCCGGTTGATGATGTGCAAACCTGCGCGACGCGACGCGGCCAGTTGGTACAGGTGCGCTTTGATCTCAAGGACGGGTTTGAGCTGGCGGTCACCTCGAAAAACGCAGCCCCCATCAAAGACGCTGCCACCACAACGCTGGCCGAATTTGCTGCAACGCTGTCGCTTGAACCCACCAACGTGCAAAGCGAACACGCCGAAAGCGCCTAGTCTTTTTCCGGTGTGATTACTTCGCTCAACAATGCCGCCGCAATCAAAAGCGCGCCAATCGCTTCTTGCGCCCCAAACGGCTCGCCCGACAAAAGCGCAGCTGAAATCACGCCCGCCACCACTTCGGTCATCAAAAGCAAACCCGCACGCGCCGGCGTCAGCAACGTGGCCGGCCAAAGCGTCATTGCAAGCGTTGGCACGATGTAAAGCGCTGTGAAAACAATCCAGGGAGCCGCTGCAAAAGCGTCCTGCCCGATAGAAGTTCCTGAAAGCACGAACAAACTGCCCGTAAAAAAGGCGCAACCTGTCACAAACGCCACAATCAGATCAGGCACGGGAACGCTCGGCATGCGGTAAAGCTTGAGTGAGACCAACGACCAGCTTACCCCGGCGATCAGCGCCATCACATCGCCAATGTTGCGCGGCCACGGTAGACCACCCTCCAAGCCTAACACCACGCAAAGCCCCACCAGCCCCAACGCAAGCGTGCCAAAACGCGCAACTGTTGGCTTGTGGCCTAAAACGACCATGCCGAGCGCGGTGCTCCAAACCGGCGTGAGATAAAACAAAAGGATCGCGCGCACGATTTCCGTCTGGGTCAGCGCAGCGGTAAACAACCCGATCGAAGTCCCGGCCAAAAGGCCTGCGATCGCCAGATCACCCTTGCGCTCCAAAATCGAGCGCCAGCGCCAAATAACCAAGGGCAGGATCATCACGAAGCCCGCACCAAACACCAATGCCGATGGAGCAGCCCCCGCTAAACCAGCAGCCTCAACCTGCTTAAGCGGAATCCAATAGAGCCCCCAAAGAACGCCGCCAAACAGCAGACAATATCGCGCGCGTTTTTCCTGACCCATAAACCGTTGATAGCCCATTCAACTCGCCGCGCAAGCTTGCGCTTCACGCACATGAGGCGCACAAGGCAAGCCATGGAACTTTGGGTATTTTTCGCAATTCTGGCCGCGGCAGCGCAAACCGTGCGTTTCGCGGTTCAAAAGACACTGGCAAGCGCGACCCTAAGCCCGGCAGCCGCCACTTGGGCGCGCTTTGTATACTCGGCCCCGTTGGTGGCCTTACTTGCCTTCGCTTACGCCAAAGTCACCAATCAAACCCTGCCAGCCCCCGCCCCCGGCTTTTGGCCCTATGCTTTGTCTGGCGGGCTATTCCAAATCTTGGCAACGATCTGCACCGTCAGCCTGTTCAAACTGCGCGCCTTTGCCGTTGGGATCACCTTCAAGAAAACCGAAGTCATGCTGACCGTATTGGTCGGCCTCGTGATCCTAGGCGACACCGTCAGCTTGATGGGCATCATCGCAATTGCCTTGGGATTCATAGGCGTTCTGCTTTTGTCAGACCCACCCGAAGGCGGCAGTTTCTTCAACCGCGCCGCTGGCATCGGGCTGCTTTCGGGCGTGTTCTTCGCCCTCTCCGCTGTCACCTATCGTGGGGCGACGCTTGCGCTTAACACTGGCGATCCGGTGCTAACGGGCGGTGCCACGCTCGCACTGGTCACTGCTTGGCAGACCCTCGCACTTGGACTTTGGCTGTGGTGGTTTGAGAAAGGTCAAATCACCGCAACCCTCAAGGCTTGGCGCACCAGCGCCTTTGTTGGCGTCTTTTCCCTGATCGGAAGCTGGAGCTGGTTTGCGGCCTTTTCGCTGATGAACGCGGCGCTTGTCTTTGCTGTTGGGCAGATAGAGCTGATCTTTTCGTTGCTCGTCGGCGCGCTCTGGTTTCGCGAGAAACTGCAAATGCGCGAATTGGTCGGTATGGGCGTTTTAACCGTCTCGATCCTCGCCACAGCCTTCTTAGCCTAAAGCCAAACCACCTGACTTTGTTCTTCGTTCTTGACGAAGGCCACGCGGTCGGGCGCATCCATGCGCGGCAAATGGCTTTCCAACTCGCCCAATACGACCCGCGTGATGAACGGCAGGTTTAGATCGCGCGCACGATCCAGCGCCACCCAATGCACATGGCTCAACTCGGCTTCGGCCTGCGCGAAATCATCTGGATCACTGCTTAGGGCTTCTGCATCCGCCAGAAAGAACCGCGCATCAAACCGACGCGGTCGCCCCGGAGGGGTAACTGCGCGAAAGAAAAAACGCAGTGCTGATGCATCCGGGCGCAGATCAAGCGCGGCAAAACTTGTCCACGCCTTTGGCGCATCGCTCCACGCACCCGGCACCCCAAGGCTTTGCCCGGTTTCTTCCCAAAGTTCTCTGATTGCAGCCGTTGCCAGCGCATCAGGAGAAGCCGCCGAACCATCTACCCAAAGTCGGGCGTGACACATTTCGCCAAGTGCGCCTGCTAAAGCAATGTCACCATCACCACCATCCACCGCACCACCGGGAAAGACGTATTTGTCCGGCATGAACGCCGCACGCGCCCCGCGCTGGCCCATCAGCACCTTTGGCGCGCTCGACGCATCGCGCACCAAAATGACGGTTGCCGCATCGCGGATCGGCGCGTCCATCGGTTCAGTTGGAGGAAGCATCAAATCCATACATGCGTTTCGCCCATTGTAAGCCAACAATTGCTCCCTTGAGCCGGGGCAAAAGATAGAGCGACAGCGCAACACAGCCCACAGTGAAGGACGTGGCCAGCACCATTGGCTCAGGGCGAAATTCTGTGAACACCCATATCAGCATAGGCGCCATGATATGACCTACGATCAAAATAGTCAGATAGGCCGGACCATCGTCGGCGCGATGATGATGCAATTCCTCATCGCACACCGGACAATTGTCACGCACCTTCAAATAGGATTTCAACATAGGTCCAGTGCCACAGTTAGGGCACTTGCGCCGCCAACCACGCAGAAGCGATCTGCGCACATCGCGTGCGTCGCTTTCTTCCGACATCGACTCAAATTGGGTTTGCATACTAGTCATGAGAGCAAAGTGGCCCTTGCGAGCTGTCATGAACAGAGGACGGAATGTCCTTGCGGCGGGATGTCGCGGAGCATGGCAGAGCACCGCTCAAGCACACCAAAAATTGAGACCGCACACGCCTTAAGTCGTGTTAGGCTGGTCCCTATGATCACACGCAGAACGTCTTTGCTTACCCTTGCCGCGGCCTTCATAGCACGCCCCGCCATCGCTGAACCCGTGCGCTACACGCTGGATAAAAGCACCTCGCGTATCAATTTCACCTATGTTTTGAACGGCAATCAAATGACTGGCAAAGCCTCGGTGCAATCTGCTGACATTTTGCTGGACGTTGATCGCCCTCCGCGCAGCAAAGTGGCCGCAGTGATCAATATGCAAGACGCAAACGCAGGCATCTTTTTCGCCACGGAGGCGATGAAAGGCGCGCAGGTTCTGGATACAGACCGCTTTCCAACCATCCGGTTTCAATCAGAAAAAATTACCGGCAATGTCGAGGCTGCAAAGCTCACCGGCAAGCTGACCATTCGTGATGTGACGCGCACCGAAACGCTCTCAGCTCAGCTTTTCAGGCAAGCAGGTATCCAAAAGGGCGACAGATCTAAGTTGTCGATCCTGATGAAAGCACAAATAGATCGCAGGCTTTATGGGGCCGACGGGTTTCCCAACTTTGTCGGCCCGATGATCGGACTTGAGGTTCTGACACGGATCACCCGCGCCTAACGCGCCTCGATTTCGCTTTCGACCGGGAAGAACAAGTGGACACCGATCAAACTGAAGTCGTAACGCAGCCTATTCGGCTGCGTTTGCTGCAATCACAGCATTCCAACCTGCGGTAAAACCCGACAAAGACACTGTTAATTCAACCGTGCCATCCGGCGCTGCTGCAGGCACAATCACAACCTTACCAGCGCTGCCACGTTTGAACTGATTTACCTCTTCTGCGGTGAAACCAACACGCGAAAAGCACCCAATGCCGCTGCAAAAGCTATACGGGTACCGCTTCGCCGAGCCACCATCGACAGACAAGCGCAACTCAGCTGTCAAAAGTGTCTCAAGCGGTGTGATGATCGTGGCACCAGCGACGGCCTGACCACCTTCGGGCAAGTTAAACATGCTGAACTCGGCCACTGAATTGCCATCGGCATCTTTGAGAAGTTGGTAAAGCTGGCAAGGGTCTTTGCCGCCGTCAGCGCGCACACAACGCACTTCCCAGTCCTGAAACGTCTCGGCCACATAGGTTTGGCCAACCTGCGGCCCGTCACTCACAGGCGTGCCCGTGGACAGACCATTTGCGTTGTTTCCATCGACGACTGGCGCGTCCTCGGCTGCCGCCTCTCCTTCAATAGGGGCGGCTTGTGGCGCGTCTTGCGTGCTGTCTTGGGCCCAAGCCATCGACGTACCGAGCATCAGGGCCGATACACCGATCAATTTGACGAGATTACTCATGATATCCTCACGTTGTCGCTTAACGTTGTCATTTGCCCGCCAATTACCATGCAGGACAAGGGTTGTCAGGCACCAATCACAGACACGGCATTGCTTTGCCAAAAATGCAAAAGGACCTGCAAACGCAGATCCTTTCGACTTACTCCCTGCTGGACTGGCCAGCTTATTTTCACGGGACGTTACGGATTGAAACACCACCCGTCAACAGGCTTTTGATCACAATTTCAAAGCAATGCCCCCTGTTTTTACCACCGGCAAAGAAAAAAGCCGCGCCAATTGGGGCGCGGCCAGTCAACAGGGAGGAAAATCAAAGGAAAACCCTTTGATCTCTTAGTTGTGGCAGAGATTGGTTAATAAGGTATTGTTAACGAAAATAATGCGCCAACAAGGGGACAAAGGCTTTGGGAGAAACGATTTTTATTGGTGGCGGCGGTGAAGAATACGGCCAACGCCAAGAGCTTTTGCTGAACTACGCCAACCGCCACGGGCTTATCGCAGGCGCCACAGGAACGGGTAAAACCGTCACTTTGCAGATTTTGGCAGAAGGATTCGCCGCCCAAGGCGTGCCTGTGTTCCTTTCAGACGTCAAAGGCGATCTGTCCGGGCTCGCTAAAGCAGGCTCTGAAGATTTCAAACTGCACGAACCTTTCATGAGCCGTGCGGCCACCATCGGATTTGATGACTATACCTACGACGCCTTCCCCGTCACTTTTTGGGATCTTTACGGCGAACAAGGCCACCCGGTGCGCACAACAGTCACCGAGATGGGCCCCCTTTTGCTGGCCCGCCTCTTAGAGTTAACGGATGTTCAAGAAGGCATTTTGAACATCGCATTCCGGGTTGCCGATGAAGAAGGCCTGCCGCTGTTGGACCTCAAAGACTTGCAGTCGATGCTTGTTTGGCTGGGCGAAAACCGCGAAGCCGTTTCGATCCGCTACGGCAACGTTGCTACCTCATCGGTAGGCGCAATTCAGCGTCAATTGCTCGTGCTGGAAAACCAAGGTGCGACACAGTTCTTTGGCGAACCCGCACTTGAACTGACCGACATCATGCGCACAGACACAGACGGGCGTGGACGTATCAACATTCTGGCAGCTGATAAGCTGATGAGCGCGCCGTGCCTTTATGCAACGTCGCTTTTGTGGCTGTTGTCTGAGCTTTTCGAAGAACTGCCCGAAGTAGGTGATCCGGACAAACCCAAGCTGGTGTTCTTTTTTGACGAAGCACACCTGCTGTTTGACGACGCGCCAAAAGCGCTTGTCGACAAGGTGGAACAGGTCGCGCGCCTGATCCGCTCGAAAGGCGTCGGCGTCTATTTCGTCACGCAAAACCCAGCCGATGTGCCCGAGGACATTCTCGGCCAGCTTGGCAACCGCGTGCAGCATGCGTTGCGCGCCTTCACCGCCAAGGATCAAAAAGCACTGCGCCAAGCCGCCCAGACCTATCGCGACAACCCACGGTTTTCGACCGAAGAGGCGATCCGCGAAGTGGGCACAGGCGAAGCGGTAACGTCGATGCTAGAGCGCAAGGGTGCCCCCGGCATCGTGGAACGCACCCTGATCCGCCCGCCATCGTCGCAACTTGGGCCAATCACCAAAGCCGAGCGCCAAGCGATGATTGATACCTCGCCGATTGCGGGCAAATACGAAGCGGAAGTGGACCGCGAAAGTGCCTATGAAGTGCTGACGGGACGCGCGAAGAAAGCCGCCGAAGAAGCAGAAGCCGCTGAGCGTGCGGAAGAAAAAGCCGCAGCAGAAGAACGCGAGTTCAAAAAGGCGCGCCGCTACAAAGAAAAAACCGTCGGCCGCTCCACCTCTCGAAGATCATCCCGGACGACAAGCCTGAGTGGCAAACTGACCAACATGGTCGTGCGCGAACTGACCGGGACCACGGGCAAACGCATCGTGCGCGGCATTTTGGGTGGGTTCTTTAAAGGACGGTAAAGTCGGCTCCTTTCGGTGCTAATCGTCTGGGGTTTGGCCTAGACGATAGCTTGCAATCGTTCACGCACAGCGCATTGCAAGCAAAGCGCGAGAGACCTCCGACGCACAGGTTTTTTATGCGCCAATAGGAGCGCGATGGCTGGAACATAGGCACGCTTCGTGGCATCACGTTGTGACGGTTTTTGGGAGGCACTCACATGGCATTTGGCAAAGGGCACCACCTGCACCTGATCGACGGATCGGCATTTATTTTCCGCGCTTATCACGCTCTACCGCCGCTCACGCGCAAATCTGACGGGCTGCCCATTGGCGCGGTGTCTGGCTTTGTGAACATGCTGTGGAAGATGGTCGAAGACAATCGCGGCCCGGATGCGCCAACGCACGCCGCCGTCGTCTTTGACAAAGGCAGCCACACGTTCCGCAACGATCTTTATGATCAATACAAAGCCAACCGCGAGGCAATGCCCGAAGATTTGCGCCCGCAAATGCCACTCACCCGCGAAGCAACGCGCGCCTTCAACATCGCCTGCTTGGAAGAAGAAGGCTTTGAGGCCGACGATATTATCGCCACACTAGCGCGCCAAGCGCGTGATGCTGGCGGACGCTGTACCATCATCAGCTCTGACAAAGACATGATGCAACTTGTCGGCGGCGGCGTCGAAATGTTCGACGCGATGAAAAACACCCGCATCGGCGTGGAAGGCGTTGAGGCAAAGTTTGGCGTCGGTCCGGACCGCGTGATCGACATTCAGGCTCTTGCCGGTGACAGCGTCGATAACGTACCCGGCGCGCCCGGAATTGGCGTGAAGACTGCCGCCTTGCTGATCAATGAGTACGGCGATCTGGAAACGCTGCTGGAACGCGCCGAAGAGATCAAACAACCCAAGCGCCGCCAAACCCTGATTGATCACGCCGATCAAATCCGCCTCTCCAAACAGCTGGTCACGCTGGACGATAAGATGGAGCTGCCATACAGCCCGACCGATCTTGAAGTGAAAGACCCTGTTGCCGACGATCTGTTGTCATTTCTCGCCTCGATGGAGTTTCGCACAATCACGCGCCGCGTTGCTGACCGGCTTGGCGTGGATGCTCCCATTATCAGCGACACACCAACCCCCGAAACGGCCGAAGAAGCGCCCCAAGCCCAAGAATTCGACCGCGACGCTTATATCAAAATCTCGGACGCGCCCACGCTTACCCAATGGATCGACGCGGCCCGCGCCCGCGGCTATGTGGCAGTAGACACCGAAACCACTGGCCTCAATGAAATGACCGCTGATCTGGTCGGCATCTCGCTTGCAATCGAACCGGGAGAAGCCGCCTACATCCCCCTCACCCACCGCGCCACTGCCGACACAGAAGCTGACCTTTTCGGCTCTGATGATCTGGCTGACGGACAGATGGACATGCGCGAAGCACTGGCCTTGCTCAAACCGCTCTTGGAAGACCCAAGCGTCGTCAAGATCGGCCAAAATATGAAGTACGACGCCAAGATTTTTGCGCGCCTTGGCATCTCCATCGCCCCCATCGACGACACGCTTCTGCTCAGCTACGCGATGCACGCCGGTCTGCATAACCACGGCATGGACCTACTCTCTGAGCGCTACCTAAGCCACCAACCCATTGAGATTAAATCATTGATCGGAAGCGGAAAAAGCCAGATCACATTTGACAAAGTTCTGGTGGATGATGCCGTAAAGTACGCCTCTGAAGACGCCGACATCACACTGCGTCTGTGGCAACAGTTCAAACCCAAATTGCACAAATCTCGCGTCACGACAGTTTATGAAACCCTTGAACGCCCACTCGTGCCGGTGCTGGCAAACATGGAAATGAACGGCATCAAAGTGGATCGCGACACGCTGTCAAAGATGTCCAACACGTTTGCCCAAAAGATGGCCCAACTGGAAGACGAGTGTCACGAACTGGCAGGCGGCAAGTTCAACGTCGGCTCACCTGCGCAGGTGGGCGAAATCCTGTTCGAGCAAATGGAACTGCCCGGCGGCAAAAAGGGCAAGACCGGCAAATACGCCACGCCTGCCGACGTGCTGGAAGACCTTGCCACAGAACACGAACTGCCCGGACGCATCTTGGATTGGCGGCAATTGCAAAAGCTGAAATCCACCTACACTGACGCGCTGCAGGATCACATCAACCCGGACACGGGCCGCGTGCACACGTCCTACTCTATCGCCGGTGCCAATACGGGGCGTCTCGCCTCCACCGAGCCAAACCTGCAAAACATCCCGGTGCGTTCTGAAGATGGTCGCCGCATCCGCGAGGCCTTTATCGCGACACCGGGCCACACGCTTGTGTCGCTCGACTATAGCCAAATCGAACTGCGCATCCTCGCCCATATTGCCAAAATCGATAGCCTGCGCGATGCCTTCAAAGACGGCCAGGATATCCACGCCGCAACCGCCTCCGAGATGTTCAACGTCCCCCTTGATGAGATGACCCCCGACGTGCGCCGCCAGGCCAAAGCGATCAACTTCGGCGTCATCTACGGCATCTCCGGCTGGGGCCTTGCGCGCAACTTGCGCATTCCACGCAAAGAGGCGCAGGGGTTCATCGACCGCTACTTTGAACGCTTCCCCGGTATACGCACCTATATGGACGACACCGTCGCCTTCGCCAAAGAACATCTCTATGTGGAAACTCTGTTCGGCCGGCGCATCAACACACCCAACATCGCCGACCGGGGGCCGCGCGCAGGCTTTGCCAAACGCGCCGCGATCAACGCACCAATCCAAGGCACCGCCGCCGATGTAATCCGCCGCGCCATGATCCGCATGCCGGACGCCATTGAAAAGCTGCCTGCAAAAATGCTGCTTCAGGTCCACGATGAACTGCTGTTCGAAGTGGAAGACAGCGCCGTGGACGAGCTGATCAAAGCCGCCAAAGACGTCATGGAAGCCGCCTCCCTCCCCGCTGTCAAACTCGACGTACCTCTAACGGTCGATGCGGGCCAAGGCGCAAGTTGGGCCGAAGCCCACTAACTTCTTCTTGGTAAAAATATCTCGGGGTTTGGGGCAGCGCCCCATTCTGCCAAAGGCAAACAAAAAAGAGCCGCTGCGTCAGCAGCGGCCCCTCGCGACGACAACATCGGCGCAACTCAATTCACGGAATGATCCGCTGATACTTGGTGCCTTCCACAGACGCCCCAGCCAATAGCCCGGCTTGCCCAAAGACGACCGCAATGACAGGTGCCAGAACCGTCGTGCTTTCCGCAGACAGGTTTCCGCCACGGTCGTTCAGCGCATATTCAACATCCGCGCCCACGGCCCATCCGGATGACGCCCGGAACTCAGCCAATGCCTCTTCGGTCATGAAGTACAGCACGTGCGCGTATTGCTGCGCGCCGATCTGAATTCCGATGCTGGCTTGCGAGGCGGAGTAGTAATCCACCGTAATATCGTTCACCTGCAACGCACCGCGCCCGTAAGAGCCGCCGATGCCAAAGCTGGCTTCAGTCACAAGCGGCATCACCAGCATGCCAACCGATTTTTCTTTCAAATCGCGCGTGCCGGGGTAGGTCTGGTCTAGAAAGCTCAAAGTCGCGCTCACACGCGAGTCGATGTTATTGCCACCGTTGCTGCCAATGCCGTTGCCACAGGCGGCCAAAGCCAGTGTGGATGCAGCGACACCGCTCAGAACAACGCGGCGAGAAATGCGTCTCATGGGGTCTGCCCTTTTCATAAGAATATGTAAGCCTCGAAAGACGGCCTTATTTAGCCGTTCAACGCCAAATATAGGGGATAGCCCCGGAAGTGTCACGCTCTATAGTGGGTATTCGGCGGTTTCAGGCGATCACAATTTCGCCCACCAGCACCGCCAAAGCCGCCCCGTGCATGTCGCGATCTTGCACCGTGCCCTGCACTTCGCGCCGTGGCAGCGACAGTTTGATCACGTTTAAGCTTGGAATATCAAAGCGTTTCAACGTTTGGCTCGGCACGTCCAGCACCTGCGCGGCCACCGTGTCAGCCAATCCGTCTCTGATCCGCTCAAAGGCAGCATCTGAGCCGCAAAAAATATCAATCGTCATCCAAAACGGGCCCGCGTTTTTGGAACGCACTTTCTGAGCGATTTCACGCAACTCAGACATCAAGCACCTCCAAAGTGAAGGCAGACATCGCATCATCCAACACCATCACATGGTTGAGACAAAACTCATAAACCGGCCCGCGATCAATTTCGGCAGGCGAAAACGGAAAGGCAAAAGTCGGCTGCTCTTCTTGCTGTGTCAGCGGATGGTGCAGCAAATAGGGGTTTAGGATTCGTCCAATCTCGTTCGCCAATTCTTGCGAGGATGCCGTCACAATCCCCATGGCGCCTACTTCGCTTGGCAAAACACGTTGCGTCTCAAGCGCGCCAAGCGTGGCGTTCTGTCCGATCAATCGAATCTCAATCTGAAAATCTGTTGTTGCAACCCCTGTACGCAACGCCGCCTTCTTGGTCGCCAAATCGACAATGTCGCGCGCCCAGGCTTCGGCGTTTGCCACATAATGCGGGTCGCGCAAAAGCGAGATCAGGATCGTCTGATATCCCGACACTCGCGCGCCTTCTAACTTGACAGTATAGTCTCCCGGCACCCAATCCGCGCCTTCGATACGCACCGCTCCGTTCTCAAGCTGCGTATATGTGGCCGCACTCACATCCAGATATCCACCGGGCTCATAAAGGCGAAACGGGTCCGAGTTTTCATATAACATGTGCGCCGAAACCGTATGCGGCGTCGCGTCTGAACTCTCCGCCAAGGGGGTCACAACGCACCCCGTTTCATCAAAATCCAACTGCAACACACCCGATTGCGGATTGGACGCACACAGCGCGCCGCACTCGCCGATCTTCGCCCCATGCCAAGCGGCTCCGGCATGACACCCCCGCGCCAATGGCAGTGCTGCGATTATGGCCGTGTCCGTTGTGCGCCCTGCAATGATGATGTCTGCACCAGTGTCCAAAGCTGCATTGATCTGCTCGGCTCCGGCCAAAGCAACGATATTCGTGCAGTTTTCCAAAAGGTTGGCGTCGATCTGCGGTGCAGGATCAAGAGGTTTGATATCACCACACCTCAAAGCTTCGATCACCGTTGCCGCAGTCTGATCCGATTTCAAAACGGCAATCTGCGCTGTCGCGCCCTGCTCGGCCAGACATTCCCGCGTGATCTCCAACAGCCAGTCCACAGCCTTGCCAGCCCCGCAAGTTCCCGCAGTACCAATCACCAATGGACAGCCAGCGCGCCGCGCCGCTTCGATCAGCGCGCCCCACTCGTTCTTGGTCGAAGCGCGCGCATACTTTGATGTCCCCGTACCCAAATAATGCGGCCCGCTGTCAGTGGACCCACCGTCTATCGCGATTAAATCAGGGGCATTCGCAATCCCAAGCTCTAACGCTTCATGCTCCCAGCCAAGGCCCAAAGCACCGGAGGGCACCAAAACCCGTACCATCAGTCCGTGACCCTTTGTGGTTTGGTCAAAACCTTGCGCAAGAACATTGGTGCGACAAAGCCAGCGATGGCAAATATCCAAAGGCCAATCGCGATCGGTGACGAGAAAAGATAGCTCACATCGCCATCAGACAGGGTCATCGCGCGGCGCAAAGCGTCTTCCATATTGCCGCCCAACAAGATGCCCAAAATGACTGGCACCGTCGGAATATCAAGTTTGCGCAGGAAATACCCAAGCACCCCAAAGGCCACCATCAACAGCAAATCAAAATAGCTGCCCGAGAGTGAGAAAATGCCGACGAAAGAGATCATCGTGACACCCGGCAGCAAAACCCAAGGCGGCACCATCAGCACACGCACAAAGATTTTCACCATGGGGACATTCATCAGCAACAACACAAAGTTGGCGATCAAAAGTGATGCAATCAGACCCCAGACAACCTCTGGACGCTCGGTGAAAAGCGTCGGTCCAGGCGTGATATTCAAGGTCATCAGAAGCGCGAGCAAAACGGCCGTCGTCCCTGATCCGGGCACTCCAAGCGTCAGCATCGGCACCAATGCCCCGCCCGCCGCCGCGTTGTTGCCTGCCTCGGGGGCGGCCACGCCTTTGGGCACGCCAGTTCCAAACCCGCCCTTATCTCCTGCAATGGATTTCTCGGACATATAAGCAAGGAACGAGCCAAGCGATGCACCCGCACCGGGCAAGATGCCCGCAACAAACCCAACACCAGAGGCGCGCAACATCGTCCATTTGGTCGAGAATATATCCTTCCAGGGGATCGTCACCTTATCGAGTTTCACCCCGATGGCAGAGCCTTTGCCGTGGCTTTCGATAAAGAAAAACACCTCGGCAATCGCAAACAGACCAACAATAGCAACCAGAAAATCCACCCCATCGTAAAGGTGCAGATTGCCGCCCGTCAGACGTGGCAGCCCCGAAGAACTGTCGACGCCGATCATCGAAATCCCAAGGCCGATGCAAGCTGCCAGCGCCGCTTTGGCTTGGTTGTTGCTTGCCATGCCGCCAAGCGTGCAAAATGCAAGCAAATAGAGCGCAAAATATTCAGCAGGCCCAAATAAGAACGCCACCCGTGCGAGCGTCGGCGCCAACAGCATCAGACCAATCGTCGCCAAAAGCGCACCCACAAAGGACGCCACACCGGAAAGCACAAGAGCATCCCCCGCGCGCCCGGCCTTGGCCATCGGATAGCCATCCAGCGTGGTCATCAGCGCAGGTTCATCGCCGGGAATGTTCAACAAAATAGAGCTGATCCGCCCGCCATACATCGCGCCATAGTAAACGGCCGTCATCAGCACCAAAGCACTGGTGGCATCCAAACCAAGTGTGAAGGTTATCGGGATCAGGATCGCCACACCGTTGGACGGCCCCAACCCCGGCAGCGCGCCGATAATCGTGCCCAAGAAGCATCCGCACACCGCCAACATCAACGTATAAGGCGAAAGCGCGACACCAAAACCAAGGGCAAGATTAGAGAGAATATCCATCGCTCAGTGACCCACAAACGGAATAAGAATTGAAATCGCTTCCCAAAGCTTGGCCGCTGTCGGGATACGATAAGCTACGATATTGCCCAGCCCCAGCGCGTATTTGAACAACACGAACAGCCCAAGTGAGAGCCCAATGCCCGACAGAACTGCAGGCATAACGCGCGGCGAAATCTGATAGCTTAGAATCCCGGCGGCAAACATCGTCGGCACAATAAAGCCCATGGGTTTGAGCAATACCGAGTAAATTGCCAGAACCACCACGGCCAACCCCATCGCAACAAATGTGCGGGACGCAGGCCAATCAGGGTCAGGATCAGGTTTGAAAACCATAAACAGCGAACACACCGCCGCCACGCCACCGATAAGCAGCGGAAATAGTTTGGGCAGGAATTCACCAGAAAAGAAATTCGTCTGGATCTGAGTGGCAGCCGCGATGTACGCGACTGCCGTTATCAGAGTGATCAGACCGAAAATTCGGTCCGATGCCATTACTGTGTGACCCCAAGCTCTTTGCTCATTGCCGCAATGTCAGTCACCAGACCGTCCACATACGACTGGAAATCGCCGCCAACTTTGGTGAACGGTGCAAGACCATTGTCTTTCATTGCCTGTGCCCACTCGTCGCTGTCCGCAACTTGCTGCAGCTTACCGGCCCATTCATCGAACTTTTCGTCCGAAATGCCCTTTGGCACATAAAGACCACGCCAGTTCACGGCCACCACAGGAAAGCCCTGCTCGGTTGCCGTTGGGATGTCGTCAAAGCCCGGCACACGTTCGTCGGTCAAAACCGCCAAAACGCGAATATCGCCGTTCGACAAGAAGCTAACGACTTCCGACATGTCGCCCGTCATCACTTGGGTAAATCCACCAACAGTTTGAGTGATCGCATCTGCGCCACCGTCCACGCCGATGTACTTCACTTTAGTAATGTCCGTGAAACCGCCCTCTTTGAGGATCATCAGCGGCTTAAGGTGGTCAAATCCACCAACCGCAGAACCGCCCGCAAAAGCAACGGAACCGGGATCGCCTTTGATCGCGTCAACCATGTCGCCCAATGTCTGGAACGGGCTGTCAGCGGCCACGACAATCACACCGGGATCAGCACCGATGGCACCCACAAAGCGCACCTGGTCGGCAGTCATACCCGCATAGGCGTTTTGTGCCAGACGCGTGGTCGTCGCAGAAGAGGCCGCAACGATCAAATCGGCATCATCGCCGCGCTCGTTGACAACGTTGCCATAAGCCAAACCACCGCCAGCACCGGGCATGTTGGTAACCTGAACAGGCTTGTCCACCGCACCGATATCAAACAGGATTTTACCAATCTGACGGCATGTAAAGTCCCAGCCACCGCCGGGGTTCGCTGGTGCAATGCACTCAGCAGCAGAAGCAATCCCGCCAACAAGGCAAAACGCTGTCGCAAGGCCAGTGGCCCTAAAAGTCATTTTCATTGTAGTCCTCCCATAGAATGGCAACTTATGTCGCTCATTGGGCCGAAAGTTTAGGGACACCCGCGCGGAGTGTCACGGACAATTTTTTGCGCTAGGACAAAGACTGTTAGCGGTACCGCATAACAGACCCCGATCATGACCAAGCTCCATCCAAACTCCAAAGCCTTTCAGGATTCTTGCAGCCATCCCTTGACCAATGGCCCTCTTCGCCTCAGGTAGATTGCAGATAATTGAAACCGCACCGAAAGAGGTACGCCCATGGCTTTTGAACTCCCCGACCTTCCTTACGCACACGACGCCCTTGCTGGCAAAGGCATGAGTGCTGAAACGCTCGAGTATCACCACGACCTGCACCACAAGGCTTATGTCGACAACGGCAACAAGCTGATTGCCGGCACCGAGTGGGACGGCAAATCGATGGAAGACATCATCACCGGCACTTACGACAGCAGTTCAGTTGCTCAAAACGGTATCTTCAACAACATCAGCCAGCTTTGGAATCACAACCAGTTCTGGGAAATGATGGGCCCGGGCGGAAATGCGATGCCAAGCGAACTGGAAGCAGCTATCAACGACAGCTTCGGTTCGGTTGATGAATTCAAATCACAGTTTTCAGCTGCGGGCGCTGGACAGTTCGGCTCCGGCTGGGCGTGGCTCGTCAAAAACGCTGACGGCGGCTTGGCCGTCACCAAAACCGAAAACGGCGTTAACCCGTTGTGCTTTGGTCAAACAGCCTTGCTTGGCTGCGATGTTTGGGAGCACTCCTACTACATCGACTTCCGCAACAAGCGCCCTGCATACCTGACCAACTTCCTTGATAACCTGGTCAACTGGGAAAACGTCGCCTCGCGCATGTAAGGCGCACGCATCTCACGCACAAAAAGGCCCGCTGCTCAAAGCGGGCCTTTTTTCTTTGGCGATTAAGAAAGCGTCACTTATAGACAGCTTCTTTCTTAAAGTGCTTTGTCAGCATGTAATAAATGACGGCGCGATACTTGTTCCGCTCGGAACGACCATAGGTCTCGATGACCTTGTCGATCGCTTCCATTAATGCAGGCCCCTCGGGAAGGCCAAGTTTCTTGATCAGAAAACTGTCGCGCACTGTCTCAAGCTCGGCCTTTTGAGACCCAGCAACAGTCGATGCATCTGCGTTGTAAATCGACGGACCGCATCCAATTGTCACCTTGGTCAGCAAGTCCATATCGGCGGTCATCCCGCATTTGTTTTTTAGGTCATCAGCGTATTGCTGGATAAGTTCGTCTCTCTTGCCCATCAAACATCTCTCTTATGTATCAGTTAAGCGACCCTTGCGCCCATCTTAAATCCTTTGCCGAAAGAGACAAGTGAGAGGCTTTTTCAAACGGGCGCGTAATGGTCACGAAGAATTACCTTGTGATCTGCACGCGCGCCCCCGACACTCACTTTCAAGGGAGAGATGGGATGCAAAGCGGCACACGGCCTGTCAGAGGCACGCGCAAAATGATCGCCAATATGACACCGGTGCTACAGCCCGGCATCTATGTCTTTTGCGCTATGCTGAACAACGATGACACGACCGATGCGGTGCGCCGTGCCAAATGCGTTTTTGTCGAAGACGAAGGCCTTTCGCTTATCCTACCCAAATCTGACGCCGACGCGCTTGGGCTGTCTTACGACACGTCAATGCGCCAAATAACGCTGATGGTGTTTTCTTCAATCACAGGTGTCGGTCTTACGGCTGCTGTTTCCAAGGCCCTGACAAAAGAGCGCATTCCGGCAAACGTGGTGGCCGCCGCGCATCACGATCATATATTTGTGCCATCAAAACATGCGGATAAGGCAATTGAAACTCTGCGCGCGCTTCAGGAATCCGCCCGCGACGAAAGCGATTCATGAGCGATAAATCCCTGTCCATCGCCGTGCTTTTGGCGGCCATTGCCTTTGCCATCGTCCCGTTTTTCTCAAATTTCAGCGGTTACGGTCCCGACGCTTTCCCGATCCCTCAAATCAACCCACCTGCACAACCCGCAGGATATGCTTTCGCGATCTGGGGCGTGACTTATCTTTGGTTGGTGTTCTCCGCCGTTATCGGCTTTGCCAACCACAGCGCGGACCCCACTTGGCGTCCCGCGCGCCTCGTCTTACTGGCCTCTCTGATTATCGGCGCGATCTGGCTACCTATTGCAGAAACCAACGCAATTCTGGCAACGGTCTTAATCTGGGCCATGCTGATCACAGCCCTTCTGGCGCTGGCCCGCGCGCCCGACACCACGCGGTGGGTCTTCAAAGCCTCCATCGCGCTTTACGCAGGCTGGTTGGCCGCGGCCAGTTGCGTCTCGATTGCCTTGGTCGGCGCAGGATACGGCCTCCTCTTTGACGCACACACCTGGGCAATGATCATCGTTTTGACCGCCACCGCGATAAGCTGCGTTGTTCTCTTGCGCCTGCACGCCATTCCAGAATTTGGCGTCGCCGTCACTTGGGCATTGATCGCAGTTGTTGCAAAGGATGGGCTATCCTCTCCATCGGCATGGCTTGCGGCAGCTTGTGCGCTCATCACGGCCGTCCTCACCTTGCGCCAAATCTTCGCTATGCGGCGCTTGGGCCAATAATCCGTACTCTGAAAACGGCTCTCAAAGAGTTTTCCCCCCTTCCCCCCGGACACCGCCTCTTTTAAGAAGCAACCGCACGGTCGAGGGGAACACATGCGCGATCCAGAAATCACCAAAGACGTTATTGCCGCCCACGGATTTACCCCCGACGAGTGGAGCGAAGTCCTAAACATCCTTGGCCGCACGCCGAACTTCACTGAAATGGGCGTGTTCTCCGCGATGTGGAACGAGCATTGTTCCTACAAATCCTCTAAAAAATGGTTGCGCACCTTGCCCGTCGACGGCCCTCAGGTGATTTGCGGCCCCGGCGAAAACGCAGGTATCGTCGATATTGGAGACGGCCAATGCGTTGTTTTCAAAATGGAAAGCCACAACCACCCCTCTTACATCGAGCCCTATCAGGGCGCTGCCACAGGCGTTGGCGGCATCCTGCGCGATGTCTTTACTATGGGCGCGCGCCCAATTGCCGCAATGAACGCGCTAAGCTTTGGCGAGGTCAGCCACCCTAAAACCAAACGTCTCGTCGCAGGCGTGGTTGAAGGCGTCGGCGGCTACGGAAACGCGTTCGGCGTACCCACGGTTGGCGGCGAAGTGCGCTTTCATGCGGCCTACAACGGCAACTGTCTGGTGAACGCCTTCGCTGCTGGCCTCGCGGACGCCGACAAGATTTTCTATTCCGCCGCTTCCGGCATCGGTATGCCCGTCGTGTACTTGGGCGCAAAAACTGGCCGCGACGGCGTCGGCGGTGCGACCATGGCCTCAGCTGAGTTCGACGACACCATCGAAGAAAAGCGCCCGACCGTTCAGGTCGGCGATCCTTTCACAGAAAAGCGTTTGCTTGAGGCTTGCTTGGAACTCATGGCCACTGGCGCTGTCATCTCGATCCAAGACATGGGCGCGGCGGGTCTCACCTGTTCCGCCGTTGAAATGGGCGACAAAGGCGGCCTGGGCGTCAAACTCAACCTTGATGCCGTGCCCCAGCGCGAAGAGAACATGACACCCTACGAGATGATGCTGTCGGAATCTCAAGAACGCATGCTCATGGTTCTGAACCCCGAGCTAGAGGCACAAGCCAAAGCCATCTTTGACAAATGGGACCTCGACTTTGCCGTCGTTGGCGAAACGCTCAAAGAGGATCGCTTCGTGATCGAACACAATGGCAAGGTCGTCGCCGACTTGCCGCTTTCAAAACTCTCTTCCACAGCGCCAGAATATGATCGCCCATGGGTGCCCACACCCGCCGCAACACCCTACACCGACACGCCCGACATCACGCCGATCAATGGCCTCAAAGCCCTACTCAAATCGCCTAACTACGCCCGCAAACACTGGGTCTGGCAGCAATACGACAGCCAAGTCATGGCCGACACCGTGAAAGCGCCCGGCGCAGGTGCGGGTATTGTGCGCGTGCACGGTACCGACAAAATGCTCGCCTTCACCTCTGATGTCACTCCGCGCTATGTCAAAGCCAACCCTCGAGAGGGAGGCAAACAAGCAGTCTCAGAAGCCTTCCGCAACCTTTGTGCAGCCGGGGCCAAACCGCTCGCCACAACTGACAACCTGAACTTCGGCAACCCCGAAAAACCCGAGATCATGGGCCAGCTTGTTCAAGCGATCCAAGGCATCGGTGAAGCCTGTACCGCGCTTGATACGCCGATCGTGTCCGGCAACGTCTCACTTTACAATGAAACCGATGGCACTGGCATTCTGCCCACCCCCACCATCGGAGCGGTCGGTTTGATTGAAAACGCTGACCAGTTGATCGCAGGTACAGCGCAGGACGGCGACTTTGCCCTGCTCATCGGATACACCACAGGCCACCTCGGCCAGTCTGCTCTGTTGGCCGAAGCCATGGGTTTAGAAACAGGCGACGCGCCTGACGTTGACCTTGCAGCCGAACGCCGCAACGGCGACTTCCTGCGCGAAAACGGGGCCTTGGTAAACGCCGCCAGCGATCTCTCTGATGGCGGCGTAGCGCTAGCCTCGTTTGAGATGGCAGACGCAGCCACCCTCGGCGTCACACTCGACGCCACGGACATCGCCCAGCTTTTCGGCGAAGATCAGGCGCGCTATCTGGTCGCCTGCAGCTTTGATCAAGCCGAGGCTCTGATGGCCGCTGCCGCTCAAGCTGGCGTACCCATCGCTCAAATCGGCCGCTTTGGCGGTGACACCGTCACCTTTGGAACCGACACGGCTTCATTGTCCGAGCTAAGCGCGCTTTACCGCAACAGTTTCGCGGATGCCGTCGCATGAGCGGGCACACAGTTGATCTGAACACATGGCCGCGGGCCGCACAGTTTCACTTCTTTCGCACGTTTGAGCGCCCGCACTACGCAATCACAGTGCGCATTGACGTCACGCAGTTGATGGAACAACGAAAGGCGCACAATGTCTCTCCTTTCCGCCAAGCGCTCTATGCCATTGGCAGCGGGCTTCACGCAGTGCCAGAACTCTGCATGCGCTTCCAAGGCGAAACCGTCACCCGCTATGACGCCCTGAAGCTTTCACCAACCATCCCGCTCGACAACGGCGATTTCCGCTATACCTATCTGCAGTTCGATCCCGACCGCGCAGCTTTTGATGCCCACACCCGCGCCAAGATCGAAGAGGTACGCGCGGGTGCCCCGCTCAACGCCAACGATGGTTCGGTGCAAGACGTCGCCTACCTGTCCTGCCTGCCATGGCTAGACTATACATCGCTCGACAACGCATTTCCCAATGCCCAAGACTGCATCCCCCGCGTCAGCTGGGGCAAAATCGTTCCTAAAGGTGATGGATTCGATATGGCCATGACCATCCAGGTGCACCACGCGCTGGTCGATGGTCTACAGGTCGGGAAATTTTTTGAAGCCACACAAACAGCAATCAACGAACTCTGATCAAAGCGCTCTACTGCATTCTTCTTGGTAAAAATATCCTGGGGGAGCCGCCCGAAGGGTGGCGGGGGCAAAGCCCCACTTAAAACTCACACCCAATCATCAACCCCCAAAAGCTTCCGCCCCAAAGACGTCAGTTCCGCAGGCCCACCGTTGTGCGCCTTTTCCCATCCTCGCGGATCACCGGGAAAATCTGGCCGATTGGGCGGCTCCATCTCCCGCCAAAGCCGTATGCGTTCCGCTTTCTCTGCTTCATTGCCCGGATCGCTTGGATACATCGAAATATACTGCGCCATCCGCACCCGACCATCTGAGAAATTCGGCCGAACTCCATGCGCCAAAAGCGAATTGAAGATCATCAAATCCCCCGGCTCCATGGAAATATTCTCACGCTCCACACCGTCCATATCCGGCAAAAGCGGATTGCGATCGCTGGGCTGTGTCTTCACCCACTCATCAAAATGCTCAAACAGATAAGGCGCGCATTGAAAGCCCCCCGTCGCTTCATCCTGCGGCATCAGACTCAGAACGCCCTGCACGCCAATCGGCTTTGGCTCTAGCGACGTGTTCACATCCCAATGAAAAAACCCGTCCTGCGAGCCTGACTTGTCCTGCTTGGGCACGTTGAGATTGGCGCGATCAATCGCCACCCAAAGATCCTCTCGGTCCCAAATATCCACGAAGGCATCGTAAATGCGCTGAGACTGGCGATTGTCCCACAAATACTGATGGTTATAAATCTCGACCATCCCGGCATTGTTCAACTCAGCCCGTACATGCGCTGCCCGTTCAGACGCATACCATGTCGATTGATCATCTGGATCTTTGTCGTCAAATTCCCACAACAGCTTGATCAGTCGTTCGATATTTTCCACAGGCACCGCGTTTTTGACGATCACAAACCCCTTCGTCGTCCAATGCTCCCAGTCGTCCTCTGACAACACCCTGAGTGGTAGGTTTTTACGAATATCTTTCAACTGAACTGTCACGCCCGACCCGGTAGGGTGGCTAATTTCATCCGCTGTTGGCTCTGACATATGACGTCCTCCCACTTCCAAGACTTCCCCAAAATCTTGCTTATCGCAATCCCCAAGCCTTGCAGCAGCCCCCTGCGCACTCTAAATTCTTCCCGTAACCCGCCAAAAGGATCACCGAACATGCCCATGCAAGCCCGCGAAATCGAAGACCTTTTGCGCGAAAGCTTCCCGGATGCACAAATTCAGGTTGGCGGCGAGGATGGCGTGCACATGTCCGCCCAAGTGATCGACGAGAGCTTCCGCGGCAAAAACCGCGTACAACAGCAGCGCGCCGTTTACGCCGCCCTCAAAGGCAAAATGGACGGCACCAGCGGCGAATTGCACGCGCTCGCGCTCACAACGCGCGCTCCGGACTAGCGTTTGATCTATCTCATAGCCTTCGCGCTACTCTCGGTTGCCTCATACGTCATGCTGCGCCGCGCCGGGGCCATTCCGCAAACCGCAAGCCTCTCGTTCGGCCCCCTGACAACCTATTTCAAGCAAATCACCCGGCTTCAGCTTCAAGGCATTGACAGCTTCTTCGTCACCGCGATGGCCTCAGACAAAATAACTTTTGTTCAGGTCAGCGTGACTCAAAATGGCGCCGACAACTGGCACTATCAATTCGATTTACCGGTCACCGCATGGTCAGAGGCTTTCAGCGATCAAATCGAGGACGAAGCACGTGCACGTGGCCTTACAACGCACCACGTAAACGGCACGAACGAAATGTCGTTTCTCGATGTCGATTTCACAGACCGCGTCGCCCACGATGCCTTTACAACATGGGTGATCGAAGAAGTCTTTGGCCTGCCAAAAGACGAAGTCTTTGAAATCACTTGGGGCTGAGCACTGGCAAACCGCTCGAAACCGCACTATTTAACGACCAACACCAGATCAAAGGGACCTCTCATCATGAGCGCTCAGGACCAAATCAAAGATACCGTTACCACCAACGACGTTGTGCTTTTCATGAAAGGCACCAAAGAGATGCCCCAGTGTGGCTTTTCCTCACGTGTCGCTGGCGTGCTGAATTTCATGGGCGTCGATTATTCTGACGTGAACGTGCTCTCTGATGACGCCGTGCGCCAAGGCATCAAAGATTTCTCCGACTGGCCCACGATCCCACAGCTTTATGTCAAAGGCGAATTCGTCGGCGGCTGCGATATCATCACCGAGATGACGCTGTCGGGCGAGCTTGATACGCTGTTTGAAGAGAATGGTGTTGGGTTCAACAAAGAAGCTGCGGATCAGATCAGAGAGCATAACGGCTGATGGTGAGTGTCCGCTTTGCGGACGAAATGAACCGGCACTGCGGTCGTTCCTTTGTCTTCTGTCAGCAATTCTGAAGCTTAAGTAGAATCAAAAAGATAAACTATTTTGGCTCGGCTATTGCCGTAGCAAAAACCTGATACCCGTATAAGGTTCCAGCGGTTGCGCGGCGCTTGTATTCGGATACGAGAGCTTCAAACAGTTCCTGACCGATATCGCCGCGCGCCAACATCCTTTTTGCCGTTTCTTCTACCCACGGTAGCATTTGATCGTTGTCTGCAATTGTTCTGCTTTGCACATCAAAATCGACCACAACGAAACCGGCTTCTGCCATCAAAGGGCGCAATTTGGCGACGATATGTGGGTCCGTTACAAACTCGCTCACGAATACCTTTGCGCAAACATCAAGCGGATCACTCGCGCTACTGGCAAGGCTTGCTTTTGAAAAGTCCGCATCGCAAACGACGAGCGATCCGTCAGGCCCCAAGACCCGTCGCGCCTCCTTAAGAAGAAGATCAGGTCTTTCCACATGGGTCAGGACAGTATGCAAAATCAGATTGTGAACTGAGTTGTCTTCAAGAGGTAACTCAGTTCCATCTGCAACCTCAAAGGAGACGTTGGCGTGCACCAACGCTCGGGCTTTAGCCTCCTTAACAAAGCCAGCAGATGGCTCAAATCCAACCACGCGTTCCGGCATCGCTTTTGAAGCAATCCGACGTGTTACTGCGCCGGCACCAGCGCCAACTTCGATCGTCAAACTGCCCTCTGGAAACTGCATTTTAGAGAGATAACTCGATACAATTTCCTCCATTTTTGGGTCGGCTTGCCGCGCGTCCATCGAGTCAGCGAATGCAGCAATAAATTCTTCCCCAGCTGCGTCAACATTCTGAAATGGATCAGCCATCGAAAATTACCCCGCCTATTTCGACCCACGCTCATGCAAAACTCGCCCAATCACATTCATCAGCAATTGCGCCGCCAGCGTCGAGGTCGACCCGCTCTGATCATAATCAGGCGCAACTTCAACCAAATCCATCCCGACAATCTCGCCCCGTTTCGCCAGCCCTGCCAGCAATTCCAGCACTTCGTAATATAAAAACCCACCGTGACTCGGCGTGCCCGTACCCGGCGCAATAGACGGATCAAACGCATCAATATCGACAGTCACATAATACCGCGCCCCCGCCGGAATACGCGCCAACATCGCCTCGATCCCCATCGCGCGCACATGGCGCACCGATTGAATGTCTGAGCCCATCGCGCGCGCATCGACATAGCCATCCTTGGCAGTGGACGAGACATTGCGAATGCCAATCTGGCTCAGGCCTGTAACATAGTCCTTCTCAGCCGCACGACGCATCGGGTTGCCATGACCAAAGCGCACGCCGTGGCGCTCGTCGACAAAATCAAGATGTGCATCAATCTGCACCACATGGATCGGCTCTTGGTCGTCAAAGGCGTTGATGCAAGGGATATTCACCGAATGATCCCCGCCCATCACCACGGGAATGGCTCCCGCCGCAAGCATCTTGCGCACGCCAAATTCTATATTGGCGTGGCTCTGCTCGGTGTCGGTGTGGATGATATCCGCATCGCCAATATCAGCGATGGTGACCTTGGCAGGGTCCAGATAAGTGACGTCATCCTCGAAATCATACGCCCCCGCGTGCCCGAACGAAAACAGCGTCGAAGCCTCGCGGATCGCGCGCGGCCCCATGCGCGCACCAGCGCGAAACTGAGCCCCGCAATCAAACGGCGCGCCCATCACAGCTACATCCGCTTTGATCGCGTCCCAGTCTTCCACGTAAGGATATTTGCCAAAGGTACAGATGCCGACAAACGGCAGGTTCAATCGCCCTGACTCATACCCGTGTTCTGACATCTAAATCTTTGGCTCCAGCTAACTTGCGAGCTTTTCCTCAGCCGCATCCGCCAAAGCCTCGGCACGCGCGGCCAGTTCAGCCAGCGTCTCTGACACCTCGTTGGGGATCACCGCAACCTCAACCTTTTCCGCCTCAGGCGCGGGCCGGTTTTGCAATTCTTCGATCCAGGCCTCTTGCTGTGCCAGCTTGTCTTCCAACTGCTTCTGGCTTTCCTCAGAACCCGCGTGCTTATCAGCGAGCATCAGCCCCGCCATCAACAACATACGCGCTTCGGGCAGACGCCCGATCTGATCCATCAGCGATTTCGCTTCATTGTCCAGAAATCCGGCAGCGGACTGCAAGAAATGCTCTTCGCCTTCCTGACAGGCCACTGCAAACGGGCGGCCACCGATGTTGATTGTCACCTCTGGCATGTTCAGGCCTCCTTCAAAATCGGTTCTAACGTGGCAAGGATTTCTTCGATCTCGGCCTGCTGCGCAGAACGTGCCGCGCGCAAACTATCCAGCTCGCTCGACATCGCCTGATCAATCAAACTCGGCTCGCCTACACCTTTGGCATTGGCGTCGCGCAACGCTGTGTTCGTCTCTCGCAACGCCGCATTGACCGAGCGCATCTGTTGCACCTCGCCGTCGCGCGCGCTTAGCGCCCCCTTAAGATCGGCAACCTCGCGCTCCAAAGCGCTTACTGTGGTTTCCTGTTTGTCCTTGATCGCCCGCACACGTTCTTCCAATTGGCGGTTGGCAACGCGCTCGGCCTCAAGTTCAGCCGATAAATCCGGCCCAGCCTCTTCTGACTGCGCGCTCAACTGTTCCAACGCTTTGGTCGCTCGATCCAGCGCAGACGTAATCCGCCGCTCTAGGTCTGAAATATCACTCATCGCCCAATTCCCATCGTCTGCCCAGACTACCGGGCTTAACCGCGCATTAACCAATCGAATCGCGCATCAAGCCCAACTTTGGTAAAACTTACCCCGCCTTTGGCCTGAGGGCCACTTGCACTTGGACATCCGCCTGCTATCAGAAGCGCCATCACGCCAAACCAGACGCTAGGGGAGCCGACCTTGGATATCGCGACACTGAAAGAGCACCACCCAGATCATTTCAACCGCGCAAACGCCATTCGCGTTCTTGCCATGGACGCTGTCCAAGCCGCCAACTCGGGCCACCCCGGTATGCCGATGGGCATGGCCGATGTCGCCACGGTCTTGTTTGAAAACCACCTGAAGTTCGACGCCGCCGACCCTGATTGGCCCGATCGCGACCGCTTTATCCTCTCTGCAGGGCACGGCTCGATGCTGCTTTACGCGCTGCTGCACCTCACCGGCTACGAAGATATGACGCTGGAACAGCTGAAAAACTTCCGCCAAATGGGCGCGATCACCGCAGGCCACCCCGAATACGGCCACGCCAAAGGGATCGAGACAACCACAGGCCCACTGGGCCAAGGGCTTTCCAACGCTGTCGGTTTCGCAATGGCTGAAGAAGCGCTACGCGCAAAATACGGCAAGAAAGTCGTTGATCACTATACCTACGTCATCGCTGGCGACGGCTGCCTGATGGAAGGCATCAGCCACGAAGCCATCGGACTGGCTGGCATGCAAAAACTGGGCAAGCTGATCGTGATGTGGGACGACAACAACATCTCGATCGACGGCGAAGTTTCGCTCTCAGACGTAACTGATCAAGTCAAACGCTTCAAAGCGGCCGGCTGGCACGTTGTAGAATGCGACGGCCACGACCCCGACAGCATTGATGACGCAATCACAGCCGCAAAAAGCTCGAAAAAACCTTCGATGATCGCGTGTAAAACCCACATCGGTTTCGGCTCTCCGGCAAAACAAGACACATCTGGCGCGCACGGCTCCCCCCTTGGTCCCGATGAAATCGCCGCCACACGTGCCGCCTACGGTTGGACACACGGCGCCTTCGACATCCCGGCTGATCTACTGAATGAATGGCGCGCCACCGGAAGCCGCGGTGCAGCCGAACGCGCTGACTGGCAAGATCGCTTTGCCGCGCTCTCGCCTTCGCGCCAAAAGGAAATGACCCGTGTGTGGCGCGGTGAGGCACCCAAGAAACTCGCCGGTGTGATCCGCGCGCTGAAAAAGCAAACCAGCGAAGATCAACCCAAGGTCGCCACCCGCAAATCGTCCGAAATGGTGCTTCAGGTGGTCAACCCGGTAATGCCCGAAACCATGGGCGGCTCGGCCGACCTTACAGGTTCCAACAACACGCTTACCGCAGACATGGGCATCTTTGATCCCTCAAACCGCAAGGGGCGCTACGTCCACTACGGCATTCGCGAACATGGTATGGCAGCGGCGATGAACGGTCTGGCGCTGCACGGCGGCATCAAACCATACGGCGGCACGTTCATGTGTTTCACCGATTACGCCCGCGGCGCGATGCGCCTTTCGTCTTTGATGGGTGTGCCTGTCACCTATGTCATGACCCATGACTCCATTGGTCTTGGCGAAGACGGCCCGACCCACCAGCCAGTCGAACATCTGGCGATCTCGCGCGCGACACCAAACGTCAACGTGTTCCGCCCGGCTGATACGGTAGAAACAGCTGAAGCATGGGAAATTGCCCTCACGTCCGAGCGCACCCCGTCGGTGCTGTCGCTCACTCGCCAAGGCCTGCCGACTGTGCGTACCGAGCACAAGATGAAGAACCTCACCGCCCAAGGCGCTTATGTGCTCGCGGACGCAGTAGAAAAACGTCAGGTCATCTTGATGGCCACCGGCTCAGAGGTCGAAATCGCGCTCAAAGCCCGCGATATCCTCCACGCGCAAGGCATCGGCACCCGCGTTGTCTCTATGCCCTGCTGGGAATTGTTCGAAGCACAAGACGAAGCCTACCGCCGCAAAGTCCTCCCCGCTGGCCCTGTGCGCGTCGCGGTCGAAGCTGGCATACGCTTTGGCTGGGATCGCTGGCTATATGGTGAGCGCGGCAAGCGCGAAAAAGGCGCATTCGTCGGCATGCACGACTTTGGCGCATCCGCTCCTGCTCCAGAGCTTTACGAGCACTTCGGCATCACACCGCAAGCTGTCGCCGACGCTGCAAAGACAATGCTCTAAACCAACACATCAATCTGCGTCGCCTCACCAAAGGCGGCGCTCATTCCTTCATCTATTCAGAAATACTCTGGGGGTCCGGGGGTGAAACCCCCGGTTGGTCGGCGCAAACATAGTTTGCGCCGAAAAATACGCGCGTACGTATCGTTAATGTTCGCCGCATTCGACCAGTGCACTCGATCAAACACCTACGCAATACCGACGCCGCACCGAAGCGCCGTTTTGCGTCCAAACCCCAATGTATTAACGCCTTCAGATATTCTTAAGCACGCAGCGCACGGCCTATTCCGGACGCTGCGCACAAAATAAATTAACCACCATGTCGAAAAACATAACCCTCATACGTCCTATGAGTATCCCGACAATGACTTGTCAGGGCTTTGAGCAAACGCAACACTACCACTCGAAAGGACACGATATGAAATATCTCGCATTGATCTACGCAGAAGACGGCGCAGGCCCACAACCCGAAGACGCGGAATTTGGCGCTTATATCCAAGGCTACCAGACAGCCACCAAAACCTTTGAGGATGCAGGCATCATGCAAGGCGGCGAAGCGCTGGAACATACTTCAACAGCGACCTCGGTTCGGGTGCGAAATGGCAAAACCGAAACCATGGACGGACCCTTTGCAGAAACCAAAGAACGTCTTGGTGGTTATTACTTGCTGGATTGCAAAGACCTTGATCAGGCCATTGAAATGGCAGCCCTTATTCCAACCGCGGAGCACGGAACGATTGAACTTCGCCCGATTATGCATGTCGAATTTCCCGAGTAAATGAAGCTTTCTGCCCCCGATCTGACAACGCAAATCGAGCGTTTGATGCGTCAAGACCGGGGGCGGCTTTTGGCGGCCCTGATCCGCAGTGTGGGCGACTTTGATCTGGCCGAAGATGCACTGTCGGATGCAACCGAGCGCGCGCTCATCCACTGGGCTCGCTCTGGTCTGCCTAACCGTCCCGATGCTTGGCTTTTACAAGTTGCCAGGCGCGCCGCCATTGATCGAATCCGACGTGGCCAGCGTCTTGCCGCCCGCGCCCCCGACATTACCCGTCTGATGGAAGAAGATGCCGAAACCCGCGCAATGGACACACACGACATCCCCGACGAGCGCCTGCGTCTGATCTTCACCTGCTGCCACCCAGCGCTTGAAGAAAAGACCCGTGTCGCCCTTACACTGCGCACCGTCGCAGGCCTGTCCACCCGCGAAATCGCCCGCGCTTTCCTCGACACCGAACCCGCCATGGGACAGCGCTTGAGCCGCGCAAAAGCCAAGATCGGAGCCGCGGGCATTCCTTATGCCGTACCGGAAAAACACGAGTGGGACGCACGATTAAATCCTGTACTGACAGTGATTTACTTGATTTTCAACGCAGGCTGGAGTGCTAACGAAAACGACACA
This sequence comes from Paracoccaceae bacterium, assembly GCA_039942715.1. GTDB lineage: Bacteria > Pseudomonadota > Alphaproteobacteria > Rhodobacterales > Rhodobacteraceae > JABDJX01. The sequence goes on from JBDVBY010000006.1 coordinate 324,874, forward strand.
CCAATCAAAACCAGCCTTTGCGACGAAGGCATTTGGCTTGCCCGCCTGATGATCGAATTGGCACCAAACGAGCCGGAAATCGAAGGCCTTCTGGCAATGATGCTTTTGACAAACGCTCGCGCTCCAGCTCGCGCAAATTCAAGCGGCGCAATGATCTCGCTGGACCAGCAAGACCGGGGAGTGTGGGACGCTGCGATGATCGAAGAAGGCATCAAGCTTCTAGACATCGCAATGTCCCGCCACCTGCCCGGCCCGTTCCAAATACAGGCAGCAATCAGCGCTTTGCACGCACGCGCGCACCACCCAAGCGACACCGACTGGGACCAGATATTGTTGCTTTATAACCGGTTGGAGGCACTGACCCCCTCGCCGGTTGTTACGTTAAATCGCATCGTGGCACTGGCTGAAACCGGCAAGCTAGCAGCAGCGCGCAGGGCGCTAAATGCCTTGGAGAGTTCCCTTCGCACCTATCAACCCTATCACGCTGCTCGCGCCGACCTGGCCCGGCGCGCAGAAGATGTCGAGGCAGCGCTTAAGGCCTATGACACAGCCATCGAGCTAAGCTCCAATGAAAGCGAGCGCGCATGGCTCAACGCACAAAAGGCAACGCTCTCAACACCTTAGCGTGGCGTGATCCGCACAAGATTGCCATCGTCGTTCACTGCCAAAATCGCGCCATCACGGTCAATCTCAATGTCACGCACACGCCCCAAATCCGGCAAATAGCGCGCTTCGCCTGCGACGCTTTGCCCGTCTAAACTCAGCCGCACGATCCCACCGGGGTTTAGCGATGCTGCAATCACATCACCGTTCCAGTCGAACATCGACCCGTCGTAAAACGCGAACCCGCCCGGCGCGATCACCGGATCCCAATAATACCGCGGCTCGGTGAATTCCGGGCCACTTGTGCGCCCTGCTCCAATGGCTGAGCCACTGTACTCCTGACCATAGCTGACAATCGGCCAGCCATAATTCGCGCCCGGCGCGATCAGATTCAGCTCATCGCCACCGCGCGGCCCATGTTCCAACGTCCATAACGCGCCCGTCGCAGGGTGAAGATCTGCGCCTTGAGGATTGCGATGCCCATAAGAAAAGATGCGGGCATCCGCATCGGCTTTACCTTCAAACGGATTTCCCGGCGCTGCCGAACCGTCCAGCTTGATGCGCAATACTTTGCCATAAGTGCTGCTTAAATCCTGCGCCAGAACACGGGTGCTTTGCGATGAATGCTCGCCAGATGTGATGTAGGCAAAGTTGCCATCTAACACGATACGCGAGCCAAAATGCATCGGTGAGTTTGAAGGAGGCGAGCCCACGAAAATATCAACAAAATCATCAAGCTGCGTAAATCGTTCATTCAGAACGCCCGTACCAGCCGCCGTAACGGTGCGACGCCCGACTGGCTTTGAATAAGTCAGATAAATGCGACGAGAGGTTTCGAAATCATCGGCAATCGCCACATCCAGCAGCCCGCCCTGCCGCACCGCGACCACCTCTGGCACGCCACTGATGTTGGTCACACCGCTGCCGGGCAACACAGCACGCAACCGTCCCGGGCGCTCCGTCACGAGATATCCACCGTCGGGCAGGACTTCGATCCCCCAAGGCACTTCAAACCCGCTTTGAACGACTTCGACATTCAAAGCCACAGCGTCACTCAATTCTGGTGCACGGGTTTGATTTTCAAAGGCAGGCTCGAACTCGGGCACGTTTTTGGGCCCTTGCTCAACTTGGGCTGCCAAAGGCGCTGCCATTATGCACGCCAGCGCCGTCGCTATCGTCAATTTCATCGCGGCCATCCCTTATCTGATCAAGCTTAGACTTCAATATAGAGCGATCGGCGCGGGTTAAAAATGGTTCCCCTCAGATAGGTAATCGCTTTGGTGTTCTCCAGCCGCTGCCGCGACCGCGCGCCCCTTGGCTGCCCAAAGCAATCCGCGCTGCATCATTTCATATGCAGGCCCCGTTGCGATTACATCCGCACTGTGGCCAAGAGCATTATAATAAACCCGCCCCATCCCCCAGCGGCGCGTCCAGGCCACAGGCATGTCGACCGGTCCGTTGGGACTGTGAAACCACGTCACCGTGGGAAAGCGCGTTGTCGCAAGGATATGATTGGCTGGATCGACGTGCAGGTAATACTGCTCGCTCACCACTTCAAAGTCGTCAATTCCGATTGTGAGCTCATGGGCGCTATCGGTAATGTTCACTCGGTAAGGAATCCCATCCCCACCGGGGTGCGCAACCCAATTGGCCCCTGTCATAAACTGCCAAAGCGTGTTGGCGCGAAACGCGTCGCACATGCCCCCATGACATCCAGCCAGACCTGTGCCCTTTGATACAGCGTCAGACACGTTGACTGCTGCCTCTTTTGAGAGCTCTGACATGGTCCAAACCGGTACAATCAGATCATAAGTCGCGAGTTTCTCGGCCTCATCAAAACACGCCAAAGAGTCGGTGACTGTTACCGACATGCCCGCATGTTCCAGAATACCGCGAGACAGAGCAGCAACCTTGTCAGGTTCGTGTCCATCCCAACCGCCCCATGTGATCAGTGCTGTCGGCATCGCTCTTCCTTCGTGATTGCTTCGCTTCATGCTAAGTTCGCTACATTATGACAAAAGGACTTTCCCAATGCTATTGAAACGCCTTACTTTTTCACTTGCTCTATTCACCGTGCTTGCCGCTTGCGAAGTCGAGCCTTCTGCACCGGGCAATCCACCTGTTTTGTCTATCTTGGAAAAACGCGCAGATGGTACAACGCGCCTCGCCTATACCAATGATCCCGCACTGCGTCCCGTGCGCACCGCATGCGCTGACGGTCAATTGCCCTTTGGTTTTCAAACTAGGCCGGACACACCAGAAACTTGGAATGAGTTCTACGTCCTTGAGCCCGGTCAAACCGAAGTCACGTTTCTAATGATCGCTGTGTCCGCATCTGGTGTCGTTGAATGGAATATGTCGATTGAAGAGGATTTTGCCGTCATCGACCCTGCCGCGCCGGTTCTGCCATTTGGCGCGACTGTTGTGAGCTTTAACGAGCCCGGGCCTCTTTTGTCAGCAACCACGCGCGAAATGACGCTAGAGCGTTCAACGCAGTTTGCGCGCGCAGGGATCAGCTCGATAATCGAAACCGGAAGCGCCGGTGGATTGCCACGTGGAGAAGGTCGCTTCACCCTCTTCGGCGACTGCCGAAGGTAAAGTTAATACTACGCCTTACAAATGCGGTGCATAAATCTCGGCCAACCGATCAATCGCCGCCTCAGCCGACATTTCCTCGCTTTCGCCCGTGCGCCGCGATGTCAGCTCGACCACATTCTTTTCAAGCCCGCGTGGCCCAACCGTGATGCGCCATGGCAAACCGATCAGGTCCATCGTCGCAAATTTAGCGCCTGCGCGTTCGGAGCGGTCATCGTAAAGTGTTTCAAGCCCACGTTTTTCCAACGCCAACTGAATACCATGACAAGCTGCATCACAGGCCGCATCGCCCTGACGCATGTTCAAAATGCCCACATGAAACGGTGTCACACCTTCTGGCCAAATAATCCCGTTATCATCATGGTTCGCTTCAATAATCGCGCCTAGCAAGCGGCTCACGCCAATCCCATGGCTGCCCATGTGCACTGGCACCTGATTGCCATCGCCGTCTTGTACCGTCGCACCCATCGCTTCTGAATACTTTGTGCCAAAATAGAATATCTGACCCACTTCAATACCGCGCGCAGACCGTCTGCGCTCTTGTGGAACCTGCGCCTCAAACTCACCCTCCACGTGGGTTTCATCGGTACGGGCATAACGTGAGGTGAACTCTTCCAGAACTCCGGCACATTGCGCCACGTCATCATAGTCAATCTCGCGATCCCCAAACTTCAGATCGGCGATGTCAGCGTCATAAAACACTTCGGACTCGCCAGTATCCGCCAGCACAAGAAACTCGTGCGTGTAATCCCCGCCAATCGGCCCGCCATCGGCGCGCATAGGGATCGCCTGCAAGCCCATCCGTTCATAGGTGCGTAGATAGCTGACCAAATGACGGTTATACGCGTGCAGCGCACCTTCCTTGGTCAGATCAAAATTATAGCCGTCTTTCATCAAAAACTCGCGGCCACGCATCACTCCGAACCGCGGGCGGACTTCATCGCGAAACTTCCACTGAACGTGATAAAGCGTTAGTGGCAAGTCTTTGTAACTGTTCACATTGTTACGGAAAATATCAGTGATCAGTTCTTCATTGGTGGGGCCATAAAGCATGTCGCGGCCATGCCGATCAGTGATCCGCAGCATTTCTTGTCCGTAATCATCATACCGCCCGCTTTCGCGCCACAAATCCGCCGATTGCAGCGTCGGCATAAGCATCGGAATATGTCCCGCACGCTGTTGCTCTTCATGCACAATCTGTTCAATCCGGCGCAGCACTTTGAATCCAAGCGGCAACCACGAATAAATCCCGGCACTCGCTTGCTTAATCATGCCGGCCCGAAGCATCAGCCGGTGGCTCACAATCTGCGCCTCCGAAGGCGTCTCTTTCAGAACGGGCAAGAAGTATCGGCTCAGGCGCATGGCACTGCTCTTTCAATAGAAATTCCAAGGTCCAGCGAGGTCTAGGCCATCGCGCACCCACAAACAAGAAGCGCTCTTACCCTTTCATTTATTCAAAAATACTCTGAGGGGGTCTGGGGGAGCAAAGCTCCCCCAGTTGATCGGCCCCGAAAGGGGTCGAAAGTATCATCCTTGCACTTCGCCCAAACCCCTGCGAAACCTAAAGCGCAATAGGAGAGCAGCCATGGCCCTGCCCGTCCGGGAACAGGTAAAATACTGGGGTATCGCAACGGTCGCTTTTCTCGTGATCATGTGGGCGCTTGGCAATGTGATCCTGCCGTTCGTCCTCGGCGCTGCGATTGCCTATTGCCTTGATCCCATCGCAGACAGGCTCGAGCGTTTGGGCTGTTCACGCGCCGTTGCAACCGGTCTGATTACCGTCTTTGCGCTTTTGATCTTCATCATTGCCGCCTTGCTGATCGTGCCACTTCTTTTGAGGCAAGCCAGTGAGCTCATCGCTTCTGCGCCAATGATGGTCAGCAACCTGCAGACTTTTTTGACCGAGCGCTTCCCGGATCTTGGCGATGCAAGCTCAACCCTAAGACGGTCACTGTCGACGATCGGCGAAACCATCCAATCTCGCGGCGATCAACTTCTCCAAACAATCCTCGCGTCCTTTTCGGGCGTTGTGAACGCGATCGTGCTGTTTGTGATCGTTCCTGTGGTTGCGTTCTACCTTCTCTATGATTGGGATAACTTTGTTGCCAAGATCGACAGTCTGATACCGCGGGATCATGTAGACACAGTACGCAAGCTCGCCTCTCAGATCGACAGAACAATGGCGGGCTTTGTGCGTGGTCAGGGCACTGTATGTCTCATCCTTGGCATCTATTACGCGGTCGCATTGATGCTGGTCGGCTTGAACTTTGGCCTTGTTGTCGGCTTCATCGCTGGTGCCCTCACATTCATTCCCTACGTAGGGGCATTGGTCGGCGGAGTTCTCGCACTTGGTCTTGCTCTGTTCCAGTTCTGGGGCGAGTGGTTTTGGATTTTGCTCGTTTGGATCATTTTTCAATCCGGCCAATTTGTTGAGGGCAATATCCTGACCCCCCGCCTTGTCGGCTCCTCTGTCGGGCTGCACCCAGTGTGGTTGATTTTCGCGCTTTCGGCTTTTGGTGCATTGTTTGGATTTGTCGGCCTTCTGGTCGCAGTTCCCGTGGCTGCGGCCATCGGCGTCATCTTCCGCTTTGGCCTTGAGCAGTACAAAGATAGTCGGCTGTATCAGGGGCTTGCCGGACAGCCCGCATCTGATGACGACAGCGAAACCTAACGTTCAATGCCCGAGCAACTGACATTTGATTTGCCGGTGCGCGCATCACTGGAACGTGGAGACTTTTTCGTCTCTGATGCCAACGCGCTGGCACTTGCCCGCCTAGATAGTGTCGCGACCTGGACCAATAATAAAATGGCTTTGGCCGGTCCTAAAAGTTCGGGCAAAACGCACTTGGGGCATGTCTGGGCCGAAGCAACGGGTGGCGCTGTATTGGCATTGGGCGATCTGGATGCAGCGGATGTTGTGCACATCAACACACCACTCGCCATTGAGGTTCCTGAGATTTTGGAACCCGACGCCGAGCAAACGCTGTTCCATCTGCACAATCATATGGCGGCTACGCTGCTGCCTTTCCTCATGATTTCACGCACGCCGCCCGCGCGCTGGCCACTGGCACTTCCCGATCTGAAAAGCAGGATGGAAGCCACCGATCTGGTGCAAATCGAAGCGCCCGATGATGCACTCTTAGCGGCCGTTCTGGTCAAACTGTTCAGCGATCGGCAATTGCGTGTTGCCCCAAATCTGATCACTTGGATGACCAAACGGATGGATCGATCTTTTGCCGCGGCGCAGCGATTGGTCGCTGAATGTGACGATGCCGCTTTAGCCGAAGGGCGCGCCGTAACCCGTGCATTGGCGCAGCGGATACTGGACAACACCCCCGAATAGACGTCATAAGCGTCACTCTGACGTCACAATTTAAAGATTAAAACGGGGCCATGACAGCGCTAACCGACTTTCTAAGCGCGCCCATTCCGGCGGCGAAAGCACTGGACGGTAAGGATTTTTCCGGACCGGACCGGTTTATGAACCGTGAGCTTTCGTGGCTTGCGTTCAACTGGCGTGTGCTGGAAGAGGCTGAAAATCCGCGTGTGCCACTTTTGGAGCGACTGCGGTTTCTTTCGATTTCAGCAACCAACTTGGACGAGTTTTATACCGTGCGGGTCGCTGGCCTGCGCGAATTGGCGGATGCGGGCAACACTACGCCTGCCGCTGATGGCCTGTCGCCTGCCAATCAACTTGTTTTGATCAACGCCGATGCACGCAAGCTGTTGGAACATCAGCAAGTGATATGGGCAAAACTGTCGGTGGAGTTATCTGACGCGGGCATCACCCTGCTTGGCCGAGATGATCTGTCCAAGGACGACAAAAAATACCTCGATGACGTGTTCATGACGCAGGTTTTCCCGATCCTCTCACCCTTGGCGATTGATCCGGCGCATCCGTTTCCGTTCATCGCCAACGAAGGGTATTCTTTGGCGTTGGAGCTAAAGCGGCGCACCGACAAACGCACGTTGCGCGCCTTGCTTCCGATCCCCGCGCAAATTGAACGCTTTGTCACTTTGCCCTCTGAGAACGGTGGGCATCGTTTCCTGCCTCTGGAAGAACTGCTGTTGCTGCACCTTGATCGTCTGTTTCCGGGCTATGAGATGACCGGCAACTGCGCCTTTCGCGTGCTGCGCGACAGCGACCTCGAGGTTGAAGATGAAGCCGAAGATCTTGTGCGCGAGTTCGAGGTTGCATTGAAACGCCGTCGCCGCGGCGAAGTTATTCGCCTGACCATTTCGACCGGTGCGCCCAGCAAATTGCGCGGCGTGATCATGGAAGAGCTGGATGTCGACGACACCGAAATGGTCGAGCTTTCCGGTATGATCGGGCTTGCCGACCTAAAGGAACTTGTCTTGGACGCGCGCCCTGATCTTTTGTGGCCCGCCTTTATGCCGCGCGTGCCAGAACGCGTGCAGGATCATGACGGCGATATGTTTGCCGCGATCCGCCAGAAAGACATGCTGCTGCACCATCCCTACGAGACGTTTGATATGGTGGTGCGGTTCCTCAAACAGGCCGCTGTTGACCCGAATGTCGTGGCGATCAAGCAAACACTTTATCGCACCTCGCACAAAAGCCCGATTGTCAAAGCCCTGTGTGATGCCGCCGAAGAGGGTAAATCCGTCACGGCCTTGGTCGAACTAAAAGCGCGCTTTGACGAGGCTGCAAACATTCGCCAATCGCGGCGGTTGGAACGCTCTGGTGCGCATGTTGTGTATGGTTTTGTGAACTACAAAACCCACGCCAAGATCAGCACGGTTGTACGCCGCGAAGGCGGAAAACTAGTGACTTACACCCATTTTGGCACGGGCAACTATCATCCGATTACCGCAAAAGTTTACACCGATCTGAGCTTGTTTACCTGCGATGCTTCAATGGGGCGCGATGCGACCAAAGTTTTCAATTACCTCTCTGGTTATGTACAGCCCGAGGGGATGGAGAACCTTTCAATCTCGCCTATTGATCTGAAAAACACGCTGCTAGAGCGCATTGCAGAAGAGGCCGAACACGCGCTTGATGGCAAACCAGCGATGATCTGGGCGAAGATGAACTCGCTTATCGAACCCGATGTGATCGACGCGCTCTATTTGGCAAGCCAAGCGGGAGTGAAGATTGATTTGGTGATCCGAGGCATTTGCGGTCTGCGCCCCGGAGTCAAAGGTTTATCAGACAACATCCGCGTTAAATCCATCGTCGGGCGATATCTAGAGCATTCGCGCATCGTTTGTTTTGGCGCGGGTCATGGGCTGCCGCACAAAAAGGCGCGGGTTTATATCTCGTCCGCTGACTGGATGGGGCGCAATCTGAACCGACGCGTCGAGACTTTGGTCGAAGCAAGAAACCCAACTGTGAAGGCGCAGATCGTTAGCCAGATCATGGCGGCCAATCTGGCAGATGTTGCGCAAAGCTGGATCATGTCGCCCGATGGCGCCTTCCACAGACCCGACGTGCCGGACGGAGAACGACCATTTAATTGCCACCGCTTCTTTATGGAAAACCCATCATTGTCGGGTCGCGGTTCTGCCGGAGCAAGCGATGTACCCGCGCTGACCCACTCGGCTGAATAGAAAATGCGCGCCTGGGCCGTAAGGGCGAATTGTCACGCATAGCGCCATGATGGTGCCATTTTCACCTTGTTTTGTTGACACAGAGAGCGCAGCAGACTGCGTTGACCGAATTTTTAACTTGATATGCAAAGCAGGTCGCGTATCGCTCGTCACCAAGGACAAGAAAACCAGCAGGCGCATGAAAGACACATTTGACCCCCCGCAGAGCCAGCCCGAAACTTTGACCGCGAAAGAATGGGTAATGACCCTTTCTAAATATCGCGAGCCGAGCCAGTGGCGCAGCATCTTTGAACTTGGCGTAACGGTTGGCCCGTTTGTGGCGCTTTGGGCGATTGCCTGGTGGTCGATGTCTGTCAGCCCTTGGTTGGCTTTGGCGATTGCGGTGGCCAATGCAGCTTTCTTGTTGCGCCTCTTTTGCATCCAGCACGATTGCGGCCACGGCTCTTTCTTCAAATCGCGCACCGCTAGTGATTGGGTTGGGCGCGTATTGGGTGTTTTGACGCTGACGCCCTATGATGTTTGGCGCCGCTCGCATTCGATCCACCACAGCTCGTCTGGCAATCTGGACAAGCGTGGGATTGGCGACATTCACACGATGACGGTTGCTGAATACAAGGACGCAACTTGGTTCCAGCGGTTTCAATATCGCCTGTATCGCAACCCTATCGTGCTGTTCGGGCTTGGGCCGGGGTATATCTTTTTCCTTCAGAACCGTCTGCCTGTGGGTCTAATGGAAAGCGCAAAATACTGGATTAGCGCGATGGCCACCAACGCGGCGATCATCGTCGCTCTTACCATCATTTGGTACTTCGGTGGCCTGATGCCGATCCTTTTGATCTTCCTGCCAACTACGCTTTTGGCGGCAACCGCTGGCATGTGGTTGTTTTATGTTCAGCACCAGTTCGAAGATGCCCATTGGAACGAAGACGAAGACTGGGAAATGCACGAAGCTGCGTTGCACGGCAGCTCTCACTACGTGATGCCGCGCCCGCTGCAATGGCTGAGTGCGAACATCGGCATTCACCATGTGCACCATCTTTACAGCCGCATTCCGTTTTATCGTCTGCCTGAAGTGCTGCGCGATCATTCAATTTTGGCGGACTCCAACAAACTGACGATCCGGGAGAGCTTAGCCTGCGCACGCCTGCATCTGTGGGATGACGAAAGCAAGCAGTTGTTATCGTTCAAACAAGCGCGCCCGCTGGTCTTGAAGCCGACGTCAACCTAAACGTGCACCTCCATTGACCGACACGCGACCCCATTGCATGCTGCGCGCGGGGTCTGAGGGACATTGATGAACGTGAACGCGCCAACCAAAGAACCTGCGAGTTGGGAGCCCTTTGGGCGACCTCTTTTTGACGACCCCTCCGCGCAGGCATTGTCGCGCGTGGGCGTTGTGGACGTGGGCTCAAATTCTGTACGAATGGTTGTATTTGATGGCGCAGCCCGTTCACCTGCCTACTTTTTCAACGAGAAAGTCATGGCCGGGCTTGGCGCGGATATGGCAACCACCGGGCGATTGCACCCAGAAGGCAGGGTACGCGCACTGGCCGCTTTGAAGCGCTTTCAACTTTTGGCCGACGCAATGGGCATTGGCCCGCTGACCGCGGTTGCGACCGCAGCCGTACGAGAGGCCGAAGATGGTGAGGAGTTTCGTCAACAGGTGCTGGCCGAAACCGGCCTGACTCTATTCGTGATTGATGGTGAAGAAGAAGCGCGATTGTCGGCACAAGGCGTCTTGTTGGGTTGGCCCGGTGCCTATGGTTTGGTCTGCGACATTGGTGGTTCGTCGATGGAGTTGGCCGAATTGCGCGATGGGTTGGTCGGCAAGCGCATTTCCTCAAAGCTCGGCCCGCAGCGTTTGAAGACTATTAAGGGCGGCAAGAAGGGTGTTTCAAAGCACATCAAAGCGCAGGTCGCCGAACTGGCCAAACAAATGGGCGCACAGCGGGACCGTCTGTTCCTTGTCGGAGGTTCTTGGCGCGCAATTGCCCGCATTGATATGGATCGGCGCGGCTATCCCTTGGCGGTGCTACATGAATACCGGATGTCGCGAAAATCGCTCTATAAAACGATCGAGTACATCCAAGAAAATGACCCAGAAGAGCTTCGCTTGCGCAGCGGATTGGGCGAAGGGCGTATGGCGCTGGTGCCGCTCGCTGCGCAGGTGCTGAAAGAAGTGATCCGCGCCTTTAAACCCCACGACATTGCGATCTCAAGCTATGGCATCCGCGAGGGTATGCTTTATGAACAAATGCCAGACGAAATCCGCGACCGCGACCCTTTGATCGAAGCTTGCCGTTTTGCTGAGAAAAAAGATGCACGCATGCCCGGATTTGGGCGCCGGCTGTTGGAATTTGTTGAACCCCTTTTTCGTGCCCGCAATGCCCCTTCGCCCAGACTGATCAAGGCAGCGTGTCTTTTGCATGATGTGAGTTGGCGCGCGCATCCTGACTATCGCCACGAAGTTTGTTTTAACGAAGTCACCCGCGCGAACCTTGGTGGGATGACCCATGAGGAACGCATTTTTCTCGGCGTTGCCCTGCTCCACCGGTACAAAAACAATCGCAACGGCACCGCGTTCGATGCGCTTTCGGAACTCGTAGATGAAGAGGTTGTGCGCAAGGCCGAAATCCTTGGCAAAGCCTTGCGTTTTGGTGCGATGCTGACAGCGTCCGAGGACCAGCCGATGGGCACCTTGAAGTATTATCCAAAAAAATCGCGGCTTGAATTGCGCCTCGCTGACGGCACACGAGGATTGTTCGGTGAAGTAGCCGAGTCTCGTCTGCAATCATTGGCCCAAGCATTGGGCGGCGTCGAAGTGGTTGTGAAAGGTCGCTAGGCCCTTAGCGAAAAGCGTCAGGCTTTAGGATCGACAGTGGATTTGCCTGGTCATCCGTCCAGATCGCCCCACCGTCCGACGCCAGTTTTGTCCATCGCCCGCTTTCTAACAGCGGCGCGACATCTCCCGGATCACGCGCAATGATCACCACATCGCTGGGACGAAACCCTTCGGCGTCGCGCGGCTTTTCGTTGTGGAGTTGCCGCCAAATGTGCACGCCCAACGCCTCGGCTGAGCGCGCAAGCGGCAGCCCAATGTCGTAATACCGGTTCGAGATGTGAAAGACGACGACACCGTTTGGCGTCAAACGATCAAGGTAGAGCGCAAGCGCCTCGCGTGTTGTCAGGTGCACCGGCACCGCATCAGAACTGTAGGCATCCAAGAACAATATGTCGAAAGCGAAATCCGCCTGATCCTCAAGCACCACGCGGGCATCGCCAAGATGCGTTGGCGCGTTTGGCGTGCAGGACGACAGGAACGTAAACATCGATGTGTCGCGCGCCACACGATCCACCATCGCGTCGATCTCGTAGAAATGCCAATCCTGACCCGGCTGCGCAAAGCAGGCCAAGGCGCCCACGCCTAGGCCAACTACGCCAACGCTTTGCGCATCATTCCCCAAAGACGAGGTTAACACCTGCCCCATCGGGCCTGTGGGGTGATAGTAGGCGGAGGGCTTGGGGCGCGCACCGGGCGTGTCGGAAAATGGCTGCGCGCCGTGCACCGTTGTGCCGTTTGAATAGACGCGCGCGCCATCGCGGTCCAATACTTGATGCAGGCCGAAAAAACTGCGATCCGAGAAAAGCCGATCGTCTTCGCCAGCAATCCACACTGGCAAAACCGCGATCAAAGCGATGGCCACGACCGCTGCAGGAGGCGACTTTCGAGACGCAACGCCCGCCATCAAAGCCGCAGTGACGATGAGAATGCCCAGCGAAACGGGAGAGGCGTTGATGGCCAAGGCCGCGCCCGTTGCTGCCAAGCCAAGGGCAGCGCCAATTAGAGCGCCGCGCCAAAAGGTCTTGCCCGTTAATCCTAGCATTGGCTGGAACGCGAGCAACAAAGCGATGGCCAAAGTAATCTGACCTTCGATCAAATCGGCGAAAAGCGTCGGGGCAAGAATGGAGTTAAACAAGCCACCTAACGCGCCACCCACAGACATCGTGACATAGAAAACTGTCAGATGCTTTGCGCCGGGGCGTGCCTCGTAAAGGCGGCGATGCGCCCAGATCGACACGAAGAAGAACGTTGCAACCAGCACGAGCGACATCGTGCCCGACAGATAATCGCCAGCAACTCCGACGAACAGGCAAAGGCAGGCCACGGCGGAGAGTTGCCCTACTTTAGTAAGCCACGCGCCTTTGAACACAGTGCGTTGGGTGAAGGTCAGCACAAAAGTCAGCAAATATAGCGCTAACGGGATCACCCAAACCAAAGGCACAGCGCCAACATCGGTGCTGATCTTTGCTGTAACCGCAAGCATCAAGGATGAAGGAACAAAGGCCAGAACCGCCCAGAATGCAAAGTCTTGCAAGCTTGGTGCGGGGCTATCCTCAACAGTGCCTTGCGCCTGCACACGGCGCCCTGAAATGAGCGCGCCACTGGCGATTAGGCCAAACCCAAGCACGAAAAAGCCAATGGAAAAGCCAAAGGCAATCGAGCCTGCACCAAAAAATCGTTCTGCAATCAATGGAAACGCCAAGAGCGCAAGCAATGATCCAAGGTTGGACGCGCCATAGAGGAAATACGGATCGTCGGCCGATGGGCCTCCGGAACGCGCATACCAAGATTGGATCAACGGCGCATTCGATGACAAAAGCGCAAAAGGCGCGCCGATGCCCAAAGCGAAAAGCCAAAGCGTTTGCAAGGCGACCGGTTCAGCAGCGTTCAAACGCCAGCCCTCGGGCAATTCAGGCGGCAAAAAGAACAGCGCGGTTGCCCAAATGGCAACATGCAGTGAAACCTGTGCTTTAACTGGAAGGTAACGCGTTGAAAGATGGGCATAAAGATAGCCGGCAAGCAGGACAGATTGGAAAAACAACATTGCCACGGTCCACACCGCGGGCGCACCACCAATCACCGGAAGCACGATCTTTGCAAAAAGCGGCTGGACGAAAAACAGCAATCCAGCGCTCAAGAATATCGTCGCGGTGAACAGAAGGGGTGCCAAGCGCGCACGTGTATCGCGCTCTTCTACCGTCGTGTAAGCCATATTATCTTGCCCGTATCGCTCGAATTGTTCCTGTTTTAGCAACAGAACAATATGACCCGAGTAAGGCGTCTGTGTTGGGATTTTTAGGCTGGTTCAGCGAAGTTTAGAGATCAATTTCGCCAGTTTCGTCATCAGGGTCGCGTTCAACCGGTATGCGTCGCCGGATGATGATGTCGCCATTAGGCAGGATTTCAGGCGGGTGATAAGCACTTAGATCCTCAAGTAAACCTTCCATTCCCTCCATCGCAGGTTCCATTTCAGCCATCAATCCGCGCATGAAAAGCTTCAAAGCCTCGCCCATAAGGTCGCGGCCCTGTTCTTCATCTTGGGCTACTACAGGCGTCGCAAGGACCACACAGAGAAAGAAAATCCGAAACATAGCCCAATCATATCACATGATAGACGCAGATTCACGCTTTGAAAGCCAGCAGGCGTTTCACGCCCCAAAAACACCATACTTCTCAATAAAATGGAATTTATTGGAGAATTAAGATGAGAATTTTTCGTATTGCTTTGGGATTGATACTGTTTCCGGTGCTGGCTGTTTTCGCCGTTATTGCCGTCTTTCGCATGCACAAGGACGACCCTTTCAAAGACATGGATGACGCCAAAGTGGATGCGTTGGTGAAGATATCAACGGTAGAGACACCCAATGCCCCCCGCGATGCGATAGAAGCACGCGCACGAGCGTTGGCTGACGCGGGAGATTGGGAAACCCTTTCAGAAGAGATCGATGCCGCTGAAAGCACGTTAAAAGCAAGCGATGGGCAATTGCGCGACTACGGGCATATGAGCTGGGGCGCGCGATCCGAACTGAATGACATTCTTGAAGTGATGGACCCGGAGCATTGCCAAAAGAAACTGGCGGCTATTGTGAGCCGGATTGAAGACGCGGCAAATGCCTCTCCTCAAAACCATGTTTTGGCGACACTGGCAGCACGCACCCACCTTGATATTGGCTGGGCTTGGCGCGGAGACGGCTTTGCGGATTCTGTATCGGATTTGGAATGGAGCCATATGAACCAGCATTATGACGCTGCTGAGAAATGGCTGACGCCCTTCACACAAGGTGGGATTACTTCACCGATGGTTGCCCACGCCGCGCATATTCACGCGCGCCACCTTGGTGATCACGGCCGTCAAATGCGGGCGATCTATGACATGTGGCGTCAGCTCGATCCAGGCAACCCAATGATGTATCAAGAGCATGGCTTTCATCTTTTGCCACGGTGGTTTGGAAGCTATCAAGAACTTGAAATGGAAGCTCGCAAAGCAGCCGCGGCCACAGTTGGAACTGCAATTGGCGCCGCACCTTATGCGTGGATGCTGAATTCGTTGATTGAATGCGAACCCGAAGCCCTCTCGATCGTTGACCAAGAGTTTTTTGTGGACAGCGTTGCCGACATGGTAACACTGACGCCAGACGCGTCCGAGGCCAACACTGTTTTGCGAGACTATTCAGAGATCTGGCTTTCGCGCAGCCTGTTTGACCCCGCCGGGGAATCCCAACAAAACATCAAAGCATTGGCCGAACGCGTGTGTCGCAAAGTGACCGAAGACCATTTGTCGGCGATAGATCTCTCTGTTTGGCAAGGCAAAGCACTCGCCGCCAAGCGGACAATTGCAGCTCTTTTTGAAGAGGACTTTCAGGCTGGACGCGTGTTGGATTTTGGTTCCGGGCAGCTTGAAATCCGTAGCGAGACGCCAACGTAACGCGCTAAACGCCAAGACACCATCGCATGATTGCCTTTTGCGCATGAAGGCGATTCTCAGCCTCGTCAAAGATCACCGAGTGTGGGCCATCCATGACAGCGCTGGTTGCCTCTTCGTCGCGATGAGCTGGCAAACAATGCATGAAAAGTGCATCTGGTTTGGCGCGTGACATTAGCTCTTCGTTGACCTGATAGGCGCGCAGTTGATTGTGGCGGCGCTCCTTTGTGGTTTGACTGTCGTGCATAGACACCCACGTATCAGCGACAACCAGATCGGCGTCTTCAACCGCTTTGAACGGATCGCGTTCAATCTCAACACTGACCCCCTGTGCGCGTGCGAATTCAACAAATGTCGCTTCAGGATCAAGGGTTTCGGGCCCTGTGAACACCATATCAAAGCCAAACTGTCCGGCAGCATGCAAGAATGACGCACAGACGTTGTTGCCGTCGCCCGTCCACACAACTTTTTTGCCTTTGATCGGCCCACGGTATTCTTCAAACGTCAGCACATCGGCCATGATCTGACAGGGGTGTGTGCGATTGGTAAGACCGTTGATCACCGGTACCGTGGCGTGTTCGGCAAGTTCCAAAAGCGCTTCTTCTTCAAAAGTGCGGATCATGATCAGGTCGACATAACGCGACAACACGCGCGCGGTATCGCCAATAGTTTCACCGTGGCCCAACTGCATTTCCGAACCGGTCAGCAAAAGTGTTTCACCACCCATCTGGCGCACGCCTACATCAAAAGACACGCGCGTACGGGTCGAGGGTTTTTCAAATATCAGCGCCACGATATGCCCGTCCAAAGCAGCGTCATCATCAAGAGCGCCTTTGGTCCGTCCGGCACGGGCCGATTTTATCGCAGCCGCGTTATCAAGGATCAAACGAAGCTGATCTGGGTCTGTTTTGTGGATGTCCAAAAAATGCGTCATGTCTTTGCCTCTATCGAGGTGGCAGCATTGTCCAACCGGCCAATGGCCTCGGCGATTTCGTCGTCGGTGATGTTCAAAGGCGGCAACAAGCGGATCACATTGTCTGCCGCTGGAATGACGATCAGATTGGCGTCATAGCTGGCCTGCACTACATCGATGTTCACCGTCTTGCACTTGATACCAATCATCAGGCCAGCACCACGCACACTTTCAAAAACGTCTGGATGCGCGGCCACCAACCCTTCAAGCTTTTGGCGCAAAGTGCCGGATTTGCGCTGTACATCAGCTAAAAACGCAGGCTCGGCGACGGTTTTCATCACCGCATTGCCTACAGCGCAGGCCAAAGGATTGCCGCCGTAGGTCGACCCATGCGTACCGACAACCATGCCAGAAGCAGCATTTTCTGTAGCCAACACAGCACCAAGCGGAAAGCCACCGCCAATGCCCTTGGCCACCATCATGATGTCAGGTTCGATCCCGGCCCATTCATGCGCAAAAAGCTTACCCGTGCGACCTATGCCACATTGAACTTCGTCCAAAATCAGCAAAGCGCCCGTTTCATCGCACAAATCGCGCAGCCCCTTAAGACATTGATCAGGAACAGGCAAAATACCACCTTCGCCCTGCACAGGCTCTAAGATAACAGCGCAGGTTTCGTCCGTGACCGCGGCGCGCAGCGCATCGTGATCACCAAAGGGAACGGTTGTAAAACCAGGCATCAAAGGCCCAAATCCTTTGACCATTTTCTCAGCACCAGAGGCCGCAATCGCCGCCGTGGAGCGACCATGAAAGGCACCGCTGAACGATACGATTTGCGCGCGCGGTGTTCCTTTTTCAAACCAGTATTTCCGCGCCATTTTGATCGCCAACTCGGCACTCTCGGTCCCCGAGTTGGTGAAGAAAACCGTGTCCGCAAAGGAGGCTTCGACCAGCCGGTCCGCAAGCTCTTGCTGACGCGGAATCTCGTAGAGGTTTGAGACATGCCAAAGCTGGCCCGCCTGTTCGCTCAAAGCTGCGGTCAAATCTGGGTTCGCGTGCCCCAGCACGTTCACAGCAATCCCAGCGCCCATGTCCAAAAATCGGCGCCCGTCAGCCTCGACCAGCCAAACACCTTCGCCGCGAACAAAGTTCAGCGGCGCGCGGGAATAGGTCGGAAGAACAGACGGGATCATTAGAAGTTTCCTTTTCAAGAGCCAAAGACGTGCCAGCGTGTGCAGGCCAAGTCAACGAAATGTAAGAAGAAGACGTGTTTGAGCGGACGCTAAAATTAACGTCGGCGTCGAAAACAATTTAGGTCAGCGCACGTCATGTGCGCTGACCTAAAGGAAACTTATCGATAGAGGAAGTGTTTTTTAGAGAGTCGCAGTCGGGCGAGGCTCAATAAAATAGAAAGCACCTTCGGCCTGTGCTGGGATATCAGCACTTACAGCAACGGTTCGCTGAATATCGCGGACCGCCGATTTCATCTCGTATGCAGACTTCATGATAAGGCCGACAGTCAGCACCATGATGCAAATCGAAGCTACTTTGATCGGCTTCGAGGCAGCTTTTGCTGAAGTGTCAGTTTTTGTAGCAGAAAGAATTTTACGGAGGGACATGGGGCAACACCTTACTAAATAACGGCCGAAACAAGGCCACGACTGAGAAGTACTGCCCGAATATGGCAAGAATTAGGCAAAAAAGGCGAAATACTGGCGCAACTACAGCAAAAATTGACACGATCCGACCAAATGCGCCCCAATTGTTCACGCATACATTTTGGCAAGTTTGGTGTGCTATTCGTGAAACACATGGGCTCCCCTCCCTTGTATCCACCGCGAGGAGGTTTAGAATAAGGGTCTTGGCAGAAAAGTAGGCAGGTCGACATATGTCGTGGACAGACGAACGCGTAGAAACTTTGAAAAAGATGTGGGGCGAAGGCCAGTCGGCAAGTCAGATTGCCAAAGAACTGGGCGGCGTAACCCGCAATGCGGTTATTGGCAAAGTCCATCGTTTGGGGCTTTCGAACCGGGCAGGCTCATCCGCGCCGGCGCCTGAAAAGAAAGCAGCCAAACCGGCAGCACCTAAAAAGCCCGCCGCAAAGGTCGCGCCGGAAGACAAGGTTGTTGAGGTTACTGTGACCCCGCGCAAACCAATTGTGCCTGCCGGTCAGCCTTTACCGCCACAGCCTTCCGCGAACGAGATTAGCCCAGAGGCGCTAGCTAAGGTAAACGAGGTCGAAAAGACCGCCAAGCGCATCAGCCTGATGGAGTTAACCGAGCGTACCTGCAAATGGCCAATCGGGGATCCGGCAACGGATGATTTCTGGTTTTGCGGTTTGTCCGTGCAGCAAGGCAAGCCTTATTGCGAAGCCCACGTCGGGGTAGCGTTTCAGCCTATGAGCAATCGCCGCGACCGCCGCCGTTAATTTTGAAGATATATTAATATCCACGACCTAAAAGCCTCCTTGGGGAGCAGCTTTTGGGTTAGTAGATGCTGGCAAGCACATGGCGCGGGATCCGCAAGAGAACCAAAGTATCGTTTGCCGCGCCGTGCTTTATCGTACTTTTGGTTGCTCAATACTTTGCGGCCACACCGTTGCACGATTGGATGATGGACGATGCTTCTGGTGATGCATCACTCAATTGGTTGAACCATTTTTCTGCCGAGATACATCGCGCCGATGCCGCGGACGACTATCAGTCACTTACAACAGCGATAAGAGCCGGGCTTGCAACCAATGCGTTGCAGCAAATTGATCTGTTTAACGAAAATTGCCAATGTGCCGTTTCTGTTAAGACTTTTCCTGCCTCCGAGGAAGGCAGGTATGCCAAAGTCATCGAGCGCCTATTGAAGGGGCATCTGCCCTATCAACAAACCGTAAACTTTGGGAATGATCCGATCCCATTCGAATTCGGGCGGTTACATGACGAATCCCATGTGCATGGGTCTCACGACCATGCAAGCGCGCATCGATTGTTGGATCATGACGGACATACTCATGTGATTTTTGACATCACAAGTGTCACGCTGGGGTCAAACCAGTCTATTGGCCTCAAGTTGCATTTGAATGTTTCAAATGCTGCGAACGCACATTCTTTCATGCTTTTCGGATTGGGCGCCTTAGTGTCCGTGCTTTCAGCGATTTTGCTATTTGCCGCCGAGCGCTTTATGCGCCGCTCCCAAAAGGCCGAAGAAATGTCCTTGGAAAAGGCGCAGTACCTAGCAGAACACGACCCGCTAACAGGATTTTTCAACCGTTACGGCTTTCATACGCGAGCACAGCAAATTCTTGAGAATGACGCTAACCTCGGGGCGCAAGGATATTTGGTCATTTACGATGCCGACAACTTTAAAGAAGTGAATGATCAACACGGTCATGAAACGGGCGACAAAGTCTTGGTCGAAGTCGCCAAGTTGTTACGCGACTCTTATCCAAAAGATGCACTTTTTGGACGTCTTGGAGGCGACGAATTTGCTGTTTTCGCGCGCTCAGTCTCCCATTGGAGAAACGTCGATAACTTCATTGCAACGCGTCGAACCCAGCTCAATCTTAACCTGCCACACTCGGATCGCGGTTTGGAAACGTCCGTGTCTGCGGGCTATGCGAGATTTCCTGAGCACGGAACAGATTTGGTAGACCTAATGCAAGCCGCGGATCTGGCATTGCTTGAGGTCAAGAAAAACTCAAAATCGACGATTGGCGTATACAAAGCTGCGATGAAAGAACGCTTTGAGAGGCGCATTTGGGAAATGCAGGGCGTCCGCCTAGCGGCCGAAACGGGTCAAATCGAGGCCCACTATCAACCCATTGTCTCCGCACAAACCAGCAAAATTTGTCTCTTTGAGGCATTGGCCAGATGGAAGCATCCCACACAAGGCATTCTGCCTCCGGGCGCTTTTCAAAGCGCGCTCGACGATCCCATCGTCTCGCGTCTGATAACCAGTGCAATGTTGGATTGTGTGGCGAGGGACCTTAAAGAGTGGTGGGGTCAAAACGTCAAAATCCCAGTTTCACTCAACCTTGGACAGGCCGACCTGAAAAATCCTGAATTGCCCGATCAAATGGCAGCAGCGCTTGATCGCTATGAGTTGCCTCCTAGCGCATTGATGGTCGAGGTAACCGAAACCGCCGTAGCAGCGAGCAATATGGCTAACGTTCTTTCTGTCCTAGATAAAATTCGAACACGCGATATCGAAATCGCCCTTGATGATTTTGGAACCGGGGCTTCGTCGATCACGCTTTTGCGATCCCTGCCCTGCACCAAACTAAAGATCGACAAAAGTTTTGTGGATAATGTTGTCGCGAACAAAGATGACAATGCGATTGTGCGTGCGCTGACCCGCTTGGGTCATGATCTGAATATGAACATCGTAGTAGAAGGCGTCGAAAATCAGGAGCAGGAGGCTATTTTGCGCGACATGGGCGCCGAGTATCTGCAGGGTTACCTATATGCCGCGCCTGTGCCGTTTGATCAGGTCGCAGAATTAGTGCGCACATATGGACTTGGAGAATTAACACGCCCGGCCGCGACCGGATTGGCGACTAAATTCGCCAGTTAATGCTTTGAGAGACTGTACTTAACTGTCATTCGCTTGGCGCGTTAAAGTTGCGCAAGGAACGCAGGAAAAGGCCAATCCCGCCAACCAGCAAAACAAGAATAACGATAAGATCAAACGCGCTCATCCGCGCAAGCTGCAGTGTCATGTTAGCAAGAACGCCAAAAACCAAAGCCACAAGCGCACCGACAGCCAAAATCCAGCCAATCCAGTTACGCGCATCATAAAAGATGAGTCCGACACCGAACATAAACGGGATCAGAACCATGCCCGTTGTGATAGGAACGCCGCCAATACCAAACATGCGCGACCCAAAACCAAAGACCGGGCGCACGACGATGCCATTCAAAAGCAGATAACCGCCGCCAATCATCATGATCAGCCCGATCAGGAAGGCCCCTGTGCCTCCATCGCTTCCACCTGCTCCGCGCGCCATCTGCAACCTCGTTTCTTATATTGCGATTTTGGGATGATTTACCGGGTCGTGCAATAAAAGACCAGCAACGCGACGAAATCTGTGCACAGGCTTTGCGCCTCTGCCAGAACCTTGTATCAGCACCGGCATGAGCCAGAACCCACCCAACCTTCGCCCTGATATTGCAAATCCAAATGTGCCAAATGCGCCGCGCGACGGACAACCGACAATTGGGATGGTCTCGCTTGGTTGTCCAAAGGCGCTTGTCGACAGTGAGCGGATTTTGACGCGCCTGCGCGCTGAAGGATATGCGATAAGCCCGGATTATGCGGGTGCTGACGCCGTAGTTGTGAACACCTGCGGGTTTCTGGACAGTGCAAAGGCCGAGAGTTTGGACGCGATTGGTGAGGCGATCACCGAAAATGGTAAAGTCATCGTCACCGGATGTTTGGGAGCCGAGCCTGAATACATCACAGGCGCGCATCCCAAAGTTTTGGCCGTCACAGGCCCGCAGCAATATGAGCAAGTGCTTGATGCTGTGCACAGCGCCGTGCCGCCCTCGCCCGATCCTTTTGTCGATCTTCTACCCGCAGCCGGCATCAAGCTAACGCCAAGACATTACAGTTACTTGAAAATTTCCGAAGGCTGCAATCACGCATGCAAGTTCTGCATCATCCCCGACATGCGCGGTAAGCTTGCGTCCCGCCCTGAGCGCGCCGTCCTGCGCGAAGCAGAAAAGCTGGTTGAAAGCGGTGTCAAAGAGCTGTTGGTGATCTCTCAGGATACCTCTGCGTATGGCACTGATATCCGCGAACGCGCGCATAAGTTTCCAATCACACCATTGTCGCGCGCGCTTGGCGAAATTGGGGTTTGGGTGCGCCTTCATTATGTTTACCCCTACCCGCATGTGCGCGATCTGGTCCCGCTAATGGCCGAAGGGTTGATCTTGCCCTATCTGGATGTGCCATTCCAACACGCGCATCCTGAGACGTTGAAACGCATGGCGCGCCCAGCAGCCGCGGCAAAAACATTGGATGAGATCCGTGCATGGCGCGAGGTTTGCCCGGACATCACCCTTCGCTCGACGTTTATCGTCGGCTACCCGGGTGAAACAGAAGACGAATTCGAAACGCTACTTGATTGGCTTGACGAAGCGCAGTTGGACCGCGTCGGCTGCTTTCAATACGAAAACGTAGACGGCGCGCGATCGAACACTTTGCCTGATCACGTTGCCGCTGAGGTCAAAGAAGAGCGCTGGCACCGTTTTATGGAAAAAGCGCAAGCAATTTCCGAGGCGAAACTGGCCGCGAAAGTGGGCCAGCGCATGGAGGTGATCGTCGATCTGGTGGAAGACGATGCTGCGACGTGCCGTACGAAGTCAGATGCACCGGAAATTGATGGAAATCTGTTTATTGATGAAGGATTTCAAAATCTTACACCGGGCGATATTGTGACCGTGGAAGTGGACGAAGCCGGCGAGTACGACCTTTGGGGTCGTTTGGTAGTCTAAGCTCCTATGAGATCGCGCTGAGGATACGGCGAGGGATTGTGATCAATCCGGCCACACTTTACGCTTGCGCAAAGATCGGAGCGCTCCTTTGCCATTTGAGAAAATTCAGCCGGAGAAACTATCGCAATCGGTGATCAAGCAGATCGAGCTGTTGATCTTGCGCGGCGTTTTGCGCCCCGGCGAGAGGTTGCCTTCTGAAAGAGAGTTGTCCGATCGATTTGGGGTGTCGCGCCCATCCTTACGCGAGGCGATTTCAGAATTGCAGGACACCGGACTTTTGACGGCCAAAGCGAACTCGGGCGTTTTTGTTGGTGATGTCCTGGGCTCGGCTTTTTCTCCGGCTCTTACGCGTCTCTTTGCAAATCACAGCGAAGCCGTTTTTGATTACATCGCCTTTCGCCGCGATATGGAAGGCTTGGCAGCCGAGCGTGCAACGCGTCTTGCGTCAAACACGGATCTAGAGGTGGTGGACCGGATTTTCCAAAAAATGGAAGCCATGCACAAAAAGCGCAACCCAACGGATGAGGCGCGTCTTGATGCGGAGTTCCATCTGGCGATTATTGAGGCAAGCCATAACGTTGTAATGCTGCATATGATGCGTTCGATGTACGATCTTTTGCGCGGCGGCGTTTTTTATAATCGGAAAATCATGTTCCAGCAGAAAACCACACGCGGGATGCTTTTGGATCAGCACCGCGCTATCAATGATGCTTTGCAAGCGCGCGACACCAAGGCGGCGCGCAAGGCCGTTGAAACCCATATGGACTTTATTTCCTCGGAGCTGTCGGATTACCTCAAAGCCGAGAAAAATGAACGAATTGCTCAACAAAGGTTACAGCACGAGGCCGAACGCTGATGGCGCATATCTGGGTACGCGCGGAAGAACGCGCGATGGAACAACGTGTGGGTTTGGCACCCGAAGGTGTCAAAGCACTACTGGCTGCCGGACACGAGGTAAGTGTTGAGCAAAGCCCAAGCCGCGCGATCCCAATTGAAAACTATGCCAAAGCGGGCGCGAAAATTGTCCCTGCGTTCTCTTGGATGGATGCGCCCGATGACGTTATCGTTTTGGGCCTTAAAGAGTTAAACGAAGACGGCCCTGATTTGCGCCATCGCCACATCATGTTTGGCCACGCTTACAAAGGTCAGCCCGATGGCCCAGCCCTTTTGGCCCGTTTCAAGCGCGGCGGTGGCACGCTCTACGATCTGGAAAGCCTCATTGACGAAAGTGGCCGTCGTGTCGCTGCTTTTGGCTACTGGGCCGGGTTTGCGGGTGCGGCTGTTGGCGTGATGGCATGGTGCGCGCAACAAAGTGGAACGCCTTTGGGCGCTGTTGGAACATATGTAGGCAAACAGGCTTTGCTGGCTGAACTTCGCGTAATGCTGAAGGATGCGTCCTTCAACACAATCGTTATTGGCGCAAATGGACGTGTTGGCAGCGGCGCTGTTGATCTGTGTTCCGCGCTCGGTTTGCCGGTCACTGAATGGGATATCGCAGAGACAGCTCATGGCGGCCCCTTCCCTGAAGTTCTGGAACACGAGATGTTTATAAACTGCATTCTTGCAGGCCCCGGCGTGCCTGTTTTCGTGCCCAAAGACACCGTGGACCGCCCCCGTAAACTGACAGTCATCGCGGACGTCTCTTGCGATCCGGGCAGCGATTACAATCCGGTTCCGATCTACGAGTCTTCGTCAACATTCGAAAATCCGCTCGTACAGTTGACGGGCGCATCCTTTCCCCTTGACGTGATGGCGATTGATAACTTGCCCTCGATGTTGCCTGTTGAAAGCAGCCAGGACTACGCAGAACAGTTACTGCCATCCTTGGTTCGTTTGGACGCCATAAACACGGGGGTTTGGGCACGATCAAAGGCAGTCTTTGACGCCCATGTTTCGTGAGATTTGAAGCTTTTCTGGCCGAATCGCTTTCCCCAAAAAACGGACACAATCACACGAATTTGGAGAGATTGTATCTATTCTTGAGACGAAATGTCATCACGTCGGAAGAAAGACGCCTGCGCGCCTGAAGCAAGATGAGAGCTAGTCTTCTGGAAAGACATCCAAAAAGGATTCCAAGTGACCTCCCTCACGATGATACGTCCCGCAAGCTTGCCTCAGGGTTACTGATGTGGTCATCTGAAAGGGTGTAAATTATCGAGTGGGGGAATTTCTCTATGAAAATTACGTCTATTGTTCTTGCGGCTGCCATGACGGTTGCGGCAGGGGCAGCAAATGCTGCTTCGGTAAGCTTTGCAGTCAACAATGGTTGGTCGACTTCAGGCCATACTTTTGGTGACGTCTCAGTTATTGGGGCAACCATGACCGAAAACGGCCGCATCCGGACGAACGACGAATACGTCGCAAGTTGGGCCGGTCGTAACGGCGGCTTGGGCATCGTCTCAGGCAACGCGGTGACGTACGGTGATGAAGACCGTCGCCGCCGTGGCACGTACTACGACCAGCACACAATTGACGGTCAAGGCGCGAATGAAATGGCTTTGTTGAACTTCGGTTCAATGAACGTTGAAATCCGCTCTGTGACTTTCAACTACTGGGACCGCAACGACGATTTTGACGTTGGTGTCTTTGACTCGCTTGCGCGTGGTACACAGGCGTCGCCATTCCGTGACGACTTGGATTGGGGTCACAACGGTTCAACTCGGACATTCTACTTCCGTCCGGGCACGTTGGTTGGCTCAATCTTCGGCTTTGGTGCCGATGGTCCGTCAGACGAGTTCAAGCTCGCTGGCATCAGCTATCGCGAAGTCGCTGCAGTTCCGCTTCCTGCGGGTGCTGCACTCTTGCTTACCGGCCTTGCCGGATTTGGCGCAATGCGCCGTCGCAAGAACGAAGGCTAAGTCTTTAATCAAAAAATCTGAAAGGGCGGTCAATTTAGATCGCCCTTTTACTTCTATGGACGCCCTGGATCGGCTGGATAGGTGCCAAGCACCTTTACCTCGGAAGTAAAATAATCCAGTTCTTCCAGAGCCAACTTCACCGATGCATCCTCGGGATGGCCATCAATATCCGCGTAAAACTGCGTGGCTGAAAACGACCCGTCCACCATATAGCTTTCCAGCTTGGTCATATTCACACCATTCGTCGCAAACCCGCCCATCGCTTTGTAAAGCGCTGCAGGGATGTTGCGAACGCGAAAGACGAAGGTTGTCATCATCTTTTCCGCCCGCCGCGTCATATCGGGCTTGGGCGACATCACCAGAAAACGAGTAGTGTTGTGATCGTTGTCTTCGATATGACGGGCCAGCACATCTAGCCCGTAAACCTCACCCGCAAGCTCCGACGCCAGAGCGGCTTGAGATTTGTCGCCGGCTTCGGCCACTTCACGGGCAGCGCGCGCATTGTCAGGGCTGACATGTCCAGTGATGTCGTTTGCCCGCAAAAATGTTCCACACTGCGGTAACAAAACTAGATGACTATAGGCTTCTTTTACATCCTCTGTTTTAGCGCCGGGGACGCCAAGCAAATTGATGTGCACGCGCACAAAAGCCTCATCAATGATATGTAAACCGCTTTCGGGCAAAAGGCGGTGAATATCTGCCACGCGCCCATAAGTCGTATTCTCGACAGGCAGCATGGCAAGCTGCGCTACCCCTGTTTGAACGGCCGAAATAGCCTCTTCAAACGTTCTGCATGCGAAAGGCTCTAACTCGGGGTGCGTCTCGGCGCAGGCCTGATGCGAATAGGCACCAAGTTCTCCTTGAAAAGCGATGCGTCCGCTCATGACTCCAAAGGCTCCGTTAACTCTGCGACAACAAGGTCGATTGGTCGCGGCTTTACCTCTTGAAGCCGGGCAATGGAAGCGGATAGATAGCGCGCAAGTACCGACCAAATGGGACGCGACATGTTCGACACGATGACAATGACGAAATTGATGGGGGGGCTTTGCGGCTCTTTCCTTATCTTTTTGCTAGGTGGCTTTGCTGCAGAGTTTATTTATCACGAGCCCAAATCGCACGGCGATGGCGAGCATCATCAGGCTTACACCATTGATACTGGTGCTGAAGAAGAGGTCGAAGAAGTGGCAGAAGTGCCATTTGAAGAGGTGTTTGCCTCTGCTGATGCGGCTGCTGGAGAGCGTCTGTTCCGCCAGTGCAGCGCATGTCACAAGATCGAAGACGGCGCGAACGGCACCGGCCCTCACCTATACAGCGTTGTAAACCGCGCAATTGGTGCGATTGATGGCTACGCTTACTCGGGCGGCTTTGCCGAACTTGCAGCCGCCTGGAGCCCTGAAGAGTTGAACGCGTTCCTTGCCAATCCCAAGGGTTACGCGCCGGATACCAAGATGACATACAAGGGCATGCCCAAGATCGAAGACCGCGCAAATCTAATTGCGTGGCTTGAAGCTCAGGGCGGCTGATCTTGCCGAAATCAATTGGAAAGAGCCGGGTGTGATGCACTCGGCTTTTTTGTTGCACACGCAACCCTCACCAAGAGTTCAGGGAAATATCGAACTGAATTCTCGACTTTTGGCCAATTACGTACAAATTTAACTATATTGGTACATACATGTGCGTAAATCGGAGAGACCCACTCATGCAAAAGCGCCAATCCCGCGCAATCGCCACAGAAACCGACATGTCCTGGACAAAACGTTTCGCATTTGGCGTCCTGAGCATTGGAGCTCTTTTGGTTGGTGCAAACACTGCATGGGCTGACAACCACGAAAAAATCATCATGAGCCATGGGTACAACGAATACGACGAGCTAAAGTACTCGCCAGATGATCCTCATCTTGAATATGTGAACCCAAACGCCCCTTTGGGCGGCGAGATGAGCTTAGCCTTGATCGGCACATTTGACAGTATGAACGCCTTTGCAACACTTGTCGGAAGCCCGGCTGCGATGTCGACGTCGATGTACCAAGACATGATGATCACCACCGCAGATGAGATCGGATCGTATTACTGCCTTTTGTGCGAAACGCTTGAGTACCCCGAAAGTCAGGACTGGGTCATCTTCAACATCCGCCGCGACGTCAAATTCTCGGACGGTGTTCAGATGACCGGGGCGGATATTCTATTTGCCTTTGAGAAACTGCGCACGGAAGGCACTCCTTCTTATGCGCAATACGTCAATCAGGTGGTCGAAAAGACCGAATTGCTGGATGACTACAAGATCAAGTTCACCTTCAAAGAAGGCGTTCCGCGCCGCAGCCTGATTGCCGTGATGGGCGGCCTGCCCGCTTTTCCAAAGCATTGGTATGAACAAACCGGTGCCAAGCTTGATGAAAGCCGCCTTGAGATTGGCCCCGGCACGGGCGAATACACAATTGAGCCCGCTGACATCGACGTGGGCCGACAGCTAATCTATCGCCGCAACCCTGATTACTGGGGGGCTGACCACTATTTACAGGTCGGGCGCGGCAACTATGACAGCATCCGGCTCGAGTATTTTGGCGATACTGTCGCTGCGTTCGAGGCTTTCAAGTCCGGCGATATCACGTTCCGTCAGGAAAACAGTTCTCTGAGCTGGGCCACATCCTATGATTTCCCTGCGCTTGAAAAAGGCTGGGTTGTGAAAGACACGGTGCCAGGTGGCAATCTGCCCGCCGCGCGTGGATTTGTCTTCAACATGAAGAACGAAAAACTGCAAAACCGCAGCCTGCGCCGCGCAATTGGCCTGATGTTCAACTTCACATGGACCAATGAAAACCTGCAGTACGGCCTATTCCGTCAGCGAGAGGCGTTCTGGGACAGCGACCTTTTGAAAGCAACGGGCCTTCCCGAGGGACGCGAGTTGGAACTTCTAGAGCCTTTCCGAGATCAACTGCCGCCTGAGATTTTCACAGAGCCTGCCGTTGTGCCGCACGAGAGTGGATCGCGCCCGCTGGATCGCCGCAACCTGCGCAAGGCCATCGCTTTGATGGAAGAAGCCGGATACACGCCGGGTGACGACGGGATGTTGCGTGACGCAGATGGTCAAGTGCTGACGCTTGAATTCATCGAAGACACGCAATCGATGGATCGCATCGTTTTGCCCTATATCGAAAACCTCAAAGCTTTGGGCGTGGATGTGACCTATAACCGGATTGATCCGGCGCAATATCAGAACCGCGAGCAGAACAAAGATTTTGAGATGCGCGATGCCGTCTATCGCAGCGGGTTTATCGAAGGCTCTGGGCTTGAACAGAAATACAGCTGTAAAGACAGCGACGATGTGTTCAACCCGGCAGGTTACTGCAACCCGGTGGTCGATGCTTTGGGCAAAAGTCTGCAATCAGTGGAGACCTATGACGATATGGCCGCCCATATCACGGCCGTGGATCGCATCTTGCGATATGACTACTTCATGGTGCCCGTCTGGACCCTGACTGACAGCTGGGTGGCATATTATGACAAATACGAATACCCCGAAACTCTGCCGCCTTATGCCTTGGGCCACGTCGACTTCTGGTGGATCAACCCCGACAAAGAGGCCGCGCTTAAATCTGATGGCGCGCTGAGGTAATCCGGGAATGGGCGCCTATATATTCAGACGACTTTTGCTGATCATCCCGACACTGTTTGGGATCATGGTCATCAACTTCACCCTGACGCAATTCGTCCCCGGCGGCCCGATTGAGCAAATCTTGGCGCGTCTGGACGGCGGAGGAGATGTGTTCGAAACCATCTCTGGCGGAGGGGGCGACATAGAAACTGACACGCTGGATGGCGACAGCGGCTATATCGGCGGACGCGGATTGCCCAAGGAATTTATCGAAGAGCTGGAACGCGAATTTGGCTTTGATAAGCCTGCTTATGTTCGGTTTTTTGATATGATGTGGAGTTACATGCGCTTTGATTTTGGCGAAAGTTACTTCCGATCTGTGAGCGTGGTCGACCTTGTGATCGAGAAAATGCCGGTCAGTATCACCCTTGGTCTTTGGTCCACATTAATCGCCTATATCATCTCGATCCCGCTTGGCATTCGAAAGGCTGTGCGCGATGGCTCCACCTTTGATACGTGGACGAGCGGAATTATCATCGTCGCCTATGCGATTCCCGGCTTTTTGTTCGCGATCCTGTTGTTGGTGCTTTTTGCGGGGGGATCATACTATCAAATCTTCCCGCTCAGGGGACTGACGTCTGACAATTTTGAGACGCTTTCGTTCTTCGGCAAAATCGCAGATTACGCGTGGCACATTGCGTTGCCAGTCATCGCCTCATCGATATCGGGCTTCGCGACGCTGACGCTTCTGACGAAGAACTCGTTTTTGGACGAAATCAAAAAACAATACGTGATCACCGCAAAAGCCAAGGGACTAAGCGAAAGCCAAGTGCTTTACGGCCACGTCTTCCGCAACGCCATGCTGATCGTGATCGCGGGCTTTCCATCGCTTTTCATCGGCATATTCTTTGGTGCATCATTGATTATCGAGACAATCTTCTCGCTCGACGGCCTTGGACGGCTGGGGTTCGAAGCCGCCGTTGCGCGCGACTATCCGGTCATCTTCGGTACACTCTTCGCCTTCGGTCTGGTCGGCTTGTTGGTCAACATTCTGTCCGATCTGATGTATGTCTTTGTTGACCCGCGCATCGACTTTGAAAAGCGGGAGGCTTGATCCATGGCTATGCCCGAGCTTCAGCCAGAGACATCTCCTGACAATCCACTTGATGTGGCCCGCAAGAAACGCGCATGGCTTTCGCCACTCAACCAACGCCGCTGGCGCAATTTCAAACGCAATCGCCGGGCGTTCTGGTCACTGATCATTTTCTCAGTCCTCTTCGGGCTGAGCCTTTTTGCCGAATTCATCGCAAACAACAAACCGATCCTGGTCAAGCATCAGGGCGAATACTTTATGCCGATCTTTAACTTCTATCCCGAAACAGCCTTCGGCGGCGATCTGCGGATCGAAGCGCAGTACCAATACGAGGACATCCAGTGCCTGATCGTTACCGGTGGCGTCATTGATTGCTACGACGACCCAGAGGGCATCCTGGAGGAAGTCGCTGATACAGGCACGGCCTTAGGCGAACCCGTCGACAAAGGCTGGCTGCTTTGGCCGCCGATCCCCTATCGCTACGACACGATTGTCGACATCCAAGGCGCGGCCCCCTCTGCACCAGACGACAACAACTTGCTCGGCACTGATGACACAAAACGCGATGTGTTGGCCCGAGTCATTTATGGCTTCCGCCTCTCCATCATCTTCACCTTGATCGTAACCGGCGCTGCATCCGTCATTGGCATTATGGCAGGAGCTGTTCAGGGCTACTTTGGCGGTTGGGTCGACTTGGTCTTCCAACGCCTATTGGAAATCTGGGGCTCAACCCCATCGCTATATGTGATCATCATCATGTTCGCGATCTTTGGGCGAAGTTTTTGGATGCTCGTTTTCCTCTCAGTCCTGTTTGGCTGGCCCGCCCTTGTCGGCGTGGTGCGCGCTGAATTCCTGCGCGCGCGCAATTTTGAATACGTCCGGGCCGCCCGCGCCCTTGGCGTGTCCAACTCCACGATCATGTTCCGCCACATGTTGCCCAATGCCATGGTCGCCACGCTCACGTTGATGCCGTTCATCATCACAAGCACAATCGCTGGCCTCGCCTCTCTCGACTTTCTCGGCTACGGCCTCCCCTCTTCTGCCCCTTCGCTGGGCGAAATGACGCTTCAAGCAAAACAAAACCTGCAAGCGCCATGGCTCGCTTTCACCGCCTTTTTCACCTTCGCAATCATGCTCTCGCTCCTCGTCTTTATCTTTGAAGGCGTTCGAGACGCATTTGATCCAAGAAAGACGTTCCAATAATGCTACTTCTTCTTGGAAAAAACAGCTCGGAGGCCTTCCATTGGAAGGCGGGGGAAAATCCCCGCGGTTCGACGCCAAAGGGCGGCGAAACATGAGTGAAATTGTCCTCGACGTCAGAGACCTGAATGTGTCCTTCCGCCAAGACGGCAAGATCAGTCCGGCGGTCAAAAGAGTCAGCTTTGATCTTAAGCGCGGAGAAACCGTCGCTCTCGTAGGCGAGTCAGGCTCGGGTAAATCGGTCACTGCGCTCTCGACCGTCGCACTTTTGCCCGACAGCGCACAGATCGACGGATCGATCACCTATCAAGGCACGCAAATGGTCGGCGCGTCAGAGGCCGACTTGCGCCGTGTGCGCGGCAACGACATCAGCTTCATCTTCCAAGAACCGATGACCTCACTGAACCCGCTGCATACGTTGGAAAAACAGCTCAACGAATCCATCCTGCTGCACCAAGGTCTGACTGGAGATGCCGCGCGGGCCAAAATCATCGAACTGCTCAATCAGGTTGGCATCGTAAACCCCGAAGAGCGTCTAAGCGCTTATCCGCATCAGCTTTCCGGCGGCCAGCGCCAGCGCGTCATGATCGCCATGGCTCTTGCCAACGGTCCGGAACTGTTGATCGCAGATGAGCCAACCACAGCGCTTGATGTCACCATACAAGCGCAAATTCTCGAACTCCTTGCGGATCTGAAACGTGATCTTGGCATGTCGATGCTGTTCATCACCCACGATCTGACCATCGTGCGCAAGTTTGCCGACCGGGTCTGCGTGATGAAAGACGGCGAGATTGTCGAGCGCGGCCCAACGGCTGAGTTGTTCGATAACCCCCAGCACCCATACACGCAAACGCTGCTTTCAGCTGAATCCACCGGGTTTCCTGATCCTGTACCAACAGGTGCCAAAACCATCGCTGAGACTGATGCATTGCGCATTTGGTTCCCGATCCAAAGGGGCCTATTGAAACGTACCGTGGGTCACATCAAAGCTGTGAATGCCGCAACACTCTCTGTGCGCGAGGGCGAAACCGTTGGGATCGTTGGTGAGAGTGGCTCGGGCAAGACAACGCTCGCGCTTGCTATCATGCGCTTGATCTCGTCCGAAGGGCCTGTGCTTTTCCTTGGCAACAACATCCAAGGTCTATCGAACAAGGCGTTGCGTCCACTGCGATCAGATATGCAAATCGTGTTCCAAGACCCTTATGGTTCGCTGTCACCGCGTATGACCGTAGAAGAAATCATCGCCGAAGGGCTGGCCATCCATCCAGTAGATGCAAACCGCGACCGTCGGGATATGGTCGCCGAGATCATGATCGAAGTCGGGCTCGACCCAGCCTCGATGCACCGCTATCCGCACGAGTTCTCCGGCGGCCAACGTCAACGCATCGCCATCGCACGCGCAATGATCTTGCGCCCGCGCCTTGTGGTTTTGGACGAGCCGACAAGCGCACTGGATATGACCGTTCAGGTTCAGATCGTGGAATTGCTTCGTAACCTA
Source organism: Paracoccaceae bacterium (assembly GCA_039942715.1). Classification (GTDB taxonomy): domain Bacteria; phylum Pseudomonadota; class Alphaproteobacteria; order Rhodobacterales; family Rhodobacteraceae; genus JABDJX01. The sequence continues at coordinate 358,046 of JBDVBY010000006.1, forward strand.
CAAAAGAAATACGGGCTTGCGTACTTGTTTATCAGCCACGATCTGAAAGTTGTGCGCGCGCTAAGCCACAAGGTGATCGTTATGAAGCGCGGCGATGTGGTTGAGCAGGGAACGGCAGACGAAATCTTTGACGCGCCGCAAACCGCTTACACGAAAGAACTGATGGCAGCGGCATTTGAAGTAAAGGCAGTCAGCTGACCACGCTGAAACGCGAAAAAGGGTGACCGAAATTGGCCACCCTTCTCCACTAGACTGGTTCGATCAAACTTCAGGTTGACTGCAAACAAAACCGCTTGCGTCGCACCCAAAGGCTCAAACCAAGAGTCGAAGCTGATATGCTACCCCCACCGCAAAACACGCAGTGAACGCCTTCATAGTGAAGCGACCCCCCACTCTTCTTTTTCACCAGCAGAACGGCCAAACTCGCTACATGCCCGCCGAAGCGGACCTCAACACAGGCATTACAAGGCACGCAATGCCTGCGGGAATTATACGCGAAAATAGACAATTTTTGAAGGCTTGGTCCATTTTTATTAGGGTTTTGAAGAAATTCAGTTCTTTAGCCTGTGCATAAGTTCACGTCCTGACTGCAAAGCGGCACGCCGCCCCACTTGCACTTGGCGACTTTAGCCTTCTAGGTGAGACAACAAAGTTGGTGGAGTTTTGATGGATTTCGCACTCTCAGAAGAACAAACTGCAATATTGGATGTCGCCACTTCTTTTGGCGCAGAGAACATCGCGCCAAATGCTCGGGCTTGGGAAGCGGACGGTACAATGCCGAAGGCTCTCTGGCGTGAGATTGCCGCTTTGGGCTTTGGCGGGTTGAATGTTTCAGAAGAGTCCGGTGGGGCCGATCTGACGCGTTTGGATGCCACTTTGGTGTATGAAGGTCTTTCGGCCTCATGTGCCTCTGTGGCTGCGTTCCTGTCGATTCACAACATGTGCGTGCGCATGATTGATGCCTTTGGATCGGACGATCTTAAGGCGCAGATTTTGCCAAATGCTTTGTCGATGGAAACGATCCTGTCTTATTGTCTAACGGAACCCGGTTGTGGGTCTGATGCCGCCGCTTTGAAAACGCGCGCTACCAAAACGCACGACGGTTGGGAGCTGAACGGCACCAAGGCCTTCATCTCGGGTGGCGGATATTCCGACGCCTACATCGTCATGGCCCGCAGCGGAGGAGACGGACCCACTGGTATCTCGGCGTTTTTGGTCGAGGACGGCACGACAGGTCTGTCATTTGGTGGTTTGGAAGAGAAAATGGGCTGGAAAAGCCAGCCAACGCGGCAGGTTCATTTGGACAATTGCCACATTCCAGACGCCAACATACTAGGCAAGCAAGGTCACGGTTTCAAATATGCGATGAATGGGCTGGACGGTGGCCGTTTGAACATTGCCGCCTGTTCGCTGGGCGCTGCGCAGGCCGCATTTGACAATACATTGGCCTACATGGGCGAGCGTTACGCATTTGGACAAAGCCTGGACCAGTTTCAGGCGCTGCAATTCAAACTGGCTGACTGCGAGATTGATCTTCAATCCAGCCGCACGTTTCTGCGCCAAGCGGCATGGGCGCTTGATACTGACCAGCCCGACGCAACGAAGCGCTGCGCGATGGCAAAAGCATTCGTGACCGAAGCGGCCTCGCGTGTGGCGGACACATGCCTGCAACTGCATGGCGGCTACGGGTATCTGGCAGATTACGGGATTGAAAAGATCGTTCGCGATTTACGGGTGCATCGTATTCTGGAAGGCACGAACGAGATCATGCGCGTGATCATTGCCCGTGACTTGGTGGCGAAGACGTGAGCATTTCCATTCGCAAAACCGGGCGCGCAGGTCGCATCACTTTGCAGCGCGAAAAAGCGTTGAATGCTGTCACCTGGGAGATGATCCGCAAGATTTCCGCGATCCTGCCGATTTGGGCGCAAGACGACACGGTTGATGTGGTCGTGATCGACGCTGAAGGCGAGCGCGCTTTTTCTGCCGGTGGTGATATTGCCGAAATCTACGCCGCGCTTGTGGCAGGCGACTTTGAGACGCCGCGCCGGTTTTGGCGCGAAGAATACCAAATGAACGCGATGCTGTTCCACTTTCCCAAACCCGTCGTGACGTTTCTGCAAGGTTATACCATGGGCGGCGGTGTTGGCGTTGGCTGTCATGCTTCGCATCGTGTCGTGGGCACCTCAAGCCGGATCGCAATGCCTGAATGCAGCATTGGATTGGTGCCAGATATTGGCGGCTCGCTATTGCTCGCGCACGCCCCGGGGCACATTGGCGTCTACCTTGGCACCACGGCGGCGCGGATGGGTCCGGGCGATGCAATTTTTGCAGGGTTCGCCGATTACTTTATTTCCGAAACGGCTTGGCCGGAATTGATCGCCAAACTTGAGGTTACTGGAAACGTTGATGGCATAGAAAACGCAGCCGAAAGCGCACCAGAGAGCGATCTTGCGGCACAGCAGGCGGAAATTGATCGATTCTTCAAACTCGAGAGCTTTCGCGAAATTCTAACCGCTCTTCACGCCTCAAGATCCGACTTGAGCCAACGCATTCGAGCAGCACTCGCGCCCAACGCGCCCCTTGCCATGGCTGCCGCTGTTGAATTGATCCATGGCGCGCGCCGCTATGTGACGATTGAACCAGCGCTGATCGCCGAATACCGATTTGTGCACCGCATCGTCGCACAAGGTGACTTTCGCGAAGGCATCAGAGCCGCCATAATCGACAGAGACAAAACGCCTAGATGGAGGCACGCCGATCTTGCGGGCCCAACTGCTGAAGAGATCGCAGCGATGCTCGCACCGTTGGGCGAGGACGACTGGTCATGGGAGGGCTGGAGATGAGGATTGGATTTATCGGGGTCGGCAATATGGGAGCGCCGATGGCATCCCACCTTGTGGCCGCCGGCCATGAGGTCATCGGATTTGATATCGTCACGACTATGCCAGATGGCGTCAAAACCGCCAACTCGGGTGTTGAAGCAGTGCAAGGCGCTGAACGGGTATTCACCATGCTTCCTGCTGCCAGCGACGTCGAAGACGTTGCCACTCAAGTCATCCCAGCAATGGAAAAAGGGGCGTTGTTCATCGATGGATCAACTGCTGGTGTTGCCTGTGCTACGCGCGTCGCAGAGATTGCCAATGCCCACGGCGTGCGCGCAATGGATGCCCCTGTTTCTGGCGGAATCGGCGGTGCGCAGGCTGCCACGCTGACGTTTATGGTCGGCGGGGACAGGGCGGACTTTGATGCCTGTCAGGAGCTTTTTTCGATCATGGGGAAACAGGCCGTTTACTGTGGTGAAACCGGCAAAGGACAAGCCGTCAAAATCTGCAACAACATGATTGCAGGCGTGTCGATGGTGGTGACCTGCGAAGCGATTGCGCTTGCCGACAAACTGGGCCTTGATCGCCAAACTGTCTTTGACGTTGTATCGACATCCACTGGCAAGACATGGGTGATGAACGATTATTGCCCGATGCCCGGCATCGGTCCCAATGCGCCCTCAGACAACGATTATCAACCGGGTTTCACGGCTGACCTCATGATCAAAGACCTGCGCCTATCGCAAGATGCCGCAGCAAGCGTTGATGCGGATACGCCTATGGGCGCCCGTGCGGCAGAGGTGTTCGCGCAATATGTAGAAAATGAAGACGGCAGCGGGCGCGACTTTTCCGCGATGCTAAGACGGTTTGAACAGCGCGGGCGCTCTTAGTGCGGCGCAACTGTCTTTTCGGGAAAGAAAATTGAGAAGACTGGCGCAATCAGCTTGGTCACGACCGGGATCAGGAGCAGCCCCAAGATAAGGCCAAGAATGCCATCCAGCGTTGCCGTTACAACCCAAGCTACGAAGCCTGTGGCTACACCAACCGAACCTGAGATGGACTTGGCGATGCCTTTGATCGTTTCATAAGGCAGATGCCATCCAAGATCATGCAGCCCGTGCACGATGATGTTGCCACCAACCCAAAGCATCGCTGCTGTGCCGATCACAGAAATAATCGTCATCAGCGTTGGCATAAATTTCACCAGCCACAGCCCAAACTTGCGTGTTACGTCCATCCGCCCAATCTGGCTAAGTTTCAGGCCCACATCGTCCATTTTCACCAAAACCGCCACGACTCCGTAAACCAAAGCGGTAATACCAATAGCAACAACCGCAAGAATAATGCCTGACGTGACCCAGTTGTCGCTTTCGATGGCTGCCAGCGAAATAGTCATGATTTCTGCAGATAGAATAAAATCGGTTTTGATCGCGCCTTTGACGCGTTGCTCTTCCAAGTGCGCCGCGTCCACAACTTCGGCGGCTTGAGCATGGCTTTCCGGATGCGGGTGCAACACGTGCCAGATTTTCTCGGCGCCCTCAAAGCAAAGGTAACAGCCGCCCAACATCAATAGAGGTGTCACAAGCCACGGTAAAAACGCATCAAGCAAAAGTGCGGCGGGCAGCAAGATGATCAGTTTGTTGAAAAACGACGCACGCGCAATTTTCCAGATGATTGGCAATTCGCGCGCGGCGGGAAGCCCGGTGACGTACTTTGGTGTAACGGCTGCATCATCGATCACGACGCCCGCGGCTTTTGCCCCTGCTTTGGCTGCATCATCCAGAACTGTTGCGCCAACCTTGGCACCCACTTTGGCAGCCTGGCTTGCCAGATCATCAACTTGCGTTGCCGTCAACTTTACGATTGCTGCGACGTCGTCCAATAGTGCCAGAAGCCCGCTCATCTCAAATATCCACGCCTTTTTTAACGTTGCTTGTTCGTGACTTAACGCAAGATAAGCGCATTGAGAGATGAAGTCGAACGCTTCCCGTCATTCCAAAGAAACCTGTCTAAAACGGCAGATTGCACGAGGCATCATTCAAAGCCAAACTAAACTATGCAGTCTATTTCGCCCATCCAACAGCTGCCAACCGCGCCGGAATTTCTTGCCAATCCGTATGCGTTCTATGATCGTGCACGCGCCTTGGGTGATTTCGTTTTTTGGGAAGACTATCAGATGGTTATGGCGACAAGTTACGAGGCCGTGAATGCCGTCTTGTCGCATAGTGCCTTGGGGCGCGAGCCTCCCATGAAGGCACGCTCCACGCGCCCCGCCCACTTGTTCACATACCACAGCATTGACGATCATTCACTTTTGCAGCTCGAAGCCCCAGAACACACGCGCCTCAGGAAAACAGCCGTCGCAGCGCTTAGCGATGAGATCATTCTAAGCATGACCCTCACAATCAGCCAGATTTGCGACGACTTAATAAGCGCTTTTCCGAACGATGCCGCCTTTGATTTGCAAAGTGCATATGCCGACAAAGTTCCTGGCATAACGTTGATGCGTCTGCTCGGGTTTGGCGACGACATGCATATGCAGTTTCAAGAATGGGCACGCGATGTCGATGGTTTATTTTTAGCTAAACGCGATCGCAGCTTGGAGGACGCCGCAGAACAGGCATCGGTCGCCTTCAACGGCTTTATGACTTTGCATCTTGCAAAGGTGCGCAATCGTAGCAGCTCGGACGACTTTATCACTCGGGTTCTCAAAAGCCAGAAAACGCTCGACGACGCGGAAATCATAGCTTTGGTGATGCTGATCGTTCAAGCCGGGACCGGCACGGCTGCTTATGCGATCGGCCATGCTTTGGAAATACTGGCCGATCACCCGGAAAGAGCGTTAGCACTTGCGCCAGATCAGATCGCCGCAACGGTATCAGAGTGTTTGCGATACGAACCTCCGCTTCATGTTATTGCACGCCACGCCCAAGACGACGTTGCGCTTTTAGGACATCTATTCCCCCGAGACACTCAGATTGGATGTTTAACCGCTTCAGCCTGTCATGACGACGCCGTTTGGCCCGATGGGAATAAGTTTGATCCATTCCGCGCCGTACGCCCGCACCTTGGATTTGGCAAAGGAGCGCATGCTTGCATTGGCAATGCATTGACGCATTTGATCATGAAAATTGCCCTGCCAGCTTTGTTTTCACGCTGCCCAGAGCTGCGCATTGTCAGCAAACCTCGAATTGCAAACGAGTACATGTTTCGACGCTTTGAACGGTTGGACGTCTGTATCTGACTTCTTACACAGGCAGCATGGTCGTCGATTTGATCTCTTCCATCGAGAGCAAAGCAGTGACGTTGTAAATCTGAACTTCTGAAATGAGTGCTTGGTAGAACTCATCATAGGCGCGCGCATTGCGCACCTGCACTTTCAGAATGTAGTCAATGTCGCCGGCCAGCCTGTGCGCTTCTAACACTTCAGGGCGAGAACGCAGAGCCGCAAGAAACTTGGCTTGCCAGTCCGCCTCATGAGCAGAGGTGCGGATCAACACAAAAAAGCAAGCTTCAAACCCAAGCGCTTCAGCGTCCAGAATAACGGTCTGTCGCCCGATCACGCCCGCTTCGCGCATTTTGCGTATACGATTCCAAACCGGCGTCTTCGACGAGCCTATTTTTTTGGCAATATCATCCAGAGATTGGCTTGCGTCTTCTTGCAGCTCACCAAGGATTTTCCGATCCAACTCGTCAAGTCGCGCTGCCATTCCAATTCTCCGCCAAAGTGAAGTGTTTCGTTCCAATCGGACGAAAAAGTAGAACATTTATCCTTATCCGCAAGCGCATACTGCCAAATGTCGGGAAAAAATTCTATATTATTCACAAGAGAAGGACCTGAGATGAAGCATTTTCCGATTTTCTTGGCCGTTGAAGGCCGCCGCATCGTTGTTTCCGGCGCCGGAGACGCAGCCTTGGCCAAGTTGCGACTTTTGTTGAAAACAGAAGCAAAAATCACGGTGTTTGGCACTGATGTGCACAGCGATGTCGCAAAAATGGCAGCGGACGGGAAATTGACTCTGGTCAAACGCGCTTTGGAACCGGGTGATGCCGCCTGCGTCGTGCTATTTTATGCAGCCAATGATGACGACATAGAAGATGCGCGGGTCACAAAACTGGCACAGGGCGACGGAGCGCTAACCAATTGGGTCGACAACCTAGGAGCATCGCAGTTCATCACACCCGCCATCGTTGATCGCGATCCGGTGACGGTTGCCATTGGCACAGAAGGCGCGGCCCCCGTTTTGGCCCGCTCGATAAAAGCCGAATTAGAAGAACGTCTGCCCCGCGCACTTGGGCCTTTGGCGCGCGTCGGCAAATCTTTCCGCGCTATGGCAAATGCCTTACCGTTCGGCGCTCCTCGCCGGGTGTTTTGGTCTGACTACTATTTTGGCAGGGGTCCCAAAGCGTTTGATGCTGCCGGCGAAAGTGGCGCGCGCGCTGCTTTGGAAGACTTGCTGGATCAGCACTTGCACGCAGAAAAAAAGGAAGGTCATGTCAGCTTTGTCGGTGCTGGACCCGGTGATCCTGAACTGCTCACTTTGAAAGCCCGTCGTGCCCTGCATGAGGCTGACGTTGTCATCCACGACCGTCTGGTCACGTCAGAAATTCTGGAACTTGCCCGCCGCGAAGCCGAGATCATCGACATGGGCAAAGAGGGGTTTGGCCCCTCGACCCCGCAAGAAGACATTGACGATATGATCGCGGCCAAAGCTTTGGAGGGCAACCACGTTGTGCGACTGAAGTCTGGCGATGCGACAATTTTCGGGCGTTTGGACGAAGAAATGGACGCCTGCACGCAAGCGGGCGTGTCTTTCACAGTTGTGCCGGGCATCACATCTGCCTCTGCCGCTGTCGCCACAATTAGCCAAAGCCTAACCCGACGCGGGCGCAATGCCAGCGTACGGTTTATCACTGGCCACGATGTCAAAGGATACGCCGATCATGATTGGCGCGCTTTGGCGAAACCCGGTGAGGTGGCCGCAATCTACATGGGCAAACGCTCGGCGCGGTTCTTTCAGGGCCGCATGATTATGCACGGGGCCGCACCATCAACGCCGATCAGCGTTGTTGAAAACGTCTCGCGCCCTGATCAACGCGTTCTGGCCACAACGCTAGCCGCCCTGCCCGATGATCTAGCAGACGCCGCCGTTGATGGCCCAGCGCTGATCCTGTTCGGCCTTGCGCCGCGGGCCGCTGAAACCATCGCTACAGACATCTCAGAGGAGATCGCGCTATGAGCCGCCGCCCATTCACTCCGAAAGTCATCACCGCCAATACGTTGGTCAAAGGCGACGCCGTTTGGCTCACTGCCGACGACAGCTGGACGCGTGACATCTCCGAGGCTGACTTTATCGAGGACGAAGCTATCGCAGAGGACCGCTTGGTCTTCGCCGCAGCCCAAGTTGATGTTGTCGTCGGCGTTTATCTGGCCGACGCCAAACAAACACCAAATGGCCCCGCGCCCACGCATTTCCGCGAAGAATTCCGCACACGCGGTCCCTCCAATTACCCACACGGCAAACAGGTCGAGGTATAATTCCATGTATAAATACAATGACTTTGACGAAAAATTTGTGCGCAACCGCGTCTCTGAGTTCCGTGCGCAGGTAGAACGCCGTGTTGACGGTTCGCTGACCGAAGACGAATTCAAGCCGCTGCGTTTGATGAACGGTCTTTATCTGCAATTGCACGCTTACATGCTGCGCGTTGCGATCCCTTATGGCTCGCTGAATGGCGCTCAGATGCGTCAACTCGCGATGATTTCTGAGAAGTGGGATAAGGGTTACGGCCACTTCACCACGCGGCAAAACATCCAGTATAACTGGCCTGAGCTGCGCGATGTGCCTGATATGCTGGACGCACTCGCCGACGTTGGCATGCACGCCATTCAGACCAGCGGGAACACGATCCGCAACGTCACGGCTGACCATTTCGCAGGGGCTGCTGCTGACGAAATTGCCGATCCACGCCCTGTCGCCGAATTAATCCGTCAGTGGTCTACCGACCACCCTGAATTTCAGTTCCTGCCGCGCAAGTTCAAGATCGCGGTGACGGGTTCTGAGACGGATCGTGCTGTGACCAAAGCGCATGACATCGGCTTGCGCATGGTGCGCAATGACGCGGGCGAAGCTGGTTTTGAGGTGATCGTCGGCGGTGGTTTGGGCCGCACGCCGATCATTGGTAAAATCATCCGCGACTTTATTCCGCAGGCCGATTTGCTGCCTTATCTTGAAGCAATTGTCAGTGTTTACAACCTGTTGGGTCGTCGGGATAACAAATACAAAGCCCGGATCAAAATAACGGTTGCCGAGAACGGAATTGAGACGATCCGCGAGAAGGTAGACGCACGTTTCGAACAATTGCGTTCTGAATTTAAGGGGTATGATCAGGCATTACTTGCACAGATCGAACGTTCCTTTGCGACACCTGAATTCGTTAGCGCCTCTGTGGATAACTACGTGGATGAACGCGCCACGAACCCGGCCTTCCGGTCTTGGAGTGACACAAACCTGTCGGACCACCGCGCAGACGGATACGCGATTGTATCCGTTTCGATGAAGGCGCATGGCGCAACACCAGGCGATGCCACAGGCGAGCAGATGCGCGTTTTGGCCGACATTGCCGAACGTTTTGGCCATGACGAATTGCGCATAAGCCACGAGCAAAACGTGATCCTGCCACACATCCATAAGGCGAACTTGCCGGAGATTTACCGGGTTCTGCGCGACAATGGTCTGGCGACCGCAAACATTGGTCTGGTCAGCGATATAATCGCCTGCCCCGGAATGGATTACTGTGCGCTGGCCACGGCCCGCTCGATCCCTGTCGCACAAGAGATCGCGACGCGCTTTGACGAGCTTAAACTTGAGCACGAGATTGGTCCGCTCAAGATCAAAATCTCGGGCTGTATCAATGCTTGTGGTCACCACCATGTTGGTCACATCGGCATTTTGGGCTTGGATCGCGCTGGTGTGGAAAACTATCAGGTCACGCTAGGAGGTGACGGCACTGAAACTGCCAATATCGGCGAACGTGCAGGCCCTGGTTTCTCTGCAGAAGAGATTGTTCCGGCTATTGAACGCCTCGTTTACGCCTACCTCGACCTGCGCGAGGCGCCCGAGGAAACTTTCTTGGAAACCTATCGTCGTTTGGGACTAGCACCCTTTAAATCAGCGCTTTACCCAGAGAAAGAGGCCGCCAATGCCGCTTGAGCATCCATTTCCCTCAACAGGTGAACGCGCGGCAATTTTGAATACGCGGTTCAAAGGTAAAACAGCGCAGGAAGTTGTTGAGCACGCCTTGAATGCGCCTGAGATTGGGCGCGTTGCCCTCGTTTCTTCCTTTGGCGCAGAGTCCGTGGTGCTTTTACACATGATCGCGCAGGTCGACAAAACAGCGCCTGTTTTATTCATCGATACAGAGATGCTTTTTGCCGAAACACTCGGCTATCAAGAAAAAGTCGCGCGCGCGCTTGGTTTGCGCAATGTTCAAACGATCAAGCCGGATCGAGACGCCGTGTTTTTGCGCGACAACTCGAACCGTATGCACATTCATAACCCCGACGGCTGCTGCGCGCTCCGCAAAACCGAACCGCTAGAGCGTGCGCTGGAAAGCTTTGATGGCTGGTTCACTGGTCGCAAACGTTTTCAAGGCGGCAAGCGTGCTGAGCTTGAGTTTTTCGAGGCCGATGGGGACAGCCGCATCAAAGTGAATCCACTTGCGCATTGGGAGCCGAAAGACATCGCGTCATACATCGCTCAGCACAAACTCCCCAAGCACCCACTTGTTGCGAAGGGATTTGCCTCGCTTGGGTGCGCGCCTTGCACATCAAAAGTGATCGATGGCGAGGATCCTCGCGCGGGACGGTGGCGCGGCCAGAACAAGTCTGAATGCGGTATTCACTTTGAGAACGGACAGGCCATGCGCCTGCAGGAAACGATATGACCCTTGTAAATGACAGCGGCTTTCACGCGGACGATTGGACTGGTGGCTTTATGCCCCATGATCAAATTGCGGCCAACGACTGCACGCAAGCCTGCGCAATTGATGTGCCGCCGGATGCCGATCCTGATGATCTGGCGGGCCGTTTGGACAGTCTTGATCTGATCCGCATCGATTTCCCAAGTTTTGCAGACGGTCGCGGATTTACCATCGCAAGGCGCCTGCGTCTGATGGGATACACGGGCCGCTTGCGTGCACGAGGCCATGTGATTGCCGATCAATACGCCATGGCGCGCCGCTCTGGTTTTGATGAAGTTGAGATCAACCAAGCCTTGGCCGAGCGTCAACCCGAAGAACAATGGCTGGCGCGCGCCAACTGGCAGGCCCATGACTATCAGTCGCGGGTGCGCGGCTAAGTCTTTTATCAAACTGTAATCGCTATTATGAGGGACCGGGGCACTTGTCGCCCCGGCAAAACTATGACTGAACAAACTCCCGTGACCCAAACAACCGCAACCCCCGTCACCCTGCCCGACACCCAGACCGTTACGAAGGTAACGCACTGGACGGACAAGCTTTTCTCGTTCCGCACGACGCGCCCTGCTTCGCTGCGCTTTCGCTCAGGCGAATTTGTTATGATTGGACTAATGGGCGACCCTGATCCGAAGACTGGCAAGCAAAAGCCGCTTTTGCGCGCCTATTCTATCGCCTCGCCCTCTTGGGATGACGAGTTGGAGTTCTATTCGATCAAGGTGCAGGACGGACCGTTGACGTCGAAACTTCAGCACATTCAGGTTGGCGAGCAGATCATTTTGCGCCCCAAGCCTGTCGGTACGCTGGTGCATGATGCGCTACTGCCCGGCAAACGGCTTTGGTTCTTTGCAACGGGCACTGGGTTCGCACCATTTGCCTCACTGCTGCGCGATCCCGATACGTATGAGAAGTACGATGAAGTGATCATGATGCACACATGTCGCGATGTGGCTGAGCTTGAGTACTCCCGCCAATTGGTCGAAGGTCTGGCCGATGATCCATTGATTGGCGAGTTTGTGGGCGACAAGCTGCGCTACTATCCAACGACGACGCGGGAAATCAGCGACCGCATGGGTCGCATCACGGATAATCTTACCAGTGGCAAAGTGTTCCAAGACCTCGGCATCGAAGGTTTTGACGCCGAGACAGATCGTGGGATGGTCTGCGGTTCGCTTGATTTCAACACCGATATGAAAACAGTGTTGGAAGGTTTCGGCCTTGAAGAAGGCGCGAACAGCGATCCAAAACAGTATGTCGTGGAAAAAGCCTTCGTCGGCTAAAACATAGCAAGACTAAAACGAAAAAGGCCGCCCAATACAGGTGGCCTTTTTGATTTTATGACTATCTCAAATCGAAGTTAGTCTACAGCCAGCGCTGATCTTACATCTGATAGCACTCTGTGAAGGTCCGCATCGCCCTCTTCTGCTTGCTGCAAGTTAGAGGTCAGTTGTACTTTCTCGACCTCTTCAAGCGGTGAAGCAGCGATGATACTGGCGACCAGATCGCCGTCATAAGTTTCAGGCTGTAGTGCCGACATTCCGAAAGCCGCCGTTGCCAATGCGAAACCGCTATGGCTCAGATCCGGCAGGTCTTCCGGCGTGCCTATGTCTGGGGTTGCGCTGTGAACTGTCGTGTCGGCATAGGCAAGTTGCGCGGCTTCCACACTCTCTACCTGATCGGCACCCTCGCTTAATACAAAGATCACAACCGCAGCCGATGCCACCGATGTCATCCAAAATACTCGCCCCATTTTGTGCAATCCTCCGCTCTTGGACGGAATCCCCGTGCCTTTGAGCCTGACATGACGCACGCGCCGCCCTAAACCAATCGACAGATGCGCAAATGGCGTGCTTAGGCCAAAGCCAGCGCAAAGGCGGGTTTGGCGTCGGCGGATTTTTGATGAGTTTGTTACCGTTGGTAAGTTTGTTGGTGCGTGTTGCTTTTTAGGCAACACGCACCTGCCGAAGGGCCTTATTCAGGGCCCAACAAGCCTTTTAGTTGGCCAATAACGCCTTCGACCATGTCAGGATTGCTTTTCGCCTGCTCGATCAAACCTTTTGCAATATTGGATTCAGCGAAGCCAAGGTTAGAGTTTTCAATCGCATCAAGAAGCGTTGCTGCATCGAAACCATCAACCGTCAAAGCGTCAGCAAGTTCAGTTGTAGATTCAGGCGCAATTTCTGTTTCTTCTACAGCACCGGCCGCCTCTTCGACCGTATCAGTGGCTGCATCTGTTGCACCCTCCACTGCGTTCTCTGTTGCGTCAGCAGCCCCTTCCGCAGCATCAGTGGCCGCGTCGGTCGCGCCCTCTACTACATCACCGGCCGCATCTGCTGCACCCTCGGCAGCGTCTGTGGCGCCTTCAACCGCATCACTTGCGGCCTCAGTTGCACCTTCAGCAGCATCACCAGCTGCGTCTGCCGCACCTTCAACAGCTCCAGCCGCTGCGTCTGTTGCATCTCCTGCGACGTCTCCAGCTGCATCAGCGGCACCTTCGACAGCATCTGTTGCGCCACCCAAAGCATTGGTGACGCTATCTACTGCGCTTTCAACGGCGTCAGTGACCTTTTCTTCGGCCCCTTCAACCATTTCAGTCGCCTTTTCTTCGGCGGCCTCCATGGTTTCGTTGACTTTGTCCTCAGCCGCTTCAACAGCGTCGGCTGCATCTTCTTTCATTTCTTCGACCGCGTCCGCTGCGTCATCAGCTGCCTGTTCCACAGCATCTTCTGCTGCTTCGGCTTCAGGGGCTGCTTCCGGCGCTTCTACCTGTGCTGCGGGTTCAACCGCCTGATCTTGGCCGCCCAGCATCATCCACGCGATAACGCCAACAAGGGCCACAACTGCAATGATTCCTAGTGCTCTCATGCCACTCTCCTAAGTAAACTGGGCTTGATGTGTGTTTTGAGCCCGCAAGAGTCCACCCCCAACTGGGGGGGAACATTCAGACCAGCGGATCATAGCTTAGAGTAAATCGACGACCTTCTCCGCGAATCCGGTTGAATGCCTTGCAAACTAGGACTATTTCCGAACTTGGATGAAACGTGAAAAGGAACATCAACCATCGCTCGCAGACCACACAACGCGCCGCCACAGCGCGACACAGGCCCTCGGATCAACGAACGTATCCGCGCGCCAGAAATCAGACTTATCGGTGCCGAAGGTGAAAACCTTGATGTCGTGACGCCGGAACGCGCCATGCAGCTTGCCGAAGACGCTGGATTGGACTTGGTCGAGATATCTCCCAACGCCACGCCGCCTGTTTGCAAGATCATGGATCACGGCAAATACAAATACGAACAGCAAAAGCGCGAAAGCGAAGCGCGAAAAAAGCAGAAAACCATTGAAGTCAAAGAAGTGAAGTTCCGTCCGAATACGGATGTTCACGACTACGATGTGAAAATGCGAAATGTGACGCGGTTTTTGGAGGCCGGCGACAAGGTCAAGGTGACATTGCGGTTTCGCGGTCGCGAAATGGCCCACCAGAACCTTGGGCGCGAACTTCTGGAACGCGTAGCTGATGACATCCAAGAGCTTGGCAAAGTTGAAAATATGCCACGTATGGAAGGCCGTCAGATGGTCATGATGATCGGGCCAGCAAAGTCGTAATCCACAGAATTTAGGAACAGAAGCGGACAGATCGCTTCTGTTCACCTCCCCAGCGTCCGGCGCATTGGTGCCACTTTTCAGCGCATTTTTAAGAACGAACTCTGTATTCGCAGTGCTTTGTGTACGGGCTGGCGACAATACCCTTGCGGTTTCCCACCAAACTTGTCGCACCCGGCACGCCACGATAGTGTGCCATGATTATTGTTAGGGACGAGTGCCATGGTAGCGGGGGCTGCTATTTCTGCCGATCTTTCGGACGCCGAGTGGCTAAAGGCTCTGCGCGACATCGGAGAGAGCGACGGATATTTTTCATCTCTGGGACGCAAGCATGCGGCGGTCTTTGTGGAACGCTCGCACAAAACCCTTTTTGTCTGTTTTGAAACGATGTTTGGCATTCGCTCCGTCAGTGAAAGCGGATTGCCGCTGGCATTTGATGTCAGCGAAAACCGCAATTGGTCGCATCTGACATTGATTGCTGAAAATCAGGACTGGTTTCGCGAAGACACGCTTTTCGCGTACTTCGACCGGCTTGTGGACTATGGCTTCTTTGAAGATTTCGACAATATCGTTTTCTATGGCGCCGGTATGTGCGGGTATGCGGCGGCCGCCTATTCAGTCGCGGCCCCCGGGGCGACGGTGATTTTGGTATCTCCGCAAGCCACGCTTGATCGCCCAATCAGCCAATGGGACACGCGATTTCCCGTGTCTCGTCGGTTAGAATTTACATCGCGATATGGTTATGCGCCCGACATGCTGGAGGCGGCAGGCAATGCGTTCGTAATCTACGATCCAGACGAAGCAGAAGACACAATGCACGCGAGCTTGTTTCGCGGTTCAAACGTGCACCATCATCGCTATCGGCGCGGCAGTGCTGGTGCGATTGATGCGGACTTGCGTTCGATGGCGTTACTTTCGAACCTTGTGCGGCTGGCAGACAGTGGTGATCTAACGCCGGCGCGTCTTGCGAACCTATTGCGCACGCGTAAGCGCCACGTGCCTTACTTACGCGCTCTATTGGCGCGAGTGCTTGGCGAAGATCGTCCTGCGTTAACTGCGATGCTCTGCCGGGCGGTTCTTGCAAAACAATCTATCCCGCGCTTTGCCCATCACCTGGAGATCGCAGAGGCGCAATTGGCCAAAACCAAAAAACGTGCAGCTCGAGAACAGGCGATCGGAGACAGTTAACTGTCGTAGTCCGGCGCGCGCGACTGCTTGAGTCGCTGATATCCACGTGGCCCAAGAACACCAACAACAGCTCCCACTCCCAAAGCAAGCGTACTGTGTGACCCCAAAAGCGAGGCCAAAACTGCTGCGACAAACAATAATACGGCGATTGTAATTCCGCGCATTTCAACCGCAGAAACGTCGTCCAAAGGCAGAAGGCGTCCAACAAGCGCTTTCAACTGAGGCTCAAGCTGAGGCGCGCCCCATGTGGCAAGTGCAGCGAATACAAATGTGGCTATCATTTCGGCCCTCGTTGGTTTGGTGACATCCATATACTGGGGCCAATCAGGAAATGACAGGCTCTGGTTCGCGCCGCCCGCTTGGGTTAGAGCAATGACATGACACAGACACTTACGCTGCGCCGCCCCGATGACTGGCATCTTCACTTGCGCGATGGTGCGATGATGGAAGGCGTGTTGCCGCATACGGCTGCGCATTTCGCACGCGCGATCATCATGCCCAATCTTGTGCCCCCAGTCGTGACCGGGGACGATGCCGCTGCGTACCGCGATCGCATTCTGACCGCTCTCCCTGAGGGGGCTGATTTCGACCCCCTGATGACGCTGTATCTCACCGAGACAACCGACCCGGAGGATGTGCGCGCGGCGGCTGCCAGTGGTTTGGTGAAAGCGGTAAAACTTTATCCAGCGGGCGCCACCACGAATTCTGCCTCGGGCGTAACCGATTTTGACAAGGTGCGCGGTGTGCTTGAGGTGATGGCGGAAATCGGTTTGCCGCTTTGCGTGCACGGCGAAGTGACCCGGCCCGAGATCGACATTTTTGACCGCGAAGCAGTGTTTATTGACGAGGTGCTTGAACCGCTCCGGCATGCAACACCGCGGCTGTGCGTGGTGATGGAGCACATCACAACATCCGATGCTGTTGAGTATGCGATGTCAGCCGGTGAGGGTTTGGGGGCGACGATTACTGTGCAGCATCTGATGCTGGATCGAAACGATATGCTGGTCGGTGGCATCCGGCCGCACTATTACTGCCTGCCGATCCTAAAACGCGGAACCCATCGCGCGCGACTTGTTGAGGCAGCAACATCGGGCGACGCACGGTTCTTTTTGGGTACTGACAGCGCACCGCATGCAACTGATACGAAAGAAAACGCCTGTGGTTGCGCAGGATGTTTTACGGCCCCTGTTGCGTTGTCGTGTCTGGCTGAGGTGTTTGATGAAGTGGACGCATTGGAGCGTCTAGAAGGGTTTGCCTCGCTGCACGGTCCCGCATTTTACGGATTAGCCCCGAATGAAGCGCAGATCACGCTAGAGCGCGGCGCGCCGATTGACCTTCCTGCACGGGTAAAAACAGGTGCTGGGCCCGTGACGGTGTTTGATCCGGGTCGGGCGTTGCATTGGCGGGTTGGATGATATCGTCGCAACTTTGATGCGCCGATCAACTGGGGGTTTCACCCCCAGACCCCCAGCATATTTGTGAACCAATGAAAGACCAGTGCTTGACTTGGACCGTACGTTGACAGACCAAGCGGGCGGGTTAATGGCGAGGTTGATATGATCCCTACGAGCTTTCCGGACAAAGATGAAATTGCGCGGCTCAGCGCAAATATGCTGCTTGAGATTGGCGCCGTGCATTTCAATGCAGAGGAGCCGTTCATTCTGGCCTCTGGCCTACCGTCACCAACATATATCGATTGTCGTAAGCTGATTTCTTATCCGCGTATTCGCGCAACCCTAATGGACTTTCTGACAGTCACCGTGATGCGGGATGCTGGCTTTGAGGCGTTTGACAACATCGCCGGTGGAGAAACAGCAGGCATTCCATTTGCTGCTTTGGTTGCCGAACGGATGGCTTTGCCGATGACTTATGTGCGCAAGAAACCCAAAGGCTATGGGCGTGGTGCGCGAATCGAAGGGGTGATGCGCGAAGGTGAGCGGGTGCTTTTGGTTGAGGATCTGACAACCGACGGCGGATCAAAGCTTTCCTTCGTGGATGCCATCCGAGAGACCGGAGCAAGCTGTGCACACACGGCTGTTATCTTCTACTATGGCATCTTCCCCGAGACGATAGATACGCTCGAAAATCACGGGGTTAGCCTGCATCATTTATGCACGTGGTGGGATGTATTGGAGGCCGCGCGGGCGGGTGAAAAGTTCGATGAAACGACCCTAAAAGAGGTCGAAACGTTTTTGCGCGCCCCCCGAAAGTGGCAAGAGGCGCGAAAAAAATAAAAACCGCCGGTCCCACAAAATATTGACGTTTCGAACCCTTTTAACGCAATATAGGGGTGGTTCACGCGTTTCCACATCTTGTCCACAAAGATATCCCGATGGACGTGGGCTGGCGAAGTGGCGTAAGCCTTGCGTGGGACTGGGGCAATAATAATCGAGAGGGAATGGGATGAGCGAACCAGCTCAGATCCGGGCAGTGAGCGACGGCACATCAGAGGCCGAGCAGGTACCACATAACATCGAAGCTGAGCAGCAGCTGTTGGGCGCGATCCTGACCAACAACGACGTTTACGATCGTGTGGCAGGCGTAATCAACGACAGCCATTTTTATGACCCTGTGCATGCGCGCATCTATGAGGTGGCGGCTTCGCGCATTGCGAAAAACGCGCTGGCCTCGCCAGTGACGCTTAAAGCGTTTTTGGAGGATGATCCGGGGCTGAAAGAGCTTGGCGGTCCTGCGTACTTGGTGCGACTTGCAGGCTCTGCGATCAGTTCGTTCGCCGCGCGCGACTATGCGCAAATGGTGTATGATCTGGCGATCCGTCGAAAGTTGATGGACTTGGGCCGCGACATCACCGCCAAGGCGGGCTTGGTCGAAGTGGCCAACGAGCCCAAAGAGCAGATCGTCGAAGCCGAACAGGCGCTCTATAAGCTTGGCGAGGCAGGTCAAAACACTTCTGGTTTCCAGTCGTTTCTGAAAGCAGTGACCGATGCGGTGAATGTCGCAAACGCAGCCTATCAACGCGATGGCGGATTGTCAGGTGTCTCTACTGGCTTGATTGAAATGGATAAAAAGCTTGGTGGCTTGCACAAGTCTGACCTGCTTATCCTTGCTGGCCGTCCTTCGATGGGCAAGACGTCGCTGGCCACGAACATCGCCTTCAATATTGCCAAGACGTATAAAAAGGGCAAACGCCAAGATGGGACCGAGGGCGCCGTGGATGGTGGAGTTGTGGGTTTTTTCTCGCTTGAGATGTCGGCTGAACAGTTGGCGGCGCGGATTTTGTCGGAAGCCTCGGAAGTACCGTCTGAGCAAATTCGCCGTGGAGATATGACCGAAGGAGAGTTCCGTCGCTTTGTTGAAGCGGCAAAGACGCTTGAGGCGTGCCCGCTGTTTATTGACGACACCCCTGCCCTGCCGATCAGCCAATTGGCCGCACGTGCACGTCGATTGAAGCGTGAACACGGGCTGGATTGCTTGATCGTTGACTACCTTCAGTTGGTGCGCCCAGCAACAGCGAAAGACAGTCGGGTGAACGAGGTTTCTGAGATCACTCAGGGGCTGAAAGCCATCGCGAAAGAACTGGAAATACCCGTTGTCGCCCTGTCGCAGTTATCACGTCAGGTCGAAAATCGGGAAGATAAACGTCCGCAACTCAGTGACTTGCGGGAATCAGGCTCTATCGAGCAGGACGCCGACGTGGTGATGTTCGTGTTCCGCGAGGAATACTACAAAGAACGGGAAAAACCCGGCGACCACGATCTAGAGGCCATGGCAAAGTGGCAGGAGGAGATGGAAAATCTTCACGGCCGCGCCGAAGTTGTGATCGGCAAGCAACGCCATGGCCCCATCGGCACTGTCGAGCTATCGTTTGAAGGGCGCTTTACGCGATTTGGCAACCTGGTCAAGCCTTGGCAGCAGTCTGGCGAGGACGATTTTTAGCGCGATCAAAGATGTTATGAGACAATGACCGGTGCGCACGTCTGTGCGGGCCGGTTTTTCTTTGTCGCGCGTTAAGGCTCTGATTTTAGGGAAAACCTGTCTTTCGGTATCGCGTCGGTATTACGTCGGTGTCGCGTAGGCGGCTAAGGGCTTTCAGCAGATAAATTAAACAAGCGCGCGCTGATGCGCGTCATCTTTACCGATGCGAAATTGGCGCGAAACTGTGCTGTCAACGCGCGTTGATCTATGAGGTAGCGTGATTTTCGGGGCAGATCACTGGCACTGTGACGTGTATAGGAAACGCCACCGCCGCAAATGCCACATCGCGTGTCGCGCCTGATGCTTTTTTCCATGGCGCAAAATGGGTTAAACTCTCTTTCAAAGGGAGCCATGTGCCATGAGTGATACCATTCGTTTCAAGCTTGACGGCAAAGACGTCGAAGCACGCGAGGGCGAGACCATTTGGGAAGTTGCCAAGCGCCACGGTACGACGATCCCGCATTTGTGTCACAAGGATGCGCCTGGCTATCGCTCGGACGGGAACTGCCGTGCGTGTATGGTGGATATCGAAGGCGAGCGGGTCTTGGCAGCATCATGTGTTCGCGCGCCATCCGAGGGAATGGTTGTGTCATCCCAAGGCGCACGCGAGACGACGGCGCGCAAGATGGTGATGGAGATGCTGGTCGCAGATCAGCCAAAGCCAGACGTTGCACATGATCAATCGAGCCACCTTTGGGATATGGCGGCTGCGCAAGGCGTGGCCGAAAGCCGCTTTCCGCCCCTGGATGAGCCCCGCATTCCGCTTTTGGATGACAGCCATGTGGCGATGAGCGTCAACCTTGACGCCTGTATTCAGTGCAACCTGTGTGTGCGCGCATGTCGCGAAGTGCAGGTGAATGATGTGATCGGCATGGCCGGCCGTGGCCATGATGCCTACCCGGTTTTCGATATGGACGACCCGATGGGTGAAAGCACCTGTGTGGCCTGTGGCGAATGTGTCCAAGCCTGTCCAACTGGGGCGTTGATGCCCGCGAGCGTGACGGTGGGTGCCAGCGCCGGAGACAGTAAAGATTTCGACAGCGAAGTTGAGAGCATTTGCCCGTTTTGCGGTGTAGGATGCCAGGTTTCGCTGAAGGTGAAAGACGGTCAAGTAAAGTATGTTGAAGGGATCAACGGGCCGGCAAATGAAGGGCGGCTTTGCGTCAAAGGGCGCTTTGGGTTTGATTACATTCACCATCCGCACCGTTTGACCAAACCGCTGATCCGGCGTGATGATGCGCCAGCCAAAGGACTGAATGTTGATCCCGGAAACTGGGAAACGCATTTCCGCGAGGCAACGTGGGACGAGGCGCTTGACGCTGCTGCCGGTGGTTTGAAAGGGCGCGGACGCGAGGTCGCGGGCTTTGGCTCGGCCAAGTGCACGAACGAAGAAGCCTATTTGTTTCAACGCTTTATTCGCGAAGGATTTGGGCATAACAACGTCGATCACTGCACGCGGCTTTGCCATGCTTCCTCTGTGGCGGCTCTGTTGGAAAACGTTGGATCCGGCGCTGTAACGGCGACGTTTAATGAGATTGAAAATGCAGACGTGGCCATCGTAATTGGGGCCAACCCGATTGAGAACCATCCGGTTGCAGCGACGTTTTTCAAGCAGTTCACCAAACGTGGTGGCAAGCTGATCGTGATGGATCCACGCGGTCAGGCCCTGAAGCGCTTCGCCACGCACATGCTACAGTTCCGCCCCGGCGCGGATGTTTCGATGCTGAATGCAATTTGTCATGTGATCGTTGAAGAGGGTCTTTACGACCAGCAATACATCGACGCCTACACCGAGAATTGGGAAAACGAAAAAGCGCATCTGGCCGATTTCACGCCCGAAGCCATGGCCGAGATTTGCGGGATTGATGCCGAGACACTGCGCGCGGTTGCCCGTGATTTTGCCGGAGCGAAGGCGGGGATGATTTTTTGGGGCATGGGCATTAGTCAGCACATTCACGGCACGGATAACTCGCGCTGCTTGATCAGCCTTGCACTGATGACCGGTCAAATTGGGCGCCCCGGCGCGGGGCTTCATCCGTTGCGCGGGCAGAACAATGTGCAGGGTGCGTCGGATGCCGGGCTGATCCCGATGTTCCTACCGGATTATCAGACGGTGACGGACGATGGCGTGCGTGGTGCCTTTACGGATGTATGGCAATCCGGCGATTTTTCCTCCGAAAAAGGCCTGACCGTGACCGAGATCATGGACGCGGTGCATGGCGGTGACATTAAGGCGATGTATGTCTTGGGCGAAAATCCCGCGATGTCGGACCCGGATGTGGACCATGCGCGTGATGCTTTGGCCAAACTGGATCCTTTGGTTGTGCAGGATATTTTCCTGACAGAGACGGCGAACTACGCCGATGTGATCCTGCCTGCTTCGGCGTTTTATGAGAAAAACGGCACTGTCACGAATACCAACCGGCAGGTGCAGATGGGTCGCGCTGCGGTGGCGCCTCCGGGTGAGGCGCGCGAGGATTGGTGGATCACTGTGGAGCTGGCCAAACGGTGTGATCTACCGTGGGCGCACGGTCATCCAAGCGATGTTTTTGCCGAGATGAAGCGCACGATGTCGTCGCTGGACAACATCACGTGGGATCGTCTGATGGCCGAGAATGCGGTGACGTATCCGTCGCTGTCGCCCACCGATCCCGGCCAAGCCATTGTTTTCGGAGACGGGTTCCCCCGCCCCGAAGGACGCGCGCGCTTTACGCCCGCCGCGATCATTGCGCCAGATGAGGCACCAGACACCGAATACCCGATGATCCTGACCACCGGTCGCCAATTGGAGCATTGGCACACCGGATCAATGACGCGCCGCTCGAAGGTTTTGGATGCGGTCGAGCCGGAGGCGAACTGCTCGCTGCACCCGGCGACGCTTCGCGCTCTTGGGGTTGAGGCAGGTGGCGCGGTGACGCTGACCACGCGGCGCGGGACGATCACGCTATTGGCGCGCGCGGACAGAGCTGTGGCGCTTGATATGGTGTTTGTGCCCTTTGCCTATGTCGAGGCAGCGGCGAATATTCTCACGAACTCGGCCGTGGACCCTTACGGGAAAATTCCGGAGTTTAAGTTTTCGGCTGTGAAGGTTGAGAAAGCAGAGGCGTCAATAGCGGCGGAGTAAAACTCTTGAGAAGAGTTTTGGAACTTTCTTTTAAAGAAAGTTCAACCGTGCACCTTTTGCAAAAAGGTGAGCCAAGTGTCGCCATAGCGTCGCGCTTCTAGTCTCTGGAAACCTGCGGGCGGCAACTGTTCGCTACTGTCTTCCCAGACGATCATCGCTTCTTGCGCAATCGCAGCATCGTTTGCTGCCAGCGCTTTGGCTCCAAGCTCAGCGCCATATGGCGGGTCAAGAAATACCAAAGTTGCAGGGTGCGCCAAAGCAAGAGCGCTCCGTGTTGCATCACGCGACACTACTGTTGTGACATCGCCTGCTTGCGCCTTTGCGATGTTGGCGGCCAAAAGTTTGCCAGCCGCGCGGCCACTATCCACGAACGTCACATGCGCTGCGCCGCGTGACAAAGCTTCAAGCCCAAGCGCACCTGTGCCTGCGAACAGATCAAGCACGATGGCATCACTGATCGGATCACCAAATCGTCCGCCCATTAGCAAGTTGAACAGGCTCTCGCGCACACGGTCTGTGGTGGGACGCAAATGCGCGCCCTTGTCGCCTTTGCCCACAGGCGTCAGGCCAAGCCCTTTCAGGCGACCGCCGATTATCCTCACGCTTTTAACAGGGCTTTGAGATTGGTCTCTGGATCGCCAGCTTGGTCAGGCGTAATCACTTTGCCCATCTCCAACAATCGCTTGCCCACCATGTAATCGCGCGCCGCGTCCATCGCATCAACAGCAATGAATGTGCCGTTCTTAAAGTACCAATGGCTTTGACCCGCTTCGCCTTTGCGGGTGACCACCTGATCATATCCAGTGTTCAACCCGGCAATTTGCAGTTTCAGATCGTATTGATCGGACCAGAACCAAGGATAGGGCACGTAAGGCTCGCCTGCATCCATCATGTTGCGCGCAACAGTCTGCGCCTGATCAATTGCGTTTTGCACGGATTCAAGGCGCAAAATTCCGTCGCTGTAAGGGAAACTTGTGCAATCCCCTGCGGCCCATACGTTTGGCGCGCTTGTGTGCCCTTGTGCATCGACACTGATGCCATTTTCGCACGTAATCCCGGCTGCTTGTGCCAGCGCTGTGGACGGGCGGATCCCAATGCCTGCAATAACAAAGTCCACATCCAGCGTGGTGCCATCTGTCAATTTTGCCCCCGAAACCGCGCCCTTTCCGCTCAAGCGTTCCAACCCTACGCCTTCACGAATTTCCACGCCATTTTGCTGGTGCAGGGCTCGGACCACATCCGCCGTCTCGGGCGCTGCGACACGGCCCAAGATACGCTCTGCCATCTCGACCAAAGTGACGTTCAGACCTAGTTTTGAGGCGACCGCTGCGGCCTCCAGACCGATGTAGCCGCCTCCCACGACAAGAACATGTGCGCCTTTAGTAAAGCGCGGCGACATTGCGTCGATGTCGGCAAGGGAGCGCACCGTGAAAACACCCTCTAGGTCGCCGCCAATCGCATCTGGCAACCGGATGGGATCCGAGCCGGTGGTCAGGGCAAGTTGGTCGTAAGCCAACACCTCGTCGCCGACCGCCACGGTCATTTCCTCGGTATCTATTGCACTTACCGAGGCGCCCAATTTGAGGATAATTTCTCTGTCGTCATAGACCGCTTGTGGCCGCAAAAACAGCCGCTCTTTTTCGCTCTCCCCAAGCAAGTAGGCCTTCGAGAGCGGCGGGCGTTCGTAAGGAGGAACTGGTTCCTCGCCTATCAGAGTGACCTTGCCGTCGAAGCCTTCAGCGCGCAGTTTTTCGGCCAACGACGCGCCCGCCTGCCCTGCTCCAATGATGATGATCCCGCTCATGTCGCAAATCTCTCTGGTCTCTGACAGTGAACGGCTTATATCCACAACCAGTACAAGGCAAATGAATGGAGCACTTTGAACATGACAGTCGCAGTTGGGGATAAAATTCCGCAGGTCACACTTCCCTCTCAGGTCGACGAAGATGTGACTCAAATCGATCTGGCAGAGCGCTGCGCGGACCGCAAAGTTGTTCTGTTTGGGTTGCCGGGGGCCTATACGTCGATTTGTTCAATGGCGCATTTGCCAAGCTTTATCCGAACCGCTGATGCCTTCCGCGCCAAGGGTGTGGACGATATCATTTGTGTTGCCGTGAACGATGTGCGGGTGATGAAACATTGGGGCGAAAGCAGTGGTGCAACTGAAGCAGGCATCATGATGCTGGCTGATTGGAACTCCGAGTTGACCAAAGCTTTGGGGCTTGAGTTTTCGGTACCTGCGATTGGCTTCAAGGATCGTATGACGCGTTGTGCGATGTATATCGAAAACGGCGAGATCAAAGTGCTGCACTTTGAAGAGGACAATGGCACTTGTGATCTGACAGGTGGCGAAAGCCTGCTGGAAGCGATCTAGCCGTCCGAGCCGACATTCAAAACGGTGCGCGTTGGGAACGGGATGTCGATCCCGTTTTCGTCAAATGCCTCTTTCACCAGACGTTTCATATCGGCCTGATACGCAAAGTATTCGGACGCAGGCACCCAGACACGCACCAGAAAATCAACTGAAAAGTCGCCCAAATTGTTGACCTGTATGAACGGTTCAGGATGATCTAGCGATCGCGGATCGCTCAAAATCACATCCCGGATGATCTTTTCCGCCTGTGCGAGATTGGCACCGTACCCAACGCCGAAAATCCATTCAGCACGGCGTCTGTCATAAACCGAGTAGTTGGTGATCGCATTGCTCCAGACATCTGTGTTGGGCACAATGATTTGCACGTTGTCCACTGTCGCAAGCTCGGTTGTAAAGATCGTGATGTCTTTCACAGTCCCCATGTGCCCACTGACTTCGATGAAGTCTCCCACACGGATCGGGCGGAACAAAACCAGCATTACTCCAGAGGCAATTCCGGTTAGAACCCCTTGAAGCGCGAGACCAATGGCAAGACCTGCAGCACCCAAAAGGGCGACCAAGGACGTGGTTTGGAAGCCAAAATTCTGCAAAACGAAAATAATCGTGAGCGCCAAAACCGCATAACGGGCAAGGCTGGCTAGGAAGCGCCCCATCGTTTTGTCAAAGTATTTGGAGTCATCGGTCATCTTGACGATGCGGCGCTTGACCCAGCCTGCAAAAAACAAACCAACGATGAAAATGAGCGCGGCCAACACCACGCTGGCCGTGGCCTCGACCAGAAAATCAACCGTCAGCACGTTGCCAATCGTGACTCCGTTTGCAATTTCATAAGCAAGCAGTTGATCGAGATAGTCCATCAGGCGTTCGCATCCATTTTCTTGGCCAGAGCAATATCTAGCGCGGATAGACCGTTTGCATCATGGGTTGTCAACACAACGTGCACGCGACTGTAAACGTTGCTCCATTCCGGGTGATGGTTCATCTTTTCCGCGACAATCGCCATCTGCGTCATCCAGCCCCATGCTTGGGTGAAGCTTTTGAATTCAAACTCTTTTTGAATGGCGTCGCGACCTTCCACTTCGCTCCAGCCGTCCAACTCGTCCAGGGCCGTTGCGCGATCTTCTGTGTTTAATTTCTCAGTCATTCTCATCCCTTTCAACCTTTTTGAACGGCCCATAACTGGTCAAAACTTCGATGTCTTCGCCAACCGCGCGCATCTCGGCCTCCAGATAATCCGCCACCGCGCCCGCAAATCCTTCATCCGCCAGCCAGTGCAGCGAATGCGTTTCTACCGGAAGATACCCGCGCGCCAGTTTATGATCGCCCTGCGCACCTGCCTCAACTGAGGTCATTTGATGGGCAATCGCGAAATCAATCGCCTGATAATAACACGCCTCAAAATGCATACAGTCGTGATGCTCGGTTGCGCCCCAATAGCGGCCAAAGAGCGTATCGCGCCCGATCATGTTCAGCGCGCCCGCAACTGGCTGGTCTTCGCGGTAAGCTAAGATCAGCACGATATCATCGCGCAAACGTTCTTGGGCGATGTCAAAGAATTTGCGCGTAAGATACGGCGTGCCCCATTTGCGTGCGCCCGTGTCTTGGTAAAACACCCAAAAGGCATCCCAGTGCTCGGGTTGTATTTGGTCGCCCGTGAACTGGCGGATTTCACCGCCAAATCCTTGGGCCGCACGGCGTTCCTTTCGGATGGTCTTGCGTTTGCGCGATGAGAGCGCCGCAAGGAAGGCGTCAAAATCTGCATACCCATCGTTGCGCCAGTGATATTGCTGCGTGATCCGGCGAAGTAGACCGATCTTTTCGCCGCGCATTGCCTCGTCTTCAGTGCAGAACGTGGCGTGCAGCGAAGAAACGTTGTTCTCAGCCGCCAGATGCACAGCCCCTTGAACCAACGCTTCAAACCCAGCGCTTTCGTACCCCGGTCGTGTCAAAAACCGGCGCCCGCCAACTGGAGTGAAAGGCACTGCGATCTGAAGTTTTGGATAGTACCGCCCGCCTGCGCGCTCCCATGCATGTGCCCAGTTGTGATCGAAGATGTACTCACCCTGCGAGTGGTTCTTGGCGTAAAGCGGTGCCACCGCAATCACCAATTCGCCTTCGCGCACCACAAGGTAGCGGGGTTCCCATCCTGTGCCGGGCCCAACCGAACCGCTGTCTTCAAGTGCTTTCAAGAACCGATGGGTTGTAAAAGGATCAATCGCTCGCCCTTCTGTCGCTTCGGGGCAAGCACAAGCATCCCACGCTTCGGCGGGAATCGCCGAGAGTGTTGAGAGCGCGGTGATATCAAGAGGCTGGGTCATTCTAACAGCGCAACCTGACACGCTTGCTCAGAGTTTCAAGACCGCCGATTTGGACGATAGCCCTCAAAGGTGATGTTTTCGGCCACATGGAGCGCGTTAGTCTCTTCCTTGGGAGAACGGATCGTCCACGTCAAAATGCGCGCGCCCTGAGATTTGAGCTCCGCCAAACGCGTACACTGAAGATCGCGCCTATTGTGGCTGATGAAACAAGCCCCTACTTTGTCGTAGTCGTCGATATGCGTCAAAGCAGCGAGTCGATCTGGTGGAGCTTTCCAATCTGCTGCGCGAAAATACTCTGTCACCAATCCGCGCGGCACATCTGGCGCAAGCGTCTGCATTGCGGCCACGCTGTGCGGATTGAAAGACATAACAGCAATAGGTCCAGAATAGTCGTTTATTGCTTGGGCCACCGCATTCTCTAGCGCGCCTACTTCGGCCCCCAAAGCGCCATCCTGATCTTTAATTTCAATCAGCAGTGGCACCTGCCCGTCAATAATTTCAAGAACGCTGGAAAGTGAAGGAATGCCTGCACCGCCCCCATATTTAAGCGGCACTGTTTTTAAATCATCAGCCGTGCGTTCCCGAACCGCGCCTCTGCCGTCCGTCAAACGTGCAAGGTCGTAGTCATGAAAAACCACTGCTTTGTTGTCTACTGAGAGTTGCACATCAATTTCGATAGCATACCCAGCATCAACTGCTGCCTGCACCGCCGCAGCTGAGTTTTCTGGGCGACCTTGTGCATTGTTGTGCAACGCCCGATGCGCAATCGGCTTTTCCAAGAATTCGTTTGGCAGTGCGTGTGTCATTGGATTTCAAAGATACCTTCTATTTCAACAGCCACTCCAAAAGGAAGCGAGGCGGCACTCACTGCCGATCGGGCATGGCGCCCTGCATCCCCCAAAAGCTCTACCAAAAGATCAGACGCACCGTTGATCACAGCGGGTTGATCCGTGAATTCTGGTGTCGAGTTCACAAACCCGGTCAGTTTTACCGCACGCTTCAGGCGCGACAAATCTCCACCGCAAGCGGCCTTTACCTGTGCCAGCAACGACAAAGCGCAGCGTGAGGCGGCATGCGCCCCGTCGCTTACCTCCATTGTGCGGCCAAGTTTACCGATGATCATTTCACCTTCATCATCCACAGAAATTTGCCCGGAAACAATGATTTGACTGCCAGACACGACAAACGGCACGTAATTCGCCGCAGGTGCGGGCGCATTCGGCAAGGAAAGGCCCAGCGCGCTAAGTTTTGAATAAAGTTCAGTTGTCATTTCTTGCCCCCGGTGCATCATTTGCACGATATAGAAGCCTGTCGCGTCGTGGGCGCAACATCTTTGTGTGAATTGAGAGTGAAACAATGCCTAGCACCTGTAACTTGGCGTGAAACCCACTATGTTTAGGCTCTGCAATGGGTCTGCTTGCCAGGATGTCTGAAGTGAATAAGAGAATGTTAAGAAAAAGCGCAATTGCTGCGTTTCTGCTGGTTTTGGCAGGGTGCACGGCTCCGACGCCCGGGCAGGACATCAACGATCCGTACGAAAGTGCGAATCGGGTGAGTCATGCATTGAATAAAGGCGCGGATACAGTGATTTTCCGCCCCGCAAGCCAAGTTTACGGAACGATTGCACCGCAGCCAGTGCGCACCAGTATTTCCAATGCGGCTGACAATCTTGATACACCGCGCAGTGTTGTGAACGGCATTTTGCAGGGCGATGCAGAAGGCGCGATCAAAAATACTTTCCGGTTCCTGATCAATACGACAGTTGGTGTTTTTGGTCTGTTTGATCCGGCAAAGGACTTTGGGCTTGAGGCCAATCAGGTCGGTTTTGGCGACACATTGGCCAAATGGGGCGTACGTGAAGGCGCTTATATTGAATTGCCGCTGTTTGGACCATCAACCGAGAGAGACTCTGTCGGCCAGTTTGTTGATGTTCTTTCTAATCCTTTAAGCGTTTTCACAGACGACGGCGCCGAGATTGCAACGGCAACCAGCGTGCCATCGGTGCTCAATTCTCGGTATGAATTTTCCGACACATTCGACAGCATCCTGTATGACAGTGCCGACAGTTACGCTCAATTGCGGTTGTTTTATCTAGAAAGCCGACGATTTGAGCTTGGCGGGCGAAACGCCGCCGATGAGGCATTCGATCCCTATGAGAACCTGTATGAAGACGTTTATGAAGGGCTTTATGATGAAATCAACTGATCTTAGCCGCCGCACGCTTCTTTTAAGCGCCTCGGCTTTTGCAATCGTCCCTTTGCCTGTCTTTGCGCTTAGCGAAGCCGAGGCCACAAAGCTCATCAATTCCGCCGTGAACGACATCAACCGTGTCATCAGCTCGGGAAAGTCGCAGCAGGCAATGAACGGCGACTTCGAAAAGATCTTCGTCAAATACGCCGACGTTTCAACCATTGCCCGCTCTGCTCTCGGACCGCCTGCGCGCAGCGCCTCAAAGGGCGAACTGCGCAGCTTTACTTCGGCCTTTACGGGCTATTTGGCGCGCAAATACGGCAAACGTTTCCGCGAGTTTATTGGGGGAAAGATCGAAGTTAAGGGCGCGCGATCCGTTAAAAGCTTTCAAGAAGTCAAAGCTGTCGCTGTTTTGCGTGGCAAATCACCCTTTGACATCAGCTTTATGGTGTCGGACCGCTCTGGGTCGGACAAATTCTTTGATCTTTTGATCGAGGGCATCAGCCTTTTGAAGTCTGAAAAGGCGGAAATTGGTGCGATGCTTGATAAGCGACGCGGTGATTTGGGCGCGCTGATAAAAGATTTGAATTCAGCGGGTTAAATATCAGTATGGCGCCGATTTTGTCGTCGCCAAACTGGGGGCGCTGCCCCCAGACCCCCGGCATATTCATAAACCGATGAAAAAAAAATGGATTTGCGCCAAGGATTGACCTTTGGGGCGCGTCCTACTCATCGTGATGCGTATGACAACTTCAGACGAGGCGATGGCTTTAGCCGCCGCCGGAGGAGATGCCGAGGCCTTCTCGGCCCTTATCACCCGGCACTATGACCGGGTGTTTCGCCTTTCGTTTCGCCTTTTGGGCATCACGGCAGAGGCGGAGGATTTGACGCAGGACATTTGCGCAGCTTTGCCTGCTAAGATCCGAGCGTTTCGTGGGGATGCGAAGTTTACGACCTGGCTTTACCGGGTTGTGATGAACGCAGCCCATGATCGACGACGTCGTGCCGCCAGCCATGCACGTGCTGCCGATGGGTGGGGTGAGGTTGAGGTAGCGCGACGCGCTGAAGCGATTGAGGCTGCTGAAGCGCTGGACTGGCTAACGTTGGCTATGACCGCCCTGCCCGATGATTTGCGCGATACGGTGGCTTTGGTGATGGATGAGATGACGCACAGCGAGGTCGCAGCGGTTTTGGATGTGAGCGAAGGCACGGTGAGTTGGCGGATGTCTGAAGTAAAAAAGCGTCTGCGTGAGATGAAAGAGAGTTTGGCATGAGTGATGAGCTTGATGATCTGAAGTCGGCCTTTGAAGCGATGACACCTGACGCTGATCCAATGCGTAAGCAGGAAAATTTACGGCACGCGGAAGAAAATTTCGCCAAGCTCCAAGGATCGACTGTTGAGCATCGTCTACCTTCCAAGCGCACCCCAGTGGCGCGCATTGGTCAAGGAGTAAGACAGATGTTGAATGCATTAACGACACGCGCAGGAATGACGGCAACGACGGCTTTGGTGGCCGTTGGCTTTTTCGCGGTAACGCCCACGGGGCAGAGCTTGCTTACGCCTCAGGATGCGTTTGGTCCGGTTAGCGAAATTCTCGTTGATAGCGATGGTACTGTTTTGGAGGAACGGACACTTGGTCCCACTTTGGGACAAGACAGCGTTAACAATAGAACGGAACAGGATGACGCCCGCGCGTTGGCCCCTGTTGCGCGTGCGGATCGTCAAGATAAGGCACAAAAACCAACCGTCGCGATGGACGCAGAAATGGAGCAAAGCGAAGTTGTCTCAACACTACAGACGCGCGAACGGTTTTCGGGCGATGTAGCGGGTGGTGTTTCTGGACTTGTGGCCGCACCGCAACCCTCTGTCGTCAACAGGCGCATTCAGGCTCCCGCCGATCAGATCATCATCCAGCCCGAAAGCAACACCGACGCTTATGCAAACGCGCCAGAAAACCCGCTAAAGGTCACAGGCGAAGAGCCGGTTTCGACATTTTCGATTGATGTCGACACCGCGGCTTATGCGGTGGCGCGCACTTGGTTGATGGGTGGGCAGATGCCGCCGGCAGAGGCTGTGCGTGTGGAAGAGATTATGAATTACTTCCCCTACGCCTATCCCGCCCCCGAAGGGCCGCACCCCTTCCAACCTACAGTGACAGTGACGCCAACACCTTGGAATGCTGGCACTAATCTTGTGCATATCGGCATTCAAGGGACATTGCCCGCACTAGAAGAGCGTCCGCCCTTGAACCTTGTGTTTCTGATCGACACTTCGGGCTCGATGCAGCAGGCCAACAAACTGCCGCTTTTGAAGCAGTCTTTCCGGTTGATGCTGAGTGAGTTGCGGCCCGAAGATGAGGTTTCGATTGTGACCTATGCGGGCAGCGCCGGGCAGGTATTGGAGCCAACGCGCGCCAGCGAGCGCGAGACAATTTTGGCAGCGCTTGATCAGCTTGAAGCCGGAGGATCGACCGCCGGGCAAGCTGGGCTGCAACAGGCCTATCAAGTTGCTGAGGGTATGGGCGGCGATGATGAGATAACGCGGGTTATTCTTGCGACGGATGGGGATTTTAACGTCGGGCTGTCTGATCCTCAGGCATTGAAGGATTTCATTGCGGACAAGCGTGAGAGCGGCACTTACCTCAGTGTGCTTGGCTTTGGACGCGGCAATCTGGACGATGCGACGATGCAGGCGCTGGCGCAGAACGGGAATGGTCAGGCTTCTTACATCGACACGCTGTCTGAGGCGCGCAAAGTGTTGGTGGATCAGTTGACAGGGGCGCTGTTTCCGATTGCCAATGATGTGAAGATACAGGTCGAGTTTAACCCTGCCGAAATCGCCGAGTATCGTTTAATCGGCTATGAAACGCGCGCGCTGAACCGCGAGGATTTCAACAATGATCGCGTGGATGCTGGTGACATTGGCGCCGGGCATCGGGTGACGGCACTATATGAGGTGACGCCGGTAGGATCGGACGCAGTGCGCAATGGCCCGCTGCGGTATTCGCAGAGCGCGGATGCTGAGGTGCGTCCCGCTGGCACTTCGGACGAGCTTGGGTTTTTCAAGCTGCGCTACAAATTGCCCGGAGAAAGCACCAGCGTTCTGATCGAGGAACCGATCCGTGCCGGGCAAGACAATGTCACGAGCGATGTGCAGTTCTCGATTGCTACGGCAGGGTTTGGCCAGTTGCTGCGCGACGGAGATTTCTTGGGCTCTTGGGGGTGGACTGAAGCGATTGATCTGGCAGTGGCGGGCAAAGGCGAGGATGCCTTTGGGTATCGCGCCGAAGCCATCACGTTGATGCGTTTGGCCGAGAGCTTGTCACGCTGATTTTTAAGCGGGCCGCCGCGTCAGCGGCGGCCCCTTTGGCGGGGCGAAGGCCCGGCGCAATACCTTAAGACGCGCGACGCTTATCGCTTTCAGCAACTTCTGTCGCCCAAGCCTCGGGCGATTTTCCTGCGTCTAGTGCCTCTTGCATCAACTCTGCCGGAGACAAGGGTACCATCGAACCCGGCGTTGGCGTATCCAGATCAAGGTTCGTTGGGAACGCATATCCTTCGGCGGCAGAGGCGATGACATTGGCGCAGCCCTGCGCGCTCAGCCCTGCCGACTTCGCGGCCTGAAGGGCGGGATAAACGGCCACCGCCATTGCCGAGCGATCGACTGTTTCAATCGAGCGCCCAAAGGCGGAGCCAATCTGCAAGAGATTGGCCATGCGGTAGATGTCTGACGACACGTTGTCGCCCGCGCCGTGCATCACAGCTGGATTGAAAAACAGCAGATCACCTTTTTCCAACGGCAATTGCACGTGATGTTCAGCGAAGTAGTCCTGATATTCGGGCCGATTATAGGCGACGTATCCCTCTAGGAAACATTGCGAATAGGGCAATAGCATCGTTGGCCCGCTTTCCAGCGGCATATCACAATGCGCTATCGCCCCTTGCAGGGTCAGTCCGGGCGAAAAGCGGTGCGCTTGGACAGGATACGTGGCCAGTTGGTGCGCATTCATAAAGCCCAAGTGATAATCGCGGTGCGCCGTCTGCTTGGCCCCACCGGGGTTGACCCGGTTCACCTGTGCGGTGAGCTGATAGCCACGGCCCAACCAGGCAGCAGAGGCCAAGGCGACAGCATTGTTCGCGTAGTACGCTACGAAATTTTCAGGATCGGCCAAACAATGCTTTTGCGCCGCGTTCCAGACGCGGTCATTCGCACCCGGTTTGGCAAAGTGATCGCCCGCACTGGACCCTGCCGCTTTTTCACGTGCGATGATGTCCTCAAAGAGCGCTGAAGCGTCATCGACGATGCCCAAATCCTGCATGCCAGCCTTGATGACAATAATGCCGGGGCCGTCTTCGAACACCGCGTTCCATTCCGACAGAAGATCGAGACGCGCAGCATCATCGCCTGCTGAACTCCGGACCATGGCCCCATCATAAATCGGGATACGCTTTTGAATTTCAGCGGTCAGTGGCCAATCGCTAGCGACGGTCTTACGTTCAACGCTTGCACGAAACGTCTCAAAATCGCCCGCGCTGGCATCCAGCCAGACACTGCGACGACGTTGGGCTGCACGTGACACATCATCCATACTCAAACTCCCTTTCCAGCCACGATAAACCTGCACAAGCTTTCGACAAAACCCTTGCCTGCAATTTTATCTCATTGCCTATCAAGCGTTCGCTTTCCTGACCTCTCAGAGCGTGATACGCCCAAATCCATGTGGTCTATTTTCCTCGAAACCATACCGTTTTTTGCCATTATCGGCCTAGGCTATGGCGCGGGGCGCAAAGGTTTTTTCAATGAAGAAGCCACGGCCTATCTCACGAAGTTCGTCTTCTATTTTGCGCTCTCGGCCATGCTCTTTCGGTTTGCCGCCACGCAGCCGCTGGCAGCGATGTTTGAGTGGAACTTTGTGAAAGCTTATCTCGCAGCTTCAACAGTGGTCTATGTCGGCGCGGTGATCTTCGCGTTGTTTCGCGGCGTAAGCGTTTCAGAGGCGGCATTTGAGGCGCAATGCGCGGTGATCGGCAACGTGGGTTTTCTGGGAATTCCGATGTTGGCGATGTTGCTGGGCCCCGAAGCTGTGGCAAGTGTCATCTTAGTCTTGGGCGTTGATCTGATCGTCTTTGGATCGCTGATCGTCATTCTTGTCACTGCCTCACGTAGCGGACGGCTCTCACCGATGATCTTGGTCACCGTGACCAAAGGATTGATTAAAAACCCGATGATCGTCTCAATCGGATTGGGCTTTGCGTGGTCGGCCTTGTCGATCCCGATGCCGACGGTTTTGGAGGACTTTCTGGTGCTGTTGGGGGCGGCTGCAACGCCCGGCGCACTGTTTGCCATTGGTGCATCGCTTGCGTCTAAAAGCGCCGAACGCATGTCTGTGGCGGTGTGGCTTTCCTTTGCCAAACTGGTGCTGCACCCTGCTGCCGTGGCGATTGCCGCGCTGATCATCTGGCCGGTTGAGTCTTATGCAGCAGGTGTGATGATCGCGGCCGCCGCCCTGCCTGTCGCTGGCAACGTGTTCATGTTAGCGCAACACTATAACGTCGCACCGCAACGTGTCTCGACCGCGATTCTGATATCAACCGCAGCCTCTGTGATCACCGTCGCGCTGATCATTGGCTGGGTCAAAACCACGCTTTGAGAGAGGAGTTAAGCAATGGAAACCATTTCGGAAAATCGCGCCTTTGGTGGCACGCAGGGGGTCTATACCCACGCCTCTGACGCAACAGGCGGAGATATGACGTTTGGCCTGTTCCTCCCCGATGAGGCGCGTT
This sequence comes from Paracoccaceae bacterium, assembly GCA_039942715.1. Lineage (GTDB taxonomy): Bacteria > Pseudomonadota > Alphaproteobacteria > Rhodobacterales > Rhodobacteraceae > JABDJX01. The sequence goes on from JBDVBY010000006.1 coordinate 393,365, forward strand.
TTGGACCAGTTCCCCTGCTTTGGTATCTCTCGGGGCTGACCTGCACCCATGAAAACGCGATGGTCAAAGCGGGCGCCCAGGCGCGTGCAGCCGCGCACGGGATCGCCTTGGTGTTTCCCGACACCTCCCCGCGCGGCGAGGGTGTGGCCGATGACGACGCCTATGATCTGGGTCAGGGGGCTGGGTTTTACATTGATGCAACAGAGGCACCTTGGGCGCCGCATTTCAACATGGAAACCTACGTCTTGGGAGATTTGACAAAGACGCTGTTTGAGAGTTTCGCGCTCGACCCAGAAGCGCAGGCGATAACTGGGCATTCCATGGGCGGGCATGGAGCACTGACGCTGGCGGCCAAGGACGGTCGTTTCAAGTCCGTCTCGGCGTTTTCGCCGATTTGTCATCCAACGAACAGCGATTGGGGCAAGAAGCAGTTCGAGGCGTATTTGGGATCGCATAAAGCCGGGGAAGCGCATGACGCGACCTGTCTGGTGCGCGAGGGTGCGTTGGATGCGCCGGTTTTGATCGACACTGGTACGGACGATCAGTTTGGTGATTTGCTGAAAACCGAATGTTTGGCCGAAGCGCTGGCGGCGCGGCGCATGGAAGCGACTGTGCGGATGCAAAAGGGCTATGACCACAGCTATTTCTTTGTTTCGACCTTTATGGAAGATCACATCGAGTTTCATGCAGAGGCGCTTTATTCGTGATCTATGTTGACGGCGATGCTTGTCCGGTGAAGGCCGAGGTCGAAAAGGTCGCGACGCGACTGAAGGTGCCGGTGAAGATGGTGTCTAACGGTGGGATCAGGCCTTCGGGAAATCCGTTGATCGAAAGCGTATTTGTGGATGCAGGAGCAGATGAGGCGGATATGTGGATCGCAGAGCGGTGCGGAGCCGGCGATTTGGTGGTTACGTCTGACATGCCGCTGGCCGCGCGATGTGTTGAGGCCGGAGCGAAGGTGCTAAAGCCCAACGGAGAGGCGCTGACGCAAGCGAATGTACGCGAAGCTTTGGCGATGCGGGATTTGGCTGCCGATTTGCGCGCCGCTGATCCGTTTCGCCAAGGTGGTGGGCGGCCTTTTTCCAAAGCTGATCGCTCGCGTTTTCTAGACGCTTTGGATCGCGCGTTGCGCAGTTAAATTAGGAGAGAAAATATGATCAAAGCCGTTGTTTGGGATATTGGGAACATCTTTGCCATGTGGGAGCCCGAGGCGTTTTATGACCGTCGGTTGGGCGTTGAAAAGCGACAGCGCTTTTTTGAGGAAACCCAGCCACATGCGATGAACCACGCGTTTGACCTAGGGGCTGATGGGCACGCGCTGTCGCGTGAACACGGCAAAAAGCATCCTGAATGGGCCGAAGAGATTCACCTTTGGATTGATGCATGGTCAGAGATGTTTTCCACCGTCATTCCCGGCTCGGCCGAGATCGTGGCAGAGCTGGCCGCGAAAGGCACCAAGCAACTGGCATTGTCTAACTTTGGGGCTGAAACGCTTGAGATTGCCAAGAAGATGCACCCTGCCCTGCAAAGGTTTGATGAAGAATATGTCTCGGCACACCTTGGTGTCGCAAAACCGGATGCCGCAATTTACCAAGCCCTTGAAAATGGTTCTGGGTTATCTGGAGAGGACCTGATTTTTACTGACGACAAGGTCGAAAATTGCGAAGCGGCCGAGGCGCGCGGATGGAAAACACATCTGTTTACCGACGCCGCCGGGTGGCGCGCACGGCTTGAGGCTGAAGGTCTGCTCTGAATGGGGATAGGGGCCATCGTCATATCGGCAATTGCGCTTTTTATTGCCTTGCCGTTTCTCGTCGAATTGTTTCGAACGCCAATGACGCAAAGCCGCCAAAGTCGCGCGCCGGGGCGTATAGCTGATTTGCCCGTTGGCGCGACGCACTACACTTGGAGCGGCCCGGAAAGCGGCCCCGTCGCCGTGTGCATCCACGGTTTGTCGACGCCATCTTACGTATTTGCAGCCACAGAGCGCCATTTGGCTGGAATGGGTTATCGCGTGCTGACCTACGATCTTTATGGGCGCGGCTATTCGGATCGTGCGCGCGGAGCACAGACGCTGGATTTCTTTTTGGCCCAGCTTCGCGCGCTTTTGCAGCATCAAAACGTCGGCGGCCCACTGGCGATGGTTGGCTTTTCTATGGGGGCGCAAATTGCGACTGCTTTTGCCTCCGAAGAAGGACCCCGCGTTAACAAGCTGGTGCTGGTCGCTCCGGCTGGTCTGACGAAGGCGAAAACGGGATTTGATCCTTGGACCGCGCCTGTGATTGGCGACTGGCTGACGCGCGTTGCCGGAGGATGGAAGTTGCGGCGCACTTTAGTCGAGCACGCGAAGCTTGCCACGATCATCCCCGATATCGAAGCACGTCAGGCCAGCGAAACACGCACCCGAGGGTTTTTGCCTGCGGTCCTGTCATCGCGTCGCAACACGCTGAGCGCGCCAATTGACGCCGACCTGCGACATGTCCACATGAACGGCACGCCCATTTTGGCGCTTTGGGGGACGCTTGATCCGATTGTGCCAAGCACGTGCATCGGACAATTGGCAGAAATTGCCCCAGATGCGCACCACGTTCAGATCACCGGTGCCGCGCACAGCCTTTTGCAAACCCACCCTGCGCAAGTCGGCAGCGCCTTGCGCGATTTTCTTGCGTGATCTAATGGCGCGCCTTGCGGCGCATATCTTTTCTAAGCCGCCTCAGGCCGCCGCCACGCGCCGTTCTTCTTTGATCGGCAAATGCACAATCGCGCTGAACGCGCCAACACCAACGCCAATCCACCACACAGCGGTGTAGTCTCCTGTCAGGTCATACATCCGCCCGCCCAACCACACGCCAAGGAATGATCCTAGCTGGTGGCTGAAAAAGACAAACCCATAAAGCGTGCCCATGTAGCGCAGGCCGTAGATATGCGCGACCAAACCGCTTGTAAGCGGCACCGTGGCCAACCAAAGCGTGCCCATGGCGGCTGAAAAAATCAGCACTGACATGGGCGTTATGGGCGCCATGATGAAAGCGGCAGCGATGATCGTGCGGCCTGTGTAAATACCTGCCAGCAGGTACTTTTTTGAATACCGGTTGCCAAGCCAGCCTGCCATGAGCGTGCCTGCGATGTTGAAAAACCCGATGACGGCGATGGCGATGGCGCCGAGGGCTGATGTGGTGGTGATCCCAAGGCCATGCAACACGCCACCCTGTGCTATGGGGCCGCACATTTCGGTGACCATTGCCGGGAAATGCGCTGTGACAAACGACAATTGATACCCGCAAGAGAAAAAGCCCATGAAGATCAGCGCATAGGTCGGATCCTTGAAGGCGCGCTTAAGCACCGTGCCCATGCTTTCTTCCAGCTCGGCCTTGCTGACCGCCGGGGCGCGCATCATCGGCAAGGTGAACAAGGCTGCAAGGATCATGCCCGCAAATATGATAAACACCGACTGCCACGTCATGATCGACAGCAACCCTTCCGCCAGCGGAGGGCCAACGATCTGCCCTGCTGATCCAGCAGCTGTGGCAATGGCCAGCGCCATCGAGCGATTTTCGTCAGAGGCCGCGCGCCCGACAACGGCCAGAATGACGCCAAATCCAGTACCTGCGATGCCGAAACCAACAAGAACTTCAAGGCTTTGCATCATGAATGGCGTTGTTGTGTAAGCCGAAGCAACCAGCCCTGTTGCGTAAAGCACAGCGCCGATGATGATGGCTTTGCGATCCCCGATCTTTTCGGCCATTGCGCCGAAAATCGGCTGGCCAATGCCCCAAAACAGATTCTGGATTGCGATGGCCATGGAAAATTCTGAGCGTGCCCAAGCGAACTCATCCGCTATGGGGATTTGGAAAACGCCGAAAGAGGCCCGGATCGCAAAGCTGATCAGGATGATAAAGCAGCCGACCAGCAGCACTGGTGACATCAAGGGTTGCACGCGTGTCATGCCGCACATTCGCTTGGAAAGCCCGCAGTGGCAATTTCCGATTTGTTATGGGTGCCAGTGCGAAACGTGATCTTTCGCACTAAACCGCCAGCATCCGCAGGCCCTTGGTGACATCCGTGCGCACGGCCAAACGCAGCGCGGGTTCATCCCCTGCCCTAAGCGCGACCAAAATCAGACGGTGGTTTTCGGGTACCGTGCCTTGACGCAGCACACCGTAGAGTTTGCGCATCGTCGGCCCCAGCTGCAGCCAGACCGTTTCAGCCATAGCCAGCATCGCGGGGGCTTGGGCGCGCAAATAAAGCGTACGGTGAAATTCCAGATTGCGGCGAATGTAGGAAACTGCATCGCCCTTGGCGACGGCTTCTGACACCCGGCTATTGATCCCTTGCAGGCGTTCGATCAGCGCCAAATGCGCACGCGGCAAGGCGCGGCTGGCCAATTCGGTTTCGATCAAAGCGCGCAGTGCGGCGAGTTCTTCGATCCGCTCGTTTGACAATTCTGGCGTGGAAACGCGCCCCGAACTCGACAGCGTTAACGCCCCTTCTGCAACCAAACGGCGCACAGATTCGCGTGCGGGCGTCATTGATACGCCAAATTCAGAACCAATGCCGCGCAAAGTCAGCGCCTCGCCTGGCGGCAATTCCCCGTGCATGATTTGGGTGCGGAGCGCGCGGTAAACGCGTTCATGGGCGGCTGGGAGTGGGTCGGGTTTGGCTGTCATTCGCAAATGTGATCACAAGCTGCGGGGTGCGTCAAATCGGATTTGACTTGGCCTCAAGCCTTTTCGCCCATACACGCGCAAGGCACCTGTGGCCGCCAGCGAGAGAACGCGCATGAATATGATGAGCACCTTTGTGAAACCAATGCACAAGGAAGGCATTCGGTTTGTTGCTATTTTCGCGGCAATCACGGTGGTCGCCTTTTTGATTTGGGAGCCCCTTGGCTGGATTGGGGTGATCCTAACAGTCTGGTGTTATTACTTTTTTCGAGATCCCGAACGTGTAACGCCTGATCGAGCGGGACTTTTGATTAGCCCGGCAGATGGTGTGGTTTCGTTGATGGAGCACGCTACGCCCCCTCCCGAATTGGGCATGCCGGATGCACCACTCATGCGGATCAGTGTGTTCATGAACGTCTTCAATTGTCATGTAAATCGCACACCGATTGCGGGCGAGATTTTGAATGTTGCCTATCGTCCCGGTAAATTTTTTAACGCATCGTTAGACAAAGCAAGCGTAGACAATGAGCGTATGAGCCTGAGGATCGGGCTTGGGTCAGGACAGGAGATTGCGGTTGTTCAAATTGCTGGTTTGGTGGCGCGACGCATCGTTTGCTTTGTCAAAGCGGGCGACACTTTGAACACAGGCGAGCGCTTTGGTTTGATCCGATTTGGCAGCCGCGTTGATGTGTACCTGCCCGATGGCGTAGACCCTTTGGTAAGCGTTGGTCAGACGATGATTGCCGGCGAAACAGTTTTGGCTGAAATGCCCGACGCAACTGCCAGAACGGATAGTGAATGAGAGCACCAGAGCCACAAAGCACCGATGCCACGCCTGCTCCATCGCTGGCGCACTATCTTCCAAACATAGTCACCATTGCGGCAATTTGCGTTGGCCTGACTGCCATCAGATCGGCAGTGATGGGTGACTTCGCCGTCGCAGTTCAATTGATCTTGGTGGCGTGTTTGTTGGATGGTTTGGACGGACGCTTGGCACGGCGCATGGGGTGCGCTTCTAAAGTCGGAGCCGAGCTGGATTCCCTTGCTGATTTTCTAAATTTTGGCGTTGCTACGCCGCTGGTCATCTATTTTTGGGCCTTGCACGAGATGGAAAACGCAGCCTGGATTGCGGTTTTGATCTTTGCTGTTTGTTGCGTGTTAAGACTCGCGCGATTCAACGTGGCGGCGAAGTCAGAGGTCGAGGTGGATGCGCGGTACTTTGAGGGCCTCCCCTCTCCCGCCGGTGCAATCCTTGTGATGGTGCCACTTTATATCGCTTTTGCGTTTCCCGACGCTGCGCGCACCCCGGGCTATGCGATTTGCTTTTACATGATTGGAATTGGGCTTCTTTTGGTCAGCCGTATTCCCACTTGGTCATTCAAAACAACGCGTTTGTCGCGCTACAACCTGATCTTCTTTTTGGTCAGTTTTGGTTTCGTTGGCTTTGGATTGCTAACGTACGCTTGGTTCACCCTGATCTTGCTTTGCGTCGGTTACGTTACATTTGTGGTCTTTGCACTCCCCAAAAAGCCGTTAACCACTCTTTAACCAAGCTGATAGCGGTGCAGCGCATTGCCCTCTTTGCGTAACCAAGCGCGATGCACCTTTTGATCCGGACATAGCTTGTCGACCACTCGCCAAAAGCTGGGCGAATGATCCATCCTTTCCAGATGCGCCACCTCATGGGCAGCGACGTAGTCCAGTACTTCGGGTGCAGCCATGATCAAGCGCCAAGAAAACATCAGATTTCCCTCGGAACTGCACGACCCCCAACGCGAGCGGGTATCGCGCAATGTAATTCGCCCAAATTCACGCCCCAAAGTACCCGCATGTTTGGTAACACTCTCCATCAGGCGATCTCGCGCCAGCAGCTTGAGATACGCAACCAAAGCAGGCGCTTCACGCCCTTTGGGTAGCAATAGAACGTTGCTATCTAAACGCGCTCTGCGCCCTTCGCCATGCGCAACCTCGTATAAGGCACCTTCAATAGGGATCTGAGCGCCCGGCGTTATCTGAACAGGATCATGGCACTGGCCCACTGCTTTGGCGATCCAATCGGCCTTTTGCTGGGCAAACCCTTGTGCGTCGCGTAATGAAACCGACTTTGGGACCGTCATCGTGACCCGCCCATCCAAACTTGAGACACGCAACGACAACCGCAGGGCCCGTGAAGACCGCCGCAGCGCAATTTCGATGCCTGAAAGAGTGAATTGCTCCATTTGCCGTCCATGACCGAGGTTTTTGCAAGCCTACGTCTTGCGCATCGCGCGCACCAGACCCACTTTGAAGTGCGAAAGCCTTTGACAGCACCACCCCAGTGTGGCACGCGGCACGGTGAAATTGATCAACGGAAGAGATGAGACATGCCCAAGGAAGAATGGGGCACGAAGCGTATTTGCCCAACCTCCGGCAAACGGTTCTATGACCTGAACAAAACGCCGATCATCAGCCCTTACACGGGCGAAACGGTCACTATCGACACAGGCAAGACTAACCGAACTATGGTCGCCGACAAACCAGACGCCAACTCGAAGCCCGAAGCTGAGAGCGATGAAGACGAAATCGTGCTGGACGACGACGATGACGACGATACAGATGTAGATCTGGGCGACGACGTGCTGGATGATGACGACGACGATGCAGACACCGTTCCGCTAGAAGAGATCGCTGACGTTCCTGCAAAAGACGACGACTAACTTTTTGCTTGCGCGAGTGACGCGTAAGCAGGTAGTTGACGGGCGCAGCTAACCGGCTGCACCCAGGTTTGGGGCCTTAGCTCAGTTGGGAGAGCGCTTGCATGGCATGCAAGAGGTCAGGGGTTCGACTCCCCTAGGCTCCACCACCACCCACTTACTGTAGGTTTTCCAGACTGCCATTGATTGGCAATATGTCCTTATTTTACTGCCCAAACACATTACACTTAGTTACATTGCAATTCATTCAGTTTGTCCTGTATACTTCCACTGTGTGGTATAGAAAGTGGTATTTTGGCGCTTACAGGAAAGCTGACAAAGAAACTCGTTGAGAATCTAGGTCCTGGTCGACATGGCGATGGAGGAGGCCTCTATCTCGTCGTCGACAGTACAGAAAATGCGTCCCGACGGTGGATCGTGCGAGTCACTGTAAAAGGCCAGCGCAACAAAAAGGGTGCGCCGCTTAGAACTGATTTTGGGTTAGGAGGCGCGGACGTTGTAACCTTGAACCAAGCACGTGATCGGGCGCTAGAGTATCGCCGAATGGCGAAACAAGGACTTAACCCTCGTTTCAATGCGCGGCAAGACACACCCACGTTTGAAGAGGTCGCGCAGCAAGTCTACATCGACCGCCTTCCAACTTGGAAAAATGCCAAGCACAAAGAACAATGGATTGGCACTCTGCAGAGCTATGTCTTCCCAAAGATCGGACGCATGCCCATTGATAGCGTCGACCAGCCAGAGGTCTTAATGTGCCTTTCGCCAATCTGGATTGAAAAGCACGAAACTGCGCGGCGACTGTCACAACGGATCAAAAGCGTGCTGGATGTTGCGAAATCGAAAGGGTTTCGATCCGGAGAAAATCCGATAACTGCAATAATGGATGCTAAAGTTCTGCCGATGGTTAAGTCTCGCGTTCGTCACCTTGAGGCAATGCCATGGCGCGATGTCCCCGCCTTCTACTCTAAGCTGCGGGCCCGCGACGCTATGGCCGCGAAAGCTCTGATGTTCACTATTCTAACTGCCAGTCGTACATCTGAGGTCTTGGAGATGAAGTGGCCTGAGCTTGATTTTGATACACAGCTTTGGACGGTTCCCGCTGAACGAATGAAGGGCGGCAAAGCGCACCGTGTGCCGTTGACCGATGAAATGCTTTCGATCTTGGAGCCGCTGAAGGCGATACAGTCGGACTACGTATTTGAAGGGCAAAAGCGGCACCGGCCTTTGTCCAACATGTCGATGCTGATGCTTTTGCGTCGGATGGATGAAAGTGACTTCACGGTGCATGGGTTTCGCAGCAGCTTTCGGGATTGGGCTGCTGAGGCGGCGAATGCGCCTCGCGAGGTTGCTGAGGCTGCGTTGGCGCATCAGGTTGGTTCGGATGTGGAACGAGCCTATGCGCGATCAGATTTGCTAGAGAAACGTCGGGAATTGATGCAGGATTGGAACAAGTTTTCGCATTCACCCTTCGACAAAAGTAGTGCCAATTAGATGGAAAAGTTCACTGAGGAAGAATCCGACAGACTAAATGGCATTCTATCCCTTGAGGTTAATCCTTACCTTTTCGAAGGCGATCACGAAGGTCAGCATGGATCATTTGACGTGCATCTGGGCAACACCACGAGGAACTGGCTTTTCGAAACACGTCTAAATCTGCCGTTGGCGGCGCAAAAAGAACTCGAATGGCTGGACGATGACGAGATTTCAGCCAAAGAAAAGATTCACGGCCTCAACGATGTATTGGACGAGAGACAAGTGAATTCCGCCCCTCAGTGGTGGGAGCTCAACTTTTTCGACGTTCGGACGCAAGAACTTTGGGAGTTTTTCGTGGAACAGTGTAGCAGGCACTTTGAGGACGACGCGCTCAGGACTGCCTTTGGTATGCTTGTGAAATCCTATGAGGACCTTGAGAAGGCCCGCCATATTCTTTGGGTCAGCAAAGTGAACAAGAATCATTTCTCAGTTGAGGAGTTCCAATGGGCATTGGAAATTTTCGACGCTAGTTACCCATTGGACTTCAGTGACTATGATGAACCGCAAGGCGACCGAGTGCCACGCAGTCCGCTAGAACAAATACGCGCTTTTATTGGCTGTGAATTGAGCGATGTAGGGGCAGTCTTTACGAAGAGATGGTTTGAATTCAAGATTCTGGACGAATTGTCGTCCTACCTTAGTTACATGCACGACGGAGCAAGAGACAGTGAACTTAGCAAAAAAATTTCTTCTCAATTGAAGGGATATATGAATGGTCAACTTATTGCTTTGGGGCGAATGGTTGAACACTATAGGTGGAAGTTTTCTTTTGAAGAGGCAGCCCTAAAGGGCATCCAGCATGCAAATGCCTATGCGGCGAGGGGCAAAAAAGGTGGAAAGGCTTCGGAGCAGAAAAAAAGAATGAATCTAGAGTGCTTCATGAGCGAACTGGAAAACCTTTCCGACCTCTATCCTCAAATGAATGAAGCAGTGATTTTTCAACAAGCCTATGAGAACGCTCGCCAGAAAAGGCCAATGCCCAGATCTCGAAAAATCATAGAAGAATACGGAACGATAATTCGATCCGATGAGGATTACAAAGAACGCTATCAGAAAATTTTTTTGAAAAACGCTTGAGCGATTTTCTGTTTCTGGAATTCGCTTGGCCACTTGTTTTTTGTTGATGACGATCAAAGAAACCCGCCCATAATGCGGAGCTATCGCAACTAACCCGAAAGGACATAGCGATGGCAGAAATCTTTGAGCAAAGGCGAACCTACATTCTCGGTGATCCCGAACTAGGAGTTCTAGGCACCCGCGAGAAACTCGCACAGTGGCGGTACCGCCGCGTTGGTCCACCCTGGATCAAAATTGGCCGTAAAGTGGCTTATCTGGGCGCTGATCTAAACGCATGGATCGCAGCGCAGCGCACTGATCCAAACAGTGAGGCCGCATAATGAAAAACCCCAACTCCGCTCGCGGAGCCAGGGCTTTTCGAGTGACATTGGATGCCACCCTCACAAGTCCATCTGATGCCACAAATTGCCCTATCGCGACACAAAAAATGAGCGCCGCTATTATTGGTCACCCCTCAGTCACTCCTATGAGCGTCTTAAAGTCCGATTTGGAAGGATTGATCATGAGTAAGAGCAAACGGCGTTCAGAGGGGCAATATGTGCCCCTCCCCTATTCTCAACTCAAAAGCCACGCATGGCGGGCGTTAAGCGGGGCTGCAGTCAAGTTATGGCTGGAGCTTCACACCCGGTTCAATGGCAGCAACAATGGGCGTTTGACGCTGTCCTTTGCTGAGGCGGCTAAGGCGCTCGGTATGGGAAAAGCAACCGTTCAACGCGCATTCTCTCAACTCGTGGATCATGGGTTCTTAGTGTTGGAGAAGGAAGGCACATGGTATTCCCGGCGCGCGCATGAATGGCGGCTGACCACAAAATCCGTTGATCGCGTCGGCAGGCGCGAAATAGCAACTCATGACTGGCATAATTGGCGGCCACCAAAAACAAAACGCGGTTCCAGATCGGAACCGTCAGCCTCGTCGGTGGTACCGTTTGAGAACCCAAAGGACGTACTTGGTTCCAAACCAGAACCCGTCAGACCCATATTTGACAGGTCCGTCGGTTCTGAAACGGAACACTAGTATTACCACTCCCCATACAGAAAGGCGGATGCCTATGAGCAACGAGACCAATGATTACCCTAAGGTGCAAGAATCGAGCGCTGGCAACGCAATCGACCAACTTGCGCAACTCCGAAAAACTAAGCCTCAGTCGCCAAGCCTCAAGATGGACTTCGATGAAGAACACCGGACTTTGTCGATCCAACTTGATAGTGAAGATCAGGCCCTGGCCACTGCTTCAATGATGCTTTCCATGGGAACGTCAGACGACAGGGTCTTTAGCGGACTTCTGAAACAAATCTCCAATATCGGCGAACAAGGCAAAGCCGCATCGGAAGACGCATCCAACTTTGTTCTAGGCATTATCGATGGCTTAGAACCACAGGACGACGTAGAGGCCATGCTCGCCACCCAAATGGCTGTGACGCATCAAACGACGATGCTGATGGCGCGCAGGCTCATCCATGTCGAAACCATTCCCCAGCAAGACGCTGCAGAACGCGCCTTCAATAAATTGGCAAGGACCTTTGTGGCGCAAACGGAGGCGCTGAAAAGGTATCGGGCCAAAGCGCAGCAAACAGTTCGTGTAGAGCGGGTGACGGTCAACGAAGGTGGAAAGGCGATTGTGGGCAACGTGGGCGACCGGGGGCGGGCGAAAGATGAAAAGTGACGCCAACCCCATGCAAAGAGCGCATGACGCGCCTCGATGCACCGCACGATCAAAACGCTCCGGTCTTCTATGCAAGAATCCTGCCGTTAGCGGTTGGCGGGTTTGTCGGATGCATGGTGCTGGTGGAGGCCACGGGCCGGGTAAGAAAAACCCAGCCTACAGGCATGGATTACGATCACAGGAGTGGGTCGGTTTGCGAAAGTTGATAAGTGAACTGGCGCGCAACACTGATGATTGACTCGGCACCGGCGGACATTTGGTCCGCTATACATTACGAATATACCGTTGACATTGATTGATATTATTTGATCTCAAGTCACTTCTACCACATAAAATACCACTCTACTGTTAATTCAAGCTGTTAGCAGTCATTTGAAATTCCAGCAGCGAAAGACAGCAATGAGCCCAAAGTGACCAACGCTGCGGCAAGTGCGAATGGCTGCGAACCGCGGCGAGCGTACTTTGGTATTGCAACTAAATCCCGCCTTGATGAATGTAAAAAGCTCCGATGAAAGCGTCGCTGGGAATTGAACCCTTTTGCTCTGCATGATGCATTAATCCAAGGCATCAAGGCAGTCGTTATACCACTGCGCGTCGTGGCCGCAGATACCAGTACCAGACGCGGTACGCCTCAAGCATGATCAGAGGGCCAAAGTGGATAAGGGCGGGTGCCGCGCCGTTCCAATCATGCAAAGCGGCCCAGTGTACCAGCGTCAGCACCGCAGCGGCATAGGTCCAACGTTGCAACCACTTCCACCACGTGCCCATTTTGCGCACAAAGTAATCCATAGATGTCAGTGCCAGCGGTACGAAAATGAGAAATGCCACCCAGCCGGTCCAGATGTAAAGGCGTGGCAACTCACCAACGACGGTCGTCAAGGACGCCTTGTCCAGCAAATAGAATATGGTGTGCAGCAGCGCATAGCCAAAAGACGCCACGCCCAGATAACGGCGGTTGCGTTTCAACCATTGCGGTCCCCGCCACCCCTTGAGCAGCATTGTCAAAGGAGTCGCCATCATAAGCACGATCAACAACCGTGCAGAGGTTTCGCCGGAAGGGTGAACAAGCTGGTGGAAAATCCGAGGATCATCGGATGTCAGAGCTGTGAAGGTCATCATAACCCCGAGCGAGGCAAGCACCGCCCAAGTGAGGTAAGGCGAGGTCGCGGCGAAGAAACGTTGCATATCGGGGTCCAGTCAAATCTGCTTGTTTAATCATACGCCCGAGCCATCGGTTTCCGTCGCAGCTCGGGCGATTTCTCACTTCTTGAGCACGGGGATCATGCGCGCCAGCGTGCCGTCCTTGCGCACGAACTGGTTGAAAATGGCCGCAGCCGCATGGGCCGTGATCAGAGCAAAGAGCACAAGGTTCAAAAGCCAGTGCACATAGCCCAGATCAGCGACGACGTTCCATGTCATCCCGCCGGTAACCACCATGCCAATCAGTGCGCCGTAAAGTGCCCAGTGCACAGTTGTCGCAATCTTGGCTTGCATTGGGGATGTACCGGGCGCGTGACCGCGCGCACCAAAGCGGTAGCGCAGATAAAGCCGTGCCATCACCGCAAGAAAGATAGTTGACCCAAAGCCCACATGGACCCACGCCATGGTCATGTCATTGCCAGCGGGCGTGGTGCCTGTTTGCATGGCTTCAAGAGTGCGCTTCATCGGTTCGTTGAAAAGCCATTGCACCCAGATAGCCGCAAAGACGACCCAGTGCAAAATGATCTGTGCGGGGCGGTATGCTGTTGGGCTATTGGTCATGGGGTTCTCCTATTTGGCAGTGCGAAGGGTAGCTGCGACGCCAGTGGGATCGGTTCCGCGCAAGGCATCGCCGTCTTGGCGCAAATGTGGTGAGGCGATAATCTGGCCGTGTGTGAACAATTCGTAATGTACCAACCCAGCCATATTTTGCGGCATAGGTGGGTTATTGGGACCGGTCCAAATGTTCATGGCCAGACGGTGTGTGTTGGGTGCGCCCGCGCTCATATCGGCAAAGCCCCAAGCGTCCAGCGACAGATGGCGCTCAAATCCAAGCGTCTCGAACCAGTCCAAAGCAGGCTCGAGGGCCGGCACTTTGAAGTGCAGATGTGCGAGGTAGCTGTCGTCCGCAATCGGTGCCATCGGGTCTGCGCCCGTTGCATGGGCCAGTTCAGCCCTTACATCCAGCGGGCCGCGTCCAGAATGGGTGTTGCCGTCAACATCGAACAAAGTCAGGGCCTTAGACATATCCCCAAAATGGCTAAACCGTTCTGGTGTCTCATAGGTGATCTCAATCTCCAGACCGTCAGGATCACGGAAATAGAGCGATTTCGCCATCAAATGGTCGGTCGGTGCGACCTGCACGTTCAGGTGGATCAGACGGGTAAGCATGCGCGAAAACTCGGACTGACTGCTTACGCCAATCGCGACGTGATACATGCCCGTGTAAGGGCCCTCGGCAGGGATATCCGCGCCGGGATGAAGGACGATCAGCGTGCGATCGTTTGTTCCAAGGGCGGTGCCGGGCGCTGAGTGATCGCATTCGATCAGTCCCAAGGCCGAAGTCCAGAAGGCAACCGCGCGATCAAGGTCAGTGACCTGAAGTTCGACCGCTCCCCAAGAAAGGCGATCGCTTTGCGGGGACAAGTTTGCATTGGCAGCGGACATAGAATGGAGCATGGGAAGGCAACCTTTTGAAGAAAGAAACGCCCCGGCGGGAGAAACCGGGGCGCGTTGAGGTTAAGCGCGCGGTGCAATCGGCGCTTTGTTCGTGCGCCCCCAGATCACCAAAGCGGCCAGTGCAAACAGGATCACGTTCATCGGCACAACTTCGAATTCACCGCGAATGATGTGCAGGCCAGCGGCCAGAACCATGATCACAGCAAGACCAGCGGCGGCCAGTTTCGTCAGATCGGGCATGATGCGTGTGGCAGAAGGCAGGATCAGACCAAGCGCGCCTGCGACCTCGGCAAGGCCAATGAATTTAATCAGTAAGAAGGGCGCGTTTTCGGCCCAGCCCATGCCCATCGCGACCAATTCAGCTGAACCAGACATCAGCTTGGTGGCACCTGCCATCAGGAACATCGCGGCCAATAGGGCTTGGGCGACCCACAGTCCAATAGTCCAGCCCTTGCTGGTCTGTACGGGGTTTGTGTCAATTGTTGTCATGTCGTTCTCTTTCCAAAAAAGCGCTTATGCAGCGTGTTGTGATGAGAACAGGAATAAACCTTTCCATTAATGACATCATTAGGCTATTTGTTTACTTACCATTTACTGTGAGTTGATCATGGACACACTTCTAAGCCTGCGTGTTTTTGCTGAAGTCGCTGAACACAAGAACTTCTCTGCCGTCGCAGAGCGCCTTAACATCTCTCCTGCGATGACCAGTAAGCATGTCAAACATGTTGAGGCGCGCGTCGGTGCGCGTCTGCTCAACCGTAACAGTCGCAACGTCAGCCTGACCGAGGCAGGTGCGCAGTATCTGCAAACGATCCGCCCTTTGCTTGACGGGCTGTCTGAGGCCGAAGCGCAATTGACCACAGACCGCCTGTCGCCGCGCGGTACGCTCAGAATGTCGATGCCCGTTTGGATGTCCAATCCGGCTTTTGCGAAAATCCTGACCGCCTATCATCAGAAAAACCCGCATGTGACTTTTGTTATCGACTTAAGTGGCCGCAAGATAAACATGGTTGAAGAGGGCGTCGATCTGGCACTTCGCGTCGCGTTCAAACTGGACGATGGGCTGATCGCGCGAAAACTGGCAGAGGTCACGTTTCAGTTGGTGGCAGCGCCTAAGTTCCTAGACGGCTTTCGCCGCCCCGAAACCCCAGACGATCTGAACAACGCCCCGATGCTTGCGTACTCTCAAGTTGCAGCAGACGGGCGCATCAAATTTGGTGGCGAAAAGGGGATGGATATTAAACTCCGGCCAATTTTGGTAAGCTCTAACGAAAGCATCCTTCATCAAGCGGCTGTTGCTGGCATGGGTTTTGCCATGCTTCCAAACTGGGCAGCTCAGAACGACTTGAATGAAGGTCGACTTGAAGCGGTGTTGCCGATGATTGCATGGCCAAAATTACATATTCAGGCGATTTACGCTGATCGTAGCTATCTACCTGCCAAGGTAAGAAGTTTTCTGGATTTCTTAGCTGGACCGGATGGGTTCTCCGCCGTTTTGAAGTAGTGTACCGATAACCAAATGTATGACCTAGGCGGCCAAGTCTTTTAGTTTATCACAATCGTGCCGCGCATCGCAGACCATAGAGAAATTCCTATTCGCGTCGTTGTTCATTTCCGGCTGGCGAAAGGAATGGATAGCGGCCATTCAAATCATAAGTGTCAACGGCAGCTTCGTCCGCATTGCGGTCACTCGCTGATGCCAGACCCGATGTCTGCTTTGCGGACAAAGCTGCCGTTTGCAATTTACGCCTGAAAGGCTGCTTTCGCATTTAGCAGATCAGTCTTAGCGGCCCATTCTTTACGAAACCGCAGAAAATACTGAAGCTAGTTGGAAGTTGTCCGCCAAGAAGGCACATCATGCACCGCCTTGGCGAAAAGACCTAGGTTTCTTGGGCCAGCGCTTTGGCTTGCGAAATCCAATTGTCGCGTGTTGCGCGCCCTTTGAAGCCCTCTAGGTTGTCATCGACCCAGGCAGCTTCAGCTGGCGTCCACGCCCCCACCTGATCAAAGTGATAGTAGCCCAAGCTGTTCAAAAGTTCTTCCATGGCGGGACCGACACCATTGATTTCCTTGAGGTCATCAGCAACACCACCGCGCGGCCCTTCCAGACCCTGAGGCTTGCTTGCTTCACCAGAGAAAGCTGCAGCAGCAACCGGCGCAGCAACAGCACTAGATGCTTTTGATTTGCCCTCGCACTTTGCAAGATCAGCAGACAACTGATCGCGCTCCTTCTTTAAAGCATCACGCTCAGCACGTAAGCCTGTGCTCTCGTCGGACTCTGCGTCTCCATCCGATGGCGCATCAAGCATTCCGGATTTGAACAAAAGGCCAGCACCAACAGCGCCTATGACAGGAGCAATGATAAACATTGGCAGCTGCACGATTGACCAAATGCCAGAAAATAATGCGGGCCCAATTGAACGTGCTGGGTTCACGGACACGCCGGTTATGTTGATGCCGACGAGGTGAATGACAACAAGCGTAAGTCCGATAGCCAGGCCTGCCATTGCGGCAGGCGCACCTGTGCTTGTTGCGCCCAAGATAACTGCCATAAATAAGAATGTAGCGACCACTTCAAAGACGAAGGCAGAAATGAACCCATACTCTCCAAGGTATCCTTCGCCCCACCCATTTTGTCCCAAACCATTGGACGCAATGGTGTAATCAGCTTTACCGTTCGCGATGATTAGGAGAACAAGCGCTGCGACTATCGCACCGGCAACCTGCGCAATTATGTACTTTATGGCCTCTGGCATCTCCATTCGGCCTGCGGCAACCATGCCAAGTGAAACGGCAGGATTAATATGGCAGCCTGAAACCGCCCCTATGCCGTAAGCCATCCCAATCAACGCCAGACCGAACGCGAAACTAATCCCCGTAAACCCAATGTCACTTCCCGCCATGACCGCCGCTCCGCAGCCAAACAGCACTAAGGTGAATGTCCCTATGAATTCTGCAACTTGCTTGTTCATTGTCTTTCCTTCCCCGAATCAATGGCGTCACGGTAAGTGGAAACTGGCTCCTAGCTAGGGGAATAGTTTCTGCATCTCATCAAATTTTAGAGTTCACTCGCGGCGAAAGCTGAACAAATCGGCTAGATTTCGACCAATGAATGCCCATATATGCGCATAAGGTGGCGCAGAAATCGGCATGAAGAGCAGGTTAAACATTTGAAATTTGATAGTAAATTGCAGGACGAGATATGCGATCAACTCTTGCTTGCCATGCCAGGTAAATCGACCACAATACTCGATCAGTTGACTGACGACGGGATGACGGATCGAGACCTATATCTAAATTTGCTCGCAGCCACTGCTCGACGCATGGGAGAGCTTTGGGACAATGACAAAGCATCGTTCTTGTACATTCAATGCGCCATGCAACGGATTGAAACCATCCTGCGAGATCAGATGCCGCCCGAACCAACAAGTGCAAAAGACTTTCGACGCAATGCCATCTTCGCCACTCTTCCAAATGAAGCTCATACGATTGGACTGAACATGGCAGCTTCGATCCAGCGTTCCAAAGGATGGAATATTGAGCTTCTGCGGCGTTTGGCTACCAGGCCTCTCTTAAATGCTATCCAAGAGTCTGAAGCAACAATCCTCGGCATTTCAATTGGTTCGAGCAAATCTGTTCGCGACCTATACTCAGTCGTGGACATGGTAAGAGCCCGCCGTCCTGACATCAGGATATTGGTGTCAGGTTCGCTTGTTGCTACAGACCCAAAGCCTTTCCAGGAGTTGCGCGTTGATGCCATTACTTCTGAATTCTCCGATGGCGAGAGGATACTAGAAGGCTTTGCTGCATCGACAGCTCGTATCACATCAAAGACGTTCTCTTAAAAAACGGCTTGTACCAGGATCATGATCACACCGGCTACCAGGACGTACCCAATATCAACTAGCAAAGCATACTGAGTTTTTCTGGCAAACGATCCGCTTGAAAACACAAAGAGCCCTGCTGCCACTATTGCGATAACAGCTGTTCCAAGAGCGTTCATTGAGGCTGTAAGGCCCACAACCATTGAAAGCGCTAACAAGGCACATGCTTGTGAGATCATTGCATCAATGGGCATGCTTTCGGCGTTTCCTAGTTCTACGCCGGTGCCTTCAGCCCACTTAGTCCCAAATGCTTTAGGGCTATACCAGTACCATCCACCCAAAAACGCCAGGACGGCACCAACAACGATTGCGATCCAATTCACCGGTTCCATGTCACTCTCCTTCTTCGATTTTTGCGGAGCGTAACACATATGCACTCTACGGGCGCTGATTTTGTCTCATGGGGTTGGGGAAGACAGGGCTGACACCAAAACCGGTGGCCGAAAAGCCGAAATGTATATTGTGAGTTGTAAGCGATCTCCATGCTGAAAAAAGCGGTCATAAACCCAATCAAGTGGTTCACTCTTAGATCAGTGGATATCCAAAATTTGCATGCAGGAGACAATCTGCAGGCGCAAATGTCCAAACAAGAGGGCGAAACAAAAGAGGCGAACCGTTAGGCCCGCCACTTAAGTATACGTGTGAGAGTAAAGTAGTTTGAATCTGATGTTCAACCTTGGCGAGAAATAGGCAACGTTAAGAAATCTTTAAGATGCGCACCTAGACTCAGGTAGCGTCGCATTCTAGCCATGATCAATACTTAGTCAGATTGAAGCACACCTGAATTTAGATCGGATAAAATCAATGGATAGCCTGCTCTCGAGCCCAATCGCCGTTGCCGCGTTTCTCTGCGGAGTCGCCGCAATTTACGTCGTCATCAGACGCACTATGAATAAACGCGACGACAATTGAAGCACGTTTAGTTCCCAAACTATAGTCATATCTTCGGTCGTTCCCCACGCGCATGTGAATTACAATTCACTAGTAGCGGGCTACGATGGCGCATGGATAATTTAAAGACGAGTATAGGCAGGCGCATCGCTCGATATCTGGAAGCGCCTAAGTCGAACTACATGCCCTTCGCCATCACGTCAAAGGATATGTTGTGCAGCACTCTGCAGCCTGGAGATATTCTGCTCGTGGAAGGCAATACGCGAGTGTCCACGGCAATTAAGTACTTAACGCAGTCAACATGGTCACATTCCGCCTTTTACGTAGGTGATCACCAACAAGATGGTGAACTCATAGAAGCGCACCTAGAAAAAGGTGTCATCCGCGTCCCGCTTGCGAAATACGATGATTTCAATACTCGCATATGCCGCCCTGTCGGACTATCCGACTCTGAAATTGGCCGGGTCGTGGATTGCGTCAAAGAGAGTCTTGGGCGGACATATGATTTAAAGCATATCTGGGATTTAGCACGCTATCTTTTGCCTCAACCCCCTGTGCCAGAACGGTTTCGGCGAAGAATGCTGGCCCTTGGGTCTGGTGATCCAAGCCGAGCGATTTGCTCAACTCTTATCGCAGAGGCATTTCAGAGAATCGGCTACCCGATTTTGCCAGGGACGCAGGTCGGACCAAATGCAGAAGTGATTTTACAGATCCGCCACCATTCCCTGTTTGTCCCACGTGACTTCGATTTGTCGCCCTACTTCCGAGTCGTAAAACCCACGATTGTGCATGGCTTTGATCACAAAGCACTAAGCTGGCACGGTTCTACGAGTTCCAACGCTACCGATTGAACTGAATGATAGGGGGGAGCGCGAGCCCCCCCTTAGTACCGGTTGCGACGCGCAAGCCGCGAAATCAAGGCAGCATCTTACTTAGTCATAGCCGCAGTGATGTGGTCGCTGGTAAAGACATAGTCATCCACACCTGAGTGGCAGGCGATACAGCCTTGATCCGCGCCTTTAGCCACACGTCCCGCAAGCTGCATACCCTTCGGGTTTTTGTCGAGTGTACCATCGGAAAGATACTTGACCCAGAACCAATCCTGATTGTCAGCGTCAAACCCTTCTTCCCGCCGGAACATCACTGTTACCGCGCCAAGATGTTTTGACGGGTCAGCAAGAACTTCGTCGGCTGTCACATCTTCAGGTCCGTAGTTCCGCTTCACAATTAAATCGCCTGTGTGTCCTTCAATCGTTGCTTCGGTGTAAAACGTCTCCAGCATCACTCCATGTGGAGGACCACCTTCGTAAGGCGTAGCCATTACAGCTCCATCGCCCACCAGCTTTCCAGCTGCCATCACCTCCCAGAGCAACGCCGCATAAGCCGCGTCCGCCTCAGTTCCAAATTCCTGTGCATTTACTATTCCCGCCGATGCAACAAGACCGACCAATCCTGCAACTGTTTTTTTCATTCAATCCTCCCATAGTCCCTTGCGCCATGTCCGCAATGCCAAAACTGTAGACCTTCCGATGATCACGGAAAGTCAATTGATCCTGACATTTGAGTGAACCGTTCGTGTAGACTTGTGATTGGCATTCGCCACTGCTCAAGGCGAACCTAGCTGTATGATGCGTATTGCTTATTTAATCGCTTTGCTCGCGTTTCCGGCTTTTGCTGACGAGGCTCCGCAGGATGGCTTTTGCATAAAAAATAGCTCTGACTACACACATCTTTTCCAGACAGAAACCCGTGAAGGCGCGACGCAAAGCGCTCGTCTAGCACCCGACGAACAGCTCTGCGCCACCGCAACCAAAGCGGCTGATGGGGTCATCCGCGTGTTTGAGAATGAAGACGTGGTCGAAGGTTGTGGCCGTATCGTGCCCGTTGGTACTACTGAAGCGTTGATTGCCTACGCGGAGTTCGACCGATGCGCATGGGGCTCGCACAACCAATGAGTTCGAAAGCAGGTATTAGAGACTGCTCCGGAGCGATAATCGACTGAGGGGGTATTGCCGCTCGTCACATCTTGACCCTCTTCAGGATATTTTTCTCGGTTAATTGCCGCTAAAGGTACTTCTCCGCCATTTCGGCATCATTTGTGCAATCATGACGCAAGGTTAGGATTCAATTTCTCCTTATTAGCGTCGCGATTATTATTCAGGAAAGCGATGCACACACTCCCAAAACCTCGGCGGGCCCAACGGCTCGCCTTTTTCTGTTTCTCCTCAATGACTGCAGCGCGGAACAAACTGGACCTTTTGGCCCTTAACTCCAATGTTTGAATTGCCATTGATGCTTCAAGCCGAGCCAACAAACGAGTTTGATAGGGCCCGATCCCAGTATTTCGCGAACGCCGGGTGAACAGCAT
Organism: Paracoccaceae bacterium; assembly: GCA_039942715.1. Classification (GTDB taxonomy): domain Bacteria; phylum Pseudomonadota; class Alphaproteobacteria; order Rhodobacterales; family Rhodobacteraceae; genus JABDJX01. Next base: position 414,797 of record JBDVBY010000006.1, read on the forward strand.
CGTTACTCTCAAGGTCTCCTGGATCAAGCCACAAGTATTGGCTTGCAGCAGATCGCGCTTCTCTGCTGTTGATCCTTATCATCAGGTGATGTGGAGTAAATTCTGATGGGTGTGAAAGCCCTGACGACTCTACGGCCTCACGAAGGGCTGTTAGTGTATTCTTATGGAAGTTTGCGACCCTTGCACCCTTGTCCCCAACGACCAGTGCCTTGTAGCGACCAGCGTCTTGTGTGGTCACTCCAGTTGGGCATTTCCCAGTGTGGCAGGCTTGGGCTTGAATGCAGCCCAAGTCAAACATGAAGCCCCGAGCGATGTTGCAGCTATCCGCCCCTAAAGCAAAAACCCTACACATGTCGAACGCGCTGATTAGTTTGCCAGATGCGATTAGCTTAACTTGGTCTCTTATGCCGAGTCCCACAAGCGTATTGTGAACAAGCATAAGGCCCTCGCGCAGCGGTGCCCCCTTGTGATCTGCAAATTCAACGGGCGCCGCGCCTGTTCCGCCTTCGGCGCCATCAACAGTAATAAAGTCGGGACAGTTATCACTTTCTTTGATCGCCTTCGCAATCGCGAACCACTCCCACGGATGACCAACGCACAATTTAATCCCAATCGGCTTTCCACCGGAGAGCCTCCGGAGGCTGCCTACGAAATCGCAGAGCTCGAGCGGCGTAGAAAAAGCGCTATGGGCACTTGGGCTGATGCAATCGACACCGATTTCAACACCACGTGCCGCGGCAATTTCTTCGGTGACCTTTGCACCAAGAAGGATACCACCATGTCCGGGTTTTGCACCCTGTGACAGCTTTATCTCGATCATCTTCACTTGATCGTCAGCGGAGGTCCCAGAGAATTTTTCTGGGTCAAATTTCCCGTCCTTTGTGCGGCACCCAAAATACCCACTACCAATCTGCCAGATCAGATCACCGCCGTGCTTGCGGTGAAACTTTGAGATTGAGCCTTCGCCTGTTGTATGTGCAAACCCGCCCGCTTTCGCGCCTTGATTTAGAGCTTCGATGGCATTCGGGGACAACGCGCCATAGGACATGCCTGATATGTTTAGGACTGACCCGTTGTAGGGTTTCTTACAGCTTGGGCCACCAAAGGTTACTGTGAAGGGGTCCGTGGAGAGATGCGACGGCATCATGGAGTGGTTGATCCACTCATGCCCAACTTCGTTTACATTGCGTAGTGTCCCGAACGGTCTGAGGCCTTCCATACCCTTTGCACGCCGATAGACCAATGCCCGTTGTTCGCGTGAAAAAGGAGTTTCCTCGTGATCGCTTTCCAGAAAGTACTGGCGGATCTCAGGCCGAAAATGTTCAAAAAGAAACCGAAGCCGCGCTACCAAAGGATAGTTCTTTAGAACCGCACTTTTGTTCTGAAAAAGGTCATATAGCCCCACCAGACCTAAGAGCAAAGATAGGCCCGAAATTACACCGCCGAAAAAGGGGGCGATCAGCGCCACGAGTCGGCCGAGTGGGACAAGAAGCAGTACGAGAGCTAAGGGAAGGTATCGCATACTGGAATTCCAATCAGTCTATGGCAAAGTGTGTTGCAGGGCCGGTGCAGGCAAATGTTTAGCCGGCGTCTAGGAAGGGATGGCTAGCCGAGATCGAGATGCGCCTCCGGCACAAATGTTTGATCATCCATGGGGGGTCTGACGTAGCCGCGTTGAGGCGGTCGGTCTTCTAACTTGACGGGCGGATGCTGGACCTCTTCATAAGAGATCAGCGACAAAAGATGGCTGATGCAATTCAAGCGCGCGTGTTTCTTCACGTCGGAATTCACGACGTACCAAGGCGCTTGCTTGATATCAGTATGTGCAAACATGTCATCTTTCGCCTTGGAGTAGTCCACCCATTTCTTACGGCTTTCCAAGTCCATGGGACTAAGCTTCCACTGTTTCGTGGGGTCGGTCAGGCGTTTTTGGAAACGCCGCTCCTGCTCGTCATCACTCACCGAAAACCAATATTTGATCAGCTGAATGCCTGACCGAACCAACATACGCTCGAATTCAGGACAACTCCGCATAAACTCTTTGTATTCTTCGTCGGTACAAAACCTCATAACGCGCTCGACACCTCCGCGATTATACCAGGAGCGGTCGAAAATGATGATTTCCCCGGCCGCGGGCAAATGGGCGACGTATCTTTGAAAGTACCATTGTGACTTTTCCCGCTCCGTCGGAGCCGGCAGCGCAACAACTTGGCAGATGCGAGGGTTCATGGCTTCGGTGATCCGTTTGATCGTGCCCCCCTTGCCAGCGGCATCACGTCCCTCGAAGATGATTGCGATGCGTTGGCCAGAATGCTTGACCCACTCTTGAACCTTAACGAGCTCGATTTGAAGTCGAGCTAGTTCAGCTTCGTATTTAGAATTCGATACTTTGGCCATTTACGCCTCCCGCTTCCGCTACCGTTCGGATTTGATCAAAGCAGATTTTTGCCCTTTTTGCTATTTTTGCATGATGTTTCGGCCAGCAGCGGACATTTGAACGCTGCGCAGCATCGGTGAATATGGGCTCATACCGGTCATCTGACGTTTTCGGTCGGGCTTGTTTACTCGATTGAAGCCCTTCAATGTCCACTCTGCGGGACCAAGCGGACGTTCAACGAATGTTCTAGCGTATCGCATCCAACAACCCTACGCATATACAAATAGCAGCTATGCACGCTAAGCTTGTCATGGTTCGATGATTGTTGCAAAGTGACTTCGGGGTTGGATAGAGAGCAAATGTGCCCGATTTCACACTGCAATGGGTTTACCAACTGGATGACTTTAACACCGCTGGCGCTTTAGACGCTGTACCCAATGAACAAGGCGCGAGAGCCCAAGGCTCACCCCCTTGGCAAATCCAACTAGACGCGGCGGCATTCCCTCTGCAAATCACCGTTTCTGACGATGATCCAAATTTCAATGAGATCGGTGATCCAGGACAGGTTCTGGCAAGCGATGTCACCATTGATGGCGTGACATATCTGGCCGGTGCAAGAGTTGTTATCAACTATGTAATCACCACGGACGATGGGTTTGAAGGGTATTCAATCTCCCTTGGCTCTAACAACACCGGCAACAATACAACAACGGCCTTCATTACAAATACGCCTTTGGTGCCAGGCCAGACCTATGAATTTACAAGCGAAGGAAACATAGGGAACAGCAACAATTTCGGATTCGATGATTTTGCTTGCTTTGCTGCTGGAACGCTCATCAGTACGATTAATGGCAACCAACTAGTCGAACATATAAAAGTCGGCGATTTGGTCACAACTCGCGATTATGGCGATTTGGCAGTCACATGGATTGGCAAGCGGACCATTCCCGGCGTTGGAAAAATGGCGCCAATTCTCTTCAGGTCAGGTGCGTTTAGCGTAACAAAAGACCTAATTGTTTCGCCAAATCATCGGATGCTTTTCTCAGGATATGAAGCTGAATTACTTTTTGGAGAGCAAGAAATACTCGTTCCCGCCAAAGCATTAATCAATGACAATACAATACTGCGAGTTGAAACAGGATTGGTGACTTACGTGCATTTGATGTTTGAAGAGCATCAAATCATTTGCGCGAACGGGGCTTGGTCAGAAAGCTTCTTTGCTGGGCAAGAGGCGCTAGGGAATATGGATGACGAACAATTGCAGGAATTTTACGAACTCTTTCCAGAGAAGCGAAACTGTACCGCCATGCGCCCCGCCCGCCCCATAGCGAAATCATTCGAAGGAAAGCTCTTGTCGTGAATGGATAGAGCTCCACCCACGACGTATTACTTGGCCGCAAGGCGATCGCCCGTATTTGGGCTCTAAGCGGGCATGTGGCGGTGAATTCCGGGTTGATGATTTGGCGTTCTGAAGATGAATGATTAATCATCCAGTCTAGTTAAGTATTTAGACAATTGATACGAATCGCTGACTCGATCACAACCTATGTGCGAGTAAGCTAATGCGTGTGTTGCATTTGAAATGAGTGTTTTGTTACGAGTACCCCCAACTGTCGTATACCGATGGTTGGGGCCTTCAAAAGCTAAAGTAGCTCCTAGGGATTGAACTGAATCCCATGAAATAAACAAAAAAAGACGGGCCAAAGGCCCGCCCAGTTTGGAAATGTGTGTGTGTTCAGTGTGTGGTTATTTGGAAGTAGTCACAACTTTATGGAGAGCAACTTAGGCGGGAATGTGGCGAATCCAATCTTTTTCTGGGTTTCAAATATTGATGCTCGCCACTAACCCCATCAGTAAGTGATTTGTGATGGCGCTCAAGTTTACTGGCAGGGAGACGAAGCAATGAGGACAAATCGAAAGTTTCGCGTCAAATACTCTGCAGTCCGCCAAGAGTGCGCCGTCATTCATTCCGAATCCGAGGAACAAGCCAGACGGGCGTTGGAGTTCAAACTTCGTTCCGAGTGCCAAGATGAGATAGAGTCGCTGGAAACATTCGTCATTTGCTCAGTCGAACAGGATTAGTCGAACCATCCGAAATCAGAAGCTGCCTTAAACGGAGTTCCGCTATGGGCTCAGAACGGTCATCCGACGATTTCAGTTGGGTAAAATCGCCCTGAAAGTGGCCTCAAGGTCGGCTGAGCGGACTTAGCGGACATAATTCAACGCGTCAGGTAGCCGCCGTCAATAACCAGAACTTCGCCGGTGACATAACCAGACGCTGGCGAACAAAGATAAATTGCAGCGGCGCCGATGTCTTCAGGTGCGCCAACTCTTTGCATTGGTGTCATGTTTTTCCACACAGCGGCCCACTCAGGATTATTTAGCCCACCAGCGGTCATTTCGGTTTGAATGTACCCCGGTGCAATTGCGTTAACCCGGATATTGTCTCCCGCATATTCGCTGGCAAGGCTCTTGGTCAGCATATGCACCGCGGCCTTTGACGCATTATAGGCCGCCTGCTGCTGGGGAATGTTTGAAATGTATCCAGAGATCGAACCGATGTTCAGGATAACGCCGCTTTGCTGTTTACGCATCTGGGTTAATCCGGCGCGGCACGCCCGAAAAACACTATCAAGGTTGATATCCATAATGCGGCGATAGTTTTCGTCAGAAAAGCTCTCGGTTTCCCCATGCTGCGCGACTCCGGCATTGTTCACCAGCACATCCAGCTTTCCCACCAATTCCAACGTATCGGCAATTAATTTCCCGGGGCCGTCCTCATCGCGCATATTTCCTTGAATGTACTCAACGTTGTGACCCTTATTGCGAAGCGCTTCAATAACGTCAGGCCGTGGCGTTTTTGACGATGCCACGACATGTGCACCTGCCTCGGCAAGCGCTTGAACAATGCCGAGGCCGATCCCTCGCGTACCGCCTGTAACCAATGCTGTCTGCCCATCAAGGCGAAACTTCTTCATGATCATCTAACTGCTCCCATCGTTTCGGTTGTCAGGCACGCGCGCCTCTAAATAGTCCCTCAAACAGTGCTTGCTGAGCGATCAAGCTCAAGGATGAAATCAGCACAACGATCACCCAGCATCATAGCCGGAGCGTTGGTATTCCCGGCATTAATATTTGGTACAGCGGACATGTCACAAACCCGCAGATTGCTGACGCCGCGCACACGCATGCGTGCGTCCAGCACAGCCATTCGATCCCCATCCGGGCCCATGCGCACCGTACTGGCCGGATGGTAGTTTGTTTTGACAAACCGACGGCAGTGATCGGCCATAGCATCGACACTCAGATCGGGCCCCGCGGGCGCAATGACTTTTTCGATCCTTTTGCCCAATTGCCCGGATTGCAGCACCTCACGGAAAAACATTTGTCCTTCGATCATGGTTTTCATATCTTCGGGATCAAGGAGCAGATTAGGCGATACAAGCGGCATATCATTAGGATCGCCAGAACGTAGCTCGACACTGCCCCGGGACTTTGGTTTGATCAAAACAGTCGTAATTGTGACTCCGTATGTGTCATCGAATACCTCCTGTAGGTCCCGGTCCAGATACACGATGGGCACGCAAAAAGCCTGAATTGACGGCGGCGCATCACGCACAAGAGGATTGACAAAGGCCCCCGCTTCGAATCCGGCAGAAGTTATTGGCCCACTACCGAACATCTTGAACTGAAGCCCGTTTTTCAGCATGCGCCAGCCGACACCTTGCCTATAGTATCCATAGGGCCCATTGGCGACTGAGATCACCGGTACCTCCGGATGATCGATCAGATTTTGACCGACGCCCGGAAGATCAACTACTGTTTTGATGCTTTTGGACGCCAGATGCTCGGCTGGGCCCAGTCCAGACAACATCAACAATTTCGGCGTCACCAAAGCCCCCGCAGAAACCACAATGTCAGATTTGGAATATGCTGTATGTTCGTGCCCTGCGGCATCTTTGTAAGTAACGCCTGTTGCCTTGCCGTCTACAATCTCAATGCATCGCACCGTGGCGCGCAGTTTCACGGTTAGACGCGGATCATTTTTGAGCGGCTCAACAAAGGCATAGGCCGCGCTACTTCGCTTTCCGCTGCGGTTGGTGAACTGGTAATACCCGACGCCGCGTTGCCCACTGCCATTGAAGTCGTGATTGTAAGGTTCGCCCATTTGCTGAACGCTTTGTACGAACCAACGCGAAACATCGTCAATATGCCCTGGATCGGAGACCTGCACGGGACCGTCTGCGCCGTGCAGGTCATTTTGCAATCGATTGTTGCCTTCGATGCGTTTGAAATGGTGAAGGACAGTTGCCCAATCCCATGGCGCTCCGTCGTTATCCCCGCGCAGGATTTCGTCCCACTCGTCATAGTCGGAGGGCCGGCCCCGCATATAGACCTGTGCATTGACTGACGACCCGCCACCCAGAACATTGCCCTGTGGAATATCATGCACTCGTCCGCCAAGATGCTGCTGCGGTGTGGTGTGATGATAGGTCATATACTTGCTATCAGCGATCAGTTTGAAAATGCCCGGCGGCATATCAAGCAAAGGATGATGGTGCGAATATCCAGCCTCAAGCAATAACACACGCCGATCTCCATCAGTGACCAACCTTGCGGCGACCACGCAACCGGACGAACCTCCGCCGATAACAATGTGATCGTATTCTTCCGCCATCATCTTTCCTGAATTCTATTGCTTTGGCTGTTTAGTGAAACAAAGCTAGCGAACATTGCAGGTTTGGAGCCGGTCGCACATCGATCCTGCCCATCAAATGATGTTTCAAAGGCGTTCCGAAAACGATGGCACAAAGCTATTGTGGTATGGAGTTCCATAAAAAGCGACGAGTCCATTTTGCAAGACTTGCCAAATACTATCCGAACGCGAACTGCATGCAAATTGGACGCATTCAGTTCGATCGAAGCCATCGGCGCTTGAGCGACGGTTCGAGAATGCGAATGTATGCCAGCAGAACGAGTTTCAATTCAAGACCAGACATATGTGCAATCTACAGCATCGGTCACTATGGGCTCATAGCGGTCATCCGACGTTTTCGGTCGGGCTTGTTTACTCGATTGAAGCCCTTCAATGTCGGCTCAGCGGGACGAAGCCACCGTTCGCTGGTTTGATACGAATGGCGACTTTGCCGTTCTGCGTTTATTTTTATTGAAGATATCAATCAGACCAAACCCTTTCCAAACCTCAGTATGACGTTCGCGGTATCTTCTGGTTGCGTTGCATATCGCCCGGACGCAGTCGTCTTAAGGTGCAGGTCGCTCTTTATAATCCAAGCCTCGATCTGCTTGGCATCATGGTAGTTCAGGTCCATAGCAACGATGCCGGGCGTTTCACTGTCCGCAATGTCTGAAGGTAACTTTCCGAACTCGGCTTGGATAGCATCCAGAGTTTGCACCGAGATCTGTCCGTTCGCAGATTGAACAGAAAACCCTCCGCTCAAAGATGATGCGTGGCCGTAGATGCCCGTCAGTTTTGCTTTCAGGGCCTTTTGCTGTGCCGCATTGGCCATGATCGTGATGCCGTTTATCCCATTTACTGTATTGGGATGCTCAAGCCATTCAGGAACATAGATCAGCTCGGGTCGGTGCTGCTGGCACAAAAAGAAAGAGAGCCGCGGGAAGTCTGGGTCGGGCATGAGCGCGAGAGTTGTCTTTGTTCTATCCGCACTCCCATCGGGCAGAGTTACGTCGCGCCCGAATTCGAGGTGGCCTGCAACGGTGAAACCCGCCGATTTCGCTGTTGCTGCGTCCCGCACGCTGTCTGTGCTATACAACGCACTTAACGCGACACCTTCGCGCTGTTGCAGATGTTCAAAGACGTGGCGTCCAAAGTGGAAATCACCAGCGGGCATTTCGTCGATCAAGGTCTCATCATAGATGCCCATGATCTCCAGCAGGCAGCCATCGAACATGGCAAGGCTTGTACTGGTGCCCCAAGGATGTTTGCCAACCGCCGTCATGTTGAATCCAAGCGAAATGAGCCGGTCGCGTAGTCCTTCAATATCATGTGTTGCAAGAAGCGGATGATCGATGCCGAATGATGCGTTCAAGTGGCTTGTTCCTTGTCCAGAAAAGAGATGCGCGCCGGGCCGACATCGTGTGCTTTCGTGCCCACAACGACCCGGCCTGCAGGGACATTTTCCAAGACAATCGCACCCGCTCCGATGTTTGCGCCTGCGCCAATGGTGATATTGCCAAGCACCATTGCTCCAGCGCCGATGACTGCACCGTCTTCAATTTTTGGATGACGGTCCGCGCCGGAGTTGTTGAAGGTGCTACCAAGGGTCACGTTGTGCCAGATCGACACTTCCTTGCCGATAACTGTGGTTTCACCGGCAACAAAACCCAGCCCGTGATCCAGCCAAAAGCCCGCGCCAATTTGCGCCGCGGGATGGATGTCCGTTGCAAAGGCGCGACCACTGGCAGCCTTTATTGCCATGGCAACTGTTGTTTCTCCCTTTTGCCAAAGCCTATGGGCGACACGGTGCGCCATCGTGGCATGAACACCGCGCGAAAACAGCAACACGGCGGCAGGTCCGCCGGGCTCAAAATTACGGCGAGCTGTCTCAGCTATGTCGCGTTCGGTGTCCTCCACAATCGCAGATGTCTCGCGGTACATTTGCGCCACGATGCGCCCGACGGCCGCGTTGCACATCATGCTGAACAAAGCGCCGACAAGATCAGGGAATTCTTCGAACGGACCCAAGCCCAAAAGATCGGCGGCTTGCGGGTCGCTCGAAAGCAGTGCTTTGACGTCATCAACTAACATAGCCGAACGCTATCCGAGGGGTCGGTGCACTGTCGAGCCATACACTTTTGGCCGAGGTATATTCCATCAGAGCGTCCGTCCCGCTTGAGCGTCCAAAGCCAGAGTTGAGCGACCCGCCAAATGGCGATGATACGTGAATGGCCTTGTAGCTGTTGATCCAGAACGTTCCCGCCCGAACGTGGTCTGCGACGCGGTGCGCACGACCCACATCAGCGGTCCAAACCGCCCCGGCAAGGCCAAAGTCTGTCGCATTCGCAAGCGCGGTAGCCTCTTCTTCGCTATCGAACGGGATGGCCGCAACGACAGGACCGAAAATCTCGGTTTGCGCTGTGTGATCGGTGTTGGAAAGCCCGTTCAGAACCGTTGGCGGCACAAAATACCCCGTATCTGGTTTTGTCTCGCGGCAAAGAACACTGGCGCCATCAGACTTCGCACGCGCTACCATGTCACCCACATGGGCGAATTGACGTGCGTTGCTGATCGGACCGACCTCTGTCGCTTCATCCAGCGGATCGCCCAGTTTGATCTCGTTCATGCCGTTTGTCAGCATTTCGACCAGGTCACCATGAACAGAGCGATGCACAAGCAAGCGCGACCCGGCAACACAGCTTTGCCCCGCACCGGAAAAGATCGCGGCCTGCGCCCCAAGGCAAGCGTGTTTGAGGTTTGCATCATCAAAAACAATATTGGCCGATTTGCCGCCCAGTTCCAAAACTGCAGGCTTCAGCGATTTCGCCGCGGCTGTCGCTACGACCCGGCCCGTCTCGGGTGAGCCAACGAAGATCACTTTGCGCACGGCACGGTGCTCAATCGCGGCTTGCCCGGCTGTTGGTCCAAGCCCGCAAAGCACGTTCACAATGCCCTTGGGCAATCCCACTTGCTCGGCCAAGTAGACCAGTGCAACTGTGGTCACAGGGGTCAGCTCGCTTGGTTTGATGACAACGCCGTTGCCCGTGGCAATCGCAGGTGCAATTTGCCAGCCGCCAGTGAAGATGGGCGCGTTCCACGGGGTGATCTGAAAGACGACGCCCAAGGGTTCGCGCTTGGTATAGTTTAAGTGGCCCGACGGCACGGGGATGACCTCGCCATGCAGCTTATCGGCCCAGCCGCCATAATAGGCGAACATCTCGGCCACTTTCGCCACTTCGATGCGGCAATCGCGGATCGGTTTGCCAGCTATCAGTGCCTCGATTTTAGCGAGGGGTTCCGCGTTGGAAAGCACCGTACGTGCGATGTCTTGCATCACCTGCCCTCGCGCAGCACCTGACAACGCGGCCCATTGGGTCTGCGCAGCAAGGGCTGCCACACAGGCCTCGATTGCAAGATCAGCACCGGCGTCTGGATAGGCCACCAACGGCTGTTCGGTATAGGGATCAACCAAAGTGATCATATCCCCAGTGCCATCCACCAACGCGCCATTAATTAAGCTTTGCGGTTTGGACCCAAGGCCAAGGGCCGCCATATGGGCCGTAAGAATATCATTCCGCGTGGTCATGTTTTGGCTCCGAGTTTTGTGATTTCGTTGAAGTCAGCGGTATCGGGGATGTCACCCGATTGAGATAACCAAAGGTCTGCGATCCCTGCGAAGCCTGCCAAATCAACGCCTGTCTGTTCAGCCAACTCGAGCGCCAAACTCACGTCTTTGCGCATCAGGCCCATCGTGAAGCCTGAATCAAATGCATCGTTCAGCACCCATTTGGGGAAATTCACCTCACTGACCCCGCTGCGGCCCGATCCCGCGTTGACGCCTTCCAGCAGCCCTTCGGCTGACACATCTGCCGCCTCGCACATGCGCACGGCTTCAGCGACCAACACAAGATTTGCAGCACAAAGCATATTGTTTGCGATCTTGGCCGCATGTCCCGCGCCCGACGCGCCAACGACCACGGCTTTCGCCGTCAAGATTTCAGTTACAGGGGCCAAGCGATCAATCGCGCCCTGATTTCCTGCCAGCAGCATTGTCATTGTGCCAGCGTTGGCTGCTGCTGGCCCACCGCTCACAGGGCCATCGATGAACTCAAAACCATTGGTCTGGCCCAACTTTGCCATCGCTTGGGATGTGACTGGGATCGATGTCGATGTATCAAGTACAATTGCGCCAGCTTCTATATGTGATGCAACCTCGGCCATGACCAACTCAACCACCTGCGCTTTGGGGAGGGACAGAATGATGATCTCTTGTTCAGTCACCAATGCGCTGGCGGTTTTCGCGACAATTGCCCCAAGAGAGCGCATGCCCGCCTGAATGTCTGCGTCAGGATCATAGCAGCTCACGTCCATCCCCGCTGCAATCAGCTGACCGACCATTCCGCCGCCCATGTTGCCGCATCCAATAACCCCGATTTTCATGAAACACTCTCCGCTGATTTGAGAGGATCATAGCAGCGTTAACTTGCCTAAAAATGCACTACTACGACAAAATTGTTGCGCCGAATGCAACGTTCAACCGTTCAATGCCACCATTGAACGCGACATTGCGGGGATCAGTTTTTGCGCAGCCAACGGCAGTCTCCGGCCTTGCCGAACGAATAGGCTCACCTTGCCACGACCAAAATTTGCAGCTGCGACTTCACGGGCGCGCAAGGTCCCGGCTTTGATGCCATCAGCCATGGCAAACTCCGGCAAGAGCGTTATGCCCAAATCACTTCGAACAAAGGCCTTGAGCGCGGCAATTGACCCAGTTTCCATCACCGCGCGCGCGCGAAATCCATGCGAAGCCTCCATGTCTGCAATCACGGCGCCGACCCCGTAGCCTTTATTGAGAAACGCACAGGGTAAGTTGGAGAACGCGGAGACTTTCACTTTGCCAGTGGCGTCAAACTGCCCGCCCCGTTTGCAAATGACGACAAGGCGGCGCTCCGCTTGCGCAACGACATTCAATCGCGCATTGGGGGCGACATCAAACGCAAGACCAACGTGGGCCCTATCGTCAATTACGGCGTCCGTCATCTGATCCGTGGAGCCAACATTGAGGGAAAACGTAATCTCGGGATGGTCTCGCGAAAATTCTGCCAACACCGATTGTATGAAATCACTGACGAACCCTTCGCCGAGGGCGACAGCAATCGCCCCGCGTTCCATATTCGCAAGCGCGTCGAGCTGGGACCTGAGTGCCTCCATCTCGCCGCTTTGTCGTTCGGCGTAGTCAAGCAGCAACAGGCCTGCCTCAGTCGGCATAACGCCTTTTCGTCCGCGTTCAATCAGCGCCGTCGCAAGCTGCTTTTCCAAAGATGCAATATTGCGGCTGACCGTCGAAGGTTCCAGCCCAAGTTCATCCGCTGCCGCACGAATTGTTCCTGCTGCCAGTGCCGTTTTGAAACTTAGGATATGTTTGGGTTCAGGCTGCATTAAGTGACCAATTTTGCAACGCAACCTTATCCTCTGTTGCTAGTAGCGCAATGATTTTGAATTGCCGCATTGTAATGACGTATCGTGCAACCACCCTCACATTTCGATTTTTTGGCACACCGTGCGCATATGCGCAGAGCCAATTCAGTCATTCGTTCAAAGCGCAGCATTGGTCAAATTGGGCTCATACCGGTCATCTGACGCTTTCACTCAGGTTTTCGAGCCCCACGGCACCTATGATCGAATTGCGTCCAGTGCGGAACAAAAGGCACAAGTACAAAAGATGGGTCTCTGTCGAGGTATATATTGTGGTACTAGTTATGAGTGTCATAAATTTTTATAATTATTTTAGAGGATTACATATTTATTTCGAAGGACCTAGGCTCCACCAAAATCCATTGAAATCATTTAGTAGATGGCATGGTTGCCGCCTAAAAGATCTTAGAACGCGCTTTCCAACTGAAGCCCAATGGTGTCGCGAGTTTCTCCGCCCAGAACCTCGCGGCTGAGCCGCACGGACAGATCGTGTTGTCCATTGTCAGACCCAGCAGTCCACTCAAACGCCAGACCTCCGCCGCATTCATGATCCGACGTTGTGGTTCTCTGATACTCGCAAGTAACACTTGGCGTTATCCAGAGTGATGCCTCATCGAAACGCGATGGCGCAGCGTCCAGCGTAAAAATGAAATCAGGCTCCAAACTAATGCGGCCCAGTGTGACGCCACCTGCATCAACCACTGCCGAAGTGCCGCCCGTTAAAGCAACGTTGCCAATATCGGTGTAACCATATGTCAGGCTCAACTCTGGGCGAAGCTCGAATGCTGCGTATTCCTTTGATCCGGACAAAGCAAAGCCCAGCAAGATCGAAGACGTAGAGTAGTCGCTGTTTATGTCTCCACCACCGTCATTGATCTCAAGGTTATTGCGCCCAGTACCAACCGACAGGAAGCCATCCCATGTCAATTTTTCGCCGAGTTGATCGACGAAATACGTGCCGACCGACAGGCCATACCCAGTCCGGTTGCCCGCGACTGTTGCCGACAAATCAGAGTGCGTGGCCGTCACACCAAGGAAATACCCAACCAAGACATCGTTGACCATCCGCTCACTGGCGTAACGCGCGGAGAGTACTGCAGACACATCACCGCCTTCAAAACGGCTGACGCTGAAATCGCCAAAGAATAGTTTGCGGGCTGTTCCGTTATGGCCGCCGGACTGGTGGAAAAACTTGCTAGCTATCTGTGCTCCAGCGTCGTTGGCCGAAATATTCCCGGTAAAGCTCAGCGGGGCACTTTCGCGGCTAACAAGGCCGTCGCGGCACTCGCGCTGGTCTTCCAGCGATTCACCCGCCTCGCGCAGAGCCTGACACCGCAGTGCTGCCGCATGACGGCTGCGCGCGTTCTGGTTGGCCCGCTGATTTGCTTGGATTTCCGCACGTAGTGCGCGTGTCGCTTCCTCAGTAATGACCGCAGCGACGTCTTCATCAGTCGGGGGGGGAGGAGCAAAAACAGGTAGGGTCTGGCTCAAGGCCGATGCCGCAGGAAATTCAAAGGCGGCCGAACCCGGCGTGCGCCAGCGCAACCGCAGTCTTTGTCCGCCGGCCCATTCATAATGATCAATCTGGATCGGGTACCAATTGCCAGCGACAAGGTCGATCGTCCCCGTGTTTATTGTCGGTGCATGAAGACCATAATTGTCGATGACCGTGCTTGCATTGACGAACAGCCGCACGCCATCATCGCTAAAGGTCTCGAAGCTGTAAGTGCCTGTTGTATCTGCAAAAATGTAGCCAACAATACGAACACCGTAAAAGTCGCCGCGCCCAGTCGGGTCCAGGTTTATTTGATCGATTGTAGTAACGGGTCCAGATGTTAGCGGAGCGCCAGTGAAATCAACATTTGCGTAAGTCGTCATCAAAAGATCGTTGGTTGTCTGTGCCGAGGCTTGGCTGGCTCCCAAGACAAGAGCCGTTGCGACAAGCAAAAGCGTCGCTTTGACTTCTTGCATCTTTCTTTTGTAGGCAAAAGTTATCCGCATGTGACGTCCTCGTTAAACTACTAATTTCGAACGAGGAGGTTCGGTTAATTCTTTGTTAACATTAAGGATTGGAATCGGGCTTTTTCATGATGCAAATTGCTGTAGCCGGACAGCAACACGCTGATAGAGAAGGAGGCAATTTGTTCTGAAGTTCTCAGGCAGATTGAGAATCAAACAAGGAAGAAGCGAGAATGAATTGGCAGGAGCGCTGCACCAAGTGAACGCGCGTTCTTGCCTACAAACGCTTGCTCGATCACGGGCCGTTCAATCAAAGTCAGATCAAGTTCCTTAAGTGCTTTGACCGTTTGTTGGGTCAATTGCGAGCAAATTTCGCTAGGCATAGCGCCGTCAATCAATACGGCTTCGACTTCAACAACAGATACAATTGTCGCCGCCGCAACAGCAAGCGAGTGGCTTGTTTGTTCAATCCAGCGCGAGAGATAAGGCTCGGCAAAACTCCAGTCATCGGGATTTTGTCGAAGGCGGATTGGGTCGATTCCCGCATCGCTAAGCATGGTTTCCAAGACATGCAGGGATGCGACGTTCAAAAGCTCGGTTGTCCCGCCTTTGCCGTCAGAAATTGGCATCGGCCCAAGTGCCGCGGCATTGCCTGTTCTCCCTGCAAAAACCTTGCCGTTCAAAACCAGGCCGCCGCCGATAAAGGCACCGATGAAAATATACCCAAAATCAGTGTATTGGTCACCGTATCCCAACAAGTGTTCGGCCACACAGGCCGAGGTTGCATCATTTTCGACGAAAGCCGTAAAACCGGTTTGCTCGGTAACCTCTTTTGCAATGTCGATGTCTTTCCAGGTGCGCATGGCCTCTTCCGGGGCGTACACAACTTCAAGCCATTGCCAAAGCTTGCTGGGGCGTGCGATGCCGATGCCTGTCACACTGGCTTGGGCGTTGGGATGCTTAGAAAATATCTCTTTGATGCCTTGATGCAGAAAGGCGAACACACCCTCGATTGTGGGATAGGCATAGGTGGTCGACACCGTAGCGATCTGGTTGCCCAGAAAATCAACCAAAACAAGTTCGGCGGACCGGCGACCAATGCTAAGCCCAAGGGCGTGGATTCCTTTCGGATTAAGGGCGACAGGGACCGAAGGCTTACCGACTTTCCCCTTTACCGCCTTGCGGCGCACCAAAAGCCCGTCTGTTTCCAGGGACCGGGTTATGTTTGATACTGTCTGAGCGGAAAGTCCGGAGCGGCGTGCGATCTCAGCACTTGGCATCGCGCCATGTCTGCGAATGTATGAGAGAACCAAGCGTGCGTTGGTATCGCGCAAACCTGATTGATTTGCACCGCCCTGCGGATCAACGATTTGGACATCACCAAGCGCCAAAACAGGCCCTCCTTACTGTAAGGCTGTCCTCAAGTTTTGCGAAAGTCAATTTATAAATCACTTTTATTTATTTATTGACCCTTTTGACGAATCGAAGTTAGTTAGGCCGGCTGCATGACGATAGTGCGGCTTAAAATTCCTTGGGAGGAACTGATGAAAAAGATCATTCTTGGAACTGCGTTCGCAACTTTTGCTGCCGCTGGCGGCGCGATGGCTGATGCGCATTCGACGACTGTTTGTCTAATCACGAAAACGGACACCAACCCGTTTTTTGTTAAGATGAAAGAAGGCGCTGAAGCCAAAGCCGAAGAGCTTGGCATGACGCTGAAATCTTTTGCCGGTAAGATTGACGGTGACCACGAAACACAGGTTCAGGCGATTGAAACCTGCATCCTTGATGGCGCTAAAGGCATTCTGATCACAGCATCCGATACGTCGTCTATTGTTCCTGCTGTTCAGCAGGCGCGTGACGCGGGTCTGGTGGTTATCGCACTTGATACACCTCTGACACCGATCACTGCGGCTGACGCAACTTTCGCAACCGATAACTTTCTTGCAGGCGAGCTGATCGGCAAATGGGCCGCGGCCCAAGTCGAAGATACGGCAACTGCAAAAATCGGCATGATGAACATCAACGTGTCACAGCCAACTGTTGGCGTGCTGCGCAACCAAGGCTTTCTACAGGGCTTTGGCATCGATCTTGCTGATCCGGCAAAATGGGGCGACGAAAGCGATCCGCGCATCGTGAATAACGAAGTCACTAACGCCAATGAAGAAGGTGGCCGTAAGTCCATGGAAAACCTTCTGACGATGGATGACGGCGTGAACGTGCTTTACACCATCAACGAACCAGCTGCTGCCGGCGCGCACGAAACGCTGAAAGACTTCGGCAAGGTTGACGACGTTGTGGTTGTTTCTGTCGATGGCGGTTGCCCGGGCGTTCAGAACGTGGCCGATGGCGCGATTGGTGCAACGTCGCAGCAGTACCCTCTGCTGATGGCAGCCCTTGGCGTCGAAGCGATTAAGGCCTGGGCCGAAGATGGCGTTAAGCCTGCCCTGACACCTGGCAAAGATTTCTTTGACACAGGCGTTGCCTTGGTAACAGACAGCCCGGTTGAAGGCGTTCCTTCGATCTCGTCTGCCGAAGGCCTTGAGCTCTGCTGGGGTTAAACCCTATGCTCGGAGGGTGCGTGTTTAACGCGCCCTCCAATTCCGGCTAAAGACAGACCGGAAAAAACCTGACATCATCAAAGAAATTTGCAGGGCCTGACGATGCGTCGTTAGGGAAAGGGAAGTATGTCTGAGCAATCCACAACACCAGGGTATGAGTCTGCGGCCAGCAATCCGGAAGAAACGGTCGCTGAGTTTGAAGACACACGAAAAGGTTTGATCGGCAAGCTGCAGCATGTGCTGCATGTGAACCCGGCACTTGTTCCACTGATCGTTCTTGTCGCCTCGATTGTTCTGTTTGGTATGCTGGTCGGGCAACGGTTTTTCTCGCCTTTCGCGATGACCCTTATTCTGCAGCAGGTGCAGATCGTTGGTATCGTAGCAGCAGCCCAGAGCCTCG
This sequence comes from Paracoccaceae bacterium, assembly GCA_039942715.1. Taxonomy (GTDB): domain Bacteria; phylum Pseudomonadota; class Alphaproteobacteria; order Rhodobacterales; family Rhodobacteraceae; genus JABDJX01. The sequence continues at coordinate 432,265 of JBDVBY010000006.1, forward strand.
TGATCCTGACGGCAGGTATCGATCTGAGCGTTGGAGCGATAATGGTGCTGTCATCGGTGGTAATGGGCCAAATGGTGTTCACCTATGGGATGCCAGCCGAAATCGCCATTCTGGCCGGTTTGCTGGTTGGTTTGGTTTGTGGTGCGATCAACGGATGGCTTGTCGCATACATGAAATTGCCCCCTTTCATCGTCACATTGGGCATGTGGCAGATCGTTTTGGCATCGAACTTTCTTTACTCCGCCAACCAAACGATCCGCAGCCAAGACATCGAGGACGCCGCTCCGTTGTTGCAGGTGTTTGGTACCAAGTATCAGGTGGGCGGCGCGACCTTAACGCTCGGCGTTATTTTCATGCTCGTTCTCATTTCGACCTTGGCTTACGCGCTTAAACACACGGCGTGGGGGCGCCACGTATATGCTGTTGGCGATGACCCTGATGCAGCTGAATTGTCGGGTGTAAACGTAAAAGGCACGCTTGTTTCGGTCTATGTTCTGTCAGGGCTGATTTGCGCCTTTGCAGGCTGGGCCATGGTTGGGCGGATCGGTTCTATTTCGCCAACTGTTGGGCAATTGGCCAACATCGAAAGCATCACGGCCGTGGTGATTGGCGGGATATCTTTGTTTGGCGGACGCGGCTCGATCTTGGGCGCACTCTTCGGAGCTTTGATCGTTGGGGTATTTACGCTTGGCCTGCGCCTTATGGGGGCTGATGCACAATGGACGTTCTTGCTTATCGGACTTCTTATCATTGCCGCTGTTGCGGTTGACCAATGGATCAGAAAGGTGGCCAACTAATGGAACCCATTCTTAAAGGGCGCGGTCTTGTAAAGCGCTATGGCAAAGTTACCGCCTTGGACAATTGCGATTTCGAACTTTACCCCGGTGAAATTCTGGCGGTGATTGGCGACAACGGCGCGGGCAAGTCAACCTTGATCAAAGCCGTTTCAGGCGCCGTTACACCCGATGCAGGCGATGTATGGCTGGATGGAAAAAAGGTGAGCTTTTCGTCACCGATCCAAGCCCGAGAGCATGGCATCGAAACGGTCTATCAAACGCTTGCCATGTCGCCTGCCTTGTCGATTGCCGACAATATGTTCATGGGGCGCGAGCTTCGAAAGCCCGGGTTCATGGGCAAGTGGCTACGCAAGCTTGACCGCCCCGCGATGGAGAAGTTTGCCCGCGAAAAGCTGACTGAGTTGGGGTTGATGACAATCCAGAACATCAATCAGGCGGTCGAGACGCTTTCAGGTGGTCAGCGCCAAGGTGTGGCCGTAGCGCGTGCTGCTGCCTTTGGGTCAAAGGTCATTATTTTGGATGAACCAACGGCGGCGCTTGGCGTCAAAGAAAGCCGCCGAGTGCTGGAGTTGATCCAAGATGTGAAATCGCGCGGCATTCCGATCATCTTGATCAGTCACAACATGCCGCACGTCTTTGAAGTCGCTGATCGCATCCACGTACACCGCCTAGGCAAACGCCTGTGTGTGATCGACCCGAAAGAGCATTCAATGTCCGACGCAGTAGCCTACATGACCGGTGCAAAAGTACCTGGCCAGGATCAGGCAGCGTAAAACAACACCCAAGAGGCCAATATGGATCTAAAGCTAACTGGCAAACTGGCGGTGATTACGGGCGGCTCGAAAGGGATCGGTCTTGGCATGGCGCGCGCCTTTGCCCGCGAAGGCGCAAACGTTCTGATCACGGCGCGCACCGAAGACGCGATCACTAATGCCGCGAAGTCAGTCAGCGATGAGTTTGGCGTCAAAGCCATTCCCGTCGCATCTGATGTTTCAACCAAAGATGGATGCGATGCCATCATCAACGCTGCAGAAACAGCGGGCGGAGCGGACATCTTTGTCTCAAACGCAGGCACTGGATCAAACGAGACGGTTGCAGAGGCGAGCGACGAAAAGTGGGCAAGCTATTGGGATTTGCATGTCATGGCCGCCGTACGCTTGTCGCGAGGCCTTGCCAATCAGATGGATGCCAAAGGCGGCGGCGCCATGCTGATGAACGCCTCGATCTGTGCGGTGCAGCCGCTTTGGTACGAACCGATTTACAACACCTCCAAGGCCGCCCTGCTCATGTTCGGCAAGTGTCTCTCGACAGAAATGATCAAACGCAACATCCGGGTGAACACGGTTAATCCTGGTCTGATCCGCACGCCTGACTGGGAAAACACTGCGAAAGAGTTACGTGGCGACGACTGGGAAGCTTATTTGCAGGAAGTCGCAGATGAACATGCCGACATCAAACGCTTTGGCACAGTGGAAGAACTGGCGGATTTTTGTGTCTTCCTGTGCAGTCCGCGCGCGTCGTACTCGGTGGGCTCAGTCTATCAGGTGGACGGCGGCATGCTTAAGTCAGCATCCTAGCTAGGTGTCGACAGCGTTAGAGGCTTACAACGTCGCGAAAGTCTGCAGCCATCCAAATGGCATTCGCATTGGCGCCTTTTGTGAAATGCCCAAAACCCATTGGCTCTTTCAGCACTTCCGCAGGCGCACTGGTTGCCATGCGAAAAGCGCGCTCCGGTGAAATGCCTACGTTCTGAACAAGGTTGGATATTGCCTGTGTCAGCACAAGATCCGCACCCGCCAAAGTGCCATCTTCCAAGGTCAGCCGCCCATTTTGCCGCAAAACCCGACGCCCGTTCAATTGAAACTCTGTTATGTGCGAGCCGACCGGCGACATTGCGTCGGTCACCAAGAAAATCTCGCCCGGCCCTTGCTTGGCCGCCAAAGCAACGCTCATGGAATTTGAATGCACATGGATTTCATCTGCAATGAGACCTGCCGATATTTTACCCGCCGCTAAGGTTGCACCAACAAGGCCGGGTGCGCGACCGGTCAACTGGCTCATGGCGTTAAACAAATGCGTGACACAGCGCGCGCCAGCGGCAAACGCAACTTGTGCTTGTTCCAATGTGCAGTCGCTATGGCCCAACGAGACAACGATGCCCGCCTTAGACAGACGATTGATTTGAGCGGGCGTCACGCTTTCTGGTGCCACTGTGACCATCACATTGGGCAAACGCTTGGCAGCATCTAACAAGAAGGCCTCGTCCGGCTCCGCCATGGCGCGAATAAGCATTGGGTCATGCGCGCCTTTGCGGGCAAGCGACAGATGCGGCCCCTCAAGATGGATACCAACAATGCCCGGGATATTTTGGGCAATCGCCTGCTCGACCGCCTCTACCGCAGCGCGTGTTCGCTCCGGTGTGTCAGTGATCAACGTTGGCAAGAACGCGCGCGTGCCGACCGTTGCGTGCGCTTTGGCCATCTCAGCCAGACCGTTTATCGATGTGTCTTCGTTGAAAAGCACACCGCCGCCACCATTCACTTGCAGATCGACAAAACCGGGCAAAACCGTTCCGCCGTCCAAGTTTTTCCTCTCGCAGCCCGTTGGTATTTCTGAAGCTGGTACAATCGCCTGAATGGTTTCGCCGTTCAAAACAAGCGCGTGGTTTTCACGTAAATTCACACCGTCAAAAATACTGGCTCCAACCAGCGCGCGCATGCTCATACTTGCGCACTCCTCAGAGCCTCAAGGTGTTGCTTTGCCAGCGTCAAAGCCCCATCAAGTGATGTTCCCAAAGGTTTTTGCACACGTGCAGCATAGTGCGCTGCCAGATAATCTTTGTAATGCGGCCCTACCCCACCAGACAAGCACATGACGCTGTCCTTTTCTAGCTGGGCAGCATCAAAACAGGAATTCAGGTAAGCGGCTCCTTCGCGCATCAGATGGCGCGCATTGGTATCCCCCGCCACCGCAAATTCGACAATTGCGCGGGCAGCTTTTGCATAGTCCTGAGGCGTGGCCTTGCGCGCAAAAGCAACCATCATGGCCAGATCATCTTCGTGTTGAGACAAAATCTGGCGCGTCAGATCCGAATGCGCAATCAGACCGTCGTGGGCAAGTACACAGCGTCGATAGGCTTCTTGTCCCAGCCAAGCACCGGAGGCTTGGTCAGAAATCTGCGCGCCCCATCCACCAAATGTGCGTGTCCCCGAAGCATCTCGCGCTGCGACGATTGTGCCTGTGCCAATAGCTGCCAGCACGCCGTAGCCATCACTCAAAGCCCCAACCAGGGCCGTTTTGCAATCATCGGTAACAACCACGGTGGAAAACGGCATCGCCGCCGCTACCGCATCTTCATCTGCTTTGGATATCGCGCCCGCAAGACCCAGATGTGCAATACCAGATTTCAACGCTGCATCTGATATGCCGCAATCCTGTGCGCATCTGGCAATCGCCTCGCGCACGTTTGCAATGGCCTGATTGCGATCCGAGGTTACATTTGCCGGACCGCCTGAAACCTCGCCAATGCGATTGCCGTTGCTGTCGCAAACAGCGACCCGACAGCCACTTCCGCCGCCATCGACGCCAAAAAACATGTGTTGATCCGCATGACCCATCAGATACGCCTATCATACCTATTTCACGTCTAAAATCCCAACTGCAGCGTAACAGGTTTCCCGCACATCACGCACCAGCTCCCACAGGCTATATCCAACGATGCGAAATGACCTGGCTGGCTATTGGTTATTTGTCTGACGATATTGCAGGCTGGCCATAGCTTTCGCGGAACCACTTATAGCAATGCTTGATCTCGTCTGCTGGAAGTTCGTCCACCGGCCCGCGCGTCATAGCGAGATGCACGGTCTTCGCCGCTTCTTCCAAATACATCGCAATCGACGTCGATTGCGTGGCGGACGTACCCATGGTGAAGACGCCGTGTGCTTTGATCAGGACAGCCCACCCGCCTTCTGCGGTTTTCACAATTGCTTCGCCCATTTCAACAAAACTTGGCGAGGTGTAAGGCGCACAAGGCACGTCGCGCCCCAAAAAGTGCGTGATCGGCGTGAGCACTGCCGGGATACGCTCGCCACGCGCTGCAAAGCTGGTGGCATAAGGAGAATGGGTGTGGGTTATTCCGAATACATCAGGGCGATGCTTGTAAATATAACGGTGTACGCCTGTGTCCACGGAAGGTTCCATATGCCCTTCAACAACTTTGCCATCAGGATCGACAACGACCATCGTCTCAGGGGTAAGTTTGGCAAATTTCACTCCCGATGGTTTGATCACAATCAGCCCGGTGTCTGGATCGCGCGCGGAAACATTGCCCCCTGACCCCACGACCAGACCAGCCTCGGGCAACTCGTGGTTTTGCGCGCAAACTTCTTCTTTCAGTGCTTCAAGCATCCTGGTGCCCTTTCGGAATCCCGTGCGGATAAACGACAATTTTCAACGATTCTTGCGCCTCGACCAACAGACGAAACGCCTCGGCGCTGTCTTTGATATCAAAGGTGTCTGTGATCGTCGCCTTGGCATTAACGCGACCGGATTCCAGCAGTCTGAAATAGCTGTAAGTGTCTGTATGATCTGAAGAATATTTTGATGTCACCGTGATCTCGTCCATGTAGGATGTGAACCCATCGCGCGTCCATTCTTCGCCCGGTTCAAGTGGTGCCCCAAGGTGCAACGTGCCGCCAACGCCGACAAGTGTTTCAGCCAATTTCCAAGCGTCGGCAAAGGGCGCAACCACGACCACCGTATCCGCCAAACGCCCATTGTTGTGCGCTTTCACTGACTCCCCTGCGTCCTCGGTCTTGGGGTTTATCACATGGGTTGCGCCCAATTCTTTTGCCTTGGCCAAACGCCAATCCGAGAAATCCAAGGCGATGACTTTGCCTGCCCCGAAGAATGGCGCGAGGTGCACAAACCCCTGCCCCATGAACCCGGCACCAACCACAGCGACCGTATCACCAAGCTGAATATTGCAGTGCTTCAAACCGCCAACAACACAAGACCAAGGCTCTATCGTTGTCGCTTCTTCATTGCTGATGTGATCAGGGATTCGATGCGTATCCATCATCAGATGCTGACCCGTAACGCGAAAATATTCGCAAACCCCGCCGGGATCGAGCTTCATCGATTTGTAAAACGGATCGCGCGTAAAGCGCCCGCGCAAGGCCAGATGTGAATTCACGCGGCCCACATGGTGGTTCACAAAAAGACGCTCTCCGACCTTATAGTCCGTGACGTTCGCGCCGACCTCGGCCACCTCGCCGACCGGTTCGTGACCCAGAACTTTGGGCTCGCCGCTCTTGTACCACGTCAGCGTTTCACCACCGCAAAGCCCGCACGCCAGCGTCTTGAGCAAGATATCATCCGGGCCGATTTCAGGTACTGGGCGTTCTTCAATACGGATGTCATCAATCGCGTGATAGACAGCCGCTTTCATCATGTTGTTCATTTTTGGGTCCCCATGGCCGCCCAGATCGCGCGGCTTGCCTCGACCGCTTTCAGGTAAGTTTCGTAAAGTGCTGTGTAGGTTGCGCGCGTCTCGGCATTTGGGTCAAACTCATCGAACGCCTCATCGCGTTCAACGCTAAGCGGTTCCATCGCCCCGGCTGCAGCCGCGCCATACTGGGCAGCCCCCCAAAGCCCGTGATCTTCGGCGGCATTGGCAAGGATTGTCACGCCCAGGATATCCGCAACAATCTGGCACCATAACGCATTGCGCGCACCACCTCCGGTCAACACGACCCGTTTTGGGGCATTAGCCCCGGAGGCTTTTAAACAGTGAAGCAAACTTAGGGCTGTGCCCTCCATAACCGCGCATGCCAAATCGGCTTTGGTCGTACTGGCGCGCATGCCGTGAAACGATGCGGCAGCGTCTGGCGCTACGAAGGGCGCGCGCTCGCCGGTGAGGAAAGGTAGGAACAGAACGCCGTTTGCGCCCGGCGGCACGTCTTGCGCAGCCGCATTGATCTTGGCCGCAATGTCTGCTGCGTCTTCGCCGCCAAAGCTGTTGGGGTGCAGGGCCGCAAACCAGTCAAAAGCAGAGGCACCCGACTGTGGAGCTAACCCTCTGATCCAGTTGCTATTAAACGGATGATGCAAGGTGGCCGCCAGAGGAGGTTTGGTGAAGAGCTCAGGTTCGGTCACGTATGTCAGCACCGCTGTTGTCCCCAAAATGAGGCACATGTCGCCGGGTTCGGCCACGCCCAGACCTGTCATCATTGCCGTCACATCAGAGGAACCGCGCGCCACGGGAATTTCCGGCAAACCAATATCTTCGCTCAGCGTTCCAGCCAATGCTGTTGAATAATCTGGATTTGGCAGTTTCCGCGTCATATCCGGCAAACCGAGGGCACGGAAAACTTGCGAAGCGTAGGTTTTAGTTTCCAAATCCATGAACGGAATTGTCGCGTCACTAAAATCCGTTCCGATGTTGCCGGTAAGCTTATAGACGATCCAGTCTTTCGCGCACAAAATATGCGCCACCTTTTCAAACGCCTCGCGCTCATTGTCGTACACCCAACGCAAGGCAGCGCCAGATGCACCGGGCCAAATCGCGGTGCGGCTATATCTGCTGATCTCATCAGAGGTGCCATCATCCGTCCAAACCTGAACATAGGCAGTGGCGCGGGCATCGTTCCAAAGGATAGCATTGCGAACCGGCCTGTGATCCCTGTCCAACATCCAAAGCCCATCGCCCTGCCCGCACACGCCGATGGAGTGCACAGCATTAGGATCAACCTGCGCCACAACGTTAACCAAACAGTCGCGCGCCGCATCCCAAACGGTATCCATCGAAAGCTCTGACCAACCATCATTTGAGCGCTCAACCGTCACGTCTTGTCGGGCTTGTGCAACCTGTGCACCATTTGCGCAAAAGGCAGCCGCTTTGACAGCGGTCGTTCCGATATCCAACCCTATGAAGAGCTTTTCGGCCACGCGATCCTCCTCATACGTTGCCTTGAACACGCCGTCTCTGGCCTTAAACATAAAAGAACTAACGCAAAGGTGGAAGGCGCATAACGGCCTTAAGGCCCCTGAACACAACCAAAAAAGTGCGGTTGATCGCGCGCAGAACTTATGGATAATATCTCCTTAAGTTGCTTACCTTAGAGATTTTCGTCGAATTGCAGGGGAGCAATTTTCATGTCCTTTTCCGGCTCTAATGTCAAAACCACAGAAGAGATTGCTTTGGGTATCCGGCGTCGTGTTTTCGAGCACGCGATGCGCAACAATGGTGGGTACTTGTCGCAAGCATGTTCGGCAGCAGAGCAGCTCGCGTGGCTCTACAACGAAGAATTGAACCTTGGGGCGCCAACCCTGCCGATGATCCCTAAACCTTTTGGCGGCGTGCCAAGCGCGGACAATCCAACTTATCACACCGGTGCGGGCTACAACGGCCCCGCGCACCCTGATTTGGACCGTCTTTTCATTGCGCCTGCGCATTATGCTTTGGTCGCCTATGCCACGCTAATTGAAGTTGGACGCATGGCTCCGGAGGGATTGGAGATGTTCAACAAGGACGGGTCCTCTGTCGAGATGATCGGGGCGGAACACTCGCCGGGCATGGAAGTGCACAACGGCACTTTGGGCATTGGCCTATCGACCGCAGCGGGTCTGGCTTGGGGGCGAAAACGGCGCGGCGAGACTGGCAAAGTCTGGGTCTACATGTCAGATGGCGAGGTGCAGGAAGGCCAGACTTGGGAAGCGATTCAATGCTGCGCACATCACCGGATCGACAACGTGAAAGCGATCATGGATGTGAACCGTCAACAATGTGATGGGGCGATGAACTCGGTTATGGAGGCTGGCGATATCGCCGCCAAGATGGAACAGTTCGGCGCCAAAGTCGTCTGGGCCGATGCGCATAATCTCGATGAGATCCGCGCAGCAGCCCGTACACCCCACCGAGGCAAGCCTCTGATTATTCTTGCCAATTCATCTCCCTTTCGAGGCATGCCCACGTTGCAGGAGCGCTTTCCAAGGCTCCATTACGTACGCTTTAAATCCGAAAGGGAACGCGCGCGATATAACGTGGAGATTGCCAAGTCGCTCAAAGTCGATCCGGTCAACTATGGAGGATCGCACTGATGGATATGGTCAACCGCCCCTATGAGCGCGCGTTTGAAAAACACGCTCTCGCCAACCCCGAAGTGCTGTGTCTTTCTGCCGATCTGACTTCGTCTTGCGAGATCGACATCTTCCGCGACAAACACCCCGAGCAGTTTCTAAGCTTAGGCATGGCCGAGCAAAACATGATGAGTTTCGCTGGTGGGTTAGGCCTTGCCGGGTTTCGTCCGTTCATCCACACGTTTGGCGTCTTTTGTTATCGCCGCCCCTATGATCAGCTGATGGCCTCGATTGCTTATCCACGCAGAAAGGTGCGCATCATGGGGTTCTTGCCTGGCATAACAACGCCCGGAGGCATGACCCATCAAGCCATTGAAGACATTAGCGTTATGCGTTCGATGCCGAACATGACCATTCTGGAAACGGGCGATGCCACCGAAGTGGAGAGCATCTGTGCTGCTGCTGACAGCATTGATGGACCGGTCTATTGTCGCGTGCTGCGCGGGTCTGTGCCGCGCCTGTTTGAGACGCCTATTGTCGTGGGGCAAATGCGCGCGGTCAGCCTTGGCAACGACGTTCTAATTGTTACTTCAGGGATCACCACCGAAGAAGCGATGCGCGCTACCAAAGCGCTCGAAACGGCAGGCGTATCTGTTCGCCATTTGCATCTGAACACAATCAAACCCTTTAATGCCGCTGCCATGCTTGACCACATCAACAGTGTCAAAGGCGGCGTCATCACGCTTGAGAACCATGTCACCGAAGGCGGCATCGGCTCGTTGATGGCCGAAATTATGGCCGACAATGGTGTAGGCAAACGGTTGATGCGTCTTGGGTTGAAAGACACCTATGCGCACGGCGGCAGTCGCGCTTATTTGATGCGCTTTTATGGCCTTGATGCGCTGGCATTGACCAAAGGAGTCGAAGCGCTGATGGGCCAGAAGTTCGGCATCACAGAAGACGATTTGGCCGCTGCGCGTGTCGACGCGGTTCACTCTTTGGCAAAAGCAGAAGGACTGTAATGGAGCGCTTTGACGTCACATATCGGATTTTCGCAGACGACCAAAACGACGCCGAAGCCCGCGCAGACGCGATTGCTCTTGAAGACACCGTCGAAATTCCGCGCGATGTTGTCCCTAAGGGGTACATCGAAGACATCGTGCTGGGTCGAGTTAAAGACGTAGTGCCGGAAACGGACCACACTTGGCGTGCGAACGTCAGTTTTCACATTGACGCCGCAGGGCGTGAATTGCCGCAGTTTCTGAATGTAGTCCTTGGCAATGCCTCGATCCTCAAGGGGGTGAAGGCGATTGATCTTACACCAAATCAAGACGTTATTGATCGCTTTCCCGGTGCGCAGTTTGGCATTGAAGGCCTGCGAGCATTAACCGGGCGGACACGCGGCGGGTACGTCTGTCCTGTGATTAAGCCACAAGGCTCATCCACAACTGCTTTGGCCGAGCTTTGTTACCAAACTGCCCGTGCTGGCGCAGACATCATAAAAGAGGACCACGGTCTCTCCAATCAGGACGCATCCCCGTTCCGCGAACGCGTGAAAGCATGTGCCCAAGCCGTTCAGCGCGCAAACAACGAACGCGCAGACGCAGGCGACACTGCCAAAGCGCTATATTTCGCCAATATCGGCGGCCACGGTGATCAGGTGCGCGCATTGGCGATGTATGCCCAAGATGCGGGTGCAAATGGCATACTTTTGATCCCCGGATTGTTTGGATTTGATGCCATGAACAGGCTTTCACAGGACCCTGATTTTGATCTGCCCATCATGGCGCACCCATCACATTTGGGCCCTTATGTGCTGTCGAAAGACACTGGATACGGGCACGGCATGCTTTTTGGCACTTTGATGCGCCTTTCAGGGGCCGATATCTCGGTTTTCCCTAATTACGGCGGTCGTTTTGGCTTTTCTAAGGACGAATGCGCCGAGATTACCAACGCCTGCAAGGACAGTACTGGCCCCGGAAGCGCGATTTTGCCGAGTCCGGGCGGCGGAATGTCGCTTAACCGCTTGCCGGAAATGTATAGCGTTTACGGCGACGATTGTGTCTATCTTTTAGGCGGTAACCTGTTGCGATACGGGTCTAAAATTGGAAATGCCATCACAGATATGCGCAACGTCCTGTCATAGCCCTTAGGTCGATACGCGTTAATTGTGCGAAAACATTGGCAAATTTCCCCCTACTTCTCTGTTTCCAAAGTGCAACGCGTCAGTATTTTCGCTTTCTAGCTGTTAACCTGTTGGTGACCCTTAAAATGCCAACTGTTATCGCAATTGCGTATTTGGTATCGGAGTGAAAATGGACGTTCGAGAAACTGGCCTAGCCGGGTTAAAAATTATTGAACCGCGCCGCCATTCAGACGAACGGGGTTTTTTTTCCGAAAGCTGGAACCAGTCACGTCTTGAAGACGCCGGTATCAGCCTTGATTTTGTTCAAGACAATCACTCTCTGACACACGAAAGCGGTGCTATCCGCGGCCTTCACTATCAAGCCCCCCCCTTTGCGCAGGCCAAGCTTGTGCGGTGTGGTCGCGGGCGACTTTTCGATGTGGCTGTTGATATAAGGCGAGGCTCTCCCACCTATGGCGAGTGGTTCGGGATCGAGCTTAGCTTTGACAATGGGCTTCAGTTACTGGTTCCGGAGGGCTTTTTGCACGGGTTCATTTCGCGCGACCCAATGACCGAGATTATCTACAAAGTAACCAACCCATATGATGCGGCCTCTGATGGGGCGGTTTTATGGAACAGCTGCGGGATCAATTGGGGCATAGACACGCCGTCGGCAATCTCTGCCAAGGACGCAAATGCGGTTGCGTTTGACGATTTTGAAACACCGTTTGAGTGGATGGAATCGTGAAAATTCTTGTAACTGGCGGTGCAGGCTTTATTGGCTCTGCGGTCGTGCGCCAAGGCATTCGTCAGGGCCATGAGATCGTCAATCTTGATAGCCTGACCTACGCCGCCAATCTTGCTAACGTGGCCCCTGTTTCCAACGCGCCGGGCTACGTCTTTGAGCAAGTTTCAATCACAGATAACGAAGGTTTGGCGGAGGTCTTTGCACGCCACCAACCCGACGCAGTGATGCATTTGGCCGCTGAGTCCCACGTTGATCGCTCTATTGATGGGCCCGCGGCGTTCATCGAAACGAACATCTCCGGCACGTATGCATTGCTGGAGGCAGCCCGCGCCTATTGGACGTCGCAAGGCAAGCCAGACAGTTTTCGGTTCCACCATATCTCTACCGACGAAGTCTTTGGCTCTCTTGGCGAAACGGGCATGTTCACAGAAGACACACCTTACGATCCGCGCAGCCCTTATTCGGCAAGCAAAGCCGCTAGCGACCATTTGGTGCGCGCATGGGGCGAAACCTACGGCATGCCGATTGTTCTGACCAATTGCTCGAACAACTATGGTCCCTATCATTTCCCTGAAAAGTTGATCCCGGTTGTGATCCTGAACGCACTGCACGGGCGGCCTATTCCAGTCTACGGCGCGGGCGAAAACGTACGCGATTGGCTTTATGTCGAAGATCATGCCGACGCTCTTTTGCTTGTACTGGAAAAGGGCGCGAACGGGCGCAGCTACAACATTGGCGGCGAGAACGAAGCGCGCAATATCGATCTCGTGCGCACCATTTGCGCCCTGTTGGACGAGCGCAGACCAGACAACGCGCCGCATGACCAATTGATCAAGTTTGTTGATGATCGCCCCGGACATGACCTGCGATATGCTATTGATCCCACACGTATTCGTAACGAATTGGGCTGGAGCCCGTCCGTCACGGTAGAAGAAGGGCTTGCCAAGACCGTTGATTGGTACCTAGCCAACGAAGACTGGTGGCGACCGTTACTAGAGCGCCAAGGTGTCGGCGATAGGCTTGGGACCAAGGCATGATCTTGGTCTTTGGAAAAACTGGCCAGGTAGCCAAAGAACTTCAAAGACGCACCAAAAATGCTATTTTTCTTGGTCGCGAAGACGCTGATCTGTCAGACCCACAATCTTGTGCCGATCAAGTCACCAAACACGCGCCAAGCTGTGTCATCAACGCAGCCGCCTACACCGCGGTAGATCGCGCCGAAAACGAGCCAGACTTGGCCCAGAAAGTGAATGCAGAGGCCCCTGCGCACATGGCACAAGCGGCTCAGCGCCTTGGGATTCCGTTTGTGCATGTCTCAACCGATTATGTCTTTGATGGCGCGGGCAATGTCCCGTTTCAACCCAATGATCCCGTCGCCCCCTTGGGTGTTTATGGGCGCACGAAGCTGGCGGGTGAAATGGGCGTTAGAGATGCGCATGCGACCCCGGTCATTTTGCGCACGTCTTGGGTTTTTTCCGCCCATGGCAGCAACTTTGTTAAGTCGATGCTAAGACATGGTGCCGAAAAAAGCGAAATGAAGATTGTTTGGGACCAGATTGGCGGACCGACCCCTGCGGCAGATATCGCTGATGCTTTGCTGGAAATTGCTAGCCAAAGAAACGCCTCCGGCACGTACCATTTTTCCGGGAAGTCAGATGTCAGTTGGGCTGACTTTGCGCGCGAGATATTTTCCCTTGCTGACCTGGACACTCGGGTTGTTGATATCCCTACAACTGACTATCCGACCCCAGCGCAACGTCCATTGAACTCGCGCCTAGATTGCTCCAGCCTTGAAAGCGCCTTTGGGATTGCGCGACCAGAATGGCGCTCTGGCTTGCAAGATGTTCTAAAGGAGTTGGGAGCGTCAGCGTGACGGTTCTTTTGCGGTATGCAAGCCAGTCCCACGCACCTCTTTCCAACAACCCAAAGCATCAATCCGCTGCGCGCCATGCCCTGGTGCATTATCCGACGGGAGCGATTTACAGCTTCATCCCCAAAAATGCCTGCTCAACACTTCGGCTTAGTTTGGCCATCGCAAATCGCTGTATTGCAGATGAAAAAGACTATGCCTGGATTCACCGAAACAACGACACCTTCGCCGCAAATCTTTCAGAACTGGTGCGAGCGCCGTTCAGCTTCGTTGTTTTGCGCTGCCCGCATGAGCGGCTTGCCAGCGTATTTCTGGACAAAATCGTTGGGCGCGAGCGTGATATGTGGGATCTTTTGCGTCACTCTGGCGAGGCCTTCGATCCGGACACGATCACTTTTCGCACTTTTGTTGATTTGTTAACCAAGCCTGCGTTGCTTGCCTTAAACATCCACTGGCGCCCTCAAATCAGCTTTTTGGTCTATCAGGACTATACCCATTGGTTCGCGTTAGAGCGTTTTGACGCTGTTGGCCCCACTTTAAAGAATTCTCTTGGATTGGATGTTCATGACGCGCGTGCGCTGACGCAACACGGCAGCGATTATCAAAAAACGCTGCAAGAGGGCCACTTTTTCGACACGCCTGCGTGGCAAGTGGCTGACATGAAACGCGAACTTACGACCCCGTACCTGCGATGCTTTTACGACGACGCGCTGGCAAGTGATGTTGCGGCTCTTTACGCGCAGGATATGCAGCTTTATGCGCAGCATTGTGACCCGCGAGATCTTTTGTACCCCGCCCTTCGGGAGGAGCTTAACCAATGACCAAGCGCAAAGGAATCATTCTAGCCGGTGGCTCTGGCACACGCCTGTATCCGATCACCATCGGTGTCTCTAAACAGCTTTTGCCGATTTACGACAAGCCGATGATCTATTACCCGCTCAGCGCGCTGATGCTGGCAGGTATCCGCGAGATTGCGATCATCACAACACCCGGAGATCAGCAGCAATTTCAGCGTCTTATGGGCGATGGAAGTCAATGGGGGCTTCAGTTTACGTGGATCGAACAACCTTCGCCTGATGGGTTGGCGCAAGCCTATCTTCTAGCTGCTGATTTTCTGGACGGCGCGCCATCTGCGATGGTTTTGGGCGACAACATCTTCTTTGGACACGGTCTGCCGAAAATTCTGGCGCGCGCGGATCAACAGGCCAGCGGCGGCACTGTTTTTGGCTATCGCGTGGCCGATCCTGAACGTTATGGCGTGTTGGACTTTGATGGTGAAACAGTCAAAGGCATCATCGAAAAACCAAGTAATCCACCTTCAAACTATGCGGTCACCGGGCTTTATTTCCTTGACGGATCGGCGCCTGAGCGCGCCGCGCAGGTAAAACCGTCAGAGCGCGGTGAGCTGGAAATCACAGACCTTTTGGAGCTTTATCTGGAAGACGGCTCCCTGACGGTCGAGAAAATGGGGCGCGGCTATGCCTGGCTTGATACCGGCACGCATGCTTCATTGCTGGACGCTGGAAATTTTGTACGCACATTGACGGCAAGACAGGGTCTGCAGACGGGATCGCCAGAAGAGATCGCCTTTGAAAACGGCTGGATGAGCAGAGAAGACCTGTTGGAGGCCGCCAAGCCCTTGGCCAAGAATTCTTATGGCGCCTACCTCAAACAGGTCGCGGCGGACGGCAAATGAAGACAGTTCTGATCACAGGTGCTGCCGGATTTATCGGTTTTCACGCAGCCCAACGTTGGCTCGATGACGGCTGGCGCGTCATTGGCGTGGATTCATTTTCTGCTTACTACGACCCAAAGCTCAAACGCGACCGGGCGGCCATGTTGGCAACTTCGCCCAATTACGTTGAGATCGAAGGCAAAATTGAAACGCCGGGTCTGTTGGCCGACGCTATGACCACACACAAGCCGCAAATCGTCGTGCATCTGGCCGCGCAAGCTGGCGTTCGGTTTTCCATTGAAGAACCTCGCACCTATGTCGAAGCAAATCTGCAAGGCACGTTTGAGCTTTTAGAAGCCGCCCGAACCACACCACCCGAACACTTGTTGTTGGCATCAACATCTTCTGTGTATGGCGCAAACACAACAATGCCCTACGCCGAAACGCATAAGGTGGATGCGCAAATGTCGTTTTATGCCGCGACCAAAAAGGCAACCGAAGCGATGGCGCATTCCTATGCCCACCTTTACGGATTGCCTGTTACGATGTTTCGGTTTTTCACCGTTTATGGCCCTTGGGGGCGTCCGGATATGGCGCTTTTCAAATTTGTTAAGGCGATCCTGAATGGCGATGCAATTGACGTTTACAATCACGGGCAAATGCGACGCGATTTCACCTATATCGATGATCTGGTGACCTCTGTTCAGAAATTGGCTGCCGCCATCCCCCAAACGGGTGCGCCAGTCTCCGACGCGGATAGCCTAAGTCCAGTGGCTCCGTTTCGTGTCGTGAACATCGGCAAAGCAAAGCCTGACAGTTTGAGCGATTTTATTGCCGAAATCGAAGCGGCCCTTGGCCAAAACGCCATCAAAAACATGATGGAAATGCAGCCCGGCGATGTGCCTGCCACTTGGTCGGACACCAGCCTTTTAAAGGCGCTAACAGGACACACTCCAAGTACCGAATTGGCGCAAGGCATCCCTGAATTTGTTTCTTGGTATAAACAGTATTATGGCGCCTAAGCCTATGAAGAATAAGGATACCTAACCCATGCGGATCGCGATGATTGGAACCGGCTACGTTGGCTTGGTCTCGGGTGTTTGTTTCTCTGATTTCGGCCACGACGTGGTGTGCGTTGACAAGGACGCCAGCAAGATCGAGCGGCTTGAGAACGGTGAAATACCGATCTATGAACCCGGCCTTGATACGCTGCTTGCCAAAAATGTCGAAGCTGGGCGGTTGTCTTTTACATTGGATTTGGCCAGCGCGATCAAAGGCGCAGAAGCAGTATTCATCGGTGTGGGAACCCCGACGCGACGCGGCGACGGGCATGCCGATCTGACCTATGTTATGGCTGCTGCCAAAGAGATTGCCGAAACCGCAACTGACTACATCGTTGTGGTGACCAAATCGACCGTGCCTGTTGGTACAAACCGCAAAGTGGCCGAGGTGATCAAACAGGCTAATCCATCGCTGAAATTTGACGTGGCGTCGAACCCGGAGTTTCTACGTGAAGGGGCCGCGATTGATGACTTCATGCGCCCTGACCGCGTTGTCGTTGGCGTTGAAACGGAACAGGCGCAAAAGGTGATGGAAGAGATTTACCGTCCCCTGTTCCTGCGCGATTTTCCTATCGTTATCACTGATCTGGAATCCGCCGAGATGATCAAATATGCCGCAAACGCGTTTCTTGCGACAAAGATCACGTTCATCAACGAGATCGCTGCCTTGTGCGAAAAAACAGGCGCCGATGTCAAAGAGGTTTCAAAGGGCATGGGACTTGACGGACGCATCGGAAATAAATTCCTGCACGCCGGCCCTGGATTTGGCGGATCATGTTTTCCGAAAGACACCAATGCATTGGCGCGCATCGGTCAAGACTTTGCCAGCCCGATGATGATCACCGAGGCAGTGATCACTGTCAACGAAGCGATCAAGCGCCGGATGATCGAAAAGCTGCGCGATCTGTGCGACGGCTCGTTTAACGGGAAGAAAATCGCAATTCTAGGTGTCACGTTCAAACCCAACACAGATGACATGCGCGACGCCCCTTCTCTGACAATCGTGCCTGCACTTGTTGGTGGAGGTGCAATGGTGCACGCGGTTGATCCGCAGGGGCGACACGAAGGCGAAACGCTTTTGCCAAATGTCACGTGGGAAACAGACGTCTATCAAGCCGCGGACAAAGCGGACCTGGTCGTGATCCTAACGGAGTGGAACGAGTTTCGCGCGCTTGATCTGCCACGCATCGCGACGAATATGGCAATGCCGCGCATGGCTGATCTACGCAACATATATAGCAATGACGATGCCATTAAAGCCGGATTTGAGGCCTATGTCTCGGTGGGCAGACGCTCATATCCGGATACGCTTTAGTAAGCGTATCCGTAGCCGTCATCCATGTAGCGGCACTCATTCAATACAACGCCTGCCACGTTGCAGTACTGCGCAATTTCACGTTCGACTTCGTCGATCTGTGCAACGGTGCTGTTCTCTGCTGAGGCCATAATCAAAACAGCGTCCACAAGCTTTAGAAAACCGCGCGTCTCATCGCTTACTAGGACGGGTGGCAAATCAAAGAGCATCAGTTCAGGTTTATAAAAAGACTGAATGTGATCCAGCGTCTCAGCCGTTTGCGAGCGCAAGATCACACGCGCCGGATCGTGAACAGCGTTACTCGTCATAGCAACCGCTGTGTTTTCATTCAGACGTCTGGCCTGTTCGGAAAATTCGACCTCGCCAAGAAAAACTTGCTCGAGACTTAGCTCTGGTTTGACGCCAAACCTTTTGGCAACCGAAGGACGACGGAAATCCATGTCAAACAAGATGCCCCGGCTTTCCGGCTGACGCCCAAGGCCCGCGATCAAGTTACAAGCAGTCGTCGTTTTCCCACAACCAGCCGTGGCTGATGTGATCGCAATCCGCGTCCATCCGTTCCGCCGCATCTCCAAGAACAGCTTGGTGCGCAGGATATCAAAGTGCTGCGCATCCGAAGACACTTCGCTGGAATAAATGCGCGCGTCTTGCATGCGCGCAGTCGATGGTTCAAACATCTGGATCTCGGACCAACGCGCAGACATGGCCTCTGATTGAATCAATTGTCGTGAGCGCGAACGCGATGATTGTCCAGGGCGATACGCCTGGCCAGTTTCCGTTTCGCGTTTTTCGCGGGCCCTCGAAAGGGCTGCTTGTAATTTTTCCATCAGTTACACATCCAAGACTAATTAAAGGCCAATACGTTCGATCACGCGATCAAAGAGCAGATCCAGCGGCATGTATTGCGTATGCACCGCCCACAAGCACGCTGCGATTGCAGCGATGATCAAGACAACCACAAGACCTGTCAGGGCGCGTCGTTTTCTGCGCTCTCCAGGCAATTCGATATATGGAATGGTCGCCAGCGGCTGAACGCCCAACCCGCGCACCAGATCAACCGGACGTCTGATCGACCGGTTCAACAACTCTGTCAGCACAAAGAAAAATGCTGCCAAAGCACCGCCGGCAAACATACCGCCACCAGCAATCAGCTTGCGATTGGGCGATGTCGGGGCATCTGGCACCACTGCCTGTTCGATCGGCGTGATCCGTTCACCCTTGGCAGAGGTTTGAATGATCTCGCCCGTCTGCGCTTTGGAGCGCGCGTTCACAGCGTCCGCATATCGCGCTTGTGTGTTTTCGTACTCGCGCTCTAGTTCTTCGAGCCGGATCGCAACAGGAGGGGTACGCTCGATGGCGCTCCTGATTTCCGCAATCTCAGCTTCGGTGCGTACCATTTCTTCTTCAAGAAACTTGATAGACGACCCGATTTCCGCGAGCTGAAGTTCCAAAACGGTTGCCGAACCAGTGTTTGGTTGGTCCAAGTCAACAGGCGCATTCCCGGCGATACGCTGTTCCAGCGATTGAATTCGTTCGCGCAAAGCAACCAATCTGGGGTTATTTTCAGCAAGAGTGCCACGCAAGCCGCTTAGGTTGGCCTGTGCCGCGGCAAGTTGCTGGCGCAGTGGTGAAATCGCGGAAGTCGACGATTCGGCCGAACCAAGCGCCTCAAACCGCGCCTTTTGATCCCGCAAGGACGCAAGCTCGCGCGCACTCAGGTTAAGCCGTTCTTGAAGTGCTGACTGTCTGTCCAAGCGATACTCGAACCCTTCGGGCAACGCATCTTTGTTCGCGTTCTTGAAAGCTACGATCTGAGCGCTTTGCTTTGAAAGAACTTCATCAAGGTTTTTGACTTGCTGCTCAAAGAAATCGACAGTCTGACCAGCTTGACCCAGACGCCGTTCTGCATCCGCTGCCAATACCAAAGTAACGAATTCATTAACGACATTGGCAGCAACTGTGGGCGAAAGCGCATCAAAAGAAATCGTCATGATGGTCGCCGCATCGCGACCGCCAGTCATACTGATATTCGTCTGGTCTTTCATCCGTTCGACGACTTCGTCTGGTTTCAAACCAGATTCACCCGCAAAAACCTGAAATTTCCGCGCCAAATCAATGAGGTTTGCACGCGTCATCAACCGCTGTTCAAGAATTTGAAGCTGTTCACTTGCTGCGGTTGTTTCCAAACGTTCCACAAGTTCAGACGGGATCTGTGCGCCCTCAACCAAAAGTGTCGCATCCGCAGAATAACGCGGTGGCAACGTCAGCGCGACGGCAAGACCAGCGACTGTGCACAATGTGAAAATGACGGCCATTACCGGTATGCGTTTTTTGAACAGCTCAAAATAGAAGGCAAAATCCGAATTCATTCCGCTGCCTCCCCGGTTGATTGGATGGCAGGCAAGAAGATACCGTCTTCTAGTACCTCTTCGATAATAGCCGCATCTACGACGCGGCGCTCTTCAGTAGCAGCATAAACCATTGCAAAATCACACATTTTATTAACAAGACGGGGGATGCCATGACTGTGCTGATGCACCAGATCAATGGCCTCGGCGGTAAATTCGGCACCTGTTCCGCCTACATGGGTCAGGCGGTGTTGGATATAGCCCGCAATCGCTGCGCGATCGAGCGAGGCAATATGATAGGTCGCTGTGACGCGCTGCGCGAACTGGCGAAGCTCAGGGCGTAACACCATCTGACGCAATTCTGGCTGCCCAACCAAGATAAGCTGTAAAAGCTCGTCTTTGTTTGAGTTGATATTGGTCAGCATGCGAAGCTCTTCCAAGCCTTCAACAGACAGGTTCTGGGCTTCGTCGATCAAAAGAATTACACGCCGGCCTTCAGCGTATTCCTCAATCACAAAATCCTGCAACTGCTGGAACAACGTCACATAGGCCGCGGATAAATCCGTCTCGACACCCAGCGCATTTAGCACCCATTGCAACAGCTCGCCTCGCCCACCCTGTGCGTTTGAGATCAACCCAAGGGTAATGTCGTCATCAAGCGATTGAAGTAACTTCTGGACAAGAGTCGTCTTACCCACGCCCACTTCGCCGGTCACAACAGTGATCGGTGCACGCGTTAGCACACCATACTCAAGTACGGAAAAGGCCCGGCGGTGCGCACGGGACCAAAAGAGGAAATCCGGATCTGGAAGCAACGTAAAGGGCCGCTCCGAGAATCCAAAAAACTCCATATAAAGGTCAGAACTCGTCATAATCTCACTAACTCGGTCAGTAGCTTGTTATACGTATCTGATGTGCCGGTGTCTGAATACAACGCCGAACTTGGGTGCATCTTGTCGCGTTTGCGGCATTTCTGCAATTATTTACCGTTTTAAGTGCGAATCGAAGGCATTTCCCAATGAGCACCCCCCGTAAACTTGTATCCAAATTGGAAACAGCAAGCCCAATTCTACGCCATTGTTCCCTAAAAACCGTCACTATCAAAACGACTCTCTGCTGAAGTTAGGCAATATTGCGGCCAAATAAAGTCCGAAAAGTAAGAAAATTAAGAGCCTTCTGCCCAATATGTGTCCTTTTTCACTCTGTGATCACGATATGATGCTTTTGCTCTGAATGTTCCCCTTTGCGCAGAAGACGTGCAGATGTTAACACCTTGTTAGCCGTAATGGTTGTTATGTCGGTTTCATGACAACGGCGTTATTGAGTTTTGAGTGTAGGGAGCCGACACAGGTTCGGTATAAAGTATGACAGTTCACACGTCGCGTATTGAGGTTTCATCAAAAATTGCCGCTGCAGAGCAAGCGGAGTCGCGCGGTCCATACCGCATGGTGTTTAAACGTATTTTTGATGTGGCGCTTGTACTCCTAAGCTTGCCGTTTGTACTCCCTTTCCTCGCGATTGTTGCGTTAGCTATTGTTCTGTCTGACGGCGGTTCACCAATTTTCAAGCAAGAGCGTATCGGTAAGGACGGTCAGCGCTTCCAGATTTGGAAATTCCGCTCAATGGTTGTGGATGCCGAATCTCAGCTTCAACGCTACCTGAATGCAAATCCTGACGCCAAAGTTGAGTGGGAAACAAAGCAGAAGCTTTCTTTTGATCCCCGCTGCACTGCTGTTGGCCGTTTGTTGCGCCGCACCTCGATTGACGAGCTGCCGCAGATTTTCAATGTCCTGTCTGGCGATATGTCTTTGGTAGGTCCGCGTCCCATGATGCCTTGCCAGCAAGCGCTTTATCCAGGCCAAGCGTATTACAGCATGCGACCTGGCATGACTGGCGCGTGGCAGATCACCTCGCGTAGCACCTCGGATTTCGCAGATCGTGCTGCCTACGATGACCATTACAACTCACGTTTGACGCTTGTTGAGGATCTAAGCATCCTTGCTCGCACTGTCGGTGTTGTCGTGCGCGGTACGGGCGTCTAGTCCAATCACTTCCTCGCTAGGTACTAGTTGATTGGTGCGCAGCCTGTTATGGTTGCGCACTGGCATTTTTGGAGTGTGTCACGCATGAAGATTTCGAAGTTTTTCCGGGCCGTGGGTGTGGTTGCTGTGATGGCAGCTCTTTCCGCCTGTGACTCAGCTGAAGAGCGCGCAGAAAAACACTTTCAAAGCGGCGTTGAATTGTTGAGCAACGGGGATGTGACCCGCGCGTTGGTTGAATTCCGCAACGTGCTCTCGTTGAACGATAGCCATAAAGAAGCGCGCCTCGCCTATGCAAAGGCCTCGCGCAGCAATGGCAACATTTCTGAAAGCTATGCAAATTACTTGCGCTTGGTCGAAGAATTTCCGGATGACAATGCGTCCCGCCTTGCTTTGGTAGAAATGGCCATCCTAACCCAGAATTGGGACGAAGCAGAACGTCACGCAGCAGAACTCGTTTCTGGCGATGCCAATGTCGAGGGTCGCGATGTAGCCGAACTGGCAATGCAGTTCCGCCAAGCAGTCCTTGACCAAGACGCCGCGCAGTTACGCGACCTTACGCGCAAAGCCGAAGAGTTGGCTCAAACCAAACCAGATGACCAGATTCTGCTGCGTATTCTCATAGAAGGCTATATGAGCGAACAAGAATTCGACAAAGCCTTAGAAATAACAGATCGCGCCATCAAACTTTCACCAAACGTGCGCACCTTTTATCGTGTCCGTGCATCGATTATTCAGCGCAGCGGCGATACAGACGCATTGGAAGGCCACCTGCGTGACATGATCGCGCAATTTCCGGACGACCAAGAAGTAAAGGCTGCATATATTCGTCTGCTGGCCAGTGGCGGCAAGTCCGACGACGCCGAGGCGTTCATGCGCGAAGAACTGGCGTCAGCAAGCGATAAAATCGGACCACACGTCTCGCTTATCGCATTTTTGCGTCAGGTCCGCGGAGACGACGCTTCTTTGGCCGAAACAGAAGTTGCGATCGCCGCCTACGAAAACAACGATCTTTTCCGCGCTTTGAAGGCAGGGATCCTGTTCGATTTAAACGAGCGCGACGAGGCAATCGCCCTGCTGCAAAACGTCGTAGACGAAGCCGAACCTAGCGAGGAAACCAACCGCTTCAAGGTCACGCTGGCCAAAATGCTATTGAGTGTTGGCAATGAAGTTGGCGCGCGTCAGCTTATCGAAGGCGTCTTAGCGGATGACAGCTCCAATACAGACGCTTTGAAGATGTCAGCACAATGGTTGATCGAAAGCGATCAAGCCGACGAGGCCATCAACGCATTGCGTGCCGCCTTGGATCAAGAGCCCGACGATGCAGAAGCCATGAGCCTGATGGCGACAGCGCATCAACGCAATGGGAACACGCAGCTTGCGCAAGACTTATTGGCACTGGCGGTGGAAGCGTCCGGTAACGGACCTTCTGAAACGCTGCGGTTTGTTCAATTGATGTTGCAGGAAGAAAGGTATCGCCCGGCGGAAGATGCGCTAATCAATGCGCTACGCGCTTCGCCCGGTAACCTTCGTCTTTTGTCAGCCCTTGGCGACATCTATTTGCGCACAAGCGATTGGTCGCGCGTAGAACAAGTCGAAGCAACCTTGAAACGACAAGACAACGAACAGGCCAATCAGCTTGCCGAAAACCTGCAGCTGCAACGGATTGCTCGTAGAGACGGCGCCGCCGAAGCGACAGCCTTTTTGGAAACACTCATACAGTCGGACGACGCCAACACATCAGCAAGGATCGCGCTGATCCAAGCAAGGCTGCGTGACAACGACAACGACGAAGCTTTGGCGCTTGCTCAGAAACTTGTCGAAGATTTCCCTGATGATACGGTAGCAAAGCTGGTTCTTGGCAACACTGAATTTGCCACAAGAGATTTTGACGCAGCAAAAGTAACCTTTCGCGAGATCGTCGCCAACAGCAATGAACCACGCGCTGTCATGCAGCTTGTTCGTGTTCTGGGCGTGGAAGGCAAAGTTGAAGAAGCACTGGCCATTATCGATGACGCATTGGAAAGAGACCCAAATCAGCGCGATCTGATGTGGGCCAAAGCCTCATTTCTTGAGCGTATCAATGACATTGATGGTGCCATTACCATTTATGAGGACTTGTATCTGGCCGATTCCAGTTCGCTGGTTGTTGCTAACAACTTGGCCAGCCTTTTGGCGACCTACCGTTTGGATGAGCAAAGCTTAAATCGCGCATTCGATGTTGCGCGCCGTTTGCGGGGTACAGATGTACCACCGTTTCAAGATACTTACGGTTGGATTTTGTTCCGGCGCGGAGAAGCGGAAGAGGCGATCCAATATTTGGCACCCGCAGCCGCAAGCCTTGCCGGTGATGCCATCGTGCAATTCCATTTGGGCAAAGCCTATCTTGAGTTGGGTCGCGACAAGGACGCACTTGCGCAGTTCGAAAAATCTCTTGAAGTTGCAGCCGAAGATGATCAGCGAGCACAAATCGCTGAAGCAAAAGAGCAAGTTAAAAAGTTGCAATCTGCTGAAGGCGGCGAATGAGTCAAAAGCGAAGGTTCAGGCACCGATAAAGATTGGTGTCTGTTGCAGCATGCGCATGCCTAAAAGGATCCAGTTAACATTCGCATCGAACGCGTCAAAATGCTCGGCCTTTGAAAACATGGTCTTTGTGCACAATCTCAGTACGTTCTCATGACTGAAAAAGCTCTCAAATTGCCACGTATCCATATGGTTATTGCGAGCATCATCGCCATATGTGTTTCGATCGAAGCGGTGTTGCAACTTGGCGACTTTGACCTTCTTGGCATCCCGCGGTTCAGATCGCTTGTCTATGAATACGCTGGTTTTTGGGCCGGACTACTCGACAATTGGAGCGCCAACTATCCGTTTCAGTCAACGTTGATGTTTTTGACGTATGGCTTTTTGCACGCGGGGCTCGTGCACTTGGTCTTGAACATGATCACACTTTATTCGCTAGGCGCGGCAGTCCTTGATCGGGTCAGCGCCAAAGGCTTTGTGTTGCTCTATGTGGCGTCCCTTTTGGGCGGGGCCGCCGGATTCGCTCTTTTGGCAGAGAACCTACGCCCCATGGTTGGTGCGTCGGGCGCGCTATTTGGTTTGGCAGGGGCGATACTGGCATGGGACTATGTTGACCGTTTTACCCTACAAGAGCGCCTGTGGCCCGTGGCGCGGGCCGTGTTGCTGCTTGCCGGGCTTAATGTTGCACTTTATTTTGCAATGGACCGGCTTCTGGCGTGGGAAGCGCATCTTGGTGGCTTTGTCGCGGGCTGGATCATGGCCCTTTTGATAGACCCGCGTGGTCGCGTCGACTAAAACGTCCGCTTATGAAAAGCTGTATTCTCTTTGATATCGACGGAACACTTGCGCTGATTGATCACCGCCGCCCACATTTGGATGGAGAGCGTCCCGATTGGAAGTCGTTCAACGCCCTTATGGGAGACGACACACCCAATCCACCGGTCGTTGCGCTTTATAAAACGCTATGGGCTGCGAATGAGCACGAGTTGATCTTGGTGTCGGGGCGCGGTGAAGAAAGCCGCGAGCTTACCGAGCGATGGTTGGTCTGGAACGAAATCCCGTTCAACACATTGCTGATGCGGCCCAAAGGCGATTTCAGGCCGGACACCGAAATCAAACTGGAAATTCTTGAAACGCTGCGAAAGCAGGGGAAATCCATCCTGCTTGCGGTTGATGACCGTCAAAGCGTGGTGGACATGTGGCGCGCCAATGACGTGACCTGCCTGCAATGTGCAGTTGGTGATTTTTAGGTGAGCAAAGCTTCGGCGCGCGCGAAATCAGCCTCCGTATCAATATCAAAAGAGCGCTCAGGCGGCATTACAACACCGCCAATCCGATCGGTTGCAAATCCGCCATTCTGCAAGAACCAGTCTTTGTCGAAAACGTAAACCGCGCCGTTGGGCTTCATCACTGACGGCAGGTTTTGGCGATTGGTGAAACAATAGGCAGGGTCAGAGACCGGCACAAAACGCCCGTCTTCCATGGTGCCGTACTTTAGGATGCCCGCATCCGCCATTGTGAGCGTTTTGACAAGGTCGAACCGCCCCGAAGCGTGCAGCGCGACGCAGGCTGCGATGTCTTCTTGGATCCGCATTGGTGACGTGGGTTGTAACAAAACGACCTGCGCGGGTCCGTCGATGTGCTCCAAGACGTGCATCATTACCGGGTCCATCGGCGTGGCATCCATCGCCAGTTCCGCTGGACGCTCAATAATTCTCACGCCCTCCCGCGCACCCTGCCCTAAAATATCTACGTTATCGGTGGTGACCAACACCTCTGCCCCTGCTTGCAAGCCATGTGCCACAGCCCGCTCCCATAGCGCGACACCGCCAAGGCGTTTCAGGTTCTTGCCCGGCAAGCCCTTTGACCCGCTGCGCACAGGAACGATTGCGAAAAGCTTCATGATCGCTCCTTTAAGTGTGCTGCAACTATTTCAAAAATGCGCGCTGACGCCCCAGCATTTTCGCCATGGAAGGCGGCGGCCAAATTGCCTTGATCGTCGAGCACCGCTTCCAAAACTGATGGCAATGCCTCTGGCCCATCGCATACCGTCAGAACCCCTGCCGCCTTCGCTTCGACGGCTGGGTATTCGATCGTCCAAACATGTGGACCAGTCACCACAGGTTTGCCCAAGGCCAATGGTTCAATCACGTTGTGCGCCCCTTTTTCGACGAAACCGCCGCCAACTACAACGGCGTTGGCAGGTTGCAAATAGAAAAACATCTCTCCAAAGGAATTGCCAACAAGGATGTCGATATTCTCCAAGGACCCCGTGAGGTTCAAGTCCGCATCCAAGACTTCTGAGCGCCGCGCAACGCGAAAGCCAGCCTCGCTCAGACGGGTCACAGTTGGCTCGAACAGCTCGGGGGCGCGTGGCACCCAAATCACGAAAGGAGGCACAGCAATCGCCTTAAGCGCCTGAATATACGTCTCTTCCTCGCCTTCAACCACACTTGCAAAGGTTGCTACAGGCCGCTTTAAAGCCGCAAGAAAATTGTCTCCAGCAGCAAGCTGGTGCGCGGGCGGGGGGATATCAAACCGCGTTTCACCCAACGCCAGAACCTGCGTTTGCCCGAGCGCCTTGAACCGCTCCGCCATACGAGGTGATTTGGCAAAAACCGCAGCAGCCCGTGCAACCGGATGCGTTCCCGTCAGCGTTTTCAGTCGCTGCGCCCGCACCTGCGATTTAGAAGGCACCTGCGCGTTGGTCAGGCACAATGGCACACCAGCCCGCGCCGCGGCCTCGATCATCGCTGGCCAAAACTCCATCTCCATAACCAAACCTACGCTGGGCGTTGTGCTTGCAAAAAATGCATCCCAATAGCCGGGAAGATCCAAAGGTGCGTATCGGATCGCCAACTGGCCACTGTCCACCTCGGCACCGAACAACTCGCCCGCAATACGCCGCCCAGCGGGCGTGGCATGCGTTGTTACAACGCTGTAGCCTGCGTCCAAAATCGTGCGCACCAGTGGGGCCGCCGAAGTCATTTCGCCCAAGGACACCGCGTGCAACCAAACATCCGCCTTGAATGCTGCCCCTTGCCCGCGACGCTCTTCCGCGTGCTCCATGTAAGCAGGGTCTTTAACTGCGCGCTTGCGAAAGTAGCGCCAGACCACTGGCATCCCGGCACGCAAAAGCAGCGCGTAAAGCGTCAAAAACACCCGATATCTGGGCGGCGCAGCTTTTGGCGGAACCAGCGAAACCATGCCCGCACCGAACCCGGTTCAGCGCGCCAAGGCAAGCCCCCATAGATGCGTGCAACAAATCCTTCTTTAAGGCCCCCGCCATCCCAAGTAGACCTTAAGCACGCCAGCCAAGGAGAATGTACCCCATGCAAATCGCCCACCGCCTGATCGGCCCAACAGAACCACCATTGGTCATCGCCGAGATTGGTATCAACCACGGCGGTGATCTGGATGTCGCGCGCCATATGGTGACGCTTGCGGCCAAAGCCGGGGCCGAGATTGTCAAACACCAGACGCACTTTGTTTGGGACGAGATGACTGAAGAGGCCAAGGATATTCTGCCTCCCAACGCGGGCGGCAAATCGATCTGGCAGGTGATGGAAGAATGTGCGCTTTCAGCTGACGATGAGAAATTGCTTAAAAAGCATACCGAGGATTTGGGGCTAATCTATATCTCGACACCGTTTTCTCGGGCAGCGGCGGATTTTCTGGATGATATCGGCGTTCCCGCTTTCAAAATCGGTTCGGGCGAAGCGGACCACCTTCCGTTGATCCGCCACATCGCTGCCAAAGGCAAGCCCATCATCATGTCCACAGGAATGCAAACCATTGAAAGCATTGGGCGTTCTGTTGCGATCTTGAACGAGGCAGGGATTGATTATGCCTTGCTCGAGTGTACAAATCTCTATCCGTCTCCGCCAGAAATCGTATCGCTGCGCGGTGTTACCGACCTGCGAAACGCGTTCCCAAACGCCGTTGTTGGCTTTTCGGATCATTCCATCGGACCAGAAATGGCGCTTGCTGCTGTCGCCCTTGGCGCCTCGATCCTTGAGCGTCATTTCACCGATAGCCGCTATCGTGACGGGCCGGACATTTCCTGTTCGATGGACCCTTCCGAGCTGCGCCATCTGATTGACCGAAGCCGCGAAATTCACACGGCGTTGCATAACACCAAAAGCCGCACCGGCCCCGAAGAGGCAGTCTATCGCTTTGCCCGCACATCCGTTGTTGCCGACCGTGATCTAGAGGCCGGGCATGTGATCACCGAGGCCGACATCTGGGGCCGTCGCCCCGGTTCAGGCGAGATTGCAGGTTACGAGTTTGAGAAAGTGATCGGCAAAACGCTGACCCGCGCATTGAACAAGAACACGCAGCTGAAATGGAGCGACCTTTCATGATATTCACGCGTGCAGAGCTTGAAGAGGCGACCGCTCTTGTCGCGCAGCATATGCAGCCAACACCTCAATACGCTTGGCCGCAGTTACGGGAACGATTGGGCTGCAAAGTTTGGGTGAAGCACGAAAATCATGGGCCCACAGGGGCGTTTAAGGTGCGCGGCGGCATCACGTTCATTGACTGGCTGCAACGCACCCAACCCGATTGTCCGGGCATAATCACCGCCACGCGCGGTAACCACGGCCAATCTCAGGCGCGCGCGGCAACCGCGGCCGGCCTACGCGCGCTGGTTTACGCACCCGAGGGAAACTCGGTTGAAAAGAATGAGGCGATGAAGGCCTTTGGCGCAGAACTGGAGATCTTTGGAGCTGATTTCGATGAGGCACGCGAAGAGGTCTATCGCATCGCTGAAGCCGAGGGTCTGTTTATCGTTCCGCCGTTTCACAAAGAACTAGTGCGCGGTGTGGCGACCTATGCTTACGAATTGCTCTCCGCGCAGCCCCAAATAGACACGCTTTACGTGCCGATCGGCTGTGGATCGGGCATTTGCGGGTGTATCGCTGCACGCGACGCCCTTGGGTTGGACACCAAAATTGTCGGTGTTGTTAGTGAACATGCGCAAACAGCTAAGCTGTCAGCGGAAAGCGGAAGCTTGATCGAAACCAATGCTGCCCAGACCTTTGCCGATGGCATGGCGGTGCGTGTACCCGTTCAAGAAGCGCTGGACATCTACGGGCCGGGCGCAGAGCGCATCGTCACCGTGAGCGAAGAAGCCATCGCCGAAGCCATTCGCATCTATTACCGTGATATACACAATCTGGCTGAAGGTGCCGGAGCGGCCCCTCTGGCTGCGTTGATGCAGGAAAGCGATCAGATGGCAGACAAAGAAGTCGCCGTGATCTTATGCGGTGGCAACATCGATACCGATTGGTTCCTGACGGTCATGCAGGGCGGCATCCCAAAGCTTTAAACTTCATCAGTGAAGTGTTTGTCCCACTACGCCGCTGCGCTGTGCGGACTCAAATTCAGGGGCTGCAGTGATCCAAAAATTGCCGCGCGCGTGCCAAACAGCATCGCCAATATCGGCGTGAACAGTCACGCGTCCTGCTTCGCGGGTAATCCGTTCCGGTGGCAAGAGCGACAGGAAATACGTCAGGGCAGATTTCGACAAAGTCATCATCGGTTGGTCCTCTTCCACGTATATGGGGGCCACAGCCGGCGAATTAAACCCTAGAAAGACAAAACGCGGCGCAAGGTGCGCCGCGTTTCGAATGTTCTCAAAGACGTATAGCTTACTCTTCGCCACCCTCTTCGGCGCCGTCGGCTGCGTCTTCGCCACCGTCTTCGGCTGTCTCTGCACCATCTTCGCCTTCTTCCTCGTCATCGCTGAGCAAGGCCGCAGGAGCGGAAAGGTTCGCGATTACAAAGTCGCGGTCGATGGTTGGTTTCGAACCAGCAGGCAGGTCAACGTCAGCAATCGTGATCGTATCTCCAATTTCCATCGCACTGATGTCAATTGTGATGCTTTCAGGAATATCACCGGCGGTCACAACCAATTCAACTTCCGGACGTAGCAACGTCAGAACGCCGCCAGCACGGATGCCCGGCGAGTCGTCCTCACCAGCGACTTCTACGCCGATGAAAAGGTTGATCTTGGTGGTGCGCTTCAGGCGCATGAAATCGACGTGCCGCGGCAAGTCTTTCACAACGTCGCGCTGCACGTTCCGGCAGATGACGCGGACGTCGTCCTGGCCTTCGACCTGCATGTTATAAAGTGTTGAAAGGAAACGACCTTCCTTCAGCTTCTTAAACAGTACGTTGTAAGGGATATTGATCGGAAGCGGATCTTCGCCGCCGCCATATACGATGCCTGGTACGAGCCCGTCTCTACGAGCTTGGCGGGCGGCCCCCTTGCCTGTCCCCGTCCGTACCAAGGCGCTTAGGTCTGGGACCTGTCCTGCCATGGGTTTTCTCCAAAATATCAAGTTGCGAGCGGCCTCCAAGGGTGTCCGCTCAGTAAGGCTGCCGTATAGGATGGAAAAACGGGTTTGGGAAGCGAAAAATGGATCGGTTCGCCACAGATCTGTGGCGCGCTTCCCCCGGCATTAACCGATCCACTCTTTTGCGCCGCGTAAGGAAGCAAACGCGGCGCAAATTGCTTTGTTTTATGGCCCGCCTGCCGCACCGGTTGGGGACCGACCGGTCGTACCACTGCCATTGTCTTCTTGAACTTCAAATATC
This sequence comes from Paracoccaceae bacterium, assembly GCA_039942715.1. Lineage (GTDB taxonomy): Bacteria > Pseudomonadota > Alphaproteobacteria > Rhodobacterales > Rhodobacteraceae > JABDJX01. The sequence goes on from JBDVBY010000006.1 coordinate 463,448, forward strand.
GGGAGGCATTCAAGAACATTTCCGGCCGAGTCATAGACAGGTTCGCATTCATCCTCTGGAATACATGGATCAATGACATCTGCGCCGGGCACATAAATAAGCCCCTCGTCGCATGATCCATTGCCAAATTTATCGAACGTCGGCTGAGGTTTGACCATGGTCACTTCCTCTTGTTGCGCGCAGGCGGACAAAAGTCCAACCACGCCAACGGCCGCCATAAAGACGTGCAATTTCATAAAATAGTTCTCCTCGACCCAGGTAAAGTTGCATTTCCAAATGGCGTTATGTCGGGCGCCTTGGTCAGCTTGGTCAGAAAGTGGATAGGTTTTTAAGCAGAAATAGTGCATAAGAATACTGCAAATTTGCAGGATTCGATGAAAGCCGACTGGGATCACCTCAAGATTGTTTTGGCAATAAGCCGTGGTGGGTCGCTTACAGCGGCTGCAACCCTTTTGGTCATGGACCAAACGACGGTTGGGCGACGGTTAAATGCGTTAGAAGACGAGCTGGGGATCGCGCTCTTCTTACGGTCCAAGAGCGGGTTTGATGCAACAGAGGCCGGACAAATTGTGATCGAGAACGCGTTGCGGATCGAAGCACGGTTAGGACACATGCGTGAGTCGCTTGATGATATGCACGAAGGCGCTGCGGGTGTGTTGCGGCTTGCCGGCAACAACTGGATGCTTCAGCGCTTGGCCGAACATGTTCTACCTCAGTTTCTAAGCGACCATCCAAGGATCGAACTTCGCATCTCTGGGCGCTTGCCACCCGGCCCGGTTCACAGCGAGCCTACCGTTTCGCTGTGGTTTGATGCCAATCCACATGCCCAAGATCGCGCCACCCCACTGTGCAGCTTGAACTATGCTGCTTATCAGTCAAAGACCGCGCCGCCGCCCGCGACTGAGTGGGTGCAGTTTCAAGATGATGTCGCGCAAGGCCCCTCGTTTACCCGCCAACTACGCCAACGCATGAACCCGGGAGCGCACATGCGCTTGACAGCAACAGATGCGCAAATTTTGCAAGGGGCAATCCGGGCCGGCATGGCTCAGGGGGTCCTGCCCGTTTGTATTGGTGATCGTGATCCCGCGCTCCAACGCGTTCCCAACTCTACAGCGATCCAACGCGTCTTACATTTTCACGCAAGCGATGACGCGCGCCGCCTGAAACGTGTGGGGTTGTTGTATGATTGTATTGCGCAATCCATTGAACCCATTTTTGCGGGTTCCAAGATTGAACCAATGCGCGTTTAAGTAACGTCAAAGCACAATTACCATTGAGTAAACTGAGAAAAAGGAAATCAAATGAGCGATCTGCCAATTTTCGTCATGGAACATAGCTTTGATGCTCCGCCTGCTATTGTCTGGCGCACATGGACCGAAGCGGATCTGATTGAACGTTGGTATGGCCCCGGAGTTGAAACTGCGATCCACAATTTTGAAGTAAGTCCGGGCGGTCTGTGGATCAACGAAATGCGCATGGGTGATCAATCCATGTATCAGCGCATGGAGTATACAGAGGTTGAACCGCCTGCGCGGCTCGTGATGCTGATGTCCAACTGCGACGCCGACTGGAACATTATCGACAACCCAATGATGCCGCAGTGGCCACGTACTTTTTTGACCGAAGTCGAATTTGAAGCAGAAGGCGAAGGCACACGGCTGACCCTGCGCTGGATTCCACACGAGGCAAGCGACGAGCAAAACGAAGCCTTTGCGCGGGCGATGGAAGGTATGGAGCAAGGTTGGGGTGCCGGCATGACGATGATTGCCGAACTTCTGGAAGAGCTGAAAGACTAGTGCACAGGCTCAAAGAACGCGAAATTGGCGTCAACTGCTCCAAAGGCGCAGTTGGCCTCAAGCAGGATAGCGTGCACTCTATGTGGCTTTTCCGATTTCAGCTCAGCCAGATCGACATAAGTCACATCAAGGTTTTCAAGCATCGGAGCTTCGGGCGCGCTTAAGTCCCAACTCACATAGCCACAAACCAAATTGCGGTTTTTGCCCCATGTGCCCATGAAATCGACGGTGCCCAATAGACGCGACACAGGATACCAGTTGATGCGATACCCGGTCAAATGTTGCACGGCACCGTGGTTGGTCATCATCTCAAACGCAGGATCACTCGCTTCGACCCGAGCCGGAGAAACGATCTGCGGCAACCCAATAGTAGTACGGTTCGGGACGGGAGGCGCAGTTGCCGCGTTTTCTGCTGCCTGAAAAAACGCCGTTGTCACGGCGATCAAAGCGGCCGTTTCCGTCGGGAATTCTAGGGTATCAGGCGAGACACGATCAGACGCGAACGCGGGCAGGGCCGCAAAGGCCATAACCACCGCGACGCCATACGAAGCAAATCGATCAACGCTCACACTCTTCATGAGATCCTTATAGTCAGTGAAGCGAAATGCGGCAAGAAAGAGGCAAGAAACAGGCTGTTTTAAGTGCAAAACCGCGACATAAGTGCCGCAGCTGTTAACAATGGGTTAACGAAAGACGCACTGTGGCTTCGCTAGCTCCAATCGCCTGAAAAGCCTTTGGGCACCATTAAGATGTTTCGATCCACGTCTTCAATGTCACGCTTTCCGGCCAAAGCCATCGAATTATCAAGCTCTTTGTGAATGATTTCCAGCGATTTAGTCACGCCCTTTTCGCCCATCGCCCCAAGCCCATAGACAAAGGCCCGCCCAATCATCGTCCCTTTGGCTCCAAGCGCGCGGGCTTTCAGCACGTCCTGGCCCGAGCGGATACCGCTATCCAGCCAAACCTCTACCTGATCCCCAACCGCCTCAATAATCGGTTCCAACATACGGATCGACGAAAGCGCGCCATCAAGCTGACGCCCCCCATGATTTGAAACGATTATCGCATCCGCGCCAAGTTCTGCTGCACGTTTTGCGTCCTCAACATCCATGATCCCTTTCAGGATTACTTTGCCGCCCCACATGTCCATCAGTTGTTTCACGCGGTCCCAGTTCAAGGATTGATCAAACGCCTCAGCAATCCATTCAGACAGTGAACTTGGGTCTTTCACACCGCTGGCATGACCGACAACGTTACCAAAAAAACGTCGCTTGGTACCAAGCATCTCAAGACCCCAAGGGATTTTGGTGGCCAAATTGGCAATTGATGCGGGCGTCAGCTTTGGCGGCGCTGAAAGGCCATTTTTGATATCCTTGTGGCGCTGCCCCATCAGTTGCAAATCAACGGTGATCACAATAGCTGAGCAATTTGCGGCTCGCGCACGCTCCATCAGACGGCCCATGAATTCGTCGTCTTTCAGGGTATAGACCTGAAACCAAAACGGCTCTTCTGTGTTTTCGGCCACGTCCTCGATCGAACAAATCGACATAGTGGACAAGGTGAACGGCACACCGAATTTCTCCGCCGCGCGCGCTGCTTTGATCTCGCCGTCTGCAGATTGCATGCCAGTGAGCCCTACAGGCGCCAAAGCCACCGGCATCGCCACATCCTGACCAATCATCTGCGTCTTTGTCGAACGGTTCGTCATGTCCACGGCAATACGCTGGCGGATATAGAGATCGTTGAAGTCAGAGGTGTTTTCGCCAAATGTTTGCTCGCTCCAACTTCCCGACTCGGCATAGTCATAGAACATCTTTGGAACGCGGCGGCGGTAGAGACGTTTCAGATCCGCAATTTCAGTGATATGAGCCATAAATCGCGCCTCTCCCTTTGATCAATTTTTCCTAGCAATCCAAGCTATGATGCGCAATTGCCCATCCCTCATGGCAGCTATGCACGCCTTTAGCCGCGCTCTGCGTGTCTCGTCCTAATCAACGCAAATATGCCAGCCGCCACGATGATGGCTGCTCCGATCGCGACGTTCAGCTCAAGCGTTTCGCCAAACACCGTTACACCAACCAACACTGCAAAAACCAAATGGAAATAGGCAAACGGCTGCAACACGCTGGCCTCAGCAATCTCGTAACAACGGATCAAAAGCCAATGCCCACATACGCCGGTGATGCAAAGCGCGATCATCCACATCCAGTCCGTGCGCGTCATCGGCTCCCATGTTGCTAAGCCGAAGATCGTCATCGCAAAAGCACCTGTCGTGCCGGTCCAGAAAAACGAAGTCGCCGTGCTGTCCAAGCGCGCCGCATAGCGCGTCATCAGCGCATAAAGCGCAAACATGGCGGCCGAAATCAGTGGAATAATCGCCGTTTTCTGAAACACGCCCATGCCCGGAGCAAGGATCACCATCATGCCAACAAAGCCCGCACCAATCGCCGCCCAGCGCCGCCAGCCCACCTTTTCGCCAAGCATTGGTCCAGAAAGCGCGACAACCATCAAAGGGTAAACGGCAAAGATCGCGTGGCTTTCGACAAGGCCAATAAGAACAAAACCATAAAGCGCGACACAAATCTCAGCAACGAGCAATAACCCACGCGAAATTTGCAGCACTGGTTGTTTGGTCGCTGCTGCCGCCCGAATGCCACCAGCCTTGCGCATGGCAACTACGATGACGAAAGCGGCGAAGAACCAATAGCGGATCATCACAACCATGAACGGGTTGTATTCAGCCGCTAAATGACGCGAGATCCCATCTTGCGTGGCAAACACCAGCATCGCGAAGACCATCAACGTAATCCCAAGGCGACTTGATTGTTCCGTCACGCGAGCCGCCCTTTGGTCATATGCCGTTTGTGTCCAAACCCCGGCACACGTTCCACCTCAAAACCCGCGTCGCTTAGAGCGCGCCGCACGGCCCCTGCTGCGGTATAGGTCGCGAACATCCCACCATCGTGCGTATGGCGCGCAACCTGCGACATAAGCATCGGTTCCCACAACTCAGGGTTTTTAGCCGGCGAAAATCCATCCAAGAACCAAGCATCCGCTTTACCAGCCCAATCGGGAAGCGTTTCGCGCGCATCTCCGATGATGACGTTAAGCGTCAGGTCATCCGTTACAGCCTGCCACCCGTTCTCTAATTGCGCTAATATCGGCTCGGCCAAAAACGGCATGCCGGTAAATCCGGCATGCGCAACCTTCATGTCCTTAAGTGGCATGGGATATCGCTCAAAAGAAGTGAAATGCAGTCGCCCACCGATTTTCGCAGAACGCCATGCAGAGAGGGCAACAAGACAGTTCAGCCCGGTACCAAATCCAAGCTCGGCAATGTGGAAATCAGGCCTGAACCTCTGCGGAAGATCGTTGCCGGCCAAAAACACATGCTGCGTTTCGTTCACACCATCAGCAAGCGAATAGTACGGGTCGTCAAACGCCTGCGCGACGGGCACGCCATTCGTCCATTCCAGCTTTGGCGATGTCTCCGTCACGCGCGCGTCCTCCAGGCGGCCAAAGTGACGCGCGCGCTGCACCTTGGCAATGCAAGATCGTCCTCTATTCTGCACGAGAAATGATATATGATCTGACAATTCGCGGAGCAGGCATTTTTGGTCTGTCGATCGCATGGGAAGCGACAAACCGCGGTGCCAAAGTGCAGATTATCGATCCCAATGGCGCAGGATCGGGCGCCTCGGGTGGTATCGTCGGTGCACTGCAACCCCACACGCCGGATCGCTGGAATGCAAAGAAACAGTATCAGTTAGAGAGCCTACTGATGGCAGAGGACTTTTGGCGTTCAGTTGATGAAACGTCAGGTCTTACAAGCGGTTATGCCCGTATTGGGCGCGTACAGCCTCTGATGAACGAACGCGGCCTTGCCTTAGCAACAGAGCGCAAAACAGACGCCAAAGCGCGTTGGGGCCTTGCCGCATCTTGGCAAATCACGCGCGACGCGGGCGCGTGGAATCTGCCCTCGCCCACAGGATTATATCTCCACGATACGCTTTCGGCGATTGTGAACCCAAACCACGCTACCAAAAGCCTGGTTCAAGCTTTGAAATCACGCGGTGTGCCCATTCTCACTAAAGCCCCTGAAAAAGGCGCGACCGTTTGGGCGACAGGCTGGCAAGGGCTGCGCGATCTTTCAAAGCACTTTGATCAAGACATCGGGGGGAGTGAAAAAGGGCAAGCGGCCCTTTTAAGGTGTAACGCGGTCGGCCGACCACAGGTGTTCGCCGACGGGCTGCACATTATTCCCCATTTAGATGGCACTGTCGCTGTTGGCTCAACTTCTGAGCGCAGCTTTGACGCTGCGACCACCACGGATAGCCAACTTGATACGATTGTAGAGCGTGCAAGAAAAACCATTCCGATCCTGCAAGACGCGGCAATTTTGACCCGATGGGCCGGTGTGCGCCCCCGCGCTGCCAGCCGCGCGCCTCTGTTGGGCCCTTGGCCAAACCGCCCCAACCACTTCATCGCGAACGGAGGCTTCAAAATCGGCTTTGGCATGGCTCCAAAAATCGCCCACACAATGTGCGATCTCATCTTGAATCAAAACAACGCCATTCCAGACGATTTTCTCTTTCTTCTTGGTAAAAATATCTCGGGGTGAATTGGCCAAATGGCCAAGAGGGGCAGCGCCCCTTTCTCGCAGTCAAACGCGGCGCAACCCTACCGGCGCAAAACTTCCGATTTCAAAGTCGCCATCAAAACCCTCACAGAATCGTCGTACTGCTCAGAAACCAAAGCACCAGACTCGTCAAACGCTGTATGCGATGCAGCAAGCAAAACTTCCCCTGTCAAAAGTCGCGGGCGAAATGGCGTCATCGCAAGGCGCAATGCATAATTTCCGCGCGTGCCCCCTGCCCGCCCTGCGGCCGCTGACATCAAAGCGACCGGTTTGTCATCCCAAGGTTTGGCTTTCACCCGGCTCACCCAATCCAGCGCGTTTTTTAGAACACCCGACAGAGATTGATTGTATTCTGGCGTTGCGATCACAACCGCGTCTGCCTCTGCAATCTGATCCGCCAGAGCCTCAACTTCAGCAGGAATCCCGCTGCGCTCTTCAAGATCGCCATCATACAAAGGCAGATGCAAATCCGCCTCAAGGAACTCGCCGCCATAGTGGCGGGCAGCAACGCGAAGGAGTTTTGTGTTGGTTGAAGCGCGGCGCAATGAGCCGGAAAGTCCAAGTAGCATATTCGTGTCTTATTCCGATTTAGTTTTTTGAAAAGATAGTGTGCCGCCGTATGCCGACAAGGGGCAAAATTTCGCAATATCTTGTGGATAACTCGTTAAGTTACACTCTCACTTGGGGTCAGCCGTTGACACCACCTGCCCACCGTCTGAGACTTACGATCCGGAATCACCTTCAAAGGATCTTCCCTTGCGATTTAACCGCATAAGACTCAATGGCTTCAAAAGCTTTGTCGATCCAACAGATTTGATCATTGCAGATGGTTTGACGGGCGTTGTCGGCCCCAATGGTTGCGGCAAATCCAATTTGCTGGAAGCTTTGCGTTGGGTGATGGGCGAAAACCGGCCAAGGGCGATGCGCGGCGCAGGGATGGAAGATGTGATCTTTGCGGGCACGTCAACGCGCCCTGCCCGCAACTTTGCTGAAGTGTCACTGGTGCTGGACAACTCCGACAGGCTGGCGCCTGCGGGTTTCAATGATACCGACACGCTAGAAATTTTCCGCCGCATCACGCGCGACGCTGGCTCAGCTTACAAGCTGAACACCAAGGATGTGCGCGCACGCGATGTGCAAATGCTCTTTGCTGATGCGTCCACTGGTGCCCATTCACCCGCGCTTGTGCGGCAAGGACAGATTTCAGAATTGATCAACGCCAAGCCCCAAGCGCGGCGGCGCATTTTGGAAGAGGCTGCTGGCATCTCAGGGCTTTATCAACGTCGCCACGAGGCGGAACTGAAACTGAAGGGGGCCGAGACCAACCTGACACGCGTTGACGATGTGATCGAACAGTTGGCCGCACAACTGGCATCGCTCGTACGCCAAGCGCGTCAAGCCAAGCGGTACCGCGAAATTGGAACCGAACTCCACCACGCAGAAGGACTACTGTTGTACCTGCGCTGGCGCGAAGCTGAAACAGCGCGCACCGCTGCCGAAGCAGATTTGGCCGAGCGCACAAAGCAAGCCTCTGAAGCAGAGCGCGAGGCGCGCGCAGCAACAGGGCTGCGTGCAAAAGCGGAAGAGGCGTTGCCGCCTTTGCGCGAAGAAGAAGCAATAGCGACAGCGGTGTTGAACCGTTTACAGGTACGTCTTGGAACGCTGGAGGAAGACGAGGCGCGCGCGATTCAAACAATTGAAACGCTTGAGGCGCGGATCGCACAGTTGGGCGAAGATGCCTCGCGCGAGTCCGATTTGAACCTTGACGCTGGAAAGACGCTCGATGCCTTGAAAACCGAGGCCACCGCCTTGGAAACAGCGGGCGAAGGACACGAGGAAGCCGTTGAAGCGGCATCCGAAGAGGCGCATGACGCCGCGCGTGTTTTGCAGGATCGCGAGAACGCGCTTAGTCAATTGACCGAAGATGTTGCGCGTCTTGCAGCGCGCCATCAATCCGCCGAACGCCTGTTGCAAGACGCCCAGACCACCCTTGCCCGCAGTGAGGCATCTGAGAATACCGCACGCGTCGAAGCGCAATCTGCCGCCGACGATCTGGAGACAGCTCAAAACTCTTTCGCCGTGACTGAAGCTTCCTTGGCGACAGCGGCAACAGCAGCCGCCACTGCCGAAGCTGCCTTGGTCAGCGCCGATGACACGCGTGAAAGCGCGCAAGGTCGCGAGGCCGACGCCCGCGCCGAACGCGCCTCTGCCGAGGGCGAAGTCAAAGCGCTGCAGGCCGAGGTTGCAGCACTTGCCCGTCTAGTTGACCGCGACACAGCCGAAGGTGGGCAGATCATGGATCTGTTGTCGGTCAAATCGGGGTACGAAAAAGCGTTGGGCGCGGCTTTGGCCGATGATTTGCGCGCGCCGGTTGTAAGTGCTGACAAAGCCTCTGGATGGGCAGAACTGCCCGCATATTCAAAGGCACAAGACCTGCCAACAGGCGTGGCCGCGCTGACGAACTATGTCAACGTGCCGCCGGTTCTTGCGCGCCGGTTGGGTCAAGTTGGCCTGGTTGATCGCGCGGATGGCCCAAAGCTCCAAGGCGATCTGAAACCCGGGCAGAGATTGGTGTCTGCTGAAGGCGACTTGTGGCGCTGGGATGGGTTTCGCGCAGGCTCTGGCGATGCGCCATCCGCTGCCGCATTGCGTTTGGAACAACTCAATCGGTTGGAAGAATTAAAGCATGATCTGGAAGAAGTTAGCGCGCGCGCCGATGGCGCGGCAAGAGCGCATGATCTGTTAAAAACCGAAATGGAACAACTGCTTGCAGACGTTGCGCAAGCCCGTGACGCCCGCCGCGCAGCAGACCACGCGATGGCCGAAGCCAACCGCGCCCTAAGCCGCGCCGAAGCTGACCGCAACATAGCATCCGGCAAACGCGAAGCCGCAGAACTGGCTGTCAGCCGCCATGGTGACGAGGCAACTGCAGCCCGCACCCGGATGAAAGACGCGCAAACGGCATTGGGCGAACTGGATGATCTTGAGACATTGCGCGCCACCACCGACGACGTGAAAATGACTGTTGAAGCCGCACGCATGACGATGATGTCACGCCGCTCGGCTCATGATGAACTTAAGCGCGAAGGCGAGGCACGCACGCGCCGCCTCACCGAAATTACAAACGAACGCGAGACATGGGAGCAGCGTTTGAAAAATGCTGGCACGCGCGTACAAGAACTTGCCGAGCGACATACACAAACCGAAACGGAACTTGAACAAGCACGCGGCGCACCGGAGCGTTTGGCTGGTGAACGCGCCGCCTTGGCCGATGATCTAAGTGCTGCAGAAGAGCGCCGCAAAGCCGCCGCCGATAATTTGGCCGAAGCAGAAACCGCCGAACGCGACGCCAAAGAAGCTGAACGCAACGCCGAACGCACAGCCTCTGAGGCGCGCGAACGCCGTGCCGCGACCGCAGCCCGCGCAGAAGCCGCGCGCGAAACTGTGGACCAAGCAGCCGAACGCATTACCGAAGAACAAGAAACGACGCCTGACAAGCTATTGGAATCGCTGGAAGCTGACCCTGAGTCTCTACCCTCTGCTGAAAAGATCGAAGCCGACGTCATGCGCTTGCGCCGTAGCCGCGATGCATTGGGCGCGGTCAATCTGCGCGCGGAAGAAGACGCGCGCGAAGTCGAAGAAGAGCACGACACATTGGTCAGCGAAAAGGCCGATCTGGAAGCCGCGATCGCTGCTTTGCGCTCTGGCATCGCCAGCCTGAACAAAGAAGGCCGCGAGCGGCTTTTGACAGCGTTCGAGCAGGTTAATTCCAACTTCTCGATGCTTTTCAAGCACCTCTTTGGCGGTGGCGAAGCCAAGCTTGTTCTGGTGGAATCCGACGACCCGCTTGAAGCCGGGCTGGAAATCATGTGCCAACCCCCGGGCAAGAAATTGTCGGTCCTTTCGCTGCTTTCGGGGGGCGAGCAAACCTTGACAGCCCTTGCACTGATCTTCGCGGTGTTCCTGGCCAACCCTGCCCCGATCTGTGTGCTGGACGAAGTCGACGCGCCACTGGACGATGCCAACGTCACGCGCTTTTGCGACCTTCTTGATGAGATGTGCCGCCGCACAGAAACGCGCTTTATGATCATCACCCACCACGCAGTCACAATGGCGCGCATGGACCGCTTGTTTGGGGTCACCATGGGCGAACAAGGCGTCAGCCAACTGGTTTCGGTCGATCTGAAAAAGGCCGAGGCGATGGTCGCGTAAGTGGACGCTCTTCCCGCCTTATGGATTGTTTTTGCAGCATTTTTCTTTGCAGGCGGTGTAAAAGGCATCGCCTCGGTAGGCCTGCCCATGACCGTCCTTGGCATTTTGACGTTCCTTACCGATCCACGCACCGCCTTCGCATGTGCGCTTTGTCCGATTTTCGCGGCCAACGCGATCCAGATGTGGCGCGCGGGCGCAATTAAAGACGCAACTAAGCGCTATTGGCCCTTCATTGTCTGCATGGTCGTTGGCATTCCATTGACGCTGGCTGCCACGATTGAGGCGTCCGACCAATTGTTGATGGGCGTGCTAGGCGCCACTGTTTTGATTTTTGTGGCGATCAACATCAGCCGGTGGGCCCCCCACATTGCTGACAAATGGGATCGCGCGGCGCAAATCGGCTTTGGAAGCGGCGCCGGTCTTTTGGGCGGCCTCACTTCAATTTGGTTGCCCGCGATCATGATTTACCTTTTGGCGCGTGACACCCCCAAAGAAGAATTCGTGCGCGCAACAGGTTTGCTCTTGTTCACCGGAAGCCTGCCACTTTTCGCAGGTTACGTCGCAGCAGGATTTCTGACCGGCCCCTTGGCACTTTTATCACTCGCGCTGATCCTACCCACGTGGGGCGGCATGGCACTTGGTGCAAGGCTACGCGGCAAGCTGTCAGAAGAGGCGTTTCGCAAAGTGCTCTTGGGCGTCTTCGCATTGATCGGCCTTAACCTGATCCGCCGCGCACTTATCTGAATCGACTCAGGAAACCGAGGCTCGGATGGCGCGCATGTTCTCGCCATAAGGGGCCGGGTTGGCCACTGACCCACCTTTAAAGACAGCCGATCCAGCTACCAAAACATCTGCACCCGCCTCAACCACCAAAGGTGCAGTTTCCGGAGTAACACCTCCATCAATCTCGATGTGAATGGGCCGATCGCCAATCATCGCGCGCAGCTTGCGCACCTGCTCTACTTGGCTGTGAATAAATTTTTGGCCGCCAAACCCCGGATTTACCGTCATCACGCACACCAGATCGCACAGATCAAGCAAAGGCGCGGCGGTCTCAACAGGTGTGCCGGGATTAAGCGCTAAACCAGCTTTGGCACCAGCGGCACGGATCGCCTGAAGCGTGCGGTGGGTGTGTGGGCCGGCCTCGATGTGTGCAGTCAAAATGTCTGCACCCGCCGAGACATAAGCATCGATGTAGGGATCAACTGGAGCTATCATCAAATGCACGTCCATCACCGTTTTCACATGACGACGAAATGCTTTCACCGCAGGTGGGCCAAACGTCAGGTTTGGCACAAAATGCCCGTCCATAACGTCCACGTGAATCCAATCCGCTCCTTCTGCCTCAACGGCTTCAATCTCCCGGCCAAAATCCGCGAAATCCGCAGACAGAATAGACGGGGCAATTTTCACAGATCGATCAAAACTCATTGGCACCACCTTTTTGTTGCGCTCCTTTTCTTCGGATTCGCCGTTGCACGCAATCACCCTTTCATCGGCTTACAATTGTGTCGGGGTGCGGGCTGAGACGCATTTAGAAACGAATAGGAAACTGTTCTCGAATGGCACGGTCCAAATCGGGTGCAATCTGACAGGGCGCCTCGGCCAATATCTCTTCTTTGCGGGCGGCTGCGGCTATCAATAGGTCTGGCTTTTGCGCCTCTTCCCATTCTTTTGGGCTCATCCGGTTGCCGACCGCCGGATAGGTATATTCGGTCTGCATCAGCGCAAGTGTTTGATCACTGCCCAGATAATGACCCGGCCCACCAAGACAAACGGCGCGCATCGTCTCAAGCGAAACGGTGTCCTCCGTCACCTCTATACCGCGCACCGCGCGCAGCGCCTGACCGCAAATATCATCGCCCATGACAAGACTTTCCAAACAAAACCCTAAAAGCGAGGCATGCATGCCAGCCGCTTCGTAGACCATGTTCAGCCCAGAAAGGCCGGCCATCACATTGGTGATCCCTTGCTCCCAACCCGCTTGCATGTCCGGTAGTTTGGAGTCCGAGATACCCGCTGCGGCCCCGCCGGGCAGGCCGTAGAACCGATGCATTTGTGCACATCCTGCAGTCAACAAACCCTGTTCCGCCGACCCGCCAGACATCGCGCCCGTGCGCAGGTCAGAGACAAAAGGCCATGTGCCGAAAACCGCCAAATGGCCCGGATTTATTGAATTGACATAAACCAAACCTGCCAAGCATTCGGCAACCGCTTGCACTATGGCGGTCGCAATCGCGGCGGGAGCCGTTGCTCCGGCTTGCCCAGCAGACAATAGCAAAACTGGCATTCCTGAGCGGATGCAGTTCTCCATCACGATACAGCTTTCCTCGGCGAACTTCATTGGAGGAACGACAAAACAGTTTGAATTGAGGACAAACGGCCGAGCCCGCCACGCCGCTTCTCCACCCGCAATTTGATGAAGGAGCTCTATCGAAGGCGCAACGTTATCTGGTTCTGAGAAAGACGTACCGATATGCTTTTGCGTCCCCGAAACAGCCGCGTAAATTGTATTCAGGTCCAACTCAAGATTATCGGTCAGTTCGCGACACACCAAAGGGCGCTGAAAGAAGTGAATATTATCAAGATGCTGCACAAGGCGCGCGGCATCGTACAAATCTTGCGTGGACGGATCACGGTACTCCAAAGTGACTGGATCAACCATGTGAACAGCTGCACCCGCCGTGCCGAAATGTACGCTGTCTGTTTTCAGATGCAGATCAAATTTCTCATCGCGCGCAGGCAGTGTAACGTTGCGCGCAGCCTTGGACAGCATGTCTTCCACCAACGCTCGCGGATACCGCAACCGCCCGTCATCGCCTTGGATTGCACCTACTGCGACCATCGCCTCAACACCTGAGGGCGGAGCTTGGCTCAGGCCAATTTCTTCCAACGCATCCAATGCCGCATGATGAATACGCTGCACATCTGCGTCAGACAAAGGCCGATAGTGCCCGCCCTTCATTCCCGGCCGGACCGGGCGCAAATCGTCAGCCAATGGAGCGGACCGCAAGGCTACGCGTGCAGCGCGTCCTCCGGCCCGCCTGCTCAAACTTTTACCCGCTCAGACTTAGGATCATACATCGGACGCAAAGATGCCTCTGCGGCAATGCGCATGCCAGCGACTTCGATTTCCCAGCCGTCGGTTTCCTTGGCAAACTCGGCAGGCACATAGCCAAGCCCAATAGCCGCACCAAGCGTATGGCCATAGTTGCCAGAGGACAGATAGCCAACAACTTCGCCGCCACGCACGATCGGTTCGTGATGAAACAAGAGAGGTTCGGGATCTGTCAGCTTAAATTGGAGCATGCGTAATTTTGGCCCCTCTTCTTTGCGTTTCAAGACCGCTTCGCGACCAATGAAGTCGTTTTTGGCCGTTTTGACCGCAAATCCAAGCCCCGCATCCACCACGTTGTCTTCGCAAGTGATGTCATGACCAAAATGGCGGAAGGCCTTTTCGATGCGCAAACTGTCCATCGCGTGCAGGCCCACCAGCTTGAGATCAAGCGCGCGCCCGGCCTCGCGGATGGTCTCGTACACGTGGCCTGCCATTTCGGACGAGATATAAAGCTCCCAGCCTAACTCGCCCACATAAGTCACGCGGTGCGCACGCGCATGGCACATGCCAAGCTCCACCGTGCGCGCATGGCCGAACGGGTGCACTTCGTTTGACCAATCATCTGGGCTGACCATTTCGATCAGGTCACGGGCACGTGGCCCCATGATCGCCAGCGTTGCTTCAGCGGCTGTCATATCGGTGACTGTGACGCGGAAATCGCCAATGTGCCGCTCGATCCATGTTTGATCTGCAAGCCGCGTCGCTGCAGGGCAAATCACAAGATACGCTGTTTCGCTCAACCGGGTGACCGTCACGTCGGCCTCGATGCCACCTGTCACATTCAAAAACTGTGTGTAGACCAACCGCCCCGGCGCTACGTCAACATCGTTGCCGCAAATACGGTTCAGTGCCGCGCATGCGTCTGGGCCTTCAACCCGAATTTTGCCGAACGACGACATGTCGTACATGCCAACGTTTTCGCGGATCGCGCGGTGCTCAGCGGCTGAATTCTCAAACCAGTTCTGGCGGCCCCACGCGTACTCATATTCCGGCGTTTGCCCTTCATTAGCAAACCAGTTCGCCCGCTCCCATCCCGCAAATTCGCCCATCACAGCGCCCTCGTTCAGCAGATGATGATGGAAAGGTGTGCGACGAATACCCCGCGCAGTGGCCTTTTGTCGGAAAGGAAAGTGGTCGGCGTAAAGCAGGCCAAGCGTTTCGGTCGCGCGCTCGACAAGGTATTTTTTGTTCCCCTGAAACGGCTGCATCCGGCTAACATCCACGTCGCCCAGATCAAACGGTTTCTCTCCGCTATCCATCCACTGCGCCAAAGCAGAACCAGCACCGCCCGCCGATTGAATGCCGATAGAGTTAAAGCCCGCGGCAACCCATATATTATCAGCCCCCGGTGCAAGCCCAAGATGATAGGCATCATCAGGAGTAAAGCTCTCGGGCCCATTGAAGAAGGTGTGAATGCCCGCCTCGGCCAGCATCGGCATGCGTTCAACTGCGGCTTCTAGAATCGGTTCAAAGTGGTCGAAGTCTTCGGGTAGTTGGTCAAATTCAAAGCTCTCGGGAATGCCGTTCATACCCCATGGCTTGGCCACAGGTTCGAAGGCACCAAGTAGCATTTTTCCAGCATCTTCTTTGTAGTACGCACATTCATCAGGCACACGCAAAACCGGCATTTGTGAAAGTCCATCAATGCCTTCGGTGACGATGTAAAAATGTTCGCAAGCTTGCAGCGGGATGTTCACCCCCGCCATTTCCCCAACGTCGCGCGACCACATGCCAGAGGCGATGACCACAGCCTCGCATGATGTATGGCCTGACTCACCCTTTTCAGTCTCCCAGTTGACGCCAGTGACACGTGCGCCTTCGCGCAAGATCTCAGTGATTTTCACACCCTCAAGCGTCTTGGCTCCGTTCAGGCGTGCACCTTTGGCAAGCGAAAGTGCGATATTGCCGGGATCCCCTTGTCCATCAAGGGGCAACCACACGGCCTGTTTCACATCGCCGACTTCAATGTGGGGATAGCGGTTCTTGACCTCGGCGGCGTCGATTTCTTCGACTTCAACACCAAACGCGCGGGCCATCGAGGCTTGGCGCAAAATTTCTTCACGACGCGCCTCGGTCAGAGCCACAGTGATCGAGCCACAGCGTTTAAAGCCCGTGGCAACACCAGTTTCCGCCTCTAGGTCTCCATATAACTCCTGAGAATACTTTGCCAATTTTGTCATGTTAGGAGAGTTTCGGAGCTGCGCGATGAGACCTGCGGCATGCCACGTAGTGCCAGAGGTTAAACGTTTGCGCTCCATCAAAACCACATCAGACCAGCCCATCTTGGCAAGGTGATAGGCAATCGATGTGCCGATAACGCCACCACCGATGATGACGCAGCGTGCGTGGGAAGTAGGAGTGCTCATGGTTCAAATCCGCTTCGTGAAAGGCCATTGAGGCCAGCATCGTGTAACTAGGGCCAACGCCGCCGGCCCCGATGGAGTTAGGCGCGGATGCGCTCGTTTGCAGGATCCCAAAGGGGCTGATCTTCTTCGACGCGCGCCTTAAAGCGTTCGCCATAAATCTCGACCTCAACTTCAGTGCCCGGAACCGCCAGATCAGCGCGCAGCATGCCAAGCGCAATCGATTTGTTCACGCGGTAGCCCCAGCCGCCGGATGTAGTTTCGCCAACAACTTCGCCACCATGCCAAAGCGTAGACATATAAGGTGCATCCGCTTCGCCCGCTTCTACGGTCAGAGTGACGAAACCTTTCTTTACGCCTTGCTGCTTCTCGTTCAACAAAGCTGCTTTGCCCGGGAAATCTTGCGGCTTTTCAAGGCGCACAAAGCGTTCGAGGCCGCCTTCCAGCAAACTGTAATCACTGGTCAAATCGCCTTTCCAAGTGCGATAGCCTTTTTCAAGACGCATCGCGTTCAGCGCCCACATGCCAAAGGGTTTAGCACCGGCAGCAATGACCGCCTCATAAAGCGCTGCGATCTGATCGACGCTTGCGTGTATCTCCCAGCCAAGTTCGCCTGCAAAGCTGACGCGCGCGATGTGACAATCGATATCCGCCACTTTGGCAGGCTGGTGCGTCAGCCATCCAGTTGTCAAATCTGCTTCAGTCCCAAGGCTTTCATACAATTCACGCGCCTTTGGCCCCGTGACCATCAAAACACCCATCTCGCGGGTCTGATCCGTCAGCGTCAACCCATCGGGCAACGTCCGCCACAAGACCTCAAAGTCATGCCATTGCGCAGCCGCAGCAGTGATCAGAGTAAAGTCATCCTCGCCATGACGAATGCACGACATTTCGGTCACGATACGACCGCGTTTATCAGCGAAGTAACACAGGTTCATCCGCCCGACTTTGGGCAACGCCCCCGCAACGGTGCCACGCAGCCACTCGGCAGCGCC
This sequence comes from Paracoccaceae bacterium, assembly GCA_039942715.1. GTDB lineage: Bacteria > Pseudomonadota > Alphaproteobacteria > Rhodobacterales > Rhodobacteraceae > JABDJX01. The sequence continues at coordinate 480,571 of JBDVBY010000006.1, forward strand.
CTCGCCTGACAAAGCAAAACGCGAGAAACCGCACAGATCAAGCACGCCAACGCCGTCGCGCACCGCCTCGACCTCTTCCTTCACACGGACTTCCCACGGGCCTGTGCGGTTCCACGTCTCGGTCGCTTCAATCGATGTGTCGTCACCGGCCTTGGCAAACCAGTTGGCGCGCTCCCAGCCGTTGTAGGCCCCCATCTGACCGCCCAACTCGCGGATTTTTGCATCGCAGGCCGAAAGCTTCTTGTTGCGTCCAGCTGGCCATTCTTTCCACGGAAAGTGCATACCGTACTCGTGCCCGTAGGTTTCAAGCGCTTTGTCGAAGCAATACTGCGCGTCGGTGTAATCGGTATAGCGTCGCGGATCGACGGCCCACATATCCCACTCGGTCACGCCATCGGTGATCCATTCGGCCATAACCTTGCCAGCGCCACCGCCCTGAACAATACCAAAGGTGAAGCTGTGCGCCTCAAAGGCGTTTTTCACGCCAGGCATAGGTCCGATCATCGGCAGTCCATCCGGCGCATATGGAATCGGACCGTTGATGTTGCGGCCGACGCCAGCCGTGCCCAGCAGTGGCACGCGCTCCATTGCATCCTCAATGTACCACTCAAGCCGCTCAAGATCGTCTGGAAACAGTTGGAAACTAAAGTCTTCGGGCATCGGATCATCTGCCGTAATCCAGTGCGCCTTACAATTGCGCTCGTAAGGCCCAAGGTTCAGCCCGTTTTTGTCTTGGCGTAGATAATACGAGCTATCGACGTCGCGGATCATCGGCAGTTTGCGACCGTGTTCTTTGGTCCAATCTGCGATTTCCGGGATTTCATCGGTAAGAAAATACTGGTGGCTCATCACCGTCATCGGCACCGTGCGTCCGCCGAACGGCTTGAACCATTCGCCCACGCGCCCTGCATAATAACCCGCAGCATTCACCACGTATTTACAGGCGATATCACCTTTGTCGGTGTGGACGATCCAGCCGTCACCGTCTTGTGTCACACCTGTCGCCGGGCAAAACCGCTGAATACTCGCGCCAAGATCGCGCGCACCCTTGGCCATCGCTTGGGTGAGCTGTGCAGGATCAATATCACCATCAAGCGGATCCCACAGACCCCCGGCAAGATCATGCGTTTCAAGGAATGGATAGTGTTCCTTCATCTGTTCAGGTGTCAGGATATCAATCTCAAGACCCTGGTAACGCGCCATGCCAGCGACACGCTCAAACTCCTGCATCCGCTCTTTGGTATGCGCCAAACGCAGCGCGCCCGTGACGTGATAATTCATCGGATAACCAACGTCTTCGGCTAGCGTGCGATACATCTCAAGCGAATAGCGTTGCATGTTCAAGATCGCCCAAGAATTCGAAAAGTTCGGGCAATTCCCGGCTGCATGCCACGTAGACCCCGCCGTCAGCTCGTTCTTTTCGAGCAAAACGCAATCAGACCAACCAGCCTTGGCCAGATGATAAAGCGTCGAGGTGCCAACCGCGCCACCGCCAATGATTACAACCCGCGCGGTTGTGGGAAAGTCTGACATCTCGATAACTCCGTTAATAAACCGGCGGAGCGATAATCCAGATCGCAACGCAGGGGGATTGTGTTCTGTTGGCCCAGCAATAGGCCTCGCCGCGAATGCGGAAACTGTCGCCGGGGGTCAAAGAGTAGACGGCACCGTTGATCGTCAGTTCTAACTCGCCAGTGACGATGTAGCCGATTTCTTGGGTGTCACGCTTAACCGGCGTTTTACGTTCGGTGTTGGCCCGAAAGACTGAGTGAATGACCTCAAAGTCATCCGTAAGATCGGGCGACAGCAATTCTTCGCTTAGACCTTGAGCACGGTGCCCAATCGGACGGCGCGCGTCTTTGCGCACGATGATACCTTCTTCGCCGGGAAGTGCGGGAGAGCGACCAAAAAACGTCGAAACCGAAACCCCCAGCACATCGGCAAGATGTTTCAACTCAGGCATCGTCGGTTGAGACATGTCGCGCTCGACCTGGCTCATCCACCCAACAGAGCGGCCAAGTTGCTCGGCCACATCCGTTAACGTCAGCCCTCGCGATTTACGCAACGCACGCAGGTCCGCGCCTAGGCTTTCAAAGGACTGAATCAGGGACACGTTGGATTCCACCGCCTGTCGTGAAAATATGCCCTGATTTTTCAGCGTGAACCATGAAAAAGTCAACAAAAATTTCACGCCGCAGTGCAGCGGCCATGCCGTTTTCAGTAACTAATTTAAATTGCCTTCAGATTCCGCGCGCTTCGCGAAGCGCCGCTGCGCGCATTTCTTTGCGTTTTTGCTCGTGCACAACAGCTTGCGGCAACCAATCGTAGTCAGGATCAGACGCTGTAGGATTAAACGTCAGTGTCCCACCCAGACGCCAAGGATCAACAACCATGCCCTTGTACATATCATCGCCACGCTGCGAGATGATTGCGGTCGAATGTTCGATGCGGAAATTATTCGCATTAGCAATCGCGCGGTGAATTACCAGTGTTTCAAAGTTCTCTGCTTTAAGCCGCTTTTCCATGTCTTCCGCCCAGTGCCAGCATAGCCCACGCGGTTTAAGACCCATATTCACCTTGGTGTTGTGCACCATAGGCCCATCAACGATTTCATAGGCAATCGCCAATTCGCGCGTATGATTGAATGAGATGCGCGCGGCGCGCATCGCCTCATCCGGGTCCACATCAGGGCCCAATGCGACAATGCCTTCCGCCAGTTTCGCAATCTCAAGTTCGGATGGGATCGGGCGGTCTTCTGGTGGAATAGTCCCGCAAGCTCCCAACACAACCAGCGTTGTGATCAACGCAACCGCCCGCGAAACCTTGGAAAGAAAACTCATAATGCCTCAAGCCTTGTTTTGCACGGTGCTAACGCGGCAAAGCAGACTTGTCGAGATTTGGCATGATCACGGGTGTGTCAGCGCGCTTTTGACGTTACTCCGCAGCAACCGCCGCCGCGTTTGGCGCATGACGCAAGGCCCGGTCCGCAGCGCGCGCACCGACGACGATCGCGATCAGGCCCAAGATGGCCGCAAAGCTCAGTGTGGGAACGCCAGAAAGACCTGCGCCAACGGTGCAGCCGCCCGCAAGAACGCCGCCAACGCCCATCAACGCCGCACCTGAAACATAGCGCAGCGTTTGGCGAGGTGATTCAAAGCTTTGAAGCTCAAGCTGCCCACGCGTGGCCGCAGACAAAAAGCTGCCTGCCAAGACACCGCCAACGAGTCCAACACCAAACCCAGCCGGGATCGCGCTAGAGGCAATCGTCCAGAACATTGTGTCCGCCCAAGGTGCGGTGAAAGATAGCGATGTCAGCGCGATGGGATCAAAATCATCGTAGAGGAAAACGCCGGTACCAAACCAACCAAGCGGCACCAAAGCACCGATAATGGCTGCTGCAACAAGGTGGGTGCGCTTGGCGCCTGACCGCCACACCAAAGCTCCTAGACCGAAAACAAGAAAAGCCGTCCACAAAGGCACGCCACCCGGCAGATCTGCCAAGGACACAGCACCTGCGTCAACTGTCACTGAGCCTAGCGAGACACGCAACGGTGCCAGAATGCCTTTCAGTGTGGCATGAGCAACGATCGCAAAGACGATCAAAACAGAGGCTGCACGCAAGTTACCGGTCGCAGAAAGCACTGTGAGTCGAGACACGCAACCGCGGGTCAGGACCATCCCTGCGCCAAACAGAAGGCCGCCAAGCGCTATGGCTGCAACCGGAATGTCTGAGACGAAAAACCTGTGCTCGGAGAAATCCAACCCGCTGCGCAACAATGCAAACTGCGTGCCAAGAAGTGCTACGATCAATGCAGTCACCCAAACGCCAGCGGCTTGAGCCCGCTCTGGGCCTTCAACCACACCGCGACGCAGACAAAAGCGCGAAATCTGCGCGGCTGCACCAAAGACTACGCCAAGCCCGAGCCCAAGCAAAACAGAGGCAAACACCGGCGAAATTTCCGTATCAAACAAATCGTAGAGCATCAAAATCTCCTTCACGCGTGTTGCACTACCTTATGTGTTTCATTCGACCAAGCGCGTGCAGCGGGTCAAAATACCCACTCTTCCAAGCCGCCAACAACGCTGATCCGAATTTTCAGCGCCGACGGAACAAACGTTCGCAATCAGCGCCGTGGCAGGAAAAGCTGCCTAAACATTCACGTTTTTCGATATACAAAAAAGCGCCCGCTCAAACGAACGGGCGCCAGTGTTGGAACGAGGGACAGTTACTTGGATCGAGAGTTCCGATCCCGACCCATTGTTCTTATTTGGGGACGATTTGCCTTCAAAGAAGAGCATTTCGCAAACATGTGAACAAAGCCTTAATCAAGCAAGGACACCGGGCCAGTTGGCATCGGCTTTTGCAATATTGCCCGGCTTATCTTCGCTCCAGATACCACGCACAGTCGTGTTGAAGTTCAGATAAAGGCGATCTTCAAAGACAGTCCAAGCATCGGGCGACGTCGTAGCAGTGCCTCCCTTGGAGACGGCATAAGCACAGTATCCACCATATTTTGGTGCAAATTTCTCTGGATCGGCATCAAACATCGCCTTGTTTTCAGCACTTGCGAAAATCATTTTCACGCCTTCCCAATCAGAGGCATAGGCCATGTCGCCTTGCACCGGCTTGGACATAGTGAAGTAAGCGACCGGGTCATAGCCATTGATGGCAATGCCGTCGGTTGCATAAACAGATGGTTTTGCCGCCAAAGCAGGTGTTGCAAACAGGCTGGCGGTGGGGAGTGCTGCGGTTGCAGCAAGAAAAGTGCGGCGAGTGATCATGTTTTGGTTCCTTATCCGTGCGTCGAGGGTGGGATAAGGATGGGGGGAAACACGCGGGTGCGAAACCCACTTCGCATCCTTGTGACCCGACATGCAAAAGCCGTGATCATTTGAAACATTTTACGCGGGCTAGTCGAAAATATCAAAGACGTCTTCGACCGCATCAAATGCCTCTTCAAACGCGTCTTCAAAGAACCGCTGCGCGAAACCCTTTTTCTTTTTGCGCCTCTTTGGCTGCTCACGACGATGCTTTTTTGACTTAGGTGCTTGCGACCTGATTGGCGACGGACGCACAAGCTCGCGCTCTCCACCGTGACCGACAGGCATGTTTTTCATTTCATGCAGCGGCGCTCCACAGTTCGAGCAGGCCAATTCATGCCGCTCTTTGCCACGCAATGACAAAGCCGCGCGCGCGCCGCAATAACAACAGGTGGCAATCTTGGTACTTGGCATCAGGCCTTCTTCTTAGGTCTTCTTCATCGTCGCTTTCGTAGCATATAGGGCAACGGCAGCGGCATTTGAGACGTTGAGCGAACCAAATTCGCCTGAAAACGCGATTTTTGCCAATTGGTCGCAGGTTTCTTTGGTCTTTTCCCGCAATCCCGGCCCTTCGGCACCCAAAACAAGTGCAATCGGCCCGCTAGGTGGCAAGGCTTCTTCCAGCGTCTCGCTGGCGGTGCCGTCCAAACCAATCAAGCGGTAACCCATCTTGCGAAGCTCTTCCATCGACGTCGATAGGTTTTTGACCCGTAGATAGGGCTGCCGCTCTAGAGCGCCGGACGCTGTTTTGGCTAAAGCCCCTGTTTCGGGGGCTGCGTGGCGCAATGGAGCAACGACTGCACGCGCGCCAAACACCTCCGCCGAACGCAAGATAGCCCCGACATTGTGCGGATCGGTCACGCGATCCAACATAAGAATAAGCCCCCCCTCGACAGCGATATCAACCAGCGGCCCCCAATCTAAAGGTTTAACCTCAAGGGCAGCACCTTGGTGCACCGAGCCGGGATCAAGCGGAGCTGTGAACTTGCGCGGATCCGCCATCTCGGGCGTCATACCACTTTGCGGAATCGCATCACCAAGCCTGTCAGCCGCGTTTTTCGTCACCACCAATCGAAGCTTGTCACGCGCAGGGTTCAAAAGCGCATCACGGACCGCATGCAGACCAAACAACCAAACAGTTTCGGCCTTGCGTGCTTTTTCCTTATCGATCACCCAGTTCGGTTTTTTTGCCATGGATGTGGCCCTACCCCGCGCCCGCGCCCCTGCCAAGCCTCAACAATCAATTTTCAAGGCCTTTTCCCGCTTGACCGGACAAAGAGGCCTCGTTATTTGGGCGTTCGTGTCGCGCTTTGCGTCACATGGGCGACAGGCCGCAAGGTGTGGCAGGGGACTGTAACTCCCTCGAGGAGACTCACGCCTGGTTCGATTCCAGGGTCGCCCACCATTCTGCTCACCCTATTGGCCAATGAAATCTGCCCGGCGCTCAAGCAGTGAGCTGGACAAGTAATCAACGAGCAATCGTGCGCGACGCACGCGGCGCAATCCGCCGTGAAGAAGGATCCAAGTGGACCGGCGTTGATCCATTTCGGTGCCGGGTACCCGCTGTATTTCGGGAAAGACGGTTTGCACCCAATTGGCAATAAACGTCATGCCAGAACCGTGCCGTGCGAGGTGAAGGTGCATTTGCGGATCCTGCACCACGTGGCGCACGCGTGCGTGTGAAAAAGGCGTGGCATCAATCATCGACTGCAACTCTGGCACGTCGCCATACCCAATCCAGGTCAGCCCTTTGCCCTTTGGCCCTGCATTCGGCAACGCCCGGTCAATGTACTCTCGCGACGCGAACACCCCGGTAGACAAAGGGAATAGCTTCCTGCCAACCGCGTCTTCATCAACCTCGAGCACATGCCGGATTGATACGTCTGTCTCGTCGTTTTCGATGGAGTCGATGAAGTAGGACAGTTTCAGTTCAATCTCGATCTCCGGATAGAGTGCAGCGAATTCTGCCAACGCCGGCGCAAGCATATAATGCGCCGTAAGCGGATCAGCAGAAAGCCGAATGCGCCCTGACGCTTCGCGATCAAGACCCTTTACGGCGCTGAAGCCCTTAAGCAGCGCCGCCTCGGCCTCCAGCGCCTGTGGCAGCAGACGTCGCCCGGCGGCTGTGAGAGTCAGCCCGGCTGCGTTTCTGCGGAAGAGTGTTGTGCCAAGCTGCGCCTCCAGGCCTTCGATCTGGCGGCGCACAGTGGCGTGGTTGCCCTCGATCTGATCAGCACCTGAACGAAGAGACCCCGAACGGGCGACAGCAAGAAAGGCGGGAAGTGATTTCCAATCCATGATCAACGTAACGTTTTTGAACCGATATGGTTCAGTTTAGACAATTATCGGAACAAAATAAATCCACTATCTCCGAACTCATTCAACAAAGGAGATCATCATGGAAACGACATTCAATGCCTGGGACGTCAGCCGCTACGGTGGCCCCGAAGTTCTGAAGCCAATATCGCGCTCCGTTTCAACACCATTTGAAGGTCAAATTCTGATCCGAATTAGGGCCTCTGCCGTGTCGCGCGCTGATGGTATGATGCGAGCTGGTCGACCTAAGTTTGCCCGGCTTTTTCTTGGATTAAGGCGCCCACGATCTGGACTGGTCGGAACCTGTTTTTCCGGCGACGTCATCGCTGTTGGGAATAATGTCACCCAGTTCCGCGTCGGTGATGCAGTTTTTGGTGAATCCGGCCTGCAATTTGGCGCGAATGCCTCACACATTTGCATTGATGAAAGCGGTAGCCTTCTGGTGAAGCCAGACACTGTTACTTATGAGGACGCCGCGACGCTCTGTGATGGCGCCATGACATCATGGCACTTTCTGACCCGTGTGGTGCAGGTTCAGCCCGGTGACAATGTGCTTATCTTGGGTGGCTCCGGAAGCCTTGGGACAGCGGCAATTCAATTCGCTAAAGCATTGGGAGCAACCGTTTCTGCCAGCGCAAGCGCGCGTAATGCAGAACTGCTCCAATCTCTCGGCGCTGATCAGGTCATAGACTACAAGGCTGAAGACCCACTCAAGAGCAGTGCCGGTTACGATATCGTCTTTGACACGCTTGGAGTCTCTTCTTTCAGAGCTGCCAAATCCGCATTGGCTAAGGGCGGGCGTTATATATGCCCGGTGCTTGGACTCGCACTGTTGCATGACATGATCCTGACCGGTTTCTTTGGCAGCAAAAAAGCCAAGTTTGCCGCAGCCGGAATGTCAAAACCCGAGGTCCATCGTGAGGAACTGGCAGAAATCCTCGCGCTTGTATCAACGAACCATTTTTCACCCGTGATGGATCGGACCTACCCGCTTGCCGATTTGGTCGAGGCACATCGCTATGTCGAGACAGGTCGCAAGCGTGGCAATGTCGTTGTGGTTTAGAGGATGGAACGGCCCGATTCCAGTTACCGGTATCTCGCAAGAAGCAAGAAAGCCGGAAGTGCCGCTCCAAGCCAAACAACACTGTAGAGCGCGGCTGGAATTGCATAGGCGTTGAACGTTGGGCCATTCGCAACCAATAGCCCAGCGATTGCCAACGCCAACGCCCCGTTTTGAACGCCGGTCTCGATGGCGATGGTCTTTGCCTCTCGGTTAGACGCCTTGAGCAAACGTGACACGACAAATCCGATGATCGACAGAGCGGCAACCAGAGCAAACATTCCCAACCCAAGTCGTGCGAAATTGTCTGTCACAACCTGCCAGTTAGACATGATCGCGCCTGCAATGACTCCGACAAAAAGCACAACCGCCACCTTGGCCAGAAGAGGCGCGATTGCAGCCGTCGCTGTCGGTGCCGCAGCGCGCAGGCTTACGCCAAGAGTAATCGGCAATGCGGTCAGCAAAAAGGCCGTGATCGCCGTGGATGCAATGTCGATTTCTGGCGCAGCGGCCCCCATAAAATGGATCACGGCGAAATCAAGAACGAGCGGTATGGTCACCACGCAGGTTAAGCTGAACGTGGCAGTCAGTGTTACCGAAAGTGCGACATCCCAGTTTGCTAGTTTCGTGATGATATTGCTTGCCGCCCCGCCAGGACATGCCGCAAGGATCATGATCCCGACGGCGGTTTCAGAGGTGAATCCCAAGATCAGAATGATCGCGTAGGCAATCAAAGGAAGCAGGACGATCTGGTTCAGCGCGCCGATACAAAACGCGCGCGGACGCTCAGCAATTCGTCGAAAATCTGCTGGTGTAAGCCCTAGGCCAAGACTGAACATAATCACCACAACGGCCAAAGGCAGAAGCACCGCGATAAAAACATCCATGCGCTGTCCCTCTCACGTCTGACGCATCGACATACAGAATATGCGATCGCGCCAGAGTTGACGAGGGTTGCAACAGAGGACTTCCTCAGGCTGGAACCGCGAATGCTTGCAGATCAGAGTTGTTGATGATTTCCGCCGTGGGAATATGAGTATTTGGGCAGCGATGTATCATCCTCAAAGTCGCATCCGACCGCAGTTCCTCAACAAAACGCGGATGCATGCCGATCGACAGCGCCGCCGCAAAGTCTCGTTGGTTCGCGACCAAAACGTCTACGTCGTTATGGGCGGCATTGAGGGAAGTCGCGCATGCTGCCAGGCCCGCCGCGATGCTTTGCACCTTCAAGGGGTCAGATAAAGCGGTGAGCGTTCCAAGCTTGGTTGCATTGGTTAACAAAGCAGATGACCTGACGAGATTTGTGGTGAGCATGGGATAGTCCGAGACAAAACCTGTTGGGCGCGCATACCCTTGTGGGTCCAACAAGGCTGCAAACACGCTGTTGTAAGCGCGTATCGATGCACTCCAGATTTCGTCATTCAGTAAATCAAGATAGCTGTTGATTAGCGCTTCGTGCCGCCCAACCGCTCCCGGCAGATGATTGAGAACATCAAGCATCGTGGTTCTCGAAATCAGGCGTGCATGATCCTGAACTGTCAAGAAAGCGGGGATGCCGTGTCGCTCGCACGCGCGATTGCACGCCTTCCGCTCAAACAGGGAAAAATCGCACAAAGCATGGACCGAACAAATGATGAGCGCTTTCATGGTGGCCTCCTTCTGGTCAAATTAGCGTTCAAAGAAACAGGGCAACGTTCCAACCGGTGGCAAGAAGTACAGAAAGTGATGAGAAGTAGATCAGGTAAAACTGCATGAGGATCGTCCCGAGTTTATGTTGTTGCTGGGATACGAATACGTCAGCTAGCGACCAAGGGATTGACCGAAAGGGCCAGCGTTTTGACCGTCACGGCCAATGTGCTCGATGGGTAATTGCCGATCTTTTCGCGCACTGATTATGGTTGGTCAGCAGTCCGGATTCGCTGGGCATCTGCTTGAAAAATGAAGAGGCATTCATGAAAGCTCAACGCCCAACACTTCATCTGCTTTGTGGCAAGGTCGCAGCGGGGAAATCAACGCTGGCGGCAAAACTGGCCGGGGCGGACAACGCCATTCTCGTCGCTGAAGATGAATGGCTTGCAACACTCTTTGCAGAGGAACTGCAGAAGCCGAAAGACTATCTGCGGTGTGCGGCAAAGCTACGGGCAGCAATGGCACCGCATATTGTTGCACTGATAAATGCCGAGATAAATGTGGTGCTCGACTTTCAAGCCAATACGATTGAAAGCCGGAAATGGATGCGCGGTTTGCTCGATCAAACAGAGGCGGATCACCAGTTTCACGTTTTGGTTCCACCGGATGAGGTGTGCCTAGCGCGGTTGCGAGCGCGAAATGCAAGTGGTCTGCATCCATTCACCGTGACGGAAGACCAGTTCCATCAGATCAGCGCGTATTTCGTTGCGCCGACGCCTGACGAGGCCTTCAACCTAATCGTTCACGACGAAGCATAAAAGGGTACGGGGCCTTCGTGACCCCGCACATTGGTTCAAACAGGCTGTGCTTGGCTTTGGGTCAACCATAGTAAGCCAAATAAAAGCATGGCTGCGGAGAGAGCGGACGCGGCTGTCCGAACGCTGTTCCAAAAGGTCCACCGTGGCAGGTAAGTGCCGGTCCAATAGTCGCTCGCAGCCGGAGAGGATGCATCCATACCGGCAAGCGCTTCATTCATCGGCACGTTGAAAAAGACGGTGACCCCAAAGCATCCTAAGAAATAAATAAGTCCCGCCAAAACAAACAAGGTGCCGGGCCCGTTTCCAACTACGAATTCACCATAGGCAGCGATCCCAAGCGATATCGGTGCCATGCCGATAAATAGCGTCATGAATACCCAACGAAAGACCTCTCGGTTGATGGCCTGCATGGCGTCAACGCCACCGATCCCGCCGGTATGGGCAAGTGAGCGCATGATAAAGTCAGAGAACGCCAGAAAGACTCCGCTGACGAGCGCATAGGCAATGATAGCGAATTGAAAGGCAATAAAGATGAAGGGTGACATTGGAGGTTTCTCCTCGTGTGAAAGGGGGGATTGGGCAGCACGCACGTGTTGCGCGCCGCATGTTTGTTAGGGTTTGATGTGGCCACCGACCAAGCGCTTGCGGAAGGCAAAGAGGCACAAAGCGGCTATCGCAACCTCAAAGAGCAGCGCTGCGATGATGCCCGAAGATGGCAACCCATCGACGGCCAGACCAATGAACCGCCCGACTGGAAACGCTAGAAACACGATGAGAGTTGCGGCCACGGCCAATTGCGCCATGGCAGCCCGCCAGATGCCGAGAAGCATCAGAATACCAAGTGTTGTTAGACCAGTGGCTGGGGCGCGTAGTTCGCTTAACAAACTGGGGTTTCCATCCAACGCAATTCCATAGCTGGCATAAAATGTATGCGGTGCAAACGTGATCATCCCGCCAATGCCAATGGCCGTCAGGCCAGAAATACCGAGGGTGATTTTTTCAAGTAGATTTAGGGACATAACTTATCTTTCCATATTTTGAGGGTTGGCGGTGGCGCGTTTTGATCACCCCGCACTTTAATCCGTTTCGATCAGGTCGAGATCCAAGCGGCAGGTGTGAGCGTGAGCCTCTTGATCTTGGTCAAGCGGCGGCGTGTCGGTCGGTGCAATGAGATCCACAACAACCTGCAAAAGAGCATGTAATTTGTCGTTTTTTTCTTCGAGTTCTGGCGGGCTCACCATTCTGAGAACGCAGGTCGTGTCCGTGCCATCGATCTGATTTAGGGGCTCTGGGTAAGCCGCTGCAGACTCAGACAACAACAGCCCAAAAGGAATGAGTATGACTAGCGTGGTAAGTTTCAGGGGTTCCATTTCGCTGATCCTTTAGAGGAGTGTGACAATCGTGGGCGGCCCTAAGAGGCCGCCCTTTCTGGAGATTCACGATGCAAGACGTTCGGCAGCTTCATTCAGGGCCAATGACTGGGCTGCTGCTGTAAGCTCTGACAGCACGCCTGGATCCGTGATGCGTCCACTACTGGTATCAAAGACATCGTAGAAATTCCGAACGGAGACAGCCGCTCTTAGGTCAACTCCGAAGAACTCGGCCGACCCTTTCGCAGAAGCCAACACGCTTCCTGCACCGCCCGGACCGGGGGACGTCGAAAGATAGATCGTCGGTTTATCTTGGAACACTTTTTGATCAATCCGGCTGGCCCAATCGAACAAGTTCTTATAGGCGGCGGAATAGGTTCCGTTATGCTCGGCGAAGGATACAATCACCCCGTCCGCAGAGCCAATTTTCTCAAAGAACTTCCGCGCTGCTTCGGGTAATCTGATCTCTTTCTCAAGATCCTCGCTGTAGATCGGCAGTGCGTAATCATTGAGGTCCAAAACCTCGACATCCGCATTCGGGACCAATGTTGCCGTGAGCTGTGCAAGCGCCTTGTTGATCGAGGTTTTGCTGTTGCTTGCGCCGAAAGCCAGAATTTTCATGACTATTCTCCTGTGGGTTATGGGAAGGTTTCAAGGTCAGGCAGCTGTGGCCCAAACACCTTGGGAGGCCGCTGCCGCTGCAAATTCGGCAAAGTCGCGAGGCTTGCGACCAAGAGCCCGCTCCACACCATCGCTGACATAGGCATTGCGCCCATCCAGTGTTTCGCGTGCGATCTTGGTAAAAACATCGGCAACAAAATCGTCACCAGCTTCAGCCACATTGGCATGAAAGTCTTCAAAGCTGATCGGTACATGCTGGATATGTCGCCCAAGCGTGGTGGACAGTACGCCAGCCATCTCAGCAAAACTCATCAGACGTGGGCCCGTGACTTCGTAGCGTTCGCCCAGATGGCCGTCTTCCGTCAGCGCCGCGACAACGACGGCTGCGATGTCATCAATGTCGATGATCGGCTCGGCAATGTCGCCGCCGGGCATGGGGAGCACGCCACCCAAAATGGGATCGCGCAGGTAACCTTCGCTGAAGTTTTGCGCGAACCATGCAGCACGCACGATGGTGAAAGGCAGGCCCGAGTTTCGTACAACCTCTTCGCCCATGCCGGCGAAATGTTCGCCGCGTCCAGAGAGCAGCACAATATGCTCAAGCCCTGTCTCTGCCGCGACCTTTGTAAGGGCCTCCAGCTTTTCCACCGCGCCCGGGAAGGCCAAGTCTGGAAAATACGTAACATAGGCCTTACTGACGCCAGTCAGCGCAGGTGCCCAGGTTTCGGGTGCTTCCCAATCAAAGGGGATGTCTGCGCCGCGTGATCCGCGCCGGACCGAGACGCCTTTAGCTTCCAGACGAGCGACGACGCGTGATCCTGTTTTTCCATTTGCGCCGACAACGAGGATTGGTTGAGTTGGCATGATTGATGCTCCTTGGTTGAAAGTGATGACCAAGGAGTAGGCATGCCGCGTGCTGAAATATTGACAGCGCCCGCCAGCGTATTGACCAACACGGCCAAAGACGACCTTATCGCGAGAGCGACTTTCGATAGTTTGCGGGTGTCTCGTTCGTCCAGCGTTTGAATGCCCGATTAAACGCGCTTTGTTCCGAGAACCCCGTCAGAAAAGCAATCTCGGACAAGGGGCAGTTTACATCGCGCAGCATGCTGAGCGCGATCTCACGTCGTGTTTCTTCGGCCAGTGTCTGAAAACTGGCACCGTGATCAGCAAGTCGACGGTGGAAAGATCGCACACTGAAACCCAACTCGCGGGCCACGTCAGCCATCTTGGGCAACCCCTCACTCAGGACGCGCGCAATCTCTTCCTTTGTGGTGCGCACCAGCGAGTGTTCAGTATTGAGTTGCTCCAATTCGGCATCGAGATGCTTTGTCAGAAATTCCGATAGGGCCAGGTCGCCCAGCTTGTTCTCTGTTTCAAGGCTGGATTGCGAAAACAGTATCCCGTCCGCCCGCGCGCGAAATTTTATCTCACAGCCAAAAAAGTCTTCAAAAAGCTGAGCATCACGCGGGGCTGTGTGTCGAAATGAAACCAACTGCGGTGTAATCTTTTTGGCGGCCACTCGAACGATTGCTTGAAACATGGCCGACAATCCGGCCTCGGGCGAAAACACCAGTCCCGGGCCAGACCCGACCAGAACTTCTTGCCTGAGCAGTGTTGCTCCATCTTGGACGTCTAAATGGTAGCTTACGCTATCGGACAAGAGCGAGTGATACCGTGCCATACGTTGTAGAACTCCGCTGACATTCGGCGCAGCTTTGCACGCCAGTGCCAGTGTTCCCAACTTGTCGATATCAATCGATTGGGCGTGTCGGACTGACACAGCTGCGCGGTCAGGCACCCTTTCGGCAACCAGTCCTAGAATTTCGTAATGCGCCTCAGCCGTGATCTTGCCGTTCTTAACCGACGCCTGCATCAGCGTCTCGCCGCCCTGTGACAGACATCCTGTCGTCGTAAGCGAAAAACCAGCAGCACCGGCAAAATACTGGGTCACGATGATCGACACGGACGGCATAGATTCGAGTTCTTCTATGAAAGTGTGGACGGATGTAAGCTGACTTTTTGATTAACATGCAAGGCATGACTTTGGAAACATACGGGCACATGTCGCCAAGCAAAACAAAACACCGAGCTGATCCGAAAAAACCACCAAACGCGCTAAAGCAAACTTCAGCTGCCACGTAGAAATCCGATGGATTGGCTAGAAGCCGACATCTATGACCCCAATCGCAATGTCTGCTTATTAGGAATAGCCAGCTACGGTTTGGAGCAAACTGATGACAGTTTTTCGGTCTTTCTTTGGAAGGTCTGCCAAGACTTCGTCGTTGACCTTCGCCACGATGGCCGGGAGTTTCTCTGCTTTTTCTCTCCCAGTTTTTGTCAGAAACACCAGAAAAGTCCTGCGGCTTTCGGGGTCTGGTCGTCGCTCGGCATAGCCTGCTTCAACGAGCACATCGACGTTCCGGCTTGTAAAATACTCGGGAAAGTTCAGCCGTGCACCGATTTCACGCTGGTTGATTCCGTCTTCCTGACCAAGTGCCATGAGGTTTGCAAAAACACGGATGTCCACTCCGACTTCTTGCAACTCCGCCTTCATCTTGACCTCAATCGTCCGCGCAACCGTCTGAATTAGAAAGCCGAAGCTTTCTTCTCTCTTATGATCTTTCAGCGTGATTTGGGTCATCAGGAAGCATCCTCTGACCATCAAATATCTCCAAATCTTGCATGTCGCAAGTATTGCGTGATGCATTTTAGCATTTACAATGCTTACATTTGCAAGTTATGCGTTAGCAAGTCAACCCAGACCGAGTCGATACCGGTCGCCAACACGGAGACACTCCATGCTCAATTCCATTAGTAAGCTCGCACTTGCCGTCTTGATTGCCACTCCCTTGCAGGTTTCCGCACAAGAAAATGAAGGCCGCCGCATCGCCGAGGACTCGTTCAAGTTCATCGCAGGCTCCGAACGTGGGTGGATTGACCAAGGGACTTTTTTGAAAGCTGGTGGCGATGTGTTTGCTGCCATGGACTATGATCAGGACTTGAAACTCACTTTGGGCGAGTTTCTGGTATTCGATATCGGCATGCGAGAAGTGGCAGAAAAGGCTGGTCGTCTGGACGCTCACGAAACCGCCATGCGTGTCGTCTTTGCGTTTTGGGATCGTGATGGTGATGGGCAGGTATCTTCGTCTGAACACAAGCGCTCGTTGAGCTATGATTTTCAACGTGCAGACATTGACGACAACGCGCGTTTGAACCTTGACGAATACATTTCCGGTTTCACGGTCATGGTTGCCCTGCGCGCGGCGATCAACCCTGCACCCGTCGAATAAACCCTCACATCACCGAAAGGAGCATGTCATGCTCAGAAGAAAAGGCATCTTTGCCATTGTCGGTTTGATCGCAGTTTTTGTACTGGTTCACCTTGGATTATCACCCGAACAGCACACGCCTAGAACGACAGGGGCGACGATGCTTGGCGGTGCTGCATTTCTGCTCATGACTTGCTCCATTCTGCTTTCGACGCGCGTGGACATTTTTGAAGATTGGTTTGGTGGTCTGGATCGGATGTACCAAGTGCATCGCGTTGCTGGCGTCATGGCGGCATTAACAGCTTTGGTTCACTTTTTCGCTGTCCCAAAAGAGTTACCAGCCGGAAGTGATCCGCTGGCAAACGCACTGGTACCCTCTGCTCCAATGGGAATGCTGGCGCTGATCGTTTTGGTCATCGGCCTGTTCGTCGCGCTCAATCGCAAGATTCGATACTCTCGCTGGCGTCCAACGCACAAGTCGATGGCGTTGGTTTACATTCTCGTTATCGGCCATTTCATGACGGCCCCTGCGATCTTTTTCGAACGGTTCAGTGCCTCTGGTTTCATCCTGATCGCTGCAGCCATTGTTGGCGTTTTTGCCATGTTCTATTCCATCTTCGGAATGAATCGCCGCACGGCCCTGCCTTTTGAGATCGAAGCCGTAAACGCGATGGAGCGCGCCACCGAAGTTGTGTTGAAACCGCTCGGCCAAATGCTGGCTTTCAAACCGGGGCAGTTTGCGTTCGTTGAAATAGATGGCAAAGGCTGGAATGAGCCTCACCCTTTTACGATTTCAAGTGCACCAGAGGAAGACAAGCTACGCTTCACGATGAAGGTACTTGGCGACTGGACTCGCAAGGTGCGTGAAGAGCTTGAACCGGGACGCAAGGTTCAGGTGCGTGGCCCCTATGGGCAATTCGATGCCACGCAAGCTGGCGAAAATCAGATTTGGGTCGCAGGCGGGATTGGTCTTACGCCCTTTCTTTCCAAAATCCGCGCTATGGAACCCGGCGACAGGCGCAACATTCATCTTGTCTACGCAGCACGCAGCGCGGACGAAGCACTTTATCTAGATGAATTGCGTGGGCACGGAACGCGCCTTGGCAACGTCAAGGTGATCCCACTTTTTTCGGATGACGGCCTTTTCGCCCGTGTAGATGTCATGAAGGAAAAATTGCCGGATCCGCTTCCGAGTTATGACTTCTTCCTCTGTGGTCCTAAGCCAATGCTCGATGGGTTGATGGCCGACTTGAAGAAGCAAGGTGTGAGCCGTGACAAAATCCATACCGAGGCATTTGAGTTCAGATGATGCCTCTCATAATGCAAATCGTTGAATTGGCGTTGCTTGCTGGCCTTGGCATGATGGCCGGTGCGGTGATCTACACTTCCTTTGTCGAAATCCCCGTTAGGCAGAAATTGGACGCCGAGCGGCAGTTGCAAAACTGGCAATTGGTTTTCCCTGTCGCGAGCGGTTTCCTAAAGCCGTTCGGGATCGGATTGTTCCCGCTTTTGGTCATTGTGGGTTTCGTTTCCGGCAATTGGCTATGGGGCGTCTCTGCACTCTTGCTCATTGCTATTCAGCCTTTCACCGCGATGTTTATCTCGAAGACAAACGACATCCTGATTGGTGAGAAGCCGAAGGACGCGTCAGCCGCCATACCTCCACTCATCAGAAAGTGGGACAGGCTGCATCACGTCCGCACCGCCCTCATTTCTTCATCCTTATTTTGCGCCCTAACTGCGCATTTTCAAACACTCTGAGGACCAAAATGAAAAACGCACCCTTCAACATCACACTTGTTCTGCTCGCAGCTTATTTCGCCGCCATGATCTGCGGTGGTGTTTTTGCTCTTATACTGAAAGCCATGGGATTTACGGGCTTTTGGGGCATTTTCTTGGCTGCTTTTTTGACCGTTCCAATTGGGTCTGTCGTTCGGCAATCGGTAGCGCGCAGCGCAGCAGAACAAGCAGGCGCAAAGGGAGAAACGCCCTTTGCCTTCTCTTTGGTCGCCCGTTTGGCCATCGGCGCTATCGTTGCTGCGGGCATCGCGTACATGTTTAGTCTGAGCACCTTCTATTCCTTCGGCTTTCTGGTAGGCGCTGTTGCGGCTCTTATGACAGCTTTGGTCATCAGTCTGATCTTTTATCTCAAAACAGCGTTCTCGAGCTGATGGCTTTGCAAGCATCCGACACACTTTTGTTGAAAGACCTGCTTCTGCCCTGGAGGCTACTTCGACTGGTAAAGCGCGCAGTGGATGCAAACAAAAGCTTGGGCCACGTTACCTACGCTCTAACGTGCCTTTGTCTGCTTTGTACTATACTCCGACTGCTTGCTTCCTACCTGCAACCTGGCGAAGCACAAAAACTCGCAGGGATCATCATGATGATTGGGGCTATATATTTCTTCAGCTTTTTGACTCTAAGTTTTCTGGCTCTCAATGCGTTATGTCGACCCGAGACTGAACGCAAAAGCTGACATTAGCCGCATGGCGGAAATTTGTAGACATACGCTCGAACCGGCCGGTCTTTTCAGCCATAGTCAACGTCGACCCGGAACCGCCAAACACATCCAGAATCCGCAACGCGAGACTTTGGGGATCAAACCACCCAACTCTGCACCTCACCCCCGAGAGGCCATTGCCTTACGAATTGCTACGGCCAGTTCACTTTGCGGACAGGGTTTTTGCAGCATAGGCGCGACAACTTTCCCCATGTCCTCATCGGAATACGCTGTATATCCGGACATATAAATCAAAGGCATATCGGGAATCCTGTCTTGGATTTTTTCTGCCAATTGAAATCCGTTATACTCACCGGGCATCACAATATCTGTAATCACAAGGTCAAAATTATCTCCTTGATCCAAAATTGCCAAGGCTTCTGCGCCGTTGCTTGCGGTTTCAACAGTGTATCCCAAAGATTTGATAAGATCGCGGACTACGATCGCCAAACGAATTTCATCTTCGACAATAAGAATCCGTTCACCCTGCCCTTTGGTGAGTTCTTCACGCGCCAAAGGTTCTTCACGAGTGCCCAAAGCCGTTCCACGCGGCAATAGCATTCGGATTGTTGTACCCTGTTCCGGTTCCGAATATATGCGCAACTCACCGTTGGACTGCTGAATAAAGCCATACACCATCGACAAGCCGAGGCCCGTTCCCGAGTTCGTTTCTTTCGTCGTAAAAAACGGATCGATCGCGCGCCTCTTGACCTCATCACTCATTCCAGGACCATTGTCCGTGACGGCGAATTCAACATAACGGAACGCAGAATTATTAGCGCGTTTTCCGTTAATGGAGTTTTCAGCATACAATCCTTTGGCGACGTAAGTATTTGATTGCTCGCGGCGAAGTGTGGCGTCCACGTGCAGTTCACTTATTGCGCGAACGAGGATTGTGATTTTGTTTCCGACGCCCGAACGTAAAATTGCATCTCGTGCATTTAAGACCATATTGAGCAAAGCATTTCCAAGCTGCCCGGTATCGCAATAAACCCACAAGTCATCTTCTTGAGTCACAAATTCAATTTCAATTGTCGCTTCGATCAATGGAGCGCACAATTTGCGAAACTCGGTGATTATACTATCAACTTCATTTGAGGTAGATAATCCAGGTTGCTGCTTAGCAAACGCCAACAATCTCTTGGTTAAATCAGATCCGCGTGCAACAGACTGCTTGGCGGTTTCAAGATATGTGTGCCTGGCCGTCGTGTCCGCGGTTTGAGCCAGATCCAAGGAATACTGGACCGTGGTCAGCAGATTATTGAAATCGTGTGCAATCCCACCGGTAAGCTGCCCTAGCGCATCCAGACGGCTTGTTCGCTCAACCTGCTGGCGATTTTTTTCTTGCTCGGAAACATCATCGAGAATCAGGACACATTTTACGGCCGATCTCTCTGTATCAACAGTTGCGCTTGAAATGCGCACATATCTACTGTCTGAGTCATTGGTGTTTGTCATTGAGTAAATATCACCATTGAGCGACGTACCGGCTAAGGACGTTGCGACAGGGTCTTTTGATGACTCAAAGGGCTGAAGAGTTTCACGATCAATAAAGCTCACGTCTTTTGGCCAAGCAAACGGAATAGTCTGGGTCAAACCACCTAGGAAATGCCGACCTGTAGAGTTGATCGAAAGAATTTCTCCGTTAGATCCAAGTGCAATAATTGCACTTTTCGCGGTATCCATAATTTGCGTAAGAAGTTCACTGAGGTTTCTATGCTCGCGCATCGCCTCTTCAGCGCTCATTTGACTAGTAACAGCTGCTTTCTCGGCTTCTTTTTGACTGGAAATATCCGTTGCGATGCCGATATGACTGACAACGCTTCCGTCACTTTCACGTTTAAAAACAGAGTCATATGACAGAAGCCAGACCCAATGCCCATCCCTATGCCGCATCCGATACTCAACCGCACACACATCCCCGTCTTTCAACTCTTGTATGTCCGAAAAATGCTTGCCGATCCTTGGTTAATCGTCAGGATGACACAAACGCGGAAGAAATTCTTGTCCCATCTCTTTTGCGTCTTGGGACGTATACCCAAGCAAGTCAGCTAAAGATCGATTAGAGTATTCATTAGACTGAGTCTGTTGATTGAATACATAAATGATGCCGGGAACAATTCCGAGCGCTCGTTCTAAAAATGGAGCAGCGCCCCAATTACCTGAATCCATAAAAATCCCCCAAAATTTACTAGCACAAATAATCCAGAAATATAACTTCTTTTTGAGAAGTATTTCGCTGATGACCGAAGCGGACGGTTAAAATGACGCCGTAAAACCAGTGCACGCTCTGTAAGAACGGGACTGTAGCTAGGAATAGGCTGCGGTAATCGTAATTTCCACTTTAAGTTGTGGGCGCGCCAAGCGCGTTTCGCCACAAGCCCGCGCAGGCGCGTGCCCTGCTGGAACCCATGCATCCCATACCTCGTTCATCTCTTGAAAATCACCCATATCCGCCAGCCAGATAATGGCCTGCAGGATATGCTCTTTCGATGAGCCCGCCTCTTCAAGAAGCCCCTCAATCCGGCGCAGACATTCTCGCGTTTGCTCAGCAACCGTCTCATCGGCGTTGCCAACTTGGCCGCAAAGATAGGCCACGCCGTTGTGTTTCACGATCTTACTCATGCGAGCCGAAGTATTCAGACGTTCGATGGACATACGGTTTCCGTTCAGTTGGCTTATCCACTCTAAACCTAACAGTTGGTCCACTATTTGCACAGCTTCGCTTTCGCAAAACACCAATAGGCTCTTCCCAAAGCCTGCAATCGTCTAGAAAGTAGAGGAACTGCGGGAGGGATAAGCTTGATGAAAACAGTGGTTGTTACTGGTGGTACGCGGGGCATCGGGGCTGGTGTGGCTACCTGCTTGGGAGCCGCCGGTTGGTCCGTGATCGCAGCCTCGGCGTCGCAATCGGAAATTGATACTTTTCCGGAGCACGAAAACATCAAGACGCGCCTGCTTGATGTCACGGATTCCGCCTCGGTTGCCCATCTTTTCAGCGGGGTTGATCGCCTTAACGGTCTGGTCAATTGCGCAGGCATCATACGCCGCAACGATGAATATGATATCGACGTTTTCCAGCAGGTGATAGACGTCAACCTGACAGGCACAATGCGTTGCTGCCTGGCAGCACATCCGCATTTGACCAAAAGCGGTGGTGCTATCGTCAATATGGCCTCGATGCTTTCGACCTTTGGCGGCCCTATTGTGCCAGCTTACTCGGCGTCTAAAGGCGGCATTGCGCAGCTGACCAAAGCGCTAGCAGGCAAATGGGCCGATGACGGCGTGCGCGTGAACGCTGCTGCTCCAGGATGGATTGAGACCGAAATGACCCAAGGCTTGCGGGACGCGCCCGAGCGCACGGCAGGCATTATGGCACGCACGCCCATGAAACGTTGGGGCCAGACCAGTGAAGTTGGCGCGCTGGTGAAATGGCTGTTAAGCGAAGACGCCAGTTTTGTCACCGGCGCGGTCTATCCCGTCGATGGCGGCTATCTGGCGATGTGAAGGATAAAATAAATGACCCAAGACCCTGACCCAAGAATGCCCTACCAGTTGCCTTTTCCAAAGGAAGCACTGGAAGAAATCGTCGTTCCCAATGCTATCCCCGAAGATGATCGCCTTTGGGTGCCTCAGGCCGAAAACGTGTGGTTCCGTCCACTGTGCCTGAACCGGAGCCAGGGATATTGGATGAACCTTTTGAAAGTACGTAAATCCGGCGTTCTGTCGCGCCACCGCCACCCGCAAGGGGTGCACGGGTTCGTCTTGAAAGGGCGCTGGCATTACCTTGAACATGACTGGATGGCCGAAACGGGGTCATATGTTTATGAGCCGCCCGGTGAGACTCATACCCTTGTTGTGCCCGAAGGGGTCGAAGAAATGATCACCTATTTTCAGGTCAACGGCGTGATGTGTTACGTCGATCCGTGGGGCAAGGTCTTGGGCTATGAGGACGTGTTCACCAAGATCGACACTTGCCGCAAACATTTCGTTGAGGTTGGATTGGGCGAAGACTACGTCGATCAGTTCATTCGCTAGGGGCCGGACCAAGCGAGGCGCGCAGTTTCAGCGCGGTCGCAAGCTCAACTGACGGAACGGTGATCTGGTTTTCGACCATTTCAATCAAAGCGCGCGCTGCATTTCGCCCCATCTCTTGATGCGGAACGTGCACTGTTGTCAGCGCGGGTGTTGCAACCTTTGCAAGCTCAATGTCATCAAACCCGGTGATCGAAACATCGCCTGGCACATCAATCCCCATGTCTCGTGCCCGTGCAAGCGCGCCAACACCCAAAACATCGTTACCGCAAATCACAACACTTGGGCGATCTGGCCGAGACATGACCTCTTCAAACGCAGACGCACCACTTTCAATCTCATAGGATGTCTGAACGACGTGAAGTGCGTCAGGATCGCGGCCAGCCGCAATCAACGCGTCTTTGATCCCCTCAAGGCGCTGGCGTGCGCGATCATTGTCTTCGGTCAAACCAGAGATAACCGCAATCTTTTGATGCCCAAGCCGAAAAATCTCATCAACAAGCGACATCATCGCTTTGCGGTTATTGAACCCAACCGACGGGCGCACGCCATTTGCATCAAACGTCCAAGCAACTAGTGCGGGCACATTCTGGTTTTCCAGAAAATCGTAAAGCGCAGGATCGCGATCATGGCCGATCAAAAGCAAACCATCCGCACCGCGTGAAACAAGTGTTCTGATCTGCTCTTTCTCGATGTGCGGCTGATAGGCAGAGCTTGCCACGATCAGAGTGTACCCTTTGCTGTACAGCTCTTCCTGAAACGCCTGAAGGCCACGCGCAAAAATTGCGTTCTCCATCGTTGGAATGATCGCGCCAATCGTATTGCTGCGCTTGGCGGCCATAACACGGGCAGCAAAGTTCGGCGCATAGCCAAGCTGTTCTACCGCCTCGAGCACCTTCGTGCGTGTGGCTTCAACCACACGATCAGGGGAATTGAGGCACCGCGATACTGTCGCAGTAGAGACGCCTGCCAACTTGGCAACGTCTTCTAATGTCGGGACTGATCGGGCGCCGTGCATCTAATTACCTACTCATTTCTGGCGAATGGTATAGCACGGGCCACCTCAAAATGTAAGCGCTTGCATAAAATTTTGTAAGCGCTTACATTTTTAGCGAATCAAGACCAAGTCTGCCCAAATGGCACACACACTTAGGATCCCGCACCCATGACCCGTGAATACCTCAAAAAGGCCACCCTGACATCGGAGTCCGACGCCTCTGAAACCCACGAAATCGTCAAAAACATTCTGAACGACATCGAAGAAGGTGGCGACGCGAAAGCGATGGAATACGCCACCAAATTTGATCGCTACGATGGCAACGTGCTTTTGACAGACGCAGAGATTGAGGCGGCAATTGCGCTGGTGCCGGAAAAGGTGAAGCGCGACATTCAGTTTGCCCACGACAACGTAAAACGTTTTGCCGAAACGCAAATGTCGACAGTCCAAGACGTCGAACTTGAGATCGTTCCCGGAATGGTGGCCGGTCAAAAGGCGATCCCTGTAGATGCCGCAGGCTGCTATATCCCGGGTGGACGCTACAGCCACATCGCCAGCGCAATCATGACAGTAACAACCGCCAAGGTCGCCGGATGTCGCCACATCACAGCATGTTCGCCCCCACGTCCCGGCGTTGGCGTGGCGCCTGCTATTGTTTACGCAGCCCATATTTGTGGCGCTGACAAAATTCTTGCCATGGGCGGTGTTCAAGGGGTCGCAGCGATGACCTTCGGTTTGTTCGGCCTGCCCGAAGCCAATATTCTTGTCGGACCCGGAAATCAGTTTGTCGCCGAAGCCAAGCGTATTCTTTTTGGACGCGTTGGTATCGACATGATCGCGGGCCCAACCGATAGCTTGATTTTGGCCGACAACACCGCAGACGCTCACATAGTTGCAACCGACCTCGTGAGCCAAGCCGAGCATGGCTATAACTCCCCTGTTTGGCTGGTGACAGACGACCGCGCCCTGGCTGAAAAGGTGATGGAACTGGTTCCCGGTCTGATCAACGATCTGCCAGAGGTGAACCGCGACAATGCAACAGCGGCATGGCGCGACTACGCCGAGGTGATCTTGTGCGCGGACCGCGAAGAAATGGCCGCCACATCAGACGAATACGCTCCCGAGCACTTGACGGTTCAGGCACTTGATCTGGATTGGTGGCTAAAGCGTCTCACGTGCTACGGTTCGCTGTTCCTCGGCGAAGAGACGACCGTTTCTTACGGCGACAAGGCCACAGGTACAAACCATGTACTACCGACATCGGGGGCTGCGAGCTACACAGGCGGTCTGTCGATCCACAAGTTCATGAAGATCGTCACATGGCAGCGCGCCACACAAGAAGGTGCCAAGCAAGTCGCTATTTCCACAGCGCGGATTTCGCGGTTGGAAGGGATGGAGGGCCATGCGCGTGCGGCAGATGTGCGTTTGGCCAAGTATTTCCCCGACGAGCAGTTTGACCTGACGGCTGATGAGTGATCCGCGCGCCCTTTTTGATCTGACCGGACGGGTCGCTTGCATCACCGGTGCAAGCTCTGGTCTGGGACGACGGGCCGCCATCACGTTGGCCGCCGCTGGGGCAAAAGTAATTGGAGTTGCGCGTCGCAGGGATGCACTGGAGTCCTTAGTGGACGAAGTGTTGGGCGAGGCGGCCTTCGCGGTGGCAGATATTGCCAACCGCGAAGGCATAAACGATTTGCGCGACAAAGTGTCAGAGCCCTTTGGAGCCCCCGACATCGTCGTGCACGCAGCCGGGGTGAATACGCGCGAAGCGGCAAGCGTTGTGACGCCCGAAGGCTGGGATCAGACACTGGCGCTGAACCTGTCGGCCCCTTTTTTCCTAAGCCAAGCCTTGGTACCTGCAATGCAAGCCAAAGGCTGGGGGAGGATCGTCAACTTTGGCTCCTTACAGACCTATCGCGCCTTTCCGGGCGGCATCGCCTATGGGGCGTCAAAAGCAGGCGTCGCACAAATGACCCGCGCTATGGCCGAAGCGTGGTCGCCCTCTGGCATCACCGCAAATGCGATTGGTCCGGGTTTTTTCCCAACCGAGCTAACAGAGGCGGTTTTTGCTGACCCCGAACGCGCCGCGCGCAATGCAGCCCAAACCTGCATGGCCCGCAACGGCACGATGGAAGATATGGACGGGCCTTTGCTGTTCCTGTGCTCAAACGCATCCAGTTATGTCACTGGCCAAGTTCTAATGGTCGACGGAGGGTTTACAGCGAAATGAAAGCTCTGGTTTATCAAGGTATTGAGAATGTTGAATACGGCGACGCACCCGACCCAACTCCGCGCGCTGGCGAACATCTGATAAAGGTCGAAGCAGTCGGCATTTGCGGCTCTGACATGCACGCTTATCTGGGTCACGACGCACGTCGGCCTGCCCCTCTCATCCTTGGGCACGAGGCGGCAGGAACAATTGTAGGCGGGGACCAAGATGGCCGTCGCGTCACGGTGAACCCTTTGGTCAACTGCGGCACGTGTCCGGCGTGTCTGTCCAAGCGCGAGAATATTTGCCCCTACCGCCAGATCATCTCGATGCCGCCCCGCGAAGGTGCTTTTGCCCAATTCATCTCGATGCCAGACACCAACTTGGTCACCGTGCCTGACGATGTGCCGCTTACAAAAGCAGCGCTCGCAGAGCCGCTTGCCGTAAGCTGGCACGCCGCACGCCTTGCCCTTGAGGCGTTGCATCCAACATCCGAGCGAAAGGCGCTTGTTCTGGGTGGTGGAGCAATTGGTTTGGCCGCTGCACTGGCACTGAAGGCGATGGACGTGAGCGACGTCACAATTGTTGAGCCGAACGCAGACCGCCGCCAATTCTTGATCGATACCTGTGGCCAAAACGCCATCGCGGCGGGCGTAGAGATGTATCCGCTTATTATTGATTGCGTTGGCTATGCTGCGACCCGTGCTGTTTCTACAGAACTTGCCGAGCCCGGCGGAGTGATTGCGCACGTGGGGCTTGGCGATGGCGAGGGTGGTTTGGATGTGCGTCGCATGACGCTTCAAGAGATTACGTTTATCGGGACCTATACCTACACAATGCAAGACTTCCGCGACACAGCCCAAGCGATCTTTGATGGGCGGCTTGGCTCGCTTGACTGGATCGACACGCGGCCCCTGTCAGAGGGCAGTAACGCCTTCAAAGCCTTGCGCGCAGGTTCTGTTGCTGCACCAAAAATCGTCTTGGACCCTTGGGCCTGAGGCAACCGCTAACCACAGGCGCAGGTCTGTTAAATCAAAACCACGAAGGACTTTCTTAGATGGATATCGATAAGAAAATTGTGGATGACCTTGTTGCGAACGATGTTTCGTTCGTTACCACGGTTCCATGTAAACAACTGGCTGGGGTGATCGACGAGGTCGAAAACCGCGAGGAAATCTTCCACATCCCATCCAACAAAGAGGACGAAGGCATGGGGCTTTGTGCTGGTGCGTTCATGGGCGGCAAACGCCCAATGATCATCATGCAAAACACCGCTATCGGCGTAACCATCAACACGCTGGCAACGCTGACCCAGTTTTACCGCATGCCATTGCCGATGCTAATCAGCTATCGCGGTGAGCTGCGCGAGCCTGTGTCTTGTCAGGTCGAAATGGCAGTGCACACCAAGGCGCTGCTCGCTCAGTTGAACATCCCGACGTACCACTTTCACTGGCAAAAGGATGTCGAAGAGTTCGACAACATCCTGAAGTACACATTCATGTCCAACAAACCGGTCGCCATCCTGACCGATGCCAACTTTTGGGGAGGCTACGGAGACCAATGATCCGTTCAGAAATCCTGCGCGAGATCGCGCCAATCCTTCATGACCAACTGGTTGTTTGTAACATCGGTCTGCCCAGCCAAGAGCTGCATATGATCGACGACAACGACAAGAACTTCTACATGCTCGGGACTATGGGTCTGTCCTCGTCCATCGGTCTCGGCCTTGCCCTTGCGCAAGACAAAACCGTCATTTCAATTGATGGAGATGGGTCTGTCTTGACCAACCTTGGCTCCTTGCCCACCATCGCCAACAACGTCGCCGACAACTACATCTTATTGATCATCGACAACGGTTCTTATGGATCGACCGGCGATCAGCCCACCTATGCGGGCAAGAAAACCAAGCTGGAAAACGTCGCAAAAGCATGTGGTTGCGAGAATGTAGTGACCTGCGAGGCCGAAGACACCGGCAAGGTCTTGCAAGAAGCAATCGACAGCAAGCAGATGACAATCATCGTCGCCAAGTGCGAAAGCGGCAACATCAAACTGCCGGTGATTACGATGGACCCTGTTGTGATCCGCCATCGCTTTATGGAAGCGGTGAAGGGCTGATAAATTGGGAGCCGCCGCGCATATCCACTCTGCGGAAGACGCGCGGCGGCTGGCCAAACGACGCCTGCCTTGGATGGTGTTCGACTACATTGATGGCGCGGCAGGGCGCGAAACCGGCGCGGCACGAAACCGTGCGGCGCTGGATGCAGCAACCTTACGTCCACGTATCTTGAAAGACGTCAGCACACGCTTGTTAGCCAGCACGCTTTTTGGAGACATAACCGAGCGCCCTTTTGGCATCGCCCCGATGGGCATGTGCAATTTGTCCGGTCAGGGTGCCGACCTGATGCTGGCGCGTCTGGCGGGTGCGTATCAAATCCCCGTTGGCGTCTCAACCGTTGCCTCGACCCCGATGGAAAAGATGATCGAAGTCGCCGAAGGACACGCTTGGTTTCAGCTTTACTTTAGCGGCGACGGCGTCGGCACCTTCAAACTGGTCGAACGCGCAAAAGCCGCCGGGTACAAGACGCTTGTCCTGACAGCGGACGTTCCGGAAGTTGGGCGCCGCCCCCGCGAGCTGCGCCACGGTTTCAAAATGCCGTTCAAGATCGGGCCACGTCAATTTGTTGATTTCGCCCTGCATCCGCGCTGGTCGCTGGCTACGCTTTTTGGTGACAAGCCGCAGATGGCTAATTTTCAGATGGACGGTTTCGAATTTGATCGCACGGAAAGCCGCGCCGCAGCGAACTGGGACACGCTGGCGCGTTTGCGCGAGGCATGGCCCGGCAACCTTGTTGTCAAAGGCGTGCTTGATGTCGAAGACGCTCTAACACTCAAAGAGGCCGGCGTTGACGCAATCCAAGTTTCGAGTCACGGCGCCCGTCAGCTAGAAAGCGCCCCCGCTCCTTTTCTTGCGTTGCAAGACATTCGCGCCGCCGTTGGCGATGACTTTCCACTATTTTTTGACAGCGGACTTCGCTCCGGTGAAGATGCGCTGAAGGCCATGATCGCCGGAGCCGATTTCGTGTTCTTTGGTCGCATCTTGCAGTTTGCAATCGCGGCTGGCGGCGAACCGGGGCTAAAGCAACTTTGGAGCGTTCTAAGCGACGAACTTAGCATCGCAATGGCGCAAACCGGCATGACAGATCTGGCTTTGCGCTAAGGCCTAGTCCAACACGTCATACAGTCGATCAATTGTGCGGCGCACCTCAGGCAAATGCCGATCATCCTGATGTGTGGCAATCCAGCGGTCATGGGCAAGTTCCGGAACGCTTGCGCCCACCTTTTGCAGCGACTTTTGCGCATCCCCAATGAAAGTCGGCAACAAAGCAATTCCCTTGCCCATCAACGCCAAGTCCAAACAGTTTCGCGGTGTATTCACCTCGCAAATGGCATCGCCACCTACCTTTTTTGCAACCCATTTTGCCGACGGCGTGTTGGCAAGTACCCTGATCCATTGCTTAGGCGCTTTGACCGTGGCGTAAGGTGCGAATTCAACGCGTGAAAGCTTACGAGCAACTAGGTTTTCATCCGTGGGCTTTGAGTTTCGCACCCCAATCACCACTTCGCGTCGTGAAATATCAAGGATGTTTTCGGCGGCGACAAAGCGCAACAAGATATCCGGCGGCGATCCAACAACCTCTTCAATCTTCTCCAAGAGGTATAGTGTGGTCCATGTGCCCGCCGATACTTTGACCAGCGGTCGCTTTTCCCGAGATTGGCGCGCGGTCAGGCGGTTTATCCGCGCCTCGACCACGCTCAATTCGTCTATAAAAGCGCGCGCATCTGCCGTCAGCTCGTAACCGCGATCGTGGCGGACAAACAGCTCACGCCCGGTTGCACGTTCCAGCGCCAACATCCGCCGCCCAAGCGTCGCAGGGCTACGACCGGTTATTTTTGCAGCAGGAGAAAGTCCGCCTTCGCGGGCAACCGCCAGAAAAAGAAGTAGGTCACTCCATTCAAGCCGCTTTTCATCCATGAAAAGAACACTTCAAACTGTTTCATTTAATCACAGTATAACCGCCACTAAATTCTCTTCAGGTCAACACAATACTTGAGGATCAACATGGGAAAGCAACAACTCCAAATACTCATCCCCTTCTTGCATGCCAAACCATCCAAAGCGCTTCTTGATGAAGATGCTTTCATGCGCGCAAACGGAGGCCGCGGAAGTCGCGCGATTTACCTCACAGTCGAAGCAATCTCGAAAATGTGCAGCGCGCTTGTAAACGCCCCCGCCCACTTGTTTTTGGCCGCCATCCAGTACGATCATCCGATGGAACAGTCCCGTTTTCCAAAGCAAACAAAAACCAGATCGCCAAGCTCCAAAAAATCGTTAAGAGGCGCTAGACTTCACACGCAAGCTTCGCGAAAACGTACCTATGCCAAAGCTTGCACAGATCAGAACAGCACAACCGAAAGACGCGCTTGAAATGGCAGCGATTTTAAACGAGATCATCGCGATCGGCGGCACCACGGCATTTGAAGACCCCGTGTCATCAGAGCAAATTACGCAGTGGTATATCGAAAGTGACGCACTCTATTGTTGTCATGTGGCCGTGGACGACACGGGCAAGATCGCGGGATTTCAATCGTTGGAAAGCAATGAAGACGATGCAGATAGGATCGGATACATCGCAACGTTTGCCCGCCAATCGCCACTTGTAAAGGGCGTTGGCACAGCGCTTTTCGAGACAACAAAGATAAAAGCACGCGGCCAAGGCGTAAGCGTTATCAATGCCAAAATCCGCGCCGACAATGCCTCTGGCTTGGCCTATTACACCAAAATGGGCTTTTTGGATCATGATGTTAAACGCGGTATTCCATTAAAGGATGGCACGCCCATCGACCGCATCATTAAGCTTTTCACATTCTAATTTCTGAGCAAGATTGACAGCACCCAGCCCTGCAATCATGTCTGAGAGATGTCTTATCGTCTTCACGCCTCGCTTGGGTACAATTTGTCACTGGCCGCGCGGCTTCAGGAAAGGCGCCTTGATGAGGCTCTGAAAACACTCGGCCTGACGCGTATCACTTGGTGTGTGCTTTTGGGTGTCGGCAATGAAGGGCTGTCAAAACCCTCTGATCTTGCCAGTTTTGTTGGAATTGATCGAACTGCAACCTCGCGCGCTTTGCGCGGCATGGAAGCTGACGGTTTGATCGAACGCACTGGCGGTGATGGCGACAAACGAACACGTCACGTCAAGTTAACGCCCTTAGGGCAAGATCGCATCCAAGCAGGTACGCCTTTTGCTGTGGCCAACAATGACGCCATGGCGACCAAGTTAACGGAAAAAGAGCATCGCGCGCTTCTGACGCTGCTGGGCAAGCTAACTGACGGAGAAGATGCTGAACTGTCCAACTTTTAAGATAGCAGCTGCGGCACCAGCTTCGCGACTTCGCGTGCTAATGTTGCATGCGCTTCTTCATTCCAATGCACCCCGTCCAGCGGATCAACGCAGATATGTTGCCCTGCATTAAAGAACGCTGCTCCGTCGCGTTTGACAGACCGCTCCATCAGGCGCGGTAAATCGGCTGCCCTTTCCGGCCCACCCTGAAAGATATCGCCCAATTCGCCACAAATTTCTAAGGGCGGCGGACAGATGGCCAGTGACTTCGCCACAACGCCGCTGGCATGAGCCTCGCGAATAAGGCGCGTAACACCAAGAGCAATATCAATCGCGCCTAAACCGAACTTTTGCTTTTGATCATTGGTGCCCAGCGCGATGATCAGCAAATCAATCGGTTTGTGAGAATGAAGTATCGCAGGCAATACACGCAGCCCATTCAGATGTTCGCCTTCCACCGGATCGTCAAAAACAGTCGTGCGTCCGGGCAATCCTTCGACGATCACCTCAAAGTCACTTCCTAAAATCGACGCCATTTGATCGCCCCAACGATCACCGCGCGCCAATATCGGGCTGTCTTCCAGATCACGCATCGGCGCTGTTCCGAACGTGTTGCTGTCACCGTAAATAAGAATGCGTTTCAAAATCTGTCCTCGGCTACTACGCAACCGGTGCAGTCGATCACGTCTTTTTCGCGTCCGCGTCTCTATCGTAAAGATAAAGCGTCACTTTGCCTTGCACCTGTTCTGCCCAAATGAATGCATCGCGTACTGAGATATCATCGCGCTCGGCGTAATCGATTTCCACCCCCAATGATGCATCCGTCACATCTGCGTTGTCAGCCACGTTATTTTTTGCAGCGCTTTCAACCACAGCGAGTATCGACTTCCACCGATAAGTGTTTTCTCTGACATCAACAACATTTACAATCATGCCGCCCTCCTATGCGACGTGAACTGGGATTGAACACCCATTTGACGTGTAAAGACCTAATTTAAAAGGGGAAAATTGCGGACTGCTGTAATTCTGCGCAAACTCGCCATAACCAATCTAAATATTTAGCTTCCATTAGAGGAAAAAATCACGGCATTTCCGGCTCTTAGGGCCAGAACCTCGCGCCTACAATTCTAAATCGAAAAAACAATTTAAGGTTGAATAAAAAGGTCATCGCACATGTATTTGCATAAATACTAAGCAACGAGCATCTTAATGCATACATTGCCGGTGGCGATGCGCCGCTAAACTGAAGATTGTTTGCCCTTCGAAAGCAGTGAAACGCTTAAGACACCAAACGTCACAAGGCATATGAAAACTGTCGAAAGTGCATTGATCTCAGGACTGACCCCAAGCCGGACTGATGAGAAAATCTTAATCGGCAAAGTTGTTGAGGCAGGCCCGGCAGCAAAGGATGCAATCACCAAATCATCTAGCGATAAGGTGAATGCCAAAAGCCACCCGGCAAAAACAGCAGGCGCGATAATTGGAAGGGTAACAAGGCGAAAAGCTTCAAACCTTGTGGCACCAAGATCTTGCGCTGCTTCTTCCAATGCACGATCAAAGCTGACCAAGCGCGACGACACCACAACCGAGACAAAACACATCGCGAATGTGGTGTGTGCCAAAACAATTGTCAGCACACCGCGATCCAACCCAATCGAGATGAACAGCAACAACAGCGACAAACCAGTGATCACTTCGGGCATCACAAGGGGCGCATAAATCATGCCCGTGAACAACGAACGGCCAAAGAAACGCCCGCGCCGCACCAAGACATAGGCGGCCATTGTTCCCAGGACGGTCGCGATAGTGGAGGAGATAAGAGCAACTTTCAAAGTCACCCATGCCGCGTCCAAAAACGCCTGGTTTTGCCAAAGCGCGCCGTACCAACGCGTTGAAAAGCCGCCCCAGACCGTCACCAGCTTAGAGGCATTGAAGCTATAGATCACAAGGATCAGCATCGGCAGATACAAAAACGCCAATCCCAATGTAAGCGAAACCACATTTAATGCAGACATCCGCCTCATGGTCCTGACTCGCGACGCAATTGTCTTTGGAACAAAACGATTGGGATGATCAAGACAAGCAGCAGCACGATGGCAACCGCACTTGCAATAGGCCAATCGCGGTTTGTAAAAAACTCTTCCCAGAGAACTTTGCCGATCATCAGCGTGTCAGAGCCACCAAGCAGCGACGGGATCACAAACTCACCCATCGCCGGAATAAAGACGAGGAAACACCCCGCCCAAACACCTTGGCGCGACAATGGCGCTGTCACACTCCAGAAAGCTTGCAAGCGGGAGCACCCAAGATCTTCAGCAGCCTCAAGCAGACTGCCATCCATCCGCTCCAATGAGGCATAAATCGGCAAAACCATAAACGGCAAATAGGTGTAAACGATCCCGATATAGACTGCGACAGGCGTGTTAATCATAGCAAGCGGGCCGTCAATAACACCTAGCCAAAGCAGCGCTTGGTTTAACAGGCCTTCGTTCGCTAAAATGCCCATCCACGCATAAACGCGGATCAAAAAGCTGGTCCAAAACGGCAGGATGATCAAAAGCATCAAGCTCGGTCGCCACCTTTCTGGTGCGCGCGACATCGCATAGGCGATTGGGTATCCGACAATGAGGGTCAGAACGGTGGCGACACCGGCAATCTGCAGCGATGACAGGAACGCCTTCCAATAGAGATCATCCGTGGTCAGAAACCAGTAGCTTTCAAAATCAAGCGCGAACCAAAAAGCTTTGATCGACTCCCAACCACCCCAAACATCCACCGTTGGCGTATAAGGTGGGATCGCAAGGGCCGCATCACTTAGCGAGATTTTCAGAACGATTAGGAAAGGGATGAAGAAAAGCGCCAACAGCCATAGGAACGGAAGAAGGGTGAACACGCGCTTCATGACGGCAGAATTAGCCCCGCATCATCGCTCCACGACAACCAAACAGTATCTTCCCAAGTGAAATCACGCCGGTTCAAGCGCGACCGGTTGCCAACCTCACAAGTTAGAACGCGCCCTTCTTCAACCTCTACATGATAGGTCGAACGGCTGCCCAAATATCCAATGTCCAATATTTTGCCCTGCACCCTGTTACGGGTATCCGGCGCATCTCTGCTGATCGCAATCTTTTCAGGACGGATCGCGAATGTGGCTGCGGCCCCAAGTGTTAGTGCACCGCCTTCTTGCCCCACCAAGGGCGCACGCCTATCGCCCCAACTCAGTTCAATAAACGGGTTTACCGCGGATACACGCCCTTCGATCAGATTCACATCGCCAATGAAATCAGCCACATAAACGCTCTTTGGCTGTTCATAAATCTGCGCAGGTGTATCAACCTGCATCAGCTTGCCTTCGTCCATAACAGCAACGCGCGTCGCCACAGTCATCGCCTCTTCCTGATCATGGGTGACAATCACAAAAGTGGTGCCAGTCGATTCCTGAATGTCCACGAGCTCAAACTGCGTGTCCTGCCGCAGTTTCTTGTCTAACGCTCCAAGCGGTTCATCCAGCAGCAACACCTTTGGAGATTTCGCAAGCGAGCGTGCCAAGGCAACACGCTGACGTTGACCACCCGAGATTTGATGTGGCTTGCGGCGGGCAAACTTTTCCAGCCTTGTCAGTTCTAGCATCTCTTCCACACGCGCCGTGATCTGACTCTTTGGCATCCGCTCACGCTTAAGCCCAAACGCGATATTGTCCCAAACGTTCAGGTGCGGAAAAAGCGCGTAGGACTGGAACATCATGTTCACCGCACGCTTGTTCGGCGGCACCGATGCCATGTCCTGCCCATCAATAAAAATGCGTCCGGAGGTGGGCTGCTCAAACCCCGCGAGCATCCGCATTAACGTTGTCTTGCCACACCCCGACGGACCCAAAAGTGCAAAGAACTCAGCTTCAAATATATCCAACGAGACATCATTGATCGCCGCCGTATCATCAAAGCGCTTGGTGACGCCCTGCACCTTGATCAAAGGCTCGGCGCCGGGAACGTCCCAAGGCTCTAACGTGCTATCCATTCCCGCATGATACCATCAAAGGCTCAGGTGCCGGACTTAATCTTTGTCCACATCCGGGTCACCACGCGCTGTGTTTTCGGATCATATGGGCTGAAGGTATAAAGCGTCTGCATTGTCGCTTCGTCTGGATAAATCGCCGTATCGTTCAGCAAATCAGGCTCGAGAAACTCTTGCGCGGCCTTGTTGCCATTTGCATAAAACACATAGTTCGACGCCGCAGCCATGTTTTGCGCATCCAAGATAAAGTTCAGGAAGGTGTGTGCCGCTTCGGGGTTTGGCGCATCTGCAGGGATTGCCATCATATCAAACCAGATCAAAGCGCCTTCGACGGGGGCAGTGTAAACGATCTCAACACCGTTGCCCGCCTCTGCGGCCCGGTCACGCGCCTGAAGCCCATCGCCGGACCATCCAAGGGCAACACAAATCTCACCGTTGGCCAGCGCGTTGATATATTCTGACGAATGGAACTTGGTAATGTAGGGGCGCACTGCGGAAATCACATCGCCTGCTTGCTGCAACTCAGCCGCGTCACGGCTGTTGGGATCAAGGCCAAGATAGGCCAAGGCAGCAGGCACAATTTCATTTGGTGCATCAAGGAAATGCACGCCACATTCGCCCAGCTTTTCCATGTTCGCCGGATCAAACACCAGCGCAAGCGAGTTTATCTGAGCATCCGCACCCAACAGTTCACTGACTTTGCCAGTATTCACAGCCAACCCCGTGGTGCCCCACATGTAATTGATCGCGTAGGTGTTGTCTGGGTCGTGTACCGCTGTGCGATCCTTGATCACGTCCCATAGGTTCACAGCATTTGGCAGCTTGGCGTAATCAAGCGGTTGAAACGCGCCCGCGATAATCTGGCGTTCCAAGAAGTCTCCCGTGGGCACAACGATGTCATAACCTGACCCACCTGCCAGCATTTTGGTCTCAAGCAACTCGTTGGAATCAAAGACATCGTAGATCAGTTTGATGCCAGTTTCTTCTTCGAATTTCGCGAGCAGACTTTCGTCGATGTAGTCTGACCAATTATAAACCCGCACCTCATCCGCAATCGCCGCAGTCACCCCAAAGGTAGCAATCGCCGCTGTCGTCATAAGTTGTCTGATCATCTTGCCAAATCTCCCGCCTGAGCCAGACGTCATTTGATCAAAAAAACCCTGTTCGACAAGTCAAATTTGGCCTGCTTCGAATAGAAATTGAGGTTGGCGGACGGGACGAAATCCACCAACCTCACCGTTACCCTAACCCGCCGCCGCTCTCCCGGCGAGGTACTGGTTAAATCTCCACATCCCCCATGCAGCCGGGATCGCGGCTAATCCGCCCAAAGCCCAAGCCAAAGGTTCGTCTGCCATCGTCTCAAAAAGCTGGGTGTAAGCGTGGATGCCTGCGAATGTCATCGTGGCGTTAAACAGCCCGCGTTTATTGGCTAGCGCAGTCCAGAATGCGCCAACAATAAGC
Organism: Paracoccaceae bacterium; assembly: GCA_039942715.1. Classification (GTDB taxonomy): domain Bacteria; phylum Pseudomonadota; class Alphaproteobacteria; order Rhodobacterales; family Rhodobacteraceae; genus JABDJX01. Next base: position 517,096 of record JBDVBY010000006.1, read on the forward strand.
AGAATGGCCCAGACAACGGTAAAAGCATGCTCTGAGATGGTAAAAAACTGCGCACGCCACGCATCCTGCATTGCACGCCACTCAGAATAATCCCTGCCATTTTCCCAAACAGGCGCGCCACTGGCAAAAGACATGCCAACATGATCGCCCCACAATGAGCCAACAAGAAAGGCGAGGTTGCCAACAACAAGCGCCATGACCGCAATGATGCCTGTGTGGCGCGCTACCCGATCGGCAAGCTTTGTCGCCGCCCACATGCACGCTGCGACAAGTGCCGCCATCTGCAAGATCGTGAACGTCGATTCAGGTGAATAAAACACGTAGACCGCATGGTAATAGGCCGTGCCCGTGTCCAGCATCTGCGCAAACGGCACGATGGCAAGCGCGGTGACAAAGCGCACATCAATTAACGCCCCGGCAGCAGCCGTCAGAACGGCAACATAGGCAAGAAAGCCAGCACGCGGCAGTCCGCTGATGTCTTGAAATGCAAGCCCAAGACCCGAGACATGCAAAACAAGGCCAAGCAGCATCACAGCCCCGGTCGAAAAACGTAAAACGTCGCTGCCTTTGATGAAAAACCACGCAGCAACAGCAGCCACCACAAGACCCGCGATGCTCATCACGGGCTCTGCGATGTGGCGATAGGTGTCGACAAGCTCGAAACCTGCGCCACCGATCAGCATACCCGCCCCGACCAAAGTCGCCGCATTGCCAAGCATCCAGTAAAGCGCGTTACCTCTGAGCAGCACACCCAAACCCGCCATAAGGAAGATACCGCCTGCAATAGCGACGGCAAGCGCGTCCGCCAGCCAAAAGATTAGCCCAAATGTTGCAGCAAAAATGCCTGCGCACAACACAGCGTTAACCACCAAAGACACCATCGTTTCGCGCGAGCGGCGGGTGATTTCGGTGGCGATGTCAGCGGTGATCCAGCCATCAGTGACCAATTGGTTTGTATCGACCACATGGGGCATGTGATTCTCCATTGTGAACATTGTTCACGAATGGGTAGCATGAGGGATGCACCAGATCAATGAATTTCTTGAACGATGTTCAATTTTCAGCGAACCATTCGGATGGAGCAAGCGAAGAGCGCACCCAATTCACGCCGGAAAGTATTGAATACACAGGCAAATTCACTGCCTCTTTAATCGCGCACGCGTAGGGTGTCATGTTGGTACATTCTAACACAATCGCGCCTACGTCCGGATGTCTTTCCACTAAATCCCGTGCGGCAGCGACATTGTCAGCTTGTGCCTCTTCAATGTTCATCTCGGGTTTGTCCCCCAATATGACCTCCGCAAAATGGCCCAGCGGAGCGCCAATCGGCGTGTCCAAAGGCACTCCTGCGGCAGTCAAATGTGCCGTTGACAAACTTTCCGCCGAGATCGTTAAAACCCCTGCCCGCTTGCCTGCTGGCAACAATGCGTTGATCCCCGCAACTTGCGTGAGCGATGATGTCACCACAGGGACTGAAACCGCTTGCGCCAATGCATCCTGAAACACGCACAAGAACCCACAGGTCGTCGTGATCGCAGAGACGCCCTCGGCCTCAAGCTCTTTTGCAGCGGCGATAAAGTGAGACTGCAATCCCTCAGCCCCTTTCAAAACCACTTGATCAGGCGTCGCTTTGGGAACAACGCGGTAGACCACCGGAAAATCCCATGTCTGCGCATTGCCCATGTCACCGGGAATGCGCGGAAATCGCGATTCTAGCATGAGGATTCCAAGTGGTGCAGTCTGATCCATGCTTGCCCTTCCCGTCGCTTACGGCTTTTGTGTCCAAGGAAAGAAAGCCCAAGCCGGGCGCGGGGTAAAGCCGGATGTCAGAGACACAGACCAAACGCACTGTCGCGATCATTGGGGCGGGCATTGTCGGAGTCTCAACAGCGATCTGGTGTTTGCGCGACGGACACAACGTAATTCTGATCGATAAAAAAGGTCCGGCCGAGGGCGCGAGTTTTGGCAATGGCGGCGTGTTAGCCTCTTGCGCGGTTGTGCCTGTCACGGTGCCCGGCCTGTTGAAAAAAGCGCCGCGCATGCTGTTCGACACCAATCAGCCGCTGTTTTTGAAATGGTCCTACCTGCCTAAGCTCGCTCCTTGGCTAAGGCGCTACATGAAACACGCAAGCGCCGAGGCTGTGCAGGCGCGCGCCAAAGCAATGACCGCAATCATTGGCGACAGCGTTGCTGATCACCAAGCGCTTGCCAGCGGCACGGGGGCAGAAAAATGGATCGTTCCCAGTGATTATCTCTACGCCTACAAAAATCGCGGCCAATTTGAAGCTGATGCATTCGGCTGGGACGTGCGTGCGCAGAATGGGTTTGAATGGGAGACTCTAGAAGGCCCTGCCCTGAGCGCTTTTGATCCCTGCTTTGCGCCATCGATTGGCTTTGGTGTGAAGATGGAAAACCACGGGCGCATCACAGACCCCGGCGCTTACGTCAAAACGCTGGCAGCACACGCACAGGCCCAAGGCGCAAAGCTGATCATCGGGGACGCTACGGACATTTTGCGCGAGCATGGCGCAGTCACCGGAGTGCGTGTTGGCGGAGAGAACGTTGCTTGCGATGCAGCGGTCTTAGCCACCGGTGCTTGGTCCGGCCCGCTAGCAGATCGTCTTGGCGTTCAAGCGCCGCTGGAAAGCGAACGAGGCTATCATTTGGAGTTGTACGAACCCTCTGTGATGCCGCGTACACCGGTAATGATTGCCGAGGGCAAGTTCGTGGTCACCCCGATGGACGGTCGCTTGCGGGTCGCGGGGGTTGTCGAATTTGGCGGCCTTGATGCACCGCGTTCGCATCTGCCATTTCAGCTTTTGGAGCGCGGCGTGCGCGCAGCGATCCCAGGGCTAAAGTGGAAAGAAACCCGCAAATGGATGGGACATCGCCCTTCAATCGTCGATTCGCTACCGCTGATCGGGGAAACGACACGTGTCAAAGGTGCCTATCTTGGGTTCGGACATGACCATGTTGGTCTTACCGGAGGCCCAAAAACAGGGCGTTTGCTGTCCCAAGTGATCTCGGGCCGCAATCCAAACATTGACCTTACCCCCTATTCGCCTGCACGCTTTGTTCCATAACACCGGGAAAACCGGACATTTTTCAACTGGGAGAAAAAGATGAAAAATCTGACGACACTTATGATGGCCACTGCACTGACGACAACGGCCGGACTGCCTGCCTTGGCCGACGGTCATGCGCAAAAGTGGGATATGCCTATGGCTTATTCTGCTTCGAACTTTCACTCTGAAAACGGCGTCGCGTTTGCTGATTGCGTGCGCGACGGCACGGGCGGTGCAATTGACATCACGGTGCACCCCGGCGGCTCGCTGTTTAAAGGCGCTGACATCAAACGCGCGATTCAGACCGGACAGGTGCCAATCGGCGAACGTCTGATGTCAGGTCACCAGAACGAAAACGCGGTCTTTGGTTTTGACAACGTCCCGTTCCTTGCTACTTCGTTTGACGACGCAGAACTTTTGAACAAGGCCGCCTCTGCCAAGATGGCCGAGCTTCTGGCCGAACAGAACCTGACGGTGCTTTATTCCGTGCCATGGCCGCCACAGGGTCTGTACTTTAACAAGGAAGTGAACGCCGTTGCCGACATGGAAGGCCTCAAGTTCCGCTCCTACAACAACGCCACATCTCGCTTTGCCGAGCTGACAGGCATGCTGCCAGTCACAATCGAAGCCGCCGAGATTTCACAGGCTTTCGCAACGGGCGTTGCAGAGTCGATGATCTCGTCAGGCGCCACAGGCTATGACCGTAAGGTTTGGGAGTCGCTGTCGCACTTCTATGAAGTTAACGGCTGGCTGCCGCGCAACTACGTCATGGTGAACAACGACGCTTGGGGTGACGTTTCGGATGAAAACAAAGCCGCGATCACCGCTTGTGCAGACACTGCCGCTGCCGCGGGTCTTGAGGCCTCAAAAGCCTACACCCAGTTTACCATGGATGGCCTTGCCGCAGGCGGCATGACCGTTGGCCCAGCAGGTGATGCGCTTGTCGACGAGCTGAAAGTGATCGGCGAAACTATGGCCGCTGAGTGGCTTGAGAACGCTGGCGAAGACGGTGCAGCCATCTTGGAAGCCTACAAGGCAATGAAATAAAAAGACTTGCCGCCCCGAACCAAAATTCGGGGCGGCACACTAAAAGACATGCAAGGGGCAGGCATGGGAATGTTACGGAAATTTCTCGACTTTCTTTATACTGGAGCAGGTGTGTTGGCAGGCCTTTGCCTGATCGCCATCTTGTTTCTGATCGTCATTCAAATGCTGGCCCGTTGGACCGGAGAAGTCTTCCCCGGCGCGCCTGACTACGCGGGCTACGCGATGGCAGCCGCCTCTTTCCTTGCCTTCGCCAATGCTCTCAACAAAGGCAGCCATATCCGCGTTTCAATCGTGCTCAACGCCTTGGGCGAACGCGCCCGCTGGTTCCTTGAAATTTGGTGCTTCGCCATCGCAACAGCTGTGGCTTGGTACGTCAGTTACTTCACCTACCGCATGCTTGGATTTGCGATCAAATTCAACGATGTTAGTCAGGGTCAGGACGCGACCCCTCTGTGGATACCGCAATCAGCCATGCTGATCGGCATGATCATTCTGGCCATCGCACTGACCGACAATCTGATCACTCTTATCATGACCGGTAAGCATCGCATCATCCGCGATGTCACCGACACGCAGGCGGAATAACGACATGGAACAAGCCTCCGTCATCATCCTGTTTCTCTTTGTCCTGTTCACCCTGCTTGGCTCTGGCGTTTGGGTCGGCCTTGCCCTAATGGGCGTTGCCTACGTCGGAATGGAGCTTTTCGCCTCAGGCCCCACAGGCGACCGCATGGTCACCACGATCTGGAGCGCTTCAAGTAGTTGGACCCTGACCGCCCTACCGATGTTCATCTGGATGGGTGAAATTCTGTTCCGAACGCGCCTCTCTCAAGACATGTTCCGCGGCCTCGCCCCTTGGATGGCGCGCCTGCCCGGCGGCCTTGTACACACCAACATCGTCGGCTGCACCGTCTTTGCTGCCGTTTCCGGATCAAGTGCTGCCACGCTCACAACCGTTGGCAAAATGTCGATCCCCGAGCTGCGCAAGCGCAACTACCCCGAACACATGGTGATCGGCACGCTTGCTGGTGCCGCGACCCTTGGCTTGATGATCCCCCCTTCGCTGACACTCATCGTTTATGGCGTCTCGATCAACGAAAGTATCATCAAACTGTTCTTTGCTGGCATCCTGCCGGGTCTTGTCCTTGCCGCAATGTTCATGGCTTACGCGGGCATTTATTCAAAGGTCGGCAAAGACTGGAATCCCGATCAGGAAACCGGCATGAGCTTGGGTCAAAAGCTCGCCAACTCGCGCTTTTTGATCCCTGTGATGCTGTTGATCGCGACCGTGATTGGTTCAATGTTCCTTGGCTTTGCAACCGCGACCGAAGCCGCAGCCATTGGTGTCATCGGCGCATTGGTTCTTGCCACACTCCAAGGCTCGCTCAACTGGGAAACATTCACCGCAAGCCTGATGGGTGCCACGCGCACGTCCGCAATGATCGCGCTGATCCTCGCGGGTGCGGCCTTCCTATCCTTAGCTATGGGCTTCACTGGCCTGCCACGCGGGCTTGCCGATCTGATCGCCACATGGGAGCTGAGCCGCTTTGAACTCCTTATGGTACTGCTCGTCTTTTACATCATCCTGGGCATGTTCCTTGATGGCATTTCCTCGGTTGTCCTGACGATGGCTGTGGTTGAGCCGATGGTGCGCGAAGCAGGCATTGACATGATTTGGTTCGGCATCTTCATCGTCGTGGTCGTCGAGATGGCACAGATTACCCCGCCCATCGGGTTCAACCTTTTCGTCTTGCAAGGCATGACCGACCACGAAATGGGCTACATCGCAAAGGCCGCGATTCCAATGTTCCTGATCATGGTGGTGATGGTGTTTGTGTTGATCTGGTTCCCTGAACTTGCGACTTGGCTGCCGGAAAACGTGCGCAAAAGCCCGAGCGGCTAGGTGCCGCTTTTTCTCTTTGCAGCACGCCACGCCCGCTGGTGCCTGATCCTAGGGCTAATTGCAGGGCTCGCTTTGCCCGGATTAGCCGCGATCTTAAAGCCGTGGTTGCCACATCTCGTCGCCGGCCTCCTGTTTCTTTCCGCACTGCGCATTGGCCCCAAAGCAGCACTTGGCAACCTGACCGACTTGCGCCGCACTTTAAGCATACTGACGGCCTATCAGGTCGCGCTGCCACTGATCATCCTTGCGCTCTTCACGGTGTTTGGCCTTGCCAGCGCTACAATGGCACTTGCGATTATCCTGCTGTGCGCGGGACCATCAGTGACCGGTTCTCCAAACTTCACAGCACTCATGGGACACGATCCGGCCCCACCCATGCGCCTGTTGATCCTTGGAACAGCGCTCTTTCCGCTCACTGTCTTGCCGATATTTTGGCTCACTCCGGGCCTTGGCGACTTCAGCATTGTCCTCTCGGCGACGCTACGCCTGATCTCTGTCATCCTTATTGCTGCCGCTGCGGGATTTGCCCTCCGGATCGCCTGGGCACCGGATGCCACCCAAATCAGAGCCATAGACGGCGTCAGCGCGATTACGCTTGGCATCATCGTCGTCGGATTGATGTTCGCACTTGCCCCAGCGCTCAGCACAGACCCCATATTGGTTGCAAAGTGGATGATCCTCGCGCTGGCAGTAAACTTCGGACTGCAGTTAGCAGCGTTCAAAGCCTTGCGCGCGCCCGGCGAAGCCATTGTCGCAGGCAACCGCAACATCGCGCTTTACCTTGTTGCCTTGCCCACAAACATCACCGATCCTTTGCTGATCTTCATCGGCTGCTATCAAATCCCGATGTATCTAACCCCGATGATCATGGCCCGTCTCTATCGCAAAGCGCCCTGACTATTGTTGGCAGCTCAAAGCACGCCGCAGATTATCCAATGCCTCATCAAGCAAAGCCCGCGCTGCAGTCTCGCTTTCGGCTTCAACATAGCAGCGCAATTCTGGCGCATTGCCCGATGGGCGAACGTGCAGCACGTGCCCGGTGTCAAAAGTAAGACGCGCGCCCTCAGTTGTGTCCGTGCTCACAAGTTTGCCAAGCCCTTCAGGCACGACTGAATGGTTGCCCTCCAAAAGCGCGTCAACCAAAGCCAAAGACTTCTCACGTGGAATGTCTTTTAGTCGATCCGTCGCTGTGCGCCGCTCCGGAAACGCCGCCAACATCGCAGAGATCGAACCAGTCTCGCGCGATGCAGAGATAACCGCCAAAAGAGGAAGCATCGCATCGCGAGTCATAAGTTTTTCCATCCGCCTCCCGCCGTCGTCCAAATCAAAACCCAAAAGGAACCCACCGTTGGGCTCATAGCCCACGACACCGCCGCCGCGCGTTTCCATTTCTGCAATTACGTAAGGAGAGCCAATTTTTGTCCGGCTCACATCAAAGCTGTTCATCAGGTCAACCAACGTATTGGCTGAAACAGTCGTCACTACATCGCGCGCGCCACACCAGCGTGCAGTAATCGGGCCTAATATATCGCCAGGGGTCACCTGCCCTTTGTCGTCTGCCAAAAGCGGGCGATCTGCATCCCCATCTGTTGACACAATCACATCGAGCTTTTCCGTGCGGACCCAGTCAGCCAGTCGCGCGCGCGTCTGGATATCCACCGCTTCGGTGTCGACCGGAACGAACGTCTTTGAAATGCCCAATGGCACCACGTCTGCGCCCAAAGCGCTCAAAATCTCCGGCAAAACGTCGCTGGCAGCAGAAGAATGTATCCAAACGCCAACGCGCACATCGCGCAAAGCGTCTTTGGGCAATCCGTCTTTGTAGCGCGCCACATAGTTATCACGCGCCTGAGCGTTAATCACAGCGTCGCTTAGGGCGCCTCTTGGCGCCTTCCGCAAAGCTACCGCCTCGGCCAACGGGCCTTCGTCTGCCTTAGTAAACTCGCCTGCGCGGGTATAAAACTTCAGACCATTGCGATCCGCCGGGATATGACTGCCCGTGACCATGATCGCGATCGAGCCTGCCTTTTGTGCCGCAAGCGCAAGCGCCGGTGTGGGCAAGACACCGCAATCTATGACCGAAACACCCTCTTCGGCCGCACCGCGCGCCACCGCTGCGGCCATCCGAGGCGAGCTGTCGCGCTTGTCTTGCCCAATATAGAGCGGCGCGCCTGTACCGTGCTGGGCAACGAATGCAGCCGCATATCGGCCAACCAGATCATCGGTCAGATCAACGGCTAAGCCGCGCAGACCGCTTGTTCCAAATTCCGGCACACTCTTATTATCCGTTTAAATGCTGACACTCTGGTACGCAGGCCTTGATCGACCCATTCGACAACCAGCTTTCCAGATTTTCGCACACAAGCGCGCCCATCGCATCGCGGGTTTCAACGGTGGCAGAGCCGATGTGAGGCGCAAGCACCGTGTTGTTCAAAGCTTTCAACGCATCGGGAATGTGAGGCTCGCCTTCAAACACATCCAGCCCAGCTGCGCCCAAACGCCCATCTTGCAATGCAGAAATCATCGCCACTTCATCAACGACCGAACCGCGCGCGACATTGATCAATATACCCTCGGGCCCAAGTGCATCCATCACTTCGGCGTTAACCAGATGCTTAGTCGCAGCGCCACCGGGTGTGATCACCACCAACACATCACAGGCGTGCGCCATTTCAACCAGATCAGCGTAATAGGTATAAGGCACGTCTTTCTTGCTGCGGGTGTGATAAACGATCGTTGCATCAAACATAGTCGCCATCTCGGCAATTGTCTGACCAATCCGCCCAAGGCCCAGAATACCAACCGTGCGCCCGCGCACAGATTTGGTCAGCGGGTAGTTCCCTTTTTCTTCCCACATACCAGAGCGCGCCCAAGCATCGCCGGGGATTAGCTGTTTTGACGCCGCCAACCACAGCATGATCGTCGTATCCGCCACTTCGTCATTCAAAACATCCGGCGTGTGCCCAACCAGAATACCGCGCCGCGCCGCTTCTTGTGCATCAATCGAGTCGTACCCCACGCCAAAACTTGAAATAACTTTCAAATCAGGCAGGGCGGCCATGACTTCGGGCTTGATCCCGCTAAAGGTGGCAACCGCGACGATCCCCGCACCTTCTTTGGCGAGAAAGTCCGCCACGCCATCACTTGGCAGGTCAATCACATCATATAATGTCGCAATGCGCGCGCGCACTTGAGGCAAGCCCCCACCAATGAGGAGAAGTCTGGGAGTGTCGGTCATTGCAAACGGTCCTTATCGCAATCAGTGTCTCTAGAAGGCTCTAGTGGAACCGGCCTGAGAATTCTAGAGTGCCTCAGAACAGACAAGAGGGAATTGGGACATGGGACAGCACTTGATTATCGGCGGCGGCGGTATGGTTGGCCAGAAATTGGCGTATGCCTTGGCCGCGTCACCGATTGCGCCAGACGACACCGTTACACTGTTCGATCTCGGATTTCCCGAAGAAGGTGCCCCCGCTGCAAAGCGCGTCATAGGCAATGCAACAGACGCCGCTTTGATCAAATCGCTTGTGGCGACGCGTCCGGACACGATTTTTCACCTCGCAGCCATCGTTTCAGGGCAAGCCGAGACCGACTTTGATTTAGGTTGGCAAGTGAACATGGCCGCGTTTCAAACCTTTCTCGAAGCTGTGCGTAGCGAACATGTGGCTTCAGGCGGCACCTATCGCCCGCGCGTCATCTTCACATCGTCTATCGCCGTCTTTGGCCCACCTTTCCCCGAAAAAATTGACGACGCATTTCTATGCGCGCCCCAAACCTCCTACGGCGCGCAAAAGGCGATTAGCGAACTGCTGCTCAACGACTACATCCGCAAAGGCTTTTGTGACGGCATGTCGATCCGATTGCCAACGATCTGCGTGCGCCCCGGCAAGCCCAATCTGGCTGCATCGTCGTTCTTTTCGGGCATCATCCGTGAACCGCTTAATGGACAGGAAGCAATCCTACCGGTTGACACAGATGTGCGCCACTGGCACGCCTCACCGCGCTCTGCTGCCGGGTTCTTGCATCACGCCGCGACGCTCGACACCTCGCACCTTGGAAATCGGCGCGCCATGAACCTGCCAGGTGTGTCTTGCACCGTCGAAGAGCAAATCGAAGCCCTGCGCGAGATTGCAGGCAACGACGTTGTCGCGCTGATCAAACCTGTGCCGGACGACGCAATCCGCACCATTGTCTCTGGTTGGCCACGCAACTTTGACCCAAAACGCGCGATCGACCTTGGTTTCAAAGCCGAACCGAATTTTCACGAGATTATCCGCGTCTATATTGATGAGGATCTAAAAGCCTAACGTCATGCTCACTTCGGATAAAATCGACCGCTTTCATGCAAACGGCTTTCTCGTCGTCGAGGACGTCTTGCCTGCCGAAACGCTGAATGCGGTGCGCGCAGAATACAACGCTCTGCTGAGCGGTTTGATCGCGACGTGGGGCATGGATGAAGTGGCGGACGCCTCGTTTGAAGAAAAGCTCTTGGCGGCCTACAGCCAAGGGCGCGACTGGTTCCAGCCCATGGATATCTCGCTGCCCGGCGACCGGATTACTGGTGACACACCAATGCATTTCGGTCCTGCGGTGTTCGAGATGATCACAGCGCCACAGCTTTTGGATATGGTCGAAGACCTGATTGGCCCAGAAATAACTTCGAACCCGATCCAGCATGTGCGCATCAAACCGCCTGAACATACGCTCGACAAAGATGAAATCCGCGCCCACGTGGGCGGCACCGACTGGCATCAAGATCGCGCGGTTGCCCTTGAGGAGGCAGATCAAACCGACATGGTCACGGTCTGGCTTGCGATCACGGATGCCACCGTCGAAAACGGGTGCCTTCAGATGGTCCCAAATGAAAACGCGCTTTTGCCGCACTGCCCACAACGCCAAACCTCAATCGCGGACGGTTACATCGATAAGTCGCGCGCGCAGCCCCTGCCTGTTAAAGCGGGCGGCGCTGTTGTGTTTCACCCAATGACGCCGCACGCCTCTTTGCCTAATCGCTCGGACGGAATTCGCTGGTCGTTTGATTTGCGTTTCAACAAAACCGGGCAACCCACAGGGCGTGCGCATTTCCCCGAATTTGTCGCGCGCTCAAAATCAAACCCCAGCGCCGAGTTGCACGACTGGCGCGCATGGCGCGCTCTTTGGGAAGAAACACGCGCCTACCTCGCTGCCCATCCTCACATCGACATTCACCGTTGGAGCGCGGACGCACCTGTTTGCGCATAAAGTCCACCCGTTGACAGTTGGCGCTGGCAGAGAGACTGTGAAGCGGCCCAATAAAAACAAAGTGCTCTTATGACAGACCAGCTTACAGTCCGCCTTGATTCCTCTGACAACGTGGTGATCGCCACTCGTGCCCTTGAGGCAGGTACACCCATCGAAGATGTCACGACAACCGGGCTGGTGCCATCGGGTCACAAGATCGCAACCAAGCCCATCGCCAAGGGCGGCGAAATCCGCAAATATGCTCAGTTGATCGGCTTTGCCGCAACCGACATCGCGCCCGGCGATCATGTGCACACCGACAATACCGAGTTTCGCAATACCAACGTTGACCATGCATTCGGCACAAACTTGCGCCTTGTAGAAGATGTTTCCGACGCCGCGCGCGACACGTTTATGGGGTTTCGCCGTGAAAACGGGAGCGTCGGCACCCGCAACTATATCGCGGTGGTTACATCTGTGAATTGCTCCGCCACTGCCGCGCGTAAGATCGCCGACGCCTTTGGCCCCGAACAGCTTGCCGCCTATCCAAACGTTGACGGTGTTGTCGCCTTTGTGCACGGCACCGGATGCGGCATGGCAGGCGACGGGGATGGTTTTGAGGCGCTGCAACGCGTGATGTGGGGCTATGCGCGGCATCCGAACCACGCAGCTGTTTTGATGGTTGGGCTGGGCTGCGAAATGAACCAGATTGACTGGTTGCTGGACGCCTACGGCCTGAAACAAGGCCCGACATTTCAGACAATGAACATCCAAAACGTGGCAGGTCTTCAGCGCACAATCGAAGTCGGCATCGAGAAAATTCACGCTATGCTGCCGCTGGCAAATGCAGTCAGCCGCACCAAATGCCCTGCTTCGGAATTAAAGGTCGCTCTACAGTGTGGGGGGTCGGATGCGTGGTCTGGCGTGACGGCAAATCCCGCCTTGGGCTATGCTTGCGATCTTTTGGTGGCGCAAGGCGGCACTGGAGTGTTGGCGGAAACGCCCGAGATTTATGGCGCAGAGCATTTGCTCACAGCACGCGCCGCCTCTCCTGAGATCGGCGAACGCCTGATCGGGTTGATCGACTGGTGGGAGGATTACACCGCGCGCAACAAAGGGTCGATGGACAACAACCCCTCGCCGGGCAACAAAAAAGGCGGACTGACGACCATTCTCGAAAAATCACTAGGCGCAGCGGCCAAAGGCGGCACGACACCACTGACGGGTGTCTACAAATACGCCGAGGAGGTCCGCGCCAAAGGGTTCACCTTCATGGATAGCCCCGGATATGACCCGGCGTCCGTCACTGGGCAAATCGCAGGTGGATGCAATCTCGTCTGCTTTACCACCGGGCGCGGATCAGCCTTTGGCTCAAAACCTGCGCCGACAATCAAGGTTGCTACCAACTCGACTATGTACAACCGGATGAGTGGCGACATGGATATCAACGCAGGCTCGATCATTTCAGACGGCGTGACGCTAGAAGAAAAGGGTCGCGAGATTTATGAGCTCTTCCTGCGTGTCGCCAGCGGCGAGGCATCAAAGTCTGAGGCGCAAGGTCTTGGCGACTTTGAGTTTGTTCCTTGGCAAATCGGAGCCGTGATGTGAGCCAAATCTATTCCAAGAAGTTTGGCCGGAACTTTAGAAATTTCTGCGCCCGACAATGACCCGACTTGTCCTTGCCGGAGCTGGTGCAATTGGCCGCCGCCATTTGGAGCACATCGCCGACCACCCAGACCTAACACTCGCCGCAGTCATTGATCCAAACCCGGATGTCACCAAGCTGACTGACGCCCCAGTCTTTGCGACATTGGAAGGTGCGAACATTGATGCGGACGGGATCGTCATAGCGACTCCCACCCAAGATCACGAACAAACGTTTGCCCAAGCAGCTGAACGCGGGTGGAGCGCTTTAGTTGAAAAGCCCATTGCCTCTGATTTGAACGCCGCAGATCGAATGATCGCCACCGCAGCCAAATGTGGTGTGCATATTTTGACGGGTCATCATCGCCGCTTTCATCCCAAAGTTCGCGCCCTGCGCGGCGCTTTGGACATGATTGGCCAACCGGTGCTTGCAAACGTGATGTGGTCAGTCAAAAAACCCGAGGGCTACTTTGATGTTCCATGGCGCGCAGGTGCAGACGGAGCGCCTGTGCGGATGAATGTTTCTCACGAGCTTGATCTGCTACAATTCGTCTTTGGGCCGGTCTCTGACGTAGCTGGATTGGGCGGAAACCCAGTGCGCAAGGCCGCGCGTGTAGAGAGCGGCGGACTGGTTCTCTCTTTCGAAAGCGGTCTGATCGCGACAGTGACGTTTGCCGACACAGCACCATCGCCCTACGGGTTCGAACACGGCACAGGCGAAAACCCAAACATCGCGCATACCGGTGAAAACTCTATGCACATCACGGGCACAAAAGGCGCGATTGCCTTCCCATCCCTAACATTTTGGCGCGGTGGGAAAGACTGGGGGGAACTGCCAGTGCAAGAGCAGATACCAAGCGAAAACGGCACGCCCTTGATCGACCAGTTTGAGCATTTTGCGCGTGTCATCAAAGGCTTGGAGAAACCTATCAACGATGGGACCGCAGGGCGACGCACCTTGGAATTGACTTTATTGGTTGAGCGTCTGACCCTGCCAAGGGGAGTATCGTCATGACCGAAGTTTTGAACGCAGACCAAATCGCACGCTATGATGAGATGGGGTATCTTGTGCTGGAGCAGCACCTGCCAGAAGATATCATGGCAAGCCTGCGCGCTGAAATTGCCCGTTTTGAAGACGAAGCGCGCGGCATGACCGAGTCAAATGATCGCTTGGATCTGGAAGACAGCCACACGCCCGAAACACCACGTTTGCGCCGCATCAAACTTCCGCACACCATCAGCGATCCCATCCGCGATCTTATGTTCTCAGATCATATTCTTGCACCCGCGCGCGATCTGATTGGGCCTGACCTGCGACTGCACACAACAAAGCTCAATATGAAATCCGCCGGCTATGGCGCTGCCGTTGAATGGCACCAAGACTATGCTTTTTACCCCCACACAAACGATGATATCCTTGCCATAGGCGTGATCATCGACGACATGCAAAGCGAAAACGGCCCGCTCATGGTTTACCCCGGAAGCCACAAGGGCCCCGTTTACGACCATCATCACGACGGCGTTTTCGCAGGTGCGTTCAACCCCACAGATGTCGGCCTCGATCTAGACAATGCAGTCGAGCTAAAAGGCCCGGCAGGCTCGATCTCTATCCACCATGGCCGGATCATCCACGGCTCCGCACTCAACACCTCAAGCCAATCACGCCGTATCCTATTCTTTGAAATGATGGCAGCGGATGCCTTTCCTGTCATGGGCTCAATGACCAACTGGGCAGGCATCGAAGATTACAATACGCGCATGCTGTGTGGCGAACCGACTCTGACACCTCGCCTAAAAGACATCCCGATCCGAATCCCTCAACCCCAGCCAAATGTACCGATTTCGATTTACGAAATTCAAAAGGGGATGAAGTCGCGCAGTTTTGAGCAGATCGACGGTTGAATTAAGGCCGTTTGAGTTTCGTGCGGAAACAGTAGCACATCTCTTTCTGTTCTGACCTTGAACGGCGAACAGTCTGCGTCTCCAACTTTGGCTTAAGCCGCTCCACCAAAACAATTTTAGTGAAATGCTCCCAAAACTCTTTGGGATCCACCAGATGGCCCACTTTTGTCATAAAAAAGCACAAACACATTGAGATAAATTTTAGCAGGGTCGCGGTATGCGGGCCGTTACAGATTTCAATGTTGGAGTGCTCAATAATGATTCCCCTAAAAACTGCCTTTCTTGGCGCCACCCTCGCCTTGGCTGCCACACCCCTTTTGGCCGATGCATCCATGAACGATGTGATCTCCGCCCAAGACACTGTCCTTTCCGCAAAGATGGACGCGGACGCAAAATCTCACGTCTTTAACATCACAATCGGTGGTTTCGGCGTGGTTGATACAGCACTGGGTGCCCATGATGCAGACTACGAAGTCGTTTTGGCAGATCGCGGCATCGCCGTTGGTGCTGCGCTTTATGGCCAACACGACGCCTCTGCTGATGCTTGGCTAACGGCCGCAAATTTCTTCGACACAGCTGCTCTAGGTCGCAACGACGCGGACTATGAAACAGCGCTAAAAGATCGCGGCATCGCTGTTGGAGCCGCCCTCTATGGCCAGTACGATGGCGACTATGACGCCGTTCTGTTTCCACAATCCGCTGGATGTCATACAGGCGCTGCCTGCTTCTAAAGCTATACCCGCGAAAAGGATCGCCTTGCACCGACCTTGGTTTTGGCTGAGGAATGCAAGGCGCATCTTTTCGGGGAACTCTTATGGTAAAAACGATTCCGGGCTTTGATCGGATCGGCGAAGAAAACGCCTTTGCAGTCCTTGCACGAGCAGGGGCATTGGCCGCACAGGGCAAAGACGTGATCAACCTTGGGATCGGTCAGCCTGATTTCCCAACGCCAGAGAACATTGTCGAAGCTGCCGTCAAAGCGATGCGCGATGGCCATCACGGATACACCCCTGCCACGGGCATCCCCCAGCTACGAGAAGCTGTCTCGGCTGACTTGCACCGTCGCTTTCAAGCAGAAGTTAACCCCGACAACGTGTTGATCGTCCCCGGCGGCAAGGTCACGATGTTCACCGCGATCTTGATGTTTGGCGAACCGGGCGCTGAAATCCTTTACCCTGATCCCGGCTTTCCGATCTATCGCTCGATGATCGAATTCACCGGAGCCACCCCCATTCCAATCCCGATCCGCGAAGAAAACGGCTTTGCTTTCTCGGCGGAAGAAACTCTGTCGTTGATCACCGACAAAACCCGCCTGATCATTGTCAATTCTCCGGCAAATCCCTGCGGTGGCGTCACACCGAAAGCCGAGATTGACGCGCTTGTCGCGGGCCTCGCCAGTCACCCCGATGTGGCGATCATGTCAGACGAAATCTATGACCAAATGCTCTACGATGGCGAAGAACACGTCACGCTTCTGGCCTATCCAGAAATACGCGACCGTCTCATCTTGCTTAATGGGTGGTCAAAAACATACGCCATGACAGGTTGGCGTCTGGGCTACTCAATCTGGCCCGATGACCTTTACGACAATGCTCGAAAACTGGCCGTGAACGCATGGTCTTGCGTCAATGCGCCTGCGCAATTCGCAGCGCTTGAGGCACTAACCGGGCCACAAGATGCCGTCGCCCAAATGGGAACAGAGTTTGATATACGCCGTAAACTGGTCGTCGATCTGCTCAACGACATCCCCGGCGTCAGTTGCATTACACCCAAAGGCGCTTTCTACGCTTTTCCCAACATCACCCAAACCGGACGCAAAGCCAAAGAACTCGCCTCTGCCCTGCTCGAAGGCCCCGGCGTTGCCACCATCGGCGGCCCCGATTTCGGAATTCTGGGCGAAGGCTATATCCGCCTGAGCTATGCCAACAGCCAAGACAACATTCGCGAAGCCCTCGCGCGCATCCGCACCTACCTGACGGAGACCTGACATGAGCAAACCTACAATCGGCTTTATCGGCCTTGGCCTCATGGGCCATGGCATGGCCACAAACATTCAAAAAGCCGGGTACCCGCTCGTCGCCCTCGCCCACCGCAAACGCGAGGCGATTGATGCGCTTGTCGCGGATGGCGCGACAGAAGTGAAAACGCCACGCGAAATGGCCGAACGCTGCGACATGATCCAACTTTGTGTTACCGGAAGCCCGCAGGTCGAAGCAAACCTGCGTGGTCCCGACGGTTTGCTTGCGGGCCTCAAACCCGGTGCAATCATCATCGATTGCTCCACGTCTGATCCGGTCTCAACTCTGACAATGGCCGAGGAAACGCAAAGCGCTGGCGGCCGTTTCGCTGACGCCCCACTCGCGCGCACCCCGAAAGAGGCGTGGTCCGGTACGCTTGATACAATGGTAGGTGCAGACCCTCAGACATTCGAAGAAATCAAACCCGTTCTAGAAACATGGGCAGGTGTGATAACCCATCTCGGCGCCGTGGGTTTGGGTCACAAAATGAAGCTAATCAACAACTTCATTGCCATGGGTTACGCCGCGCTCTACGCCGAAGCCCTCGCGATATCGCGCAAAGCAGGCTTGTCCGTTGAGCAGGTAGACAGCGTCATCCGACCGGGCCGCCTTTCAAACGGATTTTATGAAACCTTCATGTCCCACACGCTCACCGGCGTGAATGCACATGAGTTTGCAATTGCAAACGCCCACAAAGACATGAAATACCTTTCCAATCTCGCCAATGAGATCGGTGCTGTAAATCCCATGCAATCGGTGATCAAAAACGCGTTCGGAGCTATGGAAGCATCCGGCGATGGCGATAAACACGTCCCGATGTTAGCCGACTTCATCGCTACCCAGAACGGCCTCGACTCAAAGAGCTAGCGCCGGCTTCGTCTGTCCAAAATACTTTAGGGAGCGCGAGGGGCAAAGCCCCTCGCATCAGTCGACGCGGCAACGCCGCGGCGAAATCAAATCATCTAATGCGCGCTTCGCTCTCTGCATCAAAAAGCATCACACGCGCGCTGTCCAAGCTAAGACCAACAGTTTCGCCCTCTGTCACAACTTCGTCGCCATGGCTTTCCACTGTGATCCGCTCACCTGTGTCTGCATCGATATAAAGATAAGACACACCGCCCAAAGCTTCGGCCATATCAACACGATGCGATCCGGCAGAGGCATCCACACCAATATGTTCGGGCCGCACCCCAACAGTCACTTTGGAGCCATCAGCAGGCAAAGTCACCGGCGGCGTCACAGAAAGATCCAGCGCAGGAATATGCACTGCCCCGCCTTGCACCACACCGCTCAAAAAGTTCATCGACGGAGAACCAATAAAACCAGCAACAAATTTGTTGTCCGGGTTTCGATACAACTCAAGAGGAGCCCCAACCTGCTCAACGCGCCCAGCGCGCAACACGACGATCTTATCAGCCAGCGTCATCGCTTCGACCTGATCGTGGGTCACATAGACCATTGTGGCACCGATCTCTTTGTGAAGCCGCGCAATTTCGATGCGCATATCAACGCGCAACTCGGCGTCCAAATTCGACAAAGGTTCGTCAAAGAGAAAAACCTCGGGGCCGCGTACAATCGCGCGCCCAATCGAAACCCGCTGACGCTGCCCGCCTGAAAGTGCGGACGGTTTGCGATCAAGATACTCTTCCAGCTTCAAAATGCGCGTCGCCTCGCCCACTTTGGTGTCGATCTCATCTTTGGGATGGCCGTTCATCTTCAGACCAAATCCCATATTCTCTTTCACCGTCATATGCGGGTAAAGCGCGTAGGTCTGGAAAACCATCGCAACACCGCGCAAGCTGGGATCAACCCGTGTGACGTCTCGCTCACCAATGGCAACCGAGCCTTCGCTAATTTCTTCAAGCCCGGCAATCATCCGCAAAAGTGTGGATTTACCGCACCCGGAGGGGCCAACAAAGACACAAAACTCACCATCGGCGATATCCAAATCAACGCCGTGCATTACTTGCACATCACCATAACGCTTGATCACGTTTCTTATCGTCAAACCAGACATGAGAGTTGCTCCTTCAAGCAGGCCATTTAAACTGTGGCCGGGATTTGTTCTGGAAACCGCCAGTTCTGCGCCTCTTTGGCGATTTCATCGACGGTGGATTGGATGCGCGGAACTAAGGCCGCGAGTGTCGCAAGGTTATGGCGTGCAGTGGTCGATGTCACAGAAACGCCGCCCATCACCTGTGCCGTTTGCGACAAGATCGGCAAAGCCACACAAATGATGCCCGCTTCATGCTCTTCGTTGTCAAAAGCATATCCACGCGCACGAATGTGTTCCAACTCGCTGCGCAACGCCTCGGCAGATACAAGCGTGTTGGGCGTAAAAGGGTGAAAACTCTGCTGGGCGATCACTTGCATTTGTTGGGCTTGTCCCGAGAACGCCAGCATCGCCTTGCCAACACCCGTGCAATAAACCGGGCCAACTTTTCCAGCTTGGCTAAACATATCGACAGGGCTTGCCGCATTGCGCTTATCAACATAGAGCACCTGCCCGTGATCAAGCTGCGCAAGATGCACGGTCTCGCCCACCTCGCCAGCAAGCGCATCAATCTGCGAACGGGCCATGGGGGCCAGCGAAGAATGTCGCCACGCGCTGTGGGCAAGCCGCACCAATCGCATTCCCAAAGAATACGTCTGGCGTTCCGAATCAAATGATACCAGCTCTTGGTGGGTCAAAGTTTGCAACAAACGATAGAGAGTCGCCTTGGGATAATCGCTATGCGAAAGCAGCTCGGAAAAACGCACCGGGCGGTCGAATCCTGCAACCTGATCAAGCACATCGAGTGCTTTCCCCACGGTTCCATCACTGCGCTCCGGCTGCGCCATCATTCCTCCCCTTTGGGCTTTGCGCCCTGCTCTCTTCGTGAGAAGCTTATTGACAATGCATACCGAGTCGCGGTTATGTTTTCAATATTCGAAATCAAGTTTCAAATAATGGAACTGATTTACATAGGGAACACTAGGGAGGATACCATGCGTTCCATTCTCAAGGCGACCGCTGCGTCGCTTAGCCTTGTTGCTGTGATGGCAACTGGCGCACTGGCCGATGGCCATGCAAAACTTGAAGGCACATTAAAAATCTCGTCCGACATGTCCAACCCTGCGCCACGCGCAGTGATGGAAGGCATGGTCGAGCGTTTTGGTGCCCTGCACCCGGACCTGAATATCGAGCTAACGATCACAGATCGCGAAGCTTGGAAAACCCAGATCCGCAACGTGCTGTCTGCAAACCCACCTGACGTTGCGAACTGGTATGCGGCAAACCGCATGAAGCCATATGTCGACGCTGGCCTGTTCATGGACATCTCTGACCTTTGGGCAGAAGACGACATGGCTGCACTTGCTTCCACCAAAGGCGCTATGACTTTGGACGGCAAGCAGTGGGGCGTGCCTTACACCTACTACCAGTGGGGCGTTTACTACCGCAAAGACATCTACGAAGAACTGGGCCTGACTGAGCCTGCGACCTTCGAAGAAGAAATTGCGAACTGTCAGGCGATCATCGACTCGGGCCGCAAGTGCTACACAATCGGTACCAAGTTCCTTTGGACTGCTGGCGGTTGGTTCGACTATCTGAACATGCGCACAAACGGCTATGACTTCCACGCAGCTTTGCTTGGCGGTGACGCCAAGTGGGACAGCGACGAAGTACGTGCGACGTTCGCCAACTGGCGTACTCTGCTCGACATGGGCGCTTTTGTTGACAACCACACATCCTACAGCTGGCAGGAATCGCTTCCGTTCATCGTCTCTGGCGACGCGGCTGCTATTCTGAAAGGCAACTTTGCTGTGCCACCTCTGCGCGAAGCAGGCTTGGACGACAGCAAGCTGGACTTCTACCAGTTCCCAGCGATCACAGCAGGCGTCGAGCTTGCCGAGGACGCACCAACCGACACATTCCACATCCCAGCGGGTGCGGAAAACCCAGACGCGGCCAAGGCTTTCTTGCGCTTCGTGGTGTCGGCTGAAAACCAGACACTGATCAACAACGGTGAAAACCTTGGTCAGTTGCCTGTAAACGCGAACTCGTCTGTGGATGACGACAAGTTCCTGAAAGAGGGCTTTGCGATGCTCTCGTCAAACAGCCCCGGCGGCGTTGCACAGTTCTTTGACCGTGACGCACCAGCTGAAATGGCGAAAGTCGGCATGGAAGGCTTGCAGGAATTCATGGTCAAGCCAGACAACCTCGACAAAATCCTTGCCCGTTTGGACAAGGCTGCCGAGCGTATCTACAAGTAATCGACTTTTCGAAGGCCGGGTCAGCCCGGCCTTCGATCCCCCAAAGCCCATCTGTAAGCCGATAGGTTTTCAAATGCGCTTTGAACTATGACAAAGCACTTCAGCGGGAGGACGCGAAATGGCAGATGTTTCTGTAAGTGCCGGTTCCGAACAACGTTCCTGGTACAAACGAAACGAAATCGCAATCACGCCTTGGCTCTTTCTGATCCCCGGCGTTCTGTTCTTTTTCGTCTATGTCATTTATCCGATTTTTAGCTCGATCAGCGTTTCATTCTACGAGTGGGATGGATTGGGCGCGGCCGAGTATATCGGCATGGAAAACTACCGCGAACTCTTTGACGACGATGCGTTCTACACCTCGTTGCGCAACAACGTCATTTGGCTGTTCCTTTACTTGCTGGCGATCCCGGCGGGCTTGTTCATCTCGCTTTTCCTGAACCAGACGGTTTTTGGGATGCGCCTTTATAAGTCGCTGTTTTTCTTCCCGTTTGTGATCAGCCAAGTGGTCGTTGGCCTCGTGTTCACATGGTTTTATGATCCCACTTTCGGGCTATTCAACGAATTCCTAGGCATCTTTGGCGCTGGTCCCGTTAACGTCCTTGGCGATGAGCGTTATGTGACCTACGGCATCATTGCTGCAGGCCTTTGGCCGCAAACGGCTTACTGTATGATCCTTTATCTGACGGGTCTAAACGCGGTTGATCCCGAGCAAATCGAGGCCGCGCGCCTTGATGGCGCAAAGGGCTGGAAAATGCTGTGGTACGTTGTTGTTCCTCAGTTGAAACCTGCGACCTTTATCGCCTTCGTGGTCACCATTATCGGCGCGCTACGCTCGTTTGATCTGATCTCGATCATGACCAACGGTGGCCCGTTTGGTGAAAGCCGGGTGCTCAGTTTCTACATGTTCGAAGTGGCACTATCGGAATACGGCTTCCGCATGGGGTACGGCGCTGCCATCGCGGTGGTTCTGTTCATCATCATGCTCTTCTTTATCGCCTATTTCCTCTATTCGATGTTCCAAGAAGAGCGGGGGCGCTGATCGATGTTTCCTAAACCGATAGAAAAATCCTCGCAGGGCCTTCAAATCGCCTACAAAACGATGCTTCCAATCGCGCTGATACTGTGGCTGCTGCCGCTGATTTCGATCATGATCTTCTCAATCAAACCAGACGCCGATTTCACCACCGGTAATTACTGGGGTTTTCCAAGCTCAATCGAGTTCATCACCAACTATGGCCGGGTATTCTTTGACAGCGACATGCCGCGCTACATGCTGAACTCGCTGATGATTACGGTCCCAACTGTGATTGGCTGTATGATCCTAAGCTCGATGACCGGATTTGCGCTTGGGATCTACAAATTCAAAGCCAACCTTTGGGTGTTTTTCATGTTCGTGGCGGGCAACTTTGTCCCGTTCCAGATCCTTATGGTACCCGTGCGCGACCTCACGCTCGACCTTGGGCTGTATAACACCATCCCCGGCCTCGTGCTCTTCCATATCGCGTTCCAAACCGGGTTCTGTACGCTTTTCATGCGCAACTTTATCCGCGCCCTGCCCTTTGAACTTATTGAGGCTGCGCGCGTTGAAGGTGTTGCAGAGTGGCGGATATTCTGGTTCGTTGTGCTCCCCCTAATGCGTCCAGCGCTTGCCGCCATGGCTGTGCTGATCTTTACGTTCATCTGGAACGATTTCTTCTGGGCCATCGTGTTGACCCAAGGGGTCGAGACCCAGCCTGTTACTGCCGGGATCACAAGCTTTAACGCCCAATATCGCGCCGCCTATCATCTGATGAGTGCTGGCTCCATCGTTGCGGCCCTTCCACCCGTTGCAATGTTCTTCCTGATGCAGAAACATTTCATCGCGGGCCTGACCCTCGGAGCCGTTAAGTAAAGAGCCACGCCTATGACGGATACCTACCACACTTGGAGGCTGGATGATGGCCTCCAAACACTGGTGCTGGCCTCGCGCCGCACCCGTTTGCCCGAAGTCGTCTACTGGGGGCCAACTCTTCCTGAAGCAGACGATGCCGACGCGGTTGCTGCCTCGCATATGCTAGACGTCACAGGCGGTATGCTGGACGAGAACCCGGATCTTTCGATCTGTCCTGAAGCTGTGCGCACCTTTCCGGGACAACCCGGCCTTATCGTGCGCGACAACGACGGCACGCCGCTTTTGCCAAAGTTCTGCTATGAAAGCGAAGAGCGGAGTGATGGCTTGTTGTCGCTTCGGTTCACTGATGCGGAAAACAAGCTGCACCTGACAGCGACATTCGAAACCGACAGCCACACCCACATCATAACGGCCAAAACCACGCTTGAAGCAGATCGCCCGGTGCATCTGCACTGGCTCTCCGCGCCTGTTTTACCGGGTCCGCAACTTAGCGATGAGATGATCGACGTCTCTGGTCGGTGGTGCGGCGAGTTTCAGTTGAACCGCACCGCCTGGTCGCCAGGCATGCGCTTTCGCGAAAACCGCACAGGCCGTACCGGGCACGAACATTTTCCGGGACTGATTATTCCCTGTCGTGGCGCCACAAACGCCCAAGGTGAGGCCTACGCGTTTCACTACGGTTGGTCAGGCGGTCACAAAATGATCGCCGAAGAGCTACCGGATGGCCGCCGCCAAATCCAGTTTGGCCACGCAGCCCGCATGGAAACCAAGCCGGCCACGCGCTTTGAAACCGCACCACTCTACATCACCTATTCCAACGATGGCCTGAACGGTTGTGCGGTTGCCTTTCAGCGCCATTTGCGCGACCGCATCCTAACGCCCGCCAATGATCGCCCCCGCCCAGTGCACTACAATTGCTGGGAGGCGGTCTATTTCGATCACAAACTGCCAGTTTTGCAGGACATCGCGGAACGCGCCGCCAAGCTTGGCGCTGAACGCTTTGTCCTGGATGACGGCTGGTTTGGCTTGCGCGACGACGACACCCGTTCGCTTTCTGATTGGGAAGTCGATCCGCGTAAATATCCCGATGGACTGGGTCCGCTGATCAGCCATGTCCATGGGCTTGGCATGACATTTGGGCTTTGGTTTGAGCCCGAGATGATCAACCCAGACAGCGACCTACACCGCGCACATCCTGACTGGGCTCTTGGTGCGGAGGATCAGACTTTGGGCCGTCAGCAAAAAGCGTTGAACATGGCGCTGCCGGAAGTGCGCGATTTTATATATGACCGGATGGCCGCGATCCTAAGCAAATACGAAATCGACTATATCAAATGGGATCACAATCGCGTCTTGCCTGCGCCGGATGCGAACCAGACGCGCGGCTCTTATGCGCTGATCGATCGGTTGCGCCAGGACTTTCCACATGTGGAAATCGAAACCTGCGCCTCTGGTGGGGGACGCATCGATTTTGGTATTCTCAAACGCACGGGGCGCGTTTGGCTATCTGACAGCAACGACGCGCTAGAGCGTTTAAAGATGCAGCACAACGCCGCTCTGTTCTTGCCTTTGAGCGTGACCGGAAGCCACGTCGGCCCACGCAAGTGCCACACGTCGGGGCGCATTCTTGATATTTCATTCCGCGCCTGGGTCGCTGCCCAGCGGCACATGGGATTCGAGATGGACCCACGCGAGCTTAGCGACCACGAGGCGGCGGTTCTTGGCGAGGTGACCAGCTGGTGGAAGCACAACCGCGGCTGGTTAGAAACGGCCGATATCCTGCGCCTTGATAGTGCTGATCCGGCGGTAATTGCCGAACAGCAACTGGCCGCGGATCGATCGCAATTCGTTGTTTTTGCAGGAAAAGCCGGGACATCGACACAGATTGCACCGCGACCATTGCGTCTTACGCGTTTGGATCCAAATGCGCATTACGCAGTGACATTGATCAACCGTACAAGCGCGCCTACCCTGTCGCGGGGAACGCCTGCGCTGAAAGATACACCACTGACGCTTTCGGGTGCTTATCTGATGGCACAAGGCTTGACGCTACCGTGGTCCTTCCCGGAATCCATGTGGGTCATCGAAGGCCGCAAACTTTAATCAAAGGAGCCGACGCAATGGCAAAAACTGCAACGTTTCACGATCTGGAAGGCGCCTCTGTTTTTATCACAGGCGGCGGCTCGGGCATTGGGGCTTCACTGACGGAAGGGTTTCTGGAGCAAGGTTCTAAAGTTGCCTTTATCGGACGCTCGGACGCGTCTGAATTTGCCGCCGATGTTGGAGAGCGCACTGGTAACGCTCCGCTTTTCATCCAAGGCGACATTACGGACACATCCGTTCTGCGCGCCGCACTGGCCCAAGCCGAAGAGGCGCACGGCCCGGTCACAACGCTGGTGAACAACGCCGCCAACGACAAGCGCCACACGACAGAAGAAGTGGATGATGCCTTTTATGAGTGGATGATGGCGATCAATTTCAAAGCGTATTTCTTTGCATGTCAGAGCGTGATCCCGCAAATGAAGAAAGCCGGTGGTGGCTCGATCATCAACTTCAGCTCGATCAGTTACATGATGGGGAACGCAGGCTATTCTCTCTATACAGCGGCCAATTCCGGCATCAACGGCATGACCCGCAGTCTTGCGCGCGAATACGGAGGGGATCGTATTCGTGTAAACGCGCTCGCGCCCGGCTGGGTACTGACTGAGCGGCAAAAAGACCTTTGGGTAACAGACGAGACACTGTCGGCGCATGTGGCACGGCAATGCCTGAAAGACACGCTTGATCCACAGGACATGATTGATGGTGTCTTGTTTTTGGCCTCTGACACGTCGAAGATGATGACCGGTCAGGCGCTAGTGATTGATGGTGGTGTGGTTGTCACCGGATAGGGTTTCACTGCGCTGTCGCGCGTCGACCCACTGGAGGGGCCAGCCCCTCCAGACCACCCCGAAGTAATTTTAGACAGCAGAAGCTGGAAGAAGAGTTTGCTTAGGTAGCAGTTCTGGCGCGCGTAAATCAATGTGCGTGAGAATCTCCGCGATTTTGGGGCCGGTGTTGCCTTTTCCATAAGGATTTTCAGCGGCTTTAATGGCACTGCGGTAACTTTGATCTTCAACGGCATGAGCGATGGCATGATAAATCGCCTCTGCCTCATGCGGGACATGGGCGACGTTCATGCCGCGCAAGCGCCCTGTTTGGCGCGGTCCTATATCGACGGCTGGGCAATCAAATGCCATTGTCTCTTTGACACCCGAAGATGAATTGCCCACGCACACGCCAGTGGCCACACGACCGCAAAGATTAAGCGTCCCGTGATAAAGACGGCGTCCAAGACTTTGGCGCAAAACCACGCCCGCGCGCTCGGACGCAAAGTCCTTTAAAGCCGCAATAATCGCGTCTGAACCTAAATCACCATTCGGATATGTCAGGATTAATTGCGCACCAAGCTCTTCGCGCGCGCGCTCAAGGGCCGCGAGGGACGCATTGATTTGCGCATTCGCCTTATCAGGCGACGTCGTGATTGGGTGTTGTGTAAACAAAACCACCGGGCGCCCGGCATCAAGGCCAAGGTCTGCCCCCACGTCTTCCGCCGCAACATAGTCCCCCGCTTTAATCAGATCAATCGTTGGAAAACCCACGTTGTAGATACGCCAAGGTTCCTCACCAAGTAGACGTACCCGTTCGGCGGCGTCAGCGTTTGTCGTTAGATGCACATGCGCAAGCTTAGTCATCGCGTGGCGCACCACATCATCAAGCGCCCCGCCTTGGGTCAAATCGCCACCTTCGATATGGGCTGTTGGAATGCCCATTTGGGTCGATGCGATCATCGCCGCAAAGGCCTCGAACCGATCCCCGTAGATGACAAACGCGTCTATACGCAGATCTTCCAAGGCGTCTGCAATCGCAGTGACCCCGGCGCCGATCGCACGCGAGGTTGATCCGGCGCGTTCATCCGCGCGCTCAACAGGCACTTTAGCGGCCGCAACAAATCCGTCCGCCTCGCTTTGAACATGTGAGCCCCCGGCGATCAGCACCAGCTCTAGATCAGGCGCCTCTGAGATTGCCTGTAAAACAGGGACCAAAAGCCCATACTCCGAGCGGCTTCCGGTAAACACTCCGATCCTGCGTTTGGCCATGCTGCCCTCCGTTTCCTGTTCCTGCTTAAGCGAGGATAGCGCAATAAAAAAGGCCGGAGACGAGATACGCCACCGGCCTTCTTATTAAGTGTTCCGTCAGGCGCTAGACGCGACCCTTCCACGGGACAAGCACGTTTTCAGCTTTGCGCATCAGAATATCGATGCCATAGCCGATCACGCCGATTAGAATGATACCCATGATCACAATGTCGGTCAGCTGAAAGCGCGAGGCGACCATGATCATCATACCGGCCCCTTTCTCAGCGGCGACAAGCTCGGCTGCCACAACTGTGCCCCAGCATACGCCCATCGCAACCCGAGCACCGGTGAAAATTTCCGGCAATGAGTTGGGTACGATCACATGACGCAAAAGCTGTGACTTGCTCGCGCCCAGCGAATAGGCGGCGTGCACCTTTGAGATTGCAACGCCCGACACACCCGCACGCGCGGCAATCGCCATGATCCAAAGGGCTGCAAGGAAGAGCAAGATGATCTTACCCGTTTCTCCGATACCCGCCCAAATGATGACAAGCGGGATCAGCGCAAGCGGTGGAACCGGGCGCATGAATTCCACAATCGGGTCAAACCAGCCACGGAACCAGTTCGACAGACCCATTGCATACCCAAGTGGGATGCCGACCAATGCTCCAAGAGCAAAGCCTACGACAACGCGGAGCAGCGACCAAAAGAGGTGCTGCAGCAGCGTAAAGTTCTGATAGCCCACGTCAGCAATCTCGACGGTACGTGCAACGACTTGCTCGGGCGAAGGAAGCCAGATCGGCTCCATCTGCCAGCCTTTGTTTGGTGTAAAGTTCGGCGTGCCTTTGCCTGAAAGCGTCACCCGGCCATCCGCTACCTGAACTGTGCCACCCGGTTCAATCGGTTGACCGTTGATCGCAGTGATCACGACATTGTCGTCGCGGCCTAGTTCGTCATTGCTATCGACGCGTACCAGACCCGAGCGCCAAGCCCCAACGCTGGCCACATCGTTTTTGGCAAAACCATCACCCGGATCGACCACTGGGTTTTCGTTTTCTTCGCCAACTTTGAACACGCGCACGGTTACCGTTGCATCATCTGTTTCAGTGCCGTTTGAGGCTGTGTAAGTGAACTCTGTATCACCAATAAACGGACCCGGCGCGTGGATTGGCGCGAACTTTGACCCGGTAAACGCTCCCCAGATTAGAAAAATTGTCAGAACTGAAATCACGCTGGCCCAGCGGTCTGGCTTGACCGCACTTTCGTCACCAAAAGTGACTGTCTTAAGCGAGGTAAAGTCGTTCACGGCCGTCATGCGCCCCACGATGAACTTTACGATGAAAAACGCAGCGATAAAGATCGCGATATAAATCAGGAGAACAATCATGCTGCTGGCTCCTCTGTACGACCCATAATTTCTTCTTCCATGTCCCAAATCATATTCAGGATTTCATCCCGTTTTTGACCGAAATCCGGTGTCGCCTTCACTTCGCGCAGATCTTGCCCCACGCCCATGTCAGCAAACGGCAAGCGGTATTCCTTGTGAATGCGCCCCGGTCGCGGTGCCATCACGATCAGGCGTTCGCCAAGCAAAAGCGCCTCTTCAACAGAGTGCGTGATCAGAATGATCGTCTTGCCCGTCTCTTTCCAAAGCTTGAGCACAAGGCCCTGCATCTTTTCGCGGGTCAGCGCATCAAGCGCACCTAGGGGTTCGTCCATCAAGATCACATCGGGATCATTCGCCAGACAACGAGCAAGTGCTACGCGCTGCTGCATACCGCCGGAGAGCTCGTAGACGCTTTTTTCCTTGAAATCGCCAAGTCCTGTCACATCCAGCAGATGATCAACGTTCTGGCCCCACTCGGCTTGACGTTGGCCCTTCATGCGTGGGCCGAAACTCACGTTATCGCGCACGCTCATCCATTCAAACAGCGCACCTTGCTGAAAGACCATGCCACGTTCGGCGTCTGGTCCGGTGACCTGATGATCGTTCAGGATAATCTTGCCTTCGGTCGGCGCAAGGAAGCCTGCGACAATATTCAAAAGCGTGGTCTTGCCACAACCAGAGGGTCCAAGGACGCTCATTAATTCGCCAGTATTCAGTTCAAGCGACACGTCTTGCAACGCCTGAACATGCCCTCCATTCGGTAGATCGAACCGCATGGAGATGTTTTCGATAGACAGGGTCGACATAAGCGACCTCCCCAGATTTTTTTGAGTTTTTTAATCTTAGTAATAACGACACTAAGTAAAACGGCGCGAGGAACAAGCCCCGCGCCGCAAAAGTAGACCAAACAGCCTTACTTCATCATTGCAGCAGCGTCACCCAAAGGAGCGGCGTTTACTGTGTCAGCATAGCTGTCAAGCGCACCATCGATGGAACCAGCTTCAACAAAGACGTCTGCAACGCCCTTCATGAAGTCCTGAGCGCCACCACCAAGCCACTTCTCGGACAGCTGATCTTCAACTGTTGGGAAGATGAATGTGTCGATTGTCGCCGCAGTTGCATCAACGTCCATACCCGCGTCAGCTGCGATTACTGGCAGCATCTTGTCGCGGTTTGCAGGGTCAGCCCACATTGCGTTTGCTTGCGCCGTCACGTCGAGGAACTTTGCAACCGTTTCGGCGTTTTCTGCAACATAACCTGCGGGAGCAGAAGTCACGTCAAACACCAGAATGCCCAGTTCTTCTTTTTCAGCACCGGTCAGCAGGATGTTTCCGCTTTCCTTCATACGACGCAGCGAACCGCCCCAGCCACACGCCATGTCAACAGCACCTTGAGCAAGTGCCGCAGCACCTTCTGGTGGGTTCATGTTCACAACTTCAAGCGATGCAAGATCAACGCCAAAGTGGCTCATCTGCTTCAGGAAGCCGTAGTGCGCAGCAGTCCCGAGAGGCACAGCAACTTTTTTACCGGCCAATTCGCCAGCAGAGTTTTTGTCGATCTCAAGAGCAGAGTTCACAACGCAGTTGTCGTTCTCAGAGTAGCTGACGGCAACGTCAACGATCTGAATGTCCTGACCGCCAGAAGCCGCCACAACGAATGGTGGAACACCTTGACTGACAGAAAGCTGAACGTCGCCTGACGCCATAGCTGCTGACATTTCAGTGCCAGAACCAAAAGCGCGCCATGTCACAGGAGCGCCAAGCGCTTCGTCATACATGCCTTCTACTTTTGCGAACTGGAATGGCATTGGCCACTCAAGAAAGTAACCAACGGTAATCCCGTGGCCATCAGCCATTGCCGGCACAGCCGACATCGACATCACGGCACCTGCGGTGATCGCGGTCAAAGTACGTTTAATCATGGATATCCTCCTAGTAAGAACCGGTTGTTTTTAATGCACAATAACGGACAAGCCGCTATTTCATGCACGATGAAAGAGCCCGGAAAAGTCATTTCATCGTTGTCTCTAATTGCCATAAGTCCTGATTGGCAACTTACGTTAGCAAGTCTTTATCCCCAGCAGACCTAGCATAGCTGCCTGCGTCGAAAAAAAGAGTGTTTTTATTAGGAATCGTCAACAAGTTTCTGCGATTGGCGCGGTTCTAGGCGCCAATCTGGACTCACGCCGTAAGGCCAAGCAATTTGTCGAAATCTCGCATGCTTTTGCGGAATATATCCGCTCTTTATCCTATGCGCCAAGCAGTCAACGATCATCGTCTCACGGCTCAGTCCAGTATTTGACACGTTTTGATATAGCATCATTGGGAATAGTTGACAGAGTGCGTATCATAAAGTGTATCTCAGATGAGATAATAATCTCATGGTATACGAGAATGGCCAAACGACCCACAATCAAAGACGTCGCCCTTGAAGCCGGACTAAGTGTGGCCACCGTCAACCGCGTTATTGCAGGGGCTGGTAACGTCCGCGACGACACAGGCCGCGCCGTCGCAGAAGCTGCCCATAAAATTGGCTATCACGCTGTTGGCCTAATCGAGCAGCGCCTTCTGCCCAACTTGCCCCGCATCAAGCTTGGCTTTCTGTTGCAGAAAG
This sequence comes from Paracoccaceae bacterium, assembly GCA_039942715.1. GTDB lineage: Bacteria > Pseudomonadota > Alphaproteobacteria > Rhodobacterales > Rhodobacteraceae > JABDJX01. The sequence continues at coordinate 548,158 of JBDVBY010000006.1, forward strand.
AAAAACAAGAGTTTTATCAGAACCTCACCGGTGCAGTCACTGAAGCCGCAGCGGCCTTCAAAGACGCCAACTACGATGTAACAATCGAGTATTGCCATAGCCAGGCACCCAGTGATGTCGCCAAACACCTATTGTCGATGGGCGAGCGCGTGGACGTTCTTGGCGCGGTCGCGATAAATCATCCAGCCATCACAGCAGCCGTGGTGGAATTGAAAGCAAAAGGTGTCGAATCCTTTGCAATGATGGGGGATTATGCGCAAGGTGAGCGTCTCGGCTACATAGGTCTCAACAACCTAAAGGTGGGGCGCGGTGCGGCAAGCATGCTTTCTGTTGCGGCTCGCAAACCCGGAAAGATTGCCATCTTTGTCGGTGGTCACCGATGGCACGGGCACGAGTTGCGTGAAACCGGGTTTCGTGCGTTTTTCCGCGAACACACCGCATTTCAGGTGCTCGACACTTTGGTCAATCTAGAGACCCGCCAACTCACTAGAGAAGCCACTTTGAACCTTCTGGAGCGGCATCCGGACGTCGTCGGAATCTATGTCGCCGGAGGGGGCATGGAGGGCGCAATTGCCGCCCTTCGCGAAGCACGCGCACCCGGAGAAGTTGCCTTGGTCGTCAACGAACCTACCCACGATTCAAAGATGGCGCTCGTCGACGGCTATGTCACATTGATCAACGAAACCCCTTTGTCGCAGCTAAGCCATGAGCTTATCCAACTGATGTTTGATGCCACAACAAACAAAGAAACTGTCGCAAGCCAAAAATTCATCCGCTCAATTCTGCATCTGCCTGAATTCGACTGACTGCCAGTTTTATATCATTGGCTCTCAGCCGTGAAAGACATCATCGAAAATTGCGACCGTTTTTGCTTCGATCAGATCGGCAACAGCGGCGTCAAACGTCTTGAAATGATCTGATGCCAAATGCACATCAAAGGCCGTTCTGTCGGTATAAATCTCGTACAAAAACACCCGATTTTGCGCGTCACTTTGCGTGCAAACATCAAATCGATGGCAGTCTGGCTCAGTTTGCAAAGAGGTCTGCGCTTGTGTCTGCATCAACGGCAAAAACGCTGACATACCCTCTGGTTTAATGTCAAAAGTGACGCAAACTGCGATCATGAGGACTCACCCAAAGCTTCGGATGAAGCGCCTTGAACAATCGGCTCGTCTTCCAACATCTTTAAGGCGCGCTCTAAGTCTGCTGCAACTGTGATCTTGTAATTCTCTTCACAACCAAGCACCGCCGAAACTGTCATACCGGCCTCTCTTGCTATGGCCACGTCATCAGCAGCATCGGTCTTTCCCGATTGATGCGCCGCCAAAATCTTTTCAAAATCAAATCCCTGTGGAGTTTGAGCCCGCCAGAGCCCATCGCGAGGCACAGAAGCTTCCGCCGTATTGTTCGATGTACGCCAAACCGCATCCACAATCGGCAAGCCCGCAAAGGCGCCGTCACTCACATCCAACGCTTTCATGACCCTTTGGATCACGTCGCCTGAAACAAACGGACGTGCTGCATCATGGATCAACACCCGATCGGGGCTGTCATCTTGCAGCGACACCAATCCGTTCAACGTTGTCGCAGCGCGCGTTGAGCCTCCATAAGCAGGCGGCAAAAGGCGCGGATTAGAAAGGTTTGTTGTCGCTGCATCATACAGATCCTGATCACCGGAGTGGATCACAGCACGGATCATATCAATGCCCGGCACTGCCAAAAACCGCTCGATACTACGACGCAAGGCGCAGGTCCCAGACAAAGGCAAATACTGTTTGGGCAATTCCGTGCCCAAACGTCGGCCACGCCCCGCAGCAACTATAATTACAGCCGTGCGAATGGGGCGCGCATTCAGATAAGTAACCTCGTTTTGCCCCTTGCGATCAGTCATCAGACTTCGCCAGTTTTGCATTGAAAAACCGGCCGGAAATTTGATCCACACCCGCACTTTGGAAAATATCAGGTGTGTTCCACTCTGGCTTGTCCCCTGCAAAAAGGTCAAGGAAAGCAATGGCTAACGATGGATCTTCGCCAACGTTCTCCTTAAAACTCCACCACGTGCGCAAATCATCAAGTTCTGCACTCAGGCTTTGCTCGCCTTCAAAATCCATCTCGATGACCATGCCGCGCACGTTCAAACAGAACACAACGTAAAGATACCCCTCGGGCCAGAAATAGGCAGGGTTTGAGGTGTCTGCATCTGGTTGGACGGTGCCTGTCACCGGCTTGTGGCGCAAGAGCGTGCGCAACATCAAACCGGCGGCAAAACCAACATAAGCACGTTGATCCTCCGGCGTGTTTGGTTTTTGCGCGTTAAACGCATCAAGCCATTCGGAAAACACCTGCGCAAGGCGCGCGCGATCCAATTCAAAACCGTTGCCGGTCTCTCGCGCCGTTTCGGCCATCTGCTTTTCAAACACCTCAATGAACCAACGCAACCGTTGTGCGCGTTTGCGCACGGGCGCCCCACTTGAAAGCTCGGTGGTTTGAGTCATGCCGCTGCCTTACACATGATCGGCCATATCCCGAAGGGCATGCCCCACGCGTTCCAGATCATCAAAGCTTTGAGAAACCACATCTTTTTTCGCCATGGTCAGCGCCAAGGCCAAATCAAGCAATTGTTCTTCTTCATCCAAAGTCACAGCGCGTTCGGTCATCAGCCACACCAAAGCGGCGAACAAAAACAGCGAAACCTGGGTTTCATCCTCAGCACTCAGGCTAGGATCAACGCCGGGCATGCGCCCCATTGGATGGGCTTTGACAAGGGCATTAAAGATCATCGCGCTGCGCAAATGCGGCGTCACATCCGGCGCAACCTGAAGCGCATCCAAAGCGCGCGCAGCAACTACTTCGCTAAACAGAAAGTGTCTCTCTGTGCGCAAGACAGAGGCCTTTTGCCATGCAAAAGCAAGAGTTTGCACCAAACTGGTCGCATCTTCTGCACCACCAACGCTCACAAACCGCGACGCAGACGCAATTGTTTGAACATCCAAAGGCGGTGCCACCGCGCGCGTTCCAACGGCCTCTAGTGATGTCAGAACTCCGCGAAACGTTTGGCGCACCGGCCCAGGCAACAATTTGGCCGCTGGCTCTAACGTATCTTCGGTCATTTCCGCAAACAGGCCCACGCCGCGCATGATGTCGCGCAGCGGTTGTTTGATGTTGGGCGGAGCCACAGGTTTGATCGGTGGGCGCATGGGGGCCTTTTGCTCAGACGGCTTTAAGAGGCGTAGTTTCCATGAATTTCAACGTTTTGTCGAGTGTCGAGACAACTGCCTGACTGCCCAGACCCATCGCGTTTTGCGCACTGGAGGCCTGCCCCAATCGCACACAGTCTTCCATCGAGCGATCCAAATGCAGCCCTGTGGCAAATCCAGCGTTAAAGCAATCACCACATCCGCAGGTGCACACGACGTCGATGTCATAGGCCGGAATATCGAAACTTGTGCCATCCGCAGCACGATACATCGCACCGTCTGCACCGCACGTAAGGATCACCGCACCTGTCCCTTGGTCGAGCAGACTTTTTGCAATGTCTTCAAGATCGGTAAGCCCGGTCATCGCCATCGCTTCCTCTTCAGACGGCATGAAAAAATCAGTGTGCGGCAGCAAGGGCGCGACCCTGCTCATGTCTTCGCGAGTGGCAGCAAACACATCCAACGTGGTCTGCGCGCCTTTGGCTTTTGCCGCCGCCATGACCTCGGCAGTGCGGCCGGCATCATCCATGCGCCCCATCAGGCCCACGCCGCCGACGTGCAAAATGCTCGTGTCTGTGACGCGTTCAAGCGCCTCATCACTAACCAAAAACCCAGCCGTTGCGCCAAGCTTGTGCAATGCCGGGCGCGCACCGTCCGGTCGCGTAGTTACCACCGAAGACGATGTCGTGAAGTCCGCACAGCGCTCCATATTGGTTGTATCGACACCAAAAGAGCCAAGCTTCATCAGCACCCAATCGCCCATATCATCATTGCCAATGCCGCCAACTGCCTGCGTCTTAAGCCCATGTTTTGCAGCAACAATTGATGCGGACCCAGCAGCGCCAGACACCGCCATCGTCAGTTCGTCAACAAAGTACGTGTCACCACCCGGTGGGATTTGAGTGACGGGGCGCACAAGGCAGTCAAAGGTGTAAAAGCCGATAGAGGTGTAATCAAATGTCGGCATTGCTTACCTAATCCTTGCGCCCGTTTCTGCATCAAAAAAGTAGATCCGCGATTGATCAAAAGCCACTGTTACTTCGCTTTCCAGATCAGCGCGGTAATCGCGATCAGCCTTCACCTCAAAATGTGTGCCATCAACTGTGAGCGTCAGAAAGGTCATATCACCCGTGGGCTCCATCCCATACACGCGCGCAGTAAGGTTGGCCTCTCCCCCGACGACACAATCTTCCGGACGCACACCAAGCGTGACGTTCCCATCCGCCATAGCAATGCCAGCCACCTCGCAACCAGGTGCGCGAAACGTGCCACCTTCGACTTGGCCTTTGATCAGGTTCATAGGAGGCGAGCCGATGAAGCCCGCCACAAATGTGTTTGCTGGATCGTTGTAAATTTCGTCCGGCGTGCCGATCTGCTGGATCGCACCGTTTTGCATGATCACAATCCGGTCTGCCAAGGTCATTGCTTCGATCTGGTCGTGCGTGACGTAAACCGTTGTAATCTTAAGCTGTCGTTGCAGATGCTTGATTTGAACCCGCATCGCTTGGCGCAGCTTTGCGTCCAAATTCGAAAGCGGCTCATCCATTAGGAAAACCTTGGGCTTCCTGACAATCGCACGCGCCAAAGCTGCGCGTTGCCGCTGACCACCCGACAATGCACCGGGCTTGCGATCCAGATAGTCTTCAAGCTCGACCATCCCTGCCGCCTCGCGCACCAGCTTGTCTTGTTCGCCTTTCGGGACATCACGCATGCGCAAAGGAAAGCGGATGTTCTCGTAAATCGACATATTTGGGTAAAGCGCATAGCCCTGAAACACCATCGCCACGTCGCGATCGCGCGCATCAACCTCGTTCATCACTTCGTCGTCCATGACGACATCGCCCTCGGTCGGGTCTTCCAAACCGGCGATCATCCGCATCGTCGTGGTTTTGCCGCACCCGGATGGCCCAAGGAAAACCACCAGCTCTTCGTCAGCGATATCCAGATCAACATCGCGCACGCCCACTACCGCGCCCCAGCGTTTCTCGATGCCTTTAAGTTCGATGCGCGCCATGAGTTATCCCTTTACGGCACCCATGGTCAGACCACGGGACAGATGTTTTTGAATGAGAACGACAACGATGAACACCGGCACAAAGGCAAGGAACGCGACCAGCGCAATGGCGTTGTAAATCACCCCGTCCGAGCCGCCGGTGAAATTCGCCAGTGCGACCGACATTGTGTAGGCGTCAGGCGTCGAGGCGATCAGCAGCGTAAACAGGAACTCGTTGATCGCAAAGATCATCGCAATGACCGCCGCCGTGATGATACCAGGCAAAATCGTGGGGATGATTATCTCCCACAAAATGCGCAAATCCCCCGCCCCATCAGTGCGCGCGGCATCTTCCAACTCTTTCGGGATATCCAGCATATAGCTGCGAATAATCCACGTTACCACGCTTAGATTGATCGCGGCATAGATCAGCATCAACGCCCAGATTGTATCTAGCAACCCCATGTTCCGAAACAAGAAAAAGATGGGGATCGCCACAATCGCCGGCGCCATCATGCGGGTTGAGAGGATGTAGAACCCGATGTCATCGCGCCCTCTATACTCGTACCGCGCCAGCGAATATGCCGCCGGAATCGCCAACACCAAATCAATGATCACAGAACCAATGATTGCAGCGACCGAGTTGCGCAGATATTTGGCCATCGGCCAATCTTCCCAAATCATGTGCCAAGCATCCAGGCTGAAGGTTGGGAAATAAATCGGGCGCGGCGTGATAATTTCTGTCCGCGGACGAAACCCGATTGAGAGGAACCAAAGCACTGGCACGAGACAAAACAACGCCCAACCCCCAAGGATCAGATAGCGGATGAACAGGTTCTCGCGCCCGGCGCGACGTTGCGAGGCCATGGCTTAATCCCTCCCCGACTTGAACGCGCGTTTCACGATCAGCTGTGCGACGATAATCGTCAGGATCAGCATGATCACCGAGGCAGCCGAGGCGTAGCCAAAGTTGAACAGCTTAAAGCCTGTCCGATAGATGAAATAGCTGATCGTTTCTGTCTCGCCGCCCGGTCCACCTTTTGTGATGATAAACACATTGGTGAACATGGTGGTGATATCGATCCCCCGCAGGATGAGTGCGACGGCGATCACCGGCTTCATCAAGGGCAGCGAGACGTTCCAGAAAATCTGACCCCATTTCGCGCCATCAAGGCGCGCGGCTTCCTCAATTTCTTCGTCTTGGCCCTGAAGGGCGGCAACAAAGATGATGAACAGGAACGGAGTCCATTGCCAGACATCAGCAATGATCAGCAAGAAACGCGACCAATAAGTCGAGGAGGTGATTGCGATGTTCTCGGTGATAAAGCCTAGGCGGATCAGGATGTCAGAGAAAATTCGGCCATCCAAAAACGCCAGCTTGTAGATAAACGCAACGGCAGACGGCATGAACAGCATCGGGATCAAAAAGATGATCCGCCAACCGGTGATCCATGGATCACGGTAGGCGTAAAACGCCAGTGTCAAAGCAAGCACGCATTGAACGGTCAGAGAAATCGACCCAATAACAAGCGTGTTCCAAAGCGCGGCCCAAAACTCGCGGTCATTCCACAGATCAATGTAGTTTTCCCATCCCACAGGCCGCCATGGCCCAAACTTAACGGCGTAGAAGCTCTGCACCGCCGCATACACGCCAGGATAAAGCGTGATGCCCAATAAGTAGATGACCGCAGGTGCAACAAGCAGGTAAGGAAACCATTTCTTCATCCGCTTAGAGCGGCGTCGAAGCGGTTTGACCGATCCTATGGTGCCTGCGTCTGCCATCTGCGCCTTTGGTTACTCTGAACACAAGTCTACTGATCTGATCGTGTTCGACCAGTGCTTCGGTTCGGTTTTTTGCTTGGAAGGAAAGCGCCGGGCACCCAAATGGACGCCCGACGAAGTCTCAGGGAGTAATGCTTAGAACGGCAAGTCCTTGCCTTCACCGACGTATAGGCCCGGTGCGGCAGAAGCGTAATCCACAGGGTCGTTACCCTTATAGAACCCATTGTCTTCCATGATCTTTTTCACAGCAGCGGCCGCATTATCCAATGCTTCTTTCGCTGTGATCTGGCCAACAACCGCGCGGTTGATCTCGTTGCCAATCGCCTGCTCAATCGGGAATGCACCCGGCAGACGTGGGCTACACCACGCATGATCAAGGCTGTCGCCCCAAACTTTCGCAGGCTGAGACACCTTTTGCAGTTCGTCGTTGGTCAAAACCGAACGATAACCCGGCGCCACGCCGTTTGCGTTGGCCTCGTTCATCGCCATGATCGACGCAGTCGTCAGGAAGCCAAGCATAAGGAAGGCACCCTCAGGGTTCTGCGCAGATGCTGCCACACAAGAGGTCGAGCCCGCGATATTCGGCGGCGCAAAACGTCCACCTTCAATGCGCGGTTCATAAATCGTGACAAAGTCATCGACGATCTGTGACTGATCCGGACGCATCGCCTGTGTCCCGCTGTCCTGCCAAGAGATGTTCGTGGCAACCTGTCCACCAAGCCATGCAGCGCGATTTTCAGGCCAACCAGCCCCAGCGTGACCTTCGTTGGCGTTTTCGGTCAGGGCCATGATGATTTCCATGCCCTTCATACCTTCTTCACCGTTAAAGATTGGCTCCCAGTTCTCATTGAACAGCATCATGCCAGCTTGCGCCGAAATGTGCTCCCATGTGTATGTCGACCAGAATCCCCGCGCGGCCATCATGCCGACACCTGCAACGCCCGGCTCGATCTTGTTAAGTTCGCCAGAAACGCGGATCAGCTCATCATAGGTCGGGATCGAGTTGACCTTATCAACTTCTCCGCCAAGCAGCGTTTCCATATAACCTTTGCGCACGTGCACCATCTGAATGTCACAGTCAAACGGGATGCCGTACATCTTCCCGTTAAAGAAGCCATAGTTCAGCCGGTAAGTGTCATAGAAATCGTCCAGCGGCAGACCCCATTTTTCGGCAAAGTCATCCAGCTCGTAAAGGAAGCCAGGAGCAGCGAAATCGCCAAGCCAAGGCGAGAAGAACTGCAAAGCATCAAACGAAGCGTTTCCAGAAATAAACTCGGCAAGCGCTTTGTCGTAAAAGCTATCGTCCGGAATTGGCACAAGCTCGACCTTGATGCCCGAAAGCTGCTCAAACGGGACAAGCCCCTCAGCCGCTGACTCCTGATCCGCCGCACCAATTGCAAAGCGCACCGTGGTGCCTGCGAGTTCGGCGCGTACCGCCTCCCAATCCACGGTACGAATCCAGTCTTTGTTCGGATCCCACAAAGGAGCGCCGCTCATATTGTAAAGCTCGCGGTAGTCTTCACGCACGTAGCCCGGCACCGATATGTTGTCCAAAACCATTTTAGGATCAGGCAGATGCCCATCCGCACGCACGACATTGGGCACCGCAAGCCCAGCTGTACCAACCGCGCCAACAGCAGCGGTGTTCGTCAGAAACGACCGTCTTGATTGTTTCAGTGTCATGTAAATTCCTCCCAATTTTCAGCGACATGCTGGTCGCATGCTCACATTCTTATACGTAGCTTTGCCAAGCCACACGCCAATCAAAACTTGCTAAACCACCCAATCTGAACATTTGACTTATTTCAGAACTTATGTTCTAGAGTGAAGCCATGTCAAGGAATTGTTCAGCCTCTCTGACATCAACCCGCCCACGCATGAAGGATCGCCAATGCCAAGTAACGTAGCGCTCACAGGATTGGCCCGTGAATTGCGCCATCGCTCAGACAGTGGAAAGCCGATCCGCATCGGCCTGATCGGCGCGGGCGAGATGGGCACAGACATCGTGACGCGTGCTGCCATGATGGACGGCGTCGATGTGGCGGCGATAACGGATCTGAATCCCGCTGCAGGACATCGCTCAGTCGATATCGCGCATCAGGAAAGTGGACACGCGGGCGACGCCGCTTCCGGCGATGAAGTAAACGCCGTGATCGAAAGCGGTAAAACCGCAATTACCGACAACGCAGATGCGATCCTTGAAAGCGGCCTGATCGACGTGGTGATCGACGCCACGGGCGTGCCCGCCGTCGGCGCAGAGATCGGCCTGTCGGCAATGGAACGCGGCAAACATCTGGTGATGATGAATGTCGAAGCTGATGTAACAATTGGGGCATACCTGAAAGCAGAAGCCGACCGTTTGGGCGTTGTTTACTCGCTGGGCGCAGGCGACGAGCCGTCGTCTTGCATGGAACTGATCGAATTCGCATCGGCTATGGGCCACAAAATTGTCTGCGCTGGCAAAGGCAAAAATAACCCGCTCAACATCGACGCAACGCCCGATGATTACGCAGAAGAAGCCGCTGCACGAAATATGAATGCGCGCATGCTGGCTGAATTTGTGGACGGCTCAAAAACAATGGTTGAAATGGTCGCCATCGGCAATGCCACCGGTCTTTTCCCTGACAAACCCGGCATGCACGGCCCTGCTGCTGGCCCAAAGGAGCTTGCGACAACGCTCATCCCTGAAAGCGATGGAGGTGTGCTTAAGGCTGCGGGTCGCGTTGACTACTCTGTCGGCAAAGGCCTTGCTCCCGGCGTTTTTGTTGTGATCGAAGCAGAGCATCCACGCGTGGCCGAGCGCCTGCGTGATTTGAAAATGGGGGATGGTCCCTACTTTACGTTCATCCGGCCCTATCATCTCACTTCGCTCGAGGTGCCGCTTACGTGCGCACGGGCCGTGTTGCACAACAAGGCCGATATGGTCCCGATTGATCGCCCAACTGGCGACGTTTGTGCGGTTGCCAAAAAAGACCTCGCCCCCGGCGAAGTGCTCGATCAGATTGGCGAATATTGCTATCGCGCATGGGCGATGGAAGCAGGAGAAGCCCGAGCGGCCAAAGCCATTCCTTGCGGCTTGCTTACCGGCTGCATCGTAACCGCACCGATAAAAAAAGGCGCACTGATCACAACACAGAACACGCGCATTCCAAGCGATTCCAAGATTGCTGAACTGCGCGCACGACAAGACAAATTGCTGGGCTATCAAACGCTGGAGATGGCAGATGCCTGATGGCGCACAGGAAAATATACCCTTTGCAATCAGTCACTTTGACGATGCGACGTTAAAAGGCGCGTTGAAGAAAATGTACCTGATCCGCAAGTTCGAAGAAGGTGCGGAAGACAGCTACATGCGCGGATTAATCCACGGCACGATGCATCTGTCTATTGGACAAGAGGCCAGCGCAGTCGGCACCTGCCTTGGTCTGACAGATGACGACAAAATCACCTCGACCCACCGCGGTCACGGGCATTGCATCGCCAAAGGCGCGGACGTTTCACGCATGTTTGCGGAGTTTTTTGGCAAAGAAAGCGGATACTGCAAAGGCCGCGGCGGCTCGATGCACATCGCAGACGTCGCCAAGGGAAACCTTGGCGCGAATGGTATCGTCGGGGGCGGTTTGCCTATCGCCGTCGGCGCAGCGCTCAGTGCAAAGCGGCTCGGCAAAGACTATGTCACCGTCTGCTTTTTCGGTGACGGGGCCAACAATGAAGGTGCGTTTCACGAGGCACTCAACATCGCGGCTGTTTGGAAGCTTCCAGTGATCTTCGTCTGCGAAAACAATAAATACGGCATGTCGGTTTCGACCGAACGCTCAACGGCGGTGAAATCCATTGCGGATCGCGCGTCGGCCTATGCGATGCCCGGACGCTCTGTTGATGGCAACGATATCTCGGATGTGGCCGAAGCAGTCCACGAAGCGACCCTGCATGCACGCGCAGGCAACGGCCCAAGTCTGATCGAAAACGTCACATACCGCTGGCGTGGGCATTCCAAATCTGACCGCAACCGCTATCGCACCAAAGAAGAGATCAGCGACTGGGTCGAGCGCGACCCGATCCCGCGTTTTGCCAACCTGCTAACCAGCAGCGGCATCATGAGCGAGACAGACGTGCGCGCAATGGAAGCTGAAGCTGACGCCGAAATCGCCGCTGCCATCGAAAAAGCGAAATCCGGGCAAGACCCGACTCCCGGCGATGTCACCCGCGATGTCTATACGGACACCGCCGCATGAACGCCGAAACGCCTACACTACGCGAACTTTCTTATGCAGAAGCGATCCGCGAAGCGATGGACATCGCCCTTGGCTCTGACCCGTCTGTCGTCTTGATGGGCGAAGACATCGGCGTCTACGGCGGCGCATTTCAGGTCACGGGGGATCTGGTACACAAATACGGTGAAGACAGGGTGATGGACACGCCAATCTCTGAACTTGGTGGCGCAGGCGTCGCTGTTGGTGCCGCGATGACGGGTCTTAAACCGATCTTCGAATTCCAATTCTCTGACTTTGCTACTCTGGCGATGGAGCAAATCGTCAACCAAGCCGCCAAAGTGCGTTACATGCTTGGCGGCTCGGTTTCGGTTCCCGTCGTGATGCGCTTTCCGTCCGGTTCGGGCACAGGGGCTGCCGCCCAGCATAGCCAAAGCCTAGAGGCCTGGTTTGGCCATGTGCCAGGCCTAAAAGTCGTCCAGCCAAGCACACCGGAAGACGCAAAGGGGCTGCTTCTGGCCGCCCTTGACGACCCAGACCCGGTTCTGATTTTCGAGCATAAGATCCTTTACAAAATGAAAGGCCCAGTGCCCGAAGGCCACTACAAAACACCGATCGGCAAGGCTGCCATCCGCCGCGATGGCAAAGATCTCACGATCGTCGCCACCGCAATTATGGTGCACAAGGCGATTGAGGCGGCCGACACGCTTCGCCGCGAGGGCATTGACGCCGAGGTCATAGACCTGCGCACTGTACGCCCGATGGACCGCGAAACCGTCCTAGCCAGCGTGCGCAAGACGGGCCACCTGCTTTGCGTTTACGAGGGTGTCAAAACCCTTGGCGTTGGTGCTGAGGTCAGCGCGATGGTGGCGGAAAGCGATGCTTTCGATTTCCTTGAAGCGCCGATCATCCGCCTCGGCGGCGCCGAAAGTCCGATCCCCTACAATCCCAATTTGGAAAAAGCCGCGGTGCCACAAGTGGGTGATATCCTAGATGCCGCACGCGCCTTGTCTAAAGGCACCGTTTGACATGCCCATCGAAGTGATCCTGCCAAAGGTAGACATGGACATGGAAAGCGGAACGATCAGTGCTTGGCACGTCGCCGAAGGGGACATTGTCACAAAAGGCGATCCGCTTTTTGACATCGAAACCGACAAAGCCGCCATGGAAATCGAAAGCCCGGCAAGCGGTGTGTTACACCACATCATCGCAACAGAAGGAAACACTGTGCCCATCGGGCAAACGGTTGCCTGGGTTTTTGACAAAGGCGAGGCAGTGCCGGACAAACCTCCCCAAAACGACAAAAGTGAAACCTCCGAAGCGCCACACGTCCCGTCGCTCATTTCAACGCCCGAGCACACCACAGAAATCCCGACCACGACGCAAAAAACCCGCGCCACACCTGCCGCGCGAAAACTGGCGCAAGACGCAGGGCTCTCTGTGGCCGACATCCAAGGCACAGGCCCGCGCGACCGTGTGCAAAGCGGCGATGTCAGGGCTAGTATACAAACGGTTTCGCCAAGTATTGCGCCGGCAGGCATCACTTGGGACACTGCCACCGCGCCGCTCAACATCGTCAGAACCGGTGCTGGCGATGCCACCCCTCAGCTGCTGATCCACGGGCTTGGCGCAGACGCGAATGCATGGGCGCAAATTGAAAAGAGCATCGCCGCCAAAGGCCCCGTCCTGCGGCTCGAGTTGCCTTGCCACGGAAAATCGCCGCGCCTGCAAGTCGAAAGTTTTGCACATCTGGTAACACACATCCGAGCCGCGTTTGACGCCTTGAATATGAATACCGTTCGCCTCGTCGGTCACTCTCTGGGAGCTGCCCTTGCGCTGGCTTTGGCCGACACCCGCCCCCGCAACGTTGAACGTCTGACGCTGATTTCTCCCGCCGGGCTAGGGCCACAGATCAATGGTGACATCCTTTCAGGTATCGCGCGCGCGACAAACAAACAAAGCCTCGGCCCCTGGCTGCGTCAAATGGTTGGGGATCCAAGCCTCATCACCGACAACTATGTGCAAGCCGTAATGACCGCGCGTAAAGACCCGGATATGCGATCCGCCCAAACTACGCTGCAAAACACGCTGTTTGCTGATCACACCCAAGGTTTTGATCTAACTGCGGCCTTGCATCGCCTCACATGCCCCACGCGGATCATCTTTGGCAAGAAAGATCAGGTCATCCCATGGTCCCATGCTTTGCGTGCACCAGGCCACGTGAGCCTGAACCTGTTTGAGGATTTAGGACACATGCCTCAATTCGAAGCCCCGAACGCTGTCCAAGCGCACTTGTAACTGCCCCCCTGTCATTGTTAGGCCCCAAGGAACCGTTTCAACCGGAGACGTACGAATGGCCGATGAAAGCTCAGACAAGCTGGACGCGCAGAAAGAACTGCGTATCAGAGCGGCGTGGATTTATCACGTAGAAGGGCGCACCCAAAGCGAAGTTGCCGATATCCTCGGGATAAACCGCGTCGCTGTCACACGGCTTTTGGCGGATGCAAAGAAAAAGTCCGAAGTCATCGTCACTGTATCATCCGATCTGGCCCCTTTGGCCAAACTAGAGCGCGACCTAGAAGCCCGCTTTCAACTAAACCGCTGCATCGTCGTCCCCCACACCCAAATGGATCACGAGCCAGTGCAACCCATCGCCCACGCAGCCGCAGGCTTTGTGAGCGATCTGCTAGAGCCAGGCATGACCGTTGGCGTTGGGTGGGGACGCACTTTGCACGCCATGCTGCGCTTTATCGAAGCCCGCCCGATTGCTGATCTGCGCATTGTTTCGCTGCTTGGCGGCCTCTCAGAGGCACGCCGCTTTAACCCGGCTGAATTTGCCTGGCAGTTTGCCGAGAAGTTTAGCGCCGACGGCTTCCTTTTGCCCGCCCCCGCAGTTGTTGACAGTATTGAAACCCGCGACGCGTTAATCGAGCGGTGTGGCATCCATCAGGTGTTTGACATGGCTGATGAAAGTGATGTCGTTCTGCTAAGCTGCGGAGCGCTCAGCCAGCTCAACACGTCTTACCGCGTCGGCATCATCGACGATCAGCAACGCGCAGATCTGGCCAACCTGAACGCAGCAGGCGACATGCTGTTCACATTTCTAGGCGAAAACGGTCAGCCGGTTGATCACAATCTCAATCAGCGCTGCATTTCTTTCGACCTCGAGCGCATCCGCAAAATCAAAGAGCGCATCCTAATCTCGGGCGGCCCCTCAAAACTACCAATCCTACGCGCAAGCCTCCAGGCGGTAAAACCTACCACTTTAATCACAGACGAACATACAGCACGTGGCCTGAACGCATGATCCATTCCACTTCATCTATTGAGAAATACTCTGGGGAGGTCTGGAGGGGTGAAACCCCTCCAGTTTAGCGGCGCGGCCATGCCGCGGCGCAATCAAATATTCGCCAGTTCCTGCTCAAGATCAGCCATCTCAGCACCACCCGCCATCAACTTGCGAATATCCTGACTTTCGATCTCAACCTTAGGTCCCGCCCCGATCACCTGCCCCAAAGCAAGAAACGTATACCGATCCGCCACCAGCTTTGAGTGGATCTCGTTGTGGGTGATAAAGATGATCCCGATGTCGCCACGCGCGCGCACCCGCTTCACCGTCTTAAGAACTTCCATCTGCTGCTTTTGACCAAGCGCAGATGTCGGCTCGTCCAAAATCAGAACTTTCGCCCCGAAATAGATCGCGCGTGCAATCGCCAGTGTCTGACGCTGACCGCCCGACATGGTGCCAACGGCCTGCGTCGGATCAGAAAAATCAATCCCGATCTTCAGCATCTCATCATGGGCGATCTTGTCCATCTCGTCCATTTTCATCGCACCAAAGGCACCCTTCATCTCGCGCCCCATAAAGAAATTGCGCGTGACGGACATCAGCTGATTAACGGCCAGGTCCTGATACACCGTGCCAATCCCGGCCGCTGACGCATCGCGCGGCGAGCGAAAACTCACCGGATTGCCTTCGATGTAAATCTGCCCTGACGTGGGTTCGTGCACACCGGCCAGAACTTTGATCAGTGTCGATTTACCCGCGCCGTTGTCGCCTAAAAGAGCGTGCACCTCACCGGGGTACACCTCAAGATCGACGCCATTAAGGGCTGTAAAAGGTCCGAATTTCTTCACCACCTTTTCAACGCGCATATACGGTTCAGCCATAGTCAAATCCCTCCCGTAATACGTTTGCGAATGCGCTCGTTGGCAAAAACAGCGGCCAACAAAATGGTGCCCACAAAGACGCGGAACCATGAGCCATCAAGCCACGGAATGAAGAACACCGCATTCGACACAAGGCCAACCGTGACCGCACCAAACACAACGCCGATGATCGAGCCAAAACCACCCGTCATCAGAGTGCCGCCCACAACAGCGATGGCAATTGCGAACAGCTCCATCAAGTTACCTTTGGCCGCATCAGACGTGTTGGTGTCAAACACCTGACAGGCCGCAAAGATCGTCGCGCAAAAAGCGGTGAACATGAACAGGCCAATTTTCACCTTGTTCACCGGCACACCATTGGCGCGCGCGCTGTCTTTGTTGTCGCCAGTGGCGTAAATCCAGTTGCCCAACTGTGTGCGGCTCAAAACGAATAAGGCCAAAGCCGAGATGATGATCCACCACATGAAACGTGCATCAAATCCCTCGACCCATTGCACGCCACGTCGGTTGATATTCCCACCAAGCATGAACCAGACATCATAGAACCACCCAAAAGTCTCACCGCCCATAAGATCAGCAAACCAACTGGTTTGCTTGAAATCGGGCAGGCCAGAAATCTGTGTCGACTGGTTGATCAAACGATAAGCCACCTCGGTGGCGCCGCGCAAAAAGAAGAGGAAGGCAAGTGTCACAATAAAGCTGGAGAGCCCGGATCGCACAACAACGGTGCCAATGAACCAGCCAATGCCAAGGGTCATGACCATTGTAACGCAAAAGGCCGCAAACGGGGTCGCCTCGCCCAATCCAAAGGGCAGTCCCCATTTCAGCATCATCGCCATCGACATGCCTGCAAAACCGATCATCGAGCCGATCGAAAGATCAAACTCGCCCGCGATCATCAACATCGCAGCCCCCGTGGCGATGATCCCGAATTGCGAGACAATCGCGACGTTGTTTTTCAAACCCAATGCGTTGAACGCCTTGAAATCAGAGGCAATAGCCAAACCAACGATAATGATGATCATAACGACGAATGCGCCGATTTCTGGGCGGCGAGTCAGACGTTGGAACGTCGTTTCCTCAAGCATCCTGTCGGATTCATTGCGGTCTGTCATAGGCCCCTCCCCGAGCGTTTAGACATGTAGAAGTCGTGAAGATAGAAAAAGGGTGCGGCCAAATGCTTAGCCGCACCCCAAAGTCAGTACCGGTTTAGCGGTCTACGCCAGCCAGCTCTTTAACAGCTGCCGCGTTTGACGCGTCAACAAAACCTGGGCCCGATGGGATGTTTGCGCCCGGCAACAGACCAGCGTGGTTGTTGTATAGGTGCAGAACGATGATCGGCATGTACCCCTGCAGACGCTGCTGCTGGTCGATTGTGAAGGCAACTTCGCCCGCATCGATCAGATCCATCACACCAGGTGACAGGTCAAAACATGCAAGGTGAACGTCAGCACCTACGTCTGTGATCGCTTTGTGAGCGGCTTCACATACGTGAGGACCAACAGCCAGAACGCCGTCGATTGTTTCGTCAGCCTGCAGTGCAGCAGCGGTACGTGTTTCAATCTGTGTAACGTCGTTTGAAACGTCGATCTGGTTCAGATCAGCGCCCATGGCGTCAAAGTAGCCTGTGCAACGATCAACAAGCGCTGTGTTGAACGCTTCTTGGTTCAAGCAAAGACCTTTGGTAACGCCTTCAGCCTTGGCACGTGTACCAGCAGCAAAGCCAGCGTCGCGCTCAGGCTGACCAACGTGCATAAGCGCGCCAACTTCAGCGGATGATTCAAGACCAGAGTTCATAGTGATCACAGGGATTCCTGAGTCAGATGCAGCCTTGATCGCAGGCCCAAGAGCCGCCGCGTCTGGCAAAGACACAACGATGCCGCTTGGATCAGAGGCCGCAGCCGCTTCAATCAACTTGGCCATGCCAGCCATATCGCCGGATGCGTCAAAGTTGTATTCGATTGTTGCGCCAACGGCAGCAGCCGCGTCACGCGCGCCTTTTTCAACAACAGGCCAGAACGGGTCTGTGCCTTGGGTGTGCGTGATAACGACATAACGCTCACCATGGCCATCAGCGTAAACGCCTGTTGCCATTGTTGCGATGGCCGCAGTGGCCAAAAGTAGCTTCTTCATAGTTTCCTCCCAGAAACGGTGTCCGGCCCACCTTGATTTTACTTACCGGACCCACAGACATAGGCCTGTGAGGATAGCAATTTGTTACCGCTAACAAATATCTGGGTCAACGGATAACATGAAGGGTATCAAGCTTGTTTTTCTCTCACGGGTCAAGTGATTGTGCGCGGAAATCGCAGAATATACAAAAGTTAAGGCAGCCAATGCTATAACGATTTAGGACGTATATCTAAATGACACAAAATGAGACGAAGCGTTCCCTAGTTCAGGTACAATTGCTGCGCATTTGCATCTGATTTAGGCGCCCCTCTTGTGGTCTTTCCTTCCCCGCCGATCTAAGGAAACAGAGCGAAACTCATATGCCCAAGGATGCAACATGATCAAGAACGGCCTAAAAGAGCTTTGGAGTGCGGGTAAGCCCGCACTGAACGGGTGGCTTTCCATCGGAAATTCTTTCACCGCTGAAATCATGGCCGCGCAGGATTTTGACAGCCTGACTGTTGATCTACAACACGGCGCTTTAGACTACTCTAGCGCCCTGCCGATGTTTCAGGCGATGCGCGCGAGTGGCAAAACGCTGTTGGCGCGCGTGCCGTGGAACGAACCTGGCGTCATTATGAAAGTGCTGGATGCCGGCGCCTACGGGATTATTTGCCCCATGATCAACAACCGCGCCGAGGCCGAACAATTTGTCTCTTCAATGCGGTATCCACCACGTGGCGCGCGTAGCTTCGGACCCACACGGGTTAATTTTGCCGCTGGTGCAAATTATGCCGGAGAAGCCAACGATGAAATGCTGGCCATTGCGATGATCGAAACCGCCGATGGCGTTGCCAACGCTGCCGAAATCGTAGCCACGCCGGGCCTCGATGCGATTTACATCGGTCCGTCTGATCTGACGCTTGGGTACACCAACGGCCGCTTGCCTGCAGGTCAGGACCGGCAAGAAGACGAAATGATTGATGTTATCAAAACCTTACTGAAGACCGCCCATGACGCAGGCATTCGCGCCTGTATCCATACCGCCTCGCCGGCATACTCAGCGCGCGCGATTGGCTGGGGCTTTGATCTGGCAACTGTTGCAACGGACGTTAAATGCCTTGCAGATGCGGCGGCGAGCAACATTGCAGACTGTCGTGGGGCGTTGAACGGCTAAGCTTTCTGGTGTCGCCGCAACTGCGTTGCGTCGATCAACTGGGGGAGCGCCGCTCCCCCAGACCCCCTTGGAGTATTTTCGAATAGATGAAGTTGGGTTGGCGTCAGCTCTAGCCTACTTTACCGCGCCGATCGTTGCGCAGATTGGCATAAAGCACATGGTTGCGCCACCGACCGTTGATCTGAAGATAGCTTTGCGCCACGCCTTCGTATTTGTAACCACAGCTTTCCAAAAGCCCGATCGATGCGCGATTTTCAGGCAGGCAGGCACTCTCGATCCGGCTCAGATCCATCACTTCAAAAGCGTGATAAACCAGCGCTGTAAGGGCCTCGCGCATATACCCTTCGCGCGCATGAGCCTCGCCAATCCAATAGCCCACGGTGCCAGCCTGTGCAGGGCCACGGCGGATGTTATCCAGTGTGATGGCACCCAGTAACTGTCCGTCGGCGCGGCGCTCCAAAAACAACGGCAAAGCCGTTCCTTGAGCAATAGCGCGGTTGGCCCAATACACCCGGTTAACAAATCCTTTGCGCGTCAAATGATCATGGGCCCAGGACGGCTCCCAAGGCTTCAGGAAGCCCTCACTTTGACGGCGCAGCGCCGCCCACGGGCGATAATCACCATGCACGGGAGGGCGCAGCAGCATCCGTTCAGTATCAATTCGAACGCGGGACCGCCCAAGCCGCAGCATCAGGCTGCCAGCCGTCCCGTAAGATCACCGAGCGATGGTGCTTTGGACACTGGGCCATAAAGCGCCAGTGCGGCACGGTTAGCCGAAACCATCGCTTGGGCCACACCGCGCGCATCCGCGGTGGTGATCGCATCAATCTTGGCCACGGTTTCTTCGAGTGGCGGGATGCGCCCCCAAATCGCCAACTGACGTGCAAGCCGTTCCGCACGGCTGGCCGGGCTTTCCAGCCCCATCAGCATGCCTGCTTTCATCTGCGCGCGCGCGCGATCAACCTCGGCGTCCGACAAATCAGAAGCCGCGCGCTTGAGTTCATCAACCGTTAACTGGGCCAGATCAGCAACTTCATCGCCACTGGTGCCCGCGTAAACCGTCATCAACCCGCTGTCAGAAAACGCGCCGGTTTGTGCAAAGATCGTATAGCAAAGCCCGCGTTTCTCGCGCACCTCCTGAAACAACCGCGATGACATGCCTCCGCCAAAGGCCGTCGAGAAAACCTGCGCTGTGTAAATCGCATCATCGCAATACCCCGGCCCCTCAAAAGCTAACGCAAAATGCGCCTGTTCCAGCGTTTTCTCAACCCGGTGCTCGCCTGTCACAAAACGTGCAGGCTCCTCAAAATGCGCTTTGCCTGCCTGCAAATGCCCAAAAGCCGCTTCAACTTTGCGCACAATCGCATCGTGATCGACAGCTCCAGCCGCGGCGACAATAATCCGCCCCGGCGCATAGTGCTCAGCCACAAAGCCAGACAGGTCAGAGACACCAAACGCCGCAACGCGCTCGGACGGCCCTAAGATCGAGCGCCCCAAAGGCTGATCGGGATAGGCCGTCTCTTGCAACCAATCAAAGATGATATCGTCAGGCGTATCGAGCGTTTGGCCGATTTCCTGCAAGATCACGTGGCGTTCCACCTCAACCTCACGCGGATCAAAGACCGAGTTCAAAACGATGTCCGAGAGCACATCAAGCGCAAGGCCCACATCGTTGCCTAAAACGCGCGCATAATACGCAGTGGTTTCGCGCGAGGTATAAGCGTTGATATACCCGCCCACGTCTTCAATCGCTTCGGCAATCTGAAGCGCCGAGCGCGTGGCTGTGCCCTTAAACGCCATATGCTCCAGAAAATGTGCAATGCCGTTCTGCTCGGCCCGCTCATGGCGCCCACCAGCTGTGATCCAAATTCCAACAGAGGCCGATTGCAGCCCTGGCATATGCTCGGTCACGACGCGCACGCCGTTCGACAATGAGTGTAGTTCAACCGTCACGCGCGGCGTTTCTCCAAAATTAGGGCCTGAATGGCCGCCAGATCATTGGCAACTCGCGTCACCCGTTCTGATCGGTCATAAAGATCCGCCATCCGCTTGGGAAGGGGTGGGTGCATGCCTGTGGCGGCCTCCACCGCATCAGGAAACTTGGCCGGATGCGCAGTTGCCAGTGTGATCATGGGAATAGATGTATTGCGACGCGCGTGTTGACTACCAACGTGCACACCAACAGCGCTGTGCGGGCACAACAATTCGCCGCGCTCGTGCAAAGTGCGTGTGATCGTTTCCGACGTGGTCGCTTCATCCGCCGTGCCACTGTCATAGGTGGCGGAAAGAGCGGTCATCGCATTTGATGAAATTCCAAACTCACCACTGGCTTTTAACTCCTGCATCAACTCGGCCACCGCCGCACCATCGCGATCATGCGCCCAGAACAGCGCGCGCTCAAAGTTCGACGACACCTCGATATCCATCGACGGCGAAATCGACGGGATAACACCTTGTTTGGTGTATTCCCCGGAAACCATCGTGCGGTGCAAAATATCGTTTTGGTTGGCTGCAATCACCAATCGTTCAATCGGCAAGCCCATCTCTTTGGCGATGAAGCCTGCGAAAATGTCTCCGAAATTGCCCGTGGGCACAGTAAAGCTAACCTTGCGATCAGGCGCTCCAAGCGCGACCGCGGACGTAAAGAAATACACCACCTGCGCCAGTACCCGCGCCCAGTTGATCGAATTGACTGCTGCCAGACCAACCTCATCGCGAAACGCGTGATCCGCAAACATGTCTTTCAACGCAGCCTGACAGTCGTCAAAATCACCGTCCACCGCCAGCGCATGCACGTTTCCCTCGCTCGGCGTCGTCATCTGGCGGCGCTGCACCTCACTAACGCGCCCGTGCGGGTAAAGGATGCAAACATCGACACCGTCCAGTCCACGAAACGCTTCAATAGCGGCCGAACCGGTATCCCCACTGGTGGCCCCAACGATCGTGATCCGCTGCTTGCGGCGTGCAAGAACCGCCTGAAACATCTGCCCGATCAGCTGCATCGCAAAATCTTTGAAAGCCAGCGTCGGGCCATGAAACAGCTCTAGCAGGAAATGATTAGGCCCCAACTGAACCAACGGCGCTCGCGCGTCGTGTCCAAAGCCCTCGTAAGCTTTGACAATCAGGCCGCGAAACTCATCATCCGTGAATGTGTTCCCAATAAACGGACGCATCACCGTAAAGGCCACATCCTCATAAGACTGCCCCGCCATGTCTTTGATAACATCGCTCGACAATACCGGCACCTCGGCTGGCACATAAAGCCCGCCATCAGGCGCAAGCCCCGTCAGCATCGTCTCTTCAAAGCTCAGTTCAGGCGATTGCCCGCGTGTCGACACATAGCGCATGGGTTACGTTCCCTCAGTCCTTTGGGCGCTGCATACGCCACACAAAGAACGCTGTCATCCCCGCCCAGACAAGCGCAAGGCCAAACCATTGAATGGCATAACCTAAGTGGCTGTTGGGAATGCCCTCGCTGCTCACAGGCAAAGGCGTGGCGCGTGCATCCGTCCCAGTTACAGTGCGCGCAATCACCAAAACAGGTTCCGTCTCAAGATGCATCGCCATCGCAGGCACATCACGGGCAAACCAAATATCCGCGCCCAAATCGGGCTCTGGCGTGAACCCATCCACCTCATCAGGCCAATGCAGATTCCCGGTTACCACCATATCAACGCCAGCGCGCGCCACATCCTTCTCAGTTTGGCGCACATAGCCTTCGTCAACCATGATCACCCGGCCCGCATCCGTCTCAAACGCCGAGATAATCCGAAACCCGGCCCCCTGCTCCTTGGTCGACACAAGCACATCAATCTCGCGCCCCAACGTGCGCCCGGCCACCCGCACCGGCAAGAACCGGTCCGTTTCAATGTTCGGCGCAGATGGCAAAGCCACAGGCGCGTCGCCAATGCGCGCCTCAATTTCCGCCAGCATGCCCTCTTTCCAGGCAAGCCGCTGCACCTGCCAAACGCCCAAAGACGCCAGCACTGCACAGCCGACAACACCAAAGATCAAAGGAATTGCAATTCTCCGCATCGGCCTAAGCCCACCTAATTATCGGCTTAAATAAATCCCGGGGGAGTGTGAGGGGGCAGAGCCCCCTCGCAATCGCGACGCGCGTCAGCGCGGCGCAAATCAGTTTCAGGCACCCCAGACGTAGATAGCTGCAAACAAGAACAGCCAAACAACATCCACAAAGTGCCAGTACCAAGCGGCAGCTTCAAAACCGATGTGCTTGTCTTGGGTGAAATGCCCGGCACGCACGCGCATGTAACAGACGAACAAGAAAATCGTACCGATGATCACGTGAAAGCCGTGGAAACCAGTCGCCATAAAGAAGTTCGCGCCGTAAATATTGCCAGAGAAACCAAAGGCTGCGTGGCTGTACTCATAGGCCTGGAAGATGGTGAACAAGATGCCAAGCAGGACAGCGATGATAAGGCCAGTTGCCACATCTTTGCGGTTGTTTTCATGCGCCAACGCATGGTGCGCCCAAGTGGCAGCCGCGCCAGAGCACAAAAGGATCAGCGTATTGATCAACGGCAAATGCCAGGGATCAAACGTCTCGATGCCCACAGGCGGCCACACACCGTCGATCGCCGGGCTATCTGGCCCCATCGGGTACATCGCGTGCTTGAAAAAGCTCCAGAACCAGGCCGCAAAGAACATCACTTCAGACATGATGAACATAATGAAGCCGTAACGTAGGCCAATCCGCACGACTGGTGTGTGATCACCGACGTTGCTTTCTTTCACAACCTCAGCCCACCAGCAATACATGACAAACAAAACGCCAAGCAAGCCAATTATGAAGACATAAGGCTGGTTGTTTTGCACATTTGCGCCAAAGGCCAGTACAAAGCCAAAAAGCATTACAATCGCCGAAACCGCGCCGAAGAACGGCCAGATTGAGGGCGGTAAAATGTGGTAATCGTGGTTTTTCTCGTGCGCCATGCGGTTGGTTCCTTGGGCGTTAGTTTAGATCGTTAGTGGGACTCACCAGCTCCAATGCCGCCTGTTCCTGAGCATAGTCCTCTGGAAGGTCGGTTTCATGGAAGGTGTATGAAAGTGTGATGGTTTTTACAAACCGTGCGTCAGGGTCGTCCAGAATTTCGGGTTCCACAAAGAAGCTGACTGGCATCGTCACCGTCTCTCCGGGCTGCAAAACCTGCATTTCAAAGCAAAAGCACGCAATCTTGGAAAAATACGCGCCCGCAGAATAGGGGGCGACGTTGAAGCTTGCTGTGCCCGCGATCGGCCGATCGGTTGGATTATGCGCTTCATAAAAGGCCAAACCCTCTTCACCGATTCTCAACTTCATCTTGATTTGAACGGGCTCAAAATCCCAAGGCATGCCTGCATCACGCGACGCATCAAAGCGCACAGTGACTTGTTCGTCCAAAGGCTGTTCCATCGCGGCATCGGCAATGTCTGTCGCTCCGCCCCAACCGGTGACGCGGCAGAACAAATCGTATAATGGCACGGACGCCCACGCGAGCGAGCCCATAAACAACACTACGCCAACCAGTTTGACGACTGTTTTCTTCTTATCTTGCTCAAGCCCCACGCTCATTGGCTGTCCTCGGCGGCAGCTTCTAGGGCCGGGCGCGCAACGTGATCAAATCGTTCCATCGGATCGCCGCGTGTTACTTTCACCATGGTCAAACCGAAAACAACTGCCACCAAAGCAAGCAGTGTCACGCCAACACCAACGTTGCGCGATAAGCGACGCTTGTGCAGATCATGAGTGGCGCGCAGCTGTGTCATACTACCGCCCGGATCAAAGCATCGATCAGTAGTGCGCCGAACATCACGAACAGATAGTAAAGCGAAAAGCGGAAAAAAGCTTTTTCAACCTTATAGTTGTCCGCTTCGGCCATTACTTCGTCGCGGCGATATATTTCGTAAGCGCCTTTCAGGAACCAAGCGCTTAGGCCAACGGCCAAAATCAACGTCACCGGGCCGCCAACGCTGGTAAGTCCCAGCGCAATCGGCACAGGGGCCAACAACGCAGTGTAAACAAGAATGTGCAGCCGTGTGGACGGGCGCCCATGGGTTACGGTCAACATCGGCACACCAGCATCGTCATAGTCCGAGCGCATGAAAAGCGCCAAGGCCCAGAAATGCGGCGGCGTCCACATGAACGTCAGCGCGAACATCAAAACACTGGCCAGCGTTACATCGCCCGTCGCCGCCGCCCATCCGATCATCGGAGGAAAGGCACCGGCAGCACCACCAATAACGATGTTCTGCGGCGTCCAACGCTTGAGCCACATCGTGTAGATCACCGCGTAGAAAAAGATGGTGAAGGCCAGCAAAGCGGCAGCAACGACGTTGGTCGCCAAAGCAAGCATCACAACAGAAATACCCGAAAGTCCAACGCCGATCGCCAAAGCTTCGCCAGGCTCTACCCGACCTGATGGCACGGGGCGCTTGGCCGTGCGGCGCATCACAGAGTCGATATCGGCGTCGTACCACATGTTCAAAGCACCCGAAGCACCAGCGCCAAGCGCGATGAACAAGATCGCACAAAACGCTTCAAACGGATGCAGCGACACAGGAGCAACAACCAACCCGACCAAAGCGGTGAACACCACGAGCGACATCACCCGTGGTTTCAGCAGCTGGAAATAGTCGCCGAAGGTCGGCTCGTAGTCCCGGCTTGGATTGATCGAAAGATCGGCCATGTTTACTCGCTTGCCGCCACTTGAACCACGCCGGGCTCGACATACTCACCGGCAACTTTGGTCTCGTTCAGCCATGCGTCATAGTCCGCTTGGCTCACAGCTTTAACAGTGATCGGCATATACGCGTGGCTCAGACCGCAAAGCTCCGAGCACTGACCAAAGTAAATGCCTTCCATGCCCTCATCGACCTCGAACCAAAGTTCGGCCAAACGCCCCGGAACACCATCCTGCTTTACGCCAAACGCGGGCATTGCCCACGCATGGATCACGTCAGCGCCGGTAACCTGAACAACAACAGTTTTGCCTGTCGGAATGACCATGGCAGTGTCGGTGGCTAGAAGAAATTGCTCATCCGTGTAACCGGCATCGGCAAGCTCTTCAGAAACCGCGGGCGTCAGGAAGTTATCGCCAGCGCCAATCATGAAGCTTTCAAACGCAACTTCTTCGTCCGGATACTCGTAGCCCCAATACCACTGATAGCCTGTCGCCTTCACAAAGACTTCTGGCTCCGGAATTTCTTGCTGTTTGAACAGCACCGGAAGCGAAAACGCCCCGATAAACACCAAGATCGCGATCGGGATCACAGTCCATGCAACCTCGATCGGCGTGTTGTGCGTGAAACCTGCGGGATTTGCATTTGCGCGCTTGTTAAACCGCACGATGCAATAGGCCAGCAAGGCCATGACAAAAAGCGTGATGATCGTGATGATCACAAGCAGCATCGAATCAAGCCAGACAATGTCTCGCATAAGTTCGGTAGCCTGCGGCTGAAAGCCCATTTCGCCGTCAACCGGCTGGCCAATAATCTGAAGGTCCTGCGCGCTTGCAGTCGTGGCCATAAAGGCCGCTGCAACGCCAGTCATAAGAGGCTTAAGACGCATGTGTCTAATAATCCTGTTCGCGGTGTTGTCAGAGCCACGATCCTTAAAGAAAGCAGCCCCATTGTTCTCCGGCAGCTTAAAACCATATTAGAAGGTGTGGAACAAGGCATGAGATTGCGGCATTCAGCCGCTTCAAGCCGTTAACCAAAGGACCGCTTTCATGCCAACCGCCGCCCCTTTCCGACCCTTCGAGACGATGCTTGACCAAGACCAAGCCCTGCGGCTGTTACAGGACGCGGTTTCAGGCGCAGATGACGGAGAGCTTTTTATCGAGCGCCGCCGGTCAGAAATGCTCGCATACGACGACGGGCGAGTGCGCACAGCAAGCTATGATGCCTCCGAAGGCTTTGGTTTGCGCGCTGTTCGCGGCGAAACAGCAGGATATGCGCACTCAACCGAAGTGTCCGAGCATGCCTTGAAGCGCGCCGTTGAAACCGCGCGCCTCGCCGTCGGCGATGGCGGCGGCACTTTGGCGGATGCACCTGCCGCGACAAATCAAAAGCTATACGGCGACGATGACCCAATGGCGGATGCCGCGTTTCCAGTGAAAATTGAAACGCTTTCAGAGATTGATGCTTTCGCGCGCGGCTTAGACAAGCGCGTCGTGCAGGTGTCCGCAACTTTAGCCGCTTCGTTGCAAGACGTGGTGATTCTGCGCCCTGAAGGGCACGTTGTCAGCGATACGCGCCCCATGACCCGCCTGAACGTGTCGATCATTGTCGAAGAAAACGGTCGTCGTGAAAGTGGGATGTCTGGCGGTGGTGGCCGTCACGCTCTCACAGGTCTGATCGCATCAGAGCATTGGCAAGGCCTCGCCCACGAAGCCCTGCGCATAGCCTTGGTCAATCTCGAAGCTGTCCCTGCCCCCGCTGGCGTGATGGACGTCGCCCTCGGCCCTGGCTGGCCTGGCATTTTGCTGCACGAAGCAATTGGCCACGGTCTTGAAGGCGACTTCAACCGTAAGAAATCTTCCGCCTTTGCCGGACTTATGGGCCAGCAAATCGCCTCAAAGGGCGTAACAGTGCTTGATGACGGCACGATTCCCGACCGACGCGGCTCGATCACGGTCGATGACGAGGGCACGCCTGGTGCAAAAAACACGCTGATCGAAGACGGTGTGCTGGTCGGCTACATGCAGGATCGCCAAAACGCGCGCCTTATGGGCGTGAACCCGACAGGCAACGGGCGGCGCGAAAGCTATGCGCACGCGCCTATGCCGCGAATGACCAACACCTACATGCTGTCAGGCGACGCAAATCCCGGCGATATCGTCGCGGACGTCAAAGACGGCATCTACGCCGTCGGCTTTGGCGGCGGTCAGGTCGATATCACTAATGGTAAGTTCGTGTTCAGCTGTACCGAAGCCTACATGGTCAAGGACGGCAAAGTGGGCGCGCCCGTCAAAGGGGCGACGCTCATCGGCGATGGAGCCACCGCGCTCAAACAAATCCGCGCCGTCGGCAATGACATGGCGCTTGATCCCGGCATCGGTAATTGCGGCAAAGCGGGCCAGTGGGTGCCAGTTGGCGTCGGCCAGCCCACACTTTTGATTGGCGGTCTTACCGTGGGTGGTTCGGCAGCTTGAGCCTCTTGGGTTCAGCGTTTCGAATTGAGGCAAATAAACCCATCGGTCCGCGCCAACATTTTTTCGCAGCGCTTGGAATGATTGCGCTGTCTCTTGTCCTGACCGGGGTCTCTTGGATCATTATGCCGCTGTGCCCGAAGTTTCTCTCTCCGATATGTGCACCATTCGCGATATTTAGACTGATGCCATTTGGATTGGTTATCGTCGTTCCAGCGATGATTCTAATTACACCCTTGGCCGCGATACTCTCAAAAGACCGCTTTGATGGGTACATTCCTGCCATTGTAGTGGGCCTCATCGTTTCGTTTATCACAGCCTTGGCGATGTCAGGTCTGGACGAGCTTTCGCTTGGAGTGGTTTCGCTCTTCGCAATCTTTGGCATTATCTATGCACTGCTTTACTGGATTGTTCTCTATCTCCAGGCCACTTCGTCCGGGTCGCAAAGCTAAGAGTGAGCGGGGCTGCGCGCACGCGACAACTGCCACAACTCCGCCCCAATTCCGCTACAGTGTCGCCTCATATGTCAAGAAATGTCGCAGATATCTGTTAATGGATAATGCGGTGACTGCCATGGCGATGTTCGACCTCGAACGACCTTATAGCAAACGAAAACCAGAGCCGGTCAAACGACGCTGCCATCGATGTCAGGCAAGTGGTACCTGCGCCTGTGGCGCTTGTGGAGGCGCTGGCAAAATTGCGACAAGCCGAAATGTTTTTGGCGAGCCCAACTTCATTCGCTGCTCTTCCTGCTTTGGCCGTAAAACGGTCCGTTGTTCGACATGCACTGGCGTGGGTTTCATCGTTTAGGTCTGCGCCTCTTTGCGGGCTCACATGTCCCCACTCAAGGTGTGCCTCAATTTGGTTGATGATGTCCTGTGTGACGGCTCGCGAAGTTAAAGGTAGGCCATGCACCTACGGCGCACCGATGTAATACCGACGTAACACCAACGCGATACCGAAATCCCAAAACGCATCAAAATATCAAAGGTTAAAGGCGCTCCAAAACGCTACGCCTTTCGAATCAAAACCGGTGTGCGCAAACGTAATGATCCCTTTACCGAGACCTCCCCATAAATAGCGAGGACGTGAAAAAACAGTATTAATCCACCGTTAACCTACTCCGCCGATAACAAATATCAGCAAGCGGACGGAGACAGGATGGCCAAGGATTTATCCCCTTCCACCTACCCTCTCACCCCACCCCTCACAGAGGAAGAGTGGCACTCCTGGCTTCGTCTCTTGCGATCTAGGCGCGTAGGTATCGCGACCTTTTTTCGCCTTCTTGAAGAGCATGGAGACGCGGCCAGAGCGCTTGAAGCCTTGCCGCAGATCGCCGCCGAAGCAGGTGTCAAAAACTACCAGATTTGCGACGAAAAAACCGTTTCCGATGAGTTGTATCGCTCTAAACTGGCAGGCGTCACACCAGTTGCAATCAATAGTCCAGGTTACCCCGTGTTATTGGCCGAGATTCCGAACCCGCCACCCATTTTATGGTGCGTTGGCAACCTTGATTTGCTCAACAAAAACCCTCTTGCCATCGTCGGTGCACGCAACGCGTCCTCGCTAGGTACACGCATGGCAAAAAGGCTGTCCCGCGACCTTGGTGCCGCTGACTTCACAATCGTTTCCGGTCTCGCGCGCGGCGTCGACACAGCGGCGCATCTGGCCGCTTTGGACACAGGCACAATTGCAGTCATGGCGGGCGGGGTAGATGTGATTTATCCACGCGAAAACACGGTGCTCGCACAAGAAATCGAAGGAAAAGGCTTATTGGTCAGCGAAATGCCTGTGGGCACTGTCCCGCAAGCTCGACACTTTCCCAACCGAAATCGCATCATCTCAGGTCTTGCCCGCACGACCATTGTCGTCGAAGCAGCCGCCAAATCCGGAAGTTTGATCACGGCAAGAACGGCCCTTGATCAAGGACGCGATGTGCAAGCCGTTCCCGGTCATCCATTTGATGCCCGCGCCTCAGGATGCAACATGCTTATCCGCGATGGCGCCACATTGGTGCGCAGCGCACAGGATGTGATCGACGCACTGGAACAACCCGCTAGAGCCACGCCAAAAGCCCAAAAGGCAAAACCAAAAGCTCCTGCAATTCCGCATGACATCGCCGCCCTTCATGCGCAGATTCTTGATCGTCTGGGACCAAGTCCAATTGCCGAAGATCAACTGATCAGAGATTTAAGCGTGCCCGCCAGCGCCGTGTCTCCCGAAATCAGTATGCTTGAACTTGAAGGTAAAATCCAACGACAGCCCGGTGGATTATTGTCGCGCGCGGTGGACGCCTAAGACAGCAACGCTGACAGATCAAGTGCGGCATCGGTGCCCACAAAAACAGATCGCGGAACCGCTAGAATTTCATTTTTCTCGAAGTTGAATTCGATGCCCTGCCCCGCCCCTTTCAAAAAGTCGACCCGGCTTGCCGTACATGTCGGCGCGTCCAGCGGATCAATCATCATCAACCCACGCGGATCGACGCTTTCAATGCGCAGCCCATAGGTTTTGGAGTAGACTACTGTTTGGTCATTGAAGGAAAATAGAATGCCGTCGCTTACCGCTTGTTCGTTCAGGAAAAAAGACGCAGCAGGCAACAAGAGCAAAGGCGCCCCCACCCCCAAAAAGGACGTTAAGTGGCGATCACCGGAATTGATTTTGTCCGAAATATCAACAGCTAAGGGTGCTAGCGCAAAGCGTGAGAGCGTATCGTCCCGCTTTAGGGCCGCAAGATAGCGCAGCGTGTAGTCAACACCGTCCAATCCGCGATTTGTCAGATGCCACGCAGACTGGCCACAAACATCGCATTCAGGATCAGGACACCCCAGTTCTTTCGCTGTTTTCAAAATTGCCGTCCGCGCAATGTTGTACGGCAGGTTTATCCGGTCAGAGGGGTCGTACAGATCAACTCGCCTTATTTTTGGGCGCCGCCTTTTTCTTCGCAGCTGTCTTCTTTTTTGCAGCGGGCTTTTTCTTCCGCCGCACACCCTTCTGAGCCGCCTTTTCGTTCACAAGATCAACAGCTTGCTCCAAAGTCACCATTTCTGGATCGCTCTCTTTAGGCAAGGTTGCGTTGATCTTTTCCCACTTCACATACGGTCCATATTTGCCATCCATAATGGCAATCGCGCCTCCATCAGGATGTTCGCCCATGTCCTTAAGGGTTTTGGCAGGCGCACCGCGCCCGCCGCGAGAGGCAACCTTTGCCGCGATCAACTCCACGGCGTGGTTCATCCCAACGGTCCACACATCCTCCACAGTCTCAAGATTGGCGTTGGTCCCGCCTTTGTGCGACGTGCTTTCCGCGTGTTTGATGTAAGGGCCATAACGCCCTAGATTGGCCCAAACAGCCACGCCGTCTTCGGGGTGATCGCCAATTTTACGCGGCAACTCTAGCAACTTTAGAGCCTGCGCAAGCTCCACATTCTCTGGCGCCCATGCTTCGGGAATAGACGAACGTGGCGGTTTTTTATTCTCTTCCGTCACCAATCCGCGCTGCACGTAAGGGCCAAACCGGCCCTTGTGCACCCAAATCTGATCCCCTTCATCTTCGCCCAAAAGCTTACCTTCTGGTGGAATCGCACTTTCTGGCTCTGACCCCGGAGGCCCAAAGGCGCGCGTGTAGCGGCATTCAGGGTAGTTCGAGCAGCCGATAAACGCACCACCCGCTCGGGCTGTACGCATTGAAAGACGTCCAATCTCACAATTCGGGCAAAGACGCGGATCAGTCCCCTCCTCGTTAGGCGGGAATAGATGCGGTTCTAGGACCTCGTTGATTTTATCCAGCACTTCGCCAATCCGCAGATCAGCTGTTTCGTCAATCGCCGCTTTAAAATCGCGCCAGAAACGAGCAAGCACGTCTTTCCACGCGCGATCTCCATTTGTGATGTCATCAAGCTCGGCTTCGAGTTTGGCTGTAAAGTCATAACCAACGTATTTGCGGAAATAATTGGTCAAAAAGACCGTCACCAAGCGCCCTTTGTCTTCAGGATGGAGGCGATTTTTCTCTTTTGTTACGTAACCACGATCTTGGATCGTCGTGACAACAGAGGCATAGGTCGAGGGGCGGCCGATGCCGATCTCTTCCATCTTTTTCACCAACGTCGCCTCGGTGTAGCGCGGCGGTGGTTGGGTAAAATGCTGATCCGGCGTGATGGTTTTCTTAGCGGCGGTGTCGCCTTCAGTGACCTGGGGCAGCACTTTGTCGTCGTCATCAACAACGTCGTCGCGCCCTTCTTCGTACACCTTCAAAAATCCATCAAACTGAACAACTTGACCTGACGCGCGCAAACCAACCTGACCATCCGCGCTCGCGATATCGACCGTCGTGCGCTCAAGTCGCGCCGAAGCCATTTGACTAGCCAAAGTGCGCTTCCAGATCAGATCGTAAAGCTTGCGTTGGTCCGCATCGACAAGTTTTAAACTAGCGGTGTCCGCATCCAGATTGGTGGGACGAATACACTCGTGCGCTTCTTGCGCGTTCTTGGCCTTATTCTTGTAGATCCGCGGCTCACCGGGAACATAGCAGTCACCGTAACGGCCTTTGATGGCATCACGCGCTGCAGTAACGGCTTCGGGCGCCATATCGATGCCATCTGTCCGCATATATGTAATGTGACCTGCTTCGTACAAACGCTGTGCGACCTGCATGGTCTGACGTGCGCCAAAACTAAACTTACGGCTGGCTTCCTGCTGTAGCGTAGACGTCATAAAGGGCGCGGACGGATTGCGCGCCGCTGGCTTTGCCTCGACTTTAGCGACGCTCAAGTCACGCGACTGGATCGCCTGAACGGCCAGTTCAGCGGCAGTTTCATTCGGAATGTCAAATTTATCGAGCTTGTCGCCACCCAAAATAGTCAGGCGTGCTTCAAAGTCCTGGCCGCGCGGTGTCGTCAAGACAACTTTTACTGTCCAGTATTCCTGCGCGTTGAAAACCTCGATTTCCATCTCGCGCTCGACGATGATGCGTAGACACACCGATTGCACACGTCCTGCCGAGCGCGCGCCCGGCAATTTGCGCCACAATACGGGCGACAGGTTAAAGCCAACCAGATAATCCAAAGCGCGACGAGCAAGGTACGCTTCGACCAAATCCTGATCGACCTCGCGCGGGTTTTGCATCGCCTCGGTCACCGCAGATTTGGTAATCGCATTAAACACAACCCGGCTGACGGGTGTATCGGCTTTGATCACTTTGCGTTTGCGAAGCGCCTCTTCCAAATGCCAACTAATCGCCTCTCCCTCACGATCCGGGTCAGTCGCAAGGATCAGTTCAGGGTCGTCTTTCAAAGCGTCGGAAATCGCTTTGATGTGCTTTTTGGAGTCCGAAGCGATCTCCCATTTCATCTCGAATCCATCGTCGGTATCGACAGAACCGTTCTTCGCTGGCAGGTCACGGACGTGTCCGTAACTCGCCAAAACAGTATAGTCAGGGCCAAGATATTTGTTAATTGTCTTGGCCTTAGCCGGAGATTCGACAACGACAACTGGCATGGAAAACCTTTCAAAAAGGGCGGAAGCACTGGCGGCGGAAGATGTGGGGCCTTCTTGTGCTTTGTCAATGCAGATTGCCAGAGCGATCCTAAAGTAGGGGTTAACGCGCCTAAATCGGCACGCCTTTTGCGTTTGCTAAACGTGTCCTCGAATAGCAAACGAATGAGACAAACAGCAGTCTTGCTGCGCTGCGGCGATTGACTTTTGGGGGCCAAGCGGCAAAAACGCCAGCAACCCAACTCGGAGAGCGAGATGAAGAAAGTCTATGCCAATGCAACAGACGCCTTAGATTGTCTTTTGCGTGATGACATGCTGATTGCTGCCGGAGGCTTCGGCCTGTGCGGCATTCCTGAGCTTTTGCTTGAGGCAATCAAACAAAGTGGTGTGAAGGATTTGACCTTTGCGTCCAATAATGCAGGCGTCGATGACTTTGGCATAGGCATTTTGTTGCAAACCAAGCAGGTCAAAAAAATGATAAGCTCTTACGTTGGCGAGAACGCGGAATTTATGCGCCAATACCTAAGCGGCGAACTAGAGCTTGAGTTCACCCCGCAAGGCACGTTGGCCGAACGCATGCGCTCGGCGGGTTGCGGCATCCCTGGCTTTTATACGAAAACCGGTGTGGGCACTGTGATCGCTGAGGGCAAAGAGCACAAAGAGTTTAAAGGCGAGACCTACATCCTAGAAGAAGGTATCTTTGCTGACCTTTCCATCGTCAAGGCTTGGAAGGCGGATGAAACTGGCAACCTTGTTTTCCGCAAAACAGCGCGCAACTTTAATCCGCCCGCTGCGATGTGTGGCAAGGTGTGTGTTGCCGAAGTTGAAGAGATTGTGCCGACAGGCTCGCTTGATCCTGACATGATCCACCTGCCTGGCATTTACGTGACCCGCCTTATTCAGGGCCAGCACGAGAAACGCATCGAACAACGTACCGTTCGTCAGAAGGAAGAAGCATAATGCCTTGGGATCGTAACCAGATGGCCGCCCGCGCGGCAGACGAGCTTGAAGACGGCATGTATGTGAACCTTGGCATCGGTATTCCGACGCTTGTGGCGAATTATGTTGGCGAAAAAGACATTACGCTTCAATCTGAAAACGGCATGCTGGGCATGGGCCCTTTCCCTTTTGAGGGTGACGAAGACGCCGATTTGATCAATGCAGGCAAGCAAACCATCACCGAGCTTAATCGCACGGCTTACTTTGATAGTGCACAAAGCTTCGGAATGATCCGAGGTGGGAAAATTGCGGCAGCAATCCTTGGTGCGATGGAAGTTGCCGAAAATGGCGACCTGGCCAATTGGATGATCCCGGGAAAACTGGTCAAAGGTATGGGCGGTGCGATGGATTTGGTCGCAGGCGTTGGTCGTGTGATCGTTGTTATGGACCACACCAACAAACATGGTGACAGCAAACTTCTAAAGTCCTGTACCTTGCCATTGACTGGTCAGGCTGTTGTCGATCGCATCATCACCAACCTTGGCGTGCTGGACGTCGTGGATGGTGGCCTGAAAATTGTTGAGACCGCAGACGGTGTGAGCGAGGACGAAGTACGCGCAGCGACCGATGCGACAATCGTCGGATGAAGTGGAATGAGGCGACTATTGGAAAAGTCGCCCTATTCACTGTTCACAAAAACGAAACAATTTCATATTTACGCCCCATTCTGTTTTTAGAATGATCGCAATGGCAATGAATTCAGAGCCACCTTCCCCTCGTGTACCCAACGCCGCGGTTTCATCTCCGCGGCGTTGGCGTGACCTTGCCCTCCTTATCGGTCTCTTTGCCCTTGTGGTCATCGGTCTTGTTGGGCTTGCGCTTGCCACTGGCTGGGAAGAAACCGTCGAAGCGATCACATCCCTTAGCTTCATTGAGATCACGATTCTTCTGGTCTTAAGTCTTGTGAACTACGTTTTTCGCGGTTTGCGTTGGCATCTTTTCGCGATCAAGCTTGGGCTTGGCACCACGTTGATCCAGAACATGCGCCACTTTTTGGCAGGGTTTGCGATGTCGGTCACGCCTGGTCGTGTGGGCGAGCTGGTGCGTATGCGTTGGATTCGACGCGAAACAGGCTGGTCTTTTGAACGCACGGCTCCTTTGGTTTTGGTCGACCGTGCCGCGGATCTGGCCGCAATGGCGATTTTGCTGGCGCTTGCCGTCGCCCTTTCAGCCACGGGGATGAAGGGAGGCGCTCCCGTTGCCGTTCTTGCACTGGTTGCCGCGTTTATCGCCACTCGCCCGCAATTGCTGAGTGCTGCTGCAGGTATTGGGCATGTCATAACCGGCAAACGCTTCCCGCGCATTTTCGCCCGCGTGCGCCGTGCAGCACTGTCTTTGCGCGCCTTCACCGGTCCAACCACGCTTATTATTGCTGGATTCCTGGGCGTCTTAGGCTGGATGGCCGAGGGGTACGCGTTTTATCTTTTGCTGGATTGGTTGGGGGCAGACACTACCTTTTGGGTTGCCATGGGCATCTTCATTTTCGCAACACTGGCAGGTGGTTTGACCGGGGCGCCCGGCGGGCTGGGCGGGGCCGAGGCCGCAATGTTGGCACTTTTGGTCCTTGATGGTGTTCCAATTGCCATCGCAGCGCCCGCAACTTTGGTTATTCGTGTCACAACTTTATGGTTTGCCATTGGAATCGGGCTTTTGGTCTTTCCAGCAGCCGAGAGAGCATCGAAAAAGGCGCAACATGTGGAAACTTAGCGAATACACCGGATGGGGCCGCGTTTTGAGCGCAACAGGCGAGCTTGCTCGCCCCGAGCGTCAATCAACGCTGCAACGCGCTTTGGAAGACACCCAAGCGCCCGCAATTGGCATGCGCCGAAGCTATGGTGATGCGTGTCTGAACGATGATGGGCGCGCGATTGATATGACCCGACTTGATCGTGTAATCGCATTTAATGCTGATACCGGAGAGATTCACGTTGAAGCAGGAGTTCAAATTGGAAACCTGCTGAAAAGCTTTGCCCCCAAAGGCTGGTTGCCCCCGGTTATGCCCGGAACTGGCTTTGCCACCGTGGGCGGCGGTATTGCGATGGATGTACATGGCAAAAACCACCACCACGCAGGGTCTTTTGGCTCCCACATCACTGAATTTACGCTAATCACGCCCAAAGGTCCGAAGATCGTGACGCCCGACAGCGATGACGCTCTCTTCAAAGCCACCATTGGCGGCTTGGGCCAGACAGGGCCAATTCTCTCTGCAAAATTCACAATGCTGAAGGCAAAAGGCGATGTGATGGTCGTCACCGAGCGGCGGATTGACGATTGGGACGAACATATCGCTCTGCTTGATGCCTCTGACGCGACTTATACGGTAGGCTGGATTGATGCGACCGCACGCGGAGCTGCCTTGGGGCGCGGTATTCTGGAAGAAGCCGAAACTGGCGGTGGATTGGTCAAAGCAGCCAAGCGCAGCAAAAAAATCCCCATGAACGCCCCTGGCTTTGCGCTTTCCCCACCTGTGGTGAAGGCGTTTAACGCCGCTTACTGGCGCCGTGTCCCGTCCGAAGGGCGCACGGTGGTTAAGCCGATCGATGATTTCTTCTTTCCACTGGATAAAATCCACGACTGGAACAAGCTTTACGGAAAACGCGGTTTTCACCAGTTTCAATGCGTTGTGCCCTTAAGCGGCGTTGATGCTTTGCGCACTATGGTCGAACAAATCGCAATCTCCGGCCTCGCCTCGCCACTGGCGGTCCTTAAACGGCTGGGGCCGGGACGCGCAGGCTATATGTCTTTCCCTATGGAAGGCTATACTTTGGCCGTTGATTTCCCCAACACGCCACGTGTTGAAAAGGTCGTCGCGCGTCTTGAGGAAAAGACCGTCGAAGCAGGCGGGCGCATTTACTTGGCCAAAGATGCTCTTTCTAGCCCTCAATCTGTGCGGGACATGTACCCAGAACACGGTGATTGGCTGAAAGCCGTTTCAAAGGCAGACCCGGACAACACCTATGAAACCGATCTTATTCGCCGTTTAAACCTGAGGGACGCATCATGAGCACCACTTGGATTATTCTTGGCGGCACATCGACCATCGCGCGCGGCTTTGCCCGCACAGCGGCGGATCGTGGCGAAGGCGTCATTCTTGCAGGCCGTGATATGGTCGATTTGCAAGCTACAGCTACGGATTGTGGCGTTCGCGGTGCTACTGTTGCCGAAGCAATGGCCTTTGACGCCCGTGATACAGACAGCTTTACCCCTATCTTGGATCGCGCAAAATCCCTTGATGAGTCGATCAGCGTGGCTGTGTTTGTGGGCTCTATGCCGCCCCAGGAAGATATAGACTCCGATCCGTCTCTTATTGCGGGCACGATTACCGATAGTTTCAGTGGCCCAGCCACGTTTTTGACGGCCCTTGCGCCCGAAATGGAAACTCGCGGCAATGGAACGGTTGTCGGTGTTGGTTCGGTTGCTGGCGATCGCGGTCGCTTGGGCAACTATGTATACGGTGCGGCCAAAGCAGGTTTTCACACTTATCTATCTGGCCTGCGCAATCGACTTGGACGGTCTGGCGTGCATGTTGTCACTGTCAAACCGGGCACGGTTGATACAGCTATGACGTGGGGGATGGAAAAGCTGCCGTTCCTTGCGCCACCCGAGAAAATCGTCGCCGATATCTTTAAGGCCGTCGATAAGAAGAAGAACACACTATATACACCGCTTATTTGGTGGCCTGTGATGACGGTGATCAAGCTGATCCCGGAACGTATCTTCAAAAAGATGGCTATATAAAAGAATTTAGCCGTCCTGGGCCGTTTTGAGCGTGCCGCCGACGAAAACGCAGCCATCGCTGATCAAATCAGGCGGTGTCACGCATAAACGACGCGCAACCGTCCAAGCAGCGAGCACTTTGGGCACATAACCTCGGGTTTCATTGAAGGGTGGCACACCAGAGTGCTTGGCAACGGCACCTTCACCCGCGTTATAACCTGCGAGCGCCAGTACCGGGTCTCGGTTAAACTCTTTGAGCAACCAGTCAAGATAGGCAACACCGCCTCTAATGTTGTCTTTAGCGATTGTGCTGTCGGAAACGCCAAACCGCGCAGCAGTCGCCGGCATCAGCTGCATAAGCCCTGTGGCCCCTGCATGACTGACAGCCTGCGTTTGGCCCGCACTTTCGACGGCGATCACTGCTAGAGCAAAGGCAGGTGAGACTTCTGTGCCTATAGTAGACGTCAAAATATCGACTCCATGCGCGTTGACGATCTTTTGCAATGTTTGCAGGCGCGGAGCACCTATCTTTGTGCGTTCCTTTTCGGCAAGCGCCAAGGCTGCTCTAAAGCGCGCGGCAACATCAACGCCCTGCGCAGGAGACACAACAGCCCAGTACCAATCAAAATCGCTTGGTGCGTCCGGCACGACGCCTTCTGGCAGGACTGTAGCGGCTTCGGGGCGCGGATCGCCGGGCAAACGCGGCGCGCTGCCGGGCGTAAGCCGATAGATTGCGGCGTTCGGATCGATCTGAACCTTGATCCGCGGGCCTGAACCGGTGTTAGGCGGTGCAATTCGGCGGAAGGTAAAGTCTCCGCCGACGGTTTCTTCGGTTTGTGCAACTGCAACGGGTGTAAAAAACACCGATACAAACGCAAGAACGCATGCGATTCTTGATTTCCAGCCCATGCCGCAACACTTTCTTAATGCTCTGGGCGAAAATTTCGCAGATTCAGACGGGCTATACCAGCCCGATTGCGGCACATTGTTTACGATGTAGCTAAAGTGATGCTGTATAGCGGTGATTAGCAAGGCTTAATGATAGGTTTCAGAATTATTAATCTATATATTTCAATTACTTAATAGTTATTTGGGGAAGCTTTATTTCGGCGCGCAAATTGTACGATGGACGTCAAACTCTCGCCCAATTTAAAGGGCCATATAGCCCCATACCGCGTCAACAAAGACTGATTGTGAGAGGTTAGTTGGAAGGGACGGCGGTTTCTGAAACCAAAGCGTGCTCTATGGAGGGACACACAATGAAAATGTTCAACGAATTTCTTAACGACGAATCTGGTGCTGTAACTGTAGACTGGGTTGTTCTGACCGCAGCTATCGTTGGTCTTGGCATCGCAGTACTGTCTTCTGTTGGTGGTGGTACCACTCAGTTGGCTGGTAAGATTTCTTCGAGCCTGGCAGACGGTAGCGTCCGCACACTCGACGGTCTTGACTCTGCATTCTAAGTTACTTGTCGAAGGCCGCCTGCGCGGTGGCCTTCGACACCCCATCATCTAATCACTAAATTCCCGGCATACGCGTTTCCAGCTAAGTACCGGTCTTGAGAGGGTCAGGTTATGAATATCATTAGGCAGTTTATCCAATCAGAAGACGGCGCTGTGACCGTGGACTGGGTTGTACTTACGGCCGCAATTATTGGTCTTGGCCTTGTCGTTGTGACTTTGATTGCATCCGGAACAACAAACGTTTCTAGCGGCGTTGGAGCCAGCCTGAGTGCTGCGACACCTGCCGACCTCGACGTTCCAATGTTCAACTAAACATTCCTTCGGGAATCCTGATTTCGTCCACGCTTTCGCCACAATCAGATGCGAGACTTCCAGTGAATGACTGGGATTGGTGGCGCCAAAGCTGCGCACCTCATTACCCGTAACGAGAGAGGAAACGTTATGCGTTTGGTGTTTGGACTTGTTTTACTTGTTGGCGTTGGATTGGCCGGAGCGGCAGTTTATCTAGCAAAAGACTTTATCGGCCAACAGCAGGCCCAGCTTGCAGAGGCGGAATTGGCCAAGCGTGCCATTGTTCCGACCACGGAAGTCATCGTCGTCAACAAGCAAATGCGTTACGGTCAGCGTCTGACAAAAAAAGACGTTAAACTTGTGCGTTGGCCCGAAGCCGCAGTTCCGGCCGGAGCCTTCACTGATCCTGCCAAATTATTTACCGGCGATGCTGACGAACTTCGTTCTGTACTCCGCACAATGGAACCTGACGAAGCGGTCTTGGCCGCAAAGGTGACCAAGCCTGGCGAAGATGCAGGCGTGTCTTCACGTTTGTCCCCCGGCATGCGCGCTTTCACGATCCGCACCGATGCTTCTACCGGTGTGGGTGGCTTCCTGCGCCCAGGCGACAGTATTGACGTTTACTGGACCGGCCAGGTGTCGCGTCAAGAAATCACGCAATTGATCGAAGCCAATGTCCGCATCATCGCAATCAACCAATCTGCTGATGAAGACCGTAACAACGTTGTTGTCGCGAAGACGGTGACTGTGGAAGTAAACCCACGTCAGGTTGCATTGCTAGCACAGGCTCAGACGACAGGTCGCTTATCGCTGTCATTGGTCGGCGCAGACGAACAGGTTGTTTCAAGCGATGTTCAAATTAACCAGCGCGAACTTTTGGGTATTGTCGAACAGCAAGTTGTCGAAGCGCCCCAAGAGAAAAAGTGTTTTGTAACGCGCCGTTCGGGCGAGGAGCGCGTTCAGGTTCAAATCCCCTGCACAAACTAAAGTTACGAAAAAATAGTTTTTTTGGGAAGCGCGCCACCATATCCGGTGGCGCGTTTCTTTTTTGACGCAATTCTTGGACGTTGTGTTGCGCACGATCCACATAAAGTCCCCCCTTTAAACCATTGATTGTTGAAAAAACATCAACACTGACGCATCGTGCGCGTTATAAGGGCTCTATAGACCCGGTAACTGAGGCGTGATCGGAAAGGCAGGTCATGACATTTGATAAACTATTGAAGGCGGCGCTCGTTGGGCTCGTCGTCACGACAGGGTCTGTATCCCAAAGCGGGGCACAGACATTAACTATTATGCAGGGAGAGGTTTCGACAGCGCTTCAGGTTCCAATGAACCGTGCGGTTGTTGTTGAAGCTGAAAATCCTTTTGCAGAACTAAGTATCGCGAACCCAGGCATTGCGGACATTTCCACTTTGTCGGATCGCACAATTTATGTCTTGGGCAAGGCCCCTGGACGTACGACACTCACTCTACTCGGCCCAGATGGTCGCCTGATCACCAACGTTGAGGTGCAGGTCACTCCAGATGTAGCTGAATTTAAAGAAAGACTTCGCCAGATTCTTCCAGGCGAGGGAATCGAAGTTCGCACTGCAAACGATGGTATAGTTCTGTCAGGTGTTGTGTCGTCCATCGAAAAACTGGATCGCGCTCTGGACCTTGCGTCGCGCTATGCACCTGATCGGGTTTCTAACCTGATGGTTGTTGGCGGAACGCATCAGGTCATGCTGAAAGTGCGGTTCGCTGAAGTTCAGCG
The DNA here is from genome assembly GCA_039942715.1 of Paracoccaceae bacterium. GTDB lineage: Bacteria > Pseudomonadota > Alphaproteobacteria > Rhodobacterales > Rhodobacteraceae > JABDJX01. The sequence goes on from JBDVBY010000006.1 coordinate 589,668, forward strand.
TACTGTCCTGAAAAGCGTGAATGCAGGCCTTGCAGGTGCTGGCGGAGATGTCGCAGTAGCGAACGGTCCCGGAAACTTTGAAACCGGCGTGTTCGGCAACACTGTCCTTAACTTTACTGAGAACTTTAGCGGCGGCCAGCTTGCTGCACAGGGTTCAATTGGTGGTCTTGCATTCAGTGCTCTACTTGAAGCGCTTGAATCCAAAGACATGGTTCGCACACTTGCCGAGCCAAATCTGGTTGCCCTTTCCGGTCAGGAAGCAAGCTTCTTGGCTGGTGGCGAGTATCCGATCCCAGTTGTTGATGAAGACGGTGGTATCGCCGTTGACTACAAACCGTTTGGTGTTCAGCTTTCGTTTATTCCGCGTGTTGTCGACAACACCCGGATCAATCTTGAGCTAACAGCAGCTGTCTCTTCGATCGATGACACTGCAAGCGTTACCAACGGTGGGTTCTCGATCAACGCGTTTAGTCGTCGCGAGACGTCAACAACCGTTGAAATGATGGACGGGCAAAGCTTTGCCATCTCGGGTCTTCTGCAAGATGACTTTAGCGATGCAACATCGCAGGTTCCTTGGTTGGGTGACATCCCAGTCCTTGGTGCCCTGTTCCGCAGCGCACGTTATCAGCGGGATCAATCCGAGCTGGTTGTGATCATCACTCCGCATCTTGTGGCACCAACAAGCGGTGAAGCACTTGCGTTACCTACTGATCGCATCCGCCCACCAACCGAACGCGAACTGTTCCTATTCGGCCAGACGGCGCGCCCTGCGGGTGCACCTACGACCGGCGCTGCAGCGGAAGTTGCACGGCAGGATTACAGCGGTTCCTACGGCTACGTGATGGAGTAAGAGACATGAAAAATCAGATCAAAACACTCCTGATTGGTGCCAGCGCTCTTGCTGTCACAGGCTGTGCAGGCTTCGATCAACCTGCTGGTGCTTGGCTTGATGAAGGTGGCTTCGGCAACCCAACCATGTACAACATGATGGCTCAGAAATGTGCCGGACGTTCGAAAGGGTTCATCGTTCCTGATCCAGTGGTTATGCTTGACCCATCGCGGGAAGTGGCGGGTAAGTCACCTTATCGCACTGGTTCGATCCGCTGCTCTGGTCATCTTAACGGCAAATACGCCCGGGTTATCTGGGGTGAATATGTCGATAGTGCTACGGCACGCCAGGCAACCGAAGGTGGCGTTGCCACCATCGAAGGCGGCAGTTAACCAAAGCATCCTTTAAATTAACGTAAAAAGGGCGGCCAACTGGCCGCCCTTCTTTGTTTTTGATCGTCGCCTAATACCGAATAATTACGATCTTTTAGCCTCAATGTCGCCAATATTGGCCTGCAGTTTTGTCCACGAAGGGCGAAGTGCGTCAAGATTCGACGTACCGCTTTTGACAGGACGAAACCCCGTTCAACCGGGGGGGCCCAAGAACGGAAGGACGTGAGGGTATGACGAGCAACGCGGCGCTTCAGGAGGAACCTGCACAGATCGTAGCATGTACGATCAGCCGGGACGTCCAAAATTTTGACCTCCTTATAGAGGACATGGAAGCTGAATGCGGCGAAAACTGGGGGGATCTTTCGATAGAAGACGCATCTGTTTTCTTCGACCAGCCAGAAGCCGACTCTTTAGAATTTGTGGCCCTTGCCATTGATCAGGACGATGAAGGCGACGCCGATCTTGTCGCCGACTTGGTAAAACGCGCAGCAGCGCAGAAGATCAAGGTTTTGGTCATTGCTGAGGAAGTCAGCCCTATTGTTTTGCACAAGCTTTTGAAGCTGGGTGCCGAAGAATTTGTCCCCTACCCGCTTCCAGATGGCGCATTGCACGATGCAATCGAACGTATGCGCAACAAGGCCAATCAGGCCGAAATGGCCGCGGCCCATCTTAAAACAAACCTAAAAGCCACTGGGGACCGCGATGGCGTGGTCATTCCGGTCATGGGTTTGGCCGGCGGCACAGGCGCTACGACATTTGCGGTAAATTTGGCGTGGGAACTTGCAAAAGTAGACGCAGGGGATGATGCCTTGCGGGTTTGTATATTGGATTTAGATCTCCAATTCGGATCCGTCTCGACCTATCTCGATTTGCCGCGGCGCGAAGCCGTGTTTGAGCTTTTGCAAGACACGGACAGCATGGACAGCGACAGCTTTATGCAGGCGCTTTTGACGTATCAGGAAAGCCTTCAGGTCCTGACTGCGCCCAGCGAACTTATTCCGTTGGAAATTTTGGGGCAGCAGGATGTCAGCCGCATTCTGGAAGTGGCGCGTTCAAATTTCGATTACGTCGTGATTGATATGCCAACTTGCATTGTTGAGTGGACTGAGACAGTCCTGACGGCAGCTCATGTCTTCTTTGCAATGACTGAGCTTGATATGCGGTCTGCGCAAAACACCCTGCGCCTTATTCGCGCCTTGAAGGGCGAAGAGCTTCCGTACGAAAAATTGCGCTATGTCTTGAACCGCGCGCCCGGCTTTACCGATCTGAACGGCAAAAGCCGTGTGAAACGTATGGCCGAAAGCCTCGACATCAAAATCGAAGTTTTGATGCCAGATGGTGGCAAGCAGGTCGTCCAATCCAACGATCATGGCGAGCCACTAAGCGATGTGGCGGCGAAGAACCCTTTGCGCAAAGAAATTCAAAAACTTGCACAATCCATCCACGAAACCAACGTTGAAGCCGCCGCTGGCGCTTGATGACCTAGGAGCAAACCCTTGTTTTCTAAATATAGTAAAAAAGGCGGCGCAGGCGACGGCGCACCCGAATTAAAATCCATCCCTGGTGGTCAAACCGAAAATCAAGTGACGCGTACCGTATCGCAACCTGCCCCTAAAGCAGAAGCAAAACGTCGCACCGTCAGTCGTGTACCTGCGCAAGCAGGTCCGGTTGATAAGGAACGCAAACGCAAGGAACGTCTTGGCGAGATCAAGCTTGAGCTTCACAAGCGTCTTCTTGACGATCTGAACCTAAGCGCGCTGGACACAGCTTCGGAAAGTGATCTTCGCGCTGAAATCGTAGCGATTTCTGGCGAATCTCTGGATGAGATGGGCGTCGTTCTGAACCGCGAAGAGCGTCAAACGCTGAACCAGGACCTTTACGACGAGGTCACGGGTCTTGGTCCTCTCGAACCGCTTCTAAAAGACGACAGCGTCAACGACATCTTGGTCAACGGTCCACAGCAGGTGTTTGTGGAACGCGCCGGTCGCCTTGAGCTGACCGACACCAACTTTAAAGACGAACGCCATCTACTTCGGATCATCGACAAGATCGTGTCCGCCGTTGGTCGTCGTGTTGATGAATCAAATCCTTACGTCGATGCGCGACTTGGCGATGGCTCTCGTTTCAACGCGATGGTTCCACCAATTGCAGTGGACGGTTCGCTTGTCTCAATTCGTAAGTTTAAAAAGGAAAAGCTGGCTGTTGATGATCTTGTCAACTTTGGCGCCTTTACTGAAGAAATGGCCGCTTATTTGCAGGCCGCGGTGGCAACGCGCCTGAACGTGATCGTCTCAGGCGGTACCGGTTCTGGTAAGACCACCACTCTCAACGCACTGTCATCGTTCATCGATGACGACGAACGTATCCTGACGATTGAGGATACGGCGGAACTTCAGTTGCAACAAACGCACGTGGGACGGATGGAAAGCCGCCCCGCGAACGTGGAAGGCAAAGGTGCTGTTTCTCAGCGAGATTGTCTGCGAAACGCACTTCGTATGCGTCCAGACCGCATTATCGTGGGTGAGACACGTGGTGAGGAGGTGATCGATATGCTTCAAGCCATGAACACAGGCCACGACGGATCAATGACCACGATCCACGCCAACAGCGCGCGTGACGGTGTTAGCCGTTTGGAAAACATGATCGCGATGGCCGGTATTGAAATGCCGCTAAAGGCTGTGCGCTCTCAGATTTCATCTGCTGTAAACCTAATCGTGCAGGCCTCGCGTCTACAGGATGGTTCGCGTCGCATGGTGTCCATCACCGAGGTGACCGGCATGGAAGGCGAAGTGATCTCGATGCAGGAAATCTTTCGTTATCAGCGAGTTGGCCTGACACCGGACAACAAAATCATCGGCCACTTCACCGCGACAGGTGTGCGTAGCCACTTCTCAGAACGGTTCCGGATGTGGGGTTACGACCTGCCGTCCGCAATCTTTGAACCCTTCGCGGCGGAGTAAGACCCCATGGTCATTAGTGCAGAACCACTCATTTATGGTCTGATTTTCATTGCAGTTCTTGCCCTTGTTCAGGGTATCTATCTGACTGTCTTTGGCAAATCGATCAGCCTGAACAATCGGGTCAACCGCCGTCTCGAGATGCTCGAAAAAGGCGCGGGCCGTGAACAGGTGCTGGAACAACTCCGCAAGGAAATGTCTCAGCACATGAAGTCGCAGTCGATTCCGCTGTATTCGATGCTGGCGGACAAAGCGCAGAAAGCGAACATCGCTTTCACACCACCACAGTTGCTCATGGTTATGGCTGTTCTGGGTGTCGTTGCTTTTGTTCTGTTGACCTTTGGCACCTCTGCTGGCCTTGCCATTCGCCTTGTGCTTTCGGTCCTGATGGGCGTTGGCGCTGTTTATGTTTGGGTCTCAAACACCGCTAATAAGCGTCTTTCGATGATTGAAGAGCAACTGCCAGAATCTGTTGAACTGATGGTGCGCAGCTTGCGCGTGGGTCACCCGTTTTCATCTGCGTTGCAGATCGTTGCAAAAGAAGTGCCTGATCCACTTGGCACCGAAATGGGCGTGATTTCAGACGAAGCAGCCTATGGTCGCGACGTCGGTGAAGCTCTGAAGACTATGGCCGAACGCATCGACATGCAGGATTTGCGCTTCCTTGCTGTTGCCGTGACCATTCAGCAAACCTCTGGTGGTAACTTGGCCGAAATTCTGGACGGTCTTGCCAAGGTGGTTCGCTCACGTTTCCGCCTTTTCCGCCGCGTGAAAGCAATCACCGCCGAGGCGAAATGGTCAGGCATGTTCTTGTCAGTCTTCCCGATTTTGGCTCTGGTTATGATCAACGTCATCCAGCCAAACTATTATGATGATGTGAAGCAGACATCAGCATTCATCCCCGCCTGTTTGGTGGTTGCGGCCTTTTTGGTTGTAAACATCTTCGTCATGCGCGCACTCGTTAACATCAAGGTCTAAATGCGATGGAAAAGATTACCGCACTTTACGAACAGGCGTCGACACAGCTGACTGAACAGTTTGGCGACTTGGGACCGTTGCTGATCGTTGGCGTCTTGGGCATGTTCCTGATCCTGTTGACACTGCCAATCTTGCTGAAAAAGCGTCGCGATCCGTTGGACAAGCTCCGCGAAGCCGCTCAGGCAAGTGCAAGTGGTTCCGACGACGAGAAGCGCTTGCGGCGCGGGCGCGGCAAAAACGCTAACAAACTCGACAAATATTCAAGCTTTCTCGAACCACAAAACGAGAAAGAATACTCTGAAATCAAACTCAAGCTGTTGCAGGCCGGGTATCGCTCGAAAGACGCTGTGCGCACCTTCCACTTCCTGCAATTTGCGCTTGGCGTTTCTTTCCTTCTTCTGGGTGTCGTTTATGCGATCTACTCCAGCGCCACAGGCGAGCCGACAACCCAAGCATTGATCATGTCAATCGTGATCCCAGGCGGCATCGGGTATATGATGCCAAAGTATTGGGTCACCAAACGCCAACAAATGCGTCAGGAAGAAATCACCAATGGTTTTCCGGACAGTCTGGACATGATGCTTGTGTGCGTCGAAGCTGGTCAGTCGCTTGACCAATCGATCATTCGCGTCGCAGGCGAGATCAAAGCAGGTTATCCCGCTTTGGCCGAGGAATTTGAGATGGTCTCGAACGAAATGAAGGCCGGTAAGGATAAAACCAACGTATTGCGCGACATGTCAGAGCGCGCAGGCGTGCCAGATGTTTCTTCTTTCGTGACGGTTTTGATCCAGTCGGCCAGCTTTGGTACCTCAATTTCAGAAGCCCTTCGGGTCTTTTCGGCAGAAATGCGCGATAAACGCATCATGCGGGCCGAAGAAAAGGCTAACAAGTTGCCTACCAAGATGACTCTTGCCACAATGATGCTGACCGTTCCGCCGCTTTTGATCATCCTGATCGGGCCGTCGGTCTACAACATTGCCAAAACGCTTTCGCAGGCAAACTTCTAGGGGCGAATGAGACACACATATCTAACATCGGCAATTGCCGCGATGTTTGCCTTGGCCGCCTGCGATCAATCCGCTGGCGGTTTTGGGCTATCTGGGGACTCGCCAATCGCTCCTGGTGTTAATGCTGGTGAGCAATCGGTTGATGGGCTTGTGGTTGGGCACCGATTGATGGCCGCGGGAGAGTACGAGCTTGCACTGGATTCCTATACCCGTGCCGCAAGCGAGCAAGGCATCAATGTTGACGTCCTTTCCGCCATCGGTTCTGCTAATCTGCAATTGGGCCGGCTGGGGCAAGCCGAGCAAATTTTGCGCCGCGCCGTCGAAATTGATGAAACCTTTCCCCCTGCATGGAACAATTTGGGCGTTGTTTTGATGGAACGGGGCGAATTTGGCGAAGCGAGTCGTGTTTTTCGTCTCGCTTTTGCACTAGATAGCGGTCAAAGCGCGGAAATCCGCGAAAACCTGCGCTTGGCTCTCGCAAAGCGTGGTGATCCAGACTATTCTTCGCCTCAAGAGGATTTCCGCTTGGTGCGCCGAGGACCTGGGGTTTACCAGTTGCTTGAAACACCCAAGACCCCGGAATAGGGGCGGCGAGAGCGGAGCGAGCAGCAAAAGGAACGTGCGATGCGGTACGCCCGACTAACAACAGTCTGCCTTTTGGGCAGCGTTTTGACTCTAACGGCTTGCAATCGCGAGATTGACAAGGCCGAAATCGAGCGCTCTTTGGCCGATGTAAATGTCATCGATGAAACAAATCTGAACGATGTGATGCTGACCTCAGCTGACCCGAACGAGGCCGTTGTGTACTTCCAAAATGCGTCAGCCGCGAACCCCGGACGTGTCGATCTTAAACGTGGCCTTGCACAATCACTTGTACGCGCTCAAAAGCCAGCGCTGGCAGCACAAGCTTGGCAACAAGTGCTCGCGCTTCCCGAGGCGAACGAAGAAGACCGCGTTGAATATGCCGATGCTTTGATCCGCGCAAACAACTGGGACAAGGCAGAAGAGCAACTAAACCGCATCCCTCCGACACATGAGACGTTCAAACGTTATCGTTTGGAAGCCATGGTCGCGGACGCAAATAAAAACTGGAAGAAAGCCGACAGTTTTTATGAGATTGCCGTGGGCCTGACGACGCGTCCCTCTGGAACGCTGAACAACTGGGGCTTTTCCAAGTTGTCGCGCGGTGACTTTGACGGCGCAGAGAGGCTTTTTGCCGAAGCGCTTTCGTACGATGGCAGCATGTTTACCGCCAAAAACAACCTTGTTTTGGCGCGTTCATCCCAGCGGAACTATGATCTTCCCGTCATTCCAATGACGCAGATCGAGCGGGCGCAGTTGTTGTACACAGCCGCCCTTACCGCGATCAAGCAGGGTGACATAAACACTGGGAAAAGCCTTTTGTCTCAGGCCGTTGATACGCATCCGCAGTACTTTGATGCGGCTGTTCGCAGCTTGGAAGCTTTAGAGAACGAAACTTAAGGCAGCGCATTCTATGACCATCGAATGGACCACCGCTGCGTGGTTTCTCCCTTTCGTTCTGCCCATTGTGATCTGGGTGTCATGGAGCGACATGGCAACCATGAAAATCCCCAACAAAGCCGTCTTGGCCTTGCTTGGGGTGTTCGCCGTGGTCGGCTTGGTCGCACTGCCATTCACCGAATACCTATGGCGCTATGCGCATTTCGCGGTTGTGCTGGTCATCGGGTTTATACTGAGCTCGCTCAACTTGGTCGGCGCCGGTGACGCGAAGTTCGCTGCCGCCATGGCCCCATTCGTAGCCCTTCCCGATGGGATGAGGTTTATCTACGTCTTGGGCGCTGTCACAATCGCTGCGTTCTTGCTGCATCGCTGGGCACGCAGATCGACTATCCGCGAACGCTATCCTGATTGGGAAAGCTGGACGCGCCGCGAATTCCCTATGGGCTTTGCTCTCGCACCAGCTTTACTTTTTTACCTGCTGATTGGCCTGACAAAGGCTTTTTGATCAACGCACTTCGTAGAGAGCGTAAAGCGCGTTGTCATGCAGTAGCGTCAGCGGTGTGTTGGCATTTTGCAGATCGGCAATCATCAATCTTCGCACCCGCTCAACATAGACGCATTTTGGGATAAGTACGTAATCCGCATTCTCAAGTCCGGTCAAATCCCCATAGTACCAAGGTGCACCGCTCTTGAGGGGTGCAAAATCACCATAAAGCCAGAACGCAGACAAAAGCCCTGTCGAGAAAAATTGAGACCCTGCTGGAATCCCATCTGTGACCAATTGTGCCGCAACCTCGCTCATGTAAGCGCGCGACCCCGCCCCCAGTTCGCACATGGGGAATTGCACGCCGGCGACTTCGGGAATGTCACTGCGACCGGCGTCTTCGCGGTATTTTTCCCACACTCCCGGAGCATCATCGAGCGCAATGGTCGCGGTCATAAGATGCGCGCGATCTCGGCGCACAAACAAATCATTATGCGCGGGATCATCCAAGAAGGGCATAAAGCGGCTCTCATCAAACGCAAAATGTTCGATCGGGGACAGGGCAGATGTGTAAAGCGACGGTAGGTTAATCAGCACAGCCACCAGTGAGATCACGTTCATCGCACCACGTAGATCAACGCCCATCACGGTCGCGAACCCAGTTTTGGGTCGATAAGCCAAGACTAGAAACGCCAAAAACAAAAGCCAAGTCGGATCATTCCCAAAGTTCTGAAAACTCACGTAAATAACGCCCGGCAGCAATAACGCAAAGACGACCAATCCCAAGGCATCGTGGTCAGCGCGACGGATCAGCATGGCTGCAGCAACACCAGTCAACGTCGCACCGATATATTGCGCGCCCGACACCATCTCTCCTAGCGGCAGCCCCACATGAGGGCGCACATCAGAACCAGTCACGTTTAGCAAATCAGCTACATATGCATTCCAAAAATCAACGCCCAATATCGGTATTGTTAGTGCGATCAGCGCAACGCCAACGCCAAGAGCTACACCTACGGCAACCCTTTGTTTACGAACAAAAAGAACCGCTACCATTGCAGGCACTAGAGCAACGAAAAAAGTCATTTTTGTCAGCATCAAAGCAAATGCCAAGACACCGATCAGCACGCCGTCTAACTTGGGGCGCGCGACGCCCTGTGGCGGTACAAAAGCCAACAAAAGAGCGACAAATGCCACGGCCCAAGACCATCGATTGTAATGCATCGCGACAGTGACACCGGAAGAGGCCTGTAGATACGTAAGGATCAACACCAAAGCAAAAACAATGCCGCCAAAGACTGCTGATTGGCGGTATGGCAATCGGCTGCTGGCCGCATAGACAACGAAAGGCAAAAGTAAGAGAGCCAGGCTAAGTTGAGACGCCATAAAGGCAGCGCCAAACGGTAGCCCGGCTTTCAAAAACGCCACAATCGGTGAAAAAGCCAATATTCCCAATGGCGTGGCAAAATCCAGATGAGGCATCTGGCCATCAGTCATGCGAAAGGAAATATCTAACAGATGGTAAACATCCGCTTCATGGCTATCGAGAAAGAGCCCGCCTTTCAGATACGGCAGCCCCGAGAGAACACCAATAATCACAAGGAATATCCCTGTCAGCGCAATGGGGCTTGGCGTGCTCATTCCTCTTCCTTTTTCCATTTTTTGGCCACATTGGCGGGTCATATTCAAGCTCGCAAAGGTGTGGCAGCCCTTATTGTCTAAAATCGGGCAACTAAGGACACACACTAAGGAATATTATGTGAGGCACGGGTACTCCAAATGAATATGGAAACGCAGAACGTTATCGCCCCTCCAGCACCACGCACGCTGGACGGCATGCTATTGCCTATCGTTATGATGCGGGACATCTTGTTGAAAACAATGTTCCGGATGAACCTTGAGGCCTGTACCGATTTGGCCCGGGCGATGTGCCTGCCAGTTCAGGTTACGCAAGAACTTCTGGATATGGCGCGCGATCAAAAGCTGTTGCAGGCCACGGGTACGCTTCATGCGAACTCTGGCGGTGAGATGGGCTTTCAGCTGACCGACGGCGGCAAAGCCCGCGCTCTCGATGCCTTGGCCCAATCAGAATACTACGGCGCGATGCCTGTGCCTTTGGAGATTTACTCTGAGCAGGTCAAACGCCAATCGATCCGAAACATTCAAGTCACGCGCGAACAGCTTTTGGGCGCCATGGGGCATCTGATCCTGCCTGATGAACTGCTTGATCACTTGGGGCCTGCGGTTTCTGCTGGTCGTTCGATCCTGATGTACGGCCCTCCGGGCAACGGTAAATCATCCATCTCGAACGGTATTCGCGACGCTCTTGGGGACAAAATCTATATCCCACGCGCGATCGAATATTCCGGTCAGGTGATCACGGTTTATGATCCGATTGTGCACTCTAAAGCTGAAGAGCAGGTCGATGATCCAAACTCGTTGCGCCGCACGTCTGGTCGTTATGATACACGCTATGTGCTTTGCGAACGTCCAACGGTAATTACCGGTGGTGAATTGTCGCTCTCAATGCTTGATCTGGTTTATAACCCGACCGCGCGGACCTATCAGGCGCCGTTGCAGTTGAAATCAACCGGCGGCATCTTCATCGTGGATGACCTTGGTCGTCAGGAAGAACCACCACAGGCCTTGGTCAACCGCTGGATTGTACCGCTGGAAGAAAACAAGGATATCCTTGCGCTTCAGTCCGGTGAAAAGTTCACCGTTCCCTTTGATACGCTTGTGATTTTCTCAACCAACTTCCACCCGAATGAGATTTTCGATAAAGCGGCTTTGCGTCGTATCTTCTTCAAGATCAAAATCGACGGGCCTATTCAGGAAGACTATCTGAAGATTTTCGCCATGGTTGCGCGCAAGCGTAAGATGCCGCTGGACGAAGATACGTTGGTTTACCTGATCAAGAGCAAATACCCGACGATCGATAATATCTACGCGAACTATCAGCCAATCTTCTTGATCGATCAGATGATTGCGATCTGTGAGTTTGAGGGCATCCCCTATCAGATGTCACCAGAACTGATCGACCGCGCTTGGGCGAACATGTTCGTTAAAGAAGAGAAGATCGTTCACTAACCCTTTTTGCGCCGCAGTTTTGCTGCGGCGCGCACGCGAGGGGCACTGCCCCTCGCACTCCCCAAAGTATTTTTTGGACAGAAGAAACCCTTGGTCTTTTAACGCCTCATTTTGAGCGCTAGATCATAGGGATGTCTCAGCTTCCCGCACAGTTTGACAATTGGTTTTCCGCACGGGGTTGGAGTGCACACCCGCATCAAATTGAGATGATCGAAAAGGCGCGCAATCCGTCCCTTTTACTGATTGCTCCCACTGGTGGCGGGAAAACACTGGCCGGATTTTTACCAAGCCTTGTTGAGCTTGCAGATGGTACGCACAGCGGCTTGCATACGCTTTATGTTTCGCCTTTGAAGGCGCTGGCCGCTGATATCAAACGCAATCTCTCAACGCCGATTTCGGACATGCGGCTACCCATTCGAGTGGAAGATCGCACTGGCGATACATCTGCGGTAAAGAAGAAACGCCAACGTGCGGACCCTCCGCATATGTTGCTGACCACGCCTGAGAGCCTTGCGCTTTTGCTTAGCTATGAAGATGCGCCGCGCATGTTTGCAGGGCTATCACGTGTGATTGTCGACGAAATTCATGCGCTGGCCGAAAGCAAACGCGGCGATCAGTTGATGCTGGGTCTGGCGGAGTTGCAGGTGTTGGCACCTGGGTTGCGCCGCGTCGGGCTGTCAGCGACGGTCGAAGACCCAGGAGCGATTGCGGCCTATCTTGCGCGGCATCCAGACCCTTGCCCTATTCTGCATGCTGATCCGGGCCCCGCACCTGACATTGTGATGCTTGAAACCGCATCGCCGCCACCTTGGTCAGGTGGGGGCGGAAAACATGCGATTTCCGCTGTTTTGGAAGAAGTAAAAAAGCACAAAACAACGCTTATTTTCCATAACACACGCGCGCAGGCAGAAATATTCTTCCATAACCTTTGGCTTGAAAATAACGATGACTTGCCAATTGCAATTCATCACGGCTCTTTGGCCCTCACACAACGAAAAAAGGTCGAGGCGGCGATGATTGCCGGTGAGTTGCGTGCAATCGTCTGCACCGGCACGCTCGATTTGGGAATCGATTGGGGTGACGTCGATCTGATTATTCAGGTTGGCGCACCCAAAAATGTAAAACGACTGGTGCAGCGGATTGGACGTGCAAACCATCGCTATAACGCGCCCTCTAAAGCGTTGATCGTGCCTGCTAATCGATTTGAAATTGTGGAGTGTGTGGCCGCTTTGGAGGCTGTTCGTGCGCGTGAATTGGATGGAGACCCAAATTCTGCAGGGCCGCGCGATGTGCTATGCCAACACATCTTAATCCACGCGTGCCGCGGAGCCTTTTGTGCCGACGCCTTATTCGAGATGTTTCGCACTGCGGGCGCATACGCATCGCTGTCACGCGACGAATTTGATCAATGTCTCGATTTTATGGCGACAGGGGGCTATGCGCTGCGCGCTTATGACAAATGGCAACGTTTGAAGCAGCGGACTGATGGGATGTGGGAGCTTCGCGATCCGCGCGCGACGCGTCACATTCGGATGAACCTTGGAACGATCCAAGACACGGACACACTGAAAGTCCGGTTAAAAAACCACCGAGGCGGCAAACCTTTGGGAGAGATCGAAGAGGGTTTTGCAGCCACATTAACACCCGGCGACACCTTTCTGATTGGTGGCAAAGTGGTGCGATACGAGGGATTACGCGAAACGACGGTCGAGGTCACCCGGCGCGCAAGTAAAGCGCCTAAGATTGCAACGTTCAATGGAACAAAGTTTGCGACCTCAACCCAGCTTAGCCATCGCATTTTGCGGATGTTTCAGCAAACAGAGTGGCCCGAGCTACCTGCACACACAGCCGAATGGTTAAGTCTTCAAAGAAAACGCTCGCGCTTGCCCGAACCCGATCGTTTGCTGGTTGAAAGCTTTCCTCATGACGGACGCCAAAACACCTGCATCTATGGATTTGCCGGGCGAAACGCGATGCAGACTTTGGGGTTGTTGGTGACAAAATCAATGGAAGAACAGGGACTTGGCCCCCTTGGCTTTGTCGCAACCGACTACGCTGTCCTCATTTGGGGGTTGGAACGTGTGCCAAGTCCCGAGCCGCTTTTTGAGGGCAATAATCTGCGGGAGTCTTTCGAAAATTGGCTACAAGGCAATGCTGTGATGAAGCGCACGTTCAAAGCCTCAGCCACGATTGCAATGCTTTTAGAGCGCAATTTCGGGCCTCAAAAACGCAGCGGACGCCAAGCGACATTTTCCTCTGATATCCTTTACGACACCTTGATCAAATACGACCCAAATCATCTCATGCTTAAGATAACACACGAAGAGGCGATGCGTGGTCTTGTAGATTTTGGCCGTGTGGAAGAAATGCTTGAGCGCACCCGAGGACGTATTGATCATTTGATTCTGGATCGCGTGACGCCTTTGGCCGCCCCTCTATTCTTAGAGCCGGGGCGCGTGCCAATTGTTGGCGAAGGGCGCGAACGGATGTTGCAAATAGAGGCAGAACGTTTGATGGATGCGGCTGGCTTAAGTTGACGTTATTCGCACAGTGTATCGACCAGTTTTGACAAAAACGCCTCGCCCGCCTCAAATTGTGCGATCGAAATGAACTCATCCGCCTGATGCGCCTGTTCAATGTTGCCCGGCCCACAAACCACGGACGAGTAACCGCCATTTTGAAAATGTCCAGCTTCGGTGCCGTAGCTCACAACATGGGTTGCATTGTCGCCGGTGATAGCGCGCACACGGGCTTCTGCCGCTCCTTCACTCTCGGGCAGCAAGCCCGGAACGTTGAAGCTATCGTTTAGGGTAAAACCAGCATCCGGGTAAATTGCTTTCATCTGAGCTTCGATTTCGGCAACCTTGTCGCGCAGCCTTCTTTCCCAATCTTCAACGTCAGCATCAGGCGTAAAGCGAAAATCAAAATCAAAAAAACAGTCGCCAGCGGTGATATTATGAGCTGTGCCACCTTTGATTTGACCTGCGTGCAACGTGGTCCAAGGCGGTTCAAAGATCGCTGCCAATGTACTGGGCGTTTGCGCCTGGTTCTCGGCGTTTCGCGCGTTGGCCCATGTAATTAACTCGGCTGCGCTCATGATCGCATTCACGCCAGTGTGCATTAGTGATGAATGCACCTCAAACCCACGGACGTGGATATCATACCCCATTGAGCCTTTATGGCCTGTGACGCATTTCATCATCGACGGCTCACCTATGATGGCAATTTCCGCTTTTGGAACAGTCTCTTGCATACCTTCGATCAGGGGCGTCGCACCAGTACAGCCAATTTCCTCGTCAAAGGACAGCGCGATTTGCAGAGGCTTTTTAAGATCAGACACTACGGCCTTTTGCAGGGCATGGAGAGCCAGTGCATCAAAGCCTTTCATGTCGCAGGTGCCGCGCCCAAATAGATTACCACTACGCTCGGTGACCACCCAAGGATCCGTGCTCCAGTCCTGACCATCTACAGGAACGACATCAGTGTGGCCAGACAAAACGACACCTCCGGACGCGTCCGGACCAACGCTGCAATACAGACCGTGTTTGCTTGGATCGCCCTCTTTAGGAACGCGGTAAGCTTTGATCCCAAGGTCGGTCAAATATCCTTCAACCCAATCGATCAGCGGCAGGTTCGTATCGCGGCTCACGGTTGGAAATCCAACCAGCGCCTCAAGAATTTCGCGTGCATTTGGGTGACTCATCGGATCAACCGTCCGTGCGATCAAAGTCGCCCCAGTTCCCGATTAAGACCTTGTGGCCGGGCGAAACCTCTTCGTACTCCGACGGCTCTGGCGTATGAGCGACAGGGAATATTGGTGATGGGATCGGTTTGAAATTCAAATCTTTTTCCAATTTGCGCTGACGCGGATCGGCCACAGGAACGGCGGCCATCAATGACTTGGTGTAAGGATGACGCGGATCTTCGAAAATGTTTTGCCGCGACCCAATTTCGACGATGCGGCCAAGGTACATGACGCCAACCTGATGGCTGACACGCTCGACCACAGCCATATCGTGACTAATGAATAGCATCGAAATCCCGAGTTCGGACTGAAGTTCCATCAACAGGTTCAAAACTTGCGCTTGAACACTGACGTCCAACGCCGAGACCGCTTCGTCTGCGATGATCAGCTTGGGGTTTAGTGCCAATGCCCGCGCAATAGCAATGCGTTGACGTTGCCCACCAGACAATTCATGCGGATAGCGATTGAGGAAACTGCGCGGCAATTCAACACGATCAAAAAGCTGTGCCACCTTTTCGGCCCGCTCCTTTTCATCGCCAATGTTATAATTCAAAAGCGGCTCGGCCACCTGATCTGCCAGCCGCATTTGCGGATTAAGCGAGGCAAAAGGGTCCTGGAACACCATTTGCATTTCGCGCCGCGCGGCGCGCAATTCAGTTTGAGAAAAATCGACAACGTTTTTGCCATCAAGCCAAACCTCGCCACTTTGCGGCTCGACCAGTCGCAACACAGAGCGCCCGCAGGTCGATTTTCCGCAGCCAGATTCCCCGACAAGGCTTAGTGTTTGGCCCGATCGCACCTGAAACGAGACGTCTTCAACCGCGTGCACATTGGCGACGGTCCGGCGGAAAAAGCCGCCTTTGACCGCAAACCGCGTCGTCATATTTTTGACGTCGAGCAGCACTTCATCTGATTTTGGCACAACGGGAGTCAGTTCACGGTCGCCATCGCTCATAATCCGTAGCGGCTCGGGCGCCGACTTGCCGCGCATTTCACCAAGCTTTGGCACAGCCGCCAGCAACGCGCGCGTGTATTCATGCGTGGGGTTTTCGAAGATCTGCTCGACCGGGCCCTCTTCAACCTTGTTGCCGCGGAACATGACCACCACACGGTCAGCCATCTGTGCGACCACCGCCATGTCATGGGTGATAAACATCACGGCTGTGCCGGTTTCCCGTTTCAAACGGTCAATCAGAGCCAGAATTTCAGCCTGAATCGTCACATCCAAGGCTGTCGTTGGCTCATCCGCGATCAACAGACGCGGCTCGCAGGCCAGCGCCATAGCGATCACCACCCGTTGGCGCATCCCACCAGATAATTCGTGTGGATATTGTGTCATACGGCGCTCAGGCTCAGGGATTCGCACCTGATGCAGTAAGTCCAGAGCGCGTTTTGTGGCAGCGGCAGCCGTAATCCCTTTGTGGACCCGTAACCCTTCGGTCAGTTGACGACCAACGGTAAAAACCGGGTTCAGCGAGGTCATCGGTTCCTGAAAAATCATACCGATTTCATTGCCGCGAATCGTGCGCATCAGATCATCGCCAGCTTCAGCCACGTCGACCACGCCGTTTTCGCCACGATCAAACAGCAACTGCCCGCCAGCAATTTGCCCGCCGCCAAATTCAACCAAACGCATTAAGCTAAGCGATGACACAGACTTACCAGAGCCTGATTCGCCAACGACGCAAACGGTTTCACCGGCATTAATCTCAAAACTGATGTCGTTTACGCCAACAACAGGGCCGTCCTTGGTCTGAAACTCCACACGAAGGCCCTTAAGCGCGGCAAGCGGCTGATCAAGCATGATGTCCCCTGAAAGATCGTTAGCTCTAACGCTAGTCTGCGCAGCAAACCGCTGTCAAACCATTGCTTATTCGCTAGGCAAACTTGGGGCTCGTCTTCACCGTTGAAAGATTTTCTGCAGCAGTGCTTGCTTTTTGCCCCCCGTTGGGTTGTCCTTTCCGCATGTCCGCAGCTTGGGGTCGGACGATCAACAACAAAAAGACGGGACTGCAGTGATATCACACGCAACCTGCACATGCTTAGATCGTTCACCCACTCACTTTGGTGGAACCTTCAAGCGCGAAAATATCCAACTGGGAGTAATTCAATGAAACTCAAGATAGCTCTTCTTGGGGCAGCTGCTGCTACGGCATTGGCCCCTATGGCGCTCGCTGACGGTCACGAAGGCGAACGTGGCCGCGATGGTGATGTAAAAATCATCTATTGGCAGGCTCCTTCAATCCTCAACGCTTATCTCTCTGGCGGCACGAAAGACATCGAAGCCACATCTCTCGTGCACGAGCCTTTGGCGCGCTTTGACGAAAACGGCAACCTGACGCCTTGGCTGGTCGACGAAGTGCCCACAGTCGCGAATGGTGGCGTTGCAGCTGATCTTACTTCGATCACATGGAAAATCACGCCCGGCATTCTTTGGTCTGACGGCACACCTTTCACTTCGGCGGATGCAAAATTCACCTACGAATACTGCACGCACCCCGAAGGCGGCTGCGCACAGTTGACAAAGTACGGCGGCATTTCGAGCGTCGAAACGCCTGACGAATTAACGGTTGTGGTCAATTTCGAAGTTCCCACACCAAACCCCTACGGTCCTTTTGTCGGTGGTGAAGCGCCAATCATTCAGGCCGCGCAGTTTGCTGATTGTCTGGGTGCAAAAGCACCTGAGTGCACAGAAGCAAACTTTAATCCCATTGGCACTGGCCCTTTTACAGTCACTGAATTCAAGCCGAACGATGTGATCACCTTTGCTGCCAATGAAAACTATCGCGAAGAAGGCAAGCCTGCTTTTGCGACAGTGACATTCAAAGGCGGCGGCGATGCAACAGCAGCTGGTCGTTCAGTTATGGAAACCGGCGAGTTTGATTACGCTTGGAATCTTCAGCTGGCACCCGATGTGATTGCCAAGATGGAAGAAGGCGGCAAGGGCACGCCTGTGGCAGGCTTTGGCCCGCTGGTTGAGCGCATTATGCTCAACAACACCAACCCTGATCCAGCGCTTGGCCCGGATGAGCGTGCCATCGTACGCCCGCACCCGTTCCTTGGCGATCCGGCGGTTTATAAGGCCATGTCGATGGCCATTGACCGCCCGCTTCTGGTTGAAGTCGGCTACGGCCAAGCTGGTCGGGTGACATGTAACTGGGTACCTGTGCCGAACATCTATGCGTCTACGACCTTTGATTGTTCGACCCAAGACATCGCAGGGGCGAACGCTATGCTGGATGCCGCGGGGATCGTTGATACAGACGGCGACGGCGTGCGCGAAAAAGACGGCGTGCCGCTTAAGGTACTTTACCAGTCATCAACCAACGCTGTGCGTCAAGACTTCCAAGCTTTGATCAAACAGTGGTGGAGCGAGATTGGCATTGAAGCCGAATTGCGTAACCTTGACGCGTCGGTCTTCTTTGGTGGTGACCCAGGCTCGCCTGACACGTTCCAGAAGTTCTATGCTGACGTGCAAATGTACGCCAACACCTTCAACGGTACCGACCCACAAGCCTATCTTGGCAACGGTCTTTGCGACAAAGCCCCAACTCCTGATAAGCAATGGCAGGGTGAGAACATCTCGCGCTTCTGCATGGAAGAGTATGATGTTTTGCACGCCAAGCTGGCAGAAACAGCCGACATCGAAGAGCGCGGCAAACTGGCGGCTCAGTTGAACGACATGATGGTTGAAAATGGTGGCATGATCCCACTTGTTCACCGTGGTCGCCTTTCGGCGCATGCCAACAGCCTTGGTGGCGTGAAGCTGAACGTCTGGGACAGCGAGATCTGGAATACCGCTGACTGGTACCGGATCGGCAACTGATCTGAAACACCGCAAGCGCCCCGGTAATTTCCGGGGCGTTCGCATATTCAGAGACTTTGCGGACCGGAACAACGCATGCTCACTTATACAATTCGACGGCTGATCCTTAGCATTCCAACGCTGCTATTCATCAGTCTTGTTATCTTTCTTCTGCTGGAGCTTGCCCCCGGCGATCCGATGGCACAGGTACCGTTGACCGTTCCACCGGAGGTGAAAGAGAAGATGCGCGAGGCGCTTGGCGTCGGGCAACCAACTCATATCGCCTTTGCAAAGTGGCTTTATCAGTTCTTTGTTGTCGAACCGATGCACTTTGTTGATCTGATTTTTGGAACAACCTTTGCTGAGGGCGAACAGCGCGTCATTTCGTGGCAGACGCGCTCGCCAGTGATGGACATCGTCGCCCAGCGCATTCCCCAGACACTTTGGGTTGTTGGCGTGGCCTATGTTGTCGCGATCGCGATCGCGATGCCCATCGGCATCTATTCCGCCTATCGCCAGTATAGCTGGTTTGACAACGCCGGCACTTTTGTCACCATGGTTGGCTTTTCCGTCCCACCGTTCTTTTCCGGCGTCGTAGTCATCGTTGTCTTTTCTGTCTGGCTAGGATGGTTCCCGTCGATCTATGATACAACGTTGAAAGTCACTGACTGGGCCAGTTTCAAACTGCAATTACAACAGATGGTCATGCCTGTGATGGTGCTGGCGCTTCAGATCACCTCGCAACTTAGCCGCTTTATGCGCGCCTCCATGCTCGACAACCTCAATCAGGATTACGTGCGCACTGCGCGCGCCAAAGGTCTCTCTGAAAAGACCGTGGTTCTGGTCCATGTGCTGCGCAACTCGCTGATCCCCGTGGTCACTGTGATTGCTATCGGTATTCCGGCGATTTTTGGAGGCGCGATTATTACCGAACAAGTTTTCAAAGTGAACGGCATCGGCCAGCTTCTGATCACCGCCATACAGGCAAATGATCTGCCTATGGTGCAAACGCTGACCTTTATCTTCGCAATCCTAATCGTGCTGTTCAATCTTATTGCCGATGTCCTCTATGGCATCCTAGACCCGAGAATCCGCTATGACTGATGCGATCACAGACCCCGTCGCGGCACAGCCGCCGCGCTCACAGTGGGCAGATGTCTGGGGCCAGTTCAAAAGTCACCGCGGCGCAATGATTGGCGCGTGGATTTTCATCATCATTGTTCTGCTCACCATTGTCGGACCTTTCGTTTATTGGAATGACCCAAAGATCGTGCCCACCGGGCGCGAATTCCTGACATTGCGCGACACCCGTCCTATTTACACCATCCTGTGGGACGCGGACGCCAAGGTGAACTGGGCCTATCCCCTAGGCACAGACAACTTGGGCCGCGACATTCTCGGTCGTCTTCTGACCGGAGGGCGTGTCAGCCTTGCCGTAGGGATGGCCGCGATGATCTTGTCCGTACTGCTTGGCACGCTGGTTGGCGTACTGGCAGGTTACTTCAAAGCCTTAGACGGCATCCTGATGCGCCTTACCGATCTTTTCCTAGCACTGCCTCTTCTGCCTTTGTTGTTGGTCGCAGTGCTTTTGTTCCGCGAGCCTTTGAATAGGGCATTCGGACCAGAAGGAGGGACCTTTATCCTGATCGTTACGCTTGTGGGCATCACCAGTTGGATGCAGACGGCAAGGATCGTGCGCGGCGATGTGCTTGCGCTCAAAGAACGCGAGTTCATTTTGGCCGCGCGATCAATTGGGACTTCGCCCACCAAAATGATCACGCGCCATCTGCTTCCCAATGTCATGAGCCCGATCATGGTTTCGGCCACGCTTGGAATCGCCACAGCTATCATAACCGAGTCAGCGCTGTCTTTCCTTGGCTTTGGCTTCCCACCAGACTTTCCAACATGGGGCAAACTGTTGTTTGACGCCGTTGATCGCATGGAGCTTTATCCCGAACGCGTCTTCTGGCCGGGTGTTATGATCTCGCTCACCGTACTTTCTGTGAACTATGTCGGTGACGGTCTGCGCGACGCCTTAGACCCACGCATTCGCGGGCGTTAGAACGCCATTTACTCGATCGTTTTGCGGATGCGCCGTACGACAAACCAAATCAAAATCAATACGAGCGGGGTCAGTAGCGACATCGCAGCAATTTTGCTGACACCCGCCTGAGCAAACAGCGGATAAGTCAAATAGGTCAGCAAGTTCACCGCGTAGTAGCTGATCGCAACGACCGAAAACCCCTCAACAGTGCGTTGCAGCTTAAGCTGCATATCCGCACGGCGATCCATGGACGCCAACAACTCTTGGTTCTGCGCTGAGCGCTCGACATCAACCCGCGTTCGCAGCAAATCAGCAGCGCGCGCGGCACGCTCCGCCATTGTTCTTAAACGACCCTCAACCGATTTCACCGTTCGCATGGCCGGATCAAATCGGCGTGCCATAAACTCGCCAAAGGTCTGGCGGCCAAAAAAGCGTTCTTCACGCAGGACTTCAATGCGTTGGTTCACCAAGGCTTCGTAAGCACCTGTCGCACCAAATCGGAAGGCGGTTTGCGCCAGCATATTTTCCAGCTCTGTTGAGACATTCAAAAGTGACTCAAGCGTTTCTTCTGCCACTGAGTCCGCCTCGGACATCTTTTGCATCAAGCCGGAAAGCTGCCCATCAATCTCGCCCATACGCCCGCCAATCGCGCGCGTGCGGCTAAGCCCAAGCATCGACATCGATTTATATGTTTCAATCTCGCAAAGACGTTGCACAACCCGACCGATGCGCCGCTCATCCGTCGACGCGTTCACGAAGAGTGCGAACCGCACATGACCAGCCGGATCAATCCGAAAATCGCAGGCCATAACCGCGCTGTCATCCAACACCGTGCTGACAGCCAGACTTTCGGGCACAAACCAGTCATTCATTTTTTTGGAAATCGCCTCTGGATCAGTCTCTCTTTCGACTCGAACAAGCGCCGAGGTGATCACCTGCCCCGGAGCTGCAGCCAACCAATCATTGGGAAAAACCTCAAACGTCTTCCCATCGAAAGGCTCTTCAGCAGCGCCATCCCGAAAAACAGTGTACGTCACGAACTCCGTGTGGCTTTCCCATTTCAAACGATACTTACCCAAATCACCCGAGTAATGTGTTGAGCCGGGCTGGGGATGTGCCGCCCCGTAACGATCCAGCAAGGCAATCAGATGCCCACGATCCACATCGCGATCTCGCCCCACGGCGTTCTCTGGCTGTTTTATCGCCAGGTAAGCCGCACGGCTTGGCGCCTCCAACGTTGGGAAGGGGCGTGCGTGCAATTCATTCGCCAAAGAAAAGCGAAGGGGATGATCTTCAATGCCGTTCATGAACAAAGGCCTCTCTTAAGAGCCCCTTCTACACGCAGAACTACCATGAGAGAAACCATTTTTTGTCGCAGAATCCGTATCTTAGCGGTCGACAATGGCATACCGCCCTAAAGTCGGTCCATCCGTGCCAACTCGATCCGGGGACAGCGGTTCATCACAACTTTTAGGCCTGCAGCTTCTGCGACTGCCGCTGCTTCGTGATCGACAACACCAAGTTGCGTCCAAATCACCGCAGCGTTCACCGCTATTGCCTCGTGAACAACGCCCATCAAAGCCGCGCTTTTGCGAAATACATCAACCATATCAATAGGCTTGGGGACATCTGCCAGCGTTGGATAAACTCTTTGCCCGAGAATGTCGCCCTGCGCATTTGGGTTGACCGGGATCACCTCGAACCCTGCTTCGATCAATGTCTGCATAACGATGTAACTTGGCCGATTCTCTCTTGGCGACGCGCCGACCAAAGCGATGGTTTTCACATCCTCTAAGATGTCGGCGACATAGCCCTCGGCATATGGCTCTGAATGGTCCATAGGGATAATAATGCGAACAATTTGGGTAAATTGAAAGCATGTCGTTCGCCCTCACCAAAGTTCCATCGCGCCTCAGGCCTTCGACCAGCCATCTTGCCTGTTAACCTTTACCCGATATAGTGCGAAAAACAGGCGCAAAGACCCATGCAAAGCACATCAGGCACATTCGATATCGTGATCGTAGCCCAATCCGGCCGTCTCACCTATGAAGCCGTGATGTTTGTCGCCTCCTTGCGCACATTTGCCCCCGATTTCAACGGCGAGATCTATGTCTGCGAACCGCAACCCGGGGCCCTTTGGCCTAAAGACCCCCGCATCGATGATTTAGAAGCACGCGGTTTATTGCTGCGCCTTGGTGCCAAGTTGTTGCCGTTTGAAAGCATACACTTCGGCGCGCGCTATCCACACGGCAACAAGGTCGAAGCACTCGCCGCCCTGCCCGCGGGACGCCCGTTTGTGTTCTTTGACACCGACACATTAATCACCGGGCCGATTGATGCGCTGCCTTTCGATTTCGAGACGCCTTCGGCCTCAATGGCGCGTGAAAACACGTGGCCCACACCGCCGCTTTATGGCCCCGGTTACACCGCGATATGGCGGGCGATTTATAACCACTTCGGTGTTCCGTTCGAAGCCACACTTGATCTAAGCGAACCTGATGAACACTGGCGCCGCTATCTCTATTTTAACGCTGGCTGGTTCTTTCACTCTTGCCCAAACACGTTTGGCAAAACGATGATCGATATCATGACGGGTGTGCGCGACGACGACTTGCCAGAACTTGCAAGCCAAACATTGTATCCTTGGCTTGACCAAATCGCATTGCCGGTCGCCATTGCAAAACACAGCGGAGGCCGCCCGCCCGAAACTCTAAACGGACTGGACGGCGATATCTCTATCCATTGGCGCGCCCTACCCCTATTCTACGCCAAGGCGTCATCAACACAGCTTGCCAAATTCGACGAAGTCGTACGCCCGAATCGAATCAAGAAGGTTCTGAAAACCTACGAGCCTTTCAAGCGGATGATTTATCATGGCCGTGGTGACAAGGTACGCGCACTATTCGACCAAGATCACCTGCCGATCCGGGAAAAAGTCATCCGAAACCGCATCAAACGAGAACGCCTTTGGATGCGGTGATCTGCGTTGCAGCATTGCGGGCAGCCCTATAGGGTCGCGCGCAGTCCAACGAGGGAGAATAAGATGTCCGATCGCGAGTTGTCATTTGACACAAAGCAAATTCACGCAGGCGCAAACGCAGACCCTGCCACTGGCGCGCGCCAAGTGCCGATTTACCAATCCACCGCCTTTGTGTTCAAAGACGCCGACCACGCCGCGCGTCTTTTTAATCTGCAAGAGATCGGCTACATTTATTCGCGCCTGACAAACCCAACAGTTTCTGCACTCGCCGAGCGGATCACCCATCTTGAAGGTGGCGCAGGAGGTATATGCTGCTCCTCTGGTCACGCTGCCCAAATCATGGCGCTGTTCCCGCTGATGATGCCAGGATGCAATATCGTCGCCTCAAACCGTCTTTACGGCGGCAGCTACACGCAGTTCACACAAACGATAAAACGTTTCGGCTGGTCCGCCACCCTGGTTGATATCGACGATGCCGATGCGATCAAAGACGCGATTGATGAAAACACCCGCGCCGTGTTCTGCGAAAGCATCGCCAATCCTGGTGGTCACATCGCCGATCTCGACGCGATCTCTGCAATCGCGGATGACGCCGGCATTCCGCTGATCGTCGACAACACTTCCGCCTCGCCCTACCTGTGTAACCCGTTCAAACACGGTGCGACGCTGGTTGTGCACTCCACCACGAAATACCTCACCGGCAACGGCACGGTCACAGGCGGTGCGGTGATTGATTCAGGCAAATTCGATTGGTCAGCCTCCGACAAATTCCCGTCTCTCTCCCAACCAGAGCCTGCCTACCACGGCCTAAAGTTCCACGAGGCCCTCGGCCCCATGGCCTTTACCTTCCACTCTATCGCCGTCGGCCTGCGCGATCTCGGCATGACAATGAACCCACAAGGCGCGCACTACACGCTGATGGGCATCGAAACCCTGTCGCTGCGCATGGATAAACACGTCGCCAACGCCAAAAAGGTCGCCAAATGGCTGGAAAACGATGATCGGATCGAAAAGGTCACCTACGCAGGCCTTGAAAGCTCGCCTTACTATGATCGCATCGCGAAAATCTGCCCTAAAGGCGCTGGTGCGCTTTTCACTGTCGCAGTCAAAGGCGGCTACGAGGCATGTGTGAAACTGGTCGACGAGCTCGAGCTCTTTAGCCACGTTGCCAATCTTGGTGATGCACGCTCTCTGATCATTCATTCGGCTTCAACCACGCACCGCCAGTTGACCGATGAACAGCGCGAAGCGGCAGGTGCAGGCGACAATGTTGTCCGACTTTCAATCGGTATCGAAGACGCAGACGATATAATCGCTGATTTGGATCAAGCTCTGACAAAAGCTACGTCTTAAGCTTTCTTTTTTCTTGTAAAAAATGCCTCCACCGGAGGCAAAAAAGGGGGCGAGACCGCAAGGTCTCGCCCCCTTTTTGGCGACGTGCGCAGCACGGCGCAAACCAGCTTAGGCGCGCGCGCCGTCCATAATCAAACGCATTTCTTCAATGGCCGGACGCAAGCCTTTAAAAATGGCCTCTCCGATCAAAAAATGCCCAATGTTCAATTCCATAACCTCTGGAAATGCAGCCACAGGAGCAGTGGTTTCGTAAGTCAGACCATGCCCCGCATGCACTTCTAGCCCAAGGGAGGCTGCAAAAGCCGACATCTCACGCAAGCTTTCCAATTCCGCATCACGCTCTTCAAATCGTTCCTCGGCATGCGCATCACAATACGCTCCGGTGTGAAGCTCTATCACCTGTGCCCCAATGCGGTGCGCAGCCTCAATCTGGCGCACGTCCGCCGCAATAAAGATCGACACACGACAGCCAGCATCGCGCAAGGGTGCAATAAAATGCGCAAGTTTGTTTTCTTCGCGCGCCACCTCAAGTCCACCCTCAGTCGTGCGCTCCTCACGCTTTTCCGGAACGATGCACACGGCATGCGGTTTATGGCGCAACGCAATCGCCTGCATCTCATCGGTTGCCGCCATTTCAAAGTTCAAAGGCACGTTAAGCACCTCCATCAGCCCTTCGATGTCAGCATCCGAAATATGGCGGCGATCTTCGCGCAAGTGCGCCGTGATCCCATCTGCTCCAGCTTCTTCTGCCAGTTTTGCAGCCCGCAATGGATCCGGATACATGCCTCCACGCGCATTGCGCACGGTGGCCACATGATCGATGTTCACGCCTAGTCTTAACTTTTCACTCACAGTTCACACCTCCACACGATTTCGAGCGCACCCTAGGAGCGCGATTGCACCCTGTCCATGGGCCAAATACCGTTGGAATATGGCCCGACTTTTTCTTTTGACCACTCTTGCGATGATCGCCTTTGCAGCGAACTCTATTCTGAACCGGGCCGCCTTAGCAGATGGCGAAGCCGGACCAGCAGCTTTTGCCGCCATCCGCACCCTTTCTGGCGCCATTTGCCTGTTCGCTTTGGTCTCCGCGCGCCGGGGCATCCCAACCTTGACCAGCCCCAAACGTTGGATCGGAACAGGCGCGCTCACACTTTATATGCTTGGGTTTTCTTTTGCATACATCGCTTTAGACGCAGGCACCGGTGCCTTGATCCTATTCGGCGGCACGCAAATCACCATGTTTGCAGGCGCATTGATTGCAGGCGAACGCCCGTCAGCCGCCCGATGGATTGGTGCGCTCATCGCTTTTGCCGGATTGATCTGGCTGTTGTGGCCGGGAGCGGCGGGCGCACCTAATGTCTCCCCGGCCCTTTTGATGGCAGCGGCGGCATTAGGTTGGGGCATCTACTCACTCGTCGGGCGCGGTGTGGCGGATCCCTTGCAAGAAACTGCTGCGAACTTCATTTGCGCCGCCCCCATCACGCTTTTGCTTTTTGCAGTCATGTTCGATGGGATCACCTCGCGCGGTCTTATCCTTGCTGTAGTCTCCGGCGCACTCACATCGGGGCTCGGATACGCGCTTTGGTATGCGATCCTGCCCCGGTTCGACGCTTCGGTCGCGGCCTTGTCACAATTAACCGTGCCAATCATCGCTGCCTTTGGCGGCGCACTGCTGTTGGCCGAGCCACCCACGTCCCGTCTGATTGTTGCCACAGCCCTCGTGATCGGCGGCGTGGCGTTTGGCATTTTGGGCGGTCAGCGCAAGATTGGTTCCAAGGGGTCGTAAAACGCAGGGCCTTTGTCTGTGCCCCAAGCAACGTCTGCGAGGCTGTCCGGCTTAACACGCAATGTTGCCAACTCGCCGCGCGTGACCCAACGCCGTTCGCTCACCACACCTTCTGGATCAGTCCAAGCACCATGCGGATCACCACTCAGGTAATCGCAGCGAAAATAGATATCTACTTGATGGAACGTGCCATTGGGGTCATGAAATTCGTTCACCATAACCGGGACGCCAACCAACACATCAAGGCCAGTTTCCTCGTAAACCTCACGCTTAAGGTTTTCGGGAAGCGATTGGCCAGGCTCAACGCCACCACCGGGCGCGCACATCAAATCGCTTTTTCCATCCGCCCAAGCGTTGACCAACAAAAGGCGGTCTTCGCGCATAATCAATCCGCGCACTGCCAGCCGGGGGCGACCCTTCATCTGTCAGATGCAGGCGCGATCACCCGTGTCACATGCCCCATCTTGCGCCCAGCCCGCGCTTCCGCTTTTCCATAAAGATGCAAAAGCGCGCCAGTCTCGCCTGAAATACCGGGCACAAACTTCAGATCATCTCCAATCAGGTTGGTCATCACCACATCAGAGTGCCGCACTGGATCAAGCAACGGCCAACCGGCAATCGCGCGGATATGTTGCTCAAACTGATCAATCACAGCACCCGCTTCGGTCCAATGTCCTGAGTTATGCACGCGCGGCGCAATCTCGTTCACAATCAATCCGTCGCTTGTATCAAACAGCTCGACGCCCAGCACGCCGACGTAATCCAAAGCTGCAAGGATAGTCCCGGCTATGCCAAACGCGCGCTCGCGTGTGTCAGAACTGATCGCAGCAGGCACAGTTGTCGTGTGCAAAATTCCGTCCTTGTGAACGTTTTCACCCGGCTCAAAACAGGCAATGGTTCCATCAATGCCACGCGCTGCAATCACGCTGATCTCGCGCTCAAAGTCCACAAAACCTTCCAATATCGCCTCGGCCCCCGACATCATATCAAGCGCAGCGCTTGCGTCGGTTGGCGCGTTCAAACGTGCCTGCCCTTTACCGTCATAGCCCAAACGCCGCGTCTTCAGGATCGATGGCGTACCAATCGTAGCAATCGCTTGCGCGATCAACGCTGCCGCATCTGCAGCACTTGCATCAAAGGTAGCAAAAGGCGCAGTCGCAAGGCCGATGTCGTTGAGGAACGTCTTTTCAGTTAGTCGATCTTGCGAGACTGAGAGCGCTTTGCGGTTGGGTTGAAAACTGGCCAAAGTCTCAATCCGGTCAAGCGCTTCGGCAGGAACGTTTTCGAATTCATAAGTCACAACATCAACACCACGCGCGAAGGCTTCCAAAGCCTCACCGTCGTCATATCCAGCCGTATAGGTTTTGACCGCAACCTCTCCCGCTGGCGGGTTGGCACCGGGTTCAAAAATATGCACGTGAAAGCCAAGACGTCCGGCTGCCATAGCCAGCATGCGCCCAAGTTGTCCGCCCCCAAGAATGCCAATGGTTTGGCCGGGCGTTAAAGGATCACTCATCAACAGGCTCCTCGGGGATTGATGCACTTAGATCAGCACGCCATTGATCCAGCCGGCCCGCAAGGTCGGGATCGTGCACAGCCAACATGCCCGCCGCCATCAAGCCTGCGTTCATCCCACCGCCAATGGCCATCGTCGCCACAGGAAAGCCACGTGGCATTTGAAGGATCGAATAAAGACTATCCACACCTTTTAAAGCACGTGTTTCAACGGGCACGCCGATCACCGGAATCCGGGTTTTTGAAGCCATCATTCCCGGCAAATGTGCGGCACCGCCAGCGCCGGCGATGATCACCTGCAATCCACGATCAACTGCGGTCTTACCGTAGTCCCACAACCGATCCGGCGTGCGGTGCGCCGAGACGATCTTGGTCTCATAAGCTACACCAAGCGTGTCCAGAATGTCTGCGGCAGGCTTCATCGTCGGCCAATCCGACTGACTGCCCATAATAATCCCGACAACTGTTGTCATGAAACCTCTCCCCGGCGTTCTCGCAGACCCTAAACGCCCGACCAATCCCCTGCAATGTCAGGCAATGATGTCTGGGGTCAGTTTGTCTTCAAGTGCGGCGATTTCGTCTTTCAGGCGCAGTTTTTGCTTTTTTAACCTGCGAATGGCCAATACGTCGTGGCCGCTGGTTTCTTCCAGCGCTTTGATTTCATCATCAAGTTCGCGGTGCGTAACCTGCAAAGCATTAAGCTTGACGCGCAAGACCTCGTCGGTCTCCATTTGTTTTGAGGAATGGCTCATCTAACACCGGAAATTTGGTCGATCAGGTTAAATTACTCTTAAAATGTTAGTTCTTAAAGGGCTGTAAGCCTTGCTATGGCCTCATTTCATTCCCATATTTTCGATCAAGGCCGCTTTCGGGGGCCAAAATCGTCGCTTAGCGCAAGGACGAGGACATGAGCAAACTGACTTTGGGAACACATCCCTTCCTTCTTGGCTTTGATCAGCTTGAACGGCTGGTTGAACGCACGGCTAAAAATGAAAATGGGTATCCGCCCTATAATATTGAACACGTTAGCGAAAATGCGTTTCGCATAACATTGGCTGTGGCTGGATTTGCAGACGCCGACTTGTCGATAAGTGTCGAAGACAGACAGCTTGTCGTGCGAGGTCAGCAAGTTGATGACAGTGATGGTCGCGTTTTTCTACACCGCGGCATTGCGGCACGGCAATTTCAACGGACCTTTTTGCTCGCTGACGGCGTTGATGTATCGGGAGCGGCCTTAACGAACGGTTTGCTGCACATTGATCTTTCGCGCACGCAGCCCGAAAAAATTGTGCAGACGATTGACATCAAAACAGGGTAAAGGTCGCATGAATACTGAATACAACTTCAATGAACTACGCGACGAGCGCTTGGTTTACGTGCGTCCTGTCGAAGTTTCCGATTTGCCTGATGAGATTCAGCGCCAAGCCGACGGCCTGTCGCATTTTTATGCTGTGCATGACGCGAATGGCGAGAGATTGGCTTTGGTTAAAGACCGCCAAATGGCCTTTTCACTGGCGCGTCAAAACGATTTCGCGCCAGTCGGTGTTCACTAGAACGGCTTAGCCGCCCAGATAGCCTTGCTGGGGACGATAGAACACCTTTTGATTGTGCAGCCGACCCAACAGATCGTGCAAAGCGCCCACTTTGGTATCGCAATCAACCTCTTTGCGCGTCTTTAGCAAAGCGCCTTCAATCAATTCCATGTCTTCTACGCTAAGTTCAAACTTGGTGTTGTAAGATGGCATGTCGATCTCCTGTAAGTGCAGCGTTCTACGATGCTGCAGTGAATAAGAGATAAATCGCCAAATATCAAGAAAAATTGAGCAATTTCAATGTGTTCCATTGTATACCGGCACACAATTGTATGCGATTGTGGCTAACACCCTCTTAGCAATACATTTCCGGTCCAACCCATTGCGCGGCCGAATACCTATCTCCATGCGCCCAACCAATTGGAAGAACCGCCTCAATCGCCGCCATGTCAGATGGCGACAACAAAATCTCAGTGCCGCGCAGCAATTCTTTAAAGTGATCGACTGATTTTGTACCCGGAATCGGAATCACATGATCGCCTTGAGCCATAAGCCATGCAATCGCAACGCCCGCTGCCGGTTCTCCCATATCCTTGGCCAGGATGCGGAAGCCATCCGTTGCCTTGATATTGGCTGCGTAATTCGGCTCCATGAAACGCGGGTTTCCTTTGGTAAACGCCATGGATTGTGCGCGCTCATAGGAAAATGGCTGATCAGTCAAGAACGCACGGCCAACAGGGCAAAAAGCCACCAAAGACGTACCTAATGACGCGCAAGCTTGGCTTAACCCCAGCTCCGGCAGCCGCGTTGAAAGCGAATACTCCGACTGAACAGCCGCAACATCCACTTCGGTTGCTGCACGGCGCAAAGATGTTGGGGCGATCTCCGAAAATCCAACGGCCTTTGCTTTGCCTTTAGCGATCAAACCAGCAAGCGTTCCTGCCACCTCTTCAATCGGGCGCTCTGCCTCAAGACGGTGAATGTAAAACAGATCAACACAGTCAATACCAAGCCGCTTAAGCGATCCGTCTAACTCGGCCTCAAGGTAATCCGGCGCATTGTTAAAGCGTTTTTCAGGACTACCAGTGATCCCGGCCTTGGTCGCAATTGTCGTCTCTTCGCGCGCACCGGGATTGGCGGCAAACCAAGCGCCAAGGATCTCCTCGGATCGACCTGCGCCGTAAACGTTAGATGTATCAATGTGAGTGACACCCGCAGCTCGAACCGCATTCATGACGGCAAAGCTCTCATCTTCGCTCGCGTTGCCATATATGCCCGCAAATGACATCGCACCTAATCCGAATTGCGAAATTTCAGGACCGCTTGGACCGAGCTTAACAGTCTTCATGTCTTTTCCTTCAGAGCAGCCGCAATTCTGTCAATCGCGACCTGCGTCGCGTCGTTTATACTCAGTTCTGATGTGTCGATAAGTGTGGCATCCTCTGCCGGACGCAAGGGAGCCTCTGTACGGTTGCTATCACGCTCATCCCGGTTTTTTACATCGGCCAGAACCTGCGCTTCGTCCATCACGTGTCCGGCTTCGCTTAACTCAAGCCAACGACGATGCGCACGGACCTGTGCGCTTGCCGTGACGAAAAGCTTCACGTGGGCATCCGGGCAAATAACCGTGCCAATGTCGCGACCATCCAGCACAGCGCCGCCTTTGCGAGCAGCAAACTCTTGTTGAAACAAGACCAAAGCAGCGCGCACTTCTGGTATGGCTGCAACCTGACTGGCCGCTTCTGACACCTCTGGTGTGCGCAAATCATCGCGCGTGATGTCTTTGTGGCGCAGCGTAGCCGCGGCGATTTCACCCGGCGTGCCATCCAAAACGCGACGCCCGACCGCGCGATAGAGAAGACCCGTGTCCAGATGAGCAAAGCCAAACTGTTTGGCGACGCCTCGCGACACCGTGCCTTTTCCAGCTGCAGCCGGCCCATCAATCGCAACAGTGAACTGCACTCACGCGCCCTCAAAAGTCTTTTGCCTTTGGCATTCAACCCTTTAGAGGCGCGGTGAGCAACCCTTGATCAGGCGCGTTTCAGGTCTTCGACCAAATCGGTCGCTTCCCATGAAAAGCCACCGTCCGCTTCGGGCGCACGACCAAAGTGGCCATAGGCCGCCGTACGCTGAAAAATTGGCCGGTTCAGGTTCAGTTTTTCGCGGATACCACGCGGCGACAGGTCCATAGTCTTGACCACAGCCTGTTCAATCGCCGTATCATCCATTTCACCTGACCCGAAAGTATCGACATACACCGATAGCGGTTTAGACACGCCAATCGCATAAGATAATTGGATCAAACAGCGCTTGGCCATGCCAGCAGCCACAACATTCTTTGCAAGGTAACGCGCTGCGTAGGCAGCTGAGCGATCCACTTTGGTTGGGTCTTTCCCCGAAAAAGCACCACCACCATGAGGGGCCGCGCCACCATAGGTGTCGACAATAATCTTGCGCCCCGTCAGACCAGCATCACCGTCCGGACCACCGATCACAAATGTACCTGTTGGGTTCACCCACCATTCGGTTTCATCGGTAATCCAATCAGCTGGCAATACTTCGCGAATGTAGGGCTCGACAATTTCGCGAATGTCATCCGAGCTTTGGCTTTCGCTTTCATGCTGTGTGGACAATACCAACGACGTCACACCGACCGGCACGCCATTTTCGTATTTCAACGACAACTGCGATTTCGCATCCGGGCGCAGCGACATTTCAATTCCAGATTTCCGTACTTCGGCCAAACGCTTCAAAATGGCATGTGCATAGTGAATGGGAGCAGGCATCAACTCGGGCGTTTCGCCAACGGCATAACCAAACATGATCCCCTGATCACCGGCACCTTCTTCTTTTTGCCCGCCCGCATCAACGCCTTGGGCGATATGCGCAGACTGGGCGTGAAGATAGCTGTCGACCTTCATATTGGCCCAGTGAAAACCTTCTTGCTCATAACCGATATCGCGCACACAGGCGCGGGCGATCTCTTCGACCTGTCGAATCACTGAACCGGGACCTCGGACTTCGCCACCGATCACAACACGATCCGTTGTCGCGAAGGTTTCGCACGCCACGCGCGCTTCCGTGTCTTCGGTAAGGAAGGCATCAAGGACAGCATCAGAAATGCGATCACAGACTTTATCGGGGTGCCCCTCGGAAACGCTTTCCGAAGTAAAAATGTAATTCTGTCGGTTCATGTAAAAGTGCTCCATTGGGTTTGCACCGCCACGTCAGGAAGCCGTTGTGACAGTCAGAGGCGATTACGACGTTGTAGATGGCTTTGCAATGGTGTTGCGTTTGCTGCCCCACATGAGAACGCTCAACATTAATAAAATGCCAATGATGGTCGGAAATTCACCAAACCGCGCATAAAAGGTGATTTTCCCGATGCTCCACACAGCGACGTCCCTATACCCCTGTTCGCCAAGACGAATTTCAGCGGCACTTTGTAATCCGCCAAAAGGATCAATGACAGTTGAGATGCCGGTATTGGCCACACGCACCATTGGTAGTCCTTGCTCGGCTGAACGAAACCGTGCCTGGTCCAGATGCTGATAAGGGCCTGAGAATTCACCAAACCACGCATCATTGGTAATCTGAAGCAAGTAGTCGGGGCGCTCGTCAGCGCGAAACACGTGACCGGGAAAAATACCTTCATAACAAATTAACGGCAAAGCGCGCCCAAGCGGTGTATCGATCAAGCGCACGCGTTCGCCAGAGCTAAACCCAAATCCCGACGTGGCCGCCATCGCTTGAATAATCTTCAAGCGGAACGGGATGTATTCGCCGAATGGCACCAGATGCACTTTATCATACGTTTCTTCAACATTGCCGTCCGGACCGACAACAGCCAGCGCGTTGAACCAATTCTCACCATCTGTGCGGTTGATTCCCAAGATGACTTTGGCCTCGGTGCCTGCACCCGTTGTGGCTGCTTGCGCTGCCGCCTGCAGCACCAGGCCAGCTTGGTCCAACCGATAGGCCACTGCGGCTTCGGGCCATACGACCAAGTCAATGTCGCTAAGCCCTTGGCCCGCACTTCCACGCGTCAGCGCCAGCATCCGCTCGATATGGCTAGGCACTTTGAGCGGATCCCACTTTTCATTTTGCGGTACATTGGGTTGCACCAACCGCACGCGCCCTAAGTCTGTTTGGTCCGAAGCCTGGTAATCCGCGCGGACGTGGCCAAGGATCGCCAAGCATCCTAAAACACATACTGCTGCAACCAGTCCGACTTTGCGCGAAAGAAATGTCGGCAGTGCCGCCGCCAAAAGCGTTATCAAAGATAACCCATATGATCCGGTCCATGCGGTTGCGACCCGCAAGGGGGTGTCAGCCCAGATATAAGCGGGTAGAGCCCAAGGAAAGCCAGTCAGGATGTGTCCACGCAACATTTCGGCGCCCGCAACGCATACAGCGAATGCCAACGCGCGTGCGCTATTATTGTTTGTAATCTTGTTGGCAAGCCATCCCGCAAGCCCCCAGAACAAGGCCAACCCACCCGCCATCAGCACTAGCGCAAACGGTGCCATCCACCCGTGGCGTGCAGCATCCACCAGAAACGGCTCGACAATCCAATGGAGGGCGACAGCAAAATA
The DNA here is from genome assembly GCA_039942715.1 of Paracoccaceae bacterium. Lineage (GTDB taxonomy): Bacteria > Pseudomonadota > Alphaproteobacteria > Rhodobacterales > Rhodobacteraceae > JABDJX01. The sequence goes on from JBDVBY010000006.1 coordinate 624,245, forward strand.
CCCAAGCGCGCCTGCCCAACCTATTAAAGCAGGCCGTGCGGCGTAGGCAACCGCATAAATCAGATAAACAAATCCTAGAAGCGCGATCGGCCAAATACCAAATGGAGCATGGCCCAAAGCTGCCACTGCCCCAGCAACGACAGCACTGCCCATCCCCTTTGTCCGGCTCACATTTTCACTCAGCGGCCTTGGCAAGCTTTAGCCGCACGCGCACGCGCTTAATCCGGCGCGGATCAGCATCGACAACTTCAAAGTCCAGACCATCAGGATGCTTCACGATCTCGCCCCGCGCAGGCACCCGCCCGGCAAGCATAGAAACTAAACCGCCAAGCGTGTCGATTTCCTCATCACCATCGCCCGGCATCAGTTTTTGACCGATTTCTTCTTCAAAATCGTCAATCGGCGTGCGCGATTGCGCCAAATAGCACCCCGGCGCCTCTTCCATCCAGAAGTTTCCTTCCGCGATGTCGTGCTCGTCTTCAATTTCGCCAATGACCTGTTCGATCAGATCCTCAAGCGTGACCAGCCCGTCAACGCCGCCATACTCATCGATCACAAGTGCCATATGCATGCGGTCGGTCTGCATCTTTTGCAGCAAAACACCGATGGGCATAGATGGCGGAGCGTAAAGGAGCGGGCGGATCATTTGCGAAAGATCAAAGCGCTCATCGGTGCCATTGAACCCATGCTTTAGCGCGAAATCTTTCAGGTGAACCAACCCGGCAGGCGTATCCAGCGTGCCGTTAAATACAGGCAAGCGCGTCAAGCCACTGTCGCTAAACACCTGAACCAAATCGTCTTTTTCAATATCGGCAGGAATTGCAACAACCTCGACTTTCGGGATCATTACGTCTTCGATGCGCATTTTGGTGAGATTTGCTAGACTGATGTCGCCGTTGTCTTGCCCCAAAACCGAGACAGGTGCTGCACCATCAGTTTCATCGCTACCTGAAAAGGCACCAATCAATCTTTCAACAAGGCCCTTTGGCCTTTCATCGTCCTCTACTTGCGCGCCCTGCGCCGCGTTAGAGGCTCCCTCGCCGGTCTCTCCCATCTATCCTTTCCGCATCATATCAATGTCGTGAACCTTACCCTTCATATGGGTTCGGCACACCAAGCTTTGCAAGTATCGCGATTTCAGTCGCTTCCATCAAGTCGCCATCGCCGTCTTGCTCATGATCGTACCCTAAAAGATGCAGGAAACCATGAACAATCAAATGACAGGAATGATTATGCAGCGTTCTTCCGCCTGCGCGCGCTTCTTTCAGGCAGGTCTCGTAAGCGATCGCGATGTCGCCAAGCTCTGGATCCCCGGATGGCGGCTTCGGCTTTTTTCCTGAAATCTCGGCACCACGTTCTTCGGACGGCCACGATAAAACATTTGTCGCAGTCGGCTTGTTGCGAAATTGCGCATTTAGTTCAACGATTTGGGCATCGTTACAAGCAAGAAGCGCAACCTCCCAATCACCTGGAATCAAGTTGTGATAAGCCAGCGTTTGCGCAAAGGCCGCATTGGCCAATTCGACCAAGTCTTCACCCCATCGCGGGTCTTGCAGGATCACATCAACGCTCATGCGTTCTGTTACACACAGGTTGCCAATGGCTGCAAACTTTTCAATACACAGTAAGGGAGCTAAAATGCTGCAATGACCACCTCAGAATTTGCTCAAGCACAGTCGATAGACACGGCTCAAATCCCCATTATCGACATTTCCTCAGCTATGAACGGAACTGATTTGGCGTATGTCGCCAGTCAAATTCATCGTGCCGCAAGCGAAATTGGTTTTTTCTATATCAAGAACCACGGGATCGACGCGCGTCTGATCGACCGAGCCTTTGCCGTCGCCAAAGACTTTTTTGACCTTCCAATCGACGCCAAAGAAACCATCGCAGTTGATCAGAATCAGCGTGGCTGGATGGCAACCGGGATGTCGCGGCTTGCCGGATCCAACACGCACGATTTGAAAGAGGTCTTCTTTTGGGGAACCGAAGTCACAGCAGATGATCCTGACCTTTTGGCAGGCAGACCTTTGGTTGCGCCGAACCAGTGGCCCAATGACGTTTTCCCGAGGCTCCACACCGAACTGCGCCCCTACTACGAGGCAGTTTGCGAGGCTGGCAAAGCGGTCATGTCTGCCATCGCCGTCAGTCTTGATGCGCCGCCTGACTTCTTTGAAGGCCGCTATGCCTCTCCCTTGGCGCGCGGTCAGATGGTGTACTACCCGCCATCGACAAGTGCGGATGAAGCAGAACAGCGCTTTGGCGTTGCCCCGCATACCGACTTTGGCGCGCTCACCTTGTTGCTTCAGGACCAAAGCGGCGGCCTTCAAGTGCGAACGCGCGATGGTGTTTGGATCGAGGCGCCCCCAATCGAAGGCACGCTGGTCTGCAACATTGGCGATCTGCTTCAGCGTTGGAGCAATGATCGGTTTTCCTCGACCGTACACCGCGTGATCAATCGGTCTAAAGGTGCGCGCTATTCGATCCCAGTGTTTTATGACCCGAATACAAACACACTTATCGATCCAATAGATTTGGGCGTCACCTCAGAACAAAGCAAGTTCGAGCCTGTCCGCGCAGGAGAGCATATAGCGGGCCGTAATCGCAAAAGCTTTGCCCAGTTCAAAGACGCGAAATAACGCAAAAATGCAATTGATTACCCCGGCTTTCCGGATATCAGCTTGATTTCCACGATGGTTTCAAGCCTATCTCTTTCGACATAGGACCATTGAAAGATCGATTCCGACGAGATGAACAGCGAAGCGTCATATGCAGATTGGATCGCAGTCGATTGGGGCACATCCCACGTGCGCGCCTGGGCGATGCGCAACGCCAAATCCATCGCTGAAGCACACTCAGATCAAGGCATGAGCACACTGTCGAAAGACAGTTTTGAGGGCGCGCTGTTGGCAATGGTCGAACCGTGGATGGGTGCGCAAAAGATGACCGTGGTTGCGTGTGGTATGGTCGGTGCGCGTCAAGGCTGGGCCGAAGCGCGCTACGCCGATGTGCCCTGCACCCCAGTCAGCGTTAGTCAAACGCAGCCTGCCGTAAACGACGCCCGTCTTGATGTGCATATTTTACCTGGCTTGTGTCAGCGCACGCCTGCCGATGTGATGCGCGGAGAGGAAACGCAGATCGCTGGTTTTCTGGCGCAAAACCCCGGTTTTGACGGTGTCATCTGCCTTCCTGGAACCCATACCAAATGGGCGCAGATTTCCGCAGGCGAAGTGATCAGCTTTCGCACTTTCATGACTGGTGAATTCTTTGCACTTTTGTCAAAGTCATCTGTATTGCGTCACTCGCTTGCAAAAGGCTGGAACGAGGAGGCCTTCGCGCAGGCTGTGTCGGACGGGCTGTCAAAACCCGAAGCAATGGCAAGCCGCTTTTTCTCGCTGCGCGCCGAGAGCCTGCTGGCCGATCTGGAGGGTGCATCCGCAACAGCGCGCTTATCGGGCTTGCTGCTGGGTGCAGAATTGGCCGCCGCCCGGCCCTATTGGCTTGGCCAGCGCGTGGCGTTGATTGGCGACGCAACACTCTCAAAACACTATGCAACAGCGCTCGCTCTTCAGGGCGTGGCGGCGGAAACGGCCAATGCGACCGAGGTAACCTTGGCTGGGCTGCGCGCCGCCTACGAGCAAATTAAGGAAAACGTATCATGAGCAGACCGCTTATTGCCATTTTGCGGGGCATCACGCCTGATGAGGCCGTAGATACCGCCAAAGCACTGATTGATGCAGGCATCGATCGGATCGAAGTGCCGCTAAATTCACCTTCACCACTTCAGTCGATTTCGGCAATGTCCAAAGCGTTCGGCGGTCAGGCTTTGATTGGCGCGGGTACCGTGCTCACCACAACAGACGTTAGTGCTGTAGCCGAAGCGGGCGGCAAGCTAATCGTCTCTCCCAACTGCGATATCGAGGTCATTGAAAAGACGAAAGAGCTGGGCTTGCAGAGTTTTCCAGGTGTTTTGACCCCATCTGAATGCTTCGCCGCCTTAAAGCATGGCGCTGACGGCTTGAAAGTCTTCCCGGCTTTTCAAATGGGGCAAGACGGCCTGAAAGCCTTGCGCGCGGTTCTTCCTGTGGAAACCAAAGTATACATGGTCGGCGGTGTCGGCCCGGAAGGGTTCGCCGATTGGCGGCGTGCGGGTGCGAATGGGTTCGGGATGGGCTCGAACGTATACAAACCGGGCGATACAGCGGCAGATGTGGCAGCTAAAGCGAAGGACATCGTCGCCGCTTGGAACGCGACAGAGGCGTGACGCCGTTTGACGACAGGGTATGCGCACTTGGCGAAGGTCCAATGTGGCATCCATTGCGCAAACAACTGTTTTGGTTTGATATTCTTGGGAAAAAACTCCTTTCGCAGCTGGATGGTGCATCCATGTCCTGGACCTTTGATGAGATGGTCTCAGCCGCAGGTTGGATAGACAAAAACCGCTTGCTGATTGCCTCGCAAACCAAGCTCTTCGCTTTTGATCTAAACGATGGCTCGCAATCCGATCTGGTGCCGTTAGAAGCAGACAATCCCAACACACGCTCAAACGATGGACGAGCCGACCCGTGGGGCGGCTTTTGGATTGGCACAATGGATATCGAAGACCACCAGCCAAATGGGGCTTTCTACCGATACTACAAAGGTGAGCTGCGAAAGCTGTTTGGTGAACTGACGATCACCAATGCCTGTTGCTTTTCCCCATGCCGCCGTTTTGCTTATTTTACGGACACAGAAGAAAGGATCATAAAGCGCGTTGATCTCGACCCTGAAACGGGTTGGCCGTCGGCTGCTCCGGTAGATTGGCTGGATTTGTCCGGCCACGATTGGGGGCCGGATGGGGCCGTGATTGATGCAGACGGCAACTTTTGGAATGCGCAGTGGGGAGCGTGGCGGATCGCGTGCTATTCACCTGAAAGCACACTGTTGCGCACCATCGACATTGACGCCGCACACACATCCTGCCCAGCCTTTGGCGGAGCGGACGGCACTACTCTTTTCTGCACGACAGCGGCCGTGGGCATTGGCGAAGAAGACGCAAAAAAGTCGGAGCATCACGGCAAGGTTTTCGCTGCTGAAAACATTGCGAAAGGCCAGAGCGAACATCAGGTGATCCTATGAGACAGACCCTTGGCGTGTGCTACTATCCTGAACAATGGCCCGAAGAGATGTGGGAAGAAGATGCGGCGCGCATGATTGCCGCTGGCCTCACATGGGTGCGCATTGGCGAATTTGCATGGTCTCGGATGGAGCCTACGCCGGGCGATCTGCAGCTTGGGTGGCTTGATCGCGCGATTGAAATTCTCGGTGCCGCGGGCCTTAAGGTTATTCTCGGCACCCCCACAGCGACGCCACCGCGTTGGATGCTCGACAAGCATCCCGATATGCTGGCGCGCGACGAAATGGGCAATTTGCGCAAGTTCGGATCACGGCGCCACTACTGCTTTTCGCACGCAGGATATCGCGACGAATGCAAGCGCATCGCGACAATCCTTGGCAAACGGTATGGCCGCAACCCGCACATTCATGCATGGCAAATCGACAATGAATACGGCTGCCATGACACGGCTGTTTCCTACTCTGAACATGCCGAAGCAGGCTTTCGCGATTGGCTTGCGCAACGCTATCAATCAACAGACGCGCTCAATCGCGCATGGGGCAATGTGTTTTGGTCGATGGAGTATGGAACGTTTGACGAGATTGATCTGCCAAACCTGACTGTGACCGAAGCCAACCCAGCGCACCTACTTGATTTTCAACGCTATTCGTCCGACCAAGTGGTGGCGTTCAACAAAGTTCAGACCGATGCTCTGCGCCCTCTGAGCGACGCGCCGCTTGTGCACAATTACATGTGCCGCATCCTGTCATTTGATCACTTCAAAGTCGCCAAAGGCCTCGATATCGCCAGTTGGGACAGCTATCCGCTTGGCTATTTGCTCGACCGGCTTGATTCGACCGAGGAGATGAAACAGCGCTATGCCCGCCAAGGTGATCCTGACGCGCAACCACTGCATCACGATCTTTATCGCGCCGTTGGTAAGGGCAGGATGTGGGTGATGGAACAACAGCCAGGACCTGTAAATTGGGCCTCTTGGAACCCCGCCCCTCTGCCCGGCATGACGCGATTGTGGGCGTGGGAAGCCTTCGCACACGGAGCCGAGGTGGTTTCCTATTTCCGCTGGCGTCAGGCACCCTTTGGGCAAGAACAACACCATGCAGGATTGCTGCGCCCCGATAGTGCAGATGCCCCCGCTTTGAACGCGGCTGCAACTGTTGCCAAAGAGCTTGAAAACTTTGGCCCGATTGAACCGATGCAGGCGCCCGTCGCGATCCTATTTGATTACGACGCATCGTGGATTTACGACATCCAGCCGCAAGGCGAGGACTTCTCTTATTTTTCACTAGTTCTCGACACCTATCGCGCTTTACGACGCGCTGGACTATCGATTGATATCCTCCCAATTGATGGCGATCTAAGCGACTACAAACTCGTGCTCGCTCCCGGCTTGGCGATGATGGACAACACTTTGAAAGCGCGTCTTGCCACGCACAATGGCACTGTCATCGTCGGCCCGCGCGCGGCAGCTAAGACGGAACATGGAGCGATCCCAATTCCACTACCACCGGCTCTTCCGGGCCTCGATGCGACGGTTGCGTTGGCAGAGAGCCTTCAGCCCCGCGCGACACGGGCCTTAAAAGGCGGCGGCGCGTTCATCAAATGGGCCGAAGACCTAGAGGGAAGCGCCGATCCCGTGATGACACGCGAAGACGGCGTGCCCGCTTTGGTGCGCAATGCGGGCGTCCACTATTTGGCCGGTTGGCCGGATGCAAAAGGGTTCGACCGCGTGATCCGTCACGCTTGCAAAGAGGCAGGCCTACCATATGAGCAACTGCCGGAAGGTCTTCGCCTGCGCGACACTAAAACCCACCGCTTTGCGTTCAACTATGCCCCTGATCCGGTGACCTGGAATAGTAAAACCCTACAGCCGGGTGATGTTATTTGGTGGGCTTTGGACGGTTGAGCGTAAAGTGAAACTTACTGCCCGGAACGCGATCAATGACCTTGTCAGGCACCACGTGTGGTCCTTCCATGAAAACGGTCATGCCAAAGTGCGGCCCCAAACGAGAAAGCTTTTCCATACGTGGTGACGTGATATTTTCGTAGAATGCGCGCATCTCAGGCAGTGCCTTTAGTTCTGCAACCCGGCGTTCGTGCCAATCTACAGCGGACGCGTGAGCCTTCGCCACACCCGGCAATGCGCGCAATCGCGCCTTCTGTTCAGCGACAAGCGGTGCAAGCCGCAGAATAGACGTGTCTTCTTCAAAGTTATGGTTCATGCGAAACCAGTACGCCTCATCCTGCAACTCGTGCACATGGTTCACCCGCCCCCTGTCGCGCTTGATCATAAAACTATCCGCACTGCGCACGGCATAATGGTTCAGCGTAACAAGGTCATATCCCCAGTTTGCCGTCCCAACACGCCAAGCAGAACGCCACACCTCGGGCGGAAACACCTTGCCAGACCCAGTGACCCAAGAGATGCTGTCTTGCATCCGCCCCTGAACACCTTTGGGTCTGTGCACACCAAGCCGCTTGAAAAGCCCAGCATTGCGGTAGAGCGATTTGAACGCCCATGCCTGATAAGGGCGCGGCATGAATTCGGGAGCCGTTTTGGTGAACTGTTCAGTGACCGGCACATCCTGAAAAACGTGCTTGTCAGAATTGCCAAAAAGTCGCCAAGGCATGGAAATCACGTGCGCTTCAGGCACAGCGTCGAACAAATCGCTCAAACGCCCTTCACCTGCATGAATATTGATGTATTCGTCCACATCCAGCGTCAAAAGCCAGTCTGCCGAGGTGACAACGTCCTCGCGCTCGGCTGCACTAAAAGCGGCGTATTGCGGTGTTTGCTCGGTGCTACGAAACGGATTGTCCCGTCGCACAACGCCTTCATTTTCTAGCAGATCAAGCAAGTGATCCGTGCCGTCCGCGCAATCATTGGTGTAGATCAGAAACCGATCCACGCCGATGGCACGGTTGTGCGCGATCCAATCAAGCACAAAAGGCCCTTCGTTTTTCATCACGCTGACAATTGCGACTGACCCGTTCTGAGGCCGAGCGGAGATGGACGCGGAAACAGGAAGTCGGATCGGCTTATGACCACGGCTTTGCGCCAGTTCAATGAGCTGAGGCACTTCAACCAGATCAGCTTTTTTCACAATACGATCAACGGCAACGCCGGGATACACCATGCCCATGGCGCGCACATAAGAAACGCTGTTTTCGGCTGCGGATACGCCTAAAGGGCGACCAGGTTGCCAAACGCAGTCGCTTGGCAAAGTCATCGGCGCCGCACACCAACTGAGCAACCGTCGCCTTTCGCCGCGCCGCTTAGCAATATGATCACGAAAGGGTGCAGCTCGCGACTGGCGTAAACGCCACGGGTAAATCTCGCTTCCTTGCAATGGAATTGCTTTACCCGGGTATTTGAAGGCACTTTCAAATGGCGAAAGCGCATTTGGCAGCAGAAAATCAGATATGTCCAAAAGCGCAACGGTGTTGGTGCACGCCAGAAAGCGATGGCGCAGCAACTCATAAAGCGTCAACTCTGCCAATGGGGCATGCCATTTATCGGGTGCAACTGCGCTGATATCGCCGCGCAACGCTGGTGCCAACAGCGGATCACGGGCGTCGGGCGCATCTTCGCGCCCAAGGGGAGTATCGGCCTGAACCACCAGAACTGTACACGGGTCGTCCTTCAACAGACGCTGTATATCATCTGCAAAATCATCGCTATGCGGTGCCGCGCGATTGAAAATCAACACACCTTCAACACCACAGAGGTCGCTGTGGTATTGCACCCACTCAAAAGCAGCCTGTGGTGTTTCGCCATTACGCAAAGCAAGCAAGACGCGACGGTCTTCAAGCAAGTTCAACTCGGATAGTGAAACATTCTCAACTGTTCCATCCGGGACATATGCCAAACTGCCGCGACCTGTATCGATACGCTTTAAGCCCGCTAAAACATCCGGTGGGACGGATTTTGGAAACGCGGCCAGCACACCCTCAGGCGTAGAAACCGCGCCCAAAACAAGCTCATCCCCAAATCGAGTCGCCTGAATAAGACGCTGTTCCAAAGGCATCAAAGTACCTCGATACCAGGCATTTCACCGATGGCTTCAAGGTCTTCATCGAAACGTTGATTCAATAGGGTCTGGGTCAGTTTATCTATACCCAGCCGTTCATGAATTTCCTCAGGAGTAGCAGCAGGCCCGAAGGACGCGCGCAATTCTTCCAACGTGGCGAGCTTTGGTTTGCCTTCTGCCAAAACGCGATCAAGGACCATACGTCCGGTTTGTGAGATCATTGAGCGCAACAGAAAATACGGATCGGGAAGCCCTTCTGCGGCATCCCCAAACAGCAATTTGAGGGTTTCGGGAGAACGCACCGCTGCAAGGTCGGGTGTAAGTACAGACAACTTACAATCAGGAAGCGCGACCAAAATCTCATCGATCAAATCCGACCAGCTTAGCTCGTAGAGAACTTCCCAAGGAGTTGCGCGCACGCGGCGCTCTAACGGAGCAGAGCCCGCCGCGATGAAAAAGTCAGGAAGGCGGTCTATCGTTAAGACTAGGTGCGAGCGCGGTGAAAGTTCGCCCAAGGACGCAAGCCAGCGTTCGGCTTCCGGCAAAAGCTCTCTTTGTCCAAGGCTGACAGGAGGTGGGCCAAGAAAGCTAACGGCTGACAAAAAAGTAAGGCCTTCGGTGTCTTCTGAAAAGGCTTCGCGACGGGCATCAAGCGGCTCACTGGGGTCCATATTACGCCGTACCAAAGGTTGTGCCAGTCGCGCAGGCAAAGCCCGCAACCCACCTTGGGACAAGACGGCGTGCTGTTGGCGCACAATCGAATTAATCGCCAACGCAAGGCGGGTTTGGGGCCCAAGCAACAGCGTTAGATTTGCCCCGACTAACATTAGCCTTTGAAAACACTGTCAAATTCAGAACGCGCCGCTTCCAGGTCATCCATCTGCCCAATGTCACGCCAATAGTCACGCAATGGAAAGACCCCCACCTTCTGGTTCGACCCAGTGAGGGCGGTCAGCAAACTTGGCATATCAAGTGGCTTGCCCGGGACAACGTGATCAAGCGCATCGGGTGAAAGCACGTAAATGCCACCGTTCACGAAATAGCGCTCGGTTGGTTTCTCTTCGATCCCAGTCATCAAGTTCTCCGCAGATCGCACAACACCATAAGGAATCTGGTGCTCGTACTCACGCACCACCAAGGTGCCTGCGGCACCCAAATCGTTGTGAAATTTCAGCAACTCGGCAAATTGCAGCGACACCAACAGGTCGCCGTTCATTACGATGAAGGGCGCATCGGGGCGCTTGCTTAGCAGCGAAAGAGCACCCGCCGTGCCCATCGCCTGATCTTCTTCAATGTATTCGATATCGACGCCAAACTTTGATCCGTCGCCGAAATAATCCTGCACAATCTCGCGGCGGTAATTGACCGAGATCGAGATCTTCCAAAACCCCTGATCAGCAAAAACGCCCAAGATCTGTTCCAGCAATGGTTTGCCGCCCACCGTTAGCATTGGCTTTGGCGTGTTCTCAGTCAGCGGGCGCAATCGAGTGCCCAACCCCCCGGCCATCAGAACAACGCGGGTGTCATTTGGCGTTACCCCAAACAGTTCGGAAACGGTCGCCAGATCAACCAGAAGCCCTTGCCCATCTAGCACAGGCACATGTTGAAGTTTGCGCTCTCGGATCAAACGGCGCGCTTCGGCGTCCGGAGCGCCTTGCGTCAATGTGGTGGGCGTCGTGTGCATCACCTGCGCGACCGGCCCGTCCAAATCAACGCCTTTGAGAATACCGCGCCGTACATCGCCATCAGTCACAGTCGCCAAAAGCTTGCCATCACCGTCTAAAACCAAAGCAATCTGGCGCTTGGAACGATCAATCGCGCCCAGCGCCTCGCGAATAGATGTTTGGGCGTCGATAATGAGTGATTTTAGCGCTTCATTCATGGCAGTCATCTTTGCGCGTTGCGCGCACCGGGTCCAGCAAGCTTTTGAGCGCTAAACGATCTCAACCAACTCGATTTTAAACGTTAGTTCTTTGCCAGCCAAAGGATGGTTCGCATCCAACTTCACTTCTTCCTCGCTTACCTCGGAAATAGTGACCATGATCGGTTGCCCATCTGGCATCGACATTTGAAGCTGCGTGCCAATCTCAAGCGGGATGTCATCTGGGAATTTATCGCGGGGAAATGCCTGAATGTTTCCTTCGTGGCTTTCGCCGTAAGCATCCGCAGGCGCAATCACCGTTGTCTTTTCCTCGCCCACACTCATCCCATCCACCGCCTTATCAAACCCTGGCACGACCTGACCTGATCCAAGCGTGAATTCTAGCGGGTCGCGTCCGACCGAACTGTCGAAGGTCGATCCATCAGCCAAGGTTCCGGTGTAATGAATGCGAACTGTATCGCCACTTTTTGCTTCGGGCACGGGTATATCTTTCGGTTTTTTACGGTTGCAGGAACCCACCATGATTAGCGTGCGGTGTAAAGCAAACTGCTTTATCCCAAGACACGCCCGTGTCAGATTGCGCATCGCAAAGGAGACCGCCCATGCCCATAAAAGTCTGCGTTTTTGATGCCTATGGCACACTGTTTGATGTTGCGTCGGCCGCACGCCGCTCAGCGGAACAACCCGGTCACGCAGCGCTTAAGGATGTCTGGCAAAAACTGGCTGCGGATTGGCGCACCAAACAGTTGCAGTACACGTGGCTGCGCGCAGCGGCTGGCGATCACACCACTTTTTGGCAGGTAACCGAAGACGGGCTTGATTGGGCGATGGAGGCTAATGGGCTTGATGACGCAGAACTGCGCGAAGAGCTTTTGGCGCTTTATTGGGAGCTTGAGGCTTTCAAAGAAGTCCCGCGCATGCTGGCGGAGTTGAAAGCCGCCGGTTTCCAAACTGCTATCCTGTCAAACGGCACGCCCGATATGCTGCAAGGCGCTGTCGATTTCTCAGGCATTGGCGAATGGCTTGATGTGACATTATCTGTTGAGGACGTTGGGGTCTTCAAGCCTGCGCGCGCTGTCTATGATATGGTCGCAACCGAATTTGGAACGGAACCGGACGAAGTTTTGTTCGTGTCCTCAAATGGCTGGGATGCTGCCTATGCTTCCGCCTATGGGTTTAACACTGTCTGGGCAAACAGAGCAGGAGATCCAATGGACCGGCTTCCCGGCAAACCAAGCCATGAACTATCCGAACTCTCCACAATCCCAAACCTTGCGGGAAGTGTTTAATGCCTGAGTTTTCCGCCACCGATGGCACAGTGCTTTACTATTCTGACGAAGGCCAAGGCATACCCGTTCTGGCCCTTGCCGGTCTGACGCGAAACGGCAGCGATTTCGACTACGTTGCACCGCACTTGAACGATGTGCGTCTTATCCGCTTAGACTATCGCGGTCGCGGAAAATCTGGCTGGTCAGGGGCGCAGACCTATACCATTCCCCAAGAGGCGCAGGATGTGATTGCTCTGTTGGATCATCTTGAGCTGAGCCAAGCGGCCATTCTGGGCACTTCGCGCGGTGGGTTGATTGCAATGGCGCTGGCGGCATTTGCCAAGGACAGGCTTAGCGGAGTTTGTCTGGTCGACATAGGCCCCGAACTACCCGAGGCGGGTCTTGAAGTGATCCGCAACTACATCGGCAAAAACCCCACTCAAAAGACATACCGCGAAGCGACCGCCATGCGTGCGCAGCTGTTAGCCGGCTTCATCAATGTACCCGAGAGCCGCTGGAGCGAAGAAGTGCGCAAGCATTACGTCGAGACGAGCGAAGGACTGAAGATCAATTACGATCCCGCCTTGCGCGATGCGGTGCTGGCCACGGCGGACCAGCCTATGCCTGACCTGTGGCCATTGTTTGATGCGCTGGAAGGTTTGCCATTGGCACTGATCCGAGGCGAAAATTCTGACCTTCTTACAATGGAGACCACGCAAAAGATGCAAGCGCGTCGCAGCGATATGGTATTCGCTGATGTCCCTCAGCGCGGACACGTGCCGTTTCTTGATGAACCACTCGCTCTAAGCGCGCTTGGTGATTGGTTGGCGCTGATCAAATGAATTTCGAGCGTATCCTCGCCGCCAAAAAACGATTGAGCGGCCATGCACGTGTCACACCTTTGCTGAACGCTCCACTGCTGGATGCGAAAGTTGGACGGCGCATTTTTCTGAAAGCTGAGTGCCTGCAAAAGACCGGTTCGTTCAAGTATCGCGGCGCGCGCGCGGCTCTCTCTGCGCTTGATGCCGATGCGCGCCAACGTGGTGTGCTTGCGTTCTCTTCTGGCAACCACGCGCAAGGCGTTGCCCTTGCTGCCAAAGAGCTAGGCGTAAACGCGGCAATCATCATGCCCTCCGATGCGCCAAGCCTAAAGATCGAGAACACGCGCACCTATGGAGCGGAAACGATTCTTTATGACCGTGCAGCAGAGGATCGAGACGCCATTGGAGAAAAGCTCTCCAAAAAACGCGGGCTGGTCTTGATCAAACCCTTTGACAACCCGGACGTCATAGCTGGACAGGGTACAGTCGGGCTCGAAATTGCCACGCAAGCGGCCGACTTTGGTGTCACCGATGCTCAGGTCTTGGTCTGTTGTGGCGGCGGCGGGCTAACCTCTGGGATCTCTTTGGCTCTGGCAGATCGCGCGCCCAGTTTCCGCGTGCATCCTGTTGAGCCACAAGGTTTCGACGATGTAACACGCTCCCTTGCCTCCGGTATAATCCAAAGCAATGCGCAATACACAGGATCAATCTGTGACGCCATCCTGACGCCCGCGCCGGGTGATTTGACGTTCCCGATCATGAAGACACATTGCGGCGACGGTATAACCGTAACCGATGCAGAGGCCCAACGCGCCATGATCATCGCCTTTTTTCATTTCAAAGTGGTCCTAGAGCCCGGCGGCGCTGTCGCGCTGGCCGCGGCGCTGTTCAAATCGCAAGGCGCTGGCGATGTTATTGCGGTGGCCTCAGGAGGAAATGTCGACGCAGACGTGTTTGCAGAAGCGTTGGCTTTAAACTCAAACTAATTGACACAGACAACCAATCTCCCTTTGATGACACTTTAGGGAGAGTTTCTTGCGTACTCAGGTTTGTATCATCGGTGGCGGTCCCTCCGGACTATTGTTGTCGCAACTGTTGCACCGCGCTGGCATCGATACTGTTGTTCTTGAACGCAACACTCGCGCCTACGTTCTCGCACGAATCCGTGCTGGCGTTTTGGAAGAAGGCAGCACCGAGCTTTTACGCAAAGCCGGTGTAGCCGGACGGATGGATCGCGAAAAAATCCAGCACGACGGCACACTTCTGTCTGCCCGCAACCACAGTTTCCGCGTTGATTTTCAAAGCACAACCGGCAAATCTGTTTATGTCTACGGACAAACCGAAGTCACTACGGACCTTTATGCAGCTCGGGACGCGATGGACGGCGTCGTCATTGAAGAGGCAAGCAACGTGGCGCTTCATGATCTAGAGAGCAGCGCACCCTACGTGACCTTTGAAAGACACGGGAAAGCCGAACGTATCGATTGCGATTTTATAGCTGGTTGCGACGGATTTCATGGGGTCAGTCGCCAGCACATCCCAAAGGACAAACGCCAAGAATTTGAACGTACCTTCCCGTTCGGCTGGCTGGGCATGCTAAGCGAGACACCCCCAGCAAGCGAAGAACTTATATACGCCAATCACGCGCGCGGTTTTGCCCTTTGCTCGCAACGCAACGCGTCACTCTCACGCTACTACATTCAATGCCCGCTCACCGACAAACCAGACGCATGGAGCGACGACATGTTCTGGGACGAACTACGCAGACGTATCCCTAATGACGCCGCAGAAGCTTTGGTAACGGGCCCATCAATCGAAAAATCAGTCGCGCCGCTAAGATCTTTTGTCTCCGAACCAATGCGTTGGGGCGCACTTTTCCTAGCCGGAGACGCCGCGCATATCGTGCCCCCCACAGGGGCCAAAGGTTTGAATTTAGCGTTCAGCGATGTGCACTATCTGTCAGATGCGATGATTGCGAACTACGCTGGCGACAAAGCAGCGCTGGATCAGTATTCTGACAAAGCTTTGGCACGGGTTTGGGGGGCAATCCGTTTTTCGTGGTGGTTTACTCAGTTGATGCACCGCTTTCCTGAGCAAACCAATCTGGATCAAAAATTGCAGGAAAGCGAGTTGGCCTTTTTGGAAAAGAGTGATGCAGCAAAGGCCGCTATGGCTGAACAATATGTGGGAGTACCGTTTTGAACGTTGCCAGACTTGATGACATCGATGTGCATTTTCGCGATGATGGCGCGGTGGATGGGCGCCCCGTAGTTTTTGCGAATTCACTGGGGACTG
The DNA here is from genome assembly GCA_039942715.1 of Paracoccaceae bacterium. GTDB lineage: Bacteria > Pseudomonadota > Alphaproteobacteria > Rhodobacterales > Rhodobacteraceae > JABDJX01. Next base: position 639,655 of record JBDVBY010000006.1, read on the forward strand.
ATTTGCGGCTTTGGGACCCGATCCTTCCCTATCTTCCGAAGGACCTGCGCCTGATCCGTTATGACATGCGAGGTCATGGTCTAACAACCTGCCCACCTGCGCCTTACACCATGGGCACGCTTATCTCGGATGCGGCGCATTTGTTGGACTATCTCGACATTCGCGATGCAGTTTTTGTTGGCCTTTCCATTGGCGGTATGATCGCCCAAGGCTTGGCGGTCAAACGCATGGATCAGCTGCGGGCCATGGTACTATCGAACACAGCAATGAAGATCGGCACACCAGATATGTGGCAGGATCGGATCGACGCTGTGCAAAATGGCGGGATCAAAGCGCTTGAAGCGTCGATTCTGGAGCGTTGGTTTTCCAAATCCTTTCGCCAGTCACCAGAAATTTCCTTATGGCGAGAGATGTTGGTGCGCCAGCCTGATCAAGGCTACATGGGATGCTCTGCCGCTATTTCCGGCACTGACTTTTACACAACAACCGCCAGCCTAAGCCTGCCCACCCTTGCCATTGCAGGTAGCGAGGATGGCTCCACCCCGCCCGACTTGGTGCGCGAAACAGCTGATCTGATCAAAGGCAGCCGTTTCGAGCTTATCCGTGGCGCAGGCCATTTGCCGTGCGTTGAGAAACCCGAAGAATATGCAAGGCTTCTTACAGGGTTTTTGAAAGACATCGCTCACACGTGACGGGTTCTAGCCGCGGGCGTTGATCCCCCTTCCCCTGCCCGATCCCGCATCGTATGCCGGTAAGCAATGCGGCTTACTCTGACTTTCATTTTGCTGACGACTATGATTGATGCCATCGGCATCTCTCTTATTTTACCGATCATGCCGACGCTTTTGCGCGACGTTGGTGGCTTTGCCTTAGCCAATGCCGCCTTTTGGGGAAGCCTTCTTACGGCCGTTTTTGCAGCTATGCAGTTTTTCTTCGGACCTCTTTTGGGCGCATTGTCTGATCGCTTTGGCCGCCGCCCTATCCTTTTGATATCGCTCGCTGTTATGGCTTTGGATTACATTGTAATGGCCTTAGCACACACTTACTGGCTTTTGTTATTGGGCCGGATCATTGGCGGGATCACCGCTGCAACACCTGCCACGACCGCCGCTGTAATGGCCGACATTTCTACGCCCGAAGAAAAGGCCGTCCGCTTTGGATTGTTCGGAGCGGCTTTTGGCATCGGATTTATTCTAGGCCCGCCGCTTGGTGGGCTTCTGGCCGATTTTGGCACTCGTGCTCCGTTTTATGCCGCTGCTGTTTTGGTCGGCGCAACTGGCGTTCTTGGGTATTTTGTGATGCCTGAAACTGTCACAGACAAGAATCGACGAGCCTTTTCATGGCGCCGCGCCAACCCCATTGGTGCCTTTCGAAGCGTGACACTGAACCCAGCAATGCGCAAATTGCTGATCGTCTTTTTTGTCTATCAAGTCGCCTTTTGGGTCTATCCCGCGATCTGGGCCTTTTACACCGAAGAACGCTTTGGCTGGTCGCCCAAGGTCATCGGTCTTTCGCTCGGTGCGTTTGGAATCATGATGGCGATCGTGCAAGGTGGGTTGATCCGGATTTACCTAAAATGGTTCGGCGATCGCGGGACGGTCATTTATGGCATTGTCTTCAACGCGATTGCGTTTCTGTTTCTGGCGCTTGTCACCAACGGAACACTCGCGCTGCTGCTCACCCCGCTCACCGCGTTAGGAGCGGTCGTGACCCCAGCAATCCAAGGAATGATGTCCAAGAAAACCCCCGATGACAGCCAAGGCGAGCTTCAAGGCGTTTTGGCCTCTTCAAATGCTTTGGCGATGGGGATTGGACCACCGATGATGGCCTATGTGTTTGCAAAGTTTGCCGCCGATGATGCACCGGTCTATTTTCCCGGCGCACCTTTCCTAGTGTCGATGGCCTTGATGGGCGTTTGCATGATGATCTACCTTCGCGCGCCAAAATCACTAAACTAAGCGGGTGACAGTTCCATGATTTGACGGTGCGCCCGAATTGCAAGATTCACATCATCAAACCAATCCGCGATGCCGTCTTCGATCACCACTCCAGAATCACAGACACGCCGCAGAAACCCAAGATTGTGCGACACAACAATAGCGCCCGCAGTACCAAGCCGATAGGCAAGCATTTCTTCCACATTTTTCGCGAAAAGCCGCATCTCCCACGCTTGTGACTTCATCAATCAAGTAGAAATCAAAGCCAATACCCATCGACATCGCAAACCCAAGCCTTGCGCGCATGCCTTGGCTGTAAGAGCGGAACGGCAGGCGAAAATGATGCCCAAGCTCAGCGAAATCTTCAACAAATGCGACAAGCTGATTGGTCTCAACACCATAGATGCGCGCAACAAACCGTGTGTTTTGAAGCCCAGTCAGATCACCATGAAAGCTTCCGGCAAATCCAACAGGCCAAGACACCGTACCACCAATGTCAATGCTCCCCTTGCTCGGGCGCATGGTCCCCGCAATCATCTGCAGCAAGCTTGATTTACCAGCACCGTTTCTTCCCAGCAATCCAACCGCACGTCCTGCCTGAATTGCCGTCAATACGCTCAACACCACTCCAACCAGACAGATCGAGGTTAAGGCCACCGGAGTTCACGATCAGGACGCGATCAACATCAAGGCCGCCAATGACAACATCGTTGGGATCATCGACGTAGAATTGGTCGTTGCCTTGCCCACCTTCCATACGGTCCGCGCCTGCATCACCAAAAAGGAAATCCTGCCTGGCACCGCCAATTAGCGTGTCATTACCGTTTCCGCTCTGAAGTTGATCAGATTCAAACCCACCAACAAGACTATCGGCACCAACACCGCCAATTAGGTTAATTGATTGCCCATACCCTGACGCATCCAACGTGTCGGCACCCGCCGCACTGTCGACGCGCTCAACATCACTCCAACCACTGATTGTAACGGCAATTCCGCTTGTGGTATCAATGATGACGCGGTCTGTTCCTGAACCACCGTCAACAAAGTCACCCGCATTATCCACAAAGATAAGATCGTCACCTGCCCCGGCAATAAGACTGTCGGCGTCCTGTCCACCGATCAGTGTATCGTTGCCATCGCCACTTTCGAGCGTATCGGCGCCTTCTAGCCCGGAAAGCGAATCCGCGCCTGCATCGCTTTGCAGCAGGTTGCCATCAGACGTGCCAACAATCGTAGCATTGAAATCACCAATCAGGCGGAAATTCTCGATACCACTTAAGGTGTCGACACCTACACCGGGCGTTTCAACGATGTAGTGTTGGCCGGAGGATAGGTTGGCATAGATTGAAATGGACTGCCCAGTTTCCGCGCTTAGGTCTTCAACAATACCATCAATGCCCGATCCGCCGTTGATCTGATCATTGCCGTCGTTTGAACCACTGGCCAGCCAAATGGTGTCGTTGCCTTCGTCACCGCGGATCGTATCGTTCCCGCTACCATCAAAGATGACATCGTCACCAGCACCACCAAGAACCAAGTCATCGCCGATACCGGCAAATATCGTGTCGTTGCCGTCGCCGCCATTGATCGTGTCGTTGCTCATTGACCCAGCGCGCTCCAAGCTTCCTGCTTCGAACGTACCTAAGTCACTCAGCGTTAATTCCCGGTTACCGCGGTCTCAATCAATGCTCTTTGTTTGGCGAGACAAGCTTTTAAGTCATAACTGTCGACAATCGTCTGGCGCGCTTGGGCACGCAGCATCTCCTGTTGGTTTCGCGCTTTCAGAGCTGCTGTGACCGTCTTGGCGATTAGGTCGGTATCAAAAAAATCGACCAACCAACCGTTGACCCCATCTTCAATCACTTCAGCCACGGGCGGTGTATTAGACCCAACGACAAAAGCACCCGCGGCCATAGCTTCTAGCATCGACCAACTCAAAACGAAGGGGTACGTAAAATAGAAATGCACAGAGGAAATCTGCAATAACGCAAGGTAGTCGGCGTAAGGAATTCGACCGGTGAAATGTACACAAGCGGGCAAAGTCCCAACTTCTGCAAGCATCGCTTCGCGCCAAGAGCCGCCACCTTTGGGTCGGCTACCATAGCTTACCTCGTCACCTCCAACGACAACAACTTGCGCGTTTGGGCGTGACTTAAGGATGCCAGGCAGCGCGCGCATAAACGAGTGAAACCCGCGATAGGGTTCCAGATTGCGCGACACGTAAGTCAACACCTCGTCGTTTCGAGTAAGTTTTTGACCACTGGGCAAAGTAAACTCAGCCTGCGCGTTTGGCGCAATCAGGTCGGTATCAATGCCATCATGTATCACGCTGATTTTGTCTTGATAAACGCGCGGAAACTGCGCGCGTTGCCACTTTGTTGGGCAATAGGCATGGTCTGCCGCCTCGATCGCCAAAAGATGCTGAGAGGCGCGTGTGCGCGCACGCAACTTGGCGTCTGGCCCGGTCGCGAACTCTGGATCAAACCCGACATCGGACCCAGTGCCGTTATAGTAAAACTCGCACAGCGAAATCAGCGGCACTTCTGGCCAAACGTCTTTCAAATAAAGCGTCTCGCCCCAGCCCGGATTACCAATCATCACATCAGGTGCGTATCCCTTCGACCGCAAAGCAAAACCAATTCGCGCCACAGCCTGTCCGTTCAAAACCGCCGCTTCTGTGCCTACAAGATAGGGGTGAATCTTCGGCGTTACCTTGCGATGTGCGGCATATTCGATTTTTTTCACACCCAGCGGCGTTGGCTTACCTTCTTGGGTGATAAACAATACCTCATGCCCATCTGCGGCCATGCTAGGCGCAAGGTGCTTAAACTGCCCAGGGCAATTCTGATGAACGAAAAGAACCTTCACACAAAATCTCTTTCAGAACCTTTGTTTGTGTCCAAGAAGTCTCGGCGCAAAATCCGCTCTTAGTATCAAGGAAGCGTAAATCTCTGATCAGAGCGCTGAACCTAGCCAAACTCAAGTTGGCGATCCCGCGAGGACTCGAACCCCGAACCCCCTCATTAGAAGTGAGGTGCTCTATCCAGTTGAGCTACGGGACCGCTAAATGGCTGTATGCGCCAGTTTTCGACTAATCTCAACAACCTCGAAACAGTTCGTTGCCTTGACGGCCAGACACAAGCAAGTCTAACACTCTCCTATTCTTTAGGGATAAGGCCAATGACTTTCTTTTTGACCCCGATCGGCTGAACGCACTGCCCTGTTTTTGCAGGCGCCATTCGGCATTTTGGTTTAAAAAGAAAGGCCCGCTCAGCGCGGGAACTCCGTCATGTTTATTCGATATCAGGGCATTAGTTATGACGATTGCTCGCGCGGCTACATTGGCCTATTTCAGTCTGCGGGATCGGTCGGGAACAGCGATGCACAGTCTTGGCAACTAAGCGAAATCAGACGCGAATGCGCTTGGTTTAATGAACACCTAGGCTTTCCACGTCGGCTGTATTATCGCCCCTACAGCAAAGGCGAAATCAGCGGCCTTTGCTGGTTTCGTGCAACCGCCTCAGAATACGTCGCGCGTGCAAGATATCTGGCATGGTTGCTGAACGACATCGGCGTGTTCATCGAAGAGCAAAAGAGCCTCACGCCGGGGCGGGTGGTGTGGCAGGACGATCATCAGATCGTAGCCATAAAACGGCTGGAAAGCTGAACTTGGCAAGGCTTCCTTTAGACTAGGCTCGCAAGTCTTGCGGGTTCAAATGGTAAGCCTTGCCAAACCCACCATTCAAAAATGCCTCGCTTGGTACCAGCCGCGCAAAATGGAAATCCGCAAATCCGATATAAAGCTTCGCTTTTGGTTGAAAAGCCAAATAGCGCGAAACCAAAACATCCGTCTTCTCAACAAATTCAGCCCGCACTTGGAGCGTTATGCGCGGATGGGTAAGCGGATCCCCCTTTTCCCCGGGCTCACCCAACAGAATTGAGCAATGCGGATCAGCGCGCAGAGCCTTAGTGTGTGCAGATAAATCAGAGACAAGCGTCAACGGAAGGCCATCCTCTCCCATTGCAATGGCAACCCGTGTCACACTCGGGCGCCCTTCTTGCACAACCGCCAAAGCTCCGAACCGTGCCTCGGCAATCAGTTGCTTTGCCAATGCGCGCGCGTCTGTGTCCACAGGTCTGATCGGGTCTTGCGCCATAGAATCAGGGCCGCTTTGCAATACAGTCGATCTCAACCAAAGCCCCAACAGCAAGCGCAGTAACACCCACGGTCGTACGCGCAGGTCGGCGGTCGGGATCAAAGTAACTTTGGTAGGTTTCGTTAAAAGCCGCATAGTCCCGCTCGAACTCGGTCAAAAAACAACGGCATTGAACAACGTGGCTCAAATCCAATCCCAACTCTCCAAGGATCAGGGCAAGGTTGTCCATCACTCGGCGCGTTTGGGCCTCGACGCCTCCGGGCAAGGGGGCATCGGGTGCCTCAGGGTCTGTCGGCATCTGCCCGGTAAGAATAACCCAACCATCAGCCTCAACCGCATGAGAAAACGGCGCCACCGGGCGCGGCCCTTTTGAAAAGAGATGAAAGTCTGGCATTGGCGTTCCCTTGTTTAACGCAAGCCTATCGCGGCTCAAACGGTGGGTCGAGGGGTCTTGGCCAATGGCTGTTGGGCCAAGCCTTGGCTTGCCAAATCTTCGCAACGCCGCCACCATGCCTTTCATGACCCGCGAGCAATTCAACGCCTTCTGCCAAGAGATGAAAGCCACATCTCACGTCGTACAATGGGGCAATTCCGATGTGTGGAAAGTCGGCGACAAGGTTTTCGCACTCTGTGGATGGAACGACGGGAACGACGCTTTTACCTTCAAAGTTGGCGATATCGCCTTTGAGGTGCTTGGCGCTGAGCCGGGCATTCGCCCCGCACCCTATCTCGCCTCGCGTGGGATGAAATGGCTGCAAGTCTACGAAAGCGATGCGATGAGCGACGAGAGCCTGAAAGAGCTAATTGTCGAAAGTTATCGTCTGGTCGCTGCGAAACTCACCAAGAAGAAACGCGCCGAATTGGGCCTTTAGGAAAGGACAACCATGTTTGGAGATCCACTGATTTGGATACTGATCTTGCCCGGCATGGTTCTTGGTGGAATTGCACAATCCCGGGTGAAAGCGGCGGTTGCCAAATACTCGCGGGTGCCACTGGGCCACGGTCTGACTGGCGCGCAGGTCGCGCGTTACGTTTTGGATGCTCGGGGATTGCAGGATGTACGCATTGAAGCGGTGAAGGGGGTTCTGTCTGATCATTACGACCCACGCGGCAAGGTTCTGCGGCTCTCCGAAGCGGTCTACGGTGTCCCTTCTATCGCCGCGGCAGGGATCGCAGCGCACGAAGCAGGCCACGCGATCCAAGATGCCGACGACTATGCGCCTATGGAGTTTCGCTCGGCCATTGTGCCCGTCGTCAAGGCCGGGTCGACCGCCGCACCCTTGGTGTTTTTCGGTGGTCTAATGATCCAGTCTCAGCCGATCATGTGGGCCGGAGCGCTGATGTTCGGAGCGTCCTCGCTTTTTGCACTGGTCACGCTGCCGGTCGAATTTGACGCCAGCAAACGCGCATTAAAACATCTTGAAGGGCTTGGCATTATTCAGTCTGAAGCTGAAATGGAAGGCGCGCGCGACGTGCTGAAAGCCGCTGCCTGGACATATGTCGCCGCGGCGATTGCCGCTGTGGGAAGTTGGGCGATGTACCTCTTGCTCAGCCGTCGTCGTTAAATCGCGCTATATTTCGGGCGAGGCCACGCATGCACGAAACCGCCGGACAGCCGGCGCAGCCCCAGTCAGCGGAAAGATCAACATCGTCTCACCGGATTTTGCCGTTGCGATAAAGTTCAACTCAAGCCCGTCCAGCACGTTACCAAACCCACGATCCGTCACCTTCAGTGTTTGCCCTTCGCCGTCCAGCACGTGTCGATCTGTAGTAATGACCGAGGGCCTCAACCCATCAAATCGCATCATGAAAATCGGTGCGTTTGGCCACGCCTGATCCTTGCGTGTAATCTCGATCGCATAGGACGCGTCAGCGCGGTTGTTGTATGTTAGGGTAAGCTCGGCCTTTTCAGTGGCGTGCGAGAGGGTGCAGATGGGAGACGCCGAGTAGTCCCAAGCAAAAGCGGGAGCGGCGAGGAGGGACAGGAGGACTGATAAGCGCATGCCTGAGATGTAGAACAACTATGCAACTTGGCGAGCACGGACAGCAAGATTGTTCGCGTAAAAGAGCCCTTCCCAGACCCGAAACGCATCATCCAAAAGTTTGTCCAATGGATTTTCCTACATGTCCCTGTCATCGATAAAAGGTTGCGAGCTCAAACCCGACTGTCCATTCCAAAAGTCAAAGGCATCACCGCCCCCGCCTCTTAACATTCCCTCCGCGCTGCCCGGCACGGCCCGCAGTACTGCGCCCGCTTGCCTTTTGCCCGGCTTCAACCGCCTGCTCTATAGCAACCTGCCGCGCCATCGGATCATCCGCCACGGTCAACTCAACCGTCTCCAACCGCTTGATTTCGTCTCGCAACCGCGCGGCTTCTTCGAATTCCAAGTTCTCAGCAGCCTTGTTCATCTGATCGCGCAGCCCATCCAAATGCGCCGCCAAATTCGCACCTACAAGCGGTTTGTCGATCTTGGCCGTGACGCGCGATTGATCGGTGTCACCTTTATAAAGCCCCGCCAGAACATCCTCGACGTTCTTTTTCACAGTCGACGGTGTTATCCCGTGTTCCAGATTATACGCCTCTTGCTTCGCTCGACGTCGGTTGGTCTCGCCCAAAGCGCGCTCCATTGAACCGGTTATCTTGTCAGCGTACATGATCACCCGGCCTTCAGCGTTTCGCGCCGCGCGACCAATTGTTTGAACAAGCGAGGTTTCAGAGCGCAAAAAGCCCTCCTTATCGGCATCCAAAATCGCGACTAGTCCACACTCGGGAATGTCCAAACCTTCGCGCAAAAGGTTAATACCGATCAGCACATCAAACGCCCCAAGCCGCAGGTCCCGCAAAATCTCGATCCGCTCCAACGTGTCAATATCACTGTGCATATAACGTACTTTGATGCCCTGCTCGTGCATGTATTCCGTCAGATCTTCGGCCATGCGCTTAGTTAACGTCGTTACCAAAGTGCGCATGCCATCGCCCGTGACTTTGCGCACTTCATCCAGCAAATCATCGACTTGCATCTCAACAGGTCTGATCTCGACCGGCGGATCAAGCAGACCTGTTGGGCGGATCACCTGCTCAACAAACACACCACCCGATTGCTCAAGCTCCCAGCTTTGCGGCGTCGCCGAAACAAACACCGATTGCGGGCGCATCGCATCCCATTCCTCAAATTTGAGCGGGCGGTTGTCCATGCATGACGGAAGCCGGAAACCATGCTCGGCCAGTGTAAACTTGCGTCGATAGTCGCCCTTATACATGCCGCCAATTTGCGGTACGCTGACGTGGCTTTCATCGGCAAAAACGATCGCATTGTCTGGTATAAATTCGAAAAGTGTTGGCGGCGGCTCACCAGGCGCACGTCCCGTCAGATACCGAGAATAGTTCTCGATCCCATTGCAAACCCCCGTGGCCTCCAACATTTCAAGATCAAAATTTGTGCGCTGCTCCAGACGCTGCGCCTCTAGCAACTTGCCTTCATTCACCAGTTGGTCCAGCCGCAGCTTAAGCTCTTCCTTAATAGAGATGATCGCCTGCTGCATCGTTGGCTTGGGTGTCACATAGTGCGAATTCGCATAAATCCGGATTTTCTCAAACGTATCCGTCTTCTCTCCAGTCAGCGGATCGAACTCGGTGATGTTCTCCAGTTCCTCGCCAAAAAAATCGAACCGCCATGCACGACTGTCAAGGTGAGCAGGCCACACCTCAATCACATCACCGCGCACCCGAAAAGTACCGCGAAAGAACGCCTGATCATTGCGTTTGTACTGCTGTGCCACCAAATCGGCGATGAACTTTCGCGGATCAAGGTCGGCACCAACCATCAAATCCTGCGTCATAGCCCCGTAGGTCTCAACCGAGCCGATACCATAAATGCACGACACAGACGCAACGATAATCACGTCATCCCGCTCCAGCAAAGCGCGTGTCGCCGAGTGGCGCATCCTATCAATTTGCTCGTTAATCTGGCTTTCTTTTTCGATGTAAGTGTCTGACCGCGCGACATAAGCTTCGGGCTGATAGTAGTCATAAAAGCTGACGAAATACTCCACTGCATTGTCAGGAAAGAACCCTTTGAACTCACCATAAAGCTGGGCCGCCAGTGTCTTGTTCGGTGCCAGAATAATCGCAGGGCGCTGCGTCTCTTCAATCACCTTGGCCATTGTATAGGTCTTACCTGTCCCAGTGGCCCCAAGTAGCACTTGGTTCTGCTCGCCGTCGTTCACCCCTTGGGATAACTCAACAATTGCCGTTGGCTGATCGCCTGCGGGTTCAAATTCGGTTTCCATCCGCAACGCCTGCCCGCCTTCAAGCTTTTCACGGGTTCGCACATCTGGTGCGGGAGAATTCAGGATAGGCTCAGAGGACATTAAGGTGATTCCTTTTGGGTCACCTAGTATTTGATCCCTATTTGTTCCTATTCAAGCGTCAATTGGTTAATCGCACCGGACAGAAATCAACCTTTCTTAAGAACAGGTTAAATGCTATTACAACCTAAGATAGAATTAACTGTTGCCACTTAACCTTAATAGTGCAATACAAAAGACACTAAGCAGCAGAACGGAACATCGGCCAGACACGCGACCCACCCACCCCTCGCTCCTCAATGTCTGGCCGGTGCTCTCTCAATCCTTCCAAACCCCCTTGATCTTGCCGTTGGTTTTCCGTTAGCAAAACTAAGCTAAGGAACACGCCATGACAGCACGCATCTATCGCCCCGCCAAATCCGCCATGTCTTCAGGCATGGGCAAAAGCCGCGACTGGGTTTTGGAACATGTAAATGATGCAGGACGCGAGGTGGACCCGTTGATGGGTTGGACGTCGTCTAGCGACACGCAAGCCCAAGTGCGGCTCGCTTTTCCAACGAAAGAAGCCGCTTTAGAATATGCCGAAGAACACGGCATTGATGCGGTTGTGCAAGAGCCCAAAGCGCGCAAGCAAAACGTGCGACCGGGCGGGTATGGCGATAATTTTGCGACCAACCGACGTGGCGCGTGGACTCACTAGGCGCAGATATCCGTTTGGTCGCGCCGACCGATCCTGAAATTCTTCCTCTCATTTCCACGCATCTTAAACTGATGCATGCTTCCTCGCCCGCCTGTAGCGTTCATGCGATGGATGCGAGCGACTTAGCTGATGCCGATGCGCAATTTTTCGCCGCCTACGAAAACAACACACCTGTGGCCATGGGTGCACTGAAAAAGCTGTCGTCTTCGCATGGCGAACTAAAGTCGATGCACGTGCGCGAACGCGACCGTGGGCGTGGTCTTGCAGATGCTATTCTAATTCACCTACTGGACGCCGCGCGCAATGCAGGCTTGAAAAAAGTGAGTTTGGAAACGGGCAGTCAGGACGCGTTTGCGCCCGCTCGTTCATTTTATGCCCGTCATGGTTTTGCGGAATGCCCGCCGTTCGAAGGCTATGAATTGGACCCCAATTCAGTCTTCATGACGCGCACTCTTTAGGTGTGAGTGTGGCGAAAACGTAACCGACAATGTCGATCAGCAAAACTAATCCATTTATTTTCCGCGCATTCCGCTGCAGATTGTATGAAATCCGCGAGATCTACCAAAAGGGAGAAAAAGATCCATGCCAGGCAAGTTTGAAATGTACACCGACAAAAAGGGCGAAAGCCGTTTTCGCCTAAAGGCGAGCAATGGCCAGATCATTCTGGCAAGCGAAGGCTATAAACAAAAAGCCAGCTGCAAGAACGGCATCGAGTCGGTGCGCAAAAACAGCCAGGACGACAATCGTTTTGAACGCAAAGATACCAAAGCCGGCAAGTTCAGATTCAACCTGCGCGCACGCAATGGCCAGGTGATCGGCACTTCAGAAAGCTACAACACCGCGGCAGCCCGTGAAAACGGCGTCGCGTCTGTTGGCAAAAACGCTCCCGACGCAAAAGTCGACGATCAAACCAAATAATTTTCAAAACGGCTCTGCATCACAGCAGGGCCGTTTTACTCCCCAGCGATACTTCGCAAAAGAAATGCGATTTGCTGCTCGATCCGCTCAAGCGGCACGCCTGAAATACGCTGCTCGGTTCCCAATAAAACAATGCCATGCACCGATGAAAACAGCGTGCGCGTGCGCAAATCCAAATCGCTAAGATCGGCGTCAGGGTAAAGCTCGGCCAACGGCAGTGAGATTATTGTGAATAATCGCCCCAATTCTTCAATATACCAATCTGGCACATCAGCCTGCGTGCTCATTTCAACTTCGAAAAGTGCGCGCCATAAGTTTGGGTTCGCCGTCGCGAAATGCAGGTAGCCATTTGCGATGGCAATCAAACGCTCTACCGCCGGAGCATTCACATCCTCAACGGTGGCCGAAACTTCACTCCCCATCCGGTGAAACGTCCGTCCGTTCACCGCCAGAATTAGCCCCGTCAAATCCTCAAAAACGTTGTAAATCGCGCCAACAGCACAGCCCGCCTGCTCAGCAAGCCCACGTGCGCGCAAAGACGCCATTCCGTTTTCGCGGATTTCAGCTTCCGCAATATCAATCAGCTTCTCACGCAGATCAGCGCGACGCTTAGCAGTTTCGCGAGCCATGGGCACTCCTTTGAACGGCGTTCAACATACCCTGCAAGTCGCGGTTTTCCAAGCTCAAATTAATTGCACCACGCCAGCCATTGTGACCAGCGTGGCGCGTGATTTAACGGCGACCCTTTTTGCGGGTCTTCCAAAACGGTGGCACATCACCTGCCATGATACAGCCATAGGGATCGATATAGTCTTCGATCTCAGCCAAATCATACGACTTGATCTGCGCCACAACGCTTGACGCGCTCTTATAGCTAGACGGCAGTTCCGACGCATCGATCCCACCTGCGTGAAAGCGAATATCAAGCCCTTCCGTCTCCGCCTTGAGCAATTGCTCGGGCGTCATATGCGCCGTGCGCCGCTTATGTTCAGAACGCGAATAGTTGCGCCCTGCCCCGTGTGGACTGAAGCCCAAACCGTGCGCCTTATCCTTGCCACGTACAACAAGCACGGGCTCGGACATGTTCAGCGGGATCAAAGTCAATCCGGTCGCGTCAGAGGCATAATCATCCCAAGCAGGCGTCGCGCCCTTGCCGTGGTAATACAAATCACCACGCTTGAAGACAAAGTTATGCTCGTTCCAAAACCGATCGCCCACATTGGCTTTCGCCGCCTCAAGCGTCGCCTGATGGATCGCGTTGTGGTTGGCCTTGGTCCACTTACGGATCAATTGCAATGCCGCCCAATAGTCACGACCCTCCTCGGTATCAGCCGGAATCCAAGCGTTCTGCTTTGACGTCTCGGGCGACAATTCGCGGCGATATTTCTCGGCCGCAATCATCCCGTGTTTGTACAAAACAGCACCAGGACCACGCGACCCGTGATGCGTCACAATTGCTGTGCGCCCAGTTTTGCGAGAACGCCCAACAAACAAGAAGTGGTTTCCATCACCTTGCGTGCCCATATGCTCCTGCGCCATGCGGATCGATTTTGGGTTGTCCAAGAACGGGTTCTCGCGAAACGCATCCATCAGCTTAAGCGACGTCGTAAACCGCTTGCCTTGCGGACGCCCACCGGGACCAAAATGCGTCACCGATTGTGCCGCATCCAAAACCGCCTTGGGATCAGCATCGCCAAGATCCGTGATCATCACTGAACAACAGATATCCGCCGAATGCATACCCGGATGGATCGCATTACGCGCCGCTGCCACACCCCCAACAGGGATCGTACCAACAGGCCCGGCAGGACAAGCATCCGGCATCACAGCACCCGCCTCAATCGTCGGCGTACGCATCAAAGCAGTCATCGTCTGCCGAACCTTTGCGATGTTGTCTTCCTCATCCGGATCACCGGAATCGATGTTCTCGTGAAACGCAACTTCACCCGTCGCCCGCAAATCCATTGTGTCCGGCACAGGCGGGATTTCCCCTTCCAGCTCAGCACGAATACGCACAAGGCCAAGACCTTCAGCGCGCATCTCATTCGCACGCACCAACAGGTCCGGGAACTGCTTGCCAGGACGGTGACCCCAATCTTTCAAATGCTCACCCGTAACGGGATATTCTTCGGCTTCATTAGTCATTTCACAATCTCACTCTACTAATACGGCACCTTCGTGGCGCACAAAAATCACGGACGACAAGGGTTGGCGAAACGTCCTGCTCTGCCACTGAGCTACCGTCGCTCCCCGAAGGGCTGCGACAGGCGGGGATCGAACCCGCGACCTGGAGATGGGTAAATCTGTAGTTCCACCGGCATTCGCCCGCGATATTCCTTTCGTTTTCATTTCTGGCTCGGTTGGCTGGGATCGAACCAACGACATCCTGATTAACAGTCAGGCGCTCTACCGCTGAGCTACAACCGAACAATTTAAGTCACGGCGACAAGGGACAAAGAAACAACCCGGACGGCCCGCTCCGCGCTTCAATGGGAAGGCGCGTTTGCCGTATGAGCGCTCGCTTAGGTCGGGAGTCGAACCCTGACAGCCAGTGCCCGGAGGTTGGTGCGATGTAGTTCCTTTTGGCATTCGCCGTGTTTGTTTGGGTCCGGGAGACAAGGTGTTCGTGAGAAGCCTTTCGGCGGTCATTTCCAGATGATGTATTCCCACGGGCATTCCCCCGGACGTGTTTCCTTTCGGTTCCTTGTGAGAGGACAAGGCAATTGCGAGACATTTATTCCGCCACCGGCTTGCACCGGGCTGGACTTGAACCAGCACTGAGGTCTTCACCTCACCCCTAAAAAGGGTGCGTCTCCCTGTAGTCCCGCAGGCATTCCTCCCGCGTAATTTTCTGGTCAGGGATGAAGGATTTGAACCTTCGGCCTTCGCAGTCCAAGTGCGACACTCTAACCAGGCTGAGCTAACCCCTGAGATCGGCGACAAGGGTGAGGTGAAACATATCCAATTGCTCTATCCAAACTGAGCTACACCGCAGGAAGCGCGATGGCGGGACTCGAACCCGCGACCAATTGATTACTGTAGTTCCACCGGCATTCGCCGAGATTGTTCCTTTCGTTCACGTCAGGCGGACAAGAGTTGTGATGAGATGCGAACATTTGACTATGTAATCCCATCGGCATTCCGCCTTTTAAATTCAGTTGCGCCGACAAGTCGGCAATGAAACGATTTCCTGAGCTACTTCGCTGGAAGCAAAGGCGAGATTTGAACCCGCGACCTCTGCCTATTTGGGCAGCGCTCTATCCTATAGTTCCACCGGCATTCGCCGCGTTCATTCTTTTCACTTCGCATCGGCGTCCTGCGTTATTTTGGACGATCTGACGTCTCGCCAGAGCGTGACGCAACCCACGCACCTCCGAATTGTTCCTGTTGGATCAGGCAGTTGCCTGCCTGATCCATTCCTAAAGTTCGATCTTCGCGATCTCGCCAACCCAATGCTCTGGGCCAGTTTCACCGCTGGCAAAGGCTGCGATCTGACCAAAGACCGCGTCCGAGAACCCGCCGATGTTCAACACATCCTCGCGCGTTTGCGCTTGGGTTGTGCCGTATGGCGCGATGTCGATGCAAACCAATTTGGCCTTTGGATTGCGACGCTTGATCGCATTCCATTCCTTCATCATCGACGTTCCCTGACCACCGCTGCGGGCATCAACCCAGCTTTGGTTGTCCGAGACGAACACCACCAGATCCGGTGCACGACCACGTTTGTTCAGGTACGCCAAAGGCGCAGAACAGTTCGTGCCACCGCCCCCCAACGCCGCCAATTTCTCGGCATTCGTCAGGATCGTATCGCGCGGCTCAAGACGCACATCGCGCACGTCATAATCGAACGGCAACACCTGAACCCCACGCGCAGCGCGCAGGAACGAAGCTGCCACCAATCCAGCCACATCAACGTGACGCACAGCCGAGGTCGCGCCCGGACGGTACCCAGTCACAGCCCAAGTCATCGAACCCGAAACATCCGGGCAGATCACAACCTGTCCCTTCACTTTCGGCACGTTGCTTGCCGCGATTTCCATCGCATCGTGCAACGCCTCGACAATATCGCGCGGCATGTCCGCCGACACGTTCTGCGCCGCAACCATCAACTGGTACGGAAATGCGCGCGCCTTAGCGATCGCTTCCGGGTCACGCAGCAAAGCAGCCACGTGCTCGACGTTCTTCGTCACACCAAACACACCGTGACGGTGGAAGGTGTTCAGGTTCTGACGCACCATCTGCCAAGACCCTTTGCGCGCAATGCGCGACCAATGGGCCGAAGACAGCTCAAGCTGTGTCAGCATCTGAAACGGCACGTCAGGCATCTCGCCCTTGCCAGTCTCTTTGAACCGAAGCCACATTTGCAAAGCTTCCGGCAAAGCAGAAACATCACAAGGGCGACCCACGATCCAGGCAAACAACGCTTCACGTTCAGCCGACTTCGGCTTTGGGTGAACCATCTTGATCACATCCGCCAAAGACGGGTCGTTGCCGATGTTGGCGTTCAGCAAACCACGGTCCGTGGCTGTGTTCAGCCAATTTTGAACCATCGCTTTTGGGGCGGACCCCAGTGACTTTCGCCCTGTCTGACCCGAGCGGATCACCTGAACGAACGTCCGCAACATCTTGCCGTTATCGACCACGCGGCCAAAGACAGCCCGGAAAAGAACCGGATCACGACGCGCCAGAACCGCCAGCAAAACCGCAGGCATATCCTTCATATGACCCGACTTGCGGGCATAGATGGCCGTCTTCGCCAACGTCTCGACATCCACGTTTTCCGCAACATCAAGAACGTACTCCAGCTCTTCCACTGGCGATTGATAAACCATGCCACCGAAGGTGCCTGTAACAGCGACCTGCGCCAAAGCATGTGCATCGGAATAAGCGTAGGCCGGCGCCGCGTGAGCGTTCTTAGCATCTGCCTTCGGCAGCAACCGGCCTTTTATCGATGCAAACACGGATTTGTTTGCCATTTCTCTCTTCCTTCTCTTTCGGTGGATATGTTTTGACATAGAGAGTCGGCCAAGCAGAGAAAAACCCAAATATCGTATAATATATTGTTTTTTATAGTTTATTTTTGATTTTGCTCGATAGATAAGATCCTGTTACGATAGATCAATATCGTTTTATATCCATTTGGATCGTATCATGAGAAACGTCATCATCGGATTCTTAGGAACCCAGCTTGATATGGGCAAAAAGCGGCGCTGGAAGCCCAGCGTCAGTCTTGTGATGCACGATGATTTGCCAGTGGATCGCATCGAGCTGCTCCACGACACTCGTTTCAACCGCCTCGCGCACAGCGTGAAACGCGAGATTGAAGAACTCTCACCCGACACCGAAGTTCTCTTGCAGCAAATGAACCTCGATGATCCTTGGGATTTTCAAGAGGTCTATGGAAAGCTGTTCGACTTTGCCCGCGCCTATGGCTTCGACGAAGATCGCGAGCGTTATCATGTGCACCTGACGACCGGCACACATGTTGCGCAAATTTGCTGGTTCCTGCTGACCGAAAGCCGCAATGTGCCCGCGCGTCTGATCCAGACCGGTCCACCGCGTGGCGAAGGCCCACCAACTATCGACGTCATCGACCTTGATCTTAGCCGCTACAACGCTCTGCAACAGCGCTTTGATCAGATGTCACGCGAATATGGTGATCAGCTGAAAGGCGGCATCGCCACCAAAAATGCCGCCTACAATGCGGTGATCGACAAGATCGAGCTGGTCGCAAGTAACTCGAACGAGCCGATCCTTTTGCTTGGCGAAACCGGCACTGGCAAAAGCGAGTTGGCCGAGCGCATCTACGATCTGAAACTTGAACGCCGCCGCATCAAAGGCCGTTTGGTGCATGTGAATTGCGCCACGCTTAATGGACCTGACGCGATGGCGATGCTCTTTGGCCAACGCCGTAGCTATGCCGGACAAGCAGGATCAGAGCGCAGTGGGCTTTTGCGTGAGGCGGATGGCGGTGTCCTGTTTCTCGATGAGGTCGACGAGCTTGGACTGGCCGAACAAGCGATCATCCTGCACGCGGTTGAAACCGGGCGTTTCTATCCTCTTGGATCAGACCACGAGATTTCGAGCCGCTTTCAAATCATCGCCGGCGCAAGCCGCGACTTGCGCACGCGCGCAGCCCAAGGTCACTTCCGCCCTGATCTTCTCGCGCGCCTAACCATGTGGCGCTTTGATCTGCCTCCGTTGCGGAGCCGCACAGAGGACGTCGAGGCAAATCTGATCTTCGAGCTTGCCCGCGCTGAAAAAGACCTCGGCACCGAGGTTGGCTTTAACGCGGATGCGCGCGCGCAATACCTCGCATTTGCAACTGATCCCAGCACCGCTTGGCCCGGCAATTTCCGTGATTTCAGCGGTTCACTCCGCCGTCTATGTACCCTTGCTCCGCGCGGACGGATCACACGTGCAATGGTGCGCGATGAAATCGAAACACTGCGCCGCGATTGGAGCACATCGCTTGCCGACCCGGATGCGCGATTGATCGAAGGTGTGATGGGCAAAGCCGCGCAGGACGTTGACCCTTTCGATGTGGTGCAATTGGCCAAAGTAATCCGAACCTGCCGCACCTCGGCCACCTTAAGCGCTGCCGGGCGCACACTTTTTGGAGTATCGAGGCAAAAGCGGAAGACGCAAAACGACTCTGATCGTCTCCGTAAATATTTGCAGAAGTTTGACCTCGACTGGGACAGCGTATCCGCATCCCCAATCGACTAACCGCACGCTCTGCGTTAGCGTCGCTTGGGAAACCAAAGAAAAGTAAAGAAAATGGCGCCCGAAAACCACTCAACCCATGATGCCGAAGTCGATGCGCGCAACGACAGTTTGCTGATCTACGTAAACGGCGAAATCGTCTCCAAAGCCGAGGCCAAGGTTTCGGTTTACGACAGTGGCTTTATGCTTGGCGATGGGATGTGGGAGGGGTTGCGACTATACGACGGCACATGGGCATTCTTTGACGATCATATGGATCGACTGTTTAATTCGCTGAAATCCGTCTCTCTCGATCCTGGCATCGGCCGAGATGATGTGCGCGACATTTTAAACAGAACCGCTGCCGCCAATAACATCACAACCGATGCGCATTGTCGCTTGATGATCACGCGCGGACGCAAAGCCAAGCCGTTTCAGCACCCCAACCTAAGCCGTTTCGGCCCAACAATTGTCGCCATCATCGAGCACTCCAAGCCCGCAACACACCTGCAAAGCAAAGGCATCCGTCTCGCCACCGTGCCACAAGTACGCGGCCTGCCAATGAGCCAGGATGCCAAGTACAACAGTCACTCCAAGCTGAACTGCGTGATTGCCTGCCTTCAAGCTGAACAAGCTGGCGCGGATGAAGGCCTGATGCTTGATCCGCATGGATTTGTGAACACAACCAACGCTTGCAATTTTTTCATCGTGCGCCGAGGCGCTGTTTGGACCTCGACCGGTGATTACTGCATGAACGGCGTGACCCGCCAGAAGGTGATCGACCTGTGCCGTGCCAATGACATTCCTGTCTTTGAAAAGAACTATTCGCTTTACGAAGCCTACGGGGCTGACGAGGCGTTTTTGACCGGAACTTTCGGCGCGCAAACACCCGTGGGCGAAATTGACGGCAAGCAAATAGGAACGGGCGACCGCCCGGTAACGGCACGGATCAGAGCTTTGTACAAAGACCTGATTGCGCGCGAAATTGGGTGACGGACATGACAAGGGAGAAACGATGAGCGAAATTCTAAAGAACGCTGGATGGAATGCAGACGTACCGCCCAATGGCTTCATAAATCGCCCCGACACGATCAAAAACAACGACAATCCAGACGGGCTATCCTCGCAGGCCGCCGAGATCGAAATTGAAACCACACCAGAGCACATGAACCTTGTTTCCGGCGATCCAAGTTGCGCAACTTGGACGCGCTCCTATGACGATCCGGGTGTCACGGCGCTACGTGAAAAGTTGCGCGCGGATAATGGCATCAAGGGACTGGAACTTGTCGACCCGAAAGACACCAAGCGTGCAGCAGAGCTGTTTCATCGCGACGGGTTTGTGGCTGTAAAGGAAGCGCTTGATCCCGATCAGTTGGCACGCATTCAGACCGCCTCAAACAAGGCTGTGGCCGAGTTGATGTGTGATGATGCTGATTGCTCTGCCGGTGGAGGTGCAGGAGGTTTGCCACATCGCTATTCGTTTGGCGGCGGTTCAGCCTCACGCCATATGCTGCACGAAGATGCTTGGTGCGAGTTGATTGATCTCGCGACCACAACGCCGATCCTTACAGAGATTTTCGGCTCACCCGAATACGTTGTTGGAGGCGCAGGCGGCGACATCGCGATGCCCGGCGCGATCGAGTATCAAGGGCTACACTCGGACAACATGTGGTCCGAAATTCCCGATCCTTACGGCAACATCACAATGCGGGACCTGCCGGTGCCGGTGCTAACCATCAACTTCCCGATGATTGATCTTACGTTTGAAAATGGGCCAATCCGCCAAATTCCCGGCACACAAAGATCACGTGCGCCGATCCCAAACCTGACAGAAGAACCCGATTGGATGAAACTAAGTACCGTCTGCCCTGCCCCCGCAGGCACTGCGATCTTCCGCGACATTCGGGCATGGCATGGCGGAACTCCTAACTTGTCACGAGATGTGCGCGCGATGCCAAATGTCGAATACTTCGCACCATGGTTTCGCAGCGAGGCCATCATGCGCAGCATGCCTTACGCGCAGTGGGAGAAACTGTCGCCGCACGCGCAACGCATTTCGCGATTCGCTGTGTGCGACAAAGACGAAGACGTGATTGGCGCTGGATTCCTTGATCCACGCCGCAAGAAACGCGAAGCCTTCAAGGATGCGCAACTTGAGAAGCTTGGCGAAAAAGCAGCGCGCGAGTATCTAGCGCGACTCTGATCAAACAACGAAAAAACGCCACGAAGGGGAAACCCTCGTGGCGTTAAATTTCCTGTAGCCAACAGGAAGGGAACCGGGGCCTAAACCCCGAGGATTCAGAAGCCAAAGCCATTCAGCTTCTGAAACCGGCAAGACATGTGGCCGGTTGCCCGACCCATGCCTTAGACCACGCGGATGTCCGCGTTGATCTCAATCATGTAACCCTCCATCGGAGCCGGTGCAAACTTGGAATCCTCAGGGAGCAAGCCTGCAATAAAGGTCAGGATAACCCCGATCACCACCAGCACCGTGCAAAGGGCCAAACCGTATCCGGCCCCTTTCATCATCAAAGCCAATGCGTCTGCTGTCAGTCTGGCCTTGCCGGAGCTTATTCCGAGAATGTTGTCGTTATCGCTCATTTCTCATCTCTCCTATTGAGGGTCCGGCGGCGCAAAGTTGTGCTCTTGCGCCCAGACGTACCAGTTATCTACAACCGTGCCCGTAAGTAGGATGCCGATACCGCCAGTCAATGTGGTCAGCACCGCAAACCACCACGCCCAACGGTGGATACCTTCCATCGTGGCGTTAAAGCCCATCGTCCATCTCCAGAACAATGCAGCGCGCTCAGACGCGGTCCCCCGGTCAACGATCTGTTCGATTTCGCGTTCGCCGCCGAAACGGCTGACCGCCAGAATGGTCGCACCGTGCATCGCAAATAGCAGGGCCGAACCATAAAGGAAGACAATCGAAAGCGCGTGGAATGGATTATAGAACAGGTTGCCATAGGTCAGCGAAAACAGGTTCGTCCAATCAAGGTGCGTAAACACGCCGTAAGGCACAGCCTCTGACCACGAACCCATCAGGATCGGGCGGAACAGACCTAGCACAAGGAACAACCAGATCGCACTGGCAAAAGCCCAGGCCACATGTTTGCCCATGCCAAGTTCTTCTGCACGCAGATATGTGCGGATCCACCAACTGATCACACTGACCAGTAAGAAGAAGCTGGCAATGATCCACCAACCACCTTCTCCAAGCGGTGCAAAGCCAAGTCCATACTCTGGTCCCGGCGGCTCAAGCGAGAGCCACAGAATGTCGCGCAGGAACAATGCAGGTGAATAGTCTACCTGCGCCCAAAACGACATACCTACGATAAAGAACCAGATGAAACCGGTCGCCATCGACACCACACCAAAGACACCCAGATGAATGGGGCCAAGCTGTGCGTTGCCAAAAACACCCGCCAGGGTCGAGAAACTTGCACCAGTCGTGCGTTCGCGCATTTCCTCGATTGGCACACCCATTTCGGGGGGACCCTGGACCTGCACTTGGGTGAAAATATTCTGATATTCAGCCATTTGCCATACTCTCCTTAAAGGTCCGCCCACCAGGGCAATTCAATCCACCAATCCCACCAGACAATCCACGCGTCGAACCAGATGGTGCCGGAAATCACGATGCACACCGCGCTCCAGAAACCAGCGCTCAGCGCAAGAAATAGACCAAGGCGGTGAATGCCAAGCGGACCAACCGAATACCCGATCAGATCGCGGAAATAGGTGTCCTCATGATCCGGTGTCAAAATCGGATCGCCCTTCTTGCCGGGGTTCACAGCCGACAGAACCAAGCTGCCGTGCAGTGCAAGTGCGAGACAGGTGGTAAAGAAGAAAGTGATCGCAACCATATGCGCAGGGTTGTAATGGAAGTTGCCGTAGGCGTAGCCAACGTTATTCACCCAATCCAGATGGCTAAAGATGCCATAAGGAAAACCATGCGCCCAAGCTCCCATCAGAACAGGGCGAATAACAACCAGCGTCACGTAAGCAAGGATCGCAATGCTAAAGGCGAAGGGTACGTGATAGCCCATCCCAAGCTTACGGCAGATTTCAACTTCGCGTAGCGCCCAACTGATGAAGGCTATCGTCGCGCAGATGGTGACAAGTTGCCATATCCCGCCGTTTTCCAATGGCGCAAATCCAAGTCCAACCTCAAGCGGCGGCGGGTTGATTGAAATCAGCCACGGGTTCCACGTGTCACCCAGAGAGGCGCCGTAAAAAATCAGGAAGGTGCCAAGCGCTGCGAAGAACAGCGTGGTCACTCCGAAAAAGCCAACGAAGAAAGGCCCGACCCAGAAGTCGAACAGATCACCGCCGATCAGTGTTCCGCCTCTTACGCGGTATTTCCTCTCAAAAACGAGCTGTGCCATCGTTTGGCTCCTTGCAGTGCAGCGTGCCCCCGGTTGAGCGGCGCTGAGAAATTCTTGTCTTTTGTTTTGTCGCGGCCGGGGTCTGAATCCAGAGCCCCGCCCGTGACGATGTTAAGTGCTGGCCGAAGCCAGCGGCTTATTCTGCTGCACCAAAGGCGAGTGAGAACCAGTTTGTCTCCGGATTGCTGAGCAGGACGAGGTGAATCATCGCTGCAAGCAAGAACAGAAAGACGCCCTGAGCCACGAACACGCGCCGCGGATCGAAGATCAGCCATATTTTGTAGAACTGTGCCAACATTCAGATGCCCTCCTAAAAAGCAAACCAAGGAAGCTTGATGTACGTCAGGACATGCGCAACAGAAGCAACACCTGTGAAGATGATGAATCCGCTCACATACACTGAGTGCAGCTCCTGGGCCTGCTCGTCAGTCAGACCTGTGAAGGACAGATCAGTATTATCAGCCATATTTTCCTCCGGAAAACGAACTGAGACCGCGAAATTCCCACGGCCAGGTTTTGACAGGGGCTCATCCCCTGCCTTTCTCCACCTTCCCTTACGGGCGGGCGAATTCCTTTAAGTCACGCCCAAAAGATTTTGGGCGTCACCGTGCTGGCCTGTTCCCAAGCCATGCGAATGGGTCCATCGGTTGACTTACGCATCGCAATGCGCGCCAGCCAGATTACCAGATTGATCGGCAATGCCAGCGCCAGCAGGATTGCGAAATACGCGTAGTATTCGCCTTTCGACTGCTTCTTGGTGCGCTCGCGCAGTGGTGCCTGTGATGTTAGATCGCTCATCACTTTCTCCCTTCATTGATCATCTGTGGATGCAATTTTTCGACGGTCTCGCGCACAACGCGCTCCCCTCCGTCTTCTAGTGCTGCCTTCTCTGCTGCATCGCGCAGAGTTTTAGCGGCAGAAATACGTGTCAGGATCGGGTGGGTCGCCACGATCTCATCAAGCAAACGCTGCGCATCTTCGTCCCAAGGGAAATCCCGGCGCAGAGTTGTGGGTGTTGCTTCAGCCGAGTCCATCTCGGTGCCAAGCGGAAGAATGTGGAACAGCGCATCAAAAAGCCCGTTGCACACTTCCTGCAAAAGGTACGTCGCACCCGCGTAGCCCATAAAAGGCGTCCCCGTTGCACGACGGATCGCAGCGCCCGGAAAACTTGCCGGAATAAACGTAGGGCTTGGCCCATGCCCAGCTTTCAACTCGGCCAGATACATTTTCTCATTGATCGAGCCCATCACAACAAGCGGGCGCTTCTGCCCCATCATTGCGCGCACTTCTTCATTGTTAGTCTTCGCACCGGCAGTCCGCGCCACCGCAAAAGCGCAAGGCAAACCCAGGTCGCTTTCAAGATAATTACGGATACCACGCGCGTAAGTTTCGTTCGCAACAACAGCAAAAGATGCAGTGGCAAAGAAATCCTGCGTCACTGAGCGCCACAAATCCCAAACCGGTTTGATGGTCGAATGCTTCTCGGTTTCAATGAACGGCTCGGGATCAAGACCCGTCAATTCGCCCAACTTGCGCAGGAATTTCGTCGTGCTGTCCACACCAATCGGCGCTTGCAGATACGGCTTGTTCAAAACTTCGCAAAGCCCACGGCCAAACTCGCGGTACATGCAAATATTTACGTCGGCATTCACCAAACCGCGCATCTCGGCCACATGCGCGCCAAGCGGCATCACCATGTTGATCTCGGCCCCAATGCCCTCAACCAAACGCCGGATTTCGGCCAGATCAGACGGCATATTGAACGTGCCATACATCGGACCCAAAACATTCACCCGAGGTTTAGCGCCCTCTTCACGCTTAGCTTCTTTCGGCATCCGACCTTTGGTCATGCCAAACTCTGTGAAAATCCACGTCATCGCGCGATCGGCTGCTTCCCACTGATCCTCATCAATAGTGCGCGGCAAGAAACGCTGAATATTGGTGCCCATCGGCGTAACACCACCGCCGATCATCTCAGCAATTGAGCCTGTCACAACAACCGCAGGCAAAGCAGGATCAAGCGTACCCCAGGCGCGTTTCATCGCGCCCTCGGTTCCGTCACGGCCCAGTTCTTCTTCGCCCAAACCGGTGACAACAATCGGCAACTCATGCGGTGGCAATCCATCGGTGTAATGCAAAACAGAGGTCACCGGCAGGTTTTCACACCCAACAGGCCCATCAATTACACATTGCAAACCCTTAACGGCACAGAACGCATAAACAGCACCCCAATAGCCCCCGGCCCGATCATGATCCTGAATAAGCATCAGATCATCTCCGCCGCTTTGGCAGCCTTAGCCGCGCGTTCCAGTTTCTTGGCATTCGTTGCGCGGAATTTCGGCTGAAGGTTCGGCGCGCCTTCCCAGACCCCGGCGGTATCCTCATGCCCGACACCTTCAAAGAAGGCTTTCATCGAAGACATCCGCTCTTTATTGGCCATCGCCGCATTCACAACTTCGGCAAGCGAACCAGCACCCGCAGGTCCCATCAAAGGACGCGCAGAAATCAGGTTGGTAAAGTAAAGCGACGGAATACCCATCTCTTTGCCTTTTTGCACAACCGGCGTCGTCCCAATTGCAAGGTCGGGCCTGACAGCCTCAACGGCGGCCATATCGTCTTCCAACGAGGCGCGGAATTTCACCTTAACACCCTTGGCTTCAAGCCATTCGGCATCCGCCGCAGACCAAGGCGATTTCGCGCAAGCTGTTCCAACATAAGGAATATTTGCGCCACTCTCGATTAACAAACGCGCAACCAAAAGCTCCGAACCCTCGTAGCCCGAAAGCGTAATTGTGCCATTGATCGGCGCACCCGCAAGCGCACCTTTGATCGCAGGCAAGAACGCATTCTGAGCCGCCGCAACCTTGTCAGCCGCCAGCCCGAACGCGTCACCAATCCCGGCCAACCAAGCAGCCGTACCATCGTGACCAACAGGCGCCGAGCCAACAATTGGTCGGCCAGCGGCCTCAAACTCACGCACGGCAGAGGTGTAAAACGGATGGATCGCAGCAACCGCGCCGCAATCAAGTGCAGAGTATAGCTCCCGCCATTCACGACAGGGAACAACTGGACCAGCCGCCAATCCCATCGGGGCCAACATCGCGCCAATCATCATCGGATCGGCGGGGAACATCTCGCCAAGCAGCGAAACAGTCGGGCGATCTTCTTTGCCACCAACCGGCGCAGGCACAGGGCCTGCTGCAATTTCTTCGCGCGCATATTTCAGCATCGCACCCGCCAAAACATCCTTGGCTTCGGCGTGCGTCGGAATGCCAAATCCTGGCACATCAATGCCAACAATCCGCACACCGTTGATCTCATCCGGCAGCAACCGCAGCGGCACACCAGAGGCCGTCGGCACGCAAAGGTTCGTCACCACAATCGCATCAAAACGATCCGGGTCGGCCATTTCGTGCACGCTCTCGCGGATGTCTTCGAAAAGCTTGCCCGTTACCAACGTCTCAGAATTGAAAGGAACATACCCAACCGAGCGGCGCGCACCGTAAAAGTGTGAAACAAACGTCAGCCCATAAACGCAACACGCCGATCCGCTTAGAACCGTCGCAACACGACGCATCCGAAGACCAACGCGCAACGATCCAAAAGCCGGGCACATCGACTGTGGTTTGTCGTGCGGACCTTGGGGATAGTCCTTAGCGTATTGATCCAAAATCTCGGAACTACCCGCAAGCCGCGCGGCCTTTTCCATCTCGCCGCCTGAGTGGCATCCTAGTGTTTCGGGCGCATCAAGCTCTGGCGCGCTAGGCTCACGAGGCGCACCTTCGATGACTTGAACTTCGCCAGTTTCGTCGTATTCGACATTGTATCCTGTGCGATCAGACATCGTCGTAGATCACCTCAAGGCTCTCTTTCGGCGTCGCGTTTTTGCCGCGCATGTCCATATCAGTTGCCGGTTCCAGAACGACGCCCGCGCCAGTGTCCGAGCCGTCAAACAACGCAAGCAACCCGTCCTGTGTCAAAGCAGCCGGTCGCATCGGGGGCGCAACCGCAACGTTCTCGCCAAGGGCAGCAAACAGATCACCCCATTCGCTTTCAGCGGTCCCAACAATCTGGTAATTCGCTGATTTCTTTCGCAAATCATCATTCTGTGGAATCGAAGCAAGCACTGGAATGTCAACCGATTCAGCAAACGCCTGAGCCTCGCCTGAGCCGTCGTCCTTGTTGATCACAAGACCAGCTACCCCAACATTGCCGCCCATCTTGCGGAAATATTCTACCGCCGAGCAAACATTGTTTGCCACATAGAGAGACTGCAAATCGTTGGATGCAACTAGAATAACCTTCTGCGCCATGTCGCGTGCAATCGGCAGACCAAAGCCGCCACACACCACGTCGCCAAGGAAATCGAGCAGCACATAGTCAAAATCCCAATCGTGGAAACCAAGCTTTTCCAAAAGCTCAAAACCGTGGATGATCCCACGACCACCACAACCGCGGCCAACTTCTGGTCCGCCAAGTTCCATCGCGAAAACGCCGCCACGTTTGAAGCAAACGTCGCCAATGGCAACTTCCTCTCCGGCCAGCTTTTTCTTAGTCGAGGTTTCAATAATCGTCGGGCACGCCTTGCCACCAAACAGCAAAGACGTCGTGTCCGATTTCGGATCACAACCGATCAGCAAAACGCGCTTGCCCTGCTCGGCCATCATGTGGCTTAGGTTGGCTAACGTGAATGACTTGCCGATACCGCCTTTGCCATAAATCGCGATGATCTGCGTCTTGGACGTCGGCTCTTCGGTCGGCACTTCCAATGTCGGCTCGGCAGCTTCGTCGCGCAGCCGTTGGTCGAAGTCTTTTAGATTTGGGACATCGAGGCTCATGCGGTAGCACTCCAATTTAGGATCATTTTCAGGCAGTTTGTGTCGTTAAACGCGGTCTCGTACGCGTTGGTCGCCTCGGCTGCGGGGCGCTCATGCGTGATCAAACCCTCAAGGCTTAGATCAGCACTTTCGACCAAAGCGCGCGTTGCGTGCAGATCATCAGGCGTCCATTCCGCTGAAACGCGAAAGCGCGCTTCTTTCATGAAAGCGGGAGGGAACTTGATTGCCAAAGGCTGGGAGTAAAACCCAGCCAGAACAATCTCGCCACCCCGCTCCAAAACAGGAACCAAATCGTTGATCACGTCGCTTTGCCCCGTTGCATCATAGACAGAGCGGTAATCGCGGCGCGCGTCGGACAATGGGTTGATCACGTCGTATCCGGTCGCCCCCGACATGCGTGACTTGTCAATTTCCCAAACTGTCGGCGCCGAAGCACCCGCTGCAATTGTGAGACGCGCGAGCAGTCGACCTAAAACACCGTGCCCTACGATTAAATCAGGTAACACTTTGCTTGGCCCAGCCATTGCGTGGCGCGCAGTCGCTGCCAGCGCCAAAAGTGCACCTTGCGCCTTAAGGCCCACATCGATTCGCGTGACACGATCCGCCGCAGTCACCAGCTGGGACGATGCACCACCGAAAAGGCCGTAGGCCCCTTGATAGCAATTTGCGCCGGGCACAAAGACCCAATCGCCAACTTTAAATCCTGTGCCAGCCCCTGCTTCAACGACTTCGCCAACAGATTCATAGCCAGGCACTAAAGGGTAACCCATGCCCGGAAATGGGGGCATTTCCCCTGTCCAGAGCAGCTTTTCCGTTCCAGTTGAAATGCCCGAATGCGCAACTTGAACCACCAAATCACCCGACTTAGGCGGATGAAGCTTTAGCGTGTCGACACAAAGGTCTTTTGGTCCGTTCAATATGACTGCAGTGCTTTTCAACAGCTTCCCTTAAAATATGCGCAAGACTCATCTGCGACATTTTCTCCAGTGTCAGTTTAACCTGACACATGGTCGTGTCAATCTTTCTGGACATGTTTTTAAGGTTAACGACGCCCAATAATGCAGCGTGTTACGAAGGGCCGCGCTGATTTTTGGGCCACAACACTTTGAAATCCCGCTTGCTTGCAAAGAGCCACAATTTCATCGGCAGAACGCGCACGTCCCGTCCCCATCGCCAAAGTGTAAAGTGCAAAATACGCATCGCCCGCGCGTTCAGGACGCGCACCGCCGGTCATTGGCTCGGAAATCAAAAGCAGTCCGCCCTCAGGCAACGCCTCATAAACCGCCTTCAAAAGCGCGCGCACCGTGTTGTCAGTATGATCGTAAAGCACCCGCACAAGGCTGATCGCATCTGCTCCCTGCGGCAGTGGATCATCACGAAACGAGCCTTTCGAAATTGTCACGCGCGGCGTCAATCCAGCTTCTTCAAAGCGCGCCTGCGCACCGGGAACAACCGCCGGAAGATCAAAGAGATGCAAACTAATATCGGGGTATTTTGCACCAACGGCTGTCAAAAACGCGCCTGTGCCACCACCTACATCAATGATCTCTGAAACGCCATTAAGAGAGACAGTGGCCAGCGTATCATCTGCCACCAAACCTTGGCTTTCTGCCATCAGGTTAGAATACGTCTCCGCTGTTTCTGGGTCTTCGGCAGCACCTGCACCAAAAACATAAGGCCAGAACGACGCCAATTCAGGCTCGGTTTCGCCTTTGAAAAACGCAGCGGGATCGGCCAGATCACGGTACAAAACGCGATGATGCAAGATCATTTCTGTGAGGCCCGGCACTCCCAAAAGAGCAGCCCCTTTGCGACTCAAAGCATAGCGATCACGTCGCTTCATACGCACCAAATCAAGCGCAACACCAGCACGCAAAAGTACCCGCATACGAAGCTCCGGCACCTCACAGACGGTCGCCAAATCTTCGATAGTTCTCGGTGCACCTTGCAGCTGCGCAAGAACGCCCAACTCAACCAAAGCCGTCAAAACCTGACTGTGACAAAACCCGGCAACAAGATCGAACATTGCCAACCCATCGCGCCGCACAAGGCGGCGCGTCATTGGGAAACGCGCGCTCCACTTTTGAAATTTATGTGATGATAACAGGCGATTACGCCAGTTTGGCTTTGGGTTTGCCGGAATGTCGCGCGCCGGCAATCCAGACGTGTCAGACACGCCGGTCAACTCCGTTACTCACCTGGAATCGTCCGCGTGGACGACGCCCCCTTCGGCGCAAAACGCTGCGCTTGAGCTTGCACCATCTGCGCCAATGCCGCCTCGCCTGGGCAGGCCGGGATCGATGCAATCGCACCGCTCAAAATGTCCTGCAAATGCGACATAGCACCCTTCACGCCATACTCAGCCACAGCACTTGGCCGCCCATGCATTTCATCTTGCCCGGCGGGTTTGCCCAGCGATTCAGACGTTTCCAAAGCATCGCGCAAATCGTCAGCTACTTGAAAGGCTTCACCAATGCGCATGCCCAATTCTTCCCACGCATGCGGATCATGACCCGCTGCAATGGCTCCCATCTGTGTGGCAGCCACAAAAAGCGCACCGGTCTTGGCACGGTGGTACGCACCAAGATCAATCTCGGCTTCGCTTTCCCAACCCTGGCCAGCACATATTCCGTTCGGCATGCCTGTGCGATTGGCCAAGGCAAGCACCAACGCCGCAGAACGCTGCGCATCCAAATGCGCAACCCGACCTAATTCTTCAAACGCCATTACGATGAGACTGTCGCCCGCCAACACGGCCAGCGATTCCGAAAATTTGCGATGCACCGAAGGCTTGCCACGACGCATGTCTGCATCATCAAAGCAAGGCAGGTCATCGTGCACGAGCGACGCACAGTGGATCAGCTCAAGCGCGCAAGCCGCCGCATCCGAAACCTCGGGGCGATCATCACCGCAAGCCTTGGCAACGCTCAACAGGATCGTTGGACGAATCCGTGCCCCACCGGGCATCACCGAATACTCAAGAGCGTGCGCGAGCTTGCCCGGAGGCATTCCGCTTTGACCGCGCGCAATGGCGCAAGCAATCGCAGTCTCGTATCGGCGAGGAATATCCATAAGCGCTCCTTACGTGCAGCCAATGCTATCTTGTCAAAACTAACAGACAGATAACTGTAAATCAAACTGGACACTTTTACGTTCTAAGTCAACAATTGGCTGATGAGTCTTAAAAGCGACATCATAGTCGTTGGCGCAGGCATTGGTGGCCTCGCCACCGCCCTGCGCCTTGCGCACGCGGGCCTGTCCGTGCGGGTGCTGGAACGCCATGCTGCACCGGGCGGCAAAATCCGAACCGTGCCATCTGACGCAGGCCCCGTTGATGCAGGTCCAACAGTCCTCACCATGAAGCACGTTTTTGAAACGCTTTTCTCTGACGTGGGCGAGCGTTTGTCCGATCACGTCACATTGCATCCTTTGCCCACCTTGGCACGTCACTATTGGCGCGATGGCACCTGCCTTGATCTGATGGCCGACAAAGCGCAAAGCCTCGAAAACATCGCCAAGGCTTTGGGCGATCAAGCCGCAAACGACTACGAACGATTCGCCAACCGCTCCGAGCGTCTGTTTAACGCCTTTGACGCACCGATGATGCAAACCGCTGCGCCCTCAATGGCCGCGCTCATCGCCAAAGTCCTTCCAAATCCAGCGCTGATCAAAGACATGGGCCCGCACCAAACACTGGAACGCGCGCTGGCGCACCAATTTAAGGACTCCCCCCTTGCACAGCTTTTCGGCCGCTACGCCACCTATGTCGGTGGCTCGCCAAAAAACGCACCGGCCATTCTGTCGCTCATTGCCCATGCTGAAGCCTCTGGTGTCTGGCGCGTGGACGGCGGATTTCATGCTTTGCCCCGCGCCATCGAGGCCTTAGCAAAAGAACGCGGCGCAACATTAACATACGGCGCTGATGTGCGCGCCATCGACACCCAAGATGGGCGTTTCACCGTTAAGACCGACACGCAGGCCTTCACCGCTGAGCAAATCGTCTTCAATGGCGACCCTCGCGCGCTACAAACCGGCTCTCTCGGCACCAAACTGAAACCTGCCGTGCCAAAAACAGCTGTCGAACCACGCAGCCTGTCCGCTGCCGTTCTCTCCTTTGCCGCGAAAGTCAAAGGCCCAGCCCTCTCACACCACACAGTTTTCTTTGCAGACGAACCAAACGCAGAATTTGACGCAATCGCGCTCGGACAATTGCCCAGCGATGCCACACTTTATGTCTGCGCTGAGGACCACGGCACAATCGCCCAAGACACCAAACAACGCTTTGAAATCATCCTAAACGCCCCCGCTGGCTTGACCCTAAATTCACAGGAAAAACAAGCATGTCTGACACATATTCTTCGTCGTCTCAGCCAATTCGGCCTTTCCTTCGATCCCGAACCGACGGTGGAGACTCTGACGCTTCCACAACACTTCGATCAGATGTTTCCAGCCAGTCAGGGATCGCTTTACGGGCGAAGTCCAAACGCGATGACAGCGGCCTTCAAACGCCCGACAGCGCGCTCCAAAATACCCGGTCTTTACCTGACGGGGGGCGGGGCGCACCCGGGCGCGGGGGTTCCGATGGCGACACTCTCCGCCCTGCATGCGGCCGAGGCGATCGTTGCCGACCGAACTTCTCGCTCCATGTCGCCCCAAACGGATACGCATGGTGGTACGTCGATGGGATCAGCCACGACGGGACCAAAGCCGTCTCCGTCATCGGCTTCATAGGCTCGGTTTTCTCTCCGTGGTACGCGTGGTCTGGGCGCGCAAATCCGCAGAATAACTGCTGCATTAACGTCGCCACCTATGGGCGCGGCGGGCGCTTTACCATGACAGATCGCGGCACATCCGCTCTTCAGCAAAGCGAAGATACGCTCCAGGTCGGCCCATCTTCCATGCATTGGACTGGCAAAGAACTCGTCATTACGATCAATGAAGTCTCCTCACCTCCACTGATCAATCGCATCAAAGGCACAATCACCGTCACCCCCGCTGCTCTTACAAACGTCGAACTTCCGCTCACCAAAGACGGCACACACATCTGGCGCCCATTCGCCCCGGTCTCAACGATCAACGTCGATATCGACCGCCCGGGCTGGCAATGGGATGGTCATGGATACTTTGACGCCAACTTCGGCACCCGCGCGCTAGAACAAGACTTCAGCTATTGGAGCTGGGGTCGTTTCCCGTCTAAAGACGGCGCGCTCAGCTTTTATGATGCGGAACGGCGCGACGGAACAATCCTTGATGCCGCCATCGCTTTTGATGAAAACGGGCAAGCCCGCCACATATCAGCGCCACCAAACACACCGTTCAAAAGGTCTCTTTGGACCGTCCGCCGCGAAACCCGCGCAGACCCAGGCACAAAAGCGCGCCAGACAAAACCAATGCTGGATGCGCCATTCTACTGCCGCTCTGTGGTCGAAACTACGATTGACGGCGCTAAACTAACCGGTGTTCACGAGGCGCTCGATCTCAACCGCTTCGCTTCGCCTTTGCTCAAACCCATGTTGGCTGTGCGCGTCCCACGCAGAAAGAACTGGACCTTTTAGGCCATTATTGGCTCAAAAATATCTCAGGGGCTCGCAATGCGAGCGGGGAAGAGCCCTATACCGCGACAAGCAAAGCCCGACGCAAAAAACTAGTTATCGAAGGTTACAGGAACGACGTCCGGGTTCAGTTGTATCATGGCAAAATTCAAAGTAGACGCGACCGAGACCCAGATAAGGTAAGGCAAAAACGCCAACCCAGCCCAGATATCAAGCTGCCAGATCGCAACCGTCGCTCCGAATACAGACACCCACAAACACGCAATAACAATGAGCGCGCCTTTGAACCGGCGCAGCCCAAAAAACACTGGCGTCCAAAGCGTGCTGAACGCGGCTTGCATTGCCCAAAAAGCCAGCGCCAAACCGCTGCCCTCAAGAACTGCGACGCGTGCGCCCGCGATTGAAATCAGAATATAGATCGTCGACCAGACAACCGGAAACACCCAGTTCGGCGGCACCCAGCTTGGCTTTTCCAAGCTCTCATACCAAGGCCCCGGTGGAAACATCGCGCCTGTCGCCCCGGCAGCGCCGCAGGTTGCAAAAAATATCGCGAACAAAAACCAGTCCATCACGCTTGCCGCGCAGCGTTGCTTGCCGCGTCCTTTGTCTTCAGATCAGCCAAAGCCGAAAGCAAAGCCCCCGTGCGCCCCGCGCCCCAGTCACTGGCCGCATCTTCATGGGCTGCCGCATCCACCAAAAACCGAACCTCATCCAAGGGCCGCGCATAAAGAACGGGAGACACCGGAAAGACAGTTGATCCCGCAGCACGCGCCGCTGACAAAGCCATCCATCCCAACTTTTGCGACGTAGTAGTGCGCGCGCGTTTTGTAATCGAGTCGTGCTGACTGCGCGCCAAAGCCCCGCCAATGCCCGCATAAATATGGCGTGCCGCGTAAATACCGGTGCGCGCACCAATCGGCAACGCTGGCACACCCGCTTCTGAGCGTAAATAAAGCCGCCGTGCCTCGGCCAAGAGCCTGCGCACCAAGCGACGCACCTCTGGTCCCGCCGCGTCGCTGCCCAACAACGCATCCGGTGTCAGCCCAGCCTCGTCCAACCATTCCAGCGGCAGATAAATGCGACCCGCGCGTGAATCTTCGCCCACATCTCGCGCGATATTGGTCAACTGCATCGCCACGCCCAGATCGCAGGCCCGTGCAAGCGCATTGGCATCGCGGACACGCATCAACACGCACATCATCGCACCAACAGCCGCAGCTACTCGCGCTGAATAACTGCGCACACCCGACAAAGTCGCATAGCGCCGTTCCTGCGCATCCCACGCCAGCCCTTCAAGCAACGCTTCCGGCAAGGCCCGTGGCATATCAAATTCTTCAATGATCGATGCAAACGCACGATCTTCGGGCGCATTGCGTGGCTTGCCCGCATAAGCGGCATCCAAACGCGCGCTCAACTCTAAGACAGCATGCGCCTTCTCTTGCCCTTCATCCACCTCATCATCAGCAAGACGACAAAACGCATAAAGCGCCAGTGCCGGATCGCGCACGCGCGCCGGCAAAAGCTTGGAGGCCGCATGAAACGACAGCGAACCGGTTTTGATCACTGCACGGCAATGCTCAAGATCATCCGCTCGCATTACTCAGCCGCCACTTCTTGTGCCACGCGTACAGCGTCCGGCACCAATTTGCCCAGCACCTCGGCGCTTGAAATCACACCGGGCAGTCCTGCTCCGGGATGCGTTCCAGCGCCCACCAGATAAAGCCCTTCGGCTTCTTCGCTAACGTTGTGGGGGCGGAACCAAGCGCTTTGCAAAATACGCGGCTCAATCGAAAATCCAGAGCCAAGCGGCGAAAGATAGCGATCGCGAAACGTCTTAGGCGTGAACGTCACCTGCGTGCTGATGTGCTCTTGGAAACCCGGAATCACTGTTTCCAGGTTTTCCGCGACCTTCTTCCGATACGTCTCTTCCATAACATCCCAGTTCACAGGATTAGCGTGCCCAAGATGCGGCACAGGCGAAAGAACATAAAATGTATCGTCGCCTTCCGGTGCGACGTTCGGGTCGGTCACCGACGGGCGATGAATATAAAGGCTCATATCATCAGCCAGAACACCTTTGCGGAAGATATCCTTCAACAATCCCTTAAACCGCGGACCGTTCAAAATCGTATGGTGCCCTACATCCCGCCATTTGTCTGCGGTACCCTTGGTCCCAAAATACCAAACATAAAGCCCCATCGACCAGCGGCGCGACTTAAGCTTGTTGTCCGTCCAGCGCTTGCGTTTGTGGTTGCGTAAAAGCCGAGTATAGGTGTGTCCTGCATCCGCATTGCTGACTGTCACATCCGCATGCAGCATCTCGCCATTGCTCAGGCGAACACCCCGCGCAACATTGTTCTCAATAACAATCTCATCAACCTCGGCGCCCATGCGCACAAGACCACCTTGGCGGCGGATCACACCAACCATGGCGTCGGCAATCGCCTGCACGCCACCCATCGCGTAGTGCACCCCAAACTGAGATTCCAAATGGTTCACCAAAGCATAAATCGAAGTCACTCGTGTTGGGTCACCACCAATAAACAGAGGGTGGAAAGACAAGGCCATGCGAAGGCGTGGATCTTTCACCCGACGCGCCACATGGGCATAAACCGAGCGATCGGCACGCAAAGCCGCAAATGTCGGCAGAACTTTGATCAAATCCCACAGCTTGTGCATCGACTTGCGCCCGAGCGTTTCAAATCCGAATTCATAGCGCGTCTCACTATCGCGCATGAACCGATGAAACCCCCGAAGATCAGACGGGTTCAGCCGCGCAACCTCAAGCGCAAGCCGCGCGATATCGCCGGTTGCATTATAGCTTGACCCATCCGGCCAGCGAATTTCATAAAACGGATCAAGCGCGCGCATATCCACATCATCGTGAAAATTGCGCCCGCAGGCTGCCCAAAGCTCTTCAAATACATGCGGCACAGTGACGATGGTTGGCCCAAGATCAAAGCGGTGTCCGTCTTGCGTGATCGATGATCCACGTCCGCCCGCGCGATCCAGCCGATCCAGCACGGTCACATGATACCCTTTGGCACCCAATCGCATTGCAGCCGAAAGTCCACCAATACCGGCACCAATCACAAGCGCGGTTTGATTGCTGGCACGAAGAGGAGCAGCGACATTCATGACACCGACCTTAAAAGCGTCAATCAAAGTTGACAACTTAATTGTATGTTTCAACGGCAGAATGCCGCAATGCCTTCCCAACTGCTCAAGATTGTGTCAATCTAACTTTACATATTCGGAGTAGCCGCCCGTGACGACATCGCCTTGCCAGACCGTTAGTCTGTCTTTCTTCCGCTTTTCGCGCGCCTCGGCGCGGCTTTGGGCGTTTTGGATGATGGCGCGCGCGCGATTCTCCATGGGCAAAGTTCCCGACATCCAATTCTGGAAGCTCTGTGGTAGTGGCACAGGCGAAGGATTCACCCCTCTACCAAACACTGCCGTCTATGCCATCCTCGCCACATGGCCCGATGCCGAAACGGCGCGCGACCGCATCGCAAGCGCTCCGATTTTCAACGAATATCGCGCCCATGCTAGCGAAGACTGGACCGTATTTCTCACTCCAACATCTGCGCGCGGCAACTGGTCGGGAACAACGCCCTTCCACGCTCAGCAAGCAACCGAAACCGGCCCGCTAGCCGCCCTTACCCGCGCCACTATCAAACCCTCGATCCTACTGCGTTTTTGGCGCCGGGTGCCCAGTATCTCGACCACCATCGGACGCGACCCCAACGTCATGTTCAAAATCGGCATCGGCGAAGTACCTTGGCTGCATCAGGTGACCTTTTCGATCTGGCCCGACGCAAACACCATGGCCGGGTTTGCCCGCACGGGCCATCACGCAGAAGCCATCAAGGCTGTGCGAAGCGAAGGATGGTTTCGCGAAGAACTTTACGCGCGCTTCGCCGTGCACTCGGACAGCGGCACATGGAACGGCACATCGCCACTCGCCGCACTGGAGACTTCATGAAAGACGCCTTCCCTTTTTCCGCAATCGTCGGTCAAGACGAAATGAAAACCGCGATGATCCTGACCGCGATTGATCCAAGCATTGGCGGCGTTCTGGTTTTTGGCGATCGGGGCACGGGCAAATCCACAGCCGTGCGTGCGTTAGCAGCGTTACTGCCGCCAATCAGTGCAGTTCGCGGCTGTCCGGTGAATGCCGAACGCGTGGGCGAAAGCCCGGATTGGGCCACCAGCGTGAAGAAATCCACGCATAAAATCCCAACGCCCGTCATCGATCTTCCCCTTGGTGCTACCGAAGACCGCGTCACCGGCGCACTCGACATCGAACGCGCTTTGGTTAATGGCGAAAAAGCGTTTCAACCCGGCCTGCTGGCACGTGCAAACCGCGGCTACCTCTACATCGACGAAGTCAATCTGCTCGAAGACCACATTGTCGATCTACTGCTCGACGTCGCGCAGTCCGGCGAAAACGTTGTCGAGCGTGATGGCCTCTCCATCCGCCATCCCGCGCGCTTTGTTCTTGTCGGCTCGGGCAACCCAGAAGAGGGCGAATTACGCCCGCAACTCCTTGATCGGTTTGGCCTTTCAGTCGAAGTAGCCTCTCCTACGGACATCAATGAACGCGTTGAAGTCATCAAGCGCCGCGATGCGTTTGAGAACGACCATGCCGCTTTCATGCTGCGCTGGCAGGCCGAAGACGCCGCCATCCGCGACCGCATCACAAAGGCCCGCAAGGCACTCAAGAAACTTAAAACGCCCGACAAAGTGCTGCACGATGTGGCCGAGCTTTGTGTCAAACTTGGTGCTGATGGTCTGCGCGGTGAACTCACGCTGCTCAAAGCCGCACGCGCGCACGCCGCTTTTCGCAATGACACCGCTGTCGCGAGGACCCATGTTCAAGCGACCGCACCGCTTGCGCTACGTCACCGCCTGCGCCGCGACCCGCTTGATGAAGCAGGCTCCGGCACGCGTGTTGCCCGCGTGGTCGAGGACGTGTTCAGCTGATGGACGCGCCTGCGCCTCTTGATCAAGCCAAATCCGCGCTGACCCTACTGGCGATTGATCCCCTCGGCCTTGGCGGCATGGTAATCCGTGGCCGCACTGGCCCAGCGCGCGACGCCCTTCTCGATGACCTCAGCGCCTTGCCTCACCCCATCGCGCGCCTTGCGCCAACGATCCCGGACGCACAGCTTGATGGCGGTCTGGACGTCGCTCAAACACTGAGCACACGACAAATCGTGATCACCAAAGGCGCCTTGGTATCGGCGAAAACTCTGGTGTTGCCCATGGCCGAACGCCTAACATCCGAACGCGCCGCGCGCTTGGCCCAAGCCATTGACGAAGATCGCGCCGCCATCGCATTGGATGAAGGCATCGATGACGAGGCCATCCCGCACGTCTTGGAAGACCGTCTTGCCTTTCGGATTGAAAGCGACGCGATTTCGATACATGAGACGTCGCAGATAGCCCCAAATCAAGAAGACATCGCAAGAGCGCAGGCGCGTCTGACCAAGCTGCCAACGCGTGCCAAAGACATCGAAACTCTCGCCACTCTGGCAGCGCAGTTTGGCATCCACAGCCTGCGCGCCCTTCATCTCGCCTATCGCTGCGCGCGTGCACACGCGGCGCTGATGGCCCATGAAACACTGGATGAAACCGACATTATTGTAGCAGCGACATTGGTACTGGCCCATCGTGCCACGCAAATGCCCTCGCAAGACGAGCAAAGCCCTGAAGAGCAGCAACCAGAGGCACCCGACGAGTCTGAGGCCAAACCACAAAGCCCAGCTTTGGACGACGATATCCTGCTAGAAGCCGTCAAAGTCGCACTGCCACCCGACCTTCTGGAACGCTTGGCAAAGGGCCGCTCCCGACGCGCCACGGGCAGTGGGTCCGGTGCCAAGAAACGCAGCAATCGGCGCGGCCGCCCCTTGCCTGCGCGGCAAGGCAAGCTTGATGGTACGACACGTCTTGATGTGGTTGCCACCCTGCGCGCCGCCGCCCCATGGCAAACGATCCGCTCGCAAACCACCGGTGCGCCGGGCATCCACATCCGCCCAAGCGACTTTCACGTCAAACGCTTCGAGGAAACTTCTGACCGTCTTTTGGTCTTTGCTGTCGACGCCTCAGGGTCGGCTGCCTTCGCGCGCCTTGCCGAAGCCAAAGGGGCAGTTGAGTTACTCCTCGCCGAAGCCTACGCTCGCCGTGACCATGTTGCTTTGGTTGCGTTTCGAGGTGAAACCGCAGAAGTCCTGCTCCCACCTACGCGCTCTCTTGTGCAAACCAAGCGCCGCCTCGCTGCCTTGCCCGGCGGCGGTGGAACGCCTCTCGCCGCTGGTCTGCAAGCCGCCCTTGAGGTTGCGCGCACCGCGTCCCGCAAAGGTCTTACACCCACGATTGCAGTCCTCACCGATGGGCGTGCCAACATCGCCCTTGATGGCAAACCAAACCGCACAGACGCGCGCGAAGATGCCAAAAAACTGGCCCAAATCATCGCTGCCGAAGGCGTTGAAACACTCGTAATCGACACGGGCAATCGCCCCGAGCCAGACCTCAAATCCCTATCACACACCGCACGCGGCCACTACATTCCCCTGCCCCGTGCAGATGCCAAACGCTTGGCCACGGCCGTATCCGATGCGCTGGCCTGACGACGCCACAGACTGGCCGCTGACACAGCACTCGAGCATTGTTCAATGCGCGCCGCACCGCTGGCACGTGCAAGAAGCAGGCAGCGGCCCAACCCTGATCCTGATCCACGGCGCGGGTGCCGCCACCCAAAGCTGGCGCGACCTTTTTCCTCTATTAATCCAACATTTTCATGTGGTTGCCTTCGACCTTCCCGGCCAAGGCTTTACCCAACTGGGCAATCGTGCCCGCTGCGGTCTCGACCCAATCACCTTTGATATCGAAAAGCTGATCACCCAAGAAGGCTGGAAACCCGATCTTTACGTCGGCCACTCCGCAGGGGCGGCCATCGCACTGCGCCTCGCCGATATGCCCAGTCTCGAAGCGCCTGTAATTGGCATCAATGCAGCCCTAGGCAATTTCAAAGGCGTCGCAGGCTGGCTCTTCCCGCTCACCGCAAAATTTCTCGCGCTCGCCCCTTTCACCGCCGAGCTATTCGTCGCCACGTCAAGCTCTCAGAAAAACATCACGCGCCTGATCAACGGCACCGGATCAAAACTGTCGCCCGAAGAGTTGACCCTTTACCGTCGCCTTGCCGCTAATCGTAATCACGTCGATGCAACCTTAGCGATGATGGCACAATGGACGCTCGACGATCTGTTGCAACGTCTGCCCAAAATCCAGTCGCCAACGCTGTTCATCGCCACCGAGAAAGACAAAGCCGTGCCGGTCAGCGACTCACAAAACGCCGCCAAGGTAATGCCCAACGCCACCTGCCGCATTCTCCCCGATCTCGGACACCTTGCTCACGAAGAACAGCCGCAAATGTTTGCAGACATGATCCAAGCGTTTGCCACCCAAAACGGCGTGCTGCATTAAAATCCTGCTTCCCTTGCCTTGACCCGCAGCCTAAAGATTCGAGCAAGCGGCAAGGATTACCCTATGACAAAGCGCTTCACATCGTCCCATTGGGGCACCTATGAAATCACCGACACCGCCGACGGACCCGTCCTGAAAGGTGTCGCCGACGATCCTGCGCCCTCACCCATTGGAAACGGTTGGATCGATGCAAGCCGCGATACCCGCACCCGCATCCTGAAACCCGCCATTCGCAAAGGGTGGCTGGAAAACCGCGATCCGACCAACCGCTGCGACGATACGTTTGTCGAAGTTGACTGGGACACCGCTCTTGATCTGGTCGCCGATGAACTGAAACGCGTACGAAGCGTGCATGGCAACAAAGCGATTTACGCCGGCTCTTACGGCTGGGCTAGCGCCGGGCGATTTCACCACGCTCAATCGCAAATGCGCCGTTTCCTGAACCTGATCGGCGGCTACACCTCCTCGCGCGAAACCTATAGTCACGCCGCCGCCGAGGTGCTGTTTCCCTACATAACCGGCCTGACCAATCGACAAATCCAAGCGCAGATGACCGACCTGCAAAGTATCGCGGAAAACACCGAACTGATGATTGCCTTTGGTGG
This sequence comes from Paracoccaceae bacterium, assembly GCA_039942715.1. GTDB lineage: Bacteria > Pseudomonadota > Alphaproteobacteria > Rhodobacterales > Rhodobacteraceae > JABDJX01. The sequence continues at coordinate 681,251 of JBDVBY010000006.1, forward strand.
GATTTCCGGGCGAACAGCCCAGATCGCCTCAAGCGGTGTGGCGCGTCATGAGACCGAAAGCTGGCTGGCAAAGGCGCATAGCAATGGCATGAAAGTTGTCTGCGTCTCGCCGCTCATCTCGGATTACGCCGCCGCGCTTAATCCGGAATGGCTCGCGCTGCGCCCCAACACCGACACTGCCCTTATGCTTGGATTGGCGCACGAACTTTATCGAAATGGTTTGCACCATGAGACATTCCTGAACCGTTATTGTCATGGATGGCCCGAGTTTGAAGCGTACCTCACTGGCACTACTGACGGCCAAGCCAAAGACGCTGGATGGGCCGCTGCAATTTGCGATATCCCTGAGGACGCAATCAAAAACCTCGCCCAGCGCATGGCGAAAAGCCGCACGATGATCTCCCTCACTTGGGGCATGCAGCGCGCGGATCACGGCGAGCAACCGCTTTGGATGGGCCTGACACTGGCCGCAATGCTGGGTCAGATCGGCACACCCGGCGGCGGCTTTAGCTTTGGTTATGGCTCCACCGAAGTAGTTGGCAAACGCTCGCACAATATCCCATGGCCAGCCTTTCCGCAGGGTCAAAACCCGGTTGATGACTTCATCCCGGTTGCCCGCATCGCAGATATGCTGCTGCACCCGGGCGAAGCCTACCAATACCAAGGCGAGACCCGCATCTACCCCGATGCCCGCATCGTTTATTGGGCGGGCGGTAATCCGTTCCATCACCACCAGGACCTGAACCGGCTGGAACAGGCTTGGACCAAACCCGAAACCGTGATCACACACGAACCTTGGTGGACCGCTACCGCCAAACGCGCCGACATCGTTTTGCCCTGCACGACGCCACTGGAGCGCACCGACCTAATGACCAACGGACGCGAAAACGGGCTGGCGTGGATGAGCCAAGCGATGGACCCCTTGGGCGAGGCGCGCGATGATCACGCGGTTTTCGCCGATCTCGCCAAGCGTTTTGACGTGGGCGACGCCTTCACCGAAGGCCGCACTCCGGACCAGTGGCTTGCATGGCTCTGGGAAGAGGGCAAGAAAGCCGCCAAGGCCGCAGGCCACGATCTGCCATCCTTTGAGGCGTTCAAATCTGAGGGTATTTTCACCCTGCCAGACCCAACAGAGCCGCGCGCGCTATTCTCAGACTTCATCGCAGACCCCAATGCTGCACTTCTCCCCACCGAAACCGGCAAACTCGAAATCGTCTGCCCGCCCATCGCGCGCATGACGCTGTCTGATTGCCCCGGCCACCCCGCTTGGATCCCCCCCGCGGAATGGACTGGTGACGCAAGGCCGGAAGAGCTTCACCTGATCAGTGGTCAGCCGAACTCTAAACTCCACAGCCAACTCGATAGTGGAAGCCATTCAGCCGCCAGCAAACGGCAAGGCCGAGAAATCGCGATGCTTCACCCCGACGCTGCCCAGGCGCGCGGAATCAAAACAGGCGATGTAATCCTACTCAAAAATACCCGTGGCGCCTGCCTCGCTTCGGCAGAGCTTTCCGACGGAATCCGCACCGATGCAATCGCACTGCCCACGGGTGCATGGTTCGACCCGTATATGATCAATGGCACACGCACCTGCGTCCACGGTAACCCCAACGCGCTAACCCTAGACAAAGGCACCTCCGCACTTGCGCAGGGGAACATTGCGCACACGACGCTGGTGACGGTTGAGAAGTGGACAGGCAACTTGCCTGAGATCAGTGCGTTTGTTGCGCCAAAAGGGACGTCAAACTAGACGCGCAGCATCTCTTCTACGGCGTCATCAACTAGCGGCAACGCTGCGATTTCCTTGGCCACTTTCTTTGAACACGCAGCAATGCTGTCATCCTCAAGGGCGCGGATCACCGCGGCCTTCAACGCATCCTCATTCAGATCAAATACAGAAATCCCTGCGCCGATGCGTTCAATCTGTTCGCCGTTGCTGGGCTGGTCCGCAAACAAGGGAACGGCAACACTTGGCAATCCAGCCGCAAGCGTTCCGATCAAAGTGCCCGAACCGCAGTGATGTACGATCACAGCGGCATGGGCAAAGACATCGGCCTGCGGCACCCATGTTTCGACACGCACATTTTCGGGGATGTCCGAAAGCAGCGCGCGGTCCATGTTGTTCCCGGTTGTCAAAAGCACATTCACCGGAAGCGACCCCATTGCCCGAAGCGCAATGTTATAAGCGTCGCGTTCCTTAGACTCGTTTCCGGCGACAGTTCCAAACGTCACATAGACAAGCGGGCGACCATTGTCTGGCGCCCAGGCAGGACGGTCCCCTGAAACAGGGCCGACGACTCCAGATGTGTTGACGCGATACGGTGCTGCTCTGTCACCCCAGTCTTGCGTTGGATCAAAGCTTTTCGGAAAGGATGTGAACGCGCGCTCAGCTTGCAGGGACGCCCCGGCACCGACTGGCGCCTCAATCTCGTCACGCAGTTCATCAAGGGGTTCGGGTGCGAACTCCAAAAACCATTCTTCCGCGGGGCTGTTGTGCACCTGAACGCGTACCAACGGAATGGCGAGTTTTGCAGACACAAGCGTCGCAGCAAGTTCGCCGGATTCGCGCACGATCAGATCCGGTTTCCAGTCTTCCGCCAGCTTCAGTAAATCAGGAAACGCATTCTCCGCTGAACCGCGCGCCCAAAAATTCTGGATGATAAACTTGAAAAAGTCTTCCTTAGGCACGGTTTCAAGCACCTTGAAACTTTCTTGGATCTGCTCTTCTGGTAAGCGGAAGACTGGTGCAAATGGAACGTCCGCCTTTTCAATCATATCACGCAACTGCTCAGGTGCCGCAAACATAACCTCGTGCCCTTTGTCACGAAACGCTTGTACATATGGCAGAAGAGGTCGGGCATGCCCCGTGCCCCGCGTAGATGAAAATAGAATACGCATGCATGCTCCTTGGTCTTGTGCGCCATCTATCTACTTGCGTCCCTTAAGGGCAAGCACCCATCGGCCAGGCGCGAAATTTTGCTGCGCTAAATACCAAATCTTGACCCCGCCGCTCTAAAGGGTAGCGTGCCACCAGCAACCCAAAGCGAGGTTACCCCAATGCCCCAACGTCTTCATCTTGTCTTTGGCGGAGAACTTGTTGATCCGTCCAGCAACGTCTTTCGCAATGTCGAAGATATCCATGTCGTCGGTATGTTTCCCGACTATGACAGCGCTTATAACGCGTGGAAATCCGAAGCGCAGCGTACGGTCGACAACGCACATATGCGGTACTACATCGCCCACATTCACCGCCTGCGCGACGAGGAAGCCGAAGCCTCCTCAACCGAGGAGTTAGGCACCTGAGCGAACGCCCTCGCCTCATCTCGCGGTTCTTAAGCGCCGCGACCCGGCTCAAAGACTCGCTGGGCGGCACGACCCGTGAAACCGCCCATGAAGAGCGTCTTGGCCAAGCCACGCACACGCGCCCTGATGGGTGTTTGCTTTGGTTGCACGCCAGCAGCGGTCACCTAGCCGGTCCCATCAGCGCTATTGCCAAAGAACTTTCGCATCTGCGCGGTGAACCGGTACACGCGCTTGTCACGACATCTGATGGCTCCCCTCTGATTCCATCAGTTGCCGAGGCGACAATCTATCAAACAGCGCCGGGTGAAACGTCCGGTTCGCTCAAACGATTTTTCGATCACTGGCACCCGGAATTAGGCGTAATTCTAGGTATCCCTGATCGTCCTAAGCTGATCAAAGCCGCAGCCGAGCGCGACGGACTACTCTATCTTGCTACGCCTGAACGAGGCACGATGACTGATGTGCGCCGGCTTGCCTACACGCCCGGAGCTGTCCTAGAGCGCTTCAAAACGTGCTTTGCGGCCTCCACCGTCGAAGCAGACGCGCTGGAACGCCACCTGGAAGGCAAACCGCTCAAGATCGAGGTACTTGGCCCGCTCTCTGACACGTCGCATGCGTTGGCCTGCCATGACGCCGATTGCGACGCGCTTGCAACTCAGATCGCGGGTCGCCCGGTGTGGCTCGCTGCCGGAATAACCCGCGCTGAGATCGCGTTTATTGAAGAGGCTCATCGCAAAGCCTTCCGCTCGGCGCACCGCTTGATGCTGATCTTGGTCCCCCAAGATCTTGAGGACGCCGGGCTGATGTCCGACATTCTGGAATCCAAAGGGTGGAGCACTGCGTTACGCTCGCAAACCGAGAAAATTGATATCGACACACAGGTCTTAATCGCCGACGTTCCAGATGAAATGGGCATTTGGTATCGACTGGCCCCCACAACTTTCGTTGGCGGTACCTTTGATGCCCATAGCGAGGCGGGCGATCCCTACGATCCTGCCGCACTCGGCTCCGCCGTTTTACACGGACCACATACCGGAGACACGCCAGCGCGGTTCGAAAGACTCGCACAGGCGAACGCCAGCTTGTTGATCGAGGATTCTGAAGCGTTGGGTGTTGCCATCCAATCGCTCCTCTCCCCTGACAAAGCCGCCGTCTTGGCGCAAGCCGGGTGGGCCACTACGACCGAAAGCGCCGAAGTGATCGAGCGGATGGTCGAGTTGATGGACATGCACCTTGACGCACAAGAGGCTGCCCTAAGCGGAAGCAGTACGTAATGCGACCGCCGTTGTTTTGGAACAATCCAAGCACCGCACCCGGTTGGCAGGCCCGCGCCTTGGCCCCCCTCAGCGCGCTCTACGCCCTTGGCACGGCCCGCCGCGTAGCCCAAGAGCCAAGTTACACCGCCGAATGCCCAGTTATCTGCGTCGGGAACATAAACGCGGGCGGCACGGGAAAAACACCAACCGTCATCGCACTGATTGAAAAGCTGGGAGGGCGCATGGTGCACGTCGTCTCGCGCGGCTATGGCGGCAGTCTTTCCGGCCCGGTGCGCGTCAACGAGCGCAACCACACGGCGTCTCAAGTCGGGGACGAGCCGCTTTTGATCTCAGCCTTCGCACCCACATGGGTCGCCAAAGATCGCGCTGCAGGCGTGCGCGCTGCAGAAGAAGGCGGCGCAGAGGTGATCTTGCTCGATGATGGGTTCCAAAATCCGTCCGTCGCAAAATCGCTCAACATCATTGTGGTGGATGCCACCGTCGGCTTTGGCAACGGACGCGTCATTCCCGCTGGCCCTTTGCGCGAGCCGGTTGATGTCGGGCTTAAGCGGGCTGATCTGATCCTCTCGATTGGAAGCGACACCGCTCAAGCGTCGTTTCAGCCAAAAACAACCGTGCCCCGCATCAACGGACATCTGCAAACTCTGCAAACCGGCATGGATTGGAAGGGGCTAAAAGTGCTGGCCTTTGCTGGCATTGGCCGACCGGAAAAATTCTTTGAAACCCTACGCCGCGAAGGCGCTGATGTGCTCCACGCCGAAGCACTGGAAGACCACCAACCCCTTAGCGATGGCCTCATGGCGCGCCTTGAATCAGACGCAAAACGCTTTGGCGCGCAGCTTGTTACCACCGAAAAAGACGCTGTTCGCCTGCCCAAAGCGTTCCGTCCTAAAGTGCTGACCTTGCCCGTGCGGCTGCGCTTTGATGACAGTGCTGCTCTTGATGCGGCGCTTGAGCGTCTCGCTTTAACGACTTAACAAGAGCCGCACGCCCAGCGCGCCAAGCACCAACGAAGAAGCACGATCAATATAAGCCTTTGCGCTAAGGTATCTTTCGCGCACCCGAGCCCGGCTCATGCCAATTGCAACGGTGCCATAAAAGACGACCTCAACCACGAAGTGATTGAGAACCACGAAAGCGTTCTCGGTCCATCCCATATTCTTGGGAAAAATCACCACTAAAACAGCCGCCGCGAACAGAATGGATTTCGGGTTTAGGAGGTTGATCATCATCCCATGGCGAAACGCGCGCTTTGCAGGCTTCACATCAGCGCGCAGCGGCTTGTTGGCCCCCCGCCACATCGCGATGGCGACATAGATCAGGTAAAGCGCACCAACCACCTTCACCGCGACATAGGCCCACGGGAAAATCGCGAAGACCACCTCAAGCCCCAAAAGCGCGCAAAGCGTCCAGATCGAGGCCACAAACGCCAGACCAACTCCTGCGCTTATGCCAGCAATACGACCAGACATCAGCGATGTTTGCACGGAAACCAGCAGCGCAGGGCCAGGGCTTATCAAAGCTGCAAATAGAGCCATGTTAAAACCCAGAATGTGAGATAGTTCCATCAGGGCTTAATCCTTCTTTACCTGCGCCGGTGCCGCCTTGGGCTCAGCCAGTTCAGCGTCCGAAAACCGCATCGGCGCGCGCACCACTGGCACTCCATTATCTTCACCAACCATACCGCGCGCTTTAACTTGCGGGTCAGCAAAAACCTCGGCCATGTCGTTGATCGGTCCGGCAGGTACATTCGCACCCTCACAAGCCGCCAAAAGATCGCCCTTTGACCATTGCTTGGTGGCAATCATCAACGTCTCTATCAATTCATCCCGATTGGCAACGCGGTCTGCGTTGGTCTTGTAGGCTGCCATCTCGCCAACATCACCCAACCCCAACACACCGCACAAACGCTGAAACTGCCCATCATTGCCCGTCGCGATAATGATCCAGCCATCGGCACAATCAAACACCTGATAAGGCACAATATTCGGATGCGCATTGCCCATCATCCCCGGTGCATCGCCGGACGCAAGATAGTTCATCCCCTGATTGGCCATCACCGCCACAGCCGTATCCAAAAGCGCCATATCAATATGCTGCCCACGCCCTGTCACGGCGCGTTGATGCAACGCCGCCTGAATGGCGATCACGCTATAGAGCCCGGTGAAAATATCGGTAAACGCCACGCCAACCTTTTGCGGCTGCCCGCCCGGTTCGCCTGTGACCGACATCAACCCAGACATGCCTTGGATCACAAAGTCATACCCGGGCCGCGTCGCATAAGGCCCATCTTGGCCAAAACCGGTGATCGAGCAATAGACAAGGCGCGGATTGATCGCAGACAGGCTCTCATAATCGAGGCCAAATTTCTTCAGCCCGCCAACCTTGAAATTTTCAATTAAAACATCCGCGTCCGCCACAAGATCGCACACCAAAGCGCGCCCTTCTTCGCTCGCAAGATCAGCAGTAACAGAAAACTTCCCGCGGTTTGTCGAGTGAAAATAAGCCGAGGTCTTATCCGCATCACGCTCAACCCAAGGCGGCCCCCAAGCGCGCGTGTCATCCCCGCTCGGTGCCTCAACCTTGATCACCTCAGCGCCCAAATCGGCAAGAGTTTGCCCCGCCCATGGCCCTGCCAAAACGCGTGCAAGTTCAACTACTTTTAGTCCGGAAAGAGGGGTCATGTCGGGGGTCCCATATGTGAGACCCCCACAATGACTTAGGCTGGCTTAACTGCCAAGCTCTGCATCAAGAATTTGCTGCAGTTCTGGGTAGGCCATGTTCGAGTACTTTTCGCCATTGATGATAAACGACGGGGTCGATGTGATATTGTCTGCCTCAGAGTTCTTTACAAACGAAGCATAAAGCGCCTGAGCTTTGTCTGCGTCCTGAAAACACGCGTCCAACTCACCATCGCTCAGACCAGCTGTTTTGCCGATGTTGCGCAGGCTGGCAACGATGTCGTTTGGATCATCCTGACGTGCCCACACGCTTTGCTGCTCATAGACGATGTCAGCAATACCGAAATAGCGGTTCTCGGCATTCTCCCCACAACGCGCCATGATCCCGGCCCATAGACCAAAGCGATCAAAATAGACCTCACGGTGGATAAAGTTGATCTTGCCGGTGTCGATGTAATCCGCCTTCAAATCCTTGAAGGTTGTGGCGTGAAACGACGCGCAATGTGGGCAGGTAAACGATGCATATTCGATCACCGTGACGGTCGCGTCGGGATTGCCGATCGACATGTCCTGGACCATGGATGTATCAATGTCAGCCGCTTCTTGCGCCGATGCGGCGAAAACACCGCCAAATGCGATCAGCGCCACTGCGGCAAGGGCCGTCAAAGTTCGTTTCATGAGAATAACCTCTATTACTGTTTTGTCTGAGATAAGACGTTCGCGCCCAAGCGTTCAAGCGCTAAGCGTAAATCGGAGTCTGCGACATTTTCTGCCGCCTGTTTTGCTTCAATTGGCGTTTCTGGAGGGCTTTTTTCAACCTTTGGGGCTGCATCAAACTGCGCGCGTCCTTCGGCAAAGCCCGTTGCCGCGGTTTGCGTAATCCGCACCTTGTGAATGGCTTTGTACCCATAACACGCGTTCACCCGCGCGCTAATCGTATCTTTTTGCATTTCTAACATCGGCGCATTCGCTCCAATGGTCAGCAGTGTCAAAGTCGCGCCAAATCCACGCCCATAAGAGACTTCGACAGGGCGACACATGCCGGCAATATCAGGCCCAACCACCTCTTCCCAATGGGTTAGCAAGCGCGAAACCGCAAAACCACGGCTTTCACTGGCACCGCGCACCTGTGTCGTTACAAGCCCCGAAGCACGCTCAAACCCGCGCATACGTCGGTATTTATGTTCTTTGCGTTTCTGCATCTCCATAGAGTGTAAGCCGCCGCCCCCCTGAGGCCAATGAAAACCGCACCCTTGTGGATGAACTCTGCGTGATTTTCTGCCGATACGGTCAACCTGACCGCCTTTTCAGGGGCGGTTTTCCTGCTATCTACCTGAGCAAAGACCTTGGGGAATAATCGTGCCAAAACTACTCTCAGATAGTCTGCTTGACTGGTACGATGCACATGCACGCACCATGCCATGGCGCGTGTCCCCAGCGGATCGCAAATCAGGTGTCACACCCGATCCCTACCGCATTTGGCTGTCCGAAATTATGTTGCAACAAACAACTGTTGCCGCCGTTGGCCCATATTTTGAACGTTTCACCTCGCTTTGGCCTACCGTGCGCGATCTGGCTGGCGCAGACGATGCGCGCGTGATGGCCGAATGGGCCGGACTTGGGTATTACGCCCGCGCCCGCAATCTGCTGAAATGCGCCCGCGCCATTGTTGCGGATCACGCAGGCACCTTCCCCGACACGCACGCCACGCTGCTCACCCTGCCCGGCATCGGCCCCTACACAGCCTCTGCTATTGCGTCTATCGCCTTTGATCACCCCGAAACGGTCGTTGATGGCAATGTCGAACGCGTGATGGCACGCATGCACGCCATTCGCGAACCGTTGCCCACGTCCAAGCCCACGCTCACCGCTTTGGCCACCAAACTTACACCACAAAAGCGTCCCGGAGACTATGCACAGGCGGTCATGGACCTTGGAGCAACCATTTGTACACCACGCAACCCGGCCTGCGACATCTGCCCTTGGATGGAGTCTTGCGAAGGGCGCAAACAGGGTATCGCGGCTGAGTTGCCTGCCAAACTGCCCAAAAAAGCAAAGCCAATTCGCTTTGGTATCGCTTACGTTGCCCGCCGGGCAGATGGCGCATGGCTACTGGAAACCCGGCCTGAAAAAGGACTTCTTGGCGGCATGCTTGGCTGGCCCGGCACCGAGTGGAGCGAAGGTCAACCCGACGCCAAACCACCGATAAAGGCGACCTGGACCCAGATCGGCGAAGTCCGCCACACCTTCACCCACTTCCACCTGAAACTCGCAATTCACGCCACAGAACTCTCTAAATGCGCCAAAGGCGACTTTACCAAAGACTTTACCCGCACCGACCTGCCCACTGTGATGCGCAAAGCTTACGATCTTGTCGTCGAGACGCTGAACAAGTGACGCCACGCCACACTCCCGCAACACACATCATCACGCTATAAACCGCCCATGAGCCACCCCATCCACAATCTGCAACGCGCCCTGCCCTTTTGGGCATCGCTTGGCTTACTTCCAGCAGTCGCAGTCGCAGCGCTCTATGGCGGATGGGCGCTTCTGGTGCCCTCGCTCTACGCATGGGTCCTATTCAGTGCTCTTGACGTTTTCAAAGGACTAAACTTCGAAAACCCGGACACTGAAACACCCGACAGCGATCTGTTTTGGTACAAACTCATCACGTTGATCTGGGCACCTCTGCAAGCCATCACGCTCTTTGCTACACTTGCCTACATCACCGATGCCGCACACCTCGTGTGGTGGGAGAAAATGGGCGTCGCCTTCGGTCTTGGCATCCTTTCCGGCACCATCGGAATCGTCTACGCGCACGAGTTGATGCACCAGCAATCACGACTTGAACGCTGGCTTGGCGATATCCTGATGGCCATGGCCCAATACGGCCACTTCCGCTCGGAACATATGCTGGTCCACCACCGCTATGTCGCCACCCCGCGCGATGCAGTGACTGCGCGATACAACGAAGGCTTTCACCGCTTTTTCGCCCGCGTCCTTCCCGGCTCGCTCCGTTCCGCTTGGCACGCAGAGGCTGAGCGGTTGGCGAAACGGCAACGCCCAATGTGGCACCCATCAAACCCTTTCTGGCGCTACGCCGCCCTGCAAGCCGCCTTCCTGATCCTCGCTATCGCAGTAGGAGGGTTCACTGGTCTCGCCCTATACGTTTTCGCCGCATTCACCGCCATTTGGCAGCTAGAGTTGGTCAACTACGTCGAACACTACGGCCTCACCCGCAAACACCTCGGCGATGGTAAATACGAACACCAGCAACTCCATCACAGCTGGAACGCCGCACATCGCGCCACAAACTGGCTTCTCATCAATCTGCAACGTCACTCGGATCATCACGTAAGACCCGACCGCCGCTTCCCGGTCCTGCAAACCTATGGACCAGACCAAGCGCCGCAATTGCCATACGGTTATTCGGTCATGACAACACTTGCGATGATCCCGCCGCTGTGGCGCCGCCGCATGAACCCGCGCGTGCGGCACTGGCGCAAACAGCACTACCCTCACATCACCGACTGGAACGCCTACAACAAAGGCACCAACCCACATCCTGCATAATCAAACGATAATTTGACTAAAACTGCATATTGTTGGCTTATGAATATCCCGGGGTCCGGGGCAGAGCCCCGGTTCTGTTTCACACGCTCCATTGCGGAACATCTTGATGACCAACCAAATGAAAGCACTGGCCAAAACCAAGCCCGCACCGGGACTGGACATGACCCATGCGCCAGTCCCAGAAATTGGCCCCGACGATGTGCTGATCCGCGTCAACAAAACCGGTATCTGCGGCACTGATATCCACATCTGGGACTGGGACGACTGGGCCGCCAAAACTGTCCCCGTCCCGCTTATCACCGGTCATGAATTCGCAGGCGAAATCGTCGAACTGGGCCGCAACGTCACCGACCTGACCCTCGGTCAGCGCGTCAGCGGCGAAGGTCACCTGATCGGCAAACACTCTCGCCAGTCGCGTTCGGGCAAGTTCCACCTTGATCCCGAAACCCGCGGCATTGGTGTGAACGAACAAGGCGCGTTCGCCGAATACCTCAAGCTCCCTGCCTTCAACGCTGTGCCCCTGCCCGACGCGATTGACGACGAAATCGGTGCAATTCTCGACCCGCTTGGCAACGCCGTACACACCGCCCTCAGCTTTGATCTGGTCGGCGAAGACGTCTTGATCACAGGCGCAGGACCCATCGGCATCATGGCTGCCGCCGTTGCGCGTCATGTGGGCGCGCGCCATATCGTCGTGACTGACATTAACCCGGATCGTCTCGCGCTGGCCGAAAAGGTAACAAGCGTTGAAACCGTCAATGTGGCCACCGAAGATCTGAACGACACCATCGCCCGCCTGGGAATGAAACAGGGCTTTGATGTCGGCCTTGAGATGTCGGGCAACCAACGCGCCCTTGACCAGATGGTCGAAGCGATGACGATGGGCGGCAAAATCGCCATGCTTGGCATTCCACCCGGCAAATCCCCTGTCGACTGGTCGCGCATCGTGTTCAAGGCACTAACCATCAAAGGCGTCTACGGGCGCGAGATTTTCGAGACGTGGTACAAGATGATCGCGATGCTCGAAAACGGCCTCGACGTGCGCGCCGTCATCACCCACCGCATGCACGCAGATGAGTATGTACAAGGTTTCGAGACCATGAAATCCGGCACCTCAGGCAAAATCGTTTTGGATTGGAGATAGTGTCATGAGCGACATTCTGCTTTGGATCGTCATTTTCGTCGTGTTCTTTTTCGGCTTTCGCTGGCTGCAAAACAGGAAGAAATGACCATGATGACCTTTAAAGAACGGCTTCAAGGCACCGACCGTTTAACTGCCCACATCGTCAACATCCCCTCCGCCACCGTTACCCAAGCCATCGCTGCGGCTGGTGCAGATGCGGTGATCGTCGATTTTGAACACGGTGCGATCGATCACGCCTCGGCGCACGCCATGATCGCCGCGACCGCTGGCACAAATTGTGCACCTCTCGTGCGGGTTGCTGAAAATGACACGGCGCAAGTCAAACGCGTGCTTGATCTGGGCGCGGAAGGCGTCGTTTTTCCACTGATACGTTCAGCTGAAGAGGCCCAGCGCGCCGTCGCCTCCTTGCATTACCCTCCAAACGGCAATCGCGGTTTCGGCCCCTTTATGGCGCACGCCCGCTGGGGCATTCCGTTGATGGACTACCGCGAGGCCGTCGACGACAAAGTTGTCTGTTGCCTGCTGATCGAAACCCGCGACGCCGTTGAAAACATCGACGCCATCTGCGCCGTCCCCGGCATCGATCTGATCATTCCGGCAACCTTTGATCTGTCCACAGATCTTGGCGTCTCAGGCCAGTTCGACCACCCTGATCTGCACGCCGCTTTGACCAAGATCGAAGACGCCACTAGCGCCGCAAACATCCCCCTTGGCGCAGTTTGTCTTGCCGAAGCGCAGGCACAGACGCTCATCGCAAAAGGCTACCGCGTCTTTTGCGGTTTTGATCTGATCTGGATGGGGGCCAAGGCAGCCGAAGTGCAGGAATGGATCAGCACGTCCGATTAGAACGCCCCGTATCGCTGCCGATGAACCTCGTACAACAGCAGGCTGCCCGCGACACCAAGGTTCAGGGATTCTGTGCCTTCCAGCATTGGGATGCGCACGAAGTGATTGCACAAACCCTTTTGCAGCTTGCTTAACCCTTTGCGCTCTTCACCCAACACAAGCAACGGCGCACGCTCCGGGCAAACGAACCCATGTAGGTCATCGCGCGCTGCTGGCGTCGCCCCGATCACCGGGCTTTTGGTTTGCGCGATCCAGTCCTGCAACGCCTCCTTATGCGTGCGCACGAAAATCTGTTGAAAGACTGAGCCCATCGCAGCGCGGATCACCGCAGGCGCATACGGGTCCACATTGGGGCCGATCAGGATAAACCCTGCGCCTCCCGCAGCACTGGAAGATCGGATCAACGTACCAAAGTTCCCCGCCGACTGTACCTGTTCCAGTACAATCCAGCACATGTGCCGAGCTGGCAAAACATCCCGAAGCGGCATCCATCGTTGCCGCACCAGCGCCGCAACACCAGAGGCACGTTTGGTGATCGACAACGTCCGAAACTCTTCGGGTGACACGGCCAACGTCGGCACACCGTCGCGCCGACCTTGTCGGACAAGCTTGCGCGCCAACGGATTGATCAACAGTTTTTCACTGTAAAAGACGTGCTCAAGGACAAATCCGGTATCAACAGCACGCACATAATTACGCACCCCTTCAACAAAGAACTGTCCACGTTTCTGTCTGTAACCGCGCTTTGTTTGCACCAGATGCGCGTCTTTCAATGCGGCAGCCCTTTGATCGGATGGGCTGCAATCCTTTGCGTTACGCGCAGGCATACTCCGTCCTGGCCTGCGCCAAGCTGTTGGTCGTCGTTGATACTGTCATGAAAAGTGCGGAGCCGATCCGCTATGTGAATGATGCCCGTGTCCATAAACCCTGTTAGCCAGAGTTGCACCAATAATTTGCGGGCGCCTAACCGCCTGCCTGCCACTGCATCACGGACTCCAGCGGATAAACCAGCATCAACACATTCAGCGCCAAGCCATCGCGCACCATGTACCCAACGCCCACCTCAGCGATGATCACAATCGCCACACTGGCCCAAACAGGCAATATGCGCGCCAAGGCAAAACCAACCCACATCGCCACAATGTCAGCGACCGAATTCACCACGCTGTCGCCATAGTAGTCCAAACTGATCGTCACCGCGCGGTAACGCTCGATCACCGCTTCCGTATTCTCGACAATCTCCCACAGACATTCGATCACGGTCGCAATCGTCAAACGCCACCCAACACTCAACCGCCGCGCCACCAACCAAAGCGCCGCATAAAAGAGAATCCCATGCAGGATATGGCTGGGCGTGTACCAATCGCTCAAATGCTGTGAGTTCTCGCTCGACATCGTCTCGCCATGCCAAAGCTTGATCACGCCGCATTCGCAAATCGGCAAGCGGCCCATGTAAAGAAGAACAAAAGCCGTCAGGATCAGAAAAAGAAAGCTCAGAATGTAAGGTGTGTAACTGCGTGTCATGGGCCAAAGTCAATCACAGACACCCGCAACGCGCCAAGCCCTTATCGATCAGCGTAGTACTTGTCAGGCGAGCGCACTGGCTCCCGCCCTGCCTCGCTAAGCGCAAAACAAGCCCCGTCGTCAAACACAACAGGCACCAAGGGATTCCCCCAACCAGCACCGGTGTCGATATTGATCCGGTTGCCGTAATGCGTTGGTTCATCCACCGGCGTGTGGCCATGAACAATCAACGCCTCGTGCGCGCCCATGTGCCACAGAAAATCATCGCGGATCCAAAGCAGGTCGTCTTCATCCTGTGCATCTAGCGGAAAGCCAGGGCGAATGCCCGCGTGCACAAAGATCATGCCCTCGGCGCGATGACTTGTCGGGCAGTTCTCGATAAATCGAACATGCGCCTCTGGCACAGAGGCCCGTGCGCGGCTTGCAAAACTCTTGGCGCGCTCCAACGCACGTCGCTTCACACCGTAAGATTTCAGCGTCTCGGCCCCGCCCATCGTCGAACTTTGCCAAGTCACACCGCGACGCAAATGCGAGTTCCGACCATCCCCACCTTGCAGGAAATCCAAGAACAGCTTGTCGTGATTGCCAAGCAGAACGATCCAGTCGTGACCGGCAGCAACACCACCGATCAGAAACTCAATCACACCCTTCGTCTGCGGGCCGCGATCAACGATATCACCCAAGTGAACCACACAAGGCGTCACACCACGGGTCTGTGCGTCATCGGCGATCAGCGCGTGCGCTGCGATTAGCTTTTCAAGCTGTCCGTGAATATCGCCGATGGCATAGATCATAGGCCTACCTAGGGGGGAGAGCGGTGCGCATCAAGCAACATCGAACACCAATGGTTTCACTTGGGTAAACATCCCCGTAGCGTTCAGTTTATCGATCACCGCATTAGGCACAGGCTCATCGACATAAAGCAGGGCAATCGCGTCCTGCCCCTTTTCCGAACGGCCCAGCGTAAAGTTCGCGATATTCACCCCATTGTCGCCCATCGTGTTGCCCAAGGCACCGATAATACCCGGCACATCTTCGTTGGTGGTGTAAACCATATGCTCGCCCACTTCGGCATCAATCGTGATGCCTTTGATCTGGATAAAGCGTGGCTTTCCATCCGAGAAAACAGTGCCCGCAATAGAGCGCTCTCGCTTGTCCGTCTTAACAGTAAGCTTGATGTAACTATCGAAAACGCCTGTCTTTTCCTGCGTCGTGGTTGAACAATCGATACCACGGTCCTTGGCGATAACCGGGGCCGACACCATGTTCACCTCGGGGTTCGATGCCTTCAGGATACCCGCAATAGCAGCCGCGTTCAGCGCCGCTGTTTTCATCTCTGCGACTTCACCATTGTAAAGAATGTTGATCGCCCGGATCGGCTCATCCGTCAGTTGCCCTACAAAGGACCCAAGGTGTCCAGCCAGCTTAACCCAAGGCGTCATGATCTTCGCCTCTTCTGCCGTCACCGACGGCATATTCAGCGCATTGGTGACAGCACCCGTCAGCAAGTAGTCAGACATCTGCTCGGCCACCTGAATGGCCACGTTTTCCTGCGCCTCGGTTGTTGCCGCCCCAAGATGAGGCGTCACAACCACATTGGGCAAACCAAACAACGGGCTCTCGGTCGCGGGCTCCACGGCAAAAACGTCAAACGCGGCACCCGCTACATGGCCCGCATTCAGCGCATCTGCCAAAGCCTCCTCATCAACCAATCCACCACGCGCACAGTTCACGATGCGCACGCCCTTTTTGGTTTTCGCCAAGTTTTCACGGCTCAGGATATTGCGCGTCCCGTCCACCAACGGCGTGTGAAGCGTAATAAAGTCAGCGCGTGCCAGAAGCTCGTCCAGCTCAACTTTCTCAGCACCCTTCTCGGCGATTTTCTCATCGCTCAGCGTCGGATCAAAGGCGACAACCTTCATCTTCAAACCAAGCGCGCGCTCTGCGACGATCCCGCCAATATTGCCAATCCCGATGATGCCCAACGTTTTGTTGGTCAACTCGGTGCCCATGAACTTGGACTTTTCCCATTTGCCCGCGTGGGTCGACGCACTTGCCTCGGGGATTTGGCGGGCAACAGCGAACATCATTGCAATCGCATGTTCAGCCGTGGTGATCATATTGCCAAACGGCGTGTTCATCACGATCACGCCCTTCTTTGAGGCGGAGACTTTGTCAATGTTATCGGTGCCAATGCCAGCACGCGCGATCACCTTCAGGTTTTTCGCGTTCGCCAAAATTTTCTCGGTGACTTTGGTGGCCGAGCGGATCGCAAGACCGTCATAGTCACCGATCACCTCGGCCAGCCTGCCTTTGTCTTTGCCAAGGTCCGGTTCAAAAGTGACGTCAATGCCGCGATCGCGAAAGATCTGAACGGCGGTTTCTGAAAGCTTGTCGCTGACAAGTACTTTGGGTTGCTGTTGCATGTTTTGTCCTTTGAGCGTTCGGTCGCACCTACGTGATACCGACGTAATACCGACGCATTACCGACGTCGGACATATGGGTTTTTTTTCGGGTTAAGCGGCTTGGGAGAGTGCAGCGATTTCAGCTTCAAACGCCCAATCCAGCCAAGGCATCAGCGCCTCAAGATCAGACGTTTCAACCGTCGCACCACACCAGATGCGAAGCCCTGCAGGCGCATCGCGATAAGCACCCACATCCAGCGCAACACCTTCATTTTCAAGCCGTTTTGCAATGGCTTTGGCAAAGGTAGCACCGTCCGTAATCCGCGCATCGGTGAACTTCACACAAACGCTGCTATTCGACCAAGTCTCTGGATCTTCGGCCAAATTTTCGATCCAAGCGTGGCTTGCACAGAAATCATGAATGACCTTCGCGTTTGCATCCGCCCGCGCAATCAGCCCTGTAAGACCGCCCACACTTTCAGCCCACGCCAACGCGTTCAGATAGTCCTCAACGCACAGCATAGACGGCGTATTGATCGTCGCCCCTTCAAAGATACCACTGATGATCTTGCCACCTTTGGTCAGGCGAAAAATCTTCGGCAAAGGCCACGCGGGCGTGTAACTCTCAAGCCGTGCAACCGCCCTTGGCGAAAGGATAATCATCCCATGCGCCGCCTCACCTCCCAATACTTTTTGCCACGAATAGGTGACCACATCTAAGCGATCCCAAGGCAAATCCTGCGCAAAAGCCGCCGAAGTTGCATCACAAATCGTCAGCCCTTCGCGATCGCTCGGAATGTCAAATGACGCAGGCACACGCACACCGCTCGTGGTACCGTTCCAGGTGAAAACAACATCGGCGTTCCAATCAACAGCAGCCAGATCAACGAGCTGCCCATAATCTGCAGTGGTCACTTTCGCATCCAAGTTCAGCTGCTTAACCACATCGGTGACCCAACCAACGCCAAAACTTTCCCAAGCCAACATCTCGACAGGACGCGCGCCCAGCAGGTTCCACATCGCCATCTCAACAGCACCGGTATCTGACGCGGGCACGATGCCGATCAGATAATCGCTCGGCACCCCAAGAATTTCGCGGGTGTTCTCAATGGCCGCCTTGAGCTTGGCCTTGCCAACGGCAGCACGGTGCGAACGCCCTAATGGCGCGTCGTTAAGGTTTTTAAGCGAAAATGTAGGTGGCTTGGCACAAGGGCCAGACGAAAAACGCGGGTTATCCGGCCGCGTTGCCGGTTTTAAAGTATCCATCAATGGATATCCTTCCAGATATTCGCCTCTCGTTGGGGAGAGGTGTCCCACAGAAGCGGATACTTAAACCCAACAAAAACAGCAATAGGTAAAGAGACTTCGCCTTCAGGTTCTTGCAGCACCCTGCAGAACGGGGCGCGAACACGCACGGAGAAGTGGCACAAAACTGACACAGGACGTTCGCGTGCTGTTCCAGGTTTTGGGCGCCTTATCCACTCCGCACACAGGCGCGTCTGCCGGATGCAGGGCTATGCCTTAACGGTCTTGGATGAAGCAAGCATGTGGGAATACGCTGCGATCCTTCACACCCGACTGCAATCCAATGAGCGCAAGTTCAACGCCGTCGCCGCTCTCCATGCACTGACCGATGATGAGTTTCAGGACGTGATCGACTTTGTGGAGGGCGGCTGATGAGCAGACCCCTCGAAGTCCTGCTTCACCATATGCGCGGTTTCGCATCATCCCCTGACAAGTGGGAGGCGGACTTTGCGCGCTCGATACAGCGTCAGGCCAAGGACCCAAAGTGGAGACCTTCACAAAAACAAAAGGCAATCATGGATCGCATGGTCGCTGAATTATTCGACGAGGAGCCCGTCGTCATTGAATGAGAAAGCCCCGCTGAAGCGGGGCCGCGTCTGCTGGTCGGTTATCAAGACGGTGGCAGTAGACACGCACAGCCTACCATGGGGTTGGACCATAGGCAGAGGGCAGTCCGAAAGGTTGAAGCCTGGTCCACGGCGCAGCGTTCATAGCGTCGCAAGTAACAACCAACTGTCCGGCGGGAACGCACGACCAGACAGACCCTAAGCGACGGCCCGGCTCCGGCCAGCAGAGATCGCGGTGGGTATAGGGACTAGCTCTGGCAATTGCTGGGGTTAGTCGTCCTATGCCCATCACAACCAGCCCTCACCCTCCAGCAGCAGAGAAGAAAGAGGCAACGTTGGAACGAAGAAATAAGGCGATGATGACCAATGTTTACGCGCTGTGTCTTTGCACAGTTCACAATACTGGCCAGGAACAGAGTCCCGCTATCGTGTACAGTCGGACAGGGCCGCCGCTTCCGTCTGCGCATCGAGGGAACTCATTAAAATTGCTCTCCTCTAATTCAAACGATCTCCTGCTAGTCAAATTTTGCACGATGCAAATAAAAGCATCGTCCCTGCGAAGTACCATGAAGATGGGTTTGTCGCTACCTGTCCAAATGACTTCTCCATTTGCCAAACTAGCGGAACAAGAAAATGACAATGCACAATATTGTCCGCCAAGACTGGCACGACTTTTTGCGACGGCAGATCTGACGCGCCGCGCGGGCATCCGGGCAAGTCACCCTGAAAAGGTAAATATCCAATGACCAACAAACGAAAAAACGTTTCATCAACGTATACGGAGCCTGAGACAGGTAAGTTTAAATTAGGCAACCCCGGTCGACCAAAGGGTTCACGCCACAAAAGCTCACAAGTGATAGAAAGCCTGATGCAAGGACAGGCTGAGAAATTGGGCAAAAAAGCTATTGATCGAGCACTCGCCGGCGATAGTGCTGCCTTACGACTTTGCTTAGAGAGGCTCCTGCCCCCGAGGAAGGATGCTGCAGTGGAGTTTGAACTGCCGACTATTAGTGACGCAAATGAGGCCGCCGTTGCTGCTCAAGCCGTCCTGCGAGCGGTTTCAGAGGGAAATTTGACCCCAACCGAAGCAGCGCTTGTAATGTCGCTGGTGGAGCGCTTCGGGCGTGTGCTGGAACTCGCTGAGTTTGAAGACCGGCTGACAGCTATTGAAAGTGCGATTGAGGTCGGTGCCACATGAAAAAAATTTCACCTTTAGTATATGAAAATCTGACCCCACAGCAGCGGGTTGTCGCATACGTCGAGGCGCTTGCACGTGGTGACGAAAAGGAACGGAGACGCTTGATCCGAACTTGTCTCAAAGAAGCATACATACAACCCGACCTACGTTTCTCAGACTCGATAGAAAATTTGTTGGGATTGGCGATGGCTGTTCAATGCGATTTGCAAGAGTGCATCCTCTGTTGGTTTCTCGCAATTCAAGTTGACCCCAAGAAATCCAAAATCCATCTACAGAGTTTTTCCAATATTCAAGAAGCTTGGAACATCACAATAACTAGTCTGGGAATTGATAAAGATTCTATGGTGCTTGCTGGCCCACCGCCAAGCCTAATTTTTGAGATGATTGAAGACCTGCTCCCAAAGCCCAAGTTTAAAAAATCCAAGGCAATGGCTGAAGAAATGCTGAAACTCTGGGGCAAGTGAACCTTTGGGACGAATACTACCTCAACCAAAGTGAAAAGCTATGGCACGGGGCAGTTGGCGTTTAATTGGAAGGAAGTCAGAGATCAATCATCCACTTGCACTGCGCGAATACACCCATTGCCGTGAACTCAAATTCGAATTGCTTGAGCCCAAACCGAGTGAAGAAGTTGGAGCGACGAGATATCAATAGAACTGTGTTGCCCTTGTATTGCCAGATTTCCCGATTAATAGCATTGTTTAATCTATTGATTTAAAATTGATTGGCATCGAAGTGTTTTCGCTACCAAACTGGCTGCGCGCCAAACCGCGACAGATACAAGACCGGGGTCCGATAGCACCGGATTCCGCATTGCGCGGGACTACATCAGACTTTGCAACCAACATCGATAGGCCCGTCATTGACCTTTACCGGCCGCACATTTTGTCACGGGACTGCCTGATCGTCACTGGCTATCAAGATTTTCTATCTTCACTCGCCATTTTGATGAATGAAGTTCCCGCGTTGAAGAACCCTGAAGAATGTTGTGATGCCAAAATTCGGATTGCTTTTGGCATTGACACCGGAAACGCAAAGCGTGTCGGCAAATCGACTCCTGTAACTGAGGAAATGAAGCTCTTCTGGCTTGAGCGTTCAGGGCTTCAAGTCGATGACAATGAAGACCTTCTTGCAATTCTGGCAAAGCAAGCGATCCTCACAGGGATCATCCAATTGCGCGTCTTCGATCCGGTCCTAGCACAGGATAGACTCGGCATTTCCGGAGAACGTCGACTTCATTCTAAGATTGTGAGCTCTCCTAAGGGAGCGGTCGCTGGTTCTGCGAATTTTTCGAAGTCGGGTCTCTACCGAAACATTGAGTATGCTGACGGCTTAGACACGGGGAGCCACGATCTCCAGTTGGAACGGACTCAAGCAGCCGAACAAGTTTGGGACGTATCTGTCGACTGGAACAAAGAAGCACTGGAAATCCTCAACAAACTCATCAAACCAGTGACCGCTGAAGATGCGATGGCGCGGATGATTTCAGAGCAGAAGGGCTTTGAGCCTTGGCTTACGGGGCAGAGAAAGTCGATCACCGGCCACACTCTGTACGGTTATCAACAGGACCTGACTTATGAGGCCTGCTCGATCGCTTACGACCATGGAATTGCCTTTGTCGAAGCTCCAACCGGGTCAGGAAAGACGGAGATTGGTTGTCATCTGGCCGAGGCGCTTTCTGAAACATTTTCGGATGTCATTCCCAAGTCGCCAGTGCATGGCGTGTCACGGAAGAACACCGCAGTGATTGCGCCTCCAAAAGTGATCTCCAGCTGGGAAAAGCACTCAACCAATTCTCTGACAGCAATTGCGAACAGCAGGCTCGCAAAGCAGAAACTCAGGGGAGTTGGAGACCCATCGAAAGCGGGTCTTCGTCTTGATCAGTTTGGTGTTCTGATCATTGATGAAAGCCACACTGTTACTCCTGGGTTCGAACAGGCCTCACAAATGGCCACAGCGATCGAGCTCGCTCCGCCAAGCTGGAATGTGTGCCTGTCAGCAACGCTCCTTGGCAATCGAGACGTAGATTGGCTCGCGCATATGCAGGAGAAACGCGCGTCTATCTTCATGACGCCCAACTATATCCAAGAGATGGGCGTGCTCTTCGAACGCGAGATGCAAAAACCTTCAAACATCTTCGACCGAGAATCCCCTTTAGCCGCCTTGATGGAACCGGGCACCGCACTCTCGAGGGAGGCGCGTTCGGAGCTGGCGGCATTAATCTCCCCGTTTTTGGCGCGTCGACAACGACACTGCATCGGCGAGAGTCAGGATCGAACAAAGCACAGCTACCCGGAGTTGGCGAACCACGGCCGCCCCAAATCTCTTAAGGCGACCAAGAAGCACAGCCAGTTGCTGGAAGAGGTCGTTGAGCTGTGTCGTGAGCTTGCACCAGGAGGTCGTATAACAGCTACTGAGAAGAGCCGGTTTGGCCACGTGAGAACTCAACAAAGCACTCAGGACCAGCTCCACATCCGCAACTTATTGAACATCCTGAGAGTCAATTCCGCACAAGCAAGCTGGGAGATGTCCTATGGTGTAATTGGCAAATGGTTGCGAGAATTCGAGAGCGGCTCGAAAGCGAAAGAGAAAAGATCAAAATCAAACCAGTCAAACATGTTCTCACTCTTAGACATTGATTTGCCTGGGCCTACGAACACCTGCGACGCGTTGAGCAAGAAGCTTTTGGCAAAACCGCTAGCAGAGCTTGACGAGCGGCGTTACCAAGCGTGCCTCAAAATCCAGGCAACCAAAGACCGGGTTGTGTTTCTGGCCGAACGCACAGATACGCTCGAGATATTTGCCGAGGCGCTTTCACGCAAAGGGCACCACACGAATTTCGTCGTGGGGAACCAGACAAAGGGCGAAGATCGGGCTGTCAAAGCAATTTTCGGGGAAGGCCCCGACGGTTTCCAGCGCATTACAGCTGGCAGATTAGTAGAGCAGTTTTTCCGTCCGGGTGGGAAAAAAGCTCCTGCAGGCCCAGCATCCGTCTTCATGACTTACAAGATGGCCGAAGGTATCAATCTTCAATCGGCGGACACACTGGTGCTACTCGGAGTGACCTCGAACCTCAAGGAATTGATACAAGGGCTTGGCAGGATCGACAGGATCGATAGCCAGTTCGGGATTGTGAACTACCACCTTGTTGATGTTCCTGTTGGCCAATTCGCATCCGATGAGAAGATCGCGCAGCGCATAGAGAATTACAGAACCCTGTCTGGTGAAGAGTTGATAGACGCAGTTCAAGAAGAACGATCGGAAGACGCCGAGGTTATCTTAGAAAGCGTCGTCGAATATCTTCGAGCGCCACGGCGACTACGTACTAACAACTTTCACGATGTTCTATCGCGCACAAAGGCTGCGATAGCTCCAGCCAGATATGAACTGATCACCAAAGCGAGGATTGAAGGCACTTGGGGCGCAGAATTGGCTCTGCTGTCCGCAAGAGAAGGCTTCACCGCTTTGCACTTGAATGGCACAGACAAACCAAACAGTTTTCTACCACCTCGCCTCATCATGCTCAAAAACGAAAAGGACGGTATTCGACTTGAGCGAGAACAGTTGATTTGTGCACAAACCTTGGATGCTGCGTATGAAAGGACTCGAAGCCTTGGGCAGGAAACTGAACTTATTCCCGCCGATAAGCTAACCCCAGCATTAGAAGTTGTTTCGACTCAGCTCGAAGAGATAAAAGAGTGGGATCTTCGACCTGCACGAGTGGAAAGTCTGATGAAGGCATACACCGAGTTCGTAAATCGTTGGGATGGAACCGAACTCGACGATCAACAGCGTTTCGGTCACCTCTCGCTTCCTGCCATTGAGATGATCTGCGAGAGTTGGAGCCGTCTCTTGGACCCGTTCTGGGAGCAGGCCAAAATGGAAGTGCGCGATAGTTTCGCCTACGAGGACCTCCCCAAGGGCTACATCGCGCTTCAAGAGATATTGGCCAAGCTTGAACAGGATCGTCTTCGTTCTCCCGAGATTTACGATCAAATGTCAGTTGTGATCGAAGAGGCCGAGCGATTATCGCGAAGTTACGAACCTGAGATCGGTCGGCGTGCTTCTGTTGTGTTCTTCTCCGAAGGGAGCGGTGAACACTGACAGAAAACTCAAGCTACATTATCGACCGATGACGGCCCATTCCGGACCTTCACCCAACAGGCGCAAAGGTTGGGCGGAATCGGACGCTGCTGGGTCGCTAAGTCAACATCCTCCGCAATGAATGCGATGCAAGCCTCACCGGTTGCCTTTCATGCAGGTTTCGCCGTTGAATGAGACAGGAGCGTTTGCAAGAAGCAACGCTGGGTCGTACGGTCTTGAAAAAAAGTTTGTGAGTTTGATTTGAAGGTCTCCAGCATTAAGAAACACCTCAAGCCGAACACGATTCGGAGTCGAAAGAGTACTTTTTCGAACGCATTCGCTTCAGCTCTTGCGCCATATGATGAATATTCGGAAGCTGCGGTCGCGGAGGCTATTAATGACCTCGAGCAAGATCCGACCAAAGATCTCTACTGCGTCTATTGCGGGAAAGAAGCCGCAACTTGGGACCATGTTTTCAACCGAGTTGCGAACGGTGAATTCTCAGGCTATGGGCATCGAATTCGCAACTTAGTTCCTTGCTGCAGAACGTGCAACGAGCGGAAGGGAAAGAAGCATTGGAAGACCTTCTTGGAACTCCTAAATTCGGGTGACAAAGATCAACGCATCGCTCGTATGGAACGATTTCTTCATTCTAATACTGGACCTGATGACTACGAAATCATCCAGAGCAAAGCCCCCGAAGAGCTGAAACAATTTCTACAAATACGTTCGCAAATCTTCCTCCTTATGGTCGAGGCAGATCAACTGGCCGATTCAATTCGGAAAAAAGCAACTTCCTAAGGCGGCCCAAAGCGGACATTCGATGCCGCTCGACTCTACACCTGCAGCCTTGCCGACATTCGTCGCGCGCGCACAAAGCCTCAGGGTTCGAATTAGTAGTTCGCAGATTTTTTAGACATTCGCTGAGCTCGTTCCAAGGTTCGCTTTCTTTTGGCCATTCGCCCGGAAAGTCTCAGCACTACTTTGTGACGCGGCCTATACGAGGTCTAGCCTAAAGCCCAACAGCGTATCAACTATTTCCGGCAACGGAGGCGCATCATTGGTACCTCCCCGAATTAGAGAAAGGACCAAACGAAGTCGATCTACCAACGTGACGCCCGGCACTTCAGCGGGAACTGCCCACCCACCAGAATTTGCCCGGAAAGATATTGGCGTGAAGAGCATCTCTACCCACAGCGCGGAAGGCGGCAGCAACGATCGCAATTTCGTATGGCTGATCTCACTATGTTTCGGCGCCCAGTCAGTCCGAGAGCATGCGCATTGCGCTAAAGCGGACAGGGCGTTTTGGTGTTCAAACTGATCCAATGTGAAATACGCTGCCAGATCTATCCCTCCGTCGCCCTGATCACCTTCTCGAAAATCAGTATCTTGAATATGTGGGTTTGCGCCAATTAGCTTGCCAAGTGAATTTAACCGGTCAGCTTTCGTGCCAACTAATGTCGTCGTATTTTTTCCTACTGTTATTGTTAAGCCCGAAGCAGGCCACAACTCTTTCAACACCAAGCCAGATACAAGTTCGAAATAGTCGGTTATCAACTGCCTTCCAGCCTTTTCAAAGAAAGGCAGGTTCCCACAAACTAACAGACTGACATAAAGTTTCTGATTGTCTGTCAGGTTTTCTGGCGCTTCAACAACTCGACCGTGATTTGTCAGCTGAAACGGGTACCAATCTGCGAAGGCCTCAATTCTCCAGCGAATTTGACCGAGAACGTCCTCAAGTTGATCGTCGTTCAACCGAAAACTATGATCACCTCTATTGTCTTCGATATGGTCTCGAAGTGAATCAGTACTGACCTGTCGATCTAGGTTTACTAGACATAGCAATTCCAAAAAGTCTGCTACTGTGTGGTTATCATGGTCACGTGGGCGATCTAATGTAATCATAGACTTACACGCTCAATCATCGTCAGTTTCAAGGTTCGACTTTATCGACCCTTCTAACGCAGCGGCAAGTTTTCTCAGTTTTGTGGCCTCTAACAAGTCGTCGCCAGTAAGACCATCAGCCAGCGCAATAGAGGTCTGAGAATGCTCAATCGCGGAAATAGCCTTTCCAATGTTTATTCTTATCGCTTGCAAGGGGCCTTCTGCGAGGATGTCAGCTTCTTCAAGGGTAGCCCCCTTCCTTAAGGCCTCTAGTGCCGCAGGAAACTCCACAATTCGGGCAAAAACTTTGAAGTTCCTAGAGTCACCAATCCTTGTTTTGTATCCATCAATTTTATGAAACGCCCATAGGAAGAAATCGCGTGTCTCGTCTGTTTTCACCGTCTTTAGGTCAACATCACCTGTCCCATCCAACCCAATGAATTCAGCAATGCTAGTCCAGCCAATCGCAGTGGTTAGCAGTGAAAATGGAACGTCCTCAGGTTCCAGTTTTAGTTCTTTAAGAATGCCTTCATCCTTAGCATAATTAAGAAGATTATAGCCCGTAAGTATCTTCGCTACTGCATTGGATTTACTACCAATTTCCTTGGCAAGAATTCGGTGCGCTTCAGCATGATCAGCCGCGACGACTTTTTCTCTGAGTTGTGCTAGATAGCGTGCCTTTGCGAGAGCGTCCCATTCCTTGATACCCGTAATGTGGCGGTACCCAAGGTACTTGAGGACGTCCTCCCTGTCATCGAATATTAAACACGGTACTTGCGCAGGCTTTTCTTTGGCTTCAGCTAAAATTTTAGCAACGGCCTTTTCCATCGACTGTGGCGTAATCTCATCTATGAGGAGCTTCAATGACGCAAGTCGGCGGTTTCCTTCAACAACGGTATGGGTATCAGTGCCGGGGTCGGGCACGACCAAGAGCGGCTCCCCATGGAAATATCCTTGCTCCGCGATCGACATCATTAGCTCGACCAAATTGCACTCGAGCAGAAAGAAATCAGTTACGGCTGCGGGATCAGCTCCATCAACTCGTTCAGGTAGGCGAGGATTCTTAGGATCGAAGTTCAAGTTGGACACCTGTAGTGTCTTAAGTGTTGGTGCCATTTCTTGCCCTAATCCTATGGTTTCTGGACAGTTATGCCGGAGTTTTGCAAATTTGCCTAGGTCTTGCGTCGCCCACAGCGTTTTGATGGCTCATGAACCGCGCGTCAAATATCCGGCGGATATGGGTTATGGAGCGGAATGTCACCGCAAAGACCTCTCGTTCTCCAGTCTCTAACCATGAACAGTTGCAAATCGGTTGAAGAATCTTGGAGAATTGGATTTGGTGGAGCAAAGAGGAAGCCACCTGTGCCAACAAAAGTTATTGAATTTCATGGATTTCAGCCTCTTAGCGCTGAAAGTAGAGCTTTTGCTTCCCGAAAATGGTGCCCTTTCGTCGATGATAAGTGCAAGAAGTCGCAGAGCGGCGGCGCCTGTGTACTGCAAGCCCCCAACGCCAATCCAGTCATAATTTGTCCAAACAGGCTATACGGTAATGAGTTTGACGTGATTTGGCGCATTGCCAGACAAACTTTTGGCGATGACTGCGAGCTTCACACCGATTTGGAGGCCGAAGCTAAGCGGCGAAATGGAACCCTGGACGGGCGTGAAGTGGTTGTTTTTGGGCAAGGCTACAGTGGCGAAGTCGGCATCAAAGCACCATCGGCCGAAGGGGAGTCAGGGTCGTTCAAGGTGGACTTTCTGCTTACTTCTGTGGGCCCAGATCTGGAACCTTTGGCAATAGTAGCTGTCGAAGTGCAAACGATTGACACCACCAATAGCTACAAGAAGGCATCAATAGATTATTACGCTGAACAACCTCATCCGAGCAAATGGGGAGAGGGGGGTACGAACGCCGGATTCAACTGGGAGAACGTGACAAAACGAATTTTACCGCAGATTATCTACAAAGGGCACGCACTTCGCCGCGAGAAGTTGGCTCTTCATGGACTGTTCTTTGTGCTGCCAGAACCTGTATTACAGAAAATCCGAACCCGTATTGGTAGCTCGTTGCTGGAATACCCGAAAGGCCCCGGCACTGTCACATTTCATTCCTACCAACTAGCTGAGTCTTGGTCGGGGGGAGAGCGACCGATAGAACTTGTCACTGAGTTTACCACGACTGTTGAACAAATCGCATTCGCTTTTGTTTCGCCCCAAAACTTGCCGCCTCTGGGTATCTATGAAAATACCATCGCAGCAAAATTGGCGGCGTTAAGCCGGAAAACAGCTTTGTAGCCTGAAGTATGGAAGCCGTTACGACATCGCGACTTGAAGTGCTGGATGATCTTCTAAACTAGCTTCAGCCTCTAAAATTGCTTTACCGATGCATTTTCCTAAAAACGGCGGCACGGCATTACCTACTTGGACAAACTGTTCTGTCCTAGGCCCGGAAAAGTGAAACCAATCCGGAAAGGATTGTAAACGCGCGGCCTCGCGGACGGTGATGCTTCGATCCTGCTCTGGATGGATGTATGCACCCCAATGTATATCACACTTAGTTAGAACGGTGCAGGATTGGCCCTCCCACTTCATTCGACCGTATCGCTTTGTGTGATCGCTTCGTTTTGCTCGTTTCATACCTGCCGGTAGGAGGTCAAAGGGTACATCACGCCAGCTCCCGCCCTGAGGAATGTGCTTCATGCGTTCCAAGTTGATTGCACCTAGCTTTGAAGCTGAATGGTTGTGAACCTTTCTAGAACCTTGCCTCAATTCAACTTGATACGCAGACGAAGCTGGGACTCGGTATTTGCAAATCCCTTTGTCCTCGCCGTTCGCCAAAACTGGCAAGTCGGAGAGCGCATCCCTAATCGTTGTGAAAGCTTTTAGGTTTTTCCCATGTGTTTTCTCGGGCCAAACAATGGGCGCATCAATTCGGTTGCCTATGAAGACAACACGTCGACGTTCTTGTGGGACACCATATTCCTCTGCACGCAAAATTTGGGCTTCGACGTTGTACCCCAAGCTTCGAATGCCGGCCAAAACAGCTTGGAAAGCTTCGCCCTCTCCTGCGGACATAATGCCGGTAACGTTTTCCATAACCAGCCATTTGGGCATTAGGCCCTCGACGATCCGCAGGTACTCTTTGAACAAGTGGCTCCGTTCATCATGCATACCGCGTTGGTGATTGTAGACCGAGTATCCTTGGCAAGGTGGTCCACCTGCAAGGACATCCAGTTCGAATTTCTGAAGATCTGTCGCTTCCAGAAAATCTTGCGCGGAAAGCTCAAAGATCGAGCCGGGCAAGAACTTTGCTTCCGGATGAGTTGAGGCGAAAGTTGCTCCCGCGTGCAAATCAATATCGTTTCCGGCCAAGACACTAAAACCAGCTTGACGCATCCCTTCAGACAAGCCACCTGCACCGCAAAATAGGTCGATTACCGTTGGACTACTCATTGGGTACCAGCCGCCTTGAAACCTTTCAGCGCTTTCTGTGGAAGTGCCATCATCTTGCCCACCTTTTTTTTCTTCATACAATCAGTTGTATCGACGCAAATCAACATCACCGGCATTGTCCCATAGATGTTCTTAATTCGTTCCTACTTCCGATGCTCTTCTTCGGCAATACCATGACGCGCTGACAGCGGCTTTTTAATCTGCCCTTCACGGTCCATCTCAACTTCCCGCACCCTAGCGAGTTAGAAGCGCCGCTGAATGCCCAACTGCGCAAGACTGGTATCTACTTCCTAAAGACACCACAGGCGAGTTGAGCGGAGCGTGCATGATTTGGATGGCATCTCACCATTCAACTAAGCGGAACATCATTTCCGATCCAATTTTCTCAACTTTTCTTCAATTTTCATGAGGGTGACTGCAATGTAGTCAATGCTGTCCGCTGCTGACTCGAGTTCATCGTGATCAGGCCCTTCACGCAGCTTGAACTGCAGTTCATTCAAGTCGGAAACGACCTCGGCAACATCTGCATCTGGAGGTGGGAATGCGATTTCAAGAGCCTCCAAGATCTCAGACGACACTGAGCGATTGCTTGCATCAGCCGCAGCAGTGATACGCGCCTTAAGTTCCTCAGGAATCCTCAGCTTGAATTGCGGGTCGCTTTGTTTTGGTCTGGCCATGCATACATCATGGACCAAAAAGGTCCTTGACGAAACAGAAAAATGTTGGCAAGAATGTGGACCTAATAGGTCCTATATTGCGTAATTTCTACGAAAGGTCACTGCTCAATCTCGACTGTATCTCGATGTGCGACACTGACTTACCAACAATGACAAGGAAAACCGTCGAGGAATATTCAGCGAAGTCATTCGTGTGAAAATGCTACAACAGATGCTGAAACGAAATTTTATATGCGAAGTTCGACAAAGAGCCGTCTCGGCTGTCAAGAAGAAAGCAGAATAGGACCAATGCTTCCGCAGCTCGTTTTCATTCCTGAACTTGCCGAATACCTTCGGGTGTCACCGAGAACGGCCCGTGAATGGGCGAAGGCAGCAGGCGTTTACTGCAAACCGGGCAAGCCTGAAGGGTTTGTAATGGTCGAAGATGTTCAAAAGTTATTGGAGGCCATGAAATGCCGCACAGCATCACCAAACGTGGGCGCTTCTGGCACTACACAATCACTGTTGCCGGACGTCGATTACGCCGCTCTACAGGCGCAGAGGACAAAAAAATCGCAGAGCGGATCGCGTCGGAAGCCGAAGCAAAAGAATGGCGACGTCATCTTGATGGTCCAGGGGCAGACGTAACTATGGCCCAAGTATTTGCGGCATACATCGATGCTGGTAAATCTGATCGCTTCCTTGATCCGCTCATCGACCATTGGAAAGACACGTTGCTTTCGCAAGTAACACCGGAAGCGATCCGGGCGTCGTCTCGCAAGATCTATCCGAACGCAGCCAACGCCACGTGGAACCGGCAGGTCATTGTGCCGACACAAGCCGCCATCAATTACACTTGCCGACTACTTGGTATGGCAGAACTCAAGGTTTCACGTTTCAAAGTTGCGACCGTGATGAAAGAGCCTGCAACACCAGAGTGGGTTGAAGCATTTTGCGATCAAGCCGACGTTGATGATCTGCCGCATCTCGCAGCACTTTGCAGGTTCATGTTCGGGACTGGCGCTCGGATCGGAGAGGCAGTGTCACTGAAATGGTCTGACATTGATTTCGAGGCAAAGGAGGCTCTAATCCGACAAACAAAAGTCGGAAGCGAACGCACGGCGCACCTGCAGTCAGCGCTGATCGTCTCGCTTGCCAATATCCCTAGCAATCGCAATCCTGATGATCTGGTTTTCGGATATGCAGCCCGCGATAGCGTTCGGCAGGTCTGGGACAACGTAATTCGACGCGCCAGTATTGACCGCCTGACACCACATAGCTGCCGCCATGGCTTTGCGACGACGCTCCTTCGTCGCGGTATCGACGTCAAGACAGTGGCCAATTTGGGTGGCTGGAAAGACGCGCGAACGGTGCTGGAAACCTACGCCCATGCGATTGAAGACTCAACGCTGACAGACAGCATTTTTGACACATTTGCGCCACGCAACGCGACGCATGATTACACAAGCCACTATAATAAAAGGGAAATATCATGAATGACCTACCCCCTCGTTGGGGAGAGGTGTCCCACCTGCGGGATTAGCGGAAGGGTTTCTGCAGAGCAAGGGATAAGATTGCGTTCGATGCTATTGCATCTGCGCCTCTAACAGCGCCACCACATCGACCCGTGCGCGCAGCTTTTTAGCCAAAAGAAACATGCCGCCAAACTTGCGTTGCAACAGCAGAATATCAATCGGCACAGGCGGCGGAATAAACCCATCCTCAGCCAGCGCCTGCCCCTTTGTTTGCATCTCGCGCGACAGCGCGTTGTTGGCAAAATCAAAAGGTCTGTTTTCACTTAAAGCCCTGAAAACAGTCACAATCATATTGATGATCTGATCGCGATGATTGCGAGACGTCGTTTCATCAAAGAAGCCGATCTCTTCGGACACCTCGGCCAAACCCGCGATATTTTCCGCCAGTCCAAACTGCATAATTCGGCGATATTGATCGACCACGACCGGATCAATATCCCGCGTTGCACCAAAATCAAGCAACACGATACGACCGCTTTCAGGGTCATAAAGATAGTTCGCAAAATTCGGGTCAGTTTGCATGACGCCAAAACTGAATATCTCTTTCAACGTCAGGTTAATCAAGCGAGTCGCAATCTGATCGCGTTTTTCCTGAGATTGATTTTCGGCCTGTTCGATCGGTACTCCGCCAACAAAGGACATCGCAAGGATATTGCGGGTCGACCAATCAGCGCAAAGCTCGGGGACAGCAAATTCAGGCGCGCCTTTAACGAGTACACCGAAACGGCTAAGACATTGCCCCTCACGCGCGTAATCGGTTTCTTCGTGTAACTGTTCCTGCGCGGCTTGAAGGTATGGGCCAAGTTCAAACCCCTTTGGCAAAAGCCCTGAAATCCGCATCAAAGCTCCAACATTGGCGACATCACTGTCGATGCTTTTGGCAACGCCGGGATATTGAACTTTTATCGCCAAATCGCGCCCGTCCTTCAGCTGCGCTCGATGCACCTGCCCGATCGAGGCGGCCGCGATCGGGTGCACATCAAAGGCCTGAAAAGACTGTAACCAGCCCTTTTGCCACTCTGAGTTTAACACCTGTTTCAACTGAGAAGGCGGCATGAAATGCGCATCATCGCGAAGTCGCGCCATGATCTGTGTCAGTTCCAGCGGCAGAACTTCGCCCGAATCCATCGACATCAGCTGTCCGATTTTCATCGCAGCGCCGCGCATCTGCGCCAGCTGATCCGCAACTCGTGTGATGTTGGTCGGCGTCAAAAGCAAATCACGCATATTCGGACGTTGCCGTTTGCCAAGCTGGGCCAGCCCATTAGCCGCCATGTTGCCCGCTATCCCAGCCGTCATGCCCCCAAGCCTACCAATCCGCGAAAGGCGGTTCGACGGCACAGGCATCGCGCGCGGTTCTGTTATCTTCTTTGTCACGGGTTGGAGGTAGCTTAGCCAGATGCCTTTGCAAGCAACAGATCAGTCGCGGTTACGCGTGTTCTTGATTTCAAAATCCACCAAAGCGCCTACCAAAAGGATAACAGCCGACAACCACAGCCACGTCAACAACACGATCACACCACCCAATGCACCGAACACTTCGCCATAGGTGCCGAACGATTGAACATAGGCGCTGAAACCAAAATTTCCCAATAACCATAGGGCCGTAGCAACAAGGCTACCTACAGTAAACCATCGCCAAGACCCCAATTTTTGCGCCGGCCCAAAGCGATAGAGAAAGTTGATGCTAAGGGCTGCAAGCGCGAAAAGTACAATCCAACGCAACGCCAAAAGCGTGTCTTCAATTCCCAAGTCCCAAGGTAAAAACGCTAACAGTGCTGGCAGAACCGCCACCAAAGCAAGAGCTGCAACAACCCCAATAATCATGCAAAACGTCAGCAACAAAATACGAAAGCGCAGTTTAAAAAAGCCACGTGTTTCAGGTACGCCATAGGCAAGGTTCAACCCTTGGATCAAACTGCCAACTGCGCGAGAGGCGGAAAAAACGGCAATCGCCAAGCCGATAAAAACCGTTAGGCTCAGCGTCCCTGAGTCCGACGTCACAACCTTTTCGACCTGATCAAAAATAATGCGGCGTGCATCGCTTGGCAAAGCTGTGGCCAGTTGCTCGCCCTGTTCAATCAGTATGGCTGGATCGGTGAGAAGTCCGGCAATCGCCACCAATGCCGTGATTGCGGGAAACAGCGACAACAAACCATAAAAAGCAACGCCCGCTGCAATCAGACCAATGTTTTGATGTTGGTACTTTGATCCCACGCGCATCAACAGCCCGACCAAGGCCAAGCCCGGCAAAAATGCAAAGTGGTCTCTTTTCATGTCGTTCTCCCTTGCCCGATATCTGCGCCATGGCGGGCCAATGTCAAATGTCGCGAGGCATTGGAACAAGGTTGCACATCATGTGGCCCGCCCTAAAAGCAATGCCAATGATTTTTGATGCCATCATATTGGGAGCGGGCGGCGCTGGATTGCTTGCAGCAGCAACAGCCGGCCAAATGGGCGCGAAGGTTCTTTTGGTAGACCATGCCGAAAAGGCGGGTAAGAAAATCCTAATCTCTGGCGGGGGCCGCTGTAATTTCACCAACACCGGGATTGAAGCAGAGTGCTTTCTGTCACAGAACGAGCATTTTGCGAAATCCGCTCTAAGTCGCTACACGCAATGGGATTTTCTGGCCCTGTTAGAGTCCTTTGGCATTGCATGGCATGAAAAAACGCTTGGCCAATTGTTCTGCGACGGCTCGGCACGCCAAGTGGTGGCGATGCTGCTTGATGAGTGCGCCAAAGGCGGTGTCGATGTGCAGCTGGCGCGTGAAATTGGCGAGATATCCCATCGCGATGGCTTGTATTACGCGGCCGGTCACACTGCGCGCAATCTGGTCATTGCGACGGGCGGGCCGTCTATTCCCAAGATGGGCGCGACCGGAATTGCCTATGATATTGCCGCTCAATTCGGGCTTGGTGTTGTCACGCCCCGCCCCGCATTGGTGCCTTTCACACTTGGGGAAAGTGATGCCGCTTTCAAAGCCATTTCCGGCGTTGCAGTCCCCGCTGTCGCACGCGTCGGACAAACATCCTTTGAAGAAGCAGCCCTGTTTACGCATCGCGGCTTGTCTGGTCCATCAATTCTGCAAATTTCGTCTTATTGGGAGCCCGGACAAACGATCGCATTGAACATATTGCCTGATGCACATGCCGCGTTGAAAGCAGCCAAGCAACAGATGCCCCGTGCACATTTGAAGGCATTTTTGTCTGAAAAATTGCCCAAACGTTTGGCAGAGGTTTTGGATGACAAATTGAGCATCACAAAAGAATTCGCCAATGTCCCTGACGCGATCTTAGAAGACGTTGCCAACAGGTTGACCAATATGGAGTTCACCCCAACCGGCACCGAGGGCTATGCAAAAGCCGAGGTCACGGCGGGCGGCATCGATACCGATACCCTGTCGTCAAAGACGATGGAGGCAAAAGAAGTCCCCGGCCTGTTTGCGATTGGCGAGGCGGTGGATGTGACGGGATGGCTTGGCGGATACAATTTTCAATGGGCCTGGTCGTCCGGCGTCGCCGCGGGCCGCGAGATTGGTCGACGGGCACAAGAGCACTAGCTCTGCGACGCTCCAATTGCCGCAAGCGCGGCTTCAGCCACCGCTTTGTCCTGATCCGGAGACCCCGAACCGATGCCAATCCCGCCCACAAGATCACCATCAATACTAATCGGCAAACCGCCCCCTAGTCGCGTGACATCACCCTCTGTTGCTGCGGCAATGTAAAGTCCCACTGCTTCGGGGATAGCATCGGAAGGGGCACCAATGCTTGCCGCAGTACGGGCCTTGGCGCGTGCGCTTTTCTCGCTGAGGTATTTAGATCCCGGCATGCGTAAGCTGCCCAAAGTCACACCACTGGCGTCAACGATGACAACGCACTGCGGTTGACCGATCTCGTCCGCCTTTTCAGCAGCGGCCTCCAACATGGTCAAAACAGCCTTATGCGTAAGTCTCTGCGTAGGCTTAGTAAACATGGATCAACCTGCTCCTATTGGCGACACGCCATTGACGTTCAGGTAGGCCGAATAAAGCGATGTCGTTCCGCAAATAAACAAACGATTTAGCTTTGGTCCGCCAAAGCAAACATTGCCGACAAACTCGGGAATCAGAATTTTGCCGATCAACGTGCCATCCGGTGCAAGACAATGCACACCATCTGCCGCTGAACTCCAAATGCGCCCATCTCTATCAAATCGAAAGCCGTCAAACAGACCTGCGGTACAGTCGGCCAACACATCTCCACCACTAAGCGTGCCATTGGGCGCAACGTCGTGAACACGAATATGCGCCGGACCGCCGGCTTTGTGTGACGCGCCAGTGTCCGCGATGTAAAGTTTGGTTTCATCCGGCGAAAACGCCAGTCCGTTGGGTTTGACGTAGTCATCGGCAACGACTGCGATCTGTCCTGAGGGATCAACACGGTAAACATGACATGCGCCGATTTCACTCTCAGCGCGATCACCCTCATAGTCCATCAAAATGCCATAGCTGGGATCTGTGAACCAAATCGAACCGTCCGAGCGGACAACAACATCGTTCGGCGAATTGAACCTTTTTCCCTCAAAACAATCGGCGATCACCGTAATCGATCCATCATGTTCGGTCCGCGTGACACGCCGGGCCTGATGCTCGCAGCTTACCAACCGCCCTTCGCGATCAACCGTATTGCCATTGGAATTGTTGGACGGCTGGCGGAACGTGGACACATTGCCATCAGCTTCATCAAACCGAAGCATCCGGTTGTTCGGGATGTCGGACCACACAAGATAACGCCCCGCAGCAAACCAAGCAGGTCCCTCTGACCAACGCGCGCCAGTCCAAAGCCGTTCGACACGCGCGTGGCCTATGATGCAGTCGTTGAAACTTGGATCAATGGCTTGAAAGCCTGTCCCCTCGATCGCTCCGAACATCCAAGGCTCCTCCTTCTTTTTCACTCATGCGGCGCACACCCCATCCGGGCGGTGGCAGACGATTTCCCGGGTGACTTGGATCATCTCCCCAGATTGCTTGATAGGTATCTACCGCCATGCCACGACGTTGTAATACAAAGAACGTCGCAATCAACAAGCTCCACCATGCCACAAGGGAGACCCACATCCAAACTGGACCGTTCGCTTTCCACAAGCCAAGCAAAATGGTGACAGCAGCCATTAGAAGGAGGCCATAACCAAGAGTTTTGTGCAAAGCTTCGAACATCTTGCGCCAAGGCGTCATATCATAGTGGTGCCCACGCAACGTACCATCAGCAGCCGGTGCGGTTGGCCCACCTTTTGAGCCACGAAAAATGCCCAATCCCATTTGTAGGACAACGCCAACGAAAACCGTATAACCCATCCAATTATGCAGGCTCATATCATCCCAATGGCTGGGCAACACCAGCACCAGACCGAAAATCGAAAGCCCAAAAACAGCTGACTGTCCTATCCAATGGCTCCGCCACCAAACGGTGCTGTCCAACTCGCGCGGCCAGTCTTGTTGCGGCAGTACTTTGAAGAACCGGGCGATCAACACTGCAAGTGGAGCAAGCACGCCCCAGGCAAGCACCATCGCGCGGGCATGCCAAGAGATAGCAAAACCAACGTCATGTGCGCGGGCCGGGTCGATAGGAGCGAGCAGCCATTCCCACATGGGATCAGCCCTTCACCGCGCCTGCAGTCATGCCAGTTATGATCTGACGGCTGGCGAAAAGGGTGAATATAATCGGTGGGATCGCAAGCAACATGCCGGTCGCCATGATCACGCCCCACTCAACATTGAACTCGCTCATGTTGTTCACAATCAAAATTGGAACAGTTTTTGTGTCGCGATCTGACAAGGCCGAAGCGAGCAAGTATTCGTTCCACGCAATACGGAAAGTAAAGATCGCCGCCGCAGCGAGACCGGGTTTGATCAAAGGCAGCACCACTTTAAAGAACACTTGGAATGGCCCTGCCCCATCAACGCGCGCGGCTTCTTCCAGCGAACGGGGGACTTGCACGATGAAGCTTTGCAAAATCCAAATCACAAACGGTAGATTCATCGCAACGTAAATCAAAATGATACCGGAGTGTGTGCCCGCCAAGCAAACATCACCCCTTCCGCCCATCGTTTCGCGGATAAAACCGCCAATCAGCCCGTCTTTATCCAAGCAAAATTCATTGTTCCAAAGGCCAAAGACGGGCACCAAAAGAACTGCTGGCGGCACCATGCGCACCATGAGCGTGGTAAGCGAAACCGTATCGCGGCCCATGAACCGGAAGCGAACCAGCGCGTAGGCGCACATGCAGCCAAGCACGAGAGTCAGCATTGTTGAGATCAGCGCGATGATCAGAGAGTTGATGAATGCGCCACCAAATTTGACAGAACAAAAATCAAGATGCTCGGGTTCGTACCAAAGCACATCGCACAGTGCCGTTTCATAGTTTTGGATCGTGGGCAGGAACAGCAGACCAGAAGTGCCCGAGATGATATCAACGTCCAGCTTAAAGCTGTTGACGAACATCAAAAGGATCGGCCCAACCGACATAAAAATCAGCACGGCAATCAGAACATAAAAGCCCGGATTCTGTTTTTCATAAGCTTGGGACATCAGCTGTCATCCTCTACAGCGGCGCGAATTCGGGCAGCGCGTGCTTCTTGCAGTCGGGTGAAAGCGAACATCGCCACAGTCAATCCCAAGAGCAGTAACAGCAGGTAATTCGACATAGCAGCGGCCACGCCCAACTCTCGAAACTCGGTCGCGGTTCGCGAAATACGTAGCGCCAAAATCTCGGTCGAAAGACCCGGTCCGCCTTCGGTCATCACCAAGATCACTTCTAGAACTTTGAAGGCATCGATCAGGCGCAACAGGCAGGTGACGATCAGCACGGGCATCATAAGCGGAAGTTTAATGTACCAAATCTGTTGCCATCCGGTTGCCCCGTCGATGCGTGCAGCCTCAAGCGCCGAGCTTGGTAAGGACTGCAAAGCGGCAAGCGACAGAATGAAAATGAATGGAGTCCACTGCCAGATATCGGCGATGATGATGCTCATTAAAGCGTGATTGCCTAGCCAATCAACAGTTGGGATGCCAAGGCTCTCGAGTGTGCGGTTAAATGTGCCCACTGTGGGGTGGTACATATAGCGCCACATCAGACCGACAACGACAGGCGCGATCATCATTGGCAGGATAAACATGGTGCGCAAAACGGACATGCCGCGGATGTTGCGATCGAGTAGAAGGGCAAGGCCAACGCCGACGACCATTTCAACTGAGACGACGAAAAACGCAAATTTCAGAGTAACGCCAAGGCTTTCGTGGAAGTTTGGATCGTTCCACAGGGTGATATAGTTTCGCAGACCTACAAACTCGGCTTCGCCAATTGTTTGCGTCGGGTCCCAATCACGGAAACTGCCCCAGATCATGTACCCCAACGGGTACAGCAACGCGATTGCCATGATAACGGCCGCTGGGGCCATGAACATGTAAGGCGTTAACCGATTGGCGCGGGCAATCGACATGGGACGTCTCCGAGGTTGGATTGCAAGACGTGCGTCGGGGCGACGTTAAGCCGCCCCAACACTGGGAGGATTACTGCCAGGTGTAGTAACCGGCTTCTTCCATCACAGCTTGGGTCCGCTCAGCCACGCCATCAAGCGCTTCCTGAATGTCCAAACCTTCAGTCAGAACTTTCGACATGGTTGTACCGATGTCCGCGTTGATCTTACCCCAAACAGGGATGATCGGGCGCCAGTCAGGGTCAGCGTACTTCAGCGCTTCACCAAAGGTTGCCGAGAACGGGAACTTTTCGTTCAAGCCTGCGTCCTGATATGTTGAGAAGCGAGATGGGTTACCACCTTCCATCGCAACCATTAGGTCACCTTTTTTCGACGTCAGCCACTGCATCAAAAGGAACGCAGCTTCTTTGTTCTCAGCGTTACGCGGGATCGCAATACCAAAACCACCGGTTTGCGAACCACGACGAACACCTTCAGGGTGCATCGCATAGCCAACTTTTCCAACAACCTTGGAACGCTCTGGGTTTTCAAAGCCCGGCATAAAGGCAATCGAGTCCATGAACATGGCCGCATCGCCGTTGGCAAATGCGTTGGCCGCTTCGGCAGGACCAAAGCTCATCGCGCCTGTTGGGCCACAATCAACGATGGTTTTCAAAGCGTTTGCAGCAGCAACACCAGCTTCGTTGTTGATGATTGGGTTCCAAGCATCGTCAAACACACGACCACCAAGTGGAGCGAGGTGAAGCAAGAACGCGTGGCTGGCCTGATGACCAGACGCCGCGCGAGAGGCCATACCGCCCATGCCTTCTTCAACTTCGGGGATCTTACAAGCCGCGTCGAGCAATTGATCGTAATTGGTCGGCTCGGCGATACCGTGCTTTTCAAAGATGTCTTTACGATAGGCCAAGACCGATGTTTCAGAGCCAAACGGAATACCAAATAGCGATCCCGTTGGGCCGGGCAGATACCCTTTAGTCCCACCAGCAACACCGATGTTTTGAACATAGCCGTCGATCAAGTCATTCGCGTCATAGCTTGGATCAGACAGCTTTGGGTTCATGAAATATTTTGCCAAGTTCTCAAGCTGATCGGCAAAGACATAATCCGCCTTTGAGAAAACAACGTAAGAAATCAGGTCGTACTCGCCCTCGTCCTGAGCAAGCTCCAGCGTCTGACGCTCGCGCATTTTCAGATACGGTAGCTGGTCAACTTCAACTTCGATGCCAGTTTCCTTTGTGAACTCAGGCAGAACCTTCATCACAGCGTTGTAGTGTGGGTGTGCGGGGAAGTTTACGACAACAGTCGTTCCCGCATATTCGGCATAAGGCCCGCCGTGCCCATCCGCTATGGCAGTGCTTGCCATAAGCGTCGCAGTGGCGAGACCTGCCGCTGTTATTTTAAGTGATTTCAACATACTAATCCTCCCTTGGATGTTGATCAGAGTGCAGCCTCTGTTTCTGTATCGAACAGGTGAATTCCGTTCGGATTGACTGCAAATCTTAGTGTCTGGCCAAGAGCGACGGGCGTTTCCGACGCAAGCTCAACCATGACGTTGGCGGTCCCACAGGTGCAAAGCAGCACGGATTGGGCGCCAACGTATTCTGAAACGGTGACATTCAATGTCAGCGATTTTTCTTCCGGTGCATCCGCATCAAAACGCAGATCAGATGGGCGGATTCCAAGCGTGACAGAGCGGCTTTTGTGAGTACGAGCGGCGTCTGCTTTTTCGCCCTCAACCTGCACGGCAAAACCTTCGCCAGTGACAAAGACCTGACCGCCGCGCGCTTCGATCTGACCGCTTAGAAAATTCATCGGCGGCGAGCCTAGAAAGCCTGCCACAAATTTGTTCACCGGGCGTTTGAACAATTCTTCCGGGCTGCCCTGCTGCTGCACGTATCCGCTGTGCATCACAACGATCCGATCGGCCAATGTCATCGCCTCGATCTGATCGTGCGTGACATAAAGCATATTTTTCTGGACGCGCTGGCTCATCAAGGCAAGTTCAGCGCGCATCTGCCCGCGCAGCTTGGCATCAAGGTTTGAAAGCGGTTCGTCGAAAAGAAAGATCGAACTGTCTTTAGCAAGCGCACGCGCCATCGCGACACGCTGACGCTGGCCACCAGAGAGCGCAGCAGGCTTGCGATGGAGAAATTCTGTCAGACCAACAGTGGCCGCTACGTCTTTTACTTTCGAATCAATTTCGGCCTTGGGCCGGCGTGCAAGACGCAGAGCAAACGAAATATTCTGCGCAACGTTCATGTGCGGATAAAGTGCGTAGTCTTGGAACACCATCGCAAGGTCACGCTCTTTTGGTTCTAGATGGCTGACTGGTTTGCCATCGACGTAAATCTCGCCCTCGGTGACGTCCTCTAACCCCGCAACCATGCGCAAAGTGGTGGACTTGCCGCAACCAGAGGGGCCAACCAGAACGGTGAACTCGTTGTCAGCCAATTCAAGCTCAACGCCATGCAGAACCTGAACGTCCCCATAGCGCTTGATCAGATTGTTGAGATGGATTGTTGGCACCCGTCTCTCCCTCCCCAGAATTGTTACCGGTCACATTAACAGGTGTGACCGGTAACACAAGAAAATTCAAAGCCCCTTAGACCACTGATAAATAATCATTTTCTACTTTGTGGTGCCGCGCAAGCTCACAACTGCCTCAACCGACACATGATGCGACGCAGCTTCATCATCGCTTGATTCGCTGAGTAATTCAGCCAGCAACTGACCCGTCGCCTCGCCTATTCGACGCGGATCAACCGTAACTGTGGAGAGCGTCGGATTGGCAAACCTCGACACCTCGAAATTACCAAAACCCGCAACACCAATGTCGTCGGGCACGCGTCTGCCACTGGCTTGAAGCGTGGAAAGCGCGCCGAAAGCAGGTAAGTCGGACACGCAGAAAATGCAGTCCGTGTCAGGGAACTTTTCAAGCAAATCCGTTACCATCGACGCACCGTCATCAATTGAGATTGGCGGCTTGCCCGACATCAAAAAGCGTTCGGTGGACAGGCCTGCATCTTCCATTGCAGATCGCCACCCTGCCCGTCTTGCAGCGCCACGCGTCCATGCATCATCCGCTTCGCCAATAAAGGCGATGTTGGAATAACCACGCGCGATAAGCGCACGCGTCATATCAGCTGCAGCATCGCGATTTGAAAAACCAATCGTGTGATCAATCGGCTCTTCGGGACGCTCCCACAACTCGATAATCGGGATATTTGCATCCCCTAAAAGCCGCAGCGTGCGATCTGAATGACCGTCGTAAGACAACACAAGTGCTTCTGGCCGGCGACGCAACATCGCCTCTACAATCTGTTCTTCGCGCTCTGCTGAATAGTCCGTATATCCCAACAATATCTGTTGACCTATGCCTTCCAACTCTTGGGTAAGCGCCTGAACCGTTTCGGCAAAGTGGAGGTTGTTCAAAGACGGCACAAGAACGGCCACAAAGCCCGAGCGTTTGGTCGTCAAACTGCCCGCCATTTGGTCGGGCACATAATTCATATCGCGCACGATTTTAAGGATTCGATCCCGAGTGTCTTTTGAAACCGGGCTGTCCTTCTTCAACGCACGCGACACTGTCATGCGAGAAACACCTGCGGCACGGGCCACGTCGCGCATCGTTACGGTTGTTTTTGAAGAATTTGCCACCTTGGACCGATCACTTGTTAGCGGTCACATCATGTTTGAAGCAGCACT
This sequence comes from Paracoccaceae bacterium, assembly GCA_039942715.1. GTDB lineage: Bacteria > Pseudomonadota > Alphaproteobacteria > Rhodobacterales > Rhodobacteraceae > JABDJX01. The sequence continues at coordinate 723,862 of JBDVBY010000006.1, forward strand.
GCGATACAAGAGGCGTTGGCAAATCAGTGATGCGTCTGCATTTTTATCGAAAGAAAAAAGAGCCCCCAAGATGAGCGGGGACCCTCAGGAGGAAGTCTTATTTGCCCCAGATTTTTGCGTAAGCGTCCCGGTAAGGAATGTCCGGATCGAACGCGTTGCTATCCCCCATCTTCTCAAGACCAGACGGCGTCACCAGCGCAGGCGATGTCACATAACCCGAACACGCCTCGCCCTGAATCGCGCGGTTCAACTCGTCAACCAGCTGCCATCCCTGAAGGTTCAAAGGTTCGGCCACAGTGATCGCCTGATAGCCACCTGAGCGAATGCGCTGAAACGCAGCTTCCGATCCATCGCCAGCGGAACCAGCCTGTGGACCAGCATCTGGTGCAAGCCCTGCGGCGGCAAGCGAAGGTCCCATGAAATCAAAGTAAAGGTCGTTGATCGCCAGCGAATGCGTCCAGCTGTCACCGTACTTTTGCAGCAGGCTTGTCGTTAATGGCCCCATGCGGCTGGAGGTGTCAGCAATTGGCGTGTCGACGTATTCCAATACGGTGCCACCTGCCGCTTCCACGGTTTCCTTAAGACGATCCGCTTTGTCGATGGCGATTTGATAGGTGCTGTCAGTGAAGATCACGACACCGATGTCTTTGCCGCCATCCTCAAGCGCCCATTCAGCGGCCACTTCGGAAACGGTCATCGCGTCGGTTGAAACGTTGGCGAAAATACCACCCGGTGCGTCGCAGCCGATCTTTGGACCGGAATGCCAGGCAACCATCGGGATGTTAGCGCCTACGACGTTTTCAAGCGCCGCCTGCTGTTCAACCGCATCAAAGCCATTGATGATGATGCCGTCAGCCTGCAAAGCCAAAGCTTGCCCAATGGCAGCAGTACGACCCTGAATAGAACCTGCCCCATCCAATACGCGCACTTCCCAGCCGATCTTCGCAGCTGCTTCTTCGACCCCATCAGTGACACCAAGGATGCCACCGTTTTTCAAATCACCGGCCACGACAACAATCGATTTGCCTTCCGCTGCGGCTGGTCCAGCCGTTGGACCGTCCCAAGCCATTTCGGCCAAAACCGGTGCTGCTGTAAGCATGGTGGAGGCGATAAGGCCTGCAATGAATGTTCTCTTTTGCATGTGTCTTCTCCCTTTAAATAATAAGTGGTTTCAGCGCTTTTCTGCGCCTTTTTTGCGTTGTGCATAGCCTGCGATGCCGATGGCGATCAGCAGGGTGACCCCGTTAAACAGCGGCTCGACCCAGAATGAGCCGCCAAATTGTTGAATGCCCGATATGCCTACGGCCAGAATGGTGACGCCAACAACAGTGCCCCAGACATTGACGCGGCCCGGTTTGATTGTGGTCGATCCTAGGAACGCGCCGACAAGCGCTGGCAGCAAGAACTCCAACCCTACGCTCGCCTGACCAATTCGAAGCTTCGCGGCCAAAAGGACGCCTGCGAGTGCGGTCATCATGCCCGAGGCGACGAATGCGCCAATCACGTATTTCCGGGTTGGAATACCGTTAAGCTGCGCGGCGCGCTGGTTGGCGCCAATAGCATAAAGATACCGACCGATGGGCGTGTATTCCAACACAACCCACATCACGACAGTGATCGCCAAAAGGTAATAGCCGGTGATTGGCAGTCCAAAGATGAAAGTGTTGTTCAGAGCGTAAAACCCATCGGGCAACAGGCCTACCATCTGGCGGCCTCCGGTGTGCCAAAGAGCAAGTGCATAAAGCACGGTGCCAGTGCCCAGCGTCGCAATAAAGCTGTCGATCTTGGCGACCTCAACCAACAGACCGTTGAGAAAACCAGTGAAAGCCCCAAGGGCTAGCACCATGACCACCGCAAGCGGCCAGGGCATGCCAACCATCGTTTGCAAGCTGATCGCGAGCACGTGCCACAGCACTATTCCATATCCGACCGTCAAATCGATACGACCTGCCGCCATTGGAATCATCGCTCCAAGGCTAAGCAGCGCAATAATGGCCTTATCACTGACGATAGAGCGCAAGTTTAGCATTGTTGGGAAGGTGTTCGGCAGCAGAACCGAGAACAAACCAATCAAAAATACCATTAGGATCACAAGGCCATAGACCGGCAAGAACCGCATCAGTTTTTTGCTGAAAGGCAGGCCCTGCAATTCTGCCTTGGTGGGTTCCAAAGCGTTGGATTCAAGCGATTGCATGAGGCGTGTCCTTCTGGGTCGCGATATTTCCGGCCGAGGCCGTTTGGATCAAGTTTTCGGTGCTTAGGCGTGTGCCGCCAAGCTCATCAACGATTTCGCCTTGGCTGAACACGATGGCGCGGTGACAGATGCTAGCGATTTCTTCAAAGTCTGTTGAGATCACAAGAATGCCGACGCCTTCACTAAGCGCGCGGTTCATAAGCGCGTAGATTTCGGACTTTGCGCCAACGTCGACGCCTGCTGTCGGATCTTCACACAACAGAAGCTTGCGTTTGGTGGCCAGCCAGCGACCCATAACCACCTTTTGTTGATTGCCGCCCGACAAGGCCTCAATGGCTAAACTGGGATCGTTTGGCGAAAGACCAAGCTCAGCCCCAATGATTGCGGCTTGCTCGGACTCAACCTTGGGCGAGAGCATTTGGAACAGTTTCCGCCCAATACTTTCTGGGTTCAAAAACGTGTTCTCGCGGATTGACAGGCTCATCGCTACAGACTCTTCGGTGCGATCTTTGGCGATCAACCCAACACCTGAAGCTAGAGCGCTTTGCGGGGTGGACAGATTAGGCGTTTGACCTTCCAGTGTCACTTGCCCATCAAATGGCATCAGACCGAAAAGTGCGCGCGAAATAGCTTCGTGCCCGGCGCCGCGCAATCCCACCAAACCGACGATCTCGTTTTGTTTGAGCGAGAAATCAAGCGGACCGACACCGCCCACTTTAAAGCGATCCAGCCGTAGCACTTCAGCACCCGGCGCATCCGTCACCTTAACTGTCTCGCGGGTTTTGCGCCCAACGATTTTTTGCACCAGTTCTTCAGGTGTCGTGTGCGCAATGTCGCGCATGCCAACCATTTCGCCATCGCGAAGAACGGCCACACGATCAGCAATTTCAAAAATTTCATCCAAGCGATGGCTGACATAGATCATACCAACGCCGCGTTCGCGCAATGGACGGATTGCTGCAAACAAGCGACCGACTTCGTCAGCAGGCAGCGATGCGGTTGGCTCGTCCAACACCAAAAACTCGCTATCAACAGCCAACGCGCGCGCAATCGCCACAAGCGACTTTTCAGTGCGCGACAGGTTCTCAACCCGTTCGGTCGGTTCAAAGTCGCAATCAACCTTTTGCAATGCGGCGGCGGCGAATTTCTCAACCTCACCCCATTTGATCATGCCCGACTTTTTGGCAAAGCCGAGCGCGAGGGCAATGTTTTCAGCAACCGTCATCCATTCGATCAAGCCAAGGTCTTGGTGAATGAACGCCACCTTTTGGCGCTCGCCAAATCCGGCCGGTCTATGCTGATACGGAGTACCATCAATCAGAACGCGCCCTTTGTCCGGCGCGTGAATGCCGCCCAATACTTTGATCAGAGTAGACTTGCCCGCACCGTTCTCGCCAAGCAAAGCAACAATCTCGCCGCGCCCAACAGACAAAGAGACATCGCGCAGCGCATATGTGCCACCAAAATGCTTATCGATGCCGTCAAAAAACAGCCCTGACTGCAGGTTTTGCATTTTGCCTCCTCCCAGGCCGAGCACTTGAGTTACCCGTAACGTTGCGCTAATGCTTGTCGCATTAACGTCGTCTGTCAAGAATTAAGTTACCCGTAACGTAAATCTGAAAAAATGGTCGAAAAACAAAGTAAAATCAATAAGGTTAGCCTCTCTCAAGTGGCGCGTGAAGCGGGGGTCTCCAAGATGACCGCAAGCCGGGTTCTACGCTCGGAAGGTGGTTACTCTGAAAAGACCCGCGTCAAAGTCATGGCGAAAGTTGATGAGCTTGGCTACCTGCCGAATCGCCTTGCGACCGTTTTTGCGGGTGACAAGAGCTCGACCTTTGTAGGTGTTTCGATTCCCGATCTGGGGAATGAAGTTTTTGCGCAAGTTCTGGAAGGGATCGATCGCAAACTGGGCGCTCTTGGGCACCAATCCGTTTTGGGTTTGACTCAGCATACGATGCAAGAGGAAGAAAACTGGATACGCACCGTTTTGTCTTGGCAGCCTGCGGGATTGATTTTGACGGGTCGGTATCATTCGCAATCGGCCATCGAAATGCTACGCAACGCTGGCATTCCAATTGTTGAGATTTGGGATTTGAACTCTAGCCCGCTCGATATCAGTGTAGGCATCAATCACTTTGATGCAGGCTTTGATATGGGCAGGTATTTGGTGGGTTGCGGCTACAAGAAAATTGGCTACGTCGGAACATCGCATGACACAGCCAACGCAGCTTCAACGCGGCTTGATGGATTTTGCAAGGCGGTTGAAGGTGGCGGTGGGACAGTCGAACGTCAGCTTTGCCTGCACGACACAGCCACCTACTATCCGGGTTTTTACGGCACTGAACAGCTTCTTGGCGGTGCCCGTGGTATCGAATGTATTTTCTACCAAAACGACGCGATGGCTTTTGGCGGTCTCCAGTATTGCGAAAGCAAAGGGATGTCTGTTCCCGATGATATGGGAATCGCCGGTTGGGGGGATTTGCCAATTGCATCCGTTATGGGAAAGCGCCTGACATCGATGCATGTTCCACACCTAAAACTAGGGCAAGCAGCCGCAGAGATGATGATGGCGCGACTTTCAGATGAACCTGTTGAAACCTGCCGCGATATTGGCTTTCGCTTGATCCCCGGCTCGACCGTCACCGCACCTACTTAGGTCGTTCCTCCAACCACCAATCGAACGTCCACCTTTTCGACACGCGGCACGTCTTTGCTGTCGGCAAGATTAAGCAGCAACTCTGCTGCCGTTTCGCCAATCTGTCTCGCTTGAACATCAACAGTCGTAATCTTTGGCTCGGCAATTGCGGCGACTTCAAAGTGACCAAATCCGGTAACTGCGAGTTGACCCGGCACATCAATACCAAGACGCGCGCAAGCGCTTAGAACACCAAAGGCAACTGGGTCCGAGACGCAAACAATCCCATCATATTTGAGCAACGCTCGCCCCTGCTTCTCTGCCAGTCGCGCCCCGTGGCGCATAGATACTGGCGCTTCGCCTGCGTCCAAAACAGATATTGGTGGCAACCCAAGCTTTTCAGCGGCCGCAATCGCGCCCGCACGGCGCTCGGCACCACGCAGGTCACCACCCTCAGAGGCACCGACAAAAGCCAGTTTTCGCCGTCCGCTGTGCGCCAGATGTTCAATCAAAGGTTCCATTGCAGCAAAGTTCGAAAACCCCACCACATGCCCCAAAGGCTTGGCGGGCAAATCCCACATTTCAACGACGGGAACGCCGCGCGCAGCGACCAGATCACGGGTTGCGTCGGTATGAAAGCCGCCCGTGAGAACCAAAGCCTCTGGATTTCGCGCCAATAATTGGCGCACCAATATTTCCTCGCGATCAATACGATAGTTTGTGGCGCCAAGCAGGATTTGCATGCCACTATCGGCCAAAGCAGTGCTTAGAGCGCGGTACGTTTCAGCAAAGTTGGCATTGTTCACAGAAGGCAAAGTCACCGCGACAAACCCGCTTTTCTGGGTGCGAAATGCTTGCGCCGTTGTGTCGTAAACATAGCCCATCTCATGCGCTACTTTTTGGATACGATTGCGCGTTTCAGCACTTACGGTTTCGTCATTGCGAAGCGCACGCGACACGGTCATCGGCGACATGCCAACGCTCTTTGCCAGATCACGCATAGTGACACGACCACTCATGTCTTAAGCCTTGTATTCATGCCGTTGTGTCACGTGGTGATGAATGCGCCCGTCAAAAAACTCGGACACAACTTCACCCGTCACTTCCTTTGATTGGTACCGCGCAGGCGCTTCTAAAGCGGCCTCCATCGTTTCAGTATCCGGGTAGCTGATGGCAAGGATAAGCGGAAACTCGGGCGCCCCCGGATCGCGATCATCACTAAACATCACCCGCACGTCTGTATTGCCCGGAAATTGCGTCCAGAGCGGCACAAGCCTGTCTTGGACGGCAGCGCGAAACGCATCTGTTTTGCCCAGCTTCACAGACCCTTCAAACAATGCAAAACGTGTAATCATGGGGCAACTTCCTCTTTTGCACCTTGGAAAAACTCCATCACGGCGGCCTGATCCTCACCACCCAAACCGGCGGCCGTCAGCATTCTGTGAATCTCTCCACAAAGCGCCGTCATAGGCATGGACGTGCCGGTTTGTCGGGCAAGATCGTTCACCATGTTCAAATCTTTGACCATATTATCGATGCGCCCAGTGCGCCGATAATCTTTGGTCGCATAGCGTGGCAAATACTCCTGCAACAACGCACTATCCGCGCGCCCGCCTTTCAAAGCCTGTGGGATTTTCTCAGCGTCCACCCCTGCATCAAGCGCAAGTTGCGTGGCCTCGGCAACGGCCAAGAATCCCAAGCCACAAAGCACTTGATTGATCAGTTTCGTGGTCTGCCCTGCCCCGGACGGCCCCATATGAGTGTAATTGGCAGCAACGTGTTTCAGAACATTGTTCGCCTTCGCAACGTCCGCTTCGCTGCCGCCAGCCATCAGTGTCAGCTCTCCGATCAACGCTTTTGGTGCGCCGCCCGACAAAGGGCTGTCGACCCATCCTAACCCTTTGTCCCCGGCCATTTCAGCGTACTTTCGCGTGGCATCGGGTGCGATAGATGACATGTCGATGATAAGTGTCCCTGGCTTGGCACCATCAACGATTCCTTTGTCGCCAAACGCCGCAATTTCCACAATGCGAGAGGAATTCAGACTTGTGATGACGTAATTCGACGCCGCCGCGACGTCGGCGGCACAGGCAGCGGCGGTTGCCCCCTTTTCCTCCAACTCGGCGACTTTGTCAGCGTCCAGATCAAACACCGTCAGTTGATTACCTGTTTCCAAAAGCCGTGCGCCGATAGCGCCGCCCATGGCACCTGCACCGATTAGACCAACGTTCTCACCCATTTCATTACCTTCCTTACAGCGACGCAGTAATTCCACCATCCACATAGAGCGTGTGACCGTTCACGAAACTTGACGCGGCAGAAGACAGAAACACGCATGCGCCAACAAGTTCGTCAACGTTGCCCCAGCGCCCGGCAGGTGTTCGCTTTTCCAACCAAGCCGAGAATTCAGGATCAGCCACCAAAGCCGCATTTAAGGGTGTATCAAAGTACCCTGGCGCAATCGCGTTACATTGCAGCCCGTGTTTGGCCCAATCCGTCGCCATGCCTTTGGTTAAATTACCAACGGCCCCTTTGGTCGCGGTGTATGGCGCAATGCCTGGTCGCGCGAGAGCAGTTTGAACAGAGGCGATGTTGATGACCTTGCCCGCTCCGCGTCCGATCATGTGGCGCGCAACGGCTTGGCCAACATGAAACACACTGGCGACATTGGTTTGCAGCAGCTTTTCAAAAGCGTCAGCCGGAAAGTTCTCTAATTCGGTGCGATGCTGCATCCCCGCATTGTTCACCAAAATGTCTATGGCTCCAGTATTGGACTCAAATCCATCAACCGCGGCGCGCGCACCATCGTGGTCAGTGGCATCAAATGCCAACGTGTGCACCACAGCGCCTTTCGCTCTCAAAGTTTCAGCTGCTGCCTCAAGCTTGGCTACATCGCGTCCGTTCAGCACGATTTCGGCCCCAGCCTCTGCGAGCCCTTGCGCAAGCGCATATCCAATGCCCTGTGACGACCCCGTGATAAGTGCGCGTTTCGATTTCAGCGAAAACAAGTCCATGATTTCTTCTTTCAACGTTGCGCGCCCACTTGACGAGCGCTGAATGTTACGGATAACATGTTACCGATAACAATGAATGTCAAGTAAGGTCTTCCCGTGTCAAAACCCGCAATATTGCAAGTCGGTCCGTACCCCGAATGGGACCAAAACGTGCTTGAAACAATGTTCGATGTAAAGCGCCTGTTCGAGACAGACGACAAGGCCGCGTTTCTTGCAAAGCATGGCCCATCGATCAAGGCTATCGCAACACGCGGCGAACTGGGTGCAGACAAAGATTTGATCGACGCATGCCCTGCCTGCGAATTGATTTCAGTTTACGGTGTTGGCTTTGATGCCGTTGACCTTGAAGCCTGTAAAGCGCGCGGCATTCAGGTGACGAACACACCAGACGTTCTAACCGGCGATGTTGCAGATTTGGCTGTTGCCATGATGCTTACTCTGTCGCGTGGGATTGTCGGCGCGGAAAGCTGGGTCCGGAGCAATGCGTGGCAAAATGAAGGGCTGTATCCTTTGAAGCGGCGGGTCTTTGGCCGCAAGGTCGGCATTCTTGGTCTTGGGCGGATTGGTTTCGAGGTTGGCAAACGGCTGGCGGGTTTTGACATGGACATCGCCTACAGCGACGTCGCCGCAAAAGACTATGCGCCCGACTGGCGGTTCTTTGAGGACCCGCTCTCTCTGGCCGAACACGCAGATTTTTTGTTTGTAACGCTCGCCGCCACTGCCCAGACGCGCCACATTGTTAACGCGCAATTCATCGAAGCCGTCGGGCCAGAGGGAATGATCGTAAACGTCTCTCGCGCCTCAAACATCGATGAAGATGCGTTGATCACCGCCTTGAACGCGGGCACTTTGGGGTTCGCAGCTCTTGACGTCTTTGAAGGTGAACCTGATTTGGACCCTCGGTTTTTAGACCTAGACAACGTCCTTTTGCAGCCGCACCATGCTAGTGGCACAGTTGAGACACGCAAAGCAATGGGCCAGCTTGTGCGCGACAATCTTGCGGCGCATTTCACACGCGCCCCTCTTTTAACTCCAGTCTTGTAAGGCGCGCCATCACATGAAAACCATTACTGCCCATGCCGCCAAAGATTTGCGGATTGAAGAACACGACGCACCCACGCCGGGACCGGGCGAGGTTTTGATCACAATGGCAGCGGGCGGTATTTGCGGATCGGATTTGCACTATTACCAACATGGTGGATTCGGCACTGTACGGCTGAAAGAGCCAATGATTTTGGGGCACGAGGTGTCTGGTCGCGTTCAAGCACTTGGTGAAGGTGTGAGCACTCTTGAGATCGGGCAATTGGTGGCGGTGTCGCCATCGCGCCCCTGTGGAGCCTGCAAATTCTGCGCCGAAGGCAACCAAAACCACTGCCTGAACATGCGCTTTTATGGCTCTGCCATGCCGTTCCCCCATATTCAGGGGGCTTTTCGGGAACTGCTGGTCGCGGACGCAGCACAATGCGTGCCCGCAAACGGGCTAAGCGCATCCGAAGCAGCAATGGCCGAGCCATTGTCAGTTGTGCTTCATGCCGCGCGGCTGGCGGGTGATCTATTTGGTAAGCGCGTTCTTGTAACCGGATGTGGTCCGATTGGGCTCCTCGCTGTATTGGTGGCACGACAAGCCGGTGCCGTCGAAATCGTCGCGACGGATGTCACAGATTTTACGCTTCAAAAAGCAAGGGACGTTGGCGCAGATCACACCGTCAATGTCGCCGCCAACCCGAATGGTCTTTCTGGCTATGCCGATGACAAAGGCCACTTTGATGTGTTGTTTGAATGCAGCGGTGCGGCCGCCGCCCTGAGTGCCGCTGTGCCAGCAATGCGCCCGAAAGGAACCATTGTTCAACTTGGGTTAGGGGGCGACATGACCTTGCCGCTCCAAGCTATGACAGCGAAAGAACTGTCACTAAAGGGCTCGTTCCGCTTTCACGCCGAATTTGCGTTGGCCGTTGAGATGATGCGCACTGGGCGGTTGAACGTCTCCCCCCTAATCACACATCAAGTGCCGATGAATGACGCATTGCAAGCCTTCGAAATGGCCTCTGACCGTAACGCAGCGATCAAAGTGCATCTCATTTTCTCGTAGGTTCTCCCCTCGCCCAACGGCGTTCACAACGCTGTGTTCTCAAGCTGGTGCAACGAGGGTGCGTATCGTTTTGGCTTGACCGTGCGCCTGTTTCCTTCACCTTGGTTCAAGAACAGACCCTGGGAGAAAATTCATGCGCAAATTGACCAAATCATCGCTGTTGCTAAGTGGAGCCCTCTCGTTTGCGGCAACCACAGCCATAGCCGAGAGTTTCAACTGGGCCTCCACCACAGACCCGCAAACCATGGACCCACATGCGGTAAACTCTGCCCCAGTCCTGTCTTTTCTAAACAATATTTACGAAGGTTTGGTGCGTCGCGGCCAAGATATGTCGATCGAACCGTCGCTTGCCACGTCCTGGGAGCCGCTTGAAGGCGAAAACGGATGGCGGTTTAATCTGCGCCAAGGCGTCACTTTTCAGGACGGTGCCGCGTTCACATCAGACGATGTGATGTTCTCTTACGAGCGCGCATCGAACGAAGCCGCCGACGTACGCTCTTGGTTTGCACCGGTGACAGAGGTTCGCGTTGTCGATGACTTCACCATTGATTTCGTCACCTCCGCGCCGAACCCCTTGTTCCCATCATCCATTGCGAACTTTATGATCTTGGATCGCGACTGGGCTGAAGGGAACGATGCCGCCCTGCCCGCGCGTGATGCGGAAAACTATGCTACGCTAAACGTGAACGGTACCGGTCCCTTCATGGTATCAAGCCGCGATCCTGGCGTGAAAACCACATTGGCACCGCACGCAGGCTGGTGGGATGAGGCGAGCCACAATGTAACAGAGGCAACGTTTACCCCAATTGGCAATGCTGCGACTGGCCTCGCTGCGCTATTGTCTGGCGATATCGACTTTATCCAGCCAATCCCGCTGCAAGACGCGGAACAAGTCGAAAGCCGCGAGGGCTTCAAGGTTCTGGAAGGCGAAGAAACCCGAGTGATCATGTTTGGCTTTGGCCACGAACATGACGCGCTGCTTTATTCCTCTGACGTCACCGACGCCAACCCGTTCACTGATCCCCGCGTACGTCTAGCTGCCGCCCACGCCATCGATCTGGCTTCAATTGACCGCGTCATTTTCCGAGGCAAGATCGAAGCTGCAAGCCAATTGGTGCCCGCTGGAATTTCAGGCTTTTCCGAAGCGAACACATCGCGCCCAGAGTACGATCCCGAAAAAGCCAAAGCCTTGCTGGCAGAGGCCGGATATCCAGACGGTTTCAGTTTTGGCCTAAAATGCCCAAATGATCGCTATATCAACGATGAAGCTCTGTGTCGTGCAGCAGCCTCAATGTTCGCTGCTGTTGGTTTGAACGCCGAGCTTTCGACCGGCCCAGTACGCGATTACTGGCCTCAGCTGCGCGAGGACGACTTTGATATGTACCTGCTTGGCTGGTCGCCCGGCACGTTCGATATGGAGCACCCGATCCGCTTCCTGATGCACAGCCAGGACGATGAGAAAAAGTTGGGCTCCTGGAACTTTGGAAACTACTCCAACGCCCGCGTGGACGAACTTTTACCAATGATCCAGCAAGAGATTGATCCGTCAAAGCGTCAAATGCTTGTCGATGAAGTTGTTACGATCACTCAGGAAGAGGTGGCGTATATTCCGCTTTACACTCAACCACTTATCTGGGCTGCTAAGGACAACATCGATCTAACGCAGCGGGCTGATAATTTCTTTATGCTGCGGTGGGTGACGGTCAACTGATCTCAAAAAAGAACATCAGGAAGGCATGGCATATTTCATCATTAAACGGCTGATCCAATCAGCCTTTGTGATGCTTGCCGTTGCCTTTCTGGCCTTCTCGCTTTTTCGGTTTGTGGGCGATCCTGTCAGTCAGATGACCGGCGTTGAAACCTCGGTCGCGGATCAGGAAAAGCTTCGCGAAGAGTTGGGTTTGAACGATCCCTTTGTGTTCCAATTCGCGCGCTTCACACGAGACATGCTCAAAGGCGACTTTGGTTTTTCTTACCGCACACGCCAACCCGTCGGCGAGATGATCGCAGGGCGCATACCGGCAACTTTGGAACTCGGCATTGTTGCTTTATTAATCTCGCTGATCGTTGGCATACCTGCCGGTGTTTACACCGCCCTTAAACCGCGCGGAGTCGCCACCCAAGCGATCCTTATGGCGACGCTCATCGGTGTTTCCATTCCGACTTTTGTTATCGGCATTATGCTGATCTTCTTTTTTGGCGTACAACTCAGTTGGCTACCCACCTTTGGACGCGGTGGCACTGTGGATTTAGGGTGGTGGGAAACTTCGTTTCTGACCGTCGAGGGCTGGCGCGCGCTTATCTTGCCGGCCATAACACTGGGCCTGTATCAACTGACTCTGACGATGCGGTTGGTGCGCGCCGAAATGATGGAAGTCCTGCGCTCGGATTACATCCGTTTTGCCACAGCGCGCGGCGTACCGATGGGCAAAATCTACTTCCGCCACGCGCTCGCAAATACGATGGTGCCAGTGATCACAATCATCGGACTTCAATTTGGCGGCGTGATTGCTTTTTCCATCGTCACCGAAAGCGTCTTCCAGTGGCCCGGCATGGGATTGCTCTTTCTTGAATCGATCCGCTTCGTCGATATCCCGGTGATGGGTGTCTATCTTGTAGTAATCGCGTTTTTCTTTGTCCTCGTGAATCTGATCGTCGACCTTTTGTACGTCGCGATTGATCCGCGCCTGCGCATCAAGGACGTAAACTGATGCGCGCTTTTATTATGCGCCACGAGGGCCTTTGGCTGTTTACCCGCTCGCCTGCTGTCATTATTGCCGCCATCGTCGCGGCTTGCATTCTGTTTGGCGCCGCCTTCGCGCCTTGGATCGCGCCAGTGAACCCTTATGACTTGTCGTCCTTCAGCCTGATGGACGGGCTACTGCCTCCTGTGTGGGAAGAGTTTGGCAATGAAAAATTCCTGCTTGGCACCGATGATCAAGGCCGCGACATGGTTTCCTCCATCCTTTATGGCGCGCGGCTTTCGTTGATCATCGGCATTTCAGCAATGGCGATTGCAACCGTGCTTGGCGTTGGCCTCGGCCTCGCCGCCGGGTACTTTGGCGGGCGATTTGATGCGATTGTAATGCGCATCGCCGATGTGCAGTTGGCGCTGCCTGCCATTCTGACAGCGCTCTTGATCGACGGCATCGCGCGCGGCCTTTTGCCCGCTGACGTCCAACAAGACCTGCGCGTGACCGTTTTGACGCTCGCAATCGCGCTATCGCTGTGGGTGAATTTCGCCCGCACCGCGCGCGCCTCGACGTTCGTACATATGAACAAAGAATACGTCCAAGCCGCCATCATGCAGGGCCAGCATCCATTGCGGGTAATGTTTGTGCACATCCTACCAAACATCCTTGGTCCGCTTTTGGTGATCATGACCGTAGATCTGGCGTCTGCCATTTTGCTTGAAGCGACACTGTCTTTCCTTGGCATTGGCCTGCCAGCCGACAGCCCATCGCTTGGCACATTGATCCGCATCGGCATGCAATTTCTTCTGGCCGGCGAGTGGTGGATCCTTTGGATCCCAACCCTGTTTCTGATCGCACTCGTGGTGTCGATCAACGTGCTGGGTGATTTCCTGCGCGATGTCTTCAATCCAAGGCTGCGCTGATGCTGCGCGTTGAAAACCTCACGGTAAAGTTCCCCTCGCGCTTTGGCGATGTGACGGCCGTCGAGGATATGTCGATCTCCATCGCACCGGGTGAAATCCACGGGCTTGTCGGCGAAAGCGGTGCAGGAAAATCTACCGTTGGCGCTGCGATTATTGGGCTACTTTCGACGCCAGGTTATGTCGCAGGTGGCACTCTGGTGCTGGGCGAAACAGACCTGCGTGCTCTTGATCCCTTTGAAGCACATGCACTGCGCGGCAAGCGCATTTCGATGATATTCCAAGATCCGCAAACGAGCCTAAACCCGCTAATGACGGTTGAGGATCAATTGGTGGAAACAATCCTTGCCCACGAAGAGGTTTCTTATGACGAGGCGTGGAAGCGCTCTGTCGATTTGCTCGAAGAGATCGGGATTAAGAACGCTACCGAACGTATCAAATCCTTTCCACATCAGTTTTCCGGCGGCATGCGCCAGCGCGTTGTGATCGCCCTCGCTCTGTGCACGAATCCCGAGTTGATCATTGCGGACGAGCCAACGACGGCGCTCGATGTCGCGGTGCAAAGCCAAGTACTCGATCTCATCCGAGAGTTGGCCGACAAGCGCGAAGTTGGCTTTATGTTGATCACCCACGACATCGGCGTGATCGCGCAAATCGCCGACAATGTCACCGTCATGCGTTATGGCAAACTGATCGAATCCGGCCCGACCGCACAGGTGCTAGGCCGCCCGGAACATCCTTATACCCGCCAGCTTATGGAAGCAGTGCCGCCGCTTGATCACAAGATACCGCGATTTCATGTGCCAGAAGATGACGACGGTCTAGCCGCGCCCAACAAAGGCGCAGGCGACGACGCCCAAACATGGTTGTTGGAAGGCACGAAAGCCGCCCCCATTGGCCTAAGCGTTAAAAAGCTGACCGTGCAATTTCCTGGCACGCGCACATCGTTTTTCACCAAACCAGAACCGTTCACCGCCTTGCGCGACATCACCTTTGATGTCCGCCCCGGGACGATCATGGGTGTTGTGGGTGAAAGTGGCTCAGGGAAATCAACGCTAGCCAAGGCCTTAACCGGATTGATCAATCCGGCAGGCGGCTTCATGACGCTGGGCGAGCAGCCTCTGCCCGGCGGTAAAGAACGCACGCGCCGTCATCCGTCGCGCCAGCTGATCCAAATGGTGTTCCAAGATCCTTTTTCCTCGCTCAATTCTCGCCATCGCATCGGCGCGATACTGGCCGAGCCGCTTTGGCTATACGGATTGATCGACGACGAAAACAAAAGACGCCACCTCAGTGCTGCGATGCTTGATCTTGTTGGCTTGGCACCGGAAGCAATCGATAAATACCCGCATCAATTCTCAGGCGGACAGAGGCAACGCATTGCCGTCGCACGTTCGCTTCTAGCGCGCCCGAAATTCCTGATTTGTGACGAGCCGACCTCGGCCTTAGACGTCTCGATACAGGCACAAATTCTCAACATGCTCAAAGACCTTAAAGACGCCTTTGGGCTGACGATCCTGTTTATCAGTCACAACCTGTCAGTGATCCGGCAAATGTCTGATGATATTGCGGTTCTTCAGGGCGGTGTGTTGAAAGAAACCGGCGACTCTGAAGCAACGTTTGACGCACCAACCTCCGAATACACGCGCGAACTGCTCTCTTTGACACCTGTCATGCCTAAGGACTGGCAGATGCACACAAATTCTTAGCGGCAAGGTGGATGCGACAAACACGTCCCCCCTATTTCCACCTAAGATAAGCTCTACTATAATTGGCGCGTAATGACCGAAAGGCAGAGACATGCGAGACGACAACGAAAGCGGCAAAGGTCCATCGCTTGGATCATTCGATTGGGAAGATGCGTTTCGCCTTGCCGACCAATTGGCCGAAGACGAACGCATGATCGGCGACGCCGCGCGCGCCTATGCCTCTGACAAATTGGCTTCACGTGTAGATGAAATGTACGCCAACGAGGGCGTCGATCCCGAAATTTTTGCCGAGATGGGGCAAATGGGTCTGCTTGGCGTGACAATCCCCGAGGAATTTGGCGGCATTGGCGCAGGCTATGTCACTTATGGTTTGGTCGCGCGTGAGATTGAGCGTGTGGACTCCGGTTATCGCTCCATGATGAGTGTTCAGTCATCCCTCGTGATGTATCCAATCCACGCTTACGGCACCGATGCACAGCGCCAGAAATATCTGCCGAAACTTGCCGCCGGTGAGTGGATCGGCTGCTTTGGGCTGACCGAACCCGAAGCTGGTTCTGATCCAGCGGGTATGAAAACCATCGCGACGAAAACCGAAGGCGGCTATGTGCTTAATGGTGCCAAGACGTGGATTTCCAACAGCCCCATCGCCGATGTCTTTGTAATCTGGGCCAAGTCAGATGCGCATGGCGGCAAGATCAAAGGCTTTGTCCTCGACAAAGGCGCTAAAGGTTTGTCTGCGCCAAAGATTAACGGCAAACTATCATTACGCGCTTCGCTCACCGGTGAAATCGTTTTGGACAATGTCGAGGTTGGCGAAGACGCCCTTCTGCCAGAAGTTGAGGGGTTAAAGGGCCCGTTTGGCTGCTTGAACCGTGCGCGTTTCGGAATTGCGTGGGGTGTGATGGGAGCCGCTGAAGACTGTTGGCATCGTGCGCGCAGTTACGGAATGGACCGCAGGCAGTTTGGCCGCCCTCTGGCGCAAACCCAGCTTTTCCAAAAAAAGCTTGCCGATATGCAGACCGAAATTTCCTTGGGTCTACAAGCCGCATTGCGCGTTGGCCGCATGTTGGACGAAGGCACAGCAGCCCCCGAAGCCATTAGCCTGATAAAGCGAAATAACTGCGGGAAAGCATTAGACATTGCACGTGCCGCACGCGACATGCATGGCGGCAATGGCATTATGGGTGAATATGCTGTGATCCGGCATGCGCAGAACCTTGAGACAGTTAATACGTATGAAGGCACGCACGACATTCATGCGCTGATCCTTGGACGTGCACAAACAGGATTGCAGGCGTTCTTCTGATATTACTTACGAATTAGAAAAACGCCGCTCTAATTAGCGCGGCGTTTTAATTTAGATCTTGTGTCTGACCGTGTTCAGATCTTTTTGTCGCTGGCTTCAGCATACATGATCACGACCTCATTCATTTTGGCCATCGTGATATTCAAGGCTTGAAATTTTTGGGTACTCAAATCAGCATCAAGTTTTTCGCCGGCAAGAGCAGAATCAAGCAGCGGTTTAACCGCTTCCCATTCCACTAACACTTCTCCGAGTCCCTCTGAAATAGCCGGTGTTGGGGGCTTTCTGATCCCCAACTCAGGCATGCCGAACCGCAATGCTTCAAGCGATAGCTCAAACATCTGCATCGTGCTTTGAAGCGCTTCAACGGTATCAGCAGTTCCCGTCCCCGTTGTTATCATACAGGATTCTTTTGACATTTTCTGCGTGAGCATACGTTGGCGGCCAGCTATATCGATCAGGAAAAGCTCAGCTTGAACCGTTGTGGGTGATGTCGAATATTGCTCAACCAATTCTGAAACAAGTGTTTGAGCCGAGCCAAGAACGGCAAGGTTCTCGTCTAAAAGAAACTGAAGATTATCAGTCGACGTTGCACCCGAAACAAGCGCAGTCGCCGCTTCCTTAAATGGCATCCAAATTTCACGTGTTTCGTGAATTTTTTCGATGGTCATGCGGCGTGTTTCAGCGCTTTGAATTTTTAAATCGCCATCACCAAATTCCAACGCGCTTAGAATCTTTTCAAATTCAACAATAGATTCATTTAGCAATTTCGCTGATCCATTGGGATCAATACCAGATGATAGTGCACAGGCGGCAGAAGGTATGCGTTGTGTTAACATTCTCAGCTTACCTGAGTAGGCAATCCGTTCTTTCGGACTTTCATCACTGACGATAGCCACTGGAATTATTTTTGCGTCTTGTGCGACAGCAGCACTCACAAAAGTAATCAGGCTAATCGCACTGATTGCTAAAACACTGCGTAGGTTAATTCTCATTGCGTAAAGTCCTTTTTAGAGTGGCCAGGACCTGTAACACCGATTTTTCTCGGAAAGTTGAGGCCGGCACAATTATTGGCAGACTTACAATTGTCGGGGACTTATTAAGACACCGGTTTTACCAACGAAGCAAACCAGCTTTATCCAAGAAAAATGCCCCGGAAGTTAATCTTACCGGGGCACTTGTCAAACAGACTTGGAAACGAAAAATGCCTGCCCTTTCGGGCAAGCACTGTATTCTTTTAGGTCGCGGATTCAGAAATCCAAACTTCTACGCGACGGTTGATCGAGCGACCACGCTCTGAAACGTTACAAGCGGACGGCGCAACTTCGCCAAATCCTGCAGTTGCCATTTGGATGTGATCCAGACGATCACCGGCAACCTCACGTACTTCTTCCATAACCGAGCCAGCGCGACCCAAGGAAAGACGACGGTTCGCTTCAAAAGCACCAACGCTGTCAGTAAATCCAACAAACGTTACTTCAGTACCTGATGGCGCCGAGTCAAGAAACTCAACCAAACGCGACATATCAAGCATACCACGTTCATCGATCTTGGACGAACCTGTCCGGAAGCGGAATGTCGTCGACAGACGGTCATGTTCTGGCATCTCGGTAAGCATTTCGCGGATGACTTCGCCTTCAAAGCCAACATCATAGTTGGAAGCTTCTTCTTGCAATGCGACGGCGCGCACATCATCCAGTGACTGCTCACGGCGAACGATGCCAAGGTCGATAAAGCCTGATTTTCCAATAACACCGTCGGCCTCTTCTGAGACGACAAAATCAAGGAAAGCTTTGCTTGGCTCGTCCAGGTTGTCCGCACGGTTATAGAGATACATACGGCGGTTCAGAGCATATTCCTCTGTCTTGGCCGAAAACGCATCTGGCGTCGTTGCGATGCCACATTCGTTGACCAAAGTGACCGGCTTTGCACCACGCTGGAAAGCGTAGCCCACATAACCGATTGCGTTGCGGTCAAGATAAACCACGTTGGACACTTCCTGATCATCATCAGCAAGACCTTGCGGCAGGAAGTTTGGCTTCTCTTCACCTTCAAAAAGGTAGTCCATAAAGAAGTCATAGCTGGCTGTGTCTTCTTCGCGGGCAATCACGTTAATGTCGCGATCCGGTCCACCAAGCTCTTTCCAGTTCGTGATCTGACCCGAGAAAACGCCGCGAAGCTGTTCAATCGACAACTGCTCCACTTCGTTCGATGGGTGTGTCACAACAACCATGCTATCCACTGCAACGATACGCTCTTGGTTAGGGCTTACCATATTGCCAGCGCCAGCAGCGCGCAGGGCGCGTGCTTCGTCTTTTGTGATGCGACGCGAAGACATGCCGACCTTGGCATATCCATCAAGCAACGCCTTAAACGCATCATTGTCGTCTGTGGCGCGAACAAGATACGACCCGATCTCGTCACCGAAGCCGCCATCACCGATCAAAGTGGCAAGCGTTTCACCGTCACCTGTGTTGGTCAGTTCTGCGTCAGCGTCCATTGACGATGCAAAGCCTGTCATCAGAAGTGGCATCATACCAAGGCCGATGGCGTCCGAACCAGCAATCGCTACATCAGCGCTGACAGTTTCGAACACGGGGCAAGCGTCGCCCTCACAACGCACCCGGCTTGCGCTCACACGCAGATCACCAAGAGCGGTGCGGATGATATAGTTGTCATCCTTAAAGTCGACGAATTCGCCAACAAGATTCACGGTGCCGTCCGCTGATTTCAGCGTAACTTCATCCGCGACTGCGGCGGTCGCAAACATCGCCCCCGTCACGATGGCAGTGGTTGCTGCCGTAGTCTTCAATTGATTTACCAGTCTATTCACAAGTCTCACTCCTAGTGCTCGAGGACCTTCAGACGCAAACCACAATCAGGCACTCACAAAACCCGATGTGGGAGAAAAGCAAATCGCCGGTCCATCCCAAAATTACTGTTGGAAACAAAGCGGGAAAATTGGCGGAAATTGTGTTCAAAACTGGGTTTTAAGAAAATTCTTCGAAAACTGTAGGGAGCACTTCGCGCTAAGGTTGAATTTATGTAAGCAGCTGTTTTTCATCGCTATAATCAATTCTGGGAGAAATTTTATTGGTTTGAAATGAGGCCAACCTGCCACGATTTTGCGCGCGTAAGGGTCGCAAAACAATCATTCGCAACTTGGCAACAATCTTCTGAGAACCGCTTATTATTATGACTGTGACGCACACACGGCGATGGCAGTACCTTTCATATCGTCACAACCATCTATTTCAGGTGCGGGGCCAGAAACGGTGCTGCCAAGCAGCTGGCGGACGGCTATTCGCAGCTCGCCACCTAAGATCAGTCAGGTAATTTGTGACGAATGCCAAACGTTTTTGATCGTCATATAGTTGTCCAACCCTTCAGAGCCGCCTTCGCGCCCATATCCGCTGGATTTTACGCCACCAAATGGCGTTTCGGGCATGGATGCCTCTAAAGTGTTGATGGATAAATTGCCGACCTCGACCTCGTCGATCATCCTGTCAATGTAATCAGCGCGATTGGTAAAGGCGTATCCTGCAAGTCCGTAAGGGACGGAATTCGCGCGCGCAATGGCGTCATCAAGCGATGTGACAGAGTTGATGACAGCGATAGGGCCGAATGGCTCTTCCTGCATGATGTTTGCATTGTCAGGAACATTGACCAAGACGGTTGGTTCAAAAAAATAGCCTGAGTGCATACAGCGCGCGCCACCTGTTGCCACTGTGGCACCTTTTGCGCGGGCATCATCCACAAGTGCAGTCAACGCGGGGACGCGACGGTCATTGGCCAGCGGGCCCATTTCCACCTCCGCGTCCATACCATTGCCCACAACAGTCTGGGCTGCTCGCGCGGTGAACGTTTCAACGAAGCTGTCGAAAATGCCTTCGTTCACGAAAAACCGAGTGGGGGACGTGCAAACCTGTCCGGCATTGCGCATCTTGCGAATGGCACCAGAGGTGGCTGCCGCAAGGACGTCGGTATCTTCGCAGACGATAACGGGCGCGTGGCCGCCCAGTTCCATGAGAACTGACGTCATATGTTCCGAGGCCAGCGTCGTGAGGTGGCGACCAACTGGGGTTGAACCCGTAAAGGCGACAAGCCGAACAGCATCCTTTGGGATCAGGTGGCTTGAGATTTCTGCTGGATTCCCAAATACCAGATTGAGAACACCCGGCGGCAGGCCGGCATCTGCAAAAGCACGGGCGATATGAATAGCCCCTGCAGGCGTTTCCTCGGCCGCCTTCAGGATAATCGAGCAACCGGATGCAAGTGCGCCTGCAATCTTGCGTGCGGGTTGGCTCATCGGGAAATTCCACGGCGAGAACGCAGCGACCACTCCGATCGGCTGGTGATGCACCGAAAACTTATGCCCTTTGGCGGCCGGAATAACGCGCCCATAAGTGCGCATGGCTTCGCCTGCGTCCCACTCAAAGAACTCGGCTCCCCGGACCACCTCAAGACGCGCTTGCGCCAATGGTTTGCCGTGTTCCATTGTGATCGACTGTGCAATCTCTTCCTGGCGTTCACGCATAAGGGCGGCGGCACGCAGGATCGTGTCCGCCCGCAAGCGTGGCGCAGTATTGCTCCAAATACGAAACCCATCTTCAGCCGCGGCAAGTGCGTCATCAAGGTCGCTTTTCTCGGCATAGGCAAGACGACCTATTTCAGCTTCGGTCGCTGGATTAATGACCGCCATATCGCGGCGGGTCGTGCGCCATTCCCCAGCAATGAATAAATTGAGCTCAGGATACATGGGTGACCGCTCCTCGAAATGACCTGTCCAGAACATGCAATGCTGTCACCCGTTTCAAGTGAATTGGGCGAATACTGGTATCACTTTCAAGAATACCAACTGCTATCTGTCTTTGGCGGCAAGGTGTAACGCATCCTTAAATGCATGGCCCGCAGGCGACAGGCTGTTGTCGTCGCGATAAGAGATGCCAATCGGGGTTTGACCAAAGGGAACAGGCCAACCCAATTGCGTTATGTACCCGTTGTCGATGTCTTGCTGGATCACCTCAGCAGGCATCAGGCTGATCCAGTCGCGCGATTGCAAAAGTGACCGATTGGCCAGATAGGACACGGACTCAATGGCGAAAGGCGGCGTATACTGGTTTTGGCTGATGAAAAACTGATCCATCTGACGACGCAGTGTTGTTTCAAGCGGCGGCAAAATCCAACCAAAGGGAGCAAGGTGTTCGAACGTGACCGCTGTCGCCCCAGCAAGAGGATGATCGTTGCCGACCACAGCGATTACGCGGTCATCGAATAGCTTTTCTTGTTTCAGATTATCACGGTGGCGGTGGGCTGGAAGTCGACCAACCACCAGATCAATCTCACCAGAGAGCAACGCTGGCATCATCACTTCATTTGTGCCTTCAGAGATCTTGATCGCAACCTTTGGGCGATCACGTAAAACAGTAGTGATCGCCACAGGCAGCAACTTTGTAGACGCCGCAAGCAACGTCCCAACACCAACGCGACCACTGTTGCCTTCGTTCAGATCATCCAATTCCTGTGCGGCGTTTGATACCTGCGCAAAGATCAACTTGCCATGTTTGATCAAAGTGTCCCCAAACACCGTCGGCACAACACCGCGATTGGTTCGGGTAAACAACTGAACCTCGAAATCAATCTCAAGGTCTTGGATCATCTTGGTCGCCGCGGGCTGTGAAATGCCCAGTTCCCGCGCTGCATTCTGAATGTTACCGTGGTTGCCAACCGCCACCAACAAACGCAGTTGGCGCAGTTTCAACCGTGTCAGGGCACGATCCACGATGCGGGAATGGCGCGCGATCATAAGGTCACCGAGTTTGCGAGGGAGTTGATTTTGCTCAACACACTCATCGCGGCAAGGGCAGAACTGCGTGGGTTATCGGGCAACGCAGTCCCTGCAATTTGGAAAGCGAAGCTGCCGAATTCACCTTTGCCCGTAATTTCGTGGATGTTGGAAGACACACCCGCATCCGCGATCAATCGAACCTGCGTCGCATCAAATCCAATGCCAGCGATCGCGACAGCTGCGGCCACGTTCGCGTTTTTGGGATAGGCTATTGCTGCTGCACGTGCGGTACCCTCAAAATGGACTTGCGCACCGACGGTCAATGCATCGAGGTCGATTTTGTCAGCAGCTGGTGATCCTTGCCAACCAGCGGGCGGTTTACGCCCGACATAGGTCACTGCGTCCAATCGACCGATGGCTGCGGCCTGCAAGCAATCAAGTGCTCCGATAGCACCGCTAGCAAGATGGAGTTTGGCGCGGCCTTCTGTGGCCGCGGCCTGAAGCGCGTCCTGCGTATCCACATCGGCCAAGGCCCCCAATGACACCGTCACAAGATCAAACCCGCGCCGCAAAACAGCAGGCCCATGGGCGATAAGGGCGGAGTGACCTGCGCAGTCAACCACAAGGTCCAGGTCATCCGGCAAGTTCGCAACCGATCCGACATAGAGCTTCGGGTTTTCAGTAACCCGTTCCGCGCGCACCAATATGGCGTCAATGCTGTGAGACTGTTGGTCCAACGTTTTACACACGTAATTGGCAATCGCACCGTTCCCGATCAATCCAATCTTCATTGCATACTCCCAAATCTTGCAATGATCTAAACGAAACTGAACCTACTTGGATATACTATTTATTGATAGCCAATTTTGCCCTTTGACCTTGGCAAAATGCTCCCGTCGCGGCCTTGATATGGACAGCTTGGTCCACATGGGATTGACCGATGAAATATAAGAAACACGATGCCAAAGCATATGCCCGAGAGAATATGACTGGCATTTGGGCCGCTGCGCTGAACCCGTTCAAAGCTGACGGTGCGCTGGACGAGGCAGGTCTGCGCTCAAACATCCGCCATTGGATCGATGATCTGAAAATTCAGGGTTTGTTCGTTGCGGGCAAGCAAGGCGAGTTTTTCTCGATGAGCATCGCTGAGCGCAAGCGCAATTTCGAGATCGCGGTTGAGGAATGCAGCGGCAAGGCTGGCGTCATTGTGTCAGTCTCTGATCAAAACATGGGTTCAGCGCTTGAACTTGCCCATCATGCGCAAGACTGCGGCGCGGATTACATCGTTCTCCACGCGCCCGTGCTAAGTTTTGTACATGACCGAAATGAAGTCCTTTACCAATATTACAAAACATTCTGCGATCAACTCGATATCGGCATCGCCATGTGGAGTCATCCTGATAGTGGCTATCTGATGCAGCCAGAGGAGTGCGCCCGCATCGCAGAATTGCCCAATATCGTTGCGATTAAATACTCTGTTCCACGTGACATGTACGTCAAACTACACCACATGATCGGTGACAAAATTCAGGTATCCACATCGCTTGAAGATGACTGGCTCGACAATATCGAAGAGCTCGGCTGGCGGTTGTACCTTTGTTCGTCGCCACCTTATCAATTGCAGACGGCTCACGATTTGCGGATGCACGAATACACGCAATTGGCATTCGACGGAAAGTTTGCAGAGGCGCGCCAGGTCCGCGATAGTCTTGAACCCGTCCGCCGTGCCATGAAGCAAACCAAGCCCGCGGGCAAGCCGACCGCCTTTGGCAAATATTGGCAAGAATTGCTCGGACAGACAGGCGGTCATGTCCGCGCGCCAATGCTGGAGCTGACTGAGCATGAAAAAGTAGCCATCAAAACAGCATTTGACGGATGTGGGCTGAAGGCATGAAACCAATGACAGCTATAAGAAATTCAGATACCTAGTTTCCCAATCGCGCTTTGCGATTGAAGGCAAAACCACTGAAGTTTTCTTGAACGGGAGATGATCATGTCCAAACTCAGGGCCTTTAATTTCAAATCGTGGATTGATGAACACCGCCACTTGCTTAAGCCGCCTGTCGGCAACCAGCAAGTTTGGGAAGACGCGGACCTGATGGTAACTGTCGTGGGCGGGCCCAATAAACGAACTGACTACCATGATGATCCGGTCGAGGAATTCTTTTACCAGCTCGAAGGCAACATGGTCCTCAAAGTCTATGACGGTGATGAGTTTTATGACGTTCCGATCCGCGAGGGCGAGATTTTCTTGCTGCCGCCGCATATCCGCCACTCTCCGCAACGCCCCGAAGAGGGCTCGATTGGGCTAGTGGTTGAACCCAAACGCCAGGAAGGCCAGTTGGATGCGATTGAATGGTACTGTTTTGAGTGCGGCACGCTTGTGCACCGCGCGGAAATGCAGCTCACCTCCATCGTGCGGGATTTACCTCCTGTGTACGAAAAATTCTACGCCTCCGAGACGGCGCGCACCTGCCCAAATTGCCAAACCATTCACCCCGGAAAAGAGCCGCCAGAAGGCTGGGTGAAAATCTAAACCAACAATAATACGATAGGGAAAATCATGACATATTTCGCAAGGCTTCTCGCCTCCGCTGCACTGCTAACTGGATCTGCCATTGCTGCACAGGCAGAAGAGTTCCGCTTGGGACTGATCACACCCCCGCCCCACATCTGGACAGTTGCCGCGGGCGCATTTGGCGAAGAACTGACGGCTCGCAGCGATGGCGCGCATTCCGTTTCGGTCTTTCCATCTCGCCAGTTGGGCAATGAGGCCGAGATGCTGCAGCAGCTTCAGACGGGCGCGCTTGATATGGCGTTTTTGACGGTTGCCGAGGTGTCCAATCGGATGCCAGACCTTGGCGCGTTCTACGCCCCTTATTTGGCCAACGACATTGAACATGCCGGGCGCATCCTACGCTCGGATCAAGCGGCATCGATGCTGGAACCCCTGCCTGCCGAAGTGGGAGTCGTGGGGCTTGGCTACGGTATGGCGGGCTTGCGCCAAATCGTGTCTCGGGGGGAAGTAAACTCCGTTGAAGACCTAGCTGGCGTTAAGCTGCGCATTACACCCTTTGCGCCGATCCTTGATTTCTACAACGCAATTGACGCAGCCCCTACGCCGATGCCGTTGCCAGCAGTCTATGACGCGCTGGCGAATGGTCAGGTCGATGCAATCGATATGGATGCCGAATTGATCGTGGTTCTGAAGTACTACGAATTGGCCGACACAGTCGTTCAGTCCGATCACATGATGTTTCCGATGGTTGGGCTTGTGTCTGCACGGGTCTGGGCAGGCCTGTCCGAGGAGGACCGCGCTTTGATCAGTGAGCTGATGGCAAAACACGTCGACGGCACCATCGACAGCTACATCGCAAAAGAGGCAGGTTGGTTAGAGACAATCGAGGCAACTGACACCAGCTACAAACGCGTCGATGCGTCGTTCTTTGGCAGTGCCGTCGCCGACTGGAATACAATCTGGGCTGAAAAGGCGCCGTCCCTTGACGCCCTGCGCGAGGTTGCGGCACAAACTGAGTAAAGCGACACGTTAGCGATCAAGGGCGCGAGATTGATCCCTCGCGCCCTTTTTTATGAAAAGGTTAGCCATGCTGTATCGAATATCCTCAGGCTGGGCACGGATCGAATTGGGTCTGGCGGCTTTTCTGGCGGTTTGCATCACACTTTTGGTGCTGCTGAACGTGGTCACGCGGACGATGGGCAACGCGCTTTTCTGGGTCGACGAATTAGCGATTTACGCAATGGCATGGATGACCTTCCTTGGGGCGTCAGCCGCACTGCATCACCGCACGTCCGTGTCGGTCACTCTAGTCCCTGACGTCGTCTCCCCCAAAGTCAAAGTTGTAATCCTGAAGGTCGTCGACGTTATCGTGTTCGCCTTTGCCGCGGCGATGCTGTATTTCTGCTGGCGCTGGTTCATGCCGCTAGAATTTGCGCGCGCCGGGTTTGACGCGAAGACCTTTCAGGGCAACACGTTCAATTTTATCTACGCCGAACCAACGTCAACGTTGGGACTTCCAAAATACATGTTCTGGACGATCATGTGGGTCTTTGCATTTGGAGCGACGTTGCATTCTACAATGCACCTTTTGAGGCCAGTGCAACCGGACAGTGCGCCATGAGTCCCATTGTTTTTCTAGCCGCGCTGTTCCTGTCCGTCCCCGTTGCCATCGTCCTGATCGCCACTTCGATCTGGTACATCTGGGAAAGCGGGAACATCGTCCTGTACGACAGCTTTGCGCAAAAGATGTTTGGCGGCTTGGAGAACTATGGATTGCTGGCCATTCCCCTGTTCATGCTAACAGGCGAGTTGATGAATGAAGGCGGCATGACCAAGCGCCTGATCAATATGGCCCGTGTGTTCGTCGGCGGCTTTCGCGGGGGGCTGGCTTATATCAACTTGCTCGCCAATATGTTTATGGCTGCCATTATTGGGTCTGCAACAGCACAGATTGCTGTCATGTCACGCGCGATGGTCCCCGCAATGGAAGACGAGGGCTATGACCGAGGGTTTGCTGCAGCGAGCACGGCGGCAGGTGGGTTATTGGCCCCCGTCATTCCGCCCTCGATGATGTTTGTAATCTTTGGCGTACTGGCGCAGGTGCCGATCAGCGAGATGTTCATCGCAGGCATCATACCCGGAATATTGCTGACCCTGTCTTTCGCGCTGGTCATCACAATCATCGGGTGGCGACAGCAGTTCCCTAAAGGCACTTGGATGACAGGTAGTGAGGCCATACAGGCCGTGCTCTATGCGGTGCCGGCTTTACTGATCCCTGTGGCCATCATTGGCGGGATTGTCCTTGGCATCGCAACCCCGACTGAATCTGCGGCCATCGCATCACTTATTGCGTTCATTGTGGGCTGGTTGGTCTACGGCGAACTCAAGCCTACGCACTTGGCTGAAATGTTTAAACGGACGGCCGTGAATGCGTCGATGATTATCTTCATGATCGCGGCAGCAAGCGTTTTTGGCTGGGTCATCATCTATGAAGAATTGCCACAGAAACTGGCCGGTTTAATCACGTCTGTCACGTCCGATCCGTTCATGTTCTTCTTGATCGTGAATTTGTCGTTATTGCTGGTAGGCATGGTCATTGATGGGATCGCCGCGATCATTCTCATCACGCCGATCTTGCTGCCAATTGCCGTCGGAAACTACGATATCAGCCCGCACCAATTTGGCGTCGTGATCTGCCTGAACCTAGTGCTAGGGCTGCTTACGCCCCCCGTGGGCATCGGTCTCTATATAGCGTCATCCATGAGTGAAACATCCCCCGGAGCAATCCTAAAAGCGCTTTGGCCGTTCTTATTAGCGGTAACGATTGTGCTGATCCTTCTCAGTTATTTCGCGGATCTGTCGACGATGTTGATTTGAGTTCATTTCGTTCTTTGAAACAGATGGTCAGCTAGAACTCTGTTGGCGATACCAAGAGCTAAGACACAATGGCAACAAAGTGCGTTAATTGTGTCGTTTCGATGTCAGGTCCAAAACGCACTGGCAGAACGAGGGCGCCGAACTTTGGCAATCGCGTTGGTTCTGAGTTGCGGTTCGCCCTGACGGACGAATATTGCACAAGCCTTACAAAAATCACTATTTCACAATATGTTAGGCTATAGTTTTGAGTAGGCCACTACAAAGAGAAACCAGATTCCAATTCCCAACAATCCGCTCACGCGTTCTTTGGCAAAACTAGAAACACTGTGTTCACACCTCAAAAAGCTACAATGTGTCGACAATGTGGTAACCACTCTGAAATGGCTGAAGGGTGGAAGTATGTTAAAGATTATCTCTAGCGCGGCATGTGCGCTTTGCTTGACTAGTGCTGCTAACGCGCAGGATACGGTGACCTGGCAGGACAACATCCAAGGTTGGACCGTGGTCATTGATCGCACAATCGATAATTCTTGCTTTATCATCTCAGGGTTCGAAGACGAACTGCTCCTTCGGTTCCAATTTAACGCCGTCCAGCAAAACCTTCAGTTCATCGTTGCCAACATCAATTGGGACTCGCTGGAAAACGGCCAAGACTACGATATGGAAGTTGCCTTCGGAGATCGCGATTCCTGGGTAAGCAAAGCCAAAGGGCATCGTTGGCATGACATTCTGCCAAGCTTGGTCATGTCTGTTCCTGTCGCCGACCAGCAGGCTTCAAACTTTATGAAAGAGTTCACCGCTGTCGGGTCGGTGCGCATTTCGCACGAAGGCTCGGAAATTGCCAATCTAGCGCTAGCAGGTGCTGGAGAAGCCGTAGCCGCAATGTTAGATTGCCAAGCCGCTATGGCCAATGCGAAACCACTAAAGAAATTGGGCGCTGATCCCTTTGCGGATGACAAAGAAAAGATCTGACAGACCCGGTCTACAGAGATTCTAAACAGCCCGCCCAAGCAGGCTGAAGCCCATCGCTATAAGCATCACTAGAACTGCGATCCGAAAACGATCCGGCGAAAGGCGATGGCGGATCCTTTCGCCAATATTCAGACCAAAAAAGATGAATGCGCTCCCAATGACCGACAAGATCAGCGCATCAACTGAGAATAAGCCAAGCCGGTTCAATCCAACGGCCATCACCAAACTCGACATTGTGAAAGAGCAATTGATCGTGACGATAAACTGATCTCGCTGGAGCCCTAGCATCATAAGATAAGGTGCCGTCGGCATCACCTGCGATCCGGTTACCCCATTCAGTAAGCCGGTCAGAAAACCGCTTACTGGCCCCAGCGGGCGTTCCAAATAGGTTGGCAATCGCACACTTGGGTTGACCAGCGTGAAGACGCACCAAAGCAAAAGTAAAAGGCCAAGAACGCCGCCCGCCAGAACACCGTCAATCGCTGAAAGTACCCAAAGCCCAAGCACCAACCCCGGCAAGGTGGCGAGCAGCATTGGCCAAAAGCGACGCAAAGTCTCTGGCAGGTGACCTGACCTTTGCATGACCACCAAATTTGACGAGATTGATGGGATGATCACCAATGCCATTGCATCTTTTAGACCAACGATCAGCGCAAGAAGCGGCAAGCATGTCGTCGAAAACCCAAGCCCTGTGATCCCTTTTGCGACAGCCGCGAAAATATAAGTCGCGATAATGACCACAATCTGCCAGCCCGCATAGTCAAATGCCATTGCTCGTGCCCACACCGTTCGTTCTTTGCGAAGAGCGCCCGGCAATTTCCATCTCAGGCGCCTAAAATCATTGCACTTTCCCCTGCCAAAGATGAGGATGATGAAGGGAGCAGGTCAAGTCTAAATGGCAAACTACAAACAACTGGCAAAACAGATCGAAGGCGAAGTTCTAAGCGCGACCTTTGACCGTGGCCGCTATGCTACGGACGCATCGATCTACCAGATCATGCCGCGTGCTGTTGTTATTCCGAAAACTTGGGAAGACGTGGAGGCAGCACTCAGTTTCGCCAAAAATGAAGGCATCCCGCTTTTGCCACGCGGTGGTGGCACATCTCAATCCGGGCAAACGGTGAACGACGCGTTGGTCGTGGATTTCACCAAACATTTGAACCGTGTCCTTGAATACGACGCCGAAAGCGGAAGCGTTCGCGTGGAACCGGGACGGGTTCTGGATGACCTAAACCGCACTCTGAAAGCGGATGGTTGGTGGTTCCCTGTCGATGTATCGACCGCTTCAAGAGCCACATTAGGGGGGATGGCGGCAAACAATTCCTGCGGGTCACGCTCGATCCGCTATGGCAAGATGCAGGATAATCTGAAGTCGCTGAATGCGATGACGGCGGATGGCAAATTACGCACATATGGTCCCACCCCAACCGATGCGGCATTGGACTCCGACCTGATCGCGTTGGCTGCCCGCGAGGCGGACGAAATCGCCGCCCGCTTTCCCAAAGTGCAACGCCGCGTTGGTGGATACAACATTGATGCGCTGTTGGGCGACACACCGAACATGGCGCATCTGCTTGTTGGTTCCGAAGGCACGCTAGCACTGACCAAATCGCTGGACTTGAAACTGTCGCCAACGCTCACGGATAAGACGTTGGGCGTGTGCCATTTCCCGACGTTCCGCGATGCGATGGACGCCGCTCAGCATATTGTCAAACTCGGCCCCGTAGCGGTCGAGCTGGTTGATCACAATATGATCCGCCTTGGACGTGACATTCCGCAATTCCGCCCCATCGTCGATGAATTTGTACGCGGTACGCCCGAGGCGCTTTTGCTTGTCGAATTTGCAGAAACTCCGCAAGAAAACCGCCGGCGCCTGACGGCCCTTGGTGATTTGATGGCCGAGCTTGGATTTCGCTGGGGAGATGCAGGCAAACGCGATGGCGGCGTTGTTGAAGCCGAAGACCCCGCATTTCAGGCGCGTATCTGGGGCGTCCGCACGCAAGGGCTGAACATCATGATGTCGATGCGGGTCGAGGGAAAACCGGTCTCTTTTGTCGAAGACTGTGCCGTCCCGCTACAGCACTTGGCAGACTTCACCGACCTTCTGACAGAAGTTTTTCAAAAACACGGCACAGACGGCACTTGGTACGCCCATGCCTCCGTTGGGTTGTTGCATGTCCGCCCAGTACTGAACCTGAAACAGGATTTGGGCCTTCGCAAGTTGCGTGCGATTGCCGAAGAAGCCTTTGATCTGGTTGCAGAATACAAAGGCTCGCATTCTGGAGAACATGGCGATGGGATCGTCCGCTCTGAATTTCACGAACGGATGTTTGGGTCGCGGATGGTTAAAACGTTCGAGACGATCAAAGACCGCTTTGACCCCGTTGGCGTTCTGAACCCCGGCAAGATCGTGCGCCCGCCAAAAATGGATGACCGCAGTTTGATGCGCTGGCCCGAGGGGTATGCGGCAGAGGCCCGCCAGACGGTTTTTGACTGGTCCGCATGGCCCGGCGGACTGAGCGGTGCTACTGAGATGTGCAACAACAACGGCGCGTGTCGAAAGAGCACTGGCGGCGTGATGTGTCCATCATTTCGTGCAACCGGAAACGAGCGTGATCTGACGCGCGGGCGCGCCAATTCTCTGCGGCTGGCACTGACGGGGCAGTTGGGGCCCGAGTCTTTTGCGTCCGAAGAGATGGCTGAAACCATGAAGCTTTGTGTCGGATGTAAAGCCTGCAAAAGCGAATGCCCCATGTCGATTGATATGGCAAAAATGAAGACCGAGGTACAGGCAGCGCGCACCGCAAAGCACGGGCTGTCCTTTCGCGACAAAGTCATCGCGCACCTGCCGCGGCTAGCGCCGATCGGAGCGCGCTTTACTGCCATTGCAAATCTACCATCTGCCTTTCCGAGCGCCCTTGAGAAGTTCGGCGGCATCAGCGCCAAGCGTAGCCTGCCCAAGTTTGGCAAAGCATTTGATCACCAAGGCGATGGCGACGTTCTGTTGTTTGCCGATACGTTCAACCGACACTTCGATCCCGAAACACTGTATGCCGCCAAGCGGGTAATGGAACGCAACGGGCACAGCGTCGGCGTTGCAGCAGCCCCCGGGCGGCCTTTATGTTGCGGTCGCAGTTTCCTTTCGGCAGGTCTGAAAGAGAAAGCTGTCTCAGAACTTACGCGCACCACAGATATCTTCACGCGCGCCTTGAAATCTGGCAAAATCATCGTCGGTTTGGAACCGTCCTGCACGCTGATGTTCAGAGATGAGGCGGTTAACCTTATTCCTGAATGGACGGCGGAAATGGGTGCACAGATCCTAACATTTGCCGAGCACCTCCAACGCCATCCCCCAAAGGGCATCGCGCTGCAGGACACACAAATTTTGGTCCACGGCCACTGCCATCAAAAGGCGATGGGCGTTGCAGACGCAACAGTCCAGGCGCTGAACGGCATCCCAGGTGTAAGGGCTTCGATGATAGATAGCTCTTGTTGCGGAATGGCAGGGCCCTTTGGATATCAGGCCGAGACAGAGAGCATTTCGCGCGACATGGCCGAACTATCGCTTGCCCCTACCGTGCGCGCAGCTCCGCAAGACACGCTTATCGTGGCGGACGGGTTTTCCTGTCGCTGTCAGATAAAAGATGTGACGGAACGTGATGCCAAAAGCCTTGCCAAAATGCTGGATCAAGCAGCATCGCGATGACTGAAACTATTGCCTCCTTTTTCCAAGACATCGACCTATTGCGCACCGCATTGATCGGCCTCATCTTTCTTGGCGCAGCCATCGTCAAAGGCTTTCTTGGCATTGGCCTACCAGCCGCAGCCATGGCGTTCCTCACACTTGTTATGTCGCCGACCGAAGCAATCCCGCTATTGTGGCTCTCTATTCTAGCAACCAATTCGCTTCAGTTCGCGCACGCCCCGCATAAGTGGGACATCGCGCGCGAGTACTACCCATTTGCCATAGCGATTGTCGTCTGCATCTTTATCACGTCAATGTTCATCGCTGATTATCCGACGGCTCTTTTGACGGTCGCAATTGGCGTGGCAATGGTCTTATTTTCCTTAAACCTGTTGCTTGGCATCAAGCTTAACATCGGACCGGGGCGCGGCTGGCAAGTGGGGTTTGGTGTTCTGTCGGGAACGCTCGGTGGGATCAGTTCAATCTGGTCCCCGACCGTCGCGATGTACCTAGTGGCGCGCGATGTCAGCAAGGAACGCTTCATTGGCGCAACCGGTTTTTTGTTCCTCGCAGGAGTACTGCCCCTTGGCGCAGGACAAGTTGTGGCGGGTATTTTGACGGTCCCGGTCCTTCTTAAATCCGTACTCGTACTTGCCGTGGTTCTTGTCGGATTTCGGATCGGAGAGCTTTTGCGCAACCACGTCTCACAAACAGTCTTCCGCAAAGCGGTGCTGATCGCATTCCTACTGATGGGCCTGCGCTTGATCGCAAACGGACTAACTTAGGCTTTACCGTAAAGCATCTCATTGAGGTAAAGCCGCTGAATTTTCCCAGACGGCCCTTTGGGCAATTCACTCAGAACATGCACTTTATCCGGCGCCTTGAATTTCCCTACACGTTCAATGCACAGATCTCGAAGAGCGTCCGCAGTCGCGCTTGATCCTTCGCTCAACCGAACCGCGGCCTCAACACGTTCGCCATATTGCGCGCAGGGGCGGGCAAACGCCGCAGCCTCAACCACATCCCCGTGTTCATAAAGCGCTTCATCAATTTCGCGCGGTGCAATGTTTTCACCACCTTTGATGATGAGTTCTTTCAAGCGCCCCGTGACGAAAATGAAACCGTCAGCATCCATTCGCCCCAAATCACCGGTGCGCAGCCAATCTCCGATGAACGTATCGCGCGTGGCCTCTGGATTCTTGAGGTATTCTTTCATCACATTCGGGCCGCGAATTTGAATCTCACCTTCAACGTCCGTCGCGCTGACCTGCCCTTTATCGTCCGCGATCCGAACTTCGTTCCCAAACCCATACCCGGGCGAGCCAATTTTTTGAGCGGCAGGATCAAGCGGATTTGATGTACATTGCGCTGCCGTCTCGGTCAGGCCCAAAGACTCAACGATTGAAAGCCCAAACCGTTTTTGAAATGCATTCTGAGTTTCCACCGCCAAGGCAGAAGAGGCTGAACGACCAAATCTAAACGCTGCCTTTTGCGCTTCTGATGGTTCTGCGTCTCCGTGCAGCAAGTGGCTGATGATGGTCGGCACAACCGAAAACCAATTTGCGCCACCGGTTTCACATTGCGCCCAAAAACGCGAGGCAGAAAACTTGGACACCATGGCAAGCGAGCCGCCTGACACGAGGCTGCCCATCACCGTCACGCACAACCCGTTGATGTGATAGATCGGCAGAACACATAAACCGCGATCCGTCGGACCAAGATCATGCGCGATTGTCACCGTCCAACCACCTGCCAATAGACTTGAATGTGTGTGCACTACGCCTTTCGGCCGCCCCGTCGTACCAGATGTGTACATCAACAAAGCATCGTCTGCTGCGCTAAGCTCGTGAAGTGGCGCTTCAGATTGTCCGGGCGCATAATGGCTCAGTCCCTCTGGGCGCGTTTTGTCAAACATCTCAAGTTGATCATCGTGCACAAAAGCAACGCGCGCTTCGGAATGCTCTAGTGCATATGCAATCGCATCCGGTCCAGCCGCAAGGTTGATCATCGTCGCGCGAAACCCGCCATAGAGCGTGGCATAGAGTGCTGTCACGCCTTGTGGTCCATTGGGATGGATGATGGCAACGCTGTCGCCCTTTGCGATGCCCTGCCCTGTCAGATCGCGCGCTGTTTTGGCTGCCGTATCACGCAACTCTGTCCACGTTAGTTGCTGACCCGTTTCAGGGAAAGTAACAGCGACACCGCCAGCGTCTGCACGCGCGTCAAGCCAATCTCTAACCGTCCCAACAGGAGGTGCACTGCGGTCGACCTTCATGTGCCTGCCTCGGCCCAGTAGTCGCCGAATATCTCGTCTAACGAAGGTTCAACCGCCGGGATTTCTCGGACAATCTTGGTCGATTGCATGAAGTGGCGATAATTCACGTTCTCATTGACCGAATTGCCGCCCCATGTGCCACAGCCCATCGACAAGGAAAATGGCATTCCATTATTAAACGCTCCGCCTGTCGCAAAGGTATGCGCCTGATTGACGATGACGCGACTGGTAGGGATAGCGTTCGCCAATACCATCGGGCGATCCGCATCAGCCGAATGCAAGCCAACCGAATGCCCCGCACCTTGGTACAATTGAATGGTACGCGTGACCTGGACCGCTTCGTCGAAATTGCCGGCCCGATAGAGCGCTAAGACGCGGCTTAGCTTCTCACCTGAAAGCGGATGGTCCAGGCCAATGCCTGATGTTGGCACAGCAATGTAGTCCGTCCCCTCAGGCACATCCAATCCCAACGCCGCAATCATCTTGTCCGCATCTTGTGCGATGACCTCTCGGTTCAGATGACCGCCAGGCCAAAGCTTCGCAACGACCCCCGCTTCGTCATCCACCAACGCACCACCCGCTTGGGCCATGGCATCAACGAAGGCATCATAGACCGCGTCGACAACAACTACAGAGTTCTCAGACGAGCAAGACGTCGCATTGTCGAAACACTTAGACGCACGGATTTTCTCAGCCGCCGCTGCAAGATCAGCTGTTTCATCCACGATAACGGTCACATTGCCCGCCCCAACCGCAACAGCAGGCGTACCTGCCGTTTGCGCACGATGCACGTTGTTCTGACTGCCAGTACAGACAATCATGTCGCACAGTTCCATCAGGGTTTGCGTCTTTTCCTTTGATCCAGGTGCAGGGATCATTTGCACAAGATCAGGGTCTTCACCAATCTTGGAAAACTCGACGCGAATGTAGTCGATTAGTTGTTCCGCACAGGCGATGCCCTTCGGAGAGGGTGCAACAACAATCGCATTGCCACATTTAAGTGCGTTGATGATATTGTTAGCTGGCGTCGCTGCCGGGTTCGTCGACGGCACGATCGCGCCGACAACACCCTTAGCTCGGGCTATCTCGGTAATACCTGTACCTTTATCATCCGACATCACCCCAAAGGTCGTAGCTCCTTTGATATCGCGCATAACTCCAAGCGTCTTGCGGTGGTTCTTGGTTATCTTGTCAGGCACATTGCCCAAGCCCGTTGTCTCAACCGCAAGTTCTGCCAAAGCTTTGTTGCGGCCCGGCTCCATTATCGCCCAAGCCACAGCTTGCGCCGCACGGTCATACCGCTCTTGCGATCCATTTGCTTCAAAGGTCGCCTGCGCCGCACGCGCGCGATCGACGATTGCTTCTATTGTCTCATCGCTCATTAGTGTTCCCTTGCAAACTCAACCCGGCACTTTGGCAGGGCTAAATGCTTTTTTGATACTGGCGAGCAATGTAATCGTGCCCGCAAGGATCAGCAGCGCACAAATCGGGCGCGAGAAATAGGTTCCAAGATCATAGTGAACCATCTGCATTCCTTGTGCGAAGTTCTGCTCGCCAATCTTACCAAGGATCAAGCCCAACACGATCCCCGGGATCGAAAAGCCTGTGCGCCGCAGCAAATAGCCCAAGATACCCGCAAGGAACATCACCATGACATCCAGCACCAGACCACGGCTAATATAAGCCCCGATTGTCGCAAGGATAAGGATCAGTGGCGCCAGAAACTGGAACGGAATTTTCAGCAGATTCAGAATGGTCTTAGTCTCAATCACACCAATGATCAGGATCGACAGGTTCGCATAGAACATCGCAGCAAACACAACCCAGATTAGATCGGGTGAGGTATAAAAGACCAGTGGTCCGGGCTGCAGGTCGTGCATCTGGAACACAGCAACCATCATCGCTGTCAACGCGCCACCCGGCAGGCCAAGCGCCAAAAGCGGGATCATCGCTGCTCCCGTGGCCGCGTTATTGGCGGTTTCCGAAGAGATCACGCCTTCCAGCTTACCCTTGCCAAACTCTTCCTTGTTTTTCGACCAGCGCACGGCCTCTCCGTAACCCATGAAGGCCGCCAAAGTGGCCCCGATACCCGGCAAGATACCGCAGAAAAATCCAACGAGGATCGATCGCAATACAGCGATCTTGTGCATCCACAGCTCTATGAACGTGGGAAACTGCATACTGACCTTGGGCGCTTTGTAGGTGCCTGCCGCCGTGCGTTCCGCCTGAACGAAAATTTCCGATACAGCGAAGAAGCCAAGGATGGCAGGCACGAAAGCAATGCCAGCTGCCAAATCTGTAAGGCCAAAGTTATACCGGTTGATCCCGCCTACCGGGTCTTGCCCAATAGTCGCGATAAGCAAGCCGATCAGAACCGACATCCATCCTTTCCAGATGGTGCGCGCGCCAACTGAAGAAGCTACAGCCAAGCCAAAAAACACCAGCGCAAAGATCTCAGGCGGGCCAATGTTACGGATCGCCCATTGTGCTAAAGGCTCGGTCGCGGCCATCATCACAAGCGCAGAGGCGATGCCGCCGATGGCAGAACACAACACTGCTGCGCCTACGGCCTTACCCGACTGGCCCTTTTGCGTCATCGGATACCCGTCAAATGCAGTCGGCGCGTTTTCCGGAGAACCGGGAATGTTGAACAAGATCGCTGTGATCGCCCCGCCATACGTACCCGTGCAATAGATCACGGCAAACAACATGACACCCTGCGCGGGCTCTAATCCGGCGGTGAAAGGCAACAGGATCGCAGCAAGCGTCAACATACTCACCCCGGGTATCGCCCCGAAGAGCATTCCACCGATCACGCCAAAGATGAAAATGCCGATAGTGACCGGATCTCCAAAGAGCGCTGCGGTCCCTGCTAAAAAGTTCTCAATCATGCGCTACCAAAGCTCCCGCAACTGCGTATTCAATCTCAATATCCATGCGCTGAAGTCATAGAAGGGTGAGGTATTCCCTTGGGGCAACGGGGCGTTCAAAATGACAAGGAACAGTCCCAGAAAGATAACGTATATGACCGCGGTTACGATCAGGATTGATTTTATCCGGCGCTCGCCGAACAACCACATGATCGCGGCAATAAAAAACGGTGCGCTGAAATAGATGCCGACGGGTTTAAGCAGCCAGGCAAAGATGAACGGTGTGAATAGCACCGCAAGCATGCGCAGAAGCGTCACTGGATCCTTTAAGGCATTGGAATCCCCTGAGGTATCTGCGATCCCGACGAGCCCAGCTTGCGGTGCCGAGCCATACTTATACTGATAATAAAGATTACCAATTGTCGCGATAAGAAGCAGGAATAGCACAACCCGCGGCCATGCTGTTGCGCCAAATTTGTAGATTTCGATCGGCTGGTTGAACTCGAACGAAAAGCCGAAAAAAACGGCAACGATCAAAAACCAAACAATGGCTTCGACCATATGATATCCGGTAAGTCGCCCCAAGGGTCCACCTCTTGCGTTCAAGACAAAAAACGTGGCACCCGCAGGCGCCACGTTCAAATTTAAAACGTCAGACTATTTTACGTCGAGGCCCATCGCCGTGTAGACTTCACGATACTGTTCGATCGAACGATTGATCAGGTCACGCGCACCATCTGTGTCACGATAGCTGTCAATAACATTCATGAACTTGCTTTCGTTAAACGCCTGATAGCTGTCTTCGCAATATCCACGCTGGAACGCCCACTGTAGCCACTCCACACGGTCTGCTGGTGCGTCAGCGTGCACATAAAAGCCACGGAAACGCAGAAGCGGATCAAAA
Source organism: Paracoccaceae bacterium (assembly GCA_039942715.1). GTDB lineage: Bacteria > Pseudomonadota > Alphaproteobacteria > Rhodobacterales > Rhodobacteraceae > JABDJX01. Next base: position 762,308 of record JBDVBY010000006.1, read on the forward strand.
TCCATTCCAGCTTCGCGGTGCGTTGGAACATCTGCAAAAACGCCTGGGCGTTCATCAAAGATTGTCAGGATCGGCTTGAAGTCGCCAGTATCAAGGAAGTTGCGCACATCACCTGGCTGCTCAAACAATGCATCAACCTGTCCGCCAAGAAGCGCGCCATAACGCGGAGCACCCTTGTCGAAAGAAATCTGCTGAATTTCCATGCCAGCGGCATCGGTGATGAACTTCATCGTCACACGTTCCATCGAGCCTTCTTTAGACACGTTGGCGATGGTTGCCTTACCGTCTTGCGCTTTTACCCACTCCACGAACGAATCCCAATCAGAATAGCGGGTTTCGTTCGAGCGAATATAGATTTGCGAGAACGTTACCTGGCTAACCACCAAGGGGATCAGATCTTCGGCAGGGTTTGGCATCGACGAGTCCAAAGCATGTGCAGAGGATGCATCATCGATGTGCTCAAGAACGTTATAACCGTCCGCAGGGGACGCCATGTAGGCTGTCATACCAACGGTACCAGAACCGCCCGGCTTGTGATCGCGGTTGATCGCAACGCCAGTCAGCTCTGTCACAGCCTCAGCCATAGCACCAGCTACCTGACCTGACCCACCAGCCGGGCCGTAAGGTACGACCATTGTCAAAGCGCGGTCTGGAAAGCCACCTGGCTTGTCCATTGATGCTTCTGATCTGACACACTCAAACGCTGTCGCTGAGCCAGCCAAAACCATCGCAGCGGAGAATACCGCTGTTCCCATTAGTCTATTCATATTTTCCTCCCGGTTGCTCCTTGCATTCTTTGAGATGCAGCGAAGCGGTTTCTAAGACATCTAAAGTACGGGAACTTTTCGTTCCTCATTGAGAAAATGTCCTCGGATATTGGTAGAAGACGAAACAACGTCTGTCTAGATGTAACGATTTAGCGCTCTTGTTCGTAGTTTAAATACCGACCAGCCAGCTCTAAACCTTAAACGCGCCAGACTGCCTTGCACTTAGACGGCGACGGCCTTTTCTTTTACAACAGACCTCAAGCCTGATCTATTCAACTAACAGGACCTCTGAAAATCACTGCTAAAGGTTGCTTTCAAACGATGAAACGAATGTCCCTCTTAGTCGCCGCACTTTCAATGTGCTGTTCGGGCGCTGTCGCCGCCACTTGCATTACGCAAAAAAACGCGTTCCCAAACTACATTCGCGCCCTAGCCCAAGACGCACAAAGCCAAGGGGTCGGTCAACGCGGGATGCAGGCATTAGCCTCAGCGCAGTTGTCGGGAATAACGTGGCGGTTTGAATCCAAGCCCAGCAGCCAAAGCGGCACTTTACAAGGTGATCCGGCCAACTTTCTGGCCAAACGCAGCGGTTCAACGGCGAAGGCCTTTATTGACGGAACAACAAGACGCGTTCGGCAAAACACAAAGCTATTTGCGGCAATTGAAAAACGGTACGGCGTTCCGGGCTCCGTGTTGGCCACAATTTGGGGGTTAGAAACAAGTTGGGGCGGCTATCTTGGCGGCACTCCCATTGTCTCGGGCGCAGCGACCCTGGCGTCCTACTGTCGTCGCCACCCACGATTTGAAAGTCACGCAGTAGCCGCCTTGATACTTGTCGATCGTGGCGTGATCAGCTCGAAAACCAAAGGTGGCCCATCCGGCGAATTAGGCCACATGCAGTTTCTGGCAGGCAACTGGCTCAAATACGCGGTTGATGCAAATCGCGATGGCAAGGCCGATCCGTATAGTGCTGTGGATGCGCTTGCGACGGCCGCCAATATGCTCGCGTCAAACGGATGGAAAAAAGGCCAACCCTTCGGCGAAGGCACCCATAACTTCGGCGTTTTATCCGCGTGGAACGACAGCGGAAACTACCAGCGCGCAATTGCATATGCTGGCAGCCGGGTTGGAAGGTAACTTTGCCGCCTTAATGAAAGGTACCCGCAAACGTCGACAAAAAAGGGTTGAGGCCGCCAAGCCACCGATCCTCAGTAAGCAATTCAGAAAAGCCCTGTTTCGGGCATTTGGAGGAAACGAAATGAACGTATCAGGAAAAAAAGCAGTGGTGTTTGGCGGGACGTCCGGCATGGGCTTGGCAACGGTCGAGAAACTGGTTTCCAGCGGCGCCAGCGTTGTCGCTATTGGACGCAGCGAAAGCAAAGCAAGTGCGTTGCCTGATGGCGCCGGCTTTGAACCCTGCGATGTGCGTGACGGCGCAGCAGTCGCCGCACTTTTGGCAAAACTGGCCCCCTATGACATTCTCATAAGTGCAGCGACTGGTGGTGAACGGGCAATCGGCCCATTTCTAAAAATGGATATGGACGGATACAAAGCCTCTTTCGACAAGCTTTGGGGATATGCCAATGTTGTTCGCTTTGGTGCAGAACTCGTAACCGATGGCGGCTCAATCACACTGGTCTCTGGGGCACCTGCCCGAAACTGCCGCCCAGGCCAGGTCTCATTGTCATCAGTCGGAGGAGCGGTCGAAGCATTGGTCCGAGCCGTCGCCCGTGAAGTTGCTCCGCGCATTCGTGTGAACGTCATGTCGCCCGGCACAATCGATACGCCGATGGTTCCAGCCGTTGGAGAGGCTCGCAAAGAGCTTTACGCAAATATGACCAGAGGCAACCTCATCCCACGTGCGGGCACCGCAGAAGAATGTGCGAAGGGTATAATGTTCCTAGTTGAAAACGACTTTGTAACGGGCACGACTGTTGACATCGATGGTGGGTGGCTCTTGCGCGAAAGCTGAGCAGAATTTGAGTTTACCTGGCTACTGCTTACGCCAGTCTTCGAGGCTTCTTTTAGAAAATCGCCTCGGCGTACCTAACGTTGGCAAAGCTTTAGGCCGCGGCGATGCCACCCGTCGAACCAGACATTCGCTGCGCCCAAAATCTGGATAGAGAATTTAGACTGATTGTGGCGCAGCAAAACGAAAGGCGGACACTGGGTCCGCCTTCGAACTGTTATGGACCCGATCTCAACCGAGGGACGCGATGTTTTTCAGGCCGAGTTCGTAGGTCTTGCCGAGCATGCGGTCCATGAAGAGGCCGAAGATGCGGAAGACGGGATTGTAGCCCATGTCCGAGGTGACAGTCCACGTCACTCGAGCACCGGTATCCGTCGCTTTGGCCTCGATGGTCTGCACCGGTGTGCCCATAGCACCCAGGTCGATGAGGTGCGTTACGCGGGTTGCAGTTGTCTCAGTCACGGTCTGTGTGCCTTTGCCTTCCTTACCCTCGAAGCGGAAACCAGAGCCGACACCCTCTTTGGGTCCGAACGGAGTGATCTGCAAGTCTGGGTCGGTCGTGCAGTAGGGGTTGAAGGTCTGGAAGCCTTCGGTACTGGCCACGCGCGCCATGATTTCCTCCGGGTGCATCGCCACATCAGCATGGCGCGACACGACGACTTTGCGCGGCAGCAGCAGAGCGATCAGGGCGATGGCAGCAATGATGACAAGGATTGTATAAGCGATATTCATTGGTCTGGTCCTTTTCTCGTGGTTGATGGGGGAGAGTTTTTCTACCCTTCTGCCCACACGACGGACGGGCCCGACGCCAATCGACACCTCACGACATTTTTTTTCGCAAACCGTCGATCTTTTTCTCAAGCCACAGCTGGGAAGGGCGATCATAGCAAAGCGATAGAGCCATTGCGTAGGCTTCTGCCGCGTCTGCAGTCTGCCCCAGCTCTGCATGGCAATGCGCCCGCACAGCATGGTATGGCTGGTAGGCGTCCAGTCCGTTGAAATCGATCAGGTCGAGCATCCTGAGCCCTTCCGCTGGGCCTGCATCCTCGGCCACGACCGCTGCGCGGCTGACAGCCCCGCCGATGGACGGGTAGGCCTTCATCAACCCTTGATAGAGTTGTGACAGCGCTCGCCAATCAGTTTTGCCAGTCACAGATCGCGCGGCATGAACGGATTGAATGGCGGCCTCCAACTGAAACCGTCCAGGGATGCTGTTTGGTCTGCGTTTCAGCGAGGCCTGGGTCAATACGCTCACCGAGCGTTCGATCAACTGGCTGTCCCAGCGCTCGACATCCTGTTCAGGCACGGGGACCAAAACACCATCGCTCAGACGCGCATCCCGTCGCGCTTCGATAAAACCAATGAGGGCCGTTAGGCCCAGCGTTTCGGGGTTCTCAGGGGCCAGTTCGGCCAGAATGCTCGACAAAAAAAAGGCCTCATGGCTGAGGTCTCCGTCCCCATCCAGCCAATCGACTGCGTAGGCACCGTAGACCGCTTCGAGGACAGCGCCCATGCGTTCGGGGTAATCCTCTGGTTCTGGAACAACAAAGGGGATGCCCGCCGTTTTGATCTTCTTCTTGGCGCGCACAAGCCGCTGCGCCATCGTTGAGGGATTGATCAGAAAGGCGTTGGCGATTTGTTCTGCCTCAAGCCCCAGAACGGTCTGCAGCATCAGCGGTGTGCGAATGCCTTCATCAAGGGCTGGGTGGGCGCAGACGAACAGCAATTTCAGCCTGTCGTCCAGTTTCGCTTCTTCGGGTTCTATGGTTTGTGCGTCAGCCATGTCGTTTGCCTCGTCTGTGATGACCAGACGGGCATCTTTGCGGGCCTGATCGATGCGTCTGTTCTTGGCCACGGTCAAAAGCCAGGCCTCGGGTTTGTCTGGGATGCCGCGCTCGGGCCAGGTTTTCAGAGCGGCCACGAATGCATCTGCAAGCGCGTCTTCGGCGGCGATGATGTCACCTGTTCGGCTGGCCAACATCGCGATCAGTTTGCCATAGGCGGCGCGGGCGACATCCTCCGCCCGCGCCTGTGCGTCCGTCTTGGTCACACGCTGCCCATGGCAGAAGCGCGAATTTCAAGCTTGCCGTAGTGCACGTGGGGGCACTTCTCCGCCCATTTCATCGCTTCATCGAGATTTTTGACATCAATCGCGAAGTAGCCGCCCAGCGTTTCCTTGGTCTCGGCAAACGGTCCGTCCTGCACCCGTTTTTCGCCACCAGCCAGTGTGACCGTTGTGGCCGTATCGGCAGGGTGGAGCCAATCGGTCTCGATGAAGACACCTGCCTCTTGTAGGGCTCCGATATACTGGCCGTAGATTTCCTTGGACTTGGCCCAATCCTCTTCGGTCATATTGGCAGCCATTGCAGGGTCGGAATAAAGAAGAAATGTGTAACGCATTGTTTTGTGTCCTTGTTGGTGGTTCGATTAAGCCGTGACGTCAGCGATGTTGGCAAGGCCAAGCTCAAAGTTCGGGCCGATCATGTCGTCCATGAACAGTCCCATGACGCGGAACACTGGGTTGATTCCTAGATCCATATTCATGCTCCACGTCACCTCAGTCGTGCCGTTGATAACAACAGCCGAGATCGCCTGGGTCGGCTGGCCAAGCGGCCCCAGATCAAGGTCGAAGACAACTTGATCTTCGGTGACGGATGCAATGGTCTGCCGCCCCGCGCCGTCCTTGCTTTCAAATGCAAAGCCAGAACCAACACCTGTTCTCGGGCCGAACATCTCAACACGCAAGTTGGGATCGAGGTCCTTGTATGGGTTAAAGGCCTGGTAGCCTGTGTTGGACGCGGCCAGGGCGATCACGGCTTCCGGCGCTGCATTCATCACAGCTGTGCGTTCAATGCTAACGTGACGGGGGAGAGCCAATGTGGCGACAGCCAGTGCAGCAACGCCGCACGCTGTATAGGTGGCGATTTTCTTGAAGTTCATGGGTCTATCCTCTCGTGTTTTTGAGAAGGGCGTTTTTGCCTCTTCACCCACATGACGGACGAGAAACACGCCAATCGACAGCCGAAAGAAAAAAGTTCAAAAAAATTCAAATTTCTTGAAGTACCGGAAAGGTGATCTCTTCGATCCGCTGCGAAACTCGAAACATGTCGATCTCCCGCTCAACAAGATTTGGAGGAAGGTCAGCTCCAGTGTAAAAGTGCGGACATTTGGAAAAGATATGGATTCAGAACTATGCGCATTTCGATAGGCACTTTTAATCTAAACAACCTTTTTTCCCGTTACAATTTTCGCGGTAACGTCGCTGGCGTACCACCAACGGAAGCAGGCGGCATTGCTGTAACCTTTGCTGCCGATGATGTTGTGGTGCGCACATTCAAAGGCCGTTTGGTGAAAGAAAAGGACCCGGCGGACACTTCAACAATTGCGACCAGAATTAAAGACGTGATGAACCTCGATGTTCTTGCTGTTCAAGAAGTCGAACATGTTGAGATATTGAAGGAGTTCAATCGTTCACATTTGGCGGGTCTATACCCTTACGTAGCCTTGGTGGAAGGCAACGACCCACGCATGATTGATGTTGGAATTTTATCGAAGCTGCCTCTAGGAGCCATTACATCTCACCAAATGGCTGTGCATCCAGATGATCCTGGGCGCAGAGTTTTTGGACGTGATCTTTTGCAGGTGGAAATATTATCTCCTAGTGGCGACAAATTACTGACTGTCTACAATACGCATCTCAAAAGCCATTTCGTTCCTTTTGATCAAGACCCCGTTGCAGGGGCGATAGCAGCAAATGCTCGAAGAAGAAGACAGGCTGAGGTGGTTGAGCGGATCATATCTCGGCAAGAGCGCCTTGGTGGAAAGTTTGTTTTGCTCGGTGACATGAATGATCCAGAAGACTCTTCTGATTTGGCGCCGATGCTTTCGATTGATGGCGCACCGATGGTCAACGGGCTGGCGCAAGCGATGGAAACTAGACCTGCCAAACAAGAGACTGCAGGGCAAGGACCGGGCCCATCAAATCCGCAATGGACCCATCGGTTTAATCCCGCTGGCGCTGAACCGCCGCGCTATGAGTTATACGACCAAATTTGGTTAAGTGAGGCACTATCAACCAAAATTGCCTCAGCTCACATCGATCGACGGACCAAACATGGCGGCGATGGCTCCGATCACGATCCGGCTTGGGTTGTGCTTGATCTATAGAGGGCGCAATCGCGCTCGCGCAGCTGGTCCGTTCGTGTCTATGCTTCGGGGGTTATGGTTTCGCCCACGTTCAAAACATAGGCATCGTTTTTATCGGCGATGCCCAGCAATGACGCTAACAACAACATAGTCGTCGCTCGCGTCCGGAAACCGTGCATGCACTTCCTAGTAGCGAACAGCAATTTCAGAAACCTGGCTGTGCACGCAGTCCCAAGCGAACCAGTCTCAGCCTGACATTCCCTGTTAACGGGTATTATACAGGGAAATTTGATTACTTATCGCTTTTCAATCCTTCAGTGCCTTACCAGCTATTTCCCTAAATAACGGAACAGGGAATAATTACCTCGCATCAGGGATGCGGCATCAGATCTTCAGGGAAGTCAGTTCTTAGCGGACGTTCGATACGATTAATGAGGATTCGCAAGACCCTGCGAAACCGGCAGCGCTAAACCGGATGTGGACTTTTTGACCTTCGCTGTGTTTCGCTATGTGCTGCTCATCTGTTTGCTTTTTTCTGTAGGCAGCGCTCTTAAAGTGCGGGTCAACTCATGCAACAGAGCCGCCTACCATGTCTTTCCCAAGTTTTGCAGAGATCCGGACACAAAAATCGTCTGGAGCAACGGTTTTGAACTTAGATTTGACATGATCCGGTGCAAATCATCGGTGACTTGTGCGGTGTTGGAGAGCATGCCAGCCCGCTGAGCAGTCGGCAAACCGGAAAGTATTGAGCAAAGAGCCCATGATCACAGTCACGAACTTCAGCAAGCAATACAAAGGCTTCACGGCCGTGAAGAACCTCAGCTTTGCGGTCGAACCAGGCCAAATACTAGGATTGCTCGGGCCAAATGGGGCGGGCAAAACAACGACTTTACGTACATTGTGCGGGATTATCCCGCCCAGCTCGGGGAGTCTCTTGGTTGCTGGCCATGACGTTGTCCAAGCCCCCATCGCAGCCAAAAAGAACCTCGGCTATATTCCTGACGATCCCCGGCTCTTTGACACCATGACGGTTTGGGAACACCTCGCTTTCACGGCGGCTGCCTACAAACTCGCGGACTTCGAAAAGGATGCCGAAGCGCTGCTTGCGTCATTCGAACTCACACACAAGCGCGATACGCTCGTCCACAACTTGTCGCGTGGCATGCGGCAAAAGGTTGCGATCGCCTGTGCCTTTCTGCACGACCCCAAAGTGATCTTGTTCGATGAACCTCTGACGGGGCTGGACCCTCAAGGTATCCGAGGGATTCAACAAGCAATTCGCGACCGCGCGCAGGCTGGCGCGGCCATTATCATAAGCTCGCACCTTTTGAGCCTGTTTGAGAATTTGTGTACACATATTATGGTGCTGAACCTCGGCGAGTGCCGCCGGTTTGGCACTATGGAAGACTTGCTGAGCGAGGTCGGCCATACGGACAGCACTTCAGCCCTTGAGGAATTGTATTTCTCAATCACGCAAGCCTCAGACCAGACCTCAGAGACAGCGGCGGTCTAAAAGATGGATCCCGCACTTCGTCAACTGCTCATTTTGCGACTGCGTGGCGGTCTGCGCCAGCGCTTGCTTCAGATGGCAAGCGTGCGCGGCTTGCTGTTTACTCTGGCTTTCGGGGGGATCATTTGGTTCCTGATCATTTCAAACAGTTCCTCAGACACGAGTATTTTTGGTTCCGCTGCGCTAGACCGACAAGCATTTCGCGAACAGATCCTTACTTTTATGCCGCTCGGCATGCTTGGGCTATCGCTACTCACCGTGTTGATGACGACCGGTCCCACGTTTCATTTTTCGCCGAATGAGATCAATTTTCTCTTTACTGGGCCGTTCCGTCGACGGGATCTGATCCTTTATAAGTTCTCTGCCTATGTCGCTGGCGTTACATTAAGTAGCCTGTTCGTCACAATCTTTATGCAGCCGCAGGCAGGATCGGCCCTGCCCGTCTTTATCGCCACGCTTCTGACGCTTGTGTTCGTTCAGTTGAACAGTGCAGTCATCAGTATGCTTGGGCATGCACTCGACGCCAGCAGCTTCGCGAAGATACGATGGCCCGCGACTGCGTTGATTTTCTTAATTGTAGCGGCAACGTTGCTCTACGCTTGGACGACGCCCGACCATGGCATTATCGACCTTCTGTCCGAGTTTCGACATTCGTGGATCGGGACCATAATCTTGATCCCTTACATCGTGTTTGCCGAACTTTTTGTCGCGCCTACGCTTTCAGACATGGCTCTTTGGGCTGTTGTTGCGATCATCATCAATGCAGCGCTGTTGCGCGCGGCTATTGTGCTTGATGCGCACACGACCGACCGCTCCCTTGCCGAGAACGCACGTCTCAGCAGCCGATGGGAACGCATAAAACAAGGTGGATCTTTCTGGGCTACTCAGCGGACCGAGGTGCGCTCGATCCCTCGTGCCCCAATTGTTGGCGGCTTGGGGCCCATTGCCGCGCGGCAGGCCCTCAACGCATTGCGAAATTCTTTCAAGCTCATCCTCATATTTGCTGGTCTTGCCGCCTGTATTGCACCGATTTCCTTGGCGCTCGGCGCGCCGGTAACGGAAGCACAGACTTTGATGATTATCTATGTCTTCATCGCATTCATCTTACCACGCAATATGGTCTGCGATTTTCGCGGTGATCTGAGCCGGATGGAAATCTACAAAACACTGCCCATCGCTCCCTGGCGTATTTGCGCAGGCCAACTTATGGTTCAGACGCTGCTAGCCTATGTCATTACTTTGACGATCATAGCGAGCGCACTTGTCTTCGAGGAGAAAGTCTCGACACAAGTTGCCCTGATCCTAGCAGCCTTTGCTCTCCCGTTGACGTTTCTTATTTATGCAGTCGAGAACACAGTACATCTTCTGTTCCCAACAAAGCTCGTTGCGATGGGACGGGCAGACTTCGAATTTCTGGGGCGCTCAATTGTTGAGTTTATCGTGAAAACGATCTTCGTTTTCGCTGCCATAGCGGCATCGATTTCCGTGGGGCTGGTCACGTTTAGAATGATGGGAACCAATTTGGTGCTACCTGGATTAGCCAGCTGGCTAACACTGATGGTGATCGGAATTCTGACATTGGTCGCACTGCAATATGCTTTCCGGCGTTTCGCGGTCGCAGAAACCATCGACTAACGGAGAAAACCAGCTGAGATGAAAATTCGGAACTATGCGATGATCGTAATGAAGTGTGAGCGTCACACGAGTTTTCTGCGGCGCCTCTCTTCGGGGGCATAGGGGCGCACGGCTGGCTTGCGGGAAAAAGCGTGAGTTCGCTAAGGCAAGGCCTGGGTCTGCTTCAGACAAACTAAGTTTTACGAAGTATTCTTGGCCGCCTCCGCCATGATCGGAATCAGCGTTTCGTAGTGTTGAAAAATCATCGCAAGGCCAGCCTTTGGGAGAATTTCAAAAGAGATCCATGGGTAAACGGTCTGAAGGTCGGGCAGTGCGCCTAGATCAATTGTCGGGTCTTCTTCGGCGAGGAAGAACTGGGATGGAATTTGATGCGTTGCCTGCATCTGAGCACTCCAATCGTTTTGAAATGCGATAAACTCCATTGCAAACGCGCGCGCTGAGTTCGTCGATTTGCCTGCCATGAGAGAAATGTTCGCTGCAAGAACCTGTTTCATCTCGCTGTCTTCCAACAGCGCGAGATCAGAGGGTTGATCTTTGCACAGTTGCCGCAGCATGGCATCCGGGCCAATCCGCTTGGTCATCGCCATCACGGCTTTTGCGGCGAATTGAACAAGGTGCGGCGCGTTGCGCGCAGTGGTTACGAAAAACCGTTGCCACCGCCCGGCGCAAACTACGGATTGGTCTCCGGGTTTGCGCGGAAACGCACCAATGCCAATCAACTTGGTGACAACATCCGGGTGCTGAGAAATCAGATGCGCAGCAAAGGGCAGGTCTGTGCCATGCCCGACGTAGGGCAGTTTGGCAATGCGCAAAGCGTTCAGTAGGTAAAGCGTGTCGTCGGTGGCGGTTTCGATTGGGTCGGCTGTGGCGGGCAGCCCGTCGCTGTGGCCATATCCTGCACGTATCGGACAAATGATGCGCAGGTTTCGCTCAAACACATGGCGCAGCATCGAACGGGGCCAACGTGCAAGGCATGAGCCTGTATGGGAATAAAGGACTGGGTTTCCGGTAGGCGGACCCATTTCATGATAAGTCAGCGTTCGCCCATCGGGCATAGTCAATGACTTGAAAGGTTTCCAAACCTCAGCCTCAAGCCAATTGTTGGAAAGCGCATGAGGTTTCGTGACAGGGTCTTGCCCGGTAAGGCCCTTTGGAAACTCACCCAGGGTCATGACCAAACGCACAATGTCTGTCTGAGAGCGCACATTCATCTTGGCGGTGATCGATTTGATCTGCCCACGCACAGTGCCTTCGCTGGTATTGCGAGAGGTCGCGATAGACTTTGCATCAAGACCTTCGACAAGCAACCGGATCACGTCTTGCTCGGCTTTTGTCACCTGAAAGACATTGCCCAAAAGGGTGGCGATGCTGTCGCGCCAATGAAATTGTGTTGAGACGATCAGGACAATCGGCCCGTCCTCGAAGACTGTTGTAAGTCGCACCAGCCGAAACAGCATAGTACCGCCCTTGCTGGCCATGTCCGCCTTTAGCAGCTTTTCGGGCTGCTTTGAGTTGTGCAAAACATCCTGCGCAGCCTGAAGCAAAGCCACTCGAACCTCGCTGGGTATCCCCAATTGGTCCAATGCGTCGCCCTTGTGGACACCGAAGGCCGCCTCTGCACCAGTGTTCAGCGCCTCAATGCGAAGCGATCCACTGACAACGAATGCCGCCAAATTCTCGTAAGGATTTAGGTATTCTGACAAGTCTGGGTGGGCAGCGTCGCCACGTTGCATGATGGTTTCAGCACGTTCCAAATGCGCCTTATAGGCCTGATCTGGCGTCCCAGCGTGTTCGCTGGCATCGCTAAAGTGCGCTTCCAAATTCGTGTCGTGCCAGAAATCGATGAAGTCATCTAGCGAAGCCGGCTCAAGCGCAATTTCGTAAATGCGATCCACGATCAGATCGCGGCTTATTTCCGGGTCATTCCTGTCTTGTACTGTCACGTGCCCTCACCCCCAAACACATCTGATCGACTTAACTGAACGTGCAGCGCCATGCACTTCTTATCTGACTGCAATTGTTTTGAATTATGACGTGATGTGCCCGCCATCGACGGGCACACCACGCATCCTCGGGCTCGACCGGAAGAGGCAAGTGCACCGAGGGACCCCAGCGTTAGGTGTCTGGAATGTCTGTTCTCCTAAGCAAAGGCGAGCCAACAGCCACCAAGGGCCAGAGCGCCAGCCAGAGAACGGTTCAAGACCCGCATCGAGTATGGGGATTTCACAATCCGGCAAATTTGGCTGGCAAAAACTATGATTACGCCTGATCCCACTGCCAGTGATGCAAAAGTGAGAACCGCTACCAATGCAAAGTCAGGCAATTCGATCTGAGTGATGTCCACGAGTTCTGGCAAAACCAACGGAAACAAAAGCATCATGTAAGGTGAGATGAAGCACGCTGCCATCCCGGCCGTCAGCGAGGACAGGTCAGAGCGATGCACCGTTTCGCCAAACTTGCTGATCTGGAAACTGCTTTTCCAAAGCCCATACGCCATCCAAAGGATATAGGCGAGCATGACGTATTTGCCGTACTCAAATAATTCCGGAACCTCACTCAACCACACACCAAGGCCGAAGCACACGGCAGTGATGATGATCAATCCGCCAAGTGCAAAGCCGATGCCAAACCCTATTGCGCCTGAAATGTCCTTGGCCGCGGATCGCACAAGCAACAACAAGGCAACCGGTCCGGGCGCTAAGGTGATTGCAATCAGAGTAATGACATAAGATGCCGCATCAGCGTAAGACATCATGCCACCTTTTGTGCATCTGACGAGCGTTGACTTGGAACGGAGGTGTCTGCTTGCCCGGCCCTACGTTTCAAAATGCCGACCAACCCAATGATAATCCAGCTGCCTTGGATAAGCGCAGAAGATAGATTGAATTCAGCAAACAGACTGATTGCGACCAAGGAGGCAGCAAGGACATTTAACGCAGAATAGGTGGCACTGTTGCCATCAAGCCATCCAAACTGTACGCGCCCAAAGGCAAAAACGTACACGACGAAACCGACGACACCAATCAATTGGAACGATCCCAACGTACCGAGATACTCACTCATACAGCCCTCAAAGTCTTTTTCTTTGACGTACGGTAAATTCTGAGTCCGGGGCATCTCCCAAATGGGGTATGAGCTACAAAAAATCGAAACCGAAATAGAATTGGTAAGGTGTTTTCGTTGGATTGCTGTTTTTTAACCGAACCATGAAACCAGCAGCGGAGGGGCCATTCATTGGCCTCGCGGCATTCGTCACTATGGGCCCAACGCGGTTATCCGACGCTCTACGTCGGGCTTGTTCGTCCGCAGGAGCCCCTCCAAGGTTAGCTATGCGGACGAAGCTGACGTCAGTCAGCCACGTTCAAATCCATCCAAGAGTGGCGTTTGAACATTGAAGCGTGAGGTTGGGTCGAGTAGCCGCAGTTGCTTTGCTTCTGCCCAGGTTTCATCCCAGCCCGCTTGTTCTGTGACCCTTTCGTACTGGCCTTCCTTCTCTTGTTTCGTCACGCACCATATCGGGATTTCCGAACCTGCGCTTTCAACGTAGGCCTCTATGAAGTGGAAATACCAACCAGCGTCCATGCCCATGGGCGCGCCTTCTTCAGGCGTTACCAGCCCCCAAGGAAAAGTTGGCCCAAACCCCTCTTTGCAGTAGACAATTCCTGTGTTGCCGTGCGTTTCTTCCATCACGACCCAGCAGAGATACTGCTCGTCTCCATAGTCCCAATCCAACAGAACAGGTTTGGGTGGGATGAGCAAACTGCGGATATGCTCAATGGCTCGTTTGTCGGACACGAGCAGAAGTTCTTGCTCGATCAATTTGGTTATCCTAGTTTCTTCGAGCATGCTGAGATGCTGTCACCCGCTTAAGTTAAATTCAAGTCGTGCCCAAAGGCAGATGCACTGACCATCACCATCAGCCAAACTGCTAGCGCGGAAATGGCGATTCCAGACTTTTTTAGGAACTTGGGCAGATTATCGCAGCCAACGGCGTCTGCGGTACCACACTACCCTAAAATGCGTCGGAAATCATGAGTGAATTTCCACAAATATCCATTATTATCAGATACTTATCGTGCTGGCTGGGGTGGTAGGATTCGAACCTACGATCTCCTGTACCAAAAACAGTTGCCCTACCACTAGGCCACACCCCAACAGGTCTGGGTGTCTTACTCAGACATCCGCCCTGACGCAAGTCCCCGGTTTACAAAAATTCTTTGCAATTATGACGACACCTGCTCGCGCAAAATGCCTGCCGTGACTGATGCCAACAAATACAGAGCGCCGAATATCAAAAACGCGATCAAAGTGTTCTCAAATACCTTTGGATATGTCGGAACGTCAGGCGGGATTGGAGAGACGCCTAGAGATAGGAAACGCACCTGACGGTTGGCTTCAACCCGTGCCATTTCAAGTTGCTGCAAAGACTCCTGCATCATCATGGTGCGCGTCTCTAGATCCACCTCAGCCATGCTAAGGCGTGACGACACCGAGGCCAGAGAGCCAGCACCTGTGTTTTCAGTCAACTGTGAGCGCAACTGGATGATCAATGATTGCAACCGCTCAATGTCACCCTCAACCCCTGCGACACGTGCCGAATTTGGGTTTGAGTTATCTAGCAATTGGCTGAGCTGAAGTCTCTTTTCAGCCAACTGGGTCTCGAACCCATTCACTTGTGTCATAACGCCGGCTGTCTCAGACACCGGATCAAGAATGCCCAACTGTTCCTGCAGCTCGAGAACCTTGCCCTGCGCGGCTACCATCTTGGCTTCCGCTTCATCAAAGGTCTCGCGCGCACCGCTCATCTGATCGGCGCGTTTGCGTTCGGTAACCTGATCGACGCGCTCTTCTGCATAACCAATCAAGGCCTCAGAAAAGGTCTGACTCATCTCTGGGGTAAGGGCCGCCACTTCCATACGGATCACGCCCTCGGTTGGGTCATACCCGATTTTCACATGGTCCTGGAAATGCTTGTAGACCGCTTCGTTGCTTGCGTCGTCTTGAATGCGCTGCAACGAATCGATCGACGGATCGCTAAAATGCGCCCGATATTGGTGATCTGCATCAAGGCGCTGAAGTGCCTCGCGTGAAGTCAAAAAATCTTGTACCAGAATGGAGTCCTGGCTGGTTGCCATCGCCGTACCACCCAAGAGGCCAGGTTGCGCGGCCGCAGCCTCCGCCTGTTGCACGATAAATTCAGATTTTGTGGCATAGCTTGGCGTTGCCAAGAACGCGAAATAAAAGAACGCAAGCAGTGTGGGCAACAAAACAAACACACCAAGGCGCGCGCCAAGCAACATCAATTTGCGGCGGCGACGGCGGACAATATCCCGTTGGATACGCTCAATATCTTGCATTCCAGCGGCACCAGGAGGCAATGGTGCCCCAGGCAATTTATTATCTGTATCAATAGTTTGAGGCAGGTTTATTCGCTGTTCCGGTGCTTGCTTTTGCTCCGGCGCCGCCTTTGCAGGCTCAGGCTCAACTTTCGCATTGGAGTCACGACCTTTGACAAGCTCAAGCATGTTCGAGCGATCAAAAGGATCAATTCCCATACCGCGCAACAAGCGCACCGCGTCAAAATCAGATGATGGGTTCAACCCATGCTTTTGAGCCAATCGCCGCGCCATGCGAAGCTGCCGCCCGGTCAAACCTTCGCGACGTATCTCTGCGATCCCGGCCTCATTCTTTTTGGCGTCCTCCGCTTTCGCGGACCCCGGAAAAGCCGCATCTCCAAAACCGTCTTCGGTCTGGTCCGGCAAATCGGTCGATGGCGCATCGCCGCCAATCAAATGCGGGTCGATGGGCGGTGCGGCTTGAGCCGAACTGCGACGGATGCGAAATTTAGGCGCTTTGGGCTTCGTAGTCATAGAGCTCTTTGGCCTCTTCAAGGGTGTCAAACATATGCAGTTGCCCGTTGCGTAGAACGGCTGCGGATTTACAGAATTTTTCAAGCGTGCTTGCTTGATGCGATACGATCACGACTGTGGCCGTCTTTAACCGTTCAAACAGGATCTGACCGGCTTTACGATTGAATTCGGTGTCTGTGGTGGATGGCATGCCTTCGTCGATCAGGTAGATGTCAAAGTCAAGCGCGAGCAGTAGGGCAAAACTGAACCGAGAGCGCATACCCGCGCTGTAGGTTCCGACAGGCATTTCAAAGTACTCTTCAAGCCCGCAAACCCAGCGACAGAAAGCCTCAAGATAGTCAGGGTCTTTGTCATAGAGCCGCGCGATGAAACGACAGTTTTCCATAGCCGAGAGCCGTGGAATGATCCCACCCATAAAACCCAGCGGAAAAGAAATGCGGGCTTGGCGTACGATCTCGCCTTCATCGGGCTGCTCAATACCTGCCATCATATTGACGATAGTTGTTTTGCCAGTGCCGTTAGGGGCCAGAATGCCAAGCGAATTGCCCAATTCGACACGAAAAGAGGCGCGATCAAGGATCACCTTGCGCTGCTCTCCGGTCCAAAAGGACTTGCTGACGTTGCGGAACTCGATCATCCGTTCGGGTCTGCCTCTACTAGCATTGTCGGATTTCTACCCGATCTTAGCGCATTTTTAACGCGCTGCGCCCAGATGCCAAGAAAATAAGTCTTTTTCTAGCCCTACTGCCCGAATTCTCACCAGTCAGCGACTCTAAGCCAGTAAATGCTCTTTAAACGGCGACCATTGGCCGATCCTTAGGCCAATACACCCCAAATCAGCCCAGCAATCAGCGACCCGACTAGTGCAATTCCAAGATAAGCATAAAAGACGCGCGGTTTCACCAAGGCCCAAACAGCCACCGCCGCCGGAATGCAGCTGACGCCGCCTGCCAGAACAAACGACATCGCGGCCCCCGGCGCCATGCCCTGTGCCAACAATGCATCCACCAGCGGGACGGCCGCATAACCGTTCAAATACGCAGGTGCGCCGACCAAAGCGCCAAGAATAACCGGCTTAATCCCCTCACCGCCAAGCACACTCGCTATGGTTTCGGCAGGAACATAGGCCAGCATCAACGCTTCAAGCATGTAAGCGATCAGCAACCATTTCCCCAAAAACAAAGCATTTTCCAAAACCGTGCGGCCAAATACATCACGCCGCGGCGCTTCATTCCAAAATTTCCAAACCGGCTTGCCCGCAAACGGTTTTGATGACCCGCAACAGCCAGAGCGCGCGGGTTGCTCTTTCAATGGATCCGCGAAGACGGGCGAGCGCGCAAACAGATACACAGTTGTGCCGCCCAAAAGCCCAAGACCAACCGCGGATAGCGTTTTGGCCAAGGCAAAATCAAACCCAAGCGTTCCCGCCGTGATCACAAACATCGCCGGGTCCATCAACGGCGACGCCAACCAAAACGCCATAACAGCCGAAAGCGGTGCGCCCACTGCCAAAAGGGCAGCGATAAACGGGATCACTTCACAGGAGCAAAAAGGAGACAGCCCGCCCAACAGGGCCGCCACAACGATCATCCGACGCTCCCGCCCCTCAAAGGCGCGTGCGAGCAATGTCTCTGATCCACTGGCCTTTAGATATCCAACCGCCAGCACAGCAAAGGCGATAAATATCCCTGTGTGCGCCAAAGACGTGGCAGCAAACCGCACTGTTTCAATCGCTTGATCCCAGTCAAAAACTGCGACTACGACCGGAAGAAGCGCCGCAAACAGCCAGACCCGATCAATTTGAAATCGGCTTTCAGGATGCGAAATATCAGCCATGGATGTGATCCGTATCTGAGTCTGTACTGTCTGCGCAGCACTCTTGCAAAAGATATTCTGACAGAGCCTGCATTCGATCATAGGCCGCGCCAATGCAAATGATGCGACGTCCGTCTTTGACCTGTTTGACCAAATCCGCAGCCGCCAAAATCTTCATGTGATGCGTCAACGTTGACCCTGTTACACCAGAACGCGCGCCCAATTCTCCAATTGCGAGCCCTTCCGGCCCGGCACGCACGAGCACACGCAAGACGGCAAGTCGCTGTTCAGACCCAAGAGCGGCAAAAGTCGACGCCGCACGCGTCAGGTCAAGTTGAGTATCTGGTGATGATTCCATATTTCTACAATTATAGAAATATGGAATAGAGTCAATCTGGATCTTCACGACCTCAAAAGATAGTTCCGTTTCATGTCGAAACTCGCAGCCCTCGCTAATGACCTTGCCGCGTGCACCCTTTGCTCCGAACGTTTTGCAGCCACGGCCACGCAACATCGCCCGCGCCCTGTGGTTTGGTTCAAACCGGGTGCACGTATCCTGATCGCAGGTCAGGCGCCGGGCAAACGCGTTCACGACTCGGGTAAACCGTTTACCGACCCGTCGGGGGACCGGCTGCGCACTTGGATGGGCATCAACGAGGCAACATTTTACGACCGCTCGCGCGTCGCCATCCTGCCCATGGCGTTTTGCTTTCCTGGATATGACGTAAAAGGTTCAGACCTTCCACCCCCGCCTATTTGTGCGAAAACCTGGCGAGCTCCCTTGATGGAATGCATGGGCGACCTGCAACTTACGCTCTTGATCGGAGGGTATGCCCAAAAGTGGCACCTAAAAGAAAAATCCGGCGTGACAGACATTACGAAGCGTTGGCGCGAGTTTGGCCCAAATGTATTTCCCTTACCGCATCCCTCTTGGCGCAACACCGGTTGGATTAAGAAACACCCATGGTTTGAAACCGAGCTCCTCCCTGCCCTTCGCACCAGCATTCAAAAGGCACTCGCATGACTCCCCTTGATACAGCCCATGCAGAAATGACCAATTACGATAGCGACGCAACGCGCCTTGCGTTTTATGATCGGTTCGCGGCCGCAGAATTATTCGTGCTGCTAGAAGCCGAGCCAAAGGGAGACGACATCACGCCTCAGCTTTTTCAAACCGAACAAGGCACGTTCGTTTTGGCGTTTGACACCGAAGACCGCATGACCGCTTTCAACGAAAAACCTACACCTTACGCGGCAGTATCTGGTCGCACGTTGGCGCAAATGCTGAATGGGAAACAAATCGGCGTGGGCCTGAACCTTTGGGAAAACCCATCAGCTTTCCTTCTGCCTGCCGGAGCATTGGATTGGCTCAACGATGTTTTGGCTGAAGCCCCTCAATCTATCGAAGAAACGCCCGAGACATTCAGCGCGCCCAAAGGCCTGCCAGAAGTATTGATCACCGCAATCGATGCGCGCCTCGCCGCCGCCGCTGGTTTGGCAAAAATGGCCTATCTCGCCAGCGTCACCTATCAGGGCGGACGCCCCGGACATATGCTCGCCTTTGTCGATGCGACCGATACCGCGCAAACCGCGCTTGCAAGCTCTGTCCAACAAGCGCTGGTTTTCTCAGGGTTAGAAGCTGGTGTCTTGGACGTTGCTTTTTTAAAAGCAAGCGATCCAGCCGCTGCGCAATTGGCACGCGTTGGCTTGCGATTTGATCTGCCACAACCCGCCGTTTCGTCCCCGCCAAGCGCACCCGGCATGGACCCAGACAAACCGCCAAAGCTGCGCTAGTATCCCGCTGCGCGATCCACCAAATGCAAGTAAGGCTCACCAACCTCACCGCGACGGATGTTCTCGGCAATCATCTCAGCCGCTGTATCCGCCCGCGTATCTGACGCAATATGCGGCGTGACCGTCACCGAAGGATGCGCCCAAAACGGATGATCAGAGGGCAGCGGTTCGGTGCGAAACACATCCAGCGTCGCATGCGCAATGTGCCCACTGTTCAGCGCCGTCAAAAGTGCCTCGTCATCAATCAAAGGCCCACGTCCCGGGTTGATGACAAACGCACCACGCGCCAAAAGCGCCAATCGTTCCTGATCAAGAATGTTTTCTGTCTGCGGCGTCATCGGCAAAAGAAGGATGGCAATCTGAGCATCGCGCAAAGCCTGCGCCAGACCAGCCTCACCGCTAAAACTACGTACACCAGCAATCTCTTTGGCCGATCTACTCCAACCAGTGACCGGAAACTTCGAAGCAACCAGCGATTGTGCCACTGCCTGCCCCAAAGCGCCGAGACCCAATATCGTCACGGGCCGATCGCGCGCCAACGGCGGCACAACAGGATCCCAAACGGCATCCCTTCGACAAATATCGCGATCCAACCCCAAATGGTGCCGCAAAACATGCCCAACGCACCACTCAACCATACCCTCAGAAAGCCCATCGCTGACCATCCGCGTAAAGGGTACTTTTAATGTTGGATTGTGCACCGCCGTTTCCACGCCAGCCCAAAGGCTTAGAACCGCCTTCAAGCGCGTGTAAGGAGCGAAATCCTGCAAGGTGCTATTGGGGGCATAAATGATATAATCGACCTCGCTTGACGGCGCATCGCGTGTCAATTTTACAGTCAAATCCGCCGACGCAAATGCCGCTCTTAAAGGGTTCGAGAATTTATCCCAGTTGCTTTCGTTAGCAGAAAACAGAGCCGTGATCATCGACTGCGTGGCCTGTGAATATGCGCCGATTGCACCAACCCGAAAGCCGCCAAAAGCACCAGCATCGCCGAGCCACCATAGCTAACCAGCGGCAAAGGCACACCTACAACTGGGGCCAGCCCCATCACCATAGACATGTTGACCGCAAAGAATAAAAACAGTGTCGCCGCCACGCCGAGGGTTACCAAAGAGCCAAAGCGATCCTTGTTTTGAACCGCCGAGACAACGCAGAAAAAGATGATCAGCCCATAAAGCGCCAGCAACGAAAACCCACCAATAAATCCAAATTCTTCGGCCAGCGTGGTGAAGATAAAGTCAGTATGTTTTTCGGGCAAAAAGTTCAGCCGCGATTGCGTCCCCTGCATAAAGCCTTTGCCGGTCCATCCACCTGAACCAAGAGCGATTTTGGACTGTGTAATGTGATAGCCCGCGCCAAGCGGATCGGTTGACGGATCAAGAAACGTATCGATCCGGCGGAACTGATAGTCTTTGATCAACTGCCAATCCGTGCCGCGTGATGCAAAAACTGTGTAAACCAGCGCTCCAGCGCCTGCCGCGACAGCGATAAAATACCACCAAGACACGCCTGCGCAAAACATGACAATACCACCACCTGCAACCAGCAAAATCGCGGTGCCAAGGTCTGGTTGTTTTAGCACAAGAGCCGTTGGGATCAAAGTCAAAACCACAGGAACAATGACCCAAAACGGGCGCGAAACGCGCTCCATCGATAGCCAATCGTAATAAGCGGCCAGTACCATCACGAGCGAGATTTTCATCAACTCTGATGGTTGCAGACGCATAAATTTAAGATCGATCCAACGCTGCGCGCCCATGCCAACTTCGCCAAAAAGTTCGACGGCAATCAACAAGACCAAGCCGAACAAATAAGCAGGCACAGCCATAGATCGCCAGAACCAGATAGGCGCCATACCAATTGCCAGCATAACGCATATCCCAAGTGCGAAACGCTTCATCTGCGGTTCAGCCCAGCGCGAAAGATCACCACCGGCAACTGAAAACAGCATCAGAAAGCCAACCGATGAAACCGCCGCCAGCAACAAAACCAAAGCCCAATTTACATACAGAATCTTGCGCAAACCTGTCGGGACAGTCTGAACTTTGTACTCAAGATAGCTCATGCACGGCTTGCCTTTTTGCCAGGCGTCAGGCGGCGCCGAAGAACCATTTCCTCGTGCTGAGTGCGAATGCGTTCCCGTTGATCGCTTGGGTAAGCTTCAAGCGGAGGCACATCTCCATAAAGCGCGTAAAGCAGAATATCGCGCGACGGTGGCGCCGCGGCACTCGACCCGCCGCCGCCGTGTTCAACGATCGTCGCGATGGCGTATTTGGGTTTATCAAACGGAGCGAAAGCCACAAAAAGCCCGTGATCCCGGCGATTCCACGGCAATTGATCATTTCGCGTCACACCACGTGCGCGCTCTGCAGTCGTGATATTGCGCACCTGAGACGTACCAGTTTTGCCCGCCATCTCAAAGCCTTCGGTCACAATCCGCGAACGCCGCGCAGTGCCGCGCCGCCCATTTGAAACGTTGTACATAGAGCGACGGATCATCGACATCAGGTTCGACGAAACGTTCAAAGAGGCTGCCTCTTCTGACGGCACTTCGACCCCATTGATTGATTTTACAAGTCGCGGCATCACCACTTTTCCTGTCGCAATCCGCGCGGTCATGACGGCCAGTTGCAAAGGCGAGGCCAGTACATCGCCTTGGCCAATCGCAGTGTTCAATGTCTCACCGGGATTCCATCGCTCGCCGCGCACTTGTGCTTTCCATTTGGTTGATGGGACAATTCCTTCGCGCACAGCCGAAAGTGGCAAATCAAATCGTTCGCCCAAACCAAATTCGCGGCATAGTTCTGCCAACCGATCCACGCCAACACGTTGCGCCGCCTCATAAAAATAGACATCGCATGACTGAGTAATGGCATCGTCAAGGTCCATCCATCCGTGACCACCGCGTTTCCAACAGTGGAACCGTCGCCCGCCAAGTGACATGTGACCAGGGCAATAAACAGTTTCGCCCGGCCCCATAACACCGGCACGCAAGGCTGCCAAACCCGTCATCATCTTGAAGGTCGAACCAGGTGGATAGAGGCCCTGCACTGTTTTGTTAAACAGCGGTTTATAAGTATTTTCACGTAGTCCATTGTAATCTTTGGATGAAATCCCACGCACGAAAAGATTGGGATCAAACGAAGGTGCCGAGGCCATCGCCAAAAGTTCGCCAGTTTCAACGTCAATCACAACAGAGCCAGCGCTTTCGTCAGCAAGACGCGCCTGCGCATAGTTCTGAAGGCCATGATCAATCGTTAGCTGCATATCGCGCCCGGGCGTTTGATCCACGCGCCCTAATTCGCGCATCACACGGCCGCCTGCATTAACCTCGATGCGACGCGTGCCAGCCCGTCCCCGCAAATCTGCTTCAAGCTTGGTTTCCACACCAATCTTGCCAATCTGAAACTTTGGTATCTGCAAAAGCGGATCGGGATCTTCGATTTTGGACAAATCGTAATCCGAAACAGGACCGACATACCCGACAATATGCGCAAAGTCCGCGCCAAGTGGATACTCGCGGCTAAGCCCAACATCAGGCGTTATACCGGGCAAAACCGGCGCGTTCACAGCAATTTCCGCAATATCTTCCCAACGCAGTTGGTCCGCCAGCGTTACGGGCACAAACGGACTACGGCGGTTCATTTCCTTCAAAGACCGCTCAAGATCGTTTTCGTCAATCGGGATCAGACGAAGCACTTTGGCAATGGTTTCATCCACATCGCCCGCGTCTTCGCGCACAATAATAACACGGTAGTTCTGCGCATTCTGCGCAATTGCGACTCCGTGCCTATCATAGATAATACCGCGCGACGGCGCGATCAGACGCACGTTTACACGGTTTTCCTCGGCCAGCAGACGATAGCTTTCCGCCTCTTCCACCTGCATTTGCCGCATGCGAAGGCCCAAAATTCCCATGAACCCAAGCTGCATACCACCTAGGATCACACCGCGGCGTGTAACCAGCTGAGACGCCTCTTCCGCTTCTTTCTGAACACGCTTCATAAGCGTTTCCCCATACGATCAAGTTCGGCAGAGCTTAGCTTTCGAACACCAAAAGCACGACCCGCAAGGATCACAACAACTGGATAAGTGATCGCGGTAAAAATCAGGCGAATAAGATTAAGCCCAAGGTTCGGCTGTTCCACCGCAACCATGGCAAGCACCAGCGCATTCACCAGTGTCATCGCAGCGACCACGGTCACCACCAAAAGCCACTCGAATAAAAAGGTCGAGTCGCGCAATTGAATACGGCGCGAACGAATGAATTCAGCCCCCATCACAGACAGCGCCGCCCAAAGACCAATCGGGCGCATGAACAACAAATCAGCAGCAAGGAAAATTCCCGCTGCCAAGACAAGCGGGACGAAATCCGGGCGCATGATAATCCACGCAAAAACAATCAAAAGCACGACATCCGGACCGGGAATGCCACCTGCACGGCTACCCAGCGGCAACAGCAAAATAAAGGCAACGACTGACACAATGGTCAGCAGCAAAAGACGGTAACTCCAAATGCGTTGCGCCCGCTCAGCCATCGGTGGCCTCATCGGTTTGCTCAAGCGATGCGGCAGGTTCTGGTAAAACTGGCCCGATCAGGCTCTCGGGCGGATAAATTTCTTCAGCAGATCGCGTCCGCAGTACCCGCAAAAACTCAAGCCGTTCGTAGTCGGCGGTCAAACGCAATCGAAGCCGCCCATCGCGTCCCAGAACCACGATGCCTGACAGCAATCCAGCCGGGAACACACCGCCATCACCGGACGAAACAACACGGTCGCCCGGACGCACTTCTTCGGGTGATTCGATAAAATCCAGCACGGGTAAGAATGTGTTGTCGCCCGACAGCATCGCCCGTTGCCCCGACGGCTGGATCGTGACCGGTACGCGACTGGCGCTATCGGTTAGTAAAAGCACACGGCTGGATCTGTCGCCAACACCTGAAATGCGGCCAACCAGCCCCAAACCATCGGTCACCGCCCACCCGTCTTGAATGCCATCTCGCGCCGCACCCACGTTCAGCAAAACAGACTGACGAAACGGAGAGCCGCTATCAGCCAAAACCTGACCCGTCACAACCGTCAGCGCAGGGTCAAGCCGCACCTTATTCAGATCAAGAAGCTTTGCATTTTCCTGCTCCAACTGCAGCGCTGCCTCTTTCCACGCCTTCATCTGCTTAAGCTCGTCGCGCAACTGCCGATTTTGCTTTTGAAGTGCAGCATACGATTGGAAACCTCGGACAAGGTCAACAGTTTCGGTGACCGGCACCAAAGCCCAATCCATATTAGGCACAACCCAGTCTACGAACTGCGCGCGAAAACGCTCGGCCCGAGGGCTGTCGATACGCCACAAAAGAAAGACAGCAAGAAGACACAAAACCACAAGTCCGACAGCCAACTGTCGGATTGGTTTTACATAGTCTTCATCAGAGCGATTCTGCGCCACGTCGTTTCCCGATCCATGCCCCCGACCAGACTAACATATCTTGTGGATAAGTCAGGGCAGCACACGTGAAATTTAGCTATCGTAATCGATCACGTGCCGAAGTTGCTTTTCGTATTCCAAAGCTTTGCCCGTGCCCAAAGCCACACAGTTCAATGACTCGTCAGCCACGCTGATCGCCAAACCGGTTTGTTCACGCAATGCCAGATCAAGTTCACCCAAAAGCGCACCTCCACCGGTGAGCATCACGCCACGATCCACAATATCAGCCGCCAAATCCGGTGGCGTCGCCTCCAAAGCGGTCATCACCGCTTCGCAAATCTGCTGGACAGGCTCTGCAAGGGCTTCGGCCACTTGCGCCTGATTGATCTCGGTCTCTTTCGGGACACCGTTCAAAAGGTCTCGCCCACGAATCTCCATAGACTGACCGCGCCCATCATCAGGCATCCGCGCTGTACCAATCGTTGTCTTGATCCGCTCTGCCGTTTGTTCGCCGATCAAAAGGTTATGTTGGCGACGCAAATAGCTGACGATAGATTCGTCCATCCTGTCACCGCCAACGCGCACGGAACGCGCATAAACGATGTCACCCAGTGAAAGAACCGCGACCTCTGTCGTGCCACCGCCAATATCCACAACCATGTTGCCCGTCGGATCGGTGATCGGCATACCTGCCCCGATCGCTGCCGCAATTGGTTCTGCGATCAGACCGACCTTTTTCGCTCCAGCCGATTCAACAGACGTGCGGATCGCGCGTTTTTCCACGGGAGTCGCCCCGTGCGGCACACAAACGATGACTTTAACGTTCGAAAAAATGCTACGTTTATGCACTTTTTTGATGAATTCTTTGATCATCGCCTCGGCGACTTCAAAATCGGCAATCACGCCTTCACGCATGGGCCGGATCGCCTCAATGGAACCCGGTGTACGGCCAAGCATCAGCTTGGCGTCTTCGCCCACGGCCAGAACCTTCTTCTGCCCATCCTTAACATGATACGCCACAACTGAAGGCTCGTTCAGGATCACACCCTTGCCTTTGACGTAGACAAGTGTGTTTGCCGTCCCAAGATCAATTGCCATCTCAGTCGTAAACAATCCGCGAAAGGCCATTTTGTGCCCTGCCCCATTCTTCTTAGAGATCCGCGCCACTGCCTGTATGCACGAACCGTTGCCTTATACGCGCCCCTCTGACCCACGAAAAGCGATTCTCAAAGCGCCACCGGCGCAAAACTGCCGTAGTTGCCGAAAGACATTAACTACAAAACTATATCAAATCCCTAATCTGGGCACCATTGTGGCCAAGCCGCGAACAATCATGGAAATGTGTCTATTCTGATACCTGCGCTTGCCAACTTGACGCCAAAGCGGCCACACGGGCCGTTTTGGCGGCGACAAATGCAGACAATCCACCAATTTCGACAAAAAGCACAGCAGTTTGGCCGGCGGCTTCTGGAGCCACGACCGTTGCCGTCGCTGCCTCATCAGCTGAGAAAAGTGCATCAAATTTACTGAAATAGCCGTCCAGAAAGACGGCGGCTTGTTCGCCCAACTCTGTCAAACGCTCGGCACTTCCAGCCTGATCCGTCACGTTTTCACCTTCAATTCGCAACCACGCTTCAGCGTCATCATCACTTATCTGATTTAAGAAAAAATCAATAATTTCTGATGGTTCCTTGACGCGCACCTCAACGACTTGCACACCCCACGCTTTGGACAACCCGCCAGAAGGCGCACCCACATCAGGGTCGTACGCGCCCGCTGGCAGCCGACGCGCATCGATTCGAACGGTTTCCGCCTGTTCAAAAATTCCGCGCAACATCCCTCCAAGCAAAGCCAGGTTCGGATCTTGACCGTCTGCGAAAGCAACATCTGCCAAATCTTTTGCCCCTGGCAAATCAGGCACCGGCGACAAAAGCGACTGAAGCCTACGGTTGGCAACAGCCATATGAAGTTCGGTTCCGTTTTTGGTGGTGAAAATCAAGCGACGTGGCAAGATCGTTTCGTCAATCTCAGCCACCAAAGATGCCAAAAGTGCATCGCTGCCAACGCCACGCAATGTTCGCACTTCGCCACCAGCCTTTTCGCGTTGGCGTAGTTTGGCAAGGACATTTTCAAGGCGGGTGAAATCGCTCAAGTCGTCGCTTTCTAGATCAAGTTTCCGAAACAATACGCTTCAGTGTCGAACGTGCACAATCCATCACCACTTCAAGGTTACAATCCGGTGCACAAACGCAAATCAAGGCTTCAGGGTTTTCTCCAGGAGAGCGCATAAAAACGCGGGCTTCTGAAGAGCTTAACAGCATTGCAGTTTCTGCCGTGTTTTGGTCGCCCCAAATAGGCACCGCACCTTCAGCAATTGCACCGTCTAGTACAAGGTGCGCGGCTGCCGAAAGGGCGTCTAGTTTCTCGCGCGCTGGATTTGTAGCCGAGCTGGAGGTCAGCACAATTTTGGAACTTAAGTCTGCAAAAGCCACAAGCGAACAGCCAGGTATCTCTGAACGTAAGGCATCAAGAGCTTCGCTAACCGACATCAGGACCGTTTCTCCTACTCAAACCGCCCTGCCTTAATGCGCATGAGCGCGCAGCAGTGCAAGCCCCGCGCATACATACGGCAAACTTAAAGAGTTTGGTCTGGGACGAGGTTTACTCAGTCGTCTGGCAACGTCGGTGCTGCGCGTCCATTCCCCAATGGGCGTGGGCGTATGCGCGTTGGCATAACAATACGTGCAGGACGAGTAGGTTCGACGTTTTCTTCAATCAATGAGGCATCTACGCCACCCACCGGTGCTGGTGCGCTGCGCACACGGCTCACGACACGCGTAGATTTCGCTGGCATCTCACCATTGGCCACTTCACCAACAAGGGTCGACAGTGTCGACAATAGAGCACCTGCTCCGCTTTCTTCCCAAGCCTGCGGATCTTCACCGGCCTCCACCGCTTTGATCAGGGAAACTGGAAGAATCTCGCGGAACATTGACCCCGCTTCCTTCTGAACGCGCTTTACGACACGGCCTCTGTCACGCTCGCTTAGAATACGGTCCATGCGCGTTAGCAAAAGGATACTCTTTTCATGGAGTTCTTTTGGCATGTGCGACCAAACAGCTGCCTCGCTTTGACGCCATGCCTGCGTTGCGTGACTACACCAGATGACGATGTCGGCATGGTGAATCATACGTTGCCAAACATCAGCAGCCATATTCGGGTCAGAAATACCTGGCATGTCGATCAAATCGCACATTTTCAGGAACTTAGCTTCGTTAAAGATGCGGATATGTCCAGTATCTTCAACATTCACGTCTTCAAGATTTTCCAGATCAACGTCGGTGGTTTCGCCATCCAGACCAGCGCGATAAGGCGCGTCAGTGCCATGCGAAATCCACACAGGCGGCAATTGCGTCGCCGTGACATTCACAGGCAAAGCAGGTGCCCCTATCAAAAGGTTGGAAAGCGTGCTTTTGCCCGCACTAAACTCACCCATCAGACAAACGCGCGGCAGGCGCGTCTGTTCACTCGAGTCCTCTACTGCATCGCTTGTCGAAAGACGCAGTGGCTTAGCCTGTGCCTCAACACTTGGCTCACCAGTTAGTGCCGATTGTTCTAAAACACTCATTGCGGTCCGGTCCTTGATATTCAGGCGGCAAACCCAGTCAGGGTTTCCATTGTTTGTTTCAACTGGGCGCGTTTGGCCGCAGCACTGTTTTCGTCAAGCAGGGTGCTGACACCATCGGCTTCACCAGACGCTTCCGCAGCGATACGTGTCAAAATACCGCGCTGTTCGGCCAAAAAGTCTTTCAAAACCTGAACTGAAGCATCGCGAATGGCATCCGCATGTGCACCGCGCAGCGCATCCACAATCGGGTCCGTCTCGGCCTTGATCATGTCGGCAAATTCGGTCGCAAAACTGCGATACCCGCGCCGTCTGTGCCACCAGCGCGTCCACCAAGTGCCCTTAAGGTCAAGAGCAATGGTTTGTCCAAGCAAAACAGGGGCTGGAATGCGCGGTGGCGTCGGCGCTTCAATCCCAAAGTCGTCATCAGACACTTCAAACAAGCGATGATAAAGCCCGGCGTAATCCTGAGCCGTTTGTGTCAGAACCTTTTTCGTCGTGCTCTGTGCATTGCGGCCAAAGACTTGATAGGCGGTGCGCATCAAAATGCGCAGACCAGATGGGTCGTATTCCCAGACTTCTTCTTCGCCACTGGAATCGAGGTGCTGCAAAAGTGATCCAGTCGCCCGCTCAAGAAAGCTGCGGTGCGAGCGTTCAAGACGTTTGTCAAAGTCGGCAATGGCGGCCTCAAACGAGTCCACCATGGTCTCCATCGCGTTGTTCTCAAGCTTGCGCAACGCGCCTTCAAGCTGCTCAATCTCGAGCGGTGGCAGATCAGCGTCGTTCTCGCGACGCGACACAACCTGTTGCGCAGCACTAATACCATTCGCAAGGTTCATCGCCGATTTGGCGACACGATCCAAAAGCTCTTGGCCCATGCCCTCAGCAATCCGCTCACTCAAGGCGGCATAAATGCGAGGGAGCCCGGAAAGCTCCCACATCAATTCTTCTTCCGTCATCTCGCCAGTGGTCGGCAAAAGCGCTTCGCTGTCGGCCCATTCCACCAATGCGTCGCGTGCTTTGTCCTCAACAAGGCTTGGCAATCCCTCAAGAGCTGCATTGCCGCAATACGCGGACGTAAAAATAATCTCAGCATCAACCGGACCATCATGATCTTTCAGGGTCTGACGGATACTGTCGCGGATTTCGGGAATCTGCGCCTTTGGATTAGGCAACTCGTCGATCCGGTTCACAACGATCAGAACCTCACGGGATTTGACGTTGGCAATCATGCGGATCAGCGCAAGATCAACGCTGCTCAGTGCCTGGTGCGCGGCAAGAACCACAACACAAATCCGGCTTTCGCGGATCGCGCGGATTGTGATCTGCTCACGGATCATAAATGTGTCGTTCACACCCGGCGTATCGCGAATACACAGCGGCATCGGCATCGACCCACGGTGCAAGAACAATTCGGCTGATTTGGTGATGTCGGCAAAACGACCTTGAGCCTGACTTGTCTCAAAGTCGTCCTCAAAATCATCACCCAAGCACACGTAGCGTTCGATCAGATCGCCATCTACGTGGTTGTAATCATGCTTTTGTCCGAGAAGAAGTTCGAATTTGTCGCCAAGACGCTTACGCGATTTCTCACGCATCTCAACAACCTGCTCGCGCACCTTTTCAAGCTCATCTTCAGCGCCAGCGCGCGCAGCCAATTCACCAATCCGACCACCACGATCAAGCAGGCGGCCCCACTCTTCCATGTCGAAAAAGCTAAAACTTGAACGATCATCTTCAGGCGGCGTATTCGGGTTCAGGTGCAGCGCGGTCACGACAGAAGTCCAAGGGTTCACATCCGCAGGCAACAAATCAGGCTGACCGACCATTGCATTAACGAGTGATGTTTTACCGGCCTTCACCTGCCCAATCATCGTTACAGACGGTTCTGCGTGTTTAAGTTGGTGATGCAGCTTGCGCGCCGCACGATTGGTGGCTTTGTCACCAATTTTTCCCAGCCGCACAAGGGCTTGCCGCAACTCGCGAGAGCGTTCCAGGAAGGGCGCGAGCCCTTCGAATCCACGGCTTAGAAGTTTAGCGTTTTGCGCGCCCAACCCTACGTTTGTCCCAGCTATATTCGCATCAACGTTCATAATATTCCTGCCACACGCCTACCGATAACTTATCAGGGCCCAAGAGTCGGATTGGTCCCGTTAGGCCTAACAATTCCCGGTTAACATGGCGTTTTTGTGGCGCGTTTCCGGTCAATAGAGGTCGTTTTGGGCCGTTTGTTGCTTGTTTAGGCAGCCAGTTGCATCTCAATATCGCGCCTTAGTTGCAGTAGAAGCGTCACTGCATCTGCAGCGGGCGCGTCCCCAGCTTCAGTTTGCATCAAAACCATTAAATCTGCGGCTTCGGACAAATCGTCGATAAACGCATCTGCCGCCTCGCAGCCGCTTTCATCCTGGCTAAACGTATCGACCAAGTGCTCGACGCTATTGATACATTGCCCGACAATATCGTTTGTCGCGCCTTCATTAAGTGTCGCCACAGTCTGTGTAAGCCCCTCGCCGCGTCGCTTAAGGAAATGGACCGCCTCTGCAAATATCTTAACGTTTTCAACGGGCACTGCCTTGGGGACAACAACTTTAACTGCTGCAACAGGCTTGGGCTCAGCAACCGCTGTTTCAACCTGAACAACGGGTTCGGGAGCCGAAGGTGGCGTCGGGTCTGCCTCAGGTACAGGTTCAGCATCAGGCGTAACGTTTTCCGACACGGGAGCAGGAGCCTCTGTTTGCTCCAATTCCACGTTTTCAGTCGCGCCTTTTCCTGCTGGAACGTCCGTGATCTGGTAACGCGCCAAAAACATGTGCGCACTGTCAAAATCAGCACGACGCCCGCGCTCAGCATGACGTAAAACTTCAGAAGAAAGCGCATTTCCTCCAGATGCCTGCAACATCGCAGTGTCAACTTCGGCGCTAGCCTGCGCGCGAATAGCCTGTAACGTTGCGACGGCAAAAAGCGAATGAAACTCTTCGGCTACAATCGATTCAAGGGCTGCAACTTTCTGTGAAAGCGCTTTTTGCGCCGACAAAATATCGGCCTTTGTTACAACCAGAAACGCGTGATCCTTCAAACCATCAGGCACGCGGCTCCAAACAGATTGCTCTATTGTATCAAAATCTTGCGTACACCATAGAGCGATATCCGTGCGGCGCACCGCCCAATCTGTCGCAGATTCGAGCTCTGCCGCACTGCCCTCGGTAACCACTTCCAAAAGACGAATGCGTTTCAAAATGGGAACCGGCAGTTCAACACGTAAAAAGGCAGCATTGGAGCCCGACACTGCGTTCAGATCAACACGATCAAACTGCTCGGTGGCACCATCGGCAGAGGTAACCATCATCGCCTCGGCTTCGCCCCACGTGAATTCAGTTGTTGGAAGCTGCGCGTCCTTCGGGATCAGTTGTTCGCCAACGAACATATTGATCAACTCGGATTTGCCAGATTTCGGCGTGCCAAATACCGAAATCCGCACGGGTTGTGTCAGCCGATTTAATAGATGTTTCGCATAATCCAATGCCGCCGGGGGAAGCGCGTTTGACTCAAGCGCCCCCAGCAACCGGTCTATGACTGTATCGTCAGCCGCCGTGTCCTTCATGCCCCACCATCAGCTGCCAACCACTTGCGCCGCAGAAAAATCGGCTCTTCTTTTCCAGTCCGCGGCTCAGTGGCGCGGACGGCAACAGGTTCCTGAACATCTTCTGGTTTGATCGGTCGCGTTGTCACGCGGGGTGGACGGCTTTCTTGACGCTCAAACTCAGGCGTAAAGACATTGGGCGCGTCACCTTCGGCACTCGCGATAGCAACCTTTACAACCGAGAAAGAAATATTGTCTTGCTCAGGGTCATTCAGGTCGCGCAGTTCGTCAAGCAGGCGCTCGGCTATTGTCGCACTGTCTTCATCCGCATTCTCTTTCAACGTCTCAGAGATCTGTGCGTTGGTTAAGAATTGAAGCCCATCGCTTGAAGCAACCAGAATATCGTTATCGCGCAGCTTGAATGGGCGATCCGGGCAGTCGATCCGCTCGATTGTTTCGCCGATCAAAACGGAGGTCAAAGCACTACGATCCGGATGGTTGCGGCCAACATCTTCCGACATCATGCCAGAGCGCACCATATAGTCGATGTGCGGTCCAAGTGAATGATCTTCATTCAACTGGCGCAGTGTCCCATTGCGCAACAGGTAAAGTGGACTGTCCCCAATAGAAATCCAGTAAAGGCTGTCACGGATAAAGACGGGCGCGACAAGCGTGGCCCCCATTCCGGCGGTTTGCGGATTGGTCGAGGCATGCGCGGCCATACATTCGTTCGCCGAAATTGCAGCACTCTTCAAAACATGTCCCATGTTTTCGGCAAGTTTGGAAACATTAGATGACTGGAACTTAAGTTCGCTGAACACTTCGGTCACAACAATCTTCGATGCCACATCACCAGCCGCGTGCCCGCCCATACCGTCCGAAAGAACAGCATAGCCAAACTCCGCGCCAAGCGAAAAGTCTGTGGCGATCGCGTCTTCCTGATAGTCGCGGCAACCGCGATTCAGAATAGACGAGACGTCATAACTTATGTCAGCAGTCTCATGCATCCGCCGCATCATCTCCTTGACCGGACCAGGTAAATTCCTCGCCGCACATCGCAACAAACTTCAAAGTTGTCTCCCCGATCCGAATAGTGTCACCGTTGGACATCGCTTCGGTCGAAAGAACTGGCATGCCGTTCAAGCGCACAAGGTTAGATTTACCGCCATGCCCTAAGAAAAACTTACCTTGCTCGTCGTCATATGCGACAGCGGCATGATTGTTGCGCGAAATCGACGTATCGCCAAAGTCCAAACGCACAGCCTGGTCTTCACCACGCCCAATCTGGCTGACGCCAGTGTGCACAGTAAAGCACGAACCACGTCCCGGCCCGCTGATCACAACGATCCAGCCTGCAGGGAAGAGTGTTGGCCCGGGAGTTGCGTCGTCTTTTTTCTCAGCGTTTTGGGCAAAGACATCCTTTGGCCCGCCGTCATCCGCTTGGAAACCAAGCAAACGCGTCTTTACACGGCCGGCACTTCGACCAGCGCGACCTGAAACGGCTGCTCCGACATCGGTAATTGCCTCTGGTGCCTCTTCATGACGCGATTGTTCAACTTCAGACGCAACCTCATCTGCCATTTCCCAGATTTTCTTGCGCGCCGTCGCTTCTTGCTCAGGAACATCAAGAGCATCCTCGTCACCGTTAGCAAAGGCCACAGCCTGAGACACCACACGGCTTGGGCGCGGTGCCATATCATCTGCAACGTCAAATGGATCCGGATCATCAAGGTCAACTACTCTGCCTGGATCATCAGTGCCAAAGTCATCGTCTGACATAGCGTCAAAAGCGTTCTCGCTCTTGTCCTCGCTACCGAACCGGCTGTCTGGAAACTCATTGTCCATCGGTGTCTCCTTCTCAGCACCCTCAAATGCGGCTTCTGCAACCTCATCTTCTACAAAGTCATCAGCGGCAAAGTCTTCAGCACCAAGTTCTGCCAAACGTTTTGCTTCTGCTGCATTCAATTCATTTTCAATTTGGGCTTCAGGCGCATGTTCCACGCCTTCTTCGGCAGCGGCGAAAAGAGCTGCGTCTTCATCGCCTTCGCCTTGATCCCAAACGGCCGGTGCGGAAGCAGGACGGCTCACCACGCGACTGATCGGGCGACCAGAGGAATGCGGACGCACAACCTTCGCAAGATCATCGCGATACGGGCTTTGTTCTTCAGGATCAGCAGAGGGATCACGGCTCACCACGTGACGCAGAACGCGGTCGGCTTTTGTTGCGGCAGCAGCCGCCTTCAAATGCGCCATCGCTGAGCGTCTGCGGCTGGTCTCATGATCCGTCATTTCGGTTTCAGTCTTTTCTGCGATCCGATCTGCAGAGGCACTTTCAAAGGCCTGCAACTGTGAGCGCGCAAGCTCCTGACGGCTCAAATCGTCACCCTCTGGGAACGTATCGCCAGAAGCACTCTCAGCCGCCTCCGGACGTCTGGATGGTGCGCGAGATGGCGAGCGCGACGGTGTCTTCGGACTTACCGATCCCATTGCTTCACGAATTTCCGAGACGAGCATTTCTTTGTCTTTGGTTTTCTGACGATCCACTGGGTCGAGATCTTCATCGCCCCAGTCTTCGTCATCATCCCAATCTTCGTCTTCCCAATCCGCATCATTCCAGCCAGAGCCAGCAACTTCAGGCTCTTCAGCCTTGGCTTTGATCGGCTTTGTCGGATCCGCGTACATAGGATCATCAACGTCGGCGGTCTGCCGAGATGGATTTTCACGTCCGCTGTCATCAGCCGTTGGTTTCCCAAGCCGTGACAAAGGATCGTCCTTCAGATCAAGACCCGGGTTTTCCTCGGGCTCAATACGCTTCGACAACATTCGAGATAGAATTTTCATTCCACTGCCTCTCAAAGATAATCCGAACGGCCACCGCTACGGAACGTTCCGCGCAAGAGACCGAAGGGAAGAACCCGGCTCAGAAGCGAACGCTTCTTCTTCCGAGTACCATTAATTTCGTCATGTGCTTTTTGAGCAGAATTCGACGACGATCGATCGCGCGCCTTTTTCTGCTCGTCTTCAAACGTGCGATCATCCAGCATCGCAAGCTCATCCAAAGTCTTCTTGCGTTGGCGCGCTTGTTCTTGCACCAATTTCTGAAGACGCTGGGCCTCTTTCTTTTCGTTGCGCGCTTTCGCGTCGCTTTCCTTTATGTCCGCTTCAACCGCTTTGTTGGTTTCCTGAACCAACAGCGAAATCGACATCTCGATCTGCTTGTCCAACTCGGCCTGCGCCATAGCCGCCGAACGACGACGTTCGGTGTCAACCAGTTCGATCCACTCGCGGGCGGATTGAATGCGGTCCGGTGGGAAAACACTCAGCGCCTTGTCAATCGCGTGCAGGAACGCATCCTCAAACTGAGCAAATTTGCCAGAGACGGGGATATACGGATCAGGACGATCAGCTGCGATGGCGGACACACGTGCTTGGCTATCCGGCGGAGCAATTCCCGTCAGAACGTGATAGAATGTGGCACCAAGCGAATAGATGTCAGACGACGCATCTTGCGTTGACCCAGCGATATAAAATTCGTGCGGGCTGTAACCATCTTTGACCACATGCAAAGCCGACAAAGCCCGTGACGCACGCGTGGCTTCTTCCTTGGCAGCGCCAAAATCGATCAGAACAGGGTTACCCTTGCCATCGATCAGAATGTTGTCCGGGCTGATGTCGCGATGCAAAACATCGTTCGTGTGAATATAGTGAACTGCCTCAAGACACTTTAGAAGGATATCCTTCACATCGCGCGGATGCAGCTTCATGCGCGTGTCTTCAATCGTATCAAGCAGATCGCGTCCACGGACAAAATCAAGCGCCATATAGGCGGTCATATTGTCTTCAAAGACCTGGTGAATACCAACGATATTGTTGTGCTGCAGCTTTGAAAGACGACGTGCTTCCGCACCAAAGTGTTTCACCACCGCGTCAAATTCAGCCTGATGCTGGCGAGACCGCGCCATAACGTTGCCATCGTTCCGGCAACACATAGACGACGGGAAACATTCCTTGATCACAACAATCCGGTCCAGACTGTCGCGCGCAAGATAGGTCATCCCAAAGCCACCGGCGTTTAGGAATTTCTCAATTCGAAACTGGCCGTGCAGAAGCTCAGTGCCGGGCTTTAAAGCGTCGGCAAAGCTATCCGTCGGGGCGGCTTCTGAATTTTGATGGCCTGCGTCCATGTCTCACTCAAATCGGGTGTCACTTTTACGAAGGCACTGAAAAACCCAACATGGGCATACATTACCGCCTCCGCACCTCGGTGACTTGCTACTGATTTAGCGTCTGAATGGGCCAAGAATGTGGCGCAACCGGGCCATTACATATTCAATCCTGCGGCTTTTTTAGAATTGTCTATGGATGTGATTTACTGCTTCCGGCCTTGCGATAAGCAGGATGAGTGGCTAGGCCGCCTTTATGGCAAAGCTCTATTTCAATTATTCTACAATGAACGCAGGCAAATCGACCCTGCTTTTGCAAGCGTCCTACAATTACCGTGAACGGGGCATGCAGACATATTTGCTGACAGCCGCACTCGATCAACGCGCAGGGTCAGGCCAAATCGCCAGTCGCATAGGAATCACAGCAACAGCGGATACTTTTGATCCCCAAAGCGACATGTTCGAAATGATCGCGCGGCGCTTGAAAA
Organism: Paracoccaceae bacterium; assembly: GCA_039942715.1. Classification (GTDB taxonomy): domain Bacteria; phylum Pseudomonadota; class Alphaproteobacteria; order Rhodobacterales; family Rhodobacteraceae; genus JABDJX01. The sequence goes on from JBDVBY010000006.1 coordinate 799,094, forward strand.
AGACACCAGTTGCCTGCGTTTTTCTCGACGAAGCGCAATTTTTGACCAAAGAACAAGTCTGGCAACTGGCGCGCGTCGTCGACGACCTCGGCGTGCCTGTCATGTGCTACGGATTACGCGTCGACTTTCGTGGCGAGCTTTTCCCAGGGTCAGCCGCTTTGTTAGCTTTGTCAGATGAGATGCGCGAGGCCAGAACCATCTGTTTTTGCGGCAAGAAAGCCACCATGGTTGTGCGCCAAGACGATGAGGGCCGCGCGTTGATGCAAGGCGAACAAGTGCAAATCGGCGGTAACGAAACCTACGTTAGCCTCTGTCGCAGACATTGGCGTGAAGCCACAGGCGACAAAACCTAGCACCCTCTTTCATTGGTTCAAAAATATGTCGGGGTCTGGGGCAGAGCCCCAGTGGATCGCCTTGGGCAAAGCCCAAGGGGAAACCAAAATCAGTGCATCCGCCCGCCCAACGGCACATCCCTTTCAGGCTCAAGCAGTACAATGTCACCGTTCTCGTCCGGTACGCCCAACACAAGAACCTCAGACATAAACTTCCCAATCTGGCGCGGCTCAAAGTTCACGACCGCCATCACCTGACGCCCCACAAGGGTCTCCGGCTCATAGTGCACCGTTATCTGTGCTGAGCTTTTCTTCTCGCCAATCTCACCACCGAAATCGATCCAAAGCTTGATCGCCGGTTTGCGCGCCTCGGGATAAGATTCAGCCCGCACAACCCGACCAACCCGCACATCAACCTTCAGAAAATCTTCAAACTCAAGGCTCATGCCCCCAGCTCCCGACCCCGGTTTGCCGCAGCGGCCACTGCACGCTGCAACAACGCTGGAAACCCGTCGTCCTCATGCATCAAAACCTCTAATGCAGCCGCCGTCGTGCCCCCTGGGCTGGTCACATTCACCCGCAACTGATCCGGGCTTTCATGTGCCGCCTCCGCCAACGCACCGGCACCCGCCACTGTCGCTTTGGCAAGCTTCATCGCCAACTCAGGCGCAAGCCCTTCCGCAACACCCGCAGCAGCCAAAGTCTCAATCAAATGAAAGACATAAGCAGGGCCGGATCCAGAAACCGCTGTCACCGCATCCATATCCGCCTCGCTGACAAGGCGCACAGTTTTCCCCACCGCGCTCAGCAAACCTTCCGCAAGTTTCAGCGTGTCGTCCGTTACATGCACATTGCCAATTACAGCCGTAATCCCTTGAGCAATGGCTGCGGGCGTATTTGGCATCGCCCGCACAATCGGCGTTTGCGCCCCCAAAGCCTCTTCAAAACTGGCAATCATCGTTCCGGCCGCAATCGACAAGAAAACCGTCTCACCATTGCCAAACGCTTTGATCGCAGGAAGCGCCTCGCCCATCATCTGCGGCTTAACAGCAACCACGACCATTGCAGGCGCCTCAGGCAAACCATCATTCACATGCACCCCTTGCGCCAGAACCCAATCGGACGGCGCCGGATCAAGAACCCACACTGCCTGTGGATCAAGCCCGCCGCCAAGCCAGCCCTGCAACATCGCACTGCCCATCTTGCCACAGCCCAGAATTACCAGACCGCGCGTGGTGATATCGCCAAAGTCCATAAAATGCCCCCTATTTTGTGGTCTAAATACAGGGCCAAAGCTCTGTCTGCCACAATAAAACCGGGCCGCTGGGAGTACGGCCCGGCCTTATGCGTCACTCAATGCCTTGGGGGGATTGGTTGGACGCATAGTCGTCTTCAAGCGCGACCGTAAGCTTCGGCCATCGCCACTTGCATTGCGGCTTGTGGCGTTTCATCGCCCCAGACCACCAGCTGAAAAGCTGGGTAATACCGCTCGGCCGACACAACAGCTGCCCCAATCATCGTATCAATTTGCTCCGGCAACGCCGTCTGCCCACCAGCCATAATCAAGCCGTACCGCCACACCATCAGCTTTTGCGCTTCCCAATATGAAAACGCACCAGCCCAACAATTGTCATTGGTTGCGTTCAAAACCTCGTAAAGCTGCGGAAGTTTGTCTTTCGGTGGATCCATCTCAAAGGTGCAAATCAGCCGCAACGTTTCATCCTGCTCGCACCATGCAAGTGTAATGGAATAGGTGCGCCACTGACCTTCAACCGCCATTGCGATCTGATCATCTGCCACACGGTCAAAATCCCAGTCGTTATGCTCAGCAAGATGCTCAACAATATCAATTGGGTGGAGATCTTCGATCGAGAACTGCTGCTCGGAAAGCGACATTGCGCTGCCTCATCTCGTTATCGCTGGGTGTCCTTAGGGGCCACCACAGCTTGGTGCCTGCTCTAGGTACGGTGGTTTATTCCCCATACCCTTACGATATATGGTGTGCTTTTAGACAGACTCTGTAAAGCAAAAACTTGTGGACAAGCCCGACTGTCCTGTGGGCGCTTTGTGCAACCGTCGGTTCTTACAGGAAAAAGAAAATTCAGCAGGTCTAAGGAGGGCTCAAAACGCCCACGCAAAAAATACGCGAATGATCCATATGGTCACCGGCCGTGTCCCCCGGCCTAAATGGGCACCGAAATATTGCCCAATATACTTAAGAAAAGCGTCACTCAGTTACCTTTCCAAAAGCTTGGAAAGATACTAAGGCAACAAATGCTCAGCTTTTGTTGCCTTCCAAAGCATCAAGTCGCGCGCTTAGATCTGCGTTTTCTTCACGCGCCTTAACAGCCATCGCACGCACCGCTTCAAACTCTTCACGCGTTACAAAATCGCGATCCGCCAACCAGCGGTCCACAAGCCCTTTCATCGCCGTCTCAGCTTCGTCTTTCGCACCCTGTGCCACACCCATGGCATTGGTCATAAGTTGCGAAATATCGTCAAAAACTTTGTTACGGGTCTGCATTACCGGGCCTCCTAAGAACTCGCCTAGGCTCTATATGGCGCATTCGGCAGCCTTCGCAAGGTTGACGCGACAATCGCGCGCTGGCAGGGGAGAAGTGATGTTACCACTCGCGATCCCCTTCCCCGATATTTCCCCCAACTTGGTCGAGATCCCATTGGGCTTCGCAACGCTTCCTATCCGTTGGTATGCGTTGGCCTATATTGTCGGTATCTTCATCGGCTATTGGATTTTGCGTCGCGCGATTTCACGCCCTGCGCTTTGGGCAAATGACTCAAGCCCACTAAGCCGCGATCAACTTGAAAGCCTTGTCACTTGGATGATCCTTGGCATCATCCTTGGCGGACGCTTAGGGTATGTCCTGTTCTATAGCCAAGGCGGCTTCCTCCAAGATCCGGCAGCGATCCTGCGGGTTTGGGAAGGCGGTATGGCATTCCACGGCGGCTTTCTTGGTGTAGTCATCTCTGGCCTACTGTTTTGCAAATTCCACAAAGTTAACGTCACTAAGCTGGCCGACGGTTTGGCACTTGCGACGCCGTTTGGTTTGATGCTGGGCCGCGTTGCGAACTTCATCAATGCCGAGCTTTGGGGACGTACAACCGATGTGCCGTGGGGTGTGATCTTTCCCGGTCGTGCCGCGCAATCCTGCGCCGACGCCATCTGCGTACGACACCCATCACAACTTTACCAAGCCGGTCTTGAAGGCCTGACACTCGCGCTGCTCCTTTTGTACCTCGCGTTCAGAAAAGGTTGGCTGCGGACCCCGGGTGCGATCTGTGGTGCCTTCATTGCAGGCTACGGCGTCTCGCGCTTTGTGGTCGAATATTTCCGCCAACCGGATGCGCAGTTCATCACGCCAGACAATCCACTCGGCACTGTCTTTCTTGGCATGTCGATGGGGCAGCTGTTATCGCTCCCGATGATTGCCGTTGGCGTTGTAATTCTAGTCACAGCACGCCGTCGCGCATGACAGCGTTGGCTGACGTCCTGATAGACCGGATCCGCGCAGGCGGTCCAATAACCATCGCAGACTATATGGCCGAATGCCTGATGCATCCCAAACATGGTTACTATTCGACCCGCGATCCTTTTGGCCGGGACGGCGATTTCACCACAGCACCCGAGATCAGTCAGATGTTTGGCGAGCTTATCGGCCTTTGCCTTGCGCAGACTTGGATGGACCAAGGTGCACCCAACAGCTTTGCCTTGGCCGAACTTGGTCCTGGGCGCGGCACGCTTATGTCTGACGTACTGCGTGCGACCAAGGGCGTGGCCGGGTTTCATGACGCAGCGCAAGTGCACCTGGTTGAGACGTCCCAAAAACTTCGTGGCAGACAGACGAAAGCGATCCCAAACAAAATCACCCATCACGATGCTTTGGACGACGTGCCGGAAACCGCTCTTTTCTTAATCGCGAACGAATTCTTCGACGCGCTTCCCATACGCCAGTTCCAACGTGATGGGGCAGCGTGGCGCGAAAGAGTCATCGGGATTCACGAAAGCACGCTCGCCATTGGTCTTTCCGATCAAACCACGCCGGCTTTTTTGGACCACCGACTGAATGACACCAAAGACGGCGATATCGTAGAACACGGGTCCGCCGCACAAAGTATTGCAGGCGAAATCGGGCGACGTATCAACACGTATGGCGGCTCCGCGCTGATCATTGATTATGGCGATTGGCACTCTTTAGGCGACACGCTTCAGGCACTTTCAAACCATGATTCTGTATCGCCTCTTGAAAACCCCGGTGCATCTGATCTCACCGCCCACATCGATTTTGAAGCCATCGCAGAGGCGGCCGAGCCTGCCAAACACAGCCGTGTTACACCACAAGGTGTCTTTCTGGAACGTCTCGGCATCACCCAGCGCGCCCAAACACTGGCGCGCTCTTTGCAAGGCGCAGCGCTTGAAAGTCATATCAAAGCGCATCGGCGCTTGACGCACGGCGAAGAAATGGGAACCCTGTTCAAGGTAATGGCTCTTTATCCTAACACCCAATCGCCGCCGCCCGGACTTGAACCGTGACGCTTGAGGCTCTCACCTCTGATGCGCTCGAAGCGCGCCACGGTTTTTTTACCCGTAAAGGCGGGGCCTCCTCTGGCGTCTTCTCGAGCCTAAATTGTGGGTTTGGCTCAAGCGACCAAAACGACATGGTTGCGATCAATCGTGCGCGCGTTGCCGACGCTATGGGTGTAGATGCAGGCGCATTGGTCACCGTCCATCAGCACCACTCAGCAGATGTCGTAACCGTTGATGCGCCTTTAACCGAGCCGATCAAAGCGGACGCGATTGTAACCGCGACACCCGGTTTGGCACTTGGGATCATGACAGCCGACTGCCAACCCGTTCTTTTTGCCGACACCACCGCTGGTATTATCGGCGGCGCACATGCCGGATGGAAAGGCGCGCTTGGCGGCGTCTTGGAAGCAACCGTTGAGGCGATGGAAGCACTGGGTGCGACCAAAGACAACATCGCCGCAGTGATCGGCCCTTCAATCAGCCAAAGGGCTTATGAAGTCGGGCCAGAGTTTCTCGACACGTTTCTTGCCGAAGACAACGAAAGCACTCGCTTTTTCGCCAATGGGCAAGACGACCGCTATCAATTCGATTTGATAGGCTATGGTCTGCACCGTCTACGCGGCTTCGGCATTTCTCGTGCAGAATGGACCGGGCATTGCACCTATTCTGACCCGGATCGCTTCTTTTCCTATCGCCGTTCTGTCCATAAAAAACAGGCTGATTACGGTCGTTTGATCTCTGCCATCTGCCTTTAAGCAATGTGGCAGAAATTGGCGCGTTAATTTCCCAGAAACCGTCATGACCTTGCCCCATTGCTCCGTCATAACTCTCACAACACGGGGCAAAGTCCCGATTTGGGTCAAGAAGGAAAAGAGCAGATGAAGCAGATGCCTCGATGGATGAAAAGCGCGATTAAGTCTGCTGAGTCCGTTCAAGTAAGTTCCAAGCGTCAACCAATCCTGCCCAAGAAAACGGCAGTCGCCGCGAAAGGTTAGTGTCAGGGTCGCCCATGACCCAGTGTCTTAAGTGTAAATAGTAAAAGGTTTTCATTCATGAGTTATGCACCCCCGACCATACCCCCATTCCCAGAGTTACAGCAAAAACCACAGGCGTGGACCGCCCGCCGCTCTAACCGCCCGGTTTCAACACCTGCCGCAATTCCAAAAGCACGCGTAACACGCCGCTTTGAAATGGAATGGATTTATAACGGTGAAATTCTCGACAACATCATTGTCGCCCCCGCCTTGCCGGCATTTGAACAGGCTTTTAGCGCTTTTACCCACGGCATCTTGATCCAAACAACCGAAGGTCCGGTGGCAGTAGAAGACTTGGTGCCCGGCATGCTGCTTGAAACGGCAGACGGTGGAGCAAGCCAGCTGACATGGAAAGGCGCGATCACAATTGTGCCCGGCGCTCCGACCCTAAGTGATGAGCCAAGCAAGCTTTACCGCGTGATGCCCGATGCATTTGGATTGGGTCGCCCGCTTCAAGACCAAACCTTTGGCCCGGCTGCGCGTCGCCTTAACCGTGATCCGTTGGTACGTGCAGCGCTTGGCACCGACAAAGCGCTTGTTCCCCTGTCTGCTGTGGCCGACGGCATGGGCGTGATCGAGGTGAATCCGGTATCACCGACCAAAGTCTATCATCTTGTCTGCGAAAACCACGAAACGATCCTCGCTGCTGGCCTTGAGGTTGAAAGCTTTCATCCCGGACCTGACATGCCGCTGTCGCTTCCAGCGGAAATTGTGCATCTGTTCATGAGCTTTTTCCCGCACATGGATGGTCTGCGCGATTTCGGGCGACTGAATGCCCCTCGCTTGTCTGAGGAAGAATTCCGCGAGATCTTCTAAAAATCAGGCGGTCTGACCCACACGCTCTTCAAGCACATCAAAGGGTACGCCGGGTTCGTCTTTCGCACCGCGGATTACAAGCGAAGTCTTCACGCTGATCACATTTGGGGCCGAGGTTAAGTCCTCGGTCAAAAACCGCTGGAAGGTCGAAAGATCGGGAGCGACGCACTTCAATACAAAGTCCACCTCACCATTCAGCATGTGACATTCACGCACAAGCGGCCAGTTTTTGCAGCGCCCTTCAAAGGCCGACAAATCAACCTCGGCTTGACTTTGCAGCCCGACCATCGCAAACACCTGAACCTCAAATCCCAGTGCACGCGCATCAACTGCTGCGTGATAGCCTTGGATATACCCCTGCTCTTCCAGTGCGCGCACACGGCGTAGGCACGGCGGCGCGGAAATACCCACACGCCCGGCAAGATCAACGTTGGTCATGCGACCATCGGCCTGTAGTTCGGCCAATATCATACGGTCGATGGCGTCAAGCTTGTGGCTTGGCATTATGCAGTCCCCTTTGTGGCTGTTTAGAAACTTACAATGCCAGGAGGGGATGCGCAATATTATTTCAAAACTGCGCAACAAAAGAAAACGCTCGAGAAAACTCGTACGTTTCATTTGGATAAGCTTTTTTGGCAAACGAGCCTTCGGGACCGAACGGACCGTCAGGACCAAACGGATCTTCAGAGCCGCCCGGACCAAGGTTTGCCCTGCTCAAGGTAATTTGTAGTACCTGCCCTTCAACTTTGCCCGCCGCCACGCTATCTCTGCAAAACGCTGCTCAACCCAAGGAAAACTCCATGTCTGACACCCGCCACACCCGCTGCTTGATTATTGGCTCTGGACCCGCCGGTTACACTGCTGGCGTTTATGCAAGTCGCGCGATGTTGGAACCGCTTTTGGTACAGGGCATTCAGCCGGGCGGGCAGTTGACCATCACAACGGAAGTTGAGAACTGGCCAGGCGACACCGAAGTGCAAGGCCCCGATCTGATGGTACGTATGGAAGAACACGCGCGCAATGTGGGCACAGAAATAATCTCGGATCATATCCAGTCGCTCGATTTGTCCAAACGCCCCTTCACCGCCATCGGCGACAGCGGCACAACATACACTGCTGATGCACTTGTGTTGGCCACAGGCGCTCAGGCCAAGTGGCTTGGCCTTCCGAGCGAAGAAGCCTTCAAAGGTTTTGGTGTCTCGGCCTGCGCCACCTGCGATGGGTTCTTTTATCGCGGCATGGACGTCGTCGTTGTTGGCGGCGGCAACACCGCAGTGGAAGAGGCGCTATTCCTCACAAAGTTCGCCTCAAAGGTCACGCTTGTGCATCGCCGCGACGAGTTGCGCGCTGAAAAAATCCTACAGCACCGTTTGCTAAACCACGACAAAGTCGAAGTGCTCTGGGATCACCAGCTGGAAGAGGTCACCGGCACCTCCGATCCAAAAGGCGTGGAAGGCGTGCGTTTGAAAAGTACCAAAACTGGCGAAATCACCGAGATGGCCTGTAAAGGCGTGTTCATTGCGATCGGTCATGCACCATCGTCCGAGCTGGTCAAGGATACTCTGGAACTGCATTCTGGCGGATACGTTGTGACCGCTCCAGACAGCACCGCCACATCTATTCCGGGCGTGTATGCGGCAGGTGACATCACCGACCACATCTATCGCCAAGCCGTCACATCGGCAGGCATGGGCTGCATGGCAGCATTGGAAGTCGAGAAATTCTTGGCCGAAATGGATCAAGACGCTGATATTGCCGCAGAGTAAAATCCGTCATCATAACGTTCCACGCCAGTCCAATACCGGTTGTAATTCTGACACACCGAAATCTACTTGAACGACACCCTCAGAAAATCCTTACGACCTAGCGATTTTTGTATATGTGTTCACGAGTGAACACTTTATCGAGTCGCCGTTAATGATTGCCCAACCAACTCAACCGATCACAGATGATGAGATCGAGACCTTTCGCCTTCTGCGTCAGCTCGATACCGCACCCAGCGCTTCACAGCGCGCCACGGCTTCGGCTTTGGGGGTGTCACTTGGGCTTTTAAACGCGAGACTCAAAACTGCCGTCGAGGCAGGGCTCATTTCAATAAGCGAACGCGACGGACCCGATAAGCGCCAAAGGTTCGCCTACTCACTGACAACCCGTGGCGCTACAACAAAAAATCGCCTCACGGATCGCTTTCTTGCCCATAAGTTCGCCGAGTTCGATGCACTTCACGCCGAACTAACTGGCTCAACCAGTACACTCGTTCCAGATACTTTAAGGACCACCACCATGCAAATGTCCAATCACACCCCAATCCCCGAGCTTTATGTCTCTTACGAAAGCGCTCAAAAGCTGAAGAAGGAAGCAGGCGATCTGAAAAGCTGGAACCTTGTCCCGCGCCAGATTTGCGATCTGGAATTGCTGATGAACGGCGGCTTCAACCCGCTGAAAGGCTTTTTGTCCGAAGAAGACTACGACGGCGTGGTCGAAAATATGCGCCTTGCCGACGGCACTCTTTGGCCAATGCCCATCACACTCGATGTCACCGAAGACTTTGCCGAAAGCATCGAATTGGGTCAGGACATCGCCCTGCGCGATCAGGAAGGCGTGATCCTTGCAACAATGACGGTCACAAATCGCTGGACCCCAAACAAAGCCCGCGAGGCCGAGAAGGTGTTTGGCGCTGATGACGATACCCACCCCGCAGTAAACTACCTGCACAACACCGCCGGTAAAGTCTATTTGGGCGGGCCGATCACCGGCCTTCAGCAACCCAACCATTATGATTTCAAAATGCGCCGCGACACTCCAAACGAGCTGCGCGCCTATTTCCGCAAACTTGGCTGGCGGCGCATCGTTGCCTTTCAAACGCGCAACCCGCTGCACCGCGCGCATCAGGAACTAACCTTTCGCGCCGCCAAAGAAGCCCAAGCCAACCTGCTCATCCACCCTGTTGTTGGCATGACAAAACCAGGCGACGTCGATCACTTTACCCGCGTGCGTTGCTATGAAGCGGTACTCGACAAATATCCAGCGGCCACGACCACGATGAGCCTGCTGAACCTCGCTATGCGCATGGCGGGCCCACGCGAAGCCGTCTGGCACGGGCTGATCCGTCGCAACCATGGCTGCACCCACATGATCGTTGGGCGCGACCATGCGGGCCCGGGCAAAAACAAAGCAGGCAAAGATTTCTACGGCCCCTACGATGCACAAGAGCTGTTTCGCGAACACCAAGACGAAATTGGCATCGAAATGGTCGACTTCAAACACATGGTCTACGTCCAGGACCGCGCCGAATACCAAGCGGCAGACGAAGTCGCAAAAGACGCAACCGTATTGAACATCTCCGGCACAGAATTGCGTCGCCGCCTGCGAGAGGGCTTAGAGATTCCTGAATGGTTCTCGTTCCCCGAAGTCGTCGAAGAACTGCGCAAACGCTATCCTCCACGCGCGCAACAAGGCTTTACAGTCTTCTTCACAGGTTTTTCCGGCTCAGGAAAATCGACGATCGCCAACGCGCTGATGGTCAAACTCATGGAGATGGGCGGCCGCCCGGTCACTTTGCTTGATGGAGATATCGTACGCAAAAACCTCTCCAGCGAACTTGGCTTTTCAAAAGAGCACCGCGATTTGAACATTCGTCGTATCGGCTATGTCGCCTCTGAGATCACCAAGAACGGCGGCATCGCGATCTGCGCACCCATCGCCCCCTACGCCACAACACGCCGCGCCGTGCGCGAAGATGTGGAAGCCTTTGGTGCCTTTGTCGAAATTCACGTCGCCACCTCGATCGAAGAATGCGAGCGCCGTGACCGTAAAGGACTTTATGCTTTGGCGCGCGCCGGAAAAATCAAAGAGTTCACCGGTATTTCTGATCCATACGACGTGCCGCAAGACCCTGAACTCAGTGTTGAGACGGAGAATGTCGAAGTGGATCACTGCGCGCACCAAGTGCTGTTGAAATTGGAGCAAATGGGTTTGGTCGCCGGTTAATCCAAGTCGCCCTACCCTAAAGGGGCCGATCAACTGGGGGCTCTGCCCCCAAGACCCCCGGCATACTTTTGAACCTGTGAAACACATTGTTAACTTCGTTTTGCGAGATAGGCGATGCGGAACAGGCAGGCATGCCGATGACCGTAACCGGTGAAAACCAGAACGGTCTGTCTCGTAATGAGACGGGCCGTTTTTTCATTGGTTCATAAATATGCTCAGGGGGTCTGGGGGATAAAATCCCCCAGTTGGTCGACGCAGCAAAGCTGCGGCGAAACAAAAAACCCGGGCGCGAACGCCCGGGCAAGTCTTCAAAGTAAGCTGATTGAAAGGGAGGGTAATCAGCCTTTGGTAAAGTCAGGATAAGCTTCCATGCCAAGTTCAGAGACATCAAGACCGTTGATCTCTGCTTCTTCGCTCACACGAATGCCCATCACGCCTTTCAGCACAACCCAGACAACCAGTGAGACGACAAAGACAAACACACCAACAATCACGATTGGTCCTAACTGACCCATGAACGTCGCATCCGAGTTCGTAAGCAAAACAGCCAGCGTGCCCCAGATACCTGCGAACAGGTGAACCGGGATCGCACCAACCACATCGTCGATCTTCATCTTGTCAAGGAACGGCACCGCAAAGACTACGATCACGCCACCAACAGCCCCGATCAACGTAGCGGCGCCAAGTGTCGGTGTCAGAGGCTCAGCCGTAATCGACACAAGACCCGCAAGAGCACCGTTCAGAATCATCGTCAGGTCAGGCTTTTTATACATGATCTGCGTCAAGATAAGCGCTGCAACAGCACCACCGGCAGCTGCCGCATTTGTGTTGGCAAAGATACGGCTGATATCAGCCACATCGCCCACAGTGCCCATCGCAAGCTGCGAACCACCGTTAAAGCCAAACCAGCCCAGCCACAGGATAAACGTACCCAGCGTCGCCATCTGAAGGTTAGAACCAGGCATCGGATTCACACGACCGTCTTTGTACTTGCCCAAGCGAGGACCAAGAATGATCGCACCGGCCAAAGCAGCCCAGCCACCGACCGAGTGCACAACAGTCGAGCCGGCAAAATCAAGGAAACCCCACTGGCTGTCCAAGAAACCGCCGCCCCACTTCCAAGACGCTTGGATCGGATAAATGATGCTGGTCAAAATGATGGTAAAGATCAGGAACGGCCATAGTTTGATGCGTTCAGCCAAAGCACCCGAGACAATCGAAGCGGTCGCCGCGCAGAACATCAGCTGGAAGAAGAAATCTGAACCAGTCGCGGCATACCCGTAGTCGTCAGCCGCATCAGACGTGATCCCAACCGCTTCCATGACAGCCGGACCAAAAGCGCCAAGATAGCCGCCCGTTTCATCCGCCCCAATAGACCAGTTGCCCAGCGGATACATCAGGTTGTAACCGATCAAATAGTAAAAGATCGTCGCAAGCGAAAACAGACCAATGTTTTTAACCATTTGCATGGTCACGTTCTTGGACCGCACCAAACCGCCTTCCAGCATGGCAAAACCTGCCGCCATCCAGAACACAAGAAAGCCACCGATCAAAAACAGCAGCGAGTTAAAGATGAAGACCGAATCGGTCGAGGCGTTGATACCCGCCTCTTGTGCAAATCCAAGGCTCGGCATTGCTGCGGCCATGGTTGCAAATACGAGAGAATTTTTGAGTGTCATAACAATTGTCCCTATGATCCGCGCTTAAACCGCATCATCGTTGGTTTCGCCGGTGCGCACGCGTACAGCGCTTTCCACATCCAGTACGAAGATTTTACCGTCACCGATTTTGTCGGTCTTGGCGGTGGTCGCGATGGTCTCAGTCACCTGTTCGGCCATCCCGTCCGCTACAACGATTTCAAGTTTCACTTTGGGCACGAAATTCACCGCGTACTCAGCCCCGCGATAGATTTCTGTATGTCCAGATTGCGAGCCGAAGCCCTTGATTTCAGTCACCATCATGCCGCGCACCCCGATCGAGGTCAGCGCTTCGCGGACTTCTTCAAGTTTGAACGGCTTGATCGCTGCAATAATCAGTTTCACGACGATCCCCTTTGATATGCAACACGCTCCTCGCGTTGCTTTTCCGAGGGTGAGGAAGAGCGCGATTGTGGGATGAGACAAGAAGGCTGACCTGATTCTGAGGGGGGTTCAGACCATCAAACCTAGATTTTTTGCACAATTATTCATCAATGATTATTTTTTATGCACATTTTCAATTCTGCAACGCAGCGGAAAGGCGCTCCACATCTGCGTCAGAAGAGATTATCTTTAGGCCAGAGGCATAAGGACCAGAGCATAATGAGTGGCCCGAACAATAAGCGACCGACACTGGTTGCAGACAAACGAACCAAGGCGAAAAGCAAAGCCAAAAAAACGCCCGCGAAGAAAACGCGCGCGCGCAAGAAAGCACCCACTACCTCACGCAATCCCATCGTGTGGTTGTTCCGCACGGTCACCCGCATGATTTGGGGAATCGGCTGGCGCGTCGGCGCGATCGGAACGCTCGCACTTGTTGGCGCTGTGCTGTTCTATGCCGCCACCCTGCCACCAGTTTCCGCACTCGTAGATGGCCGCTCCAAAGGATCGGTCACACTATTGGACCGCGAAGGATCAGTCTTTGCTTGGCGCGGCGAACAGTTCGGAGGGCAAATTTCGGCTGAAAACGTTTCGCCATTTTTGAAGAACGCCATCATCGCCACAGAAGACAAACGCTTTTACGGACACTTCGGCCTTTCGCCCCGCGGTATCGCAAGTGCTGTGCGCATCAATCTGCGCGAAGGACGCGGCCCGCTTCAGGGTCATGGTGGCTCAACCATCACGCAACAAACCGCGAAGCTTCTGTGTCTGGGGACCGAGTACAACCCTGATAGTGGCATGACCGAGAACGAGTTCGAGCGCGATTGCCGCCGCACCACGCTGGCCCGCAAGATTAAAGAGGCCATCTACTCGATGGCCATGGAAGTGCGGTATTCAAAAGATGATATCCTCACAATTTATCTGAACCGCGCCTATCTTGGTGCAGGGGCCCGCGGTTTTGAGGCCGCAGCACAGCGCTACTTCGGGATCACAGCCAACGAGCTCCTTCCGTCAGAAGCCGCGATGCTCGCAGGGCTCTTGGTCGCCCCGACGCGCTTTGCCCCCACCGCAAACCTCGAACGCTCACGAGATCGCGCCAACCTGATCCTCGGACTGATGGAGGCGCAAGGCTACCTCTCAGCAAGTGATGCCGCCATCGCCCGCGCCAACCCCGCCACTTTATCGGCCGCAGCCGAAGCCCGTGCAGGCGGGTATTACGCCGATTGGGTGATGGACCTTGGCCCCGGCTTCCTCACCGATCAAACCACCGAAGACGTGGTGATCCGCACAACCTTCGATCAGCGCATGCAGACCTCTGCCGAAGAGGCGCTACAGTTCATCTTTGACACCAAGGTCAAAGCGGGCTCAGAAGCCCAAGCGGCAATCGTTGTGATGAGTGCCGACGGTGCCGTGCGCGCCATGGTCGGCGGGCGCAAATTCAAAGGCGTCGCTGGTCAGTTCAATCGCGCCATTCAGGCCAAGCGCCAAACTGGTTCAGCCTTCAAACCTTTCGTTTACGCTGCCGCACTCGATCTCGGCTACTCGCCTAACGCAGTTGTCACCGATGAACCCTACTGCCTCGACGTCCCGGGCTCAGGCGAATGGTGCCCCAAAAACTACGACAACAAATTCAACGGTCGCATGGACCTCACACAAGCCTTGGCACAATCGCGCAACGTGCCTGCCGTCAAAGTCCTCGAACGCGTTGGTCGCGAAGCGGTCGTTAACATCGCCTCTGACTTTGGGATTGAAAGCGATCTCGCTGTCGGCCCCGCCGTTGCTCTTGGCACTTCAGAATCGACCCTGTTGGAAATGACTGGCGCTTATGCAGGCATTCTAAATGGTGGCTCTTCCGTTGAACCTTACGGGCTGATCTCGCTTAAGCTCAAAGGCGAACAAGATACGCTTGTCGAACAAGAAGGCGGCATCGGCGAAAGAGTGATCAGCACCGACGCCGCACAGCAACTCACCTATATGATGCACCAAGTCGTTGAACGCGGAACTGGGCGCAAAGGTCTTTTGCCGGACCGTCAGGTCGCTGGCAAAACTGGCACGACACAAGCCGCGCGAGATGCATGGTTCATCGGTTTCACCGCCGATTACGTCGCAGGCGTGTGGATGGGCTACGATGACAATACCCCTCTCACAGGCGTCGGTGGTGGCGGACTACCAGCTGAGATTTGGCGCGAAACAATGCTACGCGTACACGAAAATACACCCGCGCGTCCTCTGCCGATGATGGCACCCAAAGGGGGCTCGCAAGTCGCTGGTCAACAGCAGCAACGTCAACGTCCGCGCTCGACCAGCGGTGGTGATAATGCCGTCGAGCGTGTGATCTTAAACGTCCTAAACGACCTTTTTGGAAACTGACGCCCACAACTTCATCTATTCAAAAATACTCTGGGGAGCGCGAGGGGTGAAACCCCTCGCATGAGGCGACGACAAAGTCGGCGCAAACCCTAAATCAATGACGCCTTCATAAATGCTTCAATCTCGGCTGCACTTTTCACGCCCGGCGCGCTCTCAACACCACTTGAAACATCAATCTGGCGCGCGCCAGTTAATCTGATCGCCTCGGCCACATTATTCGGTGTCAGCCCTCCAGCAAGCATCCAAGGCACGCTCCAGCGCCTGTTCGCAATCAATCGCCAGTCAAACGACACCCCATTCCCGCCTGGAAGCTCACCGCCAGGCGCAGGCTTCGCATCAACCAAAAGCTGATCAGCCACATCCGCAAATACATCAAGTTTTTCAACATCTTCAGCGCTCGCGATCCCAACGGCCTTCATCACTGGCAACCCAGTCAAAGCGCGCACCTCAGAAACCCGTTCAGGGGTCTCGCTACCGTGAAGCTGAATCATATCCAATGGCACAGACGCCATAATCTGATCCAAGGCAGCGTCATCCGCATTCACCGTCAGCGCAACTTTGGCCAAGCCTAACGGCACATCAACTGCAAGATCACGCGCGCGGGACACACTGACATTGCGTGGGGATTTTTCAAAGAAAACAAAGCCAACGTAAGCGGCCCCGGCGTCCGCGGCAGCCGCAATGGTGTCAGGCGTCGACAGCCCGCAAATTTTCACACGAATATCTGACATGAACGCCGTTTAACGCAGCGTTCAGGTGCCCTCAAGCAAGGCGAGCACGTCGTCGCCACTTTCTTTCGACGGCGCAACCTTCTTCACTTCGCGTTCAAGCCGCTCGCGCTCCCTGCGCTGGGTATTAGCTTCAGCCCGGAACTTGTGCTCACGCACCCACTCCCAGACAAAACCAAGCAAAACGCCGATCAACACAGCGCCCAGCAGGATCACAAAAGCCGGCAACGTTACATCCCAACGGAACCCAACAAGTTGGGCCAATTCATCAGGCAATAATTTGAGTGTCAGGGCGCCGCGATTGGCGATCGAAACCGTAACAAGGGCAATGGCGATAACCGCCAGTACAAGCAGTTTGATAAGTCGCATGGGCGATCTCAAGCCTTTCCGTTAAGCCGGTCTCTCAGAAGTTTGCCGGTCTTAAAGAAAGGCACATGCTTTTCTTCCACCGTCACACTGTCGCCGGTCCGTGGGTTGCGACCTACACGCGCATCTCTCTTTTTGACCGAAAAGGCACCAAAGCCACGCAGTTCGACACGATCCCCGCGTGCCATGGCTTCGATAATTTCGTCAAACAGGGTCGAGACAATTCTTTCAACATCTCGCTGGTACAGGTGGGGGTTCTCGTCGGCTATTTTTTGAACCAGCTCTGATCTGATCATGAAGTCCCCCTGAGGTATGTGCCAGGCGTTTTCGCCGTATAATGTTGCAAGGACTATAGGTGAAAACACCGGGCCACGAAACATCTCTGTTACAAAATATTCGTAGAAAATCACGACTAATGCGCTGAATTCGGACAGAAAAAGCCAATGCTTTTGTGCAGATCGCACAACGGCGAAGCTATAAGGCTTATGCTGCGGTGCAGCTTTGCAGGGCGATTCGGGCGCTCTTAGTCGCCCAACTTCCTGTGGACCTCTTCCAGATCAATCTCGCCCACGGGCATCGGGTTGCCGGGGTTTTCGAAATCATAACGGAACAACTGAAAGTCGCGCTTGTAGATCTCGTAAACCAGATGCTTTGAAAGATCGTCAAAAAAGTCCTCAACAGGATGCGCCCGCTTTGGCCCGTGCCCCTCGCTTTCGTTGAACCGTGGGATCTGCTCCAGATCAATCGCTTCTTTTACCTCGACCCGATCCAGCACGCCTTGCATGCCTTCGTTGAATTTCTCTGTCCAGAAAATGTGGTCATACCGCCCGCCATTGGCAATGAACGTCGAGATATGACCCGAGACAGCAGACCAGTGAATGTCCGGGTCCATCGGTTTGCGAAACTGGATGGTGTCGCGCGCAAACAACAAGAACCGGCGGAACATTGCGATCTGATCAAAGTCTCCCTCAATCTCAATCCCGTACTTCTGACTAAGCTGTGGGATCAGGTTGCCGCGATAGCGCTGCCCATTGCGCTGAATGCCACAAATCTTATCAAAGAATGACGATAGGATCCGGGAATAAGGATTGCGCACGCATGTGAACGCAAACGTACGTTTGTCGAGTACATTACTTTCAATCGGCTGATGGCTGCTTTCCATTGCCCACTTGTGAAGTCCTTCGCGATCATCGTGAATATCGCCGTCAAAAAAGCGCCCATGGTCGGAATAATGCATGATCTGCCCAATGGTTGAACAGGCACACTTCGGAACGACCCGATACACCATGTTCTCGCTGTGGGTCATCCAAGTTCCGGGAAATCCCATCCGGGGGCACACCTTCTTAAATATATCGCCGCTGTTGTCAGAGGCGTTTTCGCAAAAAAGCAAACTTCTGAGGTTTCTTCAATCCTCTACAGCGTCTAAACATAAGGCAATTGGGGAAAGACAACGACGGGTGGTGAAAAAAATTGGCGCAAATCGCCTACATCTTGCTGTGTCACAAAGACGTCGAGGCCGTGATTGCGCAGGCAAAACGCCTGACATCCAAAGGCGATGTCATGGCGATTCATTTCGATGCCAACGCGTCTGCCGCCGATTTTGAGAAACTCACGACCAGCCTTGCCGACAATCCAAACGTCGTCATCCCGTCCAAACGTCAAAAATGCGGCTGGGGCGAATGGAGCCTTGTTGAAGCTAGTCTGTCTGCAGTACGGGCCGCGATTGATGCCTTTCCACGGGCGACGCATTTTTACATGCTTTCAGGCGATTGTATGCCAATCAAAACGGCTGAGCACATTCACGCAGCGCTGGATGAACGTGACGCAGATTTCATCGAAAGCCATGATTTCTTTGACAGTTACTGGATCAAAACCGGCTTCAAAGAAGAGCGCCTGATCTATCGTCATTGGTTCAACGAGCGCTCGCAGGCCAATCTGTTTTATGCCTCGTTCGAACTGCAAAAGCGTCTTGGCCTGAAACGCAAAGTCCCCAAAGACATTCGCATGATGATCGGCAGCCAGTGGTGGTGCCTGCGTCGCCAAACCATCGAGGCTATCCTTGAATTCGTCGCCGCCCGACCAGACGTGCGTCGCTTTTTCAAAACAACATGGATCCCGGACGAGACATTCTTCCAAACACTCGTGCGCCACGTCGTCCCGGATGTCGAAATCGAAAACCGCACGCTGACGTTCCTGATGTTCTCGGACTATGGGATGCCGATTACTTTTTATAACGACCACTACAATTTGCTTATGGCGCAGGATTTCCTCTTCGCCCGCAAAATCAGCCCAGAGGCGCATGACCTCAAAGCGCGGCTTGGCAAACTTTACGCCACCAAGAACGTCACCTTTAAAACCTCAAACGAAGGTCAGCGCCTTTTCACTTTCCTGACCGGACAGGGTCGCATTGGCGAACGCTTTGCTCCGCGCTTTTGGGAAAAAGACGCCACCTTGGGTCGCGAACGTTCGCTTTTGATCGTAACCTGCAAAAAATGGCACGTCGCCAAACGCCTGATGGATCGCGTCGGCTCTGTCTCAAACCTGCCCGCCATTGAGTACCTGTTCGACGAAGAAGCCACACCCATGCCCGACCTTGGCGGCATCGAGGCGACGCTCTCCAAGCGCACCCGGCACCGGCGCGCGTTGATGCGGATGCTGTTTGACTACTATGAAACCGATCAACTCATGATCTGCCTAGACCCGTCCAACCTTGATTTGTTCAAAGACTTCTATTCGGATCGAAGCGAAACCAAGCTGTTAGAGATCGATTGCCACTACACCGATGATTACTTGCAGGGTCACGCCAAGCGCGTGGGTCTCGCCGGCGAACATACTTCTGATCTGGCGTTCCAGACCTTGGTCCCGACAATCCGAAACAATTTTTATCGCGAAAGCGAATTGATCCGCGATCAGAATTTCCCCGAATTCCACCGCATCCGCGAACGCGCCACGACCGAAGACAACGCTACCCCATTGGCGGAATTTCTTGGCATCGAAGTGGCCAAAGCGCGCGAGATTGCGGAAACAGATTACCTCTTTGTCGACTAAGGAAGCGCCCCATGGCTTATGATTATGACGACCAGAACATCTTCGCCAAAATCTTGCGCGGCGAAATTCCAAACAAGACGGTGGCCGAAACCGATCACACACTGGCCTTCGCCGACATTGCTCCCCAAGCCGCGCACCACGTGCTTGTCATTCCAAAGGGCGCTTATGTGACCGCGGATGACTTTGCTGCCAACGCAAGCGAGGCCGAGATCGTGGATTTCTGGCGCACCTTTGCGAAAATTGCACAGGATCTTGGCGTGACGCCCGATACGGGCGACGGCTACCGCATGATTTCGAACGCCGGGTCGCATGGCGTTCAAGACGTGCCGCACTTTCACCTGCATGTCGTTGGCGGCAATCCTCTGGGGCGCATGCTGCAGGCAAACTAAGCCACATTTTCGTCAATTTACCTTCCTAAGATTAGGTCAATCGTTCAGGAAACGGACCTTTTGGGATGCAGAAAGGCGAAATTGTCTTAGGATCGCTCTCTGGGCTAAGCTGCATTGCAGCCTTGGATGCTTATGTCGGCACGGGCACATCAAGCTGGCTGGCCGACATCTGCTTTTCCGGCGATGCACCGCCCCCAATGATTGACGGCATGCCCCCGATGGAGGACCACTCCAAACACGCCGCGTATTTCGCCTCTGCCAGCCTTACGTTTCTCGCAGGCGCACTAGGTTGGGAATATGCCGAGACAAAGTTGGCAAAGCTCGCTCAGACGGAACCGCTGGAAACCCAGCGCAAGCGACTTCTTTCATGCATCATCTATGTCGCAACCGCCGCCAACAAAGCCAATCAACGCGTCGTTGACAGCACGTTTCAAATCATAACTGGTTTTGATCTGGAACAGGATGAAGCAAAAGATGCGTTCGACTATCTGATGCGTGAAGGCGCACCCGATCTGCATCTTATTCTAGCCGGCGCGACAAAGCGTGAGCGGCAAAACCTATTGCGCGCAGTTGTTCAGACATGGGCGACCCATGGGATGGACAGCGAGCAAGCAACCGCTGTCACCGAGCGCATCGTCGCCCTGCTAGGTTTTGACCAAAACGACATGTGCACAGCTCTTGATCGTCTCTGGCTGAAGGAACAGGCAAGTTCTGGTCTTCGGACGACATACAAAATTTCCCGCACAGCAGCGCTAAAGGCGGGTCGCGCGACAGTGACAGGCGCGAAAAGCACTGGCCAGTTCCTTGCGCCCCATGCACGTCGCATCACGACGCGCGCCTTAACCGCAATCCAACGCTGACACTTGGCCACGCCCGAAACTGCGACTAGGGTGCCCGTAAATCACGAATCCTATTGGCGAGGCCCAAATGCCGTCTGACACCACCCAATCGCAAGAACCGCCCGAGGTCGAAAAGGTCACACAAACCCGGATTGCCTGTGATGGGGGAGAGGGCGCATTAGGTCACCCGCGCGTCTGGCTGTCGATTGATGAAGACACCGGCTGGGTCGAATGCGGCTATTGCGACAAGCGGTTTGTGCTCGACAAAGGCTAGTCCTCGGAACAATGCCGTCTGAACGCACGCTTTAGCAAATCCAACTCAGCACGCAAAAAATCTACCTCGGCGCGCAGATCATCGTCCAAAATCTCTCCAGCAACGATGGTTTCATGCGCCAAGGCGTCCCCGGTATCGGCATTTTCGATCACAAAGGTCTGGACCCCGTCCGATAGACGATCCAGCGGAATGCGAAACCGCACCAGCCAGTTCCCGGCCTCGGCCGCAGTTGTTTCGGGTTCACCCACAACCTCGCCTGCATGCCGTAGCATCAAACGCGGTGGAACGGCATCGCGCACAGAGAGCAGCCCTTCCCAAACGCCTTCGGCCAGCCGCATCCGTGTCAGCGTCATCTCGGACATCAGATTTCCGCCCGTGGTCTGCGGGTCAGCGTCACGTCGCGCAAAACCACTTCATTCATCGACGGGCCTTCAAAGATCAGATCAAGCCACGCGCGTTCCACCCGCGTCTCATCCATCTGCGTCGCAGCCAGATCAAACTCAATCGAGTATTCACCCGTTGATCCGTCAAATTCGCGCACCAATTGCTCTACGTTCGGACCATGCCGCACATTGAGACGCCCAAAAATCTCCAAAGGACGTTCGGTTTCCACGCGAATATCAAGCCGAACAACATGACGGCGCGACAATTCCACCAGCCCCTCATGCGGCACGTCCAGCACAAGGCTTAGAAACGATCCATCGAAACGAAAAACGTCCATCCGCAGCCCATAGGGTGCGATGTCTTCGCTTCGGGTGTTGCGCATCTGGCATATCGAAAGCTCCGAATGCGCACAGTCGTGGAATATCTTCGCTTCGCGCCCGATCCGCGTTTTGTTCGCAACCGACGCCATACCGGCCGGCTTGATTGGTCCTGACCAAAGTTCGGGCCGCCACGCCCAATCCGCATGCATAGGTCGGCGGATCGCGGCACTTTCAGCAAACGGCAGCGCCAGCCGTCCATCAGCCACATGCAACACACGTTCCAAACGACGATTGAGCGAACGCGCACGGGTGCGAACGGTTTTCAGGCTAGACGCGTCCATGCCTTCGACAGCATGCATCACCCGCGTCCAACGACGCAGCGTCCCTTTCTCAAGAAGTCCCGTCAGCGGACCCGCCATTGATTAAAACGCTCCCCAAAAAGGCGGCTTGCTTGTCAAATAAGCCAAGAGCACGCAGATCACAAAGCCCCGTCAGAAACGCGACTCCCCCTGACCACTGTAAGGCGGAAGATTGACCTTTTTCAACCACGCTCAGGCGGCGTTGGCCGCAATCAACTGTTCGATTTGAGATTGAAGCGCCGCTAACCCTTCAGCAGACGAAATTGGCCGCCCCGCAATGCCCAATAGGGTCACCGAAACCAGCCGCCCTTTCAAATCAAACAAAGCGCGCCAATAGTCAGGCGACGTTCCGGGAAGCACCGTGGCGTCCTCGGCGTGCAGATAGAGCAATTCGCCGTCGCGCTTACTTTCCAAAAGTCTCACGCTCTCCGCATTGCCATCGCGCGCCAGAACAGCCAACCCATCGTCCGTTCCAAAAAACGCCTCAAGCGCATCCGCTGGCGGCGCCTGCAAACCAGCCGACTCAACAGACACGGTCATCACACCGGGTACTTCAGGGCGCGGCGCGTCGGCATCTCTGCCAATCGCTGCACAGCTGCCCAGCACAACCACGCTCGTTGCACCTCCCGACTGAGAACTTCCGACATCAACACACCAGCCCTCAGCCCCGGCAACAACCAGGCCATCAGGAAGTGAAATCTGATCAGGCGCAGCGCGAGAAACGCCAAACCCGCTGACGTCAAACCCACCTTCGCAACCAGCTAAACTAAGAACAAATGCAGCAACAGCAGCCTTACAGGTCCATGTAGACATGCTTTTCCTCTTTGGCACCGGGATGCGTCACGGCACCTAGTCGGGTCGAACCAACAAGCTGCGCGTATTTCCAAAGCGCGCCAGAGGCATAGATCGTCTCGCGCGGATTATAGGGACGCGCTTCAAGCTCTTCCTCGTTCAGATCGACCGAGATTTCGCCGCTGATCGCATTGATCGTAATAACATCGCCATCCTGAAGCTTGCCAATCGGTCCACCGCGCGCACTTTCCGGACCAACGTGGCCAACACAGAACCCACGCGTCGCGCCCGAGAAACGGCCATCGGTGATCAAGGCAACCTTTTTGCCCATGCCCTGCCCCGACAACGCCGCCGTCGTCGCAAGCATTTCGCGCATCCCCGGACCAGAAGCTGGCCCTTCGTTGCGGATTACCAAAACCTCACCCTCTTTGTAGGTGCGCGCTTTGACCGCCTCAAATGCATCTTCTTCGCATTCAAACACACGCGCAGGACCAGAAAACACCTGCTCTTCTTCGGACATGCCCGCCACTTTGACGATCGCACCTTCTGGCGCAAGATTGCCCTTAAGACCAACAACACCACCAGTTTTGGTGATCGGCTTATCAATCGGATAGATCACCCGCCCATCGGCGTGGCCCTCAACAGTGTCCAAAGCCTCGCCAATCGTACAACCGTTAGCCGTGATGCAATCCTCATGGATTAGCCCTGCCTTGCGCAATTCCTTCATCACAACAGGAACGCCACCAACCTCGTAAAGGTCTTTGGCCACAAACTGACCGCCCGGCTTCAAGTCAACAAAGTATGGCGTGTCGCGGAAGATATCGCAGACATCGTCCAAATCGAAATCAATGCCTGCCTCATGCGCAATCGCAGGCAGGTGCAGCCCAGCGTTGGTCGATCCACCGGTACACGCAACAACGCGTGCCGCATTTTCCAGCGACTTGCGCGTCACGATATCGCGCGCGCGAATGTTGCGCTCCAGCAGTTCCATAACCTTCAAACCCGACGCGGTAGAATAAGCATCGCGGCTTTCATAAGGTGCCGGTGCACCAGAAGAGTTGAGCAGTGCAAGGCCAACTGCCTCAGACACACAAGCCATTGTGTTTGCGGTAAACTGTCCGCCGCAAGCACCTGCAGACGGACAGGCGACCTTTTCCAAAGCCCGCAGTTCTTCGTCCGAGTTCGCACCCGCCTGATGTCGACCAACGGCCTCAAACACGTCCTGAACAGTCACATCCTTACCGTTGTGACGGCCCGGCATGATCGATCCGCCGTAGATAAAGACCGACGGCACGTTCAAACGCACCATCGCCATCATCATCCCCGGCAAGCTTTTGTCACAGCCCGCAAGCCCAACAATTGCATCATAACAGTGACCACGCATGGTAAGCTCAACCGTATCCGCAATCGCCTCGCGGCTGGCCAGCGAAGAGCGCATACCCTCATGGCCCATCGCGATCCCGTCCGTCACGGTGATCGTTGTAAACTCGCGTGGTGTGCCAAACCCTTCCTTTACGCCAAGCTTTACAGCCTGCGCCTGACGGTTCAGCGAAATGTTGCAAGGCGCCGCTTCATTCCAGCAAGTCGCCACGCCGATAAAGGGCTGTTCGATCTCTTCTTCGGAAATCCCCATCGCGTAATAGTACGAGCGGTGCGGTGCACGCGCAGGCCCAAGTGTCACATGACGGCTGGGCATTTTGGATTTGTCGAACTTTTTCTTAAGCATGGCAGACTCCCGAACTTGCGAGAAGAAGGCATAGACCCGTGCGCGGGCCTCGGCAAGACAATGCGTTGATTTTCGTGACAAGCTTTGCAGTTGACGCAGACGCTGCCCGCCATAAGTTCCGCGCATGAGTTACGCCCCATTTGCGCCGATGGTTGACCCTGCCCGACCCTATCCAGCGCTTTGGCGCTTGGCTCTAGGCGTGGTCACGATTGTGATCCTGACAGTTTTGTGGACCTTCGCTTTGGTCGGTTCGGCAGGCCTGTTCACCGGCGCTTTCGAAAGCGATACTCTCCTTTTGGAAGAACAGCCGGGCCCGTCGGGCGTTTTGATTAGCCTTATAGCGATCGCAGGCTCAGGATTGGCCTGCATGGCGGCAGCGCGATGGTGGCAAAAACGCCAGATAATGACGCTTTTTGGGCCTGCCAGAAAAACATTTAGACACTTCACCCTGGCCGCAGGCATCAGCCTCGCGGTCATGTCCGTTATCGCCATCGCCACCATGCCCTTTGTTGGATGGCCCATTCTCAACATGAACCCAAGCATCTGGCTCGCTTGGTTGCCTATCGCCCTACTATGCGTCCTTTTGCAAACCGGCGCAGAAGAGCTCGTTTTTCGCGGGTATCTGCAAACGCAATTGGCCGCGCGCTTTAAATCGCCCATCGCTTGGATGATTGCCCCGTCGCTCCTGTTTGCCGCACTCCACTATGATCCGACCTATTCCACGGCCTTTACGGTTGCCTGCCTCATCGGAACATTCCTCTTCGCGCTTGTCGCAGCAGACCTGACCGCGCGCACCGGAAGCATCGGTGCCGCATGGGGGTTTCATTTTGCGAACAACACCTTAGCCATCCTTTTGGTAAGCTGGCAGGATTCGTTTTCAGGCCTGAGCCTGTTCAACGCAACCATGTCGCTGGACACGATAGAAACCTACTCACCAATCTTCGTACTAGATTTTCTGACCGTGATCTTCGTCTGGGCCGTGATCCGCAAGGTGTTGGCCAGATGATTGCATTTCCCAGAAACCACGCTTAACTGAGTGCAACAAGAACACGCAGGCTGAAGGTCATGAACTGGATATCCAACTACGTCAGACCGACGATCAATTCGTTGTTTTCCCGCCGCGAGGTGCCGGAAAACCTTTGGTCTAAATGCCCTGAATGCGGCACGATGCTGTTTCACCGTGAACTGACCGAAGCCCTTGGGGTCTGCGGAAGCTGTGATCACCACATGCCAATGACGGCGCGCGATCGTTTTGCAGCACTTTTTGACAACGGCGTTTATGTCGACGTCCCGGTAGAAGCCCCACAGGCCGATCCTCTGTCATTTCGCGATCAGAAAAAATACCCCGATCGCCTGAAAGCCTCACAAAAAGCAACAGGTGAGCCCGAAGCGATGCTGGTTGGCGAGGGCGAAATTGGCCGCACACCAATCATCGCCGCCTGTCAGGATTTCAACTTCATGGCCGGTTCCATGGGCATGTACGTGGGCAACGCCATCATCGCCGCCGCCGAGCGTGCGATAGAACTAAAACGCCCGCTTATCCTGTTTTCCGCCGCTGGCGGCGCTCGCATGCAGGAAGGCATCCTCAGCCTGATGCAAATGCCCCGCACAACGGTCGCGGTCGAAATGCTGCGCGAAGCAGGCCTACCCTACATTGTCGTACTGACCCACCCAACTACGGGCGGTGTCACGGCATCCTACGCTATGCTGGGCGATGTTCACATTGCTGAACCCAATGCGCTTATCTGTTTTGCTGGCCCCCGCGTCATTCAACAAACCATCGGTGAAAAGCTTCCGGAAGGCTTCCAGCGTGCCGAATACCTGCTGGATCATGGGATGCTTGACCGCGTCACCCATCGCCGCGACCTCAAAGACGAGCTTGTGCGCATTGTGCGTTTGTTGATGCACATGCCCCCGCCGGTCACGGCCGATTTGCCTGCACCAGACGCGCAAACCGAAACCGCCGACGCACCCGCAGAATAAACTTGGCAGCCCGGTGACAACCTCAGACGCCATTTTGGAGCGCATGCAAAAGCTCCATCCAAAGGTCATTGACCTCACGCTCGACCGCATGGGCCGCTGCCTAAGTGCTGTGGGCGATCCCCATTTTAAGCAACCACCCGTGATCCACGTCGCAGGGACTAACGGCAAAGGTTCGGTTCAGGCGATGATCCGTGCGGGCCTTGAGGCCGCCGGTCAAACCGTCCACGCCTATACCTCGCCCCACCTTGCGCGATTTCACGAACGTATTCGCGTCGCAGGCAAGCTGATCTCAGAAGAAAACCTTACCGCCATCCTTGACGAGCTTTACGAGGCCAATGGCGGCGAAACGATCACCTATTTCGAGATCACCACGGTTGCCGCTTTCCTTGCTTTCGCGCGCACCAAAGCGGATTGGACCCTTCTGGAAGTAGGCCTTGGCGGGCGGCATGACGCGACAAATGTCATTGATGATCCGCGCCTAACAATCATCACCACCGTCGATCTCGATCATCAGCAATTCTTGGGCGATACCATCGCAAAAATCGCTTTTGAAAAAGCGGGCATCATCAAACGCGGCATCCCTGTCATCATCGGCCCTCAACACGAGGAAGGGCTTGAGGTGATCGAATCCGAAGCGCAAAAATACGGCGCACCGATTCTTGCCTTTGGCCAACATTGGCATGCTAGCGAAGAAAATGGCCGCATGATCTATCAGGATGAAACCGGCCTGCTGGACCTGCCTTTACCGACTCTGCGCGGCGCGCATCAAATCGGCAACGCAGGCATGGCCATCGCCGCTCTGCGCCACCTTGGGTTTGACGAAACAGCCGCCAACGGAGCGCTTACGCAAACTTATTGGCCTGCTCGGATGCAAAAGCTCGAAAACGGCCCACTGATTGACGCAGCCCCGGATGCAGAACTCTGGCTCGACGGAGGCCACAACCCGGCTGCAGGTGCCGCACTCGCAGAAACACTTTCCCGATTGCCAATGCGTCCAACCCACATGATTTGCGGCATGCTTTCCACCAAAGACGTAGCAGGATACCTGCGCCCACTCGCAAATCACGCCAAATCACTCTACGCCGTCGCCATCCCCGGCGAGGCTGCAACGCTGCCTGCATCCGTAACGGCAAAGGCTGCAAAAGATGTTGGTCTAAAAGCTGAAGAAGCAATTTCCGTCGCCGATGCGCTCGCCAAAATCACAATTGGAACGCCAAATGCGCGCGTGCTTATCTGCGGCTCGCTCTATCTCGCAGGCGCGATCCTGCGCGAACACAGCTAACGCACATCATTTCTTCTTGTTTTAAATATCCCGGGGAGGTCTGGAGGGGCAGCGCCCCTCCAGTAGATCGCCGCGCGTAAGCGCGGGGAAACTTTAAACCCCAACCTCAACAATGGCCGCTGCCAAAACAGGCACCGTTTCGGCATTCAACCCGGCAATATTGATACGACTATCACCCACCATGTAAATTCCGTGGGTACTGCGCAGCATCTCAACCTGCTCAGGGCGCGCCCCTAGGCGCGAAAACATGCCGCGATGATGGGCAATGAAATCAAACTTGTCCGAATTGGTCCGCTGCCGCAATTCGCGCGCCAGATATTCGCGCAAACCCAACATGCCAAGCCGCACTTCTTCTAACTCGCCCTGCCAGTCAGCCCGCAAAGCAGGGTCGTCCAAAATCATCTGCACAACCCGCGCCCCATGGTCTGGCGGAAAAGAGTAATTCTGCCGGTTCAAAAAGGCCAAAGTCGCCTGCGCCTCACCTTGGCTTTTCGTATCCGGCGTCATCGCCATCAAAATGCCAGTCCGCTCGCGATAAATCCCAAAGTTCTTTGAACAACTCGCCGCGATAAGCAGCTCCGGCAACTGGCTCGCCAACAAACGCACACCCTTGCCGTCTTCTTCCAGCCCGTCGCCAAACCCTTGGTACGCGATATCGACAAAAGGCACAGCGCCCGTTGCCTGCAAATGATCTGCAACCGTCTGCCACTCTTCAAGCGTTAGGTTCGCGCCCGTTGGATTGTGACAACAACCATGCAACAACACAGCATCACCGGCTTTTACCTCAGCCAAATCGGCCATCATACCTTCAAAATCAACGCTGCGGGTTGCCTCGTCAAAATAGCGATACTCGCGAAACGGTAACCCCATGAACTTCAAAATCGACAAATGGTTCGGCCAAGTCGGCGACGACACCCAAATCGTCGCCTCAGGGTTCGCGTAACGCACCAGCTCAAACCCCTGCCGGATCGCACCAGTTCCGCCTGGTGTTGCCGCCGCGGCAACACGGCCCGCATCAACCGCGTCACCCAAAATCAAAGACCGCATCGACGCACAAAACGCTGGATCACCCGACAACGAAGTGTAGGCCTTCGACCCCTGGGTATCGACCAACGTTTGCTCCGCCGCCTTCACCGCGCGCATCACCGGCGTCACGCCTTCTGCATTGCGATAGACGCCCACGCCCATATCAATCTTATCGCTGCGCGGATCCTCGCGAAACGCCTTTCCAAGGGCCAAAATTTTGTCTGCAGGTTGCGGCTTTAGGTTGGTCAGCATCAAATCGTCCTCAAGATGGAATGCGCGAAAGGTCCCGATCGCGAGTCAACACCCGGCTGCGGTTCTCTCGCTTAATCGGGGTGAACCCGTTTTTCTGATAAAGCGCAAGGGCACGGGGATGATCAAGTGTGCAGGTATTGATTGTAAGCTTCTTGGTGCGCTCGCGATCCCAAGCCGTTAGAATCGCAGTGCGCAGCAAATACTGCCCCAGCCCACGACCAACAGCTTCCGGTACCATTCCAAGATACGCCAAATCACAGACGCCATCGCGTACGTCTTCCAACATGAAAAAGCCCTGCGGCCAGCCGTGTTCGACCAGCGTGTAAAGCGACATGCGATCGTTCGCTAACCAGTCCTCGATCCGTTGATGTTCCCAGCCATGGATATCTTCCCATGCATAATCGCGCCCAACTGCGTCATACAAAGACAGGAAATACCAAACCGGCGGCGCTTCGGCCTTGAGCAAAGACGCCGTTCGCCCAAGCGGCAGGTGCGGCCAGTCGTAGTCAGGACACGCCGTCATCTCGAGCCACGTAATCGTGTAATCCAGCTCCGTGCCTGCCTTTTGCAGCGTCATCCTGTTTCGATCCCCAGATCGTCGTAGATACCCCACTCGGACCACGAGCCGTCGTAGACCGCGTGGTCCTTATGCCCAATCCGCTCAAGGGCGAGGTCCAAGATACAAGCAGTAACACCAGAACCGCAGGACGTGATAATAGGCTTTTTCAGATCAACGCCGGCGCTCTCAAACGCGCTGCGCAGAGCCGCCAATGGCAGCATCGTGCCATCGTCATTCAAAAGCGTCGCGTAAGGCACGTTCTTTGACCCCGGAATGCGTCCAGCACGCAGACCTTCACGTGGCTCGGGCGCGTCGCCACGAAACCGAGCAGGTGCGCGCGCATCCACAATCTCGAAATCCTTCAATTTGGACGCCGCAGCCACCTGCGTAACATCCTTCACCAACTGGTTCTGCTTGGTCACCGTGATGTGTCGGTCACGCATGATCGGGGCCAAGTCCTCAGTCTCGCGTCCCTCGGCGATCCACTTGGCGTACCCCCCATCCAGCACCGCAATGTCTGTCTTGCCCATGTGCCGGAACATCCACCAAACGCGCGCTGCCGAAAACAAACCAGCTGTGTCGTAGACAACAACCTGATGCCCATCACCCACGCCCATTGCGCGCATCCGCGATATGAATTTCTCTGGCGGCGGCATCATATGCGGCAGGTTCGAGCGCTGATCAGAAATCTCATCAATGTCGAAAAAACGCGCACCCGGTATATGCCCTCGTTCGTATTCGGCCCGCGCATCCCTGTCCACATTCGGCAAATGATAGGTCGCATCAAAAATCCGCAGATCCGGATCACGCAAATGCGCTGCCAACCATTCCGTCGATACAAGGGTCTTCGGATCGTCACTCATTGGCCCAGTCTTCCCGTTTTTACTCGCCTCCCTGCTACGCTTTGATCGCGACTGACGCAAGGAGGCCGCATTGATTGTGAGGCTTTCGCGCATGGGCTAAGGTAGTGAAAACGCGAGCGGTGAGGGGCATGAAACCGGCGTGACGGTGCTTGAGAAATACCAACGGCTGGAGGCCGAAGCGATCTGGCGTCCGGAAACGGATGCCCAGCGCCGCGATGTAGTTATCTCAATCGGCAAAGCTACACTCACCATCGGGGACGCCAATGGAACAGCCCTCACCCATTGGTCACTGCCTGCAATTGTGCGCCTGAACCCTGGCGAGGTGCCTGCCCTTTATGCGCCGGGCACTGACGCGCCGGAAACCATCGAACTCAATGATCCCGAAATGATCGGCGCCATCGAACAGGTGCTGCGCGCCGTGCGAGGCAATGGCAAGACTCCATCGCGATTGCGAAGCGCTTTAAGTGGTCTTGTCGCTCTTGCAGCCGTTGGCGCATTGGTCTTTTGGGGGCCCGGCGCTATCACGCGCTACACCGCTTCGCTTGTACCCGCTGCTGCCAAAAGCAGCATTGGCACAGGACTTCTTGCAGAAATGGAGCGAGTCACGGGCGCCGCTTGCGGTGAACCCGTCGGGCGCGCCGCTCTTGGAGCGCTTCAAACCAGACTATTCCCTGCAGGCACAACACGTTTGGTTGTTGTCCCTTCCGCCATTTCGGAAACCGCAACTCTGCCCGGCGGCACCATCCTGATCGGGCATACGCTGGTCGAGGATTTTGAAACGCCCGAAGTTTTGGCCGGTTTCCTGATGGCTGCCGATGCGCGACGCATGCAAGATGATCCAATCATAGGCCTGCTGGAAGCGGCCGGATTGCGCGCATCAATCAGCCTTTTGACCACCGCGAAATTGCCCGGCGCTGCTTTGCCCCGCATGGCAGAATGGCTTGCCGCACAAACACCAAACCCGGTGGCAGACAGTGCCCTTTTGTCCCGCATGGAAATGGCAGCCATTGACAGCGCACCCTATGGATACGCCCGCGACATTTCCGGTGAAAGCACCGCCACCTTGATTGCAGCAAGCTCAACCACCACGCCCCCCTTGCTGTCTGATGGCGAGTGGATCGCATTACAGGGCATTTGTGGCGAATAGCGCGCAGGCCTGCCCTTAAAAACCGCGAAAACTTCCAGCTTTCCAGGCGATAAAAGCGATTGGAAGGATGGCCATCAAAAACCAAAACACCAACAGAACCCAGTCATGCACCCCTGGAAAATGGCGATCTCGGATGTTGCTTAGGTTGAACCCAAGCCACACCCAAAGCGCTCCAAGTATCAAGAAAAGCTGAAGAGTGCTCATCTTCCAGTAACGACCCTCTCCCCGGGTCTGATCGCAAATTGCTGCGATTGACCCCTATTTCGTTCCAAACATCCGATCACCCGCATCACCAAGCCCAGGCACGATATACCCAAGCTCGTTCAGCTTCTCATCCAAAGCTGCGGTTACAATCGGTACATCCGGGTGCGCCTCTTTCATCCGGGCCACACCTTCGGGTGCCGCCAGCAGACACATGAACCGAATATCGGTTGCTCCTTGTTCTTTGATGAGATCAATCGCAGCCGCCGAAGAGTTGCCTGTGGCCAACATCGGATCAACTGCGATCACCAAACGGTTGGGCATTTCACCGGGAAGCTTGCAGTAATACTGCACAGGCTTCAGCGTTTCTTCATCGCGATAAAGTCCCACAAAACCCACACGCGCCGAGGGAATCAAATCCAGCATCCCGTCCAACAATCCGTTGCCAGCACGCAATATCGAAACCAGCGCCAGCTTGCGCCCGGCCAAAACCGGCGCGTCCATTGCCTCAACCGGGGTGGTCACCTTGCGCGTGGTCATCGCCAGATTGCGCGTCACCTCATAGGCCAAAAGCGTGCTGATCTCACGCAGCAGTTGACGAAACACAGCCGTCGGCGTGTCCTGATCCCGCATCAACGTCAGCTTGTGCTGCACCAGCGGATGATCAACGATTGTCAGATGTTCGCCCATTCAAGGCCCCCATTTCATTCCAGCAAAACTCATACAGGCAAAAACGAAGCCCCAACCCCGCGCGGCTCCAAACCCAGATGTTGCGCAATGCTAGCAGCTACGTCAGCAAAGGCCACCTGCCCGATTTCATGCTCCCCCACACCAAAGGCAACCACCGGCACACGTTCCCGCGTATGATCGGTGCCAACCCAAGTAGGATCATTCCCATGATCGGCAGTGAATAGGATCAAATCGCCGTCTTTCAGATGGCTCAACAGACGCGGCACCTCCCCATCAAACCACTCAAGCGCACGCGCATAACCAGACACGTCACGGCGATGACCATACTCGCTGTCAAATTCAACGAAATTGGCAAAGGTAAAACTGCCCTCCTCAGCCGTTTCCGCCAAGCTCACAAGATCTTCCATCAGCTTTAGATCTCGGCCCTTGGCCACGTCTCGGATACCGCGCATTGAAAAAATATCACCGATTTTTCCAACGCCATGCACCGGATGCCCAGCCTCATGCACCCAGTCACAAAGAGTTGGCGCAGGCGGCTCAATCGCAAAATCGCGGCGGTTCGCGGTGCGCTTAAAGTCTGCGGTCGAGTCACCAACAAAAGGACGTGCAATCACCCGACCTAGTTTGCGCGCGTGCAACATCGGCGCAAGTGTGCGGCACATATCCAATAACCGCTCCAAACCGAAATGCTCTTCATGGGCTGCAATCTGAAACACGCTATCAATGGACGTATAACAAATCGGCCAGCCAGTTTTCAGATGCTCTTCCCCATACTCCGCGATCACCGTCGTGCCGGACGCATGACAATTGGACAAAGTCCCGTCCGTTCCAGCCGCCCGCGCCGCCGCTTCTAAAACATCGTTTGGAAACGCAGGTTGCTCATTAGGAAAAGTGTGCCAGTCCCAAGGCACCGGCACGCCAGCCAATTCCCAATGCCCCGAAGGCGTGTCCTTCCCACGAGAGACTTCCGTCGCCGCACCCCAAAGCCCAGTCGGGTCAGCTTCAAATCCCGGCATGTCCACTCCCGAAGCCAACCGCACCGCTGCTCCAAGCCCAAGACTATCCAAATTGGGCATTTTCAACAGCCCGCTGCGCCCCTCTTCGGCTTTGCCACTCGCGCAAGATTGCGCGATATGGCCAAGGGTGTTGGACCCGGTATCGGGCACATCTCCATTGAAATACTGCGCCGCATCCGGCGCACCACCGGCTCCAACGCTATCCAAGACAACAAGAAACGCGCGCGCCATCAGCCCACCCGATCAATCAAAAGGGGCGTGGCCTCAACCGGGCCGCCAATTTTTACCGCCGCTTTGAAAGCGCGCTCAGCAGCAATCGCCGCCTTTTCGCTGCCCGCATGCAACCGGGCAATCGGATCCCCCTTTGACACGCTCGTGCCAAGCGGAGCGATATCAGAAAAGCCCACAGACGGATCAATCCGATCGCGTGCCCTCTGCCGACCACCCCCCATGGCAACCACCGCAACCCCAATCGCATGACCATCCATGGCGTTCACAATGCCACCCTCGCCCGCAGATATTTCACGGATCACATTCGCCTCGGGCAACCGCCCCCGCCAGCTTGTCGCAAAGTCCGAAGGCCCACCCAAAGCTGCCACCATGCGTTCAAACACCTCGGCCGCCTGCCCCGATTGCAAGGCATCGCGCAGCTTAACGGCCGCCACCTCGGGACTTGTGTCCATGCCCGCCAGAACCATCAATTCGGCCCCAAGCGCCAACGTCAGCTCGATCAACCGCGAGTTTTTCGGCGCCGTTAGCGCTTCCATAACCTCAACGACTTCCAATGCATTTCCCGCAGCGGGCGCCAGCGGCTGACTCATATCGGTGACTAATGCAGCCGTTTTACACCCCGCCCCATTGGCCGTCTTGACCAACGATTGCGCCAAGGTGCGCGCCTCATCAACTGTACCCATAAACGCGCCAGAGCCCGCTTTCACGTCCAATATCAACGTATTAAGCCCAGCCGCGAGTTTCTTGGAAAGGATCGACGCGGTGATCAGATCGATGCTCTCAACCGTCCCTGTCACATCGCGCACACTATAAAGCCTCTTGTCCGCCGGAGCCATATTTGCGCCTGCAGAAACGATGGCGCACCCCAACTCATCGACCATTTTGCGGAATTGCGCGTCATCCACCTCGGTCACAACTCCCGGTATCGCCTCAAGCTTATCCAGCGTGCCACCTGTATGCCCAAGACCACGTCCCGAAATCATCGGAACCGCAGCACCGGCGCAGGCAAGCAGTGGCGCCAGCAATAGCGAAACCGCATCGCCAATGCCGCCAGTTGAGTGCTTGTCGATCACCGGACGGTCCCACGACATCACCGTGCCGCTGTCGCGCATCGCCAACGTCAGCGCAACTCGGGCCTCTTCCGTCAGCCCTTTGGTGCAAACAGCCATAGCAAAGGCACCAGCCTGCGCATCCGACACACCCCCACTGGCAAGACTATTGGCAAACCAGTTCAGCTCGGCCTGCGTCGGTTCCACGCCATCGCGTACTTTTTCTATGACTGTCCGTGCATCCATCAGGCGTTGTCCATATGTGCTTTGACAAAGGCGCCCGGCAACAAATCGGCCACCGCCATTTTTTGCGTGTCACCCCTTGTCGTTGCCAGAATGATCGTCGCATCGCTCGACGCAAACTCAAAAATCTTTTGCCGACACCCTCCGCAAGGCGCGACCGGCTGCGGGCTATCAGCGATCACCGTAATTTCGGCAAGCGCCGTCTCGCCGCCCGCAACCATTGCGGCTATCGCACCCGCCTCGGCACAGGTGCCCTCAGGGTAAGCCACATTCTCAACATTGCAGCCGACATAAACCGTGCCAGCCTTAGTGCGGAGAGCTGCACCCACTTTGAAGTTTGAATAGGGGACATACGCATTTTCACGCACAGCGCTCGCGGCGTCGATCAGATCCATTTGTATTCCTTTGCAGCTCCGCCCAAACTGGCGCGCCCGCAAAGCGAACGCAAGCGCGTAACACTTGCCGGGTCGCCTTCTTTCAACCAAAGTAGCCATGCGCTTATTGACCTGTACAAAAGGCGCCAGTATACGATGCTCAGAAAGTAGTTTAACGTTAAACTATATTAGGAAGAAACGATGACAAGCGACCCACGCGAGCAGGCCCTCAGACAAGCGGCGCTTGATTATCACGAACATCCAAAACCCGGAAAACTGGAAATTCGCGCCACCAAACCGCTGGCCAACGGCCGCGATCTGGCACGCGCCTACAGCCCTGGCGTGGCCGAGGCTTGCCTAGAGATTAAAGCCGATCCACTCACTTCACGCCGCTACACCGCGCGCGGGAATATGGTTGGTGTGGTCACCAATGGCACTGCTGTGCTTGGCCTTGGCAATATCGGAGCCCTCGCCTCCAAACCTGTGATGGAAGGCAAAGCCGTGCTTTTCAAAACCTTCGCGAACATCGATTGCTTTGACATTGAGCTTGACGAAAGTGATCCCGAAAAGCTGGCCGAGATCGTCTGCGCACTGGAACCGACGTTCGGCGCAATCAACCTCGAAGACATCAAAGCACCCGATTGTTTTATCGTTGAACAAATTTGTCGCGAGCGAATGAACATCCCCGTGTTTCACGATGATCAGCACGGCACAGCCATTGTCGTCGGCGCTGCGGCCACCAACGCGCTGCACGTCGCGGGCAAGAAATTCGAGGACATCAAGGTTGTGTCTACGGGCGGAGGTGCTGCAGGCATCGCTTGCCTCAACATGTTGCTGAAACTTGGGCTCAAACGCGAAAACGTCTGGTTGGTCGATCTAGAAGGTTTGGTTTATGAAGGCCGCGAGGCAGATATGACTCCGCAAAAGGCCGAATTCGCCCAACCCGGCGGCCCCAAAACCCTCGCCCAGGTGATCGACGGTGCCGACATGTTCCTTGGCCTCTCTGGTCCCGGCGTGCTCAAACCCTCAATGGTTGGCCAAATGACCAGCCCGCCGATCATCTTCGCGCTCGCCAACCCAAACCCGGAAATCAAACCGGAAGAGGCCCGCTCGATTGCACCCAATGCGATTATCGCCACGGGCCGCTCTGACACGCCCAATCAAGTTAACAACGTCCTGTGCTTTCCTTTCATTTTCCGCGGCGCACTCGACGTTGGCGCAACCACCATCAATGACGAGATGAAAGTCGCCTGTGTTGAGGGCATCGCACAACTGGCGCGCGCCACAACAAGCGCCGAAGCCGCAGCCGCCTACAAAGGCGAAGAGCTGACCTTTGGTCCTGAATATCTGATCCCGAAACCGTTTGATCCGCGACTGATGGGCGTTGTTGCCACCGCTGTTGCCAAAGCAGCGATGGAAACAGGCGTCGCCACACGCCCCTTGGAAGATATCGCGGCCTACAAACAAAAACTCGATGGCTCGGTTTTCAAATCCGCCCTCTTCATGCGCCCTGTGTTCGAAGCGGCGGCCACAGCAGAACGAAAAATCGTCTTTGCCGAAGGCGAGGATGAACGTGTTTTGCGCGCTGCCAACGCGATGCTAGAGGAAATGACAGATCGCCCGATCCTGATTGGACGCCCTGAGGTGATCGAAACCCGCGCCAAGCGTCTTGGACTGCCTCTGAAAGCGGGTGTCGATTATGAGATCGTGAACCCCGAAAATGATCCGCGCTACCGCGATTACTGGACAACTTATCACAATCTGATGCAGCGTCGCGGTGTCACCCCGGACCTTGCCCGCGCGATCATGCGCACCAACACCACCGCGATTGGCGCGGTCATGGTGCATCGCGGCGAGGCCGACAGCGTGATCTGCGGCACCTTTGGCCAATACCTCTGGCATCTGAAATACATCAAAGAAGTGCTTGCAGAAGAAGGCCGTCACCCCGCAGGCGCCCTGTCCCTGATGATCCAGGAAAGCGGCCCGCTGTTCATCGCCGACACGCACATCCACGCCGAACCCTCAGCGGAACAGATCGCCGAAACCGTCATTGCGGCTGCGCGTCACGTCCGCCGCTTTGGCACAGAAGCCAAGATTGCGCTGTGCAGCCATAGCCAATTCGGCAATTTAGATAGCGATACCGGGCGGCGCATGCGGGCCGCCATGGCGATCCTTGACAGCGAACCCCGCGATTTTGAATACGAAGGCGAAATGCACACCGACAGCGCGCTCGATCAGGAATTACGCGCCCGCATCATGCCCGAGTCTCGCTTTGAAGGGGCCGCTAACGTTCTTGTCTTTGCCAACGCTGATGCGGCCTCTGCCGTGCGTAACATATTGAAAATGCGCGCATCTGGCCTTGAAGTGGGACCAATTTTGATGGGTATGGGCAACAAGGCACAGATCGTCACACCTTCGATAACCGCGCGCGGTTTGCTCAACATCTCGGCTTTGGCCGGCACACCCGTGGCGCATTACGGTTAGAAAAATTTGCAAATTAGCAGCTCGAGGCAATAGTTTGCACCTCCCAGCAAAGCCGCCGCGACTTTGCAAACTATCCCTCGTTTGAATAGCAAATCTTGCAAACTTTCTGACCATGCGTGCGCGTGTTCGCGGTAACATCCCTTGCCCGCACCCCCAATCGCGGCGTAACTCTTAAGCGTTGCGCGACTGAGGAGAGACGCCATGGGATACGCCGAAATTTACGCCGCCTGGAAATCCGATCCGGAAGCTTTCTGGATGGACGCCGCCAAAGCCATTGATTGGGACCGCGCCCCGACCAAAGCCCTCAGCGATGAAGCAGCCCCCATGTACGAATGGTTTGCCGATGCCCGCGTCAACACATGCTGGAACGCTGTTGACCGGCACGTTGAAAACGGATGCGGCGATCAGGCCGCAATCATCTACGACAGCCCGGTCACCGACACCAAGCGCCACATCACATTTGCCGAGCTCAAGGATCAGGTGTCGCGCCTTGCAGGTGGCTTGGCCGCCAAAGGTGTGACCAAAGGCGACCGCGTCATCATTTATATGCCCATGGTGCCAGAGGCGCTGATCGCCATGCTCGCCTGTGCGCGCATCGGTGCTATCCACTCGGTTGTCTTCGGTGGATTTGCTGCAAACGAACTTGCCGTGCGCATTGACGATGCCACACCCAAGGCGATCATCGCTGGCTCTTGCGGCATAGAACCGGGGCGCATCGTTGAATACAAACCGCTGCTGGATGCCGCCATCGATACCGCCAGCCACAAGCCAGAATTCACCGTAATCCTTCAGCGCGAGCAATCGCCTGCCACCCTCATCGCAGGGCGCGACTTTGAGTGGACCGACCTAATTGCCTCCGCCACCCCGGTCGCGTGCGTGCCCGTCGAAGGCAACCACCCCGCCTATATCCTCTACACCTCCGGCACCACCGGCCAACCAAAGGGCGTCGTGCGCCACACGGCGGGCCACCTTGTCGCGCTCAACTGGACAATGAAGAACATCTACAACGTCGACCCCGGTGATGTGTTCTGGGCCGCCTCTGATGTCGGTTGGGTCGTCGGCCACTCCTACATTTGCTACGCCCCTCTGATCCACGGCAACACCACAATCGTGTTTGAAGGCAAGCCCATCGGCACACCCGATGCGGGCACCTTCTGGCGTATGATCGAAGAGCACGACATCAAAGTCTTGTTCACCGCCCCCACCGCATTCCGCGCTATCAAACGCGAAGATCCAAAAGGCGCATTGATCAAAAACTACGACCTCAGCACTCTCAAAGCGCTCTATCTCGCCGGTGAGCGCGCCGATCCCGACACCATCCACTGGGCCGAAAAGCAGCTTGGCGTCCCGGTGATCGACCATTGGTGGCAAACCGAAACTGGCTATTCCATTGCCGCCAACCCGCTGGGGATCGAACATTTGCCAGTCAAGATCGGCTCGCCATCCTTGGCCATGCCCGGCTATGATGTGCAAATCCTGGGTGAAGACGGCCACCCAATGCCGCCGGGCGAACTGGGCGCCATCGTCGTTAAACTTCCCTTACCACCTGGCACACTCCCCACGCTATGGAATGCCGAAGAGCGCTATAAATCCAGCTATCTCAACGCCTTCCCCGGCTATTACGAAACCGGAGATGCAGGCTACATCGACGAAGACGGCTATCTCTACATCATGGCCCGCACCGATGACGTCATCAACGTCGCCGGCCACCGCCTCTCGACAGGCGCGATGGAAGAAGTCCTCGCCGGCCACGAAGACGTGGCTGAATGTGCCGTCATCGGCGTGACAGACCAACTGAAAGGCCAACTGCCGCTCGGCTTTGTCTGCACCAACACAGGCACCACAAAATCCGACGCCGATATCGTCGCCGAATGCCTGCAAATGGTGCGCGATCAAATCGGCCCTGTCGCCGCGTTCAAACACACCGTCGTAGTCGAGCGTCTGCCCAAAACCCGTTCGGGCAAAATCCTGCGCGGCACGATGGCGAACATCGCCGATGGCAAGGCCTACAAAATGCCCGCCACAATCGACGATCCAGTCATTTTAGACGAAATCGAAACCGCCCTCAAAACCCTTGGCTACGCAGGTGGATAGCATGACACATCTGACCAGACGCGACGCAACCGCCCTGATCCTCGCCAGCACCGGATCACTGCTCTTGCCATCTGTCGCAAAGGCCGAAACCGCTGAGAGCCTTGCACGAAAGCTAGGCGATGCACTGAACGGGCGCCTTACGCCAAATTGCGGCGGACGATTTAGCACAGTCAAATTCAAACTCGAAGGCACCCGCAAAGACGTCATAATGCGCTCGGTTCTCCGGCTAGATTGGCCACCAGGTGCCAGAACCCGCAATTTCCGTTCAACAGGCGGCAGCCAGCAAGAGGCCATCGTAAAAATGTTCCACGACGCCCTGAAAGAATTTGGTGGGGCATGGCCAGATTGCGTGCGCGTTTAAAGAGTGCTGCAAAACAAACGCTAAATATAGTCTGGCACAGACCGGAGCGCTGCGGCACAATAGAAAACAACGATTGGTGCAGTAAGCATCGACAGGCATTAAATTGGGAGACGAGAGCATGCGCGAGAAGTTGCGAGACGTTTTTGAAAATGCGGACTGGAGCAATTTAAGTGCAGATGCCACGAGATCAGGGTCAGGCTCCACGCTCGAATACACGCGCCGCCTGCGCACTGCCCTTCCAGGCATTTTTGAACGCTACAACGTAAAGACGTTTTTAGACGCGCCATGCGGCGATTGGAATTGGATGTCCTCCGTTGACACGTCTGGAATGCACTACATTGGCGCCGACATCTCGCATTCCGTTATTGAGGCGAACAAAAAGCGTTATGCCGACAAAAACCGAATGTTTATCGAGCTCGACATTACAGAAGACCTCTTGCCGCGCGCGGATATGATCATGGTGCGAGACTGCCTGTTCCATCTGAAGTGGTGGCTCCGCTGGGCGTTTTTTGAAAATTTCGCGAACTCCGACATCCCCTACCTTTTCATGACGATGCATCATCAGGAAAAGAACCTAAGGTTAGAGGTGAACGGAAAATTCAAACGCATGAATCCCAGAACACCTCCGTTTAACTTCGAAGAACCGCTCGAAATGGTGCACGAAACCGTCGATAGCCTGCCCGACGATCTGAGTACGGTGGATAACCTCCTGACCGTGCGGTCCATGGGCATTTGGTCGCGCGAACAAGTGCAAAAAGCGGTGGAGAATTACAAGGCGACGGTTGACGCATAAGGGGCGTTTAGGCACAGCTGGTTTGGCCGAGAGGGGCAGTAGTGTATGCGACACTAACTCACATGCAATCCAGACAAAACCCAAGTCCAGCGGCTCGATTCCGGCCCTACCAAGCTGACTTTAGTCTTTGCCAATCTGAGGGAAATCCCGCCCCACCTCAGGCAAAATCACATCTTGAAAACATTGGGCAACTGCCTGTGTCATCGCATCCGCACTGCGTTCTCCGGCTCTTGCGTAAAATGCATCCGCGAAAAGCTGTCGCCCACTATTTCCTGTCTGTCGGCTTTTCCAACCACTCAACCGTCTGTTCAGTGTATCAATGGTCGCAGCCATTTCTGTGACCAGGTGACAGAGCTTCGCTTCCTTTTGTGTTGCAGGAGCCTGCCCAGCCAAAATCACTGCAATAGCGTCAAAAATGAACGGCAAATGTTCCAATGGCTCAAGTTCATCTGGCAACGCATTTGAGATTTCGCGGCGGTAAGCGTCAATTGCCATTTGCACCAAACGCTCAAGCCCTCGCGCAGAGGTCTCGTGAACCAGCGCATTTTGCAGCACTTTCTGAACCTGTGTTTCGACTTCTTTTTGCGATGGGCCTCGAATACTGGCCCTTTCAATCTGCTCAATCAGCCCCGCAATATGTCCCGCCCCCTTCTCCCAATCCTCGTCTGCAATCTGCAGCACCACGTCCCGCTGAAGCTCCCAATTCAATGGGCGACCAGTTAACATCCCGTCATACCAACGACTCCAAAAACCCCAAGTCGGCGCGTTGTCTAGAAAGTACTGTTTCAGCTGTGCATACTTGCGATCCCAGTCATCCATCATATCGTATCGGGCGTTTTGTTCAAAAATGTGAGTTTTGTATTCGACGTCCCATATCATCGCCTCTAATTCGACTTCGTCCCGAAAGGGACTAGGAATACCTGTCCTCCAGTCATGCGAATTTGCCATTTCGGTAAAGTAGTCGATCGAACTATTCGAATACTTCATTTTCCTTTCGCGGCTGACACGACGCAATGTAATTCGTTCGTCATCAGAAAAGACCACCCGCAGGGAAGAGCGAAGTAAGTAAGCAAAAGCGTCAAGCAATACTACATCGTGGCTCGGGTCCTTCAAGAATTCAGGTATCAACAGAAGGTTGTACCTCGTGCCGACGGCGCGCCTCAAATCCTGACGTTGGTCCCAGCCGTTCATGCTTGGATATCCAGAATAGTCAATTTCCATCACGCGCCTTTTGAGCCCCCCTCGACAAACCACAAAAACCCCTACATATCCTCACTATGACCGACCTAAACCGCATCCGCAATTTCTCGATCGTGGCCCACATTGACCACGGTAAATCCACCCTTGCCGATCGCCTGATCCAGGGCACCGGCACTGTGGCGGATCGCGACATGCAGGAACAGCTTCTCGACAGCATGGATATCGAGCGCGAGCGTGGCATCACGATCAAAGCCAACACCGTGCGCATCGAATACCCCGCCAACGATGGCGAAACGTATATCCTCAACCTGATCGACACCCCCGGCCACGTCGATTTCGCCTACGAGGTCTCCCGCTCCATGCAGGCGGTCGAAGGGTCACTGCTGGTCGTTGACGCCTCTCAGGGGGTCGAGGCGCAGACGCTGGCCAATGTCTATCAAGCCATTGATGCAGATCACGAAATCGTCCCCGTCCTGAACAAAATCGACCTGCCTGCTGCCGACGTTGACCGAGTGTCCGAGCAGATCGAAGACGTCATCGGCATCGACGCCACCGACGCCGTGCACATCAGCGCCAAAACCGGCATCGGCATCCCCGACGTGCTCGAGGCCATCGTCACCCGCCTGCCCGCCCCCAAAGGCGACCGCGACGCACCGCTCAAAGCGATGCTGGTGGACAGCTGGTACGACCCCTACCTCGGCGTTGTCGTCATGATCCGCGTGATTGATGGCGTGATCAAAAAGGGCGACCAGATCAAGATGATGCAGACCGGGGCCAAATACGGCATCGACAAGCTTTCCGTCCTGCGCCCGCAAATGGTCGACATCAAAGAACTCGGCCCCGGCGAAATCGGCATCCTGACCGCAAGCATCAAACAGGTCCGCGACACCCGCGTCGGCGACACGATCACCCACGAAAAGCGCGGCACCGAAAAGGCCCTTCCCGGCTTCAAACCAGCGCAACCCGTGGTCTTCTGCGGCCTCTTCCCCGTCGATAACGCCGAATTCGAAGACCTGCGCGAAGCGATCAGCAAACTCGCCCTCAACGACGCCAGCTTCTCTTATGAAATGGAAACCTCCGCCGCGCTTGGCTTTGGCTTCCGCTGCGGCTTCCTTGGCCTGCTCCACCTCGAAGTCATCCGCGACCGCATCGAACGTGAATACGGCATCGATCTGATCACCACCGCGCCAAGCGTGATCTACAACATATACATGCGCGACGGCGAGATGATCGAGCTTCACAACCCCGCCGACATGCCCGACCTCACACTGGTCGACCACCTAGAAGAACCGCGCATCAAGGCGACGATCTTGGTTCCGGATGAATACCTCGGCGACGTGCTCAAGCTGTGCCAAGACCGCCGCGGGATACAGGAAGACCTGACCTACGCTGGCAGCCGCGCGATGGTCGTCTATGACCTGCCGCTGAACGAGGTGGTGTTTGATTTCTACGACCGGCTGAAATCGGTGACCAAGGGCTATGCCAGCTTTGACTATCAGATGATTGGGTACCGCACCGATAATCTGGTGAAAATGTCGATCCTTGTGAATGACGAGCCGGTCGATGCGCTGTCGATGATGGTCCACCGGGATCGCGCCGAAAGCCGGGGCCGCGCTATGGTCGAAAAACTAAAAGACCTGATCCCCCGCCACATGTTCAAAATCCCGATCCAGGCGGCGATTGGCGGCAAGGTGATTGCCCGCGAAACGTTGAGCGCCCTGCGCAAAGACGTGACCGCGAAATGTTATGGCGGAGACGCGACCCGGAAGAAAAAGCTTCTGGAAAAGCAAAAAGCGGGCAAAAAGAAGATGCGGCAATTTGGGAAAGTAGAGATTCCGCAGGAAGCGTTTATTAATGCGTTGAAGATGGATGGGTAGCTTTTCACTTTCAAGCCAATTGCATTAGAAGGCAGCGTGTTAACAGAGCAGTTAATGTCCCACTCAACTAGGCCCAAAGCTATCATGAACCAAAGACCGCCTTTAAGTCTACTGGCTCTCCACAATAATCGCTTACACTTTTGCCTAAATCCAGTACGGCTCCTTGTTGGAAATCCGGCAAGCGCCAGTCAATTATATATCGCACTTCTTTCTGACTCGCGAAGTATGATCGCTTTGAAAATGGACTCGGTGGCGGCAAATCAATAGGCTTTCCAATCGATCTTGTATTTTGTCCGTAAATCACTTTGGCCAAAGTTACGCTAGCAACTTGGTCAATTCCAAAGTGCTTTTTTGCAGCTAAACCCAATACACTAAAAAATTCTCGCATTTTCAAAATTGGAATTGCCGAACTATAAGGAGTACCTCCGTATCGCTTTGAATCTCGCCTCATCCGTTCGACGACCGACTGCGTCAACTCACTTGAGCCGCAGAAAATCATCATATTCGGCAGCTGTTGAAAAATTCGGTTGTTACGATAGCTGCTAAGCCCCTCGTCGTAACTCGATATGTAGCAATCCACCCCTTCCCAAGTATCGTTTATGCCACCAAAGCTACTTTTGGGGAGTGGAGACCCTACCTTTGTCATATGCCTTCGAAATGCAGTATCCACCATTGTAGGTCGAACTTGATGTATTGCCTCAAATTGTTTTTGGCGTCTTGCTTCCCGGTCGAAGTGCCCCCGAAATTCATCAAGTGTACCAACCTTTATTTTGCCATTCAAAAAGTCCTCAACTCGCTTTTGAGGCAAAAGTCTGTA
The DNA here is from genome assembly GCA_039942715.1 of Paracoccaceae bacterium. GTDB lineage: Bacteria > Pseudomonadota > Alphaproteobacteria > Rhodobacterales > Rhodobacteraceae > JABDJX01. The sequence continues at coordinate 844,024 of JBDVBY010000006.1, forward strand.
GAAGTTGAAATTTGGTTCAGGCCCTGAGTACACCAAAATTGAAGCTCATTTTTTTGCAATTCACGGTATGATTGGTTTTGGGAGCGTCGAAGGACAAAACTTATAATGCCTCGGCCGGATCAAATAGCCAAGCTTCAAAAAAGCCACTACCTTTTCTTTGATGCTATTTGGAAGGAAACCAAACTTCCGCCACATTCCCCCATTAACTACATTCCCCATGAACCGCACACTCGTCTTCGGCGCGATCTGCGCCCTTGCACTCTACCTGCTCAATGACTCGGGCACCGTCCAGATTTCTGGCGGCGGTGGGGGTGGTAGCAGTGCGGCGATTGGCGGATACTTCGGAGCTTCGGCCAAGGCCGTGTCAGGCGCGGGCGGCTAAACCCGCGCGTTAATCCTAGCTAAATCGCCCGTACGGGCGCACCTACGTAATACCGACGTTATACCGACGTATTACCGACGGCGCACAGACGCCTCTAAAACAGGTCGTTGCCGCGATCTTCGGCGATGGTATCGGCGGCAATCGCACCGCCTGCGCCAATGGCCACAGGAACGCATCCAGACAGAATGCTGCTGCCGATAAGTAGAGTTGTGATGACTGCAAGTCTTGCCATGTCAGGTCTCCTTTTTACGCGATTATGCCGCACAAACCGCCCGCGCGCGAGGCCATTCTTGCACGTGTGATTCGCCCCATTTCCAAGCTTCGCTGCCCATTTCCGCAACCGCATACCGCAGTGCACAGTTTAGAAGTTATCCCTCTGTAGCCCCCTCATCTGGTTGAAAAATCTCAAACCATCCACAGAGTGGCCCACACCCCGTCCCCTAAGTTATCCCCATGAAAATAAGGGGTTTGAGACGATTTTTCTTGCCAGATGCACCGGATAGGCGCACGGTTATCCCATCGAAACGGTGCTTCGGGATCGGTTTGAGACGCAAAAGGCCCCTCGGGTTTGGAGCGATTTTGAAAGAGACATGAGCTTGATCAGGATCGCGAAGGACCAGGAAAAGCGCCGGAAGCAGACCCAGTCTTCGGACCGGGAAAGCCAAAGGAGTGGATCCGGGCACAGAGCGGAGTTGCAGCGGGAAACCGATGTAGCGGCCAAGGCTTGAAAGAGCGTTGGTGGCTGGGCCAGAAGCCCTCTGGGGGGACCGGTTCAGGAAGGCGTCAGGGACGTGTTGGCAACAACACACCGCGAGGACTTGTCCAAGCACCTGACGCCTTTTCCTATTCCAGATCAGCATCTTAGACGAACCAACCGCAAGCCAGCATTGCGCCTCCGGCTCCAATCCATACGCGCGCCATGATCCAACAGAGTCGATTTCTCTTGGAATATGTGATACTTACCAAGAAAGAGTATGCACTTTGGGGGTCGCCATTGATTGTAAGATTGCTCGCACTTGGATTGTTTTTGGTAGCTGCATTCGTAGCCTTTGGCGATGTTTTGATCGCCTACGCAAACTCGACACCGCATAACTTTTTAAACAGCCTGGGCCATAACATCCGAAATATCGCCACAAATATCACCGACTGGTTCGGCATCTTTTGATCTCAAGCGTCTAAAAAAAGCCGGACAGTGTCTTCAAAGGCGCGCGGTTTTTCGGCATGCAACCAATGCCCTGCACCCGGAATACGCGCAAACCGCGCTTTGGGAAATTTGGCCTTAATTTCAGTGCGATGCTCAGAGGTGACATAGTCGCTTTCACCTCCAGATAAAAATAGGGCCGCCCCCTCATAAACCCCATCAACATCGGGGAACCCAATAATCGAAGCCATTTCTTGCGCCAACACATCAAGGTTCAGACGCCAGCGACGCTCTTTCACATCAAGCGATTGCAGTAAAAAGGCGCGAACCCCCGGTTCTTCAACCCGCAAGGCCAGCTGCTCATCTGCATCCCGGCGCGTCTCGACATTGGTCAAATCGACCGAAGCCATTGCCTCGATCATCGGCATCTGCGTGTGCGCATAAGTGACAGGCGCAATGTCAGCAATCACCAGCCGGCGCAGATTTTCAGGCGCACGAAGCGCAAGCATCATAGCTGCCTTGCCCCCCATCGAATGCCCAACAACGTCTGTTGGCCCTGCTAGCAAAGCCGCCAAATCGTCAGCCATATCGCCGTAGCTATTGGTCTCAAACCAAGGGCTTTCACCGTGATTGCGCATATCCACAGCCACAACGCGACGATCGCTCGACAAACGCTTTGCAATCGCGCCCCAATTGCGAGCCGACCCAAACAGTCCGTGCACAATCAAGACCTGTGGCAGGTCGGTCGCAGTGCCATGAACAACCGTATTCAACATGGCTTTCCATACCCTGCCCATCGCGGTATCGCCAGAGCCATGGATGTAAACGAACGATCACAAGCACTGGCCGAAAAGATGGCCCAGCAACTGCGCCTCCGCAGCGGTGATCTGAAAGACGTCGCCACGCGGGCCGGTCGCAAACTGCCCAAGCACCTGCGCACAGACGTAGACATCATGCTTGAAGCACAACAAATGAATGAACATCCAAAGCTGATGCACCATGTTGATGCTGCAAAGGTCATTAAGTCAGAGAAAAAGCTGAACCGTTTTCTTGATAAACAAGATCCAAGAGCGGAACGTCGCACCGAGATTCTTGACACAATTGCCAAGATTGCATTCGTAATTTTCTCGGTTGTCCTAGCCGTTTTCCTGACGCTTCTGTGGCGCGGTCACTTTAACTGACCAGCATCTTCTTCTTGTTCAAATACCATGTGGGGGTTTGGGGGAGCAGCGCTCCCCCAGTTGATCGGCGCCGTCAGGCGTCGAATTCACAAGTTCGGATAAAGCGGAAAGCGCGCACAAAGCGCCTTCACATCCTCAGCGACCCGCGCTTCAACAGCCCCGTTTCCGTCTTCACCATTGGCCGAGAGCCCATCAACAACCTCAACAATCCAGCGCGCCACCTGACGGAACTCTTCTTCGGCAAAGCCGCGTGTGGTACCCGCAGGCGTCCCCAAACGAATACCACTGGTGACAAAAGGCTTCTCAGGGTCAAAAGGCACACCATTCTTGTTGCAGGTTATATGCGCACGTCCCAAGGCCGCCTCCGTCGCCTTACCCGTCACACCCTTTGGGCGCAGGTCTGCCAGCATCAGGTGATTGTCCGTCCCACCTGAAACGATGTCGATCCCCCCTTTGACCAGTTCATCCGCCATCGCCTTGGCGTTCGAGACAACCTGTGCCGCATAGGTCTTGAATTCAGGCCGCAGGCATTCGCCAAACGCAACAGCTTTGGCGGCAATCACATGCATCAAAGGACCGCCCTGAAGGCCGGGGAACACTGCAGAATTCACCTTCTTCGCAATCACCTCATCATTGGTCAAAATCAACCCACCGCGCGGCCCGCGCAGGGATTTATGCGTGGTCGAGGTCACCACATGCGCGTGCGGGATAGGCGAGGCATGGGCACCGCCCGCCACAAGCCCCGAGATATGCGCCATATCCACCATCAAGTACGCGCCAATCTCATCGGCAATCGCACGAAACGCCGCCCAATCCCATGATCGGGAATACGCCGTACCACCTGCAATAATCAAAGATGGTTTATGCTCCAACGCCTTGGCGCGGATGTCTTCCATATCAAGCTGATGCGTATCTTCGCGCACACCATAAGACACCACGTTGAACCATTTGCCCGACATGTTCACAGGGCTGCCGTGCGTCAGGTGCCCGCCCGAGTTCAGATCAAGCCCCATGAACGTATCACCCGGCTTCAAAAGCGCCAGAAACACCGCTTGGTTCATCTGACTGCCAGAATTCGGCTGCACATTGGCAAAATCACATCCAAACAGCTCTTTGGCGCGCTCGATCGCAAGCGTTTCGGCAATATCAACGTACTGACACCCGCCATAGTACCGCTTGCCCGGATACCCTTCGGCGTATTTGTTCGTCATCACCGAACCTTGAGCTTCCATCACGGCAGCCGAGACGATGTTTTCCGACGCAATCAGTTCAATTTCCTCGCGCTGCCGCCCCAGTTCCTTGCGGATCGAGCCAAAGATCTCGGGATCACGGCTTTCAAGCGATTCAGTGAAAAATCCAGTGTCGCGGTGTGGTGCATTCATCGGTAGGGCCTCCGTTGGGCGAGCATTTGCGCGCTACATAGCCCACATTTAAAGCGCGGCAAAGATGCCAGAGACGGCAATTTCGTCGCGGGAAGCGACTTGAGTTTCCGATAAAGGCAGGCAATCGTGCATGGGCAACGGGGGGGAACACGCCATGCGTCCGGCAAAAGCCATTTCATTTCGCGCCAGCGAAGCGCCTCTTGCGCAATCCGCAATGGAAAGCCTGATCAATACTTACGGTCAGGTCGCGCCTGCCGATGCGGATGTCATTGTGGCGCTTGGGGGGGATGGCTTTATGCTGGAAACCCTGACCGATGCCCGTCGGCTGGACAAACCCGTCTACGGCATGAACCGCGGCACCGTCGGGTTCTTGATGAACAACTATAGCGCCGAAAACCTGCCCCAGCGCCTGTCCGAGGCCGAAGAGGCGGCGATCAACCCGCTTCGCATGCGCGCAGGCAGCGAAGACGGCACCATCGCCGAAGCGCTTGCTATTAATGAGGTCTCGCTGTTGCGGGCAGGTCCCCAAGCCGCGAAACTCAAAATCTCAATCGACGGAAAACCGCGGTTAGAAGAACTTGTCTGCGACGGCGCCCTTGTCGCCACCCCCGCGGGCTCAACTGCTTACAACTACTCAGCTCACGGTCCTATCCTGCCCATCGGCTCAGAAGTGCTAGCACTCACCGCCGTCGCCCCGTTTCGCCCTCGGCGCTGGCGCGGCGCGTTGCTACCGAAATCCGCCCTTGTGCGCTTCGATGTGATCAACCCCGCCAAACGCCCGGTCATGGCCGATGCCGATGGCAACCCGGTCAAAAACGTCCACTGGGTCGAAATTACCAGCGAACCTTCTGTCGTCCACCGGATCCTGTTTGACCCCGGTCACGGGCTGGAGGAACGCCTAATTCGTGAGCAATTTCTGTGAATTATGGCAGAGCTATGCGCCAGGCGCATAGCGGCTTTCTCGATCTAGCCGATGTCAAGAGCACCTCTGACCCCTACCTTTTAACCAAGCAAGCCAAAGGGGCTTGGTCGACGAAGGAGAGTAACAATGTCACACGTAGCAAACGCACATCAGCCCGGTTCCCAGATTTGGAACACTGTATCGAACTTCCTGATCTCACTTGGAACCGCAGCGCGCGACCGAGCCGATATGGAACGTCGCATGCACCAGATGCGCAAGCTTCAAGCCCTGTCAGACGCCGAATTGGCGAAACTCGGCATTGCACGCGACCGCATTGCACATCACGTCTTTCGCGACATTTACTACGTCTAAGCACTGCGCTTGTATTCGCGGCAGGCCAAGCTCTGGCCTGCCCGACGGTGGATGATGTGGCGACGGGTGTGCGCATCACCTTTGATGACGACACTTACTCGATCATCACGCGCGACAGCGCGGGGGCAGTTGTCGACGTGTATCGCGCCGTACCCATCACCGCCGAATAGGCACTCCGGCACATTTCCACCACAGGGACGGCAAACTAGGGCCAGATTAACACGGCACACCCAAAGCGGTTCTCTTATGGGTGCGCTTTTTGGAGCATGTCGACCATATCATCCGATTGATCTTCCAGAATGTTCTTCTGGTGGGACTGCTTTCTATTGTCTTTCTCTATGTTTTCGCGGGCAAAAAAGACGCTCTTTCAAGAAACGCCATTCTGAACACCACTGCGACGCTAATGATCTTCGCATTCAACATGTACCTGGTGTTGAAGTATCACGGCGCCATAAACGTTTGGCTTCAGGCCAAGTATGACGCGCTCGGCATTCCAACGCTGCCAGCCGGCACATGGGACGCCTACCCGATCTTGCTGGTCTCGGTTTTCGGCCTGATCGCCAAAGACTTTGCCGATTACTGGAACCATCGGTTGATGCACACAAAGTGGGGTTGGCCCACGCACGCCGCGCATCATTCCGACACCCACGTAAATGCGCTCACCACCTATCGCATCCACTTTTTGGAAATGTTTGTGATGTCGGCAAGCTATATTCTCTTGCTGACATGGCTTCAGATGCCCGCGGTTATCCCGATCGTCGCGCTGTTCTCAGCGCTTCACAACATGTACGTGCATCTCGATGTCGATTGGCGTCACGGTCCATTCAAATATTTACTCGCTTCGCCCTATTTTCATCGCTGGCACCACGCCGACACGCCCGAAGCTTACGGCAAAAACTTAGCCAACATGATGCCACTTTGGGACCGCCTGTTTGGTACTTACGTTGATCCGGGCAAAATCGACGCGCCGATGGGGCTGCGCGCTAGCGGTGTGAATGACACTAACCCATTTGCCATCCTCGTCTTTCCGTTTCTGCAATGGGGCCGAATGTTCCGTCTAAGATGGAGACGCTTGAACAAACGCCTTGCCGCTCGCAAATCGCTGCAAGAGGCCCCCATTCATCCCGGCGAGTAAATCAGTCTGCCCAAGGTCCGTGGTGCCCGCTTCCGCCCTTGTCCAAACGTTCAAATCCGTGACGCCCAAAGAAGTCTCGCTGCGCTTGAACCAAATCGGTTGTGCCGCGCGCGCGCCGCACCGTATCGAAATACGACAATGCCGATGCAAATGCAGGCACCGGCTGGCCCGCGGCAACGCTTGCCACTACCACGCGCCGAAGCGCAGGCACGCCTTTGGTCAGATCATCGACAAACGCCGGTGACAGGATCAGCTGATCAAATGGCAACCCAGCGCGAATGCCAGACGCAATCTCATCCAACAAAGCTGATCGAATAATGCACCCTGCGCGCCAAATCTCGGCCACGCGCGCCAAATTAAGTGACCACTCAAACGACTCTGAGGCCGCCGCCAAAAGAGACATGCCTTGCCCATAGCCGATGATCCGTGCTGCCAGCAACGCTGCCTCAAGATCACCGTCCGTTAAGTCAGTCGCCGTCGGCGCACCGGGATAAGCCGCCTCTGCGGATTCCCGCATCTCTTTGCCGGCAGACCAACTCCGCGCCGCAACCGCAGCCTCAATCGTCGTCGCCGACTGACCCAGCTTCAATGCCTCAATCACCGTCCAGCGCCCAGTCCCTTTTTGGCCCGCCTTGTCCATAATCACATCGACCACCGGCTGCCCTGTTTTTGTGTCGGTCGCTGCGAAGATCTCGGCCGTGATCTCGATCAGATAGGATTGCAGCGCGCCGGAGTTCCACTTCGCAAAGGTCGCCGCCATATCTTCCATCGAGCGCCCTGCCGTGCGCATCAGCCCATAGGTCTCAGCAATCAGCTGCATATCGGCATATTCAATCCCGTTGTGCACCGTCTTGACGAAATGACCAGCACCATCAGAGCCAAGCCAATCGGCGCAAGGATCGCCCTCGTACTTTGCTGCAATCGCCGTGATAATGTCCTCAATTGGCGCATACGCCTCGCGATCACCGCCAACCATTATCGATGGCCCATGCCGCGCACCTTCTTCGCCACCAGACACGCCCATCCCAATAAAGTTCAGGCCCTGTTCACTCAGGCTGCGATGCCGACGACGCGTGTTGTTAAAGTTCGCATTGCCCGCATCGATAATCAGATCACCGGGTTCCATATGCTCGGCCAGCGCCTCAATCACAGCATCTACAGGCGCACCGGCCTTCACCATGATGATCACGGCGCGCGGCGCATTCAACGCACCCACAAGCTCTTCCAAAGATTGCGCAGGAGTCACCTGATCCCCAAGATCACCGATGCCTTCCATAAACGCATCAAGTTTTTCCGGTGACCGGTTGTGGACCGCAACGCCAAAGCCTTTTTCAGCAATGTTTGCCGCCAACGCCGCGCCCATCGTGCCGAGGCCAGTTAATCCAATACGTGCCAAATTCGCGCCCTCACTTGCTGTGTTGGCACACCTTAGGGTGACACAAGTTGGGCGTCCATGCGTCGGGCGATCACGATATCAGCGAGGAGATGGTCAGGCGGCCCTCGGGGCCATCACATCGACCAGAGCATCAACCAAAGCATCATCACGCAAGCGCAATGGCGCGTTCAACGCGTCCGCCATCGCCATCCGAAGCACCAACCCAAGCAACGCTGTATGCATCGCTGCCGCCGCGCGGCGCGCATCAATCAACCGTTCATAGCGGCCAAACTCGACAAGACGCGCGCCAAGTGCGTCGTACATCTCCGTCGTCGCCGGATGGATCCGACCAAGTGTGGTGAGCATCGTACCCTTCCGACCAGCTTTCTGGCCGATCTGTGGGGTCACGTACATCAACCGAAACCGATCCAGATCAGAGGTGTGAAACACCGCCAGCGCTCCGATGTATGAGCGGATCGTTTCGTCAGAGGAATCGCCACGCTGCGCCGCAACCCGGCCAGCCGCGCTTTCAGATTCCAGAGCAGGGCGCACCAATGCTTCGATCAACCGCGCTTTGTTGGGAAACCAATAAAGCACTGCTTGCTTTGACACGCCAACCTTGGCCGCTACCGCGTCAAATGTCAGATGATCGGGTCCGCTGGTCCGTACAATCTCACGAGAGGCCGCAAGTATACGCTTCGCCGTTTCGCCACGTTTTCCAGCCATGAGATACCCTCTAAAACCACTTACCAGTGGTTAACCATAACGCTCGGAGCGCTCAAAAGCGATTGGGCAGACATGAAACAAAGGGTTTCTTATAAGGAGATAATGGGGACAGGAGGGTGTATTTGACAGGCTATCACATCCCAATTAACGTTAATACTCTGGGGTCCGCGAGAACCTCGTGAGGCGTCAGCCCACTCTTGCATCTTCCGCTTCACCACACTCTTTGGAGGATGCTCAATGGCGTCATATAATGAAATTTCCGTATCTACCTTGGCACGTTTGGTCGGGACACCTGATTGTCCTGTCCTTCTTGATGTGCGTATTGACACTGACTTTGACGATGATCCGCACCTAATCCCGGGGGCGTTTCGCCATCCGTTTCTAACAGTGACTGATCTGGCGGAACGCCTGAAGGGGCGTTCGGTTGTCGTATACTGCCAAAAGGGGCTCAAAATCAGCCAAGGCGCCGCGGCTCTGCTGCGCAATTGTGGTGTCCAAGCAGAGGTTCTTGAGGGCGGTCAGTTTGCGTGGAGAGATGCAGGGCATCCAATGGTAACGACAAGCGCATTGCCTCCTTCAGACGCAAGCGGCAACACTGTCTGGGTGACGCGACATAGGCCCAAGATTGATCGCATCGCCTGCCCTTGGCTTATCCGACGCTTCGTTGACCCCAATGCACAGATTCTGTTCGTTGCGCCATCTCAGGTGACAAACGTGGCAGAGCGCTTTGACGCGACCCCTTTTGACATCGAAGATGTATTCTGGAGCCATCGTGGAGAGAAATGCACGTTCGATATTATGATTGATGAGTTTGGGATCGGGCATGATCCGCTCGAAAAGTTGGCATTGGTCGTGCGCGGTGCGGATACCAACCGACATGACATTGCACCAGAAGCCGCAGGCCTTCTGGCAGTGTCACTGGGTCTGTCACGGATGTATCGCGACGACTTGCAACAACTCGAAGCAGGCATGATGATTTATGATGCCTTTTACAGATGGGCGCGCGACGCTTCGAATGAGGGCCACGACTGGCCTGTCGCTTCGGCAAAAGCTTAGACCATGGACCAGTCAAAAGCCCCGGACGGAAGCCTCCCTTCGCTGGGGGACGCCACACACGTTTGGTGGAAAATCGGCCTTTTGTCTTTTGGGGGCCCTGCCGCTCAAATTGCTCTGATGCACAGAGAAATCGTCGAGGAGCGCGGCTGGCTGTCCGAGCAGCAATTTCTCAACGCATTAAGCTTTTGCATGCTGCTGCCCGGCCCCGAAGCGATGCAATTGGCAACCTATGCAGGCTGGCGCTTGCACGGCACCATTGGAGGGCTGATCGCAGGCTTGTTGTTTGTCATCCCCGGCGCGGTAGTGATCATGACCCTCGCCGCGATCTACAGCTTTTACGGAAACGTGCCGCTTGTAGAGGCGCTTTTCTACGGGATCAAAGCTGCCGTATTGGTGATCGTTGTTGAGGCGCTTTTGCGGGTCGCAAAGAAGGCACTTTTGCTCAATCTGCACTGGATAATCGCGGCGCTTTCATTTGTCGGAATTTTCTTTTTCTCGCTCCCTTATCCACTGATCGTGCTGATGGCAGGATTACTCGGCTGGCTACTCAGCACCTCAGAGAAGCAACCGCAGCCCACTGATATGGCGCATGTATCGCTCAACAGAACACTCGGCACGATCGCCCTCTGGCTAGCGATCTGGTTGCTTCCCTTGTTAGCTCTTGCATTACTTGGTGCGCCAGACCTCCTGATCGCCGTTGGAAAGTTCTTCTCCACCCTTGCGATCGTGACCTTCGGCGGCGCCTACGCCGTTCTTGCCTATATGGCTCAGGATGTTGTGGTGCAGTTCGGATGGCTCACGGCTGGTGAAATGATCGACGCGCTAGGACTTGCAGAAACAACGCCCGGCCCCTTGATCCTTGTAACGCAATTCGTGGGCTTCTTGGCAGGCTTTAGCGAAGGTGGATTTCTACTTGGATTAAGTGCCGCAATCATTGCACTTTGGGTCACCTTCACGCCTTGCTTCTTATGGATATTCGCGGGCGCCCCGTACATCGAGTGGATATCAAGCCAACCAAGGCTAACGGGTGCGCTTAGTGCGATCACCGCAGCCGTGGTGGGCGTCATTCTCAACCTATCAATCTGGTTTGCTTTGCATGTGCTTTTCACGACAATCATCCGTCAACAGATAGGGCCAGTTACCTTGTGGCGGCCAGACCTATCCACGATTGAATGGCTTGCCGTAGCACTCTTTCTTGTCAGCGCTTTTCTGGCGTTTCGCCTCCATTGGAGCATCATCAAAGTGCTTCTTACTGCGTCGATTATGGGGGCAGCTTTGCGATTGATGCTATGATCTTTCTCTGCTGATTTAGATAGAACCCCAAACAAAAAAGGCCCCGCGTAAAGCGAGGCCTTTCCAATTCTTTTCGACGAAACGCTTACTCGTCGTCGCTTTTCAGCGCCGCACCAAGGATATCGCCCAGCGATGCACCGGAGTCCGAAGAACCATACTGCTGCACGGCCTCTTTCTCTTCCGCAATCTCGCGCGCTTTGATCGACAGACCCAAACGGCGGGTCTTGCTGTCAACGTTGGTGACACGCACGTCGACCTTGTCGCCAACCGAGAAACGCTCAGGGCGTTGCTCTGCACGATCACGGGACAGGTCAGAGCGACGGATGAAGGACTTCATACCCTCGTACTCAACCTCAACGCCGCCATCTTCGATCGAAGTGACAACGACCGTTACGATCGAACCGCGCTTCACGCCATCAACAACTTCGGTAAAGCTGTCATCAAGCGCCTTAACCGAAAGCGAGATACGCTCTTTTTCAACGTCGATTTCAGTCACAACCGCATTGACCATGTCGCCCTTGCGGTAGTTCTGGATCGCATCTTCGCCACGCTCGTCCCAGCTTAGATCGCTGAGGTGAACCATGCCGTCGATGTCGTTATCAAGGCCAACAAACAGACCGAATTCGGTGATGTTCTTAACTTCGCCTTCAACGTTTGTGTTAACCGGGAACGCTTCTGCGAAGACTTCCCACGGGTTACGCTGTGTCTGCTTCAGACCAAGCGAAACGCGACGCTTAGCTGAGTCAATTTCCAGCACCATCACGTCAACTTCCTGCGAAGTAGAAACGATCTTGCCCGGATGAACGTTCTTCTTGGTCCAGCTCATTTCTGAGACGTGAACAAGACCTTCAACACCAGCTTCCAGCTCAACAAACGCACCGTAGTCGGTGATGTTTGTCACGCGACCCTGATGGACCGACTCAAGCGGATAAGCGGCCTCAACAGCATCCCACGGATCTTCCTGAAGCTGCTTCATGCCAAGGCTGATACGATGGGTTTCTTTGTTGATCTTGATGATCTGCACCTTAACGGTTTCGCCAATAGTGACGATCTCGCTTGGGTGGTTCACACGGCGCCAAGCCATGTCCGTGACGTGCAACAGACCGTCCACACCGCCAAGGTCAACAAACGCACCGTATTCGGTGATGTTCTTGACCACACCGTCAACCGCGTCACCTTCGGTGATATTCGCGATAACTTCGGCGCGCTGTTCGGCACGGCTTTCCTCAAGGATAGCACGACGCGACACAACGATATTGCCCCGGCGGCGGTCCATCTTCAGGATTTGGAACGGCTGCTTGAGACCCATCAATGGGCCAGCATCACGCACAGGGCGCACATCGACCTGAGAGCCTGGCAAGAAGGCTACGGCACCGCCAAGATCGACGGTGAAACCGCCTTTGACGCGTCCAAAGATAGCACCTTCAACACGGGCATCGTCGGCATAGGCCTTCTCAAGCTTATCCCAAGCGGCTTCGCGACGCGCTTTGTCACGGCTGATCGAAGCTTCTCCACGTGCGTTTTCAACACGATCAAGAAAGACCTCAACCTCGTCGCCAACAGCGATCTCAGGAGCTTCTCCGGGATTTGCGAATTCTTTAAGTTCAACGCGGCCTTCCATTTTGTAGCCGACGTCGATGATGGCCTGTCCCGCTTCGATCGCGATGACTTTGCCTTTAACGACACTTCCCTCATCGGGTGTGTCCATATCGAGACTTTCGTTTAAGAGGGCCTCGAACTCCTCCATCGTTGCATTTGCCATATGGCTTTCGTTTCCTTCATTTCGTTTTATTCGGGCCGTGCGGTTGTCTCCGCAGGTCTTTGATGGGTTGGTCAGACGGATACTGGTGATACGCAAACAAGAAGGGTCGGCAAAAACCGACCCTGCTCAAGTCTCATGCGCTCACGACTGTAACCGCCGCTTCGACGAGCGTGCGTATAGGCGGGATGGGGGTGAAAAGCAAGGGGGTGGATAGGTGTCGTGATCTGAACTGCAATCGCCGTTAGCCCAACGTGAAATGGCGCGTCCGCGTCTTGACTCGGAGGCCCAAAACCTTGTGCCATAGGCCTATTACCTAAGAATTTATTGCAGTGCCCCTTTTTATGGAGGTTGTCATGGATTTTACCAAAGCATTACCCGTTGAATGGATGGAGGATATGACGTCCCTCGCTGACAATTCCGGCCCCGCATTCTTTGCTATTTTTTGCATGATCGTGGGCATCTTTCTTATCAATGCAAAAACAAGACGAAAGCACATCGCAGGTTACTTTTCGTTCATGCTTGCTGGTGCGATCATCACGTCGATCACTTTGATTTCGACAAACAATCAAACATATCGTTATGATTTTAAAATTTTCGACGCGGCCTCGACGCAAAGCGATGTCGAAGCTGGCCAAGGGTTAGAGGTCATCGCGTCTGAGCAAGAAGACGTGTGGCTCAAGTCGCGCAATAGCGTGAACCAGTTCTACCTTATCGCGCTGAGAAACGAGCCTTTCAAGCAAGGCGACACCTTTGAGCTTTACGTGCACGATCCCAAAACACTGGAATTGACCCGACATATCGTGCGCTACTGCGCTGAGGTGTCGAACCCGCTCTTTGACTTGCACAAAATCGCAGATGCACCAGAAGGTGCCGACAACTTGCAAATCGTCACGCAGGACAATTGCGACGAAACCGTCGCTTTGGCGGGTTGGGGTGCTGCATTTGCGCAATCGCTTGAACCTTCGCCATTGGCAGGCAAGCTCAAACTGAATGCGGCTTCAACAATTGCCCTTCGCTACTACGACAAGGCGTCTGACCAGGGTCGCGTATCCGAGGCGGTTAATGAGTTGATCGCATCAGAGGCCACCAGTGTCAGAGCGTTCTCAGAGCCGTCAAAGTCAAACTCTCGATCAAACGCACTTTGGTTTGGCTCAGAGGTCCCGCCAGAAGTCGCCGGAGCGTTGGCGATTGAGTTGATCGAGAATGGCGTCAAATTGCAATATTTCGGCCCCTACGTTCGCGCAAATACGCGGATCAACACAGTCGAAGTCGGTTATTCAGCTTTGGAAGAGAACACTTCTGTCCTGACAGTTGATGACATCGAGAGAAAGATGGAGCAATTTAGTCAGTGAAAAAGGGCGCCCCACTCGGGACGCCCTTCTCAATTTCGAACGGTGTGGGTTCTCGGCGTTTCTAAGAAACACCGGCCACCCTGCTCGGCAGACTTTGCTAAAGCAAAGTCGCCTTACATCATGCCGCCCATGCCGCCCATGTCGGGCATGCCGCCACCGGGGGCTGCGCCTTCCTTGGCTGGCTTGTCGGCAACCATGGCTTCTGTCGTAATCAACAGACCAGCGATAGAAGCAGCGTCCTCAAGAGCGGTACGCACAACTTTCGCAGGGTCGATCACGCCGAATGAGAACAGATCACCGTACTCTTCGGTCTGAGCGTTAAAGCCAAACGAGGTGTCGTCGCTTTCGCGCACCTTGCCAGCCACAACAGCACCATCAACACCCGAGTTCTGAGCAATCTGACGCAGCGGTGCTTCAAGCGCGCGACGCACGATTGAAATACCAGCAGTCTGGTCAGAGTTTTCACCTGTCAGGCCTTCAAGACCCTTGGCACCCTGAACCAAAGCAACACCGCCGCCAACAACGATGCCTTCTTGTACCGCGGCACGTGTCGCGTTCAGTGCATCATCAACACGGTCTTTGCGCTCTTTGACTTCCACTTCGGTCATGCCACCAACGCGGATTACAGCAACACCGCCAGCCAGTTTGGCAACGCGCTCTTGCAGCTTTTCACGGTCGTAGTCTGATGTGGTTTCTTCGATCTGGCCGCGGATCTGAGCAACGCGTGCTTCGATCTCGGCTTTCTCGCCATTACCATCAATGACAGTGGTTTCGTCTTTGGTGATGTTCACGCGCTTGGCAGTGCCCAGCATGTCCATTGTCACCGACTCAAGCTTCATGCCGAGGTCTTCGCTGATCACCTGACCACCGGTCAGAATAGCAATGTCCTGCAACATGGCCTTACGACGATCGCCAAATCCAGGTGCTTTAACAGCAGCGATTTTCAGACCACCGCGCAGCTTGTTCACAACCAAAGTTGCCAAAGCTTCGCCTTCAACATCTTCAGCAATGATAAGCAAAGGCTTTTGCGACTGGATCACTGACTCAAGCAGCGGAACCATTGGCTGAAGCGAAGAAAGCTTCTTCTCGTGCAGCAGGATCATGCAGTCTTCCAGATCAGCCGTCATTTTGTCAGGGTTGGTGACAAAGTAAGGTGACAGGTAACCGCGGTCGAACTGCATGCCTTCAACAACTTCAGTCTCAGTCTCAAGACCTTTGTTCTCTTCAACAGTGATCACACCGTCGTTGCCGACTTTCTGCATCGCGTCAGCGATTTGCGAACCGATCGCCGCTTCGCCGTTTGCAGAGATCGTGCCGACCTGTGCGACTTCGTCGCTGTCTTTCACGTCGCGCGCAGCCGATTTGATGTGCTCAACGACTTTCGACACGGCCATATCAACGCCGCGCTTAAGATCCATTGGGTTCATGCCAGCAGCAACCGATTTCAGACCTTCGCGAACAATCGCTTGAGCCAAAACTGTTGCAGTGGTTGTGCCGTCGCCAGCTTCGTCATTGGTGCGCGAAGCCACTTCTTTGACCATTTGCGCGCCCATGTTTTCGAACTTGTCTTCCAGTTCGATCTCTTTGGCGACCGAGACACCGTCTTTTGTGATGCGCGGGGCACCGAACGATTTCTCGATTACAACGTTACGACCCTTTGGGCCGAGGGTTACTTTTACGGCGTCGGCGAGTGTGTTTACGCCGGTTAGCATGCGATTGCGTGCATCCGTGTCGAATTTGACGTCCTTAGCAGCCATTATGCTTGCTCCTGGTTGTCTAGAGTTTCAAAATTTTGTCGAAAGAAGTGCGATTTAGGCGATGATGCCCAGAATGTCGCTTTCCTTCATGATCAACAGCTCTTCGCCGTCCAAAGTGATCTCGGTGCCCGACCATTTGCCGAACAGGATCTTGTCGCCAGCTTTGACGTCCATCGAGATGCGATCTCCGTCGTCGTCACGTGCGCCAGCGCCAACAGCGACAACTTCGCCTTCAGCAGGTTTTTCTTTTGCATTATCAGGGATAATCAGACCGCCTGCGGTCTTTTCGTCGCCTTCCATGCGGCGGACAACTACGCGGTCATGCAGCGGAGTGAATGCCATTTTTGAACGCTCCTTGGTTCAGTTTCATTTCGTTTAGCACTCACGTCGAGTGAGTGCTAACGAGGGGGAGATAAGGAACGCGTTTGTGTGAGTCAACAGGAAGGGGCGGCAATTTCTCCAAAGTTTGGCTGGCACTGCCACCAAGGTCATGTCGGACTTGAACGGCTGCTTTACTTGCAAAGCGGACGTTCAACAGAAGACGCTAAAAGGCCGAAATTAAATTAGAGGGTGCGAAAGGGTTCGATTTTTTCAGCCGACAAGGCATAGCCAACCTGAGCGAGTTGAGTAGACATTGACGAAATTCCAAACATTCCTGTCACGTGCACGGGTGCATAAAGCCCCTTGCTTTCATATGGGTCAGGAGTCGTCACGAATACCAACTGGTTCGCGGGTGGCGGCGGAACATGCACGCAAGCACCTGCGAAAGGCACCAAAATAAAGGCGGACACCGCCGTTCCAACGTGCTCGATTGGCACAATAAAACCCGGCAGGCGCACAATTTGCCCGTTCCACTCTGAGCGCACGCCACTTGACACGGGCTGCTGACTGGACAGCACAGGACCGTTGTGATCCACCATCAGGCTGCGCAGCGCTTGCGGGGTTTCCGTATCACCTTCGGGTCGCAAATCGTCCCAGCCAAGATCGATCACCTCGTCAGCGATGGCCGCGCAAGGCATCACTGCTGAACCAGCAAGCAAAGCCAGTGCACCCCTGCGGGTAAGTGGCTTTACCATTCGTAAATCTCCATGCTGTCCACGTTCAGCGAATAGCCTGTTTCGGCAATCGCGGTGGTCTGCAATCGGGTGAACATCGTGCCCACAACCCAAACAGGCGCCCAAAGCTCTTCGCTTGGCCAAGGCGTCTTGGTGCGCGCAAAGATAAGCTGGTTGGGCGGCGGGGGTGGTGTGTGAATGCAGGCGCCAACATAGGGCACAAGGACGAAATCGGTCACGCCTTCGGCGCCCATTTCCAATGGCAAGACAAAGCCGGGCAAACGCACATAGGCTCCATCAAGCGCCTCGTTCAACTTTGTCGCATTGGCGTCGAAAATCGGACTCCACGTGTCGTTGACTTCGTCTAGGTCACCTTCACCAATGATCTCGGAATAGGGCACGCCCGGCGGGATAAGATCATCCCAGCCGATCTCTTTCGGTTTGGCCGCCAAAGCGGGCGTTGCAAGACCTGCGCTGGCAAGTCCGCTCGCCATCATATGTCGTCGTGTCAGTTTCATGTCCGCACCATCATACCATCGGCAAGCGACAGGTGATAGGCTCTGAGTGCAGGCACCATGCTCACAATTGCGCTAGCAAGCACCACGCCGATCAACACCCAAAACTCTCGGATCGAGGGCACCTCAATCGGCAGAAACAGACCAAATGCGCTGTCTATCAAGGGCTGGGCTAGCGCCAGTCCGATGTAAAGGATCAGAACGCCAATCAAGGCCCCGGCCGCTGCGGTCAATACTGCTTCAAGAACCAAAAGCCCCATGATTGTTGTGGGGCGCGCGCCCATAGCGCGGAAAATGGCCATCTCGCGTCGTCTTTCGTTGAGGCTGGAAAAGATTGTTGCCATCATACCGATCAGGGCCGTGATCACGACCATGGCCGACACCCCCAAAAGCGCTGTTTCAGCCACACCAACGATGGCCCAAAGCTCTTGCAGTGCAACTCCGGGCAATACAGCCAGCAATGGTTCCTCGGGGTATTCGTTGATCGCACGTTGCAGGCCAAAGGTTTGAAGCGGGCTTTCAACACCCACCAAAGCCGCTGTGACCGCCTTGGGCTTCAGCTCCATTTGGCGGATCACTTCAATCGGGGTCGATTGCCCGGGAAGTTGTGCGCCATTTTGCCAATCAACATGGATGGCCTCGATCGCTTCCATGCTGACAATCACGGTGCGATCCACGGGCGTTCCGGTTTTTTCCAGAATGCCCGAAACACGAAACGGCTGGTCATCGTGTTTGGTGAACGACGCAATACCATGGGCGACGACGATTGGATCGCCCACTTTGTACCCAAGCGTTGCGGCCACATCCGCACCAATAGTCGTGTCAAATAAATCCGCCATCACCGCGCCGTCCGCAATTTCAAGCGCGCGTCCCTGACGGTATTTGTAGCGCTCAAAAAACTCAGCTGTGGTGCCCATGACCCGAAATTGGCGATGACTGTCCCCAAGGGAGATTGGTACGATCCAGTCTACTTCGGGACGCGCCGCAATGTCCTGATAGCTTTCCCATGTGACGTTGTTAGTGGCATTGCCAATGCGAAAGACAGAATAGAGCAGCAATTGCACAGAACCAGACCGCGCGCCCACGATCAAATCGGTGCCTGAAATCGTGTCGGCGAAACTCGCCTTTGCCCCTGTGCGTACCTTTTCGACGCCAAGAAACAGAGCGACTGACAGCGCAATCGCCAGCACGGTCATCGCAACGGTCAATGCGCGCGCTCCAAGTGATCCGATGGCAAGCCGCAGGATCATGCCGCCTGCCTTTCAACATGGGAAACCTCGTCCATACGCACAACCCGGTCAAAGCGATCCCCCAACCTTGGATCATGGCTGACCATCAAAAGCGTCGTTCCATGGGCTTTCACCTGCTCAAACAACAGGTCGAGAAATGCGAGTTGGCTGTTTGCGTCCAAAGCCGATGTTGGTTCATCTGCGATAATCACTGGCGGGCGACCAATCAAAGCTCGCGCCACCGCGACGCGCTGTTGTTGGCCCACGCTAAGGCTAGCGGACTTTGCCGACAAAAGATCTGGCAAGCCCAATGCCGTGCAAAGTTTACGCGCTTCTGTGCGCCCGTCGCCTGCACGCTTTCGCCGCGACGGCGCAAAGCGGAGGGGCAACAGGATGTTGTCCAAGACCGAGCCAAACGGCAGCAAGTTGAATTGCTGAAAAATCATCCCGATATGCTCGGCCCGGTACCGATCCCGTTGGCCACCAGACAGACTTACCAGATCGGATCCAGCCACAGAAACCAAGCCTGTGTCGGCGATAACCGTTCCACATATCAAAGAAAGCAGCGTGGATTTGCCCGATCCACTTTCCCCTAACAGCAATACTGTTTCGCCCGCCTCAATCGAAAAGTCAGGGACAGACAGCGCAAAAGACGTCCTCCCGGGCCAGCGGAAGCGAACGTCCTTTAACGCAAGGATAGGATCAGGTGTTGTCACGTTCAGAACATGCCACGCAGATCAAGTTTGGGCTCATCGCGCTCAACTTCAAACGCTTGGGCGCCAGATGCGGAAACGACTTGTACCTCTAGTTCCAGCGCATTCTCGAAAGTGTCAAAGTAAGCAAAGGTGATCTCGGAAACCGCGCTAGGGTTCCCACAGCTCAGCGTGTATTCCGCATGAAATTCAGTGTGCCCCGCCTCTTCAGAGGCATGCTCTTCGTGGTCGTGATCGTCATGACCTTCAGCCTCAGCGTGCTTTTCATGATCGTGGTCGTCGTGACCTTCAGCCTCAGCGTGTTTTTCGTGATCATGCTCGTCATGCTTTTCTGCTTCAGCATGCTCTTCATGTTCATGATCATCGTGCGCGTCTTCGCTCTCTAACTCGGCGCTCGCTTGCGTGACGCTGCACTCTGCTGCGGCAGGCAGCACGAAAAGCTCCAATGGCTTTGCGAGCGTTGCCACTGCGGCATCGATTGCCGCGCGGTCTTCAGCACTGCTTGCTTCGTATTCAAATCCTACGATATCGGCTCCGGGCGCGTGAAACTCCATGGCGACCGTGTTGCCCTCAAAGGCAATGTTAAGTTCACCAACTCCATGCTCATGCGCGCCTAGTTCACGTGTTTCTTCGGCGAACGTGGGGGCAGCAACAAGTGTGAGGCAAAGGGGAAGTGCGTGTTTCATGGGTGCGCTTTCTAAGGTCAATTAAGGGTTAGGCAGCACAAGTGCTGCAATGGCCGTGAAGTTCGACGATGTGACGTTTTGCAACGAACTTGCTGGCGGCAATTAGCGAGGAGAGTTTTGGCACAAGTGACCCACCGTCATGTTCTTCGACCAATCCACAGTCTTCGCAGATTGTCAGAACTGGCAAGCTTTTGTCATGATCACAGCGGCAAGGTACGAATGCTTTCAGCGACTCCAGTTTGTGAGCTCGGCCTTGTTCGGTCAACGCCGTCAACGCACGATATACCGTCGGTGGCGCGATGTCGGGCTCACTCTTTTGAAGCTGTCCTAGAATTTGATAAGCCGTCATCGGCGCTTTGGTCGTCTTCAAAACATCCATAATATCAGCTTGCCGTGCTGCAGCCTGCTTGCGCATAAAATTCACCCCGCCGTTCCGCGATTTTGATATGTTATAAAATAACAAACCACAAGCTGAAATCGAATGAACCCTCCAATTGGAAGACGCACAAAAAGCCGACATTCGTAATTGGCGCCAACGGTCGAAATTGGCTCAATTCCGCCAAGCACGCATTACCAATACCACCCTCACGGCTTGAGTTTTCCCGACTGACAGGTACAGAGTCGTCTCGCACGCTTTAACTGGACTGTCTGATGGACCTAGAGACCCTTCCGCCCTTCGTGAAAACTGGCGTTGAGTACGCCCAACAGGGTATTGAACTGGCGTCAGGCTGGTTACTCTCGCCCGCAGCTTGGTCTCAGTTTGGCTTATTGATCGCTGCCTACCTAATCGCAGTTCTTGTAAGCCGGAAAATCACACCAAAACTTACC
This sequence comes from Paracoccaceae bacterium, assembly GCA_039942715.1. Classification (GTDB taxonomy): domain Bacteria; phylum Pseudomonadota; class Alphaproteobacteria; order Rhodobacterales; family Rhodobacteraceae; genus JABDJX01. Next base: position 864,865 of record JBDVBY010000006.1, read on the forward strand.
GCTTTGCTGACGCCACCCGCAGATCAAACCAACATCATCGCGACAGCGCGTCTGTTCACGCTCCAGTTTATCCCACTCCTTCTTCCCCTGATCGCATTCGCCTTAACTGGCATCGGTGAACAGGCAACACGGTCAATCTTCGGCTCTGGCGAAGTCATCGCATTCGGTAAACGCGTCTTTATATTTATCGCAGCGCGCACCTTCGTGAACGACATTCTCAAAGTGCCGTTTCTGCAGCTGTTGGGCCGATACATCCTGATCCCAATCGCTGCCCTTTACGTCGTTGGCCTCATTGGCCCCATAGGCGAATTACTTGAAACAACCCGTGTCGAGATCGGAAACATCAGCTTTTCGCTTATGGCCATTTTGCGTGGTGCGGTGGCCGGTAGCCTGCTCTTCTGGCTCGGCTCGTGGTCTAATCAACAATCAACTGATTACATCGGCAAACAGGAAATTCGCCCCAGTCTGCGCACGCTGCTGATCAAAGTTGTCGAAGCGATCATCTTTGGTGCCGCCTTCCTGCTCTTGATGAACATCATGGGCATAAATTTGTCGGCCTTTGCCATCCTTGGCGGTGCTATCGGTGTTGGTCTTGGTTTTGGCCTTCAAAAAATCGCCTCCAACTTCATCTCGGGCGTTATCCTTCTGCTGGAAGGCCAAGCCACCGTTGGGGATTACGTCGAACTCGACGGCGGCGAACAGGGCAAGATCGTCAAGATGATGGCCCGCGCTGCGATTTTAGAAACCTTCGATGGCCGCTGGGTTGTTGTTCCCAACGAAGATTTCATCACCACGCGCGTGATCAACTATTCCGACAGCGGCTCGGCCAATCGCTATGAAGCACCGTTCTCTGTCACCTACGAAACCGATATCAACCGTGTCCCTGACATCGTCGAAGCCGCCGTAGCCACTCACCCCGGGGTGCTCGACAAACCCTATCCGCCCGATTGCGAATTGCGCGAATTTGGCGACAGCGGCGTGAATTTTGCTTGCGAGTTCTGGGTCAACGGCCTTGATGACGGCGATCACAAATACACCTCTGATGTGCTATTCCTGATCTGGAATGCACTGAAAGACGCTGGCATCGAAATGCCTTACCCACGTCGCGTAATCGAATTTCGTGGGGAAGTGCCAACGCCGCAGGCCCCGTCAAGCTAAAGTCCAACTGCCTTTATTCCGCCCAAGAATGCGGGCACACTGAACGCGACCAAGCAATCAAGGCCGCTAAAATGCTAAAACGACTCGTCCTGCTGACCGCTTTGTTAGCCCTGCCGATCCAAGCGATGGCACAAACCTGTGGCACCCGTGATCTGATCGCGGAACTCGGCGATCAGGACCGTGCGCGCCTTGATGCATTGGTTGCACCACACGCCTATCCCGAGGGAAATTTTTGGACCGCCACCAAAGGCGATACGACCGTCACCGTCGCAGGCACGATCCACATCCCCGATCCGCGCCTAGCGCCAATCGTCGAAATGTTGAAAGACACTGTCACGAACGCTGATTTGCTGATCCTTGAGGCCACGGCGGAAGATGAAGCAGGATTGCAAAGCCTTGCTGCCGAAAAGCCCGAGATGTTCTTCATCACTGAAGGACCAACCTTGATCGAGATCCTTGGCGAAGAAGACTGGGCGCGCGTCAACGACCGCCTGTCAGCCATGGGCATCCCCGGCTTTTTCGCCGCCAAATTCCAACCCTGGTACCTCTCCCTCACGCTAGCTATTCCCCCGTGCGCAATCACCGCCATCCAAAGTGGTGGACGCGGCCTTGACCGCCAGCTTGAAGAGATCGCTGTTGGCGCGAACGTACCGCTTGCTGCTCTGGATAATACTGAAGCCGTTCTGCAGATTTTCGCCAACGAACCGCTTGAGGATCAAATCGACGGTCTGATGATCACCTTGGAAATCCAATCCGACGGTGACGCCACATCTTCGACCTTGATCGAGGCTTACTTTGACGGCCGCGTGCGCGAAACCTGGGAATTTGGGCGCATTCAGGTCGAACAGGCAGGCATCGAAAACGGGGCCGAGTTGTTTGAAGAGGTCAATCAATCGCTTCTCATCGGGCGCAACGAAGACTGGGAACCAAAAATGAACGCGATGATCGAAGGCAACCAAAACGTCGTCATCGCAGTGGGTGCGGCACATCTCTCAGGTGAAAGCGGTGTACTGAAGGCGCTTGAACGCGCAGGCTACACGTTGGAAGAATTCTCGCGCTGAAGCGCCTTTGACACCACGTATTCACGGCGCAACGTATAAAGCCCGGTTGCCACTATGATCACCGCTCCAAACAAGGTCCAACCGTCGGGCAGTTGATCAAAGACCAGCCAGCCGTAAAACGTGCCCCAAAGCAGCATAGTGTAGTGCACCGGTGTCAGAGCCACAGCGAGGCCAATCTCGAACGCCTTGATCACAAACACTTCGGCAACGCCCGCGATCACGGCGATAAATGCCAACAGCATCATCTGATCGGCACTGGGCGTTTTCCAAAAGAACGGCAAAGGCAATGTTAAAATCGCACTGGCGACAAGTGCCGTGTAAACAACCGTGGTCGCTGTATTGTCCGTATCTGACAGGGCCCGCGAAATGATCTGACGGACAGCAAAAAAAAACGACGCCAGTATCAACAGGGCCGCAGCCGGATGGACCACGCTCAACCCGGGGCGAATGACAATCAATGTGCCGACAAACCCAAGGAAGACCGCAATCCAACGGCGCACGCCCACCGGTTCGCGCAAGACAAAAGCTCCCAGAATCGTCACCATAAAGGGCGCGACAAATGTGATCGCCACCGCATCCGCCAGCGGCACATGCACCACCGCCATAATGAAAAACGACGCCGAGCCTGCGGCAACGCAGCCGCGGGCGATCTGCAATTTTGGGTGCGTCGTGCGAAAAATAGTGCGCCCATGCATCGCGATGAGTACGAAGGCGCCAAACAGCAGTCCCAGTTGACGTGTCCAGACGATCTGCACCGGGTGCAGCCCGTCGGTCAGAAACTTCGCCCCGGTATCAACAGCCGCAAACAAAAACATACCAACACCCATCAGCAGGATGCCTTTGCCGTTCTCAACCCGTCTGGGCTGAACGACGTCTTGGTCAACAGGTGTGATGGTAAAACCTCCGGGTCGCGCAGCCCCATTCACACCGCGCATGTACGTATACGCAAGACAAAACTGAAAACGCTCGGCTTTCACATCGTGCACCGGCATCACACCACCAGCGTTCTTGACTCGCACACCCACCTCGCCTATTCCCCCTCCAACTTCCGGGAGCAATAATCTCCCGGTCCCGAGCAGGCCTCGGGATCGCCCCCCATCAGCGCGTTGCGCCCATGGGGGCGTTTGGCGTTTTAGCGGTTGGTGATTATGTCACTGGTCATATGGAATAAGGTGAAGGAGCCAACATGTTCGAGAACCTGTCAGAACGCCTTGGTGGTGTCTTTGATCGGCTGACCAAACAGGGCGCGTTGTCAGAAGACGACGTCAAAACCGCCCTGCGCGAAGTGCGTGTCGCCTTGCTGGAAGCCGACGTCTCGCTGCCCGTTGCTCGCGATTTCGTCAAAGCCATTCAGGAAAAAGCCACCGGCCAATCCGTCACCAAATCGGTCACGCCGGGCCAGCAAGTCGTCAAGATCGTCCACGACGAACTTGTCCATGTCCTCACCGGCGACGAAGACCCCGGCCAGCTCAAAATCGACAACCCGCCTGCCCCAATCTTGATGGTTGGTCTGCAAGGTTCAGGTAAAACCACCACAACCGCCAAACTTGCCAAACGTCTGAGCGAAAAAGACGGCAAGCGCGTGTTGATGGCCTCGCTCGACACCAACCGCCCCGCCGCGATGGAACAGCTTGCGATCCTAGGCGTACAAATCGGTGTCGACACACTTCCGATTGTAAAGGGCGAAGACCCGGTCGCCATCGCAAAACGCGCCAAACAACAGGCCACGCTTGGCGGCTACGACGTTTACATGCTCGACACCGCAGGTCGTTTGCACATCGACCAAGAACTGATCGCCCAAGCCGCCGCGGTGCGCGATGTGGCCAACCCCCGTGAAACGCTTCTTGTTGTTGACGGTCTCACCGGCCAAGACGCGGTCAACGTCGCCACTGAATTTGACGACAAAATTGGCGTCTCCGGCGTTGTGCTTACCCGCATGGACGGCGACGGTCGCGGCGGCGCGGCCCTTTCGATGCGCGCAGTCACCGGCAAGCCGATCCGCTTCGTTGGCCTAGGTGAAAAGATGGATGCCATCGAGACGTTCGAACCAGAACGCATCTCGGGCCGCATCTTGGGCATGGGCGACATCGTCGCGCTCGTCGAAAAAGCTCAGGAAACCATCGAGGCTGAACAAGCCGAACGCATGATGAAGCGGTTCCAAAAGGGCCAGTTCAACATGAACGACATGCGCTCTCAGCTTGAACAGATGCAAAAAATGGGCGGCATGGAAGGTATCATGGGAATGATGCCAGGCATGGGGAAAATGAAATCAAAGATCGCCGAAAGCGGCTTTGACGAAAAGGTTTTCAACCAACAAATCGCTCTGATCAACTCGATGACCAAACGCGAACGCGCCAACCCCGGCTTGCTTCAAGCATCGCGCAAAAAGCGCATCGCCAAGGGTGCTGGCATGGAAGTGTCTGATCTGAACAAATTGCTCAAAATGCACCGCGGCATGTCCGACATGATGAAAAAGGTCGGCAAGATGGGCAAAAAAGGCATGATGCGTCAGATGGGCGGCCTGCTTGGCGGCAAAGGCGGCATGCCCGGCGCAGGTGGGGCCATGCCCTCACAGGCAGAAATCGAAGCGGCACAAGCACAAATGGGAAAGATGGGCGGATTGCCCGGCATGGGTGGTGGCGCAAGCCTGCCTCCGGGTCTGAGCGGGTTTGGTAAAAAGAAATGATCACCTGCACCGTGCGATACGAGATCGATCCTGATCAGCTAGAGGTCTTCGAGACCTATGCGAAGTTCTGGCTCCAAAAAGTGCCCGAACTGGGCGGGCAACATCACGGATATCATATGCCGCATGAAGGCCCGAACGACATTGCTTACTGCCACTTTTCGTTTCCTTCCCTCGCTGCCTATGAAGAATACCGAACAGCGATGGCGGCTGATCCCGACTGCATCCGAGCCTACGAATTTGCGACAAAGGCTCGCTGTATCCGCAGGTATGATCGCTCCTTTACGCGTCCTGTGTTCGAAGGCGCATCAGCTGAGGCGTTAGGTTTATAAGATGACCTCCCTCTCCGCTCATATCCCGGTTTTGGAAACGCAGCGCTTGCGCCTGCGTGCCCATACGCGTGCGGATTGGCCGGAATTCAAAGACCTGTTGATGTCTGAGCGCGCGCAATACATCGGCGGCCCAATGAGCGATTTGAGTGCTTGGTCGTCGTTCGCCAGTGAAATTGCGAGTTGGGTGTTGGACGACTTCGGCTACTGGGTGATTGCACTGAAAGACACTGACAAAGCCGTCGGATTTACCGGCATCATGAAACCGTCGATCTTTCCGGAAACGGAACTGGGCTGGCTGACCACGCCCAAAGGCGAAGGCAACGGTTACGCTTTTGAGGCGGTCAATGCCGTGCTTGACTGGGCCTTTCTCAGCCGCGGATTTCCTACGCTGGTCAGTTATATTGATCCGCAAAACGCGCGTTCGATCGCGTTGGCAGAACGGTTAGGTGCCAAGCGCGATGATGCGGCCAAAGCAGCCCATGAAGGTGATCTGGTATATCGCCACCCGGCGCGCGAGGTGGCGGCATGAACGTCGACTTCCAAATCCCCGAGATTGAAACAGAGCGCCTGCGGATGCGCCTACCAAAGCTATCCGATCTGCCTACTCTTATCGAGTTTCGCGCCTCGCAGCGCATTGTTGGTGGCCCTTTCGCACCAGAGACGGGCTTTGACTATCTTGGAGCGATAATTGGCCAGTGGCATCTTCGTGGATATGGCCGCTGGATCGTGACCGAAAAAAGTAATGATGCGCCACTTGGTCTTGTCGGCATCTATCATCCCGACGATTGGCCGGAAGCTGAGATTGGTTGGATGATGTTCAGCGCTGGCGAAGGCAAAGGCTTTGCGCATGAAGCCGCGCTCGCGGTGCGCGATTTTTCCTACAGCATCCTTGGCTGGACCCGCATCATCAGTTCGATCATGCCAGACAACCATCGCTCGATCAAATTGGCCAAGCGCATGGGGTGTACGCACAACGGCGAAAACTTCACCCATGCCGACTTAGGCACGCTTGATATCTGGGTGCATGCCGCACCGGAGGCGTCATCATGACCGACATCCGCACCGACGCGACACCGACGCAATACCGACGTAATACCGACGTCCCGTTCGCAGCCTTAGGAGGTCGTTCATGACCGACGCCATTTCCCGCGCCGCCGAGCTTCTTGCCGGCCACCGCGACAGTATTGATCGCCTTGACGCCGTGCTTGTTTACACGCTGGCCGAGCGGTTTGCCCACACCCAGGCGGTTGGGAAACTGAAAGCAGAACACGCCCTTCCCGCCTCTGACAAGAGCCGCGAAGCGACCCAGATTGCCCGGCTTGAACAGCTGGCCAAAGACGCCGATCTCGATCCCGAGTTCGCCAAGAAATTCCTGAACTTCGTTATTCAGGAAGTCATCCAACATCATAAACAACATCAGAAATAACCCATAAGGAACAACACCATGGCTATGAAAATTCGCCTCGCACGCGGCGGCTCTAAAAAGCGCCCTCACTATTCGATCGTTGCCGCAGACAGCCGCATGGCACGCGACGGCCGCTTTATTGAAAAGCTAGGTACGTACAATCCGTTGTTGCCAAAAGACAGCGAAGAGCGCGTGAAAATGAACCTTGAGCGCATTCAGTACTGGTTGAGCGAAGGCGCTCAGCCAACAGATCGTGTTTCGCGTTTCCTTGAAGCGGCTGGCGTTGCTGAAAAGACAGAGCGCAACAACCCGAACAAAGGTAAGCCACACCAGAAAGCGCTAGATCGCGCCGAGGAAAAAGCCGCTGCCAAAGCAGAAGCCGAAGAAGCCGCGAAAGCTCCAAAGGAAGAGCCCGCAGCCGAAGAAGCTCCAGCAGAAGAGGCACCTGCCGAAGAAGCCGCTGCTGAAGAAGAAAAAGCAGCAGAATAAGTGCTGCGTCGCCTGATGGTGAGCGTTTTTCTGGTCATGGCAGCCTTTACGGCAGGCATGCTCAGCGAGCGGTCCCATCAGGCGGACCTTTGCGAGAACAGCGGCGGACAATGGACGCGTGCTGGTTTTTGCGTGGTGGAGAACGGATGAGCGACAGAGTTTGTGTCGGCGCCATTGCAGGCGCTTTCGGTGTCAAAGGCGAGGTGCGGCTGAAAAGCTTTTGTGCCGAACCCGAGGCCATTCAAACCTATGGTCCGCTGTCGTCGGAAGACGGCACGGCGTCGTGGACTGTCAAGATCGATCGCGCGGTCAAAGGCGGGTTCGCCGCTCGGCTATCCGGCGTACAGAACAAAAATGCCGCCGACGCCTTACGCGGCACCCGGCTATACGCCCCACGTGATGTTTTGCCCGACCTGCCCGACGACGAGTATTACCACGCTGATCTTATGAACCTAAGCGTTGTCGACACCGGCGGCATCGAGATTGGAAAAGTGCGTGCGGTATTGAACCATGGCGCCGGCGACATTCTTGAAATTGCCGGTCCCAAATTGAAGCAGGCGGTTATGCTGCCTTTTACTCAAGAAAATGTCCCAACAGTCGACATGACGAGCGGTCGAATCATCATTGATCCACCCGAAGGCCTATTTGAGTAACGCAACGTCTGTTTTTGCACTTATCTCCCTATAAACAAGCCATTTCGCCTAATTTGCCTGTTAGCTTAGGAGATCCGGCGGGCGAAAACCCTGAAATCAGACAAAAAACTAGCTTTTCTAGTGGCCAAACCATCGCTAGCCTGCCCGGTACAAAAGTTGGTGCGGACAACGCATCAATGTAATCGACTGGGAGTAAAGTTATGAAAAAGTTTCTTATGGCGACAGCCGCTACTGCACTTTGCGCGAATGCCGCGCTTGCGGATGGCCACGGCGAAGTCAAAATCGGCATCATCCTCGGCTACACTGGCCCGATTGAATCGATGGTTGCTCAGATGGGCCCTGCGGCTGAATTGGCGATCAAAGAAGTCAACGATAGCAAAGGCCTGCTTGGCGGATCAGCTGTATCGGCAGTGATCGGCGACTCAACTTGTGTGGATGCCGCAGCAGCGACAGCAGCAGCGGAACGTCTGATCACATCGGACGGCGTCAAAGGCATCGTTGGAGCTGACTGCTCCGGTGTAACGGGCGCAATTTTGCAAAACGTTGCTTTGCCAAACGGCATGGTCATGATCTCACCATCTGCAACAAGCCCTGGCCTCACAGAAGCCGAAGACAACGGCCTGTTCTTCCGCACAGCCCCGTCTGACGCGCGCCAAGGCGTTGTGATGACCGAAGTGCTAATGGAAGCCGACATCAAAGAAGTTGCGCTGACCTACACCAACAACGACTACGGCAAAGGTTTAGCTGACGCGTTCCAGGCTGCCTTTGAAGGCGCTGGCGGCAAAGTCACAATCTCTGCAGCCCACGAAGACGGCAAAGCTGACTACTCGGCTGAAGTTGGTGCATTGGCATCCGCAGGCGGCGAGCGTTTGGTTGTTGCAGGCTACGTTGACCAAGGTGGATCGGGCATCGTGCGCTCAGCACTTGATTCAGGCGCGTTTGATACGTTCCACTTCCCTGATGGCATGATCTCCGAAGCGCTGACCGCCAACTTCGGTTCAGAGATTGACGGTTCTTCTGGTCAGCACCCATCGCCATCTGAAGAGCTGCTCGCGCAATTCGGCGAACTCTCAGACGGCTTTGATGCAACGTCGCCTTTCGCACCTGAAAGCTATGACGCAGCCGCGCTGATCATGCTTGCAATGCAGGCCGCTGGTTCTGCCGAGCCGGGCGACTACAAAGACAAGGTGATGGACGTCGCCAACGCACCGGGCGAGCAAATCTTCGCAGGTGAACTGGCCAAAGGTCTGCAAATCCTCGCAGACGGTGGCGAGATCGACTACGTCGGCGCATCGGGCGTCGAGTTGATCGGCCCCGGCGAAGCCGCAGGCAGCTACCGTGTCATCGGCATCGAAGACGGCAAAGAAATCACAGCAGGCCGCAAATAAGTCTGCGTGAGACACGAAATGGCCCGGGCATTGCTCGGGCCACTTCATTCGGGGTTGGGGCAATAATAATATGATCGTCGTTGAAGACCTTCACAAACATTTTGGCGGATTCCACGCCGTTGATGGCGCGTCTCTCTCCATCGAGCCGGGGTCTATCACCGGTCTGATCGGCCCGAATGGTGCCGGAAAAACCACCCTATTCAACGTAATCGCTGGCAACTTGCCCGCCACTTCGGGTCGCGTTCTGATGGATGGCGAAGACATTACAGGCCTGCCACCGCACGAACTTTTCCACAAAGGCCTTTTGCGCACCTTTCAGATCGCGCACGAATTTTCCTCAATGACCGTGCGCGAGAACCTCATGATGGTTCCCGGCGCTCAGCAAGGCGAAACGCTTTGGAACGCCTGGTTCAAGCGCGGCGAGATTGCCAAAGACGAAACCGCGCTTTTGGCCAAAGCCGACGAGGTACTAGAGTTCCTGACGATCTCGCACCTGCAGGATGAACGTGCGGGCAATCTCTCGGGTGGTCAGAAAAAGCTGCTCGAGCTGGGCCGCACCATGATGGTCGATGCGCGCATCGTCTTCCTCGACGAGGTTGGAGCTGGCGTGAACCGCACGCTTCTGAACACGATCGGTGACGCGATTATCCGGCTAAACAAAGAACGCGGCTACACCTTCGTTGTGATCGAACACGACATGGATTTCATCGGCCGGCTGTGCGACCCGGTGATCTGCATGGCTGAGGGGAAAGTGCTGGCCGAAGGCTCGCTTGACGAGATCAAAGCGAATGAAGCAGTGATCGAGGCGTATCTCGGCACGGGGCTGAAGAACAAAGTGAAAGAGGAGGCAGGCGCGTGAGCGAACCCTACCTCATCGGTGATGCTATGAGCGGCGGCTATGGCACTGGGCCGGACATTCTTCATGACTGTACGCTTGCGGTTGATGAAGGCGAAATCGCCGTGATCGTAGGCCCCAATGGCGCAGGCAAATCAACCGCGATGAAAGCCGTCTTTGGGATGCTGAACGTTCGTCAAGGTGCCGTGCGTCTGAACGGCGAAGACATCACGCGACTGACCCCGCAAGCACGTGTTGCCAAGGGAATGGCCTTCGTGCCGCAGACCTCGAACATCTTTACGTCGATGACCGTAGAGGAAAACCTCGAGATGGGGGCTTTCCTGCGCACCGACGACATCAGCGGAACGATGAACCAAGTTTACGAACTGTTCCCGATCCTGCGTGACAAACGCCGTCAGGCAGCAGGCGAGCTTTCGGGCGGTCAGCGACAGCAGGTGGCTGTCGGGCGCGCTCTGATGACACAACCCAAAGTGCTGATGCTCGACGAGCCAACAGCAGGCGTTAGCCCAATCGTAATGGACGAGCTTTTTGACCGAATTATTGAGGTTGCCCGTACCGGCATCTCGATCCTGATGGTCGAACAAAACGCGCGCCAAGCACTTGAAATTGCAGACAAAGGATACGTTTTGGTGCAAGGGCGAAACGCCTTCACTGATACGGGCAAAGCGCTTTTGGAGGACCCGGAAGTGCGCCGTTCATTCTTGGGCGGCTAAAAAGAAGAAACGACCAATCGACCGGGCAAAAGACCCGGCGATCAAAATGAGGATCGAGCGGGTGGAAACGCCCGACCATATGCAGCGCGTCCGCGTGGTGCAGTTTGGAAGGGATAAGGATGCTGACACTTTTGGTGGCGATGACCATGCAGACCGTGACACTTGGCCAAGGCGGCCCGATACACTGCGACTTTCCAAGCCCCGATGGGGGCTCGCAGTTGATCTATGTCGAACTTGAGCCGCGCCCCTCACTTAAGGATCAACCAGGGGAGTATCGCGTTGCGATGACCCTAAACGGCCAAGGCCCCTTACCGGCATCGGCCAAGCCCATCGTCTCAACCCAAGATCGCGACATGCTGATCCAAGGGCGCACAAAACTGCATCACACCTATTCACTTGGCCTTCGCGACGATGGCAAAGCCGCCCTGAATATCGCAAGGCCGGGCGCAAGCGCGGAAGAGGTCGTCATGACAACTCGTATCGGCGATTGCTACGGACACGCCGTCCACTTTCAAAAGTGGCTGTCGCAATGAGCCTCAAACTAAACAACGCGTGCGCCCGTAAGGGCGCTCAATTGGATCAAAGTGAGCTGACATGGATCTGCTGAATGCGCTTGTGGCGCTGACCAACTTTCTAATTATTCCGGCCGTGTCTTACGGCAGCCAGTTAGCGCTTGGTGCCCTTGGAGTTACGCTAATCTATGGCATCCTGCGGTTCTCAAACTTTGCCCATGGCGACACGATGGCCTTTGGCGCGATGGCCACAATCCTGTTCACATGGTTGCTGCAAAGCTGGGGCGTCTCGTTTGGACCGCTCCCCACAGCCTTGCTCGCCTTGCCCGTCGGGATAGCGGTTACATCGCTTTTGCTCATCGGCACCGATCGGCTCATCTATCGATTTTACCGCGAACAAAAAGCCAAACCGGTGATTTTGGTCATCGTCTCGATGGGCGTGATGTTTGTGATGAACGGCCTTGTGCGCTTTATCATCGGCGTGGATGATCAGCGCTTTGCAGATGGCGAACGTTTCATCATCACTGCGCGCGAGTTCAAAGAAATGACCGGCCTTGCCGAAGGTCTTGCGCTTAAATCGACCGCTGTTCTGACCGTAGTTGTCGCCATCATCGTTGTGATCATCCTATTCTGGTTCCTCAACAAAACGCGCACCGGCAAGTCGATGCGTGCGTTTTCTGACAACGAAGACCTCGCCTTGCTTTCCGGCATCAATCCAGAGCGCGTCGTCATGATCACATGGATCATCGTCGCAGCACTAGCAACGGTCGCGGGCACGCTCTATGGCCTTGATAAAAGCTTCAAACCCTTCACCTATTTCCAATTGCTCCTGCCAATTTTCGCCTCCGCCATCGTAGGTGGTCTTGGCAATCCACTTGGCGCCATCGCCGGGGGTTTCGTCATCGCTTTTTCAGAAGTCACAATCACCTACGCCTTCAAAAAGGTCGTCGGTTATATCGCCCCTTGGTACGAAACCGACGGTCTGATCCAATTGCTTTCGACCGACTATAAATTTGCTGTCTCATTCGCAATTCTGATCGTTGTTCTTCTTTTCAGACCAACAGGCTTGTTCCGAGGGAAAGCACTATGAACACCCTTACCCCCCGCGATATGCTGCTGTTTCTTGCGGTGTTTGCTCTGATCTTTGCCACTGGCTTTTTTCAAAGCTGGAACGTGGCCCTTGGTATCCTGAACATGGGGCTGATCTCGGCGATCCTTGCCCTTGGCGTGAATATGCAGTGGGGATATGCGGGTCTTTTCAACATCGGTGTGATGGGCTTTGTCGCCCTTGGTGGTCTGGGCGCTGTGCTTGTTGCCATGCCACCTGTGAACGAGGCTTGGGCCGCGGGAGGACTGCGCGCATTGGCAGGACTGTTGATCGGCATCGCCACTATCATTCTTGCAATCAAGGTCTGGGGCCGTCTTCCAAAAGGCAAGGCGCGTGGATTGGCAATGCTTGTGTTGCTGATCATCGGCTTCGTCATCTTCCGCGGCGTGTTCGATCCCGCTGTGAAAGCAATCGAGGCCGTTAATCCTGCGTCAACAGGCTATCTTGGCGGCTTAGGTCTTCCTGTCATCCTGTCATGGCCCGTCGGCGGTGCACTGGCAGCAGGGGCCGCATGGATCGTTGGCAAAACAGCACTTGGGCTGCGTTCAGATTATTTGGCTATCGCGACCTTAGGTATTTCTGAGATTGTGATCGCCATTCTGAAGAACGAAGATTGGATGTCGCGCGGCGTGAAAAATGTTATCGGTATTCCACGCCCCGTTCCCTACGAAATCGACCTGCAAAACTCCCAGAGTTTTGTAGAACGCATGACAGCTTGGGGCTTTGATCCCGTCACGGCCTCTTCGATCACAGTCAAGCTTGGCTATACAGGGCTGTTTCTTGGCGTCTTGATTATCCTTTTATGGCTTAGCCAAGCAGCCCTTGCCTCGCCATGGGGCCGCATGATGCGCGCCATCCGCGACAACGAGGTTGCGGCCGAAGCGATGGGCAAAGACGTCACAGCGCGGCATTTGCAAATCTTCATTCTTGGCTCGGCTGTCTGTGGCTTAGCAGGTGCCATGATGACAACACTTGATGGTCAGTTGACGCCGACCAGCTACCAACCTTTGCGCTTCACTTTCCTCGTCTGGGTCATGGTGATCGTTGGCGGCTCGGGCAATAACTTTGGCGCCGTCCTTGGCGGCTTCCTGATCTGGTACCTTTGGGTGATGGTCGAACCAATGGGCCAAGCTTTGATTGGTGGCATCACTGCTGGCATGGCGGATGGCTACTGGCTCAAAGAGCACTTGCTGGAAAGTGCGGCCCACATGCGCTTGCTGACGATGGGAATTATCCTGTTGCTCGTCCTGAGGTTCAGCCCACGCGGGTTGATCCCAGAGCGGTGATTGTTACCCTCATTCCAGCGGCAGGCGCCTCGTCCCGTATGGGTGCGGGTGACAAGCTTCTGGAAACCATCAAAGGCGAGCCAATCTTGGCCCGGACGGCGCGGATAGCCCTGGAGGCAGGACTTGGTCCGGTTCTTGTCACTCTCAGGCCCAAGGACAATGCGCGTCAAAAAGCGATCCGGAAACACGATGTCACTCTGATCGAAATCGCCGATGCGGATGAAGGCATGTCCGCGAGCCTGCGCGCCGGAGCCAAGGCTGCTCTTTCGCAAATAAACGATGGATACAAAACTGCAGGCGACAATGAATACCTGGGGATGATGGTCCTGCTCCCTGACATGCCCGAAATTTCGACAGATGATCTCAAAGAGATGGATCTTGCACACCAGTCTTCGGGAGGAATGGCCGTACGCGCCATTAACGAGGAAGGACAGCTTGGCCATCCAACGCTTTTCCCGGATCACATGCTTGCTCAATTTGCTGAACTTGTCGGCGATAAAGGTGCAGCCAAGTTGATCGAAGAACCAGTCATTCGGCAGCCAATTAGGGGCGCCCGCCTTGACCTCGACACCCCCGAAGACTGGGCGGCATGGCGCGCAAAGACTAACACCCCTTTCTAAACCCCGCTTATTATTGGCTCATGAGTATCCCGGGAAGTCCCTGGCGGGGGCGGGGCAGCGCCTCATCTTGCCAAACGTGGCCATTCGCGCCACACCCGCAGATATGAGCACCAAGATTCTTTGTATCGGCTCCGTTTTATGGGACGTCATTGGACGCGCCAACGCGGTGATGCGCGTCGGTTCGGACGTACCGGGTCGCATTCAACGATTGCCCGGCGGTGTTGTGATGAACATCGCCATGACCCTGCGACGCTTTGATTTGACGCCCGTCTTACTGACGGCCATCGGGCGCGATGAAGAAGGCGACGAGCTGATCGAAGCCGCACGTCGCATGGAGTTAAATGTTGCGCACGTCTATCGTTCTGATGACCTGCCAACAGACGTTTATATGGCCGTTGAAGGCGCCAATGGGTTGATCGCCGCTGTTGCCGATGCCCATTCATTGGAAGCTGCAGGCGACAAAATCCTGACGCCACTCAAGGATGGTAGCCTTGGCAGTGCCGAGTCTCCATTTTCGGGACAAATCGCCCTTGATGGCAACCTGACAGAAGCCTTGCTGACCGAGATCGCCCAAAGTCCACTTTTTGCAGTGGCCGACTTACGCGTCGCCCCTGCCTCGCCCGGAAAAGCCAAGCGCTTACTTCCACTTTTGGGCGCGGCAAATGCAACGATCTACGTCAATCTCGAAGAGGCCGGTTATCTTTGCGAAACCGACTTTCTCGACGCACCCACGGCTGCCAGCGCACTCTTAAAGCGTGGCTCTGCTCAAGTGTTGGTCACCGATGGCGGGCAAACAGCGGCTTATGCAAATTTAAGTGGCGTCATTACAGCCACCCCACCGCAAGTCTTGGTCACCCGCGTCACGGGCGCAGGAGATACTTTCATGGCCGCTCACATTGCCGCGGAAGTGCGCGGCGAAACCTCTGAACAAGCCTTGAATACAGCTCTTCTGGCCGCGGCCAGCTATGTTTCTGGAGACGTTCCCTCATGATGCTGCCTCTGTCATTTTCAGCAGAAGTTGCCACTGCCCGCGCGAATGGCACACCTATTGTGGCGCTTGAAAGCACGATCATCACGCATGGCATGCCCTACCCGCAAAACGTGGAAACCGCGCGCCGCGTTGAGGCAGCTGTGCGCGAGCAAGGAGCCGTGCCCGCCACCATCGCAATCATTGATCACAAGGTAAAAGTTGGGCTTGAAGAAACCGAGTTGGACGCTTTGGCGCAATCCAAAAACGTCGCTAAACTCTCGCGCGCCGATCTTGCCCATTGCCTCTCGACCGGTGCCACCGGTGCCACAACAGTCGCTGCCACCATGATCTGTGCGCATCTGGCTGGTATCAAGGTTTTCGCCACTGGCGGTATCGGCGGTGTACATCGTGGCGCATCTGAGACGTTTGATATCTCTGCTGATTTGCTTGAGTTGGCACAAACACCTGTCGCCGTGGTGTCCGCCGGAGCCAAAGCCATACTTGATATTCCCAAAACGCTTGAAGTGCTGGAAACCAACGGCGTGCCGGTGATTGCCTACGATCAGGACAACCTTCCCGCATTTTGGTCACGCAATTCTGGTCTTGCCGCTCCGCTGCGTTGCGACACCCCTGATGCCATCGCAAAGGCCATTGAGTTGCGGCAAACGCTCGGGTTGGCGGGTGGGCACTTGATTGCGAACCCTATCCCCGAAGCCGCCGAAATCGCAGCCGAAGCACTGGCGCCGATCATCTCGCAAGCCAATGCCGAAGCGGCCGCGCAAGGCATTTCTGGCAAAGCCGTCACGCCTTTCTTGCTTCAGCGCATCTTTGAATTAACCAAAGGCCAATCACTGGAAGCGAATATCGCATTGGTGCTCAACAATGCACAACTTGCCGCGAAAATCGCTACTTGTCTTTCAACTGGCACAAGAAACCACTGAATTTGCAACAAACCGTTGTGAGCGAGCATGCAAACACTTACCTTCTGAGTCTCGGTTAAAGTACGGACGCTATGCAGTTAAACGAAGAACCAGAGCAAAAGAAACGCCGTGGCGCGGTAAGCGGGCTGCGCAGCTCGTTTTTGACCGGTTTGGTGGTGATCGCACCGATCGGACTGACACTATGGCTCATCTGGACCGTCGCGGGCTGGGTCGACAGCTGGGTGCTGCCTTTCGTGCCAATTTGGATGCGCCCGGATCAATACATCGGGCTAAATATCCGCGGTATTGGCGTGATCGCCTTTTTGATCTTCACCATTTTGGTCGGGTGGATGGCCAAAGGGATCATCGGCAAATCACTGATCAAATGGGGCGAAGGCCTTGTACAGGGCCTCCCCGTGGTCCGCTCTGTTTACAACGGTTTAAAGCAAATCTCAGAAACGGTTTTCGCCCAGTCCGAAGCATCGTTTGAAAAAGCTTGCCTTGTGGAGTACCCGCGCAAAGGCATCTGGGCGATTGCGTTTATTTCGACCGGCGCAAAAGGCGAAGTGAACGAGAAAATTCAGGCAGAGTCTGGGAAAACAGCTGTTTTCCTTCCCACAACGCCCAACCCAACCTCTGGTTTCCTACTGTTTTTGCCAACGTCAGACGTGATCGAATTGGACATGACAGTGGAAGACGCTGCGAAGTTGGTGATTTCGGCAGGCCTTGTCTATCCCGATGGGTCCAAGGCGCAGCCAACGCCAATTGGCGAGGTGCGTCCACCGGTCTCGCGGATCGGAAACCCTTAGCCAAACATTTCTGGTAAATCGACGCTTGAACGCTTGCCAATGCTTTTTGCGTCGCCTTCCAAAAACCCGTCAGTCGCACGACGCCCGGCCTCAAACAGGGCTTTCAACGTCTGCGGCGTTGGGACCAGCTTGGACGCAACGCTAAGCTCCGTCATCAACTCATCATCTGCAATCATATGCACGCGCACTTTCTTCATCGCATCGCTTGAAACCTTGTCGTCAGCGATCAGCCTTTGCACAAAGTCGATCGCGCGCAATTCACGCAGCAAAGAAGAATTAAAGCTGATTTCATTGATCCGATTCAAAATGCCGTGGGAATCCATTGGGACCTCGTCGCGTTCCAATGGGTTGATATTCACAATCACGATGTCAGACGGAAGCTCGGGCGCAAAAAGCGGGAATAGCGCCGGATTTCCGGTATACCCACCATCCCAGTAGACATCTTCACCAATCTCAACAGCTTTGAACACGGTAGGCAGGCAAGCAGATGCAAGGATCGCATCAGCGGTAATTTCATCGCCTGAGAACACCTTTACCTTGCCAGTTCGCACGTTCGTGGCACACACAAACAAAGCCGGATCAGCGTTTGCACAAATCGAAGCATACTCGAACCGCTCGACCACACGGCTAAGGGGGTTTTGATAAAACGGGCCATAAGAATAAGGCGAAAAGACCCGGCTCATCGCATCAGTGATCCCATAAGCAAACGAGCTTTCAATCGCTTTGCTGATTGAACCAGGGCTTGGTGTCAGGGCCGTCATCCAATGAGCGAGACGCATGTCACCTACGGCGCCCACTTGCTCCCACAACCAGTCTAACGTGTCACGCGCGCCTTGGCGCCCACCTTCCACCAAGCCAGCTTTCAAGGCCGCGCCGTTCAGCGCTCCAGCGGATGTGCCCGAGATGCCCGTGATTTCAATCGTATCGTCTTCCAAGAGGCGATCCAGAACACCCCAGGTAAACGCCCCATGTGCACCGCCACCTTGAAGCGCCAGGTTGATCCGGCGTTTACGCGCAGCCATGGATGCGTCCAGTCCTTGCGATCTTCACAGCGCCGTCCATCCGCCATCCATGCTGAGTGACGTGCCAGTAATCTGCGCAGCTGCGTCTGAACACAAGAACACCGCTAAACCACCCAATTGCTCAACCGTCGCAAATTCCTTCGAGGGCTGGCGATCAAGGATGACCTTCTCAACCGCTTCTTCCTCGGTCATATCATACTCTTTAGCCGTTGACGGGATTTGCGCTTCGACCAGAGGTGTCAAAACATAACCCGGACAAATTGCGTTGGCCGTGATCGGCTCGCGCGCAGTTTCTAGCGCCGCAACCTTTGTCATCCCGACAACACCATGTTTTGCGGTCACATAGGCTGATTTATAAGGCGAGGCCGTTAAACCATGGGCCGAAGCGATGTTAATCACACGCCCCCAGCCAGCGGCCCGCATCTTTGGCAAGGCAGCCGCCGTGGTGTGAAACGCCGAGGACATGTTTATCGCGATGATTGCATCCCACTTTTCCGTCGGGAAATCGGGCATTGGCGCGACATGCTGAATACCAGCGTTATTGATCAGAATATCGCAAGCGCCCGCCTTTTCGACCAATGCACGGCATTCATCGCCTTTGGACATATCTGCCTGGATGTATCGGACGGTAACGCCAGTTTCCTTGGCAATTTCCGCAGCGAGAGCGTGGTCTTCCTCATTATCTGTGTATGAGTTCAGCACCACATCAGCGCCCGCACGCGCCATTTCCCACGCAATACCAAGCCCGATGCCCGAGTTTGATCCAGTGATTACAGCGGTCTTTCCAGTAAGGGACATCGGCCAAGCTCCTCGCAATTGCGGCATTTTCTCTGCGGGTGCAAAATAGCCAGTTTTTCAGGAGGCGCCAGAGGATCTATTCGATACGCGCGCACGTCTTCGCGAGCCAGCAGTCCGCAACACATAGAACAAAGCTGATGGTTGCGTATCAGTCCAAACGCAAAATCGTAGGCGCAGAACCAGTGTCAGCCCCACCAACGAATACGGCCCCAACGATCATCAACAAAATCATGCCGATCACCAGAGCCTTCGGGCCCGACACTCCGCCCGACTTCACTGGCGGATGATTGTAATGCAGGCTTTCCATACTCTCTGCACCTAAGCCGGGGCTTTGTATGCCAGAATTCGTAAGGCTGACACCGTCTTCAATCTTGTTGCCAACTTTTGGGTTGGCAAAAGCATCATCGATATCCCGGGCACGCTTGGCCTCGATCAAAGCCATATCCTCGGCGTATTCCGGTTCGAGCACAGGCGCTGCGCTTTTTTCAGAGCCAAAATTTGGGTCCGAGAAGGCGTCATCCAAAGCGTGTGATAGAGCGGCGTCAGGAACAGTCGGGACGTCATGAACAATACTTGTGGGCTGAGACGTGCGGTCCATGCCGGGCAAAACCTCACCCGGCTTCAGCTTTTTACCGGCTTTTGGATTGGCAAACGCGGCCGTGAGGGGGTCAAGTTCGTCGGTAACGTCAGACATGATCTAAGCCCTTTTCTTGAATGCAACGCGCAAATCTTCGATTGCGCTCACTTGCTTTGAAGACAAATCACCTTCTACCAAACCACTCAGAACATCCTGCAAAAGACTCCAAGAGCCTTCGCCATCGATTTTATGCAGTCGCTTGCCCAGACGCGTTATTGCCGGAGTTGCCCCATCGCATTGGGTCACAAGCCAACGTCCCAAGACTTCCATCTCTTCGGCTTCTTCTTCGTCACAACGTAGTTTTGTGCGCATCGCCAGATGAAGCTTATCCCTTTGTTCTTGGGTCGGAAGATCATCAAGTTCGATGAACGCCTGTGCGATAGCGCAAATCGCAATTCGCGGGTCATCAACGCCTTCAACCGGGTGCGCGCCGGTTTGTTTGCGAAAGGCAAGCCGTCTGGGCGCGTTTCTAAGTGTCGTCGCCGCGTCTTGCGCAACATCAAATGCTTCGCGTGGATTATTGCGCACCCACCACCAGATGGCTCCGCCAACGGCACCAAGGATCATGATAATAACGGGCATCAATATGCTTTCAAATACATCTAATTTCAGAGCATAGGACGCGCGCTGAGGGAGACTAAGGAAGGTTTTGGGCGTTTTTGTGGCCTGTTTTAAACGAAAAACGCCGCCCCAGACCGGAGCGGCGTTTCGAAAACTCGAAGTGTCGGTGGCTTAGAAGCCCAGACCTTCGTACTTCTTTTTGAACTTTGAAACACGACCGCCAGTGTCCATCAAGCGCGTGCCGCCACCTGTCCAAGCAGGGTGCACAGTTGGGTCAATATCAAGCGAAAGCGTGTCGCCCTCTTTGCCCCAGGTCGAGCGCATCTGAACGATGTCGCCGTTGGTCATCTTCACATCGATGATGTGGTATTCGGGATGTGTATCTTTTTTCATGATCTCGCCCCTTATGCCGACTTCGGCTTGTAGTTTGTATCTTCGGCGATACGAGCTGATTTGCCCCGACGCGCGCGCAGATAGTACAGTTTCGCACGGCGCACTCGGCCGCGGCGAATAACGGTAATGCTATCGATGTTTGTCGAATGCAGCGGGAACACACGTTCCACACCTTCACCAAAAGAAATTTTGCGGACTGTGAACGAACCTGCGATGCCAGCGCCGTGACGGCGTCCAATGCACACACCTTCGTAGTTCTGAACACGGCTGCGCGTGCCCTCAGTCACTTTGTAGCCAACGCGAATGGTGTCGCCAGCCTTAAAATCTGGAATATCAGCGCCAAGAGCAGCAACCTGCTCGGCTTCCAGTTCAGCGATCAGATCCATCTGATACACTCCTATGTCTGCCCTGGGTTTTTCCCAAGAGGTGATTTCGTGCCTCAGAGCTTCGGTCTTGTCGGGTCGGTCATCGCCGCCCACCGGAGGATTCAGGTCATCATATGTTTGCGCCACAGCGATTCCGCTGCGAACTTGGGCGGTATAGGGGCAGATGATGTGTCGATCAAGGCATTTGTCGACCCAATGGGGCTCTGCCCACACAGCGGCTTTGGCCCTGCTACCTCGAGGTATTTTTTGCCAAGAAGAAGGTTTAGTATCACGCTAATTGTCGTGTGTGTCTTTTTCCAACAGATCGGGCCGGCGCTGACGCGTGATTTTGTTGGATTCTTCGCGCCGCCAGTCGGCCACTTTGCCGTGGTCGCCAGATGTTAAAACTTCAGGAATATCACGCCCTTCCCAGCTTGCGGGCCGAGTGTATTGCGGGTGTTCCAGTGTGCCGTCTGAAAAGCTCTCTTCTTGCGTGGAGTCTGCATTACCAAGCACCCCGTCGCGCAAACGCACGGTTGCATCAATAAGTGCTTCTGCCGCGATATCACCGCCTGTCATGACGAAATCGCCCAAACTGACCTCTTCGATTTCAAAGTGATCAATCACACGCTGATCCAACCCTTCGAACCGCCCAGCAATCAAGGTGATCCCCTCACAGGCTGCGAAACGTGCAGCCATCGCCTGATCCAGCCGTTTTCCACGAGGCGACAGGTACACCAACGGCCACTTTGTGCGATCCGGATTTACGCCACGCTGTGCATACGTTATCGCGCGCCCCATAACATCAGCGCGCAGGACCATACCGGCACCGCCACCAGAGGGTGTGTCATCCACGTTGCGATGTTTGCCTTCGCCAAATATCCGCAAATCAATCGGCTCAAGCGCCCATTTGCCGTCCTGTAGAGCACGCCCAACAAGCGAGACACCCAATTGGCCAGGATAGGCTTCAGGCACCAAAGTGATGATCTTGGCTGTCCACGCACCCTTCAAACGGGGGCGGTCGGTTACCAGTTCACGCGGCTGTGCAGTTGCCGAGATCGTGCGTCGTCCATAGGATTTCTTTGGTTCATCGCTCATAACCGTCGGCATAACGCACTCTTTAAAGATGCGGAATTAAAAATGGCCCGGATGTTTCCATCCGAGCCCTCTAAAGGTCTAGTGATCGCTTAGTTTGCTTGCTTTGCCAAAGCTGCTGCGTACTCGGGACCAAGCGCTGACAAACCCTTCAGAATGTCGATTGCATAGGCCAGCTGGTAGTCATCGCGGCGCAATTCAGCGACCTGATTGGCAATCTCACGCTCTTCTTCGATCTGTCTGCGCTGATCTTCAGTCAAGCTGTCGTTGGAAAGCGAACCGCGCAAATCAGCTTCCGAGCGGCCTGCACGTGCTTCTTCCTCTTCTTCATCGGGATCAGCGCGGCGTGGTTGCTCGACGATGATGTCTGGCGAAACACCCAAAGCCTGAATAGAGCGCCCCGAAGGCGTGTAATAACGCGCCGTTGTCAGCCGCATCGCGCCATCCCCACGCAAAGGCATAACGGTTTGAACCGATCCTTTGCCGAAGGATTTCGTGCCTACAACAATGGCACGACGGTGATCTTGCAACGCACCTGCGACGATCTCAGAGGCCGATGCAGACCCACCGTTGATCAGCACAACAATCGGCTTGCCTTCGGCGAGATCGCCTGCCTCGGCGTTGAACCGATCGCCGTCTTGTGGTTCGCGACCGCGGGTAGAGACAATCTCACCAGCTTCAAGGAAGGCGTCAGACACACGCACCGCCTGGTTTAAAAGACCACCCGGATTGTTACGCAAATCGATAACAAAGCCGTTCACCTTGTCCATGCCGCCAAGCTCTTCAACTTTGCTTTGAAGCTGCTCGCGCATCGAACTAAAGGTTTGATCGCTGAACGTTGTGATCCGCAAGACTACCGTTTCACCCTGTACGCGGGAACGCACAGCCGTCAGCTTGATTGTGTCGCGAATGATTGAGATATCGAACGGCTCGCTTTCGCCTTCGCGCACAACGGTGATGATGATCTCGCTGCCCACGGGACCACGCATCATTTCAACCGCCTCATCAAGGTTCAGACCCAAAACGCTTTCATTGTCCACGTGTGTGATAAAGTCGCCTGCCTGAACGCCAGCGTCATAGGCAGGTGTTCCATCCATGGGGGAAACGACCTTCACAAAGCCCTCTTCTTGGGTGACTTCGATCCCAAGGCCGCCAAATTCACCGCGTGTTTGCACCCGCATCGCAGCTGCATCATCTGGGGCAAGAAAAGAGGAGTGCGGATCAAGTGATGTCAGCATGCCATTGATGGCGGCTTCAATCAGATCGCTTTCGTCGACATCCTCAACATATTGAGAGCGGATCCGCTCAAAAATGTCGCCAAACAGGTCCAGTTGCTCGTAAACCGAAGCCTTTTTGCTAGCTTCCTGAGCAATCAACGGCCCCGCCACCTGCGTAGTAATGACAGTTCCGAACATCACGCCCGTGATCGCTGCCAGTAAAAACTTTTTCATTTCAATCCCTTACTCATCGCTCAGCAGAAGGAGTGCTGCCGGATCCACCGGCGCGCGCCCTTGTCTTACTTCCATATAAAGCGTTTCTGCGCCAAGTTGGCTACTTTCCTGCAAACTTTCGTTCAATTTCTTTTGTGTGGACGTCTGTGTGCCGCCCATTAAGCCAATTGGCGCGCTGACGGATACGATCTGTCCAAGCTGCACAAAGCTGGTTTCCATCCCCGCCAAAATGACCAAAGAGCCTGCATTAGGCTCTAATATGGCGACTGTGCCCTGCCCCGGGACTTCGCCCGAAAAACGCACCGTGGCATCAAGTGGCGCAGTCACCAGTGCTTCGGCATCTGTTGCGATCACAAGGCCGGGACGGCGAACACCCGCCGCATCTGCTTCGTTAAACCCGCGCAAAACGTTGCCCTTTACAGGCAAAACCCAACCACGATTTGAAAGATCCACAGATGCCCCTTCAGGGATCAGACTATCAGCAAATCCAGCCAAAGTTTCAGCACTACTGATCAACGCTTGCATCGCGGCTTCATCAGTGGCCAAGCGTGGCGGAAGATCTGTGCGGTTGGAAATCGCTTCGGCCAAAGCCGTGCGCGCGCGACGCACATCTTCAAGGCCCGCCTCAAGCGAGGCCGCGCCTGCCGCCTGAACCGCAATCAGGTTTTTCAATGCATCCAATTCGGCAGCCAAGTCTGTGGCGCTTTCTTGCAGCGTTGGCACAAGACTTGCGGTTAGCGCGCCTGCTCGGATCGTGTCGACCGCATTGCCAGGGTGTATCAAGACTTCGGTGCCAGTACTGCGCGAGACTGTTTGTAGCAACGCCAATAGCTGACCCAAATCCCGGTCATCCGCGCCAAGCCGTTCGCTCAATTGCCGCTCTTGCAGGGACGCTTGCCGCAAGCCTTCGCGCATTGCGGCGAGCCCAGTCTCATAAGCGCGCACAGTCGCAGTCAATGCGCCTATCCGATCAGACCTTGCCTCGGCCTGATCCAGTTGCACTGCAGCCGCGGCCAAAAGATCGGCGGCATCCAATGCCACTTGTGATGCATCTGCGCCAAGCACAGAGGGACGCGCGCCCATCGCAACCAAGGCAATCATAGAACAAGCAAGGATGCGTTTGCGCAAAAAGTCTCTCCAATCCGCTGGTAACGGGCTAATGCGCGCCGCGAGCCTGATCAAGCGAATTTGTGGTTAGGATGTGATCAGACATTTTCCGGTCATCTCGGATGGCGCATCAAGGTTCATCAGGCGCAAAAGCGTTGGCGCCAGATCAGCCAAGCGCCCGGCCTCTAGCGTTGCGCCCTTGGGGCCGCCTACCAGCGCAACCGGCACCAAATTGGTCGTGTGCGCCGTATGCGGCCCGCCTGTTTCGGGATCAACCATCGTTTCGCAATTGCCGTGATCTGCAGTCAAGATCATAGCACCGCCTGCAGCCTCCAAAGCGGCAACCACGCGCGCTAAACCACGATCCACCGCCTCGCAAGCAGCCATCGCAGCCTTCAAATCGCCAGTGTGCCCGACCATATCCGGATTGGCATAGTTGGTGACAATTAAATCATAGCCCGCCTCAATCGCCTCAACAAAACGATCCGTTACTTCAACCGAGGACATCTCGGGTTGCTCATCATAGGTCGCAACCCTAGGAGATTTTGGCATGTTGCGATCTTCCCCAACCTCTGGAGCTTCTTTGCCTCCATTTAAGAAAAACGTTACATGCGGATATTTCTCGGTTTCGGCCAAACGAAACTGACGCAAACCCTGCTTTGCCACCCATTCACCCAAAGTATTCACCAGCTTTCGCTTTGGATAAACGGTCGTCAGATGCGCATTGAGAGCATCCGAGTATTCCACCATCCCCATCGCCGCAGCCCAGTCGATCTTTTCTGACCTCCCAAAGCCATCGAACACAGGCCCGACAAGCGCCGTCAAAATCTCACGGGCTCGGTCCGCTCGAAAATTCAGGCACCAAAGCCCGTCGCCATCCTGCATGCCTTTGTAGCCCTCAATAACGGCAGGCACTGTAAATTCGTCTGTCACACCGCCTTCGTAGTCTAGCGCATCGCTCGGAGAAGCAATTTTACTTCCTTCAGCGTTTTGCATCGCACCAACAGCGCGCTCGACCCGATCCCAGCGGTTGTCTCTATCAAAAGCAAAATAACGTCCACTCACTGTTACGATCATTGCTCCATTGGGAAGCTTGCTTTCCAATTCCGGCAAAAAACGATCCGCCGATTCCGGAGCGACATCACGCCCGTCAGTAATCGCATGTACAGCTACGGGCACGCCACGATCCGTCAGCGCCTTCGCAGAGGCCACGATATGATCAAGATGCCCGTGTACACCGCCGTCCGAGGCAACGCCCATCAAATGCGCCGTTCCACCGCTTGCTTTAAGCTTGTCTGCAAAGGCAACAATGGCGGCTTCATCGTGAAACGTCCCATCTTCAATCGCCAGATCAATCTGCCCCAAATCCATCGCCACAACGCGGCCAGCGCCAATGTTGGTATGCCCAACTTCAGAGTTTCCCATCTGTTCACTGGGCAATCCAACATCTGGCCCATGCGTCACCAGTGTCGCATTTGGACATGTCGCCATGATGCGGTCAAACGTGGGTGTATTGGCCAAAGCAGGCGCATTCGCGGTGCGCTCATCGCGCAACCCCCAACCATCAAGAATGCAAAGAACGACGGGTTTTGGCGTACTCATCAAAGACCTCTTTTTGCGATGCCTTGTACATACCCGGGCATGCAGCCAAGGGAAACCGCCATCAGCCTAGCCTTTGTTTGCGCCGCTCATCAGCTGCGGCCAAAGCGCGACGCAGCTTTTGTCGGTGACGCGGGGCCGCTTGTTCAATGGCTTCGCGATACCGGCGGCGAAAATTGCGCGCACCGCCAAACTCGTCAATGCGCGAAAGGAGGGCTTTCACAGTTCGAACGGGATGAAGAAGAGCCGTTCCATGATGTGCTTCGCTCAGATGCTCAAAAAGCTGCGTCCTTTCGGTGGTGAAGCCTTCGGGATCAAATAAATCAGGCGCGGATTGCGTAAGATTAAGAGAAGTCACATCAGGACCAAGTGCGATACTGGCCAAAATCGCCTCGTCGTTAATACGTAGTCTAGGAGTCTCACGTTCGCGCCGCCGCAGTGCCTGCATCAAATCTAAGGCCTTTCGCGACACACGAGTGATCGGGAAAAAACTGGTCACGGTATTTTTCAACCCAAGCTGATCAAGGTCCTTTGAGGAAGTCGGCGGCGAATCCGTGTGCTCAAGCCGCGGAGATAAGATGTCTTCTTTGCCAGCCATCAGAACCTCGGCCAACCGTTCCGCACCTTTTGGGCTCGCGTAAACATCAGACTCGATCAGCGCAAAGTGCGTCGTATGTGGCAAAGCCTCGGCTGCGGCGTAGTAGAACACATCGCCAAACTGCCACCCCCATTGTGGCAGGATCCGCCCACCAATCAACTCACGCACGCGGTATTTGTGGATGCCAATTTTGGCAAATCGCCCCGTATCGACAGCCCCGTTGGTGTCATCCGTGACAAAGATAACAGAGGTTTTGAACGCCGCCTCAAGCCGCTCGGCCAGCAACGCTTCTTGCGCAGAAAACTGATGCGCACGGATCAGGACGGCCAATTTCATTGATCGTCTCCCTCGCTGTCAAATTCTGTTTCGACGATCCCCGCATCGTACCCCTGTTCCTCTAACCAGCGGCGAAAAACGGTCGTGTATCCGTGGGTAACAAAAACCTTCTCAGCGCCGCTCTCTTTGATCGCCCAGTTCAGGCCATCCCAATCCGCGTGATCCGACATCACAAATCCCCTATCCGCGGACCGCCTGCGTCGCACGCCACGCAAAGCCATCCACCCACTGGCAAAAGCTGTGGAAAGTGGCTTGAATTTCGCGGCCCAGCGGCTGTCCATCGCGGCAGGTGGCGCAAGAAGGAATGCGCCTTTATGGTCTTTGGGCAAAGTATCGGCAGTGACCGGAATGGTTTCAGGCAGCTTGATACCCTGAGCACGCAGAATCGCATTGGTCTTTTCAATCGCGCCATGCGTCAGGATTGGCCCAATCGAGGGATCAAGATGCGCCAAAATGCGCTGCGCCTTGCCAAGTGAATACGCCCCACATAGCGAAAACCGTCCCTCAGCTTTGTTGGTTGCCCACCACGTGTTGATGTCATCGGCGACCAGATTTGGATCGTCCCATTTAAAAACGGGCAGCCCGAAGGTGCACTCGCTGATAAAAGCATGACATTTCACCGGCTCGAACGGCTCGCTAACACCATCGTCCACCACCTTGTAGTCACCAGAAACAACCCAAACCTCGCCACCCACCTCAATGCGAATTTGCGCGGACCCCGGTACATGGCCTGCCGGATGAAAACTCACGGCTGCGCCACCGATCTGGCGCGTTTCACCATAACGGACCGTGTCGTGCGGGATTTGCCCCAAACGATGCTGCATCACAGGCGCTGCACTTTGCGTCATCAAATAGTGGCCCATTCCAGCGCGTGCGTGATCTGCGTGACCATGGGTGATCAACGCGCGATCCACTTTGTGCCAAGGATCGACATAAAAATCGCCTGCCTCGCAATAGATTCCACGCTTTGTAAAGCTGAGGACTGGCGCACCCATCAGAGTTTTGGTCGTCTGGGTTGCGGACGGTTGGGCATTTCCTTGAGCAATCCACCAACGCCCATGGCCGCGACCGCATCCCCATCAACAGCAATGCCCGCAGCGAGACGTTCGAGCACCCAGTCAACACCGTTAAGTGCAGGAGACCGAGCGCATCCGGGCAACCCGACAACAGGTGCACCGTTAAGCGATCCAAGAAAAATCAGATTACCCGGATCAACCGGCATGCCAAAGCGATCAATGCGTCCTCCCGCACGCTCCACAGCACGTGGCGCAACATCGCCGCGATCGCTGGTGGCAGATGCGCCCAATATCAGGTGCAGATCAGCCGGTTTAGATAGTGCTTCGGCAACCTCACCTTCGTTGTGCGCGACGATAATGGACTCGCTCAATGCATAACCCAAGGTGGCCAACCGCGCTGCGACAACAGCCTCACCCTTGGTCAGCAAACTTTCCTTGAACCCAGGTGTGCGGGTCATGATTAACCGTGCCCGACCTCCTTTGAATGGCTTCAAAACAAGCGGGTCGCTCCCAAGGGCGATGATCCCAGCTGCCACCAGAACTGCTTCAATCCCATAAGGAATAATCTTCACAGTAGCGATCAATTGATCTTTCTCCACGCGCATGTGATCTGGCAAAGTGGCCAAAGTCAGCCCCTCGTCAACGGCATTGAACGCGGCAATGGCGTTCGGATTTACACGCAGTACCCCGTCCTTTTCAGCCAGCAGGTTCACACGACCGGCAAGCACCGGTCCAAGAGCCAGGCCCGTACCTTGCAACGTAGCCCCGACCTTTTGCGCTGCCACGTCTTCAGATAGATCACCGTTTTCCAATCTTGCGACGATGACATCGTCGATCCCCGCGGCGGAAAGGCTCCGCACATGCTCGCCGTCCAAGACTGTACCCTTGCGCAACACGCCATCGCTCAGTTTGAGAGAATGCGCCAAAGTCGCGCCAACCGCTTGGGCTAAAGGCACTGGGCCAAAAATCAAGGCATCACTCCAGGGCGGCTGTCTGGTCGGCGCAAACGTTCGGTCATTTCGGCCATGATTGAAACAGCAATTTCGGCCGGAGACATTGCACCAATATCAGCGCCCACCGGCCCATCAATGCGCGCTATGACATCATCAGTAACGCCCTCGTTCTTTAAAGCTGCGACACGTTTTGCGTGGGTCCGAGTCGAGCCCAAGGCGCCTATATAAAAGACCTCCGATGCCAATGCCGTCTGAAGCGCTGGCGTGTCGATCTTGGAGTCATGAGACAGCGTAACAACAGCTGTGCGCGCATCAAGGCCAAAGTCTGCCAACGCTTTGTCAGGCCAGCCTTCCAAAAACGTCTCCCCGGGAAACCGCGAAGCGGACGCGAAACTATCGCGCGGATCAACCAGCACAACGTCATAGCCCACCATCCGCGCCATCTGCACCAAAGGCTGCGCAATATGCACCGCCCCTACGATAGCAAGGCGCAATGGCGGGTTGTGAACCGCTTGAAAAACATCCCCCTCGCGGATGGATTTATCGGTGCGAAACCGCTCTTCCAGATCGGCGTCGCCAAGATCTCGTGGCAACAATTTCCGCGTCCAATTGGCTGTATCCACATGCCAGACCACAGGCGTTCTGTTCGCGCGCGCATCAATCAGGTCTTTGAGTTCTTCGATGGATGGACCTTGCCCAACACCAATTGGTTCGACCATCACTTCGATCTCGCCGCCACAAGCGAGGCCGACATCAAATGCATTCTCGTCGCTCACCCCAAAACTCAAAATGCGGCACGTGCCATCCTGCATGGCTTCGGTTGCCTCAAAGATCACTGCACTTTCAACGCACCCGCCCGAGACAGAGCCTTGAAACACCATGTCGCCATCAACAACCAACTGAGCACCAACAGGACGCGGCGCAGACCCCCAAGTCTTAACCACTGTGGCCAGCGCGACCTGCTTTCCAGCGAGAGCCCATTCAAGGGCAAGTTCGGGAATGTTCTCAGGTGTTTGCATGGTATCATTTCTGGCGCGCTTTGAGGGGAAGTCAATGCGTGTAGGTGTCAGAGGTCTTAAGGCTTTTGGCGAAAAATACGAAACAATGCGGCAAACTCGTCCGGGATTTATCGCGACATGACCTCTGATCCGCCACATTCAAGCCTGATTTCAGAGCGAAACATGTATCTGACGGTGCCACATGGCATCATCATCTTCCTCCCTGAACTGGATTGGCCGTCTTCGGACGGCCATTTTTTTTGCGCGAATGCCTAGCGTTCAAGTGCATAGTCTACGCGCAATGCGCGACGTGTTTGATCAGAGCGCGACCGCCGAGACCGGTGCAACGTCAACATCGATAAGACCAGCACATCGCCTGCAGACGCCTCAGTCACTTCGTGCTCAAATGAATCAACGACGTCTGTGATTTCAGCTTTTGAAATCTTGCCGAGCTGATGACTGCCAACTGCAATTTCCATTGCGCCGTTTTCTGCCGCCACATCATCAAGGTGCACTCTGACAAATAACATCTTTTGCAAGACATGCTCCGGCGGCTCGCAGTGCCACTCCCCTGACTTACAAGTCCATTTGGTGAACCCAGGACAATTAGTCTTTTCTTTCATTGCGATGACCCTGTCTTGATGCCAAGGCAGAGCCCAGTTCGATTCAGGTGATTTATCAAAAACCACGATCCGTTCAGGACGCACCCCGGCGAATGTCTCGGCCAAGCTGTCGCTGACTGGCAGGTCGCAAACAGTCTGAAATAAAGCGCTTTGAGGCGAAACGCGTGCGCCGGGTTTTCCATCAACGTCAACCAGCGAACGCAAGTTTTCGAGGGAAGCAGGGTCAATTGCACCACGCAACCAAGCGCGTCCCCCACTGCGAAACTGTTCGCAAAAGTCGATGGGGACTTTCAATCTAACTCGGCCCAGCCAAAGCCGCGGGCGAGAAAAGAACGCCGAACTGCTCGCACCATATAACGACCGAATTATAGATCGAAATATCAGTTCCCTCTGGCACCGCATAGGCTTGGTTTCCAACGTTGCCTTTCAACTGACCAAGCGAAATCCACTGGTTTTCAGACACATCAGAAGACGACATTGGATCGGGGTGTGCAGACAGCCAAACTTCAAGATCAGGGCCGTTTGTGACTTCGAATTCTGAAAGCTGAACTTCAAATGACCCGTTCGGAAAGGTCATGATCACAGCATTCCCGCTGCCTTTGTGGCTCCGATCCGCATCGCGAAATGCGCCTGTTGCGATCACTTCGGCCTCGGCAAGTTGCTCTTCCACCACCTCATCAAATAACAGCGGCGAAAATGCGTACCACAAGAACGCGCCCACTGGTGCACCGATGATAAAACCGAACAGGAATATTTTAATTGTACGAAACATGACCCCAAGCTCCTTTAAGCAAATCCTAGGCGATTAAAGGGCAGCGCTAAACCCCTCAGTCTAGATTCTCTAGCCAAGCGTCAAGAATCCGCCCAATCCTCTCGCCTTCAAAAATAAGCGGCGAAGATGGAGGCAGGCTTTCAGCCTTTTCCTGCCGTGCCACCGCTATCTGTGCGATACGCGCCGCTTCGCGAAAGTCACGGGTCTGCGCAAGAGCATCCACAAAAAAGGCGCGGCCCCAATCCGTCCATTCATTTTGATCATTACAGCCAAAAGACACGTTATCAGCATCAGCCGCCGTCAAGATGAGCCGATTTGGAGCGCTAAGCGTCTCGACAAATGAGCCAGAATAACAAGCTGAAAGTACGACAATCACGTTGTCAATGCCGGCCTCTTGCAACGCATCGTCCAAATCGACAGCCGTAAGATCACGGCTCACAACATCATAAAAGGTGGTCGAAAATATGCCTGGCGCGCCATGTGATGTCAGAAACAAGAGCGCTACGTCTTCGGGGTTCATTGCCGTTGAAATAGCCTCTAAGGCAGCGCGCAAATTGACCCGGTTCATTAAAGGATAACTTGTCAGGTCTGCATCGTCGTTGACCAGCGAGATCACACGATTTTCAGCTGCGAACCTGTCGCTTAGAGAGGCTTCTACTGCCTCAACTTCGCGACGGAACACACCTTCGTACGGATAGCCCGCGCCAAGAACGGCAAAAAGCTCTGGTGTACCGGGAATTCCTGGGCGCAGACGCGTTGTCTGCTGCTCAAGCAATTCATTTTGCGCGGCATAAATCATTTCTGTGTCAGGATCGAACAGCACCACATCATCGTTGGCTGGAGGCGTACCAAGCGAAGCAAACCAAGGGGCCGCCACCAGTGCCGTTGGCACAATAAAGCCTGCAAAGGCCGCCAAGCCATGCCATCCGAGGCGAAAAATCAGGAATATTAGCGCAAACACATAGGTCACACCAAATTTACGGAACATCCAATCGGCCAGACTGGTCGCATCTGACGCCGCAAGAGCGAGCATCGACAACAGGTTTCCGATAACCAGCGCCCAAAGTACGCCGACGCATAGCTGCCAGGCCTGAGCGCTTTTGCGCATGACGACCAAAACCAACATCAATGCGACAAGGGCAAGAGCCGTGGCCCCGGCAAAGTTTTGCAGAACCTGAATATTTATCGCCGCAAAGGGCTGAAGAACTCGGTAGCTTAGCACCTGCGCAACCAACAACAGCAATGCGGGCACCAAAGCATCGTTCATGCCATGGTGAATCAAGCGGCGGCTGCAAGAGGCGTGCCAAATCCCCAGCACAGTGGACAGATTCTCGACACTGCGCGCCAAAAGCGGCGGGTTTGGGGGTTCCGGTATTTGCACGCCTTTGGTGTTAGATCGCAAGCCCTTGCGACGCAAACTCTTTCCCTGCTTGTCGGATTTGTACCATCAGTGGTCGGGCGGGCTTCCCATAGGCCAGCGATCTGGGGTTAAATCAGTCTTGGACATCGCGCTTTTGGAGACCACTCAGATGAAAACCCATGTCAAAGCCTTGGTCGTTGGCGGCGGAGCCGTCGGCACATCCATCGCCTATCATTTGGCCAAAGCTGGTTGGTCTGATGTCATGTTGCTTGAGCGCGACGAACTAACTTCCGGCTCAACCTGGCATGCCGCAGGCTTGCTGCCCTACTTCAACATGTCTTACGCGACGACCCACATCCACGACTACTCGATCAAGTTTTATAAAGGGCTGGAAGAAGAAACCGGTCTGAACCCCGGATTTTACGTGGTCGGCAATTTACGCATGGCACAGACCCAGGATCGCATGGACGAGTACATGCTGTATGCCTCCACCGCCGAAACCTGCAACGTGCCTTATGAATGGATGACGCCCGACGCGATCAAGGAGCGCTGGCCTTTGGTGCGCACCGAAGATCTGAAGGGTGCGATCTATCATCCCACGGATGGCTACATTAACCCCGCCGATGTCACACAGGCCATGGCCAAGGGCGCGCGTCAGTTCGGGGCAACCATCGAACGGCGCTGGCAGGTGGATGGATACGCATGGGTAGGCGACCATTGGGATGTGACCTGCACCAAGATGATCGAACAGGGCGGCAATCTGATCGCCTCTGAAGAACAGTTGGTGATCCACGCAGAGCATGTAGTCACCGCAACAGGCAACCATGCCCAACGCACCGCGCAGCTTTTGGGCATCAAAATCCCCGCAATCCCCGTCGAGCACCAGTACATCGTCACCGAACCTGACCCCGCACTGGTCGAGTATCGCAAAACCCAGCCAGAGCACCCGGTTTTGCGCGACGCAGACGCCAAGTGGTATGTACGCGAGGAGCGCGGTGGTTGGATTTTGGGGCCTTACGAGGAAAACGCGCCTGCGCGTTTTAAGTACGCCGTGCCTGAAGGGTTCCGTGCCGATTTGTTCCCTCTCGATTTGGATCGGATCGAAGAAGAATATATGTCGATGATCCACCGTATCCCATCGTCTGAAACTGTTGGACTGAAAGACGATTACAACGGTCCGATCTGCTACACCCCAGACGGCAACCCACTGCTCGGCCCGGCACCCGGCTTGCACAACATGTGGCTGGCTGAGGGGTTCTCCTTTGGCATCACGGCCGCCGGTGGCACCGGATATTACCTTGCGCAATTGATGGTCGAGGGCGAAGCCGAGATTGACATGGCAAGTCTTGATCCGCGCCGCTACGGGCCGTGGATGACAACCGAGTACGCCGCCACCAAGAACGAAGAGTGCTATTCACACGTTTACGTTCTGCACCACCCTGATGAGGAACGCCCCGCCGCGCGCCCATTGAAAACAGCCCCTTCGTATGATCGTCAAAAAGCACGAGGCGCGCAATTTGGGCAAGTAAATGGATGGGAGCGTCCAAACTACTACGGCCCACTTGATGCGCCCGACAGTTTTGATCACGATGCGCGCTCTTTCCGTCGCGGAGGCTGGTGGCAGTATGCGCACGATGAGGCCAGAGCGATCCGAGAAACTGCGGGTTTGATCGACGCCACAGCCTTCACCAAGCATCGCATCAGCGGACCCGGCGCAACGGCATTCCTTGACTGGTTCACCACCAACAAATTGCCTCGCGTGGGCCGTATTAACCTGACCTACGCGCTGACAAGTGCTGGCACCACGCGCACCGAATTTACAATCGTGCGCACCGCCGAGGATGATTACACGCTGATCTCTGCAGGTGCATGGCACGCCTATGATCAGGATTTCCTCTACAAAGCGATCATGGAAAAGGAAGACGACTTCGGGCGCATCAATGAAGAAGATGTCACCACAAAATGGGGTGTTTTTGCCATCGCTGGCCCAAAATCGCGCGACATCCTGAATGAGTTGGTGCGCGATGCTGATCCCGAAACCGTTCTGTCGAACAAGCGCTTTCCGTGGCTGTCAGCGCGAGACATTGAGCTGGGCATGTGCCCCGTGCGCGCGATCC
The DNA here is from genome assembly GCA_039942715.1 of Paracoccaceae bacterium. Taxonomy (GTDB): domain Bacteria; phylum Pseudomonadota; class Alphaproteobacteria; order Rhodobacterales; family Rhodobacteraceae; genus JABDJX01. The sequence goes on from JBDVBY010000006.1 coordinate 899,629, forward strand.
GTGTTGCCTATACCGGCGAGCTTGGTTGGGAATTACACCACCCGATGGAGATGCAAAACTACCTGTTCGATCAACTGATGATGGCAGGCGAACCGCACGGCCTAAGACTGGTCGGCGCGCGCGCCCAAAACTGGCTGCGACAAGAGAAGTCCTACCGCGCCTTTGGCACCGAGCTTGGCCGCGATGCTACACCGCTTGAGGCAGGTCTTGATCGGTTTGTTGACCTGAACAAAGATTTCCACGGCAAAGATCGCATGATGGAAACCGGCATTCGGTCTACCTGTGTAACACTCTTGATCGACGGACCTCAGGATGCCGATCCATGGGGGCGCGAGGCGCTTTATGCCGGTGACACGCGCGTTGGCCGCCTCACCTCTGGCGGGTATTCCGCGGCCTTCGGCAAAGCCATTGGAATGGGATACGTCACCCCTGATCATGCCAAACCCGGCACCAAGCTAAAGGTCAAAATGTTCGATCAGCTTTGGGACGCAGAGGTGTGCGAAGACAGCCCCTATGACCCACAAAACGCGGTCATTCGCGTCGATGGGTAGCGTACCCCGGATCATGTGTGTTTGCTTGGGCAATATTTGCCGCTCACCAACAGCCGAGGCCGTGCTGCGCCAGAAAAGTGGCGCACGCTTGAAGGTCGACAGTGCCGGAACCGGCGGCTGGCACATCGGTGACCCTCCTCACGGGCCGATGATCAAAGCGGCGGCTGCTCGTGGCTACGATTTGCACGATCTGCGCGGTCGCAAAGTGACTAAGCAAGACTTTGAGCGTTTTGACCTGATCCTTGCGATGGACGAGCAAAATAAGGCCGATTTAGAGGCGCTGCGACCAAACAACAATGACACGCCAGTCACGTTGATGATGAGCTTTGCGCCCGACACTGGTGTCAGTGAGGTGCCAGACCCCTATTACACTGGTGATTTTGATCACGCACTTGATTTGATAGAAGCCGCCTCGAAAGGGCTTTTGCAGTCCCTAAACTAGCGTTTTCTGCAATGTTTGCGCGCCACATCGCCAAAGGCCTGATACCGCTCCCAAAATGCCTCGTCGCGCTTGGTATCAGAACGTCGCGTCGTCTGGGCAAGGTCCGGATCCGCAAAGAAACTGGCCGCCCGTTTTTGATCGCGCCGCGACAGAGTTTGATCGGCTGCTTTTTGAATACAGCTGCATAGCGAAAGTTGCCCTGCCCCCCGGTCTGACGAAAGACAGGCGTTGCCGACTTCCTTGGCTGCAACCGAGTTTGTCGCGCCTGCCAGTAAGACTATGAAAACAAATATAAAACGCATCGATTTCTCAGGGGCTGAACCGGAATTCTGAAGGCGCTTTCGTGCGCCGCCACTCTCCAAAACCACCACAGGTTGCGCCTCGGAGCAAGACACACCTAACAATTTGCGACTCTGGGTACACATGTCTCGGCAAAAAATAGCAGATTCATTACGTTTTCGTAAAATTTTAGACGCTTTTGCCCTATTAACGTCCAAAATAGATGGCTCATAAGAGCCTAACGAACGAGGCACGATATGGATCGACGCAATCTAATGACAGGCGGCTTGGCGCTCTTTGCTCTTGCCGGATGTACTGGCCGCTGGACGGTGGACTATGATGAAGGGCTTGATCCCGAGGTATCGCGCACTTGGAGTCTGGATAGCGTTGGGGTCAGTGTTCCCTCTTCGTTAACCGTGTCGAATTCAAACACGCTTGCACCGAACGCCGACATTGTCTGGCATGGCGAACCGTTCGGAGACAGACGCGCGCAAGTTGCATCGATCATGGACGAAGGCATTACGCGCGGCGCATCCGGTCTGCGCGGCGGCCGTCCGGTCAATATTTCAGCGCGCATCATACAGTTTCACGCGGTAACACCTGCCGCCGTCGCACGCTCTCCTGGAGCTGTGCACAACATCAAATATGCCATTCAGGTGCTTGATGCCAATTCCGGAGCGGCCCTGACGCAAGAACAGGAAATATCCGCCGATCTGGAAGCTTATGTTGGCGCCGCAGCAGTGACAGCTGCCATCAACGGGCTCACGCAACGCCGTCGGATCACGGATCACATTGATCTGGTCACCCGCGGCTGGCTAGGCTTTGGTCAAGACCAACGCCGCACCTTCTCAAGCATCGGACGCTGATCGCGCCATTGCGACCCCATTGGCCAGCATTTAGTCTCTGTGCGAAATCAGGAGCACAGTGATGAAGCTTTTTGTGGGTTTGGGCAATCCCGGCGGAAAATATGCGGGAAACCGACACAACATCGGGTTTATGGCGCTTGACCGCATTGCCGAAGATCACGGTTTTGGCCCCTGGCGCGGCAAGTTTCAGGGTCAGGTCGCCGAAGGGCGCTTGGGTGTGGACAAAGTTGTCCTTCTGAAGCCCGAAACCTTTATGAACAATTCGGGCCAGTCGGTTGGAGAAGCAGCACGGTTTTATAAATTGGGTCCTGAAGACATCACCGTTTTCCACGACGAAATTGATCTCGCCCCTGGTAAGTTGCGCGTCAAGCAAGGCGGAGGTCACGCGGGCCACAATGGCCTGCGTTCGCTCCATGCGCATATCAGTGAAGCCTACCAGCGCGTCCGGATGGGTGTCGGGCACCCCGGCCATAAAGATGCTGTTCCAACATATGTTCTAAAAGACTTTCCCAAGTCCGATCAGCTGTGGCTGGCCGACATGTTGGCCGGCATTTCCGACGGCGCGCCGCATTTGGCCGACGGCGACAAAGGACGATTTCAAAACGCCGTTGCCTTGCAGGTCAATCCAGGGCGTTCTTCAAGAACAATCGAAAAGAAAGAACCACGCAAAACCGAAGCCGAAAAATCGCCAGTAGTGCAAAAAGAAGACGCACGCTCACCGATGCAAAAGCTTATCGATAAATTCAAATGAGTGACATCAGCGCGATTTTTGATCGCCAGGGACAGGCCTGCGTTGCTTTAGGCTCGCCTTTCATGGGACGGCTTATGACCCTATGCGCCACCCGTTTAAGACCAGGGACGCGTGTCACGGACCTGCTGTTCAATTGGCCCGGTGATCCGGCGCCGAATGCGGACAATGCGCCGTTGCGCTTGGCAGGAGGGCTCCACGCATTACGGCTCAATGATCTGGCTTTGACCTCAGTGTATCCTCCGCATGACGTCTCTGATGAAAAACTTTGGGACGCCATCTCAGAGACTCTGAACACCCACGAAGCGCATATTTTAGCGTGGTTGGCCCAACCGCCGCAAACCAACGAGGTGCGCCGTATTGCGGGCATTCTGCCTGCATTGGCCGTGGTTGCGTCGCGTGATCCCCGCCCAATCGATTTGCTTGAACTTGGATGTAGTGGGGGACTAAACCTGCACGCCGATCACTTTCGCCTGATCTTACCAGAGGGCTCAATCGGGCGAGATGGAGCTGGTGTTCAGCACACACCCGAATGGAAAGGTGAAATGCCGCCGCGCCTCTTGCCGACGGTAAAGCGCCGCGCAGGTGTTGATCTTAATCCACTTGATCCACGCCACGAAAACGACCGCACACGACTTTTGGCCTATGTATGGGCCGACCAGCGCGACCGTATTGCACGTACACAAGCAACTATGAAGATTGCCACCAATAACCCCGCCGAAATTGATGCGGGCGATGCAGGCCATTGGCTGGAAACTCAGCTTGCGCGACCCTCTGAAGGGCGACTGCGCGTAGTCATGCACACCGTTGCTTGGCAGTACTTTTCACCAGAGACAGCGCAACGCGCGCAAGCCGCCCTGCGCGCAAGCAACAATGTTGTGCGACTGTCTATGGAAGCCGATGGGGGCAAAGGTGCGGCTTTGACTCTCACGAACTATCCTGACGAGGTTACTGAAACCCTTGGTCGCATCGACTTTCATGGACGATGGGTCGATTGGGTTCACACCAGTTGATCCCAGTCCTTCGCGCTCTATCCTTGTTCTAAAGGGAGCGGAAAATTGAAAAAAGACGCGTCGATAAACGTCCTTGGCGAACCATTGGTGCCTTGCTCCAGTGACCCCGTTACCGGCTACTTCCGCGATGGTGCGTGCAATACTTGCGATGAAGACACCGGCAGCCACACCGTGTGCGCGGTATTAACAGCCGAGTTTCTGGCGTTCTCAAAATATATCGGCAACGACCTCAGTACACCGCGTCCCGAATTCCTGTTTCCCGGTCTCAACCCCGGAGATTGTTGGTGCTTGTGTGCCGGTCGTTTTCTGCAAGCAGCCGATGAAGGCGCAGCACCACGTATTAGGTTAGAGTCGACCCATAAACGTGCATTGGAAATCGTGCCTTTGGAGGTGTTGATGGATCACGCGTTGGAAGCCGATTGAGCATTTTCGGGCATACCTCTGGGGTTTATTGTCCATAAACTTCGGTTTAGGGGGAAGAAAATGAAAAAGCCCGGCTGAGTCAGCCGGGCTTTTATCAATTATTTGACGCGTTTCAGTGTAGTTTCGCCTGAACCGTCTTGATCGCTTCATCAATCAGATCGTCTGACTTGGAGGCACTCATCTCCTTGGCTATGACTTCGCCAGCAGCAGACACAGCAACGCGCGCTGCTTCATCACGCACCTGCTTTACTGCTCCGGATTCAGCCGAGGCTATTTGATCCTGAGCAGCCTGAAGGCGACGTTTGATCGACTTTTCAAGATCAACCTTGGCCTGAGCCGCAGCTTCTTCCGCGCTTTCCTTGGCCTGAGCCACGATGCGATCAGCTTGCTCCTGAACCTCGGCATGCTTGCGCTCGTAACTGGCAAGCAAGGCCTGTGCTTCGTCGCGTAGCGCTTTGGCCTCGTTCAACTCGTCTTGAATACCTTCGGCACGTTTGTCGAGCAGACCAGCGATGATCGAAGGCACTTTGAAGTAGAACAAAACACCGATGAACAAAAAGAACGAAATCGCAACGATAAAGTCCGTGTTCGACAACTTGTAGAACTCTGCCGAGAACGGATTCTTTGACGCTGCATAGGCTGGAACAGCGGCTACGATGGCAAGCAGGGCAATTAGATTTTTCATAGTCTACCCTTTCAACCGCGATGCGATGGCTGATGTGATTGCCTTTTCGTCCACATCCACACCCATGGCAGAAACCACGGCTTTGGCTGTATCTTCGGCAACCTGCTTTACAGCGGTGGCTGCACCCTCGCGGATTTCTGCGATCTTGGCTTCACCTTCGGCGGCGCGTGCAGCAATCTCAGCATCTGCTTTGGCAATCGCGGCATCTACCTCGGTCTGAATCTCAGCCTTGGTTTCACCAGCGATCCGGCTAGCCTCAGCGCGGGCATCTGCCAACGCCTTTTCATAAGCCGCCTCTGCATCCGCTGCTTTTTGCTTCAGCTCTTCGGCAGCGGCGATATCGTTTGTTATCGTTCCCTGCCGTTCAGCCAAAACGGCTGCAATGCGCGGCAATGCCACTTTGGTTAGCACGAGATAAATCACAACAAGCGTCACACAAAGCCAGAATATCTGGTTTGGGAACGTGCTGAAATCCAGCTGCGGCATACCGGCACTTTCGGCTGCGTCTGTTGTTTCTGTCGCCATAGCGACCTCCTCCAAACCTTTTTAGATCATCCCCGATGCCCAGCCTTGGGCACCGAGAAACGTAAGGATCAATAAAAGGTCTTAGACTGCGAACATCAGCAGAAGGGCAACGAGGAACGAGAAGATCCCCAGCGCTTCCGAGAACGCGATACCGATGAACATAGTGGCTGTCTGACCGCCAGCGGCGGATGGGTTACGAAGCGCACCCGACAGGAAGTTACCAACAACGTGGCCCACACCGACGGCTGCACCGCCCATACCAGTACATGCTAGACCGGCACCAATGTAGGCACCCATTTGTACGACGTCACCTTCCATAGTTCTCTCTCCTTACGATGGAATTAGTAGATAAGTTTGTTTGATAATCAGTGGTGCGGATGCAGCGCATCCTTAAGGTACACACACGTGAGAATTGCGAAGACATAAGCCTGAATAAATGACACCAGCACCTCAAGCGCGTAAATCGCTGTGACGGCAATGATGCTTACCGGCGCGATCCAGACCACGGCGGCAAAGGTTGCAAATACTTTGATAACCGCGTGACCCGCCATCATGTTTCCTGCCAGACGAATAGAGTGGCTGATCGGACGCACAAAGTAGCTGATCACTTCGATCAGAGCCAGGATCGGGCGCAACACAAGTGGCGCACTGCTGATCCAAAAAACGCTCAGGAATCCCAACCCATGCTTTACGAAACCTAAGATGGTGATCGCTAGAAAAACGGCCATCGCCATCACCGCGGTCACTGCGATGTGGCTTGTGGTTGTGAACGAAAGCGGCAAAAGCCCAAGGAAGTTGGAAAAGACGATAAAGATGAACAGCGTCATAATGTACGGGAAATATTTCACCCCGTCCTTACCGGTTACGTCTTCGACCATCTTGTAGATAAAGCCATAAGCAAGCTCTGCTATCGACTGGATGCGACTTGGAACGATTGCACGTCCCCGTGTACCAAGAACCAACAGGCCGACGATGCACAAAACAGCAAGCGCCATCCAAAAAGTGACGTTGGTAACCGTGAACATGCCCACTGGGCCATCACCGATCAACGGTTTGACGATAAACTGGTCCATCGGGTGGAATGCCAGCCCGCCTTCTTCACCGTGTGCTTCTTCTGCCACGCGTCAGTCTCCCATCTCGTCGCCCGAAGGCGTCTCTTGCATCTCTTTAGCCGAGCGCAGCATCGTGCGGACGCCAGCGGCAAAACCTAACATTGTGAACACGATCATCATCCAAGGCAGCGTGCCAAAGAGTTTATCGAGCCCGAACCCAATCCCAAAGCCGATCGCAAGACCAGCAACCAGTTCAATCACCAAACGCCAGGCCATCTGTGCCTGAGAATAGTGTTCGTCCTGATGGCGCTTCACGGTGTCTTCCGGCGTTCGCTTTTCGGCCAGTCGCGCTTCCAGCGCAGCCATCCGTTCTTTGCGTATCCGGTCCTCAGACATCCGCCAGCCCCTAGGTGAGAACTTCGCGCAGTTCTATCACTGGGCGGGTGTGAGTCAAGCGACGGCAGGTCGCAGAATGATACTCTTTAATATCATGTTTTATATTGTTTTTTTCACATCCTGTACGGAGTTCTAAAAGTGGCTCTGCGGCGCTGTATATTCAACCGATCAGTTGAACTTTCGCCGAAACAGCCGACCATCGATCAAAAACAGCCCCAGGAAAATCGCCGCCATACCGGCGAAGTGCACAATCTCTAACCGCTCACCCAAAGCCCACCAGCCGATCAAAAGTGCAGACACAGGCGCAATGAACGTAACCGACGACGTCTTGGTTGCGCCCATACGTGGCAAAAGCGCAAAGCCCACCTGAAAAAACAAGCCGGTCAACACCGACCCCATGATCACGATCGCTCCCCATGTGATGGGTTGGATTGGCCCTGGCTTGCCTTCTGTCATCGCGACCAGCGGCAACAACATTATAGCCGCGAACGTAAAGGACCAAGTCACAGCAACAGATGTTTTGATATCAGTAAAGCGACGCACCCAATTCAAACCCACCGCATAACTGACAGGCGCGATCACCATAATCAGCGTGCCGAATACCTTTGTCTCTTGATCCGACTGAAAGGCAGGGATGGTCAAAAGCACGATCCCGATAAACCCAGCCGCGACACCAAGCGTTTTAAGCGGAGTTGCCCTTTCCCCACCTGGCCAAAGATGGGAAATCACGACGACCATGACCGGCGTAAGCGCGTTCACAATGCCCGCCACACCAGTCGCCACATACTGCTGTCCGATTGGGAACAGGGAAAACGGCAGTGCAAACATGCAAGCACCCAGAAACAAAAGCGGAAGAGCTTCTTTTATTGGGATGCGACCGCTTTGACGAATAACCAACAGGTAAATCCAGCTGGAAAGTGCAGCCATCGAGATACGCGCAAAGGCTACTGAAAGCGGTCCCAAATCTTTGAGGAGAAGTTCGTTGAAAAAGAACGTGGTGCCCCAGCCAATGCCGAGCACGATGATAATGCCCCAGTCACGATCCATGCTTGCCACCCCTAACTTGTTTTGGCTCTTGCATGAAACACGCTGTTTTCCAAGTGAAATGCCACGCCGTCTTGACCATTGACCCGGCTCCGCGGCCTCGCTAGGCCAAAACCATGGCCGATCCCATGCCTCTTGATACTGTGTTTGCTGCCCTAGCCGATCCGACACGGCGGGCAATCCTGACAATGCTTTTAGAGGACGATATGGCCGTCACTGACGTGGCCGAGCCTTTCGAGATGTCTTTGGCGGCAATCTCCAAGCACCTAGGCGTTCTCATGCGTGCTGGCCTGATCACTCAGGAAAAACGGGGGCGTGTGACCTGGTGCAAGCTTGAAACAGAAGCAATGCGGGACGCCAGCGTGTGGATGCAAAGCTTTGGCCAGTTCGAAGCAGTGGATTTAGATGCTTTCGAGAGCTTTCTTGAGCGAGAGCTGAAAGAGTAAATCCCTATTCGCGCTACCAGTTTTTAGCATCTTCCTTCAAAAAATTAAGGAATGCCTGAACCTTTGTCGTGCGATGCAAATCCACATGTGTAACCAGCCACAGCGGCGCGACCCAGTTGTCTTGTGGTGGAAAGAGCTGGGTGACATTGGAATATCGTTCAGAAGCCCAAACCGACATAAAGCCAATGCCAACTCCTGTGGAAACTGCATCGGCAATGATACGATGGTCCGTTGCGCGAAAAACGACCTGATCTGGTGAAACACGCTCCATCAACCATTGCACAAAGGGCGCACGGGATTGGAAATCGTCGTAGCCAACGAATGCATGACCGGCCAAATCTTCCAATGATTCAGGGCGCCCATTACGCGCGATATAATCTTCAGATGCGTATGGCGCGATAGGCAAATGGCCAAATGGTTGCACCACATTGTCGGGATTGTCCGGCTTACCACCTGCGCGGACCGCAACGTGTGCTTCGCCATACTCCAACCGAAGCACCTCTTCGCCGGTCAATAACCGCACCATGATATTGGGGTGCTGACGCTTGAATTTGGCCAGCAGCGGCGTCAACCGAGGCGAAACCGGAGTGATCGACGTAACGACCAATTCCCCTGACACCTCGTCACCTCGCCCTTTGATCCGGCTGACAAGCTGTGAAAACTGATCATCTGTCGCCTGCGCGACCTGCAAAAGGTCCTGCCCTGCTTCTGTAGAACTGTACCCGCGTGCATGGCGCTGAAAAAGTTTAACGCCCAACCGGTCTTCAAGGGAGTCGATGTGCCGAATGACAGTCGCGTGATGCACACCAAGCGCATCAGCCGCGCCGCTAACAGTGCCCTTACGTGCAACGTGATAGGCCGTCCTGATTTCGTCCCATGTACTGATCGACATCGCCATCCCCTTTTCAAAACCGACAATTAGGCTTGAACGCAGTGCTCAAATTACCGGCAGATGCGCGCATCAGTCCAGAGATAAGCCACCAAATCACGCAAAATTGCACAGACAGCGGCATCACAATCAATGCTGCTCACTAGCACCTAAGACTTTGATCAAAGCGATTAAAGACCCGAATGATCTGCTTAGGTGAACTTTTGCTACCCAACTCTACAAACGTTCTTATTCCAACGGCTTAGAGCGCACTGTAAGGTAAAGTTGACACTTAATTTTGGAGATTCTTATGACCAGCCCCACTCCGACCTTAGATCGTGTAAACGCACCTGCTGACCTAAAGGGGCTGAGTGACAACGAACTAGAAACACTTTCAAAAGAGTTGCGCGATGACGTGATTTCAATTGTCAGTGAAACGGGCGGGCATCTTGGGTCATCTTTAGGGGTGGTCGAACTGACTGTCGCGTTGCACGCAGTGTTCAACACGCCCTTCGACAAGATTATCTGGGATGTGGGCCACCAATGCTATCCTCACAAAGTACTGACGGAACGCCGAGGCCAGATGCGCACACTCCGCCAGAAAGACGGGCTTTCCGGATTCACCAAACGATCTGAAAGCGCGTACGATCCCTTTGGCGCCGCGCATAGTTCGACTTCCATCTCTGCTGCCCTTGGTTTTGCCGTTGGGCGCGATCTTGGCCAACCAACCGGCGACGCCATCGCAGTGATCGGCGACGGGTCTATCAGTGCGGGAATGGCATACGAGGCCATGAACAACGCGGGCGCGCAGGGGCGTCGTTTGATCGTTATTTTGAACGATAATGAAATGTCGATTGACCCACCCGTAGGCGCGATGTCGTCCTATCTATCCGGGCTTTACGGCCACTCTCCCCTAGTTGCCCTAAAAGACATCGCCGAAGGGCTGGAAAGCGCGATGCCCGGCCCAATCCGCGAGGGCGCGCGACGCGCGCGTCAGATGGTGACGGGTGCAACCGAAACCGGAGGCACGCTGTTCGAAGAGCTTGGGTTCTCTTACATCGGCCCAATCGACGGTCATGACCTGAACCAGTTGCTCCCGGTGCTACGCTCGGTAAAAACTCGGGCAACTGGCCCCGTTTTGATCCACTGTTGCACGGTTAAAGGCAAAGGGTACAGCCATGCCGAGAAGGCCGCTGACAAATACCACGGCGTGGCAAAATTCGACATTCCCTCAGGCACACAGCAGAAATCCAAGCCCAATGCGCCCAGCTATACATCGGTCTTCGGCAACACACTCACAAAAGCTGCCGAGACAGACCCCAGAATTGTCGCAGTTACCGCCGCCATGCCATCAGGCACCGGCACCAACATCATGGCAAAGCATTTTCCAGATCGCGTGTTTGACGTCGGCATGGCCGAGCAGCACGCCGTAACTTTTGCCGCAGGACTTGCTGCCAGCGGATTGAAACCGTTCTGTGCGATTTACTCTACTTTCCTGCAACGAGGCTACGACCAGGTGGTGCATGACGTCGCATTGCAAAACTTGCCCGTGCGCTTCGCAATCGACCGCGCCGGACTTGTAGGCGCAGATGGAGCGACCCACGCTGGCGCCTATGACATCGCCTACCTAAGTAACCTACCCGGCTTTACTGTTATGGCCGCCGCCGATGAGGCCGAGCTTAAACACATGGTCGCCACAGCCATTGCACATGACAGCGGCCCAATCGCCTTTAGATACCCGCGCGGCGAAGGTATTGGCATTGATCTGCCCGAAACAGGTAGTGTTTTGGAAATTGGCAAGGGACGCGTCGTGCGGGAAGGCGATCAGGTTGCGTTGCTCTCTCTTGGCGCACACTTGCAGGAATGTCGTGAGGCCGCTGAGGTTCTCGCCGCCCAAGGGATTGAAGCCACGGTGGCTGATGCACGCTTTGCAAAGCCGGTGGACACCGAACTTGTAGAGTCGCTCGCCAAAAATCACAAAGCACTGATCACCGTTGAAGAAGGCGTTTCAGGCGGATTCGGCGCACATGTTTTGCACCACTTGGCGAATTCCGGCGCATTGGACGGTGGTCTCGCGGTACGCACCATGACTCTTCCAGACCAAAACATCGATCAGTCCAGTCCGGCCGATATGTACAAAACAGCCGGTCTAAGTGCCGAAAACATCACTAAAACGGCACTAAAGGCACTAGGAACCCCGCTTGAGGTGGTTACACGGTTAAAAGCTTAAGCGTTTGGGCCATTGACGTTGCGGCAAGACACGGTTCAATTCCCGACCATCGCGTGCAAGTTATTTGCCTTTCGGGAAAAGCCACTTACATTGCAGTTCGAAGACATCGAGGGAGTACCAAATGAAGTCTGTATACGCTATCGCCGCCGCGACCATGATCGCTGGCCCTGTTTTTGCTGATGGCCACGCTGCCTCGGGCGACGCTGCCGCCGGAGAGGCCGTGTTTGCCAAATGTGCTGCATGCCACGTCGTTATGAACGAAGCTGGTGACACGCTTGCCGGCAAGCGCGCCAAAACAGGCCCAAACCTGTTTAACATCGCTGGAAAAGCTGCCGCATCAACCGAAGACTTTAAATACGGTAAAGATGCGTTGGCCGCTGGTGAAGCTGGTCTTGTGTGGACCGAAGAGACATTTGTCTCTTACGTTCAGGACCCAACAGCGTTCTTGCGCGAATTCTTGGACAACAAGCGCGCGCGCTCAAAAATGTCATTCAAATTGCGCGGCGAAGAGGATGCAACAAACCTTTACGCCTATCTTGCACAGTTTACGGCTGAAGAAGGCTCCTAAGCCCTCACAGAGATTCTAAAGGCCGCGTGGGAAACCGCGCGGCCTTTTTCTATTCGCCAATAGCAAAAATCATGGTGACGCTTGCACTCACGTCCATCTCGCCTGCCGCTATCGGCACGGCGGACGATTCCATCATCGCACCGCGCGCCATGACCATTGGCTGCTGAAATCCGCCGTTTTCGGAAATCGTTATCACCGGCCCAAGCCCAACGCCTGCGGCTTCCGCCAAAAGCTTTGCCTTGGCCCGCGCATCCGCCACGGCCTCTTGACGCGCCTTGTCCTGCAATGGGCGCGGTTCAGCGATGGAAAAGCTAAGCCCGTTCATCTGATTGGCACCGTCACTGACAACAGCATCCATCAATGCACCTAGGCTGCTAAGGTCGCGCACGCGCACCATCAAATCGTTCGACGCGATGTAGCCTATCACCCGTGGGGCCGTGTTTTGCGTATGCTGCCAACGCGGAGAAAGCGACACATTAGCCGTTTGCACATCGCGGGCGACGATGCCGGATGTTTCAACTTGTGCCAAAACAGCCGCCGCCGCTTCGCTTGCCAAACGCATCGCCTCTGACGCGCCGCGCGCCTCTCGCGATACGCCCAAGCGCAAAACAGCCATATCCGGGGCGGCACTGATCCGCCCTTCGCCTGTGACCGTGATTGAGCGCACATCTTCGGCCAAAACCGGAAACGCCAATAAGCAGAGTATGAAACCAACAAACAACCGCATCGCGAATTCCTTTCAATCAACTAAACCCCATCACTAGCGTAACGCAGGAAAATTCGCTCTGCACTGTACAATTTTAAACCCTCTTAGGGTGACGCCCGGATTCACCCGTGTTAACCGTTGGCCATGAGTTATCGATGGGGTTTCGATCTGGATATGGCTGCTGTCCGGCTGATGCGCCGGGAAGCAGGCCATTGGCGTGAAGTCGCGGTCGAAAAAATTGACAGCCACGACATCGAGCAGCGCCTTCAGGCGTTGGCCGAGCAGATCGACGAAGGAGCACCCGTCGATGTGTTCTTGCCCAAAGATCAAATCCTCTACACTGACATAGACATTACGTCTGAAAACGCCGCGCAGGGCGAAATTAACACCGCGCTGGAAGGGATGACACCCTATCCTCTTGAAGAGTTGGCTGTTGATTGGGAGCAGACCTCACCTGGAAAAGCGCGCGTTGCGGCCATTGCGCGTGAAACACTGGACGAAGCTTTTGCTTTTGCCGAGTCGCGCGGACGCCGCGTATCGGGCTATTCATCACTGGCAGATCCGGCAGATTTCCCGCGCTTGCCAGACTTTGGTGGCATGGGTTTTGAGACTGAAGAAGATTTTGGCACCCCGGTGCCTTTCACATCCAGCCGCCCCCGCTCCGCGCCCACCGCCGTTAGTGAGAGAGTGACCAGCCAAGCAACCCCGGTTGTTCAGGTAGACGATGCAACGCCTGTCATGCAGGTCGAAGCCCGCGAGACGCTGCCGCTTGATCCGGGCACACAGATCAACCCCGAAATGGCCGCGCCGCGCGTTAGCACAGATATCGCGGCGTCAACCGTATCTGATGAGGTCGGTGCGACCTTATCGCCTAAGGCTGCGCCCTTAGCCCGCGCACCGCGCTCTGGTGGCGTCTCTACACTCATGATCTTTGGTGTGGCGTTTCTTTTGACAGTCGGGATCGCATTCATCGTTTGGACGGTTCTGCCTCTGTCTCCGGGACGCGAAACGCCAACAGTAAGCGCTCCGGTCAACGGCGCGTTGGAAGTCGAAGCGCCCGAGACAGAGCTTGCAAACGCTCCAACGCAAGAGGCCGAGCCTGAAATTGCGGCAACTCCCGAACCGCAACCTCGCCCAGAGCCCGAAACACCTGATTTGCCGATCCCAGTGTTTCAAGCCAACGCTCCGACGATTGAGACGTTTGCCGAACAGGGCGCGCTGGCACCCCAAGCCCCGCTTGCTTCTAACGAGAATTCGATAAAGCGCGTTGTTCCAGTATTGATGTCGGCTGCTGCGCTTGAAGATGCGTTGCCGGGCGTTGCACGCGTCGCTCCCTTGCCGCCGCGCCCTTCTGCTTTGGCCAACCTGGTGACACAGTCCCCGCAACAAGGTCCGGACCCGCGCGAGCTGTACGAGGAATCCACCGACACCATTTACATCGCGTCAATTGAACATAGTGCTTTGGCCTTTGATGCTATCGCTCTGCCGAGCGCGACCAGCTTTTCGTCCGCGCCCTTGCCAACCATCGACCCAGCGCCAGCGCCCTTCGCAGAATTTGACCCACTGGCTCAGGCAATAGAGCGCGCAGTGATCGCCAGCATCGAACCCGATTCCCTGGCTGATGAGGACACACCAGCGCTTGCCGAACCAACGCCAGTGCCAGAAATTGCCCCCGAAGTCGCCGACAGCGATTTGCCCGAAACGGACACGCCGACAACGCTGCGACCAACGGCATTGGCGGCGGCCATTCCCGAACGTGCGCCCCGCGCGCGCCCAAATGGGTTTATCGAAGCCATTGAGCGCGACAAGTTTGGCGGCCGCACCCGAGGTGAGCTTGGCGAAATTCGCCCCGGCGCGCGACCCGACTCTGAACAAATGGAAGCAATGCGCGAGGCGGCGGCCAATCCGCCAAGCGCCTTGGCAGTTGCGACGGCACCCCCGCCGCGTTTGCGCCCACGTGATTTTGATGCCGTGGTTGCCCAAACCTTGATCCAGCGCGAAGCGGCCCGCGTAACCGCCTCAATTGCAGTCAATGCGCCGGATACGTCATCGGCCGTTGAGGCCGCTTTGGAAGCCGACACTGAGCCTCAGGTGCGTCCGCAAGACACACCGCGTCTGTCTATCCCATCGAACGCCTCTGTTGCCCGACAAGCTACGATTGAAAACGCGATCCGTTTGAACAGGATCAACCTTGTCGGCGTCTACGGCGCCCCATCAAATCGCCGCGCCTTGGTGCGACTGTCTTCGGGACGCTACATCAAGTTGAAAGTTGGCGATAAGATTGACGGTGGCACAGTCGCGCAGATCTCCGAAAGTGAACTGCTTTATAACAAGGGACGGCGCACTCTCTCGCTCGCCCTACCAAAAGGCTAAGACGCGCTCCTAACGCCCCAAATCCTCTAGTATCGGACAATTCGGCTTGTCATCGCCCGAACAGGTTTCCACCAAATGACCAAGCGTTGCCTCAAGCGCGCGCAGATCAGCGATCTTTTTAGCGATCTCGTCCAGATGACGACGTGCGATGGCCTTCACCTCAGAACTTGCCCGCTGATCATCATCGTAAAGCGCCAAAAGCGCGCGGCAGTCTTCTATCGAAAACCCAAGCGCGCGCGACCGAGCCAAAAACCGCAACTTATGCACATCGCCTTCGGAAAAGCTGCGATAGCCATTTGCGCCGCGTGCCGGTTTGATAAGCTCTATGTCCTCATAATAGCGAATTGTTTTGGCCGGCAGCGTCGAAGCCTTGGCAACGTCAGAAATGTTCATGCCCTACACCATCCTTTTGAGCCGCAGTGCATTTGAAACAACTGCCACGCTAGAAAGCGCCATCGCGCCAGCGGCCAACATCGGCGACATCAGCACGCCAAACGCCGGGTACAAAATGCCTGCCGCGACTGGGATCAAAAGAATGTTGTAGCCAAAGGCCCAGCTAAGGTTTTGACGGATGTTGCGCAACGTCGCCTTGCTGGTATCCACAGCGCGCAGCACGCCGTGCGTGTCAGGTGACATAAGCACCACGTCGGCGGCTTCAATAGCAACGTCGGTTCCAGTTCCAATCGCGATCCCCACATCGGCAGCAGCCAAAGCGGGCGCATCATTGATGCCATCCCCAACAAAGGCCAGCGGACCGTTTCCTTTGAGCGTTTCAATCACGGCGACTTTGTCCTTTGGAGACGCCTCTGCCACTACGTGATCAATACCAAGCCGTGCGGCGACACTGTTTGCCGTCACTGCATTGTCGCCCGTCACCATGGACACCGCGATCCCTTTGGCTTGCAATGCGGCAATTGCCTCGCTTGCTTCTTGCCGAATGGGATCCGCAACTGCAATTGCTCCGGCCAACGCACCCGCATGACCAACAAAAACAACTGTCTGCCCCTCAGATGCCAGTTTGACCGCGTCTTCAGATATCGCGCTAACATCAATCCCTTCAGCTCTCAGGAAGCTTGCGTTCCCAACCAATACCGCTGCGCCGTCAACGGAGGCTGCAACCCCAAGTCCCGTTGTTGTTCTGAAATCGGTGGCAGCCGGTACAGTCTGGGCAGCCCGAAAGATCGCACTTGCAATAGGGTGCTCTGAATAAGCCTCAACTGCGGCTGCAAGGCTCAAAAGACGCGCCTTGTCCATGGTGCCAACGGGGATCACCTTTGACACCGACGGTTGCCCGATGGTCAACGTCCCCGTTTTGTCGAAGACAACCGTTGTCAGATCACCTGCCCGTTGAAGCGCCTCGCCTTGACGAAACAATACCCCTAGTTCAGCGGCGCGCCCGGTGCCAACGATGATCGATGTCGGTGTGGCCAAACCCATCGCACACGGGCAGGCAATGATTAGAACCGAAACACTCGCAACAACAGCCAAAGCCAGCGATGGCCCAATGATCATCCAGACCGCAAAGGTACAGACGGCGATCACAAGGATCGCAGGCACGAACCACGCCGTAATGCGATCCACCAGCGACTGGATCGGCAGTTTTGCAGATTGTGCATCACGCACCATGTCAATGATTTGCGCCAAAACCGTATCACCGCCAACCGCCGTTGCGCGAAAAGTGATCGCGCCCAAACCGTTCAATGTGCCACCAGTAATCTGAGCTCCAGGTTGCTTCTCAATGGGCACTGGTTCGCCCGATAGCATCGCCTCGTCAATAAAACTGCTGCCGTCGGTGACGACACCATCTGTCGCCACACGTTCGCCGGGGCGTAAGCGGATCAAATCACCGGGTCGTAAATTGTCAATTGGCGTCTCGCGCAACTCCTCGCCCTCTAAAACCATTGCAGATTTCGGCGCAAGCCCGGCCAATGCACGGATCGCAGCCCCCGTTTGCCCTTTGGCCCGCGCTTCTAAAGACCGACCCAGCAGGATCAGAACCACGATGACGCCCGCCGCTTCGAAATAGACATTCACTGACCCGAGCGGAAGCAGGTTCGGCAAAAACGTCGCAATCGATGAATAGCCAAACGCAGCGCCGGTGCCGATGGCCACCAGTGCGTTCATATCTGGGTACCCTTTCAGCAGCGCGGGAATGCCTTTTATGAAGAACCCTTGCCCCGGCCCGATCAGCGTGAGGCCGACTAGCGCAAACCCAAGCACGCGTGCCGCCTGCATGCCAATAGAGTCCATGATGAACGTGTGAATCCCTGGAATGAAATGCCCGCCCATCTCGATTAAGAAAACGGGCAGCACCAGTATCCCGGCAAGAAGTGAGTTGCGCCAAAGCTCTTGGGTTTCCTGGGCGTGATAAGACTGGCTGTCGTTCTTGGCCCTAAGCAACGGGTAACCCGCAGCTTTGGCCGCGTCATAGACATCTGCCAACACTGCTTTATCCGTCACGGAGATCGACGCAGACGCCTCCGCAAGGTTCACCGCAACGTCAGCGACACCGTCGACTTCTGCCAAAGCCCGCTCCAATCGACCAACACAAGACGCGCATGACATCCCTTCAACAGCAAATCGCTGCTTTTCGATTATGGGCGGATAACCCGCGCTTTGCAGCGCTTCGGTGATGTCCGATGGACGCAAAGGTGCTTCAAACGTCGCATCTACTGTTGCGGACGCAAGGTTAACCCTCACGTCACGCATCCCCGCCATTGCGGACAACGCCATTTCGACACGTCCAACGCAAGATGCGCAAGACATGCCTTTTACAGCACGGTGGTAAGTTTCGCTCATAGGTAGGGACATAAGCCTTCCAGTTACTGGAAGGTCAATAGGGGAAAAAATTGTCCAAAACCTTGACTTTTTGAGAACCATTCTCAAATATAGTTGAGATTGCGAATTATTCGCAAGAAAAGGATTACGGGTAAAATGACCACGCGGAGACGCATTTTAACAGCAATCGCTACATTGGCTGCTTTGGCAGCAGCCCCTTTGCCAGCCCTGGCAGAGGGTAAGAAACTAAGCGTTGTGGCCACCACCGGCATGATCGCAGATACCGCGCGCCGCATTGGCGGTGATCTGGCAGATGTGCGCGCGTTGATGGGACCGGGCGTGGATCCGCACGCTTACCGTCAAACCCGCACAGATATTGTTGCGATGGCGCGCGCGGACCTTGTGTTGTGGAACGGTCTTTTTCTGGAAGCACAGATGGAAGACGTACTTGGTGATCTGACAACCCGCACCACAGTGCGCGCAGTGGCCGAAGCGCTTCCAGAAGAAAAGCTGGTCGCACATGATGACTATGCCAACCGATTTGATCCTCATGTCTGGATGGACCCGACCCTTTGGCGCGATGTTGCGATTGAAGTGCGCGATGCAATGATCGAAGAAGCGCCTGAAAATAAGGCCGCCTACCAGGCAAACGCTAACGCGTTTTTGGCCGAAATCGACGCGCTCGCGTCTTATGCGACAGAAGCACTGGCCTCTGTTCCAGAAAAGGCGCGCGTGCTGATCACTGCCCACGATGCCTTCAACTATTTTGGCCGCGCATACGATTTTGAAGTGATCGGCATTCAGGGGATTTCCACCGAGAGCGAAGCCGGATTGAACCGGGTTACATCGCTGGTCGATATGCTCGTGACCCAAGAAATCAGCTCGGTTTTCGTCGAGAGCTCTGTGTCAGATCGCTCGATCCGCGCTTTGATCGAAGGCGCTGCAGCGCGCGGTCACAAGGTGCGCGTTGGCGGTGAGCTTTACTCTGATGCGATGGGTGCCCCAGGCACATACGAGGGGACGTATATCGGCATGATCGATCACAACGTGACAGTTATCTCGGCCGGGCTAGGTGGTAGCGTGCCCGAGCGTGGAATGGTCGGTAAACTTGGGCATGGGAGCTGAACATGGCACTTGATCTGAAAATTGCGGGCCCCGAGGCCAACACATTGCGCGACGCTGAACGCGATCAAAGCCCGCTGGCTGTGCGCGGTTTGACAGTCTTTTACGACCAAAAACCCGCCGTATTTTCGGTGGACGTCACAATTCGCCCAGGTGCCATGACAGCGATTGTTGGCCCGAATGGCGCAGGGAAATCCACGCTTTTAAAAGCAGCTCTTGGACTGGTCACGCCGCTTTCAGGCACCACGACTGTTTTTGGAGAGCCGCTTGAGCAGGTGCGCGCGCGCGTCGCTTATGTGCCCCAGCGCGCAAGCGTCGATTGGGATTTTCCCGCACGCGTGATTGATGTGGTTTCTATGGGTCTCTACCGCGAGCTTGGGCTGGTCGGGCGCTTTCTGTCGCGCCACCAAAGCAAGGCAATGGACTGTTTGGCACGCGTTGGCATGGAAGATTTCGCCCATCGCCAGATTGGACAGCTGTCAGGCGGCCAACAGCAACGCGTCTTTTTGGCCCGCGCCCTTGCACAGGAAGCGGACCTATATCTGCTGGATGAACCGTTCGCAGGCGTTGATGCCGCGACTGAACGGGCAATCATTGACGTACTGAAAAGCCTGCGCGACGTGGGCAAAACAGTTGTTGCCGTGCACCACGATCTGTCAACGATCCGCGACTATTTTGACGATGTGATCATTCTGAACGTGCGCAAAATCAGCGAAGGGCCGGTTGAGAGCGCCTTTACGACTGAAGCACTTGATCAGGCCTATGGCGGACGTTTGGCGACCGCAGAAATCGACCGCCTGTCCGCCACGGGGTAACCCCATGTTTTTCGAGGCTCTGACCTTTCAGCTTGGCTACAACGCCACGCTGGTGACGCTTGGTGCGCTTCTTTTGGGGCTTGCGGCAGGGGTGACCGGCACTTTCCTCTTCCTGCGCAAGCGCGCCCTGGTCAGCGATGCGATCAGCCACGCCACGCTGCCTGGCGTCGCTTTGGCATTTATCGTGATGACCTGGTTAGGCGTGGACGGGCGTAACCTGCCCGGCCTCCTGATAGGATCAGCGATCTCTGCTTTCCTTGGGCTATTGTGCGTTCAGTTTTTAACCAGCCGTACGCGCCTGTCCGAAGATGCCGCCATAGGCGCCGTGCTCTCCGTATTTTTTTCCATCGGGATCGTGTTGCTGACTGTGATTCAAACGATGGGCACAGGACGACAAGCAGGCTTGGAAAGTTTTTTGCTTGGCTCTACTGCAGGCATGCTGCGCGCCGATGCTATCCTAATCGCAGCAGGTGGTGCGATTGTGCTGACGCTTGTGATGATCTTTCGCCGCCCCATGACGCTGGTTGCTTTTGATCCGGGATTTGCGGAAACCAGTGGTGTGAATTTGACTCGCGTTGATCTGATCATGATGGGTCTGGTTCTTGGCGTCACTGTCGTGGGTCTAAAAATCGTTGGTCTGATCTTGATCGTCGCTCTTTTGATCATCCCTCCCGTAACAGCCCGCTTCTGGAGTGACCGCGCCGACTATGTTGTGCTTGGAGCTGGTGTCCTTGGCGGCTTGGCGGCTTGGGTAGGAGCTGCGATTTCGGCCAGTGTACCCAACGTGCCAACAGGACCGATCATCGTACTTGTCTCCTTCGGGTTATTTGCCGCCTCTATGGTGCTCGCTCCGTCTCGTGGATTGCTTTCCACTTACCTGCGCCACCGCCGCTTTCAAACCGGCGTCCATGTGCGTCAAGGCTTGCTGGCCCTTGCCCAAGGGCAGCCGATTTATGAGCCTCTCACTTTACGCCTTCTGCAACGCGAAGGCTTGGCTCGCGCCGATGGCGTTGCTACCGAAGATGGACAGGCCCGCGCCGCGCGTGCCCATCGCGACGAAAGACGTTGGGAAATTGCACGTGCCACCCCTGCGCTGGAGTTGGCCGCAGCTCGGTATGACGGCCTAACTCGGATCGAAGATGTTCTGACAACCGATCAAATCGCTGAAATTGATATCCGCATTGGCGGTCCCGAGGTGGTGGCATGAACGAGTTTGTCGCATTCTCACTCACGCCGCTCCTAATTGGTTGTCTGGCAGCCGTGGCCTGCGCCTTGCCCGGCAATTTCCTGGTGCTCCGCCGTCAAGCCCTGATCGGCGATGCGATCAGCCACGTCGTCTTGCCGGGCATTGTCGTTGCGTTCCTGATCACTGGCACGATTTCGACATGGCCTATGTTGCTTGGCTCTGCCGCAGCAGCCCTTTTGGCAGTCGCGATGATTGAAGGCATCCAGAGGTTTGGTCGGATCGAACCCGGCGCAGCGATGGGCGTGACTTTTACAACCTTGTTTGCTGCAGGCGTACTGTTGCTGGAACAATCCGATACATCTGGCGTGCATTTAGACGTGGAACACGCGCTTTTTGGCAATCTTGAAAGCCTGATTTGGCTGGATGCAACAGATTGGGCGTCCCTAGCCGACCCTGTGGCACTGGCGGGTTTGCCGCCCGAGTTACTCCGCATCGCACTCGTTGCTGTCGCGATGATCGCCGGTCTAATCATTTTCTGGAGACCGTTAGCGATTTCGACATTTGATGAAGGCTTCGCAGGAACACTCGGTTTGCCCATTCGTGCGATTGCGCTTGGCCTTGTGATTGCGTCAGCCATCGCAGCCGTCGCAGCCTTCGACGCAGTCGGCTCGATCATTGTCATCGCCATGTTCATCTGCCCACCAGCGGCCGCGCGCCTGATGACAAATCGTTTGAGCGTCCAAGTCCTATGGTCTGTGGTCTTTGCGCTTAATTCCGCCATCGCAGGATACTTCCTGGCAGGATATGGCCCGCTTTGGTTTGGCTCGCAGAATGCCGTAAGTGCAGCGGGCATGATCGCCACGTTGTCCGGCGTCATTTTGATGATCACAGCAATTGCTGGGCCTGCTCGCCGCTGACGCCTTGCCCTCACGAGCGCGCGCGGTCACACTGGCGCAATGGAAGCAGAACTCGCCACCTATAGCCAACAATTGGCAGACCTTTGGGTACAAGCCGAAGTACAATTTGAGCGCTTGATGCGCCCCCAAAGCCTTTACCAAATTGGAATACTGGCAGTCTGCATTCTCGCCGCATGGGGCCTGAACAAATGGCTGAACCCGAAAGTGCGCGGCTTTGCGAGATCCCTGAGCGGCGGCCCAAAGTGGCGGCTTCGCTGGCTGGCGATCCTCAGCCAACGTCTGTTCCTAATCATCCTAACTGTTCTTGTCTGGATATCGGCATGGATCATGGCCGAGATACCGCCCGCCTTTATTTCAAGGCGTTTCTTGCTGGAACTTGTCGGCACGATAACGCTTGCGATTTTAATCCTTGGCTTTGCCGCGCGTATCGTCAAACACCCAACGCTGCGCAAGATCGTCACCTGGGGTCTTTGGACTTATGTTGTTCTCTATTACCTCGGGCTGATTGACGAACTTACTAAGTTCCTTGACAGTCTAGCTGTCGAGATTGGCGATTTCCGTCTCTCCGCCCTTACAATTGTTTCCGCGCTCATCGTCATGGGAGTCCTTTTTGCGGGAGCCCGCATCCTGAACAGCGCGATTACCAAGCAAATCCAAGGCAACAAAGATATCTCGCCTTCCATAAAAGTGCTGGCGAGCAAATTCACCCAAGTCCTGTTTTACGGTGCCGCGTTCTTTCTTGGATTAAAGGCCGTCGGCTTTGATCTCACCGGGCTTGCAGTGCTGTCTGGTGCGATTGGTCTGGGCCTTGGTTTCGGCTTGCAAAAGGTCGTCTCTAACCTTGTTTCAGGCATCATTATTCTGCTGGATAAATCTATCAAACCCGGTGACGTTATCTCAGTTGGTGGCACCTTTGGGTGGATCAACAAGCTGGGCGCGCGGTACGTTTCGATCACCACGCGCGATGGCCGCGAATATCTTGTTCCAAATGAAGATCTGATCACGGGACAGGTCGTGAACTGGTCGCATTCCAACGACTTTGTACGTCTTGATATCCACTTTGGCACTGCCTACGACGACGATCCGCATACTGTCCGTAAACTGGCTATTGAAGCTGCTGCCAGTGTTGATCGCGTGCTATCTTCCCGCCCACCTGTGTGCCACATCACCGGGTTTGGCGACAGTTCGGTCGATTACATCCTTCGGTTTTGGATCACTGATCCGACGGGCGGTTTGACCAATATACGCGGCAATGTGTATCTGGCCCTATGGGACGCGTTTCAAAACCAAGGCATCTCGATTCCCTTCCCTCAGCGCGAAGTGCGCATGTTGGGTGATGACGAAAATGCTACCCTCAAGACATCCTGATCCCCTGTCATCTTCAAACTCCGCGCTATATAAAAAGTGAGTAATCCAAGGGGGTGCCACGTTGGCTCCGTTAAAACTGTTCCGCGCATGTATTTTCGTTGTGCTGTCCGCGACTGCGGCCTTGGCCGAACCGCGTTTTTCACTGCAGGCTGCAGGCGCGGACGAAGACTTGCGCGATGCGCTTTCGGCGGCGTCGCTTTTGCTGGCAACACGCGGAGAAGACACCGACGCACAAGAGCTATTGGCAGCAGCACAGGCTGATTACGCGCGCCTTCTGGGCACGCTTTATGCCAACGCGCGCTACGGCGGGGTGATTTCGATCCGCTTTGACGGACGCGAGGTCGCGTCGATCCCACCACTCTCGCCGCCGCGTGACGTGCGCGAGGTATCGCTGCGCATTGATCCCGGCCCAATATATCTATTTTCGCAAGCCCAAGTCGGGCCGGTACCAAGCAACACAGAAGTACCAGAAGGTTTCCGGCGCGGCTTGCCAGCTGAAACAGGGATCATTCAGGAAACCGCAACCGCCGCTGTCGAGGCTTGGCGCACTGAAGGTCACGCCAAAGCCAAAGTCACCGATCAACGTATTGTTGCGCGCCACGTAGAAGACCGTTTGGCCGCTGTCTTGACTCTTACACCGGGACCAAAGCTGCGTTTTGGCAATATTGCGATCACCAGCAACAAAGATGTTCGCACTGCCCGCATCCGCACCATCGCTGGCCTGGAGGCTGGGCAAGAATACGATCCAGCCGAAATCGACCGCGCTGTCAGGCGTTTGCGGCGCACAGGGAGTTTTGCCTCCGTCAACATCGCCGAAGCCGACGCAATAGGGCCAAATGAAACGCTTCCACTTGCAATTGAAGTTGTAGAACAAACGCCGCGCCGCTTTGGATTTGGTGCAGAATACAGCACCATCGAAGGCGTGCGCTTGTCTGGCTTTTGGCTGCACCGAAACTTTCTTGGAGGCGCAGAACGGTTCCGCGTTGATACAGCCGTTGCCGGGCTAGGCGGCGAGACTGGCGGCGTGGACTACAGCTTTGGCGCACGATACGAGCGCCCAGCGACACCACGCGCAGATGTCGACCTGTTTGCAGAACTTAGCTTCGAGCGACTGGACGAACCCGACTTTACGTCCGACACCACGGAATTCGTCCTTGGCTTTACACGATATGCCACAGACGAATTGGTCGTCACTTTTGGCCTTGGTTACCTGTATTCAGATGTCACAGACGACTTTGGTCGCGAGACATTCACTTTGCTAACCCTTCCGCTCGGAGCGGAGCTTGACCGGCGCAATGATGTTTTGAACGCCACTGACGGCTTTTTCATTGATCTTGAAGTGACCCCTTTCATGGGGCTAAGTGGCACGTCCAGCGGCGGTCAACTTAAGCTTGATGCGCGTGGATACCAGGACATCACCGACAATCTGACGCTCGCAGCACGTGTTCAACTTGGCTCGCTTTGGGGGCCATCGCTGGCAGAGAGCCCGCCGTTTTACCGGTTTTATTCCGGCGGTGGCGGTACGGTGCGCGGGCAAGACTATCAAAACCTCGGCGTCGAAGTAGGCGGCAATCGAACCGGCGGACGCAGCTTTTTGGGGGTGTCCGGCGAGCTTCGCGCAGGTGTCACAGATGACATTGACGTCGTGGGCTTTGCTGACTGGGGCTATATCGGTGCGGAAGAGTTCCCCGATTTCACAGGCGAAAGCCACGCGGGAGCGGGCATCGGCCTCCGCTACAACACCGGTATCGGCCCCATCAGGCTTGACTTGGCAACCCCCGTTTACGGACCCGGCGACAGCAATGGGCTGTTTATTTACGTCGGAATTGGACAGGCCTTTTGATGCGCAAGACACTTGCAATATGCGCCGCCCTACTCGCAATTCCCGCCACGGCGCAGGAAGAAAAACCAGGACTGCTTGATCGTCTCTTCGGCAGCAGCGAAGAAACCGAGGATCAGGGATCGTTTCTGGAACGTCTGATCGAAGACAACCTGTCAGGCGACGACAGAACCGTCAGCATCACTGGATTTCAGGGCGCTTTGTCAGGGCGTGCAACGATGGAAAGCCTCACCATCTCGGACCCGGATGGTACATGGTTTACCCTGAGCGATGCAGTGTTGGATTGGAACCGCTCGGCACTATTGTCAGGTCGCTTAGAAGTCGCTGAACTCTCGGCGGCGTCCATCAGCCTTCCCCGCTTGCCGACACCTGCCGAAAGTGATGCGCCCACGCCAGAGGCAAGCGGGTTTTCTCTGCCAGAGCTCCCGGTCAGCGTAGAAATCGGCAAGATCGCGGCTGAAAGGGTGGAACTTGGTCAGCCAGTGATCGGAGCCGACGCGCTTGTTTCAGTTGAGGGATCGTTGTCGTTGATTGATGGCGCTGGAGCGGCAGATCTTGCAATCGAAAAGCTGGACGCACCCGGCGGTTTGACGCTGGACGCCAGCTATTCAAACATCTCGCAGGTGCTCGCGCTTGCGCTGGAGGTAAACGAAGGTCCGGATGGGATCATCGCCAATCTTGCCGATTTGCCTGGTCGCCCTGCAGTGAACTTTAGCGTGCAAGGCGACGCCCCTTTATCAGAGTTTATTGCCGAAATTGCACTGGAAACCGACGGGCTGGAAAGACTTGCCGGCACCGTGACCACCAACCAAGGCGATGACGGTACATTTCGCACAGGCGTAGACATCAGCGGTGATTTGGCGCCTGTTTTTGCCCCTGACTATCAACCATTCTTTGGCACCGACGTGGCCCTTCGCGCCACCGTGACATCACGCCCGGATGGCAGTACCGCACTTAACGATCTGACAATAAGCGCCGCGGCCCTTTCACTTGATGGACGTGCGGTAATCGCTCAAGGCCAGCCCCAAAAGATCGATGTAAAAGGACAAATCGCAGACCCATCAGGGAGCCCTGTTTTACTCCCAATTAGCGGCGCTGAAACCCGCGTTGATAGTATTGACCTGACGGTAACCTTTGACGCGGCACTTAGTGAAGACTGGCAAGGTGCCTTTTCAATCCAAGGTCTGACGCGGGAAGGGTTTTCCGCAGAGACGCTTGAGCTTGCTGGCGCCGGTCGCATCACACCGGGCGCCGCCACAGCCAACTTTACCTTCGAAGCAAACGCGCTTGATCTGGGTGATCCGGACGCAGAAGAGGCTTTGGGCGAAACGGTCACCGGCGCGGCACAAATCGATTGGAGCACAGATGCGCCGATCAGCATCTCGACACTGACGATCACAGGCGAAAGCTATGGTCTAAGCGGACAAGCGGACATCGCCCTGCGCGAAGATGGGCCCGAGATCGAAGGCAAAGCGGATGTACGCGCAGACACGCTTGCCGTTTTTGCAGGGCTAGCGCAGCGGCAACTTGGCGGACGCGCGGCCCTTCAAACCAGTTTTGTAGCTAGCCCTTTAGCAGGTACTTTTGAACTGAGTGCCAACGGGCAAACGACAGATCTACGCGTGGACCAAGCAGAAGCAGATCGCATATTGGCGGGTGAGGCGCGCTTGGAGCTTACAGCGGCGCGCGACGAAAGTGGGCTGCGCGCTACTTTGACCACCTTGGAAACGCCCAATGCAAACCTGAGCGGCGATGTTCTATTGAAGTCTGGCGGGTCCAGAGTGCACATAAATGGCACACTGACGGATGCCGCGCTTGTCCTAGCACAGGTTTCAGGCCCAGTGGAACTCACGGCGAAAGCAAACGAAGACGACAATCGCATCTGGGCGTGGGATGCGACCGTGTCAATGGAGCGTACTCGGTTGAACGCATCAGGCAATGCGCGCGATGTCTTCACACTTCCTATCATCGCAGGAAGCGGCCGGTTCCAAGCTGAGCGGCTTGCCGATTTTGCAGCTGTGGCAAATCGCCCTTTGAAAGGGGCTGTCGCAACTGATTTCGCAGGTGAGATTGTCGCTGATTTATCGCGCGCCACCCTCACGCTGAATGGCCAAGCCAGCGACGTTGAAACAGGATTCGACCAGGCCGACGCACTGCTGGACGGTCGTGTGTCCTTTGACATCAAGGCCGCGGTTGCGGGCGATGCCATTGTTCTACAAGAAAGCACAATCGACGGCCCGCAGGTATTGTTACAGGCGAACGCAGCGCTGCTTGACCGAGAAAGCCGATTTGACATCAAAGGCCAGATCGCTGATGCCGCACGGTTACTTGAAGGTATTCCAAGCGGTCCGTTGGGCTTTGACGCCACTGGACAGCAGGACGGGCGCGACTGGCGGATAAAGGCGGATGCCGAAGGCCCGGGCATTGAAATTGCTGTTGAAGGATTGGCGCTTGATCCAAACGGCGCACTTGGTTTCGACGGTGAAGTAGAGGCAAGCGCCGAAGATTTGTCGGTCTTTTCGTCGCTTATCGGGCGCAACTTGACTGGGCGAGTCGCGGTGACGGCACAGGGCGACGCCTTGGCAGATTTGTCCACCTTTGACATTCAGACCAAAGCCACAGGGCAAAACGTTTCCATCGGCATCACCGAAGTCGACAAGCTTTTGGCAGGCGCGCTTAGCGCTGACGTTGAGGCCTCGCGCGCAGGAAATGACATCACCGTTCGCCGCGCTGAACTTTCAACCAATTTGCTCAACGCTTCTGTCAGAGGAGCGCTTGGGCAAGCAGCCAGCGATTTAAAACTTGATGCCCGTTTGGCAAACGTCGCTGCCTTTGTGGATGGCATTGCCGGGCCACTTAGCGTTTCAGGAAACATCGGACAGAGCGGCGAAAACTATACGCTGAACCTTAGCGCTTCTGGCCCCGGCGGCGCACAGGCGCAAGCAAACGGAACTGCTGCTCCGGACTTTTCGCGCGTTGATATTGACCTTGGCGGAACAGCGCCGCTGGGTTTGGCAAACCGCTTTATCACACCTAACGCTGTTTCTGGTCAGGCGCGTTTCGATCTATCGATCAACGGCGCGCCCGCTCTCAATAGCATCTCAGGCCAAATCGCAACGAGTGGCGCGCGGTTCACTGCGACAGGTACCAATGTCACGCTGCAAAACATCGACACAACTACCAGTCTTTCCAATGGGCGCGCTCAGGTTGCGCTTACCGCAGCCGTGGAAACAGGGGGCCAACTTACAGTGAACGGCCCTCTCACATTGAGCGCGCCTTTTGGGGCCGATCTAGCCATTGCTCTCAATCAAGTGCGCCTAACCGATCCGAAGCTCTTTGAGACCGAGGTTTCGGGCCGCATATCGGTGAACGGCCCTTTGACGGGGGGAGCGCGTATCGCTGGAACACTAGAGTTGGGCGAGACAAATGTGCAAATCCCCTCTTCCAGTATCGGTGGCACTGGGGAAGTTCCGGAAATCGTGCACCTGAACGAACCTCCCCCTGTGCGCGGCACGCGCAGACGCGCCGGACTTTTGGAACAGGCCAGCACGGGGCGTACGTCGGGGCCGAGTTTTCCGCTGGATGTGACGATTAATGCCCCAAGCCGCATCTTTGTGCGTGGTCGCGGGCTCGATAGCGAATTTGGTGGCGCACTACGTGTGACAGGATCGACCAGTAGTGTTGTGCCTATCGGGGCATTCAATCTGATCCGCGGGCGGCTTGATATTCTGGGCCAAAGGCTTGCGTTGAGCGAAGCAACGATCAGCATGCAAGGCTCGTTCATCCCCATATTGCGCATTTTAGCGACGACTCAATCAGACGAGTACACAATCAACGTGCTGGTGTCCGGACGCGCGAGCAGCCCAGAAATTTTATTTACCTCTCAACCCGACTTGCCGCAGGAAGAAGTTTTGGCGCGCTTAATCTTTGGACGCGGTTTGGAAACCTTGTCGCCCATTCAAGCGGCCCGACTGGCGCTAGCCGTGCGCACATTGGCCGGTCAAGGCGGCGAAGGCGTTGTCGGCAACATACGCAACAGCACTGGTTTGGCGGATCTGGATGTGACCACCGACGAAGAAGGCAATGCAGCGGTGCGCGCCGGAGCGTACTTAGGCGAGAATATTTACACTGATGTCGAAGTTAATTCAGGCGGAGAAACGAAGCTCAACCTGAATTTGGACGTGTCGCCTTCTGTGACCGTTAAAGGATCAGTTAGCACCGAAGGCGACACCAGTTTAGGCGTCTTTTTTGAACGCGACTATTAAAGGTCCACCCTTCAAAGCAACGCTTTCAAATCAACCCCGACAGTCATCGCCCCAACAACATAGCCTGTTTCTGCGTCAATAATTGTCATAGATATTTGGCCTTGAACAGCTCCGGAGGACTCATCAAGTTCCACGTCTCCAAAATGAACGGCATTTGCGCCGACCATGTAAGTTTGCTGAAATTTCGCCTCATCCCCTTGCCAGTAATCTGATGTTGCCGCAGAGGCCGCGACATTCAATCCTCGGGCATCCATGACAAAAACTTCGGTAATGGCGCCGTATGATTTTTCAACTTGAACACGCAAATAGTCAGCAGCTTCATTTGACAGCACATCATTAATCAACGGCTCACTGTCAGAAAACAGTCCGCTACGCCATTTGGCGTCAAGATAATCAATATGCGCTTGGTCATACCCGGACGTTTTTTTGTTTTGGTTTTTGATCGCGGCGATGAGAACAGGCTCCGAAGCCCACGCAACGATTTTACTTTCAAGATAATCGCGCATTGCTGATTCGTATTGGTCTGCAACGGCGGGCATCACTGTAGTCAAAAGGGCGACGAACCCAAAAAACACGGATTTCATTAAAACCTCCTCTGCCCCCTCCGGCCAAATTTAAGCAAATCTGCCTACCAAATCGTTAGAAAAGGCAGCATTCGCTCTAATTTTAGGTATCTAAATGCGCCGACCGAGAATCCGCTCAACACAGCAAATTTTCTTTAAATTTTGGCAAGATTATTGGAATCACCATCGCCCACTGTTATTTGACACCTAAGGAAACAGCCGAACCAGATCGATTGGTGTGCAAATTAGGAGGACTATGTCCTGTCCCATGTTCAAGATGCAGTTGGTGCGCCACCTGCAGGATCCGTCGGCGACGGTATGAGTGATACCGGCGCGCCGTTCACAAGCGACACTTTGCTTGCAGAGATCCTGAAATCGCTGAATGAAGACAAGGCCGAGGAAATCGTGCAGATTGATCTGCGCGGCAAATCCGCTATGGCCGATTGGATGGTGATTGCATCCGGTCGTTCGACCCGTCAGGTGGCCGCGATCGCAGAACATTTAGTCGATACGCTCAAGCAGGAATTTCGCGTACTTTCCAAGATCGAAGGCAAAGATGCGGGCGACTGGGTATTGATCGATGCCGGCGACATTATCGTTCATCTGTTCCGCCCCGAAGTGCGCGAGTTCTATCAGTTAGAAAAGATGTGGTTGTCACCGTCCGAAGCCGCACCGACGACTCCAAACTAAATTGCTAGGTCATGAAGCTTAAGATTGCGGCAGCGGGGCGATTGCGCACTGGTCCTGAAGCCGAGTTGGTCGAGAACTATCTTGCACGCTTTGAAAAGGTCGGACGGCCGCTTGGTCTTGGTCCAGTAAAGCTTCAGGAAATTGACGCCAAAAAGGGTGGCATGTCGGCAGAGGCAGAGCTTCTGGAAAAGGCCGTGTCGGGCTGCGCGCCTGTGTGCATCCTCGACGAGCGTGGAAAAACATACACATCGCCAGAGTTTGCAAAGCTCCTTGGACGTTGGCGCGATCAAGGTCAAACTCCCGGCATCATTATCGGCGGTGCTGACGGGATTGATCCCGCGTTGCGCGCACGTGCCGATGTTGCGATCAGTTTTGGAAAAATGGTCTGGCCCCACATGCTAGTGCGCGTGCTGTTGGCTGAACAACTCTACAGAGCGGCCTCTATTTTGGCCGGGTCGCCCTATCATCGAGAGTGATTGCGCCGTGTGTTTCCCCGCCGCCATTGACGAGGGGTTTCACCCCTCGCGCTCCCCAGAGTAGTTTTGAATAGATGAAGGGCTAGACCGACATTGTCGCCGCCACGGCCTTTTTCCAACGGGCATAACGCGCATCGCGGTCAGCTTGATCCATGGCAGGTTCAAAACGGGTTTCCAGCGCCCAAGTCTTGGAAAACGCCTCCCTGTCAGGGTAAACACCCGCCCTCATCCCTGCGAGCCAAGCTGCCCCAAGCGCTGTCGTCTCTTTCACGTCGGGACGATCAACCGGCGCACCGATGATGTCAGACAGAAACTGCATCGTCCAATCACTGACTGTCATCCCTCCATCTACGCGCAACACGCCACCAGCCTCACCGGCATCAGCGCGCATCGCTTCCAGCAGATCGCGAGTCTGAAAGCCGACGCTTTCCAAGGCAGCGCGCGCAAACTCTTCTGGGCCAGAATTGCGGGTCAGCCCAAAAACAGCGCCTCGGCAATCGGGGTTCCAGTAAGGTGCGCCAAGACCGGTGAACGCAGGCACCAGAATTGGCGATTGATTTGGATCGGCAGCCATCGCCATCCCTTGGGTTTCGCTGGCATCTTTAATGATTTTCAGCCCGTCACGCAGCCATTGCACCACCGCACCGGCAATAAAGATGGAGCCTTCCAGCGCATACGTCGGCTTGCCGTCCAGCTGAAAACCGATGGTTGTCAAAAGCCGGTTGTTCGAGCGTACCGGCGCATCCCCGGTGTTCAGCAACGCGAAACACCCTGTGCCATAGGTGGATTTCATCATGCCTGGCTCAAAACACGCCTGCCCAACGGTGGCCGCTTGCTGATCGCCTGCCACGCCAAGAATACGGATCGGTCCGCCAAAAAGATCAGGTGTTGTTTCGCCAAAGTCAGCGGCACAGTCTTTTACCTCGGGCAGCATCTCCATCGGAATATCCAAAAGAGCACAAATCTCAGTTGACCACGCCCCTTTATGAATGTCGTACAGCATAGTGCGTGCTGCGTTTGTGGCATCCGTGACATGCGACGTCCCGCCTGTCATTTTCCAGATCAGATAGCTATCGACAGTACCAAAAAGCAGCTCTCCATTACGGGCACGCGCACGTGCGCCAGCGTTGTGATCAAGCATCCACTTTAGCTTGGTTGATGAGAAATACGGGTCCAGCAAAAGCCCGGTGGTCGCAGTCACCAATTCTTCATGACCCGCCGCCTTCATGTCAGCGCAAAAATCAGCTGTGCGCCGATCTTGCCAGACAATGGCGTTCATCAAGGGCTTGCCCGTTGCCTTTTCCCAAACAACTGTAGTTTCTCGCTGGTTCGTTATGCCAATGGCGGCGATGTCCGCGGCGGTGGCGTTCTCTTTTGACAAAGCTTCGCGCGCTGTTTCCACAACCGAGTGCCACAGGTCTTCAACTTCATGCTCAACCCAACCACTGTCGGGATAGTGCTGAACGAATTCGCGCTGCGCGACGGCCGCAATTCTCAGGTTCTCATTGAACAACATTGTTCTGCTGGATGTCGTGCCCTGATCAATTGCCATTACATAAGTCATGTTGCGCGCGCCTTTGGTGAAAACATGTGCGTAATCTAGTCGCCACAACCCATCGGGCGCAATCGGATTTGAGACATGCACACCGTGCGCTAGGTTTACCTCAACAGGAGGATTCGCGATGATACAGAAGCTGACCCTGATTTTGACTTTGGCCACGTTGTGTTTTCCCGCGCTCGCACAAGACAGACGACCGAGCCATTGCTTTGCCATCGCCAATGCCGCACCCGGCTTGCAATACCTCCACAAAGCGTCATGGAGCACGCCGATAGAGGACGAATTCACCGTCCGACTAAGCTATATCGACCATTCAATGTACTTGATTCAAACTCACGGCGGGCTCAATGCCGTGACGGATTACACAGGTTTCATCGGAGCCTCAAACATTGTGCCTGACGTAGTCACAATGAATAATGCCCACGACAGCCATTGGACCAGCTACCCCAATCCCGAAATCCCGCATGTTCTGGAAGGCTGGCGTCAGAACGGAGAACCGGCCGACTATCACCTTGATCTGGATGAGATGCTGGTCCGCAATGTGACAACCGACATTCGCGATCGGTTTGGCGGTGGCAGCCGGATCACTGACAACAACTCGATCTTTATCTTCGAAGTCGCTGGTCTTTGCATTGGCCATTTAGGGCACCTGCATCATGAGCCATCGGATGAAACCTATGCTGCGATTGGTCGGCTTGATGTTGTCATGGCTGCCGTAGATGGTGGGCTGACCGTGGATACACCAACGATGATCCGCATCATCAAACGGCTGCGCAGTTCGGTTGTCCTGCCTATGCATTGGTTTTCACGCGGTTCCTTGGATCAGTTTCTGGCGGGCGTATCGGATGATTTTGCTATTCAGCGCACCGGCGAAAGCGCGATGGAGCTTTCACTGCGCAATCTGCCATCGCGCCCAACAGTCATCGTGCTTGAGCCAAGCTTTTTGCGCACACCCGAGTAGCAATTGACAGCCCCCACCGCTTAAGCGTCTAACGTTTCTCATGTTAAACGATGCCTCTCAAACCTTTGCAGATGCGCTGATCGCGCGCGGGATTGACCTGCGCCCGGCTGACCAAAGCTATCTTGAAGAACCGCGCGGCAAATATCAGGGACGGCCCAGCTTTGTTGCGCGCCCCAAGACAACCGATCAGGTCACCGAGATTGTGCGCCTTGCCGGACACGAACGTGTGGGCCTCCTGCCCTATGGCGGCGGCACCGGCCTTGTTGGTGGACAGGTAAGCCTTGATGGTCCCGTACCGCTGATCGTGTCTCTGGAAATGATGTCGACCATCCGCGACGTTTTCCCTAGCGAAAACACACTTGTGGCAGAGGCAGGCGCGATCTTGGCCGACATTCATGCAAAGGCCGAAGAAGCTAATCGCCTCTTCCCGCTCAGCTACGCCTCCCAGGGCAGCGCGCGCATCGGTGGTGCTTTGGCGGTGAATTCTGGTGGTTTGAACGTGCTGCGCTACGGAATGGCACGCGATCTGTGTCTTGGGATCGAGGCAGTACTGCCCGATGGGCAAGTGTTTCACGGGTTGAAACGACTGCGCAAAGACAACACCGGCTACGATTTGCGCCACTTGCTGATCGGCTCGGAGGGTACATTGGGCATCATTACGGCGGCAGCGTTGAAACTGGTGCCACGTCCAACCAACCGCGCCACGGCGTTCATCACAGTGCCGGACCCGACGGCGGCTTTGAGCTTGCTATCGCTGTTTCAGGAACACGCAGGCGAGACGATTTCGGCGTTCGAATTGCTGGCCGGTACGTCTTTCGATTTTCTCAGCGATGCTTTCCCCGATATGCGCCAGCCTTTTGAACCGCGCCCTGACTGGTGCATTCTGGTGGAACTTGGGGCTGGCCCCGGTGTGGAGACGGAGGATTTGCTACTGCAAAGCTTTGAGGCCGCGCTGGAACGCGGCATTGCCACAGACGGTGCGATCGCTCAAAGCGATTCACAGCGCGCCGCCTTCTGGCAGTTGCGCGAAAGCCTGCCACTTGCCAACAAGGCCATCGGTGCTGTGGCGTCCCACGACATATCGCTGCCGCTTTCCGAGATCCCGCAATTCTTGAAGGATGGCGAAGCGGCTTTTGGCGACATCGTGCGCATCAACGCCTTTGGCCATTTGGGCGACGGCAATCTGCACTACAACTTCTTTCCGCTCAAAGGCGAGAAACGCGAAGACTTTATGGGCCGCGCGAGCGCGCTGACAGCAAAACTACATGACATGGCTGCCGCGCGCGGTGGCAGTTTCAGCGCGGAACACGGCTTGGGGCGGGCCAAAACTGCCGATCTTGAACGCTACGGCGATCCTGCCAAACTGACGACCATGCGCACGATCAAAAAGGCGCTCGATCCCTTGGGCATCATGAACCCGGGCGCTGTTTTGCGCTAAGAGGCACCGCGGCAACGCTTTACCGGTGGCGTACGCCAAAACACTTGTGCGATGCTATGCATCCTGCCAGATTGTTCATCAAGCGCCATCAAGGTGCACTGAATATATATGAGGCAGATATGAGCGAGCAGGCGATAGCCGAGGATGTGCGTACGCGCATCTTACAGCAACCCGATGTAATCCTTGAAGATATTGACGTCATGCGCGCACTTATCGCTGCAAACGACCGCACTATGGGCGGTAATATCGTCGATCTGCGCGGCGTAGCGATGGAACGGCTTGAAGCCCGTCTGCAGCGATTGGAAGAGACCCATCGCTCAGTCATCGCTGCCGCCTACGAAAACCTTGCTGGCATGTCGCAAGTACATCGCGCGGTGACGGCTATATTGGAACCTCTGAACTTTGAGGATTTTCTGACCTGTCTCGACAAGGAGATTACAGGGATTCTGCGTGTAGGGCGCGTGCGTCTCGTGTTGGAAAGCCAGGAAGCCCCTGGCCAAGAATTAGACGGTGTCAGCGACGTCTTAGCCGTGCGTCAACCGGGGTTTGTCGCCGATTACATCGGGGCCAGCCAACCCGCGCGACACGTCATTTTGCGCAGCGCCAATGGCAATGTCTCTTTGGTCTTTGGCGAAAATGCCGATTGGGTCCGCTCTGAAGCATGCATTGCCCTTGATCTTGGCGAAGGTCGATTGCCCGGCATGCTGGCCTTTGCCTCAGACGATCCGATGCAGTTCCAAGCCACGCAAGGCACTGATCTTCTGTCATTCCTTGGCACGTCGTTCGAGCGCGCCATGCGCCGCTGGCTGGGGTGATCGCGCCCGGCCTGACGGACGCGCGGGAGCGCTGGCTTGACGAGCTTTCGGGCGTCGGCGGCCGCGCAGAAAAGACGATTGAAGCCTATCGCGCAGATCTGCAGAGTTTTCTTGCTTTCCTGCAAAATTACGAGGGTCAAACACTTGGTTTGGGCCAGATTGCAAAGCTAACCACACGCACAATGCGCGCTTGGATGGCCCATGAACGTGGCCGTGGCCTAAGCGCCCGGTCGCTTGCGCGTTCACTTTCCGCAGTAAAATCCTTTGTCGCTTGGCAAGCCGAGAAAGAGGGCTTTGATCCCACCGCCGTTTTGGCCACGCGCAGCCCCAAGTTTCAAAAAAAGCTTCCCCGTCCTTTGTCCGAGAACGCCGCACGCAACATAATCGATACGGTCGAACTTCAATCACCCACCGATTGGGTCGGTCTGCGCGATATGGCCGTTGTCACTTTGCTATACGGATGCGGATTGCGGATATCCGAGGCGATCGGCCTCATCGGTCAAGAACTTCCCTTGGGGGATAGCTTACGTATTCTAGGCAAAGGCAAAAAAGAACGGGTCGTGCCTGTCATCCCTGCTGCACGTCGGGCAGTTCAAGCCTATGTGGATGCCTGCCCTTTCGAGATAACGGCGAATGAGCCCATATTTCGCGGCGTCCGCGGAGGTGCTTTGAACCCAAGGATTGTTCAAAAGGTCATGGAAAAGACCCGCAACCAGCTTGGATTGCCCGACACGGCCACACCCCACGCCATGCGCCACAGCTTTGCAACGCATCTGCTGAATTCGGGTGGCGATCTGCGTGCCATTCAAGAGCTATTGGGGCATGCTTCGCTTTCCACAACGCAGGCCTATACAGCTGTCGATACCGCAAGGCTGATGGACGTCTATGCTGCCGCCCACCCAAGAGCAAAATAGCGCTTTGCGTGTACCAGTTGCAAAACTCAACCAATGCGTATGGTCCTTTGCGGGTGAATGCGTCAAAGAAGTATACAATGCTCTCTAAAGTCCAAGCATATGCCGTTCACTTTCTAACCGCCTCTGGTGCGGTCTTTGCGATGTTGGCCATGCTTGAGGCCAGTCAGCGCGATTGGCCAATGATGTTTTTCTGGCTGGTGGTCGCGTTTGCCGTTGACGGCATCGACGGACCATTGGCGCGCAAAACCGAAGTCACCGAGAACGCACCGCGCATTGACGGCGTGCTGCTTGATCTGATTATCGACTATCTGACCTACGTGTTCATTCCCGCTTACGCCCTTTTCACTTCGGGACTTTTGCCCGGATGGACCGGATGGTTCACCGTCATTTTGATCACCTTTTCCTCGGCTCTATATTTTGCTGATAGTAGGATGAAAACTTCGGACTACTCTTTCAGCGGGTTTCCCGGCTGTTGGAACATGGTGGTGCTTGTGCTGTTCGCCATCGCGCCAAACTTTTGGATCAGCCTTTTGATCGTATCGGTATTGGCGGTGGCGATGTTCCTACCAATCAAGTTTGTGCATCCAGTCCGCACCATGCGCTGGCGCGCCATTACCTTGCCAATGACATTTGCTTGGACGTTTTTTGCAGGCTGGGCCGCGTGGGTGGCTTTTGATCCTGACAGTTGGGCGCATTGGGGCTTGATCGTATCTTCGCTTTGGCTGGTCTGTGCCGGTGCGGCGCAGCAGCTTTTGTATCGTGAAAGTTTATAGGCGCCCAATTGCGGACTCCGCCCCCAGACTTCCGGGACATTTCTAAGCCAAAAATAGTTTAAGACCTAAGACGCCGAAGCTTGTGCACCCGTGATCGCGATCATTTGTGTCACATCTTCAGCGGTACAGCCGCGCGACAAATCGTTCGCTGGTTTTGCAAGACCTTGAAGGATCGGGCCAAGTGCAATGGCACCGCCCAGACGCTGCGCGATTTTATAGCCGATATTGCCCGCGCTGAGCGATGGAAAGACGAATACGTTTGCGGCGCCTTCAATCGGCGACCCCGGCGCCTTACGCGCGGCCACATCGGGGACCATAGCAGCATCAAATTGAAGCTCGCCATCGATTAACAGATCAGGTGCGCGATCTTGAACCAGACCAACGGCCGTAGCGATCCTGTTGAGACTTTCGTGCGCTCCGGCAGGCACGCTGCCTTTTGTCGAAAAGGACAGCATGGCAACGCGCGGCTCAAGCCCGGTAAGCGCATTGAGGGACGCTGACGATGCAATCGCAATGCTTGCCAGTTCTTCGGCTGTTGGGTGCAGGATGAGGCCGCAATCGGCGAATACCACCGGGCGTCTTCCATCGAGCAACATCAAAAAATAGCTGGAAACAACGTCAACGCCCTTGCCTTTACCGATGATTTGCAAAGCGGTGCGCACAACGTCAGACGTCGTGTGGACAGCGCCGCCAATCGTGCCATCCGCGTCGCCCAAACGAACCATCATTGCCGCAAAACCAAGCGGCGTTTTGACGGCAGCCAACGCAGCTTCCTCACTTACGCCCTTGTGTTTGCGCAACTCAAAAAAAGCATGTGCATAGTCATTTATTTGCGGAGCAGTGTTTGGATCGACGAAGCCGACATCATCGCTTGAGTTGGCTCGCCCGACCAACGTCAAGCGCGCCAGACCCTCTTTGGTCGCGCGTTTGGCCGCTTCTTGAATGCGGGGATCGTCCCCTTCTGAGAGAACAATATGCGGACGCGCCGCGCGCGATGCATCCGCAATATCGTCAAGGACAGCCAAGGGTTACTCGGCTGCCATATCAGAGGCAGAGACGCCTGCAACCGCGACCGGCTTTTTCATCGCATCCCGACGGAACGGTTCACCAAGTTCCTGATTGATCATCGCTTCAATCAAGGTCGTGACGTTGTTTTCCATCTGATCCTTGATCGCTTGGTTCAAGGCTGCAGTCAGCTCTTCCTGCGTTCGGGCTACAACACCTTTGAGGCCACACGCCTGCGCAATTCCGGCGTAAGACACCTGTTCGTCAAGCTCGGTGCCAACAAAGTTGTCTTCAAACCAGAGGGTCGAATTGCGCTTTTCAGCACCCCATTGGTAGTTGCGGAATACGATGTGCGTCACAGCAGGCCATTCACCACGACCAATCGCCGTCAGCTCGTTCACTGCGATCCCAAATGCGCCATCGCCGGAAAATCCGACAACCGGCGTTTCAGGCTTGCCAATCTTAGCACCCACGACAGATGGCAAACCATATCCGCAGGGACCGAACAGCCCTGGAGCAAGATACTTGCGCCCATCGTCAAAGTCTGGGTACGCGTTGCCGATGGCGCAGTTGTTACCGATGTCCGAGCTGATGATCGCCTCGCGCGGAAGCGCCTGCTGAATTGCACGCCATGCCATGCGTGGGCTCATCCAATCTGGCTTGGCAGCACGCGCGCGCTGATTCCAAGTGGTGCCCGGATCGTCCTGCTCTTCGTTCATCGAGCTGAGTTCCTGCGCCCATTTTGACTTGGTAGTAGCGATCAGGTTCTTGCGATCCTCGCGGCCAGCGTCGCCTGCAGTATCCTCAAGGTTGTTGCGGATGCCATTGGCCACCTTTGCCGCGTCCCCAACAATACCGATGGTGACCTTCTTCGTCAGACCGATACGGTCCGGGTTGATGTCGACCTGAATGATCTTGGCGTTTTCCGGCCAATAGTCGATGCCGTAACCGGGCAGCGTTGAAAACGGGTTAAGCCGCGTGCCAAGGGCCAAAACAACGTCAGCCTTTGAGATCAGCTCCATGCCTGCTTTTGAACCGTTGTAGCCTAGCGGACCTGCGAAAAGTGGGTGCGATCCGGGGAATGCGTCGTTGTGCTGGTAGCCGACGCAAACCGGGGCGTCGAGCTGCTCGGCCAAAAGCCGTGATGCTTCAAGTCCACCTTCGGCCAGAACAACGCCAGCACCATTTAGGATTACCGGAAATTTAGCGTCCGAGAGAAGTTTGGCAGCTTCGGCCACCGAGTTTTCGCCACCTGGGCTACGCTCGAATTCGATGGGGTCAGGTATTTCGATGTCAACGACCTGCGTCCAGAAATCACGCGGCATGTTCAACTGAGCCGGCCCAGAAAGGCGCTTGGCCTGGCTAATCACACGAGTCAGAACTTCGGCAACGCGGGTTGGGTCACGGACCTCTTCCTGATAGGCGACCATGTCTTCGAACAGTTTCATCTGTTCGACTTCCTGAAAACCGCCCTGACCGATGGTCTTGTTGGCGGCCTGAGGTGTTACCAGCAACAGTGGCGTGTGGTTCCAGTAGGCAGTTTTTACGGCAGTCACAAAGTTTGTGATGCCAGGACCGTTTTGCGCGATCATCATCGACATTTCGCCAGTAGCGCGGGTGTAGCCGTCAGACATCATGCCTGCAGAGCCTTCGTGGGCACAGTCCCAGAACTTGATACCCGCGGTCGGGAACAAATCCGAGATCGGCATCATGGCCGATCCAATGATCCCAAAAGCGTGGCGGATGCCGTGCTTTTGCAGGACTTTGATGAAGGCTTCTTCTGTGGTCATTTTCATGGTGAGATTCTCCCCTGGAATGCTTGATTGTGATGTAGGCAGACACCCGTCCCCAAAGTAGGGCCAGATACATCTCCAGATAGGGCCAAAAGAGGGCGACAATCTTTGATGTTTTGCGTGGAACTATCACTCATTTGCGAACAATTACACATATTTAATTGGTGGTTAGGTCGAATCGGGTCATGGTGACGCATATTGGGTTGCTGCTGGGGGGCGGTGTTATGTCGGAATTCCTACCAAAAGAAGTACGCGAAGGTCTTGTGATGGCGCGCAAGCAGAACCTGCGCCGCAAAAGCCGTATGCGGGTCACCACGGGTGAGACTACGTTCACTGTCCTTAGATATTGGGATACCGGTTTTGCGCTTGATGCCGAAGAAGCCCCGAACATGCGCGGTCTTGTGGACCTCTACGATGGGTCCCGCCACATGTCGCAGTGCCTGATCGTGGCCTCGCTCGAAGAGGGCGGCGAGCGTGTGTTTGAGTTCAAACGCGCAACAGTGGCTGATGACAAGGCACCGCTAGATTACGAGCGTAGTGGTCCGGTTGGCCTGATTGAGAAGCTTTAGCCTCAAGCTGTAAGGTCATCTGCCGAGCCTCTGGTCGGGTCATATCCCTCGTTCTTTGGGAGTTCAGCAAAGAGTATCGGCCATCCTCTATCTTACCATCGGTTTTCTGTTGTCCGGTTTTTTGGCCTGTGGATTCTATGACCTCAACCGCGCAGAGCTTTGAAGTCTAAAACGTTGGCTCAAAGTCGATCTAAGCACCTCAATCGCCACGCCCGTGTGGCTCCATCCAGTCAATCACCGGGTTCGTCGGGATAATCCGATGTGGGTTAATCGTCTCGTGACTATAGTGATAGTGGCGCACGATGTGCTCAAAGTTCACTGTCTCTGCCACACCCGGCACTTGGTAAAGCTCTCGGGTATAAGCCCAAAGATTTGGATAGTCGATGACGCGGGCACGGTTACACTTGAAGTGCAAATGATAGACCAAATCAAACCGGAACAAGGTGGGGACAAGCCGCCAGTCCGCCTCGGTGATACGATCCCCCATTAGGTAGCGCTTCTCGCCAAGTCGCTCCTCAAGCCATTCCATCGTGTCAAAAAGCGCGTTCACAGCCTCATCATATGCCTCTTGCGAAGTGGCAAAGCCAGAGCGATAGACCCCATTGTTTAGAGTGTCGTAAATGCGCGTGTTCACCTCTTCGATCTCATCGCGCATCTCTATCGGCCAATAATCATCGGTGTTGCCGGTAAGATCGTTAAAGGCGCTGTTGAACATGCGGATGATCTCGGCGCTTTCGTTTGAAACGATGGTTTCGCGTTTTTTGTCCCACAAGATTGGCACGGTCACACGGCTCGACACATCAGGCACCGCCTTGACGTACAGGTCGCGAGCAAATGGCAGCCCATAAAGTGCATCGCCTGTCGCCCCATGCGCATCCTTTTCAAAAGTCCAGCCGTCGCTCAACATGTCAGGGTGCACAACTGAGACAGTTATAAGATCAGTAAGGCCTTTCAACGCGCGAAAGATCAGTGTGCGGTGCGCCCAAGGACAGGCATAAGAAACATAAAGGTGATAGCGCCCGGCCTCGGCCCTAAAACCATCCGTCCCGGAGGGGCCAGCGCTGCCATCGGCGGTGATCCAGTTGCGAAACGCAGCGTCCTTGCGCACAAATCGGCCATCCGAACTAGGGTACCAGACGTCCTGCCAAACACCGTCAACAAGCTTTCCCATAGCGATCTCTCCTTTATCTTTTCATGCTTGATAGAGCGTGAACTGCCACAAAGTCACTTCCTAGAAGGCATCGAGGCCGTGTGCGCAAATGCACAAAGCCGCGCAAGTCAGGCCGTTTAACGCGCAGCACGCTCAGACTAGCACCGAGGCGCCTATTAATTTTTAGGCGCGCGAAAAGGCCGTTTTGGGCCGCCGCGCAGCGTTGACCCGCCTGCCCGGATCAGGCACGTTCATCCTAAAAGGAGAGCAGCGTGTCAGAGACTGTCGAGCCAGACACAACCGCCGTCGATGTACCGTTCCAGCACACAAGCCGGAAAGGCCCCGACTACCGCACTTGGTTTCGCGGCGAGCACACCAATTTCAACCCGAAATTGGCACAAATCACAGGTGTTGATGGCCCGACACGCTTTGTGCTGGATGGTTGGCTACCTGACGCGCCGCTGATCGACAAAGACACGCAAATTACCGCCTTTGGGTCTTGCTTTGCTGCCAACATTTCCAATTGGCTGAGCCAGCGGAACTTTCGCGTTCTCAACAAGGCCGATGATGCAACGCGCGCTTATGTTGTGACGATGGGCGAAGGGATGGTAAATTCCTTCGTTATCCGCCAGCAGTTTGAATGGGCTTGGGAAAACAAGGTTTTCGAACAAGCACTTTGGCACGGATACAAGGCTGAAGAATACGGCTATGACGAAGAGATCAGGCTGGAAACCAAGCGTATCTTTGACGAAACCGACGTTTTCATCCTGACCTTTGGCCTATCGGAAGTCTGGTACGATGAGCCCACTGGCAATGTCTTTTGGCGCACCATCCCTAAGGAAAACTACGACCCAGAAAGGCACAAATTCCGCCTTTCGACAGTTGACGAGAACCGTGAAAACATTCGCGCGATTTATGATCTGATCCGCCGCTATCGGCCCGACGCAAAAGTGATTGTTACCTTATCGCCCGTGCCGTTGATTGCCACTTTCCGCGATGTGTCGTGCATCTCGGCAAACTCGGTTTCAAAGGCCACGTTGCGTGTCGCAATTGACGAAGTCGTGCGCGACGTGCGCGACGAAGGGCACCTTTATTATTGGCCGTCCTACGAGATGGTAACTGACGTTTTCAAAAGCCCCTTCCGCCCGGACAGACGCCATATCCGCCCAATCGTGCTGGACCATATCATGCGACTCTTTGAGACGGCATGGTGCAAAGACAACGGCGTTTCTGAAACCGAGCTTTTGGAATCTTGGGTCACCGCCAATATCGCATCGGGCTTGTTGCCAGCAGATCTTCAACCGCTCATCAACAAACGCCGCCCCTTCCCGCTTCGCAGATATCTCGCTGAAGCGCCCGCCTTCCATTCCGATGCGGACATAGACAAGGCTATCCGTCAGATGCTTCAAACCCTTCGTCGCCTGTGGCGTCAGGAACGAAATGCAGCAGAAGCGGACGCCGAAGCACAAGAAGATCTCGAAGAAACTTGAGATTGCGTGCAAGTTTGCACAATAGTTATGCAATTAGGCGCAATTTAACAATTCTTCGCACATGCTATCTATGTCTCAACAGAATTCAGGAGACAGCAGATGATTAGCCAGGTCAAAGGTTTGCACCACGTCACGTCACTCGCGTCGAAAGCCGCCCCCAACAACGCTTTTTT
This sequence comes from Paracoccaceae bacterium, assembly GCA_039942715.1. Lineage (GTDB taxonomy): Bacteria > Pseudomonadota > Alphaproteobacteria > Rhodobacterales > Rhodobacteraceae > JABDJX01. The sequence continues at coordinate 943,503 of JBDVBY010000006.1, forward strand.
TACAAACACTTTGGGCCTGCGCCGTATCAAGCAAACCGTGAACTTTGATGCACCAGACGTCTATCACCTTTACTACGGCGACGAAGAGGGCACGCCCGGTTCAGTGATGACATACTTCCCGTTCCCAAATGCCGCACGCGGTCGGCGTGGCACGGGCGAAGTCGGGCGCACTTCGTTTTCTGTTCCAAAAGGAACGCTCAATGCTTGGTCAGACCGCCTCGCCAGCCAAAACGTCAAAGGCCTTGGCACTGACACGCGCTTTGACGACCATCGCTTGTTGTTTGATGGACCAGATGGCGACGCTTTTGCTTTGGTCGAAACAAGTGATGATGCGCGCGCGCCATGGACCGGAAACGGTGTCTCCCAAGACATTGCAATCCGCGGCTTTCATTCGACTGACATGCGCCTCGCCGATGAAGGCGCCAGCGCCGAGCTTTTGCGCTACATGGGCTATGAGGAAATCGACCAGAAAGATAATGTGATCCGGTTCGCTGTTCCAAACGGCAATGAAGCCAACGTGATCGATATCGAAACCATCAACGGAGCAGATCAGGCCGGGCAAGGCGCAGGCTCCGTCCATCACATCGCCTTTGCAGTCGAAAACCGCGCACGCCAGTTAGAAGTACGCGAAGCACTTCTTGATACTGGCTATGCCGTAACTCCAGTAATTGACCGCGATTATTTCTGGGCGATCTATTTCCGCACTCCCGGCGGCGTTCTGTTCGAAGTGGCCACAAACGAACCCGGATTTGCCACCGATGAAGACACTGCACATCTAGGCGAAGTGCTGCAGTTGCCCTCTCAGCACGCGCATTTGCGCGAAACACTGGAGCGCTCGCTAGAGCCGTTGTCATGATCTAAGCGACCTAGAATTTGTTTGCTCAATCAAAAACACAAATGGCCGCTCTAAAAAGAGCGGCTTTTCTTTTGCGAACCGCGCACCATCTTAAGGCTATGAAACATGAAAGGCTCTGACATGCGCATCGTTGCTGTACTCTCATTTGCTTTACTCGCATCGCCTGTCTTGGCCGTTGGCTTAGACGACGACACACCACCAACGCCCACAGAAACGACAACTGTGTGCGAAGGCGATCAAATCTACGATGAGAAAACAGAATCCTGCGTTTCAGCTGACAGCCAATCTTGGAACGACACCGAACGTTACGACGCCGTACGAGAATTGGCCTACGCCGGAGAATATTCCCGCGCGCAAAATGTAATGGCCACAGCTGATGTCTCAAACGATCCGCGTTTCCTGAACTACCAAGGATTTATCCACCGCAAACAAGGGGACATGGAAAAAGCCATGGCTTTTTACAATAAAGCATTGGCGATCAGCCCCGATTATCATCTTGCACGCTCTTATATGGGCCAAGGTTTGTTTGCTGTAGGCGACATTGAAGGCGCACGCGCACAATTAAGCGAGATTGCAGCCCGTGGTGGCAAAAACAGTTGGCCGCATCGCGCGCTGTTGATGACATTAAACAACGTCAAAGGCGGCAGTTACTAAAGCGCTACCTGAACATCGGCGGGCGGGCATCTGTCCACTTGCCCTCCGCCTTGCCACTTTCCGCCACGGCATAGACTGCCGCCATGGACCGCAACCCATCCTCGGCCCGCGGATAAAGCGATGATGCCGGATCAGCTTCCCGCCCATCTTTGCGTGCACGTATCGCCTCGGCCAAATCGGTGTAAATGTTGGCAAACGCCAGCGGCATTCCCTCCGCATGTCCAACTGTGACCCGACTCGCGCGGTCTGCTTCGGGCGAAAGGTTCCCGGCTCCGCGCTCGATCACTTCCAGGCGCTGATTAAGCGGCATCCAAAAAAGCTGGTTCGGCTGCTCTTGGCTCCACCGCATTCCGCCTTTTTCACCAAACACCTGAATCTCAAGCCCGTGTTGGCGTCCAATCGCAACCGAGCTGGTCCAAAGTCGGCCAACGGCCCCACCTGACATGCGAAAATTCACCATCGCATCATCTTCTAATTCGCGACTGGCCAAACAAGACACTGTATCAGCTGATAGCTTTTCGACCTCTTGGCCGGTCACAAAAGACGCCATATGCATCGCATGGATCCCGCAATCGGCAAATTGCGCCGACACGCCCGCTTGCGCCGGATCGTAGCGCCAGCGCACACGTGGATTGTCCGCGTCCGCTTCATCTGCGTGATGCCCATGGGCAAAGTTAGCAACCACCAAGCGCACACGCCCCAAATCACCGCGCGCCACCATCGCCCGCATGTGCCGCACCAAGGCGTAACCGGTATACCCGTAATTCACTGCGCAAATCCGACCAGCCTCACGGGCAAGGTTCACAATCTCTTCGCCCTCTTCCACAGTGATAGTCATCGGTTTTTCGCAAAGTACGTCAAACCCTTCGGACAAAAACGCTTTGGCAATCTCGAAATGCGTCGCATTGGGCGTGGCCACAGTCACGAGATCAACGCGGTCGCTACGATCTTTCTCGCCTGCCAACATCTCGCGCCAGTCGCCATAGGCTCGATCTGCTGCAATCCCCAAGCTTTGCGCATAAGCGCGCCCTTCTTCAGCACGGTGGTCCAATGCGCCCGCAGAAAAAGTGAATTCACCGTCAACAGCGGCGCCAAGACGATGCGCAGGCCCAATCTGACTGCCCTCACCGCCGCCAATCATGCCCCAATTCAATTTTGCCATGCGCTCATCTCCCTTCAAACGTCCAGAGCGCCTACGCCCAGAGACAGGACCGATCAAGACACAAGATGCCAACTCGTTTCATTTAATCTCACCAGATTTCTTCTATCTGAAAATACTTTGGGGAATTGAGCATAGGCCAAGGGGGCAACACGCCCCATGTCTGCAAAAGAAAAGACCGCCCATCGGGCGGCCCTTTAAACAGCTCTATACCTTGGACGGCCTTAGCCCTGACGGGCTTTGAACCGGCGCTGTGTTTTGTTGATCACATAAACACGGCCCTTGCGGCGCACCACACGGCAATCACGATGCCGGGCTTTCAGCGAGCGGAGCGAGTTGCGAACTTTCATGTCACGTCTCCTCATATCTCGGCGCGCATGCGCCTTTGTTTCCAATTTAGCTTCAGTTGCCCAAAGCTGCGACAATGGTGGACGATACTGGGATCGAACCAGTGACCCCTTCGATGTCAACGAAGTGCTCTACCGCTGAGCTAATCGTCCTAATAAACAAGACGCGGAGAAGACTCCGCGCCACAGATGGGCTCTATAATCCCAAGCGTCCTTCACATCAAGGGCTTTTGGATCGTGAAAATAGCGTTTAAGATGACCAGCGGATAAGGAGTTTATCGTGGCTGCGTACCAACTTAGCATGCCAGAGGTGAGAACAACGAGTGTTGTGTTTTCGTCGCCCCATTCGGGGCGCGCATATCCGTGGAGTTTTGTGCGCCGAACGAATCTTGATGAAAACACGCTGCGCTCGTCTGAAGATGCCTTTATCGACAAACTTTTTAACACAGCTCCGCTTAACGGAGCGCCGTTCCTGACAGCGGTCGCCCCCAGAGCATGGATTGACGTCAATCGATCATCTGACGAGCTTGACCCTGCTTTGATAGAAGGGGTCAAAAAGTCCGCCCACAACCCCCGTGTCGCCTCTGGTCTAGGTGTAGTTCCCCGTGTTGTCGCCAACGGACGCGCCATCTATTCTGGCAAAATCACCCGAAAAGAAGCAGATGCCCGCATCCAAGAGGTGTGGCAACCTTGGCACGACGCTTTGACCCAACTGATGGACGATAGCATCGCGCTCTTTGGCGAAGCGATTTTGGTTGATTGCCACTCCATGCCACATGAGGCGATCGAAACACTCACCCATCCGCGTGGCGCCCGTCCCGAAATTGTCTTGGGCGACCGGTTTGGAGCAGCGGCATCCGCTGATATCGTCGACCGCTTAGAGGCCGCATTTTCATCTGCAGGCCTTCGCGTTGCACGCAATGCACCTTTCGCGGGCGCTTTTGTGACACAACACCATGGTCGCCCTGCGCGCCACCGCCACGTTGTTCAGGTAGAAATCGACCGCGCGCTTTACATGAACGAACAAGCGATCCGACCCAACAAAAACTATGGCGCGTTCAAATCGATGATTGACAGGATTGTGGCCGAAGCCACAGATATTGGCCGCAAAGACCTACCCATTGCCGCCGAATAACGCAGACTTTTCGCTTTATGCGACGTCTCAATCCATGACCTGCAGACAGCCAAGAACTGTGTTAACGTTAATCAAAAGTAAATCACACATAGGTGATTGTGCACCGACAAACATTGGCATGTGCGTTATTGCCCCTATTTGACATCTATCGGTTAAGAAACGGCACGGCTTTGTTCGTGCGATCAAAGGAAAGAGGAGAGGAGTGGCTATGAACGCAATTGCCCGACGCCAGACCCCCACGAACGCACTCTGGTTATTTATTTTGACAACAGCGCTGCTGATTGCCCAGACACTGTCTGCCGCAGCACAGTCGCGCCCTGAAACATTCGCCGATCTGGCCGAAAAGATCAGTCCGGCAGTGGTGAACATCACCACTTCAACGACAGTGGCAACCGCCGCGCAGCCAGATCGCCCGGTTGTGCCCGAGGGATCACCTTTCGAAGATTTCTTTCAGGACTTCCTTGATCGTAACGGCCCGAACGGCCAAGCACCTCGGCGCAGTCAAGCACTGGGCTCGGGATTTGTGATCTCGGAAGACGGCTTTATCGTCACCAACAACCACGTGATTCAAGGCGCTGACGAAATTCTGATCGAATTTTTCGAGGGATTTGAGTTGGAAGCCAAAATCGTTGGTACAGACCCGAACACGGACCTCGCGCTTTTGAAGGTTGAAAGCGAAGAACCACTCAAATTTGTAAACTGGGGTGATAGCGATGCGTCGCGCGTTGGTGATTGGGTCATGGCGATGGGCAACCCTCTTGGTCAGGGCTTTTCCGTATCCGCAGGGATCGTATCGGCCCGTGGTCGCGCTCTGTCCGGCAGCTATGATGACTACATCCAGACCGACGCCGCTATCAACCGCGGCAACTCGGGCGGCCCACTGTTCAACATGAATGGCGACGTTATCGGTGTGAACACGGCGATCCTGTCTCCAAATGGTGGCTCGATTGGTATCGGCTTTGCGATGTCGAGCCGTGTGGCTGAAAACGTGATCTTCCAACTCCGCGACTTTGGCGAAACCCGCCGTGGCTGGTTGGGCGTGCGCATTCAAGACATTGATGAAGACATCGCCGAAGGTCTTGGCCTTGAAACAGCTTCTGGCGCGCTGGTCACAGACGTTCCCGAAGGTCCGGCCCTTGAAGCTGGGATTGAGGCCGGTGACGTTATCACAAGCTTTGATGGTGTAGATGTTGACGACACACGCGGTCTTGTCCGCCAGGTGGCTGACACCGAAGTGGGCAAAGAGGTTCGCGTGATCGTGTTCCGCAATGGCCAAACCGAAACGTTGCGCGTCACATTGGGCCGCCGGGAAGAAGCCGAAGGGGCCGTGCCTGCCTCGGTGGAAACACAAGACCCGGTAACGACCGAGTTCATGGGGCTGACCATCAGCGACATGACTGACGAACTACGCGAACAACTTGGCCTACCCAGCGATGCTGAGGGCCTTGTGGTTGGCGAAGTGTCCGAGGAAAGCGAAGCCTTTGAAAAGGGTCTGCGCGCAGGTGACATCATAATCGAAGCCGGCCAGGAAAAGGTCGCAACAGTGCGCGATCTGGAAGAACGTGTGGAAAACGCCAAAGACGCGGGCCGCAAGTCTCTGCTTCTTTTGGTGCGCCGCGCAGGCGACCCACGCTTTGTCGCCTTGTCGCTTGACGCTGGCTAAGACACTTAAGCAGCCGAAAATCGAAACCGGAGGGGCCCAGCCTCTCCGGTTTTTTTGTGCCAAACGTGATGACCCAAACCAGCGGCGCTAACTCAATTCCAATGACGCCAGATGTTCCAGCAAAGCAAGTGTCATCGGCTTGTTGTGGAAGTCACGAACAATCTTGTGGCGTCTCGCGCGCTCTTCGTCGCGCGGGTCCAACGATGTGGTAAGCATTATGATGACAGGGCACATACGCTCTCCCAGTTCAGACGTAACGCTTTCCAGAAATTCAAACCCATCGATTTTCGGCATGTTGATATCCAACAAAACCAAAGACGGCATTTCAAGTGATGCGTCAAACAGATGATCAAGCGCCTCTTGCGGGTTAATGAATTGCAGCAGATTTTCCACGAGACCGGACCGATCCACGATGCGCTTGTACATCATCTGATCGAACTCGTTGTCATCCACCAACATCAAGGACGTTATCGGCGGTTTGATTTTTTCCGCAGCGTTCATGCTAGATCCAATTCAATTGAAAATGTAGACCCCTCGCCAACTTGGGAGGTCATCGAAATTGATGTTTGGTGACTCAAAGCGATGCGCCGACAGATCGCCAAACCCAAACCGCTGCTTTCATCGTGGGGGTCTGCCTTGAGTTTTTTGAACATTTGGAAAATCTGATCGAAATGATCTTCGGCAATTCCAATGCCATTATCGTGCACGGAAATCACAACGGAGTTCTCTTTTTTGCTATCTTCAACGGCGACATGCACACACGGATCCACGCCTGGGCGCACGAACGTAAGCGCGTTGAGCACTAAATTTTGGAAGAAAATCATAAGCTGAGTTTCAGAACCATTTACACAAGGCAAAGAATCAACGGTGACCTTTGCATCTTGAATATCCGCTTTTGAAAGAAGCAAGACTTCTTCAAGGACGGAACCAAGATCAACCTTTTCGAACTTCGTTTCCTGCCCGACAATTGAAGTAAAATGCAAGACATCTTCGACCAGCCGTATCATCCGGCCCACTGTTATGTTCGCAAGCCCAAGAAGCTGAGCAGCAGCGCTGTCTTTTGTGCAAGAGAGCTCTTCTTCCAATTCCGTCAGGATCAGCCTCATGGTATTTGAAGGCGCTTTCAGGTCATGAGAAATGGCATAAGCAAACTCCCGCAACTCTTGATTGGTGACAGCCTCTTTCGCCCGCGCCGCCAATGCATCTGCTTCTGACTGTTTTTGAGCCGAAATATCCGTAGCCGCCCCAATGTGATGGGTGACTTTTCCAGAACTGTCCCGCCGGTAGACAGTGTCATGCGACAGCAACCAAACCCAGTGGCCTTGGCAGTGCTTGATACGATATTCCAAAGCGGCACTATCGCCATCGCTCAGACTGCGGATGTTAGAAAAGTGTTCAAAAACCCGAGGTAAGTCATCGGGATGGATCAACGATGGCATCAAATCAGCGCCCATACGTTGAATAACATCGGGGGAATAGCCGAGCTTTTCACCGATACATCGATTTATATAGGCATTTTTATGCTGTACCTGATCATTGACGTAGATCAAGTTCGGCGCGTATTCGACGATCTTTCCAACGTCACCAGTGACTGCATCGTCCACGATTTGAATTCCTCAACAGCCCCGGCCGCGATTCAAATCGTGAAATGACGTAAAAGGATTACTCTGCCTTTAAGACCGACAAAATTTTCGCATAAATAGCTAGTTTCGAAGCCGCCCAAAGGTTGAGAGCCGGTTAATTTCGTCAAGCCGTTCGAGATTGACGACCGTAGACAGCATCAACCTGTCCTGACTCCAGTCCCCAGGCTTCTGGATCGCCAGGGCTGTGAATACAATTGCGGCCATCAGCGGAATACACACTGAAAAGTAAACCAACTGTGGATGAGACAGGCGGCCTGCATCCAAAAGCGAGAGTATTCGACGTTCCAGAAAACTCATCTCGCCGTCGCGAAGCGCTGAACGGTCAGCGGTCACCAACGTCACTTTCGGAACAGCAATCACAAACGCACGGTCCCGTCGCAAGGTTTGCTGGCATACCGCCAACAAGGTTTCGCAATAGTCGCGCACGCCAATGCGCCCACGCGTTAAAACCTGACTGTCACAGGCCAACTCTCGCAGGTCTTCCACTTTGCGCTTCCAAGCATGGAACGCTGGGTTCAGGAAGAAAAACGGTTTGATTGCTTCGAGCAGAATCTCCCATTCGATATCGCCTTGCCGCAAATGCTGAAATTCGTGCGCCAACGAGACGGCTAATTCGTTCTTTTGAACCAGCATGCTGGATGGAATGACAACATAGTAGTTGCGCAAGCCCCGCGTGGAAAACGGCACCAATGTGCGATCCGAAAGACGAATATGCAGGCGTCCAAACCGGCGCCACGCATAGCTTTGAGACACAATGCGGCGTAGGCACATGACGGAGAAGGCCAAACGGCCAAAGCCAACGACCAAACCAGTTCCAAACGCCGCAATTGCAATCCAAGCCGTCCATCCCAACCCTTGAACAACACTCTGCGTGAACGTATCGCGCATCAGCAAAACTTGTTCAAACTCCGACGCCTTCATCTGAAATCCGCCATTCAGATAGTGCGAAACGACCATATCAGAAAGGTTAACGTTCATACCCATCCCAACACCTGCCCCTTGCAACGCACGGATTGCCATCACCAGAAACGGTGAAAGGACGACGGCAATAAAGACACCGTTGAGTAGCTTGAGTTCAGTGGAATAAGCGTGTTTCAGCCCAAGTCGGTGAAGCACAAAGCGGGCCGCGCTCCAAAGCGCAAAGGCCACGACAATAAGAATGTTGGCATCGATAAAAGCGTTCAGCAGCGCGTCACCCGGTATCATTTTTCAACCTCCGATCCACAAGTGCCCGGATTTGCCCCAATGCTTCTTCAGAAAGCTCTTCGTCATTGACCAATCGCGCCACGAGTGATGCGGGCGCGTCGTCAAAAAGCTTTGCCGAAAGGTTTTTCAGTGAACGCGTTTGGTACGTGCCTTTGCCAAGTGCCGGAACATAGACATGGCGTTTGCCTTCTTTCCTGCTGGTCACAAAGTCTTTTTGTTCCAAGATACGCAGAATGGTCGCGGCTGAGGTATAGGCCAGGTTACGGTCTTTTGGCAGCTGATCCAAAACGTCGCGCACGGTCCCCTCCCCCAAGGCCCAAAGCTCGTTCATGAACTCCAACTCAACTTCAGTCAGGAGCTCGCTTTTCTTTTTTTCTCTCATAGCCATCCCATTTGCGGGCATCGCTCACTGGTTACCACCAGTCGAGTAAAGCCGATATTTTTCTTAACACAAAGCAATTTCTCAAACCTTGCGAAAGCAGAAGACGGCCCAGACCAGCGAAATCGCCAGCGGCCACCAGAGCGGTTGACCGACGAATCCAAGCCAAGCCAGGAAGATATAGGCTGTCCCAAGAAGTGAGATAAAGAGCCGGTCTCCTAGAGTAGTCGTCAGCCCCAAAATGCCTTTGCGCTCAAGCCCATCTTTGAAGCGGAAGCCTTCGAGGACACCGATAATTGCGATGGCGCTGAAAATTCCGCAGAACAGAACGAACGTGGCAGGTGTCCAGGCCATCCAGAACGACGGCCACAACGGCTCAGTCCAGGAAAACCCGGTTTCCTCTTCTTTCTTTGCGACATTGCCCCAACCCTGGGCAAATGCCGGGTTGGCCAAAAGCATGCTTAAGGAAAAGAAAGCTGGTTTCATTACACTCTCCCCATCGCAAAGCCTTTAGCGATGTAGTTGCGCACGAAGTAGATGACGATCGCACCGGGGATGATGGTCAACGTACCCGCTGCAGCCAAAAGCCCAAGTTCGTAGCCTGCAGAAGATGCGGTCTTCGTCATCGTCGCGGCAATGGGCTTCGCGGCCACCGCCGTCAGCGTCTTGGCCAGAAGCATTTCGACCCACGAGAACATGAAACAGAAGAACGCCGCAACGCCGACACCAGCCTTGATGTTAGGAATGAAGATGGTGACGAAGAAGCGTGGGAAGGAATAGCCATCCACATAGGCCGTCTCATCCAGCTCTTTTGGAATGCCGCGCATGAAGCCTTCCAAAATCCAAACCGCGAGCGGAATGTTAAAGAGGCAATGGGCAAGAGCCACGGCCAAATGCGTATCGAATAGCCCGACTGATGAATAAAGCTGGAAGAACGGCAGTGCAAAAACAGCCGCCGGCGCCATGCGATTGGTGAGCAGCCAGAAGAACAACTGTTTGTCGCCTAAGAAGCGGTACCGCGAGAAGGCGTAGGCTGCAGGCAGCGCCACCGCGATTGAGATCACTGTGTTCAGCGAGACGTAGATGATCGAGTTAATATACCCCCAGTACCACGTAGGGTCGGTGAAGATAACGCGGTAACTTTCCAGAGTGAATGTCTGCGGGAACAGCGTGAAACCTGCGAGAATCTCGTTCGTCGTCTTGAACGACATCGAAACCAGCCAATAAATCGGCAGCATAAGGAACAGGATGTAAAGGATCGGGATGAGCGAGCGTTTCCTCATTGCGGGTCATCCTTTGTCATCACGGTATAAAACAGCCAACTAACCAGCAACGTGATTGCGAAGTAGATCAGGCTCATCGCTGCTGCTGGGCCAAGGTCGAATTGGCCCAGAGCGATTTTCACCAAATCAATCGACAAGAGTGTCGTTGAGTTGCCGGGACCGCCGCCGGTAAGTACGAACGGCTCGGTATAGATGTTAAAGCTGTCCATAAACCGGAGTAGGATCGCGATTGTGAGCACTGTCTTCATCTTAGGAAGCTGGATGTACCAAAAGACCTTCCAAGGGGATGCCCCATCAATCGTGGCCGCCTGATAATAGGCGTTCGGGATTGAAACCAGTCCAGCATAGGCGAGCAGCACGACCAGCGACGTCCAGTGCCAAACGTCCATCACAATGATTGTAATCCATGCTGCAAGCGGATTTTGAGTCATGTCATAGTTCACGCCAAGGACGTCATTCATAAAATAGCCAAGCATCCCAACCTTGGGCAGCGCGAAGATGTTCCACATTGCACCCACAACGTTCCATGGGATCAGCATCGGCAAAGCCATAAGCACAAGGCAAACGGGCACCCAGATACCCTTGCGCGGCATCGAAAGCGCAATGATAATCCCAAGCGGCACTTCGATAATCAGGATCAGGAAGGTGAACAGGAATTGGCGACCAAGGGCTGCGTGAAAGCGCTCGGAACGCAGGATTTGTTCAAACCAATCAAGCCCCTGCCAGAAAAACACATTATTGCCAAAAGTTTCCTGCACTGAATAATTGACCACCGTCATGATCGGGATCAGCGCGTTGAAGGCCACAAGAAGCAAGACCGGAAGGACGAAGAACCAGGCTTTTTGATTTTCGGTTCTCATAAGACTGGTTTCTTTCTCTTGGTGATTGTTGAGGGGGCTCTGCCCCCGCCGCCCTGCGGACGTCCCCCCGGGATATTTCTTCCAAGAAGAAGCACAATTTGACTAAAATAGTTTCTGTTCATGAGTGTGCCTCATTGGCGATCCAACCATCACGATAGAGGCGCGTTTGATCCTGCTGAAAGGCCAAGTGCACGGCCTCGCCTTGACCCGGAACATCGCCTTCGACAACGGCTTTGACAGGGGTATTGCCCACCATGACCTCGACAACAGAGTGGCGGCCAACATCCGAGACTTTGCGCACGCGCGCCTCAAGACCACTTTGGGCCAGTGCGACAAATTCGGGGCGAATGCCAAGCTCAGTTTTGCCCCCGTCCCCTATTACAGTACCTTCCAAGGCCATGGGGTGCCCTTCAAAGACGATGCTGCCACCGGTTTGCGTGACAGGTAGAACATTCATCCCCGGCGATCCGATAAAGTGGCCAACAAACGTGTGTTGCGGGCGCTCAAAAAGTTCAACTGGCGTGCCTATCTGAACGATTTCACCGTCCTGCATAACGACGACCTGATCAGCAAACGTAAGCGCTTCAGTCTGGTCGTGCGTGACGTAAATCATCGTTGCGCGCACCCGCTGGTGCAGTTCTTTCAGTTTAGAGCGCAGCTTCCATTTCAGGTGCGGGTCGATCACCGTCAACGGCTCATCAAACATCACGACATTCACATCATCACGCACAAGCCCGCGGCCCATTGAGATCTTCTGCATGTTATCAGGTGAAAGATGCGACGCGCGGGTGTCTAACATCTCTTCGACTTCAAGCATCGCGGCGATCTCGGCCACACGTTCGGAAATGCGCGCCTCGGGCACACCACGATTGCGCAGCGGAAAGGCGAGATTGTTGCGCACCGTCATCGTGTCGTAGATCACCGGGAACTGAAACACCTGCGCGATGTTGCGCTGGTCCGGCGGCAGGTCAGTGACATCGCGGTCATCAAAAAGAATGCGACCCTCGGAGGGTGCAAGCAGGCCCGAAATTATGTTCAGCAACGTGGATTTGCCACACCCGGACGGACCAAGCAGCGCGTAAGCACCACCGTCCTGCCAATCGAGGTCGATTTCCTTAAGCGCATAATCCTCGACCCCTTTTGGATTGGGCAGATAGGAATGGCGCAGATTTGAAAGCGTAATTTTGGCCACTAGGCAGCTCGCTTTCCGTCAGGAGCGAAGTAAAACGCATTGCTTGGGTTCATAAAGAACTGGTGATCTTCACCTACGTTGTAGGGGTGGACGCCGTGCGCCAGTGACACCCAGCCATCGTCGCCCATTTGGAAATGCGCACTGGATTCTGAGCCTGACAATTCGGTGACCAAAACCGTTCCGCGCAAGGTGACATCATTTGACGTTGCAGCGATCGGGGTCACATGATGCGGGCGGATCGCGACCGTGTAGCTACCATCCGGCAAATCGGCAGCGGCCCCTTCAATGGACCAAGACACGCCTGTTTCAAGTGTGGCTTGCACGCCGGCTTTGGTGATACGAGCAGCATTGATCGGCGGATCTGAGAAAACACGCGCTGCGGTGAGGTTTTCAGGCGTGCGGTAAATGTCAGCAGTTGTGCCATACTGTGTGACAGCGCCGTCGTCCATCAGAGCGGTTTTTCCACCAAGTAAGAGCGCTTCTTCTGGCTCGGATGTCGCGTAAACAACGACTGCGCCACGGCCCGCAAACAACTCTGGCAGCTGCTCGCGCAGTTCTTCGCGCAATTTGTAATCAAGGTTGGCCAGCGGTTCGTCCAGAAACACTGCACGGCTTTCTTTTGCGATGGCACGCGCCAAGGCGCAGCGTTGTTGTTGCCCGCCTGACAGTTCTTGTGGGCGGCGTTTCAGCATGGGACCAAGCTGGAGAATATCAGCCGCCTCTTGAACACGCCCTTCAAGTTCGGATTTGGCCATGCCTGCAACCCGAAGCGGGGAGGCGATGTTATCAAACACGCTCATATGCGGGTAATTAACGAAAAACTGGTGGACGAGACTGATGTTGCGTTTCTGTGTCGACAGCTTTGACACCTCTTGCCCGTCCATAAAAATCTGACCCGATGCAAGCGGATCAAGACCTGCCATCAACTTGATCAGCGATGTCTTACCCGACCCGGTTTGACCCAGCAGCACATTGAAATGCCCAGTTTCTAAAACCAGCGATGTTGGTTTGATGTGGGTGATGCCGCGCACGACCTTGCTGGCGTCTTTTAACTCGACAGTCATCTTATCCTTGCCCCGGTTGGTTATGACCGAAGCTCAGGAAGAAAGCCTCGGTCATGTGTATTGGCCCCTCAAAAAACACGAGGGGCCAATGGGAGGTTACTGGTTCCAGCGCGCGACCAGATCGTCATAGTTGACGGTCTCGCCTTGCGGCTTTTCGTTTTCCAGTTTCGCTTTAGCGCCACCTTTGCCGAGCCATTCCGAGGCGTCTTTTTCCTCGTTCAGACGGGGACCACAGCCACCATAGACGCCAGCGGCTTCGTCAGCTGCCTGCATCCGGGCCATCGTGATGTCCATCTCACCGGCAAGACGATCCATCGCCTCTTGTGGTGTGAATGCACCCGAGTTGACGTCACCAATTTGCTGCCACCAGATTTGGGCCAGCTTTGGATAGTCAGGTACGTTGATGCCCGTTGGCGACCATGCGACGCGATCAGGTGAGCGATAGAACTCAACCAGACCACCAAGCTTTGGAGCACGCTCAGTGAAGCTTTCGTGGTTAACCGAGCTGTCACGGATGAACGTCAGACCAACGTGCGATTTCTTCACATCAACGGTCTTTGAGGTCACGAACTGTGCATAAAGCCACGCAGCTTGTGCCCGGTCAGACGGTGTTGATTTTAGGAACGTCCACGAACCCACATCCTGATAGCCGACCTTCTGGCCTTCTTCCCAGTATGGACCGTGTGGAGACGGTGCCATGCGCCACAGTGGGTTGCCATCGGCGTCCACGGTGTTGTTGCCCTCTGACTGCGGCTTCACCATGTCGGCGGTGAAGGCTGTGTACCAGAAGATTTGCTGAGCCACGTTGCCCTGAGACAGCGCTGGCAGCGACTGGTAAAAGTCAAACGACGCCGCACCAGGAGGCGCATAGGCGCGCAGCCACTCGTCCCACTTGCGGATCGCATAAACAGCCGCCGGGCCGTTTGCAGCACCACCGCGAGACACAGAAGCGCCAGATGGGTTACAAGAGCCGGCTTCCATGCGGATGCCCCACTCATCAATTGGCACGCCGTTCGGCTCACCAACAGAACCTGCACCAGCCATCGAGAGCCAAGCATCGGTCATGCGCCAGCCAAGGTCAGGCGCGCGCTTACCATAGTCCATGTGACCATAGATACGCGTGCCGTCGATTTCCTGAACGTCATTGCTGAAGAATTCAGCGATGTCCTCGTAGGCTGACCAGTTGACTGGAACGCCAAGGTCATAGCCGTACTTTTCTTTGAACGCCGCCTTGTTGGCTTCGTCATCGAACCAATCTTTGCGGAACCAATAGAGGTTCGCAAACTGCTGGTCAGGAAGCTGATAAAGGTTGCCATCAGGACCAGTGGTGAACTGGATGCCCATGAAGTCTTCCAGATCAAGCGTTGGCGATGTTGTGGCCGCCCAGTCACCTGCCATTTGTTCGGTCAGGTTATAAGCCAACTGCAAACGCGAATGCGTGCCGATCAGATCGGAATCATTCACATAGCCATCATAAAGGTTCCGCTGTGTCTGCATCTGTGTTTGCACAGCCTGCACAACTTCGCCCTCACCCAAAATCTGGTGGTTAACCTTGATCCCGGTGATTTCCTCGAACGCCTTCGTCAACACTTCGGATTCATATCCGTGCGTTGGAATGCCTTCTGACAGAACGTTGATTTCCATGCCGTCAAACGGTTCGGCGGCTTGGATGAACCAATTCATCTCAGACATCTGCTCGTCTTTGCTAAGCGTGGATGGCTGGAATTCCTGGTCTATCCATTTCTGGGCTGCGGCCTCATCGGCAAAAGCAGTCCCGGACCCCGCGATGACGGCAACAGCCGCAGTCGCGGAGAGCAGATACTTGCGCATCTTGTCTCCTCCCAAAGTTTTATGTGAGCCAGTTTCCCGGCTGCCTAAAACGTAGGCGCAGGATCACGAAACTGTCAACTAAAAGATTAGTAGAAAGCCATTCTCCCAACTAAACTATTGAGTTTGAATAGCTTTTAGATTGCTTGAGAGTTTGTCCAAAGCCGATAAGTATTAAATATTTGCCGAACCTAGGGCTGCAGACGCGAAAAAAGCCAAAAAACGGAAGCTCTTTCAGGTGTCGTACACAGGCTTTTCTTCGCGTGGTTTGGCGAAGTAATGCGTGACCCAAGCTGCAAACAACGCGCCAACGACGCCCGGCAATACAACTTCGTTCACCGCCGCCAACCTAGCGTAGTCGAAGAACAACTGCGCCATGTCTTGGAGCGCTTCGATCGGGCCATCATACCGCAGGCGCACCGAGTTCTTCAGCATCTCGTTTCCAGCCCAGACAAGCAGGCACCAAAACGTGGTCGCAAACAAGGTTGTCAGACCATACCCGAACGTCTGGCGATAATTGTTGCCAGCGCCCTTGCCCATGATACGCCAACCCATGATCGCCCCGATAAAGGCATTCAATGGCGAGAACCAACCAAGTTGCGTTCCCTCAGGAAGCAAAGGTTTAATCAGATCGCTGATGAAAAAGGCCAGCGCAGCAAACGCCAGAGCCCCAATAAGTTTTGCGCCGGTTGGCATGGTTTTATCCCGGTTTTGTGACCGTAATCTGTGTCACATCAATAGATCCAGCATGAAAGCCAGCCGCGCAAGAAGTTAGGTAAAAATTCCACATTCTTCTGAAGCGTTTGTCGAATCCAAGCAACGATACCTCCTCCCAGCGCGCATTGAACACGTTATACCAACGCCGCAGCGTCTGGCTGTAGCTTTCGCCAAACTCGATAGAATCAGCAACATTAAGCCCTGCCTTTTCAACCTCTTGGCGCAAAACGCTGGGAGAGGGCAGCATACCACCAGGGAAGATGTACTTCTGCACAAAGTCCACATTTTTGCGATATTCCTCAAAACGGTGATCTTCGACCGTGATGATCTGTAAAGTCGCATTTTTGCCTGGTTTTAGCCTGTTTTTGAGGGTTTTGAAGTACACCGGCCAGTATTTTTCACCCACAGCTTCGAACATCTCGATCGATGCGATTCCGTCGTAAAGACCGGTTTCGTCGCGATAATCCTGCAGTTTTATCTCGACTTTGTCGGCGACCCCTGCCCGTTCCATCCGATCGACCGCGTAATCAAATTGCTCTTTGCTGATCGTCAGACCTGTTACTTTCAGCCCGCGTTCTTTAGCGGCGTATTCAGCGAAACCACCCCAGCCGCAGCCGATTTCAAGGACGTGGTCTCCGGGTTTTGCACCCATCTGATCAACCATCGATTTGTACTTAAGTGTCTGAGCTTTCTCGAGACTTTCCTGCCCAGTCTCGAAAAGAGCCGAGGAATAAGTCATCGTATCGTCAAGCCACAGGCCATAGAATTCGTTGCCAAGATCATAGTGATACGAGATGTTCTTTTTCGCCTGATCGCGGGTGTTACGGTTCATCCAGTGGCGCATGCGCTCAAACAGGCGCACAATTTGCATGCCGCCAAAGCTGAAATAAACGTCGTCATTGTCGGCGTGAACCAGATCCATGAAGGCCTGAAGGTCGGGGGTAGACCAGCCGCCTTCTAGGTAAGCCTCTGAAAACCCTAGATCTCCTTCGCGGATCAGGCGCGCAAAAACATCGACGTCGTGAATCTCGATTTCGGCGACGGGTCCGGGGTTTGGGGCATCGACGCGAAATACACGACCGTCGGGCAAACGGAAGTCCATTCGGCCGTTCTTGAGTTTCTCTGCCAAGCCATAAGCGGCTGAAAAATAACGCGGAAGGTCGCTTTGGCCCTCTAACGATGTAATCGGTTGCATCTCGCCCCTCAACAAAACTGCGATTGAACCTAGCGGACGTGTGCGGTTCATCAACCTTTTCTTAAGCTTACCTTACGTTTGGGCAATTTGGCACTGTATTTTAGGGTAGGTCTGGCGTCGGTGCGACGTCGGTATCACGTCGGTATTACGTAGGTGCGACCGTACGGTGGGGGCGCTTTAACCTTTGTTTACAATTCCAGCGCGCGGAAGACTTTTGGCAGCTCTTCGGGCAGATCTTCGGCGATCAGACCAGGGCCAAAGGACAGCGCGCATTCCGTGTGCAGCCATGCGCCGGTTTCAGCGGCCTGCATCGGAGCGAACCCGCGCGCGAGCAATCCGGTGATGAAGCCAGCAAGCACGTCGCCGCTGCCAGCGGTGGCAAGCCATGGGGCGGCGCGTTCGTAGGCCGAAGAGTTGATCGCGCAGCGCCCGGTTTGATCGGCGATGACCGTGTCGGGACCTTTGAACAGGATCGTGCAGCCCGCGCGCGCGGCGGCCTCTCGGGTGGCATCGACCTTGGAATAGGCAGGGCCGGTAGTGGCGGGCGCGTTCAGCTTTTCGGCGATGTCGGGGAACAGGCGTTTGAATTCGCCGGCGTGGGGGGTGAGGACGACGTCTTGGTGGAGGGCGTCGAACAGCACAGCTGGGTTGCGTTCAAAGCGGCTTAGCGCGTCGGCGTCTAGCACCGTGGCGCGTTTGGCTTCTAGGGCAGTCAGCACCATCACTTGGGTGTCCGCGCCCATGCCCATGCCGGGGCCGAGGCAGAGCGCGTTGAGGCGGTCGTCTTGGAGTTTTTCGTTCAGGCCGGGGGCACCGTCGAGCGGGGCGCACATGATGGCGGTGGAGTGCGCGGCGATTTCCCAAAGGGCTTGTTGCGGGCAACCAAGGGTGACGAGGCCTGCGCCGATGCGGAGCGCACCGCGTGCAGCGAGACGCGCTGCGCCGGTTTTGCCGGGACCGCCGGTGAGGATGAGGGCGTGGCCGTGGGTGTATTTGTGGTTTCCAGCTTTCAGGACTTCTAGCGAAGGCCGATCAACCAAAGACACGGTCTTGCCCGGCACCGCCGGGCAGCCCCCGACCGCCCCCATGGGCGGGGGCTTCACCCCCACCCGCGGCCGGGGGCTGCCCTCCAGTCCGATGTCCTTCACAATGATCTTGCCTGACCAAATAACTCCTCCCGCTGGAGGGCCATCTGGCGACAGGAAATGTCCGACTTTTGCTCGGTGAAAAGACACTGAAAGATCAGTCGGCAATGCGCCTTCGAGGTTACGACCAGAATCGCTGCAAAGGCCGCTAGCTGTATCTATGGCGATGTATTTTGGGCGATCTGCAGGGGGCTGGCTAAAAACCCGAGGCATAAAGGCATGCCACATCCGCTCCATATCATCAGGCATTTGGCGCGTCAGCCCAGTGCCAAAGAGCGCGTCCACAACAAGCTCGTGCTCGGACTCGTCCAGCCGATC
Organism: Paracoccaceae bacterium; assembly: GCA_039942715.1. Lineage (GTDB taxonomy): Bacteria > Pseudomonadota > Alphaproteobacteria > Rhodobacterales > Rhodobacteraceae > JABDJX01. The sequence continues at coordinate 962,146 of JBDVBY010000006.1, forward strand.
CTCAATTGCATCATCGTCCCAGCTTTGGACTTCCCCCATCGCCCGCCACCGCTCATAATTCACCTTCGCATCAGGCGGCAGCTTGTCGGCATCCCCATACAGAAACACCTCCACCTCCCAGCCCCACTCCTTCAACAGGCGCGCCACGACAAACCCGTCGCCGCCGTTGTTGCCGGGGCCGCAGAGCACCACTGCGCGGTGCGACGTCTTTTTCAGCTCTGGCCATTCCTCGAAGATCGCCTCGACCACGCCCTGCCCGGCGCGTTCCATCAGCTTTAGGCCAGTCACGTCTCCGCTTTCTATCGCGGCCTGTTCAATTGCGCGCATCTGGGCGGCTGTTAGAAGCTCTGTCATGAGCGCGTTATTAGCATCATTTGTTACGATTTCGTCGATGTTTGGTTGCGGCGCTGCTTGCGCGATTCATTTTTGCCTATTTTCGCGCCCTATTGCCTAATTTTTAGGCATCTAGCAAATGGCTATGCGAACATCCTCCGCCCAAACCCGGTTCCGATTGAAGGCGCTGTGTCTGTCGTGGTCAGTCGCGGGAAGCAGAAGCGTAAGGGAGTCGACCACATGAAGAAGATTGAAGCGATCATCAAACCCTTCAAACTCGATGAGGTGAAGGAAGCGCTGCAAGAAATCGGCGTGCAAGGTCTGAGCGTTTTGGAGGTCAAAGGATTTGGCCGTCAAAAAGGGCACACAGAACTGTATCGCGGTGCTGAATATGTTGTGGATTTTCTACCCAAGGTGAAGATCGAGGTGGTTTTGCCATCTGATCAGGTGGATGCCGCGATTGAAGCGATTATCTCCGCTGCAAAAACCGACAAAATTGGCGATGGCAAGATTTTTGTCAGCGACGTCAGCCAAGCCATCCGCATCCGTACCGGCGAGTCCGGTACAGACGCGCTTTAAGTTACACGAAATAGGAACGAGAGGGGACTACCCATGAGCAACGCAGACATGTTGAAGACCATCAAGGACGAGGATGTTGAATACGTCGACATCCGCTTTACCGATCCGCGCGGCAAGTTGCAGCACGTGACAGTGATGGCCGATCAGGTGGACGAAGATTTCCTTGAAGAAGGCTTTATGTTCGATGGGTCCTCCATCGCTGGTTGGAAGTCGATCGACGAATCCGACATGAAACTGATGCCTGACGCAGATAGCGCCTACTTGGACCCGTTTTTTGCGGAGAAGACCATGGCCGTGCATTGCTCCGTCGTGGAGCCAGACACGGGCGAAGCTTATGACCGCGACCCGCGCGGCACGGCTGAAAAGGCTGAGGCTTATTTGAAGTCATCCGGTATCGGCGATGTGGCGTATATGGGCCCCGAGGCTGAATTCTTCCTGTTTGACGACGTGAAGTATTCGGTCGAGATGAACAAAGTGTCCTACGAAGTCGATGCGATTGACGCGTCGTGGAACACCGACACCGATTACGAGATGGGCAACATGGGTCATCGTCCTGGCGTTAAGGGCGGTTATTTCCCTGTGCCGCCGATTGACGATGCACAAGACATCCGCTCTGAAATGCTCTCCACAATGAAACGCATGGGCATGAAGGTTGATAAGCACCACCACGAGGTTGCGTCTTGTCAGCACGAGCTTGGCTTGATCTTTGGATCGGTTACCGAGCAGGCCGACCACCTTCAGAAGTATAAGTACGTGATCCATCAAGTTGCGCACGCTTACGGCAAATCGGCGACATTTATGCCAAAGCCAGTTGCGGGCGATAACGGTACAGGCATGCACGTGAACATGTCGATCTGGAAAGATGGCAAGCCTCTGTTTGCAGGTGACAAATATGCTGACCTGTCACAAGAAGCTCTGTGGTACATTGGTGGTATCCTGAAGCACGCCAAGGCGCTGAACGCGTTTACCAACCCATCAACCAACAGCTACAAGCGCCTGATCCCAGGCTTTGAAGCCCCTGTTCTGCGCGCATATTCGGCCCGCAACCGGTCGGGTTGCGTGCGCATTCCATGGGCTGAAAGCCCGAAGGCGAAGCGTGTTGAGGCGCGTTTCCCTGATCCGGCAGCAAACCCATACCTGTGCTTTGCAGCGCTGCTTATGGCTGGCCTTGACGGCATCAAGAACAAGATCGATCCCGGCGAAGCGATGGACAAAGATCTTTACGATCTGCCACCAGAAGAGCTGGCTGGCATCCCAACGGTTTGTGCATCCCTGCGCGAAGCAATGGATGAGCTTGAAAAGGACATGGATTTCCTTCTGGCCGGTGACGTGTTCACCAAAAGCCAGATTGAAGGGTACATGGAGCTTAAGTGGGAAGAGATTTACGCCTACGAGCACACACCACACCCAATGGAATTCAAGCTGTACTACAGCTGCTAATTGGCAGGTTCATAGAACTGGAAAGGGCGTCTTGGTTAAGGCGCCCTTTCTTTATTTGTCGGATGTCACAATAGAAGCATGTCTGAATTATTCTAACATCTGTTTGGTCAGATAAGCATAAATCTCGTCTTTCAGATGCATCCGCTCTTTACGCATTTCGACCAAGTGATCATCCGTAGTGGGCTCGACATTGGTTTCCGCGCGATGCACGGCGCGGTTTACCGTGTGATACTTTTCGCTAAGACCTGCAAAGTGTGCATCTTTTTCGCGCTGCTCATGCATAAGCGAGACGAATTCAGGAAACTCTTCCGCTAACTCGTGTGGTGTGTGCGACATGTGCTGTTTCTCCTATGTATCGTCTGTCTTTGCCTTGCGGGTTTGCGGATGCAGTGACGTCGCAAGGATATGGTCGGAGTTCTGCACAACGTGGTTTGCGTGCAAAACGATTTTGGGATCAGGCGGCGTTGCCACTGCCGGGTCTTTGTCCGGGTAATCGAGCGATGCCAAAAAATGCTTCATACAGTTAAGACGCGCGCGCTTTTTGTCGTTCGAGCGGATCACTGTCCACGGGGCATCGGCGGTGTCAGTGTAAAAGAACATCGCCTCTTTTGCCTCGGTGTAGTCGTCCCAACGATCTATGCTGGCGCGATCAATAGGAGAGAGTTTCCAACGCTTGAGAGGGTCGGTTTCCCGCGACGCAAAGCGACTGCGTTGCTCTTCGCGGGTGACTGAAAACCAGTACTTGAACAGCTTGATACCAGAGCGCGACAACATCCGTTCAAACTCTGGCGTTTGACGCATAAATTCGAGGTACTCGTTAGGCGCACAAAACTCCATAACCCGCTCAACACCCGCGCGATTGTACCAAGATCGGTCATAAAGCACGATCTCGCCCTTCGTTGGCAGGTGTTTCACATAGCGCTGAAAAAACCATTGACCGCGCTCTTCGTCTGTTGGTTTGTTCAACGCAACGACGCGCGCAGTTCGCGGATTCAGATGCTCGGTAAACCGCTTGATTGTTCCGCCTTTGCCAGCGGCATCACGGCCTTCAAATAGCATTACAAACCGTTGCCCGGTTTCCTGAACCCAATGTTGGACCTTGAGCAATTCAACCTGTAGCGCTGCTTTTTCAGCCTCATAGGCATCGCGCTTTAATTTGGTTGGGTAAGGGTATTCCCCTTGTTCAAAACCAATAATTTCAGCAGCGCGTGGGCTTGTTTTGGGTTTTTCATCTTGAAGAGCTTTGGACGGCATGAAGACTCCTTTCATTCAGTCGGAGTCTATGCCTTGCGCAAGATCGTTGCCTTGATGTGGGTCAAAAGTGGCGTCAGGTGAACTTTCGAAAGAGCTTGGTCTTGTCGAAGATGCCTTCTAGCTCTTGCATCCGGTCTTTGGTCTGATCCCAATTCAGTGTTTGGATCGCTGCGATCATGCTTTCAAGCAGCAGCATGGTCGTGGTCGCCGAGTCCCATGCAGAGGGCACAATGATCTGACTGGTCAAGCTAACGTCTGCCATGCGGTGGATAGGCGAGCGCCACTGGTCGGTGAACAGAACAATTTTTGCGCCGCGCTCACGGGCAAGCTCGGCCATTTTGAGCGTGTTATTCTCGTAACGGCGCACGTCGAAGATGACGAAAACGTCGCCTGCTTCGGCATTCAAAATATAGTGCGGCCATGTGTTCGACGTGGATTGCACATGGGTCAGATTCGGGCGGATGACTTGCAGGTGCATGAACAGGTATTCAGCCAGCGTGTGCGTGATCCGCCCGCCTGCAATGTAAAGATGGCGTTTTTCATCTGCTATAAGCGCGCAGGCTTCGTCAAAGGCAACCGGGTCCATGTGGGCCATTGTGTTGCGGATATTGTTGATCACGGCTTCGGTGAAACGGTTAAGAATATGTTCTGACGGCGCGGCACCAGCCCATGTTTCGTGCTTTGCTATTGGGCCTTTGGCAATGGCACTTAACTCACTACGCAAATCGGCCTGAAAGTCAGGATACCCCTTGTAGCCAAGCTTCTGCACCATGCGCGCGACTGTTGGTACCGAGACGTTCGCCCCTTTTGCGAGCGCAACCAACGGGCCAAGCCCGGAGGCCGGATAATTCTCTAAAATTGAGAGAGCCAACTGCCGTTCCGCCCGCGTCAGGTCATCCAGCTTTTCCTGAATGCGGTCCGATATTGTTTGGTTTGCATCAGCCATTCGGGATGCCTCGTTTCTGGGCAAGAAATTAACAGCGCACTACCGTCTGTGATAAATTTTTCACAATTGTGTTGACAGAAAGCCGTCTTGGCAAGAGTTTTCCAGAGTGGGAGCTTCAATGAATCACCAAACTGGCCCGTTCGATGACACCTTGATTGACGTGCGCAATGCGACTGCCGCCTCAAAGGTTGTGATCGTTTGCGAGCATGCCAGCGCGCATATACCGGCGACGTTTAATAATCTGGGGTTGAGCGATGACGCACTTCAAAGTCATATCGCATGGGACCCCGGTGCGATGGCCGTGGCCACGCGTATGATGGACGCGCTGGATGCGGTGTTGATCGCGGCAAAAACCTCTCGGCTGGTCTATGACTGCAACCGCCCGCCTGACGCGCATGACGCGATGCCCGCGCGCAGTGAGGTGTTTGATGTTCCGGGAAACGCTGGATTGAGTGCCGAGCAAAAAACGGCACGCGTGGTCGGATACTATGAGCCGTTTCGCACGACCGTAGCTCAAATCATGGAGCGCATTGCCGATCCGGTCCTTGTCACCGTGCACAGCTTTACACCGGTCTATCACGGGGCCATGCGCGACGTTGAAATCGGCATTTTGCACGACAGTGATGCTCGTTTGGCCGATGCGCTTCTCTCAAACGCCGACACTGATCACATTGTGCGCCGCAACGAACCTTACGGGCCAAGCGATGGTGTGACTCATACGCTGAAAGAACACGGGCTGGCGGGCGGGCATCTGAATGTCATGCTGGAGATACGCAATGATCTGATCGCGAACGTCGCGGATCAGGCGGCGATGGCCGACATGTTGGCCGCTTGGATAGCAAGCGCGCTGGCGAAAACCGAGGCTGCCGCATGCTGAAGTTTGCCCTTAGATACATCAAGATCGTCGACGCTTTGAATTATCGCATCGGCCGCATTGTGATGTACGGCATCTTCGTGATGATGGCGATTTTGCTCTGGTCCTCGATCAGCAAGACGTTCTTTGTGCCATCGCTTTGGACGCTGGAAGTCGCGCAATTTGCAATGGTGGCGTATTACATGCTTGGCGGACCGTATTCGATTCAGATGGGCTCGAATGTGCGGATGGACCTGCTTTATGGCGAATGGTCGGACCACCGCAAAGCGCAGATTGATGCAATGACTGTGTGCTTTCTGATCGTTTATCTGGTGTTTCTACTCTGGGGCGGTTGGGAGAGTTTTCAGTACTCGATCAGCTATGGCGGCGAGCGCAGCCCGTCGGTGTGGCGTCCTTATTTGTGGCCGATCAAAGCGATCATGCTGGTTGGCATTTTCCTGATGTTGCTTCAGGCGATCTCGGAATTCTTCAAGGATATCTTGCGGATAAAGGGTCACGACATGGGGGCGAAAGTCTGATGTCGTATGAGATGATCGCCATCCTAATGTTCTCGTCGATGATGCTGATGCTTCTGACCGGGCAGCGAGTTTTTGGCGCGATTGGCTTTGTTGCCGTGGTTGCCGCGTTCTTCCTTTGGGGGGATCGGGGTGGTTATGACCTTGGGTTTGCTGCCGCGATCAAGCTGATGAAGTGGTATCCACTGCTGACACTGCCAATGTTTATTTTCATGGGCTACATCCTGTCAGAGTCCAAAATCGCTGACGATCTTTACAAGATGTTCCACGTTTGGATGGGCGGGCTTTCAGGTGGCTTGGCTGTGGGCACCATTGGGCTGATGGTGCTGGTGTCCGCAATGAACGGCTTGTCTGTTGCAGGAATGGCGATTGGGGCGACGATTGCTTTGCCCGAGTTGTTGAGGCGTGGCTATGACAAGCGGATGGTGACCGGTGTAATCCAAGCGGGATCGTCGCTGGGCATCCTTGTGCCGCCCTCTGTGGTGCTCGTTCTCTATGCCATGATCGCGCGCCAACCCGTGGGGCAGTTGTGGCTGGCGGGTGTGTTGCCGGGGCTGATGATGGCGGCGATGTTTGTGATTTACATCGTGGTGCGCTGCAAAATTAATCCCGCCCTTGGCCCTGTCCTTCCCAAAGAGGATCGCGACATTCCCATGGGCGAGAAAATTCGCCTGCTCGGCGCTGGCCTTCTGCCCCTCTTCATCTTCTTTGCCATGATGGTGCCTTTCGTGAATGGCTGGACCTCACTTGTTGAAAGCTCGGCTATAGGCGCGATTGCCGCATTTATGGCAGCCGTCTTGAAGGGGCGCATGACGCGCGAGGTGTTTGAAAATTCCGTCCGCCAGACTCTTGGCATTTCCTGCATGTTCATGTGGATCATCTTGGCTGCCCTTGCCTTTGGTGCGGTCTTTGACGGGCTAGGTGCTGTGAAGGCTATCGAGAGCCTATTCACCGAACAGCTTGGCCTAAGCCCATGGATGATCCTGATCCTGATGCAGCTTAGCTTTATCCTAATGGGCACATTTCTGGACGACACCGCCATGCTGGTGATTGTCGCCCCCCTTTATGTCCCGCTTGTCGGTGAGCTTGGGTTCAACCTGATCTGGTACGGTGTGCTTTATACGATCACCACGCAGATCGCCTATATGACGCCGCCGTTCGGCTATAACCTGTTCCTGATGCGCGCGATGGCACCGCCGGAAATTACTTTGCGCGATATCTACACCTCCATCCTGCCCTTCGTGCTGGTGATGGTCGTCGCCCTTGCCACGATTATGGCCTTCCCGGAAATCGCACTTTGGCTGCCGGGGTATGTCTATGGAAATTAACGAAGAACGAGATCCCGATCCACGGGACGTACTTGAGAGAGCTTCAACAGAGAGGAAAGACCAATGACGACAAGACGTAAGTTTCTTACCACAGCCGGTGTTGGCGCTGCCGCCACCTTGGCCAGCCCTTCGATTGTCAAAGCCCAGTCTGCCATCAAGTGGCGGTTCCAGACCTATGCGGGCAGTGCTTTGGGCGAGCATGTGACCAAACCTGTGATCGACTATATCAACGCCAATGCAAACGGCGAACTTGAGGTTGAACTGTTCTATGCAGATCAGATCGTGCCAACAGGCGAGCTGTTCCAAGCGCTTCAGCGTGGCACAATCGACGGTGTGCATTCAGACGATGACTCGATGGCTTCGCCTACGCCACTGCGCCAGTTTGGCGGCTATTTCCCGTTTGCGACAAAGCATATTCTTGACGTTCCAGTGCTGTTCAACCAGTACGGCCTGAAGGAAATCTGGGACGAAGAATACGCCAAGGTTGGCGTTAAGTGGCTTTCGGCTGCCGGGCAGGATCCCTGTAACTTCAACACCAAGAAAGAGATCACAAGCGTTGCTGATCTTGATGGTCTGAAGCTTTACACCTTCCCAACTGCTGGGCGCTTCCTCGCGCAATTCGGCGTTGTGCCGGTGAACATTCCTTACGAGGATGCTGAAGTAGCGGTGCAAACTGGCGAGCTTGACGGCATGGCATGGTCGGGCATCACCGAGGACTACACCGTTGGCTGGGCTGATGTGACCGATTACTTCCTGACCAACAACATCTCGGGTGCGTGGATCGGATCGTGGTTCGTGAACGAGGAACGTTGGGCTGATCTGCCGGATCACCTGAAATCCGTCGTGATGGCCGCGACCGAAGCGGGTCATACCTATCGCAATCAGTGGTACTGGGGCGGTGAAGCAGCCCTGCGTGCCAATGGCGACAAGCTGGAGCTGCGCTCTGTGCCTGCGTCTGAGTGGGCCGAAGTCGAGAATGCGGCAAAAGCGTTCTGGGAAGAGGTCGCACAAGAAGGCGAAGTGCACCAGAAGATCGTCAACATCTTCAAAGAGTACAACAGCGTCATCAATCAAGCTGGCGCGCCGTATAACTTCGAGTAAGTTTGGCAAAACGAAAGAGCGTCCCCGGCACCGGGGGCGCTTTAGCTCAAGAAAGGACATATCATGCCCGGCAATCTGACATTTGACGCGCTAAAAGGCGCAATAACAGCGGGCGAGATCGACACGGTTCTGGCCTGTATCGTCGACATGCAGGGCCGCCTGATGGGAAAACGGTTTCACGCAGTAAACTTTGTCGAGACGTCCTTTAAGGAAACCCACTGCTGCAATTATTTGCTGGCGACTGATCTCGAGATGGCAACGCCACCGGGCTACAAGTCCTCTAGCTGGGAAGGTGGCTATGGCGATTATATTATGGCGCCGGACCTAAGCACTTTGCGCCGCACCCCATGGCTTGAGGGCACTGCGATGGTGCTTTGCGACGTTCTGGATCACCACACCCATGCGCCAGTTCCGCACTCACCGCGCGCCATGCTAAAGGCACAGATTGCCCGACTGAAAGCGCTTGGGTTTGACGCGATGATGGCGACCGAGTTGGAGTTTTTCTTGTTCGAGAAAAGCTTTGATGAAATCCGCAAAGAGGGCTTTCGCGATCTAGCGCCGATCAGCGGGTATAACGAAGACTACAACATCCTTCAGACGACGAAGGAAGAAGACGTGATGCGCCCGATCCGCAATCATTTGTTCAACGCCGGACTGCCGGTTGAGAACACCAAGGGCGAGGCGGAGACCGGGCAAGAAGAGCTGAACATTCGCTATTCAGAGGCGCTTGATTGCGCGGATCATCATACGATTGCGAAGAACGCGGTGAAAGAAATCGCTTGGCAAAACGGGCGTGCCGCCAGTTTTCTACCAAAGTGGCACCACGACAAGATCGGCAGTTCGTCCCATGTGCATCAGTCATTGTGGGTCGATGGAAAACCAGCGTTTTATGACCCTGACGCGGACCTCGGCATGTCGGATGTGATGAAGCACTATATGGCGGGGCTTATCGCCTATGCTCCTGAATACACGTATTTTATGGCCCCTAACATAAACAGCTACAAACGCTTCGCTAAGGGCACTTTTGCGCCAACCAAGACGGTTTGGTCAGTTGATAACCGCACTGCTGGCTTCCGGCTTTGCGCCGATGGCACTAAGGGCGTGCGCGTTGAATGTCGCGTGGGTGGCTCAGACTTGAACCCCTATCTTGCGCAAGCGGCGATGCTGGCCGCCGGAATCAAGGGGATCGAGGAAAAGATGGAATTGGCCCCGGCTGCAGCGGGCGATGTTTATGACGACACAGACGCCGCTGAAATTCCGCGCACGCTGCGTGACGCGACCGAGACATTGCGCGGATCGGCTTTCTTGCGCGCCGCCTTTGGCGACGATGTGGTCGATCACTACACCCGCGCGGCCGAATGGGAACAGGAAGAATTTGACCGCGTGGTGACCGATTGGGAAATCGCGCGCGGCTTTGAAAGGGCTTGATGATGATCCGCTGTATTTCTCCGATTGACGGATCGGTTTACGCCGAGCGACCCACTCTATCTGCAAGCGACGCGCAGGCGGCCGTAGAACGTGCAAAGGCTGCGCAGACGGCTTGGGCCACGCGCCCTTTGAGTGAACGCATTGCTCTTGTGCAGGCAGGCGTTGCAAAAGTCGGCGAGATGAACGACGCGATTGTCCCCGAGCTTGCGCATCAGATGGGACGACCTATTCGCTACGGCGGAGAGTTTGGCGGCTTTAACGAGCGCGCTTCTTATATGGCCGAAATCGCAAAGGACGCGTTGGCCGATATCGAAGTTGAGAACTCGGACGCCTTTCGCCGGGTGATAAAGCGGGTGCCCCATGGCCTCGTTCTTGTCGTGGCCCCTTGGAATTATCCGTACATGACAGCGATCAACACGGTTGCGCCTGCCCTAATCGCAGGCAACGTGGTGATGCTGAAACACGCAAGTCAAACGCCGCTTGTGGGCGAGCGGATGGCGCAAGCATTTCACGCCGTGGGCATCCCCGAGGATGTGTTTCAAAACGTGTTTCTTGACCATCAAACCACGTCTGATCTAATCGCGGCCAAATCCTTTGGCTTTGTCAATTTCACTGGCTCTGTTGGGGGCGGCAAGGCGATGGAACAGGCGGCGGCTGGTACCTTCACCGGCATCGGGCTTGAGCTTGGTGGCAAGGATCCGGGGTATGTCTGCGATGACGCCGATCTTGATGCGGCGGTGGATACGCTGATTGACGGAGCTATGTTCAACTCGGGTCAATGCTGTTGTGGGATCGAACGAATTTATGTGGCCGAACCGCTGTTTGACGCGTTTGTGGCCAAGGCGGTTGAGATCGTGAGCGGCTACAAGCTTGGCAATCCATTGGAAGAGACGACCACGCTTGGCCCTATGGCGCACAAACGCTTTGCAGATGAAGTACGCACGCAAACGGAAGAGGCTGTCGCCCAAGGCGCAGTTGCCCATATACCGACGTTTGCCGAGGACGATGGCGGGGCGTATCTGACGCCACAGATTCTCACGAATGTCACCCACAACATGCGCGTAATGCGTGAGGAGAGCTTTGGTCCTGTCGTTGGCATCATGCCGGTGCGCGATGATGCGCATGCGATTGAGTTGATGAACGACAGCGACTTTGGCCTGACCGCGTCTGTGTGGACGCAAGACGCTGCGCGCGCCGAAGAAATCGCCGATCAGATCGAAACTGGCACCGTCTTTATGAACCGCGCTGACTATCTTGATCCTGGCCTTTGCTGGACTGGCTGCAAAGACACCGGCCGCGGTGGTGGCCTGTCGATCATTGGCTATCACAACCTTACCCGCCCCAAATCCTATCACTTGAAGAAGGCCTAAGAACGATGTCGCTTACTGCTAACTGGTCCTATCCAACCGCTATACGTTTTGGTGCAGGGCGCATTGCCGAAATCGCAGAGGCCTGTGCTGTCGCCGGAATCACCAAGCCGCTTTTAATCACAGACCGTGGGTTGGCGGATATGGAGATCACGGTGAGGACACTTGATCTGCTGGAGGCTGCTGGCTTGGGGCGCGCGATCTTTGCAGATGTGGATCCGAACCCGAACGAGAAGAACGCCGAAGCGGGCGTGCGCGCGTTTAACGACGGTGGTCACGACGGCGTTGTCGCCTTTGGCGGCGGCTCGGGATTGGACCTTGGCAAATTGGTGGCATTTCTAGCCGGGCAAACCCGCCCGCTTTGGGATTTCGAGGATATTGGCGACTATTGGACGCGCGCAGACGCCGATGCAATTGCGCCCATTGTGGCCGTGCCGACGACCGCGGGCACGGGATCAGAGGTTGGTCGTGCGAGCGTCATCACAAATTCGGTGACGGAAGAGAAAAAGATCATCTTCCACCCCAAGTTCCTGCCAAGCGTCGTGATTTGTGATCCTGAACTAACAGTGGGCATGCCAAGCTTTATCACCGCTGGCACCGGGCTTGATGCATTTGCGCATTGTGTTGAGGCGTTTTCGTCGCCGCATTATCACCCGATGTCGCAAGGCATGGCGCTTGAGGGGATGCGTCTTGTCAAAGATTACCTGCCGCGTGCCTATGCCGATGGCAGCGATATTGAGGCGCGCGCGCATATGATGTCAGCCGCCGCCATGGGCGCGACTGCGTTTCAAAAAGGGCTGGGCGCGATCCATGCGCTTTCGCATCCGATCGGTGCGATCTACCACACGCATCACGGCACAACGAACGCGGTTTGCATGCCAGCGGTGCTGCAGTTCAACAAACCAACCATCGCCGAGCGCTTTGATTTAGCTGCAAACTACCTTGGAATTTCTGGCGGTTTTGACGGTTTTTGCGATTTCGTCGACGTGTTGAACGCCTCTATGGGTATCCCGAAAACGCTGACGGAGTTGGGCATCGGCGATTTGGATATCGACCGTGTCGTTGCAGGTGCGATGATAGACCCGAGCACGGGTGGCAACCCGATTGAAATGACGCACGAGAACACGAAAGCCTTGCTCTTGAAGATTGTGTAACACCCAAGTTCCGACACAGACATTTTGCAACGTGCGCGATCTATCCTATACAGTCAGTATAGGCACCTGCCCCTGCAGGCACACTTTTTAGATAAATATTTGATTTATAACTGTTAAATTGAAATTCAACTACAAGAACGCACCTCCAGATCACCTTTTTCAATTCATGAAATTCGCACATTTCTTTTCATTTTACCGCCGGGGAACCTAGCTCGATCTGTTGACATTACCCGGCCTTTTGGGAATTGGATTCGCCTCATGTCGATTGGCCTTCCATCCGAGTTTTTTCATCAATTGCTGACCTATGCATTGGTCGACGACACGCATCTATTGACGAAGCTGATGTCCGTACCTCTGATTGTATACACTCCGAAAAAGGTTGTGACTTTTGACACGGATGAAGCGTTTCAAAGTCTTGCGCGAAAGTACCGCATCATTCTGGCGCGCAAGGGTGCGATCCGTGTTGAAACAAACATCGTCGAATACACGGCAGCGTCACGCAACATGGAAAGCTATTTGGTCGAGCAGCACCATTTAGACAAATATGGGAAAAGCTTGGGCAGCGAGTTGCTTAGGTACTATGTGCGCAACACCGAAGGCCAACCAGTCGTCGAGATGATTGAACAACTGCAAGACCCGTTTGTTTTCGCCGATTGCGGTGAAGCCTGCTAACCCCTGCTTGTTTTGTTTCAGTCGAGGTCTTTGAAAAACGAATTGGGCCGAACGTCCAAAACAGCGCACATCTGCCAAAGCTCGTCAGCAGACATCCGGCGCACGCCCTCTTCATTTTGCCTTACGGTGTCCAAGTCGCGGCCAATTTTTTCAGCCAACTGAGCCTGACTCAGGCCATATGACTCTCTTAACGTGCGCAGCTTGCTTCCAACGTGTCGATCAATCTTTTCTTGTGACATCGGCATTATGTATGTCTCGGTTGTAATTAGACGCTGTTCAATCTGGTTGAGCCCGATATTTTTTGACGACCTCAAGTTGAGTATGGCAGACGAGGAATGCTGCGAAAATTCACTGTTTATTAGACGCTTGCGTTACTTCTATTGATCATCTCTGGATGATAAATCATACATAAGACACCAACAGCGAGGGTTAGCATTGGGCAGGTATCGAAAAGATGTGGCAGTCACGTTTGATATGCTGCGCGCTTTTGATAGCTTGGCGCGCACGCTGAACCTCTCGGAAACCGCGGAAAGTCTGGGAACAACGCGGCAAACCGTGCGACGACATATTTCAAACCTCGAAGCATTTCGTGGCGGACCGCTCTTTTCCCTGCAAAAGCAATCCTATTTCCTGACCCCGCTAGGAACCGGCTCTCTGCCCAGCGCACAATCGATCCTGCGACAAGCAGAAAGCTGGAGTCACATTGCGCAGAATAGCCCAAACCGATCGCAGCATCTGGACTATGCCAAATTCATCAATGACGAAGGTCGCAAGTTCCTATCCCAACAACACCCCGTCAGCGCCGTCACCCGTCTGGGAACCCCTCTTGTCCAAAGCGTTCTTTCGGCTTGGGGACAATCCTTGGCACAGATTGAGTCAGACGCGATGGCAAAGGTCCGCCCGCACCTAGTAATTTATCGGCGGAGCAACAACGGATGGGTTTGCGTGGAGGTTGGTGACCATTCCGCCTACACAAAGTGGTTCGGATGGACTTGGGCCAAAAGCGCAGTAGGACGGCTTTCAGAAGACGATCAGGCGGGGAACGAGTTCAATCGTTTCATCGCCGATGCTTATGAGCGGCTTCATGGTGAAGGAGGTGTGCGCCTAGACCATCTTTTTGCGCACTTGCCGCGAGAGATAAGCGAAGGCCCAGTTCCGGTCACCTTTCAACGACTTTTGATGGGGTGCATTTTTCCAGACAACACACCCGCCCTTGCAGTCTTGGTCTCTGTTACAAGTGACGTGGAAATTGATGGGCTTGGTAGCCTCGACACAGAGGGCGTTTCCCCCGACCTAATAAACGAGTTCAAAATCGCCTAAAGAATTTAGTTCGACTTAAGTCCGTGGTGGACAGAAAGAATCAACTTATGATTGCAGCATCACAAAGGAGCGACTCAAATGACTGCACTTAATCTTTTCACCACGATCACAAACGTATCAAATCTGGTCACCGAGCTGGAATCTGCGGGCGTCTATCTGGAAATTGGCGGTGATTTTGCCTCGTATAGACGACTGCGAAACAGGCAAACGGACCGATCTCAGCTATTCCCAATGTTCGATGTCGCCAGTTCATATGTCGACGCGACAAATGCTTTTTGGGTTTGCGGCTTTGATCAGAACAACGAATTGGTTCATACACAAGCGATCCGCATGTTGGATCTACACAATATGTCTTTGGCAGAGCATTTGCGTGAGCATCGCCACAAGTACATCACACCTGACACCTCACCAGATCCTGACCGCACGTATTTTTCGGAATTGCCTGCGTTGGAGCGCATTTCCGGGCGTGTGTGTTATCACGGAGAGTTCTGGATCAAAGGCGGAAAGGGAGGGCATCGCAGCCAAGGCTTTACAGCGCTCCTATCACGCATTGTATTTGAGCTGGCTCTCAAGCTCTGGTCGCCTGACTACGTTTTTGGCTTTGTACCAATGCCGCTGGCAATGAAGGGGATTCCAATTCGGTACGGGTATTCACATTGTGAATTTGGTGTCTGGCACGGTCCAGAACAAGAGGTAACATCAGAAGAATCCCTTGTTTGGATGAGCAACGAAGACATACACGCCTTTCTTGAAACGACGCCACGTTCCTTGTCGGATGAACGTATCCTACCTGCCCGCAGACAACTTTCAAATGCGGTTTCTATGGTGGCTTAGACAGCTGCTCAAACCGAGAGGCTTTTATGCCTCTCGGATACCTTTTCATTTAGGAATTATTTGTGAATTTTTTTGAGTTCGACATACGCAAAACCGGAGATTTTACCATCCTAGTTGGCGCCATTGTGGCAAGCATTGCTTTTGTAATGGAACTTACACTGTTGCCCTTAATGCTTGGCGCAATTCAGGAGGATTTCGGTTTAAACGTAGGCGAACTTTCCTGGGTCTTTAACGCGTATGCTTTAGCCATTGCGCTGGCTGTTATTACTGGTGGCATTATCGGAGACATGGTCAACAAACAAATTCTATTTTCCATTGGCGTGTCACTGTTTGCTGTTGGTTCAATCTTGGCAACACTGTCAGGTGACTTACAAAGCTTAATCGTAAGTCGCACTATCCAAGGCGTTGGTGGAGGGCTTTTTTCCCCTTTAATCCCAATCCTTTTAACCCAATCTGAATCCAGAAGATCGGGGAAAATACTTATGATTTGGGGCGGCCTGGCTGGTGTCGCAGCGACGTCACTTCCCGTTTTTGGCAATTATATTTTGACAAGTCTTGGATGGCGGGCGATTTTCTACGCCTTTGCAATCGTCTCTGTATTAGCAGTTATTTTAGTCGCTTTCGGAGACGATAGATCGGAAATAGAGATTCGTCGCGGCATCCCAGGCCTTCAAAAATTGAAGTCGCTCACACGCATTCGATTTATACTGGTTTATATTTTTCTGACGTATGGTTGCTTCACTTTTTTCCTATTTTATTTTCCAATCCAATTGCAATCTAATGGCACAAGTACCCAGTTAATCTCTCTCTTTTTCGTATGCGTGTGGGCAACTTTTTCTGTATTGAGCTTCGCTTTGAAAGATAGAATTGATGGACCGGGATTACAGCTTTGCCTGTCCGCCGCACCAATACTGCTGGCATTGTCGTTCGTCACCGGCATTTTATTATCTGACAATTTTGCCATGCAAATTATGTCCGCCGTCTTAGCAGGAGCAGGACTTGCGTCCAGCAATTCCACTTCAACGCATTTGCTGTTGCGCATGTCACCTCCCGACTTGCGCGTTTTCGCGTCAAGCTTAGACATTATTTTTGCGCGATGCGGCGGCGTCATTACAGTCGCGCTGCTTTCAGATATCGTTCCCAATCAGGCGCTTTTAGCGATTATCACACTATCCATCCTTGCCTTGGTGTGCTCACAAGGCTTTGTGAGCTTGGAGCGCAAATGATTATAAGAACGGGTTAAAACGCGCTCGCCCAGTTTTCAGGGGAACTATTGGTTCGACTATTTCAAAGCAATGATTGGGATTAATGGCGCGCTGGGGAGGATTCGAACCCCCGACCCCCTGATTCGTAGTCAGGTACTCTATCCAACTGAGCTACCAGCGCAGGCTGGATGGATGTAGCCAGTGCTTTCCAGCATTGCAAGTGGAAAAGGTTGGCAAAGGAGCGTTTGCGTGAATCCGAGCTGATACCAACTGTAGCGCTATTCGGCGGCAGTTTCCGCATCTACTACTGATTTTGGCAGCATAATCGAAAAGACAGTGCCCTCGCCGTCTGTTTTGTCCAGCAACAGCGTGCCACCGTGGCCGCGGACAAGCTCAGCGGAGATCGCAAGCCCAAGCCCTGCGCCGCCCTTACTAACCCCGCCCTGAAACGGTGTGAAAAGATGCTCTTGCGCACGCGGCGGCAGGCCCGGGCCGGTATCAGTTACTCTGATCCACCAGTTGTGGGCGTCTTCTCCGGCGGAAATATCAATGTTTGCAGGCTGTTTTGAGGCAACAATCGCTTGGCGGGCATTGCGCGCCAGATTGGACAGCACGCGATAAAGCTGTTCCGCGTCTGCGCGTACCATCAACCCCGGTGGCACGTCCTCGGAAAAGGTCACGGCCTGATCAACATCCACCGCAAGGCGCTCGCCTTCAACCACATCGTTCACGACAGCCGCCAGATTGACGATCCCCAAAGCAGGCGGCGCCTCCTCGGCTTTGCCAAATGTCAGCGTGTTCTCGCAAAGGTTCACTGCGCGCGCGATTGAGTTCATGAGCTTGGGCGCCATCCGCGCCACCGCCGGGTCTTCGCTTGTTTCAATGCGGTCGGCAAAAAGCTGAGTGGTTGTCAGAATATTTCGCAAGTCATGGCTGACTTTGGCGACTGCGCTGCCCAGCGAAGCAAGCCGCTCGCGTTGGCGCAACATCGACGTCAGATCGGTTTGCATAGACTTCAAAGCATGCTCGGCCTCTGACAATTCCCGTACCGTTGCTTTGGGTTCAATGATCCGACGCGCATCATCGGGCGCAGCCGCATAGCTTTTCATCGCAGAAACAACGCCTTTGATCGGTTTGACCAAAAGGGCACGCACAGCAAAGAACAAAAGCGTGGCGGTGAAGATCGAAATCACCGCAGAAAGAATCAAAATGCGTACACCATAATCCAGCATCGCTGCGCGCAGCGGTTCGGTGGGCATCGTTACTTCGATCAAAAGACCTGCGTCCTGCACGGGGTTGCCGATCACTCGAACGACCTCAGGTGCCGGGTTTAGCAGACGTCTTGTGGCATCCATAATAAGCGCTCCCGCTGGAGGATCGCGCAAGTCAAAGGTTTCAGCCACTGGCAAAGGCATGTCAGACGACAATACCAGTTGGCGTATTTCATCGCGTCGCAGCACTACGTTTAATACGCCCGCATTTTTCAAAAGCTCTTGTTCAAGGTCCGCGTCGATCATGTCATCGGCCAGAAGCGCAAGCGAAGCGATCTGCGCCCGCTCAAGTCGATTGATCATGTAATCCTCGCGAAACCGCGCGATGGACGGCACAAAGATAAAGATCTCGGCCAGCATCACGAAAAGGATCGTGAGGATCAAAAACCGGCCAGAGAGTGAATTGACGAACATCAAAGTGCTTTCGTGCGTTTAAGGCAGATACTTCTGAACAAAACCAACCACGCGTTTGACGGTAGGATTATCAAAGAGTTTCGGCGAGAAATAGGCCCCCGCTGCACGCTTGTTAATCTCGCCCAGCGTTGGATAAGGCGCAACCATCGCAGCAACGGCCGACATCTTGAGCTTATTGGCAATAGCCAGTGCCCAAACGCCGATTAATTCTCCTGCCTGATCTCCGACAATTGTAGCACCGACAGGGCGGCCTTTGACGACCATCACCTTGATGAAACCAGCGGTCTTGCCTTGGGCAATTGCGCGGTCGTTTTCGTCATATTCAAAGCGCGCAACAGTGACGGCCATTTTGCCGTGACGCTTAAGGGCCTCGGCTTCGGTCAAACCAACCTGCGCCAGTTCCGGGTCAGAATAGGTGACCCACGGGATGTGATCCGTTTTTGCCTTGGACGGCAGCCCGAACAGCATAGAACGGATGATAACGCCCGCGTGGTATCCCGCAACATGGGTAAATTGCAGCCCACCTGCGGCGTCACCAATTGCATAGACCTTTTTGTTGGTGGTCGAGCGCATGCCCGCATCGACCTTTACCGCGCGATCATGGGCAACATTGCCCTTATCCAGATCAAGCTTGTCGATATTCACTTTGCGCCCAACGGCCATCAACAAGTGAGAGCCGGTGAACGTGCCATTCGAGGTTTTGACAGTGATCTGCCCGTCTTTTTCCGAAATCTCTTCGGCCAAAGCGTCTTCAACAATCTCAACACCCTCAGCACGCATTTTTTCCAAGACAATGGCAACCGCTTCCGGGTCATCCTTGCCCATCGCTTTCATGCCCTCGATCACAGTAACCTTTGAGCCAAGCCGGATATGCGCCTGCGCCATTTCCATCCCAATCGGACCGCCACCGATCACCAACAGGTGGTCGGGTTTTTCGCGCAGATCAAAGATATTTTCGTTGGTGTAATAGGTCACGTCGTCAATACCGGGGATTGGCGGCACGAACGGCCCCGACCCTGTCGAAATCACAATGCGGCGTGCTTCAATGACATTGTCACCCGCCTGCACCTCGGTTGGTGAGATAAAGTGGCCGTATTCCTGAATGACGTTAACGCCAAAGCCTTCAAACCGCTCAACGCTGTCGTTAGGCTCAATCGTGGCGATCACCTTATGCACGTGATCCTTGGCAGCGGCATAGTCTACCTGCGGCATCACCGGAGTGACGCCGTATTTCTCGCCGGTCCGCATTGCATGAGCCTGCTTGCCCGCCGCTAGCAGCGCCTTTGAGGGGACACAGCCAAAGTTCAGGCAATCGCCGCCCATCTTGTGGCCTTCCAGCATAACCACGCTTGCACCCATCTGGGAAGCACCGGCGGCCACGGACAGGCCACCAGAGCCTGCGCCAATGACAAGAACGTCTGTTTTAATGCGGTTCATGGGACTTAGACCTTCTTGCCGCGTACGGCTTTGATGAGGATGGGCAATACGGCAAGGAAACACAAACCAAGGATTGGCAACAAAATGTGCGGCTCAAAGATGATCCCAAGGTTCGGCGTTTCGCCGCGCTCGAACACTTCGCCAAGACCAGCACCAACGGATGTATAGACAACCGAACCGGGAATGATGCCAACGAAGGTAGAGATCACAAAGCGATGCAGCGGCACCTCAAGAAACGATGGCACAAGGTTGGCGATAAAGAACGGCACAGCAGGGACCAGACGGATCAGGAACAGCATCGACCACTGGTTCTCATCAATGCCATCTTTGATCTTTTTGATCGCTCCGTCCGAGGATTCCAGTTTTGCACCCAGTTTTTCACCAAATCCCCAGCGCGCAGCGAGGAAAATGGCCGTCGCCCCGATAGTGGCTCCAGTGATATTGAACAAAGCGCCCGGGAAGGTGGCAAACAAAAATCCGCCCGTCAGCGTCGCAATCGCCGCACCCGGCAGCGAAAAGGCCACGATCACCACGTAAGCAGCAATGAACGCAAGAACCGTGCCGAGATAATTGGCATCGCGAAAGGCAATCAAAGCCTCGCGGTTTTCCGACAGGGCCTGAAAGCTCAGGTAATCCCGAAGCGTGAAAGCCCCGATAATGGCCACGGAGGCAATCGCAATCAGCGGCAGGCGCTTGAGCAACGCATTTTGTGCGGGCGGGGTGTCTGTCATATCGCTCATACCAATCACATCCTTCGGGCTGGTGTCTATCTTGAAAGGATAGATGAAGGATAAACGCGGCAATTGTCAGGGCGATCACGCGCGGTTGATGAACGGTGATCTGAGCCGGGGTTCTTGTGTCAGAACGGCGTGAAGACTGTAACAATTGAAAGGGCGTAGGGGGTAAATGTTGCAGGATTGTGGGGTTTGGCTGCAATGGGAAGAACCGAAAGTTACGAATCCCGACGCCATATGGCGTGGTCAGAGATACATACTGAAACTCGCGAATGGCCGCTAAGGGGCAAAGATGCGATTACGAAAACTGCCTACTTACTTGGATCAACGAGCCCATAAAACGCTCCCGAGGGATCAGATAAGACGGCAAGTTCGCCAATGTCCTCGATGATTTCTGTTTTCACCTGAACGACAGCACCCGCGCGCTGCGATCTTTCGCAATCACCGCCGACGCCAGCCGAGAGAAAATAGGGAACCCAAATCGGTTTTGGCAGGTCGTATGGAACATCTCTGAAAAAGATGCGGGGGTCGCCATTATCAGTAAGTTTCGCGCCGCGTGACGTGGAAGTGCACTCAAGCCCCAAGACCTCAGCCACGAAAGCCGCAATTTTTGACGCGTCCTTTCCCCAAAGTTCTGCCAGACATGGATCGCCGGGAGCGTCGTTGGCAGGTGGCGTTTGGTGAAGGTTGATTGCGGCAACGCTGTTTCCAGCAGGGTCATGTGCATCAAGTATGCGTCCAAGATCGCCAAGCTGATAAATGCCCTGACCTGTGTCACCTCCGCCTTTACGAACTGCGCTTTCAGCTTTTTCCAAATCTGCAGAGAACCAAATCTTCCAGTGAGGCGACGCGAAAGCCCCCATCGCCATAAACTCGTTGCCAAATACGCGATTTCCATTTGCGATTTGCGGGATCGACCCCCAGGGCGGCACGTTCAGGGGAACAGAAGTCCAGCCAAAGAGATTGCGGTAGAAGGGCATCGCATCCGTCACGCGCTGTGCATTGAGTTCTAATCTCAATGGCCGTCCCGGTCGTGTCATGCTGCTTCCCCTCGGCTTGTCAGTCTTGCCAGCTTGTTGGGTTTGTAGCACAGAGTTCAAGCTGGCCCAAAGTCTGCTTCGGGCTTACAGCCGACATTGAGGGTAAACCGTCTTATCTCAACGATGCTCTCTCCACCAAAACCCCCAAACCAGCGTTGACTTAAACCGCCGATCCCCCTAAAGACCGGGCTTCGAGACATTCTACGGCGCGAATCCATCGTGATGACGCACCGAAACTGGAGAAAAGCTGATGAAGCGCACATTTCAACCATCCAACTTGGTCCGCAAGCGGCGCCACGGGTTCCGCGCGCGCATGGCCACCAAGGCTGGCCGTAAAATCCTGAACGCACGTCGTTTGCGTGGCCGCAAGTCGCTCAGCGCTTAAAAAGCGCTAAGCACTGCTATTGATGGGACCGCCGCGGGCAACCGCAGGCGGTTTCTGGTTTTTTGGCGTTGTTTTTGATAACTTTGTCCCGTCGCGAACCCGAGAGACAGCTTAACGCACGTTTCGCCTAAACACCGCCGTTGAGGAGCCCTGATGTCGCTGCCAGATCTCACAATTCTGACAAAGCGTTCTGATTTCCTCGCTGCTGCTCGCGCGCGTCGCGTCTCCACCCCAGCCTTCACCCTGCAATGGCACGAACGCGAAGATGACGGCGGTAAACGCGTCGGCTTCACCTGTTCCAAAAAAGTCGGCAACGCGGTCGCACGCAATCGCGCAAAACGCCGCTTGCGCGAAGCAGCAAGGTTGATCTTGCCCCAAAACGGTCAAGACGGCTTCGACTACGTACTTATCGGGCGCAAGGATACCACAGCGGCCCGTGACTTCGACGATCTCTGCGCCGATCTGCGCAACGCGCTCGCACGCGTCCACACATGAGCCTGTTTGCCCGCATCATGGCGCTCCCAGTCCACGCCTATCGCCTGTTCCTAAGCCCGTGGCTTGGGTCAAACTGTCGGTACCAACCCACCTGCTCCACCTACGCCTTAGAAGCGCTCAAAAAGCACGGTGGCTTCAAGGGCAGTTGGTTGGCCGCCCGCCGGATCGCGCGCTGTCACCCATGGGGCAAGTCTGGCATCGATAACGTCCCCGACTAGCCTACTAGTGGCTCAAAAAAAATCCCGGTTGGGTGGCGGGCGAAAGCCCGGCGCAAATCAAAAAGCTTCAAGGTTTTAAAGCCAAACCACCCAAATTCGTTGGCGCACGGGTCGGTATCTTTTCGCGATCAATGTCACCCGCCAACGTAAGCGCCATATCAGCCATCACTTTTTTGTCCGCAAAATACCAATTGTGTGCGCTGTCGTCTGGTCCCTTTATCTTGGACCCGTGCTTTTCATAATAAGGCCCGCAATTGATATCGACCAACTTGCGTGGCTCTGGTGACGCAACCCCAACGCGCCCAGCGCGCGGCGACACACCTACCCGTTTGACGTTCGACAAAGTCAGCACATTATCAAATGGATTAAAGTAGTTCGTCAGCCGGACACAGTGGCGATAAAGCGACGACGTCTTGGATTGTCCTTCTTCCATTGAACTGGCTGAAACATCCGCCCCTAAAAAAGTATCTGCGACACCGACCAAGACTTTGCGGCAATCGCCGGGCGATCATCGGCGTCATCAAACGCCTCTCGCACAACGTAAGCCCCCATCGAGTGTGCAATCAGATGCGTGTTGATCCGACACTCGGGCGTCTGAAGCGCCGCAAAAGAACTGATACCTTCGGTAACCAGACGAAACGCCGATTGCTTAGCGTCCAGACGGTCCTCAAGATAATTCAGCGCCCTATCCGCACTTGGCCAGTCAAAGGCGATCACCACGCCGTCGAAACCTTGCGCCTTCAACCCTTTTTTCAATAGCCGCAAACGTCGCAGAACAGACCCTGTCGAATTGTTAAACCCGTGAATGTAAATCACGATATCCCCTTCAGCGACGCCTGTATGAGTGCCCTTCTTTGAAAGATCGATCACAGAGTTGATCCAGTCGGTTTTCTTAATCTGTTGTGAGGGTTTTAAGGACTTGGCATTGCCCGGCACCTCAAGAAAATAAGAAGCACCGGGCTCGTCACCGAACCCATCGCCCGATGCGCTGCGCACCGTAAAAACGTAATCCATAGCTAAAATCCTTTATCTAAATACCAACAGTTTACCGTGCAGCGCTCTTTCGAGCTACTGCTTTCCTCCAATCGTGAATGCTGGCATACCGCCTCCCATGCTTGACGACCGCGACGATATTCACCCTCTTTTTGGCGGCGCGCCCAAAACGGCCGAGTTCAAAAAACTGCGCAAACGCATCATCCGCAACATGCGTGAAGCGATTGAGCAATACGGCATGATCGAGCGCGATGCCCGTTGGCTCGTGTGTCTTTCGGGCGGCAAGGACAGCTACACACTCCTGGCCGCTCTTTATGAATTGAAATGGCGCGGTCTGCTTCCAGTCGATTTGCTGGCGTGCAATCTGGATCAGGGTCAGCCCGGGTTTCCAGCAACTGTTTTGCCAAAGTTTCTGGCCGATATGGGTGTCCCGCATCGCATTGAATACCAGGACACTTACTCTGTCGTTGTTGATAAAATCCCCGCCGGTCGCACCTTTTGCGCTTTATGCTCGCGGCTGCGGCGCGGTCACTTGTATCGGATTGCGCGCGAAGAGGGCTGTTCAGCGGTCGTTCTAGGTCACCATCGCGACGATATTCTCGAAACGTTCTTTATGAACCTCTTTCACGGCGGGCGATTGGCTACCATGCCGCCCAAGCTGCTCAATGAAGAAGGCGATGTCTTTGTCTATCGCCCTTTGGCACATGTGGCTGAGGCGGATTGCGAAAAATTCGCTCAAGCAATGCAATATCCAATCATTCCCTGCGATCTGTGCGGGTCGCAAGATGGCCTTCAACGCCAGCAAGTCAAAGCCATCTTGGATGGCTGGGAAAAGAATGCGCCGGGAAGACGCCAGGTCATGTTTCGTGCTCTAATGAATGCGCGGCCATCGCATCTGTTAGACCCCAAGCTGTTTGATTTTGCAGGGCTTACGCGACAGAGCGACCAAAATTAACCGATTGTAGAGTGCTTGGCTGCTAGTCGTGGATCCAAAGACCTCTAGGATCGGTGTTTATGCGTAAAAGCCAAACCAGTCGCGGCCAAATTTTCAAACGAGACCTAAAACGCTCCATCAGCGGGCCACACATGCTCGCATTCATACCTCTTTTCACTTTGGGAGCTTATTGGGCCGCAGGCGAAATGGCTCTGATCGCGATGGCCATCGCTTTCCCTATTCTCTTAGCAACGTTTCGACAGATGGGGACCGAAAATTGGTCTGGAGAACGCGATGGGCTGACCGGACTGATGCTGCGTGAAGGGCTCATTGACTGGCTTGATTGGCGCATGGCCAAATCGTCTCGCAATAACACGCACCCGTCCGTCATTTTGATCACGATTGATGGGCTGGATGCCCTAGAAGAGCGATTTGGGCGCATTATGCGCACTACCGTTTTGCAAGAAGTTGCAGACAGATTAAGCAAATTTATCCGCCAAGACGATGTCGTGGCGCGCATCGGAGATGGATTTGCTGTCGGGCTTGGCAATGTGCGCGAGCCCGAGACAGAGAACCTGTTGCAATTGTCGAGGCGGATGCAGGCGATCTTTGACGATCCGATCAGCGAAGGACCAACGCGCACCTACGTGACCATTTCGCTAGGTGTAAGTGCCGACAGCCACGTGAGAAACTTAACACCCGGCAATCTGGTCGCTGCAGCCCAGCGTGCCAGCGAACTTGCCGCTCTTTCTGGTTCAGGTTCCATCAGGGTTTATAGTGAAGGCTTGGCAAGCGCGGCGGGCCATAACCGCGACATGGCGCGAGAACTCAGCAATGCCTTAGAAACCGGGGAAATTCACGCCTGGTTTCAGCCCCAAGTCACGACCAGCGACGGCAAAATCACAGGGTTTGAAGCATTGGCACGTTGGGACACTGCAGATCGTGGGCTTGTGTCACCTGCCAGTTTCTTACCTGACATTGAAAAAGCAGGCCTGTCCCAAAGACTGGCCGAAGTCATGCTAAAACAGGCACTGCTAGCGATGAATGCGTGGGATGCAGCAGGTTTTGATGTTCCGACAGTTTCAGTAAATTTCTCGAACGACGATTTACGCAATCCACGTCTGCCCGATTATGTGCGATGGGAATTGGATCGACACGATCTGTCGCCAGACCGTTTAATCATAGAAGTGCTGGAAAGCGTGGTCGCGGAATCAAGCGAAGACGTGATATCGCGGACGCTAACGTCACTTTCGCAAATCGGATGCCGGATAGACCTTGATGATTTTGGTACCGGTTTCACGTCTTTGATGAACATCCACCGCTTCAATGTTACGCGCATAAAGCTCGACCGCACGCTTGTACGTCACGTGGATAAAGAGGAACGCCCTTTGAAAATGGTGTCCGCGCTTCTGGCATTTGCTGACAAGTTAGACATCGACGTGTTGGCAGAAGGCGTGGAAACCAACGAAGAAGTGGCCACTTTGGTGCATTTGGGATGCGAGGTCATGCAAGGTTACGTTGCCGCACGCCCAATGCCACTTGGCGACACGTTGAACTGGCTAGAAGACCACACGTTCCCTGTGAAACCGGACCTTCCAGTTATTCGGATCGCCCACGGAGGCTGAAGTTGGTGTCGCAACGTCTCATTTGAAGTAAAACGCCTTGACCTTTCTTGCTCCGGAGGTTTGAAACTCTCAATCTGGAAGCAGCCAAGGTGGTGGCCAAATGGACGATCAGAACAAGAACCTGATTCTTGCGATGGTGCTAAGTGCACTTGTGCTTATCATTTGGACGGTGATGTTCCCGCCCACGCCGCTTCCCGAGCAGTCAGCGACAGAGGGCGGAGAAACGACTCAGGCACAATCCGTTCCGGCGGCACCAGCAACTGGAGCAGCGGCAGATACAGCCCCTGAAAGCGAAACAGCCGCAGTAGCAGTTGATGCGGGTGAAGTCACAATCGCCACCCCAAGTCTCGATGGTGCCATCTCGCTTGTCGGCGGGCGCATCAATCAGTTGGCTTTGAAAAATTATGACGAAACTCTGAAGGGCGATGACGAGGTCACGATCTTTTCGCCCATCGGCAGCGCGCGCCCGTACTACGCATTATTCGGATGGGTTAACGGTGGCGATCTGGGGCCAGAAGATGTGCCAACAGCTGATACGATCTGGTCAATCGAAAACGGTGAAACTCTCGCGCCTGGTAAGCCCGTAACCTTGCGCTGGAACAGCCCCGCAGGCCTTATCTTCCGCCGCACCATCGAGGTAGACGATCGATTCCTTTTCACAGTAAAGCAAACTGTTGAAAACCCAACAGAAACTGCGCACCGCCTTGCACCATTTGGCCTTGTGGCACGGCATGGCGAACCTCAGGATTTATCCGGTTTCTTCATCATTCACGAAGGTGCAATCCGCCGCACCGATGGTGAATTGGAAGAGATCAACTACAATGACATGCCCGATCTGCGCGATGACGAGACGTGGGGGGTGAATGCGTCCGTCGAGCAGGCCGAGGCAGGCGGCTGGGTTGGCTTCACCGACCACTACTGGATGTCAACGTTGATCCCGGAACAAGGCAAAGCGTTCACATCCGTCGTGCAATATCTGCCGGGCGCGCCGGGAGATGACGTCTATCGCACCGCCGCCCGCATGCCCACAGTAGACCTCGCGCCGGGCGCAACATCCACCACGACCACACAGCTTTTCGCAGGCGCCAAAGAATGGGATACGATCCGTGACTATGAAGCCGGGCGCAAAATCACTGGGCTTGGCAGCGCCATTTCATACTTCGTCGGTTTTGGCGGAGATGCCGCGATTGACGGATTTATCGACGCCATCGACTGGGGCTGGTTCTACTTCCTGACCAAACCGATTTTCTTTGTGCTGCACGAACTGAACATCCTGATTGGCAACATGGGTTGGGCGATCATTGCGCTGACGCTCATCATCAAAGCACTTTTGTTCCCGCTGGCGCGCAAATCCTATGTCTCGATGGCGAAGATGAAAGAGCTTCAGCCCGAGATGGAAAAAATCAAGGAGCGCGCTGGCGACGACCGCACAAAGCTTCAAACCGAAATGATGGCGATGTACAAAAAGGAGAAGGTGAATCCGGCTGCAGGCTGTTTGCCGATCCTGATGCAGATCCCGATCTTTTTCTCGCTTTATAAGGTGATTTTCGTCACCATAGAACTGCGGCACGCCCCGTTCTTCGGCCCGTTCCAGGACCTGTCCGCACCTGATCCAACGTCCATCATGAACCTCTTTGGTTTGCTGCCATTCGCGGCCCCAGATCCAGGCAGCATCCTTGCTCTGATCCTGATCGGCATCCTGCCCATCATGCTGGGCGTGTCGATGTTCCTGCAACAAAAGCTGAACCCGGCACCGACTGACCCGACGCAAGCGATGATCTTTGCGTGGATGCCATGGGTGTTCATGTTCATGCTGGGCGGGTTTGCCAGTGGGCTGGTAATCTACTGGATTGCCAACAACACGATTACCTTCATTCAGCAATACACGATCATGCGGCGGCACGGATACAAGCCCGACATTCTGGGCAACATTCGTGGCACGACCAAACCGGAACCGGTCGCAGCAAACAAATCGGAAAAGCCCGCCAGCGAAAACGAGGATGAGGTGCAGGACGGTGCTTCTGAAGAAGGTGCAGATGCTGAACCGGTAGAAAGCAAACCCGCTGCCAAAAAGCCAAGCGGCAAGAAATCTCGCCGCAAGAGAAAGAAATGACGGGCACGCTCGCTCAGATCTGGCGTCATCCGATCAAGGCGCATGGATTTGAGGCTTTGCTTCAGTCTGATGTTGTCGCCGGGCAAACCCTGCCGTGGGACCGCACATGGGCGGTCACGCACGAGGCGTCCAAGGACACGAGCGGCGCTTGGGTCTCATGTTCAAACTTTACGCGCGGCGCAAAAGCTCCGGCTTTGATGGCAGTTGGCGCACTTTTGGACGAAGACAGCGCTACTTTGATTTTGTCAGCACCCGATAGCCCTGACCTGACCTTTCGCCCAGATGATCCGGAAAGTGTGGCCAACTTTTTGTCTTGGGTTCAACCGATGGTGCCACCCGAGCGTGCTGCATCCACTGGTTTGATCCGCGCTACAGGGCAAGGCATGACGGACGCGGGCGATCCATACATTAGCGTTGGTAACCTGAATTCTCTCAAGGCGCTGTCCGACAAAGTTGGCACTCCGCTGGATCCGCGCCGGTTCCGCATCAATTTTTGGGTCGACGGGTTTGAGCCATGGAGCGAATTCGATTGGTTGGGCCGCACTCTTCAAATCGGCGACCTGACATTTGAGGCGAAAGACCGCATAACCCGCTGCAAGTCCACAATGGCAAACCCTGACACAGGTCTACGCGATGCCGATACACTTGGCGCTCTTGATCAGGGGTGGGGTCATACCGACTTTGGCATCACGCTTTTGGCAAAGACGACTGGGACGGTGAAGGTCGGCAACACGGTGGAGCTGTCATGAGCCTCCCCTTTCCTTTTGCCGAACCAGAACCATCCGACATTGAAAAAGGCCGACTTTTGTTTGCCGGGGAGACCGATTTTCTCAAAGGTGTCGTCGGCATGGACGGCCTGCCCCCGGATGATCGGATCGAAGTTTGCTTTGCTGGTCGCTCAAACGTAGGGAAATCCACACTTATCAACGCTGTGACAGGACGCAAAGCCTTGGCGCGCGCCTCGAACACGCCTGGCCGCACGCAAGAGATCAACTTTTTCACCCTCACCGATAGCCACTATCTGGTTGATCTGCCCGGCTATGGTTTCGCAAAAGCGCCGATCCCAACGGTTGAAAAATGGCAGCGCTTGTTAAAACGCTACTTGTCGGGCCGTGTTAACCTGCGCCGGGCCTTCGTTTTGATTGATGCACGCCATGGCATCAAACCGGTTGACGATGAAATCCTGTCTTTGCTCGACAGTGCCGCGGTGACCTTTCAGGTCGTGCTCACCAAAGCCGATAAAGTCAAAGCCAAAGACTTTGAGCCCATGCTGGCCCAGGTGCGCGCCAAGCTGAATGCGCACCCCGCTGCTTTCCCCGAGATTGTGATGACTTCGTCTGAAACCGGCGACGGCATCGGCGATCTGCGCGCAATCATTGCAACGCTGGCCTGACGGCTTTAGACCCTTCTCTAAGAGGGCCCGCAACAGGGAACACCATGAGAGCACGGGATATGAACCGCGACCATTTTGCCGCCGCACGCACGCTGAACGAGGCTTTGCCAAACCTTCAGCGCTATGATGGCGCAACAGTCGTGATCAAATTTGGCGGCAACGCCATGGGTGACGACGAAGCGATGGCAAGTTTTGCCCGCGACATCGTTTTAATGCGCCAGGTCGGTGTTAATCCCGTTGTTGTGCATGGCGGCGGCCCGATGATCAATGAGATGCTTGAAAAGCTCTCGATCAAAACCGAGTTTGTGCGCGGCAAGCGGGTCACCGACGCAGCCACAGTTGAAGTTGTCGAGATGGTCCTGTCCGGCCTTGTTAACAAACGCATTGTGCAAGCGATCAATGCCGCTGGGGGGCGTGCGATTGGGCTGTCTGGCAAAGATGCAAACCTGATGATCTGCGCGCAAACCGACCCAGAACTTGGCTTTGTTGGCACGCCAACGGACATCGATCCAAGTGCGCTGCGCAACCTTATGGATGCGGAAATGATCCCAGTCGTTGCCCCATTGGGGGCTGGTCGCAACGGCGAGACCTTTAACATTAATGGTGACACGGCCGCAGGTGCGATTGCCGCAAGTCTTGGTGCTGATCGGCTCTTGCTACTCACGGATGTCTCAGGCGTCAAAAATGCAGACGGCGAAGTCGTCACCGAACTGACCCCGGATCAAATACGTGCACTCAGCGACGAGGGCGTCATCGCGGGTGGCATGATCCCTAAAACCGAAACTGCGCTTGATGCGATAGAAGGCGGCGTGCGCGCTGTCGTAATCCTCGATGGTCGCGCCCCGAACGCGTCCTTGCTGGAACTGTTCACCGAACATGGCGCAGGCAGCCTGATCCGCCCCGCGAAATGAGCCTTCAACGCGTTGAAGGCCTTGCCCGCGATAATCATCTAAGCGTTCTTGGTGCGTTTCACACCGATGCTGACGATGACGCGCTTGGGATGGGCACTCTGATCCTGCTAGGACCCCATGAGCCCGGTTTCTGGGCGCATGTAACAACAGAGCCCGAGTTCAACGACAAAGCCCCCGACCCGCTTGATCGCTGGTCTGCCCGCACCATAACCGCCCTCGCCCACAAGCTTGGCGGTACGCCCTACTTCCCCTTCGGCACACCCGCCCGCCCGTTCATCACATGGGCCCTGCGCTCGGCGCGCGCCTGGGTCTCCCCAGCCCAGCTGTTGGTTCATGATACCGCCGGTCTCTTTGTTTCTTACCGCGGCGCACTTCTTGTCCCACAAGAGCTAGACCTCCCGGAACCGCCTGCGAAACCTTGCGACACATGCAACACCAAACCATGCCTCGCGGCCTGCCCTGCCGCCGCTTTGAGCGCGCAAGGCTATGATCTGCCCGCGTGCCATGCATTTCTCGACACAAATCAAGGCCAGTCCTGCATGAATCAAGGCTGTGCTGTCCGTCGCGCTTGCCCTTTGGTGCAAACTTACCCCAGAGTAGAGCCTCAATCGGCATATCACATGGCACAGTTCCACAAATGACCCTGACCCTCATCTGCATGCGCCACGCAAAGTCCGATTGGGACGATCCGTTGCAAGACGATATCGACAGACCTCTCAGCGTACGCGGGCGCGCCGCAGCCCCTATGATCGGCAAATGGCTGGCGGAAAACAATTACATCCCAGACGTGGCACTTGTCTCCTCTGCGGCACGCACCGTCGAGACATGGGAACTGATGTCAAAACACCTTCCCAACGTCACAGCCGAATTCCTGCCCGATCTTTACCTCGCCAGCCCCGACGTCATGCGCCGCACGTTGATCAACCGCGAAGCGCGCAGCATCCTGCTCCTCGCCCACAATCCCGGCATGGCCGACCTGACAGACAAACTGGTGGCAGAACGCCCCGACCATCCAAAGTTTCGCACTTACCCAACAGCTGCCACTACAGTCATCGAATTTGAAACGGATGACTGGGCAAACTTGGGATGGCGGCAAGGCAAAGCGCTCAACTTCACAGTCCCGCGCGACCTCGGCTAACGCCTTTCACTGGTTCAAAAATATGCTGGGGAGGTCTGGAGGGGCAAAGCCCCTCCAGTTGGTCGACCCGCGACAGCGGGGCGAAATAAAATCAGTGACCCAGAATCTGGCTCAAGAAGAGCTTGGTGCGATCCGACTGCGGATTGTTGAAGAACTCTTCCGGCTCATTCTGCTCAACAATCTGACCAGCATCCATAAAGATCACGCGGTTGGCCACTTGCCGCGCAAAACCCATCTCGTGGGTCACGCACAGCATCGTCATGCCCTCTTCGGCAAGCTCGATCATCGTATCAAGCACTTCCTTGATCATCTCAGGGTCAAGGGCCGAGGTTGGTTCATCAAACAACATGATCCGCGGACGCATGCACAAAGAACGTGCAATCGCCACACGCTGCTGCTGACCACCCGAGAGTTGCCCGGGATACTTTAACGCCTGATCGGGGATCTTTACCTTCTCAAGGAAGTGCATTGCCGTTTCTTCGGCTTCCTTCTTGGGCGTTTTGCGCACCCAGATCGGGGCCAGCGTACAATTCTCTAGAATCGTCAGATGCGGGAACAGATTAAAGTGCTGGAAACACATTCCCACTTCCGAGCGGATCTTGTCGATGTTTTTCAGGTCAGAAGAAAGCAACGTTCCATCCACCGTAATCGAACCCTGCTGGTGCTCTTCCAGTGCATTGATACAGCGGATCAGTGTTGATTTACCGGAGCCAGAGGGTCCGCAAATAACAATCCGCTCGCCGCGCTGAACGGTCAGATCAATGTCGCGCAGTACATGAAAGGTGCCGTACCATTTATTCATCTTCTGGATGGTGATCGCCACTTCATCCGAGACTTGCATTTGTGCAGCTTCAGCCATGGATCGGCTCCTTAATGATGGTCAGTACGCAACTGGCGCTCGAGCCACTGCGAATATTGAGAGATGGAATAGCAAACGATGAAGAATACGAGACAGGCGAACAGGTACACTTCCCAGTAGACGCCAAGCCACGATGTCGATTGCTGAATAGGTCCGCGGATCATACCAACGATGTCGAACATCGAAATCACCGACACCAGCGTGGTGTCTTTGAACAGACCAACGGCCACATTCACGATGCCCGGGATCGAGATTTTCAGCGCTTGTGGCAGAATAATCAGACGCGTCGCCTGGGTATAGTTCAGCCCCAAACTGTCGCCCGCTTCAAACTGGCCTTTTGGCAAGGCAGCCAAACCGCCGCGGATCACCTCGGCGATATAGGCCGACGAGAACATCGTGATCATAATAATCACGCGCAAGATCAAATCAAAGTTGCTGCTGGGCGGCATAAAGTACGCCAGCATCACGTTTGCCACAAAAAGCAAGGTGATCAGAGGCACACCGCGCACGAATTCGATGAACACAACACAGACGCCTTTGATCAGCGGCATGTTAGACTGTCGCCCCAAAGCCAGCACAACGCCAAGCGGAATGGACAGAGACACACAGATCACACCAAGGATCATGTTCAGCATATAGCCGCCCATATCGCGAGACGGCACCGCTTCCAATTCTATCGGAATGATGCTGTTGAGCGCATTGCCAACGGGACCGGCAATGAATGCCACAAAGACGTAAAGTGCTGCCAGCGCTGATACGACCGTGACCAACCCACCCTTTTCGGCATCGTTATAGATCGCATAGCCGACAAAGATGC
This sequence comes from Paracoccaceae bacterium, assembly GCA_039942715.1. Lineage (GTDB taxonomy): Bacteria > Pseudomonadota > Alphaproteobacteria > Rhodobacterales > Rhodobacteraceae > JABDJX01. Next base: position 995,273 of record JBDVBY010000006.1, read on the forward strand.
CCATAGGGATAAAGAACACGAACATAAAGACAGACGCGGCTTTAAAAATCAGGCCCGAAATCGTCGAGACAATCGACCCTTCACCTACCGAGTTTGAAATGAACCATAGCTCTTTCGCACCTTGGTACAGCAGATATGCCAAACCAATCGCAGCTCCGACACCGATCACTGCCGCTAAGATACGGCGCAGATCAACGTTCAGTCCCTCGACAACGCGAAAGACAAGGCCTGTTCCAATGATAGCCGCCAAGATCATCAGCGGTGCCCACAAGGAACCACCCCAGATCAGCCAAAAGGCGATAAACGGATAAAGCGCTGTCAAAAGAAGCAGCTTGCGCGGAACGAACTGACTAAACAGGACCGGTGCGATTGCGACCAGCATGATCAAGAAAGCCAGCAGTGGGCGCCAATAGGCCTCTGATGGGTAGGTGAACCCGAACATCATGTGATCCCAGCGGTCCACCAGCACTGCGAAACAGGCGCCGGTTTCTTTGCCTGCCGCGATCAGAATATCGCGACATTCGCGGATTGATTCAGCGTCCCAAACCCCGTTGTAGAACCACGGGATTGCGCTGATCACCAATGAACCAACGATATAAAGTGCAACCAGTGTCAGGATGGTGTTGAACCAGCCTGAGAACAGGTTTTCGCGCACCCACTTGATCGCACCTGAATCTTTTAGTGGCGGCGGCGACTGTGGGATTTCTTCGGTGCGCACGAAAGCAATTTGATCAGACATATCAGCGCTCCTGCAATTTCATGCGGTTGTTGAAAATGTTCATAAAGAACGAGATCAACAGCGACACTGTTAAGTAAAAGAGCATCAAGAGCAGCACCGTCTCAATCGCGCGACCGGTTTGAAGCAAGGTAATCCCGCCCAAAGTTCCGGTCACATCCATGTAGCCCACCGCAATTGCCAACGAAGAGTTCTTGGTGATGTTCAGATATTGCGAAATCAGCGGCGGGATAATCACCCGAAGCGCTTGCGGCAGAACAACAAGGCTCATGATCCGATTGGGGCGCAAGCCCAGAGCGCCAGCTGCTTCTGTCTGTCCTTTTGAGACAGCCAAGATACCTGCACGCACGTTTTCTGCAATAAACGCCCCAGTGTAGATCGCCAAAGCAAACCAAAGCGCAATCAGCGAGCCAAGGATCGTGATACCGCCGCGGAAGTTAAAGCCCTTCAATTCGGGCAGCTGCCACGTCAACCCCAGGAACCAAAGCAAAATCGCGACTGGGAGTATCCAAATCGCGAGTGAGTAGTAGAGCGTTTTGGGTCTGACCCCTGTTTCATTCTGCGTTCGTGTGGCCCAGGCCCCGACCATGCGCGCGGCTTGCCAAGACGCGATCAAAACGATGATGACGGCCAGCCAGTCATAAAGCCCCGATGTTGCGGTGATGACGCCATCATCAGCTACTTCGTTTCCACCAAAGCTCTTAGTGAACTGTGGCTTGGGGATATAAACACCGCGGTTGGTCACCGCGACTGTGCCAAATAGCGATACCGATGCCGTGGCTTCTTCACCCCTGAAATCTCGCGGCGCGGGAGCGGTGTTAATCATGATCGAGAAAATGATCAGGATCCAAATCAGCACAGGCACGTTGCGGAAGATTTCTACATAGAACGCCATGATCTTGCTGACGAGCCAGTTGTTCGACAAGCGCAGCACCCCGGCGATAACGCCAAAAATGGTGGCTGTCACACAGGCAAGAAACGCCACGATAAGCGTATTCAACAAGCCGACCAATGCGGCGCGTCCGTGTGTGGATTGGCTATCGTATTCGATCGGTCGTTGGTTGATGTCGTATCCCGACGGCTCTCCGAGGAAGCTGTAGGAAATGTTAAGCCCGGCTTCGGCCAGGTTGCGCACCAGGTTACCCCCGACAAACGCCATAAAGGCGATGATGGCCACAAGGGCGATGAATTGAAAAGTAAGCGATCTATATCGCGTGTCGTTCAAAAGCATAGAAAGCTTGAACGACCTACCCGATGTATCGAGTGATTGGTCGGCTAAAGTCGACATCCGTATCGTACCCCCTGTTTGGACATTTATGACGCGCTCTTGCGGCGCTTTGTCCTAGGTTTCCGGCCCCTCACCGAGCCAGAAAGAATAAGGGCGCGGGATGAACCGCGCCCTTACCTTCGTTCTTAGCGGAACGGAGGCGAGTAAAGCAGACCGCCGTCTGTCCACTGCGCGTTCAGACCGCGCGCCAGACCGATGGGTGTTGCTTCGCCGATGTTCTTTTCGAACACTTCGCCGTAGTTGCCAGCAACGCCAATTGCGCGCTTAGCCCACTCTTTGTCGAGACCCAGCATACCGCCGAGATCGCCTTCAGAACCCAGCAGACGATTGATTTCGGGGTTATCCGAACCAGCGCCAAGCTCTTCAAGGTTCACAGACGTCACGCCCAGCTCTTCAGCTGTGATCAGCGCGTTCAGTGTCCAGCGTACGATATCACCCCAGTCGCTGTCGCCGTGGCGAACAAGCGGGCCGAGCGGCTCTTTCGATACGATTTCCGGCAGAATGACGTGCGCTGTTGGATCTTCGAAGTTTGCACGCTGAGCAGCCAGAGCGGATGCGTCAGTTGTGTAAACGTCGCAAGCACCAGCGTTGTACTGCTGAACTGCTTCTGCACCGGTTTCAATTGGCACTGGCTCATAAGAGATGCCATTTGAACGGAAGAAGTCAGCCAAGTTCAGCTCGGTTGTTGTACCGGTCTGAATGCAGACAGTCGCGCCATCAAGGTCTTTTGCAGAAGTTACGCCGAGGTCTTTAGGAGCCATAAAACCCTGACCATCGTAGTAGTTCACGCCTGTGAATTCGAACTTAAGGTCGACGTCACGGCTAAAGGTCCATGTGGTGTTACGAGCCAACATATCGATTTCGCCCGAAGCAAGCGCTGTAAAGCGTGTCTTGCCCGTTGTTGGAACGAATTCAACAGCTGTTGGGTCAGACAAAACAGCAGCAGCAACCGCGCGGCATACAGCCACGTCGAAACCCTGCCATACGCCGTTTGCGTCAGGCTCTGCAAAGCCCGGAACACCCGTTGTTACGCCACAGTTAAGCTTGCCGCGTGCTTTCACATCGTCAAGCGTCGCTGCGCCTGCCACTGTGCCCACAAGGGCTGCACCGGCTAGCGCACCTAGAAATACGTTTTTCTTCATTTTTACCTCTTCCTGAATTGCCGCAAAGAACGGCACTTTTCGCGGGCGCTCATCCCACCCACAACACGTCGCGGATTTTTTCCGCTGGTGGCCGGGATACTGACCAAAATACCCCTTCGAGGTCAAGTAATTAACCAAAAACACACTGTGCCCCCAGAATCCCCAAAAGAGTCTCCAAAATCAGGCGCTTCCGATTTCACTTTGGTCAGATTTTAAGCGTTTCGGTAAAATTCCGTAGCGTGAAGAAAGGCAGATTTCTTGATCTCAGCCTCCTCTGCGGCTTGTTCATCCGCGCCCCACTGCTCAATTTGCCATGTTTCATCCACCCGAGAGGCCGCCCAAAGCTCAGATTCGTCCGCAAATCCCTGAATCGCTGCAAGCCCAATAAGAAAAGACCCCGATAGCGCTACCAAGTCGTAAAATCCGGTGATCTGAAAATCGCTCATCGTGGGCATTGTCTTTGCAAGCCGCTGTATCGATTCTTCTGGTTGAGCAACCGGCATCACGCCGGATGTTGTCGCAAGTTTCGCCTCAAAAACACGCTCTGCCCAGTCAAGAATGGGATCCCAAGCGGCCGTTTGGCGCGCAATAAGAGAGTCGGGGCCTGTCGCGCGGTAACACAAAAGATCGGTTCCAGCGTAGTCGATCAAATGTTCTTCAACACCCGACCGCGCTGCAGAAACCTTTTCAATCGCCGAATTTGCCGATCGGGTCCAAGGCATCGATTCGGGGTTAATCTTCTCTTCTTGCGCCTGCCATTCCGCCGCGATGCGTTGTGCCATGGCTTGCGTTGGCACGATCAAATGCCGCTTGCCGGGGGTGCGCACAGATTTTCCGTCCAGATGCACGGCAAACCCGCCCTCGGTTGGCTCGACTGTCGCGTTTTGCCAAAACCGCTTTGGCGCCCAAGTGCTCATTCTAATTCCTCGAACGGATCAGCCGGCACATCAGACGCGTTCCAGTCGAAAAAGCCCCATGTGCGTTGCATGTGTTCCGGCAAAGACGCTGTTATCGTGAGGTCCGCGCCCGTCATCGGGTGGCGGAATGAAATATGCCGCGCATGCAGGTGCAGCTTGCGGCTAATTTCGCCACCAAGTTGCGCGCCCCAGCCATCACCAAGATTCTCTTGGCCCGAGCCGCCGTACTTCCCATCGCCAATAATCGGATGTCCGATCTCGGCCATGTGCGCGCGAAGCTGGTGTGTGCGCCCCGTTATTGGCACCAATGCGACCCAAGACGTGCGCCCACCGAGAGATGAAAGCACCGCATAATCTGTCGTGGCGCGTTTGGCATCTGGCGTGCTGTCCACATCGCGCGGATGGACGGCGTGCATCTTCTCACCCTCGCCACCCTTGCCGTGACCCGGTGCTTTGACCAAACCAAAGCGGATCGTGCCCATCTTTGGCATCGGCGAGCCAGCAACGGCCGCCCAGTAGATTTTGCGCGTATCGCGGTGACGAAACGCTTCTGTCAAAGCGCTTGCTGCCATCCGGGTGCGCGCGAGTAGCAGAACACCTGAAGTGTCTTTGTCGAGACGATGCACAAGGCGCGGCTTATCTTCTAATCCAAACCGCAGTGCTTCGGACAAACCATCAATATGGCGCGTTTGTTTAGAACCACCTTGGGTCGGCAGACCGGGCGGTTTGTTGATCGCGATCAGATGATCATCGCGGTAAAGAACCGCCTTTTGCATCATCTCGGTGTCTGCTTTGCTTATATCTGTGCGCGCCGATTTTGGGGCAGCGTGATCCGGTAGCGGTGGCACGCGCACGGTTTGACCCACTTCGATGCGGCTCGAAGCCTTCACGCGACCACCGTCAACCCGCACTTCGCCTTTGCGGCACATCTTTTCGACGCGCCCTTGTGGGACATGGGGGAAACGACGCCGGAACCAGCGATCCAGACGCTGATCACCTTCGTCAGTGCCCACTTCGATTTGTTGCACTCCACTCATGGCCGCGCAGGGGGCTCTGCCCCCGCCTCCTTTAGGTCGACTCCCCCGGGATATTTTTGCCAAGAAGAAGGATAATTTGAGTAAATTTTTAGTGTCATGCGAGGATGCTCCGTGCGAGGAAAAGTCCCGCCATTAGGCCAGCAATCGACAGGCCTACGGACAATGCGATGTAAAGAGCTGCCTGAGTGATGTCGCCCCGCTCATAAAGTGTGACGGCTTCAAGCGAGAAGGCCGAAAAGGTGGTGAAGCCGCCAAGTAGTCCGGTCATTACAAATGGAGAGAGGTGCGTTAGGCCACGTTGGGCCGCCAGCACCACAAAAACGCCCATCAGAAACGAGCCAATAACATTGACCGACAGGATCGCCACGGGAAAGCTGGTCGGGCCTATAAGCCGCAACATGCCAACACCCGCCAAAAAGCGAAGCGACGCGCCAATCGCGCCTCCAAAGGCCACAGATACTAGGGTTCCAAACATGAATGTCGTCTCGCGCGCCTCACTGCGCTTGTCAACGCGCTTGTCACCTTTGGCGTTTGGCGCGTTGTTTCACAAAAAAGTCGAAACGTTTCTTTAGTTCTCGCTCGAACCCGCGCTCAACTGGGGTGTAATAGACGCCGCGCTTCATCCCATCAGGGAAATAGTTCTGGCCCGAAAAGCCATCTTCAGCGTCATGGTCATAGGCATAGCCCGCGCCGTATCCTTCGTTCTTCATCAGCTTGGTCGGCGCATTCAGAATGTGTTTTGGCGGCGGTTCCGACCCGGTTTGTTTGGCCGCTTTGCGTGCCGCCTTATAGGCAACGTAGCCCGCATTCGATTTGGGCGCGAGGGCAAGGTAAATTACTGCTTGAGCCAGCGCCAACTCGCCTTCCGGGCTTCCAAGACGTTCATAGGTGTTCCATGCTTCAAGACACTGCGCCTGTGCTTGCGGGTCAGCTAGGCCAATATCCTCAACTGCCATGCGTGTGATACGGCGTGCGAGAAAACGTGGGTCTTCACCACCCTCCAGCATGCGCGCGAACCAATAGAGCGCGGCGTCCGGATCAGAGCCGCGGACTGATTTATGGAGCGCTGAGATAAGGTTGTAATGCGCATCGCCAGACTTGTCGTACTGACTGGCACGGCGCATCAGACGTTTGGTAAGCGTGGCAATGTCGAGCTTTTCTTTCGCGCCCCATCCCGCGATTTGCTCAATCAAGTTAAGCAAGGCGCGCCCGTCCCCATCCGCCATCTCCAACAGCGCCTCACGCGCCGGACCATCCAGCGGCAACGCGTGCCCGATGTCAGCTTCGGCCCGTTGCGCCATCAATTCCAAGTCCACCAGCGTCAGCCGCGTGAGTGTCAGCACTTGGGCACGCGACATCAAAGCAGCATTAAGCTCAAAAGACGGATTTTCTGTGGTGGCCCCAACCAACAAGATCGTGCCGTCTTCCATATGAGGCAGAAACCCGTCTTGTTGGGCTTTGTTAAAACGGTGAATCTCATCAACAAAAAGCAACGTGCCCTGCCCATTTTGACGGCGAAGGCGCGCCGCCTCGAACACCTTTTTCAGGTCCGCGACCCCTGTGAAAATCGCGCTGATTTGGACGAAATGCAAATCCGTCGCGTCCGCCAAGAGCCGCGCGATGGTGGTTTTGCCAACGCCGGGCGGCCCCCAAAACACAAGCGAAGACAGATGCCCGGATGCGAGCATCGTTCCCAACGGGCCGTCCGCGCCAAGCACCGCGTCCTGGCCAATCACATCGTCCAAAGTGCGCGGGCGCAGCCGGTCCGCCAAGGGGCGCGGCGCGGTATCGGGCACGTCCGCCCCAGTATCAAATAGATCAGCCATCGCGGCAGAAACTACGCCCCTGCCGCGATAACTGCAAAGCTCTTTAGTGCAGCTTTGTTGCCAACCCAATGTTGATACACACGCTGCGATCACCTGCATCCGTCTCGATAACCGGCCCAGCAACTTCGCAATCGATCCCGGTCCGGCGCGCAAGACGAGGGCTATGTTCTGGCACAATCCCGATTAAGGACGTCGCCCCAAGGTTACGCGCTGAACGCACCATTTCGTCAATCAGCGAGCACTGAACGCGCAGGCGCATCTTGGCAGGCACGGTTTCCGACACAAACACACGGCTGGATTCCCAGACGTGCGGCTGCACGGGCGCCTCTTCAAACAACAAATCTTTGGGGATGCTATCAAGCAGGCCAAGCTGGGCGTCTCGGATCATATAGGAATAGATACCACAACGCGCTGTGGTCGGCGTCAGGCGCACACCTGCCAACACTTGCCCAAATTCGTGTACGGCAACCCATCTGCTTGCGGGCGTGTCGTACTGGTCAAACTCCATGCCGTTCGCTTCTGGCAGCTCCCACTGGTTGCGCTGAATGAACGTTTTATGCCGTGCGCGAAGCATGTTGGCGAACAACTCGCCATGATTGTGAATATTCTCAAAAGAGAGAGTAGTTACTTGCATTAGGTACAGCCTCCGGTCTGGGTTAAACAAAAACCTGAACGGGGAGGAGGCGGTACTGCCTTAGATTAACTGATACTCTCGGGCCTTCTTTAACGCTTGAGCGGTGGTTCGTGCGCCAAGTCGGACACGTGCCGACTGAAGCCTCGCCTTGAACGCGCTTTCAGAAATTCCAAGTTTCGCAGCTGCGGCAGCATGCCGGTCCCCATCAGCTAGCAGACGCAGCGCTTCAACTTGCGCTGGCGTCAACTCGGTCGGGGGCTCGGCCGCAGTGTGGAGATTTTTGACAATCTGCACCGCTTCCGCGATTTCGTCATCGGTAAATTCGCGCGTGTTATGAGCCATCCCGATGATGCTCCGCGACGTGATTGGCCCGAAAGAAATAACTGCCCCATATGCAAGCCCATAACTGCGGGCCTGCCCGAGAATATTAAACGGATCTGGAAGCCTGATAGCGCTCCAGCGCGTGTGTCCCTTCACTCCAAGACCCCAAAAAACAAGCGGGTCCCGAAGCGCATACGCATTCTCGTCATAAACTTTTGTCCAGGACTCATCATAGGTCCGGACGTAAACAAGAGGAGCGGCAAACCGAATGTGGAGACCGGCAGAAAAGCCAACTGGCGCAAGTTGCGAAAGTCGGTCAAAGTTTTCCTGCAAAGACTTCGTGTCGCTTTTACGCGCACCGGAGTCCTTGGTCAGAGATGCATATGTTTCGTTGTCGCGCCACATGGTCGATCTAGCTCACCCTTAAAGGTCTCTGGCGTTAACCAGATTTGATTCAGTGTGCCCCTACCTGTCTATTTAGACAAGTAGCTTTGGCATTAGTCAACCTAAAAGTGTATTGAGTGTTAACAACTCACCACAGGTAAGCAGAAGATGACAGAATTCGATAGAACTGGTCCAACTCTGTCTTCTAAATGAAAAAAACCGCCCCAAATAGAGCGGCTTTCACTAGCACAAAATATGCTTCGTTTAGTCTTCTGCAGTTTCTTCTGCTTCCAGACGCGCGCGGTCTGCGGCGCCTTTGGCATCCACATCGCGGTCAACCAGTTCAATGATCGCCATCGGCGCCATATCACCATAACGGAAGCCAGCTTTCAGAACGCGGGTGTACCCACCGCTGCGTTCAGCATAGCGCGGGCCAAGCACATCAAACAACTTAGCGACGTGCATGTCCTGCTTAAGTCGGGCACGTGCGTTGCGGCGCGAGTGAAGATCACCCTTTTTGCCCAGTGTGATCATCTTATCCATGATCCGCTTCAGCTCTTTGGCTTTTGGCAGAGTGGTTTTGATTTGTTCATGTTCGATCAGCGACCCTGCCAAGTTGGCAAAAAGCGCCTTACGGTGCTCGTGGGTGCGGTTCAGGCGACGATAGCCTTTTGCGTGACGCATATTTCAATCTCCAAATGTGCTCTCTACGAGCGTTTTTACTTTGTCTGGCCAGCGATGCGTGTCGCCGACTCTCCTTGGGGCATTAGGCCCGGTCGTAATCGGCGGGCATTGCTGCCCGCCGGTCAAAGATCAAAACTGATCTTCGAATTTCTTAGCCAAGTCTTCGATATTCTCTGGCGGCCATTCCTCAACATCCATGCCAAGATGCAGCCCCATACCAGACAGCACTTCTTTGATCTCGTTCAGTGACTTGCGGCCAAAGTTCGGTGTGCGCAGCATCTCTGCTTCGGTCTTCTGAATAAGGTCACCGATGTAAACAATGTTGTCGTTTTTCAGGCAGTTAGCCGAACGAACAGACAACTCAAGCTCGTCAACCTTCTTCAACAGAAGCGGGTTAAACTCAAGGCCATCATCGTCGTCCTGACGTTGCGCGGACTCAGGCTCATCAAAGTTCACAAAGATCGAAAGCTGGTCCTGCAGAATGCGCGCAGCCAAAGCCACCGCATCGTCAGGCGTAACAGACCCATCAGTTTCAAGCTTAAGTGTCAGCTTGTCGTAATCCAAAACCTGACCTTCACGCGTTGGCTGCACTTCGTAAGAAACGCGGCGCACAGGCGAGAAAATCGCATCAACCGGCACAAGACCAATCGGCGCATCTTCAGGACGGTTCTTTTCCGCAGCGACATAGCCTTTGCCGGACTCAACTGTCATTTCCATGAACAAATCAGCGCCGTCATCAAGGTGACAGATCACATGGTCTTTGTTCAGGATCTCAATGCCAGCACTTTCAGTAATGTCACCAGCGGTGACAATCTGAGGGCCTTTGACGCTGATCGAAAGACGCTTTGGCCCTTCAACTTCCATGCGGATCGCGACGCCTTTGAGGTTAAGCACGATATCAGTGACGTCTTCTCGAACACCAGCAACCGAGCTAAACTCGTGCAGAACGTTGTCGATCTGGATTGATGTAATCGCAGCACCTTGCAGCGAAGACATCAGAACGCGACGCAGCGCGTTGCCCATTGTCAGACCGAAACCACGCTCAAGCGGTTCCGCGATGACAGTGGCCTGACGTGCAGGATCGTTGCCTGGCTTAATTTCAAGCTGAGTAGGCTTGATCAATTCTTGCCAATTCTTATGGATCATGTGGGTCTCCTCAATGCTTGCTTCCGGCCCATGTCCCAGACCGGTTGCTCCCGAGGGGCGGGCTGCGAACAGCCCACCTTAAAATTCTTAAACGCGGCGACGCTTTGGAGGGCGGCACCCGTTGTGTGCAATCGGTGTCACGTCACGGATCGATGTGATGGTGAACCCAACAGCCGCCAGCGCTCGCAGCGCGCTTTCACGACCAGAGCCAGGACCCTGCACCTCAACTTCCAATGTGCGCACGCCATGCTCTTGCGCTTTTTTGCCTGCATCCTCTGCAGCCATCTGAGCGGCATAAGGCGTAGACTTACGCGAGCCTTTGAAACCCATGGTGCCAGCGGAAGACCACGCAATCGCGTTGCCCTGCACGTCTGAGATCAGGATTTTAGTGTTGTTGAAGCTTGAGTTCACATGCGCAACACCAGTTGCGATGTTCTTGGACGGCTTCTTCTTAAGACGACGTTCACGTGCCATTCAATCAGCCCTCCCTTATTTCTTCTTACCAGCAATGGCCTTTGCAGGACCTTTGCGCGTACGAGCGTTGGTGTGTGTGCGCTGACCGCGAACGGGCAGGTTACGGCGATGGCGCAGGCCACGATAGCAACCCAAGTCCATCAGACGCTTGATGTTCATCTGTGTTTCGCGACGCAGGTCACCTTCAACGCTGTAGTTCGCGTCGATGTGCTCGCGGATGGCCAGAACTTCGGCATCCGACAGCTCGTTAACGCGACGGGCCGCGTCAATCTTGACGGCTTCGCAGATTTCCTTGGCCGAAGTATGGCCAATTCCGGTGATGTAAGTGAGGGCGATTGGAACCCGCTTTGCAGTGGGTATGTTGACGCCGGCAATACGTGCCACGTGTGCAATTCCTTTTTCGTTGCGAGCCCGTAACGCCGGGCCCTTTTTTCACAACGTAAGCCCGAGGCTGAAATGGCCGCCGGGCTTGCGATATATATAGGGTGGTTGGCGTTGCGGGGGGCGACCCCGGAGCACGAACCGATTCTGTAGTCAGATGCGCGTATCTAGGGTGTTAACCGGGGGGCGTCAAGACGCAGCCGAGATGTCAACAGAATTTTTGTCCACCCCGCCAACAGCCTCTAAAATATCGCCTGGCTGACAGTCAAGCGCAGCGCAAATCCGCGCCAGAGTTTCGAACCGAATACCCTTAACTTTGCCGGTGCGCAAAAGGCTGATGTTCTGCTCTGTGATCCCCACCTCCTCCGCCAGATCGCGCGCCTTTTTCTTGCGCAAAGCCAACATCACATCAAGGCGCACAACAATCTCCATCACACGAACCCTCGGGTTTCTTCAACGGCATGCGTTGCATCCACCAAAGCACGGCCAATCACCACCATGAGGCCTCCCGCGATCAGGAAGCCGAACTCAGAGAATGACAGCGCCAACGTCAGAGAACGTTCGCCCGGTGGATTGCTCATCGTCAGGATCAACACTTGTACCATAAGGACGATGGGCTTGCTGATCGCGACGATCACAAGCCAAATACCAACTTTACGAATACGCTCGGCAGCCGCGTAAGACAGCGCGCGATCGTCGCGAAACAGCTGGAATAGAGACTGAAGATGCCATCCAGCAATACCAACACCCACCCATGGGATAAGACCAATACCCAACGCGGCCAGCCCTTGCGCCTTTGACGGCGCGCCAATTGCTGTGTGCTCAGGATAAGCCCAACCAAGGTCAGCAAGGCTCACACCGCCAGAAACCACGATCCAAGTAAGAACAATCGGCATGATCACCATCAAAGCAATCAGCCCAGCCCAGGTGGCGCCATAGAGAAGCGTTGGAAGTCTAGAGGTCATCATACATACCTTTTCAGAATCATTTTTTATTGTTATACGATAAAAAAATATCGAATCAAGGAAATTACTATGTGGCTTAAAACAATTCTTCCCGTCGTTCTTCTAACTGGTTGCACCTCTGTTGTCCCGGCAACCCTTGCGCGGTTGAACAACTTCTCACCACTCACCGTCGATCCCGCCGCTTTGCAAGCCGCCGTGACTGTGCCTGATGGTGTGTCTGTTCCTGTGGGCGGCGCGACTATGCTGCTTGAGGCGACGCGCAGCGATACCAACGAGACGCTCAGCCAGACTTTCGTGCTGGATCAAACCGAAACGGGTGATTTACTGGTGTTCGAGGTTGCAGATGAAGACATTGCCGCCTTTAGAACCTTGCAACGCAAAGTGCGCACATGGGAAGAGATCGCCAAAGACGAAACCACGGGGTCATTTGGCGTGGACGTGACGCTCTGCAAGGTGGGTGACGGTCCAGCAGAAGACGCGACGTTTTCGGTGTTCGTTCAGGCAGATGACGGCGGTTTGATGCCCATCCTGCGCGATGCGCCGGTGAGTGAGGTGATCGGGAGCGGAGCGTTTGATGGGGAGGGATGTGCTTAGTCTTTGACTAGCGCCAATCTGCCACTTCCATTCAGAAAGTAATCGGCGTCATGGAAAACCAATCCGACATCTTTTGACAAAATCATAAGACCAACACCGAGGTAGGACCAATCAGCCTCGGTGTAACCTTCGCTGTATTCGCCGGTCAGAGAATTAAAGACAACGACCCCGATTAAACCGCCATCAATATCGACAGTGTCACCAGTTTCTATGACTTTAAGATCAACGATTTCTAACCGTCCAAAACCCCAGCAATCCCCGCAGCAACCTCATCAATCTCGCCCAAACCGGGGACCCACTGAAGCTGCTTTTTCGCGTGGTAATACCCAATCAGCGGAGAGGTCTTTTTGTAGTACTCCATCAATCGGATTTTCAGGCTTTCCTCGTTATCGTCGGCGCGGGCCGTCCCGCCTGCTGCAACGGCCTCGCGGGCGCGGTTGAGGATACGCTCGACAAGCACATCGTCGTTCACTTCCATCGCGATGACATGATCTAGTGTCTTGCCGTTCGCCTCCAGAAGATCAGCCAGCGCATCCGCCTGCGCCAAAGTGCGTGGGAACCCATCAAAGATGAACCCGCCGCCATTGTCACCTTGAAGCTTTTCTTCGATCAGGCCGATAACGATCTCGTCCGTCACCAACTCGCCTGCATCCATAATGGCGGCAACTTTTTTGCCCATGTCCGTGCCAGAGGCCTTGGCCTTGCGCAGCATGTCACCGGTGGACAGCTGGATCATATTGCGCCCCTCAACGAGGATCTGCGCTTGCGTGCCTTTGCCCGCACCCGGTGGCCCGAGCAAAATAATGTTCATTTTCTAGCCGTCCCTTTTTTCCCTCCGCGCTTTTTGCCGCGCAGCTGGGATTTCTCAATCAGCCCTTCGTATTGGTGGGCCAACAGATGAGACTGGACTTGTTGGATAAAGTCCATACCGACAGAGACAATAATCAGGATCGAGGTGCCGCCAAAGTAAGCCGTAATCGCCAGATTGCCACGGATCATTTCCGGAATCAGACAGACCAAAGCCAGATAAGCCGAGCCAAGAACAAGCAGGCGCGTGACCACATATTCCAGATATTCCTCGGTTTTCTTGCCCGGACGGATACCAGGAACAAAGCCGTTCTGGTTCTTCAGGTTGTCGGCCACATCATCCGGTTTGAACGACACGTTCAGCGTATAAAAATACGTGAAAAAGATGATCATCGACGCAAAGAACAACAGGTAAAGCGGCTGCCCGGGGCCAAAGTATGCCAGAATCCAGCTCATGACCGGTCCCGCGGAATTACCCGAGAAGGTCGAAAGCGTGGTTGGCAAAAGCAGCAGTGAAGAGGCAAAAATCGCCGGGATAACGCCTGCAGGGTTTACTTTGATCGGCAAGTGCGATGAGCCGCCGTCGTAAACCTTCATCCCCACCTGACGGCGCGGATACTGAATATGCACTTTGCGCAGGGAGCGCTCCATGAACACGACGAACACTAGCGTTGCCAGCAGCATCAGGATAATCCCCAGGATCACCGCCGTAGACAGCGCACCAGAGCGACCCTGAGCAAAGAACTGTGCCAAAGCAGCCGGAAGTTCAGCCACAATACCCACGTAAATGATCAGCGAAATTCCATTGCCGACGCCGCGTGCAGTGATCTGCTCACCCAACCACATCAGGAACATCGTACCGCCCACAAGCGTAATCATCACGCTAATGCGGAAGAACCAGCCGGGATCGGTTGCCAAGCCACCGGCTTCCATCGAAACGGCTAGACCGTAGGACTGAACCGACGCCAGAAACACCGTACCATAGCGTGTATATTGCGTAATCTTGCGGCGTCCTGCTTCGCCTTCTTTCTTGAGCGCTTTCAAAGGGGCCCATGTGGCGCCCAAAAGCTGCACGATAATCGAGGCCGAAATGTAGGGCATGATACCCAGCGCAAAGATACCCATTCGAGTGAGCGCGCCACCTGTGAACAAGCCAAGCACATCGGTGATACCGCCGGCCGCGCCCTCCATGAAGTCGCGAAGTGCAAAGCCGTCGATGCCCGGGACCGGGATGTAAGTGCCAATGCGGTAAACGATCAAAAGGCCGATGGTGAACAACAAGCGCTGTCTAAGCTCGGTTGCTTTTCCAAGCATGCCCCAGCTGACGTTCGAGGCCATTTGTTCTGCAGCAGATGCCATATCAAGGTCTCTTTCATGCAAGCGCCGCCCTACGGTCTCCCGTCGGCGGCGTTGGAAAACTTTAGATTATGTAGGCGGCTGATGCGCCACCCACAAGGCGTTTACGCTTCAGCCGACGCAGATGTGACCGTAAGAGAGCCACCGGCTTTCTCAACAGCTTCAATCGCAGACTTCGACGCACCAGTGACATTGATCGTCGCTTTGGTCGAAAAGTCGCCCTTTGCCAGAACACGGATGCCGTCTTTCTTGCGACGGGTCACACCGCTTTCGATCAGCACGTCTTCGGTGATGTCTTTTTTCGCGTCGATCTTTTTGGCATCGATAAATTTCTGGATAAGGCCAAGGTTCACAACGGCGAATTCTTTGCGGTTTGGCTTGTTAAAGCCACGCTTAGGCAGGCGTTGGTAGAGCGGCATCTGGCCACCCTCGTACCCTTTAATCGCAACACCCGAGCGGGATTTCTGACCTTTGATACCACGGCCACCCATCTTACCAGTGCCCGAACCGGGACCACGACCAACGCGCTTGCGTTTCTTTGTGGCGCCGGGATTGTCGCTTAGTTCATTCAGTTTCATATCGCTTCTCCTTAAGCCGGACGCACCCTACGAAGCGATAATGGGGCGGACACGGCATGACGTGATTCTTGGCCGCGCAAGGCGACCACTGAGGGCGTATAAGAGAACCCCTAGCATCACGCAAGACTTTCTGAATACGCAGATAACAAAAGCCGCCCTCTTCCGCCTGATACCGGTCTAATCAGGTTTCCAAAGTTGTTCATCCCCTTGCCATTCAATACTGTGCGCTCGATTGCAACAAAGAGGGCGTTTTCATGAAGCACGATGAAGTCATCCAAGTGATCACAAAAGCAATCAAAGACACACCCGATGTCCAAGCCCTGTTCCTAAGTGGAAGCTATGGAAACGGGATGGCAGACGACTACAGCGATATTGACTTTGTATTGGTGGCAAAAGACGGCGCGTCTGACGCAATTGCCAAGGTCTGGAGAGATGCCATTCAAAAAACCGGCGAGATAATCCTTTGGTGGGACAGAACAACCGTTCCGGTGTTGATCAACGCGATTACCCAAGACTGGACCCGCACAGATGTGATTATTCTGAAACCGGATCAGATGGGAATACAGACGCAGAACAGTCTGAAGCCGCTTTTTGATCACAACAATATTTATGAAAGGTTAGCGAAAAGCGCACAAAAACCCGAGCCAAACCTTAAGCAGTTCAGATATCAGGTAGAAGACTTCATCAGGATACTTGGCCTCTTACATTTGGCAGCTGGCCGCGAAGAATACATCAACGGCGTCTTGGGTGTTTTCCACCTTCGCAGTAAGCTGGTCGAGCTATTGATAGAAGAAACCGATGCCCCCAATCGTGGCGGCATTTTGCATCTCAATCGATTGATAACCGAAGAACAAAAAGCATTGCTAACGTCTTTGCCTCCCGTGCTTCCTGCTCGAGACTCGATGATTTCTGCCCATCTTGCGTATGCCGAAGCCTATCTGCCCCGCGCGCGAACCAAAGCAAAGCGTCTGAAGATGGACTGGCCGGAAAAATTTGAAGCTGCAACTTGGGCCAAGCTGGAACAAGCCCTGTCGGTTCAGCGTCCTTACTAAGCTGCGCAGTTTATACGTTTCGCTCTCGCCAATGTCACAACCCCGTAAGACACCTTTCCACATGCTCCACCTTCCCCCAAAGTGCCCCTAGACCAATCAAAAGGACGCTGCACTCATGGGCTTTGCAATGGACACCCTCAATTTCCTCGCCGTGGCGTTCGTTGTTGTCATAGGCGCAGCGGCCGCCCTTGCCGTCGTCTTGTTCATCATTGATCGAAGCCAAACCGAAGACGCGATCCGGCGCAATTACCCGGTTATTGGCCGCTTTAGACACTTGTTTTCCGAACTCGGCGAGTTTTTCCGACAATATTTCTTTGCGATGGACCGTGAAGAACTGCCCTTTAACCGCGCGCAGCGCGACTGGATCAAACGGGCCGGAAACGGAAAGGGCAACACGGTTGCCTTTGGCTCGACCCGCAACATCAATGTGGTCGGCACGCCAATCTTCGTGAACGCGGCATTTCCACCAACAGACGACCAATTCGCCAAAAGCGAGCCACTAACGATTGGCGAAGGGTGCAAGACCCCATTTAAGGCAAAGTCCTTTTTCAACATCTCTGGCATGAGCTATGGCGCAATCTCGCGCCCTGCCGTGCAAGCGCTCAGCAGGGGTGCAAAGGATGCAGGGCTTTGGCTCAACACAGGCGAAGGCGGACTTAGCCCGTTTCATCTTGAGGGCGGTGCAGACGTGGTTTTCCAGATCGGCACGGCCAAGTTTGGCGTGCGCGATGTCGATGGTAACCTTGATGACGATAAGCTGCGCGCCATGGCGGACCACGAGACCGTGCGGATGTTCGAAATCAAACTCGCTCAAGGGGCGAAACCCGGCAAAGGTGGCATCCTGCCCGGCGCGAAAGTCACAGAAGAAATCGCAAAAATTCGTGGGCTTGAGGTTGGCCAAGACGGCATTTCGCCAAACCGCCACCGGGAGGTGGACAGCTGGGAGGATCTGCTTGATCTGATCGGCCATATCCGCGCAGTCACTGGCAAACCTGTAGGCATCAAGACTGTCGTTGGCGCAGAAGAGGCAGTTGGGGACCTCTTTGCCACGATCATAAGGCGCGGAGCTGACAGCGCCCCGGACTTTATCACAATCGACGGCGGCGAAGGCGGCACGGGTGCCGCGCCTATGCCATTGATTGATCTGGTCGGCATGTCGATCCGCGAAGCGCTCCCCATGGTGGCCGATCTGCGCGACAAAGCGGGTCTGAAAGATCGCATTCGCATCGTCGCAAGCGGAAAACTCGTCAATCCCGGCGATATCGCATGGGCCTTGGCGGCAGGCGCTGATTTCGTCACTTCTGCACGAGGATTTATGTTCTCGCTGGGCTGTATTCAGGCTCTAAAGTGCAACAAAAACACTTGCCCCACTGGGATCACCACGCACGATCCAAGGTTTCAAAAAGGTCTGGTGGTCGAGGACAAATGGAAACGCGTGTCAGCCTATGGCAAAAACATCGTGAAGGAAGTCGAGACAATCGCGCACTCCGTCGGGGTTACCGAACCACGCAAGATGCGCCGCAACCATGTGCGTATTATGCAAGACAACGGCAAATCGATCCCGATGGATAAACTCTATTCCTAGGTCTAAGCGCCCTTTAATAAACTTCCATCGCGCAATTGGCTGATGTAGCTTTCTGACAACGACGATTTTGAAGTTCTGGGATTCCGCATTGCAGTACAGACCTGAAATCGACGGCCTTCGGGCGGTCGCGGTTCTCTTCGTAATATTTTACCATTTGAATGCCCTCACACTGGGCGTCGGCTTCGCAGGCGTGGACGTGTTCTTCGTGATTTCCGGCTACCTCATCGGCGGGCAGATCATCAGCGAGAAGATGGCCGGAGTATTCAGTTTCGGGAATTTTTATGCGCGGCGGGCACGGCGCATTCTGCCTGCGTTGTTCGTGACGATACTTGTGTCTATGGCGGTCGGTTGGACTTTGATGTTGCCGGAAGACTATCGCTATTTTCTGGGCGGTGCTGCCACCGCCCTCCTGTCCATCTCGAACTACTGGTTCGCCGCGCGTATCGACTACTTCAACCCATTGGCGGCCGACGACCCACTGGTTCATACTTGGACGCTCGGTGTTGAAGAGCAGTTTTATCTGCTGGTACCGCTGTTGATCGTATTGGTTTTGCGGTTTCTGCGCCCCCACCTGTTTACCGTCCTCTTGGCGCTTTCCATCGCAAGTTTCGCGCTAGCCGTTTGGTTAAGCCACACGGCACCCCAGCTTTCATATTACATCCTGCCCACAAGAGCGTGGGAGCTTCTGGCAGGCGTTCTTATCGCTATGAAAGAGAACGAGCTTCGAGCTTTTGTTGGCGACCGGCTTCAAAGCGTACTTGCGAATGCAGCGCTTTTTGTCCTGATTTTCGGAGTGATCACGATACCGTCAGATGCAAATTGGCCCGGCATGTTCACGCTGGTTCCGGTCTTGTCGACCGCCGCGTTCCTTGCATTCGGATCCGGTCGTGCGCTGTCCACTTCGTTGCTTTCTTTTGGGCCAATGAAAGCCGTAGGCCTTGTAAGCTACTCAGCATATCTGGTGCACCAACCGATTCTTGGCTTCCTGTCTTACAGAGAAATGGCGCCAAGCACGATTGGTGCGAAGGCGTTGGTTTTTGCCGCAACATTCATATTGGCGTACGCCTCATGGCGTTTCATTGAAATCCCGTTTCGAAAGCAAAAGATGCGCCCGTTCGTCGGTCGCGGATTGCTCGGCGGTGCCGCGTTACTGATCTTTCTGATCGCCGTAGGCGGTCATGTATCCAAAGGTTACCCGATGCGGATGCCCCAAGAAGTTGAGGCGATTTTGGCCATCGAACAAACCTATGGGAAAAGTTACAAACAGTGTTTGGGCGTCCGCAAAAATGTCCCGACCATGGACTTAAGCCAGTCTTGTATACTTGGGCCTGATGAGACACCCAAAGTCGCCCTTTGGGGAGATAGCCATGCGGCCGTTATCTTTGATGCGCTATCAGACGAGCTTTCAAATGAAGGTCTTTCGACCCAAGCGTATTTAGTAAGCAGCTGTCAGCCCATCCCCGCGCTTTTCAATGCGGGTCAAAAACGCACCGATCAATGCGCGGCGTTCAATGCGCGCGTGCTTGTCAGGATCCTTGAAGACCCCGACCTAGAAGTCGTTGTCCTTGTCGCCACTTGGGACAATTATTTTCTGGCGGAAAGCACCCCGGATATGTTTGGGCGACGCGGAAATGATGACTTTTATGCCTATCCAATCGACGCAACGCCCAACATGCCTGAAAGCGAACGGCGCGCAGGAGTCCAAGCCGCTGTGTCGCAAATGCTGAAATCATTGGTTGCGGCACGTAAGAAGGTCGTAATCGTCAATTCAGTGCCTCGACCTGACGTCAACATTCCCCGCTACGCGGCATTCCAAGTGTGGAACGGCAAGGGATTCCCCACAGACCTCTCGTACAATCGCTCGATTTTCGATGCGCAAACCGAGGTTGCAGCAACACTCTTTAAGGAGGTGTCAATCGAATTTGGCCCCTCTGACATAGCCGTCGTGCAACCGGGGACAGCCTTTTGCGACCAAGCGAACTGCAAGGTCATCGATGAAACGGACATTCTTTTCACGGATGGCAACCATCTCTCTGTGGTTGGTGCACAACGTGTCGCACCACTTATCGCCACAACAGCGGTCAACCTTCTAAAGTCGGCAGATGAATAGCGCCTAGAAGCGACGCTTAGGCGGATCATCTGGGCAATCCAGATTCGCTGCTTGATAAAGCATCCAAACGGCGAGGTTGTGCTTGGGCGAATGCTCTTTCGAGAAACGCTCGCGCCCATTTTTGGGCGGCAAACGTCCCTCAATCCACTGCATTAAGGAAATGTGCTGTTCTTCTTTGCAACGCGCATGCACATCGCGCCAGACGGCTGGCTGATCAGAAACAGTTTCAAGATGGGTCTTTAGCGCAGCAACACCGCGCCCAATGGCAAGAGCACTGTTCTCTCTCGCCAGAATCTCAACACTCGTATACGGTCTATTTAGCTCGATCACAGGCACACCACTTAATAAGTACTCGTCATGGTTAACCAATGATTACGGCCTGAGTTTGGCGCAGATGCGAAAACCCCTTGCCACGCATGTGATTCCCCCCTAAACGGCACACTTCACCTGAACTCCATCGGATGCAGGGTCACCCTCCGGGCGCCCTCCGATGACTGTTGCATAAGGAAGTATGAGCCATGAACGCTCAGGAATTGCGTGATAAAACGCCCGATCAGCTTCGCGAAGAGCTGGTCAATCTCAAGAAAGAGGCCTTCAACCTCCGATTCCAGCAGGCCTCGAGCCAATTGGAAAACACAGCACGTATGCGTTCGGTTCGCCGCGACGCTGCTCGTGTGAAGACAATTTTGAACGAAAAAGCGGCTGCTGCCGCTGCGGAGGCTTGATAGATGCCCAAACGTATACTTACAGGCACCGTGACCAGCGATCAGAACACTCAGACTGTGACTGTTCTTGTTGAACGTCGTTTTACGCACCCGGTTATGAAAAAGACCATTCGTAAGACAAAGAAATACCGCGCGCATGACGCGGCTGAAACTTTCAAGGTTGGCGACACCGTCCGCATTCAGGAATGTGTGCCAATTTCGAAAACAAAACGCTGGGAAGTGCTGACAGACTAAGTCAACACATTCCGGTTTGATCGAAACCCTGAGGGCCATGTCTGGAAAGCGCCCTCATAGGTCGGGAGAAACCAAATGATCCAGATGCAGACCAACCTAGATGTGGCTGACAACAGCGGCGCTCGCCGTGTTCAGTGCATTAAGGTCCTGGGTGGTTCCAAGCGCAAATATGCGTCCGTGGGCGATGTTATTGTCGTCTCGGTTAAGGAAGCTATCCCACGCGGTCGTGTGAAAAAGGGTGACGTCCGCAAGGCCGTTGTTGTTCGCACCGCCAAAGAAGTCCGCCGCGACGATGGCACAGCGATCCGTTTTGATCGCAACGCTGCCGTTATCCTTAACAACAACAACGAACCAATCGGTACACGTATCTTTGGCCCAGTTGTTCGCGAATTGCGTGCGAAAAACTTCATGAAAATCATTTCGCTCGCTCCGGAGGTGCTCTGATGGCTGCGAAACTTAAAAAAGGCGATAAGGTCGTCGTTCTGGCTGGTAAGGACAAAGGCAAAGAAGGCGAAATCGCCTCTGTTGATCCAAGTTCGAATAAGGCCATCGTCGACGGTGTGAACATCGCGATCCGCCACACAAAGCAAAGCCAATCTGATCAGGGCGGCCGTCAGCCAAAGCCGATGCCGATTAACCTGTCTAATCTGGCGCTTCTTGACAGCAACGGCAAAGCAACCCGCGTCGGCTTCCGCATGGATGGCGACAAAAAGGTGCGTTTTGCCAAGACCACGGGGGACACGATCTGATGCTTGATACAGCAACCTACACCCCGCGTCTTAAGACGCTTTACGTCGACACAATCCGTGCGGCGATGAAAGAAGAGTTTTCTTACAAGAACGATATGCAAATCCCGCGTCTGGACAAAATTGTCCTGAATATTGGCGCAGGCGCTGAATCTGTAAAAGACTCTAAGAAAGCCAAATCCGCACATGCCGACCTGACAGCTATCGCTGGTCAGCAAGCTGTGATCACAAAAGCAAAGAAGTCCATTGCTGGCTTCCGCGTTCGTGAAGAAATGCCGTTGGGTGCCAAGGTAACCCTACGCGGTGACCGGATGTATGACTTTCTTGATCGCCTGATCACTGTTGCAATGCCACGTATTCGTGACTTTCGCGGCGTGAAAGGCTCATCGTTTGACGGTCGTGGCAACTATGCCATGGGCCTCAAAGAGCACATCGTATTCCCTGAAATCGACTTTGATAAAGTCGATGAGAACTGGGGAATGGACATCATCATCTGCACCAATGCCAACACGGATGCAGAAGCCAAGGCGCTGTTGAAAGCTTTCAACATGCCGTTCAACAGCTGAGCCTGGGAGAGAATTTGATATGGCAAAAAAATCAATGATCGAACGCGAGAAAAAGCGTCAGGCGCTGGTGGACAAGTACGCCGCCAAACGTGCCGAGCTTAAAGCGATCGTAAGTGATCAAGAGAAACCTGTAGAAGAGCGTTTCAAGGCAAGCCTGAAACTGGCAAAACTGCCGCGCAACAGCTCTGCTACACGTCTTCACAACCGTTGCCAGCTTACGGGACGTCCGCACGCGTACTACCGCAAGCTTAAGATGTCGCGTATCGCGCTTCGGGAACTGGGCTCGCAAGGCCAGATCCCCGGCCTCGTGAAATCAAGCTGGTAAGGGAGGGTATAAATTATGAACGATCCTCTTGGAGATATGCTGACACGCATCCGCAATGGACAAATGCGCGGCAAATCAACAGTCGACACTCCTGCGTCGAAGCTTCGCGCATGGGTTTTGGATGTTTTGGCCGACGAAGGCTACATCCGCGGCTATGAATCAACCACTGGCAAAGACGGCCACCCGGCCATCGAGATCAGCCTCAAGTATTACGAGGGCGAGCCTGTGATCCGCGAAATCAAACGCGTATCCAAGCCTGGCCGTCGTGTGTACATGGGCTCTTCAGACATCCCACAGGTCCGTCAGGGCCTGGGTGTGTCGATCGTCTCGACATCGAAAGGTGTCATGTCAGACGCAACAGCACGAAGCGCCAATGTTGGCGGCGAAGTGCTCTGCACAGTCTTCTAAGGAGAGAAAACAATGTCTCGAATTGGAAAAAAACCGATTGAACTGCCCTCTGGCGTCGAAGCCAGCGTGTCGGGTCAGACTGTTTCGGTAAAGGGGCCTAAGGGCACTCGTGAATTTACCGCAACGGATGACGTGAGCATCGCTGTCGACGGCAATGTGGTATCGGTCGAGCCGCGTGGCAAGTCTAAGCGTGCACGCCAGCAGTGGGGCATGAGCCGCACGATGGTTGCAAACTTGGTCACCGGCGTCACCGACGGTTTCAAGAAAGAGCTTGAGATCAACGGCGTTGGTTACCGTGCTCAGCTTCAGGGCAAGAACCTGCAGCTGAACCTTGGCCTAAGCCACGATGTCAACTTTGAAGTGCCCGAGGGCGTGACTGTGACTGTTCCAAAGAACACGCAGATCATCGTTGAAGGCATCGATCAACAACTTGTCGGTCAGGTTGCGGCGAACATCCGCGAATGGCGCAAGCCCGAGCCCTATAAAGGCAAAGGCATCAAATATCTCGACGAGTATATCTTCCGCAAGGAAGGCAAGAAGAAGTAAGGACCAGACAGATGGCACTCAGCAAACGGGAATTGTTCCAAAAGCGCCGCCAGCGTGTTCGGAACAAACTTCGCAAGGTGAACGCAGGCCGCGTACGGCTTTCGGTACACCGCTCAAACAAAAACATCAGCGTGCAGCTGATCGACGATGTGGCAGGCACAACTTTGGCCAGCGCTTCTTCTTTGGAGAAGTCACTGGGCGTGGTTGGCAAGAACAACATCGAAGCTGCAACAAAGGTCGGCGCTGCAATCGCCGAGCGCGCCAAAAAGGCGGGCGTCGAAGAAGCTTTCTTCGACCGTGGTGGTTTCCTCTTTCATGGCAAAGTAAAGGCCTTGGCCGAAGCTGCGCGTGAAGGTGGTTTGAAGATCTAAATCTTTGCGAGCGGCCCCTTCGCGGGGCCGTTTCCGATGACCCAGGAGCTCTGCTCACTGAGGTTGGACAATCCGGCGCCTTGCGCCACCAAATTTAAGGAGGCCACATGGCCAGAGATAACAATCGGGGCAATCAGCGCGGCAATCGTCGTGATGAAACGCCAGAATTCGCAGACCGCCTTGTCGCCATCAACCGCGTTTCCAAGACGGTTAAAGGTGGTAAGCGCTTTGGTTTTGCTGCCCTCGTCGTCGTCGGTGACCAAAAAGGTCGCGTCGGTTTCGGCAAAGGTAAAGCCAAAGAGGTGCCTGAGGCGATCCGCAAGGCAACGGAACAAGCCAAGCGCCAGATGATCCGCGTGCCCCTGCGCGAAGGTCGCACGTTGCACCACGACGTCAACGGTCGCCACGGTGCTGGCCGGGTTGTGATGCGCACTGCGCCAACCGGTACTGGTATCATTGCCGGTGGTCCTATGCGTGCTGTGTTCGAAATGCTGGGCGTTCAGGACGTTGTCGCCAAGTCGATCGGTTCGCAGAACCCATATAACATGATCCGCGCAACGATTGACGGTCTCAAAGGCGAAGCATCGCCTCGGTCTGTCGCACAGCGTCGCGGTAAAAAGGTCGCCGACATCCTGCCAAAGCGTGAAGATGCGCCGCAGGAAAGCGCCCAAGTCGCTGAGGAGGCCTAAACCATGGCAAAGACTATTGTTGTTAAGCAGATCGGCTCTCCGATCCGCCGCCCCGAAAAACAGCGTGCAACGCTGGTTGGTCTGGGCCTGAACAAAATGCACAAAACCCGCGAGCTGGAAGACACTCCTTCGGTACGCGGCATGGTCAATTCGATCCCGCATCTGGTAGAGATTGTCGAAGAGCGCGGTTAAGCTTTTTAAGACACACCGAAAATTAAGGCGCCCCTTTTGGGCGCCTTTTTTATTTGCCCATCGCCCGCTTTACGTTGCTGGTTACCTCAGCAAGCGGGTGATCCGGATGGGGCGTCACATCTTCGTGGATCATCCGCATTGCATTGATCAGATCCGGCAATTCAAACGGAAACGCAGTTTTATCCTTTATTTGCTTTGCGTCCTTCATCATCCGGCGCATTTCAGCAGCGGCCATAGCTTTGTGATTTGCCCCTCAGATAGATGATATGCTGTGTCCGCCGCACCAAGACGATCAACAAGTACCGATTTAATCTTGTTCGTTGTGATCAGGATGTCGCCCACTTGATCCAAGCGATATTCATCAGATTGCAGACGCGAAATGATGCGCTTCGTTAGCTCCAAGATTGCGTTGTCCGTCTCAAACGAAATCGGACAACCTGTTAAAAATGCCAAGCCATCAATCGTCTCCAAAATCTCCAGAGCCATACCGAACCCACAATCTGGCCTGACTGCGATGGCATTGAGCACGGCAATGTCTTCCGGCGTTTTCGACCAATAGGCATCGCGGAAAAATTCACAAACATCCTTTGCCGTCGCAAAACGAAAGAGGGCCAAGGTTTCGTCAAATCTGCGTCCGTCATTCCACGCCATAGTCATAAGGGCTGCGACAGACTCGCAATCTGACTCAGGATCAACTGAAATGCGAAGTGTGTGGGGAACCAAAACAAGCGCCACCAAGAAGTCCTTTCCAAACGTTGGGCGCAATTGAGCATTCAAACTTGGCACAAAAATGACCCGGAACGATCGGCCTGAAATCAAACGCTTATATTGCTTGTTGCGAACTCTTTTTGCGCAGAGATAATTGGCACCATGATCTTGTCCGACATTCTCCTCGTCACCACAGCCGTTCTCGTCGCGATGGCCCCCATGACCGCGTCTTTCCTGCAATGCTGGGCCGACCGGGCGCGCGCCGGGAACCCCGGGCCACCGGAGGGGCGTTCGCATTGTGACAGCTGTGGCAAGACGCTGGGCGCGATTGATTTGGTGCCGGTCTTGTCGTGGCTATGGAATAGGGGCAAAGCGCGCTGTTGCGGGCAATCGCTGTCGCCTGCCCTGCTTTGGCCGGAAGCCGCCGCGCTAATCTTGGCGCTCTGGGGGGCCTTGGCAGCGTCTTCTGCCTTTTCCGCCCAAACCGTTGCGCTCCTTTGGGTACTGCAAGCGATCGTATTGCTGCACGCCACGCGCACAGACGTTGTACAAGGGCTTGTTGCCCTGCTGGCCCTTGCCGGGCTTGCCATGTCAGCAGGAGGCCTCACAGGGCCTTTCTCAGCGCACGCGGCAGGCTTGGCCCTTGGGTTAGCCGCCTTCGCCGCGACCCGAGGCAACGCGCAAACCAGCGCTTATAGCCACGCGGCACTTCTGCTCGCGGCCTCTGGTGCGCTGCTTGGCCTTTTTCTTCTGCCTGTCGCAGTGCTCATAGGCGCAGCACTTGCCGTCGCATTTAAGCAATTTGCCCCACGCGTTGGGCTGCCAAAGCCAGATAAGCCCCATGCGCTTGTCACCGGCCTGGCAGGCGGGCTTTGGCTGACTTGGCTTTACGGACTGGCCGTGTAATCTAGGCCCAAGGGGTCGGAAACTGCTACGAGGATTTATCTATGTCGATTTTGAAACGCGGGCTTAAAGGCGCGCCGGTAAAACGCTTGCAAGAAAAGCTGGGCATCGCTGCAGACGGCGATTTTGGTCCTGGCACCGAGGCGGCTGTCAAAGAATTTCAAGCCGCAAACGGACTGGCCGTGGACGGCATCGCCGGTCCTGACACGTTTACGGCAATGGGCCTGCACGAGTTGGTTCTGCTGCGCAAAGGATCGCGCGGCGCTGCTGTGAAATCCTTGCAGGAAGGGCTTGGCATCGGCGCAGACGGCATCTTTGGTGGTGGCACCGAGGCGGCTGTCAAAGAGTTTCAGGCCGCAAACGGGATTGATGCCGACGGTCTTGCCGGCCCCGAAACGCTCGCCAAAATGACAACCTTTGCCGAGATTACCGAGGAAGTTGTTCAAAAGGCTGCAGTTCAGCCAGATGAAGAGCATTTTGACAGCGAACCGCTGCCGGAACTTAAAGGAAGCGAAGTTGTGACTGGTTCGGTCATTGACGTGCCCGCTAAGAAATCGGTTTGGGGCAAGGTCAAAGGCTGGTTTGGCTAAATTGGCTTCGCCGCGCTAACGCGCGCCGATCAATTGGGGGAGCATCGCTCCCCCAAACCCCCTTGAGAGTATTTCTGAATAGATGAAGGCCTAGCCCCACCTATAATTAAAGCTGACGCTGATCCGGTCGTCTTCGGCCATGTTCATTGGCACTTCATGACGTAACCAACTTTCCCACATCAGCACATCGCCCACCTTAGGCTTGATGTAGACAAAGTTCTGTAGTTCTTCCGGCGCATCCATCTGACGCGGTGGTGCGGCCATCATCATCGCGTGACGAGGGTCTTCCAGTTTCAGTGCGCTGGTACCCTCCGGCATCGCCACATAGGTCGTCCCGCTAATCACGGAATGTGGGTGGATGTGTGCCGTGTGAATGCCGCCTTCAGGAAGAATGTTGATCCACATATCCTCAAGCACCAATGGCTTTTCGCCCAAATCAAAATTTAGCTCTTTGGCAAACGCGGCCACCTGACGGTCAAGCGCAACCTTCATCTGTTCAAAGATCGGGAACCGCCACGGCAGATCACTCAAGCTCGCATAGCTGGTGTAGCCAGGAAAATCATTTTCCTCGCACCATGTCTGTCCCGCTTCATCATCGCCAGCAATCGAAAGGCAAGACGCCTCCAACTCAGCGGCATCAATACCTTCAAGCTTCGTGTGACAAAGGCGGGTGACAAAGAGCGATCTAATATCCATTAGCGCCGTTTAGCACGAAGCATCGCGTCAACAACAGTGCGGCGCTTTGGACACGTATAGGTTGAGGTGACAGTTTGTTTCCACGCAATCAGCCCCGTTCGTACCCATATTATGTTAAGTTCAACTTAGTTTTTGTGTGTACGGGTGTAGTGTTATGAATTCTCTATCTTATTTGAAAATCGTTAATTTTGGCCAACTCGCAGCTATGGCAATTCTGGGCGGTGCAGCCCTGATTGGTGCTGTCGCGTCAGGCCTCGCTTTCGCTGAAATTCTTCCTTGGCCCCAGCTTTCCATCACTTACGCAGGCGAGGCAGTGCCATGGGCAGGCATGGCGCTTCAACTGGGCGTCACCGCTCTTTTGATCATGGTTGCACTGTTTCTTCCCTCAACACGTCGTGTGATGCGTCTGGAAACGTCACACCGCGACTTTGAGGTGAACATGGACGATGTCACCCGCGCCTACCGTGCCGCCCATATGGCAGACCGCGCCGAAACGTTCGAAATGCGCCGCGAGTTTGATGCGGTGCGTGAGCGGTACCAGTATCTAAAGGACCAGCCCGGTTTAGCCGAGATGGACGCCGAACTTCTGACCATGGCGGCACAGATGAGCGCACAAAGCCGCGAGTTGGCTGAGGTGTATTCGGATGAGAAAGTCGCGCGCGCGCGTGACTCGCTGGTGCAGCGTCATGCGGATGCGTCAGAGTTAGAGGCGCGCATTCAACAGGCATTTGCGGACACACGTGAATTGAAACGGTTGATGGAAGACGTGGATGCCGAAGAAAGCTCGGTCGCGTCTCAACTGGATCGCTTGCGGACAGAGGTGGCCGATCTGGGCGTGTTCGAGCCAGAGTTTGTGCCCGCACGCCGGGTGCCGCATCTGGCGTCCGTCCCTGCTGAATAAGTGCTGAAGCGCTCCATAGCGTAACGTTGTTCGAGCCTTGGAAAATCTATTCAAACGCTGGGGAGCACATCATGTACGGACGGATCACACATTTCAAAGGCGACGCTGCAAGGCTGGACGAAATGGTCAGCCGCATTCCTGCCATCCGCGAGAAACTGCGTGATATCGCAGGTGGAGTCGCGAATTATGCGATGTGGAACGACGATGGAACAGGCGTGGCGATTGCGATTTACGAAAGCGAAGACGCCGCGAACGCTGCAGTTCCGCAAATTCAGACCATCTGGGGCGGGCTCAGCGATCTGCTGATCGCACCGCCAGAAATCGTTTCTTACGCACACGCAGAGAATACGCGGGACTGATCACCACCCGCGTCTGCGTTTCTTTTTTGTCTTCTTGCGCACCGGTGTTGCGGGCGCGTCTTCGACGACGACCTTTGGCGTCTCGATCACGATGGGGTCGGGAAAACCCGAACCACGGCGAACGATGACCCCGTGTTTGGTGCCGTCTTTGGCACCGGGAAGGCTGGCGTCGGAACTGCCTTGCAAAGTCAGGATGCGCGGGGCTTCGACCAAGCTGGGCGTCGCCAAAGCAATCAGAGCGGCGGAGAGGAGAGTTGCATGTGTCATGCGCTCCACAATGGCGAACCACTGGTAACGGGGTAAATCACGTTGTTGCGTGAGGATCCGGGGCGTGCGTTCACAGGAAGTTGTGAGAAACGCCTTTAGAAAAAGGTCAGCCCGGGCGCAATTCGCCCGAGCCAATGGCGTATCGCTTAGGCTTTCACCTGACGGCCATGCTCTGCAGTCAACGCTGCAAGCTGGGCAATGCTGATTTGGCTGTAAGCTTTTGAAGACTTCGCCTTCCAAGCAACCGACGTCGGCTTAAGGCGAACAGACCCGACAACACCTTCGGCGTCACGGATCGTGAACTCATGGCTTGTTGGCGCTGCGAAGGACTTCGCGCCCTTTGAAGCCGTTTTCGCCTTGGCGGTTGCCTTAGGCTTGGCTGCTGCTTTTGCCTTGGGCTTAGCGACGGCTTTTGCTGTCGCCTTTGCCTTGGCCTTTGTCTTCGGCTTCGCTGTTGCCTTGGTTGTCTTCGCCTTAGTGGCGGCCTTTGCCGCTGGCTTCTTGGCGACTGTCTTGGCTTTGGTGGCTGCTTTCGCTGCCGTTTTCGCCTTTGCAACTGTCTTTGGCTTGGCAGCTGCCTTGGCCGTCGTCTTCGCCTTAGCTGCAGTCTTCGGCTTGGCTGCTACCTTCGCCGCTGTCTTCGTTTTCGGCTTCGCTGCTGCTTTGGCCGGCTTCTTTGCTGTCTTGGTCGCCATTGTATGGGCTCCGCTCTCAATTAAATTCAGACAATCGGATTGTTTCCAATTCGTCGACACCAGCTTGTTGAGGCGGAATGTGGCGAAGTTGTTGCAAGGATGGTGTTTGTTTGTGGCGTTTCGGGAGGGTTTTAAGGGTTTACGCACAACGGTAGGGCAGCGCCCGACCCTGGGATGGCGCTTTTTAAACGACTGAACACGAGTGCTTAATCTCTCAAAGCACATCTTCCGGCTGGGATGATTGAACCGTTGCAATGCGCCCTCCCGCCGGGAGGGTCGGGCGCTGCCTGGGCTGGTCGCCCGGGCAAACACTTTCTACATTAAGGGCATTCAGGCAAGCTAAGCAGATTGTTCGGCTCATCGCCGTCAGGCTCAGTTTTTAGATACTTGTTCCCCAAGCGGCTTTTGGCAACGATGACATTTACTTTGTCACCCCGAACTTCGACGTAGAAAGACCATTCACGACTTTCGATCTTTTGAATGACCTGTTCCTGTGTCTGTTTCCATCTGGAACCATCTGGGTTTGTGCCACCGACGTGAGTGATACGCTCCCAAGGGTTCTGCCTGTCTTGCTTATTTACGCAACGAATCTGCGCGGTCTTGGTAGCCATTTTTTGGCTTCCTTTCACTAAATGCGATAGGCCGCGCTTGACTACCAATTAATTTGAGAACTAATCTCAAACTATCGTACATTGGGATCCGCAGCGGCCCACCTAGGTTAGATGCGGAAATCGACAACGTCAGCGCCGCCTTGGCCGCCAGCCTTGGCGGCGCGTTAAATCTCGATGTCCGTTACAGTGTTCGGTTTTGACATGTGTCTGTCAAGGCGACTCACCACAGGGTCCTGCAAGCACTTCTATATCTGGTAATTTCCCACAGAATTCGCTCAATATATTGTATAAGATGCGCTATTTTGTGGGCAAAAAAAATCCCCGCCAGACAACTAACGGGGACA
Source organism: Paracoccaceae bacterium (assembly GCA_039942715.1). Classification (GTDB taxonomy): domain Bacteria; phylum Pseudomonadota; class Alphaproteobacteria; order Rhodobacterales; family Rhodobacteraceae; genus JABDJX01. Next base: position 1,026,166 of record JBDVBY010000006.1, read on the forward strand.
TTTTCTATCGAATTGTAGTGCTTTAAGACAGAATCACCAGTCCTCGCGAACCACAGTCCGTGTCTTCACCGGCAGCTTCATCGCTGCAAGACGCAGCGCTTCACGTGCAATCGGCTCAGCAACACCGTCGATCTCAAACATGATCCGACCCGGCTTGACCTTGCAGGCCCAGAAATCCACCGAACCCTTACCTTTACCCATACGAACTTCGACAGGCTTAGAGGTGACCGGGGTGTCGGGGAAGATGCGGATCCAGACACGGCCCTGACGTTTCATGTGACGCGTCATGGCACGACGGGCGGCTTCGATCTGACGTGCAGTCACACGCTCAGGCTCAGTCGCTTTCAGACCGTAGGTGCCAAAGTTCAGATCAGACCCGCCTTTGGCGAGACCTTTGATCCGGCCTTTGTGCATCTTGCGGAATTTTGTGCGTTTTGGTTGTAACATATCAAATCACCTTAATTCCGGCCACGGCCGCCACCAGCACCGCGAGGGGCTGGGCCGTCCTGAAGCTCTTGCTGACGGCGATCGCGTGCCGCAGGGTCGTGCTCCATGATTTCGCCTTTAAAGATCCAGACCTTGATCCCGATGATACCGTAAGCGGTTTGCGCTTCGGCAAGAGCGTAATCAATGTCAGCGCGCAATGTGTGAAGCGGCACGCGCCCCTCACGATACCATTCGGTCCGCGCAATCTCGGCACCGCCAAGACGACCCGCAACGTTCACGCGGATACCAAGCGATCCCATGCGCATTGCGTTTTGAACCGAGCGTTTCATCGCACGACGGAACGACACACGACGCTCAAGCTGCTGAGCGATGGATTCAGCAACCAATGCTGCGTCCAACTCAGGCTTGCGCACTTCAACGATGTTCAGGTGAAGCTCGCTATCGGTCATCGCGGCAAGTTTCTTGCGCAGAGTTTCGATGTCTGCACCTTTCTTACCGATGATCACACCAGGGCGGGCTGTGTGCACAGTAACGCGGCACTTCTTGTGCGGACGCTCAATGATCACACGGCTGACGCCGGCTTGCTTGCACTCTTCTTTGATGAATTCGCGCATCTTGATGTCTTCAAGAAGAAGATCACCATAGTCTTTCGTATCGGCGTACCAGCGGCTGTCCCAGGTGCGGTTGACCTGAAGACGCATGCCAATCGGGTTTACTTTATGACCCATTACGCTTGCTCCTCGACTTGACGGACTTTGATGGTCAGCTCTGCAAATGGCTTCAAGATCTTGCCATAACGACCGCGGGCCCGAGGGCGTCCGCGCTTCATGGTCAGGTTCTTACCAACATAAGCCTCCGCGACGATCAGCTCGTCCACGTCCAAGTTGTGGTTGTTTTCAGCATTGGCGATGGCGGACTGAAGACACTTCTTCACGTCATCCGAAATCCGACGCTTGGAGAACGTGAGATCGGACAGAGCCTTCTCCACCTTCTTACCACGGATCATCGCTGCAACCAGATTCAGTTTCTGAGGCGATGTACGCAGCATGCGCGTTTTTGCCATCGCTTCATTGTCCGCCACGCGGCGAGGATTCTTTTCCTTGCTCATGGCTTATTTCCTTTTCGCTTTTTTATCAGCCGCGTGACCGTAATAGGTGCGCGTTGGCGAATATTCACCAAACTTCTGGCCAATCATGTCCTCGGACACGTTAACCGGAATGTGCTTTTGACCGTTGTACACACCAAAGGTGAGACCAACGAACTGAGGCAGGATTGTTGAACGGCGCGACCAGATTTTGATCACTTCGTTGCGGCCTGACTCACGCGATTTTTCGGCCTTCTTCAAGACATAGCTGTCGACGAAGGGGCCTTTCCATACAGAACGGCTCATCTCTAGCGCCTCTTCTTCTTCGAATGACGCGAGCGAAGGATAAGCTTCGAAGACGCCTTGTTCTTGTTACGGGTGCGTGCACCTTTGGTTGGCTTGCCCCATGGCGACACTGGGTGACGACCACCCGATGTCCGACCTTCACCACCACCATGCGGGTGATCGACGGGGTTCATGACCACACCACGCACAGAGGGGCGGATGCCCTTGTGACGGTTGCGGCCAGCCTTACCAAAGTTCTGGTTGCTGTTGTCAGGGTTCGACACGGCACCAACGGTGGCCATGCATTCCTGACGCACCAGACGCAGTTCACCGGAGGAAAGGCGGATCTGAGCGTAGCCACCATCGCGACCCACAAACTGGGCATACGTGCCAGCAGCACGCGCGATCTGACCACCCTTACCGGGCTTCATCTCGATGTTATGAACGATTGTACCGATAGGCATGCCAGTGAACGGCATTGCGTTGCCCGGCTTCACGTCAACCTTTGCACCGGCGATCACTTTGTCACCAACGCCAAGACGCTGAGGGGCCAGGATATAGGCTTGGCTGCCATCAGTGTAATGAACAAGCGCGATAAACGCAGTCCGGTTCGGGTCATATTCGATACGCGAAACCGTGGCTTCCATATCCAGTTTACGACGTTTGAAATCGATGATCCGGTAAAGACGCTTTGCGCCCCCACCACGACGACGCATCGTGATCCGTCCGGTATTGTTCCGGCCCGCCTTCTTGGTCAAACCCTCGGTAAGGGATTTGACCGGACGGCCTTTCCAAAGCTCCGAACGGTCGATCAGCACCAGCCCACGCTGGCCCGGCGTCGTCGGCTTATACGACTTAAGTGCCATGCTTTCTGTCTTCCGTTTGGTGCCGGGTGATGTTCCCGGCTTTTCTGTTTAAAACGCCCCTTTCGGGTCGCAATTCTTGGTTGGGGAGTTCCCCAAAGCACACCACCCCGGACGAATCCGGGGTGAAGCGATGGCGGTGTGTAGCAAGGGGGATGGGGTGTGGCAAGGGGTATGAAAAGAGAGCAGGCCGTCCACAAAAAAGGGGCTGGAAATTCCAGCCCCAAGAGTTTTATACCTTTATTACTTCGAGGTATAGAAGGCCTAGTGTTGCTAGCGTTTGCATCAAAGCGAGCAGCGCTAGGACCTTTTTTTCGTTGTCCGTCAGCATTTTTTTCTCCTCTCTGACAGCTGACCAGATAGCATCTCCATTCGCGCAATTCAATAATAAAACAACCATAGTGACTATTATTGACTAATAATCGTGCCATAAAATTTCATTTTTTAACTTTACTATTCATTTTTAGTCATATATAAATTTTTGATAATCATTTTTAGTCAATTATGGAGTTTTTTGATGTCCAGACCTTGCGCCCAGTCAAGCTTTGCGAAACTAAAGCAAATCCGAACCGATCTTAGGATGACAGTTTCCGAGTTGGCCACTAAATCAGATGTGTCTAGAGCTACAGCAACTAAAGCCGATGCTGGCAAAGCCGTAGAGCCGATAACCGCTTTAAAATTGATAGAGGCGTTGGCACAAGAGGCAGCGGTTCAGATGCGACCTGAAAACTCTGAACTAATACAGACCATTAACCACATTAAGAATGAAGCAGTCATGCTTGCGGCACCGAAATCGTCATCCAATGCACCTAAAGAAGTGCTCGCAGTATTTATGAGTGATTTCCGACGATACTTTGAAAGTGGCCACCACCAATACCTCTCAAAATCCGAACTTATTGGTTTGAAGCGAGCTTTGGAGCGCGAAATCCATAGTATCGACAGAATTGTGCGTGGTCTCAATAAATTAGATGGATGATGCCCGCAGTGTGCGCCGGACCGGCGGGGCGGCGCATCTGACCTCCCCGCGACAGCGCTTTATCCCAGCCAAGCACATCTTCCTTCAAATCTAAGCACCAAGCCCAACCAAAGCGCCGGCCCATGGGGCCGGGCCGGCGCTGGCCAATCGGTGACTGCCTTGCAGTCACCTGTCGGCAAGTGAGTTTGCCTGCAAACTCACCGAGAGACAGCGGCCTTCGGCCTTGATTTCGTGCTCTAGCAAGCAAAACCCAACACAATTTCGCTAGAAACCCGCTCTTGTTTCGGCAAATTTGGGGATTAGAGCCTTCTTTATATTGAAGATAATTGGAGAGCTCTGATGTTTCGCAAAACACTTCTTTTGTTAGGGTCATTTGCAGTACTAAGCGCCTGTGCCATTGAGCCAGAGAAATATAAAATCGGCTCGAAGAACGGCAAAGATTACTAAACAGCAACTCAACTTCTATGGCGATCAGATATGCCCGCAAGGCTTTGATGTGGTTTCCTATGAATATGATGGCACTGTGGCGAGCGTCATTTCGCCGGTGGTGAGCACTTGGTACAAAGCCACGATTGCTTGCCCCGCGCGGTAAAATGCAATCGTCGAGTGGTGCGCAGTCACTGTGCACCGCTCGCTTTCACCAAACCTTAACCTTCCCTAACGCACGCATCACATCTAGCGCCTGCCTCAGTCCCATCCCTATACGCACCTACGTGATACCGACGTCATACCGACGCGATACCGATACGCCACTTACGCTCATTTCCCCGCAAACAAAGGCGTTAACGCCCCACCTCATTGCAAGCAACACCCACCCACCGAACGTTGCGCAAATGAAAAGGCCCCACCAAACGGCAGGGCCTCTCAAAATTCTTACACGTGCGAAAGGTTTAAAGACCCGTCGTCACGCCGTCTTGCCTTAGTTTTGCTTGCTCATCGTATAGCCAACATAAAGGCTTGAGACTTCAAGCATCGCTTCCATCAACTCATCCAGCTTATTCATCTTGTCGATCTGCGCCTCAACGCTCACCTGAGAACCGTTCTGGATTTCCATAAGAAGCGGCTTTACGGCAGCCCACTGCGCAACCTTTTTTTCCAACACGGCAGCGATCTCTTTGGTCGGTGGTTTCCCAATACCAGCGGCAGGCATACCGTCGCGCAGCGCTTCAAGCGTGCTTTCAAAAACCTTCATGGTTTTGCCAAGGTTCTCGGCGGCATCCCCACCGGAGTATGACGCCAAGCATGCCTGCTTCGACATCTTTTGCGCCAGCATCCCCTGACGGGTTGCCAGTACGATTGTAAACAGATCAGCAAAAGTCGCCTGAGCTGGGTTTGCATATTGCTGAACCAACTCGGCTGTAAAATCGTGCCCGGCCTCAAGGACATGCAGGCTTTCCGCAACAATCACATCAACGTCCGCAGTATCTCCATTGCCCGCCGCGACCTTCTCAACAGCAGGTTTAAACGTCGTCCAAGAGTCCGTGATGAGCGAAGCCGCGTGAAGCGTCTTGCGGCGGGTTTCCGGCTCGACGATGTCGAGACTGGCATCACCAACTGTAAGGGCTGAGACAAACTGTTCGAATTCAGCAACCTGACCGTCCAATGGCGCGTGTAGCGCTGCTTGGTCAATTCCCAACTGCAGATGGCAGACAGAAGCAGCAATAGACTGCGCCCGCATTTTAATTCTCACCGAGGTCCGAATGCGCTTTTCAGCGTTTTCCTGAACAGCATTGCCGGAGTTTACAGCCGCCTGAATGACCTGGGCTTGCTGCGCAGCAAGGGGAGTCGCCAGAATGCTTGTTGCCACCAAAAACGTGAAAACCTTTTGAAATTTCATAACAAATCGCCTTTTTTTAGGGTACCTTCAGCAGCCGACCCGCTGAACAAGCTGGCGCTTTTAAAGCTAACAATTTGGTAAGATTTAAGGCGAACAAGCGGCTAGAAGCGAACGTTTACACTATTCGCGTCATACTTCGGTCAAAATGGAAACGGGTGTAACTCACGCACCTTGATAGGCAAAAAAGAAAGCCCCGCCAAAAAGCGGGGCTTTCAAAAGACGTCGTGTTGTTCTGGTTAAAGGCCAGTTGTCACGTCGATTGTGTTGCCCTCTTCAAGGGTCACATAGGCCTTTTTCACGTTCTTCCGCTTGCCCAATTGGCCGCGGAACCGCTTGACCTTACCCTTTGTGATCGTGGTGTTTACGGCTTTCACCTTCACACCAAACAGACCCTCAACGGCGTCTTTGATCTGGGGCTTTGTCGCATCAATCGCCACTTCAAACACCACTGCGCCGTTTTCAGACGCCATGGTGGCCTTCTCGGTGATGATCGGCTTGCGGATCACGTCGTATTGCTGTGCTGTGGCACTCATTTCAAACGAGCCTCCAATGCTTCGACGCCTGCTTTCGTGATCACAAGCGTGTCACTTTTCAGGATGTCATAAACGTTTGCACCCATCGATGGCAGAACGTTGATATCGCTCAGGTTCGCCGTGGCAGCCGCAAAGTTTGCGTCAACCTCAGCACCGTCGATAACAAGCGCGCGCTTCCAACCAAGCTCGGAAACCTGCTTGGCCAAAGCCGCCGTCTTGGCGTCCTTCGCAGCCGCATCCTCGATGATAACCAGATTGCCAGTCGCCGCCTTAGAGGACAGCGCGTGGCGCAGGCCCAATTTGCGGAACTTTTTGGTCAGCTCGTGGCCGTGGCTACGCACCTTTGGGCCTTTGTAAACACCACCACCGCGGAAGATCGGCGCAGAGCGAGCACCGTGACGTGCGCCGCCGGTCCCCTTCTGACGATAGATCTTCTTGGTCGAGTATTTGACCTCAGAGCGTGTTTTCACTTTGTGCGTACCAGCTTGCGCTTTGTTGCGCTGCCAGCGAACCACGCGGTGCAGAATGTCGGCACGGGGCTCAAGCCCGAAGATCTCGTCGCCAAGATCGACCGACCCGGCTTTCTTGCCGTCCAGTTTGATCACGTCGAGTTTCATTCGTCGCCTTCCTTCTTCTCATCAGCCGCCGGGGCGTCGCCCTCTTCGGCTTTGTCCGCAGCAATCTCAGCCTCAGCTTCAGCCAATGCGGCACTTTCCTGTGCAGCCTGCTCTTCAGCCAAACGCGCAGCTTCTGCTTCGGCCTCTGCCGCAGCCGCAGCAGCGGCCTCTTCAGCAGCCTTTTCAGCAGCAGCAGCAGCCGATTTCAAAGCGGCTGGCAGGATTACGTTCTCAGGAACCGGCTTCTTCACCGCATCCTTGATCGTCACCCAACCACCTTTGGAACCGGGAACAGCGCCTTTGACCATGATCAGGCCACGATCCGCATCAGTGCGCACAACCTGAAGGTTTTGCGTTGTGATACGAGCCGCACCCATGTGACCAGCCATTTTCTTGCCTTTGAACACCTTACCGGGGTCCTGACACTGACCAGTTGAACCATGCGAGCGGTGTGAAATCGACACACCGTGCGTCGCGCGCAGACCACCAAAGTTCCAACGCTTCATCGCGCCCTGGAAACCTTTACCAATCGACGTGCCGGAAACGTCAACGAACTGGCCCTCAAAATAGTGGTTGGCAGTGATCTCTTCGCCTACGTCGATCAGGTTTTCCGCATCAACGCGAAACTCCGCAATCTTCCGCTTTGGCTCAACCTTGGCAGCGGCAAAGTGGCCGCGCATGGCTTGAGACGTCCGTTTGGCTTTGGCCGTACCGGCACCCAACTGAACAGCGGAATAACCGTCTGTTTCAGCCGTGCGCTTGGCAACAACCTGTAGGCCATCGAGTTGAAGAACGGTTACAGGAATCTGCTTTCCGTCTTCCATGAAAAGGCGGGTCATCCCAACCTTTTTTGCAATAACGCCGGAGCGCAACATGACAGGAGCCCTCCTTAAACTGAGATCTGGACGTCAACACCAGCAGCAAGGTCGAGCTTCATCAGCGCGTCCACAGTCTGGGGTGTTGGGTCAATGATGTCGAGCAGACGCTTGTGCGTACGGATTTCGAACTGGTCGCGCGACTTTTTGTCGACGTGCGGACCGCGAAGAACCGTGAACTTCTCGATCTTGTTCGGCATTGGGATCGGGCCACGCACTTGCGCACCTGTCCGTTTGGCCGTGTTTACGATTTCCTGTGTCGACGCATCGAGCACGCGGTAATCGAACGCCTTCAGGCGGATCCGGATATTCTGGCTTTGAGCTGCCATGATGATTTCCTTTGGTTGAGAGGTGGGGGGTAAGCCCCACGTCGAACTGGTTTTATGGGTGGTATGGCGGGGTTACCCCCGCCTTACACTCAAAGCTTACTCGATGATTTTCGAGACGACGCCGGAGCCTACGGTGCGGCCGCCTTCGCGGATCGCAAAGCGCAGGCCGTCTTCCATCGCGATTGGGGCGATCAGCTCGACTTCGAACTTCAGGTTGTCGCCTGGCATCACCA